>QFWS01000009.1 GCA_003144015.1 Flavobacteriaceae bacterium LYZ1037 | reverse complement strand
GGTATTCCAAATGGTTCTTTGCAACTTTATAGAAAGAGAGGACTCGTACGTGTCATGGAACTGTAATTCTAAAACACGTTATAGTTCTCCTCTTTTTCTATATAAAGTTATTTATTACAAACTAAAGAAACACGTTGGGCTTCATTTTGACAACCACTACCAATGATTAAATTCTTTAGAAAAATTCGCTATAACCTTATGAATGAAAATAAAACAGGAAAGTATTTTAAATATGCCATAGGTGAAATCTTACTAGTGGTTATTGGAATTTTGATAGCATTGCAAATAAATAATTGGAACCAGCAACGAATTGAAAATAAGAAAGAACATGCAATTCTTTTAAGATTAACTAAAGAATTTAAATCCAATCGCAAACAACTGTTCGAAAAAATTGAGAGTAGAAATGATATTATTAAAAAATCTAATCGTTTGCTAACTTTTTTTACAAACCCAGAAAATGTCCAACGGGATAGCATCTTATATTATTTGGGGAGCATTGTTCCAACCACATTTGATCCTATACAGAATGATTTGGTTAAATCTGGTAACATCGAAATTTTAAAGAGCGAAGAATTAAAACAATTGCTTATTAATTGGAGTACGGATGTAATACAACTTAATGAAATTGAGCAAATGTTTCTAAGGTATTATGAAACGACATACACGTCTTACATTATTGAAATAGGTTTACAACGGGATTTATCGCATTCTTTTTGGCAAAAGGCAAGTTCAAGCTTATTGGAGATTAAAGAAGTTAGCAGTCCAATCCCTGGAAATTCTAAAATAAATACAATTAGTAAAGACCAGCTGCTATCCAACTCAAAACTAGAAGGAATAATAGCGTGGAGTTTAAGTTTAAACACCTTTAACAATCTTGAAGGCCAAACTTTAATGAAGCGGATAGATTATATTCTTGAAGTTTTGGATTCTGAGATTGAAAAATAACCAAATCACATTATCGTGTATAATTGACAACTGCTAATTTATTTTTCGTAAAATCTTAGCTCACCAAACCGTATCTATTTTATTCATAAAAATAGGCGCAATTTGAGAATAAAACTTCTAATTCAATAACTTAATGGAACAAATAAAAGTTCTAATTTTTACTTTAATACCTTATTAATGTAAAAAAAAAGACAACCCTCTTGGGTTGTCTTTTAAATGAATAATATTTTTCTCTATTTAATAATTAATTTTTTTACTATGGAACCGTTTTCCGAAGAAATGGTCATGAAATAGATTCCAGAAGAAACCATCGAACGTAAATCAAGTTGTTTGTCTTGTGTCATTCCATTTAAATTGAACGACTTTATTACACGACCGTTAATATCTGTTACCACAGCATTGTTTAAGGCAATACCAGAATTCTTTATAGTTACTGCACCATTAGATGGATTTGGATAAACTGAAATTGAACTATTTAAATCTAAAGTTTCGGTTGATAATGTCATACCACCAGTAAAAGCAATAGCATCAAGGCCTAATTCTTCAGCTGCTGAATTAGATGAAAACTCAATAACTAATTGCGCTTTACAACCTACATTTGCTGTTAAATTAGCATTTAAAGTATTCCAAGTATCTTCTATGCCAAGATCGTCAATATCAAGCCCAGAAGTATCAATTAACGTTAATGTAGGGCTTGCACAATCAGTAAATTGAATGGTTACTTTAAAAAAATCCTCTGCTTCCCAACTTGTAGCTTCTAACACATATTGCATGCTAAACTGAGGGTTTGTTGTTCCTGCTAAATCTACAATATCAAAAGTCATTGTAATATCCCCATCAGGATCTTCCATAAAAAACGCTTGACTGCCTTCAGGTGGTGATAATGCAATTTCAGTATTGAAAAAAGCACTGGTTCCTACTCCAAAAAAATCTCCATCACTAAACCCAGATGGTCCATTAGGAGATGTAGGATCTAAAGTAATAGAATACCCTAGAGTTGCTCCCGATGATGGCTCTGTAACATAAATTAAACCGCAAGGCGCATTGTAATTGGCGAGTATATGAATTGTCGCGGTATCAAAATCAAAATATTGACAAGAACCGCCTGTAGCATTAAATGTTACGCCTGGTGTATTCTCAAAGCCATTTCCCACTTGCGCAAACATAATTGTAGGTAATAAAAAAGTTAATAGTAGTAATTTTGTTTTCATAATAATTTGTTTTTTTTTATTGAAAAAGTCAATATAGGGAATTTAAAGCGTAAAGACTTTACGTTGTTGTTATATTTTATTTTTTATAGATTCTCTGAGCCTATCATCGTGTGTAATTATTTGCTAGTGAAAGCCTTTTAAAATTAATGTTTAAGTCAGTTTGCGAAGCTAGTGTCTATCTAGTTTTAATTTGTTAAATTAGGTGCATGAAAACGACATGACCAAAATTATTTTTTTTAAAACACATAATTTAAATAAATGAAAATACTAGGAATTAGCTCTAGAATCAATCATCCAGAATTTGGAAAAGGCGTAGTAACCAATGTAACCTCAAAACACTATTGGGTGACATTTATTGAAAATGGTTTAGAAACTATAGATGTCGATGCTGAATTTGAAGTAATTGAAGCAGCTGAAGACGATGTGGATACGGTTAGTTTTGCTGAAGTAGAAAGCAGCTTGGTGCAAATTTTAAAACGTTGGAGCGATGTAACCGAAGTGGTGCACATTGCAGACAAATGGAAAGGTGGCAAGCTTATTTTAGAACCTGGCGATACTAATTTAAAATCCAGCGAAGTACCTATTGATACTTTCTTTCATAAAATCACTATGGTTAGAGATCGATTGCGAGTGATGGAGCAAAAAATAAATTCTAGTAATTTAAAAGAGCAAGAGAAAATTGATTTGCAACAGTACATAACCAGAAGTTATGGTAGTTTAACCACGTTTAACGTACTATTTAAGCTAAAAGAGCAGCAGTTTAAGGGTCAAAAAAAATAGAACTCAAGATTTAGAGTTTTAAAAGTTAAATCTAAATTTTAACTGTTTTACTGAAAACAAACCATTTATTTAGTGCCAATAACATCTCCCATCTCTAATCCTAAAAAAAGCAGTTTATGGAAGGTTGGGAGTTGAGCACCACTTTCTGTTGTTATCCAATCTTTCCATGTCGCTTCCAGCCCACCAATTGGTAAAATATCTACCCACATTTTAAATCGCTCTGGCAAGCCGTTTTTGTCTAAAAACCATAAATAAGAATCTCCAGGAGTAGTACCACCAGAAGTATAAGTGACTAGCAAACCTTGTTTACCTTTTTTTGTTTTTACTATGCTGCGTTTTGTGCCTTTATCGAAAATTTTATATGGAGCCACCAACCAAAAAGAATCGTTGTTAAAATAATTAGTGGCTTTTTCAATTAATTCGTCTGCTTGCTCGTTGTGAACTCTGAAGCTGTGGATAAAAGCTTTACTTTCAGAAGGATTATTTAAGTTTAATTCTACTTTATAAGTTTCCCAAAACACATAACAAATACCTTCTGTCTTTAACCATTGATAATGATGCTTTCTTTTAAAAGTCCACTCAATATAATTTGTTTTTTTATAGGCAACATAATCTAACGCATCTAGCATTTTATTTGCCATCTCATCAGCTTCTGCACTTTCAATGCCAATTGGTAGTTCTTCGTTGTATTTAAAATAGACAAAACCAAAGAGTAATAAAGTAGGTAAGGCTAAAAAGATAACAACCCCTAAAATTATTTTTATGATTTTTTTTGTCTTCAAAATTAAACGATGTTTCTTATTGCTTCTTTTTTACTTAAGGGTTTAAGTGAAGTCGAATTTACAAAATTTAGTACAGATTTGGGGTTTGTTTTTCCATATTCTCTTAAAGACCAGCCAATGGCTTTTTGAATGAAAAATAATTCAGATTCACTAAATCTTAAACATTGTTTAAAGAGTAAAGCATGATCTGTTTTGTTTTTATATCCTAATTGAAATAAAATACTACTTCTGTTTAGCCACATGTTTTTAGTTAACGAATATTTTTCAATAATCGTTTTAGTAGCTTCTGGATATTGAAGCAAATAGGCTCCTAATATTTGTTTGGCTATAAAATCTACCGTATCCCACCATGAATTTGTTATAATGAATGTTTCAATGATATTGATATCTTTTATTGTATAGGATTTTCGTGCATATTTTTCAAATATCTCAATTGCACAATGGTGTAGTTCTCTTTGTGGTTGGTTTAGAAGGTTTAAGGTTATGGTTCTAAAATTTTCTTTTAGATCCTTGTCGAATAGCTTGCTTGTTTCGTTTAGTATGGATCTTCTAATTGGTGTTTTAATTCCAAAAAATTCGAATTGGCCACGTAAATACGCTTTCATTTGAAGCGCATAATCTGGATTGCCTTGATTTATTAAGTTTTTAGTAAGAGTTTCTACAAATGTCATTTTTATTATGTTGAAAAACTTAAAGTTTTTGGGTGATTTCGATTTTTTTTAATTCGGTAAAATCCATCAATTCTTTAAAGAACAAAGTGAATTCTTCTTCAAACTCATTATAATGTGCTCTTAATTCGTTGGTGGCTTCATTCATATTGGAAATGTTTTTTATTCGGTTATTCATACCATTTAAAACTCTTTGAATTCCATCTATACTAGCATAATTTAGTAGCCAGTTGTCTGCAATCATATAAGGCATCATTTTTTGTATTCTTGTAGGTAACACTTCAAAATGATCGTTTAATGTATTGTAAAAATCATCTACATAAATGTCTAAGGGAATATTAGAATAATTGCTCCAATTTTTCGCTAAAAAATGGTCGTAAAGAATATCTACAATCACACCACTATAGTGACTGTAATTTTTATGAAGTTTTTTTGTGCTCTGTCTCACGATTGGATGTGCATCTGTAAACGTATCAATTTCACGATGTAATAAGATGCCTATTTGAATATCTTTGGGATATGTTTTATACTTTTTCCCTCGAATGCCGTCGGCTATAAAATTACCAATCGTAATAAAATCATTATCTCCAGATAAAAATATATGCGCTAAAAAGTTCATTTTGTGAATTTACAAATTCGTAATATAGAAAACATATAGAAAACTTATATTTGTTTAAATTTTTAGAAATATATGACATTAATAAAATCAATATCAGGAATTCGAGGAACCATTGGAGGACAGGTTGGAGATAATTTAACACCAATAGACGCCGTTAAATTCGCGTCGGCTTATGGGGTTTGGTTAAAACAACAACGCAACAAAGAACATTACAGGGTTGTGGTTGGTCGTGATGCTAGAATTTCGGGAGAAATGATTCAGAATTTAGTAATGAATACTCTTGTTGGTTTAGGTATTCATGTTATTGATTTAGGTTTATCAACAACGCCAACTGTTGAAATAGCAGTTCCAATGGAACATGCAGATGGAGGGATTATTTTAACAGCAAGTCACAACCCAAAACAATGGAATGCTTTAAAGTTGTTAAATGAAAAAGGTGAATTTTTAAATGGAGCTGAAGGTGCTAAGATTTTAGAAATTGCTGAAAGTGATACAATGATATTTTCAGACGTAGATAACTTAGGGAAAATAACCAAGAATCAAGCTTATATTGATATGCATATTGATGAGGTTTTAAAACTCCCTTTAGTCAATAAAAAAGCCATTGAAGACGCCAATTTTAAGGTTGTTGTTGATGGTGTAAATTCTACAGGAGGCATTGCTATTCCTTTGTTGTTAGAGCGTTTAGGTGTACATGCTATTAAATTATATTGCGATCCAACTGGTCATTTTCCACATAATCCAGAACCCTTAAAAGAACATCTTACAGATTTATCTGAAGCTGTTGTTAAAGAACAAGCTGACTTAGGAATTGTTGTGGATCCAGATGTTGATAGATTAGCATTTATGGATGAAAAAGGAGAGATGTTTGGTGAAGAATATACCCTTGTTGCTTGTGCAGACTATGTACTAAGCAAAACACCTGGTAACACTGTTAGTAATATGAGTTCCACACGTGCCTTACGCGATGTTACTGAAAAACATGGAGGCATCTATCAAGCCAGTGCCGTTGGAGAAGTCAATGTAGTTGAACTCATGAAGCAAAACAAAGCTGTTATAGGAGGAGAAGGAAATGGAGGTATTATTTATCCAGCATCTCATTATGGTCGCGATGCTTTAGTAGGTGTGGCTTTATTTTTAAGCTTACTGGCTGAAAAGAGATTGACAGTTAGTGAGTTACGTGCTAGTTATCCTAGTTACTTTATGAGCAAAAAGAAGATTGAATTAACGCCAGAAATAAACGTTGATGCTATTTTAAAACAAATGGAATTAAAGTATTGTAAAGAAAATCTAACAACCATTGATGGTGTGAAAATTGATTTTGCTAATAGTTGGGTACATTTACGAAAAAGTAACACCGAGCCTATTATACGTGTATATACTGAAGCTCCAACACAGAAAGAAGCAGATGATTTAGCAGATAAAATAATTGCTGAAATTCACTCTGTTACAAAGTAAATAAACCAAAAGAAGTTTTTATTGTTTTTATTGAACCAAAAAGGTTTGATTCTGTTGTAAACGAGCCGATAACAACTATACCTTAACCCTGTAATTTTCGGGCACTTTATCTCTGTGTTTCCAACGCTTATGTGTCCATAAATAATACTCTGGTGCTTCGTAGATTTGTGCTTCCACCAATTCTAAAAACTGATCTGTAATGCTATAATCTGGGAATTCTTTTGGATTATAAGCTATGGTTTTAAAAGATGTTTCATAATAACCTCGCTTTAGTTTTTTTACACCAAAAAACACAACCGACATATCTAATTTTTTAGCTAACATTTCAGCACCTGTATGTACTGGAACTGTAATTCCCATAAAAGTATTCCAATGAAAAGCTTTATCGTGTTTTGGTGATTGATCAGACACAAAACCACAGATTGTAATATTTCCTTCTCGTTTAGCTTGAAATAACACTTGAATGCTCTCTTTAGTTGTAATAAGATGACTGTTGTATTTTGCACGAATACGCTTTACCAATCTGTCGAAATATTTATTGGCAAGACGTTTATATATGGCGTAACCTTTAACATTCATATAGGTTTGAAGAATAAAAATCCACTCCCAGCTACCATAATGTGCACACATTAACGCTATACTTCTGTTTTCTTTTTCAAGTTGTTGTATAACTTCTACATTAGAAAATGTAAAGCGTTTTTTCATTTCAGCTTCCGAAATAGTCATCGATTTAATAGATTCTACAACCATATCACATAAGTGGTGGTAGAATTTTTTAGTAATGATTTTAATTTCTTTTTCAGATTTTTCAGGAAATACCAGATTTAAATTTTCTTGAACTGTTTTTTTTCTATAGCCTATTATATAGTAGATTAATATGTAAATGCCATCGGAAAAAGCATATAACAACCTAAAAGGTAAGATTGAAATAAGCCATAAAAACGGATAAATTAAAATGTAAGCAATAAATTGCATGAATTAATTTTAGATTTGCAAGAACAAATATATGGTATATTTAAAATATAACGTTTACAATTTATGGGCAATTTAAGTTTGGTATTAATCATTATTATCGCTGCAAATGCAATTATTTCTTTTAAAGGATTTAATGATTTTAGTTTTTTTGAAAAGTATAAATTTAATGTGGGCAGTATAATAAGAGGCGAACAATTTAGGATGTTTAGCTCTGGTTTTCTTCATGTAGATATGCCTCACTTATTTTTTAACATGTTTACTCTTTACATTTTTGCAGACATCGTTTTAAATTATTTGGGCACCTTATACTTTTTAATAATATATATAGGTAGCCTGTTGTTAGGTAGTTTGTTGTCCTTTTATTTTCATAAAAACGAATATCATTATAGTGCCGTAGGCGCTAGTGGTGCTGTTATGGGAATTATCTATTCAGCTATCTTATTACAACCAGATATGAGCTTGTATTTGTTTTTTATTCCCATTCCTATTCCTGCGTATATTTTTGGAATTGGTTATTTATTATATTCAATCTACGGCATGAAAAATCAGTTAGGAAACATAGGTCATGATGCCCATTTTGGAGGAGCTATTGGAGGTTATGTAATTACTTTAATTCTGGCTTCATGGCTGTTTAAAGAACACCTACTTATGATTGTTTTATTAGCAATCCCCATTGTATTACTCTTTGTCTTAAAGAAACTTGGAAAATTATAAAAAAAAAAAGCCTTTCAATTTTGAAAGGCTTTTTTTAAGCTTTTATATTTAGTTCAATAATTCTGCAATTTTTGCTTCAAGAGCTTCACCTCTTAAGTTTTTAGCCACTATTTTGCCTTCACTATCTAAAATGAATGTGGCAGGAATGGCTTGAATATTATATAGTTTTGCAATAGGATCGTTAAAAAAGGCAAGGTTAGAAACTTGGTGCCACGTTAATTTATCTTTTTCAATAGCTTCTACCCATGCAGCTTTAGCATCTTTTTGGCTAGGGGTTCCATCTAAAGAAACGCCAATGATTTCTAGACCTTTATCGTGATATTTTTCATAAACTTTTACCACATTCGGATTTTCTTTTCTACAAGGTCCACACCAAGCAGCCCAAAAATCGATGATAGTTACTTTGCCTTTAATATCTTCTAAACTCAATAACTTTCCTTCAGGGTTGGGAGCTGAAAAACCAGGAGCTATATTGCCAACATCAGTCGTGACTTCCGTAAGCTTTTCATTAATTATTACACCAATGTCACTAGAAGTAACTTCTTGAGAAAAGGTGTCGAATATGTTTCTTGCTTCTTCTTTGCTAATTCCTTTAACAATATAAATGTTTCCAAGTATGGCAGCGCTTGTTACTAAATTGGGATTGTTTTTAACGAGTTCAATGTGTTTAGCGTTGATATCATCTCTTATTTTAATGAATTCAGATTTTAACTCATTCATTTTCAAAGTATCTTTATTTTCTCTAGCAGTCATAATCTGTTTACCGTAATAAGCGTTTTTCGTCTTCAGCATCTCAGAATCGTCATAATATATTTTTAGAAGATTGTTTTCTTCACTTCCTTCTACTGTAGATTTTAACAAATTATTTTTATTAAAACTAATAGACATCTTCTTATTTTCTAATACAATTGGAAGGCTACCGTAAACACCATCAATAGTTATTTGATATAAATTTGGTGTATCAATTTTACCTTTTAAAGTTGCTTTCCCGTTTTGAAAAGTTGCAGAATCAATAATTATTTCATTATTATTTTCAAACTTGATAATTTTAATTTTTCTATTATTCACCGAAGCATCAATAGTTCCATTAATTAGATATCCATCGGTAGGTTGTTCTTTTTTACAAGAAACAATAGATAAAGAAATAAATAATACAGTAAAAAGTCTTAACATGATTAAAATATATTTTAATTTTTTTACAAATATAATAGTAAAGCAAAATTAAATCTGTTAAGAATTGCTTAATTATATTAACCTCGTTTTGTGCTTTCATTTTACTATTTTTGTAAGATGAATCAAACAGACACTATTATTGCATTAGCAACACCTTCTGGAGCAGGAGCTATTGCTGTTATTCGCTTATCTGGGAAAGATGCAATTACTATTAGTTCGAAGCTATTTAAATCCATTCACAATAAAGATTTAAATAATCAGGCAACACACACCATACATCTTGGGCATGTTATGGATGGTAACCGAACAATTGATGAGGTTTTAGTATCTGTTTTTAAAAATCCAAAATCGTATACCGGAGAAGATGTCGTTGAAATTAGTTGTCATGGCTCTGTGTATATTCAGCAGGAAATCTTGCAACTCTTTTTAAGAAATGGATGTCGTATGGCAGATGCTGGCGAATTCACTCTTAGAGCTTTTTTAAATGGAAAATTAGATTTAAGTCAAGCAGAGGCTGTAGCCGATTTAATTTCTAGTGATAATGAAGCATCGCATCAAATTGCCATGCAACAAATGCGTGGTGGCTTCTCTAGTGAAATAGCAAAACTGCGTGAAGAACTTTTAAATTTTGCTTCGTTAATTGAGTTAGAGTTAGACTTTGCTGAAGAAGATGTAGAGTTTGCTGATAGATCTCAATTTAAAGAATTGGTTGAACGTATCACTTTCGTTTTAAAACGTTTAATAGATTCTTTTGCTGTTGGAAATGTTATTAAGAACGGTATTCCAGTGGCAATTGTTGGAGAACCAAACGTTGGTAAATCGACATTGCTAAATGCCTTATTAAATGAAGAACGTGCTATTGTTTCGGAAATTGCAGGTACGACAAGAGATACTATAGAAGACGAAATATCCATTGGAGGTATTGGTTTCCGTTTTATTGACACAGCTGGAATTAGAGACACAAAAGATGTCGTTGAAAGTATTGGGATTAAAAAAACCTATGAGAAAATAGAGCAGGCTCAAGTGGTAATTTACCTATTCGATTCAAAACAGTTTAAAGTGCAATGTTCCAAATTTAAAGTGGAATTAGAGAAAATAAAAAACAAGTATCCTTTAAAACCTTTGATTGTTATTGCTAATAAAATTGATAAGATAGACGATATTCAAATTGCTGAAATGCAAACTGAAATCCCAGAAATTCAACTATTATCTGCCAAAACAGGTTTTGGAGTCGAGGAGTTAACCAATAAGCTTCTTAATTTAATTAACACGGGAGCCCTTAGAAATAACGAAACTATTATTACCAATACCAGACATTATGATGCGCTTTTAAAAGCGTTAGAAGAAATCCAGAAAGTTAAACATGGACTCGATTCTGGAATATCGGGAGATTTAATGGCTATCGATATTCGTGAAGCACTATATCATTTTGGGTTAATAACAGGAAATGTTACTAACGACGAGCTTTTAGGAAATATTTTTGCGAACTTTTGTATCGGGAAGTAACTATCTTTCTTTTTATTGTTAACCACCTGTTTTTCTTTACTTTATACGTTTTTATCTTCCTTTATTTGTTGCTTATTTGCTCTTTTTTCATTAAATTTGTTGTATATCTGTTGCCTTAAATACGGATTTGTTGCCCAAATCTGTTGGCAGTGAGATTGGCGAAATGATGCACCATATTGCCCCACGTTGCACCATAACGCTACATAAAGCACCATTTATGAGCAGTAATTTATACATCCCAAAAACTTGTAAGCATTGCGGTAATGCCTTTACAGCACGAACAACAGTTACTAAATACTGTAGTGATATTTGTGCTAAAAGAGCATATAAGGCACGTAAACGCAATGAGAAAGTACAAGCTACTCTTGAAGAAACTATTCAGCAGCAAAAAGAAATAGTTAATGACTACAATCCAAATGCAGTAAATAACAAAGATTTTTTAAGCGTAACAGAGGCTTCTCAACTCATTGGTGTAAGTAGATGGACCATCCAAAGGATGATACAACAAGGACGTTTAAAAGCAGTTCCTTTTGGTAGAAAGCATATAGTAGCTCGTTGGCAAATTGAAAACCTCTTTAATTGATTTATTATGAAAGTAACATTAAGACAGCGCAAAAAAAATGATAATATTAGTTTGTATTTAGACTACTATCATAAGGGAAAAAGGAAAACAGAATATTTGAGGTTATACCTAACTGCCAATCCTAAAACTAAAACGGAAAGGGATGTTAATAAGAAAACCAAGCAACTTGCTGAAACTATTTGTGCACAACGACAAATAGAAATTCAAAATGGTATTTACGGATTTAAGGATATAGAGAAATTAAAGGGTAGTTTTATTACTTATATAACAACATTAGCAGAAAAGAAAAACACAAGTGCAGGTAATTATGGGAATTGGAATAGTATGTTGAAACATTTAAAAACCTTTTGTCCAACGGATGTTAGTTTTCAAGATATAGATAAATCATTTGTAGAGCGGTTTAAAGAGTATTTAGATAAGGATGCTATGGGAAGAGCTGGAAAAAAATTATCTCAAAACTCTAAATATTCATACTATGGTAAGTTTTCAGCAGCACTAAAACAAGCTGTTAAGGATGGTATTCTAAAAGTAAATCCTGCCAATGGTGTTGAATATTTCAAACAAGGTGAACCTCAACGAGAATTTTTAACACTTGATGAATTACAAAGAGCAGCAAACACTGAATGTGAACTTCCTTTATTAAAAAAAGCTTTTATATTTTCAGCAATCACAGGATTAAGATGGTCAGACATTGAAAAGTTAGTCTGGTCAGAAGTACAGCATTCTAAAGAAATGGGATACTACATCCGTTTTAGACAAAAGAAAACCAAAGGAGCTGAAACTTTACCCATTTCTGAACAAGCAAGAGAACTATTAGGTGAAGAAGGAAAGCAGACAGATAAAATTTTCAAAGATTTGCATTATAGTGCCTGGTCTAATTTGAAATTACAACAATGGATAATGAAAGCGGGTATTACAAAAAATATTACTTTTCACTGCGCACGTCATACGTATGCAACTTTACAATTAACTTTAGGCACAGATATTTATACAGTATCAAAATTATTAGGTCATAAAGAATTGAGAACAACGCAGATTTATGCCAAAGTAATCGACGATAAAAAGAAAGATGCTGCTAACCGTATTCAATTGGATTTATAATGAAAAATAACATATTTTCAAGTTTAGTTTCTATTACTAAAGGTTTACATCGCGACAATAGATCAGAAAGAGAATTTCAATTATTGTTATCTGAAATAAAATTATATCCATTAGCAGCTAATGCGGTTTTTAAAATACATTTTAAAAGACCTTTAAATAGTAAAAAAGAGTATTACCAAAAAAGCATATTTAATGAAACTGAAAAAACTATTGTTTCATTTATTGCAGGCTTTCCAGAGAATGCAACAACAGCAGAAAATAAATACAGCTATACGATTCTGCATAATAAATTTGATAAGTACTTAAATGACATAGCCAGCTACATTAGTAAAAGGAATATAACGGTAGATTTAAGCGACGACGTTGATTATATAATTAATTATCTGAAAGTATCAGTGATACGACTATATGCTGAATTACAAGAGCAGTACGGACAGTTTTCAGAAACACCATTATTTACGATTTCCGAAATAGCTGAAAAGTATTTCAATGACACTAAATTCAATGCAGACTTAATAAAGAAGATTGAGACATCTAAAAAAGTAGTCATTAAAAAAACATCAAAGCCTAAAAGCAAACCAAAAACTTCATTTGTGTTTAAAGGAAAAGATAAAGCAAATCTTTTAAAAGTGCTTGAACAGCTTCAAATTAAAATAGATTTATTAGAAAATAGAACTACTACAAAACAGCTGTTAGAGATTCTAACAACAGATGATTTTACTTCTTTAAATTTTAATATTTATTTTGAGGCCAATACAACTGCAATTAGATACATCTTTGACAAGCTAAAACCTCAATTTAAAAATTTAAAGTTATCCGAAATTGAAAGGTCTAATAAGTTTTATACTAAAAATGATTTTGAATTAACTGCCCAAAATTTATCTTCAAGTAAGCAATATACTTTTAAAGAAAAAGAAACTATTGATAATATTTTCAAACAAATGCAATAAAAAAACATTGAGAACATTGAGATTTCTCAATGTAATCTCAATACTACCTAAAAATCTTCATTTTTTAAAAATCTACATTTTAAACCTTTGTCTTGTTCTTGAAAACCAAGAATGACATTTGGCCAGATGTCCTCATTTATTTAAAACAAAATAAACGATGGACACAAATATCATCGAAAAATTAGACCGTATCGAAAAACTCTTAATAGAGCAACAAACGATGCAAAAGCAAGTATTGAATTTTAATGAAACTTGCAAGTATTTAGAACTTTCCCAATCACACTTGTACAAATTGACAAGTACGGGAGCCATTCCACACTATAAACCGAATGGCAAAAAGATTTATTTCCAACGTGAAGAGTTAGACCATTGGTTACTGCGTAACCGTATGGACTCACAAGATGAAATCGAACAGCAAGCTGCCGATTACCTAATTAAGAAAGGAGCGGTAAAGTTATGACGGAGATAATCGATTTAATCTTGGCGCTCTCGCAAGATATTAAGGACTTAAAAGCGCGTATCGAGTTGTTGCGACAATCGAGAGCAGAAGTATTAAAAGATACGTGGATAGACAATCAAGATGTATTGCAAACCTTACATATAAGTAAGCGAACGCTACAAACTTTAAGAACCAATGGTACTTTACCATACAGTAAAGTAAAAGGTAAATTTTACTATAGAGTTGCTGACATAGAGCAATTGCTTCAAGACAACTACTACAACCATAATTTCAAGTGTAATGGAAATAAGTAGAGAAGCAATATTAGACAAAACACATTATGGTTTAAAGATTTACGCCTATGTGTTAAGACAGTATTATCCTGAAACTACAGTCCTTTCCTTAAAAGGAAGGGACTGCGGGATAACCCGAAACCCTTTTAATGGTGGTAAAGAAACTTTACGTGTTCATATAGATGGTGTTATTGCAACGCATAGAGATACTGAATTAGAAGACTTTAAAGGTGATGTATTCGATTTTGCACAATACCATTTCAGAATAACCGATGAAGAAGAATTATTCCAGAAGATAAATCAAGAGTTACATTTAAATTTAGAAATAAAAGAGAAAGACGAATTAGAATGGCTTAATGAACCTGACGATTCCTGGTATGCAAACTGTAGCTTTTTCAAAGCACCTGTTCGCAATGTGTTTCCTTCGGAAACTATACGATTGCATCAAGTATTTGCATTAATCACAAGTGATAAATACAAAAAGATAACCGAAGATTTAAGTGTAATTACAGATGTAAAAGAAGCTCGTAAATTCAAAGCTAATCGCTTTGACTACGTAACCTTTTCAGGAACTTTTGAAAAACGTAACGATAGTAATTTGTTACAACATTCTAATCTATTAACTATTGATTTCGACCATTTGGATAATCTTCAAGAGTTAAAGGCACAATTACTAAATGATGAATATTTCGAAACCGAAATGTTATTCGTATCACCATCTGGTGATGGCCTAAAATGGATTATCAGAATAGATATTTCAGAAGTATCGCATTCAGAATATTTCACAGCAGTAGCAAATTACATTAAACACAATTATAACATTGAGGTTGACCAGTCAGGTAAAGACGTTTCCAGAGCTTGTTTTTTACCATACGACCCAACAGCCTTTCTACATAAAAGACATCAAGTATTATGACTAAAATATTTAACCCAAAAGATTGGTTAGAAGTTCCTAAAGAGCCAATAAAACCAAAAAGCAACACCGCAACAACCAATGTTGTTGCTGTTGCTGATACAGACATTGAATCCTACATTTCAGCAATCGAGCAATCAGGTACAGACATAACAGGAAGTTATGCCACTTGGAGAGATTTAGGCTTTGCTTTAGCAGAAGAATATGGAGAAACAGGAAGAGATTATTTCCACCGAATAAGTAAAAATTATGCAGGTTACGATGCTAAAGAGTGTGATGCACAATTCGATAAATGCTTAAACGCAAAAGGACACGGAATTACAATTGCTACCTTTTATCACTATACACATCAGTCAGGTATTAAACCGACTAAACAACAGTATAACAACGAAGCTGCAACAAACGTTGTAACTGTTGTCGATACACCCAACCAATCAATGCCTACAATACCAGAAACGCTATATGAGAATTTGCCACAGTTTTTACAACAAGTTGTAAATCCTGCAAGTGGTCAAGAAGAAAAAGATATTTTACTATTAGGTGCATTAACAGCATTTAGTGCGTGTTTTCCCAAACTCTTCGGAATCTATGACCAACGTAAAGTATTTTGTAATTTATATCTATTTGTAACCGCACCTGCATCTGCAGGTAAAGGAAGACTTAACCAAATTAAAAATTTGGTAGAGCCTGTTCATAAATTAAAACGAGAACAAGCCAAAGTATTAAAACAGCAATTTCAAGTAGAAACCGCTACCTATAATATGAACAAAGGAAAAGATGAAAACTTGGAAAAACCGAGTAAACCGCCAGAGCGAATGCTGTTCATTCCTGCTAACAATAGTGTAACAGGCGTATATCAATTAATTTCTGATAATAAAGGCAGAGGTTTAATTTTTGAAACAGAAGGCGATACGTTAGCACAAGCCTTTAAAAGCGATTATGGCAATTATTCCGATGGATTTCGTAAAGCCTTTCATCACGAAACAATAAGCTATTATCGTAGAACCGATAGAGAATATGTAGATATTGAGAAACCGTGCTTGTCAACTGTATTATCAGGTACACCTAAACAAGTGGCAACCTTAATACCCAATGCAGAGAACGGATTATTTAGTCGCTTTATGTTTTACTATATGAATATAAAACCAACTTGGAAAAACGTGTTTCAAAATAGCAATAAAGTAGGTTTAGATGATTACTATAACAAATTAGGTAGTGAGTTTTTAGAATTGTACAAAACGCTAAAAAACAACCCAGAGATTGAAATAAGGTTAACCACAACTCAACAACAGCAATTCAATGCCTTTTTTGAATCCTTACAGACCAAATACATCAACCTACAACCTGAAGAGTACATCGCAACAATAAGGCGATTAGGCTTAATTGCTTTTAGAGTAATGATGCTTTTCACAGCATTCCGCATTATGGAAGATGGTGATGTTAATGCAACTAAAGAATGTGAGGATATAGATTTTGAAAATGCATTAACCATAATTTCAATTTTAGTAAAACACAGTAGTAAAGTATTTAACGACTTACCAATAGAGCATAAAGTAACAAAACGTTCAAATAGAAAAGAACGCTTTTTAGAAAGTTTACCAAGGCAATTTAGCAGGCAAGAGTATTTAGATTTAGCCACAAAGCAGAGCATCCCACACAAAACCGCAGAAGGTTATATTACTAAATTTGTCGAAGCAGCTTTAATACATAGAGAAGCGCACAACAACTATTCAAATCCTGCAAAGACATAGTTAAGGATTTTAAGGATTTAAGGATATGATTAAAAGGACTTCCTCAAATCCTTAATATCCTCATTACCTGTTAATAACTGTTTATATCTTTTTACTTTCCTTTGGTTTCCTTTTCTTAAATTAGACAAATATTGACAAGTCAAAATATCTCTAAAATGACATTTGGTAATTATATAAGGAAGTTAAGGGAAGAAAAGCAACTATTACTTCGTGAGGTTGCCTCTCAAATGAATATCGATACCGCTTTATTAAGTAAGATTGAACGTGGTACACGTATGGCCAGAAAGGAACAAGTAGAAGATTTAGCAAAGGCTTTAAACAAAAGTAAAAATGAGTTACTAAACTTTTGGATGGCTGATAAAATTGTCAATATGCTTAAAGATGAATCCAACAGTACGGAAATCCTCAAAAAAGTAGAAGAAGAAATTAAGAACTTAACCAACAAAAAACAGCAGCTTTAAATGGCATTATTTCAAACATCAGTAATAAAAACATATCTGGCGCAACAAGATAATTCAGTAGTAGAGCGTGCCTATAAAAAATATACCAAGTATTTTCATAATGCTACCATTCAAGAGAATATTAAAAACTCTAAAGAAGAACAGTACCAGGCAAAGTTTCTGGACGAACTATTTGTAAATGTCTTGGGGTATATCCTAAATCCAAAGCCTGATTTTAATATCACTACCGAGTTTAAAAACCAAAAAGGCGCAGGTAAAGCAGATGGAGCTATTTTAAAGGAAACCAAAGCTATTGGAGTTATTGAGCTGAAGGGAACCAATACCAAAGATTTAGAAAGCATTCGCAAACAGGCATTCGACTATAAAGCCAATCAAAAAGGCTGTGTGTATGTCATTACATCCAATTTTGAGAAGTTGCGGTTTTACATCAACGATGCTACCGAGTTTTTAGAGTTCAATCTCTTTCAGTTAGCACCAGAAGAATTTGCTTTAATGTACCTATGCTTACAAAAGGATAACATTCTTAACAATCTACCACTAACAATAAAGGAAGCTTCTTTAGTAGAGGAAGACAAGATTACCAAACAGTTTTACAACGACTATTCTGTATTTAAACGCGAACTCTTTAGAGACCTCGTAAAACGAAATGCCAAACGCATTAAATATGAAGCTGTTACATCAAGGGCGGTCGAATTGTCTCAAGAATTAGAGGAACTAAAAGCACTCGAAAAAAACGTAAAATTATCCCTATTCAAAAAATCACAGAAACTCATAGACCGTTTTCTGTTCATTTTCTTTGCTGAAGATAGAGACCTGTTACCACCAAACTCAACCATACAGATATTAGATAAGTGGAAAGCCGACATCGATTTTGGTGACGAACGCCCATTATATAACCTCTTTAAACAATACTTTCATTTTTTAGATGAAGGTAGAAAAGGCACAACCTCAAGAGCAGAAATCTATGCCTACAATGGCGGATTGTTTAAACCGGATGCTATTTTAGATAGTTTGGAGATTGATGATGACTTGCTCTACAAACACACCTACAAACTCGCTAAATACGATTTTAGCAGTCAAGTAGATGTTAATATTTTAGGTCACATTTTTGAAAACTCACTTAATGAAATAGAAAGCGTTAATGCCGAAATTGAAGGTGGCGAGTTCGACAAACAAAAAAGCAAACGAAAAAAAGATGGCGTTTTCTACACACCAAAATACATTACCAAATACATTGTAGAAAATACAGTTGGTAAACTTTGCCAAGAGAAAAAAGTCCAATTAGGTTTTAAGGAAGAAGCCTATTTCGAGATAAAAAAAGGGACACACCAAAACACCAAAAAGCAACTATTAGAGGTTTTAGATAATTACAGAGCGTGGTTACTGCAAATAACCATTTGTGACCCTGCTTGTGGCTCTGGAGCATTTTTAAACCAAGCGCTAGATTTTCTTATTAAAGAACACCGCTACATCGATGAGCTAAAAGCAAAAGTATTAGGTGGTGGCCTTATATTAAGTGATATAGAAAACACCATTTTAGAAAACAATATTTATGGCGTAGACCTCAATGAAGAATCTGTAGAAATTGCTAAACTATCCCTATGGTTACGCACTGCACAACCACGACGAAAACTCAACGATTTAAGTAATAATATTAAATGTGGTAACTCGATAATTGATAGCAAAACCGTAGCAGGAGATAAAGCCTTTAATTGGCAAGAAGAATTTCCACAGATATTTGATAAAGGTGGTTTTGATGTAATTATTGGAAACCCACCTTATGGTGCTAAATTGTCTGAAACCGTTAGAGAATATATAACTAACAATTTTATTAGTTTTCAATCAAATTTTGATATTTATACTTCATTCATAGAATTAGCAAGTAGAATTACAAAAGAATCTTCTTATAGTAGCTACATAATTCCTGTTTCGTGGCAAACAGGTGATAAATATAATAGTACAAGAAAGTTTATTGCCTCAAATTTGAAATTAGAAATAGGTATTAAACTTCCCTATGATGTTTTTAAAGATGCCTATGTTGATACAGGTATTTATGTATTCAATAATGAAAAATCAGAGGAATATTACTCAAGAGTATTAGAGTTTGGAGCCCGAGAAAAATTCGATACCAGTTTAATTGAAGAAAGAAATTTATTATTACTTCCATCCAAGTTTTGGATGCAATTGGATTCTTTAAAAGTTGTTTTAAATCCTTTTTTCTACACTCTTCAACCAAAAATAGTTAAAGACACAATTACTCTCGATGATATTAGTGATTCCATAAGAGGGATTTTACCAAATTCAGATGATGTTAGTGATGATTATATTGATGGGTATAAAAAGTACTTTACTGGTTATTTGGGAAGGTATCAGAAGTCTGAAGAATTTTCTTGGGTACATTACAGCGATAATTTAAGAGAGAAGCCAAAAGATTATTCTTTTTTCCAAGATGAAAGAATAATTATCCGCAGATTAATAAATAGACAATTTAGAATTATGGCTTCACTTGTTAGTGATGAGTTTGTCAATAAAAAAGATATTTATAATCTTAAAATAACAAATCATAATTACGAAATACATTATTTATTAGCTTTAATCAACAGTAAGCTATTTTCATTTATGAAAACTAAAGGCTCAACGACTGCTTCAAAAGATGATTTTTCTCAATTAACCTTATCTGATATTAGAACAATACCAGTAAAAAAGATAACTGTTGAGGTACAAGAAAAATTCAAAAAATTAGTCGTTTCATTACTTGATTTAAACAAAGAATTGAATGATTATACTAATAAGTTTATAAAATACTTTTCAGTAAGTACACAAATTGAAAAACTAACTCGAAAACTACAAAACTGGCACGAATTAGACTTTGCAGACTTTATAAAAGAACTCAACAAAGCCATTAAAAAAGCAGGTGGCTCACCATTGACCAAAAAAGACGAGTTTGAGTGGTTAGAACTCTTTGAAGACAACAAGAAAAAAGCCCAAGAGTTACAAACCCAAATTACTCAAACAGAAAAAACTATAGACACAATGGTGTACGACCTCTATGGCCTTACCCAAGAAGAACGAGAAATAGTAGAAAATAGTTAAGATATGGCAACAGAAGAAATGAAAGCAATGCGTTTAGAGGCATTCCTAAATAGAGCATACAAATTGGATAAAAGAATTAAAAGACCTTCAAAGGGAGAATACTATTCGCTTACAAGAGCAGAGGAAAATGACGATAGTCAAAAAGAACTCAAAATCTTAAAAGAAAGAATAGAACAAGCAATTGAAATTTTCTTTAAACAAAGTATTGATTACCAAACTGAAGAAAGTTTAAAAGTTTTAGGTTCTTTAAATGCCCAAGCTAAAAATAGTAGTGATGTTAGTTTGGTTATTGAAAAAGGATTAAAAATAACAGAGCAATTCAAATAGATTTTATGTAAAACTGAAAATTATAATACCAATGCAAGAACACCTCAAAACCAACATACTCAACTTTAAATGGCCTAATAGTGCGCCTACCATTTATTTAACTTTAGAAGATATGGAAGGTAGTCATCCCATTCATAAATCTAAATTTTCAAGGCAGATTAAAGAGGTGTTTCCAGATGCAGACTTATCTAACATAGACCAAATATTTACAACATTTACAACAGAAATACCAGATGCACCAAGCATTAAGCTAAATTTAGTAGATGGTAGAGAATTAAGAATATATAAGCAATACCTTAAACACCAATTAAGAAGCTATTTTAAATCTAAAGACTATTATATAGTAGTAAAAAACTTCGTTGGTGATGTACAAGTGTGGATGCCTTCAAAAAAAGGGAATACAGCAGACTATAACCTCTACTATAAATTTTCATTTAAAATACAGTTTGCAAAACTCACAGACTTACCAGAGTTAATTGTATCATACGATGGTACTTCAAAAGTCCTTACAACGTCGGTTAAGGATATAGAGGATTCAGAGTTAATAAGGCGTTGTGTATATGGTCAAAAAACGTTCAATTACCAAATGGACCTCGACACAGAGGAAAAACAAGAATTTTACAATGCTATTCAGTTTGACCAAGCATTCCCAATTTTTAGTTTACCATTAGCACGAGCATTAGATATACCTATTGAAGAACCAGTAAGACCAGCCAACAAATACCAAAAGTATGTAGCACTTATTAATAATTTTGCAACCAACTATCTATTTACAGAAGACTTTAAAGCCATATTTCCGTTTAAGAATGATGCGTTTATTGATGTGCCACTCAATCGTATCAATCACATTGACCCACAAGTAGGTTTATTGGAATTTGGTAAAGACCAATACGGTAATAAAAAAACACATTTAGTACCTAAATTGGCAATGAATAACCTCAACCCTTACAAAAGACCAAACAACCAAAACATTAAGTTTTTCTTTGTGTACCATACGTCACATAAAGAAGCTATTAAGACCTTTTATAACAACCTTAAATTTGGTGTTACCTCTCAAAAAAAATATTTTAAAGGGATTGAGGCTTATGTAAATATTAAGGCTTCAACGTCTAAAGAACATTTTATAGAGTTTAAAAATGAAAACGACCCAATACCAGATATAACAGAGCAGTTAGAAAACCTTTCGTTTGACCACGATAATGTACGTTATGCAGCGTTCTATTTAAGTCCTTTCGATAAGTTCACATCAAATCCCGAAGACCGAGACATCTATATCCAAATCAAAGAACTCTTTTTAAACGAAGGTATTGTTACACAGGTTGTAGATTATGAGAAAATGGTAGTCAATATCGAGAACCAATATAACTTCCAATTCTCATTACAGAATATGGCATTGGCAATTCACGCCAAATTAGGTGGTGCACCTTGGAAGCTCGCAGTAACTGACAAAAAAGAGTTAGTAATTGGTGTTGGTGCTTTTACCAATCAAGGCGAAAACAGACGGTATATAGCAAGTGCCTTTAGTTTTCAAAACAATGGTTTATTTAGAAAGTTCGAATATTTTGACCAAAGCGAAACAGACCTATTGGCAGGAAGTATATGTAAAGCCATTAGAGATTTTACATCGGTTGCTGAAGCTGATAAAGTAGTCATTCACTTCTATAAAGAAATGAGCTACGAGGAACTAAAACCTATTATAAGAGGGATGCATACATTAGGGTTAAAAATTCCTCTCTACATTCTAAATATCAATAAAACAGAAGCAGAAGATATTATTGCTTACGACCTCAATTGGAACAAAAAGTTAATGCCAGTAAGTGGTACATACATACGTATAAGCGAAAACCAATTTTTGCTGTTTAACAATGCACGTTACCCTAATTCTCAAAGGTATGCAGATACAGATGGCTATCCATTTCCAATAAAAATTAAAATAAGCAGTCCAGATGAAGATGCTTTTGAAGATGCTGACGTCGTGTTAGAATTATTAACACAAGTATATCAGTTTAGCAGATTATATTGGAAATCGCTTCGACAACAAAATGTACCAATAACAATAAAATACCCAGAAATGGTAGCACAAATAGCGCCACGATTTAATAATGGTGTTCCAGATGATGCTAAAGATGCTTTATGGTTTTTATAAAAGAATGATATGTCAAGATTAAGAAGAAAAGAAACACTTGCATCTATAATGGGTTTTGGTTTTATCCATTTTGAGTTCCATTTAATTGAAGATTATATGAATCATATGGAAACTCATTTTGAAATGGAATTGAAAAATATAGAGGTTGAGTATGATAATTTTCAAAAATCCAAAGAGGTTGATAAATCAGAATATTCCGAGGAATATTTAGACCACATACAGGATTCCTTTATTGACAATGTTTTTATGTTTAATGATGTTTACATCAAAAATTATAGAAACGCTCAAATCATACAACTGTATTCTTTTTTTGAAGATGTTTTAAAGCGTGGTTGCGACAGGTTTGCATCTTATAAACAAACAGACTACAGAGTAGATGACTTAAAAGGTAATAATGATATTGATAAGGTAAAGAAGTTCTTAAAGCAGTCAGCTAAAGTTGATTTTTCGATACTCAATCCTGAATGGAGTTTTATCGATAATTTTAGACAAGTCCGTAATTTAGTTGTTCATCATAAGGGTATAATTAAAAACAACGATACCGTCAATAATAGTGATAGAAAGTTCAATAACATTAAGAGTTTTAGCAAAGGTAAGTTTACTTTAAAACAGTATGTCTCTTCACAAAATAGATTTGAAATAGTACTTGATAATCCAAAATTCTTTAAAGAGATAGTAAATAACATTGAAAGTCTATTAGATAAAATAGGCAGTAAAGAAATGCCTTTAAACGAAGTAAAATAAAGTATGTCAAACCCAATAAAACAACATTATATTCCACGTTCATATTTAAAGAACTTTGGAATTGAAGGTAGAAAAAGAAATTATTTTGTTGATGTTTATAAAACTGATGATGATATTCTTTTAGAACAGATTAGTACTAAAGATATTTGTTTTGAGAAAAACATATATACTATTCCAGCAGAATCTGATGAGATTAAATATGCATTAGAAAAACATTACGCTGAAAATGTAGATAGTGAATTTCAAAAAGTCTATTCCCTGCTTATTGATGAAAAAGCTTTAACGGTAACCCAAGAAGAAAAAATACAGATACTCTACGTTTGTCTCTCACTATATTTTAGAACACCAAGAATTTTAAATCTTCAACGGAGTATGAATAATCAAATTTTTGATAAAGCAGCTCATACAGCAGATGAAGAAGGATTGATAAAAATGAACTTATATGGTGAAAAAATAAAGTTTCACATTGATGATATTGAAGCTGTAAAAAAAGAACATAACGAACGTTCAAGAACGGTTTATTTAGTAAACCATTTAGAACAATGGGGGAATTTTGTAAAATATAAATATGACTGTACTATTAATGTTATTAAAATTAATGATGCGAATGCACCTCTCATAACTTGCGATAATCCTGTATCCATCAGGCATTTTGAAACAAATCGTTTTCAAGGGTTATATGACCCAAGAGCAGTAATAACTTTACCATTAGACCGCTCACATTATTTAGAAATTCATCCCAATGACTATGCAGATGGCCAAACAAGAATTAATCGACTTACACAAGATAGAGACTATGTATTCACTACAAATGGAGTAACCCAACAGAATGCAGAAAAACTATTAATTGGTTATAAAGGAGATATTGATAAACATTTCGATATTCAAAGTCATTATGAAAAACCAGAAAATGGTGAGGAATTTGTCAAAAAAGCTAAATACAGAGCGGAACAAGCTCTAATTCTATTTGAGATTTTAAAGAAAAAAGGATTTGTTTCCAATGAATTTATTGGTAAGCTAAAAGAGTTATTAGAACACCCTTATTGTAAGGATGACATACAAATGCTGAAGTATAAAAAAGTACTTTCTAAAATGGGTAAGTGGTAGTATAATACTTTTGCAACATCATTTGCAACATCATTTGCAACACCATTGCATTAAATAATTTATATATTTGTCTAAATTATATGAAAATATTCTTTTCCATATCAATGTCTATTTTATTCTTTTTTCAAGGGATTAGCATAGATATGGACTTTTGTGGCCCAATTAAAGAAATTTCAAACGTTATTACCCATTATCAAGACCATAAATTTTATGGAGACTCTTTCTTTGAATATGTAGTTGAAGATTACATTGATAATAATGCTCAAAATAAAGAGCATCATCATAGCCCAGATAAGGAAAATACACCTATTCATTCCCATAATCAATGTTGTCACCCATTGGTATTAATTATTGCCAACAATACTTTGGCTTTAACCAATCGACTAAATTTTGAAGAGAAAAAACAGTATAATTTACATAAAGTAAACTTCACTTCCAGATATTTGGAATCGCTTTTCCAGCCACCAAGGGCATAATTCAGTTTTTTTAAAGGATAACTATATCCAATTTTGAACCTATATGGTTCTTTTCATTTCGTGTAATTCTATTTTCTATATCAGAATTGTACCGAAAAGTTTAACTGAATTAAAACATTTTCTATGATTAATAAAATCATTGATTTTTCAATCAATAACAAATTCATTATTGGTTTGCTAACGCTTACCATTATTGGAGCAGGTATTTGGAGTATGACCCAAGTGCCCATCGATGCTGTTCCAGATATTACCAACAACCAAGTACAGGTTATTACACAAGCACCCAATTTAGGTACAGAGGACATTGAACAATTTGTAACCTATCCAGTAGAAGTTGCAATGAGCAACCTACCTGATGTAAAGGAAATTCGTTCCATTTCTCGTTTTGGCTTATCTGTGGTTACTATAGTTTTTGACGATGCTATGGGAACCTATCTACCACGTCAATTAGTAGCTGAAAAGCTAAACGAAGTTAAAGAACAAATTCCAAGTGGTTTTGGCGAACCTGCTATGGGACCTATCTCTTCTGGATTAGGAGAAATTTATCAATACACACTTAAAGTAAAACCAGAGTATAAAGACAAATATTCGGTTACTGATTTGCGCACAATGCAAGATTGGATTGTACAACGTCAAATGGCAATGGTAGAAGGTGTAGTTGAGGTAAATGCCATAGGTGGAAAAATTAAACAGTATGAAGTTGCTGTTGACCCAAACGAACTAAAAGCTATTGGTTTAACAATTACCGATGTTTTTGAAGCTCTTGAAGCTAATAATCAAAACACAGGTGGAGCATACATTGAAAAGAACCATCAAGCCAATTTTATTCGTGGAGAAGGTTTGGTGCGTAGTTTAGAGGATATTAAAAAGATTACGGTTAAAAACACTAACAATATTCCAATTACCGTTGGCGACATTGCAACAGTACAATTTGGTGCTGCCATTCGCTATGGTGCTTTAACTCAAGATGGAGAAGGCGAAGTCGTTGGGGGATTAGTAATGATGCTTAAAGGAGCAAATTCAAATGATGTTATCGAGAACGTAAAAGAACGAATGGCTCAAATTGAAAAATCATTGCCAGAAGGTGTCATTATCGAACCTTTGTTAGACCGAAGCAAATTAATAGCAGAAACGACTTCAACGGTTGCTACCAACCTAATTGAAGGTGCATTAATAGTAATATTTGTCCTTATTTTCTTATTAGGCAATTGGCGTGGTGGTTTAATAGTAGCTTCTACAATTCCATTATCGCTGCTGTTTGCATTTATACTAATGAATGTGTTTGATGTTTGGGCTAATTTAATGAGTCTGGGAGCAATAGATTTCGGAATTATTGTCGATGGTGCTGTGATTATTGTAGAAAGCACCGTTTTTCTAATTGCTTCACAAGTTCTAAAGAAAAGGAAGTTGACATCTAAAGAACGTGATGGTGTTGCTGCGGATGCCTCAAAAAAAATGATGAATGCTGCCTTCTTTGGTCAGTTAATTATTCTAATTGTCTTTCTTCCTATTTTGGCATTAGAAGGCATCGAAGGGAAAATGTTCAAACCAATGGCATTGACCTTTATTTTTGCAATGATTGGTGCAATGGTACTTTGTTTGACGTATGTGCCAATGATGTCTGCATTGGTGTTACGAGCACCAAAAAACGATAAAAAATCTTATGGAGATAGATTTGTGCATTGGGTTGAGGATAAGTATCAACCTTTATTGGTAAAAGCATTGCAAAAAGGAAAATGGATTATTGGTATTGCAGTCGTGCTATTCGGAATTACAGTCTTTATGTTCACGAGAATGGGCGGCGAATTTATTCCACAATTAGATGAAGGCGACATTGCATTTCACGCCATTTTAAAACCCGGAAGCTCACTTACAGAAACGATTGAAACGACTACAAAAATTGAACAAATTGTAAAAGCAAAGTTTCCAGAAGTTGAGAAAATTGTAAGTCGAATTGGTGTTGCAGAAATTCCAACAGACCCAATGCCAATGGATTTAGCTGATGTTTTTGTAATCTTGAAACCAAAAAGTGAATGGACAACAGCTACTTCTAAAGATGAATTGATAGAGAAGATGAAAGAAGCGGTTGAAATCGTTCCTGGTGTTAACTATGAATTTACTCAACCTATTGAAATGCGTTTTAATGAACTGCTTGAAGGTGTTAGAGAAGATATTGCTATTAAACTTTATGGAGAAGATATAAATCTACTGTCTCAAAAAGCTGAAGAAATATCTAAAATTATTGCTGGTACGGAAGGTATTGGCGATATGAAAGCGGAAGCTACAACAGGTTTACCCCAAATGACAATTACGTATAACAGAAGTAAATTGGCACAATATGGACTTCAAATAAACACATTAAATCAAATTGTGCAATCAGCTTTTGCAGGAGGAATAGCAGGAACTATTTTTGAAGGCGAAAAGCGATTTGATTTGGTGGTTAGGTTAAGTTCTCATAATCGTAAAGACATAACAGATGTGCAAAATTTGTATATCAACTTGCCTTCTGGTGCACAAATTCCACTTCGCGAGGTAGCTGATGTAAGTTACAAAGGAGGTCCAATGCAAATCAGCAGGGACAATACCAATAGAAGAACCTATGTTGGTATCAATGTAAGAGGGCGTGATGTAAAATCGTTGGTGACTGAAATAAAATCAAAATTAGATGCACAATTAGAACTACCATCAGGTTATTTCATTCGCTATGGCGGTGCTTTTGAAAATTTAGAGCGCGCCAGTAACCGTTTACAAACCGTTGTGCCTATTGCATTATTGCTCATTTTTGTACTCATATATTTTGCATTAAAATCGTTACCACAAACGTTGATGATTTACATAGCTATCCCAATGGCAACCATTGGAGGAGTTGTAGCCTTATGGATGCGTGATATGCCTTTTAGTATTTCGGCAGGTGTTGGTTTTATTGTTTTATTTGGTGTTGCAGTATTAAACGGATTAGTAATGATTAGTGGTCTGAATGAATTAAAAGAAGAAGGAGTTACCAATCTAAAAGATAGAATTATAGAAGGTACAAAGCGAAGAATTAGACCTATAATGTTAACTGCTTTTACAGATGTTTTAGGCTTTCTACCTATGGCAATTTCAGCATCAGCTGGTGCAGAAGTTCAGCGACCTTTAGCAACCGTTGTAATTGGTGGTTTGTTAACCTCTACCTTATTAACATTATTCGTTTTACCTATATTATATCATTGGGTAGAAAACAAATCATTCAATTTTAGAGCTAACAAAAATGTAATTACAGTTACTGCTGTGGTAGCTTTTATGTTTTTGTTGCCAATAACAGGAAATGCGCAACAAATAAACGATACGTTACCTAATATTTCAATGCAAGAAGCTGTAAAATTGGCTAAAGAAAACTATCCAAGTTTAAAACAACAACAGCTTGAAATTGATAAGCAACAACAATTAAAAGGTACTGCTTTCGATTTTGGTACTACCCAAATTTTTACAGGTGGTGAAGAAATCAACAATGGATCAGGTATTTATACAACTATTGGAGTTGGTCAATCAAATATTGACGTGTTTGGTATTTCACCAAAGAGAAAATTACAGGAGCAACGTATTCAGTTAGCCCAAAAAGCCTTTCAGCTTTCAGAATTAGCTTTAGAATTAGAAGTAAAAAAAGCGTGGGCAAATGCCTTACAGAGTAAAAGAAAGTATAATTTATACAAAGAGTTAGATTCTATTTATACCAATTTTGAAAAAGCAGTTGCATTAAATTATGAAGTAGAAGCTATTTCGCGGTTAGAATATTCGGCTGCCAAAAATCAAGCCTTACAGATTCAAAATAAATTTATGCAATCAAAAAGTGAATATGCTATTGCATTACAACAGTTAAACCTTTGGTTGGTTTCAGATGAATTTTATACAGTTTCAAATGAAATTGATATAGAGAGCGAAATAAATGTAGAATCCTTTAGTTTAGAAGCACACCCTTTATTTACTATTTCTCAACTTCAAGTCGCAGAAGCAGAAGCAAACTATAGAGCTGCTAAAGCCGAAAATTTACCAAAGTTCAACCTTCAAGGTGGCTTGCAAAAAGTAAATGGAAATTCTGGTTTTTACACCTATCAAGCTGGTATTTCTATACCGTTTTTATCTGGTACAACAAAAGCACAAGTTAGAACAGCCAATATTGATAGACAAATTGCCGAATCAAATATGCAGTTCAAGCAAAAGGAAGTACAATCTAAATTTAATCAAACTAAAGAAAATTACCAAAAATGGAAAGCCTCTTGGCTGTTCTATAAAAATGAAGTATTACCACTTATTAAAGAACAAAAAACAGGTGCTTTGTTTGCTTATAGAGAAGGTGAGATTGATTACACAGCATTTACACAACTTATAAAAGAAGCTATTCAATCGGAACTGGAAGCACAAACAGCGTTAGCAAACTATTTAGAAAGTACATTTCAATTACAATATTTTAATCAATAAGAAAATGAAAAATAGATTATATAAATTTTTAGCCATAATAATGTTATCCATTTTTGTTTCTGCTTGCGGAAATAAAGAAAGCCACAAAGAAGACAATGGCAATTCTCATAACGAAGAACAAAAAACTGAAGAAAAAGATAACCATAACGAAGGCGAAGAAGTGATGCTTTCGCAACAACAGTTTGAAGCCTTAAAAATGAAAATAGACACTATTGCCTCACGCAATATGAGTGGCTATGTGGAAGCCAATGGGACTTTAGAAGTACCACCACAAAACGAAGCTGCCATAACATCAGTAATTGGAGCTAATGTAGTTTCTATTGAAGTGATTGAAGGTGACAAAGTGAATAAAGGTCAAGTAGTGGCATATCTTTCACATCCAAATATTATTCAAATGCAAACCAATTATTTAAATGCGTATAGTGATAGTAATTTTTTAAAGAAGAATTATGAGCGTCAACAAAAATTGTACGATGCAGGTGTAGGATCTGGTGCAAATCACCAAAAAGCTGAAGCAGAATATGAAGCCTCAATGGCAATGGTTAAGGGTTTGGAAGCTCAATTGAGATTATTAAACATTAATTCGTCATCAGTTCAAAATGGAACAATTGCTCAAAGTATATCATTACGCAGTCCTATTGAAGGCTATGTGCAAAAGGTAGAAGTAAAAACAGGACAGTATGTTGAACCTCAAACCGAACTTTTTGAAATAGTAAATACACATCACGTTCACGCTGATTTAATGGTGTTTGAAAAAGATGTGTATAAAGTTAAGAAAGGTCAAAAAGTAACCTTTAATGTACAAACAATGCAAGATGAAGAATTAACAGCAGAAATTTATTCGGTAAGTAAAACTTTCGAAGATAATCCTAAAGCGGTGCACGTACACGCAGAAATTGAGAATAAAAAAGGCATTCTTATTCCTGGAATGTATATTCAAGGGAAAATCCAAACTGAAAATACGAAAACTATGGCGTTGCCCGAAAGTGCCATAGTAAAAGAAGGCGATAGATTTTTCGTGTTTTCGGCAGAAAAAGAAAATGAAGATTGGAGTTTTAAACCTATTGAAGTGCTTTTAGGAGCAAAAGATGGCAATTGGATAGCTATTCAATTTTCTGAAGATATAAAACCAAATACAACATTTGCTTATAATAATGCCTATTATCTTATAGCAGAAATGAAAAAAGGCGAAGCAGAACACGAACATTAATTATGCAAACAATAGAACAATTATTAGAGTCAAAAGATATTCGAGTTACGGCAATGCGTTTATTAATTTATAAGTTTCTTGCAGAAAAGGAAGTAGCAGTAACATTAAGTGATATTGAAAATGCTTTTGATAAAGCAGATAGAACGACATTGTATAGAACAGTAAAAACATTTGAGGAAAAAGCAATAGTGCATCAAATAGATGATGGCACAGGAATCACTAAATATGCGTTGTGTGAAAACGGCTGTAATTGCGAGATTGAAACCGATTTGCATTTGCATTTTCATTGCAATAACTGTAATGAAACCATTTGCTTAACAGATCATAAAATTCCCCAAATTAAAGTGCCAGAAGGGTTCGTTTCAGAAAATGTAAACTTGGTAGTAAAAGGTATTTGTGATAAATGTAGTGGGCAATAATTGCACTTCCATTGCACGCATTGGTATTATATTTTTACAATAAAAAGAGATAATAATGAAACTGAATTATAAAATACCAAAGTATTTAAAAGATGCTTATAATAAAGAACTTGGTTTATATGAAGTTGCTTTAGCTAAAAGTGATTTTACTAATGCGTGGTATCATTTAGAAAGAAGCCACATTATAGGTCAATCTTATCCTATTGAGCATACCTATTCACATTGGTTAATGCTAAAGTTTGGCTTAATGCAAAAAAACACCAAAGAAGTATTTGGACAAATAATAAGATTAATTGTTGGAGGTTGGAAATCGTTCATTAATCACGTGCCAATCGGCAATACAGGAGGTGCAAATGTACCACCATTAAAACGTATGCCTATACCTAATGATATTAAAAATTTATTCAATTCAAAATGAAAAAAAAGAAAGTCAAATTAAGAGATTTAAAACCAAATTCAGAAGAGCAACATAGTCACGATGATGGTCACAATAATAGTGGCAACTCAAGTAAAATTAAAGCCTACATACCAGCTATCATAAGTTTTACAATGCTAATTATAGGTATTGGGTTAGACTATTTTGATGTTACCGTTTTCAAGGATTGGATTCGCATTATTTGGTATGGTATTGCTTATTTGCCAGTTGGACTTCCTGTTGTAAAGGAAGGTTGGGAAAGTATTAAAAAAGGCGATGTGTTTACAGAGTTCTTTTTAATGTCCATTGCAACAATTGGCGCATTCATCATTGGCGAATATCCTGAAGGTGTTGCAGTAATGTTGTTTTACGCAGTTGGGGAATTATTCCAAAATGCAGCAGTTAACAGAGCAAAAGGAAATATAAAAGCCTTACTTGATGTAAGACCAAATGAAGCTCTGGTATATCGCAACAATGATTATGTGTCTGTAAGTCCAGAAACGGTTGAAATTGGTGAAAAAGTGCAAGTACGTGTGGGAGAAAAAATCCCTTTAGATGGTATTCTACTTTCCGACAAAGGTTCATTTAATACAGCTGCATTAACAGGCGAAAGTAAACCTGATACTATTGCAAAAGGCGAAAAAGTATTTGCTGGAAGTATCAATATGGATGGAGTAATTGAAATTGAAACCACCAAAGAATTTAAAGATAGTTCCATTGCTCGGATTTTAGATATGGTACAGAACGCAACAGCTCGCAAATCTAAAACAGAATTATTCATCAGACAATTTGCTCGTATTTACACACCAATAGTTGTGTTTTTAGCAATAGGTGTTACGTTTCTACCATACTTTTTTGTAGATGATTATGTTTTTAGAGATTGGTTATACAGAGCCTTAATTTTCTTGGTGATTTCTTGTCCTTGTGCGTTGGTAATATCCATTCCGTTGGGTTATTTCGGAGGATTGGGAGCAGCTTCAAAAAACGGAATTTTATTTAAAGGAGCTTCCTTTTTAGATGCAATGACCAAGATAAACACGTTGGTGATGGATAAAACAGGAACGGTTACTAAAGGTGTTTTCAAAATAAAAGAAATCAAAGCAATTGGTTGGGATGAAAAAGAGTTTATGCAGTACTTGATGGCTATGGAAGAACAATCCACACATCCTATCGCAAAAGCCATTTTAGAATATAAAGCAGAAGGCGAAGATTATGGGGCTTCTGAAGTATCTGAAATAGCAGGAAAAGGGTTAAAAGGTATTGTAAATGGTAAGACTGTTTTAGTTGGTAATAAAGCCCTAATGACAGCAAATAATATTAAAGTTTTAGAGGAAACAGAAACTATCGTTGAATCTATAGTATTAGTATCTATAGCCAATACATTTGCAGGTTATGTTGTTATTGCAGATGAATTAAAAGAAGATGCAAAAGAAACAATTACAGCCTTACATAAAGTTGGTATTAATAATATAATGATGCTTTCTGGAGATAAGGATTCCATTACCCAACAAGTAGCAAGAGAATTAAATATTGAAAAGGCTAAAGGTGGTTTGTTACCAGAAGATAAATTAAATGAAGTTGAGCTTTTAAAACAAAATCCTGAAAATAAAATTGCTTTTATAGGTGATGGTATTAATGACGCACCAGTTTTAGCAGCAAGTGATGTAGGAATAGCAATGGGTGGTTTAGGAAGTGATGTCGCTATTGAAACAGCAGATGTTATCATTCAAACAGACCAACCTTCAAAAGTGGTAAAGGCGATTAAAATTAGTCGTTCCACTCGCAAAATTGTATGGCAAAACATCATTTTAGCATTTGGAGTAAAAGTAATTGTATTGATTTTAGGTGCAGGTGGTTTAGCAACAATGTGGGAAGCTGTATTTGCAGATGTAGGTGTAGCATTATTAGCAATATTAAATGCAGTTAGATTACAACGGATGAATTGGAATTAGGTAATTAAAATAGAATTAGTAATGACATCATAATCCGTGAGCAGGTAATAAGGTGTTCGTCAGTTGTTCCATTTAGTTCCATAAAACATATCTGCAAGCCAGTTTGTTTATTTATCGTTATTACGTAGTAATCGAAGCAATCTCATAATTAAAAAACTCTCAAGTTGTAAGGGCTTGCATATACCATAAATAGTACCACTGCGGCGACACGTCCTCGTTGGTACTTTTTATTTGTTTTATTTCACACATTACTCGCCTTCCTCACCCGTAGCTACTTTTGCCCCTTAAAATCCCAATAAGGTTAGCACGTTGTGCTGTTAGAAATTATTAAGGGGCAACCGCTACTTAATGTTATGCGAGCCTGCGGGTCGCTTCGGGCAAAACCCACATATAATTTCGCTTCAATTGATTATTTTGTGAATTAATTGAAATTACACAATCTTATAACATTTGATTTAATAAAGTATGTGGGTCTACGGGTGTCACATTTTTTGAATGTTCCAAGTTTGCAAATAAGATAACCGCAGTAATATTAAATATATGTGAGTATTGCATTTTAAATCTTGATTTTTCAGAAAACTTAAACTTCAATGAATACTGCGGATTATCCTATTTCGCAAGCAGTACACAAGAGCAACTCATTCAGTCAGCAATTACATCCACCACACAATAGTTTCTACATTACGGTTTGCCTTCAGATAAATTCAATTCCTAACTTCCTTCAAATACGGCATTTCCTTAACTTCATTACTTCGTATCAAATACGGCAAACCTTAAATGAAAACTATTCCCATACCTTCCATTGCTTCCTTCAATCCTTGCACTTGCCTAAACAGTAATATTTTGAACTACGAATAAAAACCCTTCTGATATAATATAAGAATCAAAAAATCCGCCACCCTTGCGGTAAACCGTTGCTGTGGTACGCACTTATGCAAAAAAAATGCAACGTGCTATTACCACAACACCCTTGCTCATCTCGCAGCCGGCTCGCGCCTTTTAGATTACCTGCTCGAAAGAATAAATAGTAACTTTGTAGAATGATTGATGATTTAAAAAAACTATATCTGCGTTTTAATTATACTGATGAAAATGGTTTCATTTTTAATGCACCAACATTAAAAGAAGGAGAACATTTATCAATAGGCTTTGATAATAAAAGGAAAGAATTTAATATTCATTTTACGAATGATAACATTAATGAATCAGGAGCTAAACGAAGGGATTTTATTTTCGTTATTTCAGCATTTAGATTTTTCCTATTCCTAAAACGATTTGACGCTTTCTATAACCAAAGCATTTTAAATTTAATAATTGAATCAAAAACCAATCTTGGTAAATTAAAGAAGCACAAATTTATTTTAAATACGATTACTACATCTGAAGAAGCAGAGGATAAGTTGATTCACAAAAAAAAGAATGGTCGCTATTGGAAGTTTAGGAAAAACTTGGATTTAGACTTTATTGCAGAAAATTTCAAATATATTGATGAGGTAGCTTTATCAAATAATAGTTTCTATTTAGCTTATAAATTGAAGAACAATAATTTAGCCTTACAAGGCATCCTTTATAAATTTGAACATTTGAATAGCCTTTATTTCATTCCAATTAAAAAATATAATCGTTTTACAAAGCATATGGCAATTGCAATGTATAATTACTTTAATGCCTATCCAACCGAAGAAACTTTACCATTCAGACAATTAATGTACGAACGCCTTAAACATCCATATTTAGATAAGGAAGAAGCAAAAAGGTTGCAAAGTTAGATGCCTTCCTACATCCACCGCTATCATACTATAAAGTTCAAGCCCTACGGGTTTTGAAAAAAATTTTGCACCTGTATTTTGGCATATCCTGCTGTAGTCATTTTGTATAGCAATATTTTTTCCAAAAAACTTGACAGTATGTCCACGCCATCAATTGAATTGCTTTCTTTTTTCTCTTTTTCTTTGTAAAAAAAATATTGTTTTTTTTATTTCTGATGCAAAAAGAAGCAATCTAAAGCAACAAAATCCATATTGAAAGAATAGCATAAAACTTGCCATATATTTCAGCGGAAGGTACAGCTTCGTGTTAAGTCCGTACCAAGTCCGAAGAAAAGTAAGTTTCATTTAAATCATTTATGTTATGGGTAAAATTGCTCAAGGTATTTTAGGAGGGCTTTCAGGTAAGGTTGGAAACATTATCGGTGGAAGCTGGAAAGGAATTGACTACATTAGAATTAAACCTTCAAGTGTAGCGAATCCAAGAACTGTAGGTCAGGTAAACCAAAGAAATAAGTTTACAGTGACTTTAGAATTTATTCAAGCTGTTAAACCTTTCATCCAGAAAGGATATAAGTTTTTAGCAGTGAAGAAAACAGCATTCAATGCTGCAATGTCGTATGTGTTAAATAATGCTATTGGTGGAGTTGAGCCAAACTTCAATGTAGATTATGCTAACGCTTTGGTAAGTAGAGGAGGTTTATCGACTGCTTTAAACCCTACTACTGATCTTACAACTGCGGGAGAAGTAACTTTTAACTGGGATGATAACTCTGCTGAAGGTAATGCAAACGCTACCGATAAAGCAATGTTATTGGTTTACAATCCATCAAAGAAAGAATCTATTTCTTTAACTGATGGAACAGACAGAACAGTAGGAACTCAAATTGTTGCTATCCCAACAACCTACGCAGGAGATACAGTGGAGCTATTTATGGCATTTATCACTGCTGATGGTAGTCAAGTATCAAACAGTACTTATTTAGGCTCTGGAACAGCTAATTAATGCTTGGTGTTTTATGTATGAAAACCACTCTTTATGAGTGGTTTTTTTTATGCTATATTTGTAATTAACATTATTAATGTTTGTTGCTAATCTTCTCTTATTTTGTGTTTTTTGTTTCCCATTTGTTGCCCAAATGCTACAACACCAATGAATATAGGGATAGTTAAATATTGTATCGGGAAATAACGTTATTTTTTAAAGTTCTGTTAAACAAAATATCGAGTTGTTAAAATTTCGTATTTTTGCATGTAGTATGAAAAAAGTATTCTATAAAATAATGTCAATGTTAATGGCTTTGGTAGTGTTATTCTCTACCATGTCGTTCACAGTCAATATGCATTATTGTGGAGGTGCTTTAATGGATTCTGCTATCTTTCAAAATGTAGAAACTTGTGGTATGGACATGGATAATCCTTTAACAGAAGGCTGCTCCGTTACCAAAAAGGATTGTTGTAAAGATGAACAAGTAGTTTTGGATAGTCAAAACGAATTACAACTACAAGTTGACAAAATTTCTTTTGAGCAACAAATTTTTATCACGTCGTTTATTTATACTTATGTAAATCTTTTTGAAGGTTTAGATAACAAAGTGTCTTCTTATGAAGAATACAAACCACCACTCGTCACAAAGCAAATCTTCAAACTTGACGAGACTTATTTAATTTGATTTTTAAACAATAGACTGTGTTATCCAATGATTCAATTCATTAGGGTGATTCGTTGTATTCGGTGTTTTTCAAACATCAATGTCTAACTGTTTAATAATCAATACTCATGCTAAATAAAAGCATCAAATTCTTAATAGAGAATAAATTAGTTGCTGTTCTCTTACTTGTCCTTTTAGTGGGATGGGGAACTGTAAATGCGCCTTTTAATTGGGATACTGGCTTTTTACCGAGTAATCCTGTAGCAGTAGATGCTATTCCAGATATTGGAGAAAATCAACAAATTGTTTTTACTAAATGGGATGGAAGGTCTCCACAAGATATTGAAGATCAAATTACCTATCCTTTAACGACCTCTTTATTGGGAATTCCTGGAGTAAAAACGATTCGTAGTTCGTCTATGTTTGGCTTTTCAAGTATCTATATCATTTTTGAAGAAGATATAGAGTTCTATTGGAGTAGAAGTCGCATATTAGAAAAATTAAACTCACTTCCAAGTGGCTTGTTGCCTGAAGATGTTAATCCATCATTAGGTCCAGATGCCACGGGTCTAGGACAGATATTTTGGTACACCTTAGAAGGTCGTGATGAAAACGGTAACGTAACAGGAGGTTGGGATTTACACGAGTTACGTAGCATTCAAGATTACTATGTAAAATATGCCTTGTCGTCTGCAAGTGGTGTTTCTGAAGTGGCTTCTATTGGTGGTTATGTTCAGGAATATCAAATTGATGTCAACCCAGAACTGATGCGACAGTATAATATTGGATTAAACCAAGTCGTAAAAGCTGTAAAAGAAAGTAATAAGGATATTGGCGCACAAACTTTAGAAATAAACCAAGCCGAATATTTAGTGCGTGGTTTGGGTTATGTGAAATCTATTTCAGACATTGAAAATGCCGTAGTCACATCAGAAGATTTCACATCCATAAGAATTAAAGATATTGGTAAAGTATCATTAGGTCCTGCAGCACGAAGAGGGATTCTAGACAAAGAAGGATCAGAGGTTGTAGGTGGCGTTGTTGTGGCGCGTTATGGTGCGAATCCAATGGAGGTTATCACAAACGTCAAAGAAAAAATCCATGAATTAAGCGCTGGGTTGCCTTCAAAAGTACTTTCTGATGGAATAACGTCTCAAGTAACCATCGTTCCTTTTTATGATAGATCAGAACTCATTCAAGAAACATTAGGCACATTAAATGAAGCCTTAACCTTAGAGATTTTAATCACCATTTTGGTTATTATTGTTATGGTATTTAACCTTCGTGCGTCCATTTTGATTTCAGGCTTATTACCTGTTGCAGTCTTAATGGTATTTATCGCCATGAAACTATTTAATGTAGATGCAAATATTGTGGCATTATCCGGAATAGCGATTGCTATTGGTACCATGGTAGATGTTGGTGTTATACTTTCAGAAAATATTATACGTCATTTGGACGAAGATGAAGGGAAACTTTCCATAAATACAGTGGTTTATAAAGCCACAACAGAAGTGTCTGGGGCCATTGTAACTGCTGTAATGACAACTATTATTAGTTTTATCCCAGTGTTTACTATGATTGGTGCTGAAGGAAAACTATTTAGACCCTTAGCCTTTACAAAAACCTTTGCTCTAACAGCCTCTCTTATTGTGGCATTATTTTTAATTCCACCCTTTGCAGCCTATTTATTCCGAAGAAAAAGCATCAAAAAGAGTTTTAGTTATATTTTAAATGCCGCCATGGCTTTAGCAGGAATAATGGGTGTGTTCTACGGTTATTGGTTAGGAATTATTTTAATAGCTTTTGGTGTTACAGGTATTTTAAAACTACAAGAAATAGTAAAAGCAAAGCGTGCAAACCTTATAAATATCATTATTTCTGCCATCGCCATTGTATTTCTGTTAGCAGAATATTGGAGACCCTTAGGTGTTGATAAAAGTGTTTTCTGGAATCTCGTTTTCGTTGGAGTCATTTGTTTTGGATTGTTAGGTGTATTTACATTATTCATCAAGTTTTATACACGCATATTAAGATGGTGTTTAGATAATAAACTTTTGTTTCTATCTGTTCCAACAGCTATCGTGATTGTTGGTTTTTTCATCATGAAAAACACAGGGAAAGAATTTATGCCATCATTAAACGAAGGGTCTTTCTTATTGATGCCCACTTCAATGCCTCATTCTGGAGTTGAGGAAAATAAACGTGTTTTACAGCAGTTAGATATGGCAGTTGCCAGTATTCCAGAAATTGAAACTGTTGTTGGTAAAGCAGGTAGAACAGAATCGGCTTTAGATCCTGCACCTTTATCGATGTATGAGAACATGATTCAGTATAAACCAGAATATATGCTGAATGACAATGGTGAACGCCAACGTTATAAAGTCAATAATAATGGTGAATATATTTTAAAAAATGGCATGTCATTGCGAGTGGAACAAAGTGAAGCGTGGCAATCTGTTAATGCCAAAGACCAATTAATAGAAGACAACGATGGCGAATTCTACCGAAACTGGCGACCAGAAATTAAATCACCAGACGATATTTGGAATGAGATTGTAAGAGTAACTAAACTTCCAGGAGTTACTTCTGCACCAAAATTACAGCCTATCGAAACTCGATTAGTCATGCTTCAAACAGGTATGCGTGCACCAATGGGAATTAAGGTGAAAGGACAAGACTTAAAACAAATTGAAGCCTTTGGAATCGAATTAGAAGAGATATTAAAACAAGCCGAAGGTGTTAAGCATGAAGCCGTATTTGCAGACAGAATTGTTGGTAAACCTTATTTACTGATTGATATTGATAGAGAGAAAATAGCACGCTATGGCATTTCTATTCAAGATGTTCAAAACGTCTTACAGGTTGCTGTTGGAGGTATGGTTTTAACGCAAACGGTTGAAGGCAGAGAGCGTTACGGTGTACGTGTGCGCTATCCAAGAGAATTACGAGGAAACCCAAGCGATTTAGAACAAATTTATATTCCTGTTGAAAAAGGCAGTCCAGTTCCTTTAAGTGAATTGGCAAGCATTCGTTACGAGCAAGGTCCACAAGTGATTAAAAGTGAGGACACTTTTTTAGTCGGTTATGTGTTATTTGATAAATTAGACGGTTTTGCAGAAGTAAATGTGGTTGAAAGTGCCCAAGCTTTAATTAAAGAAAGAATAGCTTCAGGCGATTTAATTGTACCAAAAGGCATTAATTATCAATTTACTGGTACTTATGAAAATCAGTTGCGAGCCGAAAAAACCTTATCGGTTGTGGTGCCTTTGGCCTTAGCCATCATATTTTTAATATTATATTTTCAGTTTCGATCTGTAGGCACAACACTTATGGTGTTTACAGGAATAGCAGTGGCATTCGCAGGTGGATTCATCATGATTTGGCTCTACGGACAAGATTGGTTTTTAAACTTCAATTTCTTCGGTGAAAATATGCGCGATTTGTTTCAAATGCATCCTATTAATTTAAGTGTCGCTGTTTGGGTAGGGTTCATTGCCTTATTCGGAATAGCCACAGATGATGGCGTGGTCATGGCGACTTATTTAACGCAAACTTTCAATAGAAATACACCAGAAAATAGAAAAGAAATTAGAGCATCTATAGTCGAAGCTGGAGAAAAACGAATCAGACCATGTTTAATGACTACAGCAACCACCATTTTAGCATTATTACCAATTTTAACATCTACAGGACGTGGAAGTGATATTATGATTCCGATGGCAATCCCAAGTTTTGGAGGTATGTTAATTGCCTTAATAACCTTATTTGTGGTCCCAGTATTATATAGCTGGAGAGCGGAGTTTCAACTTAATAGAACAGTAAAATGAAAAAATTTAAAACACATATAAAACGAATCTTGTTTCTTGTTTCTTTATTCTTTGCTCTTTCCGTTCAAAGTCAAGAATTAGAAACGCTTATTAACGAAGCTTTAGCCAACAATCCCGAAATTCAAAAGTTTGATTTTCAATATCAAATTGCTTCAGAAAAAGTAAACGAAGTTAACAACATACCAAATACCGAATTTAATTTTGGAGTTATGGCCATTGCACCAGAAATGGATATGCCTATGGAACGTTTTAGAGTGTCAGTCATGCAAATGTTGCCGTGGTTTGGTACGATAACCGCAAGAGAAAATTATGCAACATCCATGGCAGATGCTCAATATGTGGAAGTATCTATTGCTAAACGAAAATTAGCACTTTCTGTGTCTCAATTCTATTACCAACTGTTTGAAATAAGCGGCAAACAAAAGGTGCTAGATAAAAACATAACGCTTTTAAAAACCTATGAGCAATTGGCATTAACGTCTGTAGAAGTAGGCAAAGCTTCAGCAGTAGATGTATTAAGATTACAGATTAGACAAAATGAATTACAACAAGAGAAAGAGGTTCTAATTCAACAATACAAAGGTATTCAAGCTGCTTTAAACAGTTTAATGAATCGGGATTATGATGTAGAAGTGTCTGTTATTTCGTCTATGAAAATTCCTAAAGAAGATAGCTTCTTTAGCTACGATAGTTTATCGGTAAACCCAGAACTGCTCAAATATGATAAATTATATCAATCTGTGGAGCAGTCTGAATTGTTAAACCAAAAAGAAGGAGGACCTATGATTGGTTTTGGGGTGGAATATATCAATCAAGATGACAGTCCAATGATAACTAGTTCTTATAAAGATATGGTTATGCCCATGTTATCAGTTTCCATTCCAATTTTTAATAAGAAATATAAATCTCAAACAAAGCAAAACGAATTACGAAAACAAGAAATTCAATCACAAAAGGATGAACGCTTAAATATGCTGAAAGCCGAATTATCAAAAGCAATTTCTCAGCGTAATCAGTCGCGAATTAAATTTGAAACACAAGAAAAAAGTTTGAAGCAAGCTGAAGATGCTGAAGAGATTCTAATTAATAGCTATGAAACTGGAACCATTGATTTTAAAGATGTTTTAAACATACAAGAATTACAATTGAAGTTTCAAATAAATCAGGTGGAATCAGTGAAGAACTATTATGTACAATCCACAATTATAAATTATTTGACGAATTAATTTTCGTATTTTATGATTGATTTTAGAATGAATAACAGACCTAACAGGTTTCAAAAATAAGAAAAATGAAACACACATATAACATACACGGAATGACTTGTAATGGTTGTCGTAGTCACGTAGAAAACATACTTTCTAAAGTAGAAGGTGTTTCAAAGGCAAGCGTCAATTTAGATAAGGCAGAAGCTACGATTGAAATGTCATCACATATTCCTATTGAGACGTTTCAAAAGGCATTGAAAAAAGATGGAGACACCTATACGATTCACACCCCGAATAATGACGAGATGAAACATACCTATCACATTCACGGAATGACCTGCAACGGTTGTCGCAGTCACGTTGAAGACATACTTTCAAAAGTAGAAGGGGTTTCAAAAGCAACGGTCAATTTAGAAAAGGCAGAAGCCACTATTGAGATGGAAGCTCATATTCCTTTTGAAAGCTTTCAAAAGGCTTTAAAAAAAGATGGTGGAAGTTACAGTATTCATAAACTTGGAGAAAAGCCATCTCAAGATGCAAAAGTAGAAAAACCAAAAGGAAAAGGTACTGGAACATTTTATTGCCCCATGCATTGCGAAGGCGATAAAACCTATGATAAAGCTGGCGATTGCCCTGTTTGTGGAATGGATTTGGTTGAAGAACAAAACCTTTCAACTTCTAATTCAGAACAATGGACTTGCCCCATGCATCCGGAAGTGATTAAAGATGAATCTGGAGCTTGTCCAATTTGTGGAATGGATTTAGTGCCCATGGAACCCGACTTGTCTTCAGAAGAAAAGACCTATAAAAAGCTGTTGAAGAAATTCTGGATAGCCTCTATATTTACCTTGCCGATTTTTATTATCGCTATGAGCGAAATGCTCACAAACAATCCATTATACAACATTATGGATCAGGTGAAATGGAATTGGGTACAATTTGCGCTATCCATTCCGGTTGTGTTTTATGCCACATGGATGTTTTTTGAACGCGCCTATAGAAGTATCAAAACGTGGAATCTTAATATGTTCACGCTAATTGGTATTGGTGCTGGTGTGGCATGGTTATTTAGTGTGTTTGGGATGTTTTTTCCGGACTTTTTTCCAGAACAGTTTTTGTCAGAATCCGGAGCTGTACACGTGTATTTTGAAGCTGCAACGGTTATTCTAACCTTGGTATTACTAGGGCAATTGTTAGAAGCGCGTGCCCATAGTAAAACCAATTCGGCCGTAAAAGAATTATTAAAACTAGCACCAAATAAAGCGACTAAAATTGTAGACGGAGAAGACGTTGAGGTAAGTATTGATAAAATAGAATTAAACGATATTTTAAAAGTAAAACCAGGCGATAAAATCCCAGTAGATGGCTCCATAACCGAAGGTGAAACAACGGTTGACGAATCCATGATTTCGGGAGAGCCAATTCCTGTTAACAAAACGGTAGGAGATAAAGTAAGTAGTGGCACCATAAATGGAAATCAAGTGTTCCTCATGAAAGCTGAAAAAGTAGGAAGCGACACCTTGCTTTCTCAAATTATTCACATGGTGAACGATGCCAGTCGAAGTCGTGCGCCCATTCAAAATTTAGCCGATAAAGTGTCTGGTTATTTTGTGCCAGTCGTCGTTATAATTTCATTAATAACCTTCGTAGTTTGGGCCATTTGGGGACCAGAACCCGCTTATGTGTATGCTTTTGTAAATGCCATTGCGGTGCTAATTATTGCCTGTCCATGCGCATTAGGATTGGCAACACCCATGTCCGTAATGGTCGGAGTTGGGAAAGGCGCTCAAAATGGTGTGCTGATTAAAAATGCCGAAGCCCTCGAAAAAATGGACAAGGTTGACACATTAATTGTGGATAAAACAGGAACCATTACCGAAGGCAAGCCAACCGTAGAAAAAGTTGGTGCTTTTGGAAATGAATATTCCGAAGAAAAAGTCCTTCAATATATCGTGTCCTTAAATAGTAATTCCGAACATCCACTAGCTGAAGCAACCGTTAAATATGGAAAAGATAAGAATGCCGAATTATTGAAGTCTAGTGATTTTAGTGCTGTAACAGGTAAAGGTGTTGAAGGAACAATAAACGGTAATACTGTAGCATTAGGAAATCCGAAAATGATGGATTATGCAAAAGCAGAAATTTCTTCGGAAATGGAAGACGAAGCAAAAAGCTATCAAAAACAGGGTAAAACGGTTTCTTATTTAGCTATTGATGGCAACGTTGTTGGTTATGTTGTGATTGGCGATAAAATCAAAGCCACAAGTGCCAAAGCCATTAAGGCGCTTCAAGACAAAGATATTGCTGTTATTATGCTTACAGGCGATAATCATAACACAGCACAAGCAGTTGCTACGGAATTAAATCTCACCGATTTTAAGGCGAGTATGCTGCCAGAAGACAAGTTAAAAGTGGTCGAAAAATTGCAGGCACAAGGAAAAGTAGTAGCCATGGCTGGGGATGGCATAAATGATGCCCCAGCATTAGCAAAAAGTGATGTCGGCATTGCCATGGGAACAGGAACAGATGTGGCTATTGAAAGCGCTATGATTACATTGGTAAAAGGCGATTTACATGGTATTGTAAAAGCCAAAAACTTAAGTCATGGTGTTATGAAAAATATCAAACAAAATCTGTTTTTCGCACTTGTTTATAACACGTTAGGCGTTCCAATTGCTGCTGGTGTTTTATTTCCGTTTTTTGGATTATTACTATCACCAATGATTGCCGCATTAGCTATGAGCTTTAGCTCAGTTTCTGTTATTGGGAATGCCTTACGATTAAGAACGCTTAAAATATAATTCTAAAATCAATCAATTATGGAACATTCAGAACAACACGCAAACAAGGGAAATTATACGAAATTCTTTTTAATGTTGGGATTATCTTTTATAGCCATGTACATAACCATGTACCTCAACACCTATGAAACTGATCATGTTTATTTTAGTATGACTCGGTTTTATATGGTGTGTTTAGGGATTTCAACAATGGCAGTCATCATGTGGTTTTTTATGCGGAACATGTATCAAAATAAAAAAAAGAACATAGCCATATTAATTGGTAGTTTAGTGCTTTTTGTATGCGCATTAGGTTTGGTAAGAGTCCAAAAACCTGTTGTTGGTGACCTACTTTGGTTAAAAGGTATGATTCCGCATCACTCAATAGCCATATTAACCAGTGAGAGAGCAGATATTAAAGATCCAGAGGTTAAAAAATTAGCAGAAGATATTATTGAAGCTCAACGAAAAGAAATAGAACAAATGAAAGTCATGATAAATCGATTAGAAAATGAAAAATAATAAAATAGTCATATATATTGGTTTACTTGCCATAGGCATCCTTTTCGGTTGGTTTATGTTTGGAGGTACATCGAATAATGCAACAGAACACAATCACGAGGAAGTAGCAGAAACGCTCCAAATGTGGACCTGTTCCATGCATCCCCAAATTATGCAACCCGAACCTGGCGATTGTCCTATTTGCGGGATGGATTTAATTTCTGCCGATTCTGGAGAGGAAGGTCTTGCCTTGAATGAAATAAAAATGACAGAAAATGCTATGGCTCTAGCAAACATTCAAACAACAATAGTTGGAGATGCAACTAGAACAGATGCCAACCAATTATCCCTATCAGGAAAAATAATGGCTAATGAGGAAGCGAATGCTGTACAAGCAAGTTATTTTGAAGGACGTATAGAAAAACTAAATGTCAATTTCACTGGAGAAGAAGTTCGTAAAGGTCAACTTTTGGCTACAATTTATGCGCCAAACTTGGTTGCTGCACAGCAAGAATTACTAACAGCTTCTAGTATGAAAGCAACCCAACCTGCTTTGTATAAGGCAGTACGTAACAAACTAAAACTTTGGAAACTCTCTGATGCTCAAATCAGTCAAATTGAAAATTCAGGAAAAGTGAGAGAAAACTTTCCAATTTATGCAACGGTTTCAGGAACTGTTTCGCAAAAAATGGTGGAGGAAGGTGATTACGTAAAACAAGGACAACCCATTGTAAAAGTAAGCGACCTAGGAACTGTTTGGGCCATGTTTGACAGTTATGAAAATCAAATTTCACAACTAAAAGAAGGACAAACTATAAAAGTGACTTCCAATGCCTATCCTAAAATAGAGTTTGATGCTAAAGTTTCTTTTATAAACCCTGTTTTAGATACAAAGTCTAGAACTGTTGCTGTTAGGGCAACTTTAAATAATAAAGACGATTTATTAAAACCAGGAATGTTTGTAACCGGAAAGTTAGAGGTGCCGAAAGAAGTTGCTAAAACGACACTCATGATTCCTGCAACCGCCATACTTTGGACGGGAAATCGTTCGTTAGTTTATGTAAAAACAAACCCTAACGAACCAATCTTTGAAATGCGTGAGGTGACTTTAGGTACAAAGAATGGCGATGTTTATGATATTACAGAAGGTTTATTTGATGGTGACGAAGTGGTTACCAATGGCACATTTACTGTAGATGCAGCAGCACAATTGCAAGGAAAAAAGTCTATGATGAATAAAGAAGGAGCTAAAGCAGCAACTGGTCACGAAGGACATGTTGGTGTTGAAGATTCAGAAGAGAATCATTTTAATTTAAATGAAAGAGTAAAGGTTTCTGATGAATTTAAAAATCAATTAAAAGTTGTTTTTAACGATTATATTCAATTAAAAGACGCTTTGGTTAAAGATGATTCAAAAAAAGTAAAAACAGCATCAGAAAACCTATTAAGAAATATTTCTAAAGTAGATATGAAACTATTGAAATATGAAGAGACACATCATCATTGGATGTTGTTAGAAAATGAAATAAAAGCATCAGCCACATCAATTTCAAAGAGTTCAAAAATTAAAGAACAAAGAACATACTTTAAAAGTCTGTCTTCCCACTTAACAAACGCTATAGAAGTTTTTGGTATCAATGAAAAAGTCTACCATCAATTTTGTCCTATGGTCGATAATAACACAGGAGGCTACTGGTTAAGTAAAGAAGAAAAAGTATTCAATCCTTATTTTGGAAACGCCATGTTAACTTGTGGGGAAGTAAAACAAGTAATTGAGTAAATAGAATCAATAATTAACAATTAAATATTTAAACATGAACAGAGTAATTTTAAGTGTAGCTTTAATAGCTGCAATGGGTTTAACAAGTTGTAAAAACGAAGCGAAACAAGAAGTTGAAACAACTACAACTGAAGTATCTCAAGAAATAACAATGGCAGATTTGTCATTTGGTGTTAGAGGTAATTGTGGTATGTGTAAAACCACAATTGAAAAAGCCGCTAATAGCGTAGAAGGCGTTAGCAGTGCTAATTGGGATGTAGACAAAAAGAAAATAGATGTATCTTTTGATGATACTAAAACGGATGCTATGGCCATTCATAACGCCATTGCTGCTTCTGGATACGATACAGAAAAAGCAACTGGCAATCTAGATGCGTATGAAAATTTACCAGGCTGTTGTAAATACGATCACGATATGGAAATGAACCAATCTGGAGAAGTAAAAGCAGTTGCCCATTAATTAAAATCATTTGTATATTAATAAAAAGAGCTCTATGTGGAGCTCTTTTTTATCTGCTATTTTTCCTCATTTTATAAGTTTTTAGAATCTATTTCGTCTAATGAATTTGTAAAGAGTAAAAAACAATTTTGGAATGCTATTTCATTTCATTCCTATTTATAGTATTTTAGAGAACGCTATCACTTTTAAAGTTATTTAAAGGTGAGGTTCGTTTTATGCATCACTTAAACTATGTAAATTTGTAATATGAAAGAAGAGCTTTTACTTCAGGTAGAAATATATGTAGCAGAACTGTTAAACAAACAGCTTTCACCTATAAACTATTACCACAACGCCATTCATACAAGACGTGTGGTATCTAACACAAGAGATTTAGCAAAGTTAGAAGCGTGTACAGAGCAGGAAACCACTGCTTTGTTGGCTGCAGCATGGTTTCATGATACAGGTTATATCTTTACAGATAAAGGTCATGAAGAAGAAAGTGTAAAAATTGCTCATGCTTTTTTAAAGCAACAAGATGTGTCTGAAGGTATGTTAAACCTGGTTGAGCAATTAATTCTAGCTACAAATAATGAGTATATACCAAAAGACAAATTAGAGGGAATTATTAAGGATGCCGATTGTGGTCATGTAGCTTCCGAGGAATTTTTAGATATTTCTGAGAATTTACTCAAAGAAATGAATGCCAAAAATCAAAATCATCTGTCCGAAATAGAATGGATGAAACAAAACCTTAATTTTCTTAAAAATCATTTGTTTTATTCAAGCTCAGCCAAACAGCTTTGGCAGCCTAACAAGGAAATAAACCAATTAGAAATTCAAAAGAAAATAGACAAACTTTCTGCTAAAGAGAACAAAAAAGAAAAAAACACAAGATTTGGTAGAGGTGTAGAAACCATGTTTCGTGTACAATTAAAGAATCACATTGAATTAAGTGCCATAGCAGATACTAAAGCCAATATTTTACTTTCTGTCAATGCCATAATTATTTCGGTTGCATTATCTAACCTAATTCCAAAACTAGATAGTCCATCTAATTTATTTCTAGTATATCCAACCTTAATATTAATGTTGTTTAGTGTGGCTTCAGTTGTGTTATCCGTTTTATCTACACGTCCAAAGATATCTAATGTAGCCATTACAAAAGAGATGATAAGAGAGAAAAAAACCAATATTCTCTTTTTTGGAAACTTTCATAAAATGAGTTTGAAAGATTTTGAATGGGGAATCGACTACTTAATGGATAACGATGAAACTTTATATAATTCCCTTACTAAAGATTTATATTATTTAGGATTAGTCCTTAATAGAAAATATAAATTATTACGTATTACTTATACCGTTTTTATGTTCGGGATAGTTATTTCGGCAGCAGCATTTATTTATAGTTATTATATATATTTTTCTGCCTAATATTAATGAAAAACAAACCAATGAAAATAAGAAATAAAGGACCATTTAAAGTAATTATGTCTTTACGTTTGTTAAAGGAAAAGCTTGAAAAATTATTAGATTCAAATAATTTAACTATTCAAGCACAGGCCAAGCAAGCTTTAGATCTTTTAAAAGAGCATCCCACTTTGACAACAGGAACAGACTCAATACAAGACTTCTTTAGCAAAAAGGCTATTTTAGATCAGGTAATGTCCTTTATATTTCCAACAGCTTTAACGCAAAACGAAATAAAAGCAGCTGTAACCCCTTATACAAATGAGATATTTTTTTGTAGCTCCAGATTGCAAAACATTATAAATAGGGCAAATACGGATGAAAATATTTTTTATGACCTTTATAAAGATTATGAAGACTCGTTAGATTTATTTATATATGCTATTATATTAAATGTTTATTATAAATATCAAGTAGATTTCGAAAGACCAAAAACTTTATCGATTACGGATAAGAATGGGGAAAGGAAAAGATACCGTGTGGCTTTTAATGCAGACTTTATTGATATTTATCCGAACAAAAATGCCATAGAAATTACCAATGAAATTTTAGATGAATTATTAAGTCATGCCGATAAATTTGAAATTTGGGAAAAGTATTTTCCTAAAAATTCTTGGACTATTGAAGGGTTTGGAATAGTAAGCTTAATTGACACCTCTTTAGATGAACGTATAGACGATTTTAAAACGCACTTAATTGAACCCAACACAGAAAGTTTTCAACACCTTCTTCAGGACATTAGGCGCATCTTCAATATTCCAGATTTACAAGTTGGAAGTTATAGCGTGTTAGAAAACATGATTACGCCACCTTTTGACAAGAATTTTGATATGCTTACCCTATTGCCAGATGAACATATGTCTGTTGGAAAATACGCCTGCTCCCATATCAACAACGAATTGTTTAAAGACTGTAAACCGTCCATTATTGCAAATGTTGAAACCTATCACAAACAAACCAAAGGGAACAGGTTAAGTAAAATTTTATTGGAAAGAGGCTTGAAAAGTGTGGCTTTAATTCCTATTCCCATTAATGGGGAATTGGGTTTTATTGTGGAATTGGCAGCATTTAAGCCAAACCAGTTAAATGCCATTAACATGGTAAAGTTAGATACCATTATGCCGTTTATTTTAAGTTATTCTAGACGTACATTTTCAGAATATCAAAACGAAATTAGTGCTGTAATACAGCAAGAATGTACAGCAATACATCCTTCTGTACAATGGCGTTTTCAAGAAGAAGCAGAACTGTATATTCAAGAAAGGAATTATGGAGAAAACCCTGTTTTTCATGAAATTGTTTTTAAAGATGTGGTACCACTTTTTGGACAAGTTGATGTGGTTGGTTCTTCGAATGCCAGAAACGAAGCCATTCAATTAGATTTAACAAAGCAGTTAGAAATAAGCAAACAAATACTTAGAGATAGAACGAAAATAAACTTACCATTCTACGAGCAGTTAATCTTTCAAATAGATAATTATTTATTCGACTTGAAAGAAAATTTCAACACCAATTCAGAACAAGAAATTAATTTGTTTTTTGATAAACAACTCATTCCTTTATTTAAACATTTTCAAAGTAATTCCAAAAATAAAAATGATTTAGAAGAATTTCTAAAATCCATAGACAAGACCACTAATAGCTTGTATGATGCTAGAAAAGCTTATGATGAGACCATTAAAATGGGAAATAAAGCATTGGCTACATTTCTAGAAAAACAACAAATAAAAGCTCAGGCTATTTTCCCTCATTATTTCGAAAAGTTTAACACAGATGGCGTTGAGCACAATTTATATATCGGACAATCTATTACAAAGCAATTTAACTTTCATCCAACCGTGTTATATAATCTGCGTTTATGGCAACTTCAAGTAACTTGTGAAATGGAAGCCATGTATTATGAAAAACAAAAAGAGTTTCCATTACAACTTGAAGTTGCATCTTTAATCTTAGCGTACGATGAGCCTATTACCATTCGATATCGAATAGATGAAAAACAGTTTGATGTAGATGGAGCTTATAATGTGCGATACGAAATGATAAAAAAACGAATAGATAAAGCACATATCAAAAACACCAATGAACGTTTAACACAAGCCCACAAGCTGAGTGTTGTTTATTCTAGTAAAGCTATCGAGCGAGAGTATTTGTCTTATTTTGAGTTTCTACAAGCAAAAAATTATATCGGACAGAACATAGAATTACTTGAAGTAGAAGAATTACAAGGAGCAAGTGGTTTGAAAGCTATTCGCGTAGATTTAAATAAAGAACTTCAAAAAGTATCTGACCTTTTTACACTAGAGGACATACAGGCCGTTTAATTGCATAGAGTTATAAAATGAAAAGAAATATATTAGTTGGTTTTATTACTATGATATTGATTTTAAGTGGTTGTGCTACTTATAAGCCACATAATTCTAATGTAAATAAACTAGAACTAGAACAAATAAATAAAGAAACAACTAATATTTTTTTAATTGGAGATGCTGGTATGCCTAATGAAGATGGGACGCCTCCTAAAACATTAGGGAAACTACAAAACCAATTTAAAAAAGCAGATAAAAACGATTTGCTTTTATTTTTAGGAGACAATATATATCCTAAAGGAATTCCGTTAAAAGGAGAAAAAGCTATTAAAGATGCTGAAACGGCTTTAAATTTACAATTAGATGTTGCTAAAACCTTTCCTGGACAGGTATATTTTGTACCTGGTAATCACGATTGGTATAGTGGTTTAAAAGGGTTAAAACTCCAAGAAAAAATGGTAGAAACTGCCTTAGGTAAAAATACGTTTCAACCAGAAAATGGCTGTGCCATTAAGAGAGTTAATTTGAATGATGATACGGTATTATTAATTGTTGATTCTCATTGGTACATTACTAATTGGAACAATCATCCAACCATCAATGAAGATTGCGAATTAAAAACCAGAACAGATTTTTTAGACGAATTTAGAAGCGAAATAAAAAAAGCTAGAGGAAAAATAACCTTAGTAGCCATTCATCATCCCATGCATAGCCAAGGGCCACATAATGGCCGATATGATGTTAAAGAACACATGAGTCCGTTGCCAGTTCTTGGTACTATTAAAAATGTTATTAGATCAACAAGTGGCATTGTTAATGCCGATTTTTCAAACCAATTTTATAATGAATTAAGGAAAAATTTAATAGCTGCTGCTCAGCAAAATGAAAACGTTATTTTTCTTTCAGGGCATGAGCACAGTTTACAGTATTTAGAGTTTGATAATATTGTACAGATTATAAGTGGTGCTGGATCTAAAACAACACCAATTAGAATGCGTGATTCCAATAATTACGGGCATTCAGTTCCCGGTTATGCAGTGCTTAACATCTCTAAAGATAAGGCTGTAGATGTTCAGTTTGTTAATTCAAACACAGAGCAAGTAGAGTTTTTTAAGCAAATAAAGAAGCCTGAAGTCATGTCTGAATTCACATATGCTAAAATGGACTCAACTTTTATAAATGCTTCAATTTATACAAAAGAGGAAACCGACAAATCAAGTTTTCATAAGTTTCTTTGGGGAAAAAGATATCGAGATGATTATAGCACATCCATTTCTGCTCAAGTTGTTTATTTAGATACGTTAATGGGAGGGTTAATTCCTTTTCGAAAAGGAGGTGGAACACAGTCGAAAAGTCTACATTTAAAAACTTCAGACGGAAAACGCTATGTTATGCGTGCCATAAAAAAGCAAGCAGACCAGTTTTTACAAGCAGCAATTTTTAAAGACCAATATGTAGAAGGGCAGTTTAAAGATACGGCTTCCGAAGATTTAATTGAAGATGTTTTTACAGGCGCACATCCTTACGCACCTTTTACACTTGCTACATTATCAGACGCTATCAATTTATCGCATTTAAACCCCAAACTATATTACATTCCTAAACAAGATGCTCTAGGGTTGTTTAATGAAGATTTTGGAGATGAATTGTACCTTTTTGAAGAGCATGCTTCCGATGGACATATAGCATTAGCTTCAGGAAACTTCACCGGAGAGATTGTTAGCACAATTGATATGTTAGATGAAGTGTTAAGTGATGAGTCCAAAGTGATTGATGAAATTGAATTTGTTAAAGCGCGTTTATTTGATATGTTAATTGGAGATGCCGATAGACATCAAGACCAATGGCGTTGGATGGTGTTTGAAGAAAATCAAAAAACAGTATATAAACCTTTGCCAAGAGATAGGGATTTGGCCTTCTCTAGAATGTCTGATGGATTTATATTTGGAGCAGGAGTGAAGCTTATTCCTGCAGCTAGAAAATTTAGAAAATATGAACCAGATTTGAAAGATGTGAAAGGGTTTAATGTTTCTGTATTCCCTTTAGATGTTGCTTTTATTACAGATTCTAGTAAAACTATTTGGGATGAACAAGTACAATGGATTCAGTCTCAAATAACAGATGAGGTTATAGATCAAGCTTTTGAGTATATGCCGAAAGAAGTAGATGTTGAAACGCTTGTAGAAATTAAGAATATTTTAAAAGATCGACGAAAGAATCTCCAGCACATTTCTGATAGATATTTTAAGTTAATTAGTAAAAAAGCTGTTTTAACCGCTACAAATAAAGACGACTATATTCTTGTTAAGGCATTAGAAAAAGGAGCTGTTGAAGTGTCCTTATTTCGTAAAAAAGATGATACTATAAAAGATCGCTTTCATCATAAAACCTACGAACCTACATCCACTAAAGAAATCTGGATATATGGTTTAGATGATACCGATAGTTTTGAAGTACAAGGAAAAATTTCTAAAATTAAAATTCGTTTAATTGGCGGACAAAATAATGACGATTATAAAGTAGAACATGGAAAAAACATTGTTATTTACGATTATAAGTCGAAGAAAAATAATGTAACCCAAGCAAATAAAACAAAGATTAAATTAACAGACGACTATAATACCAATGTGTACGACTATAGAAAGGTAAGGAACAATCACAACCAATTTCTTCCTCTCTTAGGGGCCAACCCAGACGATGGATTAAAATTAGGTTTTGCTAATACCTATACCGTATATGGCTTTGAAAGAAATCCTTTCACATCGCAACACAAAATAAAAGGAGCTTATTTTTTTGCAACCAATGGTTATGAAATAAACTACAATGGAGAATTTGCAAATGTGGTGGGAAATTTAAATTTTGGTTTAGAGTCTCATTTCCAAAGTCCCAATTATAGTATCAACTTCTTTGGTTATGGAAATGAAACAAAGAATTTCGACGATGCGCTTGGTATGGATTATAATAGAGTTAAAACTAGAATGTTTACTATAAGTCCACAGTTAATTTGGAATTCAAAACGGGGAAGCATCATTCATATGGGAGTGAGTTATGAAATCAATGAAATTCATAATACAGATAATCGCTATGTGTCTAATAACATCATTCTCCCAGATAACATATTCGATGAAGAACATTTTATTGGTGTAAGTGCTAAATATGATTATACTAATTATGATAATAAGGCCTATCCAACCAATGGTTTGATTTTTTCGCTTGAAGCTGGTTTTAAGGATAATGTAGATGTAAGCAAACGTAGTTTTGGCTATCTTATTTCAGAATTAGGAATTGCAAGAAAATTAAATCCTTCCGGACGTTTGGTGTTAGCTTCTAAAGTGAAAAGTCATATAAATTTTGGTGATGGTTTCGAATTTTATCAAGCTGCCTCTATTGGTGGTGAAGATGGTCTTCGTGGATTTAGAAATCAACGCTTCACAGCTAAAAATTCTATTTATCAAAATACCGATGTACGCTATAGCTTTAGTCGTATAAAAACACCCATTATTCCAATAAAAATGGGTGTATATGGAAGTTTTGATTATGGTCGAGTTTGGATGGAAGATGATAGTTCTAAAAAATGGCATAACACCTATGGAGGAGGTTTCTTTATTAATGGCATAGACGTTATATCTGCCAATTTAGGAGCCTTTCATTCTGTGGATGGCATGCGTGTTGCTTTTGGACTTGGGTTTGGATTTTAAAGCAATATTAAAAAAGTTATAATTTTTTAAAGAATTAGAAAAGTTGAAAAAGCATGGAAATTCAAACTACGCATAGTTTGTTAATGTTAGTAAAAACGCTAAGGCTTTCGTATTTATAATTCTTAGAAGAGGTAATAAATAATAAGGAAAATAATTCTGAATAGGAGAAGTAAATAATCTATGTTTAAATTATTCTAAACTAATATAAAACCAATCATTAGCATTTATAAGATGTTTTCTTGATTATTACGTTCTTTAATAATAGATCAAATGATGTGAACTATAACCTTATTATTTTCTGAGAGTTATATACCGATTTCATTTTTTTCTAAAATATTATATAGATTTTTATCAAATAATCGACAAAACGCTTGTTTTTTTCGTTTAATTGCATAAATTTGTCATATAGAATCCCAAAATCTTTAATATGAAATCTAGAATTACTTTAATTTGTCTTACTTTTTTACTGATGACAGGCATTGGAACTGCTCAAAATAAAGATGCACCAAAAAGTATTATCAGTCAAGATGTATCTATTTCTAAATACCACGATCGAAAAGAACTGGAACAAATGCAAAAAGGCGTTTTATTAGGCTTGTACAATGAGCGTATTGAAATTATCATTAAAATATTACCTTATATTGCTTTTGCAACTAAACCAGGTGTGACTATGTCTACCTTTGGTATTCCTGATACTAAAGAAAATAGAAGTGCTTTAGACAATCAAATAGATGCTACAAGAAATTACTTTTTGAGCACCATGGATTTTCAAAATAAAATTCTTCCCTATTCAGATAGATCAAACTTGATTGCTGCTATCTTATTTTACGAAGAAACTTTAAAAGCACTACATATATATAGTGAGAATAATAGATTTTAATATTATAAGATTATTAAAACCTATTTTCAGTTCTAATTTTAAAATATCAAGTTTTTACTTGATATTTTTTTAACCATCATAAATTTATTCTACGTTTATTATTTAAAAACAAATAATTTTAGTAAGAAAAAACTTTCAATAGTAAATAATATGTGCATTTCATCGTTATTTATTGTGTTTAATGGAATATTTTTTATATGTTTGAGCTAAATTGAAAAAAATCTTTATGATAAATAAATAACATTTGTATTATGAAAAATCTGCCCCAACTCTTAAGTATTTTTCTATTAGTCTTTTCAAGTGCCTATTCTCAACAAGAGAAAGGCATAATTGGAACTAATAACTGGTTGAATTCTTGGACCGAGTTTAGTCCTAGTCAAATTGAATATGGCGAAGCTACCGAAATCTTAACAGGTAACATTTCTACCGACACCAAGCTATTAAAGAAGAACACCTACATGTTGTTAGGAGATGTTTTTGTTACTAACAATGCCACGCTTACTATAGAACCTGGAACTGTTATTATTGGAGACTTTAAAACTAAAGGGTCTTTAATAATTACAAAAGGAGCCACCATCATCGCAGATGGTTTGGTAACCGATCCCATTATTTTTACTTCAAATAGAAGTGTAAAAAAAGCAGGAGATTGGGGAGGGATCATTCTTCTTGGAGATGCTCCCATTAATAAGTTTGGTAGCGGATCTTCGATAAATCACAACTTTAAAGCAGCGTCATATGATAACATAAGCTACGGTGGAGAAAACATAGAAAGTAATTCTGGAATATTAAGATATGTAAGAATTGAATATGCTGGAAAGAAAATGAAAGATGGCAGTAACTTTAACGCTTTATTACTAGCAGGTGTTGGAAGTCAAACCATTTTAGAAAATATCATGGTAAGTTTTTCTTCAGGAAATTCCTTCGATGTTTTTGGTGGTCAAGTTAATTTAAGTAGACTAGTTTCTTATAAATCTAATAAGATTGATTACAATTTTAATTTTGGAACCCAATGCAATATCTACAACTCTTTAGCTGTAAGATCTTCTTATGTGTCTAGTCCAGATGGTTCTAGAACAATGCATGTTGCTTCTTATGGTGATGAAAAAGAGGAAGTAGACTTTTCTAAAAAGGGGACATCTGTAATTGCTACAAATTTAACATTGATTAATGCAAGTGATAATTTACGATCTGAAATTAAACTTGGATTGGTAAGAGAGGCTATTTATATATCAGAATATGCTTCACTTGATATGAGTAAGAGTGTAATTTCAGGTTTTAATCCTGCAGTATTACTAGAAAATAAAATTAAAATTAATAACGAAAATCTAGATAGAGTAAAATTTACTGAAATGTATTTCAACAATTGTAATGGAAATATATTTACAGAATACAACAATAATAACGAAGATTTAGAGAACTGGTACGGTAACAGCAGTTTTTTTAATGTGTATTCTAAAGGACTAGATTCTGAAACGTTTATTGATATTAGAGACTCAAAAAGACCAGACTTTAGATTGCGTATTAATAAAATTATTGCTTCAAACTCTGATTAATAAATTTATATAGAGATTTTATCGAGCCAACAATTCTCAAGTTACTTTTTTGAGAATTCTTTTAAATTAATCCTAAAACTTATAATTCCCTTTAGTTTATAAAAGAAATGACGTTTAATTCAAAACCATGTTTCTTTTGCAGATAGCTAATAAATAAAGCGTATGAATAAAACTACTATTGTAAAAAAACTTTTTTTTGTAATGTGTTTTTTTGTTCTATTTTTAAACCAGAACTTAAAAGCACAGATAGTAATTGGTGCTCCAAATATTGGGTTTAGTCAAGCTTGTGCAAACGAATCATTTAATACATTTAATGTAACGTTTGTCTTTTCACCTGAAGCAGGATTAAGTCCTACAAACCAATTTAACATAGAACTGTCGGATGCAGATGGTAGCTTTGCCAGTCCTACAGTTGTATTTACTTCTGCAGCAGGAAGCGTAACAACGTCACCAGCAACTTTAAGTTTTTCATTACCAACAGAAACTTCAGGAGAATTATACCGACTTAGAATTAAGAGTACTGCTCCAGTGGCTACAAGTTCTGGTTCGCCAACATTTGCAGCTTATTATAAAATTCAAGACACACCATTTTCAATTAATAATTTAATATCTACTGCAGCTTATTGTGCAGGTGGATCTTATGTATTAACAATTGATAACCCTGGAACAGGAATGAACGATTCGCCTTTAAATTATCCAAATCTAACTTTTAAATGGTATAGAGAGACAGGTCCAACTACCTCTGTTTTTGTTGCAGATGGAGAAAGTTTAACTGTTAATACACCAGGAACTTATTTTGTTGAAACAGATTATGGGACTTGTACTTCAGATTCTTTCTCAAATCGGGTTACAGTTACCGAATCTAGTTCTGGCTCAACAAGCGAAATTATATCAAGCCTTGGAAATCCATTTTGTCCAAGCGGAGGTCCAACTACATTAACAACCACAACAGGGAATAGTTATCAATGGTATTTAGATGGCCAGGCTATTTCTGGAGCAACCAATCAAAGTATTAATGCTGTTTTATCAGGAACTTACTCAGTAAGTATCGATTTAGGTTCATGCTCTACATCAGCTTCAATCGATTTAGTAAGCGAAGGGTTTGTAAGCAGTATAAATGTAGACGAGGTGAATACTATGGAACCAGGAGATTTGTTATATGTTGAAGTGACTACTACAGCTTCAAACCCAGAATTTCAATGGTATCTTAATGAAACCATTATTCCAGGAGAAACTGGAAACACATACGATGCAACCGAATTTGGAAATTATAAAGTGATTATTAGTCAGACAACTGGTTGTGTGGTTTCAAAAGAGTTTTTGTTTGTTATTGAAGAACCAATAGATCCTTTTCCAAATGTGGCAGATATTCCAAATTTAATAAGTCCTAATGGAGATGGAGTTAACGATACTTGGATTATTCCAAACGAATATGTAAGTGGAACAAATACGCAAGTCATTATAATGGATGCTTATGGGAAAGTGTCTCTAAATACAACTGATTACCAAAATAATTGGCCAGAAAACGAGATTGATTTTAAAAGTGTGAATCCTGTTTATTATTACGTGATTACCACTTCAGATAATAAAACAAAAAAAGGTTCTATAACCTTAATAAAATAAAATGAAAGCATATTTACTGATAATAGCTATAATCATGTGTACAACACAACTTACTTTCTCTCAGGAAGATGGTGTGGTGTCTTTAGCTATTCCAGTAAGAAGCTCTTTAAAATTTAATAGATATTTAACCAATCCTACATTTAGTTTTGTTAGAGAACAAAACACGTATATCAACATTACTAATAAAAGAGAATGGGTTCAGTTTGAGAATGCACCACAAACATATTTAATAAATTATACAGGTAGATACAGTGAAAACATTGGAGTAGGAGTTGGCTTGTTTCAACAAAACCATGGTGTATTAACAACTTTTGGAGGTGTATTAAACTTCGCATATAATGCCAGACTTCAAACAGATAGTAATTTAACCTTTGGATTAAACCTTGGCTTTTATAAAAGTAGTCTGAATGATGGTAAAGTGGTTGTTAATCAAGACGACCCATCTTTAGATAACATTCCTAAAAACACGGTTTTAAGTGTAAGTCCAGGTATTAATTATGGATTGGTGTTTTTCGATTTCGGATTATCTGTAAACAATTTAGTACAGTATAATATTAAGACTTCCGAGTTAATTAAAGAAGATCCTCAGCAAAGTATTCAAGCACACCTTATGTATACAGGATATATGTACAGTCGTGGTTTTTTTGATCAGAGCAAATTCTCAGCTTTGGTGAAATCTGAATTCAAAAAAGATCAAACAATTTTTTCAGGTATTGCTATGCTTGCTGTTCCAAAAGGTATTTGGGCACAATTAGGTTATAACACAGTTTATGGATTAACAGGTGGTGTTGGTGTTAATGTTACCAAACAAATTTCTGTAGAGTATAATTATGAAAAAGCGATGGGAGATTTATCTACTTTCGGCTCTTCACATGAATTTACATTAGCTTATAAATTTAATACAAGAAACAGGTACCAATATAGTGGTGATGATAGGGAAGAAGCATTACTAATAAAAGATCAAAAGCACAAACCTGCCGTTTCCAATAAGCCAACATTGTCTTCAGAAGAAAGAACTCAATTAGCTGAGCAAAAAGCTGCAGAAAGAGCAACAGCTCAAGAAGAAGCTAGATTGGCGGCAGAAGCAAGAGCATTAGAAAGGGCTGAAGCTCAAGAACGTGCTAAATTAGAAGGTGAAGCAAAAGCACAAGCATTAGCTGAAGCTCAAGCAGCAGCAGCACAAACTCAAGATACAGATGCTCAGGCGCAAGCAGACGAACAAGCTAGATTAGCAGCCGAAGCAGCAGCTCAAGCACAAGCAGACGAACAAGCTAGATTAGCAGCCGAAGCAGCAGCTCAAGCACAAGCAGACGAACAAGCTAGATTAGCAGCCGAAGCAGCAGCTCAAGCACAAGCAGATGAAGAAGCTAGATTAGCAGCCGAAGCAGCAGCTCAAGCACAAGCAGATGAAGAAGCTAGATTAGCGGCCGAAGCAGCAGCAGCTCAAGCTGATATTGAGGTAACTCAAAAAGATGCTTTAGCTAAATCTATGTATGCATTGACAGAGGAAACAAAAGCATCTAAAGAAGAACAAGACGCTTTATTAATAAGGTTAAATGAGGTTGTTGTTACCAAAGAAAAAGATCTTAAAGACTTAAAAGAAGAAAACGATTTAAGTGAGCAAGGTATTTATCTTGAACCAAAACCGTTTAAGAGTATTTCAGCAGAAAATAGAGCTTTAGAAGCTTTAAAATCAGATTTAGATGCAGCTATTTCAGAACGTAACAAGACCATTACTGAATTAGAAAATATATATAACCAACGTATTAAAAAAGGATCAAACAGAAATGATGAGACAAGTCAATATTATTTAGATACAATTCAAACTTTAAAAGAAGAACAGGCAGAATTTGAAAGAACAAGAGCCAGTTTAGTTTCGTCTTTAGAGTCTATTAAAGTAGCTACAGAAATAGAGAGAAAACGAAGAATTAAAAGAGCTCTTTATGATAATGAAAAGGATAGACATCAAAAAGATATGGCTAGCTTAGAAAGAATTATTAATAGCACGCCATTAAGTACAGAGCCTTTAACTGCAGAAGACTTTAATTTTGGAGAAGAACAAAGTAGTAATGTTCAAATATTAAAAGGTGTACAAAATGTAGAAAAAGGCTACTATATGATATTAGCTGTACATGAAAATATAAATGATAGAGATGAATTTTTAGAAAAAGTGGTATCTGCTGGACAATCAAATATTAATTTCTTCTATGATGTTAATACCAGTAAGTATTATATCTATTCTCAAAAATTTGAATATGTAGAAGAAGCTATGAGAGGATTAGAAAACAAAGGAAATTTACCATATAATGAAAAAATGTCTGTTGTTAAAATAGAAGAATAGTAAAAATATGAAAGCCCCCATTTGGTCTTTTTAATGCCCCTTAAAAAGATGAAATGATTATATATAAATAAAAATATCATGAAAAAACCTACTTTTTTTAAGATTGGCATTGTTGTAATCATACTACTGTTGAGCATGCAAACATTTGCTCAAAACTTTGTGCCCTTCACACCGAGATTTAATAGTGATTTAAAAGGAGATATTCGCTTAATTGGGAATAACATTCTAGGACCAAGCAATAGTCCATTTAATGACAATTCTGTTTATAACCATAATGTTGATATGCAATATATTGATATTGACGGCGATGGATCTACATTTAATTCCTCAAGTGCGGATTTAGAAATACCAAACCCAGGATGTTATAAAATTGTTCATGCAGGTTTATATTGGGGAGCCGTTACTAACGGAAATGATCCAATAACTCAAGTAAAATTTAAAGGACCCACTGGCGGTTATAATGATGTAGTAGGTACTGTCATTTACGAAGCCAATGGCGTAGAAACTGGAAATAGTTATCCTTATTCTTGTTTTGCGGATGTAACATCAATTGTTACAGGGTTGGCTGCTAATTTAGGAACATATACAGTAGGAAATGTGTCCACAGCAGTTGGGGAAACCTCAACATTTAATCCATATAACGGAACAGGTTATTCGGCAGGATGGTCTCTGTTTATTGTTTTCGAAGACCCAACTTTACCTGGTAAATCAATTACAAGTTTTGATGGTTTTAGTTCTATAAATAGCTCTGTAAATGTCGATATTCCAGTGTCTGGATTCCGTACAGTTCCAGCCCCAATACCAGTTCGAGCAAACTTTGCTTTTGCTGCCTTAGAAGGAGATAGCCCAATTCAGAATGATAGGTTGATATTAAATGGTGTGACCATGTCTGCTGTCGATCGACCAGCAAATAACTTTTTCAACTCTTCGGTTACACAATTAAGTGCTTTACCTGTTAACAATAGAGTTCCAAATAGTACAAATACTCTAGGTTTTGATACAGGAGTTATGGTAGTTCCAAACCCTGGCAATACTGTTATTGGAAATGATGATACAACTGCTACTATCCGGATGGAGAGTAATCAGGATCAATATTTTGCATATTTCTGTGCATTTGCTGTAGATATTATTGAGCCCAAGATTGTTCTTACTAAAATTGTTGAAGATGATCTTGGAAATGATATTGGCGGTTTAGCTATTGGCTTAGGACAACCTCTAAATTATATTATTGGTTTTCATAATTCAGGGAATGATGACGCAAATAACTTGATCATTCGGGATATTTTACCTGTAAATATTATTTTTAATTATCCAGCAGATTTAGGAGTATTACCACCTGGAGTAACAGTACTTAGTTACACTCCAGCAACAAGGGAGATAGTTTTTAGTGTTGATAATTCCATAGTTGAACAAGGTGACCCAGTTACAGAAATTAGAATTCATGCTCAAGTTGTAGATAGTTGTAACGAACTTGCAGATGCCTGTTCGAATATTATTAATAATCAAGCATTTGCAACTTACAGTGGTGTTACTAATCCATTTTTTGTAATTTCAGATGATCCAAGTTTAAATTCTAATACAGGCTGTTTAATTACGCCTCAAGCAACCAATTTTTTAGTAGATTTAGATTGCGAATTTATAGAAAACGTTATTCTTTGTGGAGATAGTGTTCAATTAACAGCTGCTAATGGTTACGATTCGTATTCCTGGTCTACCAGTCCTACTGGAACACCTGTAATAGGAACCACTCAAACGATTACAGTTACTGCTGTTGGAACTTATTATGTTCATAATACAGCTGTTGCTCCATGTCAGTCTATTGATCAAACTTTTGTTGTTACTAATTATGGAGGTACAACATTAACAAATCCTGTTATTCCATTTGCAGATCAAGTGGTTACTTGTCCGAACAATGGAAAACTATTGCCAAACATCTTTTTATGTGGTGCTAATGACTTTAGATTAATTGAAACAAATATTACAGATGCTTCATCTATTATTTGGGAGCAATTAGATGAAGGTAGTTGTACACCTGTTAGTAATACAGACTGTGCAAATGAAAATGCCGCTTGTTCATGGAACCAAGTAGGAACAGGTCCAACTTTTAACGCAAACACATCTGGACAATTTAGACTAACCTTAAATTATGAAGGCGGTTGTTTTAATCAGTTCTACTTTAATGTCTATCAAAATGTATTAAACCCAACGGTTACAAGCAACGATATTATTTGTACAACACCAGGACAAATTACTGTTGGTGGTGTACCAAATGGTTACGAATATAGTATTGATGGAATCACCTATCAAACAAGTAATATTTTTACAGTAACAGTTGCTGGTACCTATACAATTTATATTAGACAAGTTGGGGCACCAACTAACCCGTGTATTTTTACAGTGCCAGATGTTCAAATAAGAGAAAGAGACTTTACAGTTTCTTTAACTGTAGCTCAACCTTTGTGTTATGGAGATAAAGGAAGTATTACTTTGGCAGCTAATGATGTTGAACCACAATATTTCTTTTCAATTTACGATGGCGCTACACTTGTAAATAGTGTAGGACCAATCACTCAAAATAATTATACATTTTCTAACCTAAATCCTGGAGTTTATACCACTTTAGTGGAAACAGAAGACGGGTGTACACATACTGAAGATGTTGAAATAATAGAACCACCTCTATTAACAGCAACCTCAGCACTTACAAGTCCATTAACTTGTACGGATGGTGAAATTACGGTGTATGCCACTGGAGGAACGCCACCATATTTTTACTTTGTAAATAGTACAACAGTATTCCAAACAGTGCCAGAAATTGTTGTTACTGCTCCAGGAGTTTATAACATTACAGTTATAGACTCTAATAACTGTGAAGCAACAACATCCATTACAGTCGATGCATCTTTAGCTCCAGAATTTACTGTAGATCAAACAAATATTTCTTGTGCAGGATCAGATAATGGAACTATTACAATAAATGTTACCAATACTAATGGAAACAGTTTGATGTATAGTATTGATGGAGGTATAACTTTTGTGAATTCAAATGTATTTACGGGACTTTCTGTTGGTAATTATAATGTGGTAGTACAATATACAATAGGTACGGATGTATGCCTTACTGACCCACAAACAATAACAATTACCGAAAGTGATCCACTAACAGGAACTGCTACTTTAACAGCGCAATATACTTGTACTACTAACGGTGAAATTACAGTTACAGGAGTTACAGGAGGAACACCACCTTTTACCTATAGTATTGATGGAATCACTTTTCAAAATGGTAACGTTTTTACTGGCTTATCAAATGGAACTTATACAGTAACAGTTCAAGATGATAGTGGTTGTGTTTTTATTGTAGATACTATAACCATTGATCCATTAAATCCTCCAACAGATTTAACGTTTGATAATACACCTTTAAGTTGTCCATTAAATACGTCATCAATAACAATTACTGGAACAACAGGAGGTACTGGTACTCTGCAGTACCAAATTATTGCTCCAGCTTCTGCTGCGACACCTTACCAGACATCAAATGTTTTTGCCAATTTAGCTCCTGGAACTTACACTTTCCAAGTGATTGATGAAAATGATTGTACATATTCAGAATCTTATACAATTAATCCTTTACCAGCATTAACGGTAGTAGGACAGAATATGAGTGATGTAACTTGCTTTGGAGATTTAAATGGCTCAATTCAATTTACTGTATCTGGTTCAACAGGATTTAATTATACTATAAATGGAGGAAGTGTAACAGCTGGTACTTCACCAATAACTTTAACAGGTTTAGCTTCTGGCAGTTACACCATTGTTGTTACAGATACCACAACAAACTGTGATGCGACTGCAACCTTAACTGTAGATGCACCAACTTCTGCTTTAAGTATCACAACTACAATTAGTCCAATTACCTGTAATGGAAATGGACAAGTTGTTATTAATGCTACTGGAGGATGGGGAGGAAACACCTATAGTCTTACTTTGCCAGATAGTACAGTTCTTCCTGCACAGGCTAGTAATACTTTTGTTAATTTAACGCAAACAGGAACTTATACAGCAACAGTTATTGATGCTCAAGGATGTACGGTTTCAACAACATTCGATTTAACAGTTCCTACAAGCCCAACAGCATCAATTGATGTAACTTCAAATTATTGTTATGATGCAACCAATGCAGCAACACTTGAAGTGACTGCATCTGGTGGTCAGCCACCTTATCAGTATAGTATTAATGGTGCACCATTTACTTCAAATAATATTTTTAACAATTTAGTTCCTGGTACTTATACAATTATAGTAAGAGATGCATTTGGTTGTACTTTTACACTACCAGCTGAAACTATAGCTTCAGAATTAACAGTTAATACTATTGTTACTAAAGACTTAGATTGTACTTCATCGCCAGATGCCGTTATTACTGGAACTATTTCTGGTGGTTATGCTCCATATACCTACGAAGTTTCTATAAATGGAGGAGCATTCACTGCCTTAGGTACAACAGGTTCGCCATTTACATATACTACAGCAACAAACGGAACATATCAATTTCAAATAACAGATGCTCAAGGTTGTACGTCACTTTCAGGTGTCAATATAATTGATGCTCTTACGCTGCCTGAAATTATTTCTGTAACTCAAATCCAACCTATTTTATGTCATGGTGATGAAAATGCAGCTATAGATGTGGTTATAAATACAACAGTTGGTGAGCCAGCTTATGTTATTAATGTGTTTAATACAACAACAGGAACTGATTATGGTACACAAACCTCGGGTCTTTCAGCAGGTTCTTATACCATTACTTTAACCGATAATAATTCATGTACAGATACTGCAACTATAATCATTGCAGAACCAACACCAATTGTAGTAAATTATCATGCTGTAGATATTACTTGTGGACCTCTAGGTGTTTCACAAGGATCTGTTATAGTCGATGGTGTAACAGGAGGAACACCTCCTTATAATTATTTTGTAACAGGAACGAATGGTTATTCTAATTCTGAATTAAATACTACAGGATCAACATCGGTTAGTTTTGATGTTGTTGATTTCGGATTATATCAAATTAATGTGGTTGATGCTAATGGCTGTTCTATTTTGGTTCAAGATGTACTTGTTGCATCTCCACCAGATGATTTAGATATTAATATTACCGCAACAGCCGACTGTCTTTTAGGTGGTGAAGCCGTTGTAACTATTGGAACCACTTTAATTAGTCCTGGCCCATTCTACTTTAGTATTTATCCAGCAGTTGGTACTCCTCCTGGTGGATCATGGATTCCAGAATTGACTCCAGGAAGTGCTACTTTTTCTAATTTATTACCGGGTGTTACTTATACGTTTATTGTATTTGATGCTTCTACAGGTTGTAGTTACTATGAAACAGCAACGAGTCCAATTCCAACAAATTCCACATTAACAGCAACAGCTGTAACAGCGAATAATATTACATGTACTGGTAGCGCAGATGGTAATGTATCATTTACTATCAATAGTACGTATGCTTCAGCTACTAATGTGACTTATGAGATATTTGATTCTTTTACATTAGTAACAACCGGAATTAGTGGAACTGGAACAGTACCAGCCAATGGTACTTTACCTGTTGCGAATTTAGGGCCTTTACCTTTTGGGAATTATTTTGTATTAATTAGTGAAACCTCTGGACCTAATACAGGATGTAGTGTGGTAACAGTACCTTTTAATATTACTGAGTCGGCTATAGAATTAAGCTTGACTGCTACAGTCGATCAAAATGCGAATTGTCATCCAAATTCTGGTGTTATAAGCGCTATTGCTACAGATGGAACACCACCATATATGTATCAAATCACAACCATAGCAACGCCACCAGTTGCAACAGACCCTTCTTGGGCTTCTGCCAATGTATTCAATATGGATGCTAATAGTTATTATGTGCATGCGATGGATGCTTACGGATGTATTAAAACAACACCAGTTTTAGTATTACCAATGGACCCTTCACCAGTTGTTTCGGCTACAGTGAATAATCAATGTAATACTTCTGAAGGTAATTTTGAAATTGATGTTACGTTAGCTACTGCTGGAATGCCACCTTATACTTTTAGTATTGATGGGGGCGCATTTCAATCGCAAACGACTCCATTTACAATCTCAAATTTAAACTCTGGAAGTCATACAATTGTAGTAAGAGATGTGAATGGATGTGAAAATGCTGTAAGTGTTGTTATTGAGCCACCATTAGGTATTACTCCAGCAGTAACAGGAATTACAACCTGTTCTGATGATGATGGTGAAATAACAGTGACAGCTCTAGGAGGAACAGGTGCATATACTTATTCTATTAGTCCAAATCCTGCTTCTATTACACTATTAGGTAATGTGTTTTCTGGAGTGCCTTCGGGAACATATACGGTAACGATTACTGATGCAACAACAGGTTGTACTGAGGATGCGACCATTACTTTAGATGCTGCAATTCCTGTATCTTTTACGACATCTGTTACAGATGTGAGTTGTAATGGAAGTAACGAAGGCGTGATAACAGTTACTTTAGATGCTGGAAACGACAACCCTATTTATACTTATGAAATAACAGCTCCAATTGTTGTAGCTCCTCAAAATTCGAATGTGTTTACTGGATTAGTTGCAGGAACTTATACAGTTCAAGTAAATTCTGGTAGAGGTTGTTCAAATACTATGGATGTTACAGTTGGAGAACCAACAATGCTCACCGTTTCGGGAACAGCAACCGATTTTGCATGTGCTGCCGATGGTACAGTAAACACCTCTGTTTTAACAATCACTGAAGTTGGAGGAACAGGTACTTATACTTATAGTATTGATGGTACGAATTATTTTACTTCAAATGTGTTCAATATTATTGATACAGGAAGTACACAAACGATTACTATTTATGTGAAAGATGCCAATGGGTGTATTACTACAAACACAGTATCTATCTTACCTTTACCTACTTTAACTGCTGCAACTGTTGTTGAATCGACCCCTATAGACTGTAATAACACAGGTTCTATTGAAATTATTGTTACTGGAGGTTCTGGGAATTTTGAATATCAAATGTTGCCAGGTGGTACACCACAAGCTTCAAACATCTTTACCGTTACAATGCCAGGAGATTATTATTTCTTAGTAACCGATTTAGATACAGGATGTACAATGGCTACTGCAGCATATACAGTTTCGCCATTCGATACGGTTGATGTTGTTGCGACAGCTACTAATGCTGTTACTTGTTTTGGAGATAATAATGGTGCCATAGAAATTAATGTAAGTGGTTATTCTGGAGCTTATACTTATGAAGTTTTTGATAACACTGCTACATCAGTATTAGGACCAATTGCAGCTAATACAAGTACAAACCCTCAAGCTATTACAGGATTATTGGCAGGAAATTATACCGTTGAGGTTACAGAAACAGCGAGTCCGTTTTGTGTTACAACAACTAATGTTGTAACTATTATGTCACCAATTGAGCCTTTAGCTGTTGTGGCATTAGAGACTTCAAACGTGACCTGTACCAATGATTTAGGAACCATTACAGCAACTGCCACTGGTGGTTGGGGAACTTATCAATATGAATTAACAGGAGCAGCAACCGTCCCTTACTCTACAAATGGCACGTTTGAAAACTTAGCAGCTGGCACTTATACAGTAAATGTTATGGATGCTGGTGGTTGTATAGCTTCCGACACTGTGACCTTAGATATACCAAATCCTATAGATGCAACTGCTACAGCAAGTACCACTTTATTATCTTGTTTTGATGATGCCAATGCAACTATAACGGTATCAGCTACAACAGGTGGTTCAGGTAGTGATTATTTATATACACTTAACATGATTTCGCCTACTACTAGTTCTTCTGGACCTCAATCCTCACCAATATTTGGAGGGTTAGGAGTTGGAATTTATCAAGTTGTTGTTACAGATGCATTCAGCTGTAGTTTTACTTCAGCAGATATAGTAATCACACAACCAACACCAATAGAAGCTAGTTTAGTAAGTGAAACATCTCAAACATGTCTTACACAAGCGACACTTACATTAAGTGCTACTGGAGGAACTGGTACATATACTTATAGTGATAACCCTAGTTTTACACCAATTTTAGGTTCGTTTGCAACTTCAACAACATTCTCTGTTCCAGTAGGAACACATGAGTATTATGTTCAGGATGCGAATGGTTGTTTGGCGATTGTTTCTAATGAAATAACTATTGATCCACTACCAGATTTACTTTTAAATTTATCTTTAACTAATGCAACTATTAATTGTGCAGGAGATTCTACTGGAGTTGTTGTAGCAACAGCTCAAGGTGGTTTAGGAAATTATATATATACTTTACAAGACACCTTAGGTAACCCAATTCCTGCTACTCAAAATAGCCCAGGTGTATTTACCTTACTTCCTGCAGGAACATATCAAGTAGAAGTAGTAAGTGGTGATTGTTTAACGACGACTGCTCCTTTTACAATTACAGAGCCTTCGGCACCTTTGATAGCGCCATTTACAGTAACAGATGTTACATGTTTCGGAGCTAATGATGGATCTGTAACAATCAATGCTTCAGGCGGAACAGGTATTATTAAATATGCTATTTCTCCACAATTGAATCAGTTTTTCGACACTAATGTTTTTGAAAACTTAGAACCAGGGACTTATGATGTGATTGTTCAAGATGAATTAGGATGCTACTTAACACTTAATTTTACAATTAACGAACCAGCACCTGTAATAATTACTATCGTTCCTTCAACGATTATTCCAGAAGTTTGTGAGGGAGATTTAGATGGTGAATTTAGTATTGATATTGCTGGAGGAACTCCTCCTTACTCTGTAAGTATAGACGATTATAATGGGCCTTATACTACAGGTGCTCCAGGACAAACTCAGTTTGATTTTACTGGATTAAGTGGTGGAGATCATATGGTTTATGTTCGTGATAGTTCTGGTTGTGAATCTGAATGGAATATTACTTTCCCTGAATCTGTAAGAATTAATCCTTTGGTTACTATAGAATATGAATGTGTTAATAATGCACCTAGTAATATTGTTAGAGTTTCTGTTGATGATAGTAATGTGAATCTTGACGATTTAGATTATTCATTAAATGGGGGCACTTACCAAGCGAGTAATATTTTTATGGATGTAATTCCTGGAACTGGACATTTTATAGATGTTAGACATACCAATGGTTGTATACAAAGAACTCCTCTTTTCGACATAACTACTTTCGACCCTGTAACCTTAGTATTAAACGATGGTGAAATAAACGAAATAGTAGCAATAGCAGCTGGTGGTTCTGGCGATTATGTTTACACATTAAATGGAGAGGATTATGGAAGTACCAATGTCTTTGTTATTACTGAATCTGGAACATACACAGTAACGGTTACAGACAGTAATGGTTGTATGGCTGTTGCTTCAAGACATTTTGACTTTGTAGATGTTTGTATACCTAATTACTTCACTCCAAATGGCGATGGTGTTTTAGATGGTTGGGCGCCTGGATGTACCATTCATTATCCAAACTTAGATTTCGATATTTTCGATCGTTATGGTAGAAAAGTTGCAAGCTTAAGAATAGGTCAGACTTGGGATGGGATGTATCACGGAGAAGAACTCCCTACTGGAGATTACTGGTATGTTGTTAGGCTAAACGACCCTAAAGACGATAGAAGTTTTGTAGGTCACTTTACACTTTACAGATAATTTAAATACGGGTTAATATTTATAATTAAAAACGAATCAAAATGAAAAAACTAATTATATACTCTCTTTTTCTAATTATAACACAAAGTTATAGTCAAGAGTTAAATTTACCGGTATTTACTCAATACTTAGCAGATAATCCTTTTGTAATTTCTCCAACATTTGCAGGAATTGGCGACAATTTAAAAATAAGAGCCAATGGATTAACACAATGGGTTGGTATTAAAGGAGCCCCTGACAACCAATCTATTTATGCCGATTTTAGAATAGCTAGTCGTTCTGGAGTTGGAGTTTCATTGTATAATGATAAGAATGGAAATACCATTCAGAAAGGATTAAAAGTGTCTTTTGCGCATCACTTAATTTTAGACTATTATTCAAAGCAATATCTGTCTTTTGGTATTTCATATAATTTAAATAGTTTCAGAATTGATATTAATAACTTTGAACCAACTTATGAAACACCTATAATTGATCCACGTGTTACGGATGATAGAGCCATCTCAAATAATAATTTTGATGTTGGTGTTTTATATAGAAATAAAGGGTTCTACTTTAGTTTAAATGCGAATAACCTCTTACCAAAAGATATTGATAATTTTACAGGAATTGAACCCGATTTACTTTTAAACTATCAAATATATTCAGGAATAAGAATTCAAAGTAAAACCAATAAAAAACTGGAATTTGAACCTTCAGTCTTTTTTCAATACTTCGATAGTGACAATCGTTCAAGTACAGATATTAATATCAAGATTAGAAAGTACGATAGAAGAGAAGATTATTTTTGGGGAGGTATTTCATATCGCTTCCTAAATGACCAGGTGTTAAAACCATTAAATATTGGCCCTATGGTTGGAGTAAAGAAATCTAATTTCTATTTTGCGTATGCATATCAAATTACAACCAATGATTTAGCTGGATATAATTCAGGAACGCATATGGTAACTATTGGTTTAGACTTTTTACAAGGGATTAGCGACTGTCCATGTACACAAAGTCCTCTACATTAGAAACTGTATAATTTTTTATATGTAAACCAATAAATTGTTGTTTTTATATAATTGTTTATATAGCAATGGTGGTATTTAAATGAATTTAGTATATTTGAAATCCTCTTAATAATTAATTTTCTCCATTTTCAAATTAATAGCGTTTTTTGTTATAGATGTAATGCTTTAGCTTTATTCCATAATAATATTTCTGTAAGAATCTATTTTTTACTGAAATACAATAGTATTATTTAAACGAATTATTAATTTAAAACCAGCTATTTTGAAAAAACTATTACTATTATTTAGTGTTTTAGTCTGCTATGGTGTTTCTGCACAAAAACAATGTGCTCAAGAAGAATATCAGCAAAAAATTTATAATGAAAACCCTTCATTAAGACCTGAAAACAATCCAGCTTATCAAGAGTTAGAAGAATTCACAAAAAACTTTATACCTTCATCTTCATATGAAAGAAATTCAAATATAGGAGGTCTTGAAATTGGATCAGATTACATTATTCCAGTCGTTGTTCATATTATTCATAATAACGGAGTAGAAAATATTTCAGATCAAGCAGTTGAAAGAGCTCTTGAACTTTTAAATGTGTTTTATGCTGGAGAATCTGCTTTCGATCAAAATATAGATCCAGATTTTGTTCCAGTTCGTGGCGCCTTTACAGCTAAAAAATTAAAATTTGTATTGGCTAAATTTGATCCAGATGGAAACCCTACAAATGGTATCGATCGGCAAGTAGATGCAACCTATACATATCAAGGAGATAATAGCAATATGAGATTGTTATACCATTGGCCTAGAGAAAAATATTTCAATATTTATGTTGTTGCGCAATCTTGGACCAATAGTACAAGCTCGGGATTTGCAACATTTCCTCCAAGTGTCGATAGCCCTGCTAATGCTTATTTAGATGGACATGTTATGTCTGCATGGGCTTTTGGAGAACATGGAGAAATGTGGCAAACTTGGTATCATAATTTATCGCATGAAGTAGGGCATTGGTTAAATGTGTATCATATTTGGGCTAATGCTGGTGGTAATGGAGATCCATATTATTGTAATTTTGACGATGCTGTTGCAGACACGCCAAATACACAAGGAAATTCGTTAAGCGATTTAGATTATTTTCCTGGTGTAGGTGCTGTTTCTACTTGTGGGACCAAAGATAATTATACGAATATGATGGATTATACATCTTCTACTTATGCGATGTTTACTGAAGGTCAAAAAGCACGAATGGAAGCTACTTTAAACTCTTCTGTGGCAGATAGAAATAATTTATGGTCTGTTAGCAATGTTTTAGAAACATTATATGGCTGTTCTGGTGGTGTAGATTCAGATTTAGATATGATTCCAGATGCTTGCGATACTTGTCCTAATGATTATTATAATGATAGCGATGAAGATGGTATTTGCGATGATGTAGATGAATGTCATGGGTTTACAGATGTGAACCTTGATGCAAATCCTGCAGCTTCAGATGCCTGCGATCCATTATTGCCAATTATAAATTTCAATACAGAAACTGTTTTACCTTACGATGTTTCTGAAGATCGTGGTGTCACCATAAATTATAACCAAGGAGCTACCATTCATGTGTCTGTAAATGCATGGAAAGCCATACCTTTAAATTACAATATCACTCCAAATACCATATTAGAATTCGATTTTAAAAGTACTATAGATGGAGAGACTCATTATATTGGTATAGATAACGATTTACAACTAGATCCCATTTTAGCTTTTAAACTTTATGGAACTGAATCTATAACTCCCACAGTTAATTACAATGTAGATTACGACACCTATCAAGATGCCGATTTATTTACATATAAACATTATTCCATTCCTATTGGTGATTTGTTTAATGGAAATGCACCTTATTTATTCTTTACAGCAGGAAATGATATCTATAGTGAAGTATGGTATAATGGTTTGTATTATCCAGGAGGAGGAAGGTATAACGATGCTACGTCATTTTTTAGAAATGTAAAATTATATGAAAGTGACGTCCTTTCAACAAATGAAGTAAGCTTAGCGTCTAATATATCTATGTATCCTAATCCTACTAATAATCAAATGACAATTTCTTTAGCAAACGGATTAAAACTAAATGAAATTCAAGTTTTAAACACGCAAGGAAAAACAATTAAAACCTTCAGATTTAATAATGTAATTAAGGAAACAATTCGTTTAGATGAACTAGCATCCGGAATGTATTTCTTTAGAATTTCAACAGATGAAGGAGTAGATATTAAAAAAATAATAAAACTTTAATACATTATTAAAGTAGTTTTTAGCCCTTATTTTCTTAATTTTATGTATACTTAAATACATATCATGTCAAAAGGAAAATTAGGGCTAAATACTATCTGTACACATACAGGAGAAATTAAAGACGAGCAGTTTAAAGGTGCCGTTTCGCCAATTTACATGTCCACATCCTATCAATTTGAAGATGTAGAAGTTAAAAGATATCCAAGATATTATAATACTCCAAATCAAGAATATCTTTCCAAAAAGATTGCAGCCTTAGAACATGCCGAATCAGCTCTGATTTTTGGCTCTGGAATGGCAGCAGTAAGTACGACATTTCTAGCCTTTTTAAAATCCGGTGATCATTTGGTGATCCAAAATCCGTTATATGGTGGAACCAGTAATTTTATTAGAAAAGAATTTCCAAAATATGGTATAGAATACACGTTTACTGATGGTTATCAGGTTTCTGATTTTGAAAAAGCCATTCAGTCAAACACAAAATTAATTCATTTAGAAACGCCATCAAATCCACTATTAACTATTACAGACATTAGAGCTGTTGCAAGTTTAGCAAAATCAAATAACATTGTTGCTTCAATTGATAATACGTTTGCAAGTCCAATATTACAAAACCCAATTGATCTAGGAATAGATATTGTGATTCATTCTGCTACTAAATATTTAGGAGGTCATAGTGATATTTTAGCAGGAGCTGTAGCTGCATCTAAAGAACATATTCATCAAATTTGGGAAGTTGGTATTAACTTAGGAGGTAGTTTGAGTGATTTTATGGTTTGGATGTTAGAAAGAAGCATGAAAACACTTGGCTTACGAGTAAAGGCTCAAAGTAAAAACGCAAAGAAACTGGCAAAATTTTTACAAAATCACCCAGATGTAGAACATGTTTATTATCCAGGCTTAAAAGACCATCCAGAGCATGAATTGGCAAAATCTCAAATGAAAAGTTATGGAGCTATGTTGTCTTTTGAGTTGAACAATAACTTAAATGCTTCTGAATTCTTAAACTCTTTAGAGTTAATTAAACCATCGATGAGTTTAGCAGGAGTAGAAAGCACCATGTTGCTTCCAGCACTAACATCTCATGCGTTATTAAGCCAAGAAGAAAGAGATAAATTAGGAATTAGTAATGGTCTGATTCGTTTTTCACTTGGAATAGAATCTAAAAAAGATTTAATAAAAGATATAGAACAAGCATTAAATAAAATAAGACACTAAATACATGTTTAAAAATAGATTAGAAGCATTTACAGACGGAGTTTTAGCAATTATTATTACCATTATGGTACTAGAACTAAAAGTGCCACATGGTGGAGATTTCGAAAGTTTAAAACCTTTACTTCCTGTTTTTGGAAGCTACGTTTTAAGCTTTATTTATATTGCTATATATTGGAACAATCATCACCATATGATGCAAACTGTTAATCATGTTTCTGGTAGAATCTTGTGGGCAAACATGCATCTTTTATTTTGGTTATCTTTAATTCCATTTGTAACTGGTTGGATGGGAGAAAATCATTTCACTAATGCCACTCTATCATTATATGGAGTAGTATTACTAGGAGCGGCAATAGCATATTTTATACTTCAAAAATTCATTATTGAAAGTCATGGCAAAGATGCTATTTTAGCAAAAGCATTAGGGAATGATGTTAAAGGTAAAATCTCACCTGTGTTATATGTTTTAGGAATTGTTTTTGCTTTTGTTAACGCATGGATTAGTGGTGCTATTTATATATTAGTTGCAATCATCTGGTTGATTCCTGACATGAGAATTGAAAAAGCAATTAAAGAACAGAAAAAATAAAAAAATGAAATTAGATATACTTGCGTTTGGAGCACATCCAGACGATGTGGAATTAGGCTGTGGAGCTACTTTAGCGAAAGAGATAGCTGCTGGTAAAAAGGTGGGCTTAATAGATTTAACTAGAGGAGAGCTTGGTACTAGAGGTACTGCAAAAACTAGAGATGAAGAGTCTGCAGCAGCTTCAAAAATTTTAGGAGCTTCCATACGCCATAATTTAGAATTTGCTGATGGATTTTTTGTAAATGACAAGATACATCAATTGGAAATCATTAAAATGTTAAGAAAATATAAGCCCGAGATTGTGCTTTGTAATGCTATTGTAGATAGGCATATTGATCATGGTAAAGGCAGCAAATTAGTAAGTGATGCCTGTTTTCTAAGTGGGTTGATTAAAATAGACACCAAGTTTGATGACCATGATACTGAATGGCAAGCCCCTTGGAGACCTAAACAAGTTTATCATTATATTCAATGGCAAAATATAGAACCCGACTTTGTTGTAGATGTATCAGATTTTATGTCTAAAAAGATAGAGTGTGTTATGGCTTATAAAACACAATTTTATAATCCAGATAGTAAGGCTCCTGAAACGCCTATCTCAAGCAAAAATTTTACCGATAGTATAGAATATAGAGCAAAAGATATAGGCAGAATAGTTGGAGTAGCATATGGAGAAGGATTTACTGTAGAGCGTTATCCTGTGGTTAACAGTCTGTTTGATTTGAAGTAAAAAAATAAAAAAATAATATTTATAAAAGTCTTTGTAGAAAAAGGGAAATAAATTACATTTGCAGTCCAATTTAAAATGGTGGTTGTAGCTCAGTTGGTTAGAGCATTGGTTTGTGGTACCAAGGGTCGCGGGTTCGAATCCCGTCTTCCACCCAAAAAACAAAAGCTTCACAGAAATGTGGAGCTTTTTTTGTTTGTATTACTAGACTAACAACCTTTTTTTCCTAACTGTTTAAAAGCTCTTCAAGAGCGTAATACAATCTGTTTTGAGAGTTTTCCTGAGAGCCATAAAAGGATTTAAATACTTTGGCCTCGACATTCAATATAATCCAATGTGGTGTGCCTTCGCATTTAAAAAAATCAAACCATTTATGATGTTGATCCAAGTAAATAGGAAAAGGTATTTCTTTTGACGTAAAAACATCTAATATATCTTGCTTACTTATTGTTTGATTTCCAAAGGTGCTATGAATGGCAAGTACTGAAAGTTCTGGATATTCTTTTGAGAATTGATAAGCTAATGGAATGGCACGACCAGTACAACCCAAACACTGGTTGTTATAAAACAGAATTAAAATGGGTTTACCTTTGTATGCTTTTATTAAGTCTGTTGCTTCGCCATCTAGTGTGTTTACTGTTATGTGGTTTATTTTGTTCAAGCTTATTATTGCGTATTTTAATTTAGAATTCTATGAAATTCTTCAATAGCTTCTTGTCTTCCACTTACATATAACCTATCATTTTGATATAGTTTTTCGTTAGGTTCAATGTGTTCAATAACATCATCTTTACGCTCAATTGCTAAGATGTTAATACCATATTTTTTTCTAATATTTAACTCCTGAAGTGTTTTTCCTATTATTCGTCCACTATCGATGTTTACTCGTAAACAAGTAATATTTATATTAGGAATTTTATTAGAAGTAAAGGTGTTTGGGAGTTTCTTTTTAGAGTTAAATATCCCATAGTTATCGGCTCTAATTCGTTCAATAAATTCGGAAATATCATTTTCTGGCACTAAAAAATCGTGTAAAACACGAGAAAATATTTCTATAGAAGTTTCAAATTCTTCTGGAATAACATCGTCTGCACCATAAGCTATAAGATCTGGGATTTCCTTGACATAGCGTGTTCTTACAACCAGATACACCGAGTGGCTGATGTCTCTAATATTTCTTATTATAGTCCTTGTTGCTTCGGCATCTGAAATGGCTACCACCACAGAACGTGCTTTCGATAAATTGACAGTTTCCAGCATGTGAGGTTGCGTGGCGTCTCCATATAAAATGGGAATGCCATTAGCTTTTTCTCGTTTTACAGTTTCAGCATTAAATTCGATCACTACATATGGAATGTTACTAAATTGCGATGCTTTTGCTAGATTGGAACCATTAATTCCAAAACCAATAATTACTAGATGATTGCTTAAATCGATTTCTACATTAGCGTTTACATCTTCAGTGTTTTCTTTTGAATTTGAAGCTAAAGCTTTAGCTATTTTGGAATTTAAAAACCGGTCTGAAATATTTTCAGAAAAAATGATTACAAAAGGTGTGAGCAACATGGTAACAATAGAAACAGCTAAAAAGTATTGATTGGTTTCAGCTGATAATAAGTTATATTCGATACCTACTTTTGAAAGTATAAACGCAAATTCACCTACTTGAAATAAAGACAAACCTGTTATTAAAACGGTTCTGGATGGGTATTTTAATACAGCAATTGCCAATGCTGTAATGGACGATTTGACAATTAAAACCACCAAAACCAGTAGCATAATAACACCAACATGGTGAATAAAGAAATCTAAATCTAGTAACATTCCAACTGAAATAAAGAAGAAACTAATAAATAACTCTCTAAAGGGTAAAATGATGCTTGTTGCTTGATGGCTATATTCGGATTCTGAAATAATCAGTCCTGCCATAAATGCTCCCAATGCTAATGATAATCCAGCCTGAGAGGTTAAAAAGGCAACTGCAAAACAGATGGTTATGGTTGTTAATAAAAACAACTCCTTATTATTAGTTTTAGCAATAGCATACATAAGTTTTGGAACCACATAACGAGCACTTAAAATAGTAATAACAATAACCACAACCGATTTTAATAATAAAGTTAATATACTAGCTGTTACATTGGTGCTTTCTCCAGCAATAATAGGAGTAAAGAGCATCATGGGTACCACAATAATATCTTGAAAAATTAGAACAGCCAAAGCATTTCTACCATGGAGTGTAGACATTTCGTTTCTATCTTGAAACACTTTTAAAACAATTGCTGTACTGGAAAGTGAAAACAAGAAACCAATAAATACAGATTCGTTCCAAGTATTCCCTAAAAAATAATAGCAACTTCCAGCAATTAAAACAGTTACCCCAACCTGTAAAGAGCCTCCAATGAAAACTGTTTTTTTCATAGAAGCTAATTTTTTTATAGAAAGTTCCATGCCAATAACAAACAGTAATAATATTACACCTATTTCAGAAATAATTTCAACTTCTTCAACAGCTTTAACAAGACTTAAACCATAAGGTCCAATAATAACTCCAGTAATTAAAAAGCCTAAAATAGATGGGAGTTTGGCACGTTGCAATAGAAAAACTATAACTACTGAAAAACCTAATAAAATGAGTATGTCTTGTAATAAGGGTATGTGCATTTATAATTCTTTTCTATAAGATTAGTGTGTACGTTTAATATACTTGTAAAAGTAATTTATTTTTATAATTTCAACTACTTCTAAAGAGCATTCATTTATTTTTTTAAAAGAAAAAGCTGTTTAAAAAGAATACTTTTTAAACAGCTTTTAAGGTTTATTCTACTAAATATTGTTATTCAGTTGCTTTATCTACAACAATTCTATTGTCTCTATTTGCTAGTTCCCACGCTGTATAGAATATTAATCTTGTTCTGTTTTGTAATAAGTCATATCTAATCTTATCAGGTGTATCTGTCGGTTTATGATAATCTGCATGAGTTCCATTGAAATAGAAGATAACAGGAATATTGTTTTTAGCAAAGTTATAATGATCACTTCTGTAGTAAAAACGATTTGGATCATCATCTGCATTAAATGTATAATCAAATTCCATTTGCATATACTTATTGTTTACTTCTTCTGAAATTGTATGCAATTCAGAACTTAATTTATCACTTCCAATTAAATATACATAATTCCCATCACCATCTTCATGTTTTGGATCTACACGACCAATCATATCAATATTTAAATTTGCAACCGTATTTGCTAATGGAAAAATAGGATCAATATCTGTGTAGTAACGAGAACCTAAAAGGCCTTTTTCTTCTCCAGTAACATGTAAAAACACAATGGATCTCTTTGGTCCTTGTCCGTTTTTAACTGCTGTTTTAAAAGCATCTGCTATTTCTAACAACGCAACCGAACCAGAACCGTCATCGTCGGCACCATTGTATATTTCTCCATTTTTAATTCCTTCGTGATCTAAATGGGCAGAAATAACTATGTATTCTTCTGGTTTTTCTGAACCTTTAATTATGGCTGCAACGTTTTCTGAACTAATTTGTTCAGAAACATTTTTATATTCTAAACGTACAGGCATCTTGATAGTCTGATTTTTTTCTTCTGCTTCAATGCTTGGTAAGATGTTTTTTGCTAAATCGGTGTTGACTAAAAAGTAATACATGTCGTCTGCATTCCCTTTTAAAGATATAGCGCCACTAGCTCCTCCAAAACGAGCTGTTGCCATAGCATAAATTTCAGGATAATATACTAATAAAGCTGCTGCTCCTTTTTCTTTAGCTATGTCTCTTTTAGAAGCATAAGCTTGTCTAAAGTTAGACCATTTCGAGCCTTCTTTTGTTCCTGTAATAACATAATTTCCATCTGCATCTATAGGCTCTCCAGATTTAATGAAAACAATTTTACCTTTGATATCTAAATCTGTATAGCTTGAATATGCATCGTCTTCAATTCCGTATCCTGCATATATTATTTCATTAGTATTTAATGAACCATCTTTTGGAGATGATATTGAAACAAAATCATCAACAGTTTTATAATCTTTATTGTTTACAGAAAAAGAAACATCTGGTGCTCCTAATTTTTCTAATGGAACATTTTGGAAGTAATCGTTATTAGACTGAGCTGCAGGGATACCCAATGCGATGTATCTTTCTTTTAAGAAATTAACTGCTTTTTTCTGTCCTGGATCTCCAGTTCCTCTTCCTTCAAATTCATCTGAAGCATAAATGTATAAGTCCGTTTTGAGCTGTTCAGAAGTAATCGTTTCTGCATATTCAGTAACATCTAATTGTTTTGATGCTACGGTTGAGCTTGTTTGAGATGTTGTGTCGCTCTTTTGAGTACCACAAGCAAAAATAAGCCCAGTACAACAAATAATTAATAAAGCTTTTTTCATTGAAATTCTATTTAGTTATGTATTCAGACAAAAATAATCAAACCAAGTAGGTTGGTTTGGAGTATTTAACAAACTTTAACACCAAAATATGGTATTTTACAAGTTTTCATTTAAAATTAATCGGTTCTCCCGATTTGCTAATTGCCAAGCGGTTGCAAAAATTAACTTGGTTCTTTGTTGAAGTAAGTTGTAGTTTATTTTATCTGGTGTATCTGTGGGCTTATGATAGTCTTCATGAACGCCATTAAAATAAAAAATGACTGGAATATTATGTTGGGCAAAATTATAATGGTCGCTTCTAGAGTAGTAATGATTTTTATCTGTTTCTGCATTATACTTGTAATCTAATTCTAAATTTACAAATGCATTGTTTACTTTTTCAGATATTAAATGTAATTCTTTACTTAATCTATCTGCTCCTATAAGATAGATATAGTTTTCTTGATTTATATCTTCATGATGTTTATCTACTCTTCCAATCATATCAATATTTAAATTGGCCATGGTTTTATTTAAATGAAAAATAGGGTTTTCTGTATAAAATCTTGAGCCTTCTAAACCAATTTCCTCAGCAGTTAAATGAAGAAATAAAACTGAACGTTTTGGTCTATGCCCTTCAATTGAAGCTAACTTAAAAGCTTGAGCAATTTCCATTAGAGCAACAGTTCCAGAGCCATCATCGTCTGCTCCATAATAGATTATGGAGTCTTTTATTCCAAGATGATCATAATGGGCAGATACTATAACAACTTCTTCAGGTTTTTCATTTCCTTTAATAAATGCTAAAACATTTTCTGAAGCTTTTGTTTCATCAAGAAAATAAGATTTTGGAATGATTTGAAAATATATAGAATCATTAATCGGTGAAGTGATGTCTTCAGAAATATAATAATTTTTTAAAAATTCGGCAGCTTTTTTTTGTCCTATTTCTCCAGTTCCTCTACCCTGAAATTCATCACTTGCATATTTGTATAAATGTTTTCTTAGTTCTGGTACAGTAATGGTGTTAGCATATCTGCTAATAGTGGTACTATCGTTTATCTTAATATTATTATTAAGTGTTTCAATTTTTGTGCTGTACTTAGACGTAGCACAAGAACCTACAAGTGAGAATACGGTAACAATTAATAAAACTTTCATTAATAAATAGCTTACTTATCATTCAAATAAACTAAAAAAATATTGATAAAGAAAAGTTATTTTTAGTTTTATTCTATTTCAAGTTCTTCAAGACCAGCTTCTTCAATATCAATTTCATCTACAGGAACATCTTCGAGGTCCATTTCATCAAAATCTAATCCTTCAAGTTCCTCAATGGCATTCTCTTCAGATTTCTGCTCTCTTTCTTGTAGTTCTTCCGTATTACCAACTTCAACAGTATTAAATAAGGATTTATAAGTTGAGATTGAAAGCGATATGATAGTTAATAAAAAGATAAGTTGAACGGTTTTTTTTGAGCTATTCTCTTTATTAGAAAAATAGAAAGCACCTAATGCAAAAATAAAAGCTACAATGGCAGGGAAAAACGCCAAATTAGAAACGGGTAAAACGGATAATATTAGTGCTAATACTGCTGCAATAAGACCTAAAACGATACATAATTTTTTCATAATATTTAATTTTTAAGACCCGTTGCAGATTTAATTTTTAATTCTCCATTACCAACAGCTACTTTAAATTTTGCATAAACAGGGATTTTGTTTTCATCTGCTGTCAACCAAAGAATGTTATCGTTATTACCTTTTAAAACATTGCTATTTTTTATAGAAATAGATAATTTATAACACGTTTGGCTTCCTATATTAGTGGAAATCGATTCTTTGCCTAAATAATTAAAAACAACTTCTGTAGGTTTGTTGTCGAATAATACAGTTAATGTTTTTGAAGACCCAACAGAATAATTCTTTAAATCTAAAGTTCTTAAATAATAAATAGTTGAAACAATATCTTTGGTATTACTCGATATGTTTAAGGTTTTATTTTGGTCGTAAGTTCCTCCAGATTTCTTTTTCTTTTTTATTAAACTAGCAACAGTTCCATTGGAATGACTGTATTTGTACTGAACAAATTTTGAATAACCACCTTCATAAATATCTCTTTTATAAAGATAAGGTCTAACAGAAGTAGGACTAACATAACTTTCGTATAAATCTCTAATCTTAAAGAAGCTGTCCCATTTGCTATACGTTGTAGCTGTACATTTCAAACGCAATAAAGTGGCTTTTGAAGTTTTAACCTCGCTAGTTACCATATTTACTTGAGCAAGCTCTGTAAGAACACCAGACATATTATATGAAGCTGTAAATGTTAAGTTTTCACCAGCTTTAAAAGCATTGTTTTGTGAATAGCCAATTGTGGAAATAATTAAGGCTAAAATGAAAAAGGATTTTTGCATTTAGATATATGTTTTTTTTATAACGTAGGTATTATCATTTATTGTGCCGAAAATAATTATTCTTATTTTAGAAAATGGCAGACCATCCTAAAATAAAACCATTTGTATTTGCTCCAACATCTTTTAAGGTAAGTGTTGTGCCGTAAGCAAATTTAATTGATTGCTTTTTAGTAATAGGCATTCCGGCAGAAAGACCTCCAAGAAAATTTCCACGTTCATCGTCTTTATGTTGTCTATTCACGATAGAATTACCTCCCAATCCATAACCAAAACTAACAGTTGTCCATATGCGTTTTTTGAATTTTCGTGTAAGATGTGTTTGCATGGCAAAAAGAGGTTCTTGTTTTCTTGTTTTATCAATATAGAAATCGTTGTTATTAGTATACAAAAAGACTGAGGTAGATAGTTCGTAAGACCAAGCTCCCCAATTATGCGTCATTCCAATTTGTGGTCTAAAAACAAAGGTATTAGATCCTATGTTTAATAATTTATCACCATAGTACTGTCCAAACGGAAAACTAATAGCAATTGAAGCACCTACTGTTGTATACGTAGGATTGTCTTTCAAAAACTCTTGTAATTCTTTTAAACTCATGGCTTTTGGTCCTATAAAATTAAGTGATAGTCTCAATCGAGGATCCGCAAATCCATTTCTAGAGATTTCTTTAGGTTCTCCATTTAATAAGCCTTCCCATTTAGCAAACGTATAAGGAATTAGAACATCAATTCTCGCTTGTTTATTGCCAATTCTAAAAGGGCGTACATATTGTAACGCAAAAGAGTTTACGGTTACTGTAGCATTCTCAGCTTGTAAAACAGGATCAAATGCAATATCGCCAAAGACATGGCCAAACCCACCACCAATAGCATTGCTACCTAAAGGCATGGATGTCCAACGTCTTGGTTCAATATCTTGAGAAAATATAGGATTATAAACAAGAAAGAACAAAAGTACACAAGTTGTTTTGCTAATTAATGATAAAGAGTTCCTCATATTAATTTATTTAACCATCAAATGTAAACAAAGTTTAAAAATTGACCATTAAGAGATTGATAAATATTGTACAGCTAAATCGATTTAATTTTTAAAATTAAACTGTCAACTAAAATGTAACAAAAAAAACAAACCCTTGTAAATCAAATATTTACAAGGGTTTCAGCGGAGAAAGAGGGATTCGAACCCCCGGAGGTGTGACCCTCAACAGTTTTCAAGACTGCCGCATTCGACCACTCTGCCATTTCTCCTTGAGTGTCTCATTAGGTATCCCTAATTGCGGGTGCAAATATAGAACCCTTTTTTGATTCTTTCAAATAAATAAACTGAAAATTTTTAAAGATTTTTTAAAGATCAAAGAATATTTTGATTATCTGCTAGTTGAAACAAAATGCAAGTAGTATTTTTGCTATTCTTATTATTGAAATGAAATGGATATAATACATCAATTGCAATGGCGATATGCCACTAAATCATTTAATTCTACTAAATATTTACCTGAAGAAAAGTTAAGTGTGCTTTGTCAAGCGTTTAATTTAACTGCTACTTCGTATGGGTTACAACCTATTAAATTGGTTGTTATAAAAGATAAAAAATTACAATTAAAGTTGGTTGAACATTCCATGAATCAATTACAAATAGCACAAGCATCGCATGTTCTAGTTTTTTGTATTGAAACCAATATAGATGAAGAATTTGTTTTAGAATATTTTAATCGGGTTCATAAATTACGTCAAACCCCCAAAAACATCTTAAAACCATTTCAAGATTTTTTAATTTCAGATTTTGAAAATAAACCTTTGGAAGAAATTGAAGTATGGGCAACCAAACAAGCGTATTTAGCTATGGGTAATCTGTTGACTGTTTGTGCTTTGGAAGGTATTGATTCTTGTCCAATGGAAGGTTTTGCTCCTGAAAAATACGATGAAATTTTAGGGCTAAAACAACGAGGATTAAAATCCGTTTTATTGTTGCCAATTGGTTATCGAGACGAGGATGATATGTTTGCCGATTTTAAAAAAGTTAGAAAAGAATTACCAAACTCTGTAATTCACTATAATTAATTTAATTTTAAAAATTAATAAAGAAACTATGCCAGGATTTGAATTATTTGGAGATAAAGAACGAAACGAATTAAACGATGTTTTAGACAATGGTGTTTTAATGCGCTATGGTTTTGATGGAATACGAAATGGTCATTGGAAAGCTAAAGAACTCGAACTCGAACTTGAAAATCAATTACAAGTAAAACATGCTCAGTTAGTATCTAGTGGAACAGCAGCAGTTTCTGTAGCATTAGCATCTGCTGGTATTGGATCTGGAGATGAAGTTATTATGCCAACCTTTACTTTTGTGGCTAGTTTTGAAGCTATCATGATGCTTGGAGCCGTTCCTATTTTAGTAGATATTGATGATACCTTAACATTAGACCCAAAAGCTGTAAAGGCAGCAATAACTCCAAAAACAAAAGCCATCATGCCAGTACACATGTGTGGTAGTATGGCAAATATGGATGCATTGCAAGCCATTTGTAAAGAGCATCATTTGCTTTTGATAGAAGATTCTTCGCAGGCAACAGGAGCAACATACAATGGTAAGCCTCTTGGTAGTATTGGTGATTTGGGTTGTTTATCATTAGACTTTGTGAAAATTATTACAGCTGGTGAAGGAGGAGCAGTCTTAACAAATAATGAAAAATTCTATACCCATGCAGACCATTTTTCAGATCATGGTCACGATCATAAAGGCAATGATCGTGGTGCAGAAACCCACCCGTTTTTAGGATATAACTTTAGAATTTCAGAATTGCATGCAGCTGTTGGATTAGCTCAATTAAGACGTTTGGATGAGTTTGTAGCCATTCAAAAGAAAAACTATACCATTTTTCGTGAAGGACTTTCAACAATTCCTGAGGTTACTTTTAGAACTGTTCCAATAGGAGGTGAAGAAAGTTATTCGTTTTTAAGTTTCTTTTTGCCAAATTTAGAAACAACCAGAAAAGCGTCTGCTGCATTAAAAGAAGCTGGAGTAGATGCCTGTTTTCATTATTACGATAATAGTTGGCATTATATTCGTGAGTGGCAACATCTTAAAAAGTTAAAAACGTTGTACCCTTTATCTCAAGAGGTGAAAGACGGACTTCATTATCTTCAAACGAAAACTTTTGAACAATCAGACCATTATATTGGAAGAAACATTTCCTGTTTAATAAAATTATCTTGGACCGAAGCAGAAGTTAAAGTACGATTGGAAAAGATGGTTGAGGCTATTAAGAATAGTCTTTAAAAATTCCAAATTAGCAATTAATCTACTGGCAACAGAATCATGTATTTTTTACCTTTTACATATAATGGTATTGAATTGTTTTTTTTATAACATTCTAATACTAAATTCTCCTCATAATTTCAGTGTGTTTTAAATAGAATTTGCAATCGTAAATTACTAAAGCACTAAAACGTGTTTTATTATTTTTTTATAGAGGTGTCACTGCTTACATTCAAATTTTTATTTTAAATGTAACAATAGTTGCACCTTTTGTAACATACGTGTTATACTTCTTATTTGTTTACCTCTACTTTTACTAAACATTAGATATCTACTTGAATCATTACCGCTTAGAGAGGGTTTTTATTAATAAATCTATTCAATAAATTAATTATAACATCTACAAGTAACACATAAAGTTATGAAACATCTCATCACATTACTCATCACCTTATTAATTTCAGTAATAAGTTTTGCACAACAGGCTATAAACTACAAAGCCATCATAAAAGATAATTTAGGCAATGTCATAGCGAACCAAACCATAGACGTACAATTAGCTATTTTAGAAGGAACAACAAACGTTTACCAAGAAACTCATGCACCAACAACAGATGCTCATGGATTAATCGTTCTGAATATTGGTGAAGGCACTACATCGGATGACTTTTCTTCTATAAACTGGGGAACAGACGACCATTTCTTAAACGTACAAATAGATACTGGTTCTGGCTTGGTAGATTTAGGATCTACACAATTTATGGCAGTGCCTTATGCACTTTATGCCGAAACTTCGGGTTCTGGTGGGAATGCTACTGGTTTAGAAGCTCTAGATGAAGGTAATGGTATTGGTTGGCGAATAGTAGGTACAGATGCTACATATTATAATAATATTGGAAATAGAGCAGTCGATTTAAGTTATGGAGGAGATGCAGGTTATGACGCAGGACTTGGCGCTTATGGCACAGGATCAGTTGCCATGGGTCAATACACTTCAGCAGGTAATGGATCGGTAGCTATGGGCTATAATTCAACTGCGTCTGGACAATATGCAACAGCTATGGGAAATGTAACCACAGCATCGGGGTTATTTTCAACAACAGCTGGTTTTTATACAACAGCATCAGCTCCATACTCAACAGCATTTGGAAGCAGTACCATAGCCGATGATCAAAATAGTTTGGTGTTGGGAATTTTTAATGATAACACAACAGCAAGTAATACTCTTTTTCAAATAGGGAATGGTACAAATACCAATAATCGATCTAATGCTTTTGTGGTTGATAATGATGGGATAATTACAGCACCAAGCTTCGACATAGCAGAAATAACAGATGATAAAGCTTTAATTACTAAAGAGTTTGCAGATGCTAACTATTCTGGAGGTGGTTCTGGTAGTAATCCTACAGGTTTGGAAGCTTTAGATGAAGGGAATGGCATAGGTTGGAGAATGATAGGTAGGAATTCTAACAATTATGGTAGTATAGGATTGAATAGTATTGATGTTTCATTTAGCGATATCAATTCTACAACTAATGGTGCTACAGGTAATAACTCATTTGCTGTTGGAAGAAGAGCTATTGCTTCAGGAAATACGTCAACAGCATTAGGTATGATTAATAATGCTTCTGGAGATTATTCCACAGCAATGGGAAGAGAAACAATTGCGTCTAATGATGTTTCTACAGCTATGGGTTTTCAAACGACTGCATCTGAAAGTTATTCTACAGCTATGGGTTACGGTACATTAGCATCTGGTTCAACTTCAACTGCAATAGGATCTTTTACAGTAGCTTCTGGAATAAATTCAACAGCAATAGGGGAAACAACAAATGCCTCTAGTAGAAGTGCCACAGCAATGGGACGGGGAACAATAGCAGATGATATATATTCAACAGTTGTGGGAACATTTAACGATAATACAACATCTACAACGTCTTTATTTCAAGTTGGTAATGGTGGCAGTACGAGTACTAGAAGTAATGCTTTTAACATAGATTCAAATGGTACTATTACTGCTCCAAGTTTAGATATTTCAGAAATTACTGATGATAAAGCGCTAATTACTAAAGAGTATTTAGAAGTAAATGCATCAACAGCAACTGGTTTAGAAGCTATAGATGAAGGTAATGGTATAGGTTGGAGGTTAAAAGGTAGAGATCCTGAAAAATATGGAAATATAGGATCGAATGCTGTTGATTTAAGTTACTCTTTTTATGCTTCAGACACAAACGGAGCATTGGGAATTAATTCATTTTCAATAGGTAATGAGCCAAGTGCAACTGGGATTAGTTCAATTGCAATGGGAACTTACGCAAATGCTTCAGCATATGGTTCAATGGCGTTCGGATTTAATTCTGATGCTGCTGGAGAAAACTCTGTAGCTATAGGGGTGTATGCAAATGCTTCAGCAAGTAATTCTATGGCATTTGGATATGGAACCATAGCAGACGATTATTATTCTACAGTAATAGGCAGGTATAATGACGCTAATATATCATCTCAAACATTGTTTCAAGTAGGAAATGGTACTGGTACAGCAGATCGCAGCAATGTAATCACGGTTTTACAAAATGGTTATACATCTGTAGGTAAACATAATGAAGAGCCTACTACAGATTTTCAAGTATATCATGATAATGGAGGGACTGAGAATGGGTTTAAATTACTAAACAAAGGTGCTAACAAAAATTGGTGGCGTTTTTATACGCTTAATAGTAACGGTTCCCTTTATTTGTATTCTAAAGCTGGTGGTAATACCAATCCAGTAGGTTCTTTTAACAGCACTTCCGGTGTGTATTCTGCCTTGTCTGATAGACGCGTTAAAGACAATTTTAAAGACCTGTATTTTAACTGGCAAAATTTTATGCAGTTAAAGCCCTTAACCTATCATTATAATACCGATAAAAATAACCAATCACAAATTGGTTTTGTTGCCCAAGATGTAGAGTCAATTTACCCAGAATTGGTGAATTACAATAAAGAAGTTGACCTTTATCAACTTAATTATTCAGGATTTGGAGTGGTAGCTATAAAAGCCATACAAGAATTAAAGAAGGAAGTCAAATCACTATCAGAAGAAAATATAAAACTAAAAACTTTACTAGCAAACCAAAACCAAGCTAGTACAGACCAAGCGGTAGTTTTACAAACACTTTTAGATAGAGTAGAAGCTTTAGAGAAAAACACCTCAAATACTCATGTGAAATTAGTTAAAAACTAAAAAATAGAGTAAAAATGAAAAAAAATATATTAAAACTCCTTTTTTTACTAGTCGTTCTTTTTGTTTACAATTGCAAAAACGAAAAAAAAGTAGAATCTATTTTAGAGCCTCAGGTTGAGATAAAAGAAGTTGTAACTGAAGCTTCAATTGTTATCGATGTCATTACTAGAAGCATGGAATTTCAGTCGGTAGATACCATTTCTTCAGGGTGGAATACGTTTAAGTACCAAAATCTCTCTAACGAAACACATTTCTTTTTATTAGATAAATACCCTGAAGGCAAAACGATAGAAAACACGATTACTGATGTTGTGCCAGTATTTGTAAAAGGCATGGATTTAATAAATCAAGGGAAATCTGAAGAAGGGTTTGCTGCTTTTAGCGCATTGCCACAATGGTATTTTAATATTGTTTTTAGTGGAGGTGTTGGTTTAATAGCGCCTAAACATACTGCTATAACAACAATTAAGTTAGAGCCTGGCTATTATATCATGGAATGTTATGTAAAAATGCCAAATGGCACATTTCATTCAGCCATGGGAATGGCAAAACCTATTATTGTAACTGATGAAGTGAATGATCACTTACCTCCAGAAGCAAACATTAACATAACACTTTCTGGTGAAGATGGTATCAGTTATGATAAGCCTATAACTAAAGGGAAACACATTTTTTCTGTTTTTGTAAAAGACCAAAAACCACATGAAAATTTTATTTGGCACGATGTCAATCTAGTAAAGTTAGAAGAAACTGCCAATGAAGATACTTTAGAAGCATGGCTGGATTGGTCAGACCCAAAAGGGTTAATAACACCAGTTCCTAAAGGGGTGATCTTTTTAGGAGGTGTTAACGACATGCCTGCAGGAAGTACAGGTTATTTTTATGCCGATCTAAAACCAGGTAAATATGCATTTATTTCAGAGGTTCCTAACTCAAAAAGTAAAGGCTTATTTAAAGTTTTTAATGTACATGATTAATAGTAAAGTATTTAATATTGTTCTAACAAATCATTTTAAAAGCTGGAATGTTCTCTACATAATAAAATTTTTTTAGCCTCTATAAAAATGAAAAATAATACACAATTAATGACTGCTATATTCACTTCTGTTTTATAACTTTTTTTATCAACAGTTTTTTTAGTATGTTTAAGTAATTAACTCTTAATTGATGAATTACTTTAGAATACTTTTTATATGTTGTTTTTCTTGTGTTGCTTTTGCGCAAAGTAATAAGCAAGTAGCGTTTAGGGAGTTAACAGTTGCTCAAGGTCTTTCACAAAATAGTGTTGTTAGTATAGCTCAAGATAGTTTGGGTTTTATGTGGTTTGCTACACAAGATGGATTAAATAAATATGATGGGAGAGAGTTTACACATTACAACATTCAATTTGAAGATGTTACACGGCCAACATTTAGTAAGTTAGGAAAAATTTACACAGATAAATCTGGTACACTTTGGATTATCAGTAATTCCGGAATTCTTCAAAAATATGATATAACTTCAGATAGTTTTAAAGTTTTTAATACGTTTAAAAATTCAAGTATTGTTTTTCAAAATAAGAATTTAGATTATTTTATTGGAACCTATGGAAGTGGTTTGTTTAAGATTGATAATCAATCTAAAGATACTATCCAGTTGCTTCAAACTAAAGATAAAACAATAGATACTTACGATATTATTCAATATGGGGAGCATCAATTAGCAGCAACTTCAAAAGGTGTTTTAACCATTGAAGGGGACGCCTATAACTTTAAACAAATTCCAGGTTTTGAAGACACTAATTTTAGCTCCTTGGCTCTATCGATAGATGAAACACTTTATTTAGGCAGCTTTAGCGATGGTTTATTTGTAAAGCATAAAACGGATGATGCTTTTAAACAATTTAAAGGTTTTTCAACAGATGTTTTGCCTACGAATCTAATGATACAAGATGTATTAGTTGATAAATATCAAAAATTATGGTTGGCTACCTATGGACAAGGGCTTTTTATTATTGATTTTGAACAAGAAACCATACAGCATTTTTTAGCTAATAAAAACGATCCATATGCTTTGCATTATAATGATGTTTTGTGTTTGTTTAAAGACTTTACAGGAACCATTTGGTTGGGCACAGATGGTGCAGGATTAAGTTATTTTGATGAATATTTAGTGAAATTTAATGTGTTGACTAATAATCAAATGCCTAAAGATATTCATGTTGATGTAATTCGTGCTATTGCAGTAAATGATGCTGATATTTGGTTAGGAACTTCAGGAAAAGGACTCACAAAAATAAACACTAATAATCAAGAACCTATTACGTTTACAACCGATAATTCGAATTTAAGCGGCAACCGGATTATGAGCTTGTTGTACTATAATAAAGATTTATGGATTGGACATCAAACACATGGACTTCAAAAAGTAACTCAGACAGGAGACATTGTTTCTTTTTCAGAAATAGCGTCGTTTACTATTTGGAAAATATATGAAGCTTCAGAAGGAAAGTTATGGTTATGTACTAGGAATAATGGCCTGATTTTATTTGATCCTGAAAAAGGAATTATAAAACAATTCAATCAGGAAAACTCAAATTTAACATCAAATAACATTCGTACCATTGAAAAAGGAGGTTTAAATACATTTTGGATTGGAACAGAAGATGCAGGCGTATTTAGATTAGACACCAATACAAATTCTATAGAAGACATTAAGATTGTTTTAAACCCAATAAAATCTTTATATTTTAATAAAGACATCCTTTGGATAGGCACCAATGGGAATGGTTTAATTAAATATCAAATTTCTACAAAAAAAGTCACAACTTATACCAAAGAACAAGGGTTGCCAAACAATGTTATTTATGGTATTTTACCAGATAATCAAGGGGATTTGTGGTTGAGTTCTAATAAGGGAATCTCAAAATTTCATATTGAAAATCAAGATGTAACATTAGAGAATTATAGTAATTACGACGGTTTGCAAGCTTTTGAATTTAATACAGGAGCCTATTTTAAAGATGCCAATGGCACGTTATATTTTGGTGGTTTAGAAGGCTTAAATTGGTTTAACCCAAATCAATTAGAATTTAATCCAACAAAGCCAAAAACAGTCATTACTAATTTTGAGGTTTATAACAAAAAAAGAAAATTAGAAGACCATTTAAAATTAAAATATAACGAGAACACCATTACTTTTACGTTTTCATCGCTACATTTTTCGCAACCAGAAAGAAATCAATACCAATACCGATTAATTAATAACGACGAACAGTGGATTTCATCTGGAAATAATAATAAAGCGCATTATACCAATTTACCACCCAATAATTATCAATTTCAAGTAATATCAAGCAATTATGATGGTGTTTGGAACACCAATCCAGATACGTATTCTTTTACAATTTTAGAACCTTGGTATGCAAATACGTTGGCTAAAATTACCTATCTGTTATTATTTATAATTTTTATTTTAAGTCTTTATAATTATTTGAAGTGGCGTTGGCACATTAAAAATCAATTACGATTAGAGCATGAAGAAACAGCACGTTTAAAAAAATTAGACGAATTAAAAACAAAATTATACACGAATATTTCACACGAATTTAGAACGCCTTTAACACTAATTTCGGGACCTATTGATAACCAATTGGCTAAACCAGAACTTTCAAAATCCGATAAAAAAGAATTGTCATTGATCAAACAAAATGCAGATAGACTACTTAAACTTGTCAATCAGATGCTGGACTTATCCATGTTAGATTCTGGACAGATTAAACTAAAAGTCTCACAAGGCAATCTAGGAGTATTGTTAAAACAAATAGTTAGCGCATTTCAGTATAAGGCAAATAAAAATGAAACGGAAATAAAATCTAAAATTCAGAATTTAGACCTGGTTTGGTACGATAAGGATATTATAGAAAAAGTTATTTCAAACATATTATCTAATGCTGTAAAGTATGCGCCAAAGGAGAGTGTTATTCAGTTTGAAGCCAATAAACAAGAAGGCATGCTGGTTGTATCTATAATTAATGAAACACAACATGTAAGCAAAACAGATTTAAGCAAATTATTCCAACGTTTTTATCAGGATAATACATTATCTGAAGGTGTAGGTGTTGGCTTGGCATTAGTTAGAGATTTAGTTACATTATCAAAGGGTACCATTATTGCAAATAATATTGACGATAATAAAATTCAGTTTACCATATCGCTACCAGTTAATAAAACGGCTTTTAATGAAACAGAATTAATTCTTAATACAGAAGAACCAAACAGTCCTGAATTTTCAGACAATAATAAAAATATAAATACAGATAAGCCAACAGTTTTAATTGTAGAAGATGAAACCGATATTCGTACTTTCATCGTTTCAACCTTTAAAACAGATTATCAAATTATTGAGGCTGCAAACGGTAAAATTGGTGAGGAAAAAGCACAAAAAAACCTGCCAGATATTATTATTAGCGATATTATGATGCCTGTTCAAGATGGTATCGCATTATGCCATGCTATTAAAACTAACGAACTTACCAGTCATATTCCAGTTATTTTACTAACAGCAAAAGTAGGTGAAGAAAATGAAATTGAAGGACTTAAAATTGGAGCAGATGCCTATGTTACAAAACCTTTTAATAGCAAAAAATTAAAAATTAGAGTTAAAAAACTTATAGAAAGTAGGCAGCAACTTCAAAAACATTTCAGTAAAACCTTAAGTATTAATCCAGAATTGGCTATTACCTCTACAGAAGCAGAGTTTTTAAAACGAATGCAATTAGTTTTAGATAAACATATTACCAATTCTGAATTTACAAGCGATGCTTTTAGCAAATACATGCATGTAAGTAGAACACAACTACACCGAAAATTAAAAGCCATTACAGGAATGACAACTAGTGAGTTTATACGTTCTCAACGATTAAAACTGGCAGTAGAACTTCTTAAAAAATCGGATGCTACGGTATCTGAAATTGCCTATCAAGTTGGATTCAACACACCTTCATATTTTATAAAATGTTTTAAGGACACATACAATACAACTCCAAGCGAATACATCTCGAATTCCTAATAAATAAGGAAATTTAAAGCTTCTGAAACATATCTTCTAACTTTTGAAACATATCTGGTATTCAAAGGTTGAACTCTCCTATACATTTATCACTCCTTAAAGAATAGATGAATGAAAAGTATTTCAAACAGCCAAAAAGAAGAAGACGATAAAATTTATTTAAACATCGACCATCTTAAAAACGGGCAATATGAACTTAAGATTTTATTAAATAATAAAGTCATTAAATCGGTTAAGATTATCAAATGAAAATACAACAATTTAAAAGCTACAGGCAGATAGTTTCTCTATGGACTTGTAGCATTTATTATTAATAAAAAAAACTTGAAACAATTAAAAAAAAAACAGATATTATGAAAAATATACTAACAATCATTATTTGTGTTTTTTGCGTATTTACAGCAAAGGCGCAAATCTTTGATAGATTGGCTAATAAAGCAGCAAACTCTGCAGAACGAGCTTTGGATAGAAAAGTAGAGCAAAAGGCCCAAAAAGAAACAGATAAAGCTTTCGACTCCGTTTTTGAAGGAAATAATTCTAAAAAATCTAAACCTTCTAAAAAAGAGGCTGAAACTACAAATAATAAAACTCCAGAAAGCATCTATAATTTTTCACATAAATATGTGATGCAAATGGAAAGTGATAAATACAAAACAACCTTCACGTATTACTTAGCTAAAGATGCTAATTATTTTGGTAACACTATTGAAAATGCCAGCACCATGGTAAACGTTATGGATTTAGATAAAGCAACCATGTTTATGTTTACCGAGGCTGGCGGAAGAAAAATGCTGATGTCCACATCTTTAAATCTAAACGACTTTGTGGACGACGATCAATCGTCTAATAACGATGTAAAAATTGAAAAAACTAACAATACTAAAATCATACTTAACTACACCTGTAGAGAATATAAAGTTACTAGTAAAGATTTTCACGGAAGTTTTTGGATTACTAAAGAAGCAGATATTACGTTTCCAAAAGGCTTTTATAATATGGATAATAAAAACAATCCCAATCAAGAATGGATGAAAGATGTGGATGGTTTAATGCTTGAAATGGACATGACTGTAACCACAAAAAAGAAACCAGAAACACTAAAAATGACATGTGTGGCATTGGATGAAACTGATTTTTCATTAAACACAAAAGATTATAAAAAATTCATGTAAACAATTAAAATAATACACTTATGAAAACATTACAAAAAAATACTCATTTAGCATTATTTATGGCACTACTATCAATTTTAGCTGTGTCTTGTACGACAGATTCTCTTGATCCTAATGAGGAAGAGCAACAACAAACATATCCATTGGATGATTTACAAGGAGATTGGATTAGAATAGGAGGGAATAACCCTGTCAATAATGGCATGAAAATTAATGTCAATACAGATTTGGGGAAAATTACAGATCCCCAACAATCAGGTTTTATGATTGGAGACATTAAATGGTATAATATTGTCGGGCAAGGTTCTGGAAATTACACACATGAAGAGCTTGGAAGCGACTATAATTACTATCCTGCAACTATAAAATTTGGAGTGGACGATACTTTACGCGTCAATGTAAATAATTCAGGAGCAGGAAATATACAAAAATGGGTACGTCAGGCTAATTTCACACCTCAAAGTGTGTATTTGGAAGTCTTGCAAGGCGAATGGATTCGTGTTGGAGGCAATAACCCTGTTAATAACGGAATTGTAATTGAAGTGGATGAAGTTACAGGAACAGTGACAGATGCTGCATTATCAGATTTTAATATTGATGATATTAAATGGAAAGATATTTATGCTTTAGATGGTAATAGTTTTATATATGAAGAATTAGGTAGTGATGATAATTATTATCCAGCTGAAATGGAATTAGGCCCTGCAGATACTTTAAGAATTGATGTAAACAACAGTGGAGCAGGTAATATCCAGAAATGGGTGAGACAATAATTTTAATTGTAACTCAATTAATTATAAGCTTTACCTTAAAGAACATTTAAACCTATTAAAGTTTCAGGTTTCAACATTAACATGAAAGAGTTTTGGCTGACTTTTCATCATAAACTCATTTTATATTACAACTTTAAAATAATTATTATGAAAAGACTAACCACTTTAAAATCAATACCATTTATTGTACTATTAAGCTTGTTTAGTTTATGGTCAACTTGTGTTTTTGCGCAAGCACCAACGACACCTTCTAGTAATTTGTCTATTTCAGGTGTTGATGGGAACCGTTTTAGTGTGAATTTTACAAGAGGGAATGGCGCAAAAAGGATTATGGTTGTAAAAGCAGATACTCCAGTTACTGCTATTCCTATTGATGGAACGGACTACCTTGCTGGTACTTTTGGTGTAGGAAATGAGATTGCACCAGGTGAATTTGTTGTTTATGAAGGAACTTCTAATAATTTTACAATAACGGGGTTAACACATTCAATAACCTATTATTTTAAGATTTTTGAGTTTAATGGGAGTGATTTTTCAACGGAATATTTAACATCCAGTTATCTTGAAAGTAATCAAGCCACACTTACTAATCCTTCAATTCAAGCTAGTAATATTAGTTTTAGTAATGTATTGGGCAGTAACATGACAGCTAGTTGGACTAATGGTTCTGGTACTGGACGTATTCTTATTGCACGAGCTAATAGCCCTGTAGATGTTGAACCACAAAATTTAGTGAATTATAATAGTTATGGTGGAGGTTTCGGGAATGGTACTTACGAAATAGGTACAGGTAATTATGTGTTATATGCTGGTGGGGGAACAAGTGTTAACATCTTTAATATTGAGCCCAACACGACCTATTATTTTGCGCTTTATGAGTATAATGGAAGTAACGGAAAAGTCTATTTAACTTCTACATCTGTAACCAATCCAACTCAAGGAGCTATTGCTGACCAAATTACCCTTGCGTATCCAACAATTAACACCAATGCCATGACTTTTAGTGGTATAGATGGTAATAGGTTTAATTTTTATTCTAGTGGTAGTCAAAGAGGAAATGGAGAAAAAAGACTAGTAATAGCTAAACTTGGAAGTCCAGTAACAGCTATTCCAGTAGATGGTTATGAATATACAGGGAATACTTCATTTGGAGCTGGTCATGAATTAGCTACAGATGAATTTGTAATATTTAGTGGTACAGGTAATATTGGTCACACGCTAACTAATTTAAATCCATATACTACGTATTATTTTAAAGTATATGAATATAATGGTTCAGGAACAAATACCTATTATTTGAAAACAAATGATAGTAATGGAGACCCAGTTCTAGAGGTAAGTCAATCCACCCTTAGCTACCCTGTCACTCAAGCAAGTAATATCACTTTTAGTAATGTATTGGGCAGTAGCATGACAGCTAGCTGGACCAATGGTTCTGGTGTTGGACGTATTCTTGTTGCACGGGCCAATAACCCAGTAGATATTGAACCACAAGATTTAGTAAATTATAATAATTATCGTGGTGGTTTTGGTACTTCTACTTACGAAATAGGCACAGGTAATTATGTATTATATGCTGGTGGTGGAACAAGTGTTGATTTATTCAATTTAGAACCCAACATTACCTACCATTTCTCACTTTTTGAATATAATGGAAGTAATGGAAAGTTATATTTAACCTCATCTTCAACAATCAATCCAATTCCTGGAACCACGTCTAGTCAAATAACAAATGCCTATCCAACAATTAATTCCAATACCATGACTTTTAGTGGTATAGATGGCAATAGGTTTAATTTCTATTCAAGTGGCAGCCAAAGAGGCAATGGAGAGAAAAGACTCGTGATAGCTAAACTAGGAAGCCCAGTAACAGCAGTTCCCGTAGATGGATTTGAATATACTGCTAATACAACGTTTGGAACCGGCCATGAATTGGCAACCGATGAGTTTGTGGTATTTAGTGGTACTGGTAACATAGGTCATACACTAACTAATTTACAGCCATATACAACCTATTATTTTAAAGTGTATGAGTATAATGGGACCGGTACAGAAACATATTATTTAACAACAAATGATAGTAATGGAGATCCTGTTTTTGAGACTAGTCAATCCACCCTTAGTTATCCTGTCACACAAGCTAGTAATATTACTTTTAACAATGTATTAGGTAGTAGTATGACGGTTAGTTGGACCAATGGTTCTGGCGCTGGTCGTATTCTTGTTGCACGAGCCAATAGTCCAGTAGATATTGAACCACAAGATTTAGTGAATTATAATAATTATCGTGGTGGTTTTGGTACTTCGACTTACGAAATAGGCACAGGTAATTATGTATTATATGCTGGAGGTGGAACAAGTGTTGATTTATTCAATTTAGAACCCAACATTACTTACCACTTTGCACTTTATGAATATAATGGGAGCCACGGAAAGCTATATTTAACTTCATCTTCAACAATCAATCCAATCCCAGGCGCAATTGCTAATCAAATTACGCAATCCTATCCAACAATCAACGCTAATACCATGACTTTTAATGGTATAGATGGTAATAGGTTTAATTTTTATTTAAGTGGTAGCCAAAGAGGAAATGGTGAGAAAAGACTCGTGATTGCTAAACTAGGAAGCCCAGTAACAGCAGTTCCCATAGATGGATTTGAATATACTGCTAATACAGCGTTTGGAACTGGTTATGAATTGGCAACCGATGAGTTTGTAGTATTTAATGGTAATGGTAACATAGGTCATACACTTACTAATTTACAACCACATACAACCTATCATTTTAAAGTGTTTGAGTATAATGGCTCTGGTACAAATACCTATTATTTAGTAAACAATGATGCTAATGGAGATCCGGTTTACGAAACAAGTCAGGCAACAGTTTCTTATCCAACAGTACAAACAAATAATATTTTTATTAATAGTAAAACCACAACATCCTTTAATGTTAATTGGACTAATGGCGATGGTTCTGGACGTATACTTATTGCACGTGCAAATAATCCAGTTGATGTAGAACCACAAGATTTAGTGAGTTATAGCAACTTTAGTGGAGGTTATGGAAATTCAAATTATGAAATAGGAACTGGAAATTACGTTTTGTATGGTGGAACAGCCATTTCAGATAATGTGTATAATTTACAACCAGGAACTAATTATCATTTTGCGCTTTTTGAATATAATGGAAGCTCTGGAAAAGCCTATTTAAGACCTGGATATACGTTTGAAGCCGAAACTTATGGAGAAAGACCAACCATTCAAGTCTCTAATATTGAATTTGAAGAAATTGGAGCGACCTCTATGCTTGTTAAATTTACTAGAGGAAATGGTTCTTCACGTTTAGTTGTTGCTAAAGAAGGCACGCCAGTTGATGTAGAACCATCAGATTTTACAACTTATTTGGCTGATGGTAGTTTTGGTGTCGGAGAAGAAATAGGCACAAATAATTTTGTGGTATACAATGGTACAGACGATGAATTTCAGCTATCAGATTTAAATTTATCAACCAATTATCATTTTGCTTTCTTTGAATATGCCATCAATCAAAATGGTGAATTGTATCTAACACCTGGAAGTACAGCTTCACAAGCAACACCTAATCCACCAACAGTTATTTGTAGTGACTTAAATTACACACCTCCTTGTGATAGTGATGTGATATTAGATTGGATTGGTGGAAATGGCGAAGGCCGTATCGTTATTTTAAGCGAATCGCTTTTAAACACGACACCAGTAAATGCGACAAATTATACTGCAAGTTTTGATTATGGTTTTGGAGATGCTATTGGCAATGGTTTTATTGTTTTTAAAGGTTCAGGAGAATTGGCTCCACCTAATTTATTGCAACAATTAACCAATTATTATGTCAATATATACGAGTATAATGGTACGGAGGAAGATCCTATTTTTAATATGACACCTTTGCAAGGTCTTATAGGTGATATTACTCCTCCAAATGTTATTTGCGAAAACATTCAAGTGGTGTTAGATGCTAACGGAAATGGGTCTATTACTGCTGATGATGTAGGTTCGGCTTCAACGGATAACTGTGGAATCGTTCTGTCGGAAATTGATATAAGTGCGTTTGATTGCTCTCATTTAGGTGAAAACGATGTTACTTTTACTGCAACCGATTCTTATGGAAATACAAATAGTTGTGTAAGCACAGTTACGGTTATTGATGAAACTGTACCTGTAGTTATCACCCAAAACATAACCATTCAATTAGATGTTAATGGGAATGCTACTATAGCTGAAGATGCTGTAAATAATGGCTCAACAGATGCTTGTGGTCCTTTAACTTTCGATACTGATATCACGACGTTCGATTGTAGCTATCTAGGAGAAAATACAGTTGTGTTAACCGTTACAGATGGCAGTGATAATTCTGCTACCGAAACAGCTATTGTAATAGTTGAAGATTCTATAGCACCAACTATCATTACCCAAAACATAACCATTCAATTAGATGCTAATGGAAATGCAACTATAGCTGAAGATGCTGTAAATAATGGCTCAACAGATGCTTGTGGTCCTTTAACTTTCGATACTGATATCACGACGTTCGATTGTAGCCATCTAGGAGAAAATACAGTTGTGTTAACCGTTACAGATGGCAGTGATAATTCTGCTACCGAAACAGCTATTGTAACGGTTGAAGATACTATTGCACCAAGTATTAGTTCGGCAGGAAATATAAATACAGATACTTCAAACGGAGACTGTAGCGCTACTTTAATAATTCCAGATGCAACTTTAGCTGACAATTGTCAAAGTAATTTATCGTGGATAATGTCAGGAGCTATAAGTGATATTGGATCAGGGCAAATAGGTACTTATACCTTTCCATTAGGCGAAACTACTATTACTTATACAAATACGGATGGTTCTGGAAACTCAGTATCTGATGTAACATTAATAACTATTTCAGACACCGAAAACCCTAGTATAGTAGGATTACCTTCAAACATATCTGTTAATAACGATTTAGGAGTTTGTGGAGCAATAGTAAATTGGACAGAACCAACAGCTACAGATAACTGTTCAGTTATGAGTTTTGTTCAAACGATAGGTTTAACAAATGGCAGCACGTTTCCTTTAGGAATTACTACAATAACGTATGTTGTGACTGATGGTAGCAACAATTCGTATTCAGATAATTTTACTATAACAGTTATAGATAACGAACCTCCAAGTTTAACTTCCGTGTCCGATTTTAATGTGACACCAACATCTGGATGTGATTTCACAATTCCTGATTATACCAGTTTGGTAACCATTTCCGATAATTGTTCAGTAAATACCATTTCTCAATCACCTCTAGCAGGAACGGTTATTAGTAATCATGGAACAACTCAGGAAATTATTATAACAGCCGTTGATGACTCTGGAAATTCAAATAACACAACTTTCAGTATCACAATTTTTGGAACAAACACCTATTATTCTGATTCAGATGGAGATAACTATGGCGATTTTAATAATCCGATTCAAGACTGCACCACACCAACCGGTTATGTAGAAAATAGTTTAGATTGTGATGATACTAATAATGCGATTAACCCAGACGCTACTGAAATTGAATGTAATGACATTGATGAAAATTGTAATGGGATGGAAGATGACAAGGACACGATCAGTCCAGTGTGTCTAACTCAAGATATTACCATTCAACTGGATGAAACAGGTAATGCAACCATATTAGCTACAGATATTGATAATGGATCGTATGATAGTTGTGGTATTGATACTATGGAAGTCAGCCCTTCAAGTTTTAATTCATCAAATGTTGGAGAAAATACAGTAACATTAACAATTACAGACTTTCATGGTAACAGTGTACAATGTACAGCAACGGTAACTGTAGATGATCCAACTCTAACAATAGTAGAAAATGAATTAGAGGCTATTACAAGTTTTCCAAATCCATTCAACCAAGAGGTAACGTTTGTAATTCCAAACAAATTATTAAACAACAGATTCCAAATCATCTTATACGATTTAAACGGAAAGGAAATCATAAACACGATTAAAACATTAGAAAGCACACAATTAAAAATAACTAATCTGAATAATCTACAAGAAGGTATGTATCTCATTAGGTTGATTAATACATCTAATGGTCATACAACTCATCGAAAACTGATAAAAAAATAAACTAAAAAACCAGCAAGTTTATTAATACAAAAAGGAATCACATGAAAAGAAAACTCACACTTCTAGCATTATTAATTTCATTAGCAACATATGCTCAACAAAGCATTAATTACAAAGCCTTAATAAAAGATGACTTTGGCAGTGTGGTTGCTAACGATTTAATTCAAATTCAGTTTAGTATTTTAGAAGGTGAAGCACAAACCAATGTCTATCAAGAAACCCATACACCAACCACAGATGTTAATGGACTCATTATTGTAAATATTGGAGAAGGTACTACTTCTGATGATTTTTCAAGTATCAATTGGAGTGCAGACGACCATTTTCTTAATGTTCAGATAGATACAGGGACTGGTTTAACAGATTTGGGTACCACTCAGTTTATGGCTGTGCCTTATGCCTTATCTGCAGCTAATGTAACTGGTTTAGAAGCGCTAGACGAAGGTAATGGTATTGGTTGGCGATTAAAAGGACGTGATCGATCTTTGTTTGGATCTATTGGCATTCAGGCGGTTGATTTAAGTTATCAGTATGGAAGTGTAACAGATAGAGGAGCTACAAACAATCATTCTTTTGCTTCAGGACTCCGTACCCAAGCGTCTGGTCCTTATTCAACTGCAATGGGTTATAGTTCCGTAGCTAGTGGTGAATATTCTTTTGCAATAGGCAATAACAATCACGCGTTAGGAGAGTCTTCATTTGCAGTTGGAATAAATAGTTTTGCACAATCACTTGCAGAAACAACTCTAGGTTCATATAACCAACAATATACAATTGGACTAAATGGAGAAACCCAATGGAATCCTACCGATAGACTTTTTACTATTGGTAATGGAGCAACGTTTGATGCAAGAAGTAATGCCCTAATCGTTTTAAAAAATGGAACCATCACTGCGCCTAGTTTTGATTTGGCAGAAATAACAGATGATAAAGCATTAATAACTAAAGAATATTTAGATGTAAACTCAGCCACTAGAATAGATGACTTATCAGATGGTAAAACAGATCCTCAAAACTCTATAGGTGCTTCTATATTTCTTGGTAATGGTGCAGGGAATGATGATGATGGTGATAATCAAAATTCAAGTTTAGGACACTTAACACTGAATAAGAATACATCTGGTGATCATAATGTCGCTATTGGAAGTTACGCACTTCGTAATAATATAATAGGAAATAATAATGTAGCTATAGGTCACAGTGCAGGGGCTGGTAACATTGGAAGCAATAATATTTTTATTGGTAATAGCGCAGGTGAATTTCCTCCAAATGGTGATAACAAATTATACATACATAATGGTCAAACAAGTAATCCGCTTATATATGGTGAATTTGACACCGATTTAATACGTATTAATGGCACTTTAGAGGTCACCGAAGAAATAACTACTGATATAATGGATGCTGATGTCATTAATACAGAAGAAATTCATACAGCTACAACAGGAAATGCTAATTTGATACCAATTGCCTATGGCATAGTAGAATCTACCGGAAATGTTTTAAGTGGTACAGGTAATTTCACCGCTTTTCTTAGTGGCAATGTCTTTGTTATTGATGTCAATGGGACACAATCATTATCCTATGGTAATACCGTTTGTTTAATTACGCCAATTTCTACTTCACCTAGAACAGCTAGTACAGTTATTTCTGATGGTAATGGAGATAGCGATGCAGATCTTAATGTCAGAATTTTTGATGCTAGTGGCACACAAGTCACAACAACCTTCCAATTTATTATATATAAACTGTAAAAGTTAATATAGAAATGTCAATTAATTAAAAGTCAAATATTATGAAAGCATATATTACAGTATTTATTATTCTATTTAGTTTATTGTCAAGCTTTGCCCAACAAAACATTAACTACAAGGCTATTATAAAAGACGATTCTGGTAACGTCATTGCAAACGACCTTATAGTCGTACAATTTATCATTCAGCAAGGTGCAGCACAAACCAATGTTTATCAAGAATCACATACGGTAACCACAGATGCTAATGGACTCATTATTGTAAATATAGGAGAAGGTACAACATCAAATGTGTTTGCAGATATTGATTGGGCAAGCGATGATCATTTTTTAAATGTTCAAGTGAATACGGGAGATGGTTTGACCGATTTAGGCACGACGCAGTTTATGCATGTTCCTTATGCTATTCAAGCTGAAAAAGCAGCAAATGTTACAGGATTGGAAGCTATTGATGAGGGAAATGGTAATGGTTGGAGACTAATTGATAGTAATCCTGATAATTATGGCAATATAGGCGAATACGCAATTGATTTTAGTCGCCAGCCAATTGAAAGTAATGTAAGAGGAGCCACAGGACGTTCTTCTGTTGCTTTTGGAGTATCATCTGAAGCATCTGGTTCTTTTTCCTTTTCTACTGGACAATTTAATATTACAAGCGGTACAAGTTCTACAGCATTTGGAGGTTCAAATGACGCTAACGGGAATTTCTCTACGGCTTTTGGATTAAATAATAATGCAGATGCTTTTGGTTCTTTTGCTATTGGACGCTATAATATGGGTGGAGGAAACCCAACAGAATGGAGCATCTCTGACGCAGTATTTGAAATTGGTAGAGGAACCTCTAATATTGATAGAATTAATGCTTTGACTGTTTTTAACACTGGTAGAATGAGATTAAATAGCGTCACAAATGGTCTTGAGATAATTAATGGAAGTGGTTTCGGTATTCATGTAAGTGGTGGAAGTTCCGTGGGTTTTTATGTGAATAATGCAAGTGTATATGGAGGACTATTTAGAGGTGACGATGCTGGTCTATATACTAGATCAACTAATAGTCAAAATCCTGATATTATTCTTGGTGGAGATTCCAACGCTAATGCCGAGGATGACGCGATTATCTCATCCGATCCACAATACGGAAGTAGTGATTTTTACATTAGAAGCTATGATGGTGTAATTGTAGAGTTAGATTATAATGACAATGAATCGGGTTCCTTTATTGTTAGAAATGGAGTTGGTAATGAAGTCTTTTCGGTGAGTGAAGGAGGAGCGATCAGACAAAATGGTGCTACAATCCATGCTTCAGATAAAAGGTTAAAAAAAGATATTGAAACTCTGGCATACGGGCTCAATGAGGTCATGCAACTTCAACCCAAAGCCTATAACTGGAAAGACAGAGAGCAAACTTATAAATCTTTAGGATTAATAGCTCAAGAAGTTCAGCCCATTATTAAAGAAATTGTAACTGCTAAAGACAATGCCGATAAAACTTTAGGGATTAGCTATACAGAACTTATTCCTGTACTCATTAAAGCTATTCAAGAACAACAAAGTATTATAGAAACACTTAATACAGATAATTGTCATCAAAAATCTCAATTAAAAAGTATAGAGCAAAATTACCAAGCACTATTATCTAGAATTGAACTTATAGAATCTAAATCATCCAACTAAAACATTATGAAGAACACAATAACACTAATCATTGCATTTTTAATTACAATATCAAGTCTTGCACAGCAAGGCATTAACTACAAAGCTCTTATAAAAGATGATTTAGGCAATATTCTAGTCAGCCAGACTATTGGTGTGCAGTTTCAAATACGTGAAGCCACCGCAAATGGTAGTGCTGTTTATACAGAAACACACACACCAACGACTGATGTTAATGGAATTATTATAGTAACAATAGGATCTGGTACAACCACAGATGTGTTTGCAGATATTGATTGGAGTGCAGACGATCACTTTTTAAACGTACAAATAGATACAGGCTCTGGTTTAACAGATATGGGAACCACACAGTTTATGACAGTACCTTATGCTTTAAGTGCCGCAAATACAGCTACTAAAATAGCCGATTTAGACGATGGGAAATCTGACGTAAATGGTTCCTCCATATTTTTAGGTTTAGATGCTGGTGCCCAGGATAACGGCACCTCTAATAGGAATGTTGGAGTAGGATATCAAGCCCTGTCTTCAAATACTGCAGGAGAAGGAAACGTCGCTTTAGGATATCGTGCTGGATATAATGAAACAGGCAGTAACAAATTATACATTGCAAATACAGATACAAACACCCCTTTAATACATGGTGATTTTGACACGAATTTATTAACAGTAAATGGTGATATTGACATCACTGGAAACATGAGGCTCAATCATTCTGGTCCTCAGATAGGAGCTGCAAGTTTTACATTAACACAGCCTAGTGAAGGCTATGGTGGCATGTACGTGAATTCATTGGGTACGAATGCTGCGATACCATTTTATGGTTATGCAGTTGGAAATGCAGGAAAGTCTTGGCATTATTACAATGGAATAGAAAACTTTTGGGGATTATATGTTGAAGGTGATAAATTAAAAGTAAGTCCAGATTCTACACATGTTCTGAATAACTTGGTAGCAAAAACAACGCTTAAAGTTAACGAAGGGGCTATACTTAACGGTGACGTCACTATTAATACAAATACACAGCTTAACCAGTATACAGACCTAACGATTAAGTCAACAAAGGTCAATACATTTGGAGGAATGTATATCGATGTTGATGGAGGGTTATATTCTAAACCATTTTATGGATATAGTGTAAATGGTGTTCCAGCTGCCTATACCTTTTATAACCAGACTACTAGTTCATGGGGTATTAATATCAATAATGCACTATATAACACTATGGAAGTAAAAAGTCAAAATGTATATATCAATGGAACCCTTAAGCTTGGTTACACTAATGGTGCGGCTGAAGATAATGGAACGATATTCTATTTCGATGGCCATTTTTATGGCAAAACACCAGGTGGTTTAACGCAACTTGATAATGTAGTTAATGGTTCAACTAGCTCATCATCGAGAACAAGTAATGAAACTAACGACACCATACAAATGCTAAAGGAGGAAAATGAATCTTTGAAGAAAGAATTAGGTGAAATAAAAAAGCATCTTCAAGAATTAGATAAGAAAGTGTTATCTTGGAATAACGAGTAATAATTACAATAGTTTTAGGGTATAGAATATACTATTGTGGAGATAATGGTATAATTTATACAAACTCTTGTAGCTTAAAACTTCAAATCAATTAAATAAGTAGTTATGTTTAAGTATAAGTGATTTTAGTTATAATAAAAAAGTGACCAATTAAGTGAGATTTTCCACCAACTATACATTATCTGTGACTAGTTATTTTATTATTTATATATTATCGGCTTATAGCTTAAATAAAATTCAATTATGAAAAAACTATCACTTTTAATCGCATTCTGTATCACATTAACAAGTTATGCCCAACAAAGCATTAATTACAAAGCCATTGTAAAAGATAATATAGGTAATGTGGTAGCCAATCAAACTATTGATGTTCAATTCATCATTTACCAACAAGCTACTAACGTCTATCAAGAAACGCATACACCAACAACTGATGCTAACGGACTTATTATTGTAAATATAGGTGAAGGCACTACATCTGATGTATTTACAGATATAGATTGGGGAACAGACGACCACTTTTTAAATGTGCAAATTAATACGGGTTCTGGCTTAACAGATTTAGGAACCACACAATTTATGGCAGTTCCTTATGCTATTCAAGCTGAAAAGGCTGCAAATGTCACGGGTCTAGAAGCTCTAGATGAAAGTAATGGCACAGGTTGGCGTTTAAAAGGAAGAAATCCAAATAATTATGATAACATAGGTGCAGATGCCGTGGATTTAAGTTCAAGTTCTGTTGCATCTGGTGTATATGGTGCTTCAGGAGATTATTCTACAGCAATAGGTGCTTTTACAAAAGCATCAGGAAAATATTCTACAGCTATGGGATATGTAACTCAAGCAGAATCTTATACTTCTACAGTGTTAGGTAGATATAATGTTGGTGGAGGAAATGCAACGTCATGGGTTTCAACTAATTCATTATTTGAGATAGGAAATGGAACAAGTGCTGTAAATAGAAGTAACGCCTTAACGGTTTTAAAAAACGGGACCATTACTGCGCCAAGTTTTGATTTAAATGAAATTACTGATGCCAAAGCCTTAATAACAAAGGAATATGCAGATGCAAATTTAACATCTTCAGGACTTGAAGTTTTAACAGAAGGTAGTAATACAGGTCATAGAATAATAGGGCGAAATCCAGCTTATTATGGTACTATAGGAAATAATGCCATAGATTTAAGTTATAGTAGTGGTTCTAGTCTAGAACGTGGTGCAACAGGAAATTATTCTACAGCAATGGGATACAATACAACAGCAACAGCATATGCTTCAACAGTAATTGGCAGGTATAATACAGGAAGTGGTAACGCAACATCTTGGATAGCAACAGACCCTCTGTTTATAATAGGAAATGGAACAAGTAATAGTAATAAAAGTAACGCCTTTACTGTTCTAAAAAATGGTCATATAGGCATTAATAAAAGTTATTTTGTAAATGCCAAATTAGATATCGATCATGCCAGTTCGCAGACTTCTCCACAAATTAATATTAGAGAAACCTCTGGTGATTATGCAAGACTCAGTTTTTCTAATTCTTCATTCATACCGGGTTATTGGACTATTGCAGGAAGTATAAGCGATACGCCATCAACAGATAGACTCAACTTTTATCATTCAGCTGCTGGAGATATCATGTCTATTTTAGGCAATGGTAATGTGTTAGTAAATGGAAGTGTCGTACATAGTAGTGATATTAGATTAAAAAACAATATAGAATCCATTCCATATGGTTTAGACCAAGTTTTACAATTACAACCAAAAGCTTATAATTGGATTTCAAAACCAGACCAAGAAAATAAGTCTTTAGGTTTAATCGCTCAAGATGTGCAGTCAGTTATTAAAGAAATTGTACACACAGCAGATGACGAAGATAAAACTTTAAGTGTAAGTTATACAGAATTGATTCCTGTATTAATAAAAGCCATTCAAGAACAGCAAGAGGTTATTGATGCGCAACAAAAATTAATTACTAGTGAGAAACAAAAAAATATAGAACAAGAAAATCAATTTCAAGCCTTGTTAGAACGTGTAGAACGTATAGAAAACTACACGTCTCCATAATTGTTACAATAGTGGTATGTTTTGTTACATATGTTATATAGAAGTTTTAAAAAATAAAAGAAATTTGATGAAAGCTAAAACAATAACTTAACGCAAAAGATATTTTATCGATTAAAAAAGTTATTACCATTCATACAAGGAAATAGACCAACAATACATTCTTTTATGAATTTCTAGCAAGAAACAACTACATTTAGTTGCTAATCAATATATTAAATTATGAAAAACATTACTACAGTATTTCTTGTTTTATTTATTTCATTTACAAGTTTTGCTCAAAATGGCATTAATTACAAAGCTGTTGTAAAAGACAATAGTGGTAATGTTATTGCAAACGACCTTATTGTTGTTGAGTTTACAATTCATTCTACCAGCGCAGTAGGACCTACTGTGTACCAAGAATCTCATACACCTAATACAGATGATAACGGACTTATTATAATAAATATAGGAGAAGGAAATCCTTTAAGTGGTGTTTTTAATGATATTGATTGGGCTGGAAATCTCCATTTTTTAAATGTGCAGATTAATACAGGAGACGGATTGCAAGATATGGGTACTACAGAATTTAAAGCCGTCCCTTATGCACTCTCTGCACCAGATACCTCTAAATGGGAGGATAACGGAAATGGAATTCACCGATTAAATGGTAATGTTGGTATAGGTACTGCTAATCCAGCAAGAAAATTACATGTTATAAGTGATGACCAAACAATTACGACATATTTCCAAAACAATTATGCTGGTAGTGGTTCTAAATATGGGATATATAATTATACCACATCCGATGGAACAGGAACTAGATATGGTTTGTATAATAATATGAGTTCCAATGATGCTACGTCTTCAACTTACGGTATATATAATACATTAAGCACAACTGGAGCTTCAGGTAATATGTACGGTGTTTACTCTTATATCTCGGCTAATGGTACAGGAAATCATTATGCACTATATGGGTATGCCAGTGGTCCCGGTAACTATGGCATATATGCATACAATAACGATGAGCAGGGATATGCCGCATATTTTAATGGAAGAACTCAAATTTCCGATCGACTTATGATTGGAACTGATTCACACGGACGAACAGGACTTAATGTGAATCAAAAAGATCTTTACGTTAGAAATGCAGATACTACCACTGTAAGAACAAGATATTCTGGAGCAGGAACCGGTGGAGAAACGGAGTATTATATGAATAGTGGATTTAGAACACTTGAATTACAAGCTTCTGAAACAGCCAATACTGGCTCGCAAATACAAATGTATAAATCTGATGGGTCATTAGGAATATCTTTAGATGCCGATTTTTTAGGTCTTGGAAGAGTGATAACTCAGGAAATAGAAGTTACAGGAGCTGATTTGGCCGAGTTTTATGCGGTTTCTAATGCTTCACAAGCAAAACCAGGCATGATCCTTTGTTTAGATCCAAATAAGCCTGGCGAGATGATGGTGTCTAATCAACCTTATGATAAAAAAGTAGCAGGTATTATTAGTGGCGCTAATGGCATACGGCCAGCAATTTTAATGGGAGGAGAAATGACTTCAGACGAAAGTACTTTAAGCCAAGAGAATAGATATGCAACTAGCGATGGTAAACATCCATTAGCCTTAACTGGTAAAGTTTATGTGTATGCTGATGCATCTAATGGAAGTATTGAAGTTGGAGATTTGCTTACGTCCTCTACAACTCCTGGTTATGCCATGAAAGTAACGGAGTATTCAAGAGCACAAGGAGCCATAGTTGGAAAGGCAATGTCGTCTTTACCATCTGGACAAGGTTTTGTCTTGGTATTAGTCAATCTTCAGTAGATATTTTAGCTATATAAATCATAATTTGATTGCAATTAATTAACAATTAGTAAAGTAATATTTAATTTTATAAGTATATTTGATTAATAAAATTAGAATTGCTTTTATAAAGAATCATAAAAACAAGTAGTATCATGAAAACAATCTCTGCAATTTTATGCCTTTTGGTGCCTTTTTTAGGAATGACTCAAACCATCGAAAAATTCAGTATCGATAGTGGAGGTGCCAGTGCCACAGCTGGAGGTATAGAAATTCTCTACACCATAGGCGAGGTGAACGTTCAAGAATTAAGTGCTGGAAACATTCAGGTTTCCGCATAAAAACAAGTAGTATCATGAAAACAATCTCTGCAATTTTATGCCTTTTGGTGCCTTTTTTAGGAATGACTCAAACCATCGAAAAATTCAGTATCGATAGTGGAGGTGCCAGTGCCACAGCTGGAGGTATAGAAATTCTCTACACCATAGGCGAGGTGAACGTTCAAGAATTAAGTGCTGGAAACATTCAGGTTTCCGAAGGCTTTATCAATGGGAGTATGAAGATTAAGATCGATCCGAAAGTCTTTTTGCAAGGTCCACTTTTAAACCCTGTAAATGCAGGACTGATGAACGATAACTTACGTAGCTCAAACTACATACCAACAACAAGCCCTTATGCTGATGCAGCTACTTGCGATGTGTC
>QFWS01000008.1 GCA_003144015.1 Flavobacteriaceae bacterium LYZ1037 | reverse complement strand
AGTTAAGCCCATTAGCGCCGATGGTACTGCATTTGTGGAAGAGTAGGTCATCGCCTTTTTAGAATCCCGATTCATTTTTTTGAATCGGGATTTTTTTGTTAAATATATTATGTAAGGTTCTTGGTTTTTTAAGACCAATTCATCAAATTTGATTATATTCGAAATATTAGATTTCTATATTTATAATAAATATTTATGAACCTTATTTTAAAAGCTAATTTATTATCACTAAAGAAATCTGAGGTTTTATTAGCTAGTATTACGGATGATATTTTAAAGAATAAGACTGTTTCTCCATATTATTCTAGTATTGGCTCTCATTTAAGACATATTCTTGATTTTTATGATTGTATATTAACTCCCAAAAATCAAATAATTGATTTAACTATAAGAACGAGAGATTTAGAGGTGGAAAACTGCTGTATTAAGGCTTTAAATTATTTCAATGAAATTATTAAAAAAATGGAGAGCATTGATGATGCAGATTTAGATAGAATAGTTTTTGTATCGGATGATTTAGGTTTAGGAAAAACAGACATAAACTATACTTTTTCTGGATTACTTTCACAAGCCAACAGTCATACGATTCATCATTATGCTATAATAAATTATATTTTAGAAGGGATAGGAATGCGTTTAGAAGATGATACTTTTGGGTATAACCCAACAACGCCAAAAATTAATACATTTTAATTAGAAGTTTTATGGAACATACTATCCATAATAGTTTTAAGACCAATAAACGCAAAATATATTGCAAGACTACATATCAATAATGAAAGAATTAAAAGCGGAATGTATAGTGGCTTTTCTTGATTACTAAAAGCCACATACATTAATGTTGGCCCAAGAAACATACATAGAAGAGAAAACCCCATTTTTTTTATTCCTTTAACAAGTATTTCTTTATTGGTTCTTTTTGTTTCCATCATTATACTTTTGAATTGCTTTTCTAACGTTTTTGTATTTATTTAAAAGTTGCTCTGCTTCTTTTTTTGATATATGTAATTCATTCATAATCATTTTTGTGCCTCTTTCAACTAGTTTATTATTGCTTAGTTGCATATCTACCATTTTATTGCCTTTTATATGACCTAATTTAATCATGACAGAAGTCGTTATCATATTGAGTACTAATTTCTGTGCTGTTCCAGCTTTCATTCTAGAGCTTCCAGTAACAAATTCTGGTCCAACAATAACTTCTATAGGATATTTAGCAATATTAGATAATGGACTTTCACTATTGCAAGTAATACAACCTGTTACAATGTGGTTTTGATTGCAGATATCTAAACCACTAATAACATATGGTGTTGTACCTGAAGCAGCAATACCAACTACCACATCTTTTGGATTGATTTTATAAGCTTGTAAATCTTCCCAGGCTTGTGTTTTAGAATCTTCAGCAAATTCTACAGCCTCTCTTATAGCAATATCGCCTCCAGCAATAAGACCAATTACTAAGTTGTGAGATACTCCAAATGTTGGAGAGCATTCAGAGGCATCAAGAATTCCTAACCGACCACTTGTACCTGCTCCAATATAAAATAAACGACCACCATTTTGAAGTTTTTCAACAATTTGATTCACTAATACTTCAATTTGAGGAATGGCTTTTTCTACGGCAAGAGGTACTGATTTATCTTCAGAATTAATATTAGTTAATAATTCTGAAACAGACATTTTTTCTAAATCATTGTAATTAGAATCTTGTTCTGTCGTTTTTATAAATTTCATAGAAGCAAAATTACTTATTTATTCCTAATGGAATAGATTAAATGTCAAGATTTATATTATTCTATAATGGTATAAGTAACTTCTGAAACTTCAGACAGTCTAAAATAGCCTAATGGATAATTATTAGAATTGGATGTATTGACGCAGTTTCCTCTTACAGTAGCTGGTTGGGTTCCGAATGGACCACCAGCATTATCTCCAGTTTGTTGTAATAGAATATACATGAATTCGTAAAACCGTTTTGAAACACCATAATTTCTAATAATTACGCTATCGTTGGGATTTAAATCTTCTTGAACATAATACCCAAAAATTAAATTTCCATTAACGAACTCATCTTTAAAAGTATCTAAGGTTTTAACTACAGGTATACTAGGTGTGTATTCGAAAAAATAATAATTTTCTTGATCAATAGGATCTATAAAATAAGCTTTAATTTCGGTATCCTCACCAGTTATACCACCTTCTAAATCTTGCTCTATATACTCAAATTCTGGTACAGCTAATAGAGTCTCAGTGCCAGTATAAGTTTCACCTTTATAGATAATAGTTAATTGATATTCTGCATTAATAACAGGATTGAACGTCGAATTTAAATAAATACCAGATTCTCCACCTTCTATAAAATTAAAGATGTTATTGTTTTCGTCTGTAATAAATACCTGAGCATTATTAGCTGGAGGAATTTCTTCATCGAAATAGGGTGCTGTGAGAGAGAGTTTAATAAATTGTTCGTTACCACTAGTTCCTTTATACCAATTTATAGATGCATCAATTACTAATTTTGGTTGAGAAGTCGGAACATCTACTTCGATAACATCTTCACAAGAAAGACAACCTAAAAATATAATAAGAAAATATAGAAGTTGTAGTTTCATAAGTTTAAAATTTAAAATTATAAGAAATAGATGGTACAATACCGAAAATTGATAGTTTTACAGCTTCATTTGTACTAGTATCTACGTTTTCTCTGAAAGAAATAGAGGCAGCGTTTCGTCTGTTATACACATTATATATCCCAAAAACCCATTCGCTTTGCCAGCCTTTTAATTTTTCTGGTTTTGGGACATAAGTGGCAGAAAAATCCAATCTATTATAGCTTGGTAATCGATATTCATTTCTTAATCCATAGTTGGGTACCGTGATACCATTATATTCGTATTGTGCATTAGGATAAGTAACTGGTTGTCCCGTTTGGAATAAAAAATTGACATTAAAACGCCATTTATTGTTAAGATCATAGCTCCCTGTGAAGGATATATCATGAGTTTTATCGTAAGCTGTGCTGTACCATTTACCATTATTAATTCCAGGTTCTTCAGGTGTTCTTCCTGGTGTTTGTTGTTCAGACTTTGATAATGTATAGGCTATCCAACCTTTAAATCGGCCTTCATTTTTTCTGAATAAAATCTCTAAGCCATATGCTTTTGCTTTGCCATTTAATATAACTTGTTCGATAGCATCATTTGCAATAAGATCAGCCCCATCAATATAATCGATTCTGTTTTTTATTTTTTTATAGAAAGTTTCTATTTCTAAAGAATAAGTATTGTCGTTAATATTTTTAAAATAACCTAAAGCTACTTGATCTAGAATTTGAGGTTTTACATATTTACCACTGGGAGTCCAAATATCTAATGGAGTAGGTGAGCTTGTATTTGATAACAAGTGAAGAAATTGACTCATTCGGTTGTAACTAGCTTTGATAGACGTATTATAATTAAGCTCATAAGCCAAAGCTACTCTAGGCTCAAAATTCCCAAAAGATTTAATTATATCGCTTCGTTTAAAAGTTTCGGTTCCAATAGGATCTGCTTTTTCATAGATTTGAAGTTCTTGATTATAAAGTACAGCTTGATTGTTTTTGTATATATTTAATTCTTCTTGGCCCAATCGTAAAAACGAACTATACCTTAAGCCATAAGAAGCCATGAGCTTTTCGGTTAATTTATGTTCTACATCAATATAAATGGCATTTTCAAAAGCGTACTTATCTATTAATTTGTCGGCATTAATTCCTGAATTTTCTCCTGAGGGTTTAATCTCTCCTGGGTTAAATTTATGATAGATGCTATTGAAACCATATTGAAGTTTAATGTTTTCGCTTACATAATGTTTAAAATCATATTTTAAATTGAAATTTCTAATACCAGAATCCCAGTTAAATCCTATAAAATCTAAGTTCAATCCATAGTAATAATCAGAGTAGATTAAAGACAGATTAGAAAATAATTTATTAGAAAACAAGTGATTCCATCTAAAATTCAAGACAGAATTTCCATAGGTGTTTTTAAAACTTTCATCGAAACTAAACACATCTCTCCCAAAATAGCCTGAGATATATACATTATTTTTTTGATTAAGTTTATAGCTAATCTTGGTGTTTAGATCGTAGAAATATGCTTTATTCTCGATGTCGAATAAAGGTAAAAATAAATGTGCATAAGTTGCTCTACCACCCAAAAGAAACGAACCTTTTCCTTTGGTAATAGGTCCTTCGGCTAAAAGACGGCTAGAAATTAATCCAATGCCACCATTTACATGAAATTCATTACTGTTTCCTTCTTTTTGATAAATATCTAAAACAGATGAAACTCGTCCTCCATATCGTGCTGGAATTCCTCCTTTATATAATTTTAAATCTTTAATTGCATCTGGATTAAAAACAGAAAACAAGCCAAAGAGGTGAGAAGAATTATAAATTGTTGCTTCGTCTAATAATATCAAATTTTGGTCTGCTGCACCTCCACGAACATTAAACCCAGATGCACCTTCACCAGCATTTGTTACTCCTGGCAATAATGTAATAGCTCTAATAACATCAGCTTCACCTAAAACAACTGGAATTTGCTTAATAGTATTTGATGTTAATGAATTCATACTCATTTGTGGTTTGCGAATATTGAGTCTTTCAACATTTTTTTCAATAACCACTTCATTAAGGCTCTCTATAGCTTCTTCCAGACTAACATTTTTAGTAAGATCTTCATTTAAACTTATAGTTTCAGAAATATCTTTAAATCCTAAATAACTAATTACAATATTATATGTGCCTTTTGGAAGTGTTAAGGAGTAGAATCCATACTCATTAGTAGTTGCACCAGTATTTAATTCAGGGAATAAAATATTAACACCAATAAGTGTTTCGTTGCTTTTTTTGTCTGAAACAATACCACTTAACGTTACTTTATCTTGTGAATAGACCCAATTTATATTTAAACATATAACAAGAATTAAATAGATAAAACGTAAGTTCATGAAGATTGGTAATTTTAATAAATCTATAAAAAAAAAGCTCCTAAGAAGGAGCTTTTAACATAATCTTTATAATTATTTAATGGAATCTAAGATGTTGTTTAGCGTAATACTTGGACGCATAACCATATTTGTTAATTGAGTGTCAGGCTCGTAATAACCACCAATATTTGTAGGTTGTCCTTGTACTTCGTTTAACTCCTTAATAATGAGCTCTTCATTTTTTGAAAAGGTTGTTGCTATTGGTATAAATAGTTTTTGAAGATCCTTGTCTTTTGACTGATTTGCTAATGCTTCTGCCCAATACATGGCTAAATAAAAATGACTTCCTCTATTATCTAATTCACCAACTTTTCTTGAAGGTCCTTTTTTATTATCCAATAATTTTTCGGTAGCCAAATCTAAGGCGTCCGCCAATATTTGTGCTTTAGGATTATTAGCTACTTCGGCTAAATGTTCTAGAGAAACAGCTAATGCTAAAAATTCTCCTAAAGAATCCCAACGTAAATGGTTTTCTTCAAGTAATTGTTGAACGTGTTTTGGGGCAGAGCCACCAGCTCCAGTTTCAAATAAACCTCCACCGTTCATTAAAGGAACAATAGATAACATTTTAGCACTTGTTCCTAATTCTAAAATAGGGAACAGGTCGGTTAAATAATCTCTTAATACGTTCCCAGAAACAGATATAGTGTCCTTACCATCTTTAACTCTTTCAAGAGTAAATATTGTTGCTTTAAGAGGAGATAAAATTCTAATATCTAAACCAGTTGTATCGTGATCTTTTAAATATTGATTTACTTTTTTAATTAATTCGGCATCGTGAGCTCTGTTTTCATCCAACCAGAAAACGGCAGGAGTTTGAGAAGCTCTAGCTCTTGTTACAGCTAATTTTACCCAATCTTGAATTGGAGCGTCTTTTACTTGACACATACGCCAAATATCTCCAGTCTCTACTTGGTGCTCAATTAAAGTTGTTCCAGAAGCATCGATTACGCTTACTGTTCCATTGGCTTGTATTTCGAATGTTTTATCATGAGAGCCATATTCTTCGGCTTTTTGGGCCATTAAGCCTACGTTTGGTACTGTACCCATTGTTGTTGGGTCGAAAGCTCCATGTTCTTTACAAAAAGCGATAGTTGCTGTATAAATACCTGCATAGCTACTATCTGGAATTACAGCTTTTGTGTCTTGTTGTTTTCCTTCGGCATTCCACATTTGTCCAGATGTTCTTATCATGGCTGGCATGGAAGCATCTATAATCACATCGCTTGGTACATGAAGGTTGGTAATGCCTTTATCGCTATTTACCATAGCTAAAGCTGGTCCATTTTTGTATGCAGAAGCAATATCTTGCTCTATTTCTTTGCGTTTGGCTTCAGGTAATTCTTGAAGTTTTTCTAAAAGATTTCCAAATCCATTGTTTACATCTACGCCTATATTTTCGAAAGTAGCTTCATGTTTTGTGAATAATTCTTTAAAAAACACTCTTACGGCATGACCAAAAATAATTGGATCGCTAACCTTCATCATGGTTGCTTTCATGTGTAATGAAAAAAGCACGTCTTTATTTTTAGCGTCATTTACTTGGGCTTCTAAAAACGTAATTAGAGCTTTTTTACTCAATACGGTTGCATCAATTATTTCTCCTTTTAGTAGGTCTAAATTACTTTTTAGAGTTTCAATTTCACCATTATTTCCTTTAAACTGAATAGTAACTGATGTAGCCTTATCTAAAGTCACCGATTTTTCGTTATGTGCAAAATCGCCTTCACTCATTGTTGCGACATGTGTTTTAGAATCTTTGCTCCAAGCTCCCATAGAATGAGGATTTTTCTTTGCGTAATTTTTTACAGCTTTTGGAGCACGTCTGTCTGAATTTCCCTCACGTAATACTGGATTAACAGCCGATCCTTTAATTTTATCGTAGCGAGATTTGATGTCTTTTTCAGAATCTGTTTGAGGTTCATCAGGATAGGTTGGCAACTTATATCCTTTAGCTTGTAATTCTTCAATAGCATCTTTTAATTGAGGTATAGATGCGCTTATATTTGGAAGCTTTATAATATTTGCCTCGGGTTTTTTAACAAGTTCTCCAAGTAATACTAAATCGTCACTTACTTTCTGATTTTCATTTAAAAAATCAGGAAAAACAGCTAAAATCCTATTAGCTAATGAAATATCTTTTGTTTCTACAGTAACTCCAGTTGGTTTTGTAAAGGCTTTAACAATTGGTAAAAATGAATTGGTTGCTAAAGCAGGAGCTTCATCCGTTTTTGTATAAATAATTGTAGATGTATCTGACATAAGGTTAATTAGTTTAATTTAATTGAAGAGCTTGTTTTTTTAAGCCTTGCAAATATATGAATTTTCAAACAGTATTTAGTGAAGATACTCTTAAACACACCTATTTTATGAAGTTGACAAATAATTAAATTACTTATTGATAATTTGATTATTCTATGTCCAGATTATAAGATTCTAATAATCCTAAAGCACCTTCTTTTGAGAATTTTGCTTGTTTCAGCCTATTTATTTCAGGATTTATGTAGAAATTAAATGAAGTTCTAAAATCTGCTTTTTCTAAATTTGAATTATTAAAAACACTTTGGAATAAATTACAGTTTATAAATTTAGCTTGATTAAAATTAGCTTCAGAAAAATCGATGTTTTCTAGAATACAGTTATCAAATACTGTTTTACTTCCATTGCATTTATAGAATGAAGAAAAACTTAAATTAGATTGATTAAAAGTAAACGACATCAAAAAGTGATTACAATCGTTAAAAGGAATGCCAAGTAATTTACAATCTGTAAAAACTGCTTCTTTAAATGTTGTATTTCTAACTTTTACACCACTTAAGTTACAGTTTATAAATTCACATTCTATAAACGTAATGTCAGAAAGAAATGTTTCAGAAAAATTACAACCTATAAAGGTACAGGTATCATATTCTGCTTTTTGAAACTCTTCTTTAGTAAAATCAATTTTTTTAAAATCTTGTTCTATTATTAAAAGTAGACTCATGGCGTTTAAGGATCTTTTTTTACATCAAAGATAAGGAGGTTTCTATAAAACAAAAGCCATATCACAATAGACCGAAATCTATATCTGATATGGCTTTCTTTGAGATAGTATCACATGATTTAATTTAGCATTGCTACTAAATAGCATAAAATTTTTATTTACACATTTCAATTCAAGTGTCACTATTTCAAAAGAAACATTCTTTGGTGCAATTTTCAAAATGTATTGATCTGTTGCTAAATGTTTCTAGTTTAATTGCTTTTCTTGATGATTTACTTATTGTACGTCGTTTTCACAATTTACATCTTGTAAAACATTGTTTCTTATTCTAGTATTTGTTTTCACATATACTATTTTTTGAAACTTTCCACCATTCCAGTTATTGTCTGCTAAGCATGCAACACTTATTAAGGCTTCATGATCTCTTGGTTAAACACGCATACACCTGCCACCTTGAAATCTCAAAAAACAATTATTTTAAAGAACGTATCTTTAAAAGAGTCTATAACTAATTCATTTACATGAAACCAACTGTCGTTGTTTATAAATTCTTATACTAAGATAAGATAATAAGGGTTAAAAATCAAGACATTTAACATATTAGATATCAACATTTTATAAACTGAAGTTATTAACTTTTGTTAATAAAAAAAGCCCTGTAATTACAGGGCTTTTCAATGTTATTAAACGTTTATTAACGTTTCATACTTTCTTTAATTCTTGCTTTTTTACCAGTAAGACCTCTGAAGTAATAGATACGAGCTCTACGAACGCTACCTTTTTTGTTCACTTCAATTTTTTGTAAAGCTGGCATGTTTACAGGTATAATACGTTCTACACCTATAATTCCAGACATTTTTCTAATGGTAAATGTTTCAGAAGCTCCAGAGCCTCTTTTTTGAATAACTACACCTCTAAAAAATTGAGTACGAACTTTTTCTCCTTCTCTAATTTCGTAGTAAACTGTAATTGTGTCTCCAGCGCTAAACTCTGGAAAATCTTTTTTTGTTACAAATTCGTCTTGTACAAATTTTAATAAAGATTCCATATCTTTAAATTTTATTATAATTAATTCGAAACAACATTCACGATTCTCGCCAGAGGTTAACCCGAAATTGGGTGCAAATATAGGTAAAAAGTTATAAGTTATAAGTAAAAAGTAAAAAGTTTTTTAGCACTTATTTTGTTTACTTGTTCTCGATACGTTGCTATGCAACACTCGAACTGACGAATCGATTAAAATTTAATCATCTAACAAATCGGGACGTCTGTTTTTAGTGTTTTCATAGGCTTTTTCTTCTCGCCATTTTTCTATTTCTGGAAAATTGCCACTAAATAAAACCTCTGGAACCTGCCATCCTTTATAGTCTCTTGGACGTGTATAAATAGGAGGAGCTAGTAAATTATCTTGAAAAGAGTCTGTTAAAGCTGATGTTTCATTACCTAAAACACCAGGAATTAACCTAATAACTGAGTCGCATAAAACAGCAGCTCCAAGTTCACCTCCAGAAAGTACGTAATCTCCAATAGAAATTTCTCGTGTGATAAATTGATCTCGAACACGTTGGTCTACACCTTTATAATGTCCACAAAGAATAATAATATTTTCTTTTAATGATAACTGATTGGCAATACCTTGATTTAAAGTTTCACCATCTGGAGTCATGTAAATGACTTCGTCGTAATGGCGTTCAGATTTTAATTTGCTAATACACTTATCTATGGGCTCAACCATCATCACCATACCAGCGCCTCCACCAAATTGGTAATCGTCTATAGTTTTATGATTGTCTGTAGTGAAATCACGTAGATTATGAAAATGGACTTCCACCAATCCAGCATCAATAGCTCTTTTAAGAATTGAAGCTTCAAACGGACTTTTTAGTAATTCTGGTAAAACGGTTATAATATCGATGCGCATAACATGACTTTAGAACTGCAAATATACTTGAAATGTTTTATGAATTTTTTGGTTTGGGTTGGGAAGTTTCGTTTTGAAATTAATTCGTTTATTTATTTAACAAAGCCAAGTTATTTGTTCGACCAAAAAAAATGCAAGTCGGTATCTTTTTTAAAACCCAAGCGTTGGTATAAATGTTGTGCTGGATTATCTGGCGTTGTTTGTATAGCCAATCCTTTTAATTGATTTTCTTTACAGAAATTTTTAGCTTTATTTATTAATGCTTCTCCAATACCTTTTCCACGATAATTTTCATCTACAAATAAATCGTTTAGTAAATACATGGCTTCCATAGATACAGAAGAAAACAAAGGATATAATTGGGTGAAGCCAATTGCTTTATTTTCTATATAAGCTATATAAATCAGGGAGTCTTTATTCTTTAACCTTTCAAATAAAAAGTGCTTGGCGGCCTTTAAATCTGAAGGTTGCTCATAAAACACACGATATCCATCGAATAATGGCGTTAGTTGATCTAAGTATTCTATGTGTGCTTTAATTATAGTCATAAAAAAAATCTGTAAACGTGAATTTACAGATTTTTAATATATCTAAAGGGAAAATAAGTTGTTAATTCCCTTTTTGTTTGTTTAATTCGTCTTGTAATTGGCGTCTTACTTTTTGTTCTCTTTCTAATGCCGTTTTTCTATGTTCATCGAATTCTTCTTCAATTTCTTCAAGAGTAATTTTTGCTTCTTTCGTTATTAATTGACTGTTTTTAAATTTATAAATAAAGAATATCAAGAACACTAATAATCCACCAATTATCGACCACATTAATATATTATAGCTTGTTTTGCTCATTTGTAAACCAAACAAGGACATATTATTCTTTTCGTCAGTAGTCTTGTCTAATGTGGCTTGAGTTGTTGATAGGCTGGTTTTTAAACCTGTAATCTCTTTAGCTTGAGCTTCAACTACAGCTTGTGTATCTGCTAAGTTTTTACGAAACGTGTTTAATGAGTCGTTTGTATGTGCTTGCAAGGTTGTTAGCATGCTACGCTTAACAGCTTCATACATAGAGCCGTTGGTGCCTCTAAAATCACCTGATTTTTTAAGGACATATTCAAATTGATTATTGATGGTACTATTGTTTAAAGATAATTCATCTTCTTCATTTGAAGATTCAGTTTGGGCATGTAAGGTGTTGAAACCGTATAACATACATACGGTAATAGCGAAAATTTTAAACGTATTCATTAGGCTTTGTTGAGTTTTGTGTTTACGAAAATAATAAATTATGTTAAGTATCAATTGAAATTAATTAAAAAGCCTCACGAAAGTGAGGCTTTTGTATATACGAATGAAATATTCGTTTTAGATGTTTTATATATTAATAATATGTAAAACGTCTTACTTTAGCTATGTATTTTGCAAGTCTAATAACTTGATGGCTGTAACCATACTCATTATCATACCAAATATAAAGTAAGGCATTTTTACCATCTTTTCTAACTATGGTTGCTTTACTATCGTAAATGGAAGGTGCAGAGCTTCCAACAATATCGCTAGATACAAGCTCGTCGCTCATTTCATATTTAATTTGCTCAACTAGGTCTCCCTCAAGAGCATATTTTTTTATGATTTCATTTATTCCTTCAACCGAAGTTTCTTTTTCTAATTCTAAACTTAAAATAGCTAAGGAGCCATTTGGAACAGGAACTCGAATTGCGTTTGATGTTAGTTTTCCTTCTAATGCTGGTAACGCTTTTGCAACAGCACTTCCAGCTCCAGTTTCAGTAATAACCATGTTTAATGCAGCTGCACGTCCACGACGGTATTTTTTATGAAAATTATCAACTAAATTCTGGTCGTTTGTGTATGCGTGAATGGTTTCAAGGTGTCCACTTTTTACACCAAGAGAATCTTCAACAGCTTTTAAAATAGGCGTAATAGCATTGGTTGTACAAGAAGCAGCAGAAAAGATGTCTACCTTATCTGGGTTGTTTTCTAATTGATTTACACCATGAACAATATTAGGAACACCTTTTCCTGGAGCAGTTAATAATACTTTATCAACTCCTTTTGAAGCTAAGTGTCTGCTTAAGGCTTCTTTGTCTCTAAAAGCTCCTGTGTTATCAATAACCAAAGCATGGTTAATACCATAAACGGTATAATCGATATCTTCTGGATTGTTAGCCGAAATAATATTTACAGTTGTACCATTAATGATTAATGCACTGTTTTTTAAGTCTGCTACTACAGTTCCAGAGAAATCTCCATGAACAGAGTCATTTCTTAATAAAGAAGCTCTTTTTTCAAGGACCGTTTGATCAATAGTACCACGAGTTACAATGGCTCTTAAACGCAACTGACTTCCTTTTCCGGTACGAGTCATTAACTCTCTAGCAACTAATCGTCCAATTCTACCAAAACCATAAAGAACAACATCTTTAGGTTTAATAGCTTCATCTTTATTAGCATCTTTTAATTTATCGGCAACAAATGCTAATGCATTGTTGAATTTTTTCTCTTCTAAATGATATTCGTATGTTAATTTACCAATATCTAATTTTGCAGGAGGCAAGTCTAATGTTTGGATGGCTTGCGCAATTTCTACTGAATCAAAGATGGAAATAGGCTTTTGTACAAACTCGCCTGCATATTCATGTAAGTTTAGTATTTGGCTTACATTTCTATCAATTAATTGGTTTCTAAAAAGAACCAGTTCAATAGACTTGTCGTACCATAGGTCGCTTACAATTTTAATAAATTCTACAGTTGCTTTTCTTCGGTCTGCTTGAAAAGCTAGTTCGCTTTCATAAGTCTCGTTAAAACTCATTGGATATAATGTTTAGTGTGTTGTTAATATTTTTCAATTCGGTATAAAGCCTCCTTGAATTTTGTTGCAAAAATAAGATATTTATGTTGTATTTATAGCCATTTTTATAAAATAAAAATCCTTCAGATTTTTCTGAAGGATTGAGTGTCTTTTTCTTAGCAAAATTATTTAAAATTATAGCGTTCAACTTCTCCATTTGAGTTAATGAGTTCAATTCTCATTGGTTCGTAAGGCGATTTGTTTTTAATTATTTCTTGAACGTCTTCTATGTTATTAACCTTTATATTATTGATTGCTGTAACAATATTGCCTTCATCAACGCCATTTGCTCTTAAATATTTTGAATAGTTTTCACCTAACCTAGAAATTTTAACACCATTAGAAACCTTATATTTTTTAAGATCTTCTTTTGATGCATTTTTCACCATCCCAAATTGAGGAATGGTAAAAGTTTGATTTCTAGTTAATGTCACTGGAATTTCTTTAACAGAACCATCTCTAAGTATACTAACATTCACAACATCGTCTGGTCGTTTGGTGCTTAAATATCCAGACAAGTCTGAAAATTTGGAGATTTTAACATGATCGATTTTTTTTATAATATCACCAGACTCTAATCCTGCTATGTCAGCTCCTGAATTTTCTTCTACAGAATCTATGTAAAACCCTTCGGTTTCATTGAGGCTTAATTTTTCAGCAGATCCACTGTTTAAAGCACCACCAGTAACTCCTAAAATCCCATTTTGTACGTTACCATATTCAATAATATCTTGAACAACTTTTCTTGCAATATTACTTGGAACTGCAAATGAGTACCCAATGTAAGATCCCGTTTGAGATGATATAGCTGTGTTAATTCCAATTAAATCGCCATTAGAATTTACTAATGCGCCACCAGAATTCCCTGGGTTTACTGCAGCATCAGTCTGAATAAAAGATTGGGTGTTTCTACCAGATAAATCTCTAGATTTAGCACTAATAATTCCGGCTGTTACTGTAGATGTTAAATTAAAGGGATTGCCAACAGCTAAAACCCATTCACCAATTTTTGCTTGATCGCTATCTCCAAAAGTAGTAAACGGTAAATCTTCATCAGCTTCAATTTTTAATAAGGCAATATCGGTTTTGTCGTCCGTCCCAATAATTTCAGCATTATAAGTTCGATTATCGTTTAAAGTAACAGACAATTCTCTTGAACCATCAATAACATGATTGTTAGTAATAATATAGCCGTCAGGTGAAATGATAACGCCAGAACCAGTTCCTACTTGATAACGCTGAGGAGACCTTCCGTAAAACAAATCTTCAAAGGTCATTTGCCTAGAATTTCCCAATGTGGTATTTTTAACATGGACCACAGTATGAACTGTTTTTTCAGCAGCCTTAGCAAAACTAATACTGTTTTCTGGAATAAAACTTGTGTTCGTTGTATTGCTTACAGGAATTGCGAATGGCAGTCCATCTGTTTGGGACGTTTGAACAGTTTGGTTGTTCTCAATAAAAATTTTGTAGGCAGATAATGTAATAACTCCACCTAACACAGAAACTAAAACTAAAGTTAAAATCTTCTTCATAATTTATTAGGTATAAATGATTTGTAAATTAATAACGATTAAAATTAATTTTTTATTGAATAGCCTCTTAATTTTTAACGATTTTTAACGCTTGTTTTAACGCCTATTTAACATGACATAAACCATGTATAATTCTTATATTTGTCGGCCTATGGAATTCACATTTTATAAATATCAAGGAACAGGAAACGATTTTGTCATGATAGATAACCGTCAGCAGGTTTTTGATAAAACCAACACAAATCTAGTTGCCAAACTTTGCGACAGACGTTTTGGCGTGGGTGCAGATGGGCTTATTTTATTAGAAAACCATTCGAAATTAGATTTTAAAATGGTCTATTTTAATGCAGATGGAAACGAAAGCACCATGTGTGGAAATGGCGGACGTTGTATTGTTGCTTTTGCTAAGCAATTAGGAATTATTGAGAATCAAGCTACTTTTGAGGCTATCGATGGTTTGCATCAAGCCATAATAGAACATGAGGTTATTAAGCTTCAAATGCAAGATGTTGATTTGGTTGAAAATTATCAGCAACATCAATTTTTAGATACTGGCTCACCACATCATGTGCAATTAGAAACTAATTTAAAAGCATTAGCAATTAAAGAGGTCGGTTCAAAAATTCGTTATGGACACCCCTATAATGAAGCTGGAGTTAATGTGAATTTTGTAAAAAAACTTTCGAGTGATAGTTTTCAGGTACGAACTTACGAACGTGGCGTAGAAGACGAAACCTTATCTTGTGGAACAGGAGTTACTGCCGTGGCATTAGCCATGTTTGAAACCGGTGAGACTTTAAGCCATTTGGTAAACCTTGAAACAGAAGGTGGAAAACTGCAAGTGTCTTTTGAAAAACATGATAATATGTATAAAAATATTTGGCTTATTGGACCAGCAACTTATGTTTTTAATGGAACTATTTTATGCTAACACTAAAAGGAGAACATATCTATTTGCGTGCTCTAGAACCAGAAGATTTAGAGTTTATCCATGCTATTGAAAACGACGAATCAATTTGGGAATTAAGTGGTACAGAAACGCCATATTCTAAGTTTTTAATCAAGCAATATCTTGAAAATTCACATAAAGATATTTACGAAGTTAAACAATTACGTTTAGTAATTTCAAATTATAGCAACATAGCACTTGGTATGATAGACTTGTTTGATTTTGATTTTAAAAACCGGAAGGCTGGTGTTGGAATTCTAATTAAAGAGACCAAAGAAAGACAAAAAGGAATTGGTAATGAAGCTCTAGGTTTGCTTATTGATTATTGTAAATCTCATTTAAACCTACATCAATTGTATTGTAATATTTCAGAAGAAAATGATGCAAGTTTAAAGCTATTTTCAAAACATGGATTTCAAATTATAGGATTAAAAAAAGATTGGAACTATGTAGATGGTTCCTATAAAAACGAATATTTACTTCAACATATAAATTAATGTATTTTAAAAAAATTCTACTCGCCATTCTTTTAATCGGATTAGTTATTGCTGGTCTATTTGCAAACTATGTTTATCGCGTTATGTTGGTGGATAATACAGCTTTTAACAACGAACAGGCATTTATTTATGTGCCAACTGGAGCTACTTATTCTGATGTAAGAGAGCAATTAATGCCCTTGTTGAAAGACATTGAAAAGTTTGATGCTCTAGCTAAACAAAAAAAATACATATCTAATATTAAAGCTGGTCGCTATGCTATTAAAAAAGGAATGAACAATAACGATATTATTAATTCAATAAGAAGTAAGAACCTACCAATAAAACTAGCTTTTAATAATCAACCAAATCTAACAGCATTGGCTGGAAGAGTGTCTATGCAAATTGAAGCTGATAGCCTGAAATTGGTTGAGGTTATGAATGATGAATCATTTCTTACTAAGAAATCTTTTACAAAAGCAACAGCATTAGGTATGTATATCCCTAATAGTTATGAGTTTTTTTGGAATACTTCAGCCAAACAATTTCGTGATAAAATGTTAACAGAATACAACCGTTTTTGGAATGACAGCAGAAAAGCCAAAGCCAAAGCAATTGGGTTAACAGAAGAGGAGGTCATGACGTTAGCTTCTATAGTTCATGAAGAATCTAAACAGGCTGTTGAACAACCTAGAATAGCAGGTGTTTATTTAAACAGGTTACGAATAGGTATGCCTTTGCAAGCAGATCCAACCTTAAAATTTGCTGCCTACCAATTACCAGAATATAAGGGAACTGTGATTAAGCGTGTTTTGAACATTCATAAAGAGATCAATTCACCTTATAACACTTATATGTATGCAGGTCTGCCTCCAGGATTAATTACTATGCCAGATATTTCAGCTATTGATGCTGTACTAAACCCTGAAACACATCAATATCTTTATTTTGCTGCAGACGCAACAAAATTAGGGTATCATAAATTTGCTAAAACACTTAGTCAGCATAATGCAAATGCTAGGGAGTATCAAAGGTATTTGTCGTCTCAAGGCATTAAGAAATAGGCTTTTGAAAAGACTCTTTAAGCATATCGTTTTAGCATGTTTAATAACAGGAACTTCTTTTTCGCAAAGTCAACTAAACACTTTTCTTAAGCCAAGCGATTCTTTAAATAAGTCAAGACGAAATACTGTAGTCATTTCTGAAGCTTCTATTGCTACTCTTACTTTAGTTGGATTAAACCAACTTTGGTATGCAGATTACCCTAAATCCAAGTTTCATACATTAAACGATAATAACGAATGGTTGCAAATGGATAAGCTTGGACATGTATACTCATCCTATCAATTAGGTAGGATAGGAGCTAACATGTTAGCTTGGAGTGGTGTTAGTAAAAAAAACCAACTTATTTATGGTTCTACCATTGGAGTTGCTTTTTTAACAGTAGTAGAGGTTTTTGATGGGTATTCTGAAGAATGGGGCTTTTCGTGGGGAGATATGGTAGCGAATGTTACTGGTGCAGGATTGTATGTAGGTCAAGAATTACTTTGGGATGAACAGCGCTTTACTTTAAAATATTCTTTTCATAGAACAGATTATGCGCAGCAAAACCCTGATAAATTAGGGAATGGTTTTTCAGAAGAATTTTTAAAGGATTACAACGGACAAACCTATTGGTTGAGCTTTAACATCCATTCATTTTTTAAAGACAGCAAGATCCCAACATGGTTGAATGTCGCTTTAGGTTATGGAGCAGATGGTATGATTTCTGGCACGAATACTAATGGAAACGAAGCTAAAACATATCAAAGTCCATACAGACAATATTACTTTAGTTTGGATGTGGATTTAACAAGAATTAAAACAAATTCTCATGTTTTAAGAACGATTTTTGACGTTTTGAACGTGATAAAAGTGCCTTTTCCAGCCTTGGAGTTCAACGGAGAAAATGGCATAAAGCTACATGGAATCTACTTTTAAAAGCACTTAATCGATTAAGTTTCAGATATTAAAAAAAAGCCTTATATTTGCATGCTGAAATTTTCAAGTAATTATCACATAGATTTTTACTGAAGAAATTTAAAAATATGATAAAAAATATTGGAAGTTACTTAGCGTTATCACTTACAATATGTTTCTTATTGTTTGGGTCGATTTATATGAATAAATCGGTTAAAGAAAAAAACTATACATCTCCAAGATATGCAGCTAATATTGCAAATCATGGCGAGGTAATTAAAGACAACTTATTTCCTGTTCACGAACCACAACCTATTTATTCACCTACTTTAGGTAAAACTCTAGTTGGCTTTAAAGAAGCTCTAGGTTTTAAAGAGTCTGGTGGTGATTATTTTACAGTGAATACTTTTGGTTACTTAGGAAAGTACCAATTTGGTAAAGAAACATTGAAAATGATTGGAATTTATAATCCAGTTCATTTTTTGAAAAATCCAGAATTGCAAGAAAAAGCGTTTATTGCAAACGCAGAACGTAACAAGTGGATTTTAAGAAAAGATATTAAGCGTTTTTCAGGAAAAGTGATAAATGGTACTAAAATTACCGAATCAGGTATTTTAGCAGCAGCACATTTAGCAGGAGCAGGTAACGTAAAAAAATATCTAAGAAGCTATGGTGAGTTTGGATTCTCTGATGCTTATGGAACATCTATTTCATATTATATTAAAAAGTTTTCAGGTTACGATACCTCTAAAATTAAACCAAATAGAAAAGCTAAAGTGAAACATACGGCATAATTAGCTATTCTTTATGAATAATAAATAGCGTAGGTCTTTTATGAAGGTCTACGCTATTTTTTTTCCAGTCGTTTACTGTTTGTGTTTTTATATATTCAGTAGACATTGTAATGTCGCAAGCGACACAAACCAAAGTATGTTCGTTTAAAGTAGCACAAATATCCTCTAGTAGTTTGTTATTTCTATAAGGAGTTTCTATAAAGGCTTGAGTTTGATTTTGACTAAAGGATAGTTGCTCGAGACGTTTTAATTCTTTTTTCCTTTCAGATTTTTCAATTGGCAAATAGCCATTAAAAGCAAAACTTTGACCATTCATACCAGAACTCATTATAGCCATAATAATGGAAGAAGGACCTACTAAAGGAACTACTTGAATGTTTTTTTTATGTGCTATTTTTACAACATCTGCACCAGGATCTGCAACAGCAGGACACCCAGCTTCAGAAAGTAAACCTACATTTTTCCCTTGTAAACAAGGGTCTAAAAATGAAGGAATTTCGGTTGTATCTGTAAACTTGTTTAAATGAAACATGTGTAATGCAGACTGTCTTTTACTTGGTTTTATTTTCTTAATAAAACGTCTGGCAGTTTTTTCATTTTCAACAATATATATATCTATTTGTTCAATGATTTTTTTTACAGAAATAGGTAATACTTCTAAAGGCTCTGTGTCTCCAAGAGTAGTAGGAATTAGATAGAGTTTTCCGATTTGGCTTGTCATTTTAATTTAAGATGAGTTTGTGGGTTCTTTTAGATCCGGTTTCAGAAATTAATTCTGTTAAATAAAATCCTCTAGACATGTCTATTGTTGAAATTTTCACGGAAGATGATTTATTATCAGAAATCGATTTTACTAATTTTCCTTGTAAATTATAAATATTGATGGTTTCAATAGTCAAAAGAGAATTAGTAATTTCTATTGTAAATTGATTTGTAGCTGGGTTTGGGAAAATTTGCACATCAAAAAACGAGTTTTCATCAACGCTTAAATTGGCGTCTACAATTTTATAAATATCTCCAGAATCGATACCAGCAATATAGATTTCGCCTTGAACATCTTCTCCAAATGCAGTCCAGCCATTACCGTTATATTGTTCTGTAAAAGTCATATTCCAAGCTCCTCCTGTGTTTTCAAGAATTCCAATTTCATCACTACAATAATCTGCAAAAAAATACAAGCCTAGTAATGCTGGTTGCGCTGTTCCTCTATATCTATAGCCTCCTGTGATGGAACATTTAAAATTACCACTAGTTGTATGTGTGTATTGAGAAACTGGAAAGGTTAAATCGTTAGTATCGTCAGGGCAGTCTCCCGATGTGTCATAAACCTGATTTCCTTCATAACAACGCCATCCATAATTAATTCCTGCCTGATTTATGGGATTCATGTTTATTTCTTCTATTTGGCCTTGACCAACATCGGCAATCCATAAATCGTATGTGTCTCTGTCAAAAGAAAACCTCCAAGGGTTTCTTAATCCTGAAGCCCAAATTTCTGGTAAAGCATTAGGGTTTTCTGCATTAGGATAAGGATTATCATTTGGAATAGCATAATTATTGCCTCCTTGAGAATTATTCACATTTATACGAAGCATTTTGCCTAGTAACGTTGTTAGGTCTTGAGATCGGTCTCCTGGATCTCCTCCATTCCCTCCATCTCCTAAACCTATATATAGATATCCATCGTTACCGAAAGCTAAATCACCTCCATTATGATTGGAATAGGGTTGTGAGATAGTCATTAAAACTTCTTCAGTTGTATCGTCGGCCACATTAGAATTTGGTGGGTTTGTAATAAACCTAGATACAACAGTATCTCCATTACTATTAATATAATTAACAAAGAAAAAACCATTTGAGATGTATTGAGGGTGAAAAGCCAAACCTAATAAACCACGTTCGCCACCACTTAATACACGGGAACTAATATTAATAAAAGGAGTTGTATTTGTAGAGCCTTCTGGATTAACTATTTTAATGATGCCGTCTCTTTCTACAACAAAGAGTCTCTCGTCCTCTGCATGTTTTATACTTACTGGGTTTGTAAATCCAGAAGCAAATAAATTTAATTCTATATCTTGAGAAAATAGAATAAATGGAAATATTATTAATATAAATAGGAAATTCAAACTTTTTTTCATTCTATTTTTTTTAGGAATTATAATACAAATTACAAAAAAACATGAAGAAAACTAAGATTGAAGAAAATCAATTATTATAGAATTTTTTTGGCAATTTCATTACAGGCTTCATCTAGCATTTTAAATGTGCTCTCAAAGCCTTGAATACCTCCAGTATAAGGATCTGGAACATTATAATTCTGATCTGCATAAATTTCATTAAGAATCAATTTAACTTTTTCTTTATCGGTTTCGGTTCTAGCTAACTTAATAACATTTTGATAGTTGGAACTATCCATAACATAGATAAGATCAAATTTATCGAAATCTATTTCAGTAAATTGTCTCCCTTTTTGATTAGAAATGTCCAAACCATATTTTTTTGCTACTTTAATAGAGCGAAGATCTGGAGGGTCTCCAACATGGTAATTTCCTGTTCCTGCAGAATCAATAATGTATTTGCTGGACGGTAATTTATCTCTTAATATACCTTCTGCTAATGGCGAACGACAAATATTGCCCAAGCAGACCATTAGAATTTTAGTCATAATTGTAAATTAAAAAGTAATTAAAATTTAAACAGATAATTTTTTAGAAAGGTCCTCAACGTATTTTCGAAATTGCTTGTCGGTAGTAGATAAATTATCTACTGTTTTACATGCGTGCAAAACAGTAGCATGGTCTCTTTTTCCTATTTGAGAGCCAATACTAGCTAGAGAAGCTTTTGTTAGTTTTTTTGCAAAAAACATAGCTAATTGCCTTGCTTGTACGATATGTCGTTTTCTAGTTTTAGATTGTAGCGTGTCAATATCCATTTGAAAATAATCTGAAACAATTTTCTGGATATAATCGATTGAAACTTCTCTTTTTGTGTTTTTAACAAATTTCTCAACCACTTGTTTTGCCAAATCAATGGTGATCTCTTTTTTGTTAAATGAAGATTGAGCAATTAATGAAATGATAGCTCCTTCTAATTCGCGAATATTAGACTTAATATTTTTGGCGACATATTCAACAATATCATCAGGCATTTCTACACCATCACGATATAATTTGTTTTTTAATATAGAAACACGAGTTTCAAAGTCAGGACTTTGTAATTCGGCAGAAAGACCCCATTTAAATCTAGATAATAAACGTTGTTCAATATCTTGCATATCTACAGGAGCTTTGTCACTAGTTAAAATAACTTGCTTCCCATTTTGATGCAGATGATTAAATATATGAAAGAACACATCTTGAGTTCCTGTTTTTCCAGAAAGAAACTGAACATCATCAATAATTAAGATGTCTATTATTTGATAGAAATGGATAAAATCGTTTCTATTATTCTTTTTAACTGAATCTATATATTGTTGTGTAAATTTTTCAGCAGAAATATATAAAACCGTTTTCTCTGGGTATTTATCTTTAATATCTACGCCAATAGCATGCGCTAAATGTGTTTTTCCTAGACCAACACCACCAAAAAGAAGTAGTGGGTTGAAAGACGTTCCTCCTGGTTTAGAAGCAACAGCTAATCCTGCACTTCTAGCCAATCGATTAGAATCACCTTCTAAAAAGTTTTCAAAATTGTAATTAGGGTTTAATTGCGACTCTATTTTTACATTTCGAATTCCAGGTATTACAAACGGATTACGTAATTCTGGACTTTTATTATTCAATGGAATATCTACATCTTGGGCTTTGACAGCTGTTCTGTTAGAGCTTGGAATTCTTTCAGTAAAAGGTTGTTTGTTGCCATAAGTGTTTTCCATTTTAATAATGTAAACAAGTTTGGCGGTTTCGCCCAATTCTTTTGTAAGCGCTACTTTTAAAATCTTAACATAATGTTCTTCTAGCCATTCGTAAAAGAATTTACTAGGCACTTGAATGCTTAGAGAGTTTTCAGAAAGCTTTACTGCTAAAATAGGTTCAAACCAAGTTTTATAGGCTTGAGGTTGAATGTTATCCTTTATGAATTCAAGACAATTGTTCCATACCGATTGCGCAGTTACACTCATTATTATTTTTGAAATTTACTCGTTAGTTATTAAAAGAGAAATGGAATTCTCTGACTGATTTTATAGCTTGACAAATATGTGAACAAAATTCTTAAAAAAAAAATCAATTGCTATTGAATTTAAAGAAATTTTTTCGCATGTTTAAAGCATTGCCTAAACTACAAAAAATAATTCTAAAAGCGTTATGATTTTCGATGAAATACCAATAAGAGTGAGATATGGTGAAACAGATCAAATGGGAGTAGTTCATCATGGAAATTATGCATTATACTTAGAAATGGGTAGAACAGAATGGTTGAGAAAAAAAGGTGTTTCGTATAAAGAAATGGAAGCAGATGGTGTGATGTTACCTGTAATCTCCATGAGTTTAAATTTCAAAAAGTCAGCAGTTTATGATGAGGTTGTTAAAGTGAAAACACAACTAAAAAAAAGACCTTCTGTTAGAATTGAATTTGATTATGAAATTACAAATGAAGCTGGAGACATTTTAGTTATTGCAAATACCGAATTGGCTTTTATTAATATGAAAACTAAAAGACCTATGAAATGTCCCGATTATATTCTGGAAAAACTAGATTATTAATCTTCAAGCTCTTTTATTTCAACTTCAAAAATTGAATTAAAGTTTTTTAGAGTTTTTTCTACTTCTTTCAATCTTACAGAAATTACAATCTTACAATCTAATTCTAAAGTCTGATTGACAATAATTAGATTTTTTTCTTTTATAACACGCATAACTTTATTCATGTTTTTGTAATCGAAACGTATCTCAAACTGTTTATTGATGGTTTTAGATACAATTTTGGATGCTTCTAAAGCCATTTGTGCCGTAGTTTTATAAGCATTAATTAAACCGCCAACGCCAAGCTTTACACCTCCAAAATATCTTACAACAACTATTAAAATATTGGTAACCTCAAACGATTGTATTTGCCCATAAATAGGCATACCAGCACTATTATTGGGTTCGCCATCATCATTGGCTCTAAACTGAATATTATTTTCGTTAGTACCTATTTGATAGGCATAACACCAATGTCTTGCAGAGTGATGTTGTTTTTTTAATTCGTCTAAGTGGTCTTTAACAGTATCTTCATTTAAAACCGGAAATGTGTAACCAAAAAACTTGCTGTTTTTGTCTTTAAAAAGAACCTCTTTTGAGGGTTTGCTTATAGTTTTGAAAATATCTTTTATCATTATGCTAAAGTTACTAATAAGATTGAAATAATGGCTAATCCAACACCAATCCAGTTTTTAAACGATAACTTTTCTTTAAAAAGTAACAAACCAATTAAAGATGTAAACAATATAATAGATACATTATTTATAGTAAAAATAGCAGAGCTCTCTAAATTTTCATGATTTAATGCTTTTAATAGATAATATATAGACGCGTAATTCACGATTCCTAATGCAATACCTCCAAGGATGCTTTGTGGATTGAATATAAATTCTTTTCGAATCATTTTTACGATTAGAATGCCAATTCCAATACAGGCTGCAAAAAAGAAAATGGTAGCAGAAAATAATGGAATACCACCTTCTTTAAGGTAGGTAGTTTCAATATATTTTATTGAGGTGTCAATGATTCCTGAGCCTAAAAATAAAATTAAAGGTAAAAGCAAGTTGATTTTAAAGTGAAATTTCGCCCCTTTTTTAATCGACACAAAATAGACTGCAAATAAAGCAAGTAAGATGCCTAAAAGTTTTTGAAACCCAGTACTTTCATTATACATGTAAATGCCAAATACTACAGGGATAATGACACTCATTTTTGTAGCAACCGAAGCGACCGATAAGCCGTTTCGTTGTGATGTTATTGCCATAACATTAAAAATACTTATAAATAAAAACCCAAGAATTAAAGCGCCAAAAAACCATTCAGTATGGATAATTTCTTGAGTGTTTAATGGGTTTTTAGAAGTGATAAATCCACAGAAACACGCTGTGATATAATTAAAAACAATAGCTTGCAGCGTATTTATTTTGAATCTATCAAATAATTTGAAGATTAAAAAAATGAGTGTAGAAGCTAAAATGCTTAATAATAAATAAATCAAAAGAATTCTTTTTTAGCAGTGAATAAATCTACAATGTCTTGACTAGTTTCGTCTATATTCCAAACATGCATTCCTAGTTGTTTTGCGGCTTCAGTATTTTCAAAAGTGTCGTCAATAAATAAACAATCAGTAGGATTAAGATTGTTTTCTTTTAAAACAAAATTGTAAATACTATTATCTGGTTTCCTTAATTGAATTTCATGCGACAAGTAAAATTTATGAAAACAATTTTTAAAATCATTATAAAAAGATACGCGTTCTTTAATACAATCTATATGAAGTTCGTTTGTATTACTTAATAGAATCAGGGTGTATCTATTTTCCTTAGCAAGTTTTTTAATAAATTCTAAACGATGTTCTGGGAAGTCTTTTAGGATGCAATTCCAAGCATAAAGCACATCTTCTTCATCTAAATCTGGAAAATTTTCTAAGTAAAAAGCAATGAATTCTTCAGTTGATATTAAGCCTTGCTCATAAAGGCAGTTAAAGGCAATTATTTCATCTGAAAGTGTTTCATGCTTAAAAAGTTCTAAAACCTGTTTCATGGCTCCTTGCTTATCTAGATTGATAAAAACATCACCAAAATCGAAAATAAGAGTTTTAATCATTTATAAAAAAAATTAAAGAATCTTCTAGAATGGAAGACTCTTGATTTTGCTTTTTTTTAAAGTTAGGAGCTTTTATTCCGTGTGTAAAAGTTGTATTCCCAATAAAAACCCGAGCTTCATCCCAAAGGTTTTCATCAATAAATGTTTGAAGAGTTTGAGATCCTCCCTCTATTATTACAGATTGAATATCTTTATAGTGTAGTAGCTTACAAATTTGTAAAGCGACATGACTTGTATAGTTTATCTCATTATTGGTAACAACTATAGTTTCAGCATCATTATTAAAGATCTGATAATCTTTAGAAAGCTTATTTGTTTTATCTAAAACGATTCGTATGGGGTTTTTTCCAGTCCAATCTCTAACGGTTAGACTAGGGTTGTCTTCTATTACTGTATTTGTGCCAACTAAGATTGCTTGTTCTTCCGATCGCCATTTATGAACTAATTGTCTAGATAATTTATTTGTTATCCAAACAGGCTGTTGGTTGATTTTAGATTTAGGAGCTATAAAACCATCTTGTGTTTCAGCCCATTTCAAAATAATGTAAGGACGTTTTTTGTCGTGAAATGTAAAAAAGCGTTTATGATGCTCTTTGCAGGCATCTTCTAATACACCAACAGTCACTTTGCATCCAGCAGCTTTTAATTTTTCTATACCTTTTCCGGCTACTTTGCTATGTGTATCTATAGTGCCAATAACTACATGAGGTATGTGATTATTAATAATTAAATCGCTACATGGAGGTGTTTTTCCAAAATGGCTACAGGGTTCTAAGGTAACATAAAGAGTCGCTTCAGATAATATTGATTTGTTTGTAACAGATTCTATAGCATTTACTTCTGCGTGATTTCCACCATATGGACTTGTATAGCTTTCACCTATTATTTTGTTATTATGAACAATAACACAGCCCACCATTGGGTTTGGAGCTGTAGTTCCTAATCCATTTTTGGCGATTTCAATACAACGTTTTATGTATTTTTCATGTATCTTCACAGGCGTAAAAATAGCACAATAAAGTGAGCAATAATAATATTGTAATTAGAGAAATTACATTAAAAGATAATAAGCAAATAGCACAAGTAATTAGAGATGTACTAATTGAATTTGGTGTGCCTAAGGTTGGTACTGCTTATGCAGATGTCTCATTAGATAAAATGACAGAAACATATCATGGTGGAAAGTCGAGTTATTTTGTAATTGATAACAATGGGAAAATAATAGGAGGAGCAGGAATAGCTCCATTAGACAATTTTAAAGGGAATGTTTGCGAGCTTCAAAAAATGTATTTTCTTCCTGAAGCTAGAGGAATGGGTTTAGGAAAGCAAATGATGGATGCCTGTCTTAAAAAAGCCAAAGCTTTTGGGTTTGAAAAATGTTATTTAGAAACCATGCCATATATGGATGATGCTAGAAAACTATATGCTAAAGAAGGTTTTGAGTCTTTAGAGAAACCTATGGGAAATACAGGTCATTTTTCCTGTAATGTTTGGATGATAAAAGAATTATGAGATTAAAAGACATACAAAACATTTTTCATAAAGAGCTGGATGCTGTATTTGGAAAGGACGAAGTAGGTAGTTTCTTCAATATATTAATATCTCATTATTTAAAATTAAATCGGATAGCTTTGATTCTTGATCCAGATTTAACAATAACAAAAGAAGAAGAGCAGCCATTGTTTGAAGCATTAAGCAGATTGAAACAGGAAGAGCCTATTCAATACATTATTGGTGAAACCGAATTTTATGGATTGCCTTTTAAGGTGAATGAGTACACCTTAATTCCAAGACCAGAAACAGAAGAATTGGTTGCATGGATTTTAAAATGTCAAACAGAGCGAAGTAAAGAATCTATAACCACAATTTTAGACATTGGAACAGGAACAGGTTGTATTGCCATTTCATTGGCAAAAAACCTTTCTAATGTGCAAGTGTATGCTTTAGATGTTAGTGAAGAAGCTATAAAAATTGCGAAACAAAATGCTGAATTAAATAATGTAAAAGTAAACTTTATTAAAGCAGATATTTTGAATAAAAAATCATGGAATTCGGAATTTAAAGCATTAGAATTTGATTTGATTGTGTCCAATCCGCCATATGTAAGGCAATTAGAAAAAATAGAAATAAAGAATAATGTATTAAAATACGAGCCACATTTAGCTTTATTTGTAGAGGATAAGAATCCTTTGCAGTTTTATGAGGTTATTGCAAATTTTGCTGTTGATAAATTGAAGGAAAAAGGACTCTTGTTTTTTGAAATTAATCAATATCTTGGAACCGAAACGAAGCAATTATTACAAGATAAAGCTTTTGTTGATTTGGATCTGAAACCAGATATTTTTGGGAATAATCGTATGTTAAAAGGAATAAAGAATATTTAATTCATGACTATTAAAGAACAGATTTTACAATTAAGAGACGAGTTAAATAAGCACAATTATAATTATTATGTGTTGGATAATCCTACTATTAGTGATTTTGATTTTGATACAAAATTAAAACAGCTTCAAGAATTAGAAGCCAGTTATCCAGAGTTTTTCGATGCCAATTCGCCAACACAAAGAGTAGGAGGAGAGATTACTAAAAATTTTGAAACCCTTATTCATGAACAGCGTATGTATTCTTTGGATAACTCGTATTCTAAAGAGGATTTGTTGGAATGGGAAACTAGAATTAAAAAACTAGTTGATGGTGAATTGCAATTTACATGCGAACTTAAATATGATGGTGCATCCATAAGTCTGACTTACGAAAATGGAAACCTCATAAAAGCTGTTACTAGAGGAGATGGTGTTCAAGGAGATAATGTAACAGCTAATGTTAAAACCATTAAGTCTGTACCATTACAATTAAAAGGTGATTTTCCAGAAAAATTTGATATTCGTGGCGAAATAGTTTTGCCCTGGGATGGTTTCAATAAAATGAACGAGGAGCGAATTGAAATAGGAGAAGAGCCATATAGAAACCCCAGAAATACAGCCTCTGGAAGTTTAAAGCTTCAAGATAGTAGCGAAGTAGCAAAAAGACCTTTAGAATGTTTGTTATATAGTATTGTAGGAAACAATTTAAATATAAACACACAATTTGAAAGCTTAGAAAAAGCACATGCTTGGGGATTTAAAGTGCCAAATGCTGCGAAACTGGTAAATTCTATCGACCAGGTTTTTGAATTTATAAATTATTGGGACGAGCACAGACATCATTTGCCTTATGAAACGGATGGTGTAGTTGTAAAAGTTAATAACCTGCAACAGCAAGAAGAACTTGGTTTCACTGCAAAAGCACCACGTTGGGCAATAGCTTATAAGTTTAAAGCTGAACAGGTTTCAACACGATTAAATGAGATTACATATCAAGTTGGAAGAACTGGGGCTATAACACCTGTGGCTAATTTAGAGCCTGTGGAATTGGCAGGAACAACTGTAAAACGAGCATCCTTACATAATGCCGATCAAATAGAGAAATTAGATATTCGAGTTGGAGATGAGGTATTTGTTGAAAAAGGAGGAGAAATTATTCCAAAGATCATTGCAGTCGATTTAAGTAAAAGACCAGAAAATTCTCAGCCAACAAAATATATTACGCATTGTCCGGAATGTGAAACAGAATTAGTAAGAACCGAAGGAGAAGCACAACATTATTGTCCTAATTATAATGGGTGTAAACCACAGATTATTGGAAGGATTCAGCATTTTATTTCTAGGAAAGCCATGGATATAGAAGGGTTGGGAGGAGAAACAGTTGCATTGTTAGTACATGAAGGTTTGATACATAATTATTCAGATTTATATGAACTAACAAAAGAACAAGTGATTCCGTTGGAACGTATGGCTGAAAAAAGTGCTGAAAATTTAATTAAAGGAATTGAATTATCTAAAACAGTACCATTTGAACGTGTTTTATTTGCATTGGGGATTAGGTTTGTTGGTGAAACTGTCGCAAAAAAACTTGCAAATCACTATAAAAACATAGATGCTTTAATTCAAGCAACTCATGACGATTTAATTCATGTAGATGAAATAGGTGTAAAAATAGCAGAAAGCGTGATCGATTTTTTTAGCTCAGAGCTTAATAAAGACATGATTAATAGGCTTCGTGGATTTGGGGTGCAATTAGAAATTTCAGCTGAAAAACTAGCCAATCAAACCAATAAACTGGACGGGAATATTTTTGTTGTCTCTGGCGTGTTTCACATTGTGTCAAGAGATGAACTAAAAAAACTTATTGAAGATAATGGAGGCAAGGTGTCTTCTTCCATATCAGGAAAAACTAGTTATATTATAGCTGGCGATAATATGGGGCCAAGTAAAAAAGAAAAAGCTGAAAAACTAAAAATCTCAATAATTACAGAGCAAGATTTTTTAAGAATGATCCAATACTAACATCATTGTTGGTTTCAAGCCGATAAACTGTACTTTATTACCGATTAATTTTAATATTTAAAATATATTTGTAGTCTAATGAGGAAATTGTTTTCTAATAATAATATTTAAACTCATTGCTTATTATGATTCAACTTTTGTTTTCATCTATGATTTTAGGGATAGTAGATTCTAATATTTTCGAAATATTAGAATTATTGTTTGTGCCTATATTAACAATTGTTTATTTAATAAGCATAAAAGAGAAATCAATATTGTTCACTTTGTTTTTAATAACTTATTCTGTTTCAGATCTCATAAACATTATGGATCAAGACATGCTTTCAGAGGTTATTTATTTTATTTGTAATTGTCTTTATATACTTGCTTATGTGTTTTTATTGTTCGAAATTTTAAAAACGATCAAATTAAAAACTATTTTAAAAAAATTCCCAGCTCATTTTATTATTCTGTTGTTGCTAAATCTGTATATTATTTTTGTTATGGCAACCATTATAAATCCGATTGATTTTGAGACTAACCACCTTGGTATTGTTAGAATTATAGAACACCTGTATAATTTCGTGTTACTTTCTTTACTTAGCATGTCTTTTCTAAATTATTTATTACATGAAGACAACAAAACACTTCTTTTATTTTGTGGTTGTTTATCCATTACTTTTGCAGAATTGTTATTAATAGGCTATTACTATCTATCTGAACAAATGCTGGCTATTGGATTTGTCTCTACCTTATTACATGTTTGTGCATTTGTTTTATTTTATTTTTATTCTAAAATTAAATCATATAAAGAAGAATCAATAGAATTACAATAATTCATTGAGAATGCTACAATCCACTATTTCCCATTTACACCAAAAGAATTTTTAATTTATTAAAAATAAATTATTTAGAATCATTATAAATAATAGTATTTCATCGTTAAACTGCATGATATTATCGTTTAATTGTATATTTTGTATATATTTGCTTTCAAATGCTAATAAAATGATTTTAAATAAATCAAATATTTTAATTGTTTTTATAATACTGCTCTGTCTTTCTTTTACTCTTTGCGAGATTAAAGAAGAGTATTTTATTTCTAGTATTTCCAAATCTTTTATTGTGCCTTTATTTACATTATTATACTTTATTAATGTAAAAGATAAGTCGCGATATTTCTCTTGGTTTTTAATTTTATTTTCTATTTCAGAGTTATTGGTTTTCGCAGAATTTTATATAAATACCGATAAGATTTTCGACCTATATTACATGTTTGGTAATTTACTATATATAGCAGCCTATTGTTTGTTGCTACTTGAGGTTTGTAAAAGCCTTGATTTTAAAGCTGTACTTAAAAACTATAAAGCACATTTAGCAGTATTATCAATATTAAATGGATATATGGTGTATGTTTTAATAACGATTGTCAATCCATTTTTATTTAATAATTCATTTATGATTGGGATTGAGTTAATATACAATATTGTTATGTTGCTGTTGCTTTCTCTATCTCTAATTGCTTATTTTTATAACGATAATAAAAAGTCGTTAGCTCTATTTCTGGGCTCATTAAGTATTGTGTTTTCTGAAGTAATACAAATTGCTTATTTCTATATTACTGATCAAGATATCTTAAACTTTGTTTCAACAGTATTATTTGTCATGGCTTTTAGCTTTTATTATTATCATTCAAGAATTAGTTTGGAATACCGTTTTAAAGCGGCTTCTTAATTATTTTCCTCATTGTTTTATTCCCTTTAATACATTCTTCAAAAAAATATTAACAGTGTTTTCGATGAACTGCACGTTATTATCGTTGTAATTATATATATTTGTTTCAACCTACTTATGAATTACTACTGTGAAAGAATGGCTAAAAATTAGTTATAACAGAATATTTTTATGTGTTCTGTTTTTACTTATCCTAATCAACATCCTTGCTACCATTAGCGAGAGTGGACTATTGTTGCAAATTACGAAACCACTATTTGTACCTGTGTTTATTATGTACTATTTTATTAAAAATAGATACTTTAATTTCATTTTTGTGCTGTTTATGGTATTCTCTTTTATTGGTGATTTTTCATCTGTCTTTTCTTCAAGTAGTACGCTTATAAAATTTTCAAGCTTTATATATTTTTTAAGTTATTTAACTCTTATATATTATACGTTTTCTAAATTCAAACGTGTAAGGATAGACTCTGTGATAGCGCTTTACTTGCTTATTGTTGTAAGTATTAATTCGTATTTTATTTATGAATTATATGCCATCTTAAAAGTGCAAATCACAGATCCTATGGAAGTTTATTTATTTGCAGCTAAAAGCGTGTCTTTAATTGCTCTAACTTTTTTGTCGTTTGTGGTTTATTTAAACTCAGATACAAGACAATCAATTATCTTTTTTTTAATGGCTCTATGTCTTGTGTTTTCAGATGTACTTTATTATATAAGTAATTATTATATCTACAACTGGAGCTTTGTGATGTTGGATCGCGTACTGCATGTTGTAGGCTTATTCTTCCTGTTTAATTATATTATTGGAGAAAATAGAATTAAGAAAAAACAAATTGTAGTAGAAAGAATCGCTTCAGAAAGCTCATTAACGTTAACTAGACAATAATAGAAGTTCCGTTGGCAGTTTTGTTTTTTTCCGAATCGAAATAGAAATCGAGTCTTCCTAAATTAATACCATAACAACCTACTTGGTTTACGAGCACATTTTTACCTTCAACGTTTTTAGTAATTGTTGGTTTTGGTAAAAAAGTATGTGTATGTCCACCAATGATTAAGTCGATATTTTTTGTTTGTTCAGCTAGTTTTAAGTCGCTAGGTCTTTCAGGATAATTTGAATAATGATAACCTATATGCGACAAGCAAATTACTAAATCGCAATGCTCTTCATCTTTCAAGACACGACTCATATCTTGAGCTATCTCGATAGGATCCAAATATTTGGTCTCTTTATAGAGATCTTTTAAAACCAAACCATTCAATTTAATACCAACTCCAAAGACTCCAATTTTTATTCCGTCTTTAATAAATACCTTGTATGGTTTGACATGGGTATCCATAATGGTGTTCGAAAAATCGTAATTTGCCGAGAGAAAATCAAAATTAGCATGAGGTAATTGTGCATACAAACCATCGATACCATTGTCGAAATCATGATTTCCAATAGTTGCAGCATCGTATTTTAACTTACTCATAAGTTTAAATTCCAATTCTCCTCCATAATAATTAAAGTAAGGAGTCCCTTGAAAAATATCTCCAGCATCCAATAATAGGGTGTTAGGATTCTCGTTTCTTATTGCCTGCACCAAACTAGCTCTTCTTGCTACACCACCTTTATTAGGGTTTCTACCATCTTCAGGCCCAAATGGATCTATATGGCTGTGAACATCGTTTGTATGTAATATTGTTATATGTTTATTTTTAGCAGCTGAAGTAAACGAGGGTAACGTTAGGCCTCCAATAGTTATTAATGCTGTAGTTGCTGTTGTTTGCTGAATAAAATCTCTTCTTTTCATGAGCTTATTTTTTTAATCGAATAAACCTATTGTCAATAACAGGATTAATGGTGTCTTTTTTATTAAAGTAGTCTAAAAAGGCATTTCTTATTTTATAATTTAAAATATACAAGCTATCACTTGGTTGAAAGAAATTCATGCTATCTCCTCCATTGTAGAGGTATTCGTTTGTAGCTACATAATATACTTTAGATGTGTCTATAGGTTTATTATTAATGGTAGCATTCACAAGATGATAGTTGTTGTCAACCACGACGTTTAACTTTGAGATTGGATGAGCTCTTTTGCCTTCTACTAAATAATTAACTAACTCATTTACTTGTTTCCCGTTAATAGCAGCAACTACAACGCTATTTTCAAATGGCATGATTTCGTAAGCCGTTCTAGTAGTGATATCGCCTTTAGAAATAATAGATCGAATACCACCATGATTAACTAGAACCATATCGATATCTTTTCCAGTTCGTGCTTTAAAAACGGGGTTCGATTGTTCAAAAATAACATCTGCAAAGAGATTTCCAATGGCTGTATTCAATTCACCATCACTTTTAGAGTACGTATTTACAGCATAGCAAATAACGCTATCTAAATTTTTATTAATATGTTCTCTATAAGGTTTCACAAATGCTTCAATACTAGCGTCGGTTTCTAAACTGTCTGTAATGGCAATTTGTTTGCCTTCAATTCTTGTTAGGCGCTGTGTTTCCTGTTTGCAAGAAAATATAAAGAAGATAATTGTTAGTGCGAAAAACGGTTTAAAATTCATGACGAAACATCTGAGTTTAACTAATTTTTTGTGTGTACTTTTACTACCTTTGTAACAAAGTATAAAGATATAATGATTTTAAAGGGTTTAAAAGAAAAATCTATTAAAAAGAATTTAAACACCATTTTAAAAAATAGGGGAGAACATTTTAACACCAATAAAATTGAAAGTTTAGGGATTATATTAAATGCAGATGAAACTAATGATTTCGAATCTATTAAAACCATTGCACAGTCAATTAATCTAAGACCCAATAAATTAAAAATTATTGCGTTTACAGAGTCTAAAAAAGAGGTGACTTATTCTTGGAACGACTGCTTTAATCCGAAAGATTTCACCTGGAATGGCAAGGTTAACAACATTGAATTGCAAACGTTTTTAGACACAAAATTTGATTTGTTAATTAGTTATTATTCAAAAGATGTTTTAGAGTTAAAGTATTTAACAACTGCTTCTAAAGCCCAATTTAAGGTTGGGATTTTTCAAGAAGATAAACGGATTAACGACCTAATAATAAAAACAGAATTTAAAAATATTGAAGCTTTTAAAACTGAATTAAAAAAATACTTGAGTGTATTAAATAAATTAAACACATGAGAAATAAATTAACTGGTATGGGTATTGCTATAGTAACTCCCTTTAATACCGATTTAAGTGTAGACCATGAAGCACTTTCGAAACTTGTAAATTACAATATCGAAAACGGAACCGACTATATAGTTATTAGTGGTACGACTGGAGAAAGTGTTACTATAACCAAACAGGAAAAAAAGGAAATTATAACCACTATTATTAAAGCCAATAACAATCGAGTGCCATTGGTTTTAGGAATTGGAGGGAATAATACAGCAGATGTTATTGAAGAAATAAAAACGACTGATTTTAATTATATTTCAGCCATCCTATCGGTGTCTCCAGCATATAGTAAACCAACACAAGAAGGCATTTATCAGCATTTTAAAACTATTTCTTTAGCATCTCCAGTTCCTATTATCCTGTATAACGTTCCTGGTAGAACTTCATCTAACATGCTGCCTGAAACGGTTATTAGATTAGCTACAGACTTCAAAAATATTATCGCTATTAAAGAAGCAGCTGGAAGCATGCCTCAATATTTTCAATTAATAAAGAATAAGCCACAAGATTTTTTAGTGATTTCAGGAGACGATGATCTTGCTTTGCCAGTTGTTCTAGCTGGGGGAGCCGGAGTTATTTCTGTTATTGGACAAGCCTTTCCAAAACAATTTTCAAACATGATTCATTTAGGGTTAGAAGGAAATGCTAAAGAGGCTTTTAAGCTTCATTATGAGTTATTAGACATGATTGGGCTTATTTTTTCTGAGAATAATCCAGCAGGAATTAAAACGGTTTTAGATAAAATAAATCTATGTAACGACACTGTAAGATTACCACTTGTTGTTGCTACAGATTCCTTGAAAACTAAGATCGGTAATTTTGTGAATAACTTTCAAAAAAGTTAAATAATACTTAATCCTTGTATAATGCGTATTGAAGCAATTATTTTAGCTGAATAAAATATTTTTAAAATCCATATTAATAGCTTAATTTTGCATCCTGTTTAAAAATTATGAAGAAACTTTTTTATTTATTTATAACTTTCACTGTATTAAGTTCTTGTAGTCAATATCAGAAGGCCTTGAAAAAGCCCGATGTTAGTGAGAAATTTAGAGTTGGTATGGAGCTGTATGATGATGGTAAATTTGATAAAGCAAATAAGCTTTTTGCTCAAATTGTTCCTAATTATAGAGGGAAACCTCAAGCTGAAAAATTGATGTTTCTATATGCGAACACCTATTTTGAAATGAAAGAATATTATTTGGCTAGTTATCAATTTGAGAGATTTGTATCGTCTTATCCTCAAAGTGAAAAAGTTGAAGAAGCAGCCTTTCTAAGTGGAAAAAGTGCATACATGCTTTCTCCGGTTTTTTCTAAAGATCAAATAGAAACAAAAGATGCTTTAGAAAAATTGCAAACCTTTATCAATCTATTTCCAGAATCAGAATTTTTGCCTCAAGCAAATGAGTTAGTAAAGGAATTAGATTATAAATTAGAAACAAAAGCTTTCGAAATTGCTAAACAATACAATAAAATTGCTGGATATACTGGAGATTACACAGCCCCAATTAAAGCATTGGATAACTTTATTTTAGATTTCCCAGGATCCACGTATAGAGAAGAAGCCTTTTTTCTTAAATTAGATTCTGCCTATAAAATGGCAATGAATAGTGTAGAAGTCAAAAGAGAAGAACGTTTAAAAAAGGTAGAATTGCATTATAATAACTATAAGAAGAGTTATAGCGATTCTAAACGAATGGAAGATGCAGATGAAATGGTAGAAAATGCCATTAAAGAATTAGAAAAATATAGAACTAAAAGCTAAATACAATAAAATGGATTTAAAAAAAATCAAAGCTCCTGTTAATACAATTACCTATGATAGAAATAAAGTAGATGCTGAAACGCAAAATATCTACGAGTCTATCTCTATTATATCTAGGAGAGCTGAACAGATTAATTCTGAAATTAAAAAAGAATTAATTGAAAAGCTTGAAGAATTCGCTACTTTTAACGATAGTTTAGAAGAAATTTTTGAGAATAAAGAGCAAATTGAAGTTTCTAAATTTTATGAAAAACTACCTAAACCTCATGCATTAGCAGTTCAGGAATGGTTAGATGGTAAAATTTATTACAGAAACACAGAAGACGATATACAAGAATAAATTATATGTCAATATTAAGCGGCAAAAACATACTTTTAGGCATTAGTGCTGGTATTGCTGCTTATAAAACAGCAACATTGGTCCGGCTTTTTATTAAAGCCGGAGCCCATGTAAAAGTTGTTATGACTCCTTCAGCAAAAGATTTTGTTACTCCTTTAACATTATCGACTTTATCAAAACATCCTGTACACACTACTTTTGTAGACAATGCAGATGAAGATCTGTGGAATAATCATGTAGAATTAGGACTATGGGCAGATTTCTTTATTGTTGCTCCAGCTACAGCTAACACCTTGTCTAAAATGGCAAATGGGGTTTGCGATAATTTACTTCTAGCAACATACTTATCCGCAAAATGTCCTGTTTATTTTGCTCCAGCTATGGATTTGGACATGTATAAACACCCAACCACAAAACAATCTTTCGAAAAACTTAAAAGCTTTGGGAATAGTATTATTCCAGCAACAAGTGGCGAATTAGCAAGTGGATTGGTAGGCGAAGGAAGAATGGCAGAACCTGAAGATATCGTTACTTTTATTGAGAATGATATTCTAGATAAATTACCACTTCGTGGAAATAAAGTTTTAATTACTGCAGGCCCAACATACGAAGCCCTAGATCCGGTTCGTTTTATAGGAAATCATTCTAGTGGAAAAATGGGTTTTGAAATTGCTAAAGCTTCAGCAAATCTCGGAGCCGAAGTATATTTAATTACAGGGCCAACTAACCAGACTTTAAAACATAGTTTAATAAATGTCATTTCAGTAACCTCTGCAGAGGAGATGTATCAAGAAGCGCATAAATATTTTAATCAAACAAATATCGCTATTTTAGCAGCTGCTGTTGCAGATTACAGACCCAAACAAGTTGCCAGTCAGAAAATAAAAAAGAACGATAAGACGTTAGTATTAGAACTAGAGAAAACAAAAGATATTTTAGCTTCGTTAGGAGATATCAAATCAAATCAAATTTTAGTTGGTTTTGCACTTGAAACAGAAAATGAACTTGAAAATGCAAAAGCAAAATTAAAAAAGAAGAATTTAAATTTAATTGTATTAAATTCGTTGAAAGATAAAGGAGCTGGATTTAAAACAGAAACCAATAAAGTAACCATTATCGATAATAAAAATAAGGTTACCGAATACCAATTAAAGTCTAAAGCAGAGGTCGCTAATGACCTTTTAAAAGAAATTATAAAACAATTAGATGCGTAAAATTCTATTAATTTTAATGTTGAGTTTTTGTGTTTCTGCATTCACGCAAGAATTAAATTGTAATGTGGTGATAAATGCCGAACAAACTGGAAACCCTAATTTGCCTGTATTTAAAACGTTAGAAAAACAAATACGAGAATTTGTAAATAACACCAAATGGACCAATAAAGAATTTACAAATAAAGAACGTATAGAATGTTCTATTTATATAAACATTACCGAATACGCAAGCGATGTCTTTAATGGAACCATTCAAGTGCAGTCTTCAAGACCAGTTTATGGGTCGTCTTACACAACTCCAGTTCATAACTTAAACGATAAAGATTTTTCGTTTAGATATTTAGAATTTCAAAACATGGTTTACAACCCTAATCAGTTTGAATCTAATTTAATTTCGGTTTTGGCTTTTCATGTGTATATGGTTATAGGTATTGATGCAGATACATTTTCACTAAAAGGAGGAGATACGTATTTTAATCAAGCTCAAGTTATCTTAAACTATTCTCAAGGTGAAAACACAAAAGGATGGAAATTAAGTGATGGAACACAGAACAGATATGCTTTAATAGATAACATGTTGTCTCCAACTTTTGAAGACTATAGAACAGTTATGTATAATTACCATAGAAATGGTTTAGACTTGATGTCTCAAGATCAAAAAGAAGCAAAATCTAACATTGCTGATGCTATAATTAGTCTTGAGAAAATGAATAGAGTTAGACCAAATTCTTACATATTAAGAACATTTTTCGATGCTAAAGCAGACGAAATACAAGATATCTTCAGTGCTGGTCCAAATGTAGAAATAACAAAATTAGTATCTGCCCTTGGAAATATTGCTCCAATGTATTCTAGTCAATGGAGAAATATTAAATACTAATATTCCAGTAACATATTTTGAAGCTTTTAATATATCTTTTCTGAATATTAATTACCTTTAACTAAATTCTTAATAGAAAATTGATCACATCTCTATCCATAAAAAATTATGCGTTAATAGATAACTTACAGGTTAACTTTAATCAAGGGTTTTCTATTATTACTGGCGAAACTGGCGCAGGAAAATCTATTTTACTTGGAGGATTATCTCTAATTTTAGGTAAAAGAGCAGACTTATCAAGCATCAAAGATGTTACTAAAAAATGCATAATTGAAGCTGTTTTCGATGTCACAAATTACAATTTAAAAAACTTGTTTGACTTCAACGATTTAGACTACGAACCACAAACCATTATTCGTAGAGAAATATTGCCTTCAGGAAAATCTAGAGCTTTTGTAAACGATTCTCCAGTGAATTTAAATAGCCTTCAAGTTTTAGGCGAACAATTAATAGATATTCATTCGCAACACCAAACACTTCAATTGACAGACGATGTTTTTCAATTTGAAATAATTGACGCATTAGCAAATAATAGAACTGTATTAAACACCTATTCTCAGCAGCTAAAACAGTTTAAAACCATTCAAAAAGAATTGGAAGAGTTGTTATTGTTTAAAGCCGAAGCTATTAAAGAATACGATTATCACTCTTTTCTGTTAAACGAATTAAACGAGTCTAATCTTATTGAAGACGAATTAGAAACCCTAGAAGAAGACTACGAAACCTTAAATAATATTGAAGAAATTAGAGACTCTTTATTAAGTTCTAATCAGTTATTTAACGACGATGAAATTGGATTGCTTTCAATTTTAACCACTTTAAAAAGTAATTTTAAAAGCATTAGTGGTTATTCTAAGGCATATGAGAATTTATTTCATAGAATAGAAAGTAGTTTTATAGAACTAGACGATGTATTTTCTGAAATAGAAACCCTTCAGGAAAACTTAGATGCAGATCCTGAAAGGTTGGAACAGGTAAATACCAAGTTACAAATATTAAACAACTTGTTTAAAAAACACTTGGTGAGTTCTGTTCCTGAGTTAATTCAAATTAAAGAGTCATTAACATTAAAAGTGTCTGAAACTGAGAATTTAGACGAAACCATTCAAAAGAAAGAAAAAGAACTCCTTGAAATAGAAACCACTTTAAATAAAACAGCTGAAACAATTCATAAAAACCGAAAGAAGGCCATTCCGGACTTGACCAAGCAATTAGAAATTATCCTGAAGGATTTAGGCATGCCAAATGCCAAATTTAATATAGTCTTACAGGATTCTAAAACGTTTTACAACAATGGTAAAGACGATTTGTCTTTTATGTTTTCAGCTAATAAAGGAGGACAGTTTAACGAGCTTAAAAAAGCAGCATCAGGAGGAGAGTTATCTAGAATCATGCTGGCAATTAAATCAATATTATCAAAGTATAAGCAATTACCAACCATCATGTTCGATGAAATAGACTCAGGTGTTTCTGGTGAAATTTCGAATAAAATGGGGCAAATCATGCTACAAATGAGTCATACCATGCAGGTTTTTGCTATTACACATATTCCTCAAATTGCTGCAAAAGGGCATACACACTTTAAAGTTTATAAAGAAGATGTAGATAATTTAACCGTAACAAATTTAAAAAAACTAAATCACGACGAACGTTTGGTAGAGATAGCACAAATGCTTGGAGGTATAGAAATTTCAAATTCAGCATTGGCACATGCTAAACAATTATTGAATTAATACTATATTTGTTCTTTAAACCAACTAACAATATCATCAACGTCCATTAACTGACGACTAAATTTTATAATATGTCATATAACTTATTAAAAGGAAAAAGAGGAATAATTTTTGGAGCATTAGACGAAAATTCTATCGCTTGGAAAACAGCCGAACGTGTACACGAAGAAGGTGGAACTTTTGTTTTAACTAATGCACCTGTAGCATTACGTATGGGGCAAATTAATGCTTTGGCTGAAAAAACGGGGTCACAAATTATTCCTGCAGATGCTACTTCTTTAGAAGATTTAGAAAATCTGGTTGAAAAATCAGTTGAGATTTTAGGCGGAAAATTAGATTTTGTATTGCATTCCATAGGAATGTCTATTAATGTAAGAAAAGGAAATGCTTATACCAGTCAAAATTACGATTGGACCCAGAAAGGAACAGATATTTCGGCTATGTCTTTTCATAAAGTAATGCAAACCTTATATCAAAAAGATGCCATGAATTCTTGGGGAAGCATTGTAGCACTTACATATATGGCTGCTCAAAGAGTTTTTCCAGATTATAATGATATGGCTGATAACAAAGCCTATTTAGAAAGTATTGCTCGTAGTTTTGGGTATTTTATGGGCAAAGATAAAACGGTAAGAGTAAATACCATTTCACAATCTCCAACACCTACAACGGCAGGTTCAGGTGTAAAAGGGTTTGATGGGTTTATTGCTTATGCAGATAAAATGGCTCCTTTAGGGAATGCCACAGCTCTAGATTGTGCAAACTATACAGTAGCCATGTTTAGCGACTTAACTAAAATGGTGACACTTCAAAATTTATTCCACGATGGTGGATTTAGTAATACGGGTGTTAGTAAAGATGTTATGGAGGCCTTTATTAAAGGAATTGAATAAATTTAATTATACTTATATATATAGTAAAAGCGAGTCTTATTTTTAAGGCTCGCTTTTTTTATCTCAAATGTGTAGAAGTCCTTTGTCTTTAGGATATTAATTTATAGACTAGAAATTAGAATATGAAATCATTTTCTGACACAAGCATTTCAGCGATAAAAAAATACATTATGTCGATTTATTGAATTTAACACTTCATTAACTAATTATTATCAATATTTTTAGCCTTTAACAACAATTTAATCAATTAAATATGAAAAAAATTACATTATTATTGGCACTATTTGCCATGTTTAATTTGAGTGCTCAGACGGTCTTAACTGAGAATTTTGACGCAGGATTAAGCCTTCCTGCAGGATGGACAAATAATGACATAGCAGGTTCAACAAATGTATGGACCTTTGCTACTGGAGGCGAAGCTGTTGGTTATACAGCACCAAACACCATTTATTATGATAATGGCGGAATGACTGATAATTATGCTTTGTTTGATAGTGATACTTATGGAGGTGGTCCTGAAGAAGCCGCTCTAGAAAGTCCAATTTTTGATTGTTCTGCACTAACAAGCGTTACATTAAAGTATAATCATTTTTTTACTTCTGGTTTTGGAGGAAGTGCTGATGTTGAAGTATATAATGGTTCTTCATGGGTCTCTGTTGCTTCCTATTCAGCAACGACTGCTTTTGGACTAGAAAATATTGATGTCACTGCAGAATTAGCAGGTGTTTCAAATGCACAAGTTAGATTTAAATGGACTGGTGATTATTCATGGGGTTGGGCTTTTGACACCGTAGAAGTATATAGCTGTACAGAAATAGCACCTCCTGCTTGTGCAACTGTTATTGCACCTGCAGATACCGCTACAGATGTAGCGACTACAGCATCGGTTGATGGGTTATCTCGTGTAGTATCCTTTTCATGGAATGCAGTTCCTGGTGCTCTTTCTTACGATTTTGTATTTGATGGAACAACTATTGCTAATGTATCTACACCATCAATAAATATTACTGGTTTAGATTATGCTACTGCTTATACTTGGTCTGTTGCTCCTGTAAACTGTTTTGGTGCAGCTACTGGTTGCGCAACTTGGACATTTACAACGGAGGATGCACCACCAGCACCAACTAATATAGATTGCGCAAATGCAACAGAAATAGCTTGTGGAGAAACAATAAACGCTTCTTCGGTGGGTTCAACTGGAACTCAAGAAGATAGTGGTTGTACAATAGGAGCTAATGGTATTTGGTTTACATTTACTGGAACAGGAGGAGACTTGACTGTTGATTCAACAGCTAGTTTCGATCATGAGATGGCAATAACTAGTGGTGCTTGTGGTACTTTAGTAAATATTGATTGTGTTGATGATTCAACTGTAGCTGAAACACATACTTTTACCTCTGTATTAAATGAAACATATTATGTATATGTTGCTAATTGGTCTAGTTCTAGTACAACTACTGGAACCATAGATATTACATTAACATGTGCAACACCACCTGCATGTACTGCAACTGTTGTAGATAGTTCTACTATTGTGCCAGATTGTGGAAACTCGCAATTTAGTGTAGATGTTGAGGTATCATCAGTTGGAGATGGAACTTTTGTGACTGATGGTTTAGGAGGTATGTTTGCAGTATCAGCAGGAACAGTAACAGCTGGACCTTATACAGATGGAACTAGCGTAACTTTAACAGTAGAACATTCAGATGCCGATTGTGATTTTTCATTAGGAGACTTCAGCAATACTTGTGGACCTTCTGAATCTTGTGGTGCTTATTCAAGCTCTCCAGCAAGCACAGTTACAGATGCAGCACCTGTTAATGATATAATTACTGTTTCTGGTACAGGACCTGAAGTTCTTTCAGATTTAGATGTTATTGTTAAAATTGATCATACTTTTTTAGCTGATTTAGATATTACATTAACAAGTCCTACAGGTACTATTGTAGAACTTATGTTTGATCAATGTGGTGCTAATGAAAATATGGATATAAGGTTTGATGACGATGGTGCAGTTTTAGCTTGTGGAACCCCTACTGTAGGTACTTTCACTCTTGTAAATGTAACAGGTGCATTATTATCTGATTTTAATGATGAAACTTTTGACGGAGACTGGACATTAACTGTAGTTGATGATGCTGGTGGAGATAATGGTACTTTAGTACAATGGTGTTTAATTCCAACGTTATATACTCTTGGTGTAGAAGAAGTTTCACTTAATAATTTTACTTACTATCCAAACCCGGTAAATAATAGCTTAACGTTAAATGCACAAAAAGACATTCAAAATGTAGCTATTTACAACATGTTAGGTCAAGAAGTACTACGTACTGCTCCAAACACTGTTAATAGCGAAGTGGATATGTCAAACCTTCAGCCAGGTGCTTACTTTGTAAAAGTAACTGTCGAGAATGCGACTAAAACTATTAAAGTGATTAAGAAATAATTTAACACTTTTATATATCTTAAAAAGCCACTCAAATAGAGTGGCTTTTTTTATGGGATTAATTACATTTGTTAGATGAATCTTCAAATCTCATTTATTATTCCTGTATTTAATCGTCCTGATGAGATTGACGAGTTATTAAACAGTTTTTCTAAGTTAAATACAACTACAAATTTTGAGATTGTAATAATTGAAGACGGTTCTAACCTAACAGCAGAAGAAGTTGTAAATAAGTATCAAAATCAATTAGATATTTTATACCTGTTTAAAGACAATTCTGGACCTGGAGACTCTAGGAATTATGGAATGAAACATGCTAAAGGCAATTATTTTATCATATTAGATTCAGATTGTATACTCCCATCTGAATATTTAAATGAAGTTGCAAAAAGTTTGCATGAAGATTTTGTGCATTGTTTTGGAGGACCAGATGCAGCACATGAATCTTTTTCATATTTGCAAAAAGCTATTAATTATTCAATGACTTCCTTTTTAACTACAGGAGGGATTAGAGGAAATAAAAAAAGCATGAATAGGTTTCAGCCAAGGAGTTTTAATATGGGACTTTCAAAAGAAGCCTTTTTAAAAACAAAAGGATTTGGAAAGATTCATCCTGGCGAAGACCCAGACCTAACCATTAGGTTATGGAAATTAGGCTATAAAACAAAACTTATTTCAAAAGCATTTGTATTTCATAAACGAAGAATATCTTGGTCTAAATTCTATAGGCAAGTAAACAAGTTTGGCTTGGTAAGACCTATATTAAACCTGTGGCATCCAGAAACAAAAAAAATAACCTATTGGTTTCCTACTATTTTTGTGTTGGGGTTTTTTGCAGCTATTATTCTACTAGTTTCCTTTCAATTTAAATGGTTATTTGACCTGTATTTGCTATATTATTTAATAGTCTTTATTCATGCTATAATCAAAACTAAAAACATCTATATTGCTATTTTGTCTCTATGTGCCATTAACATACAATTTATGGGTTATGGTTTGGGTTTTTTAAAATCGACTGTAGCGATTCAGGTATTTAACAAGAAACCGAAAGAATATTTTCCAGAATTATTTTTTTAAAAAGATATGCTAAGTAACATTAAATCTAAAATAATAGCATCGATACAAAACAAGAAAATAAATGTTTTTTTGTTGTTTCTTATGTTGTCTTTTATTGTGCTTATGGTTTTGAAATTGTCAACAACATATACCAATACCATAACTTTTAAAATAAATAAAACGGATGTTCCCGAACGTTATTTAGTATTAAATGATAGTACAAGTTTATTAAAAATCACTTTGAAAACTAACGGGTTTAATTTGCTAAAATATTATTTTAAAAAACCTAAAATAGACATTAATTTTAGTGAAAATATCGAGATGTCAAAAGAATATTATATTTGGAATAAGCATCAAGGTTTTTCAGATTTAAATCATCAATTTAATAAAGATATTGAGATTATAAGCATTACTCCAGATACTTTAAAATTTAGATTTGATGTAAATGCAATTAAAAAAGTTCCTGTAAAATTAAATAGTAAATTATCATTTACTACAGGATTCGATTTATTAGATTCTATTAAAATAAGTCCAGATTCTGTTAAAATAATTGGTCCCGAAATACTGGTGTCGGAAATAGCATTTATAGAAACAGATACCTTAAGTCTAAAAGATATAAAGGCTAATGTAGACAAGACTGTTTCATTAAACCTTCCTAATAACAAAAATAACAATTTAATTTTCTCTGATAGTAAAGTTGGTATTCATGCAGAAGTAGATAAATTTACAGAAGGACATCTTAAAATACCTATTACAGTAATTAATATTCCAGATAGTTTACAAATAAAATATTTTCCTAAAAAACTTTATGTAACTTACTATACAAGTTTATCTAATTATAATAAGATTACAGCAAACGATTTTATGGTGACTTGCGATTTTAATCAAATTGAAAAAGAATCGGAATTTTTAATACCACAAATAGTAACACAGCCTAATGAGGTTAAGCATGTGAAATTATCTCAAGAACAAATCGAATTTATTATTATAGAATGATTGTAGTTGGATTAACAGGTGGAATTGGAAGTGGTAAAACCACAGTAGCAAAGCTATTTGCAGCTTTAGGTGTTCCTGTATATATTGCTGATGACGAGGCTAAAAAACTAATGAACAGATCCAAAATCATTAAACGAAAATTAATTGAGCTTTTTGGAGAGCAAGCATATACTAATAACGTTTTAAATAGACCCTTTTTAGCGGATAAAATATTTAATAATGCTTCCAATTTAGAAAAAATGAATGCCATTGTGCATCCTAAAGTCGCTTCTCATTTTAAAAGATGGGTAAATAAACAAGAAGCACCATACGTAATAAAAGAATCCGCAATTTTATTTGAAAATGAGGCTTATAAAAATTACGATTACATTATTACCGTTACTGCTCCAAAAGAATTACGGATTGAAAGGCTATTAAAAAGAGACGAGACTAGTATAGAAAAAATTGAAGCTATTATGAAAAATCAGTGGAATGATGCTAAAAAGATGGAAAAGTCTCATTTTGTGATAATCAATAAAGATATTGAAGAAACCAAGCGTCAGGTACAACTAACTCATAATAAAATCGTTAACTTCACACAATAAATCCTAAATTTTAACATTTTTGTTAATGTAAGGTTAAATGATAAGTACCCTAAATGTTAAAATGTTAATTTTGAACGATGAGCAAAAAGTTATTCATCATACTGATACTATTAATGAGTTTATCTTTAATCGGTATCATTTTCGTTCAGGCCTATTATATCAATAATTCTTTAAAAAACGAAGAAGAGCAATTTACGTTCAATGTAAAGAAAGCATTAAGCTATACTTCTAAAGCCATTGAAGACAGAGAATTTAAAGATTATGTTATAAAGCTTCAGCCGTTGATTGATCAAGGTGTGACACCAGATTCAACAGCTTTTAGGGAGTTTTATCTAAAAGAAGATAATAGAGATTCCAACGAAAAACTCATATATAGAAATAGTATTTTAGAAGAGAATTATAAATTGTCTTCATCGATCTTTGACATAGGTTTAGATAGTATTAATATTAGAAAAGTATTAAGCGATAGAGAGACCAAAGTTTTGAAAGGCAACTCCATAGAGTCTAACCCTAATTTGAATTTAGATGCTATGATGTTTGAATTTGGAAAATTATCTAAAGGTGTAGAAATTTTTTATGATACAGCTTATGAAGATTTATCTTATCGAGTGCCAATTCACAAACGTATTTCTCAAGAAGAAGTAAACAGTCTGCTTAAAAGTAAGTTAGCTGAAGATAATATCGATATAGATTATCAGTTTGCTATTTATAGTAATGATTTGGCAACGAAAGTTCAAAGTGAAGATTTTGAACTTGAAAATGAATCAACGTTTAGTATTCCAATCTTTCAAAACAAAAATGATTTAAGCAACTATAGGCTTTTAGTAAATTTTCCTAAAAGAAATGTTTTTGTACAATCGTCAATTATTAAAATGACATTGCTTTCAATTATTTTTACGTCAATTATCATTATTGCATATTCAAGTGCTTTAATGCAACTTGTTAGACAACGAAAGATTTCTGAAATTAAAACAGACTTTATTAATAACATGACTCACGAGTTTAAAACACCTATTGCTACTATAAATTTAGCTTTAGATGCCATTAAAAATCCACAAGTTATAGATGATAAAGAAAGAGTGTTACGCTATTTAAAAATGATTAAAGACGAGAACAAGCGTATGCATGCTCAAGTTGAAAATGTATTAAGAATATCTAAACTAGAAAGAAACGAATTAAACATAAGTAAGGAACGAGTTATATTACACGACTTAATTGAAGATGCAATAACCCATGTACAATTAATCGTTGAAGATAGAGATGGTAAAATTAATAGTAATTTGTTAGCAGATACATCTTCTGTTTTAGCAAATGAAACACATTTTACAAATGTTATAGTAAATGTTCTAGATAATGCCATAAAATATACGCCAGAATCTAGAGCTCCAATAATTAATATTTCTACCGAAAATGTCGGGACAAATATATTATTAAAAATTACAGATCAAGGTAGCGGCATGAGTAAAGCTGCACAAAAACGTGTTTTTGAAAAATTTTATAGAGAACATACAGGAGATAGACATGATGTAAAAGGTCATGGATTAGGTTTAGCTTATGTTAAACGAATTGTAGAAGACCATCAAGGTCATATATCAGTAGAGAGTGAAAAGGACAAAGGAAGTACTTTTATAATTAAACTTCCATTAATATCATAATGCTATGAGTGAACAACAAAAGAAAATATTATTAGTTGAAGATGATCCAAATTTTGGAACCATTCTTAAAGATTATTTAATGATGAACGATTATCAAGTTACCCATGCTAAAAATGGTATGGAAGGCTTTGAAAAATTTAAGAAAGACGATTTCGATTTGTGTATACTTGATGTCATGATGCCATATAAAGATGGTTTTACTTTGGCTAAAGAAATTAGAGAGAAAAACACCGATGTTCCAATTGTTTTCCTTACAGCTAAAGCCATGAAAGAAGATGTGCTTAAAGGTTATAAGGTAGGAGCAGACGATTACTTAAACAAACCATTTGATAGCGAAGTGCTATTGATGAAGATTAAAGCAATCATGCAACGCAAAGCAACCGAAACAGTTGCAGATAGTAAACAATTTGAATTTAAAATAGGTGGATTTCATTTAAATTCTAAACTACGATTCTTAACGTATAACGAAGGAGAACAAGTGAAATTATCTCCAAAAGAAAACGAATTATTACGTTTGTTAGCTTTACATGAAAATGATTTAATGCCAAGAGAGTTAGCATTAACTAAAATTTGGAGAGACGACAATTACTTTACTTCCAGAAGTATGGATGTATATATTGCCAAGTTAAGAAAGTATCTAAAATTAGACGAAAATGTTGAGATTTTAAACATTCATGGCGAAGGGTTTAGGCTTGTAGTCAATCAGAATGCTTAAATAAACATATTATTGAAATAAGAAAACCAGCAAAATTTGCTGGTTTTTTTATTTAGTACTTTGTGTAATCATCGATAGCAAAGGCTTGGTTAAAACGCGAAGCATCTATAGTCTTATTTTCACTAGAATCATAATCTACCATTATTTTCCATTGACCATTTTCGTTTCTTAAAATTACATGAAATTGGCCATAATAACTTTGTTCTTGATCAGTTTCTGGATTAATAGTTAATTTATAAATGCCATGTTCTGAGGCTGTATTTTCATTATTTAAACGTTCAAAAAAACGAAATGTAATAGTTTGTTCTCTATCTTTAAATTTCCATCGTTCTTTATAATTATTTATATAAGATATTTTATTTTGTATTTGGTTGTTATCTGCATTAATTCTAACTAAATCAATACTATGTATACTTGCAAACAAACTATAATCAAATGTTTCAAAAGCTTTTGTAAATGGCAACCAAATTTGATTGTCTATCTCTTTTAAATTTGTTTCATTTTGAGAAAAACTATGAAATGTGGCTAAAAAACAAACCAGTAATAATATGTTAATAGTTTTCATTTTTTTTGACTTATATAATCAGTAATACTCATAAAATCATCCTCATAGTCAAACCACTTAATGGCTTCATTTTTCCGAAACCAGGTAAGTTGTCTTTTGGCAAAACGTCTAGAATTTTTTTTAATTTCAGAAATGGCGAAATCCAGAGTCCATTCTCCTTCAAGATACTTAAATAATTCTTTATATCCAACGGTGTTTAAAGCGTTTAAATGCTGTTTGTTTTGTAGTTTTATTACTTCATCTAACAGGCCTTCTTTCATCATGACATCAACTCGTTGATTGATTCTGTTATATATTATATCTCTATTGGCAGTAAGTCCGATAGTTATAGTTTTAAAAGGACGTTTCTCTTTATTTTTATTTAAAAATGAAGCATAAGGTTTGCCTGTGCCTATACAAACTTCTAAAGCTCTAATTACACGTTGCGGATTATCTAAAGCAATTGTGTTATATGTTTCAACATCTAAAATTTTCAATTTTTTTTGAAGTTTCTCTAGTCCTTCAGCTTCTAATTGGTTGTTTAAATTCTCTCTGATACTTGAATCTATATCAGGAAAATTATCCAATCCTTTGCTAACAGCATCAACATATAAACCAGAACCACCAACCATAATCACTGTATCATGAGTTTTAAACAAAATGTTTAAAAGTGTTGTCGCATCTTTTTCAAAAGCACCAACACTATACTTATCTTCTATAGATTTATGATGGATAAAATGGTGTTTAGCTGTAGCTAATTCTGTTGGAGTAGGAGCTGCAGTACCAATGGACATTTCTTTATAAAACTGTCTAGAATCGGCAGAGATAATTTCTGTATTATAATGGTTTGCCAGTTTAATACTTAGTGAGGTTTTTCCAATGGCAGTTGGGCCTATAATGCTTATAAGCGTTTTAGTCATGATGAAGGTGATAACCACATTTAAAACAAAATTTAGCCTGGTCTTTATGTTTGCTGGCTAAGCAATTTGCACAAGTTTGTGAGTTGGTATCTATTTCAGAAGGATGTGGAGGTAATGGGTGAGCACTATGCGAATCATCATCAGATTTATCTTTCCCTTGTTTTGAATATTCAGCAGAAACAATTCCTGTTGGAACAGCAATAATACCATAACCCATAATCATAATTAAGGAAGCAATTATCTGACCTAAAGGTGTTTGGGGTGTAATATCTCCAAAACCAACAGTAGTAAGGGTTACAATACACCAATACACACTTTTAGGAATATTATCGAATCCATGTTCTTTGCCTTCAATTAAATACATAACAGTTCCTAATATGATAGTGATGATAAGAACGGCTAGCATAAAAACAGAGATTTTTGCTCTACTTGCTTTTAATGCTGTAACCAAATGATTTGATGCAGATAAAAAGCGCACAAGTTTTAAAATTCTAAAGACACGTAACAACCTTATGGCTCGAAAAGCTACAAGCGCATGTGTACCAACAAATATTAAGGATAGATATTTTGGAATTGTTGAAAGTAAATCTATAATTCCATAAAAGCTAGTAACATATTTTATAGGTTGTTTAACCGAAATAATACGTAAGATATATTCTATACTAAACAAAATGGTTATAACCCATTCTGAAATGTCAAAGAACATATGATACTTATTATCCAAAGACTCAATGCTCTCAAGCATGACTAATAAGATACTTGCTAAAATAGCAATAAGAAGGATTATATCGAATAGTTTTCCAGCAGGTGTATCTGCTTCATAAATTATTTCATGAACTTTTGCTCTCCAATTACTATGTGGTTTTTTAATAGACATGTATCAAATGTAAGAAAGTATTTATTATTTATGCTTTAATACGATTAGAGAGTTTTTTTGAGTATCTACAATAGTTCCCATAAACACTTTTAAACTTTCATAATATTCAGGATTATAGATTGTTTCTTTAAAGGTAAATTTAAAATATAATACAATGTCATTGTCTATTACTTTTGTGCTAAATATATACAATCCTTTATTGTTGGGTAAGCTAATATTTAGGTCTTCAGGAATTTCAAGTATGTCGTAATTATCATTTAAATCGATTTTTAAAGTATATAAATAAGCATCTTTATAACCAAAATCTATAGGATAGGTTCTTTCTTGTAACTTTAATGGATTTTCAGACATTAATTTAAACAAAAACGGGTTAATGTATAGATTATCATTAATATTTTCTGCTTGATATTCAATATTGAACTCTTCTTGAAACTCATAACTGGTTCGACCTGGACTAGTTACCTTATGTTCGGTAAAGTTTATTGAATTGTATTTTTCTTGATAATGTTTTAGGTATTCAGACTTATTACTGTAATAAGATTTTTTTAAAGGATAAGCATGATATCCTGTTGAAGTAACATCTGCTTTTCCTACTAATAAGTCGTTTTCTTCTAATTTTAAATCGACTTTGTATTGCATTGTTGAAAGGGTTTTTGGATTGATTTCAACCCAAGTACTTCCATTTTTAAAATCTAAAAGTCTACCATCTCTATTGAGGCATCTAAAAGGTAATTCGCCAAAGGACACATAGGTATCTGTAGCATCTAAAAGGTATATTTGATTGTTAATGGTTGCTTGTACTATTAAATAGTTGAACTCTGAAATAACAGGAAATATTTTTGTTACAAAACCATTTGCTCTTGTAGATAATAAAACAGGCTTAACGTCTATGCCATTTTCTTCAAGAAGGTTGTGTAAAAGAATGTTTATTTCGGAAACATTACCAGATTTGTTTTTCATTAAATCTCTAACAGAAATATCACCAAAAATATTGTAGGTTCCATCCCAAGTATATGTATCTTGAACATAAGAGAAAATGTTTTCGGCTCTTTTTAAGGCATCTACTTCAGATGTGAAAGTATCATTAGATATGTTGACTTTTAATTGTTTTCCAAATCTACTATCAGTTTTTAATTCTTTATCAACATCGTTCCAGGTTTTACTTATTTTATCTATTCTACCGTCGAATTTTTTTATGGTATTTAATTCGTATCCAATTTTTGCTAAATAATTGTCTTTCGTTGTTGTATAGTCTTCATCTATATAAGCAGGAATATCTTTCATTACATATTTAGAAACTGTACAATCGGCATAGCCACCACCATAAACGGTTAAACACTGGCTTTCAATAACACTTTCGTTCACATCCAGTTTTAAGAAACCAACCAATTTTATATGGTATTCATAATTGGCAGGAATACTTGTATTGTATTCACTATAAATCTTTGGAATATCATCCTGAAATGCCCAACTTTTAAAATTATAAACATAAGGTGTTTCTGTGGTGTAACTATATGTAATTACAGAGCCTTCTTTAACATTAGGAAGCGTGAATTTAGCAATAGTATAATGGTCGTTATACCTTTCTTCATAGATTTCATTACTTCTTAAGCTCGTTTTAACAACCGTTTCTCCTTTTAAATTATAGGTTGTTGCAATAACGTTTTTTATTTTTTCTTTATTTTTATTTCCATCATTATACAGATAAACTGAGACGGTTGCTTTGTCAAAACCTTTACTACTAATTATTTTTAATTTTCGTTTAATTTCAGAAACTAATTTAAAGGTTTCATCATCAATATAGCTTTTGCCATATTCGTAGATTACTAACGCATTTGCAGTAGAATCTTTTGTGTAAACTTGGGTGGTCAAATCACTTCGGCTAACTGAATAATCTGTTGAATAAAAATCAGTTTGTGCATTAACATGCAATGCTATTAATAATAGTAGGGTTAAGTAGATAAATTTCATTGACTCTCAAATATTATTGTTTTAAGATTCTTATTTTTCCTTAAGTAACTTTGGATTATATGTTGGGTATCTCTATTGTTTTCCATTGGAGTTATAACAGATTCTAGTACATCTGTATTTGTAATTTGATAATTAAGGTTTGCATATCCTAGACCAACAAAAAGACCATTCTTAATCAATATAACACTGCGCTCACTTATATCTCGACCTTTATCAATAATTGCCATATTTACATTTTTATAGCTATTTTTTTCTATAAACTTGGTTACGCGACTATTATATGTGCTGTTTGATTCTTCTTTTATACAAGCTCCTTCACATTGTTTTAAACTATAATTAAAACAACTACTTTTTGCTATGTCTAACCCAGTGAGTTTCTGACATAAATTAAAATCTTCTACAGCTTTAAATAAAAACTGCTTGGCACTACTTCTAGTGCTAAATGTGGTTATAGGTTTTTTTCTACCATCTGCTTTGTCAATTTTTAAATTGATATAACCGTCTTCATCCACAAAACTATATAAGGCATGAGTAAATGTGTTTCTTCGAAGTGCTCTATTAAAAATAGGTTTATTACGTTTTATTTCTTCGCTTTCCTTTAAAAGGGCTACGAGTTCATTACCAGTAGCTTCATATGTTACTGTTGCTGTTTGTAATTGTATTTTTTTTGATTTTGCATTGGTATTTGAAAAATGTTGGCTAAGTCTGTTTTTTATGTTTTTACTTTTTCCTATATAAATGATATCTCCATTTTTGTTGTGTATATAGTAAACACCAGTGATGTTTGGAAGATCGTTTAAAATCTGCTTTAAACTTGGTTCCATTTTAAAAGTAGGTTCAACTATAATAGCGTCTTGAACTATAACTTTTTTGACGTCTTTAGCAAGAAGCATTTTAAAGAGCTTAACTGTAGCTACGGCATCTCCATTGGCTCTATGTCTATCGCTAACAGGAATGCCTAAAGCCCTGGCTAGTTTACCTAAGCTGTATGATGCTTGGTCTGGAATGAGCGTTTTTGAAAGCGAAACGGTACATAAGGTTTTGCGTTTATATGGAAATCCTAAGCGTTTAAATTCGGTTCGTAAAATTCTGTAATCAAATTCAGAATTATGAGCCACAATCACACAGTCTTCTGTAATTTCAATAATACGCTTGGCTACTTCATAGAATTTAGGTGCATTTTTAAGCATCTTACTATTAATTCCTGTAAGATTTACAACAAAAGGTTGAATTTCTCTCTCAGGATTTACCAAACTAATAAATTGATCGACGACTTTATGGCCATCGAATTTATAGATGGCTATTTCTGTAATACCTTCTTCGTTATACTTTCCACCTGTGGTTTCTATGTCTAATATGGCGTAAATGGTGTTTTGCTTTTTTATTGTTTTTGCGAGATTCTAAAAAGCCTCGGTAATCTCAAAGAATAAGATTATCAAGTCGTATTACTCCTCGTAATAATTTGTTAATTATAATTTCGTTCCCCAAAGATACTACTTCCTACACGAATCATGGTGCTCCCACAAGCAATTGCTAAGGTATAATCGCCACTCATTCCCATAGAAATAACTTCTAGCCTTGGGTTCAGGGCTTTAAGTTGATTGAAAAACGATTTTAACTGTGTAAACTCTTCTTTTATTTGTTCTTGATTGTCTGTAAAAGTTGCCATTCCCATAACGCCAATCACGTTGATATTTTTTAATTCTGAAAATTCATTGGATTGTAATATATCTGAAGCTTCGTGAGCACCCATGCCAAATTTAGAATCTTCTGATGCTATTTTTATTTGAAGTAAACAATCTATTGATCTGTTGTGTTTCTTAGCTTGTTTATTAATTTCTTTAAGCGTTCTATAGTTTTCAACACCATGAATTAAATTTACAAAAGAAGCCATATACTTAACCTTGTTTCTCTGGACATGACCAATCATATGCCATTGAATATCTTTTGGCATTAATTCCTGTTTCTCGGCCATTTCCTGAATTTTATTTTCTCCAAAAATGCGTTGCCCAGATTGGTAAGCTTCCATGATATCGCTAACAGGCTTGGTTTTAGAAACAGCAACCAAAGTGACATGTTTTGGCAATGAGGATTTTATGTTGTTGAGGTTTTGTTGTATGGACATGAATTATTGTTTGTTGCTAAGGTGTTTGTTGCTTAGTTGGTGCCACTAAACCACAAACAGCTTCACGAATATATATTTTAATTAGAATTCATAAATAGTCACACCACTCCGGAGTTTGGGTTCTATGTAGGTGCTTTTTGGAGGCATGATAAGGCCATCGTCTGCAATTTGTTTCATTTCTTCTACAGTAACGGGAATCATAACAAATCCAACTTTAGATTCGCCACTGTCCACACTGCTTTTAATATTGACCAAATCTTTTTTTCCATTGATATAAGAAATTCGTTGATCGTTTCTTAAATCTTCTATACCCAAAATGGGATTTAAAATGGTTTTATAAAGAATTTGAGAGTCTAAACTGTCTAACGAAGATTCCATATTATAAATGGTTCTGCGTAAATATAACGAATAAAAATCGCCATCTAAATACATGCTAAAATGATGCTTTTTTGATGGCTGATAAGGTATTTTACCTCTATTTTCAATTCGATAAACAGCATCTAATTGAATTAAAAACTCTTCTTTGCTTAACCCGTTTAAATCTTTAACCAATCTGTTAAATGCGTGAATTTGTAAATCTGATTCCGGAATTAAATAACTCATGAAGAAATTGTATTCCTCATCTCCTTGATGATCTGGATTGGCATCTTTTAAGTCCTTATAGAGTAAATAGGAAGAAGCAGAACGATGATGACCATCTGCTATATAAATAGTTGGGATGTTTTCAAATTCTCTTTGAATGGTTTCAAGTGTAACTGGATCATCAACCTTCCATAAATAGTGTGTGTCTCTATAAGTTGTAGTAAACTCAAACTCGGCTCTTTCTTTTTGCGTGTTTGTTATTATCGATTCAATAACTGGATTATCAGGATAGGTTAGAAGTACAGGTTCTGCATTAAAACCAACAGTTTTTAGGTAATCTTTAAAAACTATTTCGCGATAGGCAATGGTGTCTTCGTGTTTTTTAATAATATCGGTTTCATAATCTTTTGCACTTGCAGCAGCCACAATACCATTAAACTCCTGTTGTTCTCTATCAACTATTCTATAAATGTAGTAACATGGATTCTCATCTTGTGTAAAAATACCATCTTCCTTAAACTCTAAATATCTATTTTTTACTAAATTATATCTTGCTTCTCCCGAAATATCTTTATCGAATCGATACCCTGGGTTCACTATTTGTAAAAATGAAAACGGATTATCACGTAATCGAGATTCAAGCTGTTCCTTTGTATAACTTTGATATGAACGTGCAGCCACAAGACTGACTTTGTCTCGTGTAGGACGTACGGCTTTAAAAGGAATAATTTTGGTCATATTTAGTGTTGATGTTTACTTCAAAAATTGTGAAGCTACTTTCTCTGCTTTTCTGCTTTCAGAATAATCGTAAAATCCTTCCCCAGATTTAACACCTAATTTTCCGGCATTCACCATATTTACTAGTAAAGGACAAGGTGCATATTTAGGGTTTTTAAACCCATCGTACATCACGTTTAAAATAGATAGACAAATGTCTAGTCCAATAAAATCTGCTAATTGTAATGGTCCCATTGGATGAGCCATACCAAGTTTCATAACCGTATCTATTTCTTCAACGCCTGCGACTCCATTATAAAGCGTTTCAATGGCTTCATTTAGCATTGGCATTAAAATCCTATTGGCTACAAAACCAGGATAATCGTTTACTTCTGTTGGAGTTTTACCTAATGTTTTTGAAAGCTCCATAATGGTATTTGTCACTTTGTCGCTAGTATTATAACCACGAATAATTTCTACCAACTTCATAATTGGAACTGGATTCATAAAGTGCATACCAATAACCATTTTTGGTCTGGAAGTAACAGCTGCAATTTGTGTAATAGATATTGAAGACGTATTACTTGCCAAAATAGTATCTTCTGGACAAGCTTCGTCTAACTGTTTGAATATTTTAAGTTTTAAATCAATGTTTTCGGTTGCAGCTTCAACAACTAAACTAGCATATTCTACACCTTCGTTGATGCTTGTAAAGGTTGTTATGTTGTCTAACGTTTCAGCTTTATCAGCTTCTGATATTTTTTCTTTAGCAACCATTCTGTCTAAGTTTTTAGCAATGGTATCCATACCTCGTTTTAATGAGGCTTCGCTAATATCTATAAGTTGTACTTTAAATCCACTTTGAGCAAAAGTATGTGCTATACCATTTCCCATGGTTCCAGCTCCAATTACTGCTACATTTTTCATATAAAAATTGTTTTGTCATTCCGTTGCTTGTCTATTGGTAGACAAGAAGTATGGAATATTGATATTAATTATTTAAAATTGATCGATTATCATCGTTGCCACACGTAAGGCTTCTGTGCCATCATGTAGTGTGACTATAGGAGATCTATTATTGTTAATGGCGTCTGCAAAAGAATTTAATTCATCTAAAATAGCATTATTGTTTTCCACCTCAGGATTGTCGAAATAAATTTGTTTTTTAACACCTTCAGCGTTTTGTAAAATCATATCAAAATCTCCAGGGTTTATTGGGGCATCTTTCATTTTAACGACTTCACATTTCTTTTCCAAGAAATCTACTGAGATATAAGCATCTTTCTGAAAAAACCGTGATTTACGCATGTTTTTCAATGAAATTCTACTTGCTGTTAAGTTGGCAACACATCCATTCTCGAATTCTATTCTAGCATTTGCAATATCTGGTGTGTCACTAATAACTGAAACGCCACTTGCATTAACTTTTTTAACTTTAGATTTTACCACACTTAAAATAATGTCAATATCGTGAATCATTAAATCTAAAACTACAGGAACATCTGTACCACGTGGATTAAATTCTGCCAAACGGTGTGCTTCAATAAACATGGGGTTTACAATTTGGTCCTTTACAGCCAAATAAGCCGGATTGAATCTCTCTACATGTCCAACTTGTCCACGAATGTTGTGTTGTGCTAAAAGTTCTCTAATGTGTTCAGCTTCTTCAACGGTATTTGTAATGGGTTTCTCTATAAAAATATGTTTGCCTTTTGCTATGGCTTTCTTAGCACATTCGTAGTGAGAAAGCGTTGGAGTAACAATATCGACCATATCTACAGCTTCAATTAATGCATCGATAGAATTGAAGTATTTGTAGCCAAATTCAGCTTCAATTTTTTTTGCATTGGCTTCATTTGCATCATAAAAACCAACCAATTCATATTTTTCAGATTGATTTAGAAGTCTCAAATGAATTTTTCCAAGATGTCCAGCACCTAGAACTCCAGCTTTTAACATGTTTTTACGTTTTCAACAAAAATAAGATTTTTCGCTATTTATTTATGTGAATTTAATAATAAATGTCATTAATTAAAAAGTATTGATAAATGTTGAAGATTTAATTTTTAGCTTCAATTTGTTTGAATTAATTTTGCTTGAAACAAGATTTCCATTGAAAGACACTTTTAAACATAAAGGATTAAGACAGCAATTAGTAGAAACTGTTAGGAATAAAGGAATTACCGATGAGAAAGTACTGGAGGCAATTGGGAAAATTCCACGACATTTGTTTATGGATTCTGGGTTTTTAGATCATGCCTATCAAGACAAAGCCTTTCCTATTGCTGCAGACCAAACCATATCTCAACCATATACAGTAGCTTTCCAAACAGAGTTATTACAAGTAAAACCTGGAGATAAAATATTAGAAATTGGTACTGGAAGTGGGTACCAAACAGCTGTTTTATGTGAGCTTGATGCACTTGTGTTTAGTATAGAACGGCAACGTGAACTTTTTAAAAAAACCAGCAAGTTTTTACCAAAATTAGGTTACAGAGCTAAGAAGCTTATTTTTGGCGATGGCTATATAGGTTTAAAAGAAGAAGCTCCATTTGGTGGAATTATTGTAACAGCAGGCGCACCATTTGTTCCTAAACCTTTATTGAGTCAACTAGCAATAGGTGGACGATTAGTGATTCCTGTAGGAGACGATGTTCAGGTAATGACTTTATTTATACGAAAAGGACCTAAAGAATTTGAAAAACACGAGTTTGGAGAATTTAGGTTTGTTCCATTACTAGAGGATAAAAATTAATTTTTAGGCAAATACTCAATTGGTATTGGGTTCTCTAGAGTTTCTTGAGTCCAATACACATTTACAATCCACCATCTTTCACCATCGTTTAATAACTGGATACTATTAATGCCTCTCATAAAAGGTTCAGTGTCTGTTATACTTTGAAACGATTCATAGGTACTAAAAACCTGAGTGATGTTTCCATAAGTGTTTACCTGTCGATGTATTTCTTTTTCGAAAAAACCATTTTCAATCAACCAAGACCCAGAAGTTGTTATGTAATCTGAAGGTGATAAGTATTTTAAAATATAAACACCTTCTTTGTTTTTACTGGTTGGTATAAGTTTGGCGTCAGGTTTAAATAAGTGTTTAAACAAACCCCAATCTCTTTCCTCTCCTTTTTCTCCTGAAATAACAGAATATAAAGTTTCTAAAGTACTATCTAAAGTTTCTACGTAGCTAGCGTAATTTTCTGGGCTTTCTTGAGCTTTTAATGTAAAAGTAATTGATATTATAAACAGAAATGAGATTAATTTTTTCATTTAAATGGTGTTTATTAAAGTTGTCTTAATACTAATTGAAACTTTTCTTAACTCTATCCAATTTTACTTTGTTTTCACGGTCTTTTATAGTGTCTCTTTTATCAAAAAGTTTTTTTCCTCGTGCAAGAGAAATTACAAGTTTTGCTAAACCTTTATCATTAATAAATAATCGAAGTGGAATAATAGTAAGTCCTGTATTTCTAACTTCTTTCTCAAGTTTTTTTAATTCTTTTTTATTTAATAAAAGTTTTCTTGTAGCCTTAGGTTTATGATTGTAGTAAGTTCCATAAAGATACTCTTCAATAGTCATATTTACAACGAATAATTCGCCTTGCTCATTAAATTCACAAAAACTTTCAGCAATAGAAGCTTTACTATCTCGTATGGATTTTATTTCAGTTCCAGTTAAAACAATCCCAGCAGTATATTTATCCAGTATTTCGTATTGAAACTTAGCTTTTTTGTTTTTTATATTGACAATCTTTTGCATATATGTCAAAGGTAAATAATTTAGAAGAACTTTTTAAAAGACTCTTGGAAAGTTATGTTTAATTTTACGACAAAACTTCAAAATGCTATAAGTATGAATAAGTTTGTATTTTTAATAATATGCATTGGTTTTTCAATTTTATCTTGTAAGAACCAAAAAACAACAGTTTTAAATGCTAATGAAATCATCAATAAATCTATTGATGTATCTGGAGGTGAGACATTTGACGCTTCTACTATAGCATTCAATTTTAGAGATAAACATTATATAGCTAAGCGTAACAACGGGATTTTTCAATTGGTAAGACAGTATAAGGATTCTATTTTTAATGTGAAAGATGTGGTTTCTAATGATGGCTTTAAACGTTATATTGAAGATGAACTCAAAAAAGTGCCAGACTCTATGGCTGTAAAATATGCAGCTTCGGTAAATTCTGTTCATTATTTTTCTGTATTGCCTTATGGGTTGAATGATGCAGCAGTAATGAAAACAGGGTTGGGTGAAGAAACGATTAAAGATCAAAACTATTATAAAATCCAAGTCACTTTTAAACAAGAAGGAGGAGGCGAGGACTTTGAAGATGTATTTGTGTATTGGGTAAATAAAGATACCTATAAAGTGGATTACCTTGCTTATTCTTATAAAGAAACAGATGGTGTAGGTTTTCGTTTTAGAGAAGCTTATAACGAACGATATGTTAACGGATTACGTTTTGTAGATTATAACAATTACAATGTAGTAACAGATATAACATCTGTAACAGAATTAGGTGTGTTATTTGAAACCAACAAATTAAAACTACTCTCTAAAATAGAGTTAAAAAATATTTCTGTAAATTAATTTGTTAAAAAATAAGGGTTAAGCTAATTCAAGAGCAATATCAATCATATCCTTAAAAGTAGTTTCTCGTTCTTTGCTTGTAGTACGTTCACCAGTAACTAAAGAATCTGAAATGGTTAGAATAGTCAATGCATTTACATTGTGTTTTGCTGCTACTGTATATAAGCCAGCTGTCTCCATTTCAACACAAAGCACTCCAAATTTGGACCATTTTTTATACGACTCGAAATCGTCTGCATAAAACTCATCCGAAGTAAATACATTGCCAGCTTTAAGCGGAATGTTTTTTGTTTTTGCTACTTCAACAGCTTTTTGAAACAGTCCAAAATCTGCAGTAGGAGCGTAATCTGCCCCACCAAATCGTAATTCGTTTACTCCAGAGTTAGACGAAGCTGCCATGGCTAAAACAATATCTCTAATTTTAACATGTTTTTGATAAGAACCTGAACTTCCAACTCGAATTAAATTTTTTACACCATATTCTGTAATTAATTCATGAGCATAAATAGAAATACTTGGAACTCCCATTCCTGTGCCCATAACAGAAACACGTTTCCCTCTATATGTCCCAGTAAATCCAAGCATACCTCTCACTTTATTAAAGCAAACTGGGTTTTCTAAAAAGGTTTCAGCAATCCATTTAGCACGAAGTGGATCGCCAGGCAATAAAATAGTTTCTGCAATTTCTCCCTGTTTCGCTTCAATATGAACACTCATAAATTTTAGTTGAATTAAAAGTTAATAACCCGAGTTTTGTAGTGTAGATTTTTTTGCAGTAACAATTGTTATCCCTGATGAGGTTCCAATTCTATCTGCTCCAGCATCGATATATTTTAAAGCTGTCTCTAAATCTTTGATACCTCCCGATGCTTTTATTTTTGCTCTATTTTTAATGGTTTTTTTAATCATCTTAACAGCTGTTAGAGTCGCTCCTCCTTTAGAAAAACCTGTTGAAGTTTTAATAAAATCGGCCTTTGCGTCTAAACAAATCTGGCAGGCTTTTAATATTTCGTTTTTAGAGAGTTCGCTAATTTCCAGAATCACTTTTAAGGGCGTTTTTCCAATAGCTAACTTAACATCACAAATATCTTTGTACACAGCCACATAGTTTTTACTTCTTAACATGCCAATATTTATTACCATATCTATTTCATCTGCTCCGTCTTCTACTGCTTTAACGGCTTCAAAAACTTTAGTTTCTGTGCTCATAGCACCTAATGGAAAGCCAATAGTTGAGCAAACTTTAACATTGCTTCTAATTAAAAGATGTTTAGCCAAAGCTACATAGAAACTATTAACACATACCGAGTAAAATTTATATTGTTTGGCTTCATCACAAAGCATTTTAATATCTGTTTTGGTAGCACTTGGTTTTAAAAGGGTATGATCTATGTATTTGTGAATTTCCATAATATAAAATAGGTTAAGTTGTAACAAAAATACGATTAACTGTTTATATTGACATCATGCAATATGAAAAATTATTAAAATTTTATGAGTTTAATTATATTTTTTAAGATGTAGTTTAGCTAGTATAGTGGTTATTAATCGAGCAAATTAAAGAGTTGTGTTTTTATTAAGTTATGTTTAAGTGCTATTAACCAATTAAATATAATTTATGAAAACTTTAAACTATTATTTTTTAACTATTGCACTATGCTTTAGTGCCATGATTCAAGCTCAAGTTTCAGATTCAGATATCCCTGAAAACGGTTTTGTCTATAATGAAGACTTAATTGTACAAGGGAGTGAATGTGTTGGAGTAGATTGTCCAACAGCACCAAGCTTTGGATTTCACACATTAAGATTAATGGAAAACAATTTGCGTATTCATTTCGATGACACAAGTAATTCGGCTAGTTTTCCTGGGAACGATTGGGAAATAACCATTAATGACTCTGATAATGGAGGAGCTAATTATTTTGGTGTTTCAGATCTAACAGCCGGTAACATGCCTTTTAGAATTTCAGCAGGTGTAGGAGCAAACGCATTATATGTTGGAACTGGAGGTAATGTTGGTTTAGGTACCGATACTCCTGTTGTTGAGCTACAAGTAACAGATGGAGACTCTCCAACGTTACGTTTAGAGCAAAATGGCGCAAGTGGTTGGACAGCTCAAACCTGGGATCTTGCTGGAAACGAAACAAACTTTTTTATAAGAGATGTAACCAATGGTAGTTTGTTGCCATTTAAAATCAAACCAGGCGCTCCTAATAATTCTTTTTTTATTGCTGCTAATGGTACGATAGGTTTAGGCACCCAAGGACCAAATTTAAATGCTTCTTTAGATTTAAGTGCAACCGATAAAGGGTTAATTTTGAATAGATTAACAACTGCACAACGAACAACATTGTCAAGTGGTGCTGTTGCTGGAATGACAGTTTATGATACTGATGATAATGTTACCTATTATTGGAATGGAACCGAATGGGTAAACACTTCTCAAGACAATCAAGATTTAACTTCTGCTACTTTATCTGGTACAACTTTAACAGTTGCTATTGAAAGTGGTGCGTCTGTAGATGTAGACTTGGCACCAATCTTAGCAGATTTACAAGCAGAAAATACAGCGCAACAAGCACAAATTGACGATTTATTAGCTCGTGTAACTGCAATAGAACAGTGTGCTTGTGGTGGTACTTTAGGAGTTATGGAATCTGTTCCAACTGAAAACAATATTCGTTTAAACCAAAATGTGCCAAATCCATTTAACACGCTAACAAATATTAAATATTACATTCCAATAAAATATCATTCTGCTAAAATTGTTGTGACTTCGTCTTTAGGACAAGTTATATATGATTTTCCTTTGAATACATTTGGAAAAGAAGGATCTTTAGATTTAAGCAAATCTAATTTGCAATCTGCTATTTATTATTACACTCTTTATGTAGATGGAAAGAAAATTGATACTAAAAGGTTAGTTACTCAATAAAAAGATATTTCAATTAAAATTAAAAGCAACGTGCCTCTTTTTAGATTTGCGTTGCTTTTTTTATTGTAATTAACTAAACCGTTATAAAAACGTGTCTATCTTAATTATATTTCCTCTTATTGAATTTTAATTAAAAACTTATTTAAATTAGTTCTTTTAAAAAAATAAAAATGAAAGCATCATTAAATAATAACATTGAACATTACGATTTAATTTGTGTTGGAGGAGGCATCATGAGTGCTACTTTAGCACTTTTAACAAAATTATTAGATCCCAATTTAAGAGTTTTAATATTAGAAAAATTAGAACATGTGGCACTTGAAAGTTCAGCTGCTTGGAATAATGCAGGTACTGGACACTCTGCATTATGTGAACTTAATTATACGCCTGAAGATGCAGATGGTACAATAAATATTTCGAAAGCCATAGACATCTGTAACCAATTTGAAATTTCTAAACAATTCTGGTCTTATTTGGTAAATAAAGATTTAATAAAAGATCCAAAATCTTTCATTCAAAGTATGCCACATTGTAGTTGGGTAACGGGTGATTATAATAGCAGCTTTTTAGAAAAACGCTTTGAGGCTATAAAAAATCATTTTATGTTCAATAGCATCGAATTCACTAAAGAAATTGATAAAATGACAGAATGGTTTCCTCTCATGATGGCAGATAGAGCTCCTGATGAGGTAATGGCAGCCAATCGAATTGAAAGAGGAACCGAAGTCAATTTTGGAGAATTGACCAACATGCTGTTTGCTATTTTAGACAAGGAATTTGATACTAAAGTACAATGTAATCAAGAAGTTCTAGATATTGATCCTGAAGACAAAGTAGAATGGTCTGTAAAGGTTAAAGACATGAAGACTCATGAAAATCGTTATTTCGATGCCAAACATGTTTTTATTGGAGCTGGAGGAGGAAGTATACTATTACTTCAAAAAGTTGAGATAGAAGAAAAACATGGTTATGGAGGGTTTCCTGTTAGTGGAGAATGGTTGGTTTGTAAAGACCAAGAGATAATAAACAAGCATTTTGCAAAAGTATATAGTAAAGCAGAATTAGGTGCACCTCCAATGTCTGAGCCACATTTAGATTCCCGATTTATTGATGGAAAGAGAGAGTTGTTGTTTGGGCCATTTGCAGGATTTAGTCCTAAATTTTTAAAAGAAGGCAGTTATTTAGATTTAGCGAAGTCTGTAAAATATTATAATATACCATCTATGTTAACAGCATTTTGGCACAATTTGCCTTTGACAAAGTATTTATTAAATCAAGTTAAAATGTCGCATAAAGATAGAATGGAGGACTTGAGGAAGTTTATAAAAGATGCTAAAGATGAAGATTGGGAAGTTATTGTAGCAGGACAACGTGTACAGATAATAAAAAAAGATGAGTTTGAAAGTGGGAAACTTCAGTTTGGAACCGAAGTAGTAAGTAGTAAAGATGGGAGTATTACATGTTTGTTAGGTGCGTCTCCTGGTGCATCAACAGCAGCTAAAATAATGCTAGATGTTATTGAAAAAGCGTTTCCTGAGATTATTCATTCTAAAAAAGGACAAGAGATATTAAACGATATGGTTCCTACTTGGAATAAACCAGTAACCAAAGCATCTTTTGAAAAACATTTGGAATTATCTAAACAAGCTTTAAGTTTATAAAGCGAGAAGTGATATAAAACAAAAAGCAACGTGCCTCTTTGCAGATTTACGTTGCTTTTTCAATTAACTAACCAACTTAATATGAAAAACGTTTCATTTTTTATTTTAGTATTTAATATTCTTCTGCAACCATGTTAGATTGATTTCTAAAAACAAGTTTTCCGTCAAAAGCATCAAGCAGAATAATACTATCTGTTGTTACAGTTCCAGATAAAATTTCCTTACTTAATTCATTTAAAACTTCTTTTTGAATCACTCTTTTTACTGGTCTTGCCCCATATTCTGGATTGTAACCTTTGTCAGCTAGGTAAGCAATAGCTTCATGAGTTGCATCGAAAGTGATATTCTGTAATCCTAACATTTTTGTTAAACCTTTTAATTGCAAGCCTACAATATCTTTAATGTTTTCTTTTGTTAAAGGTGTAAACATTATGGTATCGTCTATCCTATTTAAAAATTCAGGTCTCACACTTTGTTTTAATAATGCCAAGACATCTATTTTAGCCGTTTCAATAGCAGAATCGATATCTTTTGTAGCCTCAAAACGCTCTTGAATAATATGGCTTCCAATATTTGAAGTCATTATAATTATGGTGTTTTTAAAATCTGCTACACGACCTTTGTTATCTGTTAATCTACCTTCATCTAAAACCTGTAACAAAATATTAAAGGTGTCTGGATGTGCTTTTTCAATTTCATCTAATAATACTACAGAATAAGGTTTTCTTCTTACAGCTTCGGTAAGTTGACCACCTTCGTCGTATCCAACATATCCAGGAGGTGCTCCAACCAATCTGCTCACAGCATGACGTTCTTGATATTCACTCATGTCTATTCTAGTCATGGCATTTTCATCATCAAACAAATATTCTGCTAATGCTTTTGCTAATTCGGTTTTACCAACACCAGTAGTTCCAAGAAACAGAAAAGTTCCAATAGGCTTTTGTGGGTTTTGTAAACCAGCTCTAGAACGTCTTACAGCGTCACTTACTGCAATAATGGCTTCTTCTTGGCCAACCACTCTTTTGTGTAATTCGTTTTCAAGCTTTAGTAATTTTTCACGTTCGCTTTGAATCATTTTAGTTACTGGAATTCCAGTCCACTTTGCTACAACTTCAGCAATATCATCATAAGTTACTTCTTCCTTGATTAAAGAATTTTCAGATTGGTTTTCTTGTAATTCTTTTTGAAGTTTCTCAAGTGTTTCCTGAGCTGCTTTTATTTTTCCGTAACGAATTTCTGCTACTTTACCATAGTCGCCATCGCGTTCTGCACGTTCGGCTTCAAGTTTGAAATCTTCAATATCTGCTTTTGCAGTTTGAATATTATCTACGACTTCCTTTTCGCTTTTCCATTTGGCATTAATCTCATTTCGTTCTTCTTTTAGATTTGCTAAATCGGAACGTAATGATTTTAATTTGGCTTCATCTTTTTCACGTTTAATGGCTTCAATTTCAATCTCTAATTGCATGACTTTTCTATCTAAAACGTCTAATTCTTCAGGTTTTGAGTTGATTTCCATACGTAATTTTGAAGCTGCTTCGTCCATAAGGTCTATAGCTTTGTCTGGTAAAAAACGATTGGTTATATAGCGTTCAGATAATTCTACAGCGCCAATAATCGCTTCGTCTTTAATTCTAACTTTATGGTGTGTTTCGTATTTCTCTTTTATACCTCGTAAAATAGAGATAGCACTTTCTGTATCTGGCTCATTGACCATCACTTTTTGAAAGCGTCTTTCTAAAGCTTTGTCTTTTTCAAAGTATTTTTGATACTCGTCTAAAGTGGTAGCTCCAATAGCTCTAAGTTCGCCACGTGCTAATGCTGGTTTTAAAATGTTTGCAGCATCCATGGCACCTTGACCTCCACCAGCACCGACTAAAGTGTGGATTTCGTCTATAAATAAAACAATATCTCCATCACTTTCTGTGACTTCTTTAATGACTGCCTTTAGTCGCTCTTCAAACTCACCTTTATATTTAGCACCAGCAATTAGAGCTCCCATATCAAGAGCAAAAATTTGCTTGTCTATAAGGTTTTCTGGAATGTCTCCGTCTACAATTCTATGTGCTAAACCTTCTGCAATAGCCGTTTTACCTGTTCCAGGCTCTCCAACTAAGATAGGGTTGTTCTTGGTTCGTCTGGATAAAATTTGTAGAATTCTACGTATTTCTTCATCACGACCAATAACCGGGTCTAACTTGCCGTCTTTTGCTAATTGATTTAAATTTTTTGCATATTTATTTAACGAATTATAAGTTTCTTCCTGACTTTGTGATGTCACACGATTTCCTTTTCTTAATTCTTCGATGCTTGCTAAAAGGACCTTCTCTGTAGCTCCTTGATCTTTTAGCATTTGAGCAATTTTGCTATTAGATTTAAAAATGGCTAAGATTAAGTGTTCAATAGACACATAATCATCTTTCATTTTTTTTGCAATAATAGAAGCTTCGTTAAGAGTTTTTCCTGCTTCACGAGACAGCATAAGGTCTCCTCCTGAAACTTTTGGAAAATTTTCCAATTGTTTGTCAATGGCTTGTTCTAAAACCGAAATGTTAATGTTTAGTTTTTTTAGAATAAATGGTAAAACGTTTTCATCAACTTCAGAAATGGCTTTAAAAAGATGCTCGTTTTCTATTTGTTGGTGTTCTAAGCTTTGAGCTAGTTGTTGTGCTTGCTGTATAGCTTCTTGCGATTTTATGGTATAATTATTTAAATTCATTTTGTATTATTTATTTCATTTTTTTGCTTTCGCTCTGAATGATTATTTTATTTTTTATGTTTACATGGTTGTTAAGTCAATTATCTTACCAATTCTAAGGACAGGACAAAATGTCTGAAACAACCACTGATAACGTGACGTTTAGTCAGTTGTAAGCATTTACATATAGCTCCGACTTAAATGTTTAGTTTGATTAGTTCGAGTATTTTTGTAAGAGAAAAAACGTGTACTTGTAGAAAGTTTTCTCAATTCTAGACTGTAGTCAGGCTGGTATTTATTATAATAGATAAATCACTTGAAATTAAAAAATGAAATATGGGATTGTTTAATAAAATATTTAATGGTTCATCTGAACCTAAAGAAGAAAAAGTGTTGCCTTGGTTAGATTTATCTAGTGTAGCTCAGTTAGATGAGATTGAAGAAAAATCGAAATCAAAAACCCAAATAATATTCAAACATTCCACACGTTGTGGTATTAGCAGAATGGTAATGAAACAGTTTGTAGCAGTTTATAGTTTATCTGAAACGGATGCTGATTTGTATTATCTAGACTTGTTAAACTACAGAGATGTGTCTAATGAAACAGGATATAAATTTCAGGTTCTGCACGAGTCACCCCAACTACTTATAATTAAAAATGGGGTAGTCGTAGCACACGGTTCACATGGATCTATAAATGATTTAAATTTAGAACAGTTAGTTTAATTTTAATTTTTGCAATTTTAATAAACTATTAGTCATAATTTTTATAGCATTGTTTTGAATGCTTAAAAGCAATATTTTATCTTTGCCAACTTAAAGAGCAAAGCAAACATGAAGATTTCTTACAATTGGTTAAAGCAATTTATAAAAACAACTTGGACACCAGATCAAATTAGCGAATTACTTACAGACTTAGGTCTTGAAGTTGAAGGAGTTAGTTCTTTTCAATCTGTTAAAGGAGGGTTAGAAGGTATCGTAGTTGGAGAAGTTTTAACCTGCGTGCAACATCCTAATGCAGATAGACTAAAAGTAACCACAGTTGATATTGGATTAGAGACTCCGTTGCAAATTGTTTGTGGAGCTCCAAATGTTGCTGCTGGACAAAAAGTTCCTATAGCAACAATTGGGACAACATTATACACAAAAGAAGGGGAAGCTTGGACCATAAAAAAAGGAAAAATTCGAGGAGAAGAGAGTCATGGGATGATTTGTGCTGAAGATGAACTTGGTCTTGGAGAGTCTCACGATGGTATTATGGTTCTTGATACGAAACTTAAAGTTGGTACTTTGGTTGCCGATATTTTTGAAGTTGAAAACGATCAGGTTTTCGAAATTGGCTTAACGCCAAATAGAGCAGATGCTATGAGTCATTTAGGAACTGCTAGAGATTTAAAAGCAGGTTTGCTTCAAAAAGACGTACAATTAGAATTAATTACACCTTCAGTAAGCGCTTTTCATGTCGACAATAGGACTTTAAGGATAGATGTAGATGTTATAAATAAAGATTTAGCACCAAGATATTGTGGCGTAACTATCTCTGGAATTAAGGTTGAAACCTCTCCAGATTGGTTGCAAAATAGATTAAAAGCCATTGGTTTAACACCAAAAAACAATATTGTGGATGCTACAAATTATGTGTTGCATGAATTAGGACAGCCACTTCATGCTTTTGATACAGCAAAAATTACTGGAAATAAAATAGAAGTAAAGACTTTACCAAAGGGAACCAAGTTTATCACTCTTGACGAAGTTGAGAGAGAACTACATGAAGAAGATCTAATGATTTGTAATGCCGAAACACCAATGTGTATTGCTGGGGTGTTTGGAGGCTTGGAGTCTGGAGTCACAGCAACTACAACAAGTATCTTTTTAGAGAGTGCTTATTTCAACCCAGTAAGTGTTAGGAAAACTGCAAAAAGGCACAATCTAAACACAGATGCTTCTTTTAGGTTTGAAAGAGGAATTGATCCAAATATTACTGAATATGCTTTAAAACGTGCAGCTTTGTTAATTCAGGACATTGCTGGTGGAGAAATAACGAGCGATGTATCAGATTTTTACCCAAATAAAATTGAAGATTTTCAAGTACGTTTTAGTTTTGACAATGCAAAGAAACTTATTGGCGAAGAAATACCTAGAGACTTAATAAAGCAGATCTTAATGTCGCTAGACATTAAAATTAATAACGTTACAGAAACTGGTTTAGGTTTAACGGTTCCTGCTTATAGAAACGATGTGCAACGTGAAGCTGATATTATTGAAGAAATTCTACGTGTTTATGGTTATAATAACATAAAAACAAACGAAAAAATAAACGCTTCTATTTCTAACACTTCTAGATTTGAAGATTATAAGTTGCAAAACGTAATTGGTAATCAATTGGCTTCTCAAGGTTATTATGAAACCTTAACAAATTCTCTTACTTCTCCAGAGTATGTAACCTTAAGTGAACAACTTAAAGAAGAACACAACGTAGAAATGCTTAATCCTTTAAGTAGCGATTTAAGTGTGTTAAGACAGTCTGTTTTGTTTTCTGGATTAGAAAATGTGAGCCACAACATTAATAGAAAGCGAGATAATTTAAAATTGTTTGAATTTGGTAAAACCTATCATAACTATAAAGAAACACGAGAAGAGTATAAACATTTATCTGTGTTTGTAACAGGAAATAGGCATAACGATCGTTGGAACACTACAACAAAACCAAGCGATTTCTTTTTCTTAAAAGGAACTATTTCGAGTGTGTTAGAAAGATTGGGTTTAGCAAATTATAATGCATCACCAATTAAAAACGATGTGTTTAGTGAAGGAGTTGTTTTTTCTTTTGGAAAGAAACAATTGGTTGAATTTGGTGTAATAAAAAAATCTATTTTGAAACATTTTGGAATTTCACAGGATGTCTTATTTGCCGATTTTAATTGGGATCATGTAATAGAAATGGCAAAACACCAATCTGTTAAGTTTCATAGTATTCCTAAATACCCAGAAGTTAAGAGAGATTTTGCACTTTTATTAGATAACAATGTGACGTTTGAAGATATCGATAATATAGCCAATCAAACAGAAAAAAAGTTACTTAAAGATGTTAATTTGTTTGATGTGTATCAAGGTGATAATTTACCAGCAGGTAAGAAAAGTTATGCTGTAAGTTTTACACTTCAAGATGAAAATAAGACACTTACAGATAAACAGATTGAAAAAATAATGAAAAAACTTCAAGCTAATTTCGAAAAGGAATTAGGTGCGGAATTAAGATAATTCCAGTAAATTTTAAGCATAAAAAAGCCTCGAATTTTCGAGGCTTTTAATGTCTTCAATAAGTTTAAAATATATTATAATACTTTAACGTTTACTGCATTCATTCCTTTTCTACCTTCTTGTAAATCGAATTCTACGGCATCACCTTCACGAATTTCATCGATTAATCCAGAAATGTGTACAAAATGTTCTTTGTTTGTGTCATCTTCAACTATAAATCCAAATCCTTTAGAATCGTTGAAAAATTTTACTGTTCCTTTACTCATTGTAATAATTTAATTAATTTAATATTAAACAAATATAATCATATAATTTTATAATGCCATATTTAGGTGTATTTTTTGAAATAGTCAGAAATTACACTTAAATTATTTTCTAAGATTTTGCAACTCTTAACATCTTATTAGATTGTTATTTTGTATCTTTAAGATGAATGCTAAATTATAAATGATATGGATTCTAGTTATCAAAAAATATATACAGGGAGTTTTATTATTGCTCAATTAATTGTAGATAAGTTAGAAGCAGTAGGTATTAGTCCTATTGTTAAAGATGAAACTGAATCTGCAAGGCTAGCTGGTTTTGGGTCTTCTATTCCTGGATATCAAGAAATTTTTGTTAGTGAGGATGAACTTGATGCAGCTGTTCCTGTTGTAGAAAGTGTAACAGCCGAACTACAATCATAAAAAAAAAGCTCTGGATTTTTTTCCAGAGCTTTTTTTTAAACTGTTACAGCATACATTTTATTTCGTAACTCCTTTATTTTAGGATCTTGCATATAATCGTCGAAGGTTGTATGTCTGTCAATAACGCCATTTGGTGTTAACTCAACTACTCTGTTTGCTACTGTTTGAGCAAATTCATGATCGTGAGTTGAAAACAACACAGTTCCTTTAAAGTTTTTTAAAGAATTATTAAATGCAGTAATACTTTCCAGATCTAAATGGTTGGTTGGTTCGTCTAACATTAATACGTTGGCTCTTACCATCATCATACGACTTAACATGCATCTAACTTTTTCTCCACCAGAAAGGACGTTCGATTTTTTTAGAGCTTCATCTCCACTAAAAATCATTTTACCTAAAAAGCCACGAATATGCACTTCTTCACGTTCTTCTTCAGTTTTAGCCCATTGACGTAACCAATCTACTAAAGATAAATTATTTTGAAAAAACTCGCTATTATCTAAAGGTAGATAAGACTGTGTCGTGGTAATTCCCCAATTAAAAGTTCCAGAATCGGCTTTTTCTTTTCCATTTAATATTTGATACATAGCAGTTGTTGCTCTAGAATCTCTAGAGAATAATACCACTTTATCTCCTTTTACCAAATTCAAATCTATTTTACTAAATAGAAGTTCACCATCTAATGATGCCGATAAATTTTCAATGTTTAATATCTGATCTCCAGCTTCTCTTTCTCTTTCAAAAATAATGGCTGGATAGCGACGACTAGAGCGTTTAATATCTGCAATATTTAATTTCTCAATCATTTTTTTTCTACTAGTTGCTTGTTTCGATTTAGCAACATTGGCAGAAAAACGTCTAATAAACTCCTCTAATTCTTTTTTCTTTTCTTCAGCCTTTTTGTTTTGTTGCGCATGTTGTCTTGCAGCTAATTGAGACGATTCGTACCAGAAGGTGTAATTTCCAGAAAAATGATTTATTTTACCAAAATCAATATCGGAAATATGTGTGCAAACTGCATCTAAAAAGTGTCTATCGTGAGAAACCACAATCACACAATTATCATAATTAGCCAAAAAGTTTTCTAACCAAGAAATAGTTTCATAATCCAAATCGTTGGTTGGCTCATCCATAATTAACACATCTGGATTACCAAACAAGGCTTGTGCAAGAAGTACACGAACTTTTTGTTTTCCATCTAAATCTTTCATCAACGTGTAATGCAATGTTTCTGGAATACCTAGGTTAGATAACATGGCAGCAGCATCACTATCGGCATTCCAACCATTCATCTCTTCAAATTGTACTTGTAGTTCTCCAATTTTCTCAGCGTTTTCATCTGAATAATCGGCATACAAAGCATCAATTTCAGTTTTTAGTTTAAATAAAGGCTTGTTACCCATTATAATGGTTTCTAAAACGGTATGCTCATCATAAAGCGAATGGTCTTGTTCAAAAACAGACATGCGTTTTCCAGGTTCTAAATGAACATGCCCAGAAGTAGGGTCTTGTTTGCCAGCTAAAATCTTTAAAAAAGTAGATTTCCCTGCGCCATTTGCACCAATAATTCCGTAGCAATTCCCTTGATTAAATGTGGTGCTTACTTCATCAAAAAGCACACGTTTTCCAAATTGAACAGATAAATTAGAAACTGATAACATAATAGATTAATTTAATTTTACTCAGATAATTATTACTAAATATAAAGGTTTTCGAGAACTTACAGTTTAATAAATTTTACTCCTTGACATAAAATATTCTTGTAAGTTTTGCAAAAGTAGAAAAAAGCAACAACAACATGAAAGAAAACCAATCTTATTAATATTTAACAACGAATTAACAGCACTTATAGAGGGCAACTTTTACTTTTGTAGTTAATAACAACCATATTGAATTTTATTGAAAAGACGTATGAAGTATTTTTATCTAATATTATTATTTGCTTTAACTCTTATCTCTTGCAAAAAAGATTCCAAGACAGATGAGGGAGATGTAGCTTTTATTGGTGGTGAATTAATTAATCCTACAGTAAATTATGTTATTATTTCAAAAGGGAAAGAAGTATTAGATACAGTTACTCTAAATAAAAAGAACAGATTTAATTATAAGATAAGCCATATGGAACCTGGGTTATATAAGTTTCATCATGGTGTGGAGTATCAAATGATACTTTTGGAACCCAATGATAGTTTAATGCTTAGACTTAATACCATGGAGTTTGATGAATCTTTGGTATTTACAGGAAAAGGAGCCAGAAAGAATAATTATCTAATTAATCTGTTTTTGAATAGCGAAGTTGAAGAAAAAGCAATTTTAGGATTTAGTCAGTTACCTGCTAAAGATTTTGAAAGTAAATTAGATTCCATTCGTGATAGTAAATTAAGAAAACTAAAAAGGTTTAGCGGAAAATTAACATTATCTGATTTGTTTATTGAGTTAGTGGAAGCTAATATAAATTACGATTATTATTTAAGTAAAGAGGTTTATCCTTTTGTTAATTATACCAATACAGAACGAGAAATTTTAGAAGGATTACCTGAAGGGTTTTACGATTTTAGAGAGAAATTAAATTATAATGATGATAATTTAAAGGATTATTTCCCTTACTATTCATTTTTAAAACATCATTTCGAAAACGTTGCTTTAGCGGAACATTTTAAGCATTCAACAGATAGTGTCTTTGATAAGAAATCGTTAGAATTTAGTTTAATTAAACTAAATTTAATTGATAGTTTATTAACAGACGAAAGTATTAAAAACTCCTTATTAATAGGAACAGCTATCGAGTTTATTAGTAATAATAAAGATGTAGATAGTTACGATGCTGTGTTAAACTCATATACTAGTAAAAGCACCAATTCTGGACAAAAAAACTATGTAGAAAAGATTGTTAAAGCTTTAAAAGGGTTAAAAGCAGGTAATCCATTACCAGATATAAAAGTTTTTGATGTAAACGATAATGAGCTAAATTTAAGACGCGTTACGAATAAAAAACCTAGTGTTGTTTTCTTTTGGTCTCAGGCTAACCTAATGCACTTAAAAGAATGTCATAATAAAGTAAAAGAGTTGAAAACTAAATATCCTGAAATTTCATTTATTGGAGTAAATGCAAATAATGAAAACAAGGAGTTATGGTTGAAAACATTGGAAAAATATGGCTTGTCTGCAGAAAAAGAATATTTATTCAAATTTCCAAAAGAAGCAAATCAAGCATTGGCTATATATCCAATTAATAAAGTTATTATAATAAATAAAAAAGGATTAATTGAGAACGCACATACCAATATGTTCTCTATTAACTTTGAAGAAGAATTGTTGGGAGTATTAAACCAATAAAAAAATCCTCAATTATATTGAGGATTTTTTAAACTTTAATTTCCTTTCTTGAAATCTTCCAGAAATTTAGCTAGTCCTATATCTGTTAATGGGTGTTTTAAAAGACCTTCGATTGCGCTTAATGGCCCAGTCATAACATCAGAACCAAGTTTTGCACAATCAATAATATGCATAGTATGACGAACAGATGCTGCTAATATTTGAGTTTCAAATCCATAGTTATCATAAATGTGACGGATTTCAGCGATAAGATTTAATCCATCTGTTGAAATATCATCTAATCTTCCAATAAAAGGCGAAACATAAGTTGCGCCAGCTTTTGCGGCTAATAACGCCTGTCCAGGAGAAAACACCAAAGTAACATTGGTTTTAATACCTTTATCTGAAAAATATTTACAAGCTTTTATTCCATCTTTAATCATAGGTAACTTAATAACTATTTGTTCGTGTAAATCAGCTAGAGCTTCCCCTTCTCGAACCATGCCTTCAAAATCTGTAGATATCACTTCAGCACTTACATCTCCATCTACAATATTGCAAATGTCTACATAGTGCTTTAAAATATTATCATGACCAGTAATGCCTTCTTTGGCCATTAAAGAAGGGTTTGTTGTAACGCCATCAAGAACGCCTAAATCTTGGGCTTCTTTAATTTGATCTAAATTTGCAGTGTCAATAAAAAACTTCATAAATATTGATTTTTTATATTCCTTTATTTAGGAATAAGTGAATATTTTACTTGTGTATTTTCGATGTACAAAATTACAATTTATAATGGTTTCGATTTTGTTTTTAACAAACAAAATCATAGTTATTAACACTTTTATTAGGTTATCTTTTTAGTGTAAAATGAGATTTAAATTGCTTTTTTACTTTGTCTTTTGGTTCAGTATACTCTAGAGTAAACCAATAATCATCAGTGCTTAAAAGCTCTCCTTTAAAAGTGCCATCCCAACCATTTCCATTAGGATTCAATTGTTTTATAAATTTACCATATCGATCAAAAATGTATATTTTGGCATCTAATTGATTGCTAATACCATAAATATTCCAGGTATCGTTATATCCATCATTATTTGGTGTGAAAAATTTTGGGTAATCTATAACTGTAATGTCATAAGTGAGCTCGTTACATTTATAAAGATCTCTGACTCTTATGTGGTGTTCTCCACCAGTTACCTGTTGAAAAATGTTATAATCTTGCCAAACGCCATAATCTAAACTGTATTGATAGCTTCCATTTCCAACAACACTTACGTCTAAAGCATTGTTGTTTTCGAATGCTGTTGTTATAATTTCTACAGAAATACTTTCTGGAGGATACGAGCTAACAACTAAGGTCGTTGCAGGTATGGTACAGCCAGAAATAACATCTGTAGCATTTACTGTATAATACCCCGGAGTTGTTGGATAATAAAAAGATTGTGTTGCTCCTAAAATAATTTCAGTAGTAAGAATTTCTTCTCCATAATACCATTGAAATGTGTATTCTGCATCGCTGTAATAAGTTTCTATTGGTGGATTAGGAATCAAGGTTTCTGTAACAGCATCTATAACATTATCAGAAGCATCTAAACAAATCACATAAAGCTCTTCAAGCGAAATACTTAGTACATGTAGAGTCACTACTGAAGTTGAAAAACAACTAGTATTATCTGTATTTTCTAATCTTACAACTATATCTTGCGTGTCTTTAATCTGATTCGTATAAAGAGAAGGTAAAGGTGAAGCGTTATTGTTGGCATCTTCCTGATTTAAATGATAGCTAATATTGAATTGCGCTGGATTTTGGGTACCTAATATCTTATTAGTAATGGAACTTAAATCAAATTCAGTAAACCCGTTAGTGTTGTTGCCATCTCCACCATCATCACAAAGGTTATAAAGATAAGGGTTTGTGATTGGTAGATCAAACACATTAATTTTAAAACTAGTGGTATTGAAGCAACCAAAGATGTTGTCTTCAATTCTTGCAAATAGCGTTTCTTGTTGATAAGCTACTTGATTCGTATAATTATTTCCTAAAGGATTGTTGCCACTATCTGCATCCAATTGACTTTTATAATAACTAACCGAGTAGTTTGTTGCTAATTGATTTCCTAATATATTGTTATTTAAAGAAAGGAGGTTAAGGTTCCAAAAACCATCAGCATCATCGTCACAAATAAATTGATTGGGTATGGGGTAGGCCATTGGAATTGTTTTATGCTCAATTTTAATACTATCCGTTGCAGCACAATTGGTGTTAAAATCAACGGTTACACTATACGTTCCAGGAATAATGGCATCTAGAGTCGAATTTGTTTCACCAACAATTTCTACCCCATTCAAAAACCAGGTATGAGTACCGATGTTTGTTGGAATTTGTGTGTCTAAAGTATGGACATCGTTAGAACAAACGGGATTACCATTAGATACTGTAAGATCTTCTCCTAAATCTAAACCTAAATTAAATCCACCTGCCTCTAAAAAAATAGCAGAATCAAATGCTGCATCTCCTTGGTCTGCTACTACTAATTTTATTTCATAAGCTTGATTAGGAATGACAGTGGTACTTGCAGTTAAAACTTTTGTTTGGCCTCCATAGTTTGTGTAAGACAAATTATATCCTTCAAAAAGGTCTGAATTAGCAGCACAATTATTAGAATTATTTATGCTAGTAACACTAACAGGAGTACCGTCTGGTAATACCGCTAAATTTGTGTAAGTTGTGGTGCCCACTTCTCGTAATAAAAATGCAAAACCATCTGTATAAGTACACTCAAAATTACCGTCGTATTCTTCAGATGCCATTATAAAGCGAAAACTAAAATCGGGAGATGTTGGTACAAAATTAAATTTTATAAAAGTAGCATCATTGGTAAAGTTAATGCCTAAAGCAGATTCTAAATCAGCATCACCAGGTAGAGAATTGTTGTAATCTGGAAATGGAAAAGAATTATTGGTTGTGTTACCAGCTGGATGAGCTCTACCACTAGTAATTATTATGCCTTCATTAAACGGAAAGGCACTTCCTGTTGCTTTTTTAAAATAACCATAGCTTTTGGTTGTATGTTGATTTGCAGAACCATAAACTTGACTAGAAAAATTATCGACTTCAGCACAGTCGCCACTAATTAAGACTTCTTCGACCAATTGTTGCAAACTGTAAACCGATTCTATATCTGCAGAATCATTAATGCTGATAATTTGAGAATATCCAGCAAAACTAAAGAGTAAAATAAAGAGGGATAAAATGTTTTTCATAGTTAACGTTACAAATCACTTTTAATAGAAAGCAATTTATGAAACTATAATTTATAATGATTAATTAATAGTTTTTCGTAGACTTTATCGGGTAAAATGCGTTTTAACACAATGGAGAATTTTTGCATAAACTCACCAACTTTGTAATGTACTTTAGGATTTGGGGTGTTTATTATTTTAAATATAGCTTTTGCCATGAGCAAGGGGTCTTTGCCTGAATCAACATGAGAGTCCATTAAACTTAAAGTATTTCCATATGGTGTTTTGTAGGGCGATGATTCTAAAATTGGTGCATGATACCGTCCAGAAGCAATATTCGTGGCAAAATCGCCTGGAGCTACATTAGTCATATGAATGTTGAAATCTTTTAATTCCATTCTAAAAGCTTCGGTAACCAATTCAAAAGCTCCTTTGCTTGCGCTATAAATACCTCTATATGGCAAGCCCATATATCCAGCTATGGATGTAATGTTTATTATCAATCCAGAACCATGTTCTCGCATACTTGGTAAAATTGCTTTAATCACATTTATAGGACCAAATAAATTGGTTTCAAAGTTGTTCTTAATTTCAGCTTCTGGAATTTCTTCAATTGGTCCTGTAATTCCAACACCAGCATTATTAATTAAAACATCAATACGTCCTTCTTTAGAAAGCACATCATTGACAGCTTGTTTAATAGTTTGATTATTTGTAACCTCTAAAGCTACAATTGGAAATTTACTTTGAGGATATTTTTCTGGAGACCTACTTGTTCCATAGACTTTGAAGCCTTTGTTGATTAAAAATTCGCCAATCGATTTTCCAATTCCTGAAGAACCACCTGTAATCAATACAACTTTAGACATATTTTAAATGTATAGTTAAAAATGTAAAATTAATAATGTATTACATAAAGTTGATATAAAAAGAAAAAGATTTAAAAAATGTAAGAAGAGATTCTTTTGAAAGTGAGAGCGTCTTAAATTAAAAAAATCTTGTAACAGAGCGTTCAAGATTTCATTTTTGGGCACAAAAAAAGGCAAGCTACCTACATCACACCGCTACGACCATTTACCTTTGCTGTGTTCCCACCCTGGAGGATTCAACAGGAGCTGGTTGTGTAGGACTTGCCGGATGCAAAGATACAATCTTTTAATTTTATCACAATGATTTTTTAAACTGAATTTTAATAAATAACTTGCTAAAAATATTAACAGTCAAAATGAATACTATTAAACATCTTACAATCATAATTTTAGGAATTTTTTTCTTGTCTTGTGGGAGTAATTCTGCACAGAAAAAAAATGATATTTCTATCAAAACGAATGCTGAAGGTCATGCAATAACAGCAGATAAAACATTAGAATTAGAAATTTCTAATCCAAAAAGCCATGAGATTGCTTCTGTTGAATATAAACTTGATGGAAAACCAGTTTCTGAACATGTGGAGCTAAAAACACTTAGACTAGGAGATCATCTGGTAGAAGCAACTCTAAATTTTGGAGGTGAAACAGCAACCATAACTCAAAATATTACCATTTTAAACAACCAGACACCAAAGGTCTATTCCTATAAAATTATAAACGAATATCCTCACGACATCACTTCCTACACACAAGGGTTGGAGTTTTATAATGGAGAATTATACGAAAGTACGGGACAATATAGAGAATCGAAACTTAGAAAGGTAGATTATAAAACAGGAGAAGTGTTAAAAAACATCAATTTAGACGATGAGTTTTTTGGGGAAGGTTTAACTGTTTTAAATGATAAAATTTATCAGCTTACATGGAAGAGAGGTACGGGATTTGTTTATGATGTTGATACATTCGAAAAAACAGGAAGCTTTAAATACGGAAATAGTATAGAAGGTTGGGGGATTTGTAACGATGGAAAGAAACTTTATAAGAGTGATGGTACAGAAAAAATTTGGACACTGAACCCTGAAACACTTGTTGAAGAAAGTTATATTCAAGCTTATCATAATAAAGGAAAAGTGGTTGAATTAAACGAGCTTGAGTGGGTTAATGGTAAAATTTATGCCAACCGTTATAATAAAAATGGTGTAGCCATAATAAACCCAGAAAGTGGCGCTGTAGAGGGTGTAATTGATTTTACACCATTAAGAAAATTAGTAACTCAACATCCAAAGCTAGATGTGTTAAATGGTATTGCTTACAATCCGGATACACAAACCTTATTTATTACTGGTAAGCGTTGGGATAAACTTTTTGAAGTAGAAATTATAGAAAACTAATCTTGCAAACTTACGAGACCTTATTAACTGTCACAGAAGATGATTTAGACGACCTAAACCACGTAAACAATGTGCGTTATGTACAATGGGTTCAAGAGGTTGCTAAACAGCATTGGTTAAGTAAAGCACCTAAAGAAATTACAGACGCATATTTTTGGATCATGCTGTCGCATTTTATAGAATATAAACGTCCGGCGCTAATTAACGAGGTGATTAAACTAAAAACCTACGTTATTAAATCTGAAGGCGTTACATCTATAAGAGTGGTAGAAATTATCAATAACAAAACAAGTAAGTTACTTGCAAAGTCCGAAACTACATGGTGTTTTATGGGGTCTAAGACTTTAAAGCCGGCAAGAATTCCAGTTGAGATTTCAAAAATATTTCAGTAAAAATGAACTTTCATACGAATTCATCAATTCAAAAGTTATATTTTTACCAAGTACATGATTCACAATTAATAAATGATCATTAAAAAATGAAGCAAGCCTTTTATCTTATTTTTTGTTTAAGCGTTTTAATCTCCACCAATTCTTGTAGAAAAGATTTAGATTTTGGACCAAGCTCTGGAAACCTAGAATTTTCTAAAGATACCGTTTATTTAGATACCGTTTTCACCAATATTGGTTCAAGTACTTACAACCTAAAAGTGTATAACAGAAGCAGTAACGATATACGTATTCCATCTATTAGACTGGCTTTAGGCGAAAGTTCAGAATACCGTTTAAATGTCGATGGCATGCCAGGAAAAGAATTCCAGAATGTGGAGATTCTAGCCAAAGACAGTATGTATGTGTTTATTGAAACAACCATTGATATTAATAATTTACCTAATTTAAATGGTGAGTTTTTATATACAGATAAAATAGAATTTGATTCTGGGTCTAATTCGCAATCGGTTGAATTAGTCACCTTAGTCAAAGACGCTGTTTTTATCTATCCAGATAAAGATAATACCACCGGAGTCATTGAAACGTTGACTTTAAATATAGGAGGAGAGGTAGTAGAAACAGAAATTCAAGGACGTTACTTATTGCCAACGGAATTGACTTTTACAAACGAAAAACCATATGTGGTCTATGGCTACGCAGCTGTTCCAAATAATGAAACTTTAACAGTTGAAGCTGGAGCAAGAGTACATTTTCATGCAAATTCTGGACTTTTAGTTGCAGAAGGAGCAAGTTTACATGTTAATGGAGATTTAAGTGCAGATCAAGACCTCTTAGAAAACGAAGTTATTTTTGAAGGTGATAGGCTAGAACCTGCATTTTCTGATGTTCCAGGACAGTGGGGAACCATTTGGCTCTTTGATGGTAGTGTTAATAACATCATCAATTATGCAACCATTAAAAATGCGGCTGTTGGCGTTTTAAGTGAAGGGAATCCAGATGCTATAAACAATAAATTAACCATCACAAATTCGCAAGTTTACAATTCTAGTAACTTTGGAATTTTAGGAAGAAATACGTCTATTCTGGGTGAAAACCTTGTTATTAATAATGCAGGACAAAGTTCCTTTGCTGCCACCTATGGCGGGAATTATAACCTAACGCATTGCACAATAGCCAATTACTGGAATAATAGTTTTAGACAATTTCCAGCGTTATTGGTAAACAATTTTTTCGATACTGTTGATACGAGATATATTACCGATTTAACCGAGGCTAATTTTAACAACTGCATTATTTACGGAAACGATAATCCTGAATTTATTTTAGATGAAATTGAAGATCCTTCAGTGGTGTTCAATTTTAAATTCACAAACTGTTTGTTGAGGTTCGAAGATACCAATGGGAGTTTTACTGGTGAAAATTACAATTTAAATGGACCTCATTACGAAAACAATATTTACAATTTGAGCCCAGACTTTAGGGACGCCAATGAAAACGATTTGATTATTGGTAATAACTCTGCTGCAAATGGTATTGGGGATACAATAATTGCAGGTCAAGTGCCATTCGATATATTAGGTGAACCTAGAACAGCTTCACCAGATGCTGGCGCTTATCAGCATATCATGTTTTAGATTTTTATAAAAATAATGTTAAGTCATTCCGACTAATGGAGGTATCTATTGATTTATCAGTTAGCCTTTAGTTGGTCTCTTGCAATCCTCTTTATGATAATGAAACTCTGAACGATAATATTTCTTAGCAAACCTTAATGCTGAGTTAATAGCGATATCTTCATAATAGGTAATCACATGTTTCATGTACATATATTGTTTTTCAGAAAAATTACAATCTGCATACCAATTGTTCATCTTAGTGCCAATAGTTTGTTTCATTGATGTTATTTCAATTTCTACTAAAGAATCATTTACTTCAAAAATGGCATTTTTTATACAATGTTTGAAGTCTTCATAAGCACCTTTTACAACTCTTTGACATTTGAAATGTAATATCTTTAAATCCATAATTAAAAGAGTGTGGATTTTTCAACAGGTTCAACAATATAAGGCTTATTAGTGTCTATGCCTTTCTTATAAAAATCTCTACTAACTGGATGAGCACGAAATTCATTTGTGGTAAAACCATGTGCCATAAGTTCATTTAACGTTTGTGAATTAACACCATCATCAAGCCAATCTTCATATAAATCATCTGCTAAAACTAAAGGCATTCGTTTTTTTTTGTTATGAACTTCTGAGAAAAAGTCATTGGCTTCAGTAGTAATAATTGTAGCTGTAAACAAATCATCATCTAATTCTGTATAAAGTCCTGCGAACATAAATAAATCTCCTTCTGGAACTTCTTTTGAAGGTTGATAACAGAAATAAGGAATTGACAAACCATTTTCATGATGTGGTTCATAAAATCCATCTGCTAATATTAGACATCTTTTTGCTTCAGCACTTTGTTTAAACGAACTCTTTTCAAAGATTGTTTCACTTCTTGCATTTAAAGTATTACTCTTTTTTAAAAACGATTTAGGATCTTGTTTTGCCCAATCTGGTACTAAACCCCAACTTGCAGGATAAATAGATTTTTGCTCATCCATTTTTATAATATAAAAGTTACCATGAGTAAATCCGTTTAAATGATAATATGGTTCATATTCCAAAGGGATTTCAAAATTTGCAGGCATCTGACTTAGCAGTTTTTTCTCAATTTCCTCTCTATTTTTACGCAATGAAGTTGAAAAGCACATATTTAAAATAATTTGACTCTAAATTAAAAAATAATCAAAGACGATATTGAAAATGATATTAACAAATTTATAGTTGAATTACAAAACGGAATTAAAACAGGTGCTTTAGTAGGATGTGCTTGAAAAATATAGACATAAAAAAAACCTGCATCATTAGCAGGTTTTTTTTATGTCTATATAATTTATGCAAACAAAGGCAAACCACTCATCAAGGCATTGACTTTCCCTGCAATTGCAGTTAGTTTATCTTCGTCTTGATAATTCATTAAAGCTTCATCTACTAAAGCCACAATGCCTTCCATATCTTCTTCTTTTAAACCTCTGGTAGTAATCGCAGGTGTTCCAATTCTAATCCCAGAAGTTACAAATGGCGATTTATCATCAAAAGGCACCATGTTTTTATTGACTGTAATATCTGCTTTTACTAAAGCTTGTTCGGCATCTTTACCTGTAAGATCTTTATTTCTCAAATCAATCAGCATCATGTGATTGTCTGTGCCACCAGAGATAATATGGTAACCTCTATCTACAAACGCTTTTGCCATAGCTTGTGCATTCTGCTTTACTTGCAGCATATAATGCATAAAGTCATCCGTTAATGCTTCACCAAAAGCAATAGCTTTAGCGGCAATAATATGTTCTAATGGACCACCTTGGTTTCCAGGAAAAACAGCAGAATCCAATAAAGAAGACATTTTACGAAGGTTTCCATTTTTAAGGGTTAATCCAAACGGATTATCAAAATCCTGACCCATCATAATCATTCCACCTCTTGGCCCACGTAAAGTCTTATGGGTTGTTGTAGTTACTATATGACAATGCGGCAACGGATCGTTTAAAATACCTTTGGCAATCAATCCAGCTGGATGCGAAATATCGGCTAAAAGTAAAGCACCAACACTGTCTGCAATAGCTCTAAAACGTTTAAAATCCATGTCTCTTGAATAAGCAGAAGCACCTGCAATAATTAATTTGGGTTTTTCTTTTTCAGCCATTTCAGCTACATGATCGTAATCTATAAGTCCAGTTTCTTTTTTAACACCATAAAATACAGGATTGTATAGTTTTCCAGAAAAATTCACAGGAGACCCATGAGTTAAATGGCCGCCATGAGATAAATCAAAACCAAGAATTTTATCACCTGGCTTTAAACAAGCAGCATAAACAGCAGTGTTTGCCTGACTTCCAGAATGTGGTTGTACGTTTACATAAGCAGCGTTAAACAGAGTTTTTGCTCTATCTATAGCTAACTGCTCGACTTCATCTACCACTTCACAACCTCCATAATAACGTTTTCCAGGATAGCCTTCAGCATATTTATTTGTTAAAACTGAGCCGGCAGCTTCCATGACTTGATTGCTTACAAAATTTTCTGAAGCAATTAATTCTATGCCTTCTAGTTGTCTGTGTTTTTCAGCTTCTATTAATTCGAATATTTGTTCGTCACGTTGCATATTTGTCTTGTTTTTAAATACCCGAAAATTCAGAGTTTCTGGGTGTTAATTCTATTATAGTTAAAATCATGTCAAAAATAACAAATTGATTAGTTTAATTCATCAAAAAACATATATTTACTTCACTTTTAATATTTTTTTTAATGTTGAAAGTGAAACCACATTTTCTCTTTATAATTAGTATAAAAATAAAAAGTTATGTAGGTTTGAATAGAATTTAACAAAAATTAATCAACTAAAAGTTATGCCAATGTCAGCTAACAATCCAGATAGAAGATCGTGGTTACACGTCGATAAAAATTCAGATTTTCCAATTCAAAACATTCCTTTTGGTGTGTTCTTAACACGTGATGATATTATTACCATAGGAACAAGAATAGGAGATACAGCTATTGACTTAGGTGCTTTGCACCAGTTAGGTTATTTTGAAGGCATACCGTTAACGGATGATATTTTTCTTCAAGATACTTTAAATGATTTTATAGCAGATGGAAGAAAAACTTGGCGTTTGGTTAGAAATAGAATTGCCCAAATTTTTGATGCTGAAAATGGCGATTTAAAAAATAACTTGAAGCATAAAGAAATAGTCCTATTTCGTTTAGACGAGATTGAAATGCAATTACCTGTTCAAATTGGAGATTATACAGATTTTTACTCAAGTATAGAACATGCTACCAATGTTGGAACTATGTTTCGCGATCCAGAAAACGCCTTAATGCCTAACTGGTTGCACATTCCTGTAGGATACCATGGTAGAAGTAGTTCTATAATCCCTTCGGGAATTCCTATTCATAGACCACAAGGACAAACCCTTCCTGCTGGAGCTACGGAGCCTGTGTTCGGACCGTCAAAATTAATAGATTTCGAACTTGAAATGGCATTTATTACCACAGATGCAAACGATCTTGGCGAACCCATTCCAATCGAGGAAGCTGAAGAATATATTTTTGGACTTGTTCTTTTTAATGACTGGTCTGCTAGAGATATCCAAAAATGGGAATATGTGCCTTTAGGCCCTTTCTTAGCGAAAAGTTTTGCTTCATGTATTTCACCATGGATTGTAACACTGGATGCTTTAGAACCTTATAGAGTGGAGAGTCCGAAACCTCTAAAGCCACAATTGCCTTATTTACAATATAAAGGAAAGAAAAGCTATGACATTAAATTGGAAGTAGGTATCACACCAAAAGCGGCTAAGGAAACCATTGTTAGTAAATCTAATTTCAAATACATGTACTGGAATATGGTACAGCAATTAGCACATCATACGGTTAATGGTTGTCCTGTAAACTCAGGTGATATGATGGGATCTGGAACTATTTCCGGTCCAACACCAGATTCTTACGGTTCTATGTTGGAACTTACATGGAGAGGCGAAAAGCCTATTAAACTGAAAGACGGAACAGAACGTAAGTTTATAAACGATTATGATACGGTTACCATGCGTGGTTACTGCGAAAAAGATGGCACCAGAATTGGTTTTGGTGAAGTCTCGACTCAGTTGCTCCCAATATTTAATCCCAAAAAAAATAAATAATAAGAAGCGACCAACTGGTCGCTTTTTTCTTTTAATACAAATTGTCACATATGCGAATCATTAGTTTACTGAGTCTATTAATTATTTTGGTTTCCTGTAAAGAAGAAACAAAACAACTTAAGATTTTACAAACAGGAACTTACAAAGCTCTTTTGAAAGTAAACGATAGCGTCAATCTACCATTCGTGTTTGAAGTGTTATCTGAAAGTAAATTTCAGATTTTTAATGCTGAAGAAGTGATTTTTGTCGATGAGGTGACTTATAGAAACGATTCTGTTTTTATAAAACCCCCTGTATTCGATAGTTATATAGCTGCAAAGATTACTGATACAGGCTTGGAAGGTAGTTATATAAAAGACGATTTAAATCGAACTGTTCCTTTTACAGCTGTGTATGGTGAAATCAAACGTTTTGAAACAGTTGATAAAGCTAGAACAGATGTTTCTGGAATCTGGGAGGCCACGTTTAGTCCAGACATTGAAGCTGATAGATATATAGCTAAAGGTGTTTTTAAACAAGACAATAACAAAGTAACTGGAACTTTTAGAACCACGACTGGAGATTACAGGTATTTGGAAGGAGTTTTAGATGGTAATCAATTAAAACTCTCCACTTTCGATGGTTCTCATGCCTTTCTATTTACGGCAACCGTAACAGATAGTTCCATGCAAGGTATGTTCTACTCTGGAAACCATTTTAAAGAGCCTTTTAGTGCGAAACGTAATGATGTTTACGAATTACCTGATGCAAACAATTTAACCTTTTTAAAGGAAGGTTATGAGAAAGTGGCTTTTTCCTTTCCTGATGAAAATGGTAACATGGTTTCTCTAGATGATGACAGATTCAAAAACAAAGTGGTCTTGGTACAAATTATGGGAACCTGGTGTCCAAACTGTTTAGATGAAAGCAAATACTTAACAAGCTATTATAAAAACAACAAAAACAAAGCCTTTGAAATTGTAGGATTGGCTTTTGAATACACAAAAACTGAAGACCAAGCCTTTGCCAACATACAAAGACTTAAAAAACGCTTAAATATTGAGTATCCAGTATTGTTAGCACAATTTGGAACAGCCAGCAAAGTGTCTGCACAAGAAAAACTGCCTATGTTAAATCATGTGTTGAGTTATCCAACCACCATTTTTATAGATAAAACAGGTGTCGTACGTAAAATCCACACTGGATTTAATGGTCCAGCAACAGGAGATAAGTACACGGAATTTGTAAATGAATTTGAAAGTTTTGTCAAAGACTTAATTCAAGAGTAGATTTATTCTAGCCATTCTACCAAGCCTGTACTCATGTTATAAATACCACCGATAATTTTAATGTCACCATTGGCTTCCATGTCTTTTAAAATAGGACTGTTTAAACGAATTTGATTCATGGTATTTTCTATGTTGCTTTCACAAACTAGGTGCACAAACTTTTCGTTATTAGAATTTCTTTCACCATCGTAAACCACATTGTCTATGGCTGGTTTAATTTTTTGAAGCATAGGTGTTATATTGCCCAATTGCACATCGTCAATACTAGCCTTGATAGCACCACAATACTCGTGACCTAAAACTAAAACAAGTTTGGAACCAGAGACTTTACAAGCATATTCCATGCTACCTAAAATATCTTCATTGCTAAAGTTTCCAGCAACACGTGCAACAAAAATACCACCAATACCTCTGTCAAAGACGTCTTCTACAGGTACACGACTATCAATACAAGATAAAATAATGGCTTTAGGGTGTTGAGATAGAGAGCTGTTTCTTACTTGTTGCGAATGGTTTCTAGCAGTTAAATCGTTGTTGGTAAAACGTACATTCCCATCTTTAAGCGATTGAATCACCATGTCTGGTGTTAAAGCTTTTTGCTGTTCTTTCGTTATAACGTCTTCTACCAATCCGGTTATAGGTTTTTCAACAACTACTTGAGTTGGTTGTAGGGTTGGAATTGTTTTGTTTTCCTGCTTGCAGGCTGTAAATGAAACGAATACAAAAGCTAAGAATGTAATTTTAAATGTGTGGTTCATGGGTTTGGTTCATGGGTTAGAAATAGTATTAGATGCTGTAAGATATGGGGTTTATTTTAGTTTTCCAAAATAGGTGTTTGTTCATGAGTTATTGTAAATGATTTTGAAGGGTTTTGAGTTGTCGCTTATCGGTCTCGACTATGAGTAGTTGCGTGGTTAAGCAACTAATTCAGTAAATATAAACCAAATAAACACAAGCTAAGTGAACTGGCTGAAAGCAAAAAAACTTGAGGGTTTTTCAGAAGGGGGCTAAAATCCAAGCAATTCATTATTACGTATTAATTTAATTTATTATTGACTACAATTTCCATCAATAATATCTTGTTGAGTTGGATTAAAAGAATTACCTGTTACAGTATAATCTTCAATTATTTCATTATTCACTAAAGTAGAAATACTACAAAAATCTGTCAATAAGAAATTAGCATCGATATATAAAAATCCTCCAATAGAAATTAAATTATCTAAGCCATTTAAAGTTGTCAAATCAGTGTTTGCTTGGATTATAACTTGGCCATTTACATGAGTAAGGCTAGTTAGGCTCGTAATATCTTCTAAATTTTGGTTAGTACTAATTCGTAGAAAGTCGCCGACAGTTGCTAAATTATTTAACCCGTTTAAGTTAGTAAGAGATTCATTATAATTTATTATTAAAAAACCATTAATAGAATTGACGATTGACAACTCATTTAAGCTTGTTAAAGATTCATTTCCTTGTATATTTATGTTATTGCCAATTGAATTTAGATTACTTAGTTCTGTAATTCCAGTTAAAAGATAGCAGTTTAAAATAGTTAAATCAGATTCTATCTCTGCTAAGTTATTCAAACCATTTAAATTAGTTAATTGCACACAATTGTCTAAGTTTAGGCTGCCAACTTTTATGATTGAAGAAAGTGAGTTCAATGATGTAACCCAGCCGTTTATACGGAGTGTTCCAGTTATTTCTGTATATTGATTTGATCCAAATGCGTTTACTTCTGCCTGAGTAAGAAGACTAACATTTCCTTCATATATATTTGATTCCTCAACATCATTTAAATTTATAATTACATTAGACTCTTCAAAAACAGAGCCATTTGAAACTTTTATGGTTCCAGTAATAGTGGGATTAATTTCAAAATCAAATAAAGTTTCATTATTCACAGCTAACTTGCCTGTGGTTGAATTTATAGTGAACGCGCCATTTAAGGATTCATTTAAAATTGAAAAAGTTACGGTTCCTTCATTTGTAACTCCTTCAATAGTTCCTAAAACTTGGCCTGATAATGGGTTTTCATCAATTGTTATTGAAAAATCACTTGTAGTTACAGTTATTACTGTAGGATTGTTTGGTCCTTCATTATCATCAATATTATTAGTATCATCATTTGAACAGGATATTATTAAAAATCCTATTATAAAAGTAAAGGTCAATTTTTTCATTTGGTTTTAATTTTTTGTTGACGACTTATAATTAAATCGCTTCAATGTTTTACGTTAGATTATAATAGTTGGTAATATTTAAATTAACAACTTATTCATATTCAAATGTGGTAGTTCTAATTGTAGTTGTGTTACTATTGTACGTTTCTGTTACTATTTTAGTTGTTGGATAATTATCAGAATCATATGTGATGGTTGTTTCGTAATTACGGATAGACTCGTTGGAATTTCCAACATTGTAAGTTCTTATTTCATTCACAATATTGTTATCAGATAAGCTTTGTATTAAGAGTTGGCCAAAAATGATTTTATTAGTATCAGTAAAATTAGAATATGGAGTTGGCTTAGTATCATGTGAAAATTCAGAATGGTCATAATTGTCTTCAGAAATTGTAACATTTCCATTCGAATAAACATAACTTACTTCTTGTTGAAGAATTCCTTCTACATAAAAGATGAAACCATTCAATTCGCCATTGACATTATAAAAGAACTCCATTTTTTCATCTTCAGTCCCATTCGAGGTGTAGCTTATTTTCTCAGCAAGTTTATCATTTACATAATTATATTCAATTGTTAGATACAATTCATCATTCTCATATTCTGTGGCTAAAATCACTAAATCATTTTCATATGTAAAAATCATACTATGAATATCATCAGGGATATTTTGGCCAAATTCTGTAAAGCTACTTTCAATTTCAATAACTTTATTTTCAGAATTATAGATATAGATGTTTTTATATACACCATAATTGCCTTCTTCAGTGATTTTGATTAATTTTTTTTCAGTCTGTTCTGGTGATGTATTATTTGGTTCATCATTGTCAGAAGAGCAAGATAAAACTGTAAATCCAAATAAAATGATTAGTAGTAAATTCAGTTTATTCATAAAAGGTAGTTTTAGGGTTGTGTTAAAATTGAGTGCAATTTAACATTATTAAACTAAAATTTAAATACGTAGTAACACGTATATTTAACTAATATAATTCCAGATATTCTTGTATTTGCTAAGCTGCTGGTAGGTGTGTAGAATGGTTTTGTTTTCTGGTGCTTTTAGAGTCGGGTCGCTACTAAGTATTTTTTTAGCGTAATATCTGGCAGACTGTAAGATGTCTTTGTCTTTTAGCAAATCGGCAATCTTAAGGTTTAAAACGCCACTTTGCTGGGTTCCCATAATGTCTCCCGGGCCACGAAGGTTTAAATCTACTTCGGCAATTTCAAAACCATCGTTGGTTCTGCACATGGTTTCTATACGTTTTTTGCTGTCGTTGCTTAATTTGTGGCTAGTCATTAATATACAATAGCTTTGTTCGGCACCACGGCCTACACGTCCACGCAACTGGTGTAATTGCGAGAGACCAAAGCGTTCGGCGCTTTCTATTATCATAACCGAGGCATTGGGTACGTTTACACCAACTTCTATAACCGTTGTAGCAACCATGATGTTGGTTTCACCTTTTATAAAGCGTTGCATTTCGTAATCTTTGTCTGCTGGTTTCATTTGTCCATGCACAATCGAAATCTGATATTTCGGAGGGGGGAAGTCTCTGGCCACACTTTCGTAACCATCCATTAAATCCTTATAATCCATTTTCTCACTTTCCTGGATTAATGGATACACCATATAAATCTGTCTACCTTTATCAATTTCATCTCTTATAAACCTGAAGACTTTTAGTCGGTTAGTATCATACCGATGTACCGTTTTTATGGCCTGTCTTCCCGGAGGTAATTCGTCAATCACCGAGATGTCTAAATCGCCATAAACAGACATGGCTAAAGTTCTTGGAATTGGTGTTGCAGTCATGACCAAAATATGCGGTGGAGTAGCCCCTGAATCTGGTCCGTTTTGGGAGGATTTAGGAGGGCCTTTTCGCCACAATTTACTTCTTTGTTCGACTCCAAAACGGTGTTGTTCGTCGATAATGGCGAGGCCTAATTTCTGGAATTTTACTTTATTTTCAAGCAGAGCATGGGTGCCAATTAAGATGTCTAATTCGCCATTTTCAAGCGATTTATGAATTTCTTTTCTTTCTGAAGTATTACTTGAACCAGTAAGTAGTTTTATACTGATATTTAGATTATTAGACAGCTCTTTAAATCCGTTATAGTGTTGGACTGACAAAATTTCAGTCGGAGCCATTAAGCAGGCCTGGAAACCGTTGTCAAGCGCTATGAGCATTGACATGAAGGCGACTATGGTTTTTCCTGAACCCACATCTCCTTGTAAGAGACGGTTCATTTGTGCATTACTGCCTAGATCTTGTCTTATTTCTTTTAACACACGTTTCTGAGCGCTGGTTAATTGGAAGGGTAAATGGTTTTTATAAAACGTATTGAAATGGGGTCCAACTTGTGTAAAAGGCAAGCCTTTAATTTTCGATTTATGGATTAAATTTTTCAGAATTAATTGCAATTGGATATAGAATAATTCTTCAAATTTTAATCGGAATTGTGCCCGTGCTAATTGCTCTTGATTTTTCGGAAAATGGATGTTAAAAACAGCCTCAGATTTGGATGTTAATTTGAGTTCTGAAAGAATACTTTCGGGTAACGATTCTACAAACCGTCCCTTGGTTTCCAGAAACAATTGTTGCATGATTTTATTAACTACTCGATTGGAAATGCCTTTATTCGATAATTTTTCGGTAGAAGGGTAAATGGGCTGCATGGCAGAGCTTAAATTCTTTTGGTGTTCCTCCAGAAGTTCCATATCTGGATGCGGCATGCTAAAAACACCATTAAACCAGTTTACTTTCCCGAAAACAACATAGGGTTTTTTAAGTTTGATGCTTTCGCGAATCCATTTCTGCCCCCGAAACCACACTAGTTCCATGGTTCCTGTGTCGTCTTTAAAGGTGGCTACTAGACGTTTGCCACGTTTTTGAGCAACTTCTTTTAAACTGATAATCTCTCCAATAATTTGTACTTCGGCCGTATTGCGTTGTAACTGATTGATTTTGTAATATTGGGTTCTGTCTAAGTATCTGTTTGGAAATAAATTAATTAAATCCTGATAGGTGTTAATGCTTAGTTCTTTTCGGAGCAAATCGGCACGATTCGGTCCAACACCTTTTAAATAATCTATGGGGGTTTGTAAATTATTAGACATAACACGAATATAAACCTTAATCTTGAAACTTTAAACTTCAAAATTTATGTATTTTAGTCAGGTCGTTGATATGGTATATGTATGAAACATTTTCTTTTTTATGTCTTTTTGTTTTTGGTAGGATTAACACAAGCGCAACAGCTTGAAAATGTTGATTTTACTCGTGTTAAAGCTGATTTGAGTTTTGATGTGAATACCTCTAAGGTATTTGGACTGGTAGAGTATGAGTTTAAAATATTAAAATCTGTCGATTCAATTTATATTGATGCCATGCAGATGCATTTTGATGAAATTTTGCTTAATAATGAAAAAGTAGTTTATGAAAACAACGACAAGCAACTTGTGGTTTATTCCAAATATAAAGCTGGGGAAACCTATAAATTGAGTTTTAAATATGAAGCACAGCCAAAAAAGGCTCTCTATTTTGTGGGCTGGGATAATGAAGCACCTAATCAGATTTGGACGCAAGGCCAGGGAAAATATACGAGTAATTGGTTGCCAAGTCTGGATGATACCAATGATAAAATAGAATTTGATTTATCGGTTGCTTTTGATAGCGCATACGAAGTAATTGCCAACGGGAATCTTGTAGATAAGGCTGTTGAAGCAGAAAACACTGTTTGGCATTTTGATATGAAAGCACCCATGTCCAGCTATTTAGTGGCTTTGGTCATTGGAAAATACAATAAACATGAAGAAATTTCAAATAGTGGAATACTTTTAGATATGTATTATTATCCGGAAGATTCTTTGAAAGTAGAGCCAACCTATCGCTACAGTAAACAGATGTTCGATTTTCTGGAGAAAGAAATAGGTATCGGCTATCCTTGGCAAAATTACAAGCAGATTCCGGTTCACGATTTTCTGTATGCAGGGATGGAAAACACAAGTGCAACCATTTTTTCGGATGCCTTTGTGATTGACTCCACGGCCTTTGTAGATAAAAATTATGTGAATGTGAATGCGCATGAGCTGGCACATCAATGGTTTGGCGATTATGTAACCGCTAAGAGTGGCGAACACCATTGGTTGCAGGAGGGTTTTGCAACCTATTATGCGCTTTTGGCTGAAAGAGATGTGTTTGGTGAGAATTATTATTACTGGCGCTTGTATGAATATGCTCAGCAACTGATGGATCAAAACAGATCCGGAACTAGTACATCTTTGTTTAATCCGAAGTCGAGTAGTGTCACGTTTTATAAGCGTGGCGCCTGGGTTTTACACGCTTTAAGAGAGCAGGTTGGCGATGAGGCTTTTAAAAAGGCTGTAAAGAATTATTTAGAAGCATATCCATTTTCAGTTGTTGAAACTGACGATTTTATTTCTGAAGTAGAAAAAACCAGTGGCATGGATTTAACCGAGTTTGTAAATGCCTGGTTGGTACAGGTGGAGTTTCCTCTTGAAAATGCTCTGGAAAGCTTGATGCAGTCAGCTTTTATCCAGGAATATGAAATGGTAGATTGTGAGTTGCTAACGTCTAAATGCGACTATTATTTAACGGCTCCAATTTCAGACCAAGCAAAAGAGAAGGTGATTTCTCAAATTCCAGACAGAGTGACTTCTAAAGTGTTTAAAGGCTCTTTAAAAACAAGACAAGCCATTGCTCAGAATATGGATAAAATCCCTCTAAATTTGAAAGATGATTATGAGACTTTGTTAATGGATAAATCTTATCAGACTATAGAGTCTGCTTTGTTTCATTTGTGGATTAATTTTGTTGAAGATAGAGAGCTTTATTTAAGTCAGACACGTGGCATTGTTGGTTTTAACGATAAAAATGTCAGGCAACTTTGGTTGGCTTTAGCACTTTCAACGCCTTTATATAAAGCTGATGAAAAAGAAAATTTTTTAAACGAATTAATTGGTTATTCCAATCCCAGGTATAACTTTGAAGTCCGATTAACAGCATTTAATTACTTAAATTCGTTAGGGATTTTTAATGAAACTGTTTTTGTTAATTTAGTAGAAGCTTCGAGGCATTATAATTGGCAGTTTAAAAAGTATGCTAAAAATATGCTAGAAGAATTATCAAAAAACTCAAATTATAAAGAAACCATTTTAAGATTGCAAAATTCGAATTAAATGAGAGCATTAGTTATTTCGGGAGGAGGCAGTAAAGGTGCATTTGCTGGAGGTGTGGCGCAATACCTTATTGAAAACAAAAAGCATCAATATGATTTGTTTTTAGGTACGTCTACTGGGAGTTTATTAGTGTCTCATTTGGCATTAAATCAAGTAGAAAAGATTAAAGAGATATACACCAATGTCAATCAGCAAGCTATTTTTAATGTATGTCCTTTTGCAATTAAAAATAAAAGAGGGATTGAAACCATAAAAATTAATCATTTAAATGTTTTACGAAACTTGTTGAGAGGTAGTAAGACTTTTGGTGAAAGTTATAATCTTAAAAAATTGATTAAAAACACCTTGTCTGAAGCTGAATTTCATCAACTAAAGGTGTCTCATAAAGATATTGTTATTACTGTTTCTAATTTATCGTTAAATCAGGTTGAGTACAAGTCTATTAATGATTTTGATTATGAAGCGTTTTGTGAATGGGTTTGGATTTCTTGTAATTACACGCCATTTATGTCTTTAGTAAAGAAAAACGGATGTGAATATGCTGATGGTGGTTTGGGTTCTATGGTGCCAATTGAAGAAGCTATCAAACGAGGAGCCACACATATAGATGCTATTATTTTGCAAACGGAGGTCACGCAATTCAATAGAATGCCTTCATTAAATGCGTTTTCATTATTAACAAATATGTTTTCTTTTATGTTAGACAGAATAGAGAGTCAAAACATTAGAATTGGTAAATTTGTTGCAACCAATCAAAATGCTATTATCGATTTTTATTACACACCAACAGTTTTAACGACAAATGCGCTTGTGTTTAATAAAGAAAAGATGACCTTGTGGTGGCAAAGTGGTTTTAATTTTGCAAAATTTAAAAATGAATCTGTAAGCCCATTAGAAACAGAATGAAAGCATTAGTTATATCTGGTGGAGGAAGTAAAGGAGCTTATGCTGGTGGTGTGGCTCAATACCTTATGGAGCATCAAGGAAAATCTTACGATATGTTTTTAGGAACATCTACAGGAAGCTTGTTAATTCCTCATTTGGCTGTAGATAATATCCCCAAATTGTACGATATTTTTACGAATGTTCAACAACATGATATTTTTAGCGTAAGTCCCTTTGTGCAACGTAAAAAAGGCGATAGAGAATATGTGTCCATAGATTTTATTAACTCTATGTGGCAGTTTATTAGGCGAAGACGTACGTTTGGAGAGAGTAACGCTCTGAGACGAAGTATTAAACGTAATTTTACTGAGGAAGAGTTTTTGAAAATTAGAAAAGAGAAAGCAGACGTGGTTGTTACAGTGTCTAACTTATCCATGAATACCGTTGAATATAAGTCTATAAATGAGTGTACTTATGAAGAGTTTTGTCATTGGATTTGGATCTCCTGTAATTATATTCCGTTTATGTCAATAGCAAAAGTGAATGGTTTTGAGTACGCCGATGGAGGCTTGGGTTGTGTGGTGCCAATACGCGAGGCTATTAAACGAGGAGCGACTGAGGTAGATGCTATTATTTTAGAGGCTGAAAATATAGAGAATCAAAAAGTATTAGGTAAAAATCCATTTTCGTTGATGATAAACCTTTTTGGGCATTTACTAAATCAAGTAGAGCAAAATGACATTGTAATTGGAAAATTAGCAGCAGTGAACAATGGTGTTAAGCTTAACTTATACTATACACCTTCTAGTTTAACCGAGAACTCATTGATTTTTAGTAAAAAGCTAATGACTAAATGGTGGCAGCAAGGTTTCGATTATGCAAAAAATAAACACTTAAATAAATAGAAGCATTCAATTAAAAGTTGCTTACCAGAGGTCGCTTACTTCCTGTTTGATAAATGACAAAGCAGCGTCGCTCGGTGCTCTTTTTTCCATCATTTCGGTTAAAATAACTTCACGAAGTTTATTAGCTGTATCGGTTTTTTCAAGTAAACTAGCTTTTCTAATTAATTGTATGGTGGCATTTTTTGCTGCTGTAATGATGCTCCAGCAATCATCACTAATATAGATTTGTTGTGATAAATTGTGTTCAAATTCCTGTTCAATAGTTGCTATAAGTAGAGATTCGTAATCTTCTTTATTTGAAGACGTTGGACTTGTTCTAATAAGTAGTTTTGAAGGTGTGATTCTTTCAAGAAATAATGCCATGCGTTCGTATGCTTGTAAGCGTATAGGCATGGTGTTTACTTGCATATCTTTATGTAGTAAAAAACGTCTTCTCCCATCTTCATTTTTGGTATGCTCTTTAAAAAAGTAATACGCTATTAAACCTGTAATTAAAGTAGGAATAGCAAACATGAATAAGTCGATAATTCTTTCAGAATCCATAAATAGTATTTAGGTGTTTGTATTTTAATTTCTTCCCAAATATAAACAATCTTTTAAATCTTGAATAATGTAAATGAAATTTGAATTTATACATTTATTTCAGCAACCTAAGATGTCTGAATTAATAAATTGAAACTCTTAGAAAGTTATTTGCGGAAATAAATTTAAACTAAATATGAAAAAAAAGATATCTTTATAAAATGAGTCAACAAAAAAGAAAATGGTTAAAAATATTTGGAATTATTATTTTAATAATGATTTTAGGTTTTTTTGTAGTACAATATGTTATAAAATCTAAAATAGAAAAAGCATTATCTACCAAACTTCCCGAAACCGTTGAGGTTAGTTATACAGATTTAAATTTAAGTTTATTAAAAGGTCAATTAGTCTTAGATAGTGTAAAGCTTACTAATTTAGGAAGAACTATTAAGGAACCCAATGCAGAGGTTCAATTGGAGTATTTTTTAATAAATGGTTTTAGTTTTTGGAACTATTTATTCAATGATGTTATACAGTTAGATTATATTTCCTTAAAGAATCCCAATGTCATATATTATCATAATAACACAATTCCAAAGGAAGAATTTCAAGTATCTCAGGGCAATTCGTTTGATAAAAAGGTTGAAATTAATGAGATTCATATAGATAAAGGCCATGTTGAAATATGGGACTCCAAAACAGATTCTTTAAAACTTGAAATACATCAAATAGATTTAATGTTACATGATATTGTTTACAATCAGAAAACAAAAAATCGAAAAGTTCCTTTTAATTACAGCAGCTATCAAATTGTTTTTGATTCATTTTTTGGACAAATAAGTGATTATGAAAATGTCACCATCAATCATGTTGAAATAACCAATGAAACAGCTGAATTTGAAGGCTTAAAGTTATATACTAAATACTCTAAAAATGCCTTGTCTGCAATTATTCCTCATGAACGTGACCATTTTAATTTGATTATAGATTCTTTAACAATTGAACAACCCAATTTGGAAGTTGTAAAAGATACTACTTGGCAGTTTTCAAGCAATAAACTATCATTTTATCAACCAAACTTTAAAGTGTATCGCGATAAGTTGGTTGCAGATGATGAGCGCATCAAGCCTTTATATAGCAAAATGCTTCGTAATTTAAAATTCAATTTAAACATTGAGGAAGTTATTGTTTTCGATGCAGATATTGCTTATTCTGAGAAAGTCAAAGCAGATAAAAAAGCTGGAACTGTTACTTTTTCAAAGTTTCATGCAGATATAAAACACGTAAGTAATACGTATCAATCTCCAACAAAAACGGTTTTGAAAATTCATACAAAATTTATGGAACATGCACCATTAAAAGTAGATTGGTTTTTTGATATAAATAACCACAACGATTTGTTTGAATTTAAAGCAGAAATTGATGAGCTTCAAGCAAGTTATCTGAATAAATTTACAGAACCCAATTTAAATGTTCGACTAGAAGGTGAGTTAGATAAAACGTATTTTACTATCTCTGGGACAGATGAAAGATCCACGATAGATTTTAAAATGAAATATAGCGATTTTGATATAATTGCCTTGAAGGAGAGTGGTAAAGAGAAAAACGAATTCTTAACAGATGTAATAAATCTCTTTGTTTCTAAAAACAGTAGTTCGGCGACTCATTTCTTTAAAGAAGCTACAAAAAAAGATATTAAACGTCACAAAACAAAGTCTGCTTTCAATTTTATTTGGATTAGTACCAGAGCAGGATTATTAAAAACAATGACCATTGATTAAGGGGTTACTTTTCATATTATAAATTGTTTATAATTATTCACAAATCTATCTTCGAAAGAGGCTAACAATAGTTATTTTTAGCCTTTAAAATGAAAGAGATTTGGAGAAATATTTAAGTCAGTTAAACGATGCGCAATTAGCACCAACAATCCAAAAGGATGGTCCAATGATTGTGATTGCTGGAGCAGGTTCTGGTAAAACCAGAGTATTAACCTACAGAATTGCCTATTTAATGAGTCAAGGTGTGGATGCGTTTAATATTTTGGCTTTAACATTTACTAATAAAGCAGCTCGAGAAATGAAAGAGCGTATTGCCACCATTGTTGGTACTAGCGAAGCTAAAAACTTGTGGATGGGAACCTTTCACTCGGTTTTTGCTAAAATATTGCGTTTTGAAGCAGATAGATTAGGTTACCCAAGTAATTTTACCATTTATGACACTCAAGATTCAGACCGATTAATTGCTTCGATAATTAAAGAGATGAATCTAGATAAAGATCTCTATAAATATAAACAGATTCGCTCTAGAATATCTTCCTATAAAAACAGTTTAATAACCGTAAAAGCTTATCATCAAAATCCAGAACTTATTGAAGCTGATGTTATGGCTAGACGACCAAAAATGGGGGAAATCTATAAAAACTATGTAGAGAGATGTTTTAAGGCAGGAGCTATGGATTTCGATGATTTGTTATTAAAAACTAACGAGCTCCTAACGCGATTTCCAGATGTGTTAGCCAAATATCAGGATAAGTTTCGATATATTTTAGTAGACGAGTATCAAGATACCAACCACAGTCAGTATTTAATTGTTAGAGCACTTTCAGATCGTTTTCAAAACATTTGTGTAGTTGGAGATGATGCGCAAAGTATCTATGCTTTCCGTGGCGCTAACATCAATAATATTTTAAATTTTCAGAAGGATTATGACGATGTAAAGCTTTTTAGATTAGAGCAGAATTATCGTTCAACAAAAAATATTGTGAATGCAGCAAATTCCATCATTGATAAAAACCAGACCAAACTTGATAAGGTCGTATGGACAGCCAACGATGAAGGGCAAAAAATAAAAGTAAACCGTTCTTTAACAGATGGTGATGAAGGACGTTTTGTGGCTAGTTCCATTTTTGAAAATAAAATGGAAAATCAATTACCAAATAGTGATTTTGCTGTGTTGTATAGAACCAATGCGCAATCTCGTGCTATAGAAGATGCGTTACGCAAACGAGATATACCTTACCGAATTTATGGTGGCTTGTCTTTCTATCAAAGAAAAGAAATTAAAGATGTTTTATCGTATTTGCGATTAATAATCAATCCTGCAGACGAAGAAGCCTTAAAACGTGTAATAAATTATCCTGCACGAGGTATTGGTCAAACCACTGTAGATAGGTTGATTGTTGCTGCCAATGGATATAATCGGTCTATTTTTGAAGTGCTTCAGAATATTGATAAAATCGAAATTAATATCAATTCGGGCACTAAAAATAAGTTGAGAGATTTTGTAACATTAATTGAAAGTTTCCAAGTTTTAAACCAAACGGCTAACGCCTTTGAATTAGCTGAGCATGTTACTAAAGCCAGTGGTTTAATAAGAGAGTTTAATAAAGATGGGACACCTGAAGGTGTGGCCAGAATGGAAAATATTGAAGAGCTGTTAAATGGGATGAAGGATTTTGTTGAAGGACAAAAAGAGTTAGCAGATGCCACAGCATCTTTAGCAGAATTTTTAGAAGATGTGGCACTTGCAACCGATTTAGATGCAGATAAAGGCGATGCTAATCACGTAGCTTTAATGACCATTCACTTGGCAAAAGGGTTAGAATTTCCGTATGTGTACATTGTTGGTTTGGAAGAAGATTTATTTCCAAGTGCTATGAGCATGAATACTAGAAGTGAGTTGGAGGAGGAGAGACGTTTGTTTTATGTGGCACTAACAAGAGCCGAAAAGCAAGCTTATTTAACATATGCATTGTCTAGATATCGTTGGGGAAAATTAATTGATGCAGAGCCTAGCAGATTTATTGAAGAAATAGATGAAGAGTTTTTAGATATTATCACACCTATTGAAGAGCGTCGTTTTAATCCGATGCTAGATCCAGATATTTTTGGAGATGATATCCCAGAAACTACAAGAAGAGCGAATGCTAATAAAATTCGATTTAAGAAAGCGGTTCAGCCAACGTTTAAGAAGAAACAAATAACCTCAGAAAAAGCATCAGAAAAAATAACCATAAGCACTCCAAAAAACTTAAAACCTGTAAGTAAAACCAGTGGTGGTGTCAATTTATTTGATGGTAAATTAGCTGTTGGAAATATGGTGGAACATTTACGATTTGGAAAAGGAGAAGTAATAAAAATTGAAGGTGTAGGTGGAGATACTAAAGCAGAAATAAAGTTTGATAAAGGAGGCGTTAAAAAATTATTGTTACGCTTTGCGAAACTGGAAGTTATTGGTTAAAAATTAATCAAAATGAGTTTGGATAAAAGCTTTAAGCTTGAAACTTGTATCAAGTAAATCCAATCCTATCCAACCATGACCAGCATTTGGATATAATGTAAATTCATGGGTAATATTTAATTCCTCTAGTTTGTCCCTCATGTCTGTGCCTTGAGTAGTAGGAATCAATGGGTCTTGACCTCCATAAAACAATATGGTTGGAGGAGCATTTGCGGTGACCCTGTGATACGGACTTACTTCTTCTAAATACTCTGTAGTAGCTTCAGTGCCATATAAATCCAGTAATGCTTGTAACTCAGGGTTTGTATTGTTTAAATATGCAGGATCTGTTAAATTAGTTGGACCTACAATACTGCAAACCATGTCTATATTATTATCTGTATCAAAAGCATAGCTCCATAATAAGGATAAATGTGCTCCAGCACTCACACCAATAAAAGCAAAATCGTCATCAATTACATAATGATTCTGTTTCGATTTTAAATGGTTAATCACAGACGATATGTCATCTATTTGCATAGGATACGGTTGATTATTTTCATCTGCAAGCCTGTAATTGATATTTACAATTCCCATGTTTGGAAATTCACTTTGAACAAAATTCTTAAGCTCGTTCATATCATTTTTATCACCTGCAGACCATCCACCACCATGAACTAAAATCATTACTTCAGTATCTAAATTTCTATTAGCAGGCAAATAAATATCAAACACTTGGTCGTTGGTTGGACCATAAGATACATTTAATTCTTGATAGTACTCTAAAGAATCTAATCCAGTAACAGGATTATTATTGTCATCTGTAGAACAAGAGACAAGAGAAAATATAAGTGTAATAAGAAATAAGTAGTATTTAATAACCTTCATAAAAGATTTATTTGATTACTTTGTGTAAGATAACGATTTTTTAATACTTATAGTATGTCTGAATTTATAAAAATTTATGAGGAAAACCCAAACGCTAAAGAAATTACAAAAGTAGTTAAAGTGCTGAAAGCTGGAGGGTTAATTATCTATCCTACAGATACGGTTTATGGTTTGGGTTGCGACATTAATAATGTTAAAGCATTAGAAAGAGTAGCAAGAATTAAAAACGTAAAATTAGAAAAATCTAATTTCTCATTTATTTGTGAAGATTTAAGCAATTTAAGCGACTATGTTAAACAAATAGACACCACTACATTCAAAATTTTAAAGAGAGCGCTTCCAGGCCCTTATACGTTTATTCTTCCTGGTGCTAAGTCGTTACCACATCCATTTAAAAAGAAAAAAACAGTTGGTATTCGAGTGCCAAACAATAAAATTGCTATAGAAATAGTCAAACAGTTAGGCAACCCAATTATTTCAACATCTATTCATGATGAAGATGAAGTATTAGAGTACACAACCGATCCAGAACTTATTTATGAAAAATGGCAAAACTTAGTAGAGTTGGTTATTGATGCAGGTTATGGAGATAATCAAGCATCAACAGTTATCGATCTTTCTGAAGAAGAACCCATTATTGTTAGAGAAGGGAAAGGGAGTTTGGAGATTTTTTAAATTCTAATAAGATAATATTATTGCAAATAAAAAGCTCAATCTAACAAGATTGAGCTTTTAAATATATTGTAATTAATGTCTATTTTCCGTCTTCAGCAAGGTTCTTCATTTCCTTGTCAATCATGTCGTAAAATTCATCAATTTTAGGTAGTACTATAATTCTAGTACGTCTGTTTTTTGCTCTGTTTTCTGCAGTATTATTATCTACTAAAGGTTGGAATTCTCCACGACCAGCAGCAATAAGTTGTTTAGGTGCTACACCTAAATCTTCTAATACACGAACAACAGATGTTGCACGTTTAACACTTAAATCCCAGTTGTCAATTAGTGGTGGTTTGTTATAAGGAACAGGATCTGTATGTGCTTCAACCATACATTCAAAAGTTGGTTTAGCTTTTACAACTGTAGCCACTTTTCCTAAAATTTCTTTAGCTCTGGCTGATACATTGTAGCTACCACTTTGGAATAATACTTTATCCGCAATAGAGATAAATACAACCCCTTTTTCAACATTCACTTGAATGTCTGGATCATCAATACCAACCTCTTTTTTCAAGCTTGTAACAAGTGCTAACATAACACTGTCCTTTTTACTAACCGCATCTTGTAAACGAGAAATTCTTAAATCTTTTTCTTTTAAGCTTTCTAAAGTTTTTTCAACATTGCTAGCACCTTTAGATGTAAGCATGGTTAAAGATTCGTTACTTGTAATAAGGTTGTCATTTGATTTTTTTAAATCGGCAATTCGATCTTCTAAACCTTTTGCACGTGCTTCTGCAGATGCTTTATCAGCTAAGCATGAATTTAGTTTAACTGTTGCTGTGTTTAATAAATCTTGTGTTTGTTTTTGTTTAGCTTCTAAGTCTGTATATTGTTTTTTTGATACACACGAACCTAAAAGGAATAAGGCAAATACGCCTAGTATCATTGTTTTTTTCATAATTGTTATAAGTTTTAGATGTTATTTATTAACATACCAAAATTATATAAAAGAAGTATAGGAAAGATAGGGATTAACATAAATTTTAACATATTTATAAACAATTGAAATACTTATGTTTACGTATGTAATAAAGCCAAATAATTGAAGTTCTGTGGTAGTAGTTCTTCTTTTTATTAATAGACCTACGTTGCTTAAGCAACCTTGGTAGATTTTTATAAAAACTAAAGTGAGATTTTATTATCGCAAAGGTATGCAATACTTTAAATTCTAAAAGAAATTTAATTCCTGCAAGTCCATCTAAAATTAGCCTAGCAAATACTAAAAAGAAAATCCATCCTTCAGCATTTTTAGTTATCATAAATAGATTATTTCTAAAATTTAAATATGTTTTTTTCGGATTGGAACTGTTTAAAGTAGCTCCTCCAATATGATAAACTGTCGAATTGCCAGCGTATTTTGTTTCATAACCAAGGTTAAATGCTCTCCAGCACAAATCTATTTCTTCCATATGTGCAAAAAAGGATTCATCAAAACCGTTTAAGGTTTTAAACAGGTTTTTTCTAATAAAGAAACATGCCCCTGAAGCCCAAAATATATTTGTTACATCGTTGTATTGACCTTTATCTTTTTCAATTGTATTGAAAATTCTTCCTCTACAAAAGGGATAGCCATATTTATCGATAAACCCACCAGCTGCACCAGCATATTCAAAAGCTGTTTTATCTTTAAAATCTAATATCTTTGGTTGAACAATTGCTGTATTAGAATTGTTTTTAAAAACCTCAATAACAGGATTTAACCAGTTTTTGCTTACTTCGACATCGCTATTTAATAAACAATAAATATCTTCATCTATGTGTTTTAAGGCATCGTTATAACCCTTAGCATAACCTCCGTTTTTTTGGTTTTGAATAATTTTAACCAAAGGAAAAGCTTCTTTAATAAAGGCTACTGAATGATCTGTTGAAGCATTGTCTGCAACGTAAATAGAAGCTTCATTTGAGAATTTTATAATAGAAGGTAAGAATTGTTCAAGTAATTCTTTTCCGTTCCAGTTTAATATAACAATTGCTATTTTCAAAAGACTAATTTAGTTTTTTAATATAAAAGGCTAAGGCAGTTAGCCAAAGCAATATAGAGATTTCTATACCTCTTTGAATCAAACCAATATAATAACCTGTTGGATTACTAGAAAGCAACATACTAAGCAAAAAAGCTGACATTCCACAAATAAGTGATAAAACAACCATATATTTTCCGTGTTTCCATTTTATGGCACTTAATCCAATTAAGAATAAACAAAATGGAACCAAAGTATAAGTGATTGCTCCAGAAAAGGTATGTATTAATTGTGATATACTTGGGTCTATTAACTCTTTATTACACCCAGTATCACAAGGAAAAATGCTAACAAGAATGTTGCCAAAACCATAGAGAAAAGCAAACCCAATTAGTCCGAGTTTTAATAATCTGCTATTGGGAAGGATACTTAAAGCCGACATTGAGAAAAGTATAATGAAAATACCACTAGGTATAAACCCAAAAAATCTTAAATATATTCCATATGGTGTGTCAATAGCATAAGTTTCGCTGATGAATTGTTGAATGTGGCTGTAATTTTCAAATTGGAACCCACCTAAAATACTTGGAACAACAAAGAAGATTACACCTAATATTCCAAACCAAAATGTAACTATCTTATTCATTAGTTTTATAATCTGGAATGGATTCTAGAAATTGATAACATTCATTTATAAAATCCATCTGACAATAATAATGATTTAATCCGTTAGTTACCATTAAATAGGTGGCCTTTAATGCCAAATTATATCGTGCAATTTGATCGAAAGAACTTTGATCAATAGGTATTTGTGGCGCTTTACATTCTACGATTAAATGAATTGAGCCATTTGGATTAAAAACTACAATATCATAACGTTTTTTTAAACCGTTCACTTTTAATTCCTTTTCAACATTAATTAAAGAAATAGGATATTTTTTTTCTAAAATTAAGTATTGCACACAGTGCTGACGAACCCATTCTTCCGGTTGTAAAATCACAAATTTTTTACGAATACAATCGAAAATAGATATTTTATTTTCGCTATTTTTGAAACGAAACGGAAACTTTGAAAATTGGAGTTCTTGCATCAAGGCAATTGGATTTTTTTCAAAGTTAAGTTACATTCATCAAAAACCAAACATCCTTAACGTATTTTGGGGTTTGTAATTTTTTTAATTTGGAATTTTTAGAAATTTGGACGAAGTCAGACAATTAGTAACAGATATTAAAAATGGTAAGTTGCATCCTATTTATTTTTTAATGGGAGAAGAACCTTACTATATAGATAAGATTTCAAAATATATTGAAAGCAGTATCCTTTCTGAAGAAGAAAAAGGCTTTAATCAAATGGTGTTATATGGTCGCGATGTGACTATTGAAGATGTGGTAGGCCAGGCCAAACGTTATCCTATGATGGCAGAACATCAGGTGGTAATTGTAAAGGAAGCTCAAGATTTATCGCGAACCATAGAAAAGCTTGTGGATTATGCTGAGCAACCACAACCTACAACCATTTTAGTTTTTAATTATAAGTACAAATCCATTGATAAGCGTAAAAAACTATATAAAACGCTTAAAAAAACGGGTGTTATTTTTGAAAGTAAAAAACTTTACGACAATCAAGTAGCCGATTGGATTAGACGTGTATTATCTGGTCAGAATTACACCATTTCTCCTAAGGCTGCACAAATGCTAGCAGAGTTTTTAGGAACAGATCTAAGTAAAATTTCTAACGAATTGGATAAGCTTAAAATTATCCTTCCTGAAGGCACGCAAATTACACCAGAACATATTGAACAAAATATTGGAATTAGTAAAGACTATAATAATTTTGAGTTGCAAAAAGCTGTTGGAGCCAAGGATGTTTTAAAAACACAGCAGATTATTAAATATTTTGGCGAAAACCCAAAAGATAATCCCATGGTGGTTACAGTGTCTTTGCTGTTTAGTTTCTTTTCTAAATTATTGCACTTACATGGTTTACACGACAAATCCCCAAGAAGTGTTGCCTCAGCATTAAAAATAAACCCGTATTTCACAAACGAATATATTGCTGCAGCAAGAAATTATCCCATGAAACAGGTGAGTGGTATAATTGCTGTTTTAAGAGAATTTGATGTAAAAAGTAAAGGAGTAGGATCCAATGCGGTTAAGCAAGGAGATTTACTCAAAGAATTGATGGTTAGGATTATGAATTAGCGTTCAATAATACAAGTTATTTTAAGCAACTCTTAAAATCTTTTCCATCTTACGTCCTTTGGCTAATTCATCTATCAATTTATCTAAATATCTGGCTTGTCGTGTTAAGGGTGTTTCAATGTCTTCAATCCGATAGCCGCAAATAACACCTTTTATAAGATGCGCATTTGGGTTTAATTTTGCCTTCTCAAAAAACGTTTTAAAAGTCACTTTCTCATCTATAAGTTCTTGTAGTTTAGATTCATTAAAACCGGTTAACCATTGTATAACCTGATGTAGTTCGGCTTTAGTTCTACCTTTTTTCTCAATTTTGTCAACATAATGTGGGTATACAGATGCAAAGGTCAATTTTGCAACACGTTCGTCGTGTTCTGGTGTTGTTGTCATAATCTGTTAATTTTCTAATCTTTCCAACTCTAAATTATAGTCATATTGTAAATCTTCATGAAGCTTGACAACTATTTTCTGAATGCTTAAAATCTGTCTTTCATAAATGTTTGTTAGCGTTACATTTCTTTTAAAGGATGGTTTGAAATCTTTTAGTTTTTTACAAAAATAGAGTAGCAGTTCCACTTCAGTTTCCTTCTTAAGTGAATAACGCGCATATTTTTTAATATTTCTTAAAATTTTACGAACACTTTTTTTAATGTAGAAGTAACTATCTGTATTAATGGTTTCAAACTGTTCGTCTATTTCCTGTTTGACAGTTTCTATATAGCCAGATTCATCATGAGATTCAAATAACAAATAAGTTAGTAGTTCTTTGTTTTCTTTTTTGAATTTCGATAAACGCAAACAAAGTTCCATAAGTTCCTCTGAAGAACGATGATGCAATTCTTTTTTTATAGTAACAACTGAAACAGCTTTCATAGTTATTTTTTATTATCAATAGCATATTTTCCAGGTCCTGCTAGAAAAATGACAACAAAACAAACCAAGTATAAAAGAGCTTTTTCTTTTGTGCCAAAATCATCATCAATATGAACTATAAAAGCAGCCACAAACATAGTTATAGCAGAAGGAATTGCAGCTAATTTTGTTTTAAAACCAATAATGATTAGAATTGGAGCGACAACTTCTCCTATTAATGCTAAAATTAATGATAGTGTTGGACCAACTCCAATAGGATCTCCAAATTCTATGGGACTTGAGAAAAGACGTTCAATTTTTGGAATACCATGAACAAGCATTAAGCCTGAAATGGAAATTCTTAAAATGGCTAAGGCTAAATCTGTAAAATTTTTTGTCATATTTTTAATATTTAATTAATTGTTCCTTTTAATAAATTAATACTCACAGTTGCTAAATTGGAATCTGGAAATTTTGAAAAATAGCGCTCATCTGGCATTAGCCCAGCTTCTTTAGCAATGTTTTTAAATACATCTACTTCTAGAATATATTGGTCGCTATAACCATGAGTTGCATCGTAAGCAGTAGCAGCTGTTTCATCAAGATTGTTCGCTGTTAACTCCGGATTAATAGTATGTAACTCGATAATAAGTAATCCAAATTTTTCGACATATGATTTCCACTTTTTGAAATGTTCCAAAAGGGAGTCTTCTACCAAATTATTATTTAAACGATCTCCCTGAAAGGCATAAGCTCCTGTAGATAGACTCGTTCTATTAGTTGTAATTTTCGGCATGTCCCAAATACGATTATGGTCTAAAAAAGTTCTAACATTTAATAAATCTATTAAATCTATATTATAATCTTCTTTAAGGTCTTTGGCTAATAATTCTGGTCTACCAATATCTCCCCAAATCACCTTCGCCCAAATATCCGATTTAATTAAATTGGCTCTTGTAACTTTTAAAGCAGCTTGATTAAAATCTGCACCAACTAATAATAGTGGATGCTCTTCAAGCACTTTTCCTCTAGAAGTTTGATGTTCAATGACTTCAAAAATATGTTGAATAAAGGCACCATTGCCACAACCCATGTCTAAAATACCTTTTGGCTGTTCGTCTATAGGTTTGTTAAAGAGTTCTTTTACTACCTGATCGACTATTTTAAAATAAGTTGTGTGTGCTCCTCCAGAACCCCAAACATTCATTTCACGATGTACATGTTTTTCTGCATCGTTAGGTGTTTCTGTCTTAAGAATTAAAGGGTTTCCAAAAAGCAAGTCATCCAATGCTAAAAAAGTTGGCAGATACGACACTGTTACACCATATGCTGATGCTCGTTTTGCAAAAAACAAACCTTCATCTGTAAATTGATAGGTGTTTTTCTTCTTTTTAAACCAACCTAAGTACGTAAAGAAATCTAATATTTTTTTGAAACTTTCAGGGTTTTTATGGTATTCTTCAGCTGTAAATGAAGCTTCCATAAAATATTTATGAAATAAGCCATTAACACCCAATAACACAATTATTGGAGCCACAATACACCCTTCAATGTGTTTTAAAACCTGTTGTTCAATGTCGTTATTACCAGTTAATCCGTAATTCTTTTCATATTCTTTAAAAATGCTTTCTAACGCTAGAAAGGCATCACTTCCAATTTTCTCTTCAGGAAATTTAACAGCATAGGATAAAAGGTTTACAGCGTTTTTATATAGAGGAACAAGTTTGAAAGCTTCCTGACTTTTCGTATTTATTTCGAATGTAACCTCGTTTAATTGAGGGTCTATGTTTTGCGCCAACCAGCCTTGCGAACACAAAACTCTTAATGCAACATTTAAATATCCTTCGTTTGCTTGAAATGCTGAAGCAATATCTTTAACAGAAGCTTTTTTGTTCTTTAATAAATAATGTAAAACACCTTTTTGGTGAAGTGAATAAGCTGTAGTAGCAGTTGCCAAGCCATCTAAATGTCTAAAAATGAAACCACGAAGTTGTTTTTTGTCTTGCTTGGTAAGCATGCATGAATTTGTTTGCTCATAAATATAATAAAAAGACCTCACTGTTTTTAACGAATGAGGTCTTAAATGATATATATCGTGATGTTTTTTATCTCAACTTCGGAAAATCTGAAGGATTTGTTTCATGCATCACGTTGTAAACTGCTTCAAACACATCTTCTACTGAAGGTTTAGAGAAATAGTCGCCATCTGTACCGTAAGCTGGCCTATGTTGTTGTGCTGTAAGTGTTTGTGGCTTACTATCTAAATGCTTGTATGCGTTTTGAGTGTTTAATACTTCGTTTAATATGAATGCTGAAGCTCCTCCAGGAACATCTTCGTCAATCACCATTAAACGATTTGTTTTAGCGACACTTTTTACAATGTCATGATTTAAATCGAAAGGCAGTAGTGATTGAATATCTATTATTTCTGCATCAATACCAACCCCTTGTAACTCTTTAGCTGCTTGTTCAATAATTCTTAAAGTAGATCCATAAGACACTAAGGTAATATCGTTTCCTTCTCTAATTGTTTCAACCACACCAAGTGGTGTTTTAAATTCCCCAATATTATTTGGCATCTTTTCTTTTAATCTGTAGCCATTTAAACATTCTACAATTAAAGCAGGTTCGTCACTTTCTAAAAGGGTGTTATAAAATCCAGCTGCTTTGGTCATGTTTCTTGGAACCAAAACGTGAATACCTCTAATTAAGTTTATAACACCACCCATTTGCGAACCAGAATGCCAAATACCTTCTAATCTATGACCACGAGTTCTAATAATTAATGGTGCTTTTTGACGTCCATTGGTTCTGTATTGAAGGGTCGCCAAATCGTCACTCATTATTTGAAGGGCATATAAAATATAATCTAAATACTGGATTTCGGCAATAGGACGTAGGCCTCTTAAAGCCATTCCTATACCTTGTCCAAGAATGGTTGCTTCACGAATACCAACATCAGATACCCGAAGTTCTCCATATTTTTCTTGCATACCTTCAAGTCCTTGATTCACATCTCCAATGGTTCCGGCATCTTCACCAAAAACTAAAGTTTCAGGATATTTATTAAAAATGGCATCGAAGTTATCTCTAATGATTAATCTAGCATCTACATCTTCGCTATTTGCGTCGTATGTTGGCTTCACTTCTTTAATGTTTAATGCCGATTTAGGAGATTCGCTATATAAATGCGAACTGTATTTTGATTGAATTTTATTAGAATATGTATTAATCCAAGTTACCAATAGATTTTTTTCAGATGAAGATTCGCTTACTACAAAACGTAAAGCCTTTCTAGCAGTAGAAAGAATGTCTTTTCTTATGGGTTCTTTAATGTCAGCTAAATCGTTTTTAAGCTTAGAAATAAACACTTTGTTATCGCTGGAATTAGCTACATTTTCCAAAATACTAACAAGTTCTTGTTGTTCTTGTTTTAAAGGTTGAATAAAAGCAGTCCAAGCAGCTTTTTTGCCTTCTCGAACTTCTTTTTTAATACCATTTTCAATCTCTTTTAACTCGTCGTCTGTGGCCATACCATTGGCAACCATCCATTCGCGAAGTTTCACGTTGCAATCAAATGCTGCCTCCCAAGCCAATCGGTTTTCATCTTTATAACGTTCGTGAGAACCTGAAGTTGAATGCCCTTGAGGTTGTGTTAATTCGTTAACATGAATTAATACAGGGACGTGTTCTTCTCTGGCTATTTTTGAAGCTCTTTGATAAGTTTCAATCAAGGCTGGATAATCCCAACCATTAACACGAAGAATTTCAAATCCTTTATTATCTTCATCTCTTTGAAATCCTTTTAAGATTTCAGAAATATTTTCCTTTGTTGTTTGATGTCTTGCATGTACAGAAATACCATATTCATCGTCCCAAACACTCATCACCATTGGTACTTGTAAAACACCAGCTGCATTTATAGTTTCAAAAAACAAGCCTTCACTGGTACTGGCGTTTCCAATAGTTCCCCAAGCCACTTCATTTCCTTTTTCAGAAAAATTTGTGGTATCAATGCCTTTTACTTGTCTATAAATTTTTGAAGCTTGAGCTAAACCTAATAATCTAGGCATTTGTCCAGCTGTTGGAGAGATATCTGCACTAGAATTTTTCTGTTTTGTTAAATCCTTCCAGTTTCCTTTTTCATCTAAACTATGTGTTGCAAAATGTCCACCCATTTGTCTTCCTGCAGACATTGGATCGTGTGCAATATCAGGATGACCATATAAACCTGCAAAAAACTGTTGAATATTTAATTCGCCAATAGCCATCATAAAAGTTTGATCCCTGTAATAACCCGAACGAAAATCCCCATTTTTAAACGCTTTTGCCAATGCTAATTGAGGTACTTCTTTTCCATCTCCAAAAATTCCAAACTTCGCTTTTCCTGTTAGGACTTCACGACGACCAAGAAGACTACATTCACGAGAGGTGACAGCCATTTTATAATCGTTTAAAACTTCTGCTTTAAAGTCTTCGAAAGAAAGGTCTTTTTGTACGTCTGGATTTGTTTGCATGGTTCTTATTTTAATGGTGCAAATTTAGTCAAAATTTGTGTGTTTTGCAATCTGATTGTTAGTTAAAGAATTAACAAATTATCAGTGTTTAGAGTAAAATGCAACAAAAAACTGAAAGATTGTTAGTTATTTTAGAAATCGTTAAAAATATGATACTAAAAAGCCGATATTATACAGTTTTGTTTGAAGTGTAAATTAATACCAACGTCTGCTAAACAAACCAAAGAGGGTTTTAAAGTCTAAAGTTACTACAAAGCGAATTTTTTCAGCATAATGAGCTTGCGCAACTTCCCAGCCTAAATTAGAATACACTGGAAAATAGAGTTCAAAATAATCTGGAATTAAACTCACACGAATACCTGAGTCGTAAACAAATTTGATGTCTTCTCCATGGTTTTTTACCAAACCAGCATCTCCATAAGCTAGAATGTATTTCCAAAGCGTTGTACTACCATTTATCGTACTTATCCATTCGTTGGCATAAGGTGTTTCAAGTTTTGATTTGAAACCACCTTCGGCAATTATAATTTGCTGACTAAATAAACCAGAGTCTTCGGAACGACCATAATAATTATAATCGAATAAATAATCAGTAGGTCTATCTAGCGCAAAACTGAAATAATCGGATGCTTTATAACTGTCATTATATAAAAAAGTTCCAACAAATAACCTCAGGTTGTATTGTCTACTTTTTTCGGTTAATTTTCGGTATTCAAAATTAAAAGCGATTTTACCAAAATCTTTAGCAAATTGTACATCAGAAAACCAAGAAACATAATCTTCTAAACCTTTATTTATATTATTATATCTTAAATTTAAAACGCTATAATTTGGTTCTGTTTCATCGGCATCTAGGCTTAAATCTTGATCTCGATTAATGTCTACATAACGCATGGTAACGTACTGCTTTTTATTTGACATGAGATTTAATTTGTCCCTAAATAAAAATTGTACTCCTGGGGTTAATTTTCTAACAAATAAATCTTCAGCATAACTTGAATAACTTGCAGAAACACCATAATTGATGCTAAACAAATTAGTGTCATTATTCTCTATATACTGATTGTAATTAAGTGTGATTCCTCCAGTTAATGAATTGGATTTTGTTCCATATTGAGGTGAAATTTTATAATAAAATGCTTTCTTTAATACGGTTTTATTATAGGCCTTTACACCAAGTACAATACCATCGTAAATATTATCAAATTCTACAATAGGCATAAAAAACACTTGATTATATGCTGGGTCTTCAATGTCTTTTATTAATCGTAATTGAATAGGCCTGTTAAATAGTGAATTGGTTAAAGATTTAGTATTGTCTCTTAAATTAAATTCTGGGACAATCATGTCTTTGTTTAAAACGACTTTGGTGCCATGGTTTTTTGCAATTGTTACTGTTTTTGTATCGGCAATATCTTCGACCCAAATTTTAGAAACAATCGAGTCTTTTTGTAATACAAATACAGAAATTGGGACATTGGTTTGCGTTTTGTTTTTGATAGTAACTTTCACCGAATCTCTAGATTCTTCAACCTCTGAAATAGTGTAATCTATGCGCTTTTTAGTAGTTAAATAATCTGTAAAGAACCAATTTAAATTTTTAGTACTATTTGCTTGTAGTATGTTTTGAAAATCTATAGTTGAAGATTCCTTCAATTCAAATTTAGAAACATATTCTTTTATAGAGTTTTCTAAAATATCGTCATTTATATAATTATCAATATAGCGTAAACCAACACCAGCTTTGTATTTGTTTGCTATATTTTTATTGAATTTTAATAAGGAATCTTTTTCCATGCTTAACGGCTGGTCTAGATTTTCTCTCGCCATGTGCATGTATAAAAAAGGATACTGGTCGTTGAAATCTAATTGTGTGGCATGAAATGAGCGGATGCCCCATATTCTAGATAAGCTACCTGCAAGTTTCATGTCTGGATAGAACTCTTCAACATATTTCATTAAAAAGTAGGTTTGTAACCCATCAATAATCCATTGGTCTTTTCTTGGGTTTGTAATGATAATGTTATCTAAATAATTATTTAAAGCTGTTTTTAAGACCTTTAATTCGTATTGGAATTTATCTGGAAACGGACGAATAAAATCAGGCAAAAGGTTTAAACCATAAATAGGATTTTTTCGGTAATCAATATCTGTAACCAGTAATCTTTCATGGGGATAAGGACCAATATGCTCTGTTAGGAATTTAGATATCTGATCGGTTATTACCAGATTGTCAATCATATTTAGCTTTGCTTCATCTAAATTTGAGACCATGGTAAAATAATCGGTTTTTATTTGACTGAATGATTTTGTTTTATTTAAAAACAATTTGGTGTTCACTCTATTTTTTCCTTCAAGAACAACTGTAAGAATACTGTCTTTTTGAGAGATATCTTTTTGGTCTAACTCTGAAGTGATATTGTAACTATTTGGAACATGAAGTTCCATGCTCACATCTGCTACAGGAACAAATAAATCGTCTAAGTTTTTGTTGCTTGCATATTGCCATTCACCATTGTAGACAGCAGGTGTCATGTACCAATAACGCAAATTAAAATCGCCATTAGAGGTCATACCATAACGGGTAAATTTATCACTTGGAACCTGCACGATATAATTTAAGTTGATGGTATAACTTTCGTTAGGTTTTAAAGGGGTATTAAGGACAACTTTAACTACATCTAATTGGTCTTTTAACCTTTCAAAATTTAGTTCTTGTTGGTTCTGTTTGATGGATGTAATTACAGAGTATCCTCTATCATCGTTTTTTGCAAAATGAAAATCGGCATTGTATTCTTCGGCAAAACGTTTGGCTAATGGTGTTGTTTTAGTTGCAAAACTGTGGTTCCAATCGTTTAAATAAATTTCTTCTAAAACATCATTCGTATGATTAAAATACGTGATGGTTTGAGCAATTTTTATCTGTTTTTTTTCAGCATTAAAATCTGCTTTTAAATCAATTTTATTCTGACTTAAAAGTAACATTGGCACTAAAAATAATAGACTGCTTAAAAAACTTAATTTCAATTTGTTTTAACGAATTTTAAAGGTTGAACATTTGTGTTTGGCAGTGTTAGATAATATATACCCTTGCTAAGAGTGGATACGTCCATACTTATTTTGTTAGACGAACCCACAGGAACAGATTTTACTTCTTGTCCTAACGTATTAAAAATGTTAAGTTTTTTAGTGTGATAAGATGGATTGTTAATTTTTATTTCTAAGATGCTTTCAATCATATTTGTGCCAATAATTTGAAGACTCTCTTGGGTATTAGGTTGAATATTTAATAAGGTTTCGTTAGTTTTTAATTGTAATGTTACTGGAAGATGGTCGCTAAAATAATATAAAGCTTCTCTAATATTATACGAAAAATCTGCTCCTGCACATGCTTCATCTTTTATTTCATTATTGTAACAGTTTATATTGCCATTATTTCCATATGCCTGATATGAATTGGTTACATAAGAGATGTTTGAATTTGACAACATGTTTGATGATGTTAATATAAGATCGAATCTATCGTCAAAACCTCCTGTGGATCCACCTAAACCTGTTTGTGTTCTGGTAGACTGAGTAAACATATCGATATAGTTGGTGTTGTTGTGCCAACTACCAGTTCGGTTGGCAGGATCGGCTAAAACAATATGATTTGTAACGTCTAATAATTCCTGAAAAGCAGCTTCAGTATGAGTGTAAACGTTAAAATCTCCAGCTAATAGAATTTGACTATTAGCTGGAAAAGTATTTAAATATGTTGTTAAATCTTGAACCATTTCTAATCTTAAAGCTTGATTGTTTACACCATTTGATGCTTTTAAATGACAAACAATCACGTCTAAATATAAAGGATTACTGTCTTGATTGATAGAATTTAACTTTAATTTATAATGATTGAAATCGCGATAAATAGTTTGAACGATATCTTGACTTTCTAAAATAAATTTTGAGCTGTTGTAGAAAATCAAATTTTGAAGGTCATTTTGGTTACCTATCTCATCATCAGAAGTGTTTAAAGAGAATGTTGGCATTCTAAATTGCTCGCTTACTTTATCTTGTAGCACTTGTAAAATGGCATTCGCTCCAGATTCATTATTTAATTCGCAAACGGCAAAAATATCCGGTTGGTAATTGTTTAAGATAACATCTAAATGTTGTATTCTATTTGGAACATTCGATTCTAAAGGGAAATTCAATAAATTGTAAAACATCACCTTAAAGCTTTCTTGCGAAAACAGGCTATGCGTTATCAACATGCAAAGCATGGATACAATTTGTATTTTCTTTTTCATATGTATTCCTGGGAGAAAAACGAATTAGAAGTTTGGACTCAAACCGTAATCTTTATAAAAATCGTCTAATATATCTATAACTTCATCTGAAGAATCTACTAAATGAATTAAATCTAGATCTTTAGCACTTACGTTATTAAATTTGTCTAGCAAAACTTCTTTTACCCATTCAAATAATCCACCCCAAAATTCTTTTCCTACCAGTATGATAGGGAATTTTTCTATTTTGTTAGTTTGAATAAGAGTAATTGCTTCAAATAATTCGTCTAAGGTTCCAAAACCTCCAGGCATAACAACAAAGCCTTGTGAGTACTTAACAAACATGACTTTTCGAACGAAGAAATAGTCGAAATCTAAGCTTTTATCAGAATCAATATATGGATTATCGTGTTGTTCAAACGGTAAATCAATATTTAAACCTACAGAAGTTCCACCTGCAATATGAGCGCCTTTATTTCCAGCTTCCATAATTCCTGGACCACCACCTGTAATCACACCATAACCATGATTTACAATTTTGGCAGCTACTTCTTCTGCTAATTTATAGTATTTATGATCTGGTTTGGTTCTTGCAGATCCAAAAATGGATACGCAAGGTCCAATTTTACTTAATTTTTCGTAACCATTTACAAACTCACCCATGATTTTAAAAATAGCCCATGAATCGTTTGTTTTTATGGCATTCCAACGTTTATGATGTTGTTCGTCTCTCATTTATATTTTTTTTTCAGATATTTTAATTTATTAAATTTCTTTTTACTACATAGAAATCCAAAGGCAAATTTAAGAGAAATAAGGACATTTTAAGTGCTTTCTTTAAATGATTTATAAAAACCAATTTGAAATGAAGAGATGCCAATTGAAAACAGCATAAAAAAATGAGACAAATCTATCTGAATGATTTGTCTCAAGTGTATTATATTGAATATAAACAGACTCGATTTATTTTAAAGGGCCTCGACCAGAAATGATATTATATAAAATAACGATAATAGCAATAACTAATAAAATATGAATTAAATTACCAGTTGCTATGCCTGGAACAACTCCTAAAAAACCTAATAGCCAAATAATTATACATACTACTGCTACTAGCCAAAGTAAACTTCTCATGATATAAATTTTTATGGTTAAGTATCTAATTTAATGAATTTAAACGAGAAAAATTCTATTTTAATTCTTTTTTAAGAAATTGGGCTGTATAGCTCTTTTTGTGTTTTATTACATCTTCAGGACTACCTTCAACAATTACTTCGCCACCATTTTTACCACCCTCGTAGCCTATATCGATGATGTGGTCTACCATTTTAATAACATCTAAATTGTGCTCAATAATCAAAACCGTATTGCCCTTATCTGCTAGTTTATTTAACACAATCATGAGTACTCGAATATCTTCAAAATGCAATCCAGTTGTAGGTTCGTCTAGAATATAAAACGTATTTCCAGTGTCGCGTTTGCTTAACTCTGTAGCCAGTTTAATACGTTGCGCTTCACCACCAGAAAGTGTGGTGCTTTGTTGTCCTAAGGTAATATAACCTAATCCAACATCTTTTATGGTTTTAAGCTTTTTATGAATTTTTGGAATGTGTTCGAAAAACGGAACAGCATCATTAATTGTCATGTTTAAAACATCACTAATGTTTTTTCCTTTGTAACGAATCTCTAAGGTTTCTCGGTTGAAACGTTTGCCTTGACAAGTTTCGCATTCTACATAGACATCTGGAAGGAAATTCATTTCAATAACCCGTAAACCACCACCTTGGCAAGTTTCACAACGTCCACCTTTAACATTAAAGCTAAAACGCCCAGGTTTGTAACCACGAATCATGGCTTCTGGAATTTTAGCAAAGAGACTGCGTATTTCGCTAAAAGTTCCTGTATACGTGGCTGGATTGCTTCTTGGTGTTCTTCCAATTGGAGACTGATTGATGTCGATAACCTTGTCTATATGCTCTAACCCTTTAATACTTTTATAAGGCATAGGTACTTTTACGCCATTAAAATAATGGGCATTCATTATAGGGTAGAGAGTTTCGTTAATTAAAGTAGATTTTCCACTTCCTGAAACTCCTGTCACACCTATCATTTTTCCTAACGGGAATTTTACCGAAACATTTTTTAAATTGTTTCCTGTACAGCCTTTTAATTCTATAAATTTTCCATTCCCTTTTCTACGCTTTTTTGGTACTTCTATTTGTTTGGTGCCATTTAAATAATCTGCTGTTAGAGTGTGATGGGTTTTTAGTTCGGCAGGTGTACCAATACTAATAATTTCACCTCCATATTTTCCAGCTTTTGGACCAATGTCTATCACATAATCGGCGTGTTCTATCATGTCTTTATCGTGTTCTACCACAATGACAGAGTTACCAATATCCCTTAAGGCTACTAAGGATTTTATTAGTTTTTCATTATCTCTTTGGTGGAGTCCAATACTAGGTTCATCTAAAATATAAAGCACACCAACCAATTGAGAACCTATCTGTGTTGCTAGACGAATTCGTTGAGCTTCACCACCAGAGAGCGATTTAGAGCTTCTGTTTAAAGACAAATATTCTAAACCAACATCCAGTAAAAACTGCAATCTGGTCTTAATTTCTTTGATGACTTCTTCAGCAATTTTTATTTGTTTGTCTGATAGATGTTTTTCTAAATTGTCAAACCATTCTGCCAAGTCAACAACGTCTTTATTAGCAAGATCGGCTATATTTTGTTCGTTTATTTTAAAGTATAAAGACTCCTGTCTTAATCGAGAACCATGGCATTCACTACAAGTCACTTTGTCCATATAGTCTTTTGCCCAACGTTTTAAAGATGTGGTTTCTGCATTGGTATACTGACTTTCTATAAAATTTGCAACACCTTCAAATTCAATCTTGTAGTCTCTAGTTACTCCAAGTGTTTTGCTTTCAACCGAAAACTTTTCATTACCACCAAATAAAATAATTTGTTTAGCTTCTTCAGGAATACTTTTATAAGCATCGTTTAAAGAAAAATTAAAACGCTGTGCTATCGTTTCAAACTGCTTGAAAATCCAAGAGTTTTTTTGGGGACCATGAGGAGCTAATGCTCCAGCTGCTATAGATAGTTTGGGGTCTGGAATAATTTTATTTTCATTAACCTGATACAATGTACCAATGCCATTACATTTAGGGCAAGCCCCTTTAGGCGAGTTAAATGAAAAGTTATTTGGCTCTGGATTGGGATAGGAAATACCAGAACTAGGGCACATTAAATTTCTACTAAAATATCTGGTTTCTTGTGTGTCTTGGTCTAAAACCATCAGCACATCTTCGCCATGATACATGGCAGTGTTGATGGTTTCGGAGAGGCGTTTATCGCTATCAACAGTCTTGTCTATTTTTAAACGATCAATCACAATTTCGATGTCGTGATTTTTATATCGGTCGAGTTTCATGCCTTTTACAAGGTCTAGAATTTCGCCATCAGCTCTTACTTTTACAAAACCTTGTTTGGCTATTTGCTCAAACAGTTCCCTATAATGTCCTTTTCGAGATCGTACTACAGGTGCTAGAATATTAATACGTTTGCCCTTAAAGCTTTCGATAATAAGCTCTTTGATCTGTTTGTCGTTATAACTAACCATTTTTTCGCCAGAATTGTAGCTATAGGCATCACTAGCACGAGCGAAAAGCAGTCTTAAAAAATCGTAAATTTCTGTAATGGTTCCAACAGTTGAACGAGGCGATTTACTAGTTGTTTTTTGCTCGATAGCAATAACAGGGGAAAGGCCGTCTATTTTATCCACATCCGGTCGTTCCAAACTGCCTAGAAACTGTCTGGCATAAGCCGAAAAAGTTTCTATATATCTACGTTGCCCTTCGGCATAAATGGTATCAAATGCTAAAGACGATTTACCACTACCAGAAAGACCAGTAATTACGACCAGTTTTTCTCTTGGAATGGTAACATCTATGTTTTTCAGGTTGTGAACACGAGCGCCTTGAACCTCAATATTTTCTTCGAATGAACTCATAAAAATAGCAAAGTTGCAAAGGTACAGAATATGCAATGAATAATAAAAGGAAGTGAGGTTGTAGTTTTTTTAGTTATTAAAAATGTGGTTTAAGAATTCTTGAACGAGCCTCTAATAAAATTCAAAAAAAAAAGTTATAAATTAGTTTTATATACCTATTATTTTTTAGGGATATGAGTATGTTTATAGCTTATATAAAAAGTTGGCAATATTTATGAAAAACCAGTTTCTAAAGAAAATATTACTTCTAACAACGATGTTGATTTCATTCAACTCTTTTGCGTGTGAATGCATAACTTATGCAGCTGTTGATGGGAAAAGCCATAAAGAATTAAAATTAGAAGCAAGTTTTGAATATGCAACAATGATTTTTTACGGGAATTATATCGGAAACGGAAAATTTGAAAGTATAAAGATTTATCGTGGAAAAAAATTGTTACTGAATAAGAAGCTGATTGAGGAAACAGAAGTGAAAACTAATTGCGACCATAACTTCGAAAAAAACAAAAAGTATTTAGTTTTCGGAAAAATTGATGAGAACGGAAAATTACAGACAAGTGTTTGCCTTTCGAATTCCAAAATTGACAATAAATCGGAACTTAAATTCGTGAATAAATATCTGAAAAAACAACTATTGCCAACACTGTGTATAATTTATAGCTAATTCTAGTCTACTTACGAAAATTTGCTAACGCACAGTTCGCACTTTGTGCTTGTGTCTCGCGGATTTTGCTTGCGCCAGTTCGCTACGCTCGTGTCTATTCGGTTTTTATTTGCTAAATTAGGTGCCTAATCACGCCACTAATCATACACAAACAAGTTGTGGTGCATATTTTAGGATGTGACAGTAAAAAAAAATACGTTGCTAAAGAATGATAATTTGAAAAGCTGTTAATAAAGATATAAATGGAATTAGCAACCTAATTCAAAAAGTAACGGATAACAATCCGAATAATTATTCTACTGAACAAATAGTCGCTTGGAAAAAATATAATACACAGCCTGAAATAAAAAAACAATTGAATGACAGAGTTATATTCTGTGCAATTCAGGACAATCAGTTAATTGGAACTATAGCGTTAAAGGAGAATTTCATACTCGGATTTTACGTAAATTATGCCATTAGAAAAATTGGCATAGGGACAAAATTATTAGATTATTTAGAAGAATATGCTTTTAGGAATAACATAAAAAAGTTAAAACTGACATCTACTCCATCTGCATTTGAATTTTATAAGAAAAGAGGATACAAAATTAAGGATAAAGTAATTTTATCAATATATGGAGTAGACTATCCCGAAGTGGAAATGGAAAAAATATTATCTGAAAAAACCTATGCACAACAACGTGTATAACCAATAGCTAATTTGTGTGTACTCGGAAAATTCTAACGGATTTTCCTCTGGTTCGTTTTCTATTTACTAACTTAGTGCTAGCCAACTTAACTAGCCATAACACGTATTCCAAGATCAAATCCTAATAAAAAGTCAATAATTTTATGCTGCATGTTGCTGAAGCACTACATAGGGTGTTCCTCTTTTTACAACCGCAAAAGCTCTTGCTATTAATTTATTTCTAACA
>QFWS01000007.1 GCA_003144015.1 Flavobacteriaceae bacterium LYZ1037 | reverse complement strand
TTGTGTGTTTTCCGGTTGTAAGTTCGGCTAAAATTTTCAGTTTAAAAGGTTCACTGTAACGTCTAATTACTTTGTCATTTCTATACATAATGTTTAAAATTATGTAGCCTTTATTCAGGACGGGTCAAGCAGTATGCATACGTAAGGCAGCAAAAAAAGTTACGGGTTTAGATAAAGATGCTGCTTGAAAAATACTAGAATAGTTTAAGTTTTGCGCTGAAAAACTTGGATTTTGATAGATATCCGCCCATTCTATTTTACCATCATTGATGACTGCAAGCGATAAGGCAGGTATTTTATAGTCGACCATTTTATTTGCTATAGTGCTAAAGTCCTCAGGCTCTTCCAAAAATTTCACGTTTCCAATAATTTGATTCTCTAATTGGACTCTATTTTTTGATGGCTTATCAGAATACTCTATTAGCTCTTCGTTATAAATATAATTATCTTGATTTTGCGTTAGCTTAATGAAATTTTTAACTTCAGGTGCATACAACCAAACCTCATCTACAACCGCATTATAGCCTCTAGAATTTGTGATGTTACCATTATAGTGAATGGTGTATGCCATAAAAGTTCCAGCTTCTACCGTTTCTTCTTTATAAGATAGCACTTCAGCGTTCATTTGCTGTTTCCCTGTGGTACCATCCTGACTTGTCCAGTTTTCTTCATAAATCCATTTTTTACCTACTTTAAGTGGCCAAGCGTACTTTGGCGTGTTACTTGTTTCGGGTTTTACAATGTTTGAGACAGGAATCGTATCCTTTCCAATAGTTATTCGTAGTTCACCATTAACATCTATTATTTCTCGAGCATCTGTCCCTTCATATCTTACTTCTCCTTGGGTAGTTACGCCTTTATACTTCCAAACCCATGTTTCTCCTACTTTATAGTCCGATAAGGTTGGTTGTATGGTTACATCAGAATTTATCTGACCTTTACATGCGCTAAACATAAGTAACGCAAAACATAATTGGATACATTTTTCTAATTACAGTGTTAATTTGATGATACAAAGATGGGTTGAACTTTAAAGTAACAGTAAACAGCTATGAAGCAAGAGATATAAAGTTTAACGCAGTATTATAGAATATGACACAAATCATTTAATTTTAACTCCATTTTAATGTGAACAAAGAATATATCAACCAATCTAAAACTATAAAAATTTGATGAAGTAAAATTAAATGTAAATTGCAAAGAAAAAGTTCTAATTATAAAATAAGAACTAACTATTACTTTTCAGGTAAGCATTGGGTGTTATCCCTTCTATTTTTTTGAAGAAGGTGTTAAACACTGTTTTAGAATTAAAACCGCTATCGTAAGCTACAGCCATTATTGTTAAACCTTTATTTTCTTCTTGAAGAACGCGTTCTTTAAATTCATTCACTCTAAAGGTATTCACATATTCAGAGAAGTTTTTTTGAAATCCTAGGTTTAATAATTGAGAGACGTAATTGGCAGGAAGTTCCAAGTAAGACGTCAAATCTTTTAAAGATAGATCTGGATTTAAGTACAGTTTATAGTCTATCATAATTTGTTCTAGTTCTTTACTGTACTGTTTAATTTCATTAGTATCCAATAATGCTTGTTTGTACTTTTTTTTCTGCTTGTAATTGACATTATCTGGAATGGCTTTAAGCATAATGCTTTTAAAGCGTTGGTTGTTTTTTATAGGCTTAATTATTGGTTCTGTATTTAACAATAAAATTAAAGGCAGATGGTTTTCAAAAGCTTGTTCCACTAAATCTATTGCTTTATCATAATTACCTAATAATACATTTACTAAAATTAAGAAGTTAAAAGCCTTATCAATGTTTTTAGATTCCAAATAGGTTTCAAGCTCAATGATTTTTTCTTTACATTTTTTATAATCATTCATTTTAGCATAACATAATGCCAAACCACCCAATTGGGTTAGATCAGTAACTGGAATACCTTTTAAATTACTATAATAAGTAACGGCTTCCTCCTGCTTGCCTGTAAACAATAAACATTCTCCAATATATAAAGGTGGAAAAGGCAAATCTCTGTTTAATTCTAAAGCTTTTTGTAAGTACGGCATTGCTTCGTTGTACTTTTCTTGTAGGTACAGTAAGAAACCTTTATAATGATGATTTATTGCAGAGAAAGGGTCTAGTTGTAACGCTTTATCTATGTAGTTTTGTGCTGTGTCTAATTTCCCTTCAACTGTTAAGTAGTTAGAAATAGTTAAGTAAATATCATCTGCTGGTTGAATTTCAAGAGCTTTGTTTGCATGTTCGTAAGCTTTTTCTAAATTCCAGTTATGCCAACATTCAATCCAAGATAAATTTAATTGTACTCTTGATGAATTTGGGTTCAATTCAACAGCTTTCTGAAGAAAGGGTTGTGCATTTTGAAAAGCTTCATAAGCTGGCAATAGACCTAAAGTGCCCATATAGGTATAACTCAGATTTATGTCTAAATATGGATAAAGAAAATTTGGCGCTTTTTTTATGACATCTTTTAGAATACTGATCCCTTTAATAGAGTTTTTAACATCTAACTTCATGATGTAATATCTCCCTTTAAGATAGTCTCTATAAATAGCTACTGGAATATCAATAGGCTCTATTAATTTATCTTCTATTTCGAGGTGGCCTATATGTTCACGTAACTTTTCAGCAATAAAAAGGCTAACTTCGTCTTGAATTTCGAAAATGTTGTTTGGGTTTCTATCAAATGTTTCTGACCAGAAATGAAAATCGTCTACAGTATCAATCATTTGGACTGTAATACGCATTTTATTTTTTGAAGTTCTAACACTGCCTTCAATAAAGGTCGCAACCTCAAGTTTCTCTCTTATCTCTTTAGCAGTGACTTTTTTGTTTTTAAAATAAAATGAAGATGTACGGGAAGTAACTGAAAGTTGTTTGATTTTTGCTAATGCGTTAATGATTTCTTCTGTTAATCCATCGCAGAAATATTCGTTGTTAATATCGCTGCTCATATTGACAAAAGGAAGTACTGCTATGGATTTTTGGTAAATCAATCTATTATTTTCTATAAGTAAATATATAAAGTTAAAATAATATCTTGAAAATAAAACTCAAGTTACATCGCAGAACACTATGTAAAAATCCACTACCAGGCGCTCGATTGCTTTATATTATGAAATTACTTTGGCTATACACCCTTTTACGAAAGTTAAACACTATTATTAAAAATAGAGTAAGAATTTTAGCAAATAAAAATATTAACTATTTCTATTTTAGCTTTTTTTGAGTTGTATATTCAAACGCTGCACCAATAGCTATACCTATTGGAAGTCATACCCCTATGTTAGAAGAAAGAACACCTACAAACACTTCTAACAATACTCCATTTGCAATTCTAATCTTTTTTATTGTTTATGATTTTTCTTATTAAGTATACAAGGTAGTGTGATTGTGAGAATTAAAAGTTCTAATTTACACCACAAAACAAACCCAATTAAAAACATCCTTAGTTACAAATGCATCAACTAATACCAAGAATCAGCAAGTGTTAGTCCTTTGCAAAGTTCCAGGCTGGTAAAGAAATACTACTCTTTCCTGTAAGAGTTATTTTTAAAGGTATTTTGGCATCTATGATGTTTTCTTTATTAACATCTTTACCAGTTCCATAATTAATCTGAGCATTGTTGTTTTTATTAACATTAACAACCACTACTATTCTACTACCTTTTTCTATCTTTTTACTAATTAGTTTCGAATTGTCAAAAGACACTTGTGTCATTTGATTAGGAGTTAATAAGTTTCTATGCTCTCTATCTTTTGCATAACTCGCTCTACCTATAAAATAACTCAAATGAAAATAGTTGCCTTCTGGAGTGAGTTGATAGACGATTACAGAATAGTCCACGTCTTTTTTATTAATTGAAAACTCAAGGTTTCCAAAAAACGACCCGTTAATAATAACATCTTCAGTTAAGGCATCAGATTTAAAAATTAAACCGTCTTTTAAGTTGATATTTTCCTTTTCTAAAGGCCAAGGATAATACTCTGTATTATTCATGCTTTCTCGATCTTTAAAATCCACCTTCATTTCAATTTTTGAAGTATTGGTTTTCGATTTTAAAGTATAAAAATCATCTGTTTTTGTAGCACTTAAATGAAAGGTTAAGGTATCATTAGTCATAGCACCTAAACTTGGTTTATGCATCCAAGTATCAGTATCCATTACTTGAAAGTTGACTTTATCTTTTAAAATACTTGGTTTTTCTTTTTCGTTTAAAATATAATCAAACCACTGATAAATAAGATCTTCTTCAATATTGATTAATGCGGATTTGTCTAATTTGTAATTTCTTAGGCTTTCTTCTGGTTTTGTTTGTGCTGTCCAATGGTCATAAGGACCAACGACTAAATAATGATTTGGATTTTTTGCGTATTTATGATGTTGATTGTAGTAGTACATCGCACCTCTTTGTGAGTCATCATAATAACCAGTGATCGTTAAAATTGGAATATCAATCTTAGCAAATTCTTCCTTGTATGGAATCATTTTTTTCCAATACTCATCATAACTAGGATGCTGCATATAGGTATTCCATAAAGTATTTTCTTGACCATCTAAACTATCTAATTTATTATATGCAACTCCAGTTTTGTACCATGTGTTTTTTAAAGTATTCCAACGATTAAAATCATTTGAAGCTTCAAAATCTAAAAACTTGTTGTTGGTGACATAAAAATTCCAAGAATACGAATAATTGTGAAGGACATTATTTTCCATAGGATAATCAATTCCAGGAGCAATAGCTACCATTGGAACTATTGTTTTTAAAGCAGGATGCACTTTGTGTTTCATAGAAGCCCATTGTGTAAAGCCATTATAACTACCACCAAACATGGCTACTTTTTGATTGGACCATGATTGTTTACTAATCCAATCGATGACTTCATACACATCTGTGTTTTCATATTCAAGAGGTTTTATGTCGCTTTTACTCAATCTTTTACCTCTTGTATTCGCAATAACTCCAACATACCCTTTAGATGCTGATAGCATGGCAGCCGTTTCATTGGTTCCTGCGTAAATAGAAGCTACTAATATGGCAGACGTTTTAGTTGTTGGTATCCCCTTTCGTTGTACGGTTACAATAGAAACTTCAGCGCCATCTTTCATAGGAATGACGATACTATCATTTACAACATACCTACGTTTATGATCTTGCTTTATTTCTTTAAAATAGATAGCTCTGGTTGATGAAAATACAGTGCTTAAAAAATATTTTTTTACTAAATCCTTAGCTGTTGCTTGTGATATTTTTTCTGATTTAATATTACCATACGTAGTATTAAAATTACTAATATAATAATCTGTAGGGTCTTTCAATATCAACGCTTTATCTAAATTAATAACTTGTATATCATGAGAGTTTTTTAAGTATTTGATATAAGAGTTTTTAAACGCTTCTTTAAAGTTCTTTGAACGCTTTGCCTCTACATAATGCATGTATATATCTAAATACTGTCTTTGATCTATAGGTGTTTCTTTAATTCTTTTTTTGAAAGCAACTAATGCCGCTTTATAATTACCTCTAATTACTTGAACCTTAAACACATCTAATTCTGATAAATTTTGAGTGTCACATAATACGGCTAATTGCTGCATTTGATTTGCAAGTACTATGGAATCTGATAGTTCTACCTTCTTAAATGGTATTTCTTGCCCAAAAGAAGCTATACTAATTGCGATAAAAAGTAATATCAAGACTGATTTTTTCATTGTGTATTGTTTGTTCATGATTAGTAAACTATGTTACTTTTTATTTGGATTCGAGTAACGAATTAACTCTTCATTGTACAAAAAGCCATCTTGAGTTTGCGTCATTTTAATAAAGTTTTTAATTTCTGGTGCATACAACCAAACTTCATCCGTTTGTGCGTTGTAGCCTCTAGAATTTGAAACGGTTCCTATGTATTCAATGGTATACGCCATAAATGTTCCTGCTCCTACTGTTTCTTCTTTATAAGATAATACTTTTGCCTCTTGACTTTGTGTTCCTGTGGTACCATCTTGACTGGTCCATTTTTTTTCATATGTCCACGTTTCACCAACTTTTAAAGGCCATTTGTATCTTGGTGTTTTGCTTTTTTCTGGCTTTGTAATGTCTGATATTGGAATTGTATCGTTTTCGACTGTCATACCTAAAACACCATCTAAATTTACTATTTTTCGTGCATCTTCTCCTTCTGAACGTACTTCGCCTTCAGGGGTGACGCCTTTATATTTCCAAACCCAGTGCTCTCCTACAGAATAATCGGTTAACGTTGGTTGAACTGCTCCTTCTGTGTTATTTTCACTACAAGATGAGAACAATGCAATAATCACTAGACATACGATTTTTACAAATCCAAATGCTACTTTTAAATAATTCATAATATGATCTTTAAATTAATGATAGTACAAAGTAAAGGTGTTTACTTCTATCAAAAAAGGGAAAGTACATGAGCGTAAATAAATGTAAATGAACGTGATAAAATTGAACGATTGTTGCTTTATAGACTGTTCCAGTTTTTGAATTTAACAGATTGTCTACTAGACACTTCTACCTTTTTTCCTGTAGTTAATATAATTTGTAATTTATTATTGAAGTAAGGATGAATCTCTTTGATGTAATGTATGTTAATCATTTGGCTTCGATTCACTCGGAAAAAGACTTTTGGGTCTAATTTTTCAGCTAGTAAATTTAAAGAACGCTTAATCATAGCCTTATCCGAACCAAAATATAAACGAGCATAATTTTCTAACGATTCAATAAAATGAATATCTGTTAGTGGAATAAAATGACATTTTTCACCATCTTTTAAAAATATCTTTTGATGCATCGGTAAGGTTGTAGGCTCTAATTTCACCCTTTTAGATAATTCTAGCTTTACCTTTTCAATGGTTTTAGAAAAACGTTCATCCCGTAAAGGCTTTACTAAATAATCTAAAGCATTCATTTCAAAAGCTTTTACAGCATATTCATCATACGCTGTGGTAAAAACAACGTCTGGTACATTGGTTAATTCTTCCAATAAATCAAAACCAGATTTTCCAGGCATGTGAATATCCAAAAACAAAATATCTGGTTGTAATTCGTCAATTAAAGCAGTGGCTTCATCCACATGACTTGCTTCACCAATAATTTCAAACTCTTGATGTTTTTCTAATGCACGTTTTACTTCTTCTCTCGCTAAACGCTCGTCATCAATGATTATGGTTTTATATCTACTCATGGTTTATATGCATTGGAATTATTATTTCAGCACAGACAAGGTTATTTTCTTTCGCTGTTAAACTAAAACTAGCCTTACCTTTATATTGAATTTCTAGGCGTTTTTTTAAGTTTTTTAGACCTAATCCAACACTCTTATGTTGATTAATTATTCCAGGGTTTTCTACAGTAATATGTATGTTGCTATCCTTCTTTTTAACTTTCAAGAATACAATACCTCCATCAACTTTTAAGTCGATTCCATGTTTAATGGCATTTTCTACTAGCAACTGAATACTTAACGTGGGAATTTTATAATTGATTACTTCTTCATCAATATTAGTTTTTAGCTGCAGTCGTTCTTCAAAGCGCATTTTTTCTAACTCTATGTAATCATAAACCAAAGACAATTCATTTTTAATAGCTATTAAATGGTTGTCTTTTTGATATAATGATGAACGCAATAAATCTGATAATAAATCTATAGCTCTTCTTGCAACGTTTGGATTTTCGATGACTAATGATTTAATAGAGTTTAAGGAGTTGAATAAGAAATGTGGATTTAATTGAGCCGATAGATTATCTAATTGAGCTTGTTTCGCTATTAAAGATAATTGCGCATTTTCTTTAGCAGTAACAACTTCTTTTTGATAGTAGTGATACAAGTGATACGCCAATATCCAAATAGACATTAGTCGAAGTCCTGTAAGTAAAATTGGATCCCAGTAAATAATAGATTCCCATAGGCTTTTATCCTCACCTGCAATAAAAGTCCAGTACACATACCATTTTAAATTGTTTATTAATACATATAAAACAGCTAATAAAAGTATGGTAGGCACTAAACGGATTAGTAATTTTTTTATGGGTAAACTACTCCATTTTGCTTTTAAGGCAAATTGTCTATACATATGTGTTAAGAATATTCCTATAGAAATGTCTAATACATAATTTAACAACGTATAAAAAATGCCATAATGATCTCTTGTATATACTGTATAAGCCCAATAAACTGAAACGATACTCCATCCAATTAATTGACATTTCCAATAAAGAGATATCTTCGTATTACTATTATTTGTTTTTTTATTGATATCCATTCTTAAACAAAGCAACGAAATACTTTTAAAAAGTGAAAGAAAAAGTACAGGAACGTCAAATATGAGGTTTAAGTGTTATTTATAAAAACTATATTCCATTCTACACACACACACACATAAAATCCTAACTCTTTTGTTTTGTATAAATATGCTCATGAATCTACAATATGATTTGGCTATCGTCTAATCTTATTCTTCGACGTTGTAAACATTATTTTATTTTAATTCAAACTGGTTCCACTTCCTTAAAGGAAAAGGATATTCTAATTCTCTGATGTTTTTAAATAGGCATCAAGAGGTACCAAAATGTTATTAGATTCACTCATTTTGTTAGAAAGAGCTTGTGCTTCGGTAACCATAGCGGCAGTTAAACCACCAGTTGTAGATATGTTATTTCTTGCCTGGTTTTCAGGAGAGGTATCTATAGTAGCTGATACCAGAAGAAGTGCGATACCTGCCACTTTATTAATTTTCACACCTTGACCACGGATATACAGCATTCCTAGATTACCAACGGCTAATCCATCACCTTGAACGGAAGCCTTACGATACCACAGATTCGCTTTTTCGAAATCAACCGAAGTCCCTAGTCCATTTTCATAACACACACCAAGATTAAACTGTGCAGCCGAATTTCCCTGCTTGGCAGATTGGTTATACCAATAGACAGCTTCCTTTGCATTTTTACTTATTCCCAGACCCTGTTCATACATGAGTCCCACATTGTACTGAGCAAACATATGCCCTTCTTTAGCTCCTGCTAAAAATTCATTATAAGCCAATGGCATGTTGTTTTCTTCAGCAGCCTTCAGTCCAGATTCAAAATAGGCTATTCCTTTAGCTGCATTCGTAGCTTTCTCTTGAGGTGGAACAGCTTCTTGTTTGGGTGTATCTTGAGCTGTACTAGAGGCTTCACCCTTACAAGATACCATAACTAGAAGAGATGCGCTTAACAAAAGGATACGATATGTGAATGGTGCTATTTTCAAGAGTTTCATTTGTATTTATTTTAAAAGAGATTCATGTACTAGTAAGAGACTAGCTTTATTTTGTTTTGTGAATTAGGCTGAACGTCTTTTTATTAGGTAAACAAAAATAGTATTTTATAACAAAATACAATTGTATGTAGTATGCTTATTTTAAAAGGTAGCTCGAAACAGGTGCACCTTGTTTTGTGTGGATTGAAAGGGTTTAATAAACGACCTATTATATGTTACAAGCACCATGCTACCCCTCTCTGCGTAAAATCTCCAAGGGAGAACTTCTTAAAACGGATTGAATGTTACTTAAACCAATTGCTAGAACCAACAGAGTTATTCCTGGTAAAAACACCACAAAAGGCATTATGGAAGGTGAAAAGGGCTCTTTAAATACAAAGACGGCTAAACACAAACTGCTAACCAATGCCAATAAAATGCCGACCAGGCTGCCTAATAACCCTAAAAACACATATTCGAAAGCTGTGATTTGTAAAATATGTTTATTTTTAGCACCAAGCGTTCTCAATAAGACACTTTCCTTTATACGCTGATATTTACTGGTTCTTACAGAGCCAATTAATACAATAATACCTGTTAGGATGCTGAAAAAAGCCATAAAATTAATAACCCATGACACTTTATCTAAGATATCTTCTACAAGGCTAAACACTTGCCTTAAATCTATAACAGACACATTAGGAAATTTATTAACCAACTCACGTTGTAAGCCTGCTGCACTAGTCTCGTTTGGAACCGAGGTTGTTACCACATGAAACTGTGGGGCTTCTTCTAGAACACCTTTAGGAAATACAATAGAAAAATTGAGTTGTATTTGCGACCAATCAACAGCTCGAATACTACCAACAGTTGTTTCCATCAAGACGCCTTGAATATTAAAAACCACGGCATCACCAACAGTAATATTGGCATCTGATGCTAGATTGTCTGAAATAGAAATCACTACCGGATCATTGGCATTTAATTTAGGTGTCCAGGTTCCTTTAATTATGTCTTCGGAGGCTACAAGTGAATCGCGATAGGTAGTTCTAAATTCATGGTTTAAAACCCAACGTCGTATTTGTGTTGTACTATCCTGGCGCATGTTATTAACTAAGCGACCTTTGATACTATGCATCCGCATGGTAACCAACGACATGTTATTAAGTAGTGGTAAGCCTTTGTCAGTGATGCTTTGTACGACTTTAGATCGCTGTTCAGGCTGCACATCTAAAATAATGATATTTGCATTTTGGGTTGTCTGCCCAATTTCGACCTTAGTTAATAATATGTCTTTAGTAAAATATAAGGTACTAATTAAAAATGTACCTAAACCAATAGCAACTACCAAAACCACTGTTTGGTTGTTGGGTCTGAATAGATTAAGTAAACTTTGGCGTGCAGTAAAGCTCCAGTGTTTAGGAAAAAAACGTTTTATCATTTTAATATAGCCCAACGCAACCCCAGCTAATAACATAAAGGTTATTACTGTAGCCATAACAAATGCCAAGGCGTAAAACAGGTTTTGAATTAGCCAGAAGGCGAATAAAAACAAGAACACCAAAATAGCTGCAAATACCATAAAACGAACTTTTATAGGTTCTTGAACAGCTTGCTCATCGATCCGCAACACCTCTAATGGCGAGACATACCAGGTGCGAAGCAAGGGTAAGAGCGCAAATAAAACAGACATGAACAACCCTAAAAACACCCCTATAAATAGTGGTTTTACAGAGATAGATATGTCTAGTGCAAACGGTAAAAAGTCTTTTAAGAGGTATGGAAATAAGGTTTGAAGTCCGATACCTATGAATGACCCAATTAAACCACCAACTATGCCAATAGCAGCAATTTGTATGAGGAAAATTAGAAAACTTTGAAGTCGAGAAGCTCCCATGCATTTTAAAATGGCGATGGCTTTTAATTTCTCTTTAATATAAATACTCACAGAACTGGCAATCCCAATACAACCTAGAAGTAAGGCGATAAAAGCCGCTAAATTTAGGAATCTACCAACATTCTCGAAGCTTCTTCCTAATCGTCTAGTAGCATCTGTATGTGTTTTAATATCTGCATTTTCAAATTCTAAAAGCGGTTCTAATTTGTTTTTAAGTCGGTTTAAATTTAACGTATCAGAGGCTTTGTAGAAATATTGGTATTCTTTACGACTTCCAAATTGGATTAAGTTTGTCTCTTCAACAGAACTGTAAGGAATAATAACAGGTGGTGCCATGGAACTTGACATAGCAGAACTACCTGGAATAGATTTTAGTGCGCCGACAATAGGAAGTGTTAGGTCTCCTATTTTTATAGAATCACCAGGCTTTACATTAAATTGCAGCATTAAAGCAGCGTCCACTAAAGCACCTCCGGATGCTTGATAACTATTTGCAGCAGCTTCAGGAAGCGTTTGTATTTTTCCATAAAAAGGGAAGCTACCTTCCAACCCACGAACCTTTACTAATTTGGTGCTTCCGTTTTTAGGAAAAGCCACCATAGATACAAAATTGATTTCGTAAGCATTGGGGTTTAAGGAATCGATAATCGCCTGTGCAGATTCCGTAGGTTCTTGTCTGGAGTCGATGATGTAGTCGGCTCCCATCATGGTTTTAGACTGACTCTGGATGTTCTCTTTTAAATTGGTGCTGAATAATTGAATAGATACTACAGCAGCAATACCCAGAATAATGGATGCCATAAATAACAACAAGCGCACTTTACTAGCTTTGGCATCTCCCCAAGCCATTTTAAAAAGCCAAGTGGTTTGCAAGTTTTGATTTAAATTATTGTTTTTCACAGGACGCTGGTAGTTTGGTTGCTTACTATTGTTCCACCTTTAAGCCTTAAAATTTGTTGTGTTCTATTGGCTAATTCCATGTCGTGCGAAATAATAATTAAGGTGGTTCCGTTTTCTTTGTTTAAATCGAACAATAACTGAATGACTTTTTCGCCAGTTTCTTCATCTAAATTTCCAGTAGGTTCATCTGCAAATAAAATAGAAGGCGCATTTGCAAAAGCACGAGCTAAAGCTACGCGTTGTTGTTCGCCACCCGAAAGTTGCGACGGATAATGATGCACTCTATCTCCTAATCCCACTTTTTCCAGGAGCTCCATACTCTTAGCTGTAGCATTCTTAGATCCTTGTAACTCTAAAGGCACACTCACATTTTCAAGTGCTGTAAGTGTGGGTAACAATTGAAAGTTTTGGAAAATAAACCCCACTTCCTTATTTCGTAACTGTGCCCGTTGGTCTTCGTTTAAAAGGCTTAAATCTTGTCCGCATAATTCTACTGTACCAGCATTTGATTGGTCTAATCCTGCACAAAGTCCGAGCAAGGTTGTCTTTCCACTTCCTGATGGTCCAACAATTGAAAACGTTTGTCCTTGTTCGACATCAAAAGAGATATCGTGCAAAACCGTTAATTGTTTGTTACCACTGGTGTAAGTTTTCTCTAACCCAGTAATCTTTAATATCTTTGACATGTGAATTTAAATTTAAAAGATAGACTTATGTCCAAAGTTCAAAATTATCGATTGCATTTCACTGTACCAACTAGAAAAGCCGCTAAACTCTTAAAGTTTTGTTATTTTATTTTAGTACTACTTATAGTGTCCTGTGGCGACACCAACACAAAAAACAGTAATGAAACGCAACAAACTATAACGCAACCCAAAGACACACTGGTAAAAAACCAGGCAAGTAAAACTATTTTATGCTTTGGTGATAGTATTACTGCCGGTTATGGTTTAGAGGATACCAACGATGCTTATACTGGTGTTTTACAACAACGTATTGATTCATTAAATTTGAATTATACCGTGATAAATTCTGGTGTGAGTGGTGAAACCACAGCAGGTGGTAAAAGCAGAATTGGATGGGTTATTAAACAAAAGCCTACCATCTTTTTATTAGAACTTGGTGCCAACGATGGTTTGCGTGGAGTGCCCATAACCGAAACACAATCTAATTTACAAGCCATTATAAATACAGTTAAAGAAAAAAGTCCAGAAACAACTATAATTCTTGCTGGGATGCAATTACCACCCAATATGGGACAAGATTACACCACAAAATTTAAAGCTCTTTTTAAAGATGTTGCAGCTCTAAATAATTTAGAATTTATTCCTTTTATTCTGAAAGATGTTGGTGGAATGGCTCCCTTGAACCAAAGTGATGGCATTCACCCTAATGTTGCAGGACATAAAATAGTTGCGGATAATGTATGGGAAATATTAAAGCCTTTAGTGATGTAATACATGATATCATATTGTATTACAGGTATCTAATAATAAAATCGCAACATACTAAAACACTACTTCAAGGAGTTTTTAATTCAATTCCCTTTAGAATATATAATTTGCATTTCTTAAGTTATTCGGCTATTAATAATTGTTTTAAAGTACATTCACTATTATTAAAATAATAAATTTGTAATTCAGAAAAAAATGGCTTGAAAGAGACAGAAAAGAAAAACATACAACAACCTGTTCCTAAAAAAAAGAAACGGTTTAGGTTCTTAAAAATAATCGGACGCATTATTTTAGGCGTCCTCCTGCTTTTGTTTTTGCTCGTGTTGTTTGTTAGAAGTCCCTGGGGACAAGATATAATAGTTTCTAAGGCTGTAACTTATTTATCTGATAAAACCCATACTAAAGTTGCCGTTGAAAAATTATTTATCACTTTTGATGGCGATATTCAATTAGACGGACTGTACCTAGAAGATACCAAAGGCGACACCCTAATTTATTCAAAATCTTTGGAGGCCAATGTGCCTCTTTGGGCTTTAATACAAGGAAATGGTGTTGGAGTTGACGGATTAGATTGGGAAGGTGTACGTGCAAACATTACTAGAAAAGATACTCTAGAAGGTTTCAATTTTCAGTTTCTTATTGATGCCTTTGCTAGTGAAACAACCACAGAAGTTGCAGTCGACACTACTTCTGCACCTTTACATCTTATTTTAGGACATCTAAATTTTAAAGATTTTGATGTGATGTATAACGATGTTGTGACAGGCATCGATAGTCGTTTTAAAATAGGGAAGCTGGTGGCAGATATGGATAAAACCATGACGTTTCATACTTCGGAATTAGCGTTATCTGATAGCAATATTAAATTTTATCAATTACCAGTTGCTACAACGACAGAAACTGAAACGTCTACATTACCTCTATTAACCGTAGATGAACTAACCCTTAGCAATGTATTTGCCGATTATCGAAGTAAAGCAGACAGAATAGCTGCCACTTTAGACATCAAGGAATTCTATGCAGAAGTGCCCACTATCGATTTAACTAATCAGCTTTTTGAAGTCGATGAATTTCGCTTAAAAAATTCAAGCATACAACTTAAAACTGAAACTGAAAACAATGTGGTCACCGAAAAAGTGGAAGACATTTCAAAAGACATTGAACAGGACATTAAAGCTTTTGAATGGCCAAGCATACAACTTGCCATTGATGAAATAGTTCTAGAAAACAACCAATTTAGCTATTTGTTGAATAATGAAAAAGGACAAAAAGGCATTTTCAACCCCCATGCTATTGTGCTAACGGACATTAATTTTCAAGCGAATTCTGTGTTGCTAAAAGATAAAATAGCCGAATTGCAGTTAGAAGAAGCATCGTTTCAGGAAATTTCAGGAATCGATTTAAAACGCCTACAATTCGAATTACAAGCCTCAGATAAGCGACTCCTGTTATCAGATTTAAACATTGCATTAAATAAAAATACTCTGCAAGGGAATATGCAGTTAGACTATCCCTCTTTAGCCAATTTAATAACCATGCCAGAATTGTCTAAAGTAGCTTTAAACCTGCCATCATTTACGATAGCACTCCAAGATTTATTTTTAATTCAACCAGAATTAAAGGAAAATGAATACCTAAAAACCCTAAGCAGTAATCAGATTACTGGGACTTTGAAAGCCCAAGGTCATTTGTCCGATATCCATCTTGCCAAAATGATTATTCAATGGAGTGACACCCATGTATCCGCAAACGGAAGCATTCAAAATGTTACCAATCCAGATGCCTTAGCTTTCGATATTCCAGCTTTTTCTGCCATTACCAAGCGTTCGGATATCATCCAGTTTATTCAGGAAGATAGCTTAGGAATCAATTTACCAAACGATGTCAAACTCGTTGGTGATGCATCAGGCAACCTTCATGATCTTTCAGCAAAAGCTCATTTAACAACTTCACAAGGCCTTGCCATGGTTGAGGGTCAGTTTAAAAATGGGGAAACTTTGGAGTTTCATGCCGACTTGGCTATTGAAGATTATAAACTTAACGAGCTATTTAATAACGACGAAATAGGGGCTTTAAATGTGCATGTAACTGCCAATGGAAAAGGTGATAACATCAATAACCTAGACGCAAAATTTGATGCCATCATATCCAGTTTTACATACAACAATTACGATGTAAAAGATTTAAAATTAGTGGGAGATATTACCAATGGAGCTGGAACGATTTCCTCTATTTACAAAGACAGAAACCTTGATGCAACTGTTTTTGCAACTGTAGTTTTAGATTCAATAGCCTCAGAAGTTCAGGCAGAAATAGATATAATTGGAGCCGATTTACAAGCACTTGGTCTTATGGATCGGCATGTGAAGACTGGCATGAAAATCAATGCCAATTTTAAAGGAAATAGCAGTAGTTTTGATGTAACAACAGATATAGACAAAGGGGTTTTTGTGTATGATGATAAAAGTTATTTGCTGGGTAAATTAAACGCTTCTGCTCATATTAGAAAAGATACCACATCGGTTTCTATAAAAAATAAAATGGTAGATGTATTACTGGAATCCAATACAGATCCTGAAACCTGGACGAAGTCATTAAAGCGCCATGTATCAAGCTATTTTTCTCGCGATGAAATTCTTTTAGATAGTCTTTCGCAACCAGTTAATTTAAAATTACGAGGAAAGATAAGCCTCTCTCCTATTTTAAACGAGGTGTTTTTATTAAATATAGAAGATTTAGATACCATCACTCTGGCAGTCGATTTTAAAGAATCTGAGCGTAAACTAAAAGCGAATATTACAGCACCACATATTAATTACAGCAATTATGAATTGGATAGTTTGGCTTTTTCTATGGATACAGACTTAGAGAAATTCAACTTCAATCTAGGTTTTAAAGAAATTATTGCTGGTCCTTTACATATTCAAAAAACAGTTCTTTCTGGAAATCAGTCAAATAATGAATTATCTTTAGAATTTACAGCCTTTCACGACCAGGAAGTCATGGCGCAAATTTTCAGTAACATCACTGGTAATAGTGAAGAGTTGCGTTTTCATGTACTACCAAACAAATTAATTATCAATAAAAATCCTTGGGATATCCCAGAAGCTAATGAAGTGCTTATTTACGATAAAAAACTAGTGTTTCATGACTTCCGTATTAATAGAAATAGCCAATCCATAGAAATTACAGACAAACTGCCTAATACATCGAAAGACCATATAGGCATCGATTTTGAGAACTTTAAACTCAGTGAAATTTTAAGTTATTTCAATCCAGACGATACTATTGCTTCTGGGAATTTAAACGGCAATTTTATAGTTGAAGAACCTTTTGAAAACACAGGAATTGTTGCCGATTTAGACATCTCCAAATTACAATTTATGGAAGTCGATTTAGGAACTCTTACTGTAGATGCCAAATCCTTAAATAACGATAGTTACGATTTTAATGCTAAAATGAAAGGTGGTGAAATCGATTTAGACTTAAAAGGCGATTATATAGCAAGTCTGTCTGGTGCCCAACTAAATTTAAATCTAGATATCAACCAGTTTCACATGAATGCCATTAAAGGCTTTTCACAAGGGCAAATAACAGAAACAGATGGTTATTTTTCTGGTAACTTTAAATTAAGCGGAACCACCAGCCAACCAAAATACAGTGGTACTTTGGAGTTTTATGATGCCGATTTTAAAGTCGCCATGTTTAATTCGGCTTTTACTTTAGAACATGAAACCTTGAGGGTTGATAATTCTGGGTTATCCATGAATGACTTTACCATTTTAGACGAGAACCAGAATACCTTTGAAATGACTGGTAAAATAGGCACCGAGAATATGATAAACCCAACTTTTGATTTGCAAGTAACAGCAACCGATTTTCAAATCCTCAATGCCACCAAAGAAGATAATGATTTTCTATACGGACAAGCCAGTTTTGATGGAAATGCCAAAATAACAGGCCATTTACAAGTTCCTAAAATAGATTTGGACATGACCATTAGTTCGGATACCGATGTGACCTATGTTCTACCCTCTGCTACAGTAAATCTGGAGGAACGCGATGGTGTTGTGGTGTTTGTAAATCGAGAGAATCCTGATGCTATTTTAACCAGAACCACCGAAAAGACAGCCACCATTAAAGGTTTTGATATTTCGGCACTTTTAAAAGTAGGAAAAGAAGCTACTGTAACACTCGTTCTGGATGAAGAAACTGGAGATAATTTTAAGGTCTCTGGAGAAGGCGATTTTAATATGACTATGAATCCAAATGGTAATGTTAAATTATCAGGTATATATGAAGTTTTATCAGGTCATTATGAATTAAATTTATATAAAATAGTAAACCGAAAATTCAATTTGGTTCCTGGGAGTCGTGTTACCTGGTCTGGCGATCCTTTTGATGCCAAACTAGACGTGAAAGCTGTTTACGAAGTGGAAGCATCAGCATCTTCATTAATGGCACCAGTATATTCTGGAAGTGATCCAGCGACTAAAGGGAAATTCCGACAAGTATTACCATACTATGTGTTCTTAAATATTTCTGGCCAGCTTATGGAACCCGAAATTGCCTTCAATTTAGACATGCCCGAAGAAGAACAAGGAGCTATCGGTGGTCAAGTATATGGCAGAATTCAACAATTAAACAATCAGGAAGACGAATTAAATCGTCAGGTATTTTCATTATTAGTGTTGAATCGTTTTTATCCAGACCCAGGAAGTGATGGCAGTTCTGGTGGTGTGGCATCCATAGCTCGAGATAATCTCAATGATGCTGTTGCCGATCAATTAAATATGTTTACAGATAAGCTTTTAGGAACATCAGGTTTTGAACTGGATTTCGGCATCAATAGTTTTACAGATTATCAAGGAGCATCGCCACAACAGCGTACCCAACTAGATATCGCTGCACAAAAAAAACTATTTAACGACCGTTTAATTGTACGTGTTGGTAGCGAAGTAGATATTGAAGGTAGCAGTTCATCAGGCGAAGAAACTCCTATAATTGGTAACGTAAGTATTGAATATCTGCTTACCGAAAGTGGACGATACAGGCTTAAAGGATTTAGTAGAAATGAATTTGAGAATGTGATTGATGGACAAACCGTAGTTAGTGGTATTGCTTTAATTTTTACACAGGAATTCAATAAGTATAACGAACTTTGGGACGCTTTGTTTAAATCGGAAACCCAAAAGGAAAAAGAAGCAAAAGCAAAGAAAGAAGCTGAAGAGAAAGCGGCTAAGGAAAAAAGAAAGAAAAAGGAAGCTGCCACTAATAAAAGTATTGAAGATAAAAAGAATTAAACACAAGATATAATCTGTAGCATTTGAAACAGTTCAAAACATTCAAGTATATAAGCATCCTTCTAGTAATTGGGAGCTTTTACGCATGCAGTATTACCAAGCACATTCCCGAGAACGAGCGTTTGTATACTGGTGCCACGCTTAGTATTGAATCTGATAGTCTTATTCAAAACGAATCGGGTTTAAAATCGGATCTAGAATCTGTATTACGTCCCGAGCCTAACTCCAAGTTTTTAGGCATGCATTTGGGCTTGTATTATTACTATAAAAACCAGAAAGAAAATCCAGGGTTTATCAATCGTTGGTTCTATAAACAGTTTGGCGAAAAACCCGTGTATCAGTCGGATGTAGAAACCCACGAAATAGAAGATATCTTGTTAAACCGATTAGAAAACAGAGGTTTTTTTTACAGTCGGGCATCATCCGTTTTTGAAGAAACAGAAAATAAAGCTGCTTTAAAATACACCGTAGTTGTTCCAGAACCATATAGAATGGCTAGTTATCAGATGGATTCTATGCCGGTTAGCATTCATGACAACATGAAAAAACTGGTGGCAGAATCATCATTTAAACCCGGGATGCGATTCGATTTGAATCACATGAAATTAGAACGTCAGCGACTAGACAAGGCGCTCAAAAGCAAAGGCTATTTTAACTTTAACAATAACTTTTTAATTTTTGAAGCAGACACCAATAGGTATGATAATAAAAACTTCGACTTATTCTTAAAATTAAAAAACGAAGTCCCTAAAAAAAGTTTGATTACTTATAAAGTGTTCAAAGTTAATGTGTATCCCAATTACGAAGTTTCAGATTCTGCAGACATACAACCAACTCGTTTTAACGAGAAAAACTACATTCAAAAAGAAACGTTTTTCAAACCCAAATACTTAGATCCTTTTATCGTATTGAAAGAAGGCGAATATTATAATCCTGAAGACTCGCGTAATTCAGCCAGACGTCTCTCTACCATTGGTGCTTATAAATATGTAAACATTCAATATAAGGAATTGGACACTCTGGCAGATGATAATTTAGGACTTCTAGAAGCCAATATTTACTTATCACCATTAAATAAACGAGCCCTTCGAGCCGAGCTCCAAGTGGTAACAAAATCCAATAGTTTTGCAGGGCCTGCTTTAACATTAACATTAAGTAATCGAAATTTATTTGGAGGAGGCGAAACCTATAATATTACGCCTAAAATAGGTTATGAAAAACAATTAGGTGGCAGTCAAAACTCTGGTAATAGTAGTTTAGAATTAGGTTTACAAAACGAACTTATTTTTCCAAGAGTCTTGTTCCCTGTTAAAATCAACGACGATTTTTTCAAATACTCTATTCCCAAAACAAAAACCTCTTTAAGCATTGATTACCTAAACAGAACAGATTTGTACACGCTCTTATCTGGAACAGCCTTATTTGGTTATACTTGGGATGCAAACAGGTACGTAACCCATGAAATCAATCCCATTTCATTAAGTTATACAGAACTTTTAAAAACCACACCAGAGTTTGAACAAATTCTAGATAACGACCCTTTTTTAAGACGAAGTTTCGAACAACAATTTATTGCCGGATTAACTTATGGGTTTACTTATAATGAGATGGTAAACATCCAAAAGAAGCATCAACTCTATTTTAATTTTACTTTCGATATTGCTGGTAATACCATAAGCCTATTTGGTAAAGACCAGGGAGCTGAGAAACCAAAAACAGTTCTAGGTTTCGAATATGCACAATATGCCAAAGCAGATGTCGATGTGCATTATCATTTTAATTTTGGAAAAGAACAAGTCATTGCAGCTAGACTATTTGGTGGCTATGGATTGGCTTACGGCAATTCCGATGTCGTTCCTTTTGTTAAACAGTATTACTCTGGTGGCCCTTATAGTGTACGTGCTTTTAATATTAGATCATTGGGGCCTGGCACTTATAATCCAGATGTGGATGGGGTGGACAACGATGATGCCTTTGATAAAACAGGAAACATTAGGCTAGAAGCTAATCTGGAATACCGTTTTCCCATTGTGTCCTTTTTAAAAGGCGCTGTATTTGCCGATGCAGGAAACATTTGGAACTCTAAAGAAAACCCTATTTATAATGGCAAAGATAAATTTAATAGCGATTTTATAAGCGAATTAGGTATGGGTGCTGGAATTGGACTCCGTGTGGATATTCAAAGTTTTGTTATTCGTTTCGATTTGGCTGCACCCTTTCACGACCCAGCGTTACCCAAAGGAGAACGTTTTAATTTCGATGTAGGCTCCCCTATTTTAAATTTTGCCATAGGCTATCCATTTTAAGCTTGTTTAATCTCGATTAAGCAATTATCACGAATTACAGTTTAGAACCTTTGAATATTTCACTGAAATTGGTGGATTAGATTATGTGTATTACTATAATAACCAAAGAGTTATCACTGTTTATTGTTCTGTTGCCTAATATGGGAGGTTACACCCTATGAACCAGAGGTAACACAGCCGAGATAATAAACTCAACACCTATAGAAATAACAATAAACCCTATTATTCGGGACAAAGCATTAATACCAGAAGCACCAAGAGATTTGGTTATAAAAAATGAGCTTTTCAACACTAGATAAATACATATTACAGACAACACGATAGCTCCCAGAGTTAAAAACACCTCGTATAGTTTATCATATTTTTGGTTATAAGCTATTAATAAAGATATCGTACCAGGACCTGCAATCATTGGAATGGCTAATGGAGTTAATGAAAATTCAGAACGATTTTTTATACCTTCTTTTACAGATTTTTGTTTCATACCTTTATGTTTACTAAACTTTCCAGTTAATAATGCAAAGCCTGAAGAAGCAATAATAAGTCCTCCTGCAACCTTTAAAGAATTTAAACTAATTCCAAAAAAGACTAAAATATATTTTCCGGCAAAAAAAGAGATCAGTAAAATAATTAATACATTAAAAGAAGTCCAGAAAGCTATCTGATGTCGCTCCTTCTTATTATTTTCTTTTGTTAAACTAACAAATATGGGAATCGTCCCAAGAGGGTTCATTACAGAGAGTAATGCACCAAAAATCATGATAAATACATCCATTGTTTTTTATAGCAAAAATCACTTTAATTAAGCTACTAAAGATTAAGACTCTTTAAAGATTGTGTTAAGTTAATGCGTGTTTTATTTTGAAAACAGCAATATGTATAGACATAAAAATCAATTTATAACAACTATAATTACATTCTGCTAATAATCTTGTGTTTAGCAATAAATAAGTGTGCTTTAACGTTTGTAATTTATAAACAAATTGTAATTATGAAAACACTAAAAAACAAACTGATTGTCTTAGTTATTTTTGGAATAAGTTTATTTATACATTCCTGTTCTTCATCAGATGACGACAATTCCGGTAATACAACTACACAAGAAGTAATTCAAGCCAACTTAACAGCAAACACCTGGATGATTTCCAGTTTTATCGATTCCGGAAACGATGAAACCGGTCATTTTGTGTGTTTTGGGTTTCAATTCAATACCGATGGCACTTTAATAGCTACAAGTCAAAATAACACCTATTCTGGAACATGGAGCATTACAGATAGTAACAGTAATGATGACAGTTCAGACGATTTAGATTTCAATATCAATTTTAATTTAACGAATGAATTTGAAGATTTAAACGACGATTGGGATATTGTTACCTATAATTCAACCTCAATAGCTTTAATAGATATCAGTGGTGGAAATGGTGGAACCGATTATTTAACCTTTCAAACAGGCACTCCAGACACTAACTGTTCATCAACTCTTATAACCACAATACAAGACCATGTTGCTAGTGGAACCTGGAGAATTAGTAGTTTTATAGATTCTGGCACTGATGAAACTAACCATTTTACAGGTTACAGTTTTACCTTTAATAGTTCGGGTGTACTACATGCTGAAAATGGCATAAACAACTACAATGGTACTTGGAGTATTACCAATAGCAATAGTAATGACGATTTAGATGATTTAGATTTTAATATCAATTTTAACCTAACCAACGATTTTCAAGACCTCAATGATGATTGGGACTTTATCTCTCAAAGTGCAACCAAAATTGAATTAATTGATATTAGTGGTGGAAATGGTGGAACCGATTATTTAACATTCGAAAAAAACTAATCCTTCCTATCAATATAGGAATCACTTATTAGCGCCAAATTTTGGCGCTTTTCTTTATCACTACTTTTTTTTAATAGGTTATAATTTTGAGGATCTTCAACTTTTTGCAATATATACCAAGAGCCGTATTTCATTGCTTGATTAGGTTTTTGTTTTCTTAAGACAGAGAAGATAACTGGATGTTACAGCCATTTTATTTAAACCACTCCTTATAACGTCCATAAACACAAATACCTCTCAAAAAACAACAATTTCATTCTAGTCATTAATGATGTGAGAAGTAATTATTGATTTTTAAAATTATTAACAGCTTTTTTAAGAATCTTTATCTGAGTTCCGAAGTCGTTGGACCTCCCATAAATTCCCTTCGTTTTATATGCTACAACAACATCAATTTCTGGATAGATGGTTATGCTCTGTCCATATACCCCAAATGCAGAATAGGCTCCTTTAAACTTGTTGTCCGTTATGTTTTCCCAAAGCCACCACATGTAGCCATAGCCAAAGTCAACATCCGTACTTTTTAAAGTATTGTTTTCCACTTCAGTCGAAGTCGTGATTTGAGATGTCATTTCAGCTACCCATTTTTCAGAAAGCAACTGTTTCTCTTGCCATTTGCCCTTTTTAAGCATGAGCAACCCTACCCTTGCCATGTCTCTTGTAGAAAACCACATATGATAAGCAGGATATTTAGAAATGGTTAAGTCTCCACGTTTCCGTTGTAAACTTCTATCCCAATCTTGCATATGTAAAGGGATGGCTAATTGTTTTTCTACTTCATCATAAATATTGTATCCTGTTTCTTTTTCAAATATAAATCCAGCTACGTTAAAGTCCCAGTTATTATATAGCCAATAGGTTCCAGGCTTTTTAGAGTTTCTTTCGGGAGCGTATTTTCTATCATCACCAAGATTAGACCCTCTTAAAAAAACTCCAGATCTTGCCGAAATAATATTGTTTATTGTGGTAGATTTTTCAAGTTCAGACAGTTCAGTTATATCATCAATTTGCAGTTCCTTTAAGGTTTTGTTTAATTTGATTTGTCCATTTTCCACATACTTACCATAAAGCATGGCTAAAATGCTTTTGCGACAAGAAGCGATATAAGAGTTTTCTTTAATGTCTCCATATCGAAACACTATTTCTCCTTGATGGACTATAACAAGACCTGTTATTTGTGTACTGTCAATTAGAAATTGTTTATAGTTTTTTAACTTAGAAGCATCCCAACCATTGGTTTCATAATTTGTATTGTAGGTCCAATCTTCCCTTGGAAAGGTCTGTGCATTTAGTGTTGTTATAAAAAAAAATGCGAAAAGAACGGTTGTCATTTTTTTCATTGGTCTTGATCTTTACTGTTGTATTTTTTCCGTAAACTTAAATCGTGTTTATTATTAAACTTTATCATATGCTATGTCCCTAAACAGGAATCTTATTGATTGCATTAATAAAGGCTAAGTAGCTACTATAAGGGCAGTTGCGTAACTAAACATCTAAGTTAGTAAAAAAATGGACCAAAAGATAACTCGAAGGTTTTTTCGAGTACAAACTAATATTATTGACGGTTTTTTTTATTGTAAGTTCAATTGCCAGGATACACCGAATTGGTCAATTACCCAGCCAAATTTTTGGCTGAAACCATAGTTGTTCAATGGCATTGTTACATTACCGTTTTCAGATAACTTTGAAAACAGCCTTTCAAGCTCGCTTTCATTTTCACAGTCAATATAATTCGAAACGGCTGGGCTAAAGTTCCAATTGTGAATAGGCGGACTGTCGCTACACATAAACAAGCTCCCATTTAAACTGAATGTGGCATGCATTATTTTCCCTTCTTCAACGGGGCCTTCTTTCCCCCAACGTACGACTTCGATAATCTTGGAATTGTCGAATAATTCCACATAAAAATTCATGGCATTTTCTGCGTTATTATCTTGAAAAGTAAGGAATGTGTTAATTTGATTTTTCATAGGAACATTATTTGGTAGCAACATGTTTTTCAAGCTGTCGTTTTCTTTTTGCAAATTTTTAATTTCAGCAAGATTATATGTTTCGTTTTTTGTGTTATTGCAGCTTATTACTATCAAGCTCACTAATATTAAAGGTATAATATATAATTTAAACATGGGTAAGAAATTAGTTATGTAGTAGTACCATATTGCTCTACTTGCATTATTTATTCAATTTGTCAAACTCTTTATCTATTCGTTTAATAGTTTCATCAATCTTTATAATTGTTTCTGTTTCTAAATCTACTTTCCTATTTCTATTATATAAAGTAAGTTGCAATGCTTTTATTAGACTATTATCTATCAGAAAAACATCGTAATCTTTTATTATTAAATTTGGAACTACAATGCTGTCCGTATGCTTAAATCCCCAGGATTTTGTCTCCTCAATATCTGCGTAAAGGTATTTTTCTATATAAGGGTATAATAGTTTTTTTATGTTATCATTAGAGCTACTTAATCCCAATTCATCATCAAAACGCTTTAATTCTAATTGATACAGGTTTGTTAAATCCATTCGAAGGCTATCGTTAGATAAAATATTTAAACCAACGTTTTTTAAATTCTCAAAAGCACTTGTTTTAGGTATAATTTGTCTGTCCCAATTAGAGCTAACAAATTCACGATAAACAGTATCAGAATACGCTACTTTACGCTGTATATCAAATATAAGTTGTTGGGTTAATTTGGCTGCTTTCTTATGTTGAATAGCCGTGTTTTCAATATCCTTCTTAGTCTGAATCAAGTCGCTTTTTAGTTCAACATAAATCTGTTTTTCTTGTTTTTGTAGTTTATTGTTTTCATTCCAATTATTAATCTGCAAAGCAATCAAAATCCCAATCACCACAAGTACAATCTCACCAATAGCATAAAGTAAAAATTTGCTGAACTTATTTTCATGTAACATCTTTTGTCTAATTGTCCTAAAAAACTTAATCATGGTTTTTAAATTTGTATTGGTTAAGCTCGTAAGCAACTATCTCAATCAAATATCCACTGGACATTTGGTTTTGTTCTTCAAAACTAATTGTCGATAATCTAAAGAATGTTATCATGGGTCAATGGTTGGTCATTTCTATACACAACCATCTTCTAAATCATTCGTGGCGTATTCCTGCTTCTAAGTTAGCAAATTCAAACCGAACACAAACGTCACTTCGAGTGATTTATAAGGCATGAACAAATCGTATCGAGAAGTAAACACCCGTAAACTCCACTTCAAACGAGGACAAACTAGCCTAAACAATTTTCGAAAGAAAGCTTTTACCAACTAATTAATTTATTCGGATGTTGTTAGCTGGCCTTATTATCCGCCTAATTCAGCCATTTTTTTTCCAACGTGTGTCATTACTTCACTAAATTCTTTAGAAGGACTAAACTCAATCAATTTTATATCTTCTTGTACAATTGCTGTGTGTCCGTTTGGAAGATAATAAACGTCACCTTCAGAAAGAATTTCTTCTTTTCCGTCGTCATATTTTACAAGGAGTTTGCCACTCAAAACATAGCCCCAATGAGGACAGTGGCAACTGTCATTATTCAGTCCATTCAGTAAAGGTGTAAAATCCGTTCCTTTTGGCAATTCGTTAAAACAGATTGTCATTCCGCCAAAGTTATCTTGAGTTCGCATTACAGTTTCAGGTCCTTCCATTGCTATTGGAATACTTTTTTTGTTAATTTTCATATCTATTGTTTTAATGGTTTCTCAATGAGTCAAAATGTGTACAACGTTTCTAACACGTAAGTTAGTAAATTGAAACCGAAAACAAACGTCACTTCGAGTGATTTGTGAGGCATGAACAAATTGTATCGAGAAGCAAAAACAATCTTCTCATTCCAAGCTTGTCGAGAAATCTCTTCAACCAAACACCATACAAACGTCACTTCGAGTGAAATGAACGTAATCCAAAAATTATATTTCAGATTTCTGTCTTGTCCTAAATAGCTATTTTCAGGATATAATCAAAAACCTATATAGTTATTTAATAATCGTATTTTTGCGCCTCACACAAGCGTCAAAACATGATTATCCCTAAACTACATTATATCTCTCAAGGAAACTCCCCAAAAGAGCTTCTAGATAACATCCAAAAAGCCTGTACTTCGGGTGCCGAATTGGTGCAGCTACGCTATAAGAAAGTCTCAGAAAAGAAACTTTTAAAGCTCGCTAAAGAAGCTAGAGACATCACTTCTCATTTTCAAACCAGACTAATAATCAACGACCATTATAAAATAGCCATAGAGGTAAAAGCAGATGGTGTCCACTTAGGCCCAGCAGACACCTGCCCTAGCATAGCAAGAAAATATCTATACTCTTGGCAGATTATTGGCGGTACTGCCAACACTTTACAAGATGCCGAAACACTACTTACAAAAGAAGTCGATTATATCAGTTTAGGTCCCTTTAGATTCACATCCACCAAAGACGCTTTACCACCTGTTTTAGGATTAAATGGATATACAACCATTATAGAAGCCTTAAATACGCAAACTCCAATTATTGGTGTTGGAGGCATCACCACAGAAGATGTGGTAGCCATTTTAAATACTGGCATTTCTGGGCTGGCTGTTTCTAGTGCTATTACCAAAGACTTTAATACCATTAAAACTTTCAACCTGTTACTAAATGCTTCCGTAACCCAAGAACAACGCCATACTTTTAAACAATAAAGCACTCAAGACTTGCAACAAATAAAAGCATACTTAGACCAAATAGCGTCCATCTCTCAAACAGACTGGCACTTTTTTACATCAAAATTACAACGTCGAGTTATTAAAAAGAAAGAGGTCTTTTTAAAACTAAACGACATAGAGAACCATATCTCCTTTATTGAAACTGGTGTCGTACGTGTCTATATTCCTAAAGAAAACCCAGATAAAGAAATCACCTTTGGCTTTAGTTTCAAAGACCAGTTTATCTCTGCTTACGATTCCTTTTTAACCCAAACACCTTCTGCTTACGAGCTGCAAGCACTCACCAATACCACCATTTTAAGTATTAGTTATAACGATTTGCAAGAAGTCTACAAACAAACACAAATAGGCAATTTAATTGGCAGGCTTACTGCCGAACGCCTCTTTTTAATAAAGTCCAAACGCGAACAAAACCTATTAAACTTAACAGCCGAAGAACGATATTTAAAATTATTTAAAGAACGTCCAGAACTTTTAAAAGTCATTCCACTCAAATACATCAGCTCTTATATTGGAGTTACAGCACAGGCTTTAAGCAGGATTCGGAAGCGTTTGTAACCGTGTTTTATTGATTTAGGTTCATTGTTTGCTTCCATTCTTCAGATTATCTTTGCAAAAAAAAGGTATGACTATCGTTATTTTTGTTTTGGTACTATGGTATGGAGGCTTGTTCTTTCAGTCATTCTTTTTGCATCGTTATGCAGCACATCAAGTATTTACCATGTCTAACACCATGGAGCGTATCACCTTTGTATTAACCTGGGTGTTTCAAGGCTCTAGTTATTTAAGTGCCTATGGTTATGGCATCATGCATCGCATGCACCATGCCTATACCGATACCGAAAAAGACCCACATTCCCCAAAGTACGATGCCAATTTATTAGCAATGATGTGGAAAACCAAAACCATTTATCAGGATATCAATCAACAACGTGTTCCTGTGGATGCGCGTTTCACTAAAAACGTCCCACAATGGAAAAGCTTTGACACCTTTGCCAGTTCCCGTATTTCCAGACTTCTTTGGATTACTGGTTATGTTTTGTTCTTTGCGTTTTTTGTAACGGCTCCTTGGCAATGGTTGTTATTACCTATTGCTGTTTTAATGGCGCCTATTCATGGGGTGATTATCAACTGGTTTGGACATATCTATGGCTATGTGAATTTTAAGATGAAAAACACCAGCAAAAACCTCTTCCGTTTCGATTTTCTTATGATGGGTGAAGGCTACCATAACAACCACCACAAACATGCCAGTAGTGCCAATTTTGGAGTGAAATGGTACGAGATAGACATCACCTATTTAATTATAAAAGCGATGGATACTTTGGGTATCATCCAGCTAAAAGCCATACCTGTTAAAAATAGCTAGTTGTACGATCCTACATTAAAACTAACGCATAAAAAAGTATCATAAAGAAAACCTTATGATACCCCTGTTTTTATGATGGTTTTAAATAACTAACTAAGCTTCTTCAAGTGTACGTTTAGACTTTCTATAGATGTAATTAGGATAGATATTACGTTTTGCAAATCGGTTGAGTTTATCGCTGTTTATCATTTTAATATACACTGGCTTAGTAACCCCAAAATATTCGTATGTGGTTCCATCCTGAAAAGTAATTTCTAGCAACAACCCTTTATGAATATAGTCTGCAATACCCGAATTGGTAATGGTCTCGGTATAATTCTCTAAATTAGAAGCAATGGTTTCTGGGGCAATACTTACTAAAAAATGATACCCATCAATAATCTTACGGCTGTTCAACTCAGCCTCTTCCTGTAAGGCGTCCCCATTTTGAAACTTGTCTGGATGCCATTCTTTAACCAGATCACGATACCTCTTTTTTAATGTCTTTAAATCGAGGTTGTTTTCAATACCATAGAGTTTCTTGTATTCATTTATGCGCTTCATACCAATTTTATTTGAGGGCGCAAAAGTACGTGTAAATACGAGATGTACAACTATAATTTTCTAATATTTAATAACTACCTCAAGGCTTGATATTCTGGTTGACACGAAATAGGTTTTCAGGATCATAAATGCCTTTAATTTTAACCAATCTATCGTAATTATGTTTATAACTTGCCTGAACCCGTTCCTGACCTTCATCCATCATAAAATTAGAATAAGCACCACCAGCCGAATACGGATGTAAGGCATTAAAGTAATCTTTGCACCAATTAGTAATTAGTGTGGCATTATCAGGATCTGGATCCACACCAACATACACCCCAGCATATTTAGCATCTCTATAAGCCCATGGTGTGTCTTCGGCACCTACTCTACTAGCTGCTCCAGAGATAGGATATAAATGCATTTGAGATAATACAGTTGGAATGGCTGAACCGTACTTTAAATGTTGTGCTGAAATCTGTGGTGTTAAGTTGTTAAAGAAGTCGGCTCTCCAATACCATTGCATGCCTGAAGGAAACATACCATCGAACATACTTTGTAACGCCGGATACGGCATGTCATCAACATGTGCAAAAACTGGATTGAGGTCTAGTACAGGTTGAAACAAATCATCAAAAGCATTCGGATCTCCTACATAGCACCACACTATTGCACAGAATTTTTTATTATGTAAAAACTCTGGGAAAGGCGATTCTGGTATAACCATGGTTGCTATAAATCCATTTAAATCGTCAGAACCTTCTTGAATAAAGGTGTCATACCACGCCATGATTTCTTCTACGCGTTCTATAGGCCATAAGGTTGGACCACCTTTAATTATTTTAACCGGATGTGCTTGAAATGTAAAAGAGGTAACTACACCATAGTTGCCACCACCACCACGAATGGCCCAGAACAAATCGGTATATTCGTCTTTGTTTACAGTCACAAAACGACCGTCAGCCAAGACCATCTCTGCTTCTAAAAGGTTGTCGATAGTTAGCCCATATTTTCGTGTTAAATAACCAACACCACCACCAAGTGTTAAACCACCAACTCCGGTACTAGAAATCATCCCTGAAGGGATAGCAAGACCAAGTTCATGTGTTGCTTGATCGACTTCGTTCCAGATATTTCCACCACCAACTTTTACAGTTTGGTTGGAGGTATTTACATCCACAAACTTGATCCCCGACAAATCGATTACTAACCCGTCATTGCATATTCCCAATCCACCACCATTATGACCTCCACCTCTTATTGCTATTAGCACATTATGATCTCTACCAAAGTTTACCGATGTTTGAACATCAGTTACTGTTTCACACATGGCAATAGCTCCAGGATGTTTGTCTATCATTCCATTAAACACGCTCCTTGTGCTGTGATATGCTGTATGATCTGGTAATATTAGGTTGCCCTGTAATTGCGAATCAAAAGCTTCTAAGATCTTGGGAGCGATTTTTTTTACTGAATTTTTCATGTTACATGTTTTTAATTATAGCTGGTTTATATTAAGTCTCTTATTTGGCTAATGGAGAATGATGCTCATGTACTAATTTCCACCCATCGTCCGTTTTCACGAATAATAGAGTTATTTGGTCGTTTACAATTACGAGGTCGTCTCCAAATTTTAATTCAAAATCTGAGTGAAAAGTGAGATTTGCAACATCGCCATAAACAGCAATTTTTAAATCTTTTGCTTCAAATTTCACCACTTCGGTTACTGCGCCAAATACATTCCGTTCGTGAGCTTCATTAGCCTCACTACCATTTCTTGGAGCACCATTTTTAAATTCTGTAAATTTTGAACTATAAGCATGATAAGAAATTAATTTATCCATATCTCCATCGAGAATGCTTTGTGCAATACCTCCAAAGGTTTCCATGACTTCCTGTTTTGCTTCTGGAAACTCATTTTGTATTAAATCTACTTTTACCTCGGCCGTTTGGGCTTGTATTTTGTTCACAGAGATAAATAATCCAAAAATCAAAATCCCTATTAATGATGTCTTCATAATTTGATGTTTATTTGGTTTTCATCAAAAGTAGCATAGAAGATTTTTTCATCATTCTACATTTAGACCAATTAAAAGGAATTTTAGACCACGAATAAATTAATAGATAACTATTTGTAATACAATGCTTTAATTATTTGAAAATAACATTAGAAGGAAGAACTCCAAATTTTTTATGAAAACATTTTGAGAAATAAGCAGGACTACTAAACCCTGTTTGGTAAGCAACTTCAGAAATATTACGTCCTTGCTTTTGCAATAATTCCAGCGCCTTATTTAAGCGATAATCTCTTAAAAATATATTAGGTGATTTGCCAACCAAGTTTTTCATGGTACGAAATAATTGTGATTTACTATAGCCTAAATTTTCTTCAAAATCGCTCACACTAGTCGTAGTATGTGACCATATTTTTTCGGTATATGCCATTAATTGCCTCATAAAGACTTCTTCCTTACTATTTAATACATGAATATTTTTAATTTTAGGAATTGAATTATTTTGGTTTTCTCCTTCATAAAGATCTTTAATAGCAGTTGTTATGGAATAATCGCCTTTAGCGATATCGCTTAAATAATCGGAAGTTTTTATGGTATCTTCAAATATACCCTCTTTATCTGTTACGGGAATTCCAGCACTTAACCCAATTTTAAATTCTAAATCTGGAGTAATGACTCTATTGTGAGTTTGCTGAATTTTTATTCCACAATGAATGGCATCTGAAACAGATTCAAAGGATATTAGGAAGAAATTAACCTCTTGTTTTACTAGGCGTCCATTAAATTGTGTGGTTATGGATTTAATAGATGTAGAGTAGCCTCTTAGGGCAGCTTTTAAAATGTTTATATTGGAGTCTCTTAAACTTTTATTTTTTATTTTAACCACCATGATGGTTCTAAAAGCCGGATCGTTAATGATGTTAAGCTTTACATTTTTAGATTTTTCAGGGTCCTGAATACGCCCTAAAAAAGATTCCACAATGGTATCGTTTACTTCAATAATACGTGTTGGTATCGCTCCATGAGCGTTTTCGTGCAAGTTTATTAACGCTTGCTTATTAGGTGCCTCTATTAAACAAAAGGCTGCTTTTCGTTTTTCATCACACCAATAAGTTAAACCTCTGCAATTATACTTATGTTCAAGATCTAAGTCGACTTGATGCATTTCTGCAACATGGGCAGCTGTAATACCTTCAGGAAGTTCATGTAAATCTAAAAATAATGGCATTGGCTTGATTTTTAGACTGTAAGGTACTGTATTTTTTTAAATTATAGCATACTAAAAAGTCTAGCTCATTAAAACAGAACTCTACTTGTTTCTAAGAAACAACCAAACAACCTAAGCAAGTCCCTATTTATTTTTAATCTTTTAACGATTTCATATCAATTACAAAACGGTATTTTACATCGCTTTTCAGCATGCGTTTGTAAGCAGTATTGATATCTTGAATTTTGATAACTTCAACATCTGAAGTAATGTTATGGGTGCCACAGAAATCTAATAATTCCTGAGTTTCAGCAATACCACCAATTAAAGAGCCTGCAACCGATTTACGTCCCATAATCATTGGAACGGTTACTAACATTGGGTCTAATGGCCCTAAATAACCAACCACTACCAAAGTACCATTAGTTGTTAAAGTGCTAACATAAGGATTCAAATCATGAGCATATGGAACAGTGTCAATAATCAAATCGAAACGTCCCATAGCTTTTTCCATCTGAACATCGTCTGTAGAAATAATCACTTCATCTGCACCAAGATTCTTGGCATCCACCGTTTTATTATTAGATCGAGAAAACAAAGTTACATGAGCTCCTAAAGCATGAGCTAGTTTAATGGCCATATGTCCTAGGCCTCCAAGACCGACAACAGCCACCTTGCTCCCTTTACCAACTTTCCAATGACGTAATGGCGACCAGGTTGTAATTCCTGCACATAATACTGGTGCAATACCTGCCTTATCTAAGTTTTCAGGCACCCTGAGTACAAAGGCTTCATCGACAACTATTGTTTCTGAATATCCACCATGAGTTGTGGTATCTAAATGTTTGTCGTAACCACCATAGGTACCAACCCATCCTACCGAGCAGTATTGTTCCAAATCGTCTTTGCAATTGGCGCAGGTTCTACAAGAATCTACCAAACAGCCAACAGCTACCAGGTCGTCCTTTTTGTATTTAGAAACCCCTTCTCCAACATGAGTGACTTTACCAACAATTTCATGACCAGGAACTACAGGATACTGTGTCATGCCCCAATCGTTTTTGGCAAAATGTAAATCGGAATGACAGACGCCACAAAAAAGAATGTCTATTTCGACATCTTTAGAACCGACTTCTCTTCTATTGATATTAAATTGTTTCAAATCGGCTTCTGCCGAATCTGTTCCGTATGCTTTAACGCTTTTGACATTCATGTTGTTTCGGATTATGGATTAATTAAAATTAATTAATACTTTTTAAGATAAAAAGTATCAGGTGTTTTTGTGTTATAAAGTTACATCTTTTATTCTGTTTTTTTTTTTTAATATTATATTGAGATTTTAAACCGTCTCTTGATGTAATATGATGTTGGAAGCCGTAATAAAAGGTTACTATAATAATAAAACCATCTGTTTAGATGGTTTTCATTTAATTGCAATGTAACTAGTGTTACATCAAACTTACGTTTACAGCGTTCATACCTTTATCTCCTTTTTCAACGTCAAATGTTACTTGATCATTTTCTTTAATATTATCAATAAGGTTCGTTGAATGCACAAAAACTTCCTCTTCGGAGTCTTTAATCTTAATAAAACCAAATCCTTTTGAATTGTTAAAAAACTTTACAGTACCTTCTTTCATGTCATTTTTATTATTAGAGTTCATTAATTTATTTATTATCTTTTTTATTATCATTTTGAATATTTTTAAAATAGTGTTCATTGTTTATTATGTGATACTAACAGTTTGCTTGCTTCCTAATAATCTAAGCATTTTAGTATGGTCTATTATGGCATGAAAAATACTCTTCTTAACATGATAAGGCATACCAAATTCTTTAGCTGTTTTGGCAACAATATGGTTTATTTTTTTATAATGGACATGGCATACATCTGGTAATACATGATGTTCTACCTGATAATTTAAACCTCCTATAAGCCAGAATAACAATCTGCTTTTAGGTGCAAAATTGCTTGTAGTTTCAAATTGATGTCTGTACCATTCGTTTTTCATCATGCCTTTTTCATTAGGTAAAGGGAAGTCTGTTTCAGGCATGATGTGTGCTATTTGAAACACAATACTCACCATAAGACCTGTTATTATATGCATGCTTAAAAACCCTAATAATACAACCCACCAAGCAAATGGCAACATAATAATGGGTAATACCAATGCATAAGAATAATAAAACAGTTTCCAAGCAGTCATGCTAAATAGTCCTTTACTAAATTCGTTCTTTTTGAGCAATAACCCCATGTCTTTATAGCGTTTTAAGCGTACAAAATCTTTAGCTGTAATCCAGAATAAGGTAGATATTGCATAAAAAAACCAGATATAAACATGCTGGAATTTTTGTGACCAATGGTGTTTGGCGTTGGGTGAAAATCGTAGAAAAAACGGGGTGTTAATATCGTCATCTGCATGATCAATATTGGTGTAAGTATGATGCAAAACATTGTGTTGAATTTTCCATATCTTGGCATTTGCACCTATTAAATTAAAAGTGTAACCCAGTAAGGTATTGATGTTTTTATTTTTAGAATAAGACCCATGGATGGCATCGTGCATAACTCCCATACCAATACCTGACATTCCAAATCCACTTATTAAATACAATGTAAATAGTAGCCAAATACTTGTTACTAATCCTGTTGAAAGCAAAATTAAAGGCACAAAAAAAAGAGAAACCATTACAATTGTTTTTACAACCATATTGGTATTGCCTTTTCTACTTATATTATTTTCTTTGAAATATGTATTGACTCTTTTTCTTAATGTTTTTGAAAAATCTATATCAGTTGTTCTTGAAAATCTAGGGTTTTCCATAGGATTACTTGGTATTAATTTAAAGCATTTATGTATCCAATAGCTTAATATATTTATTCATATTAAGTTGCATTGAAGTTTCGTAATTCTAAGAGAAGATAATTATGAAGATGGTTCTTTTGGAAAGGAAGGGATTTAGCAAATCCTAAAAGTCTTGACAAGTAAAGGTCTATTATTCTACGATATAAATTATTATGAATGCAGGAATTTTAATAATGTTGATTGAAAATTAAAAAACGAAAAGCAGACTAAATAAGTTATTCTATAAAGGTAAGCTTACTTAGCTCAAATTAGCACAATTATGTGTTAAAGTATCAGTATCTATTATTGTTTTATTACTTATAATTCCTTTAAGTTATTTAATTTATCTCATTTCCTTATATCTAATTATCCACAATAACTACTATATAAAAGAGATTAAAAATCAGTTATTCATTTCCAACTTATAACCTACACCATGGACATTTGTTATTTTAATGGTTCTGTCTGCTTCTAATTTCTTACGTAATTTTGAGATATAGGTATCTAAACTTCTTCCTACAAACACCCCATGGTCTTCCCATACTTTTTTGGTAAGTTCGTCGCGTTTAATAATCTGATTTGGATTAGCAACAAAAATTTCCAGAAGTTCGCATTCTTTTTTAGAGAGACTGATTTCTTTAGCTTGCATGACTAGTTTATTCTGTTCTGGATAGAATTTAAAATTTCCGAGTGTCGCAAAATCTTCAGGAACAGATTCTAATATCTTTTTCTTTTTATAAACACCTAAAATAAGAACAATAAACCCACAAATTAGTAAAGCATAATAAACAATTGGTTTGTTTGAGCTAAGCTTTAAATCTGTAAATAATACCTCGATGGTGTAACAACTTTCAGGTAAAATCCTTCCAACACATGGAACAATACTGTTTTCTATAGTATTTAATACCTGGTAACTATAGGCTACTTCTTGTGCTTCACATTGAACTGTTTCTACCAAATAGTTGCTTGGTAGTTTTGCCTTTTGGAAGGAAGCATCAATAATAGAAACTAATTGTTCAGGTTCAAAAGACAAGGGCTCTTGAAATGATAATTGGTATTTATTTTCCTCTAAAGCTATTATTGGTAAAATTAAAGAAGTCGTATCTTGATTGATAAGCAATAATTGATTGCCTACAGAACGCAAAGATACTTTGACTCTTTCATCAAACATTTTGTCTGTATCTTTAGAATCATTGAGGAACCAAAGAGATATTATAATGATTATAATACTACTAAGTATGGATGTGCTACTTTTGTTCATTTAACTGTAAATAACTGACAAATTCATGACTTTTAGAAACTGTTTGCACTTCTTTTACATTTTTTTGACACTTTTAAAATGGAATTCGAATAGTTTTACTTCAATTATTAATCATAAATACAATCTAAATAATGAACAGATTAATTTTATGCTCTTTCGTTTTATTATGTTTGAGTTGCAGTACAAAAAATGAAGATCCCGTTAAAGCAATTGCTTCTTCTGAAGCCGAAATTACTTCTACTGAAGTTAATTTACCTTTAAACCCACTTGCTTTTAAAGAACCTTATAATCCTCATAGTCCATATCATTTGGACTTAAAAATTGAACATACCGAAACAGATGCCCAACAATTGGTTGTTTTTATTACTTTAAAAGGAGATGCCCATTTTGTGTCTCCACATGCTAAAAGGGAATTTAAAGGAAAATTCAGCATGACAATAGATGAAAGCAATATGCTAACTACAGAAGACCATTTGATAGAAGTACCACAATCTGTTGAAGAATTCGACTCTCATCACTTAATAAATGGTACTGTTAATTGGGTTAGAGATAACACAACTTATAAACTACCCATACAGGTTATATCAGAAAAGGACTTTGAAGTAACTGGGCTTATTAGATTTACTATTGAACCACGATGTACATTAGAGGAGATTCCGTTTAAGGTGCATCAGAAATCTGGAATTTTAACTGTCGAGCTTGTTGGAGGTTGTTAAATGTTGTTCAATAAAAAAGCAGTCTAAATATAGACTGCTTTTTTATTATATTATTAAGAATGTTATTATTTGACTGCATTCTCTACTTTAAGTACAATATTATAATTTGCAACATACATATCGTCTTTCTTTAAGGTAGTAAGAATACTTGTAACCCCTTTTTTCTTTAATCTTTTTTTACAAGCCTTTGTTAAGAAAGGATCATCAGCAAAAATCAAGGTATTTAATTTGTATTCTGTCTTTCCAGCTTCTTTAATTATAGGATGGATGTGTCTCAATTCCTTACTATGTCTATAAGAACCTGGAATAAATGTGTAAAATGTATAATGTCCGTTAGCGTCGGTTTTAATCCAGCCTCTGTGTTCTACATAACGTTTTTCGTTTTCAAATTTTAAATTGTATTCACCATTTTCGTTTGGTTGTTCAATAAAAAGAATGACATCTTTAGCTGGAGTAACCCCATCACTTTGGAAAATGGTTCCTGTTATTTTTAATTTGTTTTCTTGAGTTGTAAAACTAGGAATGGTGTCTACGTTGCTTAAGTCTTTTTCAGAATAATCGTAAACTGGGCTTCTAGTCATGAAATCGAATGGAACTTCTTCTAGAACATCGGCTGAGTCTTGAGCAAATAATTCAACATTTGAACTAAAGAAACAAGAGATACAAAAAATAAATAGGACTTTTTTCATGAGACATTACTTATATAATTCGTTTAAAACTATATATTTAGATGTATAGCTTCATAAAAAATCTTATGAATGAAATAATTTTACGATGAAATGAAAAAAAGGTGCAAAAGCTTCGATGTAATGCAACTATTATAGAGTTCTTTAATTGAAAATCTTTAGCAATATCTTAATTATTGAAAAGTATGTAGGCATTTAAACTCGTGGCAATTAATAACCATATAAAGTAAGGAACAATTAACCATGTTGCAGTTTTTAATATAGTTTTGTATTTAATTAAAAATAGTGTTATTACTAGAGTAAGTAGAACGATTATTATTAAACCAAATGTGACCAAATGCTGATTGAAAAAGATATAATTCCATGATACATTTAATAAAAATTGAATGGTAAATAATCCAATAATAAATGTATAAGGTTTTATCTTAACCAAAATGGCCATATAGATCGCAAAACAAATCATTATGGTAGACCAAGCAGCTCCAAAAACCCAACCTGGTGGCGTCCATGGTGCTTTATTCTGTTCTATATACCAATCTGAAGTTGGACCGGTTCCCATAAGCCAACTTCCAATTCCTAAAGCAGCAAAGTTGATAATAAGAAAAACAATAACAAGCTGAAATTTTTTCATTTTAAATGCTTCTTGATTTTAGAACTATTTGGTTTTGTAATTGAATAATAATAATCTATTAACTGACCTTGTTCATCAATTAAATATTTTTGAAAGTTCCATTTAACTGAAGAATTTTTAACACCATTCAAATCTTTTGTCGTCAACCAAGAATATAAAGGATGTTGCCTCTCTCCTTTTACATCGACCTTTTCTGTAATTAAAAAAGTTACACCATAATTCACCTGACAAAACGATTCGATGTCTTTAGCATCTCCTGGTTCCTGCCCTCCAAACTGATTACACGGTACTCCTATAACGACAAGCTGGTCTTTATAAGTATCGGAAAGCTCTTGTAGTTGAGTATACTGTCCAGTAAATCCGCATTTTGAAGCTGTATTTACAAAAAGAATTTTCTTTCCTTTAAAATCAGTTAGGTCGATTGGTTTTCCAGTAAGACTGTTAATAGATATGTTATAAATATTTTCTGGTGAATGCATGATTTGTCTTGTTAATTCGGTTAATGATACAAAGTAGCTAAAAAGTTAGAAGAATAGGCTTGTTTTTATCAATTTTTAAAGTCATTAGATGTTATTTATTTCTGAACCTATTAAATATGGCAAACTTTTTCTTAGAATTAATAAAATAAACACCCATTAAAAGAATAAATACAGCTAAAATATTCTGTAAAGAAATATATTCATCTAAAACATACCATCCTAAAAATGAAGCAATAACTGGATTTACATAAGCAGATGTAGAAACTTTCTCTGCAGAAACTACTTTAAGTAAATTGTTAAATGCCCAAACAAAAACACCATTTCCATAAACCAAAAATAAAAATCCTGCTATGATGCAGTTTTAAGTTGTTGACTTGATATTTTTAACGACAGTTTTAAGAGTTTTGAGATAATAATTATAAGTCCTCCAGCCAATAGAAATCGTATAGATGCTAATAATAATGGGGACACTTCTAAAACTACAATCTTATTTAATAAAAAGGTAGAACCCCAAATAACATAAAATGAAAAGAACGAAAGGATAATTAATACACCACTTTTAGGTTGACTCATAGTTTCTAATTAGAAAACATATGTTATGTCTTATAAAATTAATAAAACTAATTAACTACATATTGAATTTTTATGGAATAATGAATTACTAGTTTGTTATTCTTGACGATGGTTTTTTTTAAAAGACATACCACATAGACATTGATATGAGAAAGTGTGTTAAATTTCAATTATTCTAATATAAATTAATCAAATGATAATCAACATTTTATCAATTATTAGGGTGCAAAAAATGTTAAATATTATCAAAAAACAAGTCCAAAATACAATACAATGTGTTTTTAATCGTTGTTTTTATTATTTTCGTCGAGAAGAAATGTAAATCAACGCCAAATTTACTAAAAAGTAAAGTTAGTAATTTGACAATTAATAATATATGAAAACAATTATTGCCCTAATTATTTTGTGTTTATCCTTCAATTCATTTTCACAAAATTTATCCCCTGAATTTAACACACCAGAATCATCCGCATTAATAGACAGTTTAAGTCACTATTTAACGACTTTAAACAGCAAAGAAAACGCAGTAGATATAACTGCAGAATATTGGGATACTAGTAAAATAAAAATAGATTATAATACTGAGGAAAAATTTCCTCTACACATTCAATTTAAAGATTCAAATTACATCTCTCCTATTTCAAGAAGCAAAGTAATAACCTCACGTTATGGTTGGCGAAAAGGTCGTGCTCATAAAGGCATCGATATCGATTTAATAACTGGAGACAGTTTGTTTGCTATGTTTGATGGAGTGGTTCGATTTGCTAATTATAGTTCTGGACACGGAAGAACGGTTGTTGTAAGACATCATAATGGTTTAGAAACTTTATATGCCCATTTATCTCGTTATGGTGTTAAGGAAAATGATACTGTTGTAGCTGGTTCTTATTTAGGTAAAGGTGGTACTTCTGGAAATGCTAGAGGGAGTCATTTACATTTAGAAATGACATACAAAGGCATTCCTGTGCACCCAGAATCTCTATTAGATTTTGATGAGAACAATAACGTTCGAGCTAAAGATCTTTGGATTACTAAAACTTGGACACGTCCAGAATTACATAATAGTAAACGCCAAAGTCATTTAGAAATATTTTCTACTGAGGAAGCTGCTATTGCTAGTATGAACAAACCAGCTCGTGTTTATATTGTAAAAAAAGGAGATACTTTGTCACGTATTTCATCTAGAAATAGCACAAGTATTGCTGCTCTATGTAAAAGCAATCATATGAGTCGAAACAGCACGTTACGTATTGGTCAGAAATTAATTATTGAATAAATAAAAAACGGAATTCAAAAAATTAAATTCCGCTTTTCTCAATAATTAACTAAGGGTAATGATTATACTTTAATAGTAATGTTTTTTGTTTTATTGTCTTTATTAATCGACACTTTATAAATAATTGTACGCTCTTTATTTTCGGTATAAGTAATATCGCATTTCACCTCTTTAATTGACCATTTAGGATATTCTTTCATTAAATCTGAACTAATAGTGAAAGGCAACTTAATAGCTTGATAACTTTCTTCACAACTCTCTAAATTTCCTTTTTTGTTATAAACAGCAGTTATAAGGTTATTCCCTTCTTTAAAATTAACTGTATAGCTACCATTACTTTTTGATTGATAAACCTCTGAGCTTTTAATATCGTAATTAGCAACCAGATTTTGAAGTTTTTCAATCTTTTTTGAAAAATCTTGATGAGTAACTGTATTTAAATAATCAGCATTAAGAACTGTTTTGCTAGACGAATACACCGTTTTATTTGAAGGTGTTAAAATAGCTAAATCATTTTGTGCAATCATAAGGTTGGTGAAGCCTAAAAATAAAATACCAAGTACATACGTTTTCATAATTTTAAGATTTTAAGATTATACATTAGTTGCTATTATTAATGTTTTATGGGATTAATTTGATATGAAACGAATGTAGAACAAAACTCACTTAAGTCCTTGAAATACAGATAGACAGATAATGCACAGGGAATAGACAATTAATAGACAGTTTTAAAAAAATATCTAATAAAACTTGTTAAAGCGCTAATTATTAGCTATTTATATATTTTGAATAAAATCGTCTAAATCTTCATTTTCAGATAAATGAAGTTTTTTTCTAAGTCGATATCGACTTGTGTTTAGTGAAGAAACAGTTATGTTTTGTAGTGTGGCAATATTTCGACTGTCCATTTTAAGACGGATTAAAGAACATAACCGAATTTCGTTTTTACTTAAATTAGGGAACAAACTTGTAAGTTCGCTATAAAATGAATCACTTAATTTATCTAGACGTTCATAAAACTCTTTGGTATCACCATCAACTGTTATTTTATTTTGAATAAATTGCTCTAAATCATCTAGTAATAAACTTTGTTCTTTAGGGTTCGCTTCTTTTATGGTAGTCAATTTGTCGGCCAAAGATTCTGCCCAAACTTGATTTTGCGATAGGTTAATAGCAAAATCTGATAAATCTCTTTTTTTAGAATCAATTTCAGATTCTAATTGCTCATTTTTTAATGCTATTAAATCTCTAGATTGTTCAGCAAGTAATTGCTTGTTATTTGCATTTATTAGGTGTTGTCGCCTTCTTAAAAACAAGGATAACAATAAAATAAGGACTAAAGAAGATAATAAGCTTACAATTAAAAGTTTAGACCGTTGGCTTCGTATTTTGTTTTCTTTTTCAATTCTATCTATTTTAAAATTCAACGAAATCCTATCTAGTGTGATATTATTCAATTCATCACGCCATTTTAATCCAGCTAATTCAGATATATTAATCAAACTATCTGAATATTCCTTTATGAGATTAGCCGTATTATAAGCTTCTTTGTAGTTATTTTGTTTTTCAAACAAACGCGCTTTGGCATTTAAAAAAGTTAGTTTAGCATCAGATGTAATTCTTTTAATATAATCACGATTCGTCATGACTGCTTCAAGTTCTTTAAACGCTTGATTCGCTTTTTCTAATTCTCCTATATGTATAAAAGTAATCACTAATTGACTTCCTGCATTTATTAATCTTGGAACATCTATTGTAAATAATTCTTCATCGAGTGCCACTTTATAAAACTCAAAATTGGTTTGATATAATGGTAAAGCATCATTATAATTTCCTTGATCTACATACACATCGGCTAAATTATCTCTAATACTACCAATTAATGTATGGGTAGGAAAATGTTTGTTTGTAATCTGATAGGCTAAATTGAAGTTCATTAAAGCTGGATCTAACTCTTTCTTGAACCAGTAAAAATAGAGTCCATAATTATTAATAGCAGAAGCATAAGAAATAACATCTAGGTTTTTAGTATACTCAATATTTTTTTTATGTTCTGCATTTGCCAGATCAAACATCCCCAATTTTGAGTAGCCTATTGCTAACATGCTATGAGTAAACGTTATCATTTCAAGAAATGCTTTTTTTTCGGACTCGGTTGCCTTATCTTCAATAGTTCTATAATATTTAAAAAAATCTTCACAAGACTTAATAGATTCTTTAGGAAACCCTATTTCCCGAAACCAATTTCCCGAATGCATATATCTATTTAGCTTTAAATTGTAATGTCCTTCTATATATGGCAATAAATCCATACGTTTAAAATGTTGGGACAGATATACTTGAAGCTGTTTTTCGGAAAAAGATTCGCGTCTAAAAGTTTTTATATCATTTTCAGAAAATGATTCATCCATAACTGCAGTTATAGAATCAAATTGTTTTAAAGCTTGTTCACTTGTAAGTGATTCTTGAGCATTACATAAAAAAGTATTTATGAAACATGCACTAAGTAATATATACTTGATTAGATTCACTTATTAAAATAAAGTTGGTTTAGTTATCTCAAATATACAAGATAAATAAATGATTTTCTTTGCAATAAGAGATTTAATAATATCGCTTACGTAACCAAAAAGCAACACGTACTAATAATATTAATGCTGGTACTTCCACTAACGGTCCAATAACTCCTGTAAAAGCTTGTCCTGAATTTAAACCAAAGACGGCTATGGCTACAGCAATGGCTAATTCGAAATTATTTCCAGCAGCTGTAAAGGCAATAGCAGCATTTTTATCGTAAGTTGCTCCCATTGCTTTACTTATAAAAAATCCGATTAAAAACATCAATGCAAAATAGATTAAAAGAGGAATGGCAATAATTACAACATCCATTGGTATTTGTACTATCAGTTCCCCTTTAAGAGAAAACATCACTACAATTGTAAATAATAAAGCAATCAATGTTATAGGTGATACTTTAGGAATATACACTTCATTATACCAGGTTTCCCCTTTTAATTTCACCAATATTTTCCTACTTAAATAACCTAATAAAAAAGGGATCCCTAAATAAATAGCCACACTTTCGGCAATTGTAGCAATAGAAATATCCACAATGGCTCCTTCAAACCCAAAATAGGGTGGTAAAACAGTAATAAATACCCAGGCATAAAAACTATAAGCAAACACTTGAAAAATACTATTTAAAGCTACCAAACCAGCTCCATATTCACTGCTTCCTTCTGCTAAATCGTTCCAAACTAAAACCATAGCAATGCATCTGGCCAAACCAATTAATATCAACCCAACCATATATTCTGGATAATCTTGCAAAAAGGTAATCGCCAGTATAAACATTAATACTGGTCCAATAATCCAGTTCAAAACCAATGAAATAGATAGAATTTTTACATCTTTAAAAATTTTAGGTAATAAGGCATAATTAACCTTAGCTAATGGTGGATACATCATTAAAATCAATCCTATAGCAATTGGTATGTTGGTTGAACCACTACTAAACGAATGGATATAATCTGGGACAGATGGAATTAAATAGCCAACCCCTACTCCTACTGCCATGGCTATAAAAATCCAAAGCGTTAAATAACTATCGAGAAAACTAAGTTTTTTGGTTGAAGACATTTTACTATTTATTTATTTGAGAAAACACATAAAACATTTCTGTAGCTATTTGCAAACTTCTGTTTGCATAAACTTCGGTTTGACCTGGTGAGTTGTCAGAAGCTTTAGGGTCTTCATAGGTAATTGGAATACGCTTTTCTGCTCCTGCAATGAATGGACAACCAGCATCTGCTTGAGAGCAAGTCATGATAGCTGCAAATTGATTTTCTGGGTTAAAAGCATGGTTATATAATTTTGAAAAACCAATAATTGGATGTTCATTTTCTGAATATTTAATACTGTAAATTGGATTTATTCCTTCAGATAACATCTGAACATAAAATCCCATTTGTTTACATGTTTCTGCTACTTTAGGATATAATGCAGTTGCTTCTGTTCCTCCAGAATAACAAGAAACTAAACTTATCTGAAAGTGATGAGCCATCGTCTGAGCCCAAACTTGTGACAAATGACTTCGTCTCGAATTGTGTGTGCAGATAAAGTTTAAACGAACTTCTTCTTTATTTGAAACCTTTTCTTGAATATAAGTAATTAATGATTTTAATACTTCTTTTCTACTTTCAATTATAGAATTTGTATCAAAAGTTGTTATTAATGCGTTAATTTTTGGAAACATTCTTTAATTTTTAAAATTCATAATTGTTAGCAACATCCTGACTCTGGCGTACAGCAAGACGTATTTTGCAATTCAGAAAGTTTCATTTTTGGTTTCGCTTCAGGAATACCACATTTTTCTTTGGCTAAGCAATCTGTCTGTTTGTTGGTTAATAAAAAATGGGTCTCTTCAAAATCTAAACCAAATTTTCCAATTGTTTCACCTTGATATTCCACTTCTATTTCTAAATCAGGAAGTTCTAATACACGTTCTGAAAGCTCAATAATTTGCACTAGTTTTTCAGGATGTAATCTGTGGTTATAATCATTTTCTTCCCAAAGCTGAAAGTTGATGACAGATTCTTTTCTAATAGTACCACCACAATCTATAAAGTGTTTATCTATTTTTCCAACTTCTGTAACGTGGAAATGACTTGGTACCAAAGCTCCATCTGGTAGTTGAAATGCAATAGTTTCTAATTTTTTTAAATGCTGTTTAATTTCTGATAGTTTCATAATAATTATTAATTAATGAGATAATTTAAAATAGTGTGTTAACAACAATCGCCATTTACAACAGGCTCTTGCTCAAAAAACTGTAAAAACATGTGTTTTATATTTTGCCATTCTTTTTGGTCTATACAATAACAAACACTTGTTCCTTCTATATTTCCTTTAATTATCTTTAAGTTTTTTAATTCTTTTAGATGTTGAGAAATGGTTGGTTGTGCCAAACCAATTTCGCTAACCAAATCGCCACACACACAACTATTTAATTTAAACAGATGTTGTAGAATGGCAATTCTAGCAGGATGGCCAAAAGCTTTAGCTATCAATGCCATTCTGTTTTGCTCATCTGTAAATATTTCTGATTTGGTAAGTCCCATGACATTCTCTTTTATTTGTTCATTGCAATATTACGATTAAGCAAATTATCTCACAACTATTTTTTAATAAAATTTAAAATTGAGTCTCCATAAAGTTTAAAATTTTTATAAAAAAATGTACTTTGCATGACTGTAAAAAGAGTCATAAATGAAAGTTTGTATAGCTGAAAAACCTAGTGTTGCCAGAGAGATTGCATCTGTTCTCGGGGCAAAAAATAAGCATGATGGTTACTATGAAGGTAATGGTTACGCAGTAACTTATACATTTGGACATTTATGTACACTTATGGAGCCAAACGATTACAAACCACATTGGAAAAGTTGGGATTTAAATAATCTTCCTATGCTTCCAGAGAAGTTTAAAACAAAAGTGGTTAGCAATTCTGGCATTCAAAAACAGTTTAAAATTGTAAAGAGTTTGTTCGATAAAGCTGAAGTCGTTATAAATTGTGGTGATGCAGGTCAAGAAGGAGAACTCATTCAGCGATGGGTTTTAGATCAAGCAAATTATAAAGGTAAGATTGAAAGGCTCTGGATTTCTTCGCTTACAACTGAAGCCATTAAAGAGGGATTTGAGAATTTAAAACCTTCTGAAAATTATGACAATCTCTATTATGCTGGATTTTCTAGAGCTATTGGAGATTGGTTATTAGGTATGAATGCAACCCGATTATACACCGTGAAACATGGTGGATACAAGCAAGTTCTTTCAGTTGGACGTGTGCAAACCCCAACACTTGCTATGGTTGTAAACCGATTTAAAGAGATAGAGAGTTTTAAACCACAGCCTTATTGGGAACTGCAAACCATGTATCGTGACACCTTATTTTCTTATGAAGAAGGTCGTTTTACTAACATGGAAGATGGTCAAGTTTTAGCCAATAAAGTAAAGGAACACGAATTTGAAATTGAATCAATCACTAAGAAAAAAGGCACTGAATATGCCCCAAAACTATTTGATTTAACAGGCTTACAAGTGTTTTGCAACACGAAGTTTGGATTCTCGGCAGATGAAACTTTAAAAATTGTTCAGAAATTATACGAAATGAAAGTCGTTACTTATCCCAGAGTCGATACCACATTTCTACCCAATGATGTGTACCCAAAAGTGTCAGGGATTCTTCAAAAGCTAACTAATTATGCCACGTTAACACAACCTCTTTTAGGTAAAAAAATTAAGAAGTCGACTAAAGTCTTTAACGATAAAAAAGTAACCGATCATCACGCGATAATTCCGACAGGCATTCAAACAAATTTGCAATACAATCAGCAACAGGTTTATGATATTATTGTGAAACGTTTTATTGCTGTTTTTTATGAAGATTGTTCTGTGTCAAATACTACAGTTATAGGAAAAGCTGCAGATGTCCATTTTAAAACAACAGGGAAAGAAATACTCAAAAAAGGATGGCGAGTGGTTTTTGAATCTGATGAAAAAGATAAGAAAGAATCAGATATACTACCAACTTTTGTTAAGGGCGAAAAAGGACCTCATGAACCTAGTTTCCTAGAAAAGCAGACCAAACCACCCAATCAATTTACTGAAGCTTCCCTTCTTCGTGCTATGGAAACAGCAGGAAAACAGGTGGACGACGATGAGTTACGTGATTTGATGAAAGAAAATGGTATTGGCAGACCATCTACACGTGCTAATATAATTGAAACCTTATTTAAGCGTCAGTATATAAAACGCAACAAAAAACAATTACTTCCTACGGTTACAGGAATTGCTTTAATTGATACCATTCAAAATGAATTATTAAAATCGGCAGAACTTACAGGCTTATGGGAAAAGCAGTTAAAAGATATTGAAAAAGGAGAATTTAGCGCTAATCAGTTTATAATCAACATGAAAAAAATGGTAGATGATTTGGTTTATGAAGTACGCAGTGAAACCAATCGGGCTAATATTTCTCAAGCTACAGTAGTCAAGCAACGGCAAGCAAAAACAGAACAAAAAAAGAAGGCTGGCATCACAGCTGAAACGTGTCCGAAATGTCAAAAAGGAACGCTTATAAAAGGAAAAACTGCCTATGGATGTACTTCTTATAAAGAAGGTTGTAAATTTATTCTTCCATTTAATATTCATGAAAAAAAGATTTCTGAAAAACAGTTTTTAAGATTGTTAAAGAAAGGCTCGACTGTCAATTTAAAAGGCTTCAAAACCACTACCGGTACAGTTGAAGGTCTATTGCGTTTTGATGATAATTTTCAACTTATTTTAGAACCTAAGAAGTTAAAAACAAAAGCAATTCCAGACACGCTAACTTGTCCAAAATGTAACAAAGGAACTATTATAAAAGGTAAAACAGCTTATGGCTGTAGTAAATATGGAAAAGACTGCGATTTTATATTACCATTTGACTTGTTACGAGAAAAGGCAGGCAATGAGAAATTGACAAAAGAGTTAGTCTTTAAAATCATTCAATCTCATACATAAAATTCAAGCTGATTTTTTTTTTTAGAAAGAGATATCCCATTGTAAACGAAAACGCCATTCTTTAGGATTTTGATTATCCACGCTATGATATGAAAAATGAGTAATCTCCATCGTCAGTTTATTCCTGTGTTCATTAAAAAACCAATTAAAAGCCATTCCCAATTCTCGTTCGTAATTATTTGCTATGTCGATGTCTGGATTATAGTTTGAATAAATACCAGCAACTTCTAGAGGTTCTGGTATAATACTCCAAATATTTGAAAAGAAGTAACCAGCTTGAAAATATTGCCCATTTAAGTTTCTGGAATCATCGTTTACATAATCTTTAACAGATTTTATATGAAACTCATTTTGCCAAGAAAACCCTTTGTATTTAAAGGCTGTTTCTAATAAAGCTTGATTAACCCGATATTGACCTGGAATACCTTCATCAAAACCTGTTAATTCTCCACCACCAGCTTGAGAGAATCGAGTATAGGGGCTTCTATTAGTAGCTGCTGCTAAAGCAATTAAACCTGTAGGTTTTTCATGGAATTTTAAATCAGAACCTGTCATTTCTAATTCTCGACCAAACATATTCCATTGCAAGCGACCTACATACATTAAATGATTATCATCATTTACGGTAGCACCTCTACCCACTCCTGTTAATATGGATAAGTGATAAGTAAAATCTGCTAAAGTTTGTGGAAAAATACGACCATAAAATTCAATTCCTTGTTGTCTATCTATTGTAAATGGTCTATTAATAATAGATCGATCTACCATCTGTTGTTTTCCAGAAGAAATGACACGTTCCCGATTATAGTATGTTTTCCATTGTCCAATTTTAATTTTAAAAAAATCCCAACGTTCAATCATAATTCGGAAATCTAATAGGTTTCCTTGTGAAAGTTCATATTCAAAATAATATTTAAGCCAAGGTTTATAGGCATGACCTCCAATCTTTAAACGAGCTCTATTTATTTTAAATGTTGTTTGATTGTCTTTATAAAAATCATCAAACGTCAATGGATCTTGATCATTCGGAGTCGCAAAACGAAACTGTAATCTAGATTCTATATGCAGTAAATAATTGTTGTCGGAGGTACTAAACGCAAACCCTTTATCTGTATATTCTGCATTTATCTTTCCAGATGAAATTGAGTCTGTCTGTGCTATAACTTGATTTATAAAACAGAAAAATATTACTAATAATATATAAAAATGTGATGTTTTGATAGGTACCAATTTTTTTTCGCTAATATAGTAATTATCATAATTTCTTATAAAGCAGCTTGGATTAAGTTGAATCATAAAGTTTAATTAATCTTCATTCAAAGCTTTCTTACTTTTTCAAGTTAAAAGCAATCATAACTTTATTTCTTCACTCTTCTGTTATTTCATTCTTAATAATATTTGTCAACTCTCTGTGTCCTTTTATCATGGCATTAAATATAATTTAGTATATTTGCTAACCATATGGTTAAACTAAATAGTTAACATGAATAAAGAAAAAGATAGCAATACTGAAGAACAAATTTTAGATGCTGCAAAAAACGTGTTTCAAACAAAGGGTATGGATGGTGCTAGAATGCAAGAAATAGCAGACTTGGCAGGAATTAATAAGGCTATGTTACATTATTATTACAGAAGCAAACAATTACTTTTTGAAGCTGTATTTAAAAATGCGTTTTCATTATTAGCTCCACAACTTAACAAGATTTTAAATGATGATTCATCGATTGAAGATAAAGTAAAAAACTTCACATCAAATTACATTTCTTTTATTATCAAGCATCCTTACCTACCAAATTTCATCATACAAGAATTAAATAGAAATCCAGATTTTATCATAAAGATTCAAGAAAACTCTAGCTTATTGAATATTGAAAAATTTAAGCAACAAGTTGAATTAGAGGTTAGTAAAGGCATTTTAAAACCCACAAAAGGCGACCAGTTATTTATTAACATCCTGGCATTAAATATTTTTCCTTTTGTAGCAAAACCACTTGTCAAAGCATTTGTTAAGATAGACGATGAGGGTTTTAAACAACTCATGGAACAACGTAAAACTGATGTTTCAGAGTTTATTATCAATTCAATAAAACAACATTAAAATGAAAACAACATTTAGCATATTGGTTTTCTTTTTATGGACCATTGTTAGTTGGTCGCAACAGCAAATAACACTAGAAACTTGTTATCAATTGGTATCCAAAAACTATCCTTTAGTGAAACAAAAAAAACTATTGGAAAGCAAAAACGCCTTAGAATTAGAAACAATAGATACAGCAAAACTACCCCAAATGGACTTTGATGCACAAGCTGTTTATTTATCTGATGTTACTCAAATTCCTTTAGCAAATACTGGTGTTGAGCCACCAAATAACGACCAATATCGTGCAACACTTTCAGTAAATCAATTAATTTATCATGGAGGTTCAATTAATGCTTCTACAAAAGTGAAAGAGGCAGAATTAAAAACCCAACAAAAACAATTGGATGTTAGTTTGTACAAATTAAAGCAGCAGGTTAATCAGCTATATTTTTCTATTCTACTTTCAGACGAATCATTTAATTTGTTAGAAAAGAAACAAGCCCAATTGGAGAGCAAGCTTAAGGAAGTGAAATCTGGTATTGCGTATGGAACTATTTTACCATCATCAGATAAAGTTATTGAAGCCGAATTATTAAGAATCAAACAACAATTTTCAGAAATAAATAATAATAAAAATATCTTAGTAGAAACCTTATCGGCTTTAATTGGTCACTCTTTAGACGCATCAACCAAGTTTCAACAACCTGAAATTTCAACAAGCCTCACTCCTACAGCACCACGTCCAGAAATGGAATTGTTTCAACTAAAAAAAGAAGAAATTGAAAGTCGGGAACAACTCATTCAAAAAGAAAACATTCCTAAACTATTAGGATTTGCATCTGGAGGTGTTGGTAACCCAGGTTTAAATATGTTGGATAATACATTTCAACCATTTTATACTGTTGGTGTAAAATTGAACTGGAATGTGTTCGATTGGAATGCCAATAAAAAGAAACGAGAATCTTTAATGATTCATAAAGATATTATTGATAACGAAACAGAGATTTTTCAGTTAAATACTCATATTGAACTGAATCAATATGAAAAAGAAATAAACAAAATTTCAGAAAACATTCGCATAGATTCTGAAATTATCAATCTTAGAAAAGATGTTTTATTGGCAACAGAATCTCAATTACGACATGGTGTGATTACAACATCTACCTATATTACTGAATTAACTAATTTATTTGAAGCTGAAAATATGCTAGTAACGCACAACATAAAGCTAGAATTAGCAAAAGCAAATTATAACATTATTCAAGGACATTAATATGAAACAAATTCACACATATTTTATAGGCATTAATTTAAGTCTTTTAAGCTTAGTTTCTTGTAGCAACACTAACGGAAAGGCAGATGGCTATGGAAATTTTGAAGCTACTGAAATAACGGTTTCTGCTGAAAATAATGGAAAACTCATGGCCTTTCAGGTTCATGAAGGAGACATACTCAAACAGGAATCCATTATAGGTTATATCGACACCATTCCTTTATCGTTAAAACGCCAACAACTTTTAATTTCAAAAGATGTTGTAAGTTCAAAATCTCAAGGTGTTTTATCTCAAATTGCGGTATTGAATGCCAAGTTAAAAACAGCCAACATTAATAAAACCAGAACTAAAAATCTTATTAATGATAACGCCGGTACCCAAAAGCAACTGGATGACATTTTAGGAGAAATAGACGTGATTAAGCAACAGATACGAAGTGTTGAAATACAAAACGCTCCTGTTGTTAACGAGTTAAAAAGTATCGATGTTCAAATTAAACAATTAGACGATCAGATAGAAAAATGTAAAATTATCAACCCAATAAAAGGAACCGTTTTAACAAAATATGCAGAACCTGGTGAAATTACTTCTTTTGGCAAACCACTCTACAAAGTTGCCGATTTAAACACCATGGAATTACGGGTGTTTGTTAGCCAAACGCAATTGGCTAATTTAAAAATTGGTGAAAACGTAATAGTAAAAATAGATGATCAAGATAGCATGAAAGATTATGAAGGCACCATTACTTGGATTGCATCAGAAGCTGAATTTACACCTAAGATTATTCAAACAAAAGAAGAACGAGTAGCTTTAGTATACGCAGTAAAAATAACAGTTATTAACGATGGCAGTATAAAAATAGGCATGCCAGCCGAAATGTGGTTAAACAATTAAATCAACCCTTTAAATTATATATTATGAAAAAAATACTTTTATCAATTGCAATGATGGCATTTATATTATCAAGTTGTATTAACAACAAAAAAGAACCACATGCAGTAGAACAAAACACTCAAGCAGAAACTGAAGTTGTTTCTCATGAAAATCAGGAATCACTTGATGCCAATTCTGTAATAAACAACAATTGGATGAATGAGATTCAATTGGACAATGGGAAAAAATGGATTGCAAACGAAGAAACAAATATTGGTGTTCAGCAAATGAAAACTACTTTAAACACAAATGAAACACTTACATTAGATGATTATCACAATTTAGCATCAGAGCTTAATAACTCTAAAAATTATGTAATAAAGGAATGTACGATGAAAGGAGCTTCACATGATTATCTTCATGTATGGTTGCTACCATTAATAGAAAAATTAGATGCTCTTTCTGAAGCTATGACTACAAATGAAGCTTCTGAGATTAAACAAAGCATTGTTGAAAATGTAAATGCCTATTCGGATTACTTTCAATAATAATGGGAATTCTAGTCTCTAACATATCAAAATCCTATAAAGAGGTTAAAGCCTTGCACAATATTTCATTTGAAGTCAAACCCAAAGAACTTTTTGGGCTTATTGGACCTGATGGGGCTGGTAAAACAACACTTTTTAGAATCTTAACCACTCTATTGATCGCTAATGAAGGTAAAGCAACAATAACAGGTTTTGATGTGTTGAATAATTTTAAAGATATTAGAAAACACGTGGGCTACATGCCTGGAAGATTTTCGTTATATCAGGATTTAACTGTTGAAGAAAACCTAAAGTTTTTTGCAACCATTTTTGGTACGACTATAGAAGAAAACTACGAGTTAATAGAAGATATCTATGTTCAAATAGAGCCATTTAAAAACCGTAGAGCTGGAAAATTATCTGGTGGGATGAAACAAAAATTAGCTTTGTGTTGTGCTTTAATCCATAAGCCCAAAGTTCTATTTTTAGATGAACCAACTACTGGTGTTGATCCTGTTTCAAGAAAAGAGTTCTGGGACATGCTTAAGCGTTTGCAACAAAAAAATATTACTATTTTGGTATCTACACCTTATATGGATGAAGCCGCTTTATGCGATAGAATTGCATTGATTCAGAATGGTGAAATTTTACAGATTGATACTCCAGAAAATATTGTAAAACAATATTCTAAAGTTATTTACGATGTAAGTGCCAATAATATGTATCAATTAATTAATAGCTTAAAGGCTTACCAACATCAACATAGCGTGTATCCTTTTGGAGAATTTGTACATTATACGGATACGCGTTCAGATTTTAATCCGAAAGAGCTAAAAACCTATTTGGAAGAGCAAAAACTATCGAATATAAGTATAGAAAGAACCCAAGCAACCATAGAAGATAGTTTTATGGAAATGGCAAAATAACTACAATGAACAGTAATAACGTCATACAAGCAGAAGGCTTAACCAAAATATTTGGAGATTTTACAGCTGTAAACGCCATTACTTTTGAAGTTAAAAAAGGGGAAATATTCGGGTTTCTTGGTGCTAATGGTGCTGGAAAAACTACGGCTATGAAAATGCTTATTGGTATTTCTTTACCTACTTCTGGTGCTGCACAGGTTGCAGGTTTTGATGTTTTTACCAAGGCTGAAGACATCAAAAAGAACATTGGTTATATGAGTCAGAAATTCGCTTTATATGACGATTTAACAGTTAAAGAAAACATTACCTTTTTTGGTGGTATTTATGGTCTTTCTAAAGTAAAAATTAAAATAAAAACTAAAGAGCTTATTGATGATTTAGGCTTAGATGAAGTCGCTAACCAATTAGTTGGTTCTTTACCTTTAGGTTGGAAACAGAAAATTTCGTTTTCAGTTGCCTTGTTACATGAACCAAAAATTGTGTTTTTAGATGAACCTACAGGTGGAGTTGATCCTATAACTAGACGTCAGTTCTGGGAAATGATTTACAGAGCAGCACACGAAGGAACAACCATTTTTGTAACCACACATTATATGGACGAAGCTGAATACTGCGATCGTGTTTCTATAATGGTAAATGGTAAAATAGAAGCCTTAGATACACCCAAGAAATTAAAGGAACAATTCCAAGTGGATAATATGAATGATGTGTTTTTAAAATTAGCCAGAGGATGAAATTATTTATAGGCTTTGTCACCAAAGAGTTTTATCATATTTTTAGAGATAAACGTTCTTTGTTTATACTTTTTGGGATGCCTATTGTTCAAATTTTATTGTTTGGTTTTGCTATTACAAACGAAATAAACAATGTGGATATCGCCATATTAGATCATTCTAAAGATGCCACTACCAAAGAGATCATTAATAAAATTTCAACTTCAAAATATTTCAGTATCAAACAACATATAGAACGTGAAGCTGATATAGAGACCGTTTTCAAAAAAGGAAAAGTAAAAGCCGTTTTAAACTTTGAAAAGGATTTTAGTAAAAACCTGATTAAAGACTATCAGGCGACTGTTCAAATTATTTCAGATGCCACAGATCCTAACACAGCCAATACCATTAGTAATTATGTGAGTTCTATTTTGCAAAATTACCTTCAAGAGCAAAATAAAGGTATAAAAATTAACTACGTTATAATCTCACAACCACGAATGGTTTATAATCCAGAATTAAAAAGCGTTTATATGTTTGTACCAGGCGTTATGACCATTATTTTAATGTTGGTTTCCGCTATGATGACGTCTATTTCCATAACTAGAGAAAAAGAACTTGGTACTATGGAAATTTTATTAGTATCTCCTATTAAACCTTTTCAAGTTATTATTGGCAAGGTGTTTCCATATATTTTTCTATCGATAATCAATGCCATTGTTATTGTTTTATTAAGCATATTCATTTTTAAAATGCCAGTTCAAGGGAGTCTGTTCTTATTAGGTGTTGAAAGTGTGTTGTTTATTATTTCGGCTTTGGCTTTAGGTATTTTAATTTCAACCATTTCTGCAACCCAGCAAACAGCAATGATGATTTCCTTAATGGGATTAATGCTTCCGGTAATTTTATTATCAGGTTTCATCTTCCCTATTTCTAGTATGCCTGTACCTCTCCAAATTATCAGTAACGTGATTCCTGCTAAATGGTTTATTATTATTTTAAAAGGGATCATGCTTAAAGGAGTTGGTTTACAATTTATCTGGAAAGAAACCTTAATTTTATTTGGGATGACCTTCTTTTTTATTGTGTTAAGTGTAAAGAAATATAAAATTAGGTTGGAATAATATGAAAATTATTTTCTACATCATCCAAAAGGAATTCAAGCAAATCTTTAGAAATAAAGGTATGCTTCCTATTATTTTTGTGTTACCACTACTCCAATTGGTTATCCTATCAAATGCAGCAACCTTTGAAGTAAAGAACATCAAATTTGCTTATATAGACAACGACCAAAGTACTTCGTCTAGAGCATTAATCGAAAAATTCGAGGCTTCAACTTATTTTAATGTGCAAACAAGTTTTCCTTCGGAAGTCTTAGCAAGTTCTGCTATGTTAAAAGGTGAGGTAGATGTAGTGATAGACATTCCACTCTATTTTGAAAGAGACTTACAAAAAGATAAAAAAGTAAATTTGGGTATCACTATTAATGCTATTGATGGCGCTGCTGCTGGTGTAGAAAATGTTTATATCACACAAATCATTCGGAGTTTTAGCAAGCAGATAAAAATGGATTTAAAGCAAAAATCAGACTCACAAATACAGCCCGTAAACATTGAAACCATTCCATTATTTTGGTATAACGAAACCCTGAATTACAAAACTTTTATGGTTCCTGGGATTCTAGTTTTATTAGTTACCATGATTACCTTATTTCTTTCAGGTATGAATATTGTAAGAGAGAAAGAAATTGGGACCTTAGAGCAAATAAACGTGACACCCATTAAGAAAAGTCAGTTTATTATTGGGAAACTCTTTCCGTTCTGGATTATAGGCATGGGCTTGTTAACCATAGGATTAATTTTAGCAAGGTTAATTTTTAATGTTCCAATGCTTGGGAATTTGGTTTTAATGTACGCTTACACTTCTGTTTATATTTTAGTGATTCTTGGAATGGGATTATTCATCTCTAATTTTACAGATACCCAACAACAAGCCATGTTTATAGCTTGGTTTTTTACGGTAATTTTCATTTTAATGAGTGGTTTGTTTACACCCATTGAGAGTATGCCAGAATGGGCTCAAATATTAACAGAATTTAATCCTATAAAATACTTTGTGGAAGTGATGCGTATGGTGATGCTAAAGGGTTCAGGTTTTATAGATATACTCCCTCAGTTTATTAAAACCCTTATATATGCCGTAATTATGAATATTTTAGCTGTGTGGAGATATAGAAAAACGACTTAATCATTTAAAAAAAAAGTCCTATCAAAAATTTGATAGGACTTAAATATATTATAGAATATAGTCTGTTTATTCAACAATTTTTACTTTGACAGCATTCATACCTTTCATACCTTTTTCTAGTTCGAAAGACACTTTATCATTTTCCATAATTTCATCGATTAAGCCACTAACATGGCAGAAATATTTTTCTTGATTTTCAGAATCGATGATAAAGCCAAACCCTTTTGATGAGTCAAAAAATGACACTTTTCCTTTTCTAACTGGATCGAATTCTTCAATATCGCTATCATCTCTTTTAGGAATACTTACTTCAATGCTTTCTGCATCTACTTTTACTTTCATAGAAGGATCTGGAGGCGTATCTGTTAAATTCCCATTGTAATCTACGTATGCGAACTGGATTCCATCACTTCCACCAGATTCTTTCTCTAGCTTTCGTGCTTCCATTTTTTTACGTTTGTCTTCACGCTTTTTTAAACGCTTTTTTTCTTTTTCACTTTTATTAAATGTCTGTTGCGATTTTGCCATTCGTAGTTTTAAAAATTAATAGATAATGTATTGCTTAAGAAGATGTTAAAATACTAAACGAATGTTTCGATAAGAACCATGTATATTATTAATGAACCTAAAGATATGTCTTGTAAAATAATAGTGCACAAGCTAGGTATATCTCCTTTAAACTCCTACAAAGATAAGGCATTCATTTTAATTTATTTAGAGAATTGCTCGTCTTTTTTTAGAGCTTAAAAATAATATGAAATTAATTTACATAACAATCTCTCTAAAAGTAATTCCTAACACTTTTTGTAAGTCGTGTACACGTTGCAATTCACCAGGAATAATTAGAGCAATTGAGTGTCCAGATTTTCCAGCTCTGGCTGTTCTACCACTTCTATGTGTATAGTATTCCAACTGTTCAGGAAGTTGATGATGTATAACAAATGCCAGGTTATTAACATCAATACCACGTGCAGAAACATCTGTAGAAATAAGCACTCGTAGAGATTCATTTTTAAAAGCCCGCATTACTTTATCCCGTTCTTTTTGTTGCATGTCTCCCTCAAGCGCACCAACAGAGAACCCCTCGTTTTTAAGGTTTTCCATCAAACTTTGAGTTCCTGCCTTTGTTCTGCAAAAGATAATACCACGTTCATCTTTCCTTCTATCCAGAATTCTAGAAATAATATTCACTTTATCTTTTATGGTTGTGGTAAGATATTGATGTGTAATATTTTCATTAACCTGATGCTCCTTATTAACTTCAATTCGAACGGCCTTTTCAGACATATAGGTTTTTATAATTTGTTTAATCTCATCAGGCATCGTTGCAGAAAACAACCAAGTATGTCTGTTTCCTGTTGTAAACTTTAAAATTTTGTTTAACTCCTCCTTAAAACCCATGCTAAGCATTTCATCTGCTTCATCTAACACTAATGTTTTGATGTTTTTAATGTCAATAGTGTTGCGTTCTATTAAATCGATTAAACGTCCAGGTGTTGCGACTACTATATGTGTGGTTCTATTTAAAGCACTAATTTGTCTATCTATTTTTTCGCCTCCATAAACTCCTTCAACAAATATTTTTGAATCTGTATATTTAGTAAACTTAAAGAGTTGCTTTTTTATTTGTTGTACTAATTCTCTAGTTGGAGCTAAAACTAAAGCTTGAATTTGATTAGATGAAGTATCTATTTGATGTAATATTGGTAATCCAAAAGCTGCTGTTTTTCCAGTTCCAGTTTGTGCTAAACCAATAAAATCTGTTTGAGAGTTAAGTAAGATTGGAATGGCTTGTTCTTGAATATGAGTTGGTGTTTTAATTCCTAGTTCTTTAAGAGCTTTTACGTATTCTTTATGTATTCCTAAATCTGAAAATGTGGCCATAATATTTAATTAAGTGGCAAAGGTAATGCTATTTACTCTGGTTGAATTACTTTAACATTAAACTCTTTTAGTTATTTATTAAATTACCTTTGGTATTTAAGTGTTAAAATTAATTAAATGCATTCCAGAAACTTACATTGTAAAGATTATAATTTTGATGAATTAATTAACAATAATCATTTATTGGAGCGTTATGTTTTTACTAATGTTTACAAGAATAAAACCATTGATTTTTCAAATCCTGAAGCTGTATTTCATTTAAACAAAGCGTTATTGAAGACCCATTATCAGATTACCGATTGGCATATTCCAAAGGGCTATTTATGTGCGCCGATTCCAGGGAGAGCTGATTATATTCACCAAATAGCCGATTTACTCCAAGTAAATAACTCTAAAGGCGAAATTAATGGTCTCGATATAGGTGTTGGGGCTAATTGTATCTATCCTATTTTAGGAACTCGAATATACGGCTGGCATATGGTAGGAAGTGATACGCAATTAGAATCTGTAAATGCTGCAAAATACAATGTAAGTTTAACAAATAATCTAAGAGATTCTATTGAGATAAGACATCAAACAAATCCTGCTTATATTTTTGAAGGAATTATTAAGCAAAAAGAATATTATCATTTTACTATGTGTAACCCTCCATTCCATGGATCTAAAGAAGAAGCGTTAAAAGGAACAAGATTAAAACTGAAAAACCTTAAAAAAGATGGTGCAACTACTCTAAATTTTGGTGGCCAAGCTAATGAGTTATGGTGTAATGGTGGCGAAGCGTTATTTATTAAACGCATGATTAAGCAAAGTGTCGATTTTAGAGACCAAGTAAATTGGTTTACTACTCTAGTTTCTAAAAAAGAGCATTTAACTAAATTAAAAAAGCAATTAGAGAAGTTAAAGGCAACATATCAAATTATTAAAATGTCTCAAGGAAACAAAATCAGTCACATATTAGCTTGGACGTTTTCTTAAAAAAAAAGTAAATTCTAATAATAAGAAATTAATTAAGAAGTAATTTCTTAGTTTCTGAAAGATTCTCCGAAGTTATTTGAACCAAATACATTCCTGCACTTAAAGAGGTTAATTGAATATTATTTTTACCAAAAGTTAATGGTTTGCTTAATAATAATTGTCCATTAATTGAATATATTTCTAAATCTGCTTGTTGCGAATCAATACTAATAGTAAGCCTATCTGAAGCTGGATTTGGAAACATATGAAATCCTATAGGTTCTTTTACTTCTGTAGTTGATAATGCTTCACAATCCCATTCATTTTCTACAAATGCACAGGTAGCATCTATTGACCATCCAGATAAATAACCAGCTTCGGCATCATCGACAAAAATACAGCTTAGATTCGCGTTTTCGGTCATAGTGAATTCAGAAATATAACTATTATTTCCATTTCTAAAATCTACTGTAGATAGATTATTTCCTTCACATTTAATCCATCTCAATCCTGAATTACTAGAGATGTCTAAGGCCGAAAGATTATTATATCTTGCGTATAATAGTAATAAGTTAGAATGATTTGATAAATTTAATTCAGTTAGTAAGTTGTTACTAACAAACAATCTTTTTAAACCAAGACAATCACTTAGATCTAAACTTGAAATACTGTTCTCTCTACAATCTAAATAACTTAATTGTGGATTGTTATCCAGATTTATTTCAGTTAAATTATTAGAACTACAAGAAAGTGTCTTTAAAAGATTGTTTTGCGTTAAATCTAACGTTGTTAATTCATTAAAATTTGCGAATAAATATTTTAATTTAGTATTATTTGTAACATTTAATGTTGTTAAATAATTAGAATAACAACCTAGAAATTCAAGTTTCGAGTTGTTAATAACATTTAGCGTTGTTAAATTATTTAAATCTACAGATAAACTTTCCAAATCCACATTATAAGTAAGGTCTATAGTATTTAATAGATTTGAGCTTAGTTTTAGAATTTCTAATTTTGTATTTAATGAAACATCAATAGCAACTAACTCATTATCGTTTGCATTTAATTCTTCTAAATGAATATTATTAGAAACGTTTAGTTCTTCTAGGTTATTTAATGAGCAATCTAAAGTTTTTAGGCTAGTAAAAGCTTCAATTCCTGAAAGGTCATGAATATCATTTCCACTTACATTTAAATAAAAAACACCAACTGCATCAGTATTTAATATATTACCATTCAATCCGTTGGTATCAATGTTTAAGTTAACAAGGACTTCTTCGAAATTAGAATCTAAAATATCTGTCGTTTGCGAAAACCCTTGAAATTGGAAAACGCAACTAAACAAAATAGAAAAAAACGTAATATGTTTATATATGCCAATAAATGTAGGTTGCATATTTGGTTTGTTAGTGATTAGTTATTTTATTAATAGCTTACAAATAATAATATAAAAGTATTATTTTCTTAAACGGCTGATGCATTTATTCGTTATTTGTAGAATTTATCCGATAACTTGCTGTTTTATACCTAAATATGAATTATTTATTAGTAATTTTCAATACGTTAAAAACATTCTAAAAATGTGGATATTAATTTATTGAATTGTATTTTTGTTCATTAAAAATATCTTATGCTTTCATTATTAAACACTTTTAGGATTATCGCTTTTTTAGAAGGAATCTCCTATATTTTATTACTGTTTATTGCAGTACCAATTAAATATTTTGGCAACGATCCACAATATGTAAAATTATTAGGTATGCCTCATGGTATACTATTTATTGGTTATATTATTTTAGCAGTCATTCTCGGTTCTAAATTAAAATGGAAAACAAAAACCTTGCTTTTTATTCTCTCAGCTTCAGTTATACCGTTTGGAACTTTTTATGTAGATAAAGTTTATTTAAAACAAGTATCTTAATGAAAGACTTACAGTGTTTTTTTTACGATTATTTTACTTCAATACATATCTCTGAAACAGCATCAAAGTATCTAAACATGTTTTGTTTACTACTAATTTTAGCTGTATTAATTTACATAACAGATTATGTTACTCGTAAAATATTAGTGAATGCTTTTGCCAAGTTTTCTAATAAATCTAAAACTAATTTCGACGATTTATTGGTAGACCATAAAGCTCCTAGAAACATTGCACATATTGTTCCTTTAGTTATTACTATCAAGATATTCCCTATTGTTTTTTACGATTTCCCTCATTTTGAGGGTTATATTGTAATGATTCTAAAAGTCTATGGTGTTATTTTAACCATCTGGATTATAAGAAGTGTGTTACAAACTTTCGAATCTTACTTTAAAACTTTACCCAGATTAAAAGACAAGCCTATAGATAGTTACATACAAGTAGCCATGCTTTTTCTATGGGTTATAGGTTTTGCCACTTGTTTAGCGATACTTATCGATCTTTCTTTTCTTAAATTTTTCACGACACTTGGGGCTGCATCAGCTGTATTATTATTAATCTTTAAAGATACCATTCTTGGTTTTGTAGCCAGTATCCAAGTTTCAATAAACGATACTGTAAGAATTGGAGATTGGATTACTATGGATAAATACGGAGCAGATGGTGATGTTATTGAAATTAACTTGTCTACCATTCAGGTTCAGAATTTCGACATGACAATTACAAATATCCCTACCTATGCTATTTTAACAGATTCTTTTAAAAACTGGAGAGGCATGCAGTCTTCAGGTGGTAGACGTATAAAAAGAGCTCTTATTTTAAAAGCAAAAAGTGTGCATTATTTAACAGATGCTCAAATTGAAGACCTTAAAAGAATTGAATTAATTTCTGAATATTTATCTCAAAGACAAAAGGATATTTTTAGTTATAATGAAACTCACGAAGTGGATAAATCTACTTTAATAAACGGAAGGAATATGACTAATTTAGGTGTGTTTAGAAAATATATGCTTTCTTACATACAAAATCATTCTGCTATAAACAAAGAGATGTCCATTATGGTTAGACAATTAGAGCCTACACCAAACGGATTACCTTTAGAGATTTATGCTTTTAGTAGTGATAAACGTTGGGTAAATTACGAATATATTATGGCAGATATTTTCGATCATGCTATTGCAGCTGTCTCTTATTTCGATTTGGAATTATTTGAATATCCTACGCAATATCCTATTCTAAAAAAATAGTTATTTTAATCTGTCTTTAATAAACTCTATTTTATCTTTACCATGAAGCGCTGGCTTCCCATCCTCTCCTAAATTCACCATAATAATATTATCGACTGTTAAAATAGTTTCACGTGTCATTTTATTACGTGCTTCACATTTTAGCGTAATGGACGTTTTTCCAAATTTCACAACATCCATCCCAATTTCAATTATATCGCCTTGTGTTGCCGAACTCATAAAATTTATTTCAGAAATATATTTTGTAACAATTTTATTATTATCAAGTTGAATTACGGTATAAAGCGCTGCTTCTTCGTCTATCCAAGCCAATAATCGTCCTCCAAATAAGGTTCCATTTGGGTTTAAATCTTCAGGTTTTACCCATTTTCGTGTATGAAATCTCATATATTTAATTTTTATCAAAGATACTTTTTCTAAAAGTTTTGGAAGCATAATAATATCTTTTGTATCAATACAAATATTTAATTAATCTATTTGTTAATAACCCTGTTAATATTGATTAAGAGCCTTCCCCAATTTAGAACACATAATTTGTAAGTTTAAAAAAACTTACTAAAAATGAACAGATCTACAGACCTTTTAGAATGTCGCCCACAATTATCCTCAACATTATTTTCCGATTCTATGAGCGATGACGAACGCTTTCAAAATGCAACTCTAAGACCAATTATTAAACTTCAAAACGACTTGTTTATTGAAGTGTTTAAAAATTATGTAAACAAACATAAAAATGTATTCTTAGACTTATCTATAGAAAAACAAATAGATTACATAGAAAATGCCATTCATAAAGACATGAAATTTAGAAACTCTTTAAAGGGTATGGTCATTGGTCAATTTACAGTTGAAGAATATCAATGTTACATAACTAATTCTTCAGCTTTAAATAAACGCATGATGCACCTAGTTAAGGAAAAATTAATTAGTAATATTCAAGTTTTTCATTCTATCTTTGTTTAAGATATGAATTTGAAAGAACACTTGTTACAAGCCTGTTATAGCTATGTAAACAAACGCATTGCAAGTTATAAAGATGAAATAGAAACTATTAAAGAGTCTATTGAAAATAACGACAAAAGCAATGACGAAGGAGATGATTCTGGTAACGGAAAACTTTTTAACGATTTAGAATTACATGCACAGTATTTAAGTGACGCATCAAAAATGTTAGACACTTTAAAACTCATTAATTCTAAAATAGCAAATACCAATGTGGTTTTAGGTAGCTTGGTTAAAACAACTTCCAATACATACTTTATTTCAATAAGCGTTGGAAAAATTGAGATAGAAAATGACACCTATTTCGGTATTTCTCAACACTCACCTATTGGACAATTATTAAAAGGTAAGTCTGTTGGAGATACTGTAAGTTTTAATAATAACACATTTACTGTTACAGAAATTAAATAATAGATTCACCATTTAAATTGGTTGTAAGTACATCGCTCATATAATTAAAATAAGGTCGAACAGCTTTGAAAGACCTAATAATATCTTCAAAGAAATCATCTGATAAAACCTCCTTATCAGAATATTTTTTTGTGAAAATGTATTGTTTTTTTCTAATTAAATCAATGGCAGGATGCTCTTTATCAAAATCTCTTGGAGCCGTTTTTAATTCGTCACCAACAAAATCTCCCCAGATATTTTTAAAGGTTTTATTAGTAATAATTTTTCTAATTTCGGAATCGTCCATTTCAAATTCTTTTCGTATTCTAAATAAATCATCTTTGTTAGGTTCCCAAAAACCAGTTGCTATAAAAGATTGATTGTTAGGTGCTAAATGCAAATAGTAGCCACCTCTTAATTCTGGTTTTTTTCTATGAAAAGAACCTCCAAAATGTGTTTTATATGGGAGTTTGTTTTTAGAAAAACGAACATCCCTATAAATTCTAAAAACTTTAAGTTTGTCTATGTCATCGTGGACTCTTAAAGCATCTAAGACTTGATTGTAGAAAGTTTTTGATTGTTTTTCTACCTCTTTAAACTCGTTTTTATGATTATTAAACCAATCGCGATTATTATTTCTTTCTAGTTTGTTTAAAAAATCGAAAATGTCTTTAGAGATAGTTGGTTTCATGATTGATGTATTTAAGTTAAAAGTACAAAAAAGTCCTGCTAATTAGCAGGACTTTTAAATTGAATTTCAAAAAGCTTATTTAGCTATTGTAAATGTTTTTTTAATAACAGATTTACTATTAACATCGTAATACTCTACTATAAAATTATTATTGGCATCAAAATATCCAACACCATTATAATCGCTTGAGGTAAAAACATAATTATTATTTCTACTTGTATTTAAGACATGTCCATAATCTGTTTGAACATCGGTTCCAATTTCTGAAACTACAAAACCATCTTTATTTCTTTTGAAAACAAAATTCTCATCATTATAGCTATAATACACCGATTGTGTTTTAGAATCGTACATTGGATCCATATCGTTATCAACTTCAACAGTTTGAGTTACTTTTGAAGGTGAAGCAACAATCTCTTGGTTCACTTTATTTTTATCATCTTCAGCCAATTTGATTTCTTGTTCTTCTTTAGTTGTAACTTTTACTTTTTTCTCTACCACTTCTCTACCATCATCTACTGTTATGGTTTTTGTGGTTGTTTCTTCAGATACATTTTTAGGTTTCTCCTGCGCAAAAAAGACAGTTGGAACTAAAAACATAACTATATATATTAAATTTTTCATTTTTGTTTGTTTTTAAAGGTTAATAAATTAATTGAGATTAAGTATTAATTGCCGTCAAATGCATCTTCAACATCGTCTGCAGCATCTTCGACTGCGTCACCAACATCTTCAGCTGCATCTTCAACGTCATCTCCTACTTCATCCATTGTTTCTTCAATTTGTTCGTCTGCCTTTTTTTCATCTCTACAACTAGTAAATACAGTTGAAAAGGAAAATAAAAGAGCAAATATTAATAGTATTCTTTTCATGATTTAATTTTTAATGGTTCATACAAAACTTGATTATCAAACTTCTACAACAAATATGACACTAAATGCTTATAATGTTTAGCTTAAATGAAATGCATCTTAACTCTAATAGATATTTAAAACATTTTATACTATGCTTCAATAATATGATCCTTAAGTGAATCTGTTGTTTCTTTGTTCCAAGCATCTAACATCCAGCTGGATTTTTCTAACTCTCTAATATATGCGCCTATTAAATCGACTGTTCCTTCATCTGAAACTGCATTTGCTTTTTCGATAACGACATTCATTTGTTTTAAAAGTATTTTATGATCTTTTAAAGTTTCCATAACCATTTCTTTATCAGTTTGTAAAGCTGAAGCTTCTTCGATTGAGGAAACTTTTAAATAATCGCTAAACTTACTCATAGGGTGATATCTAAGTGTTAAAATACGTTCGGCTATATCATCAATTTTCTCTCTTGCATCTGTATAAAGCTCCTCAAATTTAATGTGTAAATTGAAGAAGCTTTTTCCTAATATATTCCAATGGTTGCTTCTTAGGTTTTGATAGTAAACTTGATAATCTGCTAATAACGTATTTAGCTCTACCACAACTGGTAATAATTTTTCATCTTGCATATTCAAATAACTCATAATCTATCTTGTTTTATTGGTTTATATACCAAACAAACTAAGGTTTGAATACAGAAAGTCAAGCGGTTTAACAGGGTTTAACGGTTATAAGTTTTGATTAACTTAAATTAAGTTAAATTAGATTTGAAGTGTTAAAAAAATTATGAAACTAGAAATATAATCGATTTATTCGAAGTCAACTTTATTTAAAATCAAGCCTGAAGCAGGAGCAATATAATCCATAACCTCTATGCTTTCAGGACTTAAAGAGTCTTTTATGTATTCTAAAGTAAGATCTCCTCTTCCTAATTTAATTAAAGCCCCCATCATTAATCTAATTTGATTTCTCATAAAACCTTGTCCTCGTACACGAAGTAAAAAGGATGTTTCTGGAAAAAAATTAGCAGTAAAAATAGTATTTTCTACAATTTCACAGGTAAGTATCTCTCTATCGAAGATGCCATTTTCTGTCGCTTTATAGCAATACGTTTTAAAATTATGAAAACCCTCAAATAGTTTGGCCCCTTTTTTCATTAATTCAATATCCAAGGGTTCCAAAATGGTAGTCATAATAGGAGCACAAAACGGATGAAATTTATTTCCATGAGCAAAGACATACAGGTATTCTTTAACTTTTGCATGATTAATAATATTAAAACTTTCATCTACTTGCCTCACTGAAAGAGCTCGAATATCCTGTGGCAAATTATGATTAAACAATGCTAAAAACTCATCTAAATCATCTAAAGGCTCATATACAAAAAGCTCGAAAGCGGCTTCCTGAGCAGAAACCATAGCATCTGTTCTCCCTGAGCCTAACGTTTTAAATCGTTTGCCCTCAAATATATAGTTTAAGGTTCTGTCTATCATTAAGTGAACCGTTTTTATATTAGGCTGCTTTTGCCAACCATGAAAACGATAACCTAAATATTGAACTTTTAAAACGTAGAAATATTTTTTATTAAACACAACTCTTTATTTGAATGTTGAAAAATAAGTCATTTTAAGTAACTGCCAAATTTTTTATACCTTGTAATTATATTAACCATTAAAACATACTAACTTATGACTAACATTTCAACAAACAAGCCACCTCTTTGGTTTTGGATAGTAGGTGTTATTGCACTTATTTGGAACCTTATGGGAGTTATGGCTTATATTGGACAAGCCTATATGACAGATGCTGACTTAGCAGCTTTACCTGAAGCCGAACAAGCCTTATATGCCAATTATCCTGCTTGGGCAACTGCTGCTTTTGCCATTGCTGTTTTTGGTGGTTCTATTGCATCCATTGCATTATTACTTAGAAAAAAATTAGCAAAAACACTCTATGTTATATCATTATTAGGAATTGTTGTACAAATGATTTATAATTTTTTCATTAGTGAAGCTATGGATGTATATGGTCCTGGAGGAATGATTATGCCTGTAATGATTATAATTATTGGTTTTTATCTTATTGGTTTTTCTAATAAATGTATTTCAAAAAACTGGATTTCATAAACTTATTTTTTAAAGAATGAAAAGGTGTTAGATGTTTTTCTAATGCCTTTCTTTTAAAATATTAACAATATCCTGAAGCTTAAAACCTTTGGCTTGTAAGAGAATTAAGTAATGAAACAGTAGATCGGCGCTTTCATTTAAGAATAAATCGTCATTGTTGTCTTTAGCTTCAATAACAACTTCTACGGCCTCCTCTCCTACTTTTTGTGCCATTTTATTAATGCCCTTTGAAAATAATGAAGCAACATAAGATGTGTCTTCTGAAGCATTATTTTTTCTGTTTTCAATGACAGTTTCTAAATCTGATAGAAATCCGAAATTTTGAGTGTTATTATCATTCCAACAGGTATCGGATCCTTTATGACAGGTTGGTCCTTTTGGATTTACTTTTATTAATAGTGTATCGCTATCACAATCTAATTTAATAGACACTAGATTTAATACATGACCACTTTCTTCACCTTTGGTCCATAAGCGTTGCTTTGTTCGGCTGAAAAATGTTACAAGTTTTGTTTCTAATGTTTTATTGAGTGCTTCCTCATTCATATAACCCAACATTAACACATTGTTTGTTGTGTTATCTTGGATAATAGCTGGAACGAGTCCGTTATGTTTATCGTAATCTATATTCATTTTTATAATGCTTATGTGTGGCTGAATAAATTCAGCAAAACAACTTAAAGTCGCACAGGAATTCTCTGTTTTTTTAACTCTCTTTTTAAATCTATAATTTCTATTTCACCAAAATGAAAAACACTTGCTGCCAATGCAGCATCTGCTTTCCCTAGTTGAAAAGTATCTGAAAAATGCTGTATACTTCCAGCTCCACCAGAAGCAATAATTGGAATATTCAATTCTTCTGAAAGTTTCTTTAAGACTGTATTTGCAAATCCATCTTTAGTGCCATCATGATCCATAGAAGTGAATAAGATCTCTCCAGCTCCACGCATTTCAACTTCTTTTGCCCAACATAATAAATCCAATTCTGTTGGAATGGTTCCACCTGCAAGATACACTTTCCATTGTCCATCAATCTGTTTAGCATCTATGGCAACCACGATACACTGACTGCCAAACCTTTTTGATAATTCGTTAATTAAATCTGGGCGTTTAACAGCTGATGAATTTACAGAAATCTTATCTGCTCCACATTTTAAAAGAGCCTCAACATCTTCTATAGAAGAAATGCCTCCACCAACCGTAAATGGAATATTTACTTGTTCAGCCACTTTTAAAACCATATCTAACATCGTTTTCCTTCCTTCCAATGTTGCCGAGATATCTAAAAAAACTAATTCGTCTGCACCATTATCTGCATACCTCTTAGCTAATTCTATTGGATCTCCTGCATCTTTTAAATCTATAAAGTTGACACCTTTTACAGTGCGCCCGTTTTTAATATCCAAACACGGGATAATTCGTTTTGTAAGCATGTTAAAAATGAGTTTCTAAATCCTTTAGTTTAATATTTCCTTCATACAAAGCCTTACCAATAATAACAGCTTCGCAACCAATATCTTCTAGTAAATTAATGTCATCTATACTAGAAATACCACCTGAAGCAATTAATTTAACGGATTGGCCATTGCTATTAGAACAAGAATCTATAATGTTTTTATATAACTCGATTGAAGGGCCTTCAAGCATGCCGTCTTTTGAAATATCTGTGCAAATAACATATTGAATACTTTTTTTTTGATAATTCTTTATAAATGGAATGACCTCTAAAGAACTTTCTTCTTGCCAGCCACTAATGGCAATTTTTTCATTTCTACAGTCTGCACCAAGAATAATTTTTGTACCACCGTATTTCTCAAGCCAACCTTCAAAAACTTTAGAGTTTTTAACAGCAATACTTCCTCCTGTTATCTGTTTAGCACCAGAATTAAAAGCGATATGCAGATCTTCATTTGCACGAATTCCACCTCCAAAATCAATTTTTAATTTTGTTTTAGAGGCTATTTGCTCTAACACTTTATAATTTATTATTTGTTTAGCCTTTGCGCCATCTAAATCTACTAAATGCAAGTATTCAATGCCTGCAGCTTCAAATTGTTTGGCCACTTCAAGTGGGTTTTCGTTGTATATTTTTTTTGTGTTATAATCCCCTTTTGTAAGTCTTACACACTTTCCATCTATAATATCTATTGCTGGTATGATTCTCATATTATAATTCTAAAAAATTCTTTAATAATTGTTCCCCTACATAACTACTCTTTTCTGGGTGAAATTGAACACCAAAAAAATTGTCTTTTTGTAAAGCTGATGAATAGATTTGGCTATAATTAGTTGTAGCTATGGTTTCTTTGCAGTTTTCGACATAATAACTATGTACAAGATACATATATTCATTTTCAGAAATACCATTAAAAAGCTTAGATTTTAAATTATTGATAGTATTCCATCCTATTTGTGGCACTTTTACCTGATTTGAAAACCGTTTTACAGAAACATTAAAGACTCCTAAGCCTCTTGTACTACCTTCTTCAGTTTCATTACAAAGTAATTGCATGCCCAAACAAATACCCAAAACGGGCTGTTTTAGCTTTGGTATAATAATATCTAAACCACTTTCTTTCAACATATCCATAGCACTTTTTGCTTCACCAACACCAGGGAAAACAACTTTATCTGCTTCTAAAATTTCTTTTGGATTATTAGTTAATATGGCATCTATATTAAGTCTCTTAAATGCAAACTGAATACTTTTAATATTTCCTGCTCCATAATCTATAATGACTACTTTCATATTTTTAAAACGCTTCGATAGCCTCAGAGAGGCATCTTTTTTTAATTTATAATATACCTTTTGTTGTTGGTAAGATCATATTATCTACATCTCGTTTAACAGCCATTTTAATAGCTTTTGCAAAAGCTTTAAAAATAGCTTCGATTTTATGGTGTTCGTTTGTTCCTTCTGCTTTTATATTTAGATTGCATTTTGCTCCATCGGTGAAGGATTTAAAAAAGTGCATAAACATTTCAGTTGGCATTTTTCCTATCATTTCGCGATTAAATTCCGCATCCCAAACCAACCAGTTTCTACCACCAAAATCTATAGCTACTTGTGCTAAACAATCGTCCATTGGTAAACAAAACCCATATCGTTCTATACCTAATTTATCTCCTAATGTTGTTGCAAAAAGTTCACCTAAGGCAATCGCTGTGTCTTCTATGGTATGGTGTTCATCCACTTCTAAATCACCAACAACTTTAATAACCAAATCTAATTGTCCGTGTCTAGCTATTTGATCTAACATATGATCGAAAAAAGCAATACCAGTTTCTATGTTACTTTGTCCTGTTCCATCTAGGTTTAAATTGATTTTAATCTTAGTTTCATTAGTGTATCTTTCAATTGAACCTGTTCTTACTTCTGCTTTTAAAAAGGTATAAATCTTTTTCCAATCGTTGGTTTCTAAAGCAATAATACTATTTAACTCTTCGCGTTTAACGGTAATTTCATTTGTTCCTAGGTTGGTATTGTCATTAATAAAAATGCTCTTAGAACCTAAGTTTTTTGCTAATTCAATATCAGTTAATCGATCTCCTATAACGTATGAGTTTTTTAAATCATAATCTTCAGAAAAATATTGAGTTAATAAACCTGTATTTGGCTTTCTAGTTGGAGCATTCTCACTAGCAAATGTTTTATCAATAAATTGCTCTTTAAACTCGATACCTTCAGCTTGAAATGTTTTAATGATAAAATTATGAACTGGCCAAAACGTGTTTTCGGGAAATGTGTTTGTTCCTAAACCATCTTGATTGGTAACCATAACTATTTCAAAATCCAGCTCTTTGGTTATCCTACTTAAATATTGAAATACATTTGGGTAAAACTCTACTTTATCGAATGCATCTATTTGCTCATCTGGTGTTTCTTTTATTAGTGTTCCATCTCTATCTATAAAAAGTACTTTCTTCATTGTATGGCTTTTAAAGTGTTTATTAATCTTGTGTTTTCGGCTTTAGTTCCTACGGTTAAACGCAAACAGTTTTTACAACCTAACTGATTGGTTCTATTGCGAATTACAATGCCTTTTTCTATGAATTGTTGATACCTAAAATTTGCATCGTCTACTTTAACAAGTAAGAAATTAGCATCTGAATGATAGATTTTAGATATAAAGGAAATGGTCTGTAATTCTATAATTAGATTCTCTCTTTCAGCTTTGATTTGTTGAATTTCAAAAGCTACTTCTTTTCTATTTATTAATCTATCTAAAACCGACTTTTGTGTCAAACTATTCACATTATAAGGTGGTTTTATTTTATTCAACACTGAAATAATTTCTGTTGATGCGTAACCAATTCCCAATCTAATTCCAGCCAGACCATAGGCCTTTGAAAAGGTTTGAGTAATGATTAGGTTTGGGAAATCATCTAACTTATTTAACCAGCTTTTCTGTTCCGAAAAATCTATATAGGCTTCATCTAAAACGACAATTCCTTGAAAATTTTTAAGTAATTTTTCAACATCAGAAACTGCAAAACAATTACCAGTCGGATTATTTGGTGAGCATAAAAACAAAATTTTTGCATTTGTGACCTCTAAAATTTTGTCTATTTGAGGCTGAAAAGTGTTAGATAAAGGCACTTCTACAACTTCAACAGCATTAATATTCGCTAACACTTGATACATACCATAAGTTGGTGGTAAGGTTATAACCTTATCTTTATTTGGCTCGCAAAAAACGCGAAATATTAAATCGAGTATTTCATCACTTCCATTCCCTAAAAGCATGTTATTAGTAGAGAGGTTTTTAATTTTTGAGAGTTTAGATTTTACTTGAAGTTGCTGAGGATCTGGATAACGGTTCACACCATTATCAAACGGATTCTCATTGGCGTCTAAAAACAGCATGTTGTTTGAACTATCCTGATATTCATCTCTTGCAGATGCATAAGGGTTCAATTCTTTTACGTTATTTCTTACTAGTTCTAAAATCTTCATGATAACAAGTCTTTTAATCTTATTGAAACCGCGTTTTTATGAGCTTGTAAACCTTCTGCTTCAGCCATTAATTCGATTGTTTTGCCAATGTTTTTTAAACCTACCTTTGATATCTTTTGAAAGGTGATATTCTTAGTAAAGCTATCTAAATTTACGCCAGAATACGCTTTACTAAAGCCATTAGTTGGCAAGGTATGATTGGTGCCAGATGCATAATCTCCTGCACTTTCCGGTGTGTAATTACCAATAAAGACCGAACCTGCATTTATAATATTGTCTATAAAATAATCCTCATTTTCAGTACAAATAATAAAATGTTCTGGTCCATAACCGTTTATTAAATTCAAGGCATCTGCATCCTTTTCCATATAAATTAATTTTGAATTGGATAATGCTTTCTCTGCAATCTCTTTCCTTGGTAATTCCTTGATTTGCATCTTAATTTCAAGCTCAACGTTCTTAATCAGTTTTCTTGAAGAAGACACTAAAATAACCTGACTGTCTGCACCATGTTCAGCTTGACTTAACAAATCTGATGCTACATAGCTTGCATTAGCTGTACTATCTGCAACTACCAATAACTCACTTGGTCCAGCTGGCATATCGATGGCTACTCCGAATTTTGTAGCTAACTGTTTAGCCACTGTTACAAATTGATTTCCTGGTCCAAATATTTTATAAACCTGAGGCATGGTTTCTGTTCCAAAAGTCAAACCAGCTATAGCTTGAATACCTCCAACTTTAAATATTTTAGTGACACCGCAAAGTTGTGCAGCATACAAAATCTCGTTTGCAATATTGCCTTTTTGATTTGGAGGAGAGCACAATATTATTTCTTTGCAGCCTGCAATTTGAGCAGGAATGGCTAGCATTAAAACCGTTGAAAACAAAGGAGCTGTTCCTCCAGGAACATACAAACCAATTTTTTCTATAGGTCTTTGTTCTTGCCAACAAATAACCCCTTTTGATGTTTCCACTTCTACATTATCTGTTTTTTGAGCTTGGTGAAATTTTTCAATATTTGTTTTTGCTATTGAAATAGCTTCTTTTAAGTCGTTTGAAACTAATTCTGAAGCTTTTTCAAACTCTTCTTTAATTACCATATTGGACTCTAAAACAGCTCCATCAAAGAGTTCTGTATATTTTGAAATGGCAGTGTCTCCATGTTTTTTTACATCCTCAAAAATTTGATTGACTGTTGTTTCAATGTTTTCAACTTTCTGTGTTGGTCTTTGTAATAAGGTTGACCAATCTTCTCTACTTGGATTTATTATTTTTTTCATATAACCATATTTTCAATTGGACAAACTAAAATTCCTTGAGCTCCTTGAAGTTTTAATTCGTCTATTATGTGCCAAAAATCATTTTTGTTAATGACTGAATGTAATGAACTCCAACCTGTTTCAGCTAATGGTAGAACTGTTGGGCTTTTCATTCCTGGAAGGATATTAATTATATCTTGAATTCTATCGTTGGGAGCATTTAAAAGCACATATTTAGATTGCCTTCCTTTTAAAACCGATTGAAAGCGAAACTTCAATTTATTTAGAATCTCTAGATTTTCTCTAGAAATTAAAGGTGATACAGCTAAAACCGCTTCAGACTGTAATAGCACTTCTACTTCCTTCAAGTTATTTTTAAATAAGGTGCTACCACTTGAAACAATATCTACAATAGCATCAGCAAGACCAATATTTGGCGCTATTTCTACGGAACCATTAATGATATGAAGTTGTGCTTCAATCTTATTTTTAATTAGATACTGATTAACCGTATTGGGATAAGAAGTAGCAATACGCTTGCCTTGTAAATCCTGAATCGATTTATAGGTTGAAGATTTTGGAACAGCAAGAGATACTTTACAGTTCGAAAAGCCTAATTTTTCTGTAATAGGAATATCGTTTCCTTTTTCAAATAAAATATTTTCACCAATAATGGCAGCATCTACAACACCATCTCTTAAGTATTGTGGGATATCTCCATTTCGTAAATAAAAAACCTCAATAGGAAAGTTTTTGGCTGATGCTTTTAGTTGGTCTCTACCATTATCGATAGAAATACCAACATCTTTAAGTAATTTCATGGAGTCTTCATGAAGACGACCAGATTTTTGCACTGCAATTTTTAATTTACTCATTGTTTGTTTAAATATGTTTGAGTAAATCTTTTGGAAAGAAATTTCTACTTTTAAGAAATAAAAAACCCGTTTGATTTACTCAAACGGGTTTTTAAATATGTTGATTTTATTCAATACATTTTCAGCTCGCTTGAGTGCCAGAATGAAAATGATGATGATGTAATTGAATAAAAGTCATGTTTCTTATTTGTGAGTACAAAGATTGTAAATAATTAATTACAATTCCTAAATAAATATTATTTTTTTTATTGATTCCCAAGTATTAAAGGCATTCCAGAGTCTCCAGAACCAATAACAATAACTTTACTGTTAGGAGATTCTGATAATTTAACGGTTGCATCAATCCCTTTATCCTGTAAGATTTTATCAGTAAGAGAAGCGCTTAAAATTCTGTTAGATTCTGCTTTACCTTCTGCTTCAATAATTACTTTTTGAGCTTCTTTAGCTGCTGTAACTAATCTAAACTCATATTCTAAAGATTCTTGCTCTTGTTTTAATTTACGTTCAATAGCCTCTTTAATAGTTGGTGGTAAAGTAACATCTCTAACTAAAACCTCATTTAATTGAACATATTGATCTTCGACAATTTTTTTAGTTTCTTCAAAAATTTCTTGTTGAATAGCATCACGCTTACTTGAATACAACTGTTCTGGCGTATAACGTCCTACAACACTTCTTGCTGCCGAACGAATAGCTGGTAATAATACACGCTCTTTATACATTTCACTTTTTTCTTGGTGTAATTTTCCTAATTGAGCAAAATCTGGCTGAAACCAAATTGAGGCTTCTAATTTAATATCTAATCCATTAGACGATAATACACTCATTCTCTCTAGAATCTCTTGTTGTCTTACTTCGTAAATAAATACCTTATTCCAAGGTGCTACAATATGAAATCCTTCACCTAAAGGTGGTTGGTCTGTAACGACTCCATTATCGAACGTTTTATATAAAACACCTGCTTCTCCAGAACCAATGGTCACAGCAGATTTAGCAAGTAAAATAACAAGTACTATAGCAATAATGATAGTAGGTAAAGCAATTTTTGGTAATTTTTCCATGTTTTTTTTTTAAATTAATCCGTTATATTTTCTAATAAACCATTCTGCCGATAGGCAAAAAACAATTAATGCTAGAAGATATTTCCAGTCGATCAAAGGTACAACATTTTTATGGCTCTTTTGGATTGGTTTGTACCTTTCATCTTGTAAAATATCGTTAATTAAATTATTGCTATTTGTTGCGAAATAACTATTTCCGTTATTAGATTTTGCAAGTTGTTGAAGTTTTTCAAAATTCGCATTTAAGAACTGCTGTTCAATATTATATTCCAAGATTCTAAAACTTCCAGATTTAGATATTTTTTCGTTGGCAGCATTTACAGTAAAGTCGTATTCGGAAGCAGACAAGTTACTTAAATCTACTTGATAGTAATTGTTTTTTAAAATAAATGGAAAGCTTTTGGTTTCTTTAGAAACCTTATTAGTTACTATTATTGAAAGAGATTCCTTGGAATCGAATTCATAATTCTTATTAAAGAACTGCGCTTTTATTAGCACACTTGAATTTCCTTCATAGAAAGACTTATAATCCACATTTAGTCTGGTTTTTCTTTCAGTAGAAGCTAAATATTGAACTAATTTTCCAATAAAATTATCAAAATTATTGAAAGACTTATCGATTAAATAGCTGTGTGCTCGCCATTGCCAAATGTTTTCTCCAAACAATACAGCTTTTCTCGTACCATTTTGCTCTAAAGTGGCTAGTAAGCTATTTTCTGTAGCATAATTTCCAACTTTTTTATATAAAATGGATTGAAATGGTATTTTAAACTGGGCTTCACCAAAACTAGATTTCAAAGGTGGAAACGATTCAAACTCTAAATCTTCAACAATAAAATTTGAAAACCCTGAATTTAAAACTGCTTGGTAATCCTCGGTTTGATTAGTGATTTCGTGAGTGACATTTAAGTCGAGGCTATTTAAATATCTCCAGTTGGTTTTTGTTCCTGAAATCAAAAAATAATTGCTATTTGTACTTTTTAAATGTTCAAATACAGAATTAAAGTTATTATTTGGCTGATATAATATAACTAATTGAAAATCATTATGTTTATTTAAATAATTAATAGGTTTTAAAATTTCGACTTGTCGTTGTTCATTAGCCTCGATACTTTTTTTAAGAGCACCTATATCTGGATGTAATATTTCAGACACTATAGCAACATTCGTTTTTTGATCTATCACCTCTACAGCAAAATCCTTCTGATTATTTACTGTATTTTTTTCGTTATCTAAAGGTTCTAAAATCGCTTTATAGGTATGAACTCCAACCTGATTGGCTGGCAAATAAAAATTTAATATTCGAGAATTATTTTCTTTGGTAAAATTTACTTTTTCAGAAAAAACTGTTGCTAATCCACTTCTTACTCTAAACACAGAGTTTATAGCTTCTTCTCCATGATATACCAAAATAATTTCTACCGGAAATTTATTCTTTAAATAGGCATATCTATTCACATTTAACTGTTGGATTTTTAGATCTGAGTAAACTGTTGAATCTCCAAGTATTACTGAATAAACGGGTTGTTTGTATTTGGCTGCAGAAAACACATAATCGTTCCCAATAGTTTGGTTCCCATCGGTTATTAAAACTGTTGGAGAAACAGTTTGATTATATATTTGATTGAACTCATGGAACACCTTATCAAGGTTGGTTTGCTCTTCATTAAAAGTAATGGAATCAGACTGTTTTACTTGTTTTCCGAAGGCATAGGTTTGCACATTGAATTTATTATTAATTTCTGCATTAGAAGTGATATTTTCTAAAGCAGTCAAAGCATTCGCATCTTGTTTTAAATAAGCTATAGAGTTTGAATTATCTACAGCTACTACCAAATTTGGTTTTTCTAGATAAACACTTTGAATTTCGTATTTAGGATTTATAAGTAAAAGCAATAATGAAAAAACAGTTACAAACCTTAGAGTAGCCAAAATAATTTGCCGATTCGAGCGCTGTTTCACTTTATATTTATACTGAAAAAGCGCTACGAATAGCGCTATAATTCCAGATAATATTATATATAAAATTGTTTCTGTTTGCATGTATAATTTTAAGTTAGCATACCACCATCTACATGGATGGTTTGCCCTGTAATATAAGAACTCATATCACTAGCTAAAAATACACAAACATTAGCAATATCTTCAGGTGATCCTCCACGTTTTAATGGAATAGCGTCTCGCCATCCTTTTACAGTAGCTTCATCTAATTTTGCTGTCATTTCAGTTTCAATAAAACCTGGAGCAATCACATTACTTCTAATATTTCTTGAACCTAATTCTAAGGCTACAGATTTTGAAAAACCAATAATTCCTGCTTTAGAAGCTGCATAATTAGTCTGTCCAGCATTTCCTTTTACACCTACTACAGAACTCATATTAATAATAGAACCATTACGCTGTTTTAACATCGTACGTTGTACAGCTTTGGTCATATTAAAAACAGATTTTAAGTTAACTTCAATAACGGTATCAAAATCTTCTTCTGAAATACGCATCAATAAATTGTCTTTTGTGATTCCTGCATTATTAATTAAAATATCTATGGCACCAAATTCAGCTACTACAGCATCTGCTAATTCTTGAGCTTCTTTAAAATCGGCTGCATTACTTTTATATCCTTTAGCTTTAACACCAAGTGCATTTAATTCATTTTCCAATTCATTAGCTGCTTCTACAGACGAACTATAAGTAAATGCTACATTAGCACCTTGTTTAGCAAAAACCTGTGCAATACCTTTGCCTATTCCTCGACTTGCTCCAGTAATAATGGCTGTTTTTCCATCTAATAATTTCATTCTAATATATTTTTGGTACGAATAACACAATTGTACGAAATGGTTGATTCGTTTGGTTGATTTCTAGTATCAAATATAGCGATAAGAAGTAATATGAAATAAAAAAACCTCATAAAATTAAGATGAATTTATGAGGTTTATTTATATGTAAACAAGATTTTATCCTAAAACTTCTTTTACTTTTTTACCAATTTCAGCAGGTGAATCGACTACGTGAATTCCACAAGCTCTCATAATTTTCTTTTTTGCTTGAGCCGTATCATCACTACCACCAACTATAGCCCCAGCGTGACCCATGGTACGACCAGCAGGAGCAGTTTCACCAGCAATAAAGCCAATAATAGGTTTTTTAGATCCGCTAGCTTTATACCAATTAGCAGCATCTGCTTCCAATTGACCACCAATTTCACCAATCATTACTACAGCTTCAGTTTCTGGATCGTTAATTAATAATTCCACAGCTTCTTTGGTTGTTGTTCCAATAATTGGATCTCCACCAATACCTATTGCAGTTGTAATGCCCAATCCTTGTTTTACTACTTGATCTGCTGCTTCATAAGTTAAAGTACCCGATTTAGAAACAATCCCTACTTTTCCTTTTTTGAAAACAAAACCTGGCATGATACCAACTTTAGCTTCACCTGGAGTAATAACTCCTGGACAGTTAGGCCCAATTAACCTACAGTCTCTATTTTTAATATAGTCTGCAGCTTTAATCATATCTCCAACAGGAATACCTTCTGTAATGGTTATAATAACTTTAATTCCTGCATCTGCAGCTTCCATAATGGCATCTGCTGCAAAAGCTGGTGGTACAAATATAATAGTTGTATCTGCACCTGCTTGTTCTACAGCTTCTTGAACTGTATTAAAAACGGGTCTGTCTAAATGTGTTTGTCCTCCTTTTCCTGGTGTAACACCACCAACAACATTCGTTCCATACTCTATCATTTGACCTGCATGAAATGTTCCTTCACTTCCTGTGAAACCTTGTACTATTATTTTTGAATCTTTATTAACTAAAACGCTCATTATCGATTAATTTTTTATGTTTTTAAAACGTTGCAAAAGTAAGTTTTTAACTGCTATTTATAAAGTAATTTAAACTTTAATTTCTGAAAAAGAATTGGCTTGAATGGCATCATCATCTGCTAATTGACTTATTTGATGACCTTTAAACAATTTACCATCTTTTAACTCCCATATGCTTATATAATGTGCTAAAGGAATTTCTTCATCTGGATTTTCAATTGTTCTAGCATAAACAGTATATCTAGTAGTAACAAAATCTGCATCTTGAAGTAAGTGACTAATTTCTGATCTTAGATTAAAGTAGGTGTCATTAACATTATTAAAGAAGGCTTGAATATCTTCAAAATCCAATAATTGAAATCCTTTACTGCTATTCCAATGTAATTCACAATTCTCATGAAAATATTTTTCAACAGCAATTTTATTCTCAACTAAATTGTATTCATAAAATTGTTTTACTATTTCTTTAGGGCTCATTTATTTAATTTTTAATTTCTCTAAAATCTCTGGAATCATCCTAATGGAAGCTATTTCTTTGTATTTTGATCTAAAATCATCAGCTGGTGTGCCAAAATAACTTTTACCACCTTCTAAAGATTTACTAACACCAGATTGAGCTGAAATTACTGCTTTTTTACCAATTGTAATTCCACTAGTTATACCGACCTGTCCCCAGATGGTGACTTCGTCTTCAATAATAACACAACCTGCAATTCCAACTTGAGATGCAATAAGGCATTTTTTACCAATAACCGTATCATGACCAACTTGAATTTGATTGTCTAGTTTTGAGCCTTCTCCAATGGTTGTATCTGCAGTAACTCCTTTATCTATGGTACATAATGCACCAATATCTACATGATCTTTTATAACAACTCTTCCACTGGATTTTAATTGATCGAAACCTTCAGGTCTATTTTTGTAATAAAAAGCACTAGCTCCTAATACAGTTCCTGCATGAATGGTTACGTGATTACCAATTACGGTATCATCGTAAATACTCACATTCGAATGGATAGTACAGTTATCTCCAATTACCACATTATTGCCTATAAAACTATTAGGTTGAATAATGGTGTTTTTTCCTATTTTAGCTGAAGTTGAGATGGCTGAAATCGAAGGAACAAAAGGTTTAAAATGTTGCGTTAATTTATTGAAATCCCTAAAAGGATCGTCACTAATTAGCAGGGCTTTACCTTCTGGACAAGCGACTTCCTTGTTAATTAAAACAATAGTTGCAGCAGACTCTAAAGCTTTATCGTAATATTTTGGGTGATCCACAAAAACGATATCTCCTGCTTCCACTACATGGATTTCGTTCATGCCTAAAACTTGAAAATTGGCATCGCCTAAAAATTGACAATCAATTATTTTAGATATTTGTTCTAAAGTATGTGGCGTTGGAAACTTCATAGGCTTAGTTTTCAGTTTCAGTCTCGGTTTTACAATTATTATCTGATTCTGTTAACTGCTAAATTAGTTATTCTTTAACTCTTTCTTTATAAGTGCCCTTTTCTGTTTCAATTTTAATCTTGTCTCCTTCGTTTATAAACAACGGCACATTTACTTCAGCCCCAGTTTCAACCGTTGCTGGTTTTGTTGCATTGGTTGCTGTGTTCCCTTTAATTCCAGGCTCAGTATGTGTGACTTCTAAAATAACACTAGCTGGCATATCTACCGATAGAGGCATGTTGTCTTCTGAATTGATAAGAACTGTTACTACTTCGCCTTCTTTCATTAAATCTGCTCTATCTAAAGCTGCTTCAAGCAAACGAATTTGTGTATAGTCTTCTGTATTCATGAAATGGTAAAATTCGCCATCATGATATAAAAATTGAAATTTATGTGTTTCCACACGAACATCTTCTAATTTATGTCCAGCCGAAAACGTGTTATCCAACACTTTTCCATTGGTAACACTTTTCATTTTAGTTCTAACAAAAGCAGGTCCTTTTCCTGGTTTTACATGCAAAAATTCAATTATTTTATAAATATCGTTATTATATCTGATACATAATCCGTTTCTAATATCACTTGTACTTGCCATTCTATTGTTTGTTGTTAAGTTGTATGTGTGTTTTCTTTTGAAACTACATTAATTTGATTTAAAATACCCTTTCATAATACCACGATGTGAATTCTTGATAAACTGAAGTATTTCATCACGTTCGTGTGTTGCTTCCATTTCTGCTTCAATTAAATCTGAAGCTTGAGTATTATTATAATTTTTTTGATATAAAATGCGATATATATCTTGTATCTCTCTTATTTTTTCAGTGGAAAAACCACGTCTTCGTAATCCTACTGAGTTAATTCCAACATAAGATAATGGCTCTCGACCAGCTTTAACAAATGGTGGCACATCTTTTCTTACAAGAGATCCTCCTGTTACAAATGCGTGATTACCAATTGAACAAAATTGATGAACAGCTGTCATACCAGCTAGAACTACATAATCTCCAACAGTTATATGTCCTGCTAAAGTACTATTATTTGAGAAAATACAATTGTTACCAACAATACAATCGTGAGCAATATGGCAATATGCCATAATCAAACAATTGTCACCAATAACTGTTTTCATTTTATCTGTGGTACCTCTATTAATAGTAACACACTCTCTAATGGTTACATTGTTTCCAATAATGGTCAAAGTATCTTCGTCATCAAACTTTAAATCTTGAGGAACGGCTGAAATAACAGCACCTGGGAAAATATTGCAATTTTTACCAATACGAGCACCTTCCATAATAGTAACGTTACTTCCAATCCAAGTACCTTCACCAATAATAACATTATTATGAATGGTTGTAAAAGGATCGATTACAACATTTTTTGCAATTTTAGCTCCAGGATGAACGTAAGCTAGTGGTTGATTCATTTGATTAAGTTTTATTTACTTACTTGATTATTTAACTTTTGCTATTTGAGCCATGAGCTCTGCTTCAGCACATAATTTTCCATTAGCATAAGCATAGCCTTGCATATGGCAAATACCACGACGTATTGGCGAAATTAAATCGCATTTAAAGATTAACGTATCTCCAGGAACTACTTTTTGCTTAAATTTTACATTATCAATCTTCATAAAGAATGTAAGGTAATTTTCTGGATCAGGAACAGTACTTAAAACAAGTATTCCTCCTGTTTGAGCCATTGCTTCTACAATTAAAACTCCAGGCATTACAGGAGCTCCAGGAAAATGTCCTGCAAAAAACGGTTCGTTCATGGTTACGTTTTTCATACCAATAACACCAGAATCTGTTAGTTCAAAAATTTTATCAATTAATAAAAATGGCTGTCTGTGTGGCAACATATCCATAATTTGATTGACATCCATTAATGGTTCTTGATTCAAGTCAATTTTCGGAACGTGGTTACGTCTTTCATTTTTAATAAGTTTAGACATTTTTTTTGCAAATTGTGTATTTACAAAGTGTCCCGGTTTATTTGCTATAATTTTTCCTTTTAACCTCACACCAATTAAAGCTAAATCACCAATTACATCTAACAACTTGTGTCTAGCAGCTTCGTTTGGATGATGCAACGTTAAATTGTCTAAAATACCGTTTGGTTTAACAGAAATATTATCTTTATTAAACGCTATTTTTAATTTTTCTATTGTAGTGGGTGAAATTTCTTTATCCACATACACAATGGCATTATTTAAATCTCCTCCTTTTATTAAGCCATGCTCTAGAAGTGTTTCAAGTTCATGAAGAAAACTAAACGTTCTAGAGTCTGAAATTTCATCTTTAAAATCTGATATTCTTTTTAAAGTTGCATTTTGTGTTCCTAAAACTTTGGTACCAAAATCTACCATGGTAGTTACTTGATATTCGCTAGAAGGCATTACTAGAATTTCGCTTCCTGATTCTTCATCCGTATAAGAAATGACATCTGTTACTACATATTCTTCTCTAAAAGCGTCTTGTTCTTCTATTCCAGCTTTCTCAATAGCTTCGACAAAATACTTAGAAGAACCATCCATTATTGGTGGCTCGGAAGCATTTAATTCTATAATGACATTGTCTAAATCTAATCCAACCAAGGCAGCCAAAACATGCTCTGATGTTTGAATTGTCACTCCGTTTTTTTCTAAACAAGTGCCTCTTTGTGTATTAGTTACATAATTAGCATCAGCTTCTATTACCGGTGTACCTTCTAGGTCTACACGTTTAAAAGCGAATCCTGAGTTTACAGGAGCTGGTTTAAAAGTTAAGGTCACATTTTTTCCTGTGTGTAATCCAACACCAATTAAAGACACTTCTTCTTTAATGGTTTTTTGCTTAACTTCAGTATTAATTATTGCCATCTACTTTCTTTTCTAATTCGATTATATTCTTTACAATTTTAGGAAGATTCTTAAAGTGCACATAAGACTTATTCCAGTCGCTATAATTAAACGAAGGAGAACCTTGTAAAACTTCGTTGTCTTTAATATTTTTTCCTATACCAGATTGTGCCTGAATTTTTACATTATTTCCAATAATTAAATGTCCAGCAAATCCAACTTGTCCACCAATGATACAATTTTCGCCAATTTTTGTAGAACCAGCAATTCCTGTTTGTGCTGCTATAACAGTGTTTTTACCAATTTCCACATTATGAGCTATTTGGATTTGGTTATCTAATTTTACACCTCTTCTAATTATTGTAGAGCCTAAAGTTGCTCTATCAATAGTAGTAGCTGCACCAATATCTACAAAGTCTTCAATAACTACATTTCCTGTTTGTGGTACTTTATTGTACTCACCCTTTTCATTAGGCATAAAGCCAAAACCATCAGCTCCAATAATAACTCCAGAGTTTAAAACACAATTTGAACCAATAATAGTTTCAGAGTAAATTTTAGTTCCAGCAAAAATAATGGTATTGTTTCCAATAACAACATTATCGCCTATATATGAATTGGGAAATATTTTGACGTTTTCACCAATTTTTACGTTTTCTCCAATATAAGTAAATGCTCCTATATATATATTAGGTCCATAGGTTGCCGTTTCAGAAACATATGAAGGAACTTCAATTCCTTGTTTATTTAGCTTTACCATATTATAATATTCCAATAATTTAGAAAAAGACTTATAAGCATCTTCTACTTTAATTAGAGTTGTTTCCAAGTGGTTTTCTGGGACAAACGTTTTATTAACTATTGTTACAGAAGCTTTTGTTGAATAAATATAGGACTGATATTTAGGGTTAGCAAGGAAGGTTAACGAACCTTCTGTACCTTCTTCTATTTTGGATAGCTTAGAAACTTCAACATCTGGATTGCCCACAATGTCTCCTTCTAATATTCCTGCTATTTGTTGCGCTGTAAATTTCATTCCAGCAAAAATAGGAAAAAAGTGCTAAAGTTTTTCTTTAGGGTAACAGATATAATATTTTGTGACTGTTTTTGAGAGTGCTTTTAAGTTTAATTGATCTGAAGCTTTAATTATATCCTGAACTTTACCGTTTTTATACAAGATATTAATATGTTGTTTTTTTATTTGATAAGCTTGGTTAGAAATCTCTCCAGTAAAGACAAAATATTCGGCTTCTTCTTTATTAATTTGATAAGTGTCTATTAGTTTTTGAATATGCTCTTGAAGTTTTTCGGGTTTAATTCTTTTGTTTTTTAGTTTTACTTTTAGCAAATCACGATTTATAAGCATGTCGCATAAGTTTTTTAAAACAAAATCGTCATGAAACTGCCATTCTTTCATGGCTGAAACAATATCGTAATCGTCTAATCTTGCAAAAATTTCGAGTGTTTCTCTATTAAAATCTTCTAAAGTGATTTCATTAGATAAAAAATATTGTAAAGCTTTACTAGCTTTTAAATCTACACCTTGACTTGTAAGTTCTTTGGCACGTTTTAAAACTCGAATTAAAAGTTGTTCTGCTGCCAAACTGGTTTTATGCAAATAGACTTGCCAATACATAAGTCTTCGTGCTACCAAGAACTTTTCAACACTATAAATTCCTTTTTCTTCAACTACTAATTTATTATTAACCACATTGAGCATGGTAATTAAGCGTTCGCTATTAATATTTCCTTCAGCAACACCAGTATAAAAACTATCACGTTTTAAATAATCTGCCCGATCCATGTCTAATTGCCCTGAAATTAGCTGACATAGAAATTTTCTAGGGTGCTCTCCTTTAAAAACCTGAATGGCTAGAGTTAAACTTAAGTTAAAGTCTCTATTGAGTTGTTCCATAAAAAACAGGGAAATCTCCTCATGAGAAACACCATTTACAATACTATGTTCCATAGCATGAGAGAAAGGTCCGTGACCAATATCGTGCAATAAAATGGCTATATAAAGCGCTTGCTCTTCATCTTCAGAAATGCTAACCCCTTTAAAACGCAAGACATTAACAGCTTTTTGCATTAAATGCATACAACCAAGAGCATGATGAAATCTGGTATGATGCGCTCCTGGATATACCAAATAAGACATGCCCATTTGCGAAATTCTTCGCAAGCGTTGAAAATATTTGTGTTCAATTAAATCGTAGATTAACGAATTTGGAATAGTAATAAATCCGTAAATTGGGTCGTTAAATATTTTGAGTTTGTTTTGCACAATCAAGCTGATACTTTTTACATAATAATTTAAACAAATATACATGAACCATATAAATATTCTTTGGGTTGACGATGAAATTGATTTACTTAAACCCCATATCCTCTTTCTTGAAAAGAAAAACTATTTAGTTACTACTTGTCAAAGTGGTACTGAAGCTCTTGAAGTTTTAGAAGATAAAAACTTTGATATTGTTTTTTTAGATGAAAATATGCCAGGTTTAACTGGACTTGAAACTCTAAATGAAATAAAAGAAAAACGAGATACACTACCTGTAGTAATGATAACCAAAAGTGAAGAAGAGTATATTATGGAAGAGGCTATTGGTAATAAAATAGCCGATTACTTAATTAAGCCTGTTAACCCAAATCAGATTTTATTGAGTCTGAAGAAAAACTTAGATCATTCTAGGTTGGTTTCAGAAAAAACAACTTCAAACTATCAACAAGAGTTTCGAAAAATAGCCATGGATTTAAGTATGGTTAATAGTTATGAAGAATGGGTTTCTTTATATCAAAAATTAATTTATTGGGAAATCCAATTAGAAAACATAGAAGATGCAGGCATGTTTGAAATTCTAGAATCTCAAAAAAGTGAAGCAAACACTCAATTTGGGAAGTTTATTGACAAACATTATCCAAGTTGGTTTGAGCCACATACAGATGCACCTACCTTATCTCATACATTATTTAAAAACAAAATTGTTCCAGAAATAAGTAAAGAACAACCAACTCTTTTAGTAGTTATCGATAATCTAAGATACGACCAGTGGAAAGCTTTTGAACCTATTGTAAATAATTATTATAAAAAAGAATCTGAGTCACCATTTTTTAGCATTTTACCAACTGCAACACAATATGCTAGAAATGCTATTTTCTCTGGATTAATGCCTAGCGACATGGAAAAGTTACACCCAAACTTATGGAAAAACGATACTGATGATGGTGGAAAAAACCTTCATGAAGACGATTTTTTAGAAGCACAATTAAAACGTCTAGGACTTTCTCATTTAAAAACTGAATATCATAAAATAACTAATTTAAAAACAGGAAAAAAACTAGTTGAAAATTTTAAATCTTTAAAAGACAATGATTTATCTGTTATTGTTTATAATTTTGTCGATATGCTTTCACATTCCAAAACAGAAATGGATGTCGTAAAGGAATTAGCTTCTAATGATAAAGCCTATCGTTCTCTAACACAAAGCTGGTTTAAAAACTCTCCCCTTTTAGAAATGATTCAGCAAGCACAACAACTAGGTTTTAAATTAATACTAACTACAGATCATGGAACTATTAATGTTAAGAACCCATCAAAAGTAATTGGAGATAAAGACACCAGTTTAAATTTACGTTATAAAACAGGTCGAAGTTTAACTTACGAAGATAAAGACGTATTAGTTGCCAAAGATCCAAAAAACATCCACCTGCCTTCTATAACTATGAGTAGTTCTTTTATTTTTGCAAAAGGAGACTTGTTTTTTGCTTATCCAAATAACTATAACCATTATGTTAGTTACTTTAGAAACACTTACCAACATGGAGGTGTTTCTTTAGAAGAAATGATAATTCCATTTGTAGTTTTAAGCCCAAAATAAATCTGTGTAATGCATAAAAATCCGACGAAATACACATTTTATTAGTTTTTTTAAATTATTATTCCTATTATTGTATGCAAAATTCAGCTATTTTGAATGTTGATTATAGTTTATCTGAGCTAGATTCTGTTGCTAGACAACTCTTTAAGAACCTAAAAAGCAAAACTATTTTGCTTTATGGAGAGATGGGAGCTGGCAAAACAACTTTAATTAAAAAACTTGTTAATGAACTAGGTAGTACAGATGAAGTAAGTAGTCCAACATATTCTATAGTAAATGAATATGAATTGTTTAATGATAAAATATTTCATTTCGATTTATACAGAATAAAAGATATTGATGAAGCATTGAATTTTGGTATTGAAGATTATTTAGATTCAAACCATTGGATTATTATTGAATGGCCAGAAATAATTGAAGATTTAATTACAGAAAATTACCATTGTGTGAATTTATCTATAAAAGACAAAAACACAAGGCATCTATTTTTAAAATAATTGTTTAATAAGTAAAAAAATATATAATAAACAACCAAAATCTACCAAAAAGAGGTTCGATTACGGAAAAACCGTAACGGAAAAATGAAAAAAGCGTGTTTTTAACATAATTTTAACATTTGACTCTTTTAACATACTGCTTACTCACATACATTTGGGGTATTAATTAATTAAATCCCTTATATTATGAAAACTAAAAAGTATGTAATTGCAATTGCAATTTTCGGTGGAATGTTGTTTACAGCTCAAGCAGCTAATTTATTCCAAGCTAATGAAGACGCACCAAAAATTGAAAAAAGAGCTTATCCAATTCCGTCAAACGGATAAAAAGAGCTTAATTATAGGAAGTGTAGTAGCTACAATATTAGCTATCACACCTTACTTATTTTATTTATACGAAAGTGTTCCAACTAAAAGAGTTTGGGACACTTTTTTATTTTCATACGATAGTGGAAGTTATGAAAATGCAAATTATGTAATGTGGCTTTTTACTGGTAAAGCTATACCTCTATTATTATTATTTATTTGGTTTTTTACTTGCAGGCATTGGTGGTATCATGTTATTTTAGTACCGATTGCTATGTATTTATATCAAATATTTGGCATATTTAATGATAATATTTCTTTTGTGGATGAGTTTCAGCTAATGTATTTGGTTCCATTGATGGCTATAATTATCCCAACCATTTATCTTATTAGAGCTAAAATGTTCGATAAATTAAATACGGCTTCTAAAACTATGGAAGAACTTGAAGACGAATTTATGATTAAACCTAAAAACATTTGGGAAAAAATTAAACAGTATTTTTAAATTACACTCTTAACATTAAAAAATTTATTCGTAATTTGACTCCTATTATAACGAGCAACTTATGTCTAAATCTTTATCTCCTTTTACCAAACAACAATTATTGCCTCAAGAAGAAACTTTAGAAATTTTAAAGCGAAAAGGCGAATTATTTATTGGTATTCCAAAAGAAACTGCATATCAAGAAAAACGAGTTTGCTTAACTCCAGATGCTGTTTCAGCTTTGGTAAATAATGGGCATCGTGTTTTAATTGAGTCTGGTGCAGGCGAAGGTGCCAATTTTAAAGATAAAGAATACAGCGAAGCTGGTGCCGAAATTACCAAAGACACTTCTAAAGTATATGGATGTCCCATGATTTTAAAAGTAGAGCCTCCTACCCTAGAACAGATACAACTTATCAATCCGCAAACCATATTAATTTCGGCTGTTCAACTAAAAACCCAAACAAAAAAATATTTTGAAACTTTAGCTGCCAAACGTATTACTGCCTTAGCATTCGAATTTATTAGAGATGAAACAGGTGCTTATCCTGCTGTTCGTTCTTTAAGTGAAATTGCAGGAACTGCTTCAGTGCTTATCGCTTCAGAATTATTGAGCAATGTAAACGATGGTAATGGACTAATGTTTGGTAACGTTTGTGGCGTTCCACCAATCGAGGTGGTTATTTTAGGAGCAGGAACCGTTGGGGAATTTGCAGCAAGAAGTGCTATGGGACTTGGAGCTAATGTTAAAATTTTCGATAATTCTGTAACCAAATTAAGACGTATGCAAGTAAATTTAGGTACAACCTTTTTTACATCTACGCTACAGCCAAAAAATCTAAGCAAAGCATTAAAGCGTTGCGATGTGGTTATTGCAGCTGTTAGAGGAAAAAACAGATCACCTATTTTAGTTTCAGATTCTATGGTTGCCAATATGAAAAATGGTGCCGTTGTTATTGATGTTAGTATTGATATGGGAGGCTGTTTTGAGACTAGTGAAGTGACTTCTCATAAAAACCCAACTTATACGAAGCATGGTGTTATACATTATTGTGTGCCTAACATACCTGCTCGTTATTCCAGAACTGCTTCAATTTCAATTAGTAATATTTTTACACCTTATCTTTTAAAAATTGCTGAAGATGGTGGATTAGAAAATTCTTTAAGATTTGATAAGGGATTAAAAAATGGATTGTATTTTTACCACGGAATTTTAACCAGCAAATCTGTTGGAGAGTGGTTTGATTTAAAACATAGCGATATAAACTTGCTTATTTTTTAAATGAATTAAAATAGTTAAGCCTTCTGAAATTTCATATATAAACTTAAACTAAATGAAATTATTACATAGAATTGGCTATTATTTAGGTGGATTTTCAATTGGGTTGATTGTTTTAGCTGTTTTTTTAAATGGCAAAAAAGTATCTTGCAATTATGGTCCTGAAGCTAGAGTTTTAAAAAACATTAATTTAAAACACATTAAATACTCTCAAAATATTGAGAATACCATAATAAATGGTGACATTGATTCATTAGAAATAAGAAATATCTTATTGCGTGGAGATATCAATTTCTCTAAAAGCGAGACTAGAAAAGATCCTTGTGGTATTTATGCTATAGAAGGAACGTTAAATAATAAAGACCTTGTTTTAATGGTCGAGAATTGCGATAGTATTGCAACTGTTCAAACAATGAAATGGGAATAAAAAAAGCCTGAAATATTATTTCAGGCTTTTTTTATAAATTATTTCACTTTTTTAATTCAATATGATTCGTTTGGTAACAGAACCATTATTTTCTGTTTTAAAAGCCAATAAGTAAACACCTTGAGGTAAACTTGATAAATTTAACGTTATATTGTTAGCTACCATTTCTTGAGTTTGTATTGCTCTTCCTAACATGTCGTAAACCTGAATTGATTTAACAGCAATATTTCCATCAAGTTTAACATTTACTAATCCGTCTCTTGAAGGATTTGGATATACTTTAATTCCGTTTGATGCTATTGCTTCATTATCTTCAACACCTAGTGTTGATGGCGCTCTTGCAATAAACGATGGAGGGTATGCTCCTGTAAAACTATTGGCCCAATTACTAGCAAACATCACTTGACTTCCATCTCTATTAGGAACGGCATGTGCTTGATGTCCATATCCTGCATTTTCATCAGTATGATGCACTGCGAATCTTTCTATCATATCTGAGCCATCTAATTTAATTGCAAAAATTTCTTTATAACCAACCGTATTACAACATCCTTCACTAACATATGCCCAACCAGGTCTATCTGTATTTCTACAACTTATATGTCCTCCCCAAACACCAGTAGATTGCGTAAAGTGGAATAATGGAGTTACCATACCATCTCTTAAACGTACAGATTTTAAATAATAATCGTTATTTCTTGTAGTTGGATCACCAAAGGCAACAAAAACATCTTCACCATCAGTATTTGTTCCTAAATCAGAATGCGTTGTATAATCGTTTAAATGTCTTTTATTGGTTAAATCAATATCAAATACTTTAATACCTTGATTTTCTCCATTACCATCTTCAGAAAAATACATAATAGCATATTGACCTGATGGACTTACAGAAAACCAACTCATATTACTTGCTCCAATATAATGAGTAGCAACTATCTGATCGATTTCAATATTGTATACAATTAATGTTTGGTTATTTCCATTTTCACCAATCAGTCCAATATATTTATCATCATTAGACATATTTCCTTTATTACTATATTCTATAGACGAAAATCCGCTAAATGTATGTAGTATTTGATTATTATTTGTAGATACATTGTATCGCACTAATCTATTACCAGAGGTGCCATACATGGTTAATGGGTTTACATTAGACCAAGTTGCAGCACTAGGAATGGATGCCCAATATAAGAACTCATTTGTTTCTGCATCTAAAATTGCAGCAGGATATCCTGCTAACTTGATTAATGAACCATCTGCATTCCATGGTTGATCTAAAGAATAGTGATGTCTTAAGTTTTGTCCTGTGGTACCAAATTCTGCAGCATCACTAATTCTAATAACCTCATTACCAAATTCATTGGTTTTTACTTCCAAATAATCTGGAGCAGGTCCAGTTGGTGGTTGATATTGATTATAATCAATGGCATTTAACGAAATTGTTTCAGGATAGTTTTGTGCTTTTAGTATAAAGCTTAAAAATAAAAAATAAAAAAATAAAATTCTCTGAAAACCCTCACTACGTGAGAATTTTCCAACATATAAATGTTTCATACTTAGGGGTTTTGCTATTAATCTTGCTATTAATGTTTGCTAATCTATTAAAATGCAGTTCATAAATCGACTAAAAAAATTATAAATTCGATAAAATACATTAATTTTGTAGTAATAATATTACATACAATGTATTTTGTAGTATAAAATTGACTTTTAAACTATTTACCGATCGACAAACTACATGAAAAAAATGAACAACAGTTTTATATACGGTGAGAATTTAGTTTTGGATTTTTTAAAAACAATAAAGTAATTAACAGGTTATCAACATTCTAATTAATTCCTTATTAATTATATAATATTAACGTGCACTTTAAATTATAAATTGGTTCGTTCATCTAATTAATTATTGAGACAGGATTTTAGAATAAAAAAATACATACTTTTAAAAATTAAATATCATTTCTTAAAAACTCATCAAATTCGTACAATAACAATCCATTTTTAATTTGAAAAAAACCATTGCTTTTGTTTTACCAAGTTTAAATGCAGGTGGCGCACAACGTGTTGTTACCACACTGGCAAACCTACTTGTTAAAGAATACCATGTTTGTATTATTGTGCTTTATAATTGTGAGTCCTTTTATAAGTTACATCCAGATGTAACAATAGAATATTGTCAAAAAAATTATAATTCTAATCCAACTCTCTTACAGTCTTTAACAAACAATTTTAAATTAATTAATAACTTAATTAGAATATTAAAAAAGAATAAAACTGATATTGTCATAGGTTTTATGCCTATAACAAATGTGTATGCCATTGTTGCATCTAAAATACTTGGCATTCCAAACATTATAAGCGAAAGGGCTAACCCGGAATTCAGTACTATTAATAAAGTATGGAGTCGTATTAGAAAAATAGCTTATCCTTTTAGTAACTGTTTAGTCGTTCAAACAAAAGCTAATAAGAGATATTTCAAATCTTTTATAAAATCTGAAATTGAAATCTTAAAAAACCCTATTAACCAAAACCTTTTAGAAAAAAGAGATGAAACTATTCCTAAAGAAAACATCATATTAAATGTTGGAAGATTGGCAGAACCAAAAAATCAAGACCTTTTAATCCACGCATTTTCAAATATTAATCATGAGAATTGGAAGTTAGTTTTTGTTGGAGACGGTAATAATTACAGCAAACTTAAAGAATTAATAACCTCTTTAAGAATGGATGATCACATCATATTAACAGGAAACTCATCTGAAGTATCTACACATTATAATAAAGCTAAAATATTTGCTTTTACTTCAAAATACGAAGGTTTTCCAAATGTTATAATTGAGTCGATGGCCTATGGGTTGGCTTGTATTTCAACAGATTGTCCTTATGGCCCTTCAGAAATAATTGAAAATAATAAGAATGGCTTATTAATTCCTGTTGGAAATCAAAAGGAGTTAGAAAAAGGTTTGACAAAACTTATGCACGATGCTACTTTACAAGAAAAATTTGGAAAAAATGCCATGCAAACAACCGAAGCTTATCATCCAACTAAAATTGTTCTAGAATGGACAACACTAATAAATAAACTAATTCTAAAATAAAAACTGTCTTTTTTTGAATATAAAAAACTACATAACGTCATTGTTTCAGTCGCTTAGAAAAAACCCAATGGTCATGAATGTTGTTGCAGTTGCTTCTGTAACACTTATTGTCAAAGGTTTTGGTTTTTACAAAGAAATAGTAGTTGCGAGTAGTTTTGGGCTTTCAGAATTATTAGACACTTTTTTAATTGCCTCTTTAGTTCCTGGGTTTATTTATCAGGTTTTTTTAGGTGCTTTTAAATCTGTTTTTATTCCAAATTATATTAGTGAACAAAAATCAGATCGACCGATTGGTTCTTTTCAATCAACAAGTTTTATGGTAACTATTGGTACAACCATTTTTTTTATGGTACTCGCCTACTTGTTTACAAACACTTTCTTGGAACTGTTTTTCCCAAATCATACAGAAGCTTACTATGCTTTAATTAAAACACAATTTTTCTATTTGTTACCATGTATTTTATTTTGGGGACTTTCCTCTTTATTAAGTGGGTTATTAAACATCCATAACGAATTTAAATATTCTACAATTTATCCCGTTTTTACTTCGATTATTATATTAATACTACTGTTCTTTTTTAAAGATGTTTTTCAAGAGAAAGTATTAGCGGTTGCAATGTTATTAGGTAGTATAGTAGAGTTTTTATTTTTAGCCATTGTAGCAAAATCTAAAAACATTATAAAACTTAACAAACCCGATTTTAAAGCAGAAGGCACCATCTTTATGTTTAAACAGTTGCCTGCAAAAGTGAGTTCTGGTTTTTTAACGGGATTAATACCCATTACAGATAAATATTTTGCTGCACAGTTGGTTGTTGGTTCTATTGCTGCCATTAATTACGCCCTTAAAATACCAGCATTTTTTACTGCCATTGTAGTTTTAGCATTATCGAGAGTTCTATTACCACATTTTTCGAAACTTATAACAGAAAACAAAGAAGAAGCATCGAATCAATTAAGAAAAGTTTTAAAATTTGTATTTATTTCTTTAGTGTTTTTTATCATCCCAATTATCTTGTTCTCAGATAGTATTGTTGCATTTATTTTTGAACGCAATCAATTTACTTCAGAAGACACATTACTTGTATCAAAACTACAAGTCATTCTCTTAATTGGTGCACCTTTTTATATTTGCGATAATATTATTGTTCAGTATTTAACAAGCCTTAATAAGAATGCATTTATGGCATATGTATCTTTTGGAAGCATGACATTAAACATTATTTTAGATTTCATTTTCATGAAACTCTATGGTGTTTATGGTATTGTTCTCTGTACAACAACCATTTACATAATAAGGAGTTTGGTGCTTTTTTCCTATGCAAACAAACAAAAGAAGATTTAAATTGTTATGCAAAACGCATATAAATATATATCTTGTTTTAAAGTGAAGAATAGAATAGATTAAATAAAGATTATTAATATGACATTAAAAGAATTATTACCAACCTATACACCATTAGATAAGCCGTCTAAATTTGAATATAAATTCACCATGTTTACTCCAGTATTTAATCGTGGAGATACGATTCATCGAGTTTTTAATTCTCTAGAAAAGCAAACTTATAAAGATTTTGAATTTTTAATTATTAATGATGGTTCTCAAGATAATTCTCACGAAGTTATTCAAGAATTGATAAGTAAATCAAACATGAATATTCGTTATATTAATAACGAAAAAAACCGCCATAAAATGGCTTGTATTGTACAAGGTGTGGAATTGGCAAAAGGAGAGTTTTTTCTTCCATTAGATTCAGACGATGAATGTGTAGAAAATGCCTTAGAAGTGTTTTTAGAAAGATACAACAGCATCCCAAAAGAAATGCAGCCTAATATTAGTGGTGTTACTTGTTTATGTGTAGACCAAGATGGTAATTATATAGATGAAAAATTTAAAGTAGATCCATTATATAGTGATTCATTTCAAAATAGACTGAACGAGTTGAGTCTTTCAGAAAAATGGGGATTTATTAAAACGGATATTTTAAGAGGCATAAAAGTAAATCCAGAAACATTTTCTAAAGGCTATATTCCTGAAGGTACTTTATGGAATTTAATTGCAAAGCACAATTATATAACCATGTATACAAACGATGTGTTAAGAATCTATTATCTTGATACTGGAAATAGAATTTCAAATCAAGATCATGCAAAAGATGCTTATGGCATGGCAGTTTTTTCTTTATGTATTCTTAATTGGTTTTACAAAGACTATTTTTGGAAAAACCCTAAAATATTTTTAATTAGAGTGTATTCGCTTATTAGAGCAGCTATCTTTTTAGATTTTAAAAGACAAGATTATATAGATGCTCTAGATTCTAAAGGCATAAAAATGTTAGTGAATATTTGCTGGCCATTTAAAAAACTATTTTTAAAAATAATTGGTTAACACACTTCAATATAGGCTGTTTTTATAATTATGAAAATATTAAAGTACTTTTTATTAGCTTTAATTTTACTAAACCTCGTGTCTTTTAGCTTATCAGCTTTGGGTTCAGGTATTGGTAGTCTATTTAGTGTATTATTATTTGGAGGTGTCTTCTTTTATTACTTTCTAAATAAAAAACCAAAACTACCAATTGCTTTTATTGTTTTAGGGCTTTCTTATTTTTTAATATCAGGCATAAATTACACAGGACCACTTAGAGAGTTTTACACAGATGCAATTAAGTATTTTATATTCATTATTGGAGCCGTTTCTTTAGCAAAAGAAACTAACGAAAAAGAATTTGGTATATATGCTTTTATTGGTGCTATGAGTGTATTAGTAAATGCTGTAGCTTTCTCTACTCCTTATGGTAGATATGGAGGATTTTATATTAATCCAAATGCTGCAGGAGTTGTTTGTTTAATCGCTTTTTCACTAACCCTTTACCTCAAAAGTAAATATTTAAAGTTGTTTATTCAGTTGTTAATTGTAACAGCTGGTATAATGACGCTTTCAAGATATTTTATCATGTTGTTAGTAATAGTTAATGTTATAGCTATTATAGCTAATAGAAAGAATAGTATTAGTTTGGTAGCAGGTACTGTTGGTATTGCTGTCGTACTATCTGTATCCACTTTATTCAACCTTAACACTACCCGATTTTCTGCCTTTCAAAGTCTCTTTGGCAGTCAAGAAGTTGAAACAAAAACAATTACTAAAGGCTCAAGAACTGAAACATGGGCATTATACACAGATGTTATTTTGGACAATCCTGTAACTGGAATCGGTTACAATGCACTACATGGAAGACAATCAAACTTTAGTAGCGTGGGAGCTGGAGTTCACAACACCTATTTAATGGCTATTGGAGAGTCTGGTATTGTGACATTCTTACTATTAATTATTATTTATCTATCTCTGTTTTTTAGAAGTTTAAAACACATCAGACTCAATCCAGAATACACTTGTATTGCTGCTGTTTTAATCACTTTTTTATTAGTATCTCATAATTATTTTGATAATTATTTTATTTTATTTACGTCTATTTGGCTCTATTTAAAAGTTAAAAAGCAACCAGAAACTTTAAACAACTTAAATACTTAAACATTATGTGTGGCATCTATGGCTCAACCATACCTTACAACAATATACAAGTAAAAGAAAAACTTGAACGCTCTAATTTTAGAGGTCCAGACAAATTAAAATTTGATTCTTTTGGAGACGATAAGAGTGTTGTTTTTGGTCACAACAGGTTAGCTATTATAGATTTAGATGAAAGATCCAACCAACCATTTACTTATCAAAACAAAATACATTTAGTTTTTAATGGTGAGATTTATAATTTTAAGGATATTAAAGACAACCTATTAGAAAAAGGCTATACTTTTAATACCACTAGTGATACTGAAGTTATTTGTGCAGCCTATTTGGAATATGGCGAAGATTGTGTCCACCACTTTAATGGTATGTTTGCTTTTGTTATTTACGATCAAACAAAAAATATTTTTTTTGGAGCTAGAGACAGACTTGGTCAGAAACCCTTCTATTTTTATCATAACGGAAAAGATTTTGAATTTGCCAGCCAGCTTTCTGTTATTCAATTACATCATTCTAATTTATCAATTTCAAAAAAAGCCATCTCGTTATATTTAGCCTGGGGGACGATTCCAGATCCTTATTCAATATTTAATGAAATACAGAAGCTTCCGGCAGGTCATTCTTTTATATTCGATTTAAATTCCACGACACTTACACAAAAAACATATTGGGATATAGATTATAAAGCAAAAAAACCTTTTAAAGGAAGTTATAAAGAAGCAACGACTATTTTAGATAACACATTAAAAGATGCTGTTAGCAAACGTCTATTTGCAGATGTGCCTGTTGGTGTGTTCCTTTCAGGTGGCGTAGATTCATCGTTAATTGCGGCTTTAGCTACAAAAAGTACAAATAGCAAAGTGAAAACTTTTTCAGTAAAATTTAATGAAGAAGGTTTTGACGAAAGTGTTTATGCACAACAAGTTGCAAACCATTTACAAACCGATCATCATGTAATAGAATGTAATTATGAAGAAGGTTTAGATCTTATTAAGAATTTCTGTTATTATTATGACGAACCTTTTTCTGACTCTTCAGCAATTCCTTCCATGTTATTAGCGAAATATACTAGAGAAAAGGTAACCGTTGCACTTTCTGGAGATGCTGGAGATGAAAGTTTTTTAGGCTATCACAGATACAACTGGATGAACAAAAAAAGAAAGATGTACTTTTTACCTTTTTTTATAAGGAAAGCTTGTGCCACACTTTTAAATCTATCTTCAAATAAAAGATTGAACATTATAGCAAACGTCTTATCTTACAAAAATGAGAATGAATTATATCTGGCATATAGTTCAAGCTTTAATCAATCTTGGATAAAGAGTGATATTGATATACACGATTTAATAGAGTCTAAATATCTTACACACAAGAAAAAAAACCTATTAGAACGTATTTCAGATTTTGACATTAAATGCTACTTAAATTGGGACATTAACACCAAAGTAGATAGAGCTACTATGGCGTATTCACTTGAGGCTAGAGCACCACTTATGGATTATCGTGTTGTAGACTTTGCCAGATCCCTTCCTACTAGATTTAAATTTAAAGGACAAACACAAAAACGCATTTTAAAAGATGTGCTTTACAAATATGTTCCAGAACATATTTTCGACAGACCTAAATCTGGATTTGGAATGCCTTTAGCTAAATGGTTTAGAACAGATTTAAAAGAGTATGTGTTAGCAGAATTAAGTAATGATAATTTAAAACAAATTCCTGGCATTGATGCTAAAATAGTTAGTAAATATATCAAACAACATATGGATGGTAGTTGGGATTATTTTCCAATAATTTGGCAATTATTGGTGCTAAAACAATGGTTAGACAATAATGGTAAAGGTTACGAGATTATATGAATTCTAAAAAAATAAAAATACTATTTATACTTCCTTCATTAGCAGCTGGTGGTGCAGAACGCATTATGTCTTTTGTTGCTAAAAGCCTAAATAAGAAACAATTTGACACCAAATTAATAGTTACTGGCTATAAGAGTAAATCAGTATATAATACTGGAGACTTAGAGGTCATCTATTTAAACAAGTCTCGAGTTTTAAAATCTGGTTTCAGTTTATTTCGTTTATTTTTAAGAGAAAAACCACATATTGTTATTAGTTCAATTGTTCATCTAAATACGTTTTCAGCCTTTTTTTCATTAATTCTTCCAAGAACAAAATTTATTGCTAGAGAAGCTAATGTGCTTTCGGTCTTAAATCAACACAATCCATCGAAAAGTTTTTTATTTTCAAAAAGAATGGTTGTAATTGCTTATAAATTGGTTGATAAAATTATCTGTCAGTCAAAAGACATGCAGCAAGATGTTGTGGCAAATTATGGAGTACCATTGCATAAAACGGTTTTAATTAATAATCCCATAACAAATTCATTTCAATTAAAAAGAGAAATACACGATACAACTAAAGCCATTAGGTTTATTACAATCACTAGACTAAGTAAGCACAAAGGACATAAACGTATTATTGACGCTTTATCTACATTAAATTTCCCATTTCATTATACCATAATTGGCAAAGGTTCAGAAAAAGAATTTATCTTTAATTATCTAAAAGAGAAAAACCTTAGCGATCAAGTTGAATATGTTGAATATACAAATGAAGTTGATACATATTTATCGCGTAGCGACTTGTATTTACAAGGATCTTATGTAGAAGGATTTCCAAATATTCTAATTGAAAGTTGTGTGGTAGGCACTCCCGTTCTGGCATTTAATGCTCCTGGGGGTTTAGATGAAATTATAGAGCAAGGGATTAATGGTTACATTGCTAATTCAAACGAAGAATTTATAAACTACTTAAATATTATAAATAGCTCTCGTGATTTTGAGGTCGATAAAGTAAGTAATATCGTTAAAGAGCGATTTGGAAAAGAAAAAATAATTACTGAATATGAAAATTTATTTTTTAATTTAGTTAATTCAAATTAAATGTCAGACAAAAAAAAAATAGCCTTATTTGTCCCAGCTATTGGGTTTGGTGGCGCTGAAAAAGTTGTTAGTTTGCTTACTTTCGAACTTACAAAATATTTTGATGTTACCTTAATATTGCTGTATAATGTTATTAAACTCCCCATTTCAGATGATGTTAAAGTTATCGTACTTTCAAAAGAAGGAGAATCTTTTAAAACCTCTAAAATTCAACATTATTTAGACTATATAAAATTCATCTTCAAGTATAATAAAACTTTAAAAAATGAAAACATAGAAGTTGTAATTTCATTTATGCTACGCCAGAATGTAATGACTGGTATTGCTAAAATGTTTAATAAAAATGTTAAGACTATAATTAGCGAAAGATGTTTCCCGTCTTTAAGGTATAAAAACAATAGAACCACCTCATTTTTAACTCAAATTATAATTCCTTTATTTTATAATAAAAACAATAAGCTTTTTTCAAACTCTATTCATATTAACGAAGATTTAAAAAATAATTTTAATGTTAAAATAGACTCCAGCGTTATTTATAATCCTATTGTATTAAATACTGAAAAATTAGCTATTAATAATTACAACAGCTTAGAAGACAACTTTAATATAGTTACTGTTGGTAGATTAATACCTGTAAAAAACCAACAACATATTTTACATAGTTTAAGTAAGTTACCACAAAATTTTTGTCTAGATGTTTATGGAGATGGAGAATTAAGCACTAAATTAAATATGCTCTCTAAAGAATTAAGTTTAAAAAACAGGGTTCATTTAAACGGCAATGTTTTAAATATCCATTACAATATTAAGCTCCATCATTGTTTTATATTGAGTTCAATTTCCGAAGGGTTTCCTAATGTTTTACTAGAGGCAATGTCTATGGGGTTACCTGTTATTGCAACCAATTGCATGTCTGGCCCTTTAGAGTTATTAAACGAAAACGAACCTGTAGATATCGAAATGGGCACTTTCTATAAAGCGAAATATGGTCTTTTAGTAAATGTAAATGACGTTGAAGGGTTAGCGCAAGCACTACTTTTTTATCAACAACATAACGAAGAAAGACTTGTATATAGTGGTTTAGGTTATACGCGATCTAAAGATTATGGAGTAGATAAAATAGGCAACCAATTTAAGGAGCTAATTGAAAGCGTTTAATCTCAAGGTAAGGTTAACATGTTGCCCAATTTTAAATCCCATTCTTTTGGTTTAAATCCACTAAAACCAGATTCTGAATGAAACGTAATTTCTCCAAAATAAACTTTATCGCCTAAGGTGTATAAATCGACTCTTACATAACAAAAATCTTGAGCCAATGCTTTTGAAACTGTTTTCATTTCTTCAAAACAAATAGGTTTCTCTACAGGATTCCCATTTTCGTAAACCCATACAATATCCATAAAATTCCAATCTTTATCGTATAAGTTTCTTCTATGGTCTGCATGTCTATCAATATCTACTTGAATAAAAACTAATTCTCCATTAAAATAATGCATTTTATAATCGAATGGAATGGAGCCATCTTCATGCTGAAGTAATTTTTCAACAATAATTCTTGGTTTGATGTTTTTATATTGCCATTCTTTATATTTTGTGTAATAATTTATATGAAGCGACTTATATAACTTATTTCTAACAATAGTCCAATTCGTTTTTTCTTTATCCAAAATAATAGAACCTCCAGAACTGTCGTGATTAGCCTTTACTATAACAGGGTAATCTGGAATATTCTCTGGCTTGATATCTTTTAACCTGGTTGTTTCAAAAACTAATGGAATTAAATACTTTTCATCAACTTTCTCTCTAACATAGTCTCTTACTGCATATTTATCAGCACATTGTGTATGCAATGGTGTTCTATCGTTTAATTTAAGCCATTGCATTTTTTCATTATATGTTTTCGGGTTTTCTAAATTGGGCTTATATCCAAAATTATGTGTAAACTCCCTATTTATCCTAGAAATATCTGAGACAATGGTAAATCTAAAATAATTATATAACCCATAAAAAGGTTGAATTAGATAGGGTCCTATTGTGGTTTCAAAATATATTTTTTTAATAATGTCTTTCAAGATAGCTGGTTTAGTATATGTTTATTTTTTCATGTTGTAAGTTACATGAAACTAATAATTTTAAATATTTATCTAATTTATAATTATTTTCAAAAAGCAGAAAGCTTATATTTAAATAATATTTTAAATTTGAGGAGATTATCTATTTATGACAAAAAAAATCTGTTTAATTGGTGGTGAAGATGTACATAAACGCATTCCCTTGTCTAAATACTTAATCGAAGCTGGTTTTCAAGTAACAATTGTTGGCACTAGCATTAAAGAGTTTCCAGATTCTGTAACTTATATTTCATACAATTTAAACCGAAGCTTCTCTCCTATTTCAGATTACAAAACCATTTTGTGGCTTAAACGATTTTTTAATAAAAATCACTTCGATATTATTCATACATTCGATACTAAGCCTGCTTTTTTAGTTCCTTTATCTCAACTAAAAACTAAGACGCCTATTACAAGAACTGTTACAGGGTTAGGAACCATTTTTATGTCTAATTCAATATCAAGTAAGATATTACGAAAGGTTTATATTTTAATTCATACTTCCATTAAAAATAGAATTTACAAAACAATTTTTCAAAATGAAGATGATAAAAATCTATATTTAAAGTACCATTTAATAACTAATTCAAACCAAGATTTAATTCTAAGTAGTGGCATTGAATTAAATACTATTTCTCAAAAAGCCGAACGAAACAATTTAAACTTTACGTTTATTTGTGTGGCCAGATTGGTTTTTGAAAAAGGAATTATTAATCTATTAGAAGCCGCTAGAATTTGTCATAATAAAGGATTTAAATTTAGATACCTTTTGGTTGGGCCTCTAGAAGAAAACTCTAAAAAACTAAATAGAGACATTCTCAATCAATACAATGATATTGTTGAAATTTTAGGATCAAGAAATGACATTTTAGATTTACTTATTGCATCAGATGCTTTTGTGTTACCAACCTTTAGAGAAGGATTTTCCAGAGTATTATTAGAAGCTGGTGCTGTCGGGCTACCCATTATATCGACAAATGTTACTGGAGTTAGAGAATTTGCAAGACATGACAAAGAAGCTCTTTTGGTGGAACCTAAAAACTCTGAAGCTTTAGCAAATGCGATGATTAAATTGGCTACAAACAAGGAGTTAGCTAATAAATTAGCTGAAAATGCCATAAATCACGTTAAACTGTTTAGTCTAGAAAATGTATCTAAACAATATATAACTATCTTTAATGCTGCTATTAATCACAACTAAAAAATGATCATTCCTTTTTCACCTCCTTATATAAATAAGGCAGTTATACATGAAGTAAACAGTGCCCTAGAATCTGGCTGGATTACAACTGGACCAAAAGTAAAACTACTTGAAGAACTTGTATGTAAATATACTTTAGCCTCAAACACACTTTGTGTCAACTCAGCAACTTCAGGACTTATTTTAGCTTTAAAATGGTTTGGTGTTAAACCAGGAGATGAGGTAATTATACCTGCATACACTTATGCTGCAACAGCCTTGGCTGTAATACATGCTGGAGCAACACCTGTTATGGTTGATGTAGAAGATGATTTTAACATTTCAGTTGCTCAAATAGAAAAAGCCATCACAAATAAAACAAAAGCAATAATCCCTGTTGATATTGCTGGTTGGCCTTGCGATTATGATACAATTTATGATCTTATCACTAAAAAGAAGACACTTTTCAATCCTACTCATCAAAACCAAACAAAATTAGGTAGAATTTTAATTATTGCAGATTCAGCTCATTCCATTGGCGCAACTTATAAAAATAAATTTTTAGGCTCTGTTACAGATATCACAGTGTTTTCATTTCATGCTGTTAAAAACGTAACAACTGCCGAAGGTGGCGCCGTTTGCATTAACTTACCTGAACCTTTTAGCAATCAAGAAGAGTATAATTATCTACGTTGCTTTTCTTTGAATGGTCAAACAAAAGATGCCTTTACAAAATCCAAAGCTGGAAGTTGGAGATACGATATTATTTATCCAGGATTAAAAATAAACATGCCAGACATTTTAGCTGCCATTGGTGTTGCACAAATGCCAGAATACTTTGAAAAAACACTAGACAGCAGAAAAGAAATTTATAAATACTATCAGACTTTTTTTTCAGATAAAGCATGGGCTATTCTTCCTCCATATAAAAGTGAGGAACGCTTATCATCTTGTCATCTTTACGCTTTAAGAATCAAAAATATTTCTGAAGCAACAAGAGACTCTATTATAAATAAGATTTCTAAAAACGGAGTTGCAGTTAATGTACATTTTCAGCCTTTGCCTTTACTCACTTTGTTTAAAGACATGGGATATAACATAGATTATTTTCCAAAAGCATATAATAATTATAAATGTGAAATATCGCTACCAATCTATCCTCAACTAACAAAAGAACAATTAAAATATATAGTTGAAACGGTTGAAGATGCTGTAGAATCTACCTTATGATAAAAAGATTATTTGATATCATTTTTTCTTTTGTTGGAATAGCTTTATTATTACCTATATTGCTAATAATAGCATTTTTAATAAAAATTGAATCTAAAGGTTCGCTTTTTTATTTGCAAACTAGAGTTGGTAAGCATCATAAAGATTTTAAAATCTTTAAATTTAGAACCATGTTAGTAGATTCTGATAAAAAGGGATTATTAACACTTGGAGACCGAGATCCAAGAATAACAAAAATCGGATATTTTTTAAGAAAATATAAATTAGATGAACTCCCTCAACTAATTAATGTTTTAATAGGCAATATGAGTTTTGTTGGACCCAGACCAGAAGTACGAAAGTATGTAAATTATTATTCGAAAGAAGATGATATCATTTTTTCTGTAAAACCTGGAATTACTGATTATGCTTCTATCTCTTTTAGAAACGAAGCCGAATTATTAAAAACTACCAACAACCCTGAAACTTATTATATTGAACATATTTTGCCAGAAAAATTAAAACTTAATAAAGAATATATCAATAGCAACAATCTGTTTACAGATTTGAAGATTATTTTTAAAACTTTTATAATTATTATTGAATGAAGGACGTTTCTACCGGTTGCTTTATATTATCCCTTGACTTTGAGTTGCATTGGGGCATTTTTGATAAAAAAAATGTTGCTGATTATGAAGAGAATTTAAGAAATGTAAAACTAGTTATACCAAGATTAATAGAACTTGCAAATGCATATAATATAAAATTAACTTTTGCTACAATAGGCTTTCTATTTGCTAAAAACAAAGAAGACCTCCTTAATAATAACCCTAAATTATTACCTAGTTATTCAAATAAAAAGTTTTCTCCTTACTCCATATTAAATGAAATTGGCAAAGATGAAACTGAAGACGAGTACCACTATGCTTCTAGGTTAATTGAATTAATATCTAAGTCAAAAAATCACGAAATAGCCACACACACTTATTCTCATTACTATTGTTTAGAAGATGGACAAACAAAAGAACAATTTGAGGCTGATTTAATTGCAGCTATTGCAGTTGCTACCAGGCGAAACACTGTTATTAAAAGTATTATTTTTCCAAGAAATCAAGTAAATGAAGCGTATTTAGACATTTGTAAGAAACATGGTTTAACATCTTATCGTGGTACTGAAAAACACTCTATTTACAATACTATTGATAGAAAATTTAATAAAAAACAATCAACAAGAGCTTTGCGTTTAATAGATTCTTATATCAATTTAACTGGGCATCAAACTTATAAACTAAATCAAGTAAATAAGGATACAGAGATTTTAAACATTCCTTCAAGTCGGTTTTTAAGACCTTATAGCCAATCACTTAAAATGTTTGAGTCATTAAAAACAGCTAGGGTAAAAAACGCCATGACTTATGCTGCAATGCATAATGAGATGTATCATTTATGGTGGCATCCTCATAATTTCGGTAAGAATATTGATGAGAATTTTGAAATAATTGAAAGCATCTTCAAACACTATAATAAATTGAATGAAACTTATAATTTCAATAACTTAACAATGTCTGAAATTGCAGATTCTAATTAATGTGTATCTTAAATTTGTTTAGCTCTCCTAAAACAATAAAGCTTTTACTATTTTTTTGATTTGTTGTATAAACCTTAATGTTTGATAAAGGCTCTGGTTTTCTGTAGATTAAATCGAAAATAATACGCTTTAAGTAAACAGAGTTACTATCCTTTAAATCAATGAGTTTAAACAAATTTAAATCGATATTTTTAGCTAAAGGTTCTACTTCAATTTTAGTGTCTAAAATTGATGTGTTTCTAAATAAGTTTTTTAATTTATACTTTAATTTAACTACAAATAAATTGAAATTTTTATCTCTTAGATATTGTTTAAATTCAAAAAACTTAGCTAATAAATATGCTGTGATTTGACTAAAAACATTTGATGAATCGAATAAAACATGACAATGATATAAGTAGCTTTCATTGGTCCATTTAGTTTTATACTCGTATTCTCCTTTAGAAAAATCTAATATGGAAACATTATTTTCAAAACACCATTCTATTAGTTTAGCTAATTCAATATGACCAACGTTAAACTTGTAATAATCTGGATCGAATGCTTTAACAGCTCCTGTTAATTTAGTTTCTTCAACAAAAGCCAAAGACATCGAGACAGGCTTGTTATCTGCATAAACACTTATTAATAAAGCTTTCCCTTCATTTATCATTGGATAAATTAGGTCGTTATAGAACTCCCATTTATCGATAATGCTCGTATCTATACCTAAAGACTCATGACGCTTTTGTAATAATTCTTTAAATTCTGCAAGAGCCTCACTACATCTCTCTTTAGTTATAGATTTATAATCTATTTTATATGTTGTATTAAAACAATGCTCAAACTTCTTTAAAGTACTTCTATATTTCGTTCTACTTTTGGAACTCATTACAGAAACCATATAATCTTCCAAATTTGAAAAACCATTCAAATTAGCCAAAAACCCTTTGTATTGTCTTATTTTATAAACTTTTAAACCATTTGGTTTTGCACTATTGTTTAAAGGTTGATAATTGGGCACATCGTAAATTAAACAGGTTTTGCCTTTAAAATCTTCTTCGCCACAATCTAAATCGTATGTAATACCATTTGTTGAGTTTTTTCCGGCATTCACATAATAGGGTAAATAATGATGTTTGATAAACTGAAGGTTCTTTATAAAATCAAATGAATAGCTCTGTTTCCCTTGTGCAAAATGCTTAAGCCAATAATCTTGATACGTATTTGATGTAAATGGATTACGACTCATTTTTTGTAATAATTAATGTGTTTAACTTGCCAAAAGCATAAAAATAATGACTATTACCTGAAGGTTTATACAATTCTAAAGAAATAGCAGGTTGTGGATTCATATAAAGAAAATCGTAAATAGCACGACGAATTGAAAGCATTTCAAAATCTTCTAAATCTAATCTTTCTAAATTCTCTTTATTTGGAATGTTTTCTTTAATAATTTCTACATTATAAGTGTCTACAACAATAGGTTCTGCTTTGTTTTTACCAAGGATTTTATACTTTAATTGATGATATATTTTATTGTAATTCTTTTCTCTAAAGGCACGTTTAAAATTAAAATAGCTTTCAATAAAATTAGCAATCAAAACACTCAATATCGATTTTGAGTCATAAAACAAATGATAATGCGTTTTGTAAGTATCGTCACTCCATCTCTTTTTATACTCAAAATCGCCTTGTGTATAATCGAAAATTTGAATGTGATTATCAAAACTCCATTCAAGCATTTTTAAAATGGTAGTATGACCTATATTATATCTGTAAAAATCAATATCAAAAACCGTTAATGCTTCAATTAACGTGGAGCCAAAATGATAACTAAAAGTAACACCTATTGGCTTTTTATTACAATAGATTACAAATAATGAAGCTGTTTTTTCTTGAATCATTTTAAAAGCCAATTCCGTATAATAGTTCCAAATTACAGGGTTTAATTCTCCACATGGTTCTTGTTTATTAGCATAGCGCTTTTCTAATAGATTATAGAAAGCATCGAAAGCTATTTGAAATTGTTCTGTTGAAATATCTCCATGATACATCACATATTCTACATCAAAACTAGCCTCCAGCCTACTTACATTACGCCTTAATTTAGATCGAGAATTAGACTTATATATCGTTTTTAAATAAGCTTCTAAATTTTCATATTCTGAAATCCTAGTGATATATCCTTCATATTGAAAAATTTTTTTAAGCTTTAAAGAACCACGTCTTTTAAATCCAGGAATGTTATAATAAGAAGGAATATCTCTAATTAAAAACACTTTGTTTTTATAATCCAAAGCATTATGATCTGAGATAACATATTGAATTCCATTGGTTAAATTTTTACCAATATTTACATAATATGGTAAAAATTTATGCTTAACAAAGCTTACATAATCAATAAAATTAAATGAAACACCATTTTTAGAATTATTAAAATGCTTGGACCATGTATCAATATATGTCTGTGAATTAAATGGGTTTATCTTCATTCTTAAATTTAGTAGATTTAAGAACTAAAGTAAATATTTACAAAGAAAATATGTCTTATTAACTCATATTTTAGATGTATGAAATAAAAACTATTATGAACGGTAAAATAAATATCTTTTAAACTTAAAATTTCATATATTTAGTCATTCAATTAATAGCTCTTTAAACAGAAACTGTTTAAAATCTTTCCCTTAATATATATAAGTTATTAGAATTAATTTTTAAAAAACACTAAGTTTGTTTTATACAAAATAGCTTTTAAAAAAAAAATAAAAAAAACGATTAAAAGTCTAATTATTGCGTTAAAACTTAAGCTCACTTTTATTTTAAATTAAAGAACGTGAAAATTAGTTATTTATCGTATTTATTTGATGATTGCTATTTAAACGTAGATATTTACTATGGCTAAAAATGTATCGAAGTTGAATTCTAAAATATGGTTATCGTCTCCACACATGAGTGGGCATGAAGAAAAATTTATTAAAGAAGCTTTCAATTCTAACTGGATTGCGCCTTTAGGTCCTAACGTCAACGGGTTTGAGAACGATCTTGAAAACTATTTAGAAAACAAGACACATGTAGCAGCATTAACAACAGGAACTGCTGCTATTCATTTAGCATTGGTTTTATTAAATATAAAAGAAAATGATGAAGTAATTTGTCAAACTAAAACATTTGCAGCTTCTGTAAATCCTGTTTTATATTTAAATGCTAAACCTGTATTTGTTGATAGCGAAAAAGACACCTGGAATATGTGTCCTAATTTGTTAGAAAAAGCCATAAAAGACAGAATTAAAATTGGGAAAAAACCAAAAGCTATTATTGTAATTAACCTATATGGAATGCCATATAAAGTAAAAGAAATACACACCATCTCACAAAAATATAATATCCCAGTTGTTGAGGATAGTGCTGAAGCACTTGGAAGTCAATATAACAACCAAAAATGTGGGACTTTTGGAGATTTATCTGTTTTATCTTTTAATGGAAATAAAATCATTACAACTTCTGGTGGTGGCGCTTTAGTCTCTAGAAGTAAAGAGGTTAAAACAAAAATTATTTATTTAGCAACCCAGGCTAAAGAACCTGGGTTAGAATATTCTCACATAACAACTGGTTACAATTACAGGATGTCTAATGTATTAGCTGGTATAGGAAGAGGACAGATGGAAGTGCTGGATACCTATGTCGAATTAAGAAGGAAAAATTATCATTACTATAAAAAGCATCTTGGAACTATAAATGAAATTCATTTTTTAGATGAACCTGAAGGCTATTACTCAAACAGATGGTTAACCTGTATGGTTTTAGAAACAAACAAAATACGAGATGACATTCAACAATTATTAGAAATAAACAATATTGAAGCAAGACCATCTTGGAAACCTATGCACTTACAACCAGTTTTTAAAAATTATCCTAAATACCTGAATGGTGTTTCAGATAATTTATACCAAAAAGCCCTTTGTTTGCCTAGTGGATCTAACTTAACACTAGCTGAGTTAGATAAAATTATTACATTAATAAAACAGTATTTTGAATAAATTAATAAACATATTAAAAAATATTTCTCACAAGTATGCTTCAAAATGGCTTGTGTTATTGTTCGATTTATGTGTGGTTGCATTTACATTTTTTCTGGCATATATTATCCGCTTTAACTTTGTTATAGATTTCGATTTCACTGTTTTTTTAAAACAAGTACCTTTTGTATTAGTAGCTGCATTAGTAAGTTTTCTAGTAGTAAACTCACATAAAGGAGTTGTTCGATTTACTGGAGTAAAAGACGTTATCAACCTTATAATTGGTATAAATATATTAGCTACTATTCTAATTGTTGTTACTTTCTTAAGTAGACAATATTATTTCGATAGAATTTTCGATATACCAGGCTCGATAATCTATATTCATTTACTATTAAACATATTCTTCTTAGTTGGAATTAAATTTTTCATTAAATCGCTTTATAGAAGTATTGTTACAGATTTTGAAGTTAAAAAGGCTGTCTTAATTTATGGCGCAGGAACTTCTGGCATGATAACTTATGACGCTGTAACTAACGATCCAAAAAGTAATATAGAAGTTGTCGGTTTTATTGACGATAACGACAGTAAATCAGGTAAAAAAATCAACCTTTTAAATGTTTATCATCCTGAAAAAATAACTAAAGCTTTCATTGAAAAGAATAAAATTGATGAGGTTATTATTTCTATTCAAAATATCGATTCGAATAAATTATTACAAATAACTAGTAATTTATTCGCTTTAAACCTAAAAGTAAAAATTGTTCCTGCTGTAAAAAACTGGATCGATGGAGATTTAAGTTTCGGACAAATTCAAGATTTAAATCTTGAAGATTTATTAGGGAGAGAACCAATAAACATAAACAATCCAATGCTTGCCGAAGAGTACAATAACAAAATAATTATTGTTACAGGTGCAGCAGGATCCATTGGAAGTGAATTGGTTAGAAAACTATCTCGATATGATTTTAAAAAATTAATACTAGTAGATAATGCCGAATCAAATTTATACGATATTCAACAAGAATTACATAGAAGTGGCATAATTAATATAGAATCTATAGTTGCCGATATAAGAAATAAAGTTAGAATTAATAACATTTTCGATTTTTATAAACCAGAAATAGTCTTCCATGCTGCAGCTTATAAACATGTTCCTTTAATGGAGCAAAGTCCATACGAAGCTGTAAGTGTAAATGTAAAAGGTACAAAAAACCTAATTGACTTATCCGTTAAATATGGTGTAAATAAATTTATCTTAATTTCTACTGACAAAGCTGTTAACCCTACAAATGTCATGGGAGCTACGAAACGAATAGCCGAAATGATTGTATGTTGTCAAAACAATACACCATCTGGAAAAACAAAATTTATTATTACAAGATTTGGCAATGTTTTAGGTTCCAACGGTTCTGTTATCCCTCTATTTAAAAAACAAATTGAATCTGGAGGCCCACTGACAGTGACACACAAAGATATTATTAGATACTTTATGACCATTCCAGAAGCTGCGCAATTAGTATTAGAAGCATCAGCTATGGGTTTAGGCCATGAAATATTTGTTTTTGACATGGGTAAGCCTGTTAAAATATACGATTTAGCAATTAATATGATAACCCTTTCTGGTTTTAGATTTCCAGAAGATATTAGCATTAAAATTACCGGATTAAGACCAGGAGAAAAAATATTTGAAGAATTGTTAGTTGATGGGGAAAACACAAAACCAACCTATAACGAAAAAATCATGATTGCAAAGTGTAAACCTATAAACATAGGTAACATGCAAGAAAACATTGAGGAATTATGCAACCTTGGACCAAATTCTCAAAATATAGAAATTGTATCAAAAATTAAAGATATTGTATTAGAATATAATCCAAACAATTCTAAATACGACGTTCTAAATATTAGAAAATAGATAAAAACTTTAAGTATGAAAGTAAAACAAATTAAGCAGATATATCTAAAAATAATTATAGTAACTATAATTATCTCCTTTTCATCATGTACTTCAAGTAAAGAGATTATATACTTTCAAGATGAACCACTTAGCAGTTTAAATTCTTTAGAAATTAATACCGAAATAGTTTATAAACCAAACGACTTACTTACCATTAACGTTTCTGCACTAGATCCTGATACAGTAAGACCCTTCAACTTACCTGTTATCACTAATAGTACAACCACCTTAAATGTTCAAGGAAATATAAAAATGCAAACGTATATTGTAGATAAAGAGGGGAATATTGACTTTCCAGTTTTAGGTCCAATTAAAGTTGGCGGCCTAACAAGAGCTCAATTAACACTATATTTAAAAGAACGGATCTCTGATTATGTTAAAGACCCTATTATTAACATTAGATTAACTAATTTTACAGTAACAGTTTTAGGGGAAGTCAATGGTCCTGGAACATATACCATTGAAGATGAAAAAATATCTTTATTAGAAGCTATTGGACTTGCTGGCGATTTAACAATCCATGGGAAAAGAGAAAATGTTTTTTTAATTAGAGAACAAGATGGCGTTAAACGATTTACAAAGTTCGATTTAACATCTATAAACGTTGTAAATTCGCCTAACTTTTATTTAGAACAAAACGATGTTATTTATGTCGAACCAAATCCAGCTAAAATTCGATCGGCTTCATATAATCAAAATTATGTAATAATTATTTCTGCTGTTGGTACTTTAGCGACCATAGCAGCCATTTTAGTAAAATAACTTTAGCTAATGAGTACAAAAAATATGAATCAAAAAATCGATTTCAAAGAATTAATAAGTCCTTATTTGCACAAGTGGAAATTTATTGTTTTTTGTGTTATTGTAGCCTTAGCTTGTGCTTTTGTTTATTTACGTTATACAGACTACCAATACCAGGCTTCTGCAAAAATTAAAATAAAAGACGAGAAATCTAATAACAAACTTCCGGAAATATCAACCTTACAAAATTATGGTCTGTTTAAAACAGATAACACCAATGTTTTAGATGAAATTGAAGCCATTAAATCTAGAATTATTATTGAAGAAGTTATTAAAGATTTAAAATTTAATATTCAATATTTTGTAGAAGGTCGTATTAAAGCTCGTGAAGAATACAAGAACCCTCCTTTAAACATTACCTTCAGCGCAACGGACTCTATCATACATAAAATAGATACTACTTTTAATATTCGCATACAATCTGCAAATAAATTTATTTTAAAAGGTATCAATTTTAGTGAAAAAATATCTTTTAGTAAGCAAGAAGAGAAAGAATTAGACGATTCTGGAACAGAATACGCTTTTGGTGAAAGTATTACAACAAGTTTTGGCGATATCATTATCACACCAAGAATTGGAGAGTCTTCAACAAAAATTGGAGCAAATATTAAAATTAAGATCTCCCCTATTAATGGTGTTGTATCTAATTACAAAAAAAGATTACTTATAGAACACCAAGAAATGTCCAGCATTTTAAAATTAACTATAAATGATAATGTTGCTATTAAGGCTCGTTTATTTATTGACAAGCTTATCGAAAAATATAACGAAGATGTACAACGCGACAAACAACTTGTTGTAGATGCAACTTCAGATTTTATAAACAACAGACTTGAAGTTGTTACTTCAGAATTAGGGAATGTGGATTCTAATGCTGAAGCGCTTCAAAAAAACAATAAATTAACAGATTTAGCTACACAATCAACACTTTCACTACAAAATGAAAAAGAAAATGAGGCAAAATTAATAAATACAGCCAATCAAATTCAACTAATTGATTACATGAATCAACATATAACTCAGGATAATACTGAAACTGAGTTATTACCATCAAATATTGGTATTTCAGATAATTCTGTTGGACAATTAACCAAACAATACAACGAATTGGTTTTAGAGAAAAATAGACTTTTAAAAAATTCGAGTGAAAAAAATCCAACAGTCGTTAATTTAACCAATCAAATCAACCAACTTAAAACCAATCTAGCACAGAGTTTAAATAGCATTAAAGCTACTAACGAAATTACATACAATACGCTAGTTGCAGAAAGCAATAGAATTAGTTCGCAAATCTATTCTGCGCCAAGAAAACAAAGGCAATTTAGAGATATAAAACGCCAACAAGACATTAAAGAATCCTTGTATTTATATCTATTAGAAAAACGAGAAGAAGCTGCCATTACACATGGTGTATCCTCTCCAAACGCTAAAATTATAGATCATGCTTATGCTTCTGCATTGCCAGTTGCTCCTAAAAAACCAATCATCATTTTAGCTGCGTTAATTCTAGGATTTAGTTTCCCTATCGGATTTATTTATCTTTTAAATTTATTAGATGATAAAGTTCATAATATTAACGATGTGAAAAGCGTGGTTACTATTCCATTTATTGGAGATATTCCAAAATCTGGAAAAAACAAACAATTAATATCTAAAGTAGACTATTCCCCTAAAGCTGAGGCTTTTAGAATGGTAAGAACAAATTTAGAATTCATGCTTCAAAATATTGAAGATCGTGCAAAAATCATCTTTGTTACTTCCACTACCAGTAAAGAAGGAAAATCTCATACTGCTATAAATTTAGCATCGTCGATTTCTTTTTCAGAAAAGAAAGTCTTGCTTATTGAAACTGATATTAGAGTTCCAAAAGCTACTAGTTATTTAGGTGTTAAAAATAATTTTGGACTTACAAATTATATAGGAAACACTAAAACCCAAATCAAAGAAGTAATCTTTAATTTTAAAGATAATATGTTTTTAGACGTGATACCATCTGGTACCATCCCTCCTAATCCAGCTGAATTACTTATGAGCAATCGCGTGAAAGAACTATTGGATTATGCTTCAGACAAATACGATTATATAATTGTAGATACTGCTGCTGTTGGTTTGGTAACCGACACCTTACTAATTAGTAAATTTGCTGACTTGTTTATATATGTAGCCAAAGCTAATTATATCACTAAAAAACAATTAGAGTTAGCCGAACGCATGTACACTGAAAAAAGGTTGCCAAACATGACTATTCTATTAAATAGTGTCAACCACAAAAAAGGAACTGGCTATGGTTATGGTTACGGAACAAATCCTCACAAAAAGAAATGGTGGAAGTTCTCTTAACTAATTATTCTTAGCGTTTTTTCTACGTGTTTTTTCTTTAGATAGCAACATGAGTTCTCTTCCTGTTTGTCCAGCTACCGAAGTGTTTTCTTCAGCTCTACGTATTAAGTACGGCAATACGTCTTTCACAGGACCAAAAGGGACGTATTTAGCTACATTATAACCACGATTTGCTAAATTGAAGCTTATATGGTCACTCATACCATATAATTGACCAAACCATACACGATTATCATTTTTAGCTATGCCTTTATCTTTCATAAGGTCTAAAATAATATAACTACTCATTTCGTTGTGTGTTCCTGCAAAAAGAGAAATAACATCTAAATGTTCTAAAATATACTTGGCTGAAGCATTGAAATTCTCATCTGTAGCAACTTTACTTTCGCATATTGGGGTTGGGTAGCCTTTCTTCAATGCACGTTCATTTTCTTTTTCCATATAAGCACCACGAACAATTTTATATCCTAAATAATACCCATTCGCTTTAGCATGCTTGTGTTCTGCTTCTAAAAAAGCCATTCTATCATGTCTATACATTTGTAATGTATTATACACAACAGCCTTCTCTGTATTATATTTTTGCATCATTTCAGATACCAAATCATCCACTGCTTGTTGCATCCAGCTCTCCTCAGCATCAATCAATAGTTCAACATCCTTTTCTTTTGCCAACTTACAAACCTTATTATATCTTGTTACAACACGATTCCATTGCTCTTGTTCATCTGCTGTAAACGGTTTTCCTTCCCCTTTTTTTGTGTATAAGCTTGGCTTACCAAATCCTGTTGGTTTAAATACGGCAATTGGCATTGCTTCTTTCTTTTCAGAAAAATTAATAATCTCTAGTGTTTTTTCCATTGCCGCATCGAAAAAAGATTCCTCCTCTTTTCCTTCTACCGAAAAATCTAACACAGAACTAACACCCTTTTCAAACATAGCATCAATAACAGGTAAACAATCTTTTTCGTTAATTCCTCCACAAAAATGATCGAAAACAGTAGCTCTTATTACACTATCTACAGGTAAATTTGCTTTAATAGCAAAATTACTCAATGTCTTTCCCACCTTTACTAGTGGTTCGTAAGAAATCATTTTAAATAAAAGATAAGCTCTATTAAGTTCGGAGTTACTTTTTAATGAAAAAGCAACTTCTGTATTATCAAAAAATTGTTCTTTAGACATGTTGAAAAAATTATTCACAAATATAATTATAGTATTTCTACTTATTTATAAAAAAATCTCTAATTTTCACACTTCATTATTCTTAAAACAGACATGAATTCAATTACAACTTCAGACTACTCAATTCACTTTAATTCAAATTGTTACCAAGCAATAAATTTGCATTTGAGCAAGATTAAGTATTCAAAAATATTCATCCTAGTAGACGAAAATACTCATGAACATTGCTTACCTAAGTTTTTAGCTCATCTTGAAACAGATTTAAACATTGAAATTATTGAAATTGAGTCTGGAGAAATACATAAAAACATCGAAACCTGTTCTGGCGTTTGGAATGCATTATCAGAATTAGAAGCTGATAAAAAAAGCTTGTTATTAAATCTTGGTGGAGGCGTTATTACAGACTTAGGAGGCTTTGTCGCGTCTACCTTTAAACGAGGCATTACTTTTATTAATATACCAACAACTTTGCTAGCCATGGTAGATGCTTCTATTGGAGGTAAAAACGGCGTGGATCTTGGACATTTAAAGAATCAAATAGGAGTTATTAATGCTGGTGAAATGGTGTTAATTGACACCTCCTTTTTAAACACATTACCTGAAAATCACATGCGTTCTGGTCTGGCTGAAATGTTAAAGCATGGTTTAATTTATGACGAGGCTTATTGGAATAAATTTCAATCTATTAACAATCTAAACCTAGAAACGCTAGATGAATTAATTTACGAATCTGTTGAAATAAAAAAAACCATCGTTGAGAAAGATCCTTTTGAAAACAATCTTAGAAAGACTTTAAATTATGGACACACACTAGGTCACGCAATTGAATCCTATTATTTAAGTCATACAAGCAAAACCCCTCTATTACATGGAGAAGCTATTGCTATAGGTATGGTTTTAGCAACATATATTTCTACTAAATTAATAGATTTCCCGAAGCAAGATTGCAAAAACATAAAAGAAACTATTGCACAAATATTTGGCAAACCGATTATTCAAAAAGAAGACTTCCACCCTATTATTGAGCTTTTAAAATTTGACAAAAAAAACGAGCATGGTAAAATTAATTTTGTGCTGTTGAAAACAATTGGAGAAACAAAAATAAATTGTCAGGTTGAAAATAATCTAATTATTGAAGCATTCAATTATTACAATTCTTAACAACCCGTTAAAATAATTTGTAACTTTATAAAAATTGCTAGAGTAAAATGTAAATGCTATTTATTAATTTAAAATCCTTTAGTAATGAAAAGAATTATTGTTGATTATAAAAAGCTTACACCAAAACTCCTCAAGTTATTGACCGATAAATTCCCTGATGGTTATAACGATGACGATGTAATTACGTTCGAAAATCATAAAAATGAAATCATTGAGGCCGTAGAGGTTCGTACTAAAGACAGCATATACCTTGTTAAAGTAAGCAGTAAATTACATTACAGCATGACAAATTTTGATGGGATTGATGAAGCTGAAGTCGACGACTTAGGACATGTGATTATTAACGACGACATTAAGGAAGAATCTTATAAAGATGAAGAAGAGTAACTTTATAAATAACGAGATTTTATAATGTCTATATGGTGTTTTTCATGACCAACTATGACAAATCCAATGGCTCGAACAGACATATCACTATTACTAGCAGACCCAATTAACTTCAAAATATCATTATTAAAACTTTTAAACAACATTATTGAAGATCCTCTAACCAGCTGGTACTCATTTAACAAGTCTTCTCTACTCTTACTATTTGCTTGTGCTGTTTGTGCATAAGCGTTTTCTTCAAATCCAGGCAAAGGTGTTTTGTCTTGTCTTGCAAAACGCAATGCTCTGTATGCAAAAACACGTTCGGAATCAATTAAATGCTGCATAATATCTTTTATAGTCCATTTGCCAACATCATAACTAAACTCTAGCTTATTTTCTGGAATTGAATTAAAAAACGCAAGAACCTCCTTTAAACTAGATTCTAGACCAGAAATAAGCCCTTCACTCCCTGATTTATTAATATAATTTGCATAAAATGGAGCATATTCAGTTTCTAAAATTTGAGAAGCATTCATAATGTTTGATTTTAACCAAAAAACCCCTTTTAAATAAAGAGGTTTTTATAATATTTCTAGCTGTTTTTACATTTCATTAAATATAGAATGCATCAAACGTTTTTTATCGTTAATACTTTCTTCTAATGAAATCATTGTTTCTGTTCTATATACACCATCAATATCGTCAAGCATAAAGATAATATCCTTGGCATGCTCTGTATGTTTAGCTCTAATTTTGCAAAATATATTAAATTTTCCAGTAGTAATATGAGCAACAGTAACAAAAGGAATATCGTTTATGCGTTCTAAAACAAACTTGGTTTGTGAAGTGTTTTGCAGAAATATGCCAACATAAGCAATAAAAGAGTATCCTAACTTCATATAATCAAGAGTTAAAGAAGACCCTTTAATAATCCCTCCTTCTTCCATTTTTTTAACTCTTACATGAACCGTTCCTGCAGAAATGTCTAGTTTTTTAGCTATATCTGTAAAAGGAACTCTTGTATTATCTATTAACATGTCTAAAATTTGATGATCCACATCATCTAACTTAAATTTCCCCATTTTTAGTATTTTTTATATAAAAAGCAAAAATAATACAATAATGCTGAATTTTCTCTATTAAAATATAAGGTTATGTTAATTTTAATGAATATTCAATAGTATTTAAGAAAATAGATTCCACAACCATTCCTTCAGATAAAGCAGAAAGATCAAGTAACGAAAACTCTTTATTTTTAGCAATAATATTTCGATGCCCATTTAAATGATTTAAGTCACCTATTTTTTCAACTGTTGGTATAAATTTAACATCTCCACCTACTAAAGTTTCGGCATATTGTATTCCAATATCTATTGTTTTTTTACCGTTCAAATTCACACTTGCCTGTCTAATAATAATATCAAGAAAATTTTTATCATTCTCAGGAATCGACAAATAAGACTCATAACAATCTCCCAATACTTCACTTTTAGAAATATAATCAAGGCTAGACATAATAGCCTCAAACATATAAAACCTTGTTATTTCTCTACTATAATCGTTTTCATAGTGTCCAGCTTCAAACAATATTGTTGGACAATTTAAGGCTTGAAACGTGTCTCCAACACAGTTTTCATTATAAGCATCATCATAAAGACCGATTTGATTTGGAATTTGAGCTTGCAACAAAGTATTCATAACAGAAATAATCTCCATAGCTTTTTTACGAGTTCGAGTAACTGTACATGCCACATCTTGAGCTGGAGATAAAAATGATAGTACTGCAGAGTTCCCTGTGTTACCTACACCAAATATGGTACGTTGTCCATGCAAATTAAAACAAAAATCAGGTTTAAAATCATCAAACACATTTCTTAGAATCTTGCTTTCTGGTTGAGATAGATTTTTTGCATCTCTATTTAAATCTATATCGTTTGCATTTTGTCTTGTATAACGCTCTGCACCATCAGGATTTAATATGGGAATAATCTGAACTGTACAGTTTTTAAGTATCTGCCCTATAACTCCATTAGAATGATATGCAAATACATTACAAATATCAAAAATAGCTTTGGTAGTTGTGCTTTCGTTACCATGCATTTGAGACCACATTAATATTTTTTTGGACCCAGTTCCAATTTTTATAATATGAATTGGTTTCCCTAAAACCGATGTTCCAATTTTTTTTACCTCTAAATCACTTTTAATTTTATCAAGCAAAGGCTGGATATGTTCATTCTGAATGTATCGATTTTTAAGATGATTTTCTTTATAAGAATCGAACACGTTTTTTAAAAATTCTGAAGTCATTAAATATTGTTTGATACAAATGTAAACAATTAACAATTTACAATTGTAAACAAAAGAATCATGCCTTTATGTTTACATATCTAAACAATTTTCATGTATTTATACAAATGTGTATATAGCTTTTTAGTGAAATTTTAACAAAATATATAGTTAATCTATATATGATTCTATTTCAGCTTTTTGTGATACATTAAATAAAGCATTAATTGCAGTATAATTTGAAGTTTTAAAATGTAAACACTTAGACTATCATTATATTTGTTACATTTGTAAATAGAAAACGACCTATTTATAGTTTACAATGATAAACACTAAAGATTTCTCTAAGAGACTCCAAAAAGTCATAGATTATTACAATGAAAGCGCCTCATCTTTCGCTGAAAAAATTGGTGTTCAACGTTCAAGTATTTCGCATATTCTATCTGGAAGAAATAAACCTAGTTTGGATTTTGTTTTAAAAGTACTCTCCTCTTTTCCCGAAGTTGAATTGTATTGGTTGTTAAATGGAAAAGGAGAATTTCCATCAAATGAAAAATTACAAGTAAAGATTCCAGTTGAAAAAAACATCTCGGAACCAATGACAGAAAATGTTGTATCCGATAAAAATCAAACAGAAAAAAAGAGTTCTAATGAAAAATCCATAGAACGAATTGTTATTTTTTATTCGGATGGCAGTTTTAAAAACTTCGAAGAATTCTAAAAATAACAAAAGCCTGAATAAAAATTCAGGCTTTGTAAATATGCGTTATTTCAGAAAAAATTATTTTATAAATCGGCTGTGCCAACTATCGCTAGCAGGAACTTCCCAATTTTCATTGAATTCTGCAATGTTTACAACCAAATTATTGAACACAATGGTGTTTTTAGACACGGCTCTATCTTTAGCCATTTTCTTAAAATCTGATAAGGTTTTATAAGCAATAAAGTCCCCTTGCTTGTAAGACACATTCATTTTATCTAATAAATCCACTTGATAGTCTTTCTCTAATTGTTGGATAAAATGTACAGACGCATCAATTGAACAACCTGTAGCAGCTCTAGCCTGATGATTTAGCCCAATAACTATAAAACGCTTGTAAACTATTTTATAGCCTGCTTGTAAATCGCTTCCATGAGCCGTCCAGTTTTCAATAAACAGATCCAACTTGGACTCTAGCTCCTTAAGTTCTTCATCTGAAAATGATCGATTACACTGATAAATCCAAACTTTTGATTCTTCAGGTAACGTATTAAAATCTACTAACATTATTCTTGAGAGTTTGCAATTAATTCAGCAATATCCAATACCTTAATACTGTCTTCTTTTTCTTTTGCTTTTACACCATCTGTCATCATGGTATTACAGTAAGGACAGCCAGTAGCAATAATATTTGGTTTTGTTTCTAAGGCATCTTCGGTTCTAAGTACATTAATATCTTTATCGCCTTTTTCTGGCTCCTTGAACATTTGTGCACCTCCAGCTCCACAACATAGTGCCGAGTTTCTATTGCGTTTCATTTCAACCAATTCGACACCTAAAGTTTTTAACAACTCTCTTGGTGCTTCATAAACATCATTTGCACGACCTAAATAGCAAGGGTCGTGAAAAGTAATGCGTTTTCCTGTAAATTGAGAAGAACTTCCAATGCTTAATTTTCCAGATTTTATAAGCTCGTTAATAAATTCTGTATGATGTTGCACTTGATACTGTCCACCTAGTTCTGGATATTCGTTTTTTAAGGTGTTAAATGAATGCGGACAAGCAGTAACAATACGCTTCACCTCATAGGCATTCAGAACCTCAATGTTTGTAACAGCTTGCATTTGAAACAAGAACTCGTTACCAGCACGTTTAGCTACATCGCCTGTTGAACTTTCTTCTGTACCTAAAACAGCAAAATCGACATTTGCTTTATTAAGAATTTTCACAAAAGCCTTAGTTATTTTTTTTGCTCTATCGTCGTAACTTCCAGCTGCTCCTACCCAAAACAAAATGTCTGGTTGTCTGCCTTCGGCCATACATTGCGCCATAGTTGGCACTTTAAGTTGTTCGCTCATGTTATTGTATGCTTTAATTTTGAGGTTAGCTACGCTAAACCCCATGTTTTCAGACTTCTATATCTCAAAGAGATAAGTAAGTGAATTTGTTATTCATGCTGACCATCATCAAAAACTTGAATGGTCACTTTTTTATCTACTAAATCGGTAAATTTTCCTTTATACCTAGTCGCTTTCACTAAATGATTATCTATCCAATGGTAGTTCCCTCCTCTTGGCTTCCCCATTAATAAACTATGAAATTTAAAACCATGCTTATTAAGCCAATTGATTGTTACCTCTCGGTGATCTTCGGTTCTTGATGTAAAAAAGCAAATTAAATGTCCTTCTTCAAACCACTTGTTACAAGTTGCCAAAGCATCTAAATAAGGTTCACAGGTCGCCATTCTTTCTGGTTCTTCATTTGGAATATCGTCTGTGATCGTTCCATCTATATCAATCAAATAATTTTTAACTTCATCAGGTAAAATCGGACTTACCTTTTCTCCTGCTTCTACTTTTTCGTGTAATAATTTGTCTGCGTCTTCTCTTTTCATACTAAATGCCTACGAATGCAGGTATATTTTAATTTAAATTATTTTTGTTTAGAACTTGGGTAACTTACTCATCTTTCCAGTTTAATCTGTCCATCTGGTTGTAAGGCCAAGGAGCTCCATTATTTTCAATATTTGTCATCATATTATTAAGTTCTACTGGAGCAGCACTTTGCTCCATTACTAAATAGCGTCTCATTTCTATAATTATTGACAAAGGATCGATACTAACAGGACAAGCTTCAACACAAGCATTACACGTGGTACATGCCCAAAGTTCTTCAGCAGTTATATAATCTCCTAATAATTGTTTTCCATCATCTTTAAATTCGCCATTGTTAGCATCCATGTTTTTACCAACTTCTTCTAACCTGTCTCTGGTATCCATCATGATTTTACGAGGAGACAATTTTTTTCCTGTTAAATTGGCTGGGCACTCGCTTGTACAACGACCACATTCTGTGCATGTATAAGCATTTAATAATTGAACCCAGGATAAATCTTGAACATCGCTAGCTCCAAATTTTGCTGGTATTTCAGTTTCTGCGCCTTCAGCTGGTGCTGCAAATGGATCGACATTTGGATCCATCATCATTTTTACTTCTTTGGTTACAGATTCCAGATTGTTTAATTGCCCTTTAGGTTTCACTTTTCCATAATAGGTATTTGGAAATGCTAAAAGAATGTGTAAATGCTTCGAGAAATATAAATAATTCAGGAACACTAAAATCCCCAAAATATGAAACCACCAAGCAGTACGCTCTATTACCTGAATGGATGTTTCTGGTAATCCACTAAACCAAGGTGATATATATTGACTGATAATATTCCCTGAATTTAGAGATTGAAAATGAACATCTGTTGCATTCATGATTAAAAACAGTGCCATTAATACCATTTCGAAATACAATATGTAATTGGCATCGTTCTTTGGCCAACTGGTCATTTCACTTTTCCAGAAACGTTGAATTTTAATAATATTTCTTCTTATCCAAAAAATCGTTACGGAAATAAATACTAAAATTGCTAAAACCTCAAAGCTACCGATTAAAAAACCGTAAATCGATTCTGGTAAAATGCTTAAAAATATACGATGTGTTCCAAAAAGCCCATCGATAATAATTTCTAAAACTTCAATATTAATAATTATAAAACCTACATAAACAACCACATGCAGGAAACCAGCAATAGGTCTTTTAACCATTTTGCTTTGACCTAAAGCAATTCTAGTCATGTTTTTCCATCGCTGACTCTTATTATCACTAACATCAACATCTTGACCTAACTTAATGTTTCTAATTAGAGTTTTTACATTTTTGGCAAAGTATCCAAAGCCTGCAATAAGAGCTATAGCAAATAATATGTTTGGAATATAGTTCATAAGTGGTTGGGTTGGTTATTGTCTTTCGTCTTCTGGCTTTTCGTAATCGTCTTTATTCTTTCCTCCAAAAACCGACACATTAACATAGCGTTTTGGATTCAATTTAACATCTTGAAGTAATTCTCTTAACTGCATAGATGCGATTTCCAGATTATTATATAGTTTATCGTCTTTAAGTAATTTTCCTAAAGAACCTTCACCTTTATCTAAATCAGCCAAAAGTGCATTGACATTTTGTAAGGTTTCATCAAGTGTTGCAACAGTTTTAGAGACTTCAACATCTTTTAAATCTTCAGATAGAGATGCAAGGTTTTTGCTAACTGTACTAAAATTACTAATAACAGCAGTTAAGCTATCTTGATTTTTTGCTATCAAATTATTGAATGAACCTGACAAGGTTTTAAACGAAGATAAGGTGGCATTTAGTTCTTTAATTGCGTGCTTTAAGCCTTCTTCAGACTCATCTTCTACTAAACCATTTAAGTTTAATAACAGAGAATCTGCTGATTTTAAAGTACTTCCTAAATCGTCTCCTATTCCTGAGAAATTATCGGATAAACCTTTAATTAGTCCTTGCTCTACTTCTGATTGTAAAACATCTCCATCTTCCGCAAATTGGTTGTCTTCAGCAGGAATAATAGCAAGTCCATTACCATCCAAAAGCCCTAAAGGATAGAGTCTAATAATACTGTTTTTCGAAAATTTTAATTCGTCGTTTACAGTAAATGACACACGTGTTTTACCTGTTTCAATAACATAAATAATGTCATTAATTTTTCCCACATTATTGCCTTTTATGGTTACAGGAGATGCTGTTGTTAAGGCGTTATAATCAAATTCTGTATAAAACGTTTTTGTAGAATTCAGTAAATTTTTACCATTTAAGTAATTGATTCCAAAAATTAAAAATACAATTCCAAGAATGACTAATATGGCTGTTTTGACTTCTCTTGATAGTTTCAAATTGATTTTATTTAGTTACTAAACAAAATTAGAAATAAATTTATAAAGAATGACTCTAATTTGCTGTTGATTTTAAGGCTTCGTCTAAAGGTATAATCTCTCCGTCTTTATAGGCTACAATAAAGCTAGAGCTGTAACCCTTAGTTTTTGCATAGGTTTGAAAGTTTTTAATTTTAGAATAATTAGAGGTATAACCATAATAATATTTGTACAACCCATTTATTTTATCTCTTGAAATATCTTCCAAGCCTTTAAAATTATAAGGTTTTAATTCAATTTCTTTAGAACTAGCAGCTATTTGCACTTTAAATACAATATTATTATAAATTTCGTCAGGTTCTGCATCTTCTGTCATTTGAGTTTCTGATTCCTGATAAACAAAATCATCAATATTCTGATAGATGGCTTTTTTATAATCTAAAACAGCATTTTTAATGGCAGTAGAGATTTCATGTTGTCCTTTTTTAGAATTTAAATAAGCCCCTTCATTTTTGTTTGTAATAAAACCTGCTTCAATAAGAATACTTGGCATAATAGTTTGATGTAAAACTATAAATCCAGCCTGTTTAACTCCTCTATTCTTGCGTTTTAATATATTTGTAAAGTTATTTTGAACCAAACTAGCTAATAAAATACTTTGATCTAAATACTCTTCTTGCATGAGTGTTAAACCTATATAAGAACCTGGAGAATCTGGATTGAATCCATCGTAATTTTTTTCGTAATCATCTTCTAAGTAAATAACTTCGTTCTCTGCCTTAGCTACATTAAAATTAGTATCATTTCTATGGATTCCTAAGACATAAGTTTCAGAGCCATAAGCCTGTGTATGGTGAGCATTACAATGTACGGATACAAACAAATCTGCTTTGGCTTCATTCGCAATTTTTCCTCTTACAAATAAGTCAACAAAGACATCTTTTGTTCTAGTATAAACAACTTTTATGTCTGGATTTTTTTCTAGTTCTTTTCCAACTTCTAAAACAATTTTTAGCGCTATGTCTTTTTCTTTATAGCCTTCTTTCGATGGTTTTCCAGGATCTTTTCCTCCATGACCTGCATCAAGAACCACAATGAATTTATTTGAAGCATCTTGCGCATAAAGTGAAACCATGTTTGTAAGTGATAAAACAAACATGATTGATAATATATATAATACAGATTTCGTTTTCATATTTAGAATAACAGCTTTTTGGCAGGATTATTACCTACTTTAGTGATGTTCAAGTTTAATTTTCGAATTTTCGTTAATATTAAATTAATCACAAAAAATATATGTAATTTTGGCAATTCAAAAACCGAGCCATACTTTTACAAAAATACATTTAAAAGCGTTGCGTACAAACAACTTTTACATACTTTTTGCCTTAAGTTTTACAGTGTTTATCAACACTTCTGGCTTCGCTCAAGATATTCCAAATTCTGGAGGAAAAGTTCCTACTAATAAAAGCAACGATAGCGTTACAGTTAATGTAAACAACCTTGAAAAAATAGAGCTTTCAGAAATCGGGCAAGATTCTACCTTACAAGATTCTGTAATAACAAAACCTGAACTCTTATCTGCCACAGTTACTTATAAAGCTAAAGATTACCAATCTTTCAACAATAAAGAACAGAAACTATATTTATATAACGAAGCCGAAGTTTACTATGAAGATATGGAACTAAAGGCTGGGATTATTGTAATAGACTATTCAAAAAACGAAGTTTATGCTGGACGTATTAAGGATTCTCTTGGTAATTATAGTCAAAACCCATCTTTTAAACAAGGAGATAATTTGGTAGAACCTGACTCCATTCGTTTTAATTTTAAAACTGAAAAAGTGCTCATTTTCAATTCTAAAACGGAGCAACAAGGCATGCAGATCTACGCGCCAATTACAAAAAAAGAAAACGATTCGGTTGTTTTTCTTTCTAAAGGTAGGTTTACAACCTCCACAAATATTGAGAATCCAGAATATTACTTTCAGGCAAACAAAATCAAATTAGTTCCAAATAAGAAAATTGTTGTAGGATTAACAAATATGGTTATTGCCGATGTTCCTACACCTATTGGGTTGCCTTTCGGCTTTTTCCCTTTAACAAAAAAACAAACATCAGGAGTGCTTATTCCTAGTTTTGGAGAACAAAGTAGTCGTGGGTATTTTTTACAAAACGGTGGTTATTACTTTGCTATTAGCGATTACTTAGATCTAGCTGTTTTAGGAGATTATTATACCAATGGAAGTTATGGGTTGCGTTTTGAAAGTAATTATGCTGTACGTTATAAGTTTGCTGGTGATTTTGGTTTTAGATATGAAAATTTAATAAGTAGTGAACGTGGGTTTCCAGATTATTCAAAAACGACCATATATAATATACGTTGGTCGCATAGCCAAGATGTAAAATCTAGTCCTAATTCCAGATTCTCTGCTTCTGTAAACTTAGGAAGTAGTAAGTATTACCAAACCTCAATCAATCAGGTCAATTCACCAAGTTTTTTAAATAATACCATGGCATCTTCTGTTTCTTATTCAAAAACATTTCAAGGAGAGCCCCAAGTAAATATGAGTGTTGCTGCTACACATTCGCAAAACACCAATACTGAAAGCATTAATATGACATTGCCTACGATACAGGCAAGTGTTAGTAGAATATATCCTTTTGAACCAAAAATAGGTTCTAAGAAAGGGATTATTGAAAACATAAACTTTCAGTATAATATTAGAGGTGAAAATAGAATTGACACAACAGATTCTTTATTTTTTAAAAAGGAAATGTGGGACGATGCTAAAATGGGTGTAAACCATAGTATCCCTCTTACTACTAATTTTAAAGTCTTAAAATATTTAAGCTTGAGTGCAGGAACAAATTACAGTGAAACTTGGGCCTTCGAAACTGTTAACAAGTATTATAATGAAGAAGATAAAACTGTTATTACAGAAGTTAATAATGGATTTGCTGCTTATAGAACTTATAATTTTAATGCTAGTATAGGAACCACACTTTACGGGATGTTTAACTTTGAAAAAGAAGGTGAAGACAAAAAAATAAAAGCACTTAGGCATGTTATGAGACCTTCTATAAGCTATACCATAAACCCGTCTTTCGATCAATATTACAACACTTATGAAGTTGTAAGTGCAGATGGAACAACAATCGAAGAAGTTGAATACTCTAAATTTGAAGGCTCTCTTTATGGTTCTCCTAATCAAAACTTCTCGAATACCGTTGGATTTTCTTTAGGAAATAACATAGAAATGAAAGTGCGAGACAAAGATTCTGCTGCTACAGAACCCAGAAAAATTAAGCTATTAGACAATCTTAATTTTAATGCAGGTTACAATATTGCTGCAGATTCCTTAAACTGGAGTGACCTAAGAATTACCGGAAGCACACAATTACTTAAAGATAAAATGTCGGTAAATTTTGGTGCTTCTTTAAACCCATATGCTTTAGATAATAACAACAATTTAATTAATACATGGAATGTAGATAATGGTGGAAGTATCTTTAGACTAACAAGTGCTAATGTGACCATGAATTATACCATTTCTAACTCCACATTTACAGGAAGAGAAACTGAAGAAAGTCAAGCAGAAACTCTAAGAAGTGGTGGTCGTGCCGACGATTTATTTGGTAGATCTCAAGATTTTGCCAACTCCAGTTTTTACGAAGACGATGAGGAAGAGAAAACTCCTAGCGATTTGTATACCACTGTAATTCCCTGGAGTTTACGCCTAGCCTATGCCGTTAACTATACAAACGCTAGACGCGAAGACGAAATTTCATCACACTCATTAATGTTTTCTGGAGATGTTGAATTATCACCACGATGGAAAGTTGGGGCTTCTTCGGGATATGATTTTAAAAACAAAGGTTTTTCTTATACATCGTTACGTTTTGAAAGAGATTTATTAAGTTGGAGAATGAGTTTTAATTGGATTCCTTTTAGCGACAGAAGTTCATGGAATTTCTTTATTGGAATTAAATCTAACTTGCTTAAAGATCTTAAATACGATAAACGAAGACAACCTGATAAGCAATTTTAATTATGAAAAAAATAATCAACACGCCACATGCTCCTGCTCCAATTGGACCTTATAACCAGGCCATATTAATCAATAATGTTTTATACACGTCTGGACAAATAGCTTTAAACCCGATAACTATGGAATTGGTTTTAGATGATATTAAAACGGAAACCAAACAAGTAATGGAAAACATGAAAGCCGTATTAAAAGCAGCAGACATGACGTTTGAAAATGTATTTAAAACATCTATTTTTATAAGCGATATGCACAACTTCGCTGAAATAAATGAGGTATATGCTACTTATTTTAACGAAACAACTGCTCCAGCTAGAGAAACCGTTGAAGTTGCCAATCTACCAAAATTTGTTAATGTTGAAATTAGTATGATGGCTTCAAAGTAAGGTTCTTCCATAAAAAAACTACTTACCTAATAAGCTTTCTTCAAATAATTTATAGATTCTAAGGTACTCGTCTGTCCAACTACTAGGTTCTACAAAACCATGACGTTCCATGGGGTAAACAGCCATTTCCCAGTTTTCTTTCCCCAATTCAATTAATCGTTGAGACAAACGAACCATATCTTGAAAATGAACATTATCGTCAATCATACCATGTAAGATTAATAAATCGCCTTGTAAACCATCGGCAAAATAAATAGGAGAACTCCTCCTGTACGCCAAACTATCGGTTACTGGTGTATTTAAAATTCTTGCTGTATAACCATGATTATAAGCTGCCCAATCTCCAACAGAACGAATTGCAGCTCCAGCTTTAAACGTTTCAGGTTCGTTAAACATAGCCATAAGGGTTATAAAACCTCCATAAGAACCTCCATAAATACCTATTTTATCTTTATCTATTCCATATTCACTCATTAAATACTCGGTGCCATCCACTTGGTCTGATAAATCTTTTCCTCCCATGTGCCTGTAGATCCCTGTTCTCCAATCTCTTCCGTATCCTGCACTTCCACGATAATCTATATCCAAAACGGTATAACCATTATCCACTAACAGATTATGGAACATGTATTCTCTATAATAACTACTCCACCATTTGTGGGCATTTTGCAAATAACCTGCTCCATGAACAAAAATGACAGCTGCTTTGTTTTTAACATCTGTTTTTGGCTGATATAATCTGGCATGAACTTTGGCACCATCGTCAGCTTTAAAAGTGATTATTTCGGGATCTTTCCAAGAATAGTCGTTAAAAGCTGTTGTAGTAGAATGTGTTATTTGTTTTGGTGTTGCTTCTTTTGAAGCAAACATCGGATTTTCTTGCACATACAATTCTGTAGGTTTGTTTGAATAAGAATACAAAATAGCCATTTGCGTTTCGTCTGGTGAAAGCGTGACATCATTTTTACCTATTTTATTTGTTAGAGCAGTGAATTTTCCTCCATGTATAGGCATACTATAAAACTGACGGTCACCAGGATGATTTTTATTTGCAATAAAATACCAATGTTTTTGATTTTTAGAAATCTGTGGATGGTATATTTCAAATGCTCCTTCTGTAAGGGCTTTAACTTGCTTTGTCCTCACATTCATTGTATATATATGCGAGTAACCTGTTTTCTCAGACATGTACCAAATAGACTTGTTATCTGGCATCCAACCTAATTCTCCACCACTATAACCACCTATTCCTGGTCCTGCAATCCAAGCTTCGTCATGCTGATGATCAATGTTTTCAATCGTTCCCTCTTTTACATTTAATAATACAATCCAACGGTCCTTATAATCGTTTGCTATAATATCTAAAACAGGAAATTTCCCATCTGGACTCCAAGTAGGCCCTGAGATATAACCAATACGATTTTCGTTTGCATAAGGTCTGTCGGGATAATCTTTGGTGTATTCCGGAATATAATCTAAGCCCTCCAAATTATCTAAAACAACAGGATAGGTTTTTCTATTGGCAATATCGTATACATACATGCTATATTCTGTCTGCTCATCTCCTACTTTAGATCGTGTGTTCTCATCTTCTGTATAGCCAGATTCTGTAACATAATGTGGCATGATAGTCTTTTTATTTTTAGGTCGTTTAGCCGTTAAGTATGTCACATAATTGCCATCTGGACTCATTTGCTGATTTAAAATCGATGTCCCTTCTAAATAGATTTTTAATGGTTTTTTTACATCAAAGCGCTTCAATAATGTATCACGTATATCATTTTTCTCTTTTCGTTCTCTTAAAATATCGAATAATTCTAATTGATCGTTGTTAAGCCATTCATCCTTATCGGTTCTTTCTTTTTCTTTTTTCTCTTTATTTAAAAAATTTGTGATTTGTGTTGTTGTTCCATTTTTTAAATTCCATTTATAAATATTTTTATCTTTAACATAAGCCACTTGCGAGTCAAAATCTGTAAAATGAACGTTTCCTTCATAATCCAAGGTATTGGTAATTTGTATTACTGAATTTGTAGTTACATCCTCAATAAAAACATCACCATGTTTAGTATATATCTTTTTAGTTTCATCTTTATTAAAAATCACTTTTGAAGCAGGCAAACCATATTCTGTTTCAAAATCTACTTTAGTAATTTTATCATTTTTTAAATTGTACGCATAAAGCGAGTCGTTTAAATCCGAATCTGGATTCCAATTAAAATAAATGCATTCATTGTTATTGGACCAACTAACATTTGACGGTAAATGACCAATAAAGTTGGAACCTTGCATAATCTCTTTAATAGTTAATTCAGAAACATTATTTATTTGAGCTATACTGAACTGGTTCAAGAGACATATACTGAAAAACATTAGGACTTTTCTTAGCTTCATAACACATATAATTATTGCAAATAATAAGGAAACGAAGTTACTCTTTCTCTTTATGAAATTCAAACCTAAACTATTTTTAAGAGTTTTTATTCTTTAAACAATTGTTAATAAAACACACTTTAAATTTCCAATTTCTCATGATGAATTTTCTAAGAACGTGTATTTTTGATAGAAAACAAATATCTTCCAAAGATGCGCATAGAACAAGACATTAAATTAGGCTTTAAAGACGTGATGATTAGACCAAAACGATCGACTTTAAAAAGCAGATCTCAAGTAAATTTAGAACGAGACTTTAAATTTCTAAATAGTGATTTGCAATGGCATGGCATTCCAATTATGGCAGCTAATATGGATACAGTTGGAACTTTCGATATGGCTTTAGCCTTATCGAAGAACAAATTATTTACAGCAATACACAAACATTATTCTATATCAGAATGGGAACATTTTTTACAAAATGCTCCTAAAAACATAATAGATTATATTGCCGTAAGTACTGGAACAGGCAAACAAGACTTAAAAAAATTAGCCGATATTTTTAAATTACATCCACAATTAAAATTTATATGTATCGATGTAGCTAATGGCTATTCAGAGCATTTTGTGAGTTTTGTTCAGCGTACAAGAGAGCAATACCCTGATAAAACAATTATCGCAGGAAATGTGGTTACTGGCGAAATGGTTGAAGAGCTTCTATTATCTGGAGCAGACATTGTTAAAGTTGGTATTGGACCAGGTTCTGTATGTACAACACGTGTTAAAACAGGCGTTGGTTATCCACAATTATCAGCCATTATTGAATGTGCTGATGCAGCTCATGGATTAGGCGGTCAAATAATTAGTGATGGTGGCTGTACGACACCTGGAGATGTTGCTAAAGCTTTTGGTGCTGGAGCCGATTTTGTGATGCTTGGAGGCATGTTTGCTGGACATAATGAAAGTGGTGGAGAAACCATTGAACGTGGAGGACAAATCTATAAACAGTTTTATGGCATGAGCTCTGAAACTGCAATGGACAAGCATGTTGGTGGTGTTGCAGAATATAGAGCAAGCGAAGGTAAAACAGTTGAAGTTCCTTATAAAGGTGATGTTGAAGTTACGTTACAAGATATATTAGGAGGATTAAGAAGTACTTGCACTTATGTAGGTGCTCAACGCTTAAAAGAATTGACCAAGCGCACGACTTTTATTCGTGTTGCAGAGCAAGAAAACAAAATTTATACGATATAAAAAAAGGTTTAACTTTACTAAAAAGTTAAACCTTTTTGTTTTCAATTAATTGGCATTATTTATTTTAAATCAGATGGAAAAACAACTTTCCATTCAGTTTTCATATCAACTACGTGCCAACCACTAGAATCTGCTTTTTTCATTAATTCATCAGAAAAGGTTCCAATATGAGAGTCTGGACCGTAAGCCCATTCTCTATCTGCATCTGTATGGTGCACCAATCCTTGGAAGGTTTTTGTTCCTTTACTTTGACTCCATTCTAACATTTGCTGGTCTCCTGTTGAGTTTCCAAAAGCAAGAATTGGTTTTTTACCAATATGCGAATTGATTCCAACAGGCTTTCCAACTTTGTCGTCAATAAAATCAACTTTTGCTATTCTCTTGAGAACTGGCTCCCCATCATTATAATCATAAGCAACTTGAACACTACTTCCAACTACATTTTGTGTTGGAACTCCATAAACTTTCTCAGTCCAAGGACGCATAAATTCAATTCCTCCTCCTGAAACTATAAAGACTTCAAAATCATTAACTCTTAAATAATCCAATAATTCAAGCATTGGTTGATAAATCATTTCAGTAAATAGTCTATCTTTAAATCTAGGGTCTGGTTGTTTAGCTACAGTAATCCAATTGTTTACTATAGTTTCAAAATCATTTGTAGACATACCAGCATGTGTAATTGCTACAATTTCTAATATTCCTTTCTCACCAGATTCCATCAATGTTTTTTGATCATTTTCTAAAACGGCTTTAAAAGGTTGTTTGTTTTTCCATTCTGGATGTTCAGGAGCTAATGTTTTAATTCTATCAAAAGCAAAAAGCAATTGTGCATAAACAGGTTGTTCAGCCCATAAGGTTCCGTCATTATCAAAAGTTGCTATTCTGTCTTTTGGCAATACATAATCTGCACTATTTTTATCAGTAACAGCATTTACAAAACTAACGATTGCTTGTTTTGTTTTCCCTTCATTCCAAGAAGGTAGAGGATCTTTAATTTCTGCTGGTTGCACTGTGTTGGAAACCACAGACTCTTCTGCTTTTGTTTGTTCTTTACAAGATGTAAAAGCGATTAGGATAGTAAGAACAGAAAAGTAATAAATTGATTTGTTTATTTTTTTCATCGAATTCGTTTTATAGAAATAAAAGGGTGCAGAATGCACCCTTTTGTTATTCAGTATATAAAGTTTATTCTCCTTCTAATTTAGGAATTACAATCCCTTTTTCTTTTAATAATACTTTAGCTTTTTGAATATCTCTAAATTGTTTAATTTCTAGAGGACCTGTGAATGTTTCACTTTGTAATGGACGTGGTGGATATTCTACATAGGTTTTCATTAAGTCTTGTGTAGCTTTACTAAAAATAGGTAAGGTCCATGTTTTTTCTGTAAAACTAGTCATAAAAATATCGTAACGTTCTTGTGGGTCTGCCCATAAATCATATATAGCAGGTACAGTTGCTACATAGGTTTGGTCTCCTCTCCAACCTAATTGTTGACCAGGCATATCACTTCCTGCTTGTGCACCATTATCTCCACGTGTATTGAAAACAGCTTTCCATCTATCTACACGTACAGCACCTGGGCTTAATTCTGCCTCTGTAAAGTAGAACCATTTTCTACGTAATGGTTTCCCTTCATCAAACAAAATGTTAGACATATCATAACTATCAAAAACCATAGGTACGCCATCTCTATCTTTAGTTGGTAATTCTATTCCTGCTAAAGATGCAAAGGTTGCCATATAGTCTAAACCACCAACAATATCATGATTATCAGAACCTGCTTTAATTTGTCCTGGCCACCATGCTAATGCTGGAACAAGGCTACCACCTTCTCTATCTGTACCTTTAGACCCTCTAAAAGGTGTGTAACCAGCATCTGGATATACATCCTGCCAAGCTCCATTATCTACAGTGTAAACAACCAAAGTATTTTCTTCAATCCCTAATTCTCTTATTTTATCCATGATACGCCCTACGTTATAATCCATCTCAACAACGCAATCTGCATATTTACTTTTAGCTGGAGATTTTCCTGCAAATTGCTTTGAAGGTAAATTTGGCTGATGGTTTTTCGCAAAGTTTATGCTCATAAAAAATGGTTTATTATCTTTTGCATAAATATCCATTTGTTTTAAAACGTTTTCAGTCATATTCATGTCTAATTCCGCTATGTTCTCTGTAGTAACTTTAGAAATTTCTCTAACCGGCTTACCAGCTTCTCCTTCTAAAATACCTTTAGTTACTTTTTGGAAGAAAGCTGCCATTTCTGGAGACATTTCTGGATTCCAAGAAGGGAATGCATAAGTATATGCATTTAAGTGATATAAAACCACATTTTGCATAATATCATATCCTTGTGCAGTTGGCATGGCATAATCATCTTCACCTAAATGCCATTTTCCAGAAAAATACGTGTTATAATCTGCTTTTTTTAGTACAGAAGCTAGTGTCCATTCTGCTGCTGGAAGTCCTCCACCTTGTCCTTGAAAGGCAACCGTGGTCATACCAGAACGGTTTGGGATTCTACCTGTTTGCATAGCAGCTCTTCCTGGAGTACAACTTGGTTGTCCATAAAATGACCAAAATTGCATACCCTCTTTTGCTACTTTGTCTAAATTTGGGGTAGGCATCCCTCTACCTACACCTCCTCCATAGACTCCTAAATCTCCCCAACCTGTATCATCAGAAACTAACATAATGATGTTGGGTTTTGTTGGTCTTTTACTGTTTTTCTGTGCAAATGTCACAGAAAATGATAGGCAAAACAGTCCTATCATGATTAATGATAACGTTTTTGTGTTTTTCATGGTTAAAATTATTAAGTTAAAAGTGATAGTGATAAAGTAAATAGGTGATTTAATATAAAAACATAGTTCCAATTTAAATTTTAATAGATTATGATTTGAGAAGTAATAATCTATTAGTGGTCAGTAATTTAAACTAAGTTTGTTTATTAGTTACCTAAATATATACAAATTAAAAAAAAAAAAAATACAGAGCTTAAAAGAGGCAATTTTCTTACAAAATTAAAATTTAACTCAGAACTTTACTTTAAAACACATAACACTTTTGTTTAAGTTGTAGCGCTTACAGTCCTTTCATTAATAATTCAGCTGTAGCAGGATTGGTAGCCAATGGCACATCGTGAACATCACATAAACGCATGAGCATTAAAACATCTGGTTCGTGTGGGTGTTTTTCAAGTGGATCTCTAAAAAACAAGACCATATGGCATTTTCCTTCAGCTACTCGAGCTGCAATTTGCGCATCACCTCCCAAAGGTCCAGAAAGCAATCTCATTACTTCAAAACCTGCTTTTTTAACTTTTTTGCCAGTAGTTCCTGTAGAAACCAATGAGATGCTTTTTTGAAGTAGTACTTCTTTATGTTCATTTAAAAACTGAACCATTTCAGCTTTCTTTCCATCGTGAGCTATAATTGCTATTTCCATGATCCTAATTGTTTCATATGATATGTTACAAGCCCATCTATAGGACGCCTTACAATATTTCCTACTTTAAAATTAAATTCTTTTGCAACCTCAAAAATTTCTTCTTTAGAAAAATGCGCTATGGAACCTGCAAAATGAACAGGAACGGTTTTTATTTCTTCAGGAAATTGTAAAATCATATTTTTTGAAAATTCGCGTAGTCCTTTTTTTAAGAGGTTTTTAATGTATTCTGAATCACTATTTGAAAACATAAATTCAGCAAAAGATGCTAAATAAGCGTTCGGGTGTGGTTGTTTATAAAGGTTGAATTTAATGTTATCTGCATCAACGTTATATTTTATTTGAAATAATGCTTTCAAATTTTCGGGCATGTGGTTAAAAAAATAATCTCGTAATAATTGCTTGCCATAATAATTTCCAGCTGCATCATCCATTATAGAATAGCCTAATGAGGTAACACGTTGTTTTAAATGAGTTCCATCGAAAAAACTACAGTTAGAACCAGTACCTAAAATACAGACTACTGCAGCTTCATTTTCAAAATTAATTGTTGCTCTTACAGCTGCAAATGTATCTTCTTTTACTTCTACATAAGCATTAGAAAAAAAGTTTTGCAAGATCGTGTTCAATAATTGTCTGGGTTTTTCAGTACCACAACCTGCTCCGTAAAAAAACACATGAGATACTTGAGATTTTAAAGTCATTAATTCTGAACTCTCATTTAAAATCTTTAAAATTTCAGTTTCTTTTATTATTGTTGGATTCAGTCCTTTGGTAAGTATTTTATCTACTTGTTGATTAGATTGAACATCAACAGATATCCAATCGCTTTTTGTAGAACCACTATCGACAATTAATATCATACATTAAATTTTATAATGAATGCATAAGTTCTGCAAGTTCAACTAATTTTACTGAATATGCATATTCGTTATCATACCAACCAACAAGCTTAAAAAATCTGGAGTTTAATTCTATGGCTGCATCAGCATCAAAAACACAAATTCTAGTTTCACCAACAAAATCTTGAGAGACCACTTTCTCTTCTGTGTATCCCATTATTCCTTTCATTTCATACTCTGAAGCTCTTTTAAATGCTGCTTTAATTTCATCGAGTGAAGTTTCTTTTTCTGTTCTAACTGTAAGGTCTACAACAGACACATCTGCTGTTGGTACTCTAAAGGCCATTCCTGTTAATTTTCCATCTAATTTTGGAATGACTTTTCCAACTGCTTTAGCAGCTCCAGTTGAAGCTGGAATGATATTTAATAATGCACTTCTACCTGAACGAAAATCTTTTCTAGAAGGACTGTCTACTGTGAATTGTGATGCTGTTGTAGCGTGAATGGTTGTCATTAAAGCTTCTTCAATTCCAAAATTATCGTCCATAACTTTAGCCATTGGAGCTAAACAATTTGTAGTACAGGATGCATTGGAAATAATGTTGTTTGACACTTTTAATTCTTTGTGGTTTACGCCCATAACAAACATTGGAATGTCTTTACTTGGTGCTGAAACAACTACTTTCTTTGCTCCTGCTTCAATATGATAATGAGCCGTTTCTAGGGTTTTAAAAATGCCTGTACAATCTGCCACTACATCTGTTTGAACCTCATTCCATTTAAGATTCCTAGGGTCTTTTTCTGAAGTGACTCTAATAGTCTTTCCATTGACAATTAATTGTCCTTTTTCAACGTCTATTGTTCCTTCAAATTTTCCATGAACAGAATCATATTTAAGTAAATATGCTAAATGATCGACCTCTAATAAGTCGTTTATAGCTACCACTTCAACTTGTTGTTTTATTGCTGCTCGAAATACAAGTCTTCCAATTCTTCCGAAACCATTAATTGCTAATTTTATATTTGACATTTTTTAATTTATTATTTATTAATATTTTTTCATTTTGAATTACTATGTAGTCATGATATCAGATACACGCAATAATTCTAAGTTTATTTCTGATTTTCCTTTTACTGCTTTTTCTAAAGCTGTTAGTTCCATTTTGTTATCTAAAATGCCCACCATATAATTCGATTTACCTTCCAATAGAGACTCAACAGCCTTCACTCCCATTCTACTAGCTAAAACACGATCGAAACATGAAGGGGAACCACCACGTTGCATATGACCTAAAACAGACACGCGAACATCGTACTCTGGCATATTTTCGTCTATATAATCTTTTAATTCAAACACGTTTTTACCAATTTTGTCTCCTTCAGCAACCACTACAATACTGGAAGATTTACCTGAAGCCTTACTTCGTTTTAAAGACTCTACTAATCTGTCAAGGCCTAAATCTTCTTCAGGGATTAAAATTTCTTCGGCTCCTGCTCCAACGCCTGCATTTAAAGCTATATGACCAACATCTCGCCCCATAACTTCTACAAAAAATAATCGTTTATGAGAACTTGCTGTGTCTCTAATTTTATCTATTGCTTCAACAACGGTATTAATAGCAGTATCATAACCAATGGTAAAATTGGTGCCAAAAATATCGTTATCTATGGTTCCTGGGATTCCTATAATAGGAAAGTTGAATTCTTCATTAAAAACTAAGCCTCCAGTAAATGTGCCATCTCCACCAATTAACACCAAAGCATCAATACCTTCCTTTAGAAGGTTTTCGTGTGCTTTTTGTCTGCCTTCTTTTGTTCTGAATTCTTGAGAACGTGCCGATTTTAAAACAGTTCCTCCTGTATGAATGATGTGATTGACATTCCTAGCTGAAAACGATTTGAAATCGCCATCCATCATCCCTTCAAACCCTCTATAAATACCAACACATTCAATATTGTGAAAGGCACAAGTTCTTACTACAGAACGAATGGCTGCATTCATACCTGGAGCATCTCCTCCAGAAGTCATCACGCCAATTTTTTTTATCTTTTCATCCATTTATGATACTATTTTATAACGTAAATTTACTAAAGAAAGCTTGAGAAAATCATGATTTATGTCATGACTATTTTATTCTTCCTTTTTGTCACTCTTAAAACCTACATAAGAAGGCAACATGCTTTCTTCAGTTTCTGCTTCTTTCACTTTTTCCGTTTTTTCAGGTGTTTTTACACTTCCTTTAAAAATTTTATTTATAAGTTCTTTAAAAGTGTCAAAATCGACACTATAGGCAATTCCAACTCCTTGGGTATACCCTATTTCTTCACCAAAATTTCTAATACTATTTTCTCTATTAAACACCTTTGCCGTTAAAGTTCCCTCTTCATTTAGCAAAAAATCTATTTGAACATCACCTGCAACAACCGTCTCATTAGCACCACCTACTGGCACACCAACTTTTCCATTTATAATTACTCGTTCAGAAATATTAGTTTGCAACGTAACGCCTAATCTATTTTCAGTCTGATAATCTGGATTGTTCTCTCCTGCTTCATAATTCAAGCCTATATTTACTTTATTGTCGCTTGTAAACATCCCATTAATGATGCCATTAAGTCGTTCTGTTAAGGTACCTGTGAAATTAACATCGTTCAATCTATTAGAAAAAGATCCTGTTGCCAGTAAATACAATGCCTGATTATCTCTATCCTCTTTAGAACTTAATCGATATTGAATTTCGGATTTTACTGTTGAGCTTAAATTAGGAAACGTAAAATCGAAATCAACATCCGGTTTTTCTAATTGACCAGTAAGCGTTGTAACAACATGTACTGGAATGCTCCTATTTATTGGATTGTCTAACAAAGGTGATGGGTTTGCCTGGGTTTTATAGATGGCTTTAATATCTATTCTGGCATCATATGGTGCTCCATCCCAACCTAAACTTCCTTCTTCAACTACAAACTGTTTTTCAACGATTCCACCATATTTAAAGTTATAAAAACCTTGGAATACTACAAAATCACCAAACATTCTAAATTTTCCATTGGTATTAATTTCTATTAACAAACCACCAACACCTTTTCCTCTAACTGTACTTCCAGAGTCTTTATCTATAACAATTTCAATTTCAGCATCTTGCGTGATATCCAAATCAAAATCTAGTTCTAATCCTTTAACTTCTTTAACTACAATATCTTCGCCTTTAAGTTTTGCAGCTTTCTCTTCAGGTGATAAAAAATGTATAAAAGAATTATCTCCAAAAGATTCCATGTCGCTTAATGGAATTACAAATGTTGTCCCAGGGTTAGTTTCTGCTATCACACTTATCACCAATTCGTCTGCAGGTCCTTTTATAGTAGCCGATCCACCAATAAATGCCGTCCCGTAATATAAAATTTCGTCATCTTCTTCATCGTCTACAACTCCATCTGTATCTAAAACCACTAGATTTGAAGTCTCTACATTTAAATCTAATTTCCATTTGGAAAAATTTGTATGACTGATGCTTCCATTTAATTCTCCTTTGGTGTCGAATTTAGTGTCTGCTAATTTTAGGTTATTAAATACGAAACTTTGGTTTGTTAAGCTTACAACAGAGTTCTCTGCAAATTTATAGTCCACATTTAAATATGGAATTTTTAAACCTGAATTGTTCAATTCTAAATTGCCACTTATATCTGGTTTCTTTAAATTACCAGTAACCCTTGCAATGCCTGAAACATCGCCTCTAATGTCTTCTAAAACATCAACTAGAAAGGGATTGAGAATTTGAAGACCAAACTTATTAAACTTTAAACCAACATCTATTGAGGAAGCTTCGCCATTGACATAAATATCTCCAGACGCTGTAAACGATTCTGAAAAATCGTCTTTAATCTTAATGTTTACATTATAATTTGTAAGATCTTCATTCCCTACGATTTTAGCATCAAATGATCCTAATGCCAATTCATTGACAACAAAATTGTCAATAATTATTGACGAGTTTGGTAAATAGCTACCATTTTGTTGTAAGACATCTAATTTTCCATTTACATTACCATGAAGATCTAATCCTTCAACAGTTGGAGTGATTTTTGCTAAATCGACATCTTTAAAATTTAAATGGATGTTTTTATAGGTTGAGTCTTTTAAAACTCCGGAGAGTTGTATCTCTTCGTTACCATGGTTCATAACAATTTGATCGATATCAAAATTCATCAAATTATTATCAAATTTTATCTTATTTAAATTATCTCTTTTCTCATTAATTGTCCAAGTGTTTCCTTTAAAAGTTACATCCGATTCTTTAAATCCAACAACAGACTTATTATCTTTATTAATGGTGTGATAAAAATTCAGATTATAAATATCAGCATTTTTATTACCTCCTTGAAATTCTGTTCTAACAAACAGGGTGTCGTTTAGGGTTTTGTTAATTAAATTGAATTTAGAAACGTTGTAGTATTTAGTATTTAAACTATCCACTTCTACATAGGCATTAAAAAGTGGGTTTTTATTATCTAATTGTAATTCAATATGATTTGCAAAATAATCGTAAAGCTTTATCTCTGGAGATTTAAAAGTTAATTTAAATTCTTTTTCATCGCTTTCAACTCTTCCTCTAATATAGGTGTTTGTTCCTAAGGATAATTCAGGAACAAAAACTTCGACTATCTTATTATAAATCTTAAAATTAAAATCTATGTACTGATTTAATGTCACTTTATGAGGTTTGTAGTTTGTATAAATACTTCCAAGAGCATTCTCAAACAACAAACCAATATCCTCAAACATAAATTCACCACTTAGTTTGCCTTCAATAATATCTGGAGAATTAACTTCTATGTGTCTTACTTTTCCATTAAAAGAAGAGGTTATGGCAAAATCGTCAAAAAAGTATTCATCGTTTTCGTTTTTATAAGAGGTTTTATTGAATTGAATACTACCCACAGCGTCGTTGATAGTAGTTCCCTCCATTTTCATGTCGACAATTCCTTTAAAAATAGAAATGTCATTTTTCTTAATAAAATTTAACGCGTTAAGATTTGCATAAGACACATTTGCAACAAAATCAAATGTATTGATCTCTTCAGAAAAATTGGCTAAGCCATTAAATTCTAGTTGCAAGTTTTTATCATTAGAATTTAATTTTCCATCAAATATTTTATTCATTAAATCTCCAGAGACTTCAATATTCTGATAGGTGTAATTATTATACGTCACTGAAAAAATATCTCCATTTAGATGCGTGTCCACATTCTCTTTAGTAAATCCAGAACCATTAACATCTAAGTTTAATGAAGCAACACCTAGAGTTTCATCGTTTATAAATTTTCCAATATCAAACTCTTCGAAAACCACATTTCCAGAATAAGATGCATTGTCAATGTCGTTAATTTTTTGCATTTCTAAATTTGCATCTATAAATCCTATTTGCGTATAAATTTCTAATTTAGCAACTATTTCAGATGTTGTTATTTCTGTCTGACCAACAATATTAAAATTTCCTAATTTATCGAAGGCAGAAGGAATAGACTCTCCTAGAACGTTTGGCAACAAGGCTTTTAAATCTCTATAATTTGAAGATAACTTATCAAAATCTCCTTGCATATAGAAATTATTTTCTTCAATATTAAATAAGTTTTTAAAGTTAATATCGCCATTAATTTCACTCCTAGAACTAGTGAATACCTTTAAATTAGTTAATTGCAAATCGTTTAAAGTTCCGTCAATTTTAGCACTCAATTTGGCTCTTTGGTTTATACCAAATTCGTTATAAAATGTATTCAATTCATTTAATGCAATGTCTGATTCTATGAAAGTTGCGTCAACTTGTACTTTATTGGTAAAATCTTTTAATTCTTCTCTTTTAAATAAAAATTTAACCTCTCCGTTTAAAGACGAATTACGTGTATTAATGCTTAAATCTTCTAGTAAAATATTACTAGGAGTATATGTGAAATTACTGACTAAATTTTTAACTTCTAATCCCCTACTATCTAAAAAAGCTAGGGTATTTATTCGTGTACTAACATCACTACCATTAATTAACAGATTTGTGGTATTGGTGTAAATGTTTGAAAATTCTAATATTTTAGGAGTTTCCTTATTTTGATCGATTAATCTAAACGTCCCACCATTTATGGTTACATCGCTTGAAGAAAGTAAAAATTCACTTTTTTTATCGGATGGGTTATCTTCATCAAATTTAGCTACAAAAATATCCAGATTTGTCTCAGACTCTCCTTTGTACGTTTTTAAATTAAATACTAATCCTTCCAAATCGATATCGCCAAAAGCTAATTTGGCATTCATAATATTTTTAAAGTTTAAAATAGAAGTATTTAATTCTTTGACAGCAAAAAGTGTGTCTTTTTTATAATCTCTAATAAGAATTTCTTTTAATTCTACATCTCCATTGAATTGAAGTCCTACTTTACCAATATTTATGTTAGTTTTAAAATCTTCATTTATTCGTGTTGTTACCTTTTTTCCTAAATATGTTTGAACAGTAGGAATAGATAACAACAACACCAAAATGATGAAAAGCAGCAATATTATTGCTACTAATTTAGATAGTATTTTTAAAAATTTTTTGATACGTTTTAAAGTTATAACTTTGAAACCAAAATTAACAATTATTGTGCCTAATTTTTACTAATGTCTTCACAAAATATTTACATTCTTGGAATTGAGTCTTCATGCGATGATACAGCTGCTTCTGTAATCTTTAACGGACAGATTTTAAGTAATGTTATTGCCAGTCAAAAAATCCATGAAGAATATGGTGGTGTTGTCCCTGAACTTGCATCGAGAGCGCACCAACAAAACATTGTTCCTGTGGTTAATCAAGCCATAAAAAAAGCCAACATTACAAAAGAACAACTTCATGCCATTGCTTTTACTCGCGGTCCAGGTTTAATGGGCTCATTGCTTGTTGGTACATCTTTTGCAAAATCGCTTGCTATGGGGTTAAACATACCTTTAATAGATGTCAACCATATGCAAGCTCATATTTTAGCACATTTTATTGACGAGGAAGGCTTTAATAAGCCTCCTTTTCCATTTTTAGCTATGACCATTTCTGGAGGACATACACAAATCGTTAAGGTTGCTAATTATTTTGATATGGAAGTGATAGGCGAAACTATCGATGATGCCGTTGGAGAAGCCTACGATAAAAGTGGTAAAGTTTTAGGCCTAGGATACCCAGCAGGCCCAGAAATAGACAAACGTGCCCAATTAGGAAATCCGAAAGCTTTTCAGTTTACCAAACCTAAAGTAGAAGGATTAAATTTTAGCTTTTCAGGATTAAAAACAGCAATTTTATATTTTATTCAAAAAGAAACTAAAGCAAATCCAAATTTTATCGAAGAGAACATCAACGATATTTGTGCATCCATTCAATATACTATTATTGGTATCCTAATCGATAAATTAAAATTAGCTGTTAAGCAAACAGGCATTAAGCACATAGCTATTGGTGGTGGCGTTTCGGCAAATTCAGGAATCAGACAAGCTTTAAAAGCCGGAGAAAGCAAATTTGGATGGACAACATATGTCCCAAAATTTGAATTCACCACAGACAATGCTGCCATGATTGCTATTGTTGGCTATTTAAAATATTTAGAAAAAGATTTTTCAGAACAACATGTTACAGCTTCTGCTAGGTTAAAGATTTGATTTTCGTAATCAACTAATTTTTATATCTTGTTAAAAACCATTTTTCATGAAGCTATTTCTACATTTTACTATTTTAATTATTTTGTCATTTTTATTGATTTCCTGTCAGAATGATGATAATAATGACTCAATTCAACAAGTTTGTAATAATTCCAACAGTAATTTTTCAAATCTTTATGATGATATCGTGATTAATGAAGATTTACTAAGCTATGATACAGTAGAATCAAGTTTGCATGCATATGTGTTTAAAGTTTCTTCACAAAAACAGATATGCAGTATTGGCTACCAAAGTTTTCATGAAGATGTAACAGTACCTTATGGTATAATTATTAAAGAAGAAGCAACAAATACAATTTTATATTCTGGCAATCATTTATTTACTCAAAACAATATGAGTTATGTCAATCTTTCTCAAAATATAATTTTAGAACCAAATACAGAATATGTTATTTCTAGAATTCAAAACATGTTGAATAACGACTCTAATAACTCCTTAGGAACTGTTATTGATGGAATTAGTAATGGCAATATTGAGTTTCTACCTTATACTTTTAACGAATTATCTATTTTATCTACTCGCTTTATTGATATTTGGAGTGACGATGAAGTAGATGTTTATAATTTTTTACCAAAAATTGATATTGTATTTATAGAATAAATAAGACTTTCAGTTTAATATTAGCGAATAAAATTACAATGCAAATCGAGTTATTCTAGAAGAATTTGTTTAAGTGCTTACGACAAACACAAACTACTTTACAACATTTTACTTAATTTAAAACATACCGAATAATCCTTTCTAAAAGTTTGTTAAAAGCTCTGTTAATAACCTTACAGATTTATGTTATTTTAAACTATTAATTTTGTTTTTTTGTGATACTATTAAATCCAGACCATAATGAAAAGATTTTTGCTTGTTTTCACACTTATTGCTACAACTTTAAATGCTCAAGAAGAAAATTTAAATGATTTAAATTTAATTAATGACACCGCTTCTGCAGAAGAATATCTTAAAAACAATAAAACAAAAGGCAATAAACTAATTACTTTCAATGAAGAGAAACATAAAACGACATTAGCAACAGATCTTTTTAAATTATCTGTTGGAGGCAAAACCACCACTGAAAATAATTATGAAAAAACCACATATAAAGTGGTTGAAAAAACGAGCATTACGCACTATAGACTGAGTTATATTCTATTAGATAGTAAAAATACAGATGTTTCGAAAATAAACGCTTTTAGAGACCGAATTATCACTACTTATAACAATGGTTCTCCTTTCGATTTTTTAGCTAAAAAATACTCAGTAGCAGATAATGCACGACGAGGTGGAGATACTGGTTGGTTTACAAAAAACGAAGCATCCATGTTTTTTAACAACATAGATATTACTAAAACCAATTATTCTGAAAACGATATTTTCACCTTAGATGATGATGAGAATGGTTTATATTACATCATTCTAAACACATATCAACCTAAAGAGATTAAAGAGGTAAAAGTTTTAAAAATTGTAGAGTTAAAAGATTAATGCAGTTATTTTATAATCCAGATATTACACAAGAGGTTACAGAAATTGTTTTTTCTAAAGAAGAAAGTAGGCATATTGTAAAAGTACTACGAAAATCTGCAGGAGACATTTTACATATAACCAATGGATTAGGTTGGCTTTTTACAGCAAAAATAACTGTGGCTGATATTAAAAACTGTGTAGCAGTTATAAATGCCAGAGAAAAACAGGCAAAGAGAGCTTATTATGTTCATTTAGCTGTAGCTCCAACTAAAATGAACGATAGATACGAATGGTTTTTAGAAAAAGCAACCGAAATTGGTATCGACTCCATTACTCCTATTATTTGCGAAAATAGCGAACGAAGGGTAATTAAAATCGAGCGTTTTAAAAAAATATTGCAGGCTGCCATGAAACAATCCCTATCCTGCTACTTACCGAAACTTCATGATGCTATTTCTTATAAAGAGTTTATTAGCCAATCTTTTTCTGGTCAAAAATTTATTGCACATTGCGAAGAATCGGATAAAAAATCTTTAAAGAATGAAATCATACCAAACCAAGACCTAACCATATTAATTGGTCCTGAAGGCGATTTTAGTGTTAAAGAAATCGAGCAAGCTCTTCAATCTCAATTTATTCCTGTAACTTTGGGAAACACAAGACTTAGAACTGAAACTGCAGCAATTGTAGCTTGTCATTCAATTGCTTTTGTAAATGAATCCTAAAAAATATTATTTTTAATGAAAAACTTAGCAAAAACGATTCTTTTATCTTTAGTCTTTTTTCTTTATTCTTCAACTATTATCTCACAAGACATTGCCATTTTAAAATATAAAGGTGGTGGTGATTGGTATGGAAATCCAACAGCCTTACCTAATTTAATTGCTTTTTGTAACGCGAATATTGATACCAAAATTAACCCAAAACCAGAAACAGTTGAAACTGGTAGTACTGAAATTTTTCAATATCCATTCATCCACATGACTGGTCATGGAAATGTTTTTTTTGATGATAATGATGCCGAAAACTTAAGAAACCACTTAATTTCTGGTGGTTTTTTGCATATAGACGATAATTATGGAATGCAACCTTATATTACTGAAGAATTAAAAAAGGTTTTTCCAGATAAAGAACTTGTAGAGCTACCTGCAAACCATCCCATTTTCAATACGGCTTTTGCTTTTCCAAAAGGTCTTCCTAAAATACATGAACACGACGGAAAAAGACCCCAAGCTTTTGGTGTTTTCTTCGAAAATAGATTGGTATTGCTTTTTACTTTTGAAAGCGATTTAGGAGATGGCTGGGAAGATGAAGTTGTCCATAACGATCCAGTAGATATTAGAGAAAAAGCGCTTAAAATGGGAGCCAATATTGTTAAATATGCGTTTGAAAATTAATTTTTGTGAAACAACTAACTCATTATAACACTCATTTTACTAAACAAACATTTCCAATTACTTTAGTATGCGACAATATAACCAATGCGCCAAACATTGGCAGTTTGTTTAGAACAGCAGATGCATTCGGTATTGAAAGAATTATTTTTTGTGGCTCTCAGATTCCATCGGGAAGAAAAATGACAAAAACCTCAAGAGCAACCGAAAAAGCAGTTCCTTTTGTAGAAAAAGAATCTATTTTGGAAACCATCAATTACTTAAAAGCAGAAAACTATCAGATTATTTCATTGGAAATCACTAGTAATAGTTTGCCTTTAGACTCTTTCGTTTTTCCTGAAAATCAAAAAATTGCATTAATTATTGGAGATGAAAATTTTGGAGTGTCAGAAACAATTTTAAATATATCAGATGCGATTATTCATATAAACATGCATGGACAAAATAGTAGTATGAATGTAGTCCAGGCCACCAGTGTTACCTTATATGAAATTACAAAACAGACCAAAAAAAATAAACTCTTGAGCAATTAAAACAAAATGTATCTTTACTAAATGAATTCAAAAGACATTTCTAACGGGATTTTAAGAGCCATAGCGACCATAGTAGGTATAGGTGTCTTATTATTCTTTCTGTATAAAATTCAGTCGGTTATAGTTTATATAGCAATATCTGCAGTTATTTCTTTAACTGGAAGACCAATTATTGGTTTTCTTAGGGATCGACTAAAATTCAATAATCTCTTAGCAGTTGCTTTGACTATGTTCCTATTATTAGGAGTCATTGTTGGACTTATAGGCTTGTTTATTCCGTTGATAGTAGAACAAGGCCAAAATTTATCATTATTAAATATTGATCAGCTTCAAGGTAATATTAAACATATTTATACAGAGTTTATCTCTCATTTTAACCTAGGAGAAATAGCAAAAGATGAAGACCCTTTAGCTAGTTCCAGTCTACTTTCTAAGATTGATTTTGCAGTTATTCCAGAATTTTTAAATTCGGTAGTAAGTGGTTTCGGAAGTTTTAGTATGGGATTATTCTCTGTGCTTTTTATTTCATTTTTCTTTTTAAAAGACAGTAAATTATTTGAAAATGGGTTGATGACACTAATCCCTGATAATAAAGAAATACGATTAAAAAACTCTATCAATAAAATTAAAAATTTGCTATCTCGTTATTTTGTTGGCTTAGTATTTCAAATTTCTGTATTATTTATTATTTATACCATTGGTCTGTTAATTGTTGGAGTTGAAAACGCTATAGTTATAGCTTTTTTATGTGCTTTAATAAATTTAATTCCATATTTAGGCCCATTAATTGGAGGCTGTATCATGATTCTTCTAACCATGACAAGTAATTTAGGGAGTGGTTTTAGTGATGTTATTATACCAACTACACTTAAAGTACTACTTGTAATTACCATTGGACAGCTAATAGATAATTTTATTAGTCAACCCGTAATATTTTCTAAAAGTGTTAAGTCTCATCCTTTAGAAATATTTCTGGTTATCATTATAGCTGGTTTACTTTTTGGAATCATAGGAATGATTATTGCTGTACCTACATATACGGTTATAAAAGTTATTTTAAAAGAATTCTTATCTGAAAACAAAGTCGTTCAAAAACTCACAAAAAACTTATAAAAACACTTTGAACAATGCTGTTTTAAATATTGAAAATCAAGCTTTTATAAATAAAAATATAAATACAGATTTAGCTGTATTACTTTTTAAGAAACATACAAAATTACACGTTGATATTAAAGTGTTAATTGAGCAAATTGAAGCTAAAAAAAGGTGTAAAAAAAAACTTCCTACTTGGTTTCAAACTTCAAATATATATTACCCAAATAAGCTTAATATAGAGCAAACATCTTCGGAAATTACAGCTAAATACAAAGCAAGTCTCATCTCGGGAAACTCAATAATTGATATTACTGGAGGTTTTGGTGTAGATTGTTTTTACTTTTCAAAATACTTTAGAACGGTTATCCATTGTGAAATAGACAAAGAACTCTCAAAGATTGTATCACATAATTTTAAACAATTAGAGAGTTCTAATATTCAAACTATTACTAAAGATGGAGTTTTATATCTTAAAGATGAAAACTCAAAGTTCGATTGGATCTACATAGATCCTTCCAGAAGGCATGACAGTAAAGGAAAAGTATTTTTTCTCTACGATTGTTTGCCTAATGTACCAGAACATATAGACCTATTATTTAATTGTTCTACAAACATCTTAATTAAAACATCTCCATTATTAGATTTAACAATAGGTATAACCGAATTAAAGCATGTAAAAACAATACATATTGTTGCCGTTAATAATGAAGTAAAAGAATTACTTTGGATTTTAGAAAAAAACAATATTGAAACTGATATTCAAATTAGAACTGTTAATATTTCTAGTAAGAATGAAGAACATTTCAGCTTTAACTTGATTAATGAATCTACAGCTGAGTCTAAATACAGCCTACCTCTAACCTATCTATTTGAGCCCAATGCAGCCATCTTAAAATCTGGAGGTTTTAACAGTATTTCAATACAACTTCAATTAAAGAAACTACATCAACATTCACATTTATATACATCTAATAGATTGATTGAGTTTCCAGGAAGACAGTTTATTATAGAGCAAATAGTCCCTTACAATAAAAAGCAATTTAAAAAAATTGGAGTCGATAAAGCGAATGTAACCACTAGAAATTTCCCAGAATCTGTTGAAACTATCAGAAAAAAGCTGGGAATAAAAGTTGGTGGTAACAAATATATCTTTGCGACCACCAATTTAGAAAATCAAAAAATATTAATTATTTGCATTAAAGCTCTGTAATTAAATTGGTTGATAATTGAAAGTTTTCATCTATTCCAATTTCTAAAGAATTACAATAATTAAAATTCATTGTTATTTCTTTAGTACTAGATGTTGTAAAAATGGTTAATACAACAGTTCCAGGATTAAATGGTTTCCATTCTGAGATTCCTCCAATTGGAAGTTCTTCTACAAATTCTAATAAGATTCCGTTTTGATCTTGAATTTTTAAGGAAACTGGCAAATTACAATTATTTGTTAACTGTACTTGCGGTTTTTGGTTTGCACACAATTCTGTTGTTTCTGAATCTTGAATTATAGCTTCTTCTGCTATCTCAAAGGACTCACTTTCACAACCAAAAAAGGGCAAAAAAAGAGTGATAAGCATAACGCTTTTAAGTAGGTTTTTCATTTTATATTTGGGTTTTAAATGAAATTAATAGTTGGCTAATATATGTTAAAATATTAAAAATGCAATATTTTTTATCGATAAAATGACTATTTTATTCGATAAACCGCAATATGATTTATAATAATTTCATTAAACTCTACCTTAGATTGCTTTTTTTCAGAATATTACAAAAAATACAATTAATAATATTGTTAAAATTGATTAAGCCTCAAAAAATGGGATAAATCCTAATTGAAACATATAAATATCACTTATATCATCTGTATATTTACAAAAAAAAAGACTCATGTTAAAAGCAGTATTATTTGATATGGATGGTGTAATTGTAGACACAGAACCTTTGCACCACAAAGCCTATTTTGGCATGTTTAATACTTTAAAAATAAATGTCAGCGAAACACATTACCAATCTTTTACTGGTCAATCTACTATTAATGTATGTAAAAGTCTTTGTAATCATTTTAAACTCTCAAATAATCCAGAAGAGTTAGTCCAAATTAAAAGACAGGTTTTCAAGGATTTATTCAAAAAGGATCCAGATCTACAACTTTTAGATGGCGTTCTAGATTTAATTAAAGAATATCACGAAAAAGGTTTGACATTGGTTTTAGCATCTTCAGCATCTATGGGCACTATAGATAGTGTTTTTACAAGATTTGAATTAGACAAATACTTTATTACTAAATTAAGTGGAGCCGATTTGAAAGCTTCCAAACCACATCCAGAAATCTTCTTGAATGCTGCTGAAGCTAGTGGTTATCTAAAAGAAAACTGTATGGTTATTGAAGACTCTACCAATGGTATAAAAGCAGCAAATGCTGCTGATATTTTTTGTGTAGGCTATAAAAGTCTACATTCTAAAAATCAAGACTATAGCAAAGCTAATGTTGTAATTAATGATTTTAAAGAGATTTCTTATTCTAAAGTTCAAAAGCTATTTAGAAGTTAGTCTTTTGATTTGTTGGCATTCTGAATAATTGCTTTTAAACGTTCTTTGCGTTTAAATTCTTCATCTTTAAGTTTATTCTTTTTTCTATTTACCAATTTAGAATGTTTGGCTTTGTTCTTCGTGTTTTTTTCTCGACCAGTTTTTGCCATTTTGCGAAACGAATTTCATTAAAAATTAAAATTACAAATTAAAAACAAAAAAGCCTCACTATTACTAGTGAAGCTTTTTGTGAGCCCGATAGGATTCGAACCTATGACCGCCTCCTTAGAAGGGAGGTGCTCTATCCAGCTGAGCTACGAGCCCGTAACTCTTAAAAATTGTCGGGGTGGCAGGATTCGAACCTGCGACCTCCGCGTCCCAAACGCGGCGCGATAACCGGGCTACGCTACACCCCGAAGGTTATCTAAATGTAATTAGAAAATTGCGGAGAGACAGGGATTCGAACCCTGGGTAAGTGTTTCCACCTACGACGATTTAGCAAACCGCTCCTTTCGGCCACTCAGGCACCTCTCCGATTGTTTATGAACATAGCAATAAATTGCGGATGCAAATGTAACATATCATCTGAAATAACGCAACAAATTTATTTACTTTTTTAAATTTTTATTCTGGATACTCAATACGCAAATGATAAATGTTTGCAAGCTTGTGTTTTAACACTTTTTTTATGGATTGAATTTCTTTAAAAGTTATGTCTGCATTTAAAAATTGTTCATCAACCATTTGCTTATTAATTATATTTTCCACAAACGTATCTATCTTACTTGATGTGGGTTCTTTTAAGCTTTTTGATGCTGCTTCTACACTATCGCACATCATTAAAATAGCTGTTTCTTTACTAAACGGCTTTGGGCCTGGGTACTTAAAGAAATTTTCGTCAATAGCATCGTCTAAGTCTTTTTCTTTTTTATAAAAATAATAAACCAAACTTGTACCATGATGTGTACGAATGAAATCTATAACTCTATCTGGTAAGTTATTTTTTTTAGCTATTTCTATACCATTAATCACATGATCGATAATAATTTTTGCACTTTCTTTTGAAGACAATTCATCATGTGGATTAATTCCAGTAGATTGATTTTCTGTAAAATACGTTGGATTCATCATTTTTCCTATGTCATGATATAAGGCTCCTACCCTAACTAACATGGCATTAGCACCAATTTCATTTGCGGAAGCTTCTGCTAAATTAGCAACGTTTAATGAATGATGAAATGTTCCTGGCGCTTTATTAGATAATTCCTTTAATAATTTAGTATTTGTATCTGATAATTCTAAAAGTGATACATCTGAAACCAAACCAAATAATTTTTCATAAGCATAAATTAATGGCTGAACAAACAATGTTGCTAATCCACACAAAACAAACAGACCAAAGGTTTCCCATTTTAGCGTTTCAATACTGCCTTCATGAATCACGAAAAACGCAAAATAAGCAATAATATATATAAGAGTAATTTGTCCAACTGATATGAATAAATTGGCACGTTTATAGAGTTCAGAAACTGTTAAAATAGTAACGATTCCTGCAATTATTTGAAGAAACATATATTCGTAACTATTAGAAACTATAAAACCCAATAACAATACAGTTATCACGTGGGTAAATAGTCCTAATCGAGCATCAAAAAAAGCTTTTAAGACTAATGGGAGAATACAAATTGGTACTACATAAATATATAATGAATTATAATTAACAACTATAGTTGTTATAAAAACCATTAAAAAAACATTAAAAAATATAAATGTTACTTTGGTGTTATTCTCAAAAATATCTTTCCTATATTTTCTTAAAAATAAAAGCAACATGAGTAATGCTAATGACACTAATAAGGTGTAAGCAAATAGAATCCAATTATAATTTGATTTTGTCCAAACTTGAGATTCATATTCAGACTCTAAAGATTTAAGTATTTGATATTTATTACCTTCAACCACTTCACCTTTAGAAATGATAAGTGTTTCTTTTTCTACACTTCCTCTTGTAAAAGCAACTTTTTCTAAGTCATTTTGCAATGCTTTTTCGGTGAAACCTTTATCGTAAGAGACGTTTGGTTCTACAATATCAAAGAATAAAGAAATGTATGGAGTTGTATATTGACTTAGATTTTCATTCTTTAACAATTTACTTATTATATTCTTTATTTCTCCTTGATTGGTTAAATCTGAAAATTTGATGGTTTGTTTTTCTGTTCTTCCTTCTAGAAGAATGACTTTTCTTTCTTTTGAAAAGTCATAATTTTCACTTAAAACACCATAATTATAGAAGTACTTTAATAAATCTAGCCCTTTGGCATAGAGATTATCTTTGTTTTGTTTTACTAAAGAATCTGGAAATTCTAATTTGAATTCCGTTTTATAAGACTCAATGACAGCTTCTTTAATTTTTGGCTCTAAATTAAAATATAGAATAGCATTATCTTTAATTTCATTTTTCTCAGATTGAATTTCCTCTTCTGTTTTTTTAATAGCAAAATCGAAAGGAGCATATAAATTTTCAGATTGCCAAGGCTTACCTTTTTCAAAATTATATTTAAACTTTCCACTTTTAGGGAACAGATAGACTATTAAAAACGTGGTACTTATAAAAAGAATCAGTTTATAAGCTAAAGAATGATTTTTATAAAGAAAATTAATAAAGTCTTTCATTGATTGTTTTAAGTATTTCAAATGTAATAAAAATATCACCGAATTAGACGACTTATAATAATGTAAACATTCTAGATTCTACTAAAAATTGATTAATTTTGCATCAATTAAAATGAAACACACTTAAAATGAGTAAAGAAGTCGTTATTGTATCTGCAGCCAGAACTCCAATTGGTAGTTTTTTAGGAGCTTTATCAACAATTCCAGCTCCAAGATTAGGGGCTATTGCAATTAAAGGAGCATTGGATAAAATTAACTTAAATCCTAACTTAGTTCAGGAAGTTATCATGGGAAATGTAGTTCAAGCTGGAACAGGTCAAGCACCAGCTAGACAAGCCGCTATTTATGCTGGCATTCCTAATACAGTTCCATGTACTACAGTAAATAAAGTATGTGCTTCAGGAATGAAAAGTGTGATGCAGGCAGCTCAAGCTATAGCTTTAGGTGATGCAGATATTATAGTTGCAGGTGGTATGGAAAACATGAGTTTAATTCCACATTATTACCATGCAAGAACAGGCACAAAATTTGGACCTGCCAAAATGGAAGATGGCATGCAAAAAGATGGTTTGGTTGATGCTTACGATAATAATGCTATGGGAGTTTGTGCCGATGCATGTGCTACAGAATACAAATTTTCTCGCGAAGATCAAGATGCTTTTGCAATTCAATCATATAAGCGTTCTGCTGCTGCCTGGGAAGCTGGGAAATTTGATAATGAAGTTGTCCCTGTTGAAGTACCTCAACGTCGTGGAGATGCGATAATAGTTTCTAAAGATGAAGAGTTCAGCAACGTTAAAATAGAAAAAATACCTGCTTTACGTCCAGCTTTTACAAAAGATGGAACAGTAACTGCAGCAAATGCTTCAACCATTAATGATGGCGCTGGAGCTATGGTATTAATGAGTAAAGACAAAGCTCTAGAGCTAGGTTTAAAACCATTAGCAACTATTACTGGATATGCTGATGCTGCCCATGAACCAGAATGGTTTACAACAGCTCCAGCAAAAGCTTTACCAAAAGCTTTAGTTAAAGCTGGTGTTTCTTTAAAGGATGTCGATTTTTTTGAATTTAACGAAGCTTTTTCGATTGTTGGTTTAGCTAACATGAAAATTTTAGGCCTTAACGATAGTAATGTAAACGTTAATGGTGGTGCAGTTTCTTTAGGTCATCCTCTTGGTTGCTCTGGAGTTAGAATACTTATTACTTTATTAAATGTTTTAAAACAGAACAATGCAAAAATTGGTGCTGCAGCTATTTGTAATGGTGGTGGTGGTGCTTCTGCTGTTGTAATTGAAAGACATTAATCCTGATAATTATTATTCATGCAATACGGAATTTGTAATTTAAGCATTGTTCCTTTAAGACTTGAACCAACAGATACTAGCGAATTAGTTTCGCAAGTATTGTATGGCGATTATTTTAAAGTTCTTGAACAACGTAAGTCTTGGAGCAAAATCCGTCTTGGTTTTGATACTTATGAAGGCTGGATTGACAACAAACAATATCTTGAAATTTCTGAAGTAGCGTATAAATCCATTCATGAAGAATTTCCAATTCTGTCTAACAACTTGGTTGAGTTTGTGGAAGATAAAGAACTACAACTTTATGCCATTCCACTTGGAGCATCATTAAATGGGCTTTCTTTATTAGGCCATACACATGAAGGACAGGTTATAAAAGAAAGAATGCCAAAATCAAGTATTTTAGAAACCGCTTTTATGTATTTAAATGCACCTTATCTTTGGGGTGGAAAAACTCCATTTGGAATAGATTGTTCTGGTTTTACACAAATGGTTTACAAGCTTAGTGGTTATAAGCTTTTAAGAGATGCTTCGCAACAAGCAACGCAAGGTGAGGCTTTAAGTTTTATTGAAGAAAGTGAACCTGGAGATTTAGCTTTTTTTGATAATAGCGAAGGACAGATTGTTCATGTAGGTATTATTATGAAGGATAACTACATTATTCATGCACATGGTAAAGTACGAATTGACCGATTAGATCATTCTGGTATTTACAACCATGATAAACGAATGCACACACATAAATTAAGAGTTATAAAAAAAGTGATATAAAAAAAAAGCTGCAAAATAAATTGCAGCTTTTTTTTATAGTATATTTTTAATAATAAGGATTAATTTCCTCCTAAAGATTCTACTTTAACTTTCATAGCTTTATATTTATCTGTAAATCCAGTTGCGCTATAAATATTCATTAATGTCTTTGCGGCGTCAATATTTTTCTCGTCTGTTTTTAAAACAGCTTCTAAATATGGAATAGCATCTTTATAAATTTGAGTACGTTGCAGCTTTAATTCATCGTAACGCTTGTTATCAGCAGAAGAACTACCAAGGTTATTCATTTCTTCAATTAATGGCTTTTCTTTATCTAAAATCATAGCAGCCATATTAATTTGAGCATTGGTATAATTTGGATCTAATTCTATAGCTTTATCGTAGTACTTCTTAGCTGCTTCAAAATCTCCGGATTCCTGAGTCATTACACCTAAATTGAATTGCAATTCTGGATTATTAGGATCTTTTAATGTCGCTTCTTTCAATAATTCTTTAAATTTTTCGTGATTGCCTAATTCAAAATATAAATTAGCTTCTGAAATCAATAAATTTAAATCTTCAGGATTAGCTTTTCTCGCTTTAGAAATAGCATTTAAAGCTTTGTCGTTTTCACCTTTATTTTTATAAATGGAGGCAATACTTTTTACAATTTCTTCGCTTTTAGATTCTGTAGTACGTTGTCCAGGTTTAACATAGGTTCCACCTCTAACAGAAATGTCTCTAATAGACTTACTTTGAAAAACTTCTTCTTCTCCAGTGTCTTTATTAGTTGCAAAGTATTCTGTTTCAATACCTGTGTAACCTAAATCGTCTAATTCTTCTAATAAAACTAAAGATCTGTCAAACTCTTGAACTCCACTTGCAGTTACTGCAGCGTAATACAGATATAATGTATCTTTAGTTGAAACTCTATAGGCATTTTCAAAGTTTTTTGAAGCTACGCTATAATCTTTAAGTTCATAAGCATCATTCCCTTTTTTTACAAAAGATTGAATCATGGTCTTTTTTAATTCGGCTGATTCTTCAACATAATCACCTTCAACCAAACCTATACTTTTTAGAGCTTTAGTAACATCGTCATTACTTGCAGATCCATTAGCATATAAAGCTTCAGCATTTAAGTAATAATATTGAGCTTTATATTTATCATCCATAGTAGAAAGCATCGGCTCTACTTGACTTAAAATAGATTTTGCTTCTGCAAAATTGTTGTTTTTAATTGCTTTTTCAACTTCTTTTAATTCTTTTTTTTGTGCAAAACCAAAAGTTGTTACCATGATTGCTAAAGCAACTATAAATTGTTTTTTCATTGTAATTAATATTAAATTATACGTTTTTTATTCTTCTTCGTTGGAATTATCAAGAGTTGTGCCATCTTCATTTTGACTTGTATTTTCTGAAGCTTCAGGAACAATCATATTTCCTTCTTCATCTAATTCTACTTCGTCTTCATCATGCATAACCTTAGCAACTGCAGCTATAGAGTCGTTCCCTTTTAAGTTAATTAATTTAACTCCTTGTGTAGCTCTACCCATTACTCTTAGGTCTTGAACAGCCATTCTAATTGCAATTCCAGATTTATTGATAATCATTAAATCATCATTATCAGTTACATTTTTAATAGCTACTAAATTACCCGTTTTTTCTGTTATTGAAATAGTTTTTACACCTTTTCCTCCTCTATTGGTAATTCTATAATCTTCTAAGCTAGAGCGCTTTCCATAACCATTTTCAGAAACAACTAGGATATCACTTTCCATATCATCTACAGCAATCATCCCTATAACTTCGTCCGTTTTTTCGTTTTGCAATCTAATGCCACGAACACCAGAAGCATTTCTACCCATAGGTCTGGTTTTAGCTTCTTCAAATCGAATGGCTTTACCAGATTTTAAGGCTAACATCACTTGACTTTCGCCTGTTGTTAGTTTTGCTTCTAATAATATATCGTCATCCTTAATAGTAATGGCATTTATTCCATTTGTTCTAGGTCTAGAATATTGCTCTAAAGACGTCTTTTTTACTTGACCTTTTTTAGTAGCCATAATTACGTAATGACTATTAATGTAATCTTCGTCTTTTAAATCTTGTGTACAGATAAACGCTTTAACAGCATCGTCTTGTTCAATATTTATTAAGTTTTGAATAGCACGTCCTTTCGATGTCTTACTTCCTTCTGGGATTTCGTAAACACGCATCCAGAAACATTTTCCTTTTTGTGTAAAGAATAACATGTATTGGTGATTAGTACCAACAAACAGATGTTCTAAAAAATCTTCGTTTCTAGTTGTTGATGCTTTTTGCCCTACGCCTCCTCTATTTTGAGTTTTATATTCTGTAAGCGATGTACGTTTAATATAACCAGCATGCGAAATAGTTATCACTACTTTTTCGTCTGGAATCATATCCTCAATACTTAAATCACCACCAGCATATTCAATTACTGAACGACGTTCGTCACCATATTTATGTTTTACTTCTTCTAATTCTGTTTTAATAATTTCCATACGACGTTCTTTTTTATCAAGAATGTCTTTTAAATCTTCGATGGTAACCATTAAATCATCATATTCCGAACGCAATTTGTCTTGTTCTAAACCTGTTAATTGACGCAAACGCATTTCGACAATGGCTTTCGCTTGAATTTCTGAAAGTTTAAAACGTTCAATTAACTTCTCACGAGCTTCATCTGCATTTGATGATGCACGAATAATTTTAATTACTTCATCAATATTATCTGAAGCAATAATTAATCCTTCAAGAATGTGAGCACGTTCTTCTGCTTTACGTAATTCGTAAGTGGTTCTTCTTACAACCACTTCGTGTCTGTGCTCAACGAAATAGTGAATTAGTTCTTTTAGGTTAAGCATTTGTGGTCTACCATTTACTAATGCAATATTATTCACACTAAAAGAAGACTGTAACGCTGTGTATTTGTAAAGTTTATTTAAAACAATGTTTGGAATGGCATCACGTTTTAATACGTAAACAATTCGCATCCCATTTCTATCGGATTCATCACGAATGGTTGCAATACCATCCATTTTCTTTTCATTTACCAAATCGGCAGTTTTTTTAATCATATCTGCCTTATTCACTTGATAAGGAATTTCAGTTACGACAATACATTCTCTACCTTGAACTTCTTCGATAATGGCTTTACCTCGCATGACAATTCGTCCACGACCTGTCTGAAAGGCTTCTTTTACACCATCGTAGCCATAAATAGTTCCTCCTGTTGGAAAATCTGGAGCTTTAATATGTGTTATTAACTCGTCGATTTCAATATCGTTATTGTTAATATATGCTATGGTACCATCCACTACCTCACTTAAATTATGTGGAGGCATATTGGTAGCCATACCAACAGCAATACCAGAAGCTCCATTTACCAATAAACCAGGTATTCTAGTTGGTAAAACGGTTGGTTCTTGTAACGTATCGTCAAAATTAAGTTTATGGTCTACTGTTTCTTTATCGATATCTGCTAACATATCTTCCGATATTTTGCGCATACGAGCTTCTGTATAACGCATTGCTGCAGGGCTATCTCCATCTACAGACCCAAAATTCCCTTGTCCATCTACTAACATGTAACGCAAACTCCACTCTTGAGCCATACGAACCATGGCATCGTAAACAGAGGTATCTCCATGTGGGTGATACTTACCTAAAACTTCCCCAACGATTCTCGCCGATTTTTTATGGGCTCCAGTGGCTCTAATACCAAGTTCATGCATGCCGTAAAGCACACGTCTATGAACTGGCTTTAAACCATCTCTTACATCTGGTAAAGCACGTGACACAATGACTGACATTGAATAATCAATGTAAGCCGATTTCATTTCATCTTCAATGTTAATTGGAATGAGTTTTTCTCCTTCTGCCATATATAATTTAATTAGTTTTTTTCTAGTTTTTCAAATCGTGCTAATATAACCATTTCAGCAGTTACAGTAAGTGTTTATCTATAGTTTTTTGAAGTTTTTTATTAACAATTTCGAGGTTTTTTATTTAATAAGTAAGCTGTTAAATATTTTGATTTTATTAAGTTTTTTTTGTCTATTAGCATATTACCCATAAATTGAGGTATGATTTTTGATTTTAATCGTATAGATTTATTATTTTTAATGTAGAAAGGAAAGAATATATGGATGATAATTTTTCACCAAGAGTTAAAGATGTTATTGCTTATAGTAAAGAAGAAGCGTTGCGCTTAGGACATGATTTTATTGGCACAGAGCACTTAATGCTTGGCTTGCTTCGCGATGGAAATGGTAAAGCAATAAATATCTTAAATGCGCTAGAAATAGATTTAAATCACTTAAGACGTAAAGTAGAAATACTTAGTCCTGCAAACCCTAATGTTGCAGTCGTTTCAAACGAAAAAAAGAATTTACATCTTACTAGGCAGGCTGAACGTGCTTTAAAAACAACCTTTTTAGAAGCAAAGCTTTTTCAAAGCACGTCCATTAATACTGCTCATTTACTTTTATGCATTTTAAGAAATGAAAACGATCCTACAACCAAACTTTTAAATAAATTGAAAGTAGATTACGATAACGCTAAAGAACAGTTTAAACATATGATAACTAATGACGACGATTATATAGAACCAAAAGCTGAATCTTTTCAGGATGATGATAACGCATCTTCCGAAGATGATGCTTCCAAAGAGAATTTATTTAATACTCCAACTTCTAAAACAAATAAAAAATCTAAAACACCTGTATTAGATAATTTTGGACGTGACCTTACTGCTATGGCCGAAGAAGGTAAACTCGATCCAGTTGTTGGAAGAGAAAAAGAGATTGAAAGAGTCTCTCAAATATTAAGTAGAAGAAAGAAAAACAACCCACTTCTAATTGGTGAACCTGGGGTAGGTAAATCTGCCATTGCCGAAGGATTAGCAAACAGAATTGTTAGCAAAAAAGTATCGCGGATTCTTTTTAATAAGCGCGTAGTAACCCTTGATTTAGCTAGCTTAGTTGCAGGAACAAAATACAGAGGGCAGTTTGAAGAACGCATGAAAGCTGTTATGAATGAACTTGAAAAGAATGACGATATCATACTTTTTATAGATGAAATTCATACCATAGTTGGTGCTGGTGGAGCTACAGGAAGCTTAGATGCTTCTAACATGTTTAAACCTGCTTTAGCTCGTGGTGAAATACAATGTGTAGGTGCAACAACACTAGATGAATACAGACAATATATTGAGAAAGATGGTGCTTTAGAGCGTCGTTTTCAAAAAGTTATTATAGAGCCTACTACTGTTGAAGAAACTATAGAAATATTAAACAATATTAAAGATAAATATGAAAGTCATCATCATGTTGATTATACACCTGAAGCCATTGAAGCGTGTGTAAAATTAACCAATAGATATATGACCGATCGTTTTTTACCAGACAAAGCTATTGATGCTTTAGATGAAGCAGGTTCGCGAGTTCATATTAAAAACATCAATGTGCCTAAACAAGTTTTAGACTTAGAAAAGCAATTAGAAGATGTTAGAGAAACAAAAACATCTGTCGTTAAAAAACAGAAATATGAAGAAGCTGCTAAATTAAGAGACGATGAAAAACGTATCGAAAAGGAATTAGCCATTGCTCAAGAAAAATGGGAAGAAGAAACTAATTTACATAGAGAAATTGTAACAGAAGATAATGTCGCTGATGTAGTTTCTATGATGACCGGAATCCCTGTAAATAGAATTGCACAAACTGAAAGCAACAAATTAGCACAATTACCAGAACTTATTAAAGGCAAAGTTATTGGGCAAGATGAAGCAGTAGCAAAAGTAGTTAAAGCAATACAAAGAAATAGAGCTGGATTAAAAGACCCTAACAAGCCTATTGGTTCGTTTATTTTCTTAGGTCAAACAGGTGTTGGTAAAACACAATTAGCCAAAGTCTTATCTAAACAATTATTTGATAGTGAAGACTCGCTTATTAGAATTGATATGAGTGAGTACATGGAGAAATTTGCTATCTCAAGATTGGTTGGTGCACCTCCAGGTTACGTAGGCTATGAGGAGGGTGGTCAATTAACTGAAAAAATAAGACGTAAACCTTATGCTGTTGTGCTACTTGATGAAATTGAAAAAGCACATCCAGATGTCTTTAATATGCTTTTACAAGTTTTAGATGATGGTTTTCTAACGGATAGTTTAGGAAGAAAAATTGACTTTAGAAATACTATTATAATTATGACCTCAAATATTGGTTCTAGAAAACTAAAAGATTTTGGAACTGGTGTTGGTTTTGGAACAGCTTCACAAAAAGCCCAAGAAGATGCCAATGCAAGAAGTGTTATTGAAAATGCACTTAAAAAAGCTTTCGCACCAGAATTTTTAAATAGAATTGATGATGTTGTGGTGTTCAATGCTTTAGAAAGAAAAGATATTGATAAAATAATCGATATTGAATTAGAACAATTAATTAACCGAATTAAAGCTCTTGGTTATACTCTAAAATTAAGTAAAAAAGCTAAAGATTATATTGCAGATAAAGGTTTCGATAAACAATATGGAGCCAGACCTCTTAAAAGAGCCATTCAAAAGTATATTGAAGACAAACTGGCTGAAGAGATTATCAATGCTAAAATCCACGAAGGAGATATAATACTTATGGATTTAGATTCTAAAACAAAAGAATTGACTGTGAAAATTGAAAAAGCAAAAAATACAACTAAATCCTAAATTAAGAACAAATACTATTTCAACGCCATTATTGACTTTTAATGGCGTTTTTTATTTACATCTATATTTATTCGTTAATTTTACCAGTAAATTAAATACTTAATCATATGTCAAATATAATAACATACCCATTTGGCAAAGTTACCATCCATGACAACTTTCTAATATTTGTTATGAATGAAGGTATTACAGTTTTACCAGAATACAACGAAATTTTAGTAGAGATTGCAACTACCTTTTTTAAAAATAAAAAATTTGTTTATATAACACACCGTATCAACTCCTACTCTGTAGACCCTAATATTTATTTTAAAACTTCTCAAATAGAAAACCTTATTGGTTTTGCAGTTGTTACTGGAGATAAAATATATAGAGATAATGTGGCTTTAGAAAAAACATTTTTTTCTAAACCTTTTAAAAGTTTTACAGAGTTAAATGATGCTATTGACTGGGCTAATAAACTAATTGAAAACAGTTAATTATTTAGAGTACTTCATGACTATCAATAGATAAGGTATCAATAAAAGCAATAGAAGCTTCAATATCTTTAAATAATTCTCTATCGAAAGCTACAAATGGTACTTCTTCTCTATACACACTTAAAAAAGATTCAATAAATTTTGAAGATTTTAAAGGAGTTCTTAAACTTAATGCTTGTGATGCATTAAACAACTCTATTGCTAAAACACGTTTCACATTTTCAATTAACTTATATGCTTGTGTGGCCGCATTAGCTCCCATACTCACATGGTCTTCTTGTCCATTACTAGAAACGATACTATCTATACTAGCTGGAGAAGCTAATTGTTTATTAGCACTTACAATGCTTGCTGCTGTATATTGTGGAATCATAAAACCAGAATTTAATCCTGGACTATCTACTAAAAAAGCTGGCAAACCTCTTAAACCAGAAACTAATTGAAACACCCGACGTTCAGAAATATTTCCAAATTCTGCCATAGCAACTTTAAGGTAATCTAAAGCAAGAGCTAAAGGCTGACCATGAAAATTACCGCCAGAAATAATCTCATCTTCTTTCGAGAAAATATTTGGGTTATCAGTAACTGAATTTATCTCAGTAATAAACGTTTTTTCTACAAAAGCTAAAGTGTCTTTACTAGCTCCATGCACTTGAGGCATACACCTAAACGAATATGGATCTTGGACATGTACCTTCTCTTGTGCTATCAATTCACTTCCTTCAAGAAACTCTCTAACTCGTTCGGCCGTTTTTAATTGCCCATTGTGAGGTCTCACTAGATGTACCAACTCATTAAACGGTTCAATTCTACCATCAAATGCATCTAAAGAAACACTTCCTATTAAATCTGCTAAATAAGATAATTTATAAGATTCAAAAAGTAAATGAATACCATAAGCACTCATAAATTGCGTTCCATTTAAAAGCGCTAATCCTTCTTTAGATTGCAGTGTTATCGGTTCCCAATTAAAAGTCTTTAAAATTTCTTCACCAGAAAAAAGTTTGCCTTTATAAGTTACTTCTCCCTTTCCAATTATGGGTAATGCCAAATGTGCTAAAGGTGCTAAATCTCCTGATGCACCCAAAGATCCTTGAGTGAAAATTATTGGCGTAATATTATTATTATAAAAATCAATTAAGCGTTCAACAGTAAGTAATTGAACACCACTATGTCCATAACTTAAAGACTGTATTTTAAGCAAGAGCATGAGTTTTACTATAGCTTCAGGCACCAAATCTCCTGTGCCACAAGCATGAGACATCATTAAATTCTCTTGAAGTTTTGTTAGATTTTCTTTAGAAATCTTTACATTATATAACGAGCCAAATCCTGTATTAATACCATAGATAGGTTTGTCTTGATTCTTTAACTTTTCGTTTAAATAGTTTCTACAATTTGAGATTTTTTCAATTGCTTCTTCAGAAAGTTGCAACTTTTTTTCTTCAGAAATTATAGCATGAAGTGTTTTTAAATCTAGAGTTTTCGAAGATATATAATGAATGTTGTCCATAGTATTTGTAATAGATTCCAAAATTCAACATTACAAATCTTTTATGCAAACATTTGTTAATAATTAATAGAATTGATAAATAGTTTAAAATATCTCTTATTTTTGATAAAATTTTAAACAATAAAAATGAAAAAAATTATTCTTTTATTGAGCGCTATAGCTATTGTTGCTTGCAAAGAAGACGTTGCCCCTAAAGATTATGTAACTTTTTCTGGAACTATAACTAACAAAAATAGTGACTCTGTAGTTCTAAGAACTCGCGATTATTCTAAAACAATTAAAGTAAATAGCGATGGAACTTTTAGTGATACCTTAAAAGTTGAAACTGGTGTTTACAGCTTTTTTGATGGAAATGAAAGCACTTCTGTTTTCCTAAAAAATGGTTTTGACATTAACATGACTATCGATGCGAAAGAATTTGATGAAACTGTTAAATACACTGGAACGGGTTCTGAGCACAGTAATTTTTTAGCTGAAGAATCTTTAAAACAAGAATCTTTACTAAATATGGACGAATTGAGCACCATTACTGAAATGGAAGAACTTGATATTGCTCTAGATAATATTAAAACGCAATTAAATGAATTTTATGCATCTCAAACTGGAATCGATTCATCTTTAACTAAAAGTAAAATAAAGGATCTCGAGCCTATGCTTAAATTCTATAGAGGCTATATTGCTGATGGTATTAATTTGAAGAAAGAATTACCAGAAGGTGCTCCTTCGCCTACATTTGTTGATTACGAAAATGTGGATGGAACCACAACTTCTCTTGAAGATTTAAAAGGAAAATACACATACATAGATGTTTGGGCTACATGGTGTGGACCTTGTAAGGCCGAAATTCCTTCGTTAAAAGCTTTGGAAAAAGAATATCATGCTAAAAACATAAATTTTGTAAGTCTTTCAATTGACGACGATAGATCTCATGGAGGTTCTTGGGATAAAGCTCGTGAAGATTGGAAAGCTATGATTGCAGATAAAGAGTTGACTGGTATTCAATTATTTGCTCCTGAAGGGTGGCAATCGCAATTTATTAAGGATTATAAAATTAATGGTATTCCTCGTTTTATTTTAATAGATCCTAATGGAAATGTAGTAACTCCAGATGCTCCAAGACCTTCAAGCGAAAAATTAATAGAATTATTTAATTCTTTAGAAATATAAAAGTATTTTCATTACAAAACTAAAAAGCCACTCAAATCGAATGGCTTTTTTTTATATATTTCTTTTCCATAAATTATTCTGATTGTTTAAGCAATAATCATTCTGAATTAATTTCAGAATCACATCTTACTTTTCTAAAATTAAGGGATACTAAAACGAGTTCAGTTTGATGAAAAACACCTTTATAAACTGTCCTTTTTTATTTCTTCTTGCTTCCTTCTTTATTGCTTTTTGCTTCTGCTTCTGGTTGTGGTGGTTCAGGTTGCCAGAATAGATCTAAGTAAGCATCTCCTATGTGTTCAATAACATGACTAGCAATTAAACTTTGATAACCTGTTTTTTCAACGGCAATATCAGCCGATTTCCCGTGTAAATACACTCCAAAAATACTTGCTACTAAGGGATTATATCCTTGTGCTAACAAACCTGTAATAATTCCAGTTAAAACATCTCCTGTTCCTCCTGTAGCTAATCCAGGGTTTCCAGTAGAATTAATATAAAGTTGTTCTTCTAAAACAGTAATTGTGTGTGCTCCCTTAATAACAACAATCACTTGATGTTTTTTAGTAAAAGCCTTTACTTTATTAAGTTTATCAAAATCGTCCTCCCAACTACCAACTAAACGTTCTAGTTCTTTTGGGTGTGGTGTTAATACCGTCCCTTCTGGCAGTAACTTTAACAACTCATTGTTTTCAGAAAGTATATTTATGCCATCAGCATCTAAAACTAAAGGAGATTTATTTTGCTTTAGAAAATTTCCAAAAGCCAAGACTGTTTTTGTATCTGTTCCTAAGCCTACTCCTATTCCAATAGATGAAGGTGTGAATTTATTCTCAATATTTGTAATAACATGTTCATCTGTATCAGTTATTACCATAGCTTCTGGAAAGGAAGACTGGAGCACGGTATAACCACATTTTGGAACATAAGCAGAAATTAAACCTACTCCTGAAGCTAAGGCAGCACGACTTGCTAAAGTAACAGCTCCAATTTTACCATAACTTCCACCAATAATTAATGCATGTCCAAAATCACCTTTATTAGAAAACTTACCTCTTGGTTTATAAATAGGAATTACTTCTTGTCTTCCTATTAACTCAGCTTTAGTCGTTGTTTTAATTAAGTACTCTCTATCAATTCCTATATCTAAAACATCCCATTGTTGGGAATATTTTGCTGTATCGGGTAAAAAGAAAACTAATTTTGGCGATTGAAAACTTAGTGTGTGGTTTGCCCATACAACACCATTTTCATCTTTAGGCACTTGATCTGTATGCAAACCTGAAGGAATATCTATAGCAAGAGTAAATGCTTTTGAAGCTTTAAAATGTTGAAACAATTCTTTAACCCAAAGGTCTACTTCTCTATTTAAACCAATACCAAAAACAGCATCAATAACAATATCGTCTTCATCAATTTTAGGGAAGTCGTCTTTACAGTCCAAGAGTGTAGGCCACTCTTTGGTAACATGTTTAATTTTATCATAATTATTTAAAAAATCCTTTGAGCGTTTATCACTACAATTTACAACATAAGTATGCACATTATAACCATGTAACACTAAATGCCTTGCAACAACCAAACCATCTCCTCCATTATTTCCAATTCCACAAAAAACATGAATTGGAACTTGAGCGCCTTGCATTCTAACATCAAGCCAGCTAAAAATTTGTATGCCTGCACGTTCCATTAACTCTGTAGATGAAATGTTTTGTCTTTCGGCTGTTAATTTATCTCCTTCGTAAACTTGCTCTTTAGATAATATTTTCATTTAAATTCCATTGATTTATTAAAAGTAAAAATAATACTTTTGATATCATAAACATATTTATTCTGTTTTTCTAATGACAACAATTAAAAATGCCACAATAAAAGAGGCTGAATTACTATCCAAAATTGGATCGCAATCCTTTATAGAATCTCATGGTAGGAGCGCTTCAAAAAAGGATATTTTTAATTATGTATCATCCAAATTCACAAAAGACATCTTCGACTCAGAATTGAAAGATTCGAATAATGTTTATCACATTTTATACTTCAACCAAGAACCTATAGGATATTCCAAAATAATTTATAATTATTCGCAAAATAATATTCTTTTTAAAAATGTTACTAAATTAGAAAGACTCTATGTTTTAGAAGAGTTTCATCATTTAAAATTAGGTTTGGAGCTCTTCAATTTCAATGTGGCATTATCTAAAAATCACCATCAATCTGGGATGTGGCTATACACATGGATAGAAAACCATAAAGCCATTCATTTTTATAAAAAAGCTGGTTTTAATGTAATTGGATGTTACGATTTTAAAATTTCTGAAACCCACAGCAATCCAAACCATCAAATGCTACTGCTATATTAAAAATTCTGTAAAATGGAGCAACTTGAAAAAAAATAACATCATGACAAAAAAAGCTAAAGAATAACAAATTAAATGAGTATCTATTAAAAGATTATATTGTGAAAAAATGTTTTATATTTTTTTATAAAAACATTATTTTTAAATACTTAGTTGGTTAACTTAAAATATAAAATTATGATAGAGCATTTAAAAACATTCGAAACAAACACCTTGGCTTTTGAAGTAATTGAAAACTTTTCTGAAACAGACGAAAAATTAGCTCAAAAATTCTTCAAGGAAAAATTAGATAAAGGGTTTAATACTGTAAATGTTTTAGTTAAAATAGATGAATATAAAATGTCTAATACCCAAGCCAAAGCTTTTTTTGAAGACATTATTTTCATTCTAAGGCATTATAAAAATTTAGGTCATTTAGCTATTGTTGCTCATTCCAAAGTATTAAAAGCATTTGTCCCAATAGATAACATGTTTTTTGAAAGAGCAAGCAAAGGCAGGAAAGAACAATATTTTGATGTCTCACAATTAGATGAAGCTTTTAAATTTGTAACAAATAATTAAACTTAAATAAAAAAAGCGACAGCAAAAAAGGTTAGAATTGACTTCTCTTTTTTTATTGACGCTTTAAAATTAATTATAAAAGTTTCTTAATCTAAACTAGGCAATGTAAAGTCGTCTAAAGCACTCTTTTCTTTCATAAGTTTTTCAATCTCATCCGATTTACGTGGTGCTTCAGCAGAAAGATTAATTGGTCCGTTTTCAGTAATTAAAATATCGTCTTCAATTCTAACAGCAATTCCCCACCATTTTTCATCGCAATCACTGCCTTCTGGAATATAAATTCCAGGTTCTACAGTAATTACCATATTTGGCTCGAAAGCCCCATAAAGTCCGGCATCATGAACATCTAATCCTAAATAATGCGATGTACCATGAGGAAAATATTTTCTAGATTCTTTGCTACTTTTAATTAATCCTAAAGCTATTAATCCCTCATCAATAACTTTCCTACAGGCTGCATCTGTTGCATTAAAAGCATTCCCAACTGTTGCTGCAGCAATACCAGCTTCTTGAGATTTGTACACTAAATCGTAAATAATTTTTTGTTCTTTATTAAACGTTCCATTTGCAGGAATAGTTCTGGTAACATCTGCTGTATAACCATGATATTCGGCTCCCAAATCCATTAAAACCAAATCGTTTTCAACTTTCATTTTATTGTTTTCAATATAGTGCAATACGCAACCATTATTTCCTGCACCTACAATACTTGGATAGCCTTCATACTCACTACCATATTTTTTATAAACATATTCATGAACACCTTGAATTTCGGTTTCTGACATGCCAGGATGCATGGCTTTCATAATTTCACGTTGTCCCATGGCAGAAATTCTAACAGCTTTAGTAAGTAACACCATTTCTTCTTCCGTTTTAATCTGGCGTAATCCACCCATAATTCTAGATAATGTTTCTGTATCTAAATTACTTTTTGGAGTTTCACTTTCAATCTTAATAACTTGTTGTTTTAATTCAATACGTGTGTTATTATCCGTTGTATTAACATACTCTGTTATAATTTTATCATTCTTTAAATCTGGATAATATTCCAAAGCTCTACCAATATTTTGAGCCACATTGGCACTGTTTTCTACATCAGTAACTTTTATCATCTCATATACACGCTCTTTTATTGGATCTGGAATTGCGTCTTCACTATAATTTATTTGGGTTTTAAAGGTCTCAACTAAGCTGTATAAATCTGCTTGATCTCTTTTTGAATCTCTGTAATCATCTTCAAAATTAATAAACATCACTTTATCAAACGAGACATAATCAATTCCAGAATTACTAAAATCACTTCCATTATAAGCCAAGGTAAATCCTAATTTGTCTTTGGCTCCTTCAGTTCCTAAACGAAACCCATTCCATTGTTCTTTTCTAGGGTCTTTCTCTTGCACATAAAGAATCTCATTATAATTTATTCCTGCATCATTTACTTGTTCATCTGAAAAAATCATCAGAACTCCATTAGGCTCATTATAACCTGTTAAATAATAAAAATTTGGATCTTGATGATAAATATAATCTACATCATTCGCTCTATTTCTTACAGGATTCGAAAATAAAACTGCCACACTGTTTTCTGGCATCTTTTCTCTAAAAGCCTCCCTTCTACTTTTATGAAAATCGGATTTTAAATAATCGGTTGGAATACCATCTTGAGCAGAAATGATCATAGAAAATAAAAAAAGACAAAGTGTGGTTAGTTGCAATTTCATATTGGATTGTTTTAGAAGTAACTAAATTAATAGTTTACATCTTGATTTTCTTTAAACATTAAAAAAATTAACAAATATTTAATCGTACTTTAACGAAACTCTTAATGAATAAAACAGATATTTTTCAATACTTTTGTCTATCAAAATTTGAAAAATTCTAAATATGAAAAACACTGCATTAACATCCACACACGAAGCTCTTGGAGCAAAAATGGTTCCTTTTGCTGGTTATAACATGCCAGTTCAATATGAAGGAGTCAATATAGAACATGAGACGGTAAGAAAATCTGTTGGTGTCTTTGATGTATCTCATATGGGAGAATTTTTAATTGAAGGACCTCATGCTTTGGAGCTTATTCAAAAAGTTGCAAGTAATGACGCTTCAAAACTAACTATTGGCAAAGCCCAATACAGTTATTTACCTAATGATGATGGAGGTGTTGTTGATGATTTAATAATTTATCGTATTAAAGAAGAAACCTATCTCTTAGTTGTTAATGCTAGTAATATAGAAAAAGATTGGAACTGGATTTCATCTAAAAATGATGTTGGAGCAGAAATGAAAGATTTAAGTGAGGACTATTCTCTTTTAGCAATCCAAGGACCCAAAGCTGTTGAAGCCATGCAAAGTTTAACAAGTCATGACCTATCAGAAATAAAATTTTATAACTTTATTGTTGGCGATTTTGCTGGAATTGAAAATGTGATTATTTCTGCTACTGGATATACAGGTAGTGGTGGTTTTGAAATTTATTGCAAGAATAACGAAGTAAAACAGGTCTGGGATAAAGTTTTTGAAGCTGGAGCAGATTATGGAATTAAGCCTATTGGTCTTGCTGCAAGAGATACATTGCGTTTAGAAATGGGTTATTGTCTTTATGGAAACGATATTGATGATACTACATCACCATTTGAAGCTGGTTTAGGTTGGGTAACAAAATTCACAAAAGAGTTTACAAACTCTAAAGCCTTAGAAGCTGAAAAAGCACATGGAGTTGAAAACAAATTAGTAGCCTTTAAATTAGACGATCGTGGCATACCAAGACAAGGTTACGACATTGTAGATAGCCAAGGAAAAACCATAGGTCGTGTTACTTCTGGAACCATGTCTCCTTCTTTAGGAATAGGGATTGGTTTAGGGTATGTACCTAAAGTCTTTGCTGATGTTGATAGTAAAATACATATTCAAATTAGAAAAAATGCTATTCCAGCTACAGTTATAAAACTGCCATTTTACAAAGGTTAATACATGATAGATTACCAAGGGATTTTAAATAACATCTACCAAGAAGTTAGTAAGGAAACAGACAAGGGAGAGATAGCAACCTATATTCCAGAATTGGCTAATGTAGATAAGAATGCTTTTGGAATCCATTTACACCTTATTTCTGGAGAAAATTTTTCTGTTGGAGATTCTGAAAAGAAATTTTCTATTCAAAGTATTTCAAAGGTATTGACTTTAGCCTTAGCAATATCAAAAGTTGGCTCAGATATTTGGAGCCGTTTGGACGTGGAACCTTCTGGAAATCCTTTTAATCATTTATCTTTATTAGAATTAGAAAAAGGCATTCCAAGAAATCCACTTATAAATTCGGGAGCTATTGTAATTGCTGACGTTTTAGTGTCATTATTTGAAAACCCAAAAGAAGATTTTTTAGCTTATGTTAGAGATATTACTGGAGATTCCAGTATCAATTACAATTATAAAGTTGCCAATTCTGAAAAGAAAACTGGTTTTAATAATTATGCAGCTGCAAACCTTTTAAAGTCCTTTGATAATTTAAATAATAACGTGGAAGATGTCTTAGATTTTTACTTCCATCAATGTTCTTTAGAAATGACCTGTGCTCAATTAACAAAAGCTTTTTACGTATTTGCAAATAAAGGAAAATGCTTGTTAGAAAAAACAAGACTCACTAAAAGTCAGGCTAAACGCATTAACGCCATTATGCTTACATGTGGTTTTTACGACGAAGCTGGAGAATTTGCTTTCGAAGTTGGGCTTCCTGGAAAAAGTGGTGTTGGAGGTGGTATTGTAGCATTGCTCCCAAATGAGTTTGTTATTTCGGTTTGGGCTCCTGGTTTAAACGAAAGAGGAAATTCGAAACTAGGCATGCAAGCGCTTGAAATATTTACATCAGAAACCAATCAGTCCATATTTTAAAATACAAATCTTCCGTTTTAGGCAAATATGAAAGAAAGAGAAGATAAACATCGCGTACTAATTTTAGGCGCAAGTGGTTTTTTAGGAAATGCTATTTATAAGGAACTCTGCTCCTATTTTAAAACCTTTGGCACTTACAATACTGAAAATAGATTATTTGAAAAGAACAGCCATTTTTTTCAATATAACGTAGAAGAAGATGATGTTTTCGAAATTTTAGAAGCTGTAAAACCAACCATTATTATTTCGGCAATTCGAGGTGAATTTTCTGCTCAAGTAATTGCACATAAACACATTACCGAATATTTAAAATATAACAAGCTCTGCAAACTTATATTTTTATCTTCTGCAAATGTTTTTGATGGTTATAGCAAGTTTCCTAGTTATGAAACAGATAAAACTTTAAGTCACAGTATTTATGGGCATTTTAAAATTAAAATTGAAAACATGCTCATGCGATTACCAAAAAAACAAACAGTCATCATTAGATTGCCAATGGTTTTTGGAGTTCAATCGCCAAGAATTCAAGAAATAAAAATGTTAATCAACGAAAAAGAGCCAATTGAAGTGTTTCCTAACTTAATAATGAACGTTTCAACAGACTCTAAATTAACCCAACAAATTCATTACATTATCAACAGAGATAAAAAAGGTGTTTTTCATTTAGGTAGTAAAGATTTAGTACATCATGATGAATTTATAGAAGAAATTATTAAGACTCTAGACATAGAAAACTACACATTAAAACACGTATATACTACAAACGACGAACGCTATTTGGCCGTTTTATCAAAATACAACCTATTACCAAAACATCTCCAATTTTCAAGTCAAGACATTTTAACTGAATTAGCAGTTTAGTTGATTTTCACATTAAAATTGCTTAAATTTAAGTACACTTAAAAATAAATACCATGAGTAAGTTATCTGAACAAGACATAGAAAAAAAATTATTGCGTTTTCCAGATTGGGATTATTATGAAAATGCAATTCATGCCGAATTTGAATTCGATAATTTTAGAGATTGCTTTAGTGCTATGAGTCGCATTGCGTTTGAATGTGAAGCATTAAATCATCATCCAGAATGGACAAACACTTATAACATTTTATCCATTTCTTTATCTACACATGATGCTGGAGGTGTAACAAATAAAGATTTCAAGCTAGCTGAAGCTATTGAAATGATTGTTGAAGTACAAGAGTAATTCTAATATTAAATGAACAGACACCATGTTCAATTATAGTTTTCAGAAATATTCTTTAAGATTTGATAATTTTCTTCATACTATCAGTCTCAATTATCTTATTTTTTTACATTTGTGTTCATAAAAAATCATTAATATAGATTTCCACTTTTGTGGGAACTTAAAATATACATTTTTAGATGGGAAGAGCTTTTGAATTTCGTAAAGCACGTAAAATGAAACGTTGGTCTGCTATGAGTAAAGCCTTTACACGTATTGGTAAAGACATCGTTATGGCAGTTAAGGAAGGTGGTCCAGACCCTGCTAGTAACTCGAGATTACGAGCAGTAATACAGAATGCCAAAGCCGTAAACATGCCAAAGGATAATGTAGAACGTGCTATTAAAAAAGCTAGCGATAAAAGCCAGGGCGATTTTAAAGAAGTAATTTTTGAAGGTTATGCACCACATGGTATTGCTGTTTTAGTGGAAACTGCAACAGATAATAACACGAGAACAGTAGCTAACGTTCGTAGTTATTTTAACAAATGTGATGGCAGCCTAGGTACATCTGGTTCTGTGGTTTTTATGTTCGATCATACCTGTAATTTTAGAATTCCAAACGAAGGTTTAGATCCTGAAGAATTAGAATTAGAGTTCATAGATTTTGGAGCTGAAGAAGTGTTTTTAGATGACGATGGTATTTTAATCTATGCGCCATTTGAAAGTTTTGGAGCTATTCAAGCAGAATTAGAATCTCGTGATATTGAAATACTTTCATCTGGTTTTGAACGTATTCCACAAGTAACTAAAAAATTAAACCTTGAAGATGCTGCTGATGTAGAAAAACTTCTTGAAAAATTAGAAGAAGATGACGATGTACAGAATGTCTATCACACAATGGAAGAAAGTTCTGAAGATTAATTTTATTTTAATATAAATTCATAAATATTTCTAAAAAACCCAAACAAATTGTTTGGGTTTTTTCATCTTTATAGGTAACAAATCAAGAAATCAATCGTTTTAAAAATAAAAACTTATGTATAAAAAACCTTTAACCATCCTATTGTCAATTAGCTATATTTTTATAGGATTTGCTCAACAAGTATCTGGTAAAGTACTAACAAAAACGAATGAGCCTATTCCTTATGCAACTATTCAAATTGGTGAGAATTATGGTGTAATTACAAATGAAGAGGGCAACTTTTCAATTACTACAGAGGGTTTTAAACCAACAGATTCTGTATATATATCATGTTTAGGTTTTGAAAAATCGGGACTTGAATTAAAAGAATTTACTTCTAGAGAATATAAGCTTGCTGAGCAGGTAAACGAATTGTATGAAGTCTATTTAACCAACAAACCTTTGACCATAGATTCTATAATGTATTATGTAAATAGAAACCTAAAAAGAAACTATAAAAACAATCTAATTGAATATAATATTTTTAGTAGAAGAACAGAATACATTCTTGGTAAAGATGCCGATTTTGAAATCGATAAGTCATCAGGTTTTAAGAAAAAACAATTAGAAGCATTTAATAAAGATTTTGACGAATTAGAAAGATCCTTAATAACGAATAAATCGAAACAATATACAGAGCTTGTTGGCCAATTAAAAATTAAAAACAAAGACGAGTCTAAACTAAACGTTGAAAAAGCCATTCGTTTATTGGATGAACGCAACGACCAATCTGTTGAAAAACTAGCAGAAAAAGGAAAGGCTATTGTCTTAAAGCATTTAGATGAAGATAAAATTTATACAGTTAAATCTGGTTTATTTAAAGTGTCTGATTCTGTTTCTTTAAACGAGGATAATGATAAAGCTGAGGACACTATAAATTCTCTAAAATTTGTTCGAAAAATGATCCACAACATGGTTGAAAGCCATGGATTTTCATCAAAAACCATTTTAAATTTTATAACAGATACAAGAAAATACAAATACGAAATAAAGGATATTACCTTTATAGGTCCCGAAATGGTATATGTTATTGCTTATGCTCCTAGAAGAAGTTCTGCAGATTTTGAAGGTGTATTCTACGTCTCTCATGAAACCTTTGCCATTCTAAAAGCAGATTATAAATTTGCTAAAGGACGTATTGGTGAAAAACTAAATTTGAAACTTTTATTAGGCATCAAATACATTGAACAAAACAAAAAAGGCTTTGTAATATACAAAAAACATGATGATGGCTTTTATTATCCGAATTATATGACAGATCAATTAGATAGATATTTTTATGTAGACAGACCTATTAAATTTAAAGACAATGACAGTCGCGAAAAAGTATCTTTCAATTTTAAAGTTGAAGGTGTATTTAAGGAAAAAAATGAAATTTTAATCATGGGACAAAAAGATATACTGCCTTCAGAATATAATGCAACTAAAGAAAAACAAAAAATAGAATATGAAACGCTTAAAGCTTTCGATCCAAATTATTGGCAAGATTATAATGTACTAGAGCCATTAAAAGAAATGAAAGAATTTAAAGTGATAGACTAGAAATAATACAACTCAAAAAAGCAAAAGCTACTTAAAAATAAGTAGCTTTTTTTAGTAGTAAATGTTTCTTTTTAGGGACAAAAGTTTACTTTATGTTTCATCTACTAAACGTAATTAATAGACTCAAAATATATGCCAAATTTATAGTTCTAAGAATATTCAGGAAATTTACCAACAACTCCTTTATAAAATTGTTTCATAAATTTGAAATCTGCTTCCATATTGTCTGTTAAATAAAATGGTTCAGATATTCTATTTTGTTTGTTTTCAAAATCTAATGTAAACATGATAATTGGAACATTTGCAGCTTTAGCAATATAATAAAAACCTGTTCGCCACTCAGTTACTTTTTTTCGTGTACCTTCAGGAGCTAAGGTCAATCTAAACTCTTCATCTTCATCAAATAATTTAGCAATGGCTTCCACTTTATTTTGACCAGAAGTTCTATCTATTGGTCTACCACCAATGGCTCTAAAATAATATTTAAATGGCCAAACAAAAAGTTCTTTTTTACCAACGAAATTCGATTTTATTCCAATTACAGTTCTAAGTAACAACCCAATATAGAAATCGTGCCAACTGGTATGTGGCAAAGCTATCACTACAGCTTTTTTAACTGTATCCTTAGACATTGTGGTATTACCAACTAATTTCCAACCTAATAGTTTAAAGTATATAAATTTTGCAAGTTTTTGCATATTACATTTTCTGGTAAAGGTCTTTTAATTTTTCGCGAGTCATAGATTTTTGCCAATGTTTACCTAATGCATTTTCCCAAAGAGGTTCTAAACTTAAAGCAACATCAATCATAATGTCAAATTCTTTATCAGATAAATTTGCACAAATACCTTGTGGAATGTTAATATTATGTTTCTCACGCATGGCTTTATACATTGCCACACCTTCTGGATAATACTCTTCCAGATGTTCAAATACGATACAGTTTCCTACACCATGTTTAACACCTAATAAATATCCTAACCCATAACTCATAGCATGTGCGACTCCAACTTGAGAATAAGCTATACTCATGCCACCATGCCAGGAAGCCATCATTAACTTATCATCAGATTCTTCTTTAGAAAGCGTTTCTCCTAAAAAAATCTCTTTGCATAATTCTAAGGCTTTTTCGCCATAACTTTGACTAAATGAATTAAGATAAGTACCATTTAAAGATTCTATACAATGTACATAACAGTCCATGCCTGTATAAAACCATTGGTCTTTAGGAACATCTTTGGTTAATTCTGGGTCTAAAACAACTTGATCGAAAGGTGTAAAATCACTATTAATACCTAATTTTCTTTCGGGACCAGTTAGAATTGTAGTCCGCGATACTTCTGCTCCAGTTCCAGATATGGTTGGCACTCCAACATGATAAATGGCTGGTTTTTTAACTAAATCCCACCCTTGATAATCTTTAGATTCACCATCGTTAGTAAGCATAATTGAAATGGCCTTGGCTAAATCCATAATGGTTCCTCCTCCTATTCCAATAATTCCTGAAGGCAGTTCTTTATAACTAAGAATTATTTCTTCAACAAGTTCGTCTACTTGAGAAGTTTTTGGTTCTTCGTTTGCAGAAATGTAATAAATCTTATCATCGTAAGATAAAGGGATTCTAGAGGTTAGCCAAGGATTCCCTTTAAATACGTCGTCAACGATATAAATAAATGGTGCTTTAGTGCTTAATCTATTTGGGGAAATAATATCTCCTAATTGATTAAAACAGCCACGTCCAAAAACGACCTTGGACACCATTGGAAAATTTTTAAAACTCATGTATTTATTGTAACTAAAATTTCATAATTCATTTAATAATGGTAGAATATCTAATAAGTTATTTACCGTTTTATACGTTTTGCCATTGGTTTCGCTTTCCTCTACTTGTTCGTGAGTCCAAGTAGTATGAAAAGGAACATGTATAGCATGTGCTTTAATGTTTACTAAAGGTAATATATCTGATTTTAACGAGTTTCCAATCATTAAAAACTCTGAGGGTTTAATATCTAACCGATTTAATAGTTTAGAATAATTAGCCTCTTGTTTATCGCTTAATACCTCAATATGATGAAAGTAATCTATAAGACCAGATTTTTCTAGTTTACGTTCTTGGTCTAATAAATCGCCTTTGGTTGCTAAAATTAATCTGTAATTTTCTGAAAGTATTTTTAAAACAGTTTCAACACCTTCAAGTAATTCAACAGGTTTATTAATCATGTCTTTTCCTATATCTAATATAGTTTGAATAGTTTTATTAGACACATTATTATTGGATAATTCCAATGCCATTTCGACCATGGATAAAATAAAACCCTTAACACCATAACCATATAATGGCAGGTTTTTCATCTCCATTTTAAAGAGCTCTTGATCTATTTTATTTACAGTTTCATATTTAGATAATAGGTTAGCAAAAGCATCTTCGGCATCTCGAAAATAAGTTTCGTTAACCCAAAGGGTATCATCTGCATCAAAGCCTATTACTTTAATATGTTTGTATTCTTTATTCAATATCTATTTCCAAAGTTTTTTTGCACGATCTAAATCTTCTGGTGTATCTATTTCAACACCTTGAACGTGAGTTTCAACCATTTTTATTTTTTTACTATATTCTAAATAACGAATACATTCAATTTTTTCTGAAGCTTCTAAAGAAAGCATTGGTAATCTATAAAAATCTAATAAGGCCTCTTTTCTAAATGCATAAACACCTTTGTGCTTATAGTATTTAACATCGACCGATTCGTCTCTAGGAAACGGAATTGGGCTTCTAGAAAAATACAAGGCAAAACTATTTTTGTCTGTAATAACTTTAACTGTATTTGGGTTTTTAATTTCTTCCCAATCTGTAATATGAACCATTAAAGAGGCTAAATCTATGCCTTTATCAACATCGTTTTTAAAAACTTCAATGAGTTTTTTTAATGAAGACACTTCAGTAAAAGGTTCATCTCCTTGAACGTTTACCACGATATCTATGTCCATAAATTCAACAGCTTCTGCAATTCTATCGCTTCCACAGTCATGATCTTTTTTACTCATGATGGCTTTTCCACCATGATTCACAATTTCATCGAAAATAATCTGACTGTCTGTAACTACAAAAACATCATCAAACAACTTGGTATTAACAGTTGCTTCATACGTTCTTCTTATTACCGATTTCCCTTCCAAGTCTTGCATAAGTTTTCCTGGAAATCGTGATGCACTATATCGTGCTGGAATCATGGAAATTATTTTCATCTATTGTTTTTCCTTTATGAATTCAAAAATAGGATTTTTAAAAGATATTTTAAGGTTTCAAGGGCTTAAACTTTCGGTAAATCTTAAAAATGATAAAACCAATAATAAAAACCAAAACAATAGCTAAAATTGGCAAAAATATTGAAATAATGGCTAACAATATTGAGGTTCCTGTTTCTAGGGTTGAAACTATGGGGTTTGCAAATCCTGCAGTTGTAGATGTTGAAGCTAACCTAGTTGCAGAGGTGGTACCTGCAATTACAGCTGCAGTTCCTCCTCCGGCAACAATAGCCAAAGCCCATGTAAAAACAGGGCTTAAATCTATAGCTGTAGAAACCATGATAGCTGTTCCTGCAATGGCTGCCAAAGGAACTGCAATAGTATCTAGCAAATTATCTATAAAAGGCACATAGTAGGCTAAAATCTCGACAATGGTGGCAACACCTAAAACGATTACTGCTGGTAAACTTCCAATCCAGAGCCATGATTCATTTAGTTCCCATACCTGAAAATGTGCTGCCAGGCTTAAAACAAATAATGGTACAAAGACACGAAATCCTACCGAAGCTGCTAATCCGACACCTAAAAAAATACTTAATATAGATTCTATTGACATGATTATTAATTTCTAAAATTATTCTTCAAAAAAGTCATCTTTAAAACCGATAAGGTACAATTTGTCTTTGGCTCGAGTTACAGCTGTATAAAGCCATCTAAGATAATCTTTTGTAATTCCATCAGGCAAATAAGGCTGTTCTACAAAAACGGTGTTCCATTGACCCCCTTGAGATTTATGACAGGTAATTGCATAAGAGAATTTGACTTGTAGCGCATTAAAATATTTATTGTTTTTAACACTTAAAAACTTTTTATAATTGCTGGTTTCATTTTCATAGTCTTTCATCACTTCTTGATACAACCTGTTCGAATCCTCATAGGTAAGCGAAGGAGTTTCAGCAGAAATAGTGTCTAACAACAAAACGGTTTCAAAAGGTTGCATTTTTGGATAATCGACCATTCTTAATTTAACTTCAGCAAAACGAAACCCATAAAGATCAATAATATTAAAGATTTCTAAAACTTCAATAATATCTCCATTGGCAATAAATCCTGCTTCTGTTGTTGGTTTTATCCAAAAGTAATTATTCTTAACAACCATTAAGTAATCTCCAGCAGTTAGCTCATTTTCATTAAAAAGAATTCTATTTCTAATTTGCTCGTTATACATATTTGCACGTTTATTGCTTCTAACAATAATGGCTGTTTCCTCGTTCCCTAATTGACTATAAGAATCATTAATGGCATCCATAATTTCCTGACCATCTATGAGTCTAACAATATCTTCAAAGCCTTTTAAATGAAACTTAAACGTATCGAAAAAAGCATTGGATAAAGATTCTCTTAAATTAGTAGCATTTACAAGGATTCCAGAATCTTGTTCTTGTCTTACAACTTCATCTAGTTCCATTTTAATGACTTCTTTGTTGTAATTTAAACCAAGTGTGTTGGCATCTAAAGCTGGGCTTAAATCTAACTTTACTGGTGGTAATTGAGCTGTATCTCCAATTAATAATAATTTACATTTATGTCCAGAATAAACATATTGCATTAGATCATCAAGAAGGGAACCGTTTTCTAATAATTTGGATTCACTTGGAGTATCTGGAATCATCGAAGCTTCATCTACAATAAAAATGGTGTTTTTATGTTTGTTTGGTTGTAATACAAATTTAACGCTGCCACTTTTTTCTTTTTTTGGAAAATATATTTTTTTATGAATGGTAAAAGCTTCTTTTCCTGAATAATTTGCTATCACTTTTGCAGCTCTTCCTGTTGGTGCCATTAAAACGGCACTCTTTTTTGCTTTCCATAGATTGGAAACAATAGTACCAACTATGGTTGTTTTTCCTGTTCCTGCATAGCCTTTTAACAAATACAAATCATTTGGACTATTACTAAAAATAAAATCAGATAATTGTAATAAAACAATATCTTGCTTAGTCGTTGGATGAAATGGAAATTGCTGTTTTATAAGAGAATAAAATTCCGAAGAAGTCATGAAAGGTGTTAAATTTTAATATTTCATCAAAGATACTAATGATTTTTACGTGCTTTGGTTTTAACGATTAAAAAAAAATTGTAGATTTGCGTTGTACCTTAATTAAATTTAATAACTAACACTATGTTTAAAATAATTCTTATAGCTGTTGCTGTAATACTAGTTACAATTGGTTTAGTATGGCTAATTGACAAATTTATTCCTTCTAAAATGAAGCCTGTTTTAACAATTGTTCTATGGGCTTTAATTATCTTTTTAGGATACCAGACTTTTATGTCTGTATACGAACCTATCCAATTTAACAAAGTAAAGGATAAACGTTATGCACTAGTTATTGATAAACTAATTGATATTAGAGATGCTCAATTAGCGCATCAACAAGTTACAGGTAAATTTGCACCTAATTTCGATAACTTGGTGAAATTTTTAGATACTGCAAAATATACTATTACGCAACGTAGAGACTCTACAGTAATAGATGAAGAGTTAACAAAACGTTATGGCGGCGTAGAAACTACTAAAGAAATTACAATTATTGATACTTTAGGATTTAAGTCTGTGAAAGATTCTTTATTTAAGAATTCTGATAGATTTAGAACAATGATGAACGTGCCAAATACAGATACACAATTTGAGATGAAAGCTGGTTTATTAGAACAAAACGATTTAAAAATACCAGTTTTTGAAGCTAGCGTTAAAAAAGCTGTTATTTTATCTGATCAAGATAAAGATTTAATAGCTCAAGAAAACGAAGTTGTTTCTGTCGATGGTGTTAATGGAGACGCTTTAAGAGTGGGTTCTATGACCGAAGTTAAAACCAATGGAAACTGGCCAAAAACCTATGGAGATAGCGAATAATACGCCAAAAACATTAAAACATATAGATTTGTCCATTCAAATAAGTTTGAATGGACTTTCTTTTTGTGTTCTAAATAAAAAATCAAATACCATTACCTATTTAAAGCATTTTGAGAAAGAAAAAAAACTCTCTCCTTTTGTTGCTTTAGATTTTCTAAAACATCTTTTTAATACTGAAAGTGAGTTACAACAAGATTTTAACAACATTCATGTTATTTATGTTAATGAGTTAGCCACTATTGTTCCTAAAGCTCTATTTGATGAAGAACTGCTAGCTGACTATTTAAAATTTAATTCTAAAATTTTAAAATCCGATTTTATTGCTTATGACTCATTAGACATTAATGAAAGTGTCTCTGTTTATGTTCCATACGTAAATATTAACAATTATATTTATGACACTTTTGGTAGTTTTACTTACAATCATTTTTCATCAATTTTAATTGAAAAAGTACTTCAAATAGAAAAACATGCTGAAGATGCGAAACTTTATGTCCATGTAAATAAAGAACATTTTGAAATTGTAGCTACAGATAAAGGAAAATTAGTCTTATACAACACATTCGATTATTCTAGTCAAGAAGATTTTATCTATTATATTCTTTTTACTGTAGAACAACTAAAATTAAACCCTGAAAAAATACAGCTTATCTTTCTAGGTGATATTGATAAGGAATCCAACTTATATACAATTACCTATAAATATATTAGACATATAACTTTTGGAACTAAACCGAACACCTATAATTATAATAACAAACCAAAATCTAATTATTCAGATTTTGTATTAACACAAAGCTTTTAATGCGCATCGTTTCTGGAAAATTTAAAGGCAGACGAATTACTGCTCCAAAAAAATTACCTGTTCGTCCAACAACAGACATGGCTAAAGAAGCTTTATTTAACATTCTAAACAACTTATATTATTTCAATAATATTTCCGTTTTAGATCTTTTTGCTGGAACTGGCAACATTAGCTATGAATTTGCATCCAGAGGCACAACACAAATAACATGTGTCGATCAAGATTATGGTTGCATCAAATTTATAAATGAAACAGCTCGTAGTTTCGAGATGCCAATACAAACCATTAAAAGCGAAGTGTTTAAGTTTCTTGAAAAAACAACGCAAAAAGCTACAATCGTATTTGCAGATCCTCCTTATGATTTTTCAATTGAAGACTTTACTAAAATTCCAGAAATCGTTTTTAAAAACAACTTATTAGAAAAAAATGGCATTTTAATAGTTGAACATTCTAAACATACAGACTTATCTCAAATTGATAATTATAATTATTCTAAAAGTTATGGTGGAAATATGTTTAGCTTTTTTGAGATTAAAAATAATGACGAAGAAGAATAGTTAAAAAAAATCCCAAATAGCATACACTAAATGGGATTGTTTATTTAAGTAAATCTATAAGCCGAATTCTGTATGTCCTGAACTCATTTCAGGATCTCCCCAACAATAGTTCAAAACATCCTTATCATTTATCTGAGTGCATTGTTACCAATACACTTTAGCTGCCTACCCTCCAACATCAAGCGTGCAGCTCTCAAACGTTGGTTTACATGACATTGCACCACATAGAGTTTACCTGGTTTCACTACAGCATTACCTGTACATTCTTTCTGTTGCACTTTTCCTAGCCTCACGACTGGTGGCCATTAACCACTATGTTGCACTTTGGTGTTCGGACTTTCCTAACCAAAACAAGTTTGGTTCGATAAGGCGATCTACTTGTTGGCAAAAGTACACAAATTGTTAATAAATACTATTAAATACTGAAGCCAGAATTCTAAATTCTGAATTGAATTTTTAACTTTGTTGTATGGAACATTTTGTAGTATCTGCACGTAAATACAGACCCCAAACATTTAAAGATGTTGTGGGGCAGCAGGCTATTACAAATACCTTATTAAATGCTATTGAAAACAATCATTTAGCACAAGCACTTCTTTTTACTGGACCTCGTGGTGTAGGGAAAACAACATGTGCGCGAATTTTAGCGAAGATGATTAATAGTGATGGAACTGAAAAAGAAGATGAAGATTTTGCTTTTAACATTTTTGAGCTAGATGCTGCTTCAAACAATGGCGTCGATCAAATTAGAGAATTAACAGACCAGGTTCGTATTCCACCACAAGTAGGAAAGTACAAAGTGTATATTATCGATGAAGTCCACATGCTTTCTCAAGCTGCTTTTAATGCTTTTTTAAAAACCTTAGAAGAGCCTCCAAAACATTGTATTTTTATTCTTGCAACAACAGAAAAACATAAAATTATTCCAACGATCTTATCTCGTTGTCAAATTTTCGATTTTAAACGCATTACTGTTAAAGACGCTAAAGAGTATTTAAAATATATTGCTAAAGAACAAGGTGTTACTGCTGAAGACGATGCCCTTCATATTATTGCGCAAAAAGCAGATGGAGCTATGCGTGATGCGCTTTCCATATTCGATCGTGTGGTTAGCTTTACAGGAAAAAATTTAACCAGACAGGCTGTTACCGAAAACTTAAACGTCCTTGATTATGAAACCTATTTTACAAGTACAGACTACATACTTGAAAATAATATTCCAAGCTTATTGGTTCAGTTTAATAGTATTTTAGCCAAGGGTTTTGATGGCCATCATTACATTGCTGGATTAGCATCTCATTTTAGAGATTTATTAGTTTGTAAAAATTCTGAAACCATAGAACTATTAGAAGTTGGCGAAGAAACTAAAGAGAAATATCTCATTCAATCTCAAAAAACATCACAGTCGTTTTTACTCCAAGGTATTGAAATGGCAAACGAATGTGATTTGAAATATAAAACCAGTAAAAATCAACGGTTACTTGTTGAATTATGCCTTATGCAGCTTGCCTCTATCACTTATGATGGAGAAAAAAAAAATAGCAAAAACTTCATAATTCCTGCTAGTTACTTTATTAAAAAAGGCATTAAGCCTGTTCCTGTTGCTGTACCAGAAATTCAAAATAAAAAGACTGACAAACCAATACAGGACACTTCATCTAATGCCACAACACAAATAGCTCAAACTTCTGGGAATATAAAAAAGGAAGTTCTTAAGCCAAAAATTGAAACTCCTAAAATTTCATTAAATAGTGGTAAAAAAGCCACTTCTGGTTTGTCTTTAAAAAGTATTAGAGCTAAAAAAGAACATCAAATCAAGCAGATGGAAGTGGTTGTTGATGAAGAAAATTTACCAACAGACAGTTTTACAAACGAAGAATTCATGTCTTTATGGAACACTTTTGTCAAACAATTAGAAGAAAAAGGACAGTTTAATCTAGCTTCAATTCTTTCTATAGACACGCCAAAAGTTAAGGGAACAACCATATATTTAGAATTTCCAAATGCGACGAACAAAGTTGAAGTTGAACGTCAACAATACGATTTGATGGTGTTTTTAAAAAAATCCTTAAATAATTACGATCTTCATTTATCCATTGACGTTAATGAAGAGATGGAAAAGAAATATGCTTATACATCCAGGGACAAGTATGAGAAATTGTTGGAGAAAAATCCAGCTATTGAGACCTTAAGAAAAACGTTCGATTTAGATATTTAATTATGAAAACTTTATTTTCTTCTTTATTCCTTATCTTATTTATTTTATTGGCTAGTTGCGATGGCAGAGATCGTGTTTTTAAATCCAATACTGAAGTTTTATTAGAAAATAAATTATTAGATTCTTTTTCTGAAAACATCACTTACATTCCAGAAAGCTATACTGAAGTTGTAACAGACACCATTCTAAGTAATGGTTTTCATATAAAAATGAAAACATACTCCAACATGGAACAAAGTGTCTTGAACACTTTTAATCGCGACACTATAAACCACAAAGAATATTATAGAGAGTTTGTTTCAGAAGTTATAATTACAAAAGATTCGAAAGAAATTTTTAATAAAAAAGTTGATAAACAGTTTTTAGATACAATTATAGAAGATCTACAATTAAACAATGCCATAGTTAAATTATCCTTAGATGAATCTTCATCTATTGAAGACAACAAAGTAGTTCTTTCTGCTATGATTCAGAAAATAGATAGTAAAAACATACACTTTTGGGATCTTGTAATTCATTCCGAAGGCACTTATAAATTACAGGAAGTTAAAGAACTTTATGCATATTCTAATTAGTTAATTTTATAAAATGACTAAACAAAAAATCATGTTAGGCTTAAAATTACCCACAGATCCACGTTGGGTAAACATTGTAGAAAAAAATATTGAAGACATCTTAACAGATCATGCCTATTGCGAGCAAAAAGCTGCCAGTACAGCTATTTCTTTAATAGTAGGTTTTCCTGAATATACAGAGCTTGTACAAGAAATGATTGCTTTGGTAAAAGAAGAAATTAGTCATTTTAAAATGGTCCACGATCGTATTTTAGATAACGGTTGGACTTTGGGTCGAGATAGAAAAGACGAGTATGTTTTAAAACTCATTACATTCTTTCCTAAAGGAGGTAGCAGAACCACACAACTAGTACACAGGTTGCTTTATGCAGCATTAATTGAAGCCAGAAGTTGTGAGCGTTTTAGGTTGCTTTCGGAAGAGTTGGAAGACAAAGAACTTGCTGAGTTTTATAGAAATTTAATGGTAAGCGAAGCCAACCATTATACCATGTTTTTAGGTTTTGCGAGACAATATGGTAACCGAAAAGAAGTCGATGAAAAATGGCAAGACCTTCTTGATTTTGAAGCAGGTATCATGAAAGACATGAGCAAGAAGGAAACTATTCATGGATAAACATAAAAAAACTCCGATGCTATAAGTATCGGAGTTTTTTTATGTTTCAATTATTGTTTAAATCTTGACACCAACACCTATTTGGATGTTGCTGTTTTTTGCTTCGAAAGTGGATTCGTTATCAATAACATTGGTAAATCCATAATGATATCTAGCATCGATAAAAATATCGTTTGTAATAAAGAGTTCTAAACCTCCAACCATCGAAAAAGCAAAGTTTTTTCTATTGTCTTCATGTTCCCACACTTTAACACCAGCCATTGGTCCTGCTCCTATAGAGAACCTCTCGCCAAATCGATATTTAAATAAGATTGGGATTTGTATATAATCTATTCTTAAATCTTTGTCTTTAGCACCTTCAGCAGAAAATTGAATTTCTGGAGCAATTGCAATTGTTTTAGATAGGTCGTATTCACCAAAAAATCCTATGGCAAAACCATTTCTATGTGTGTTTTCAAACACTGGACTTGGATCGAAATCCAGATTGGAAATGTTTAATCCAGCACGAACGCCATATAGGCTTCCTTGTGAAAATGAATATGTAGAGCATATTACAAAAGCCAAAATAAAAATTGTTTTTTTCATAATAAAAATATTTTAAAAAGTAGTTTCGGGTTTCTAATGAGGCTAATATATATGTTTTGATGAAAAGTGATATATAATAAAGATTAAATGTATAATTTTTACTGTGTATTGCTAGAAACTGTGTCGTAGTAGATGCTTTTAATAATCCCATCGGATAATCCTATCTTTGGAACATAGATGTCTTTTGCGCCACTCCATTTCATTGCTGAAAGATAAATTCTTGTTGCAGGAATAATAACATCGGCACGATCTTGATTAAGATCTAATTCTGTAATACGCTCTTCGTAAGAATAAGATTGTAAGGTATTATAATAAGACGTTAAGTAAAAATAAGTCAAAGGTTTACCCAAGGCTTTACCAGAAATTTTAAATATTTTATTGATATTCCCTCCAGAACCAATGACATCTACTTTTTCATAAGCTTCTGTGTTTTGCTTAATCCAATTTTCTAGATCTTGCCAAGTTTCTTTTTTCACAATATCGTTTAGCAGTCTTACGGTTCCAATCTTAAACGATTTAGAGGTTATAGATTCTCCTTTACTAATTACAGTAAACTCACTACTTCCACCACCAACATCTACATACAGATAGGTTTTGTTTTTATCTATATACGAATGTAAATCTGTTGCTGCAATGATAGCTGCTTCCTCTTCGCCTTCTATAATATCAATTTTTATTTGAGTGTTTTTATAGACTAATTCTGTGATCTCATTTCCATTAATTGCTTCTCGCATGGCTGAAGTTGCGCAAGCTTTATATTTTACAACATTATGCGTTTTCATTAATAGCTTAAAAGCTTTCATAGTATCGATAATTCGATTTTTATTGTATTCTGAAATGGTTTGTTCTAAAAAAACATCGGCTCCAAGACGAACAGGGACACGTACCAATGAGCTTTTTTTAAAGCGAGTTTCTTTTCCTTTTTCCTCAATAATATTTGCTATAAGCAACCTAACAGCATTTGAACCAATATCTATTGCAGCATATTTTTTTATTGAAAGCATATTTAATTTTCCAGTTTTTTAGAATAATAATCGTACAAAGCAAATTGCGACCTTACTTTTGGTGCTTTACTTTTTCTATATTCATTTTTTTGTGATTTATTGAGAATTCTTGCTTTAACATTATCGCTCCAAGAAATGTTGAAGGTTTCTATAAGTTCTTGTTTAATGTCTTCATCGTAAATTGGACAACTTACTTCTACTCTATTTTCTATATTTCTAGTCATAAAATCGGCCGAAGAAATATATACTTTAGGATTGTTATTGTTACAAAACATGTAGAGTCTCGTATGTTCTAAAAATTTATCAACAATACTAATAACTTCAATGTTTTCGCTCATTCCTTTAACTCCCGGAATTAAACAACAGATACCACGAATTATCATTTGAATTTTAACTCCTGCTCTACTGGCTTCATATAACTTATCTGCCATCTGAAAGCTCGATAAACTATTCATTTTTAACCGAATATATGCAGGTTTTCCGTCTTTTACATTTTGAATTTCTGTATCAATAAGTTTAAAAAAAGCTTTTTGTGTATAATGTGGTGATGTAATTATGTGTTTATATCTATATATCTTATAGTTTATTTCGAAGAAACTAAAGACTTTGTTAAGATCTTTTAATATTCTTTGATCTGAAGTAAACAAGGTGTAATCTGTATAAATCATAGCTGTAGATTCATTAAAGTTTCCTGTACTTACAAATCCATAACGCTTTAATTTATTATTTTCTTCACGTTCAATGACACACATTTTACTATGTACTTTTAAGCCTTGAACTCCAAAAATCATGTTGACACCTTCATTTTGCATTTGTTCGGCATAATCGATGTTTGCTTGTTCATCGAAACGTGCTTGAATCTCAATAGAAACTGTTACTTTTTTACCGTTTTTTGCAGCATTAATTAAGGAACTTGCAACATGAGAGATTTCAGCTAATCTATAGATGGTTATTTTTATCGTTCTAACAGCTGGATCTAAAGCTGCTTCACGAAGAAATTTAACAACATATGAAAACGTATGATATGGTGCATATTGCAGATAATCTTTTTTAGAAACACTATCAAAAATACTTTCTTCTAAACTTAATCCTTTTACAGGTAATGGTTCGATTTTAGAATAGAGTAAATCTGTTCTTCCAAGACTTGGAAAGCCCATATAATCTCTTCTGTTATGATATCTACCACCTGGAATGATACTATCGTGAGAATCAATTCCCATTTTTGCCATTAAATAAGATAAGGTTTCTTTGTCTATTGTCTTATCGTATACAAATCTTACAGGTTCTCCAATTTGTCTATGTTTAACACTATCTGATATTTTTTCTATAAAACTTTTACTTAAATCACTTTCAAAATCTAGTTCAGCATCTCTTGTTATTTTTATCATATGAGCAGAAATGCTATCATAATCAAATATATTAAAGATATCATGTAAACAATATCGCAATAAATCGTCTAGCATGATAATGTAACTTTTACCATCTTTTTCTGGTAAAACCACAAAACGATCCATGGTTTTAGAAATTTCAATTAAAGCATATTGATGATTTGCATTATTTAAAACCATCTTTACGGCTAAATAAGCAGCACTATCTTTTAAATTTGGAAGTTCTACTTGATGACTTAAAATAATGGTTACTAAAGCTGGACTTACTTTTTGAATAAAATATTGTTTAACAAACTGATGTTGAGATGCATCTATTTCCGTTTCATTAATAATAAAAATATGTTCCTTTTCAAGTTGCTTTTCTATATTACTTAAAATCTTTAAACTTTCGCTTTGTTGTTCAATTACTATTTGAGTAATTTCTTCTAGCAATTCTTGTGCTCTAATACCCCCTAATTCACTTTTTGCTCCTTTTCCAGCTTCAACAATTCGTTTAACCGTTGCGTATCTTACTTTAAAAAATTCATCCAGGTTGTTAGAAAAAATTCCAAGAAATCTTAACCTTTCAATTATAGGTACATTTTTATCGGCCGCTTCTTGCAGCACTCTAGCATTAAATTGCAGCCAACTAATTTCTCTATTTATATAATTATTATCAAGCTTTTCTGCTTTTGTCATAAAATCGAATTTATTACTACAAATATATTCTATTAGAATTTATTATTAAGAAGAATTTTGCCATACTTCATCTACTTTAATATGTAAAAAAAGTACAGGTTTAAGGATGGAGTTTACTTAAAAAACATTGTATACCATGTATTCATGCTATAATAATAACAGTATTAAGTTATTCTCTATAATCTTTAGGAAACATAATATGAGTTGTATGACCTTTCTTAATATACTGCCAAGAGTCTATTTGAAAATCTATGACTACTAATCCACTTGTAGGAACATTTTCTATATATCTATCTCCATATGTATTTACAAAATATGTTAATGCATGATTATGACCAAAAATCATTAAACTATTTATATCATTTTCAACTGTTTTAATCACTTCAACAAGATTTTCTCCAGAAAAATCATAAAGATTTGCATTAAAAATGAGGCTTTTATTATTAATATTTAAATTATTTATAAATATTTCGGCCGTTTTTTTTGCTCTTTTTGCAGTACTTGAAAGTACTTTGTCTGGAACCATTTCTAATTGTTTAAACTGCAATGAGACTAATTTAGCGTCTTGTAACCCTCTAGTTTTCAACCCTCTATCATGATCACTAAGATTCTCTTCCCAAGAAGATTTAGCATGTCTAATTATGATTAGTTTTTTCATTTTTTACGATTAAATGCATTTTTTATCGATAAAGTGTTGCGTATGTCGGACATATGACTTATTTTGGCTACTTTAAAAATACAGTGAGCTATTAAAAATATCAAATATTATTTATTATGACTATAAAATCTTAAAAATTTAAATAACAAATAACTAGTTTAAAAGTTTGGGGCCATAAAACTCAATCGGCTAATTAATCTATTTTACCGATTAAGTGTTTCTAACTCTCATCTTATCGAATTTATAAGTTATTTAACATTTTTATTTGATTGGATTGTTTAATCGCTATTTATTTGTTACGTAAGCTATTAATTAAAAATGATCCCAAGTCTAAAAAATTTACTTAATCCATTTTACATTGATGTATCAATGTACTTCCCTCAACAACCAATACAAAATACTGTAATAGAATTACTTAAAATATAATTTTATTAAAGTTTTACATTTTATTATTTAAGGTTTAACAAAATTAAACTTAAAAAAATTATGAGAAATAGAATTAAACTAACGTTTACAAACTATTTATTAGTTTGTTTTATGATGATTTTCTTTACAAGCATAAGTTTTGCGCAAGAAAATAACATTTATAAACTGCCTGATAATTCGGACCAAAATTCATTAAGGTCATCGAGAATTACAAACTATCCACAAGATTTATTATACGACTTAGAACCTTCTGTCTACATTAAAAATAATAATGTAGAAAATGTTGTAGGTGTTGCTTCTCCAAAAGTGCTAAAACTTAAGGACGTCAATTCTATTCCATTTTTATCAAATAGAAATGCCTTGTATAATAAAGTAGAAATGATAACTATTAATGTAACATCTCTAAGTGATTTATCAAGACCTTTTATTGTAGATGATATTAGAGGGTTTGCTAATTTAAAATACATCTATATTAAAAGTGAATTCTTAATCACAGAAAACCAAATAAGAAACTTTATCCAAAATGCCGATCCTGAGATTAGTATTTTTTACAAAATATTTAATCGCTCATAATTGGTATTAACTTCATTAAAAGTTACACAAATGGAAAACTTATACACTTCAAAATTTAAAAACTATAAATCTTTTGCTCAATTTGCATTAGTAGCTGTTATTTTCTTATCAGCTACATTTTATAGTTATAGTCAAGTAAGAGTTGATTTTGAACCGAGAACTTCAATTTACACTCCGTCAAAAACCATATACAATGTTAAAGGGGATTTTACCATGATGGGAAACACCAATTTAACTTTGGTATCTTATGGTGATAACACCAACAACGGTGGTAACGACATGCGTTATGTTGATATTGATTCTGATGTCAACACCTTAAACTCTTCATCTGCAGTACTTGAACTTTCAGAAGAAAACGGCGCCATTCAAGAATGTTCTAACATTGTATATGCTGGTTTATATTGGAATGGTCGTGCTGGTTCGAGTAATACATTTACTGTAACTAAAAATGTCCCTACAGGAAACACAACAACGCAACAAATAAACACTACAGATGTTATTTATGATAATGAAAATATACCTAATACTAATTACTCCCTAGATATTAGTAGTTCTGGTGGCACATATACATACACGTTTACACCTTCAGGTGCAGGCAATGTCGTAAGTTTTATATATAGAACATCTGGCTATAACGAAACATTACATGTCTCTGTAAATAGTGGCCCAGAAACGGTTGTCCCAACTAATTCTGTGGATGATAACAATGCGTATTTAAGCACACCTTATCAAATACATTCTGATGCAAATTATACCTTGGAAGTAACACGTTTAAGATTACAATGGACAGATAGAGCTTATGTAAATATTTCTTATTTAGAAACAGTAGACGAATATACTACCATAACAAAAAATTACGATAAACGTAAAGTTTCAATTAAGGGTCCAGGTGCTGGAAATTACACCCAATTAACGGCAGATGCGAATGATATTTATTACCCAACTTCATCAGACGATTATATGTATTCTGCATACAAAGAAGTTACAGATTATGTTAAAACACATGGTCTAGGTAACTATTTTGTTGCAGATATTGCGTTGAGAGAAGGTGATCCAGATGGTACCGGTTACTATGGTGGCTGGGGAATGGTTGTTGTTTACGAAAACACTAAAATGAAATGGCGTGATGTGACTGTTTTTGATGGGCATGCTTATGTGGTTTCTGGAAGTAATAATCAATACATTATTGATGTTGATGGATTTAATGCCGTTCAGAGTGGAGATGTAAATGTAAAATTAGGTGTTATGGGTGGTGAAGGTGATGTTGCCTTTACTGGTGATACATTCCAAATTGAAAATAGAGACACCAACACTTATACAACCTTAAGTCATTCTGGAAACAATACCAATAACTTTTTTAAATCCTCAATAAATACAGGTGGAAACTTAAGAAATCCTAGTTTATTAAATAATACAGGAATAGATATTAGTATGTTTTATATTAATAATGCGAATAAATCCATTATTGATAATCAACAAACAAGTACATCCTTTAAATATTTTACAAATGGAGATACGTATTCTATTCATAATGTAACTTTTTCAGTAGATGCCTATATACCAGAAACTGAAGGTTTATTATCTTTAGAAACAATTAATGGAAACCCAGCTCCTGCAAACCCAGTTGTAACTCCTGGCGATATAGCTAGTTATAAAATAGAAGTCAAAAACAAAGGGTCTGAAGCAATTGTTGATGGTAGATTGGTGATACCAATTCCATTTACATCAAATTATGTCCCTGGTAGTATTAGCACAAATCAATATCATACATTATTCCAATCTAATCCACCATACTTTGACGCTTCAGAAGGTGCTACAGGTGCCATTATTTGGGATATGCCTTATATTCCATTAAACGAAGGTACAGAAGAAGAAGGTACTTTAGGTCTTAATATGTTATTGGCCGATATTACTTTCGAATTAAAAGCTACTACAGATTGTTCCATACTTATTAATGACAATTGCGCACCAAAAATTGTGCTTTTAGGTGGTTATATTGAAGGTACGGGTCAATTGTCAAGCACAGATTATTCTTTACCTCTCATTCAAGGATATCAAACAAATGGTGTCTGTCAAGGAGAACCAAACGCAGATCCTATTGAAATAGGAATTGATTCAGAACAATTTATCCTCGATAATTGTACAGATGCCTCTGTAGAAAGAGAATTCTTTTACTGTGGTAGCACTGTAAATGGTATTCCTGTTTCTGAAATTTCTGGTAATTTCCCACCAGGCTCAGTTTTTACTAATGAATACCCTATTGATTCAAATACTGAAATTTATGATTTAAACAACCCATTCCCTGCAAACACTGGTGTATCAACTTACTATGCTATACCTCCTGGGGATTCAGGTTGTAACTATATCTTTACAATTGAAATAAATGAACTTGTAACTGTTCCAACGGCTGATAACTTAACATATTGTTTAAACGAGACAGCTAGCCCTTTAACAGCTACTTCAACAGATCCAAGTTATGTTTTATTATTTTATACAAACAATGATCCTGGAGCAATTGGACAAACTACATTAACACCAAATACCACTACTGCTGGAACATTTACTTATTATGTTTCTGAAGGTCCTAGTGAAGCTTGTCAAGGAGATCTTGTAGCTATAACTGTAGAAGTGCTTGAAGAAATTAGTATTACTTTAGAAGATTTAACTCCTACAGACTGTGCTAATGGAAACACTGGTGCTATTGATATCTCAGTTACTGGAGGTTCTGGTAATTATACATACGCATGGAATGATGCTGGAAGCTCTACAACTCAAGATATTTCAGGTTTACCTGCTGGAACTTATACTGTTTTAGTTGAAGATGTAGATTCTAATTGTAGTGCTACTGCTGAATATGAAATTACTGTTGAAGACGCTACGCCTCCTACAATAACAGCGCCTAATAATTTTTCTATTGAAGGCTGTCTAGCTACAGATATTACTAATGGAGGTCTAACTTCATTACCTTACAGCGAAACTGATACAGCTATTACTGAAGCAGAGTTTTTAGCTGAAGGTGGTACATTTACTGAAGATAATGTTACTAGTATAACTTATCAAGATAATTCGTCAGGTTCTTGTCCTCTTATTATTACAAGAACATTTACAATTGTTGATGGTTGTGGCATTGCCGCAACAGCAGATCAAACAATAACTATTAATACACCTGCTTTAACTATTAATGAAGCCGATGGTGCTGAACCGGTAAATTGTTTATCTGAAGCAACTGAAACATTTACAATTCCAACAATTACTGATGCTTGTGGTAATAATTTAACTCCATCAAATGCAGTTATAACAGATAGTCCAGATCCAATAACTTGTGAAGGAACAAGAACTTATACCTATACCTATACTGATTGTAATAATAATCAAGATACTTGGTCATATGTTTATACCATAGAATATATCAATCTTGATCCTATTGCTGAAACAACCGATACTGCTGATTGTGTGGCTAACATTAATGTGCCAACACCTCCAACAGTAACAGATAATTGTGGTAACGACATCACTCCTGTAGGACCTGTTGTATCTGATGCTCCAGCTTGTGAAGGCGAAGTAACTTATACTTGGACATATACAGACTGTGCTGGGAACTCGCAAAACTACGTACATAGAGTAACTGTTGAATTTGCGGACTTAGATCCTATTGCTGAAACAACTGATACTGCTGATTGTGTGGCTAACATTAATGTGCCAACACCTCCAACAGTTACAGATAATTGTGGTAACGACATCACTCCTGTAGGACCTGTTGTATCTGATGCTCCAGCTTGTGAAGGCGAAGTAACTTATACTTGGACATATACAGACTGTGCTGGAAACTCGCAAAATTACGTACATAGAGTAACTGTTGAATTTGAACCATTTACTATTAGTGAACCTAATGGTACTAGTACTGTTGCTTGTGCTTCTTTAGCTGTGGAACCTGTCCCACCAACAGTAGCCGACAACTGTGGAAACAACTTAACTCCTACCGGTCCTGTACTTGGTGGTACGTTTGACCAATGTGAAGGAACCATTTCTTACACATGGACATATACCGATTGTGAAGGTAACAACCTAGATTGGTCATATACTTATAACGTACAATTAGAAGATATTCAATTACCTCCTAACGAAGGAATTCAGGTAGCTTGTGCTGATGAAGCAGATGCTAACTTAATTACACCTCCTGTTGTTAATGACAGTTGTGGTTCTCCAATAACTCCTATTGGTCCTACGCAAGGTGGAACTTATAACGGTTGTGAAGGAACTATTACGTTCACTTACACATACCCTAGCTGTCAAGGCTCTAGTAACGAATGGGTATATACTTATTCGGTAGTTGCTGAAGGTTTTGATTCTATTGCTGAAACAACCGATACTGCTGATTGTGTGGCTAACATTAATGTGCCAACACCTCCAACAGTAACAGATAATTGTGGTAACGACATCACTCCTGTAGGACCTGTTGTATCTGATGCTCCAGC
>QFWS01000006.1 GCA_003144015.1 Flavobacteriaceae bacterium LYZ1037 | reverse complement strand
GACACATCGCAAGTAGCTGCATCAGCATAAGGGCTTGTTGTTGGTATGTAGTTTGAGCTACGTAAGTTATCGTTCATCAGTCCTGCATTTACAGGGTTTAAAAGTGGGCCTTGCAAAAAGACTTTCGGATCGATCTTAATCTTCATACTCCCATTGATAAAGCCTTCGGAAACCTGAATGTTTCCAGCACTTAATTCTTGAACGTTCACCTCGCCTATGGTGTAGAGAATTTCTATACCTCCAGCTGTGGCACTGGCACCTCCACTATCGATACTGAATTTTTCGATGGTTTGGCCTATACTCATTGAGATGCCTAAGAGACAACTTAAAATTGTAAGATTTGTTTTTTTCATTTTTCTGAAGTTTTAAGGAATGTTTCAATAGTTTCAATACGACTACTTAAGGCATTATAAGCCTCGTCTTTTTTAGAAAGTTGAGCTTCTAAAGCTTCAATTCTTAATTGTTGTGATAGGATGATTTTTTGTTGTTCTTGAACCGCTTTAATTGCGATGACTCCGAAACCAGAATAATTAAGATGGTAGACATCGCTATCTTCATTATAATTAATCAATTCTGGATAGATTGGTTGTACATCTTGAGCAATTAAACCAATGTATTCTTTAGTGTCTTTTTGTGCTTTGTATTGGTAGGTTAAGGTTTCTAACTTCATAAAATCTGTCCAGTTAAAATGTAACTTTTCAAAATTCTTTTTTAGACGTCTATCTGAAGTAGACGTGTAGTTTCCACTTATATCATCAAAAGCGCCAATAATTGTTGCTCCTTGTGACGCACTATAAAGTCTTAGGTCATCAGATCCAGAAGACACATAAAATCGCCACCACGCATTATTAGAGTTGTTTTCTAATTTCATTCCACTGGCAAGGCCATTATTTCCATGCAATAAATGAAAATCTGTGTCAGGATTTCCATTAAATCCAACATATCCATTTTTTAAAACGGTTACGGCGTTAGATCGGCTGAGATTAGAATCACCATTTCCTATTTCAAATAAAGGATCTGTTGCTATCCAAGTGGTGGCATTACCACCACCTATATTTTCCTTTCCAAAAGCAGTAGAAGCATAGGCATCAGCATATGTATTATATCCCATAGCTGTTGCATAATTTCCAAATGCTTTTGTGTAATATCCCATTGCTAAAGAAGCAGTTCCCGAAGAGGTTGTACTAGTGCCAATCGAAACAGCCTTGGATTCATTGGCAAGTGATAGAGTTCCCATCGCAACACTTTGACTCCCTGAGGCGTTAGCAGTTATTCCTAAAGCGAAGGAATAATCACCCGATGCAGTAGTATTTTGATACCCCATTGCTACCGAATAATCACCGCTAGCTTCTGTAGTCCTTCCCGTTGCAAAAGAATATCTTCCGGTTGCTCCCATGGAGGTTGACGCTGATGTTGACTCGCTTAAATCTGTGGCTGACTTACCTATGGTTCCGTAGTTTGCGGGATCTTTACCCTTAAGTCGCCAACCAATGCCATCACCTTCGTCAATAGCCTCAAGGCCAGAACTCGTTAAATTGGTATCTGCATATTCTTTAGTAATAAGAGCTTTATCATCTGTAATTTCTGTTAAATTAAAACTTGGTGCTGTGATGGTGCCGTTTTTTAGAATGGTTAGTGCATTAGATTTGTTTGAAGAACTATAACCGTTACCGACTTCAAATAATGGGTCTGTTGAAAGCCAAGAATCAGTAGTGCCACCGCCAGTATTAAAGCGACCAATGGCTGTAGAAGCGTAGGCCTCTGCTGTTGTTTTATATCCCATAGCTGTAGAAATATTTCCAGAGGCTTCCGTATCACTTCCCATAGCTGTTGACCTTTCTCCCAAGGCATCTGTGTAATACCCCATTGCTGTGGAAAAATCACCAGATGCTAATGTTACTTTTCCGATAGCTGTGGAAAAATTACCTGATGCTTGTGTACTTGATCCCATCGCTGTGGAAGAAAATCCTAAAGCATCTGTCTTGTCTCCCATCGCTGTGGAATAAAATCCTGAAGCAATTGTCCTATATCCCATTGCAAGGGAAGCAACTCCAGAGGCTCCATTAGTTGTAGATGTATTTTTACTAATACTTAAATCGACTGCGTCTTCACCTATACTATTATAATTAGCAGGGTTTCTGCCTTTAATGCGATACCCAATGCCATAACCTTGGTCAATAGCTTCTAGCCCTGTTACATTGGCAGCACTTAAGGCATAAGGCACAGCCATAAATTGGGTAGTTCCCATATCAGTAAGTCCAGCCCCTGTATTGATTTGTACATTTAAAAAGTGGTCATCGCTACTCCAATTGATAGTTGAAAAATCGTCAGATGTTGTGCCTTCGCCTATGTTTACTATAATGAGTCCGTTTGCATCGGTTGTTGGCGTTTGGGTTTCTTGATACACATTGGTTTGAAATGTTCCTTTTAAAATAGAAAACTGAACTGTTATAGTCTGGTTGGCTACTACATTGCCCAGGTTATCTTTGATAAGCGCTTTATAATTTATCGAGCTACTTTGAGCATAAGTAGCCGATGCGAAAAAGAAGATTAATATTGCGAATAGATGTTTCATGACAGTTGATTTTATATACTTAATAAATTTTTAAAACGTGTTAACTAAAACTTATACTATTCAATTTTCATAAGTATTAGAACGTATTCTGCCCCATTATACTGAGAGTCGGAAATCTTTAGCTTTATATAAGGCGTATTAGCAGGATTTGGTTCGTACCCAAGATCTATATAAATAGATTGGTCATCTCCAGAGTTATAATTCCCTAAGGACGTATACCAACTCGTTCCACCAAGACCACCAACTGTTGTTCTTACTTTAAAACTAACTACATAAGTGTTCTCCCAATTATAACCTGTAGGATAGGGAATGCTATTCGATCCCGAACCTAAAGCTCCACCAGTTGTACCTGTTAATTTAATAACCTCTGAAATGGCTACTCCAGACGAACCGATTTTTGTAGTATTTGAAACAACTAAATCTCCATTTACAGTGACTCTGCCATCTCCTCTGGCAGTTATAATATTGCCCGTATTTGAATGGTACAGATTAAAGGAACTATTAATGTTTGTATCATTAGTGTCTCCATAAAGCGTCCAAACATTACCATTGGTAGTATCTGTATTGGTAAAATTAATTCGCGCACCTGTATTACCATCGTGAATTAAATTAAGGTTAGGCTGCGTGCCAGAATTAGCAGTTTCAATCTCAAATTTTCCGTTAATTTTAACTTTTTCATTTCCATCAGTAAAATCTCCCCAAATTAATGGAGATGAGGTGGTAGAATTATCAATGTAAAGTTTATTATCGCCCAATTCACCATTTCCTGCCCCTTGACCTATGGCAACATTTCCACTACCTGTTAAGTTATTATACATCGCATCTTCTCCAATTACGGTATTGTTACTTCCAGTAGTATTTCGTCGCATTGCAGATTGTCCTATCACTGTATTTCTTTCACCAGAAATATTTGAAAGTAAAGTAGATTCTCCAACAGCCACATTCTGAACTCCATTTGTGTTATATTTTAGAGCGTTATTACCAATAGCTGTATTTTGGTTATCATTTCCATCATCAGCATTTCCTGACCCATTACCCAAATAAATACTTCTGTCAATTGTTTTAGCATCAGTCAAGTTGTTTATTTCGGTAATTGAATTCTCAGCAAATTTGGCATAAGGTACAGACATAAATTGGATGGTACCCATATCTGTGAGTCCAGAGCCTATATTAATTTGTACATTTAAAAAGTGGTCGTCGCTGCCCCAATTTATGGTAGAAAAATCATCAGAAGTTGTACCTTCTCCTATGTTTAGATTAACAAGTCCATTAGCATCGGTTGTTGGTGTGTGTGTTTCTGTATAAACGATAGCCACATCTTCTAAAATAGAAAATTGAACTGTTATGTTTTGGTTGGCAACCATATTGCCTAAATTGTCTTTAATAAGCGCTTTGTAATTAAAGCCTTGTTGTGCAAATGTGCTTAAGCTTATTAATAAAGCGAATGCTAGTAGAGTATTTTTTGTTTTCATGTGCCGTGATATTTTAAATATGTCTTACATAATTTGTAATAACATCTTGATTAATAGCACAATAAATTTACCCTCTTATTGGGTTGTTGAAGATTGTTTTTAGTAAACGCCTTTGTTTTTTTAGTGAATGCAGTTAAACAGTATTATGAGCGTTTTAACTTGCTCATTACTAAATTCTTTTGTGAAGCACTAATGGGGATTGGTTCTGTTTTTAGAAAAAGTTTGTTGGTTTCTATGCCTTCAATATGATTGATATTAACCCAATATGAACGATGGGTCTGTACAAATAGATTGTTACTCAATTGTTCTGACATGTGTTTTAATGTGTGAGGCACTAAATAAGATCTAGTTGTTGTATATACATAACAATAATTATCGAAAGCTTTTAAGTATAAAATACTGTTTTGATTGATTTTATGTGTACGACCGTCAGATTTTAAAATTAAGAAACCTGCATTTTGAACTTCGTAATTATGCCAGGCCAGTTCAATATTACTCCGTAAACTATGTTCTGTAAAAGGTTTAACAATATACCCTAAAGGGTGCGTTGTTTTAACACGTTCAATGGTTTCTGGATCTGTTTGTGACGTAAGATATAGATAAGGGATTTGTTGTTTGTCAAGCTCTAGGGCCAAATCTACACCATCTTTTGATCCATCCAACTGAATGTCAACCAGAATTAAATCAGGTTGATATATAGTAATATCTTTGAGGGCAGAAATTACATCTTCTGCATTGCCAACCACATTGAAGCCTTGCTTTAATAAAGCAGTTTCAATAGTAGCAGCAATTAATGGCTCGTCCTCAACGATGTATATGCTTAATAATTTCAAAATAATACAAATTGTTTTATGAAATCTACTTTAAATCTAATCGAAAGTGTTTAAAAACTAAGTGAATAAGTGTTTTTTTTTAGTGAATAAAAATATTTAATCTTAAAGTCAGGAGAGGATATTAAATTTTTTAATCTTTAAAACAGCTTCAGTTCCTTTATTATGAGCAGAAACATAACTTAAAGTCGCTTTTAATTTTTTGGATAAGGCATTCATTAATGTAATGCCAAAGGACGAATTTTTAATTTCACCTTCAAAGCCTTTACCGTTGTCTATTACCTTTAAAACCAACTCGTTGTTTTCTTTTGAAAAAAGGACTTTCAGTTCACTTTTGTCTGTGACATCTTGAAATGCATGCTTTAAAGCGTTTATAATAAGTTCGTTTAAAATTAGACCAATGGGAGTAATGGATTCAATATCTAGAACCAAAGATTCTACATCTAATTGATAGGCTATGGGTTTTTTCTGAAATTGATGGCTTTCAAAAATGTCTTTTACCAAATCAGTTATATATTCTTTGGTATTAATTCCAACTAGTTCCTCTTTATTATATAATTTTTGGTGTACGAGTACCATAGAACGGACTCTGTTTTCTGCTTCTTTAATGGCTATTTTTGCTTCTTTATCATCGGTATTTTCAGATTGTAGATAGAGGAGTGAAGACACAATTTGGAAACTGTTTTTAACACGATGATGCACTTCTTTTAAAAGCGTATTTTTTTCACTCAAAGTCGCTTCTAATAATTTTTTTTGTTTGGCTAAAACGGTATTTTTCTGCATGTTTTTATAACCAAAAAAACCTAAAAGTCCAGCTATAAGCAATCCAGCGAAAGCTAAAGCAATGTATAACTTATTTTGTTGATCTTTTTTTTCTCCTTCAAGTTTAAGAAGTTTAAGTTCAGCATCTTTTTTCTCTGTTTCATATTTCTGAACTGCTTCAGCTATATTTTTATCTTTTGTTTCAGTGAATAGGGAGTCTTTTATCTTGGTGTATTTAGAATATAAAGTCACAGCTTCTTTATAATTGCCATTAGCTTCATGAATTTCAATGAGTTCAGGAATTAATTGAAAACTATCATCGGTAAAATTGTTTTCATTAAAAATACGAAATGCTTTTTCAGCATATGGCAATGCGTTTTTATATTCTTTTTGATGAACAAACACATCACTAATTCCTCTCAATACATTGGCCTGGTTATAGACATCTTTTATAGTATCTACTTTTTTTAAAATCTCTTGATAGAGGTTAAATGCTTTTTTATATTCTTTATTTTGACCATAAGCATTAGCTAAATTTACCTCCCCGAGAATCAAGAAAGATTGGTGATTTGGGTCGATAGATAAATCTGAAATGGCATCTTCTAAAAAAGTGATAGACGTATCAATGTCGCCTAGTTCATTGTAAATATTTCCAATATTTATTGACGCTATACCACTTCTTCGGTTATCTGAAATCGATTTGCTAATTTTTAAGGAGCGTTTGTAATACAATAAAGACAAAGAATCATTACGTGTTTTTTCATAAACTGCACCAATTGAATTTAAAACAGAACAAAGTCGAGATGAATCTTTTTCCTTTTCGTAGTAATTTCCTGCAATGATATAGTTAGATAATGCTGTATCATAATTTCCAGCAAGAACTTCAGCATTTCCAAGAAAGAAGCGACCTAAAGCAATATGATGAGAATCTTTTAATTTTGTAGCTAATTCTAAATAGTTTTTTGTGTAAGTTTTTGATGTTTCTGCATCTGTATAATAAGTTGCTCGTCGTAACGCATTATAGGTAATCATTTTAACAGAATCATTAGCAGATGTTTTTATAACATTTTTCAAACTATCTATTTCAGAATCTTTATTCTGTCCTTTAGCATATGAAGTTATTAGAAGAATTAAAATAAACAGTGTCGATCTCAAAAGCGAATAATATTGATTGTGTTTTAACAAGGTACATATTTTAAACTTTATAAAAATAATAAGATTGTTTTTGTTCATTTGTTCATATTTAAATTTATAAAACTAAAGCTTTAATTAATTGCATGTTAAATGGTGTTTTATTCCAACCCTTTACATTTAACCTAATTCCAGTAACATACATGCTTTCGATACTTTGGTTTTAGTTTTAATGATTAGCATTTTTACATTGTCTATATGAATTTTTACCTCTTACATTAATGGGTTTCCCAAGTCATAATCTGATGAGTCAGGAACAACAAAATAAAAAAAAGTAAGCATCTCTAAATATGCTTATTAAATTACAGAATTTCTAAATAGGAAAAATAATAAATCTTAACAGATGGTTAAAGTTTTTTATAAATTGATGATAATGAATCCATTCAATTATCTTTGATTAAATTTTGAAATTGATGCGTTGGATACTTTTAGCCATTATTTATATTATTTTAGTAGCTTATGGTTATCAAGCTATAAAAACACTTACTAAAAACAAGTGGTTTTATGCCTTATTTGTAGGTTTAGCTTTATTAGTAGTAGGAAATTTTATTTTTCAATTTACTATCGCATCAGATAGTCGTGTGTTATCTCAACCAAAAAGTGAAGCTTTTGGATTTTTACTAGCTTTTATGTCATTTAGCCTAGTGATTGCTCCAATTTTGTTAAGTGAAGACATTGTTCGATTTCTTACAGGGTTGTATCACAAATTTTCACCTTCTAAAAAGAATTTCCATGTTCCAACAAGAAGAAAGTTTATAAGTCAAGTTGCACTTGGGTTGGCAGCTATTCCTTTTTCATCTTTGTTGTATGGCATGTATAAAGGAAAGTATGATTTCCGAGTGTTAAAGTACACGCTTCATTTTACAGATTTACCAACTGCTTTCGATGGCTATAAAATAACTCAAATTAGCGATATTCATTCTGGCAGTTTTGACGACAAAGGAAAAATTGAATACGCTGTTAATTTGGTGAATGAGCAAAAATCTGATGCCATATTCTTTACCGGAGATATGATAAATAATAAGGCATCCGAAATGATTCCTTGGAAAGATGTTTTTGGGAAATTAAAAGCAACCGATGGAAAATTTTCCGTTCTTGGAAATCACGATTATGGAGATTATGTAACTTGGGAAACAGAAGCGAAAAAACATGAAAATCTTCAGGAATTAATACAAATTCAAAAAGACATTGGTTTTGATTTACTTTTAAACGATAGTCGTTTCATTGAAAGAAATGGCGAACGTATTGCCTTAGTTGGTGTTGAGAATTGGGGAAGAGGTCCCTTTAAAAAGGCAGGAGACTTAAAAAAGGCTGCAGCTAACATAAATAAAAACGATTTCAAAATTTTAATGAGTCACGATCCTTCTCATTGGGAAGATGTAGTTATAGACGATGATTATAAATACCATTTAACTTTAAGTGGACATACACATGGTATGCAGTTTGGAATAGAGATTCCGGGTTGGATTAAGTGGAGTCCTATAAAATGGCGATATAAGTATTGGGCCGGAATCTATAAAGAAACAGATCAATATATTAATGTTAATAGGGGATTTGGATATCTTGGTTATCCTGGTAGAGTAGGGATTTGGCCAGAAATAACTGTTATTGAACTTAAAAAAGGGCCAGATTTAGCTTAAATAAAAAGAATGCTATTTTCTTCCTTAAAAAATGTGTATATTTAATATATAGATTGTTGAAGACTTACTATTTATAAGGCTTATGTACAACATAAAAAAAAAATACGTAGGTTTGTATATAATCATTTGACTTAAAACTTTAAAAGTATGTCAAAATTTGGGGAACTTATAGATGTAGATATTCCTGTACTACTTGATTTTTTTACTGAATGGAATGATCAATCTACAGCCATGCATCCTGTTCTAAGAGATGTTGCTGCTGCTTTAGGAGATAAAGCGAAAGTTATTAAGATTGATGTGGATAAAAATAAAGAATTAGCTGAAGCTCTTAGAGTTAAAGGTTTGCCTACATTGATTATTTATAAAAATGGCGAAATGAAATGGCGACATAGCGGCGAGCAAGATGCCAATACCCTAATTGGTATCATCCAAGAATATGTTTAGATTCTAAACATAGTTGGCGTTAAAGATTTAAACTGATAGCCTTTCTCACTAAAATATTCTAGCACCTTTGGTAAAGCATATTGCATATTTTCTGAGGCTTTCTCGCTATCATGAAACACCACAATACTTCCTTGCTTAGCATTCTTAATCACATTTTTTAAGGACTGTTCCTTATTGGTTTTTTCACTCCAATCTATAGCCAAGACAGTCCACATAATAATATTGTAGCCTAAACCGATTAATTTTCGACCTTGTTTTTTGGTAACTTGCCCATAAGGAGGACGAAAGAGATTGTTGACTGCCGATTGCTGCTTGCTTAATGTAGCGTTTTGTAGTTGGAAATTGATAATATCTTGAGCTTGTTTTACATTCTCTAAATAGGTTTCAGTTGATGTTTTCCAACCATGTGGATGACTGTACGTATGGTTGCCAATGACATGTTCTTTTTCTACAATACCCTGAAAAATTTCAGGATGCTTTTGCACATTATCCCCTGTGCAAAAGAAAGTGGCTTTAGCTTTAAATTGTTCCAAAATATCAAGAGTCCACTGGGTTATTTCTGGTGTAGGCCCATCATCAAAAGTGAGATAAATAACTTTTTCCTCTGTTTGGATATTCCATATATATTTGGGGAATAACCATTTAACCAATAGAGGTAGTTTGGCAGGAATTAATTCCATTGTATTTAATTATTTAAATCTTGAAGCAGGCTATCTAAAGCTTCTTCTTGTTGAAGATCTGGATTTAACTGAGGTTGAGGTTCGTTGTCTTCACCTTGGTAAAAATGACTAAATAGATTTAAATAGTTTGTAAATATTTTAGTTTCATCTCTATAAAAATCTCTGTCATATTCTTGCAACACATCTAGTATGCCTTTGTAGCGTTCTATATCAGTTAAAATATCTTCAATTAGTCTGTATTGACTTTCAACATCTAATTTACTAAAGTACGTGAGATTTTCTTGATACTTTTTCGATACATCTTTAAAAAGCTTCTGTGCTTTTTCATCAGAACCTACTTCGTAATAAACACCAATATAAGGTTCTAATAAAGTGTAATAACCAAATTGTTCAACAGGCATGTTATCCATGGCTATATCTGCTATTTCTTCGGCTTTTGTTAGCTTTTCGTCATTGATTAATTGTTCTGCAAGTCTTGCTAGATTACCTCTATAGGTTATAGAGTTTTTACGTGTTTCAATATCGTGATAAATATTAGGGTCTCCACTATTTCCCCAATCCCATTTCATTACTTTTTCATACATTAAATCGGCATCTACACGACCCATATCAAAAGGGTTAGCTCTATCTACAGGTGTTTTTATTGGGACTAATTTGTAGCACATACCATCTAATTGAAGGTAGTCTTTCATCCAGATATAATCTTCGTTACCAAAAGCACCACCAGTAAAATAAATTGGACGTTTCCAATCGTTATTGGCTACAATGTCTAACATAAGCAATCTGTTTTTATAAAGCACATTATCTGTAATGGTAACATCTAGATAATCTACTATTTTATCAGCATCTTTCTCTTTTACAATACCAGATTTTAAGGCATTTGCTTTATTAACTGGTACTTTAATGTTTTCAACTGGAAAATAGTTGGATTTTATATATTGTGCAGGATAAAAACTGGGGTCTTCACCTTGTTGCTCTAAAATATATTTAAATTTAGTTCTAGGGTTGTCACTAGAGACAAAATCCATGAAATCTTTAATGTACATGGTATCTCTTGAAATCAAGCGTTTCATGATATAATCTCTAGTGCCATAACGATATTGATCGTGGGTTAGTTGCGATGGAATCGGATCGCTTTCATAAGCCTTGCGTTTCATTTGATCGATATACCAATCTGTTTGAAATAAACTGGTGTTTACAACTCGAACATCTGTTCGGTAACCTTCAATTTCTTGGGCATACCATAAGGCAAAGGTGTCGTTATCTCCAATAGTAAATAAAATGGCATTTTCGGCACAGGAGTCTAAGTACATTTTGGCCATCGCTCTGGCTGTGTATTTTCCAGATCTGTCATGATCGTCCCAGTTATTGGCTACTAAAATTCCTGGTACTAAAACCAAACAGACTATTGTAACTGCAGGAGCTAAGAATTTTGCGGATGTGTATTTGCTAATCATTTCATACAATGAGTAAACGCCAAATCCTATCCACATGGCAAAGACATAAAACGAGCCAACAACCGAATAATCTCTTTCTCTTGGCTCAAAAGGTCTAACATTAGTATAAAATTGAATTGCTAAACCTGTAAATAGGAAAAACACCAACATGGCCCAAAATAGCTTTTTGTCTTTTTTATATAAAAAGAACAAGCCTATAAGCCCTAAAATAAGAGGTAAAAAGTAATAAGTGTTTCTGGCTTTATTGTTTTTAACATCGCTTGGTAAATTGTCCTGAGAGAATCCCAAGTGCCATTCATCAATAGGTTTGATGCCACTTAGCCAATTTCCATGATTGTCATATCTACCTTGAATATCGTCTTGTCTTCCAACAAAATTCCATAAAAAATACCTCCAGTACATGTAGCCTAATTGGTATTCTAACATGTAGGCAATATTGCTTCCTAGAGATGGTTTTTCAACGATAATATATTGTCCAAACTGTTTTAAAAAATTATGATAATCTTCATAATCTACTACACCTTGAGTTACATCGTTTTTAAATTCTGAAATGGTCTTACGTAATTCGTTTTCCATTTGGAATTCAGGCTTCAATTTGAAATCTAAAAAACCAGAAAAAAGCATGTAGTTCTCTGCATTTTCTTGGCTCCACATTCGTGGTAAGACTGAAGCGTGTTCGTGATTGTAATTTTGTTTGGCGTTTTTCCAATCGTTAATAATCACATATTTACCAGTTGTATAATCTTTTTCATAATTAGGCTTGTCGTCTACATAAGGCTCATTTTCATCTAATCCAGAGTATTGGTCTGTAAATAAAGGACCATAAAACAAGTGTGTTTCAGGATATTGTTCCAAGTTATAATAAGCTAATAGCTCTCTGGCATCTGAAGGATTATTTTCATTAACAACCACATTGGCATTAGCACGAATTGGCAGCATGAGCCAAGAAGAGAACCCAATAAAAATAAATAATAGACATAAAATTCCAGTATTTACATGTTTGTAATTTTTATCTCTGGTATATTTTATTCCAAAATAAAAAGCAGCAATTAAAAGTAATCCAGCTATAATCGTCCCGGAATTAAAAGGCATACCAATAGAGTTTACAAAGAAGATTTCGAAAGCACTAAAGATCTTTAAAGCGTTAGGTAATAGCAATTTAAAAATAAATAATAAAATAGCTACTGAAATTACATTAGCAATAATAAAGTTCTTTATGGTTACCGTTTTATAATTTTTAAAATAATAAATTAATCCAATAGCAGGAATGGTTAAGAGTCCCATAAAGTGTACTCCAAAAGAAAGTCCGATAATAAAAGCAATTAAGATCAGCCATCTATTTCCACGAGAGTTATCCATGTCTTGTTCCCAACGCAATCCTAAATAAAACAACACAGACATAATTAAAGTTGCCATAGCATACACTTCAGTTTCAACGGCATTAAACCAAAATGAATCTGTAAATGCAAATGCTAAACTTCCTACAAGTGCACTTCCAAGAACTGCTATTTTTTTAGATTGCGTAAATTCGCCAGTATGTTTCACTAGTTTTTTTAGAAGTAAAGAAATACTCCAAAACATAAATAAAATAGTAAAAGCACTGGCAACAGCACTCATTAAATTCATAACCAAACCAATTTGGCTAGGCTCTAAAGCAAACATAGAAAAAAAGGCGCCAAACATTTGAAAAAGTGGCGCTCCAGGTGGATGTCCTACCTGAAGTTTAGAGGAGGTTAGTATATATTCCCCAGCGTCCCAGAAGCTTACAGTAGGCTCTACAGTTAAGCTATACGTAATTAATGCAATTAAAAAGGAGAACCAACCTAAAAGGGTATTCCATTTTTTAAAGCTGAAATGTGTCATAAAATCTATGTTTGTTAGAAGAAGCGAATTTAACAATAATTATCTTATCAAGAATACTTTTAAGGAAACGTTAAGTATTTAGATTTTTTTTTCTGCAAAAAATACTTGTGCAAACAAAATATTGTTTTAAATTTGCATCCTCAATACCAGAATGGCCCATGGTGTAACTGGCAACACGTTGGTTTTTGGTACCAAAGAGTCTAGGTTCGAGCCCTAGTGGGCCAACAAGTAAATTTAAATCCTGATCATTAATTTGATTGGGATTTTTTTATGGACTCAAATCTAGCGACAAGTTTATACAGAGTGTAGTCAAAATGAGTCCAAGTGAACCAACACAAAAAAAGCCTTTCAAAATTAATAGAAAGGCTTTTTTGTGTTTTTACATCTTGTTAAATTTTAAATGTAATCACTGGTCTTTTTGCATGATTTACCAAGTCTTCACTAATACTACCATTTAAAAAGTGGGCAATGCCTTGTCTGCCATGCGTACTAATGCCAATTAAATCTGCATCAATTTGATGAGAAAAATTTAGAATACCTTTTTCCACATTTTCATCATTATAAATGTTGATGGTGTAGTCACTAAAATCAGTTCCTTTTATGAAATCGGTTATCCTTTTTTTAGCGACTTCCGTTGTTGTAAAATTATTTGCCGTATTGACCATTAACAGATGTAGTTTTGCGTCAAAGGCTTTTGCTAAACGAGTTGCCTGTTTGTATGTTTCCTTATTATCATTTTTAAAATCTGATGCAAATACAAATTCATTGATGTCAAAATTAATATGTTCATTTTTAATAACTAGAACTGGTACTTCAGATGTTCTAACCACTTTTTCGGTATTAGATCCAATAAACATTTCTTTAAAACCAGAAGCACCATGAGACCCCATGATAATTAAATCGACATTGTTTTGTTTTGCTGTGTCTGCAATCCCGGAAAAAGATTGATTAAAATCTACATACTCATGTACCTTAATATCTTTAAGATAATCCCTTGCTAATACATCTTGAAATTTTTTGTGAGCTAATTTCATGAAAAATACTGCTTCGGGTAATTCGCTATGACTACTTAAAGCGTCTACCTGACTCAAGGGAAGTTCCAATAAATGGGTTAAAAATATTTCACCATGGTATTTTTTAGCTAATTGAGCAGCTACTTTTAATGCGTTTTCTGCTTCTTGGGAAAAATCTGTGGGTACAAGAATTTTTTTCATAGTTGGTTATTATATGTCTTTAAAATTAAGAAAATAAATTTATATTTAGGTGCTCCTAGTGTGAATTGTTTTGAATACAAAACATTTACGTTAAAAAATCTTATTTTATATGAAACACCTAACCATGGTATTTATTTGTTTTGTTTGCTCGTTTAGTTTCTCACAAGATGAATTAAAAAATGAAGCTACTACCTTCATAAATTCAAATCCTATTTTTTCAAACCTATCCAAAGAAAAGTTCTTTTTACATACTAATAAAACGACCTACTTTTCTGGAGAACCTATTAATTATAAGGCATATGTAGTTAGTGATAATACAAATTTACCGAGCCCAATTACAACGAACCTACATTTAAGTATGTATAATTTTAAAAAGGAACTAATTAAACATCAATTGGTTTTTGTTGAGAATGGAACGGTAAATGGAAGTATTGAATTAGAAAAAGAATTAAATTCTGGCATTTATTATTTAGTGTTAGACACCAACTATCATGCAGGTTTTAATCAGAAAAATATTAGCGAAATTCAAATTATAAATTTATCGGATAACAAAAGCTCTATTGCAGATAACAATGAATATGATGATTCTCTAGTAGAGCAAAAAACTGGAATTCAAGTGGCGTTCTTCCCAGAAAGCGATGTGTTGCTTTCAGAAGCTAATAATACCTTGTTTTATAAAATTTCTTTAAACGGTTTGCCCTTAGAAACAAAAGGGGAATTGATAAATTCTTTTAACAATGTGGTTCTTGGTAAATTGGTCTCTAATAAAGACGGATTGGGTTCCGTTAATTTTGTTTGCTATCCTGAACAAGAATATTATTTTAAAATCACCCATGATAATAAAGTGTATGAAATAGCTGTTCCACAAGCTCAAAAAGAAGGCTTTGTGATTCATTATGAATCTAATAATTCAAGTTTAAAAGAAGTGCGTTTCTCCATTAGGGTTAATAATGATACGGCAATTAAATACGACAATGAAACCATTTTGGCAGTTATCCATAGAAATAACACATGTAAGTCAGTCATTCCTTTTAAAGTATCCAAAGACACAAATAGCTATTTATTAGGTGTCAATGAAGAAAGTTTATTCAATGGAGTTAACATGATTTCACTCTTCACTAATAAAAATGAGACCATCTCAACTAGACGTTTTTTTCATGATAAAAACAAAAATATTGAATTAAGTATTGATAAATCTAAAGAAACCAAAGACTCCTTAACCTTAGATTTAAAAATGCTTAACAGATATATAGAAGCCAACACCAGCGTTTCTATTTTGCCAGAACAAAGTATCGTAAACAATAGTTTCAATACCATTTATAACGCCTTTTTAATTTCGCCTTATGTGTCTAAAATTAATAACTTTAAGAATATTGATCTTGCTTTACAATTTGTAAATCCAAAAAACAATATTCTTGATGCGAGTAAAGAAGTCGTAATAAGAGAAGTTGAAAATGGTATGTCCATCTCTGGAGAGATAATAACACATCTTAACAATTTAAATGGATATAAAGTGCTGTTTACCTCTAAGGAAAATGGTTACGCACTTATAGAAAATATTGTGGATAAGAATAAGTTTTCTTTTAATAATCTGTTGTTGTATCATCCATCAAAATACGATCTAGCTTTGTTAAATCCAATAGGTAAAGTGGTGGTTGCTAATTTTAAGATAGATGATCAAAAACTAAAGTACCCTGTAGATTCGATTCTTGATATAAAGCAAAATATAAAATTAAAAAATAAAAGTCATGCTGCAAAGTCTGTTGCAGTTGAAGATCAATTCCATGTTATTTTTGAAGGAGAACAATTAAATGAAGTCTTGTTGTTTGGAAAGGAAAGAAAAAAAGAAGTTGTTGAAGATGAATTTCCAGACGTTGGTTACATAAATAATCCAGGAGAATTAGGGAATGGCTTTACAAGACAAAAAACAAAAAGCGATATAGAGTGTATAGGTTGTACACTTTTTGATTATTTGGACCAATTTTATGAACTTAAAACAGTAGTAGATAGTGATGGGGACTCTCAGGTTATTTTTAGAACCAGAGGTGTTAATACTATTCATGGACCAATAGATGCTTTACTTATTATTGACGGAGTGATTTCACATCCATCTATCTTGACAGATATTCGAGCTGAAGATGTAAAAGTTGTTAAGTTAAATAGATCTGGTGCAGGTTATGGAATACAAGGTTCCAATGGCGTGATAATGGTAGAATTAAAAAAGCCAGAAGATTATTTAAATTCTGAAAGAAGCAGCCCAGATAAAACAAAAATATTTTCAAGTAAAACCACTTTTGGGTTTACTAAATCTATAGATTTATCTAAAGAACAAAGCTTAATATTTAATAGTCAAACTGCTTTGGAAAAATATGGGACAATAGATTGGATTCCAAATTTTATCTTAAGACCAAATACTTCCAATTATATTAATATTGCTAAAGAAAATTTTACGGGTTTAAAACTCATAATCAATGGTTTTAATAATCAAGGAGACCTAGTGTCTCAAGAAATTAATATACCATTAAATTAGTAAAAAGCGTTACTAATATTGTATTTCAATATAAATATTGTATATTTGCAGCGTTGTAAGAATTAAGAGATATGAGGGGACGAAAAGTCCCCTCTTTTTATACCAAAAAATGTTTAGAACAACCGTTGAAAATTTATTGAACGAAGGATTAGAAGAAAAACAACATCTGTTTTTAATCGACTTTTCAATTTCAGAAGACAATGCTATTAAAATAGTTATTGATGGCGATCATGGCGTTACAGTAGAAGATTGCATGTTTATAAGTCGTGCTATCGAGCATAATATCGATAGAGAAGAACATGATTTCGCTTTAGAAGTAGCTTCGGCTGGAGCAACGACTCCTTTAGTAAATGTAAGACAGTACAAGAAAAACATTGGTAGAACTTTAGAAATAAAGACGGCAGATAAAGTTATAGAAGCAGATCTTATTAATGCAACAGATAATAACATTAAAGTGCAGTGGAAATCGAGAGAACCTAAACCCATTGGTAAAGGAAAAATTACTGTACAAAATGAGGCAGAAATTGCCTACGAAAATATTGTAGAAGCAAAAGTTATGATAAAATTTTAATTCAATAGAGATATGGAAAATCTTGCGTTAATTGATTCTTTTTCGGAATTTAAAGACGATAAATTAATAGATCGTGTAACGTTAATGGCGATTCTTGAAGATGTGTTTAGAAATGCCTTAAAAAAGAAATTTGGAGACGATGATAATTTTGATATTATTATTAATCCAGATAAAGGAGATTTAGAAATTTGGAGAAATAGAATAGTAGTTGCAGATGGTGAAGTAGAAGAGCCAAATCAAGAAATATCTTTAACTGAAGCTCGTAAAATTGAGCCAGATTTTGAAGTAGGTGAAGATGTATCTGAAGAAGTAAAACTAATCGATCTTGGACGTCGTTCTATTTTAGCATTAAGACAAAATTTAATTTCTAAAATTCACGAACACGACAATACCAATATCTATAAACAATTTAAAGATCTAATTGGTGAGATATATACTGCAGAAGTGCATCATATTCGTCATAGAGCAGTAATTTTGTTAGACGATGAAGGAAACGAAATTATTTTGCCAAAAGAAAAACAAATACCTTCAGATTTTTTTAGAAAAGGAGATAATGTTCGTGGTATTGTTGAAAGCGTAGAGCTTAAAGGTAATAAACCGGCCATTATTATGTCTCGTACCTCTCCAACATTTTTAGAGAAGTTATTCGAGCAAGAAATACCTGAAGTTTTCGACGGTTTAATTACTATTAAAAACGTGGTAAGGATCCCTGGTGAAAAAGCAAAAGTAGCTGTAGATTCTTACGATGATAGAATAGATCCAGTTGGAGCATGTGTTGGGATGAAAGGATCAAGAATTCATGGCATTGTTCGTGAACTTGGAAACGAAAATATCGATGTTATTAATTATACAAGTAACTTACAGCTTTATATTACCAGAGCCTTAAGCCCAGCTCGTGTAACATCTATTAAAATAGATGAAGAAAACAAACGTGCAGAAGCTATATTAAAACCAGAAGAGGTTAGTAAAGCCATTGGACGTGGAGGTCATAACATTCGATTAGCTGGACAATTAACAGGTTATGAGATTGATGTGTTTAGAGAAGGCGCAGAAGAAGATGTTGAATTATCTGAATTTTCAGATGAAATAGAAAGCTGGATCATTGCAGAATTTAGCAAAGCAGGTTTAGATACAGCTAAAAGCATCCTAGAACAAGAGGTTGCAGATTTAGTAAAAAGAACAGATTTAGAAGAAGAAACAATTAATGATGTTATAAGAATTCTTAGAGAAGAATTTGAAGAATAACATATATTTAGGTTATATTAAAGGCAATTTATGGCTGAAACTATTAGATTAAATAAAGTATTACGCGAGTTAAACATTTCTTTAGATCGTGCTGTTGAGTATTTAGATACCAAAGGCATTGAAATAGAGAAACGTCCTACTACAAAAATTTCAGACGAGGTTTATCAAGTCCTTTCTGACGAATTTCAAACGGATGCCAATAAAAAAATGGCGTCTCAAGAAGTTAGTGAGGCTAAGCTTAAAGAAAAAGAAGCTTTAAAAGAACAGCGTGAACGAGAAATTGAAGAGAAGGAACAAGCTAGAGCAAAAAGAGAAGCAGCAGCTGCAGCTAAAGCAGCTGAAGCTGAAGTTGTAAAAGCAAAATCTACGCTTTCTGGACCAAAACAAGTTGGTAAAATAGATTTAGAGCCAAAGAAAAAAGCTGCCGAAACTCCTGCTAAAAAAGAGGAAGAAACTGTTAAAGTTGAAAAACCTCAAGCGAAAGTTGAAGAGTCTACAGACAAAAAAGCTGTAGAAGAAAAAGAAAAGCCTAAAGAAAAAGCAACCGAAAAGCCAAAAGCTAAGGTTGAAGAAAAAGCAACTAAAAAAACTGAAACAGAAGCTCCAAAAAAGGAGACTGTAAAAGTAGAAGCTTCTAAAGATAAAGATGTAGAAGCCCCTGTTGAAGACGAAAAACTAAAAACACAATATCAAAAACTTTCTGGGCCAAAAATTGCTGGTGATAAAATAGATTTATCGCAATTTAAAAAACCTAAGAAAAAGACAGACGACAAGAAAAAAGATGATAAATCTGCTAATTCTAACAAGAAAAAGCGTCGTCGTATAAGTAAAGCTGGTGCGCCAGGAACAGGAAGTGGTAATGCCCCAAGAAGTGGAAATGACAGGTTTAAAGGAAAACCTGGAGCAGGTAAAGGAAGAAGAAATGTTGTAAAAGAAGAGCCTAGCGAAGAAGAAGTTCAAAAACAAGTTCGTGAAACACTAGAAAAACTTCAAGGAAAATCTAGTAAAGGTAAAGGAGCTAAATATCGTAGAGATAAAAGAGACCAACATAGGGAGCAAACAGAAATCGACCAAAAATTAGAAGCAGCTGAAAGTAAAACTCTTAAAGTTACTGAGTTTGTAACTGCAAACGAAGTTGCAACCATGATGGATGTATCTGTAACGCAAATTATTTCTGCATGTATGTCTTTAGGAATGATGGTTACCATGAACCAACGTTTAGATGCTGAAACCTTAAGTATTGTTGCAGACGAGTTTGGTTACGAAGTAGAATTTGTAACTGCAGATATAGAAGAATCAATAGAAAAAGTTGAAGATAAACCAGAAGATTTAGTTGAACGTGCACCAATAGTAACAGTCATGGGTCACGTAGATCATGGTAAAACATCTCTATTAGATTATATACGTAAGGAAAATGTAATTGCTGGAGAATCTGGAGGAATCACACAACATATTGGAGCCTATGGAGTACAACTAGAAAATGGACAGAAAATTGCCTTTTTAGATACACCTGGTCACGAAGCCTTTACAGCTATGCGTGCTCGTGGTGCTCAAGTAACAGATATTGCTATTATTGTTGCAGCAGCAGACGATGATATTATGCCACAAACTAAAGAAGCAATCTCTCATGCTCAAGCAGCAGGAGTTCCTATTGTTTTTGCTATCAATAAAATTGATTTACCTGCAGCTAATCCTGAAAAGATTAAAGAAGGTCTTGCTAATATGAATTTATTAGTTGAAGATTGGGGAGGTAAAGTGCAATCTCACGATATTTCTGCTAAAGTTGGAACTGGAGTTAAAGAATTATTAGAAAAAGTATTACTTGAAGCCGAATTATTAGAGCTTAAAGCAAATCCAAATAAACCAGCTGTTGGAACAGTTGTAGAAGCATTCTTGGATAAAGGACGTGGATATGTGTCTACTATTTTAGTTCAAGCTGGAACCTTAAAAGTTGGAGATTATGTATTAGCAGGAAAAAACAGTGGAAAAGTGAAAGCCATGCACGATGAGCGTGGAAATGAAGTGAAAGAAGCTGGCCCATCAACGCCTGTATCTATTTTAGGATTAGATGGCGCACCACAAGCAGGTGATAAATTTAGTGTTTTTGCAGACGAACGTGAAGCGAAACAAATTGCTACTAAACGTACTCAATTACAACGTGAGCAGTCTGTTAGAACGCAACGTCATATTACATTAGACGAAATTGGAAGACGTATTGCTCTTGGAGATTTCCAAGAATTAAATATCATTCTTAAAGGTGATGTAGATGGTTCTGTTGAAGCATTAACAGATTCGTTCCAAAAATTATCTACCGAAGAAATTCAAGTAAATATTATACATAAAGGTGTTGGACCAATTACAGAAAGCGATGTATTATTAGCTACAGCCTCAGATGCTATTATTATAGGATTTAATGTGAGACCAATGGGTAATGCACGTCAAATAGCAGACAAAGAAGAAATCGATATTAGAATGTACTCGATTATTTACGATGCTATTAACGACCTTAAAGATGCAATGGAAGGCATGTTGTCACCAGAGCTTAAAGAAGAAATTACTGGAACAGCCGAAATTAGAGAAATATTTAAAGTCTCTAAAATTGGAAGTATTGCTGGATGTATGGTGCTTTCAGGTAAGATTTTTAGAAATTCTGGTATCCGATTAATACGTGATGGTGTTGTTGTATTCACAGGTGAATTGTCGTCATTAAAACGTTTTAAAGACGATGTAAAAGAAGTATCCAAAGGTTATGATTGTGGTATGCAAATTAAAAACTACAACGATATTAAAGAAGGCGATATTATTGAAGCTTATCATGAAGTTGAAGTTAAAAAGAAATTGAAATAGTTTCTAAGTCAATATAAATAAAAACAGCGACCAATTTGGTCGCTGTTTTTTGTTATCAATAGGTTATAAAAATATTGAAGTAGTAATTTTAATAACACAAACCTCTATTCTTTCTCCTTTTTTGGTTTAAAAATAAAAGCTGTTGGAAACTTGGCTTTTACTTTTACTAAAGCTCTGTCTGCCTCAAGTCTAGTTCTAAAATTACCTACCCATATTTTATAGTTTGGTGTTTCGTAAACTAATTTCGATTTTAAATCAACAGACATATTTCTAAAATTACTCTGTGCTTTTTCTGCTTCAGATCTATTTCCTGAATAAATTTGAATTCTATACCGATCTGATGTGTTCTCAGATTCATTTATTTCTTTTTTTAAGACCAACAATTTGTCAATATCCTTATTTTGATTGATAGTAACTGTGCCTTGTTGCCCATAACTTAACTGACTTACAAAAAGAATGCAAACAACTGTAAATGTGCTTATTTTCATGTTTAATAATTTCATTTTCAACAAATTTTAATGCAAATGTATGCCTTATTAACTAATTTTTATAGGTATTTATTATTTAGAACTCCTCTAAATTAGCAATTAACACTTCCCTAACATTTTCAAAATCGACTTTAAATGTTACTTTTGCGAGAGATTTTATAATTGTATTTTTCATTCACATTAGTGAAAAAATCATACCAAAGTTTAGACGTTAATTCAACCATTAATATGAAACAGGTGAGTAACCGTAAGTTAGGCAGAAATATTCTTAAGTTAAGTTTAATTTTTATTCTAACAATTTCAACTTCAATTTTCGCTCAAGAGGGCGATCCAGCTAAAGGTAAATCTTTATTTAACGCCAATTGTGCTGCTTGTCATAAATTAGATAAGAAGATGACTGGTCCAGCGCTTCGTCATATCGAGCAGAAGCTTGCAGATGAACAAGGCTTAGATAGAGCATGGCTTGCTGCTTGGATACGTAATAGTTCAAGTGTTATTAAGTCTGGAGATGCTTATGCAGCTAAGATTTATGATGAATATGGAGGTGCAGCTATGACGGCATTTCCACAACTGTCAGATCAAGATATAAGCGATATATTAGCTTATACAGCCGAAGAGGCTCCAGCACCAGTTGAAGTTGCTACAGCTTCTGGAACTGGACAAGCATCGTCAGAATCTGGAATTTCAAATAAAATAATCTTAGGAGCTTTAGCTTTGTTGTTTGCATTATTAGCAATGGCATTGTTATTAGTAAGACGTACTTTAAATCGTTTTGCAGAAGCTAAAAATGTTGATGTAACTGAAACTAAAGGAGTTCCGATCTGGAAAGCATTTGTTCAGAATCAATTTTTAGTATTAGTAACTGTTATCTTTTTATTATTAGCTAGTGGTTATTACCTATATGGCTATATGATGCAAATTGGTGTAGACCAAGGCTATCAACCAGTACAACCTATACATTTCTCTCATAAAATACATGCAGGTGATAATGGAATAGATTGTAAATTCTGTCATTCATCAGCACGTGTTAGTAAAACATCAGGTATTCCTTCATTAAATGTTTGTATGAATTGTCATAAATCTGTTTATGAAGTTGCAGAGACTACTGCAACAGAAGAATACAGTAAAGAGTTCTATGATGGAGAAATTAAAAAACTATACGATGCAGTAGGTTGGAGTGATGCCGATCAAAAATACACAGGGGAAACACAGCCTGTTAAATGGGTAAGAATTCATAATTTACCAGATTTCGCATATTTTAATCACTCGCAACACGTATCTGTGGCTGGAATAGAATGTCAAACTTGTCATGGACCTATTGAAGAAATGGAAATTGTTTCACAATATTCTCCTTTAACAATGGGGTGGTGTATAAATTGCCATAGAGATACAAACGTAAAAGTTAAAGACAATGCATACTATACTAAAATTCACGAAGAGTTATCTAAAAAGTATGGGGTAGAGGAACTAACTGCTGCGCAAATGGGTGGATTAGAGTGTGGTAAATGTCATTACTAAAAGCAGAATTTTAGTAATTTCCATAAAAAGAAAATCTCAATTAAGAGAAATATTAAAATTATTAAGAAGTAATTCAATTATATAATATGTCATCAAACAAGAAATACTGGAAAAGTGTTGAAGAGCTAAACGAAAATAGTTCTATTGTTGAGACGCTGCAACAAAATGAGTTTGTTGAAGAAATTCCTACTGATGAGTTTTTAGGTAATAAAGAATCGTTAGAGAGTTCGAAAACAACACGTCGTGATTTCTTAAAATACGTTGGTTTTAGTACAGCTGCTGCATCATTGGCAGCCTGCGAAGGGCCAGTTATTAAATCCATACCTTATGTAGTGCAGCCAGTAGAAATAATTCCTGGTGTAGCAAACTATTATGCAACAACCATTGCAGATGGATTTGATTTCGCTAGTGTTTTAGTAAAAACTCGTGAAGGTCGTCCAATTAAAATTGAAAATAATACTTTGGCAACTACTAGTGGTAGTGCTAATGCTAGGGTAAATGCATCGGTTTTAGGTCTGTATGATAGCATGAGAATGCAAGGTCCTGTTAAAGGAGATAGCTATATTTCATGGGAAGATTTAAACGCTGAGGTTAGTCAAAAATTAACAGAATTAAGTGGTTCAGGAAAACAAATAGTGTTGTTAACTCAAACATTTGCTAGCCCTTCTACTTCGAAGTTAATTTCAGAATTTAAACAAAAATACGGCAATGTAAATCATGTGGTTTATGATGCGGTATCTGAGTCTGCTGCACTAGATGCTTACCAAGCAAAATACAATGAAAGAGGTTTAGCTAGTTATGATTTCTCTAAAGCCGAAACAATTGTTTCTGTAGGAGGAGATTTCCTAGGCGATTGGCAAGGTGGAGGTTTCGACTCTGGTTATGCAGCTGGACGTATTCCAACTAAAGGAAAAATGTCACGTCACATTCAGTTTGAATCTAACATGTCATTAACTGGAGCTAATGCAGATAAGCGTGTGCCAGTAACTCCAAGTCAGCAAAAATTAGTTTTAGCTAAATTATATAGTGAAGTTGTTGGAGGGTCTGTTTCTGTCGATTTACCAGAACACATATTAACAGCTGTAAGTAAAGCTGCTTCTCAACTAAAAAGCGTAGGAAGTAAAGGTGTCGTAGTAACTGGAGTTCAGGATGTAAATGCACAAACAGTCGTTTTAGAAATTAATGACTATTTGAATTCTAAAGCATTTGATGCAGCTACACCAATAAAAATAAGACAAGGAAACGATAAAGCAGTTAATACTTTAGTTGCCGAAATGAAAGCAGGTAAAGTAGGTGCTATTATCATGAGTGGTGTTAACCCTATATATACATTACCAAATGCAGCCGACTTTGCTGAGGGATTAACACAAACAGAATTATCGGTTACCTTTTCATTAAAAGCAGACGAAACATCTACACAAACGCAATATATTGCTGCTGCTCCACATTATTTAGAATCATGGGGAGATGTAGAATTGAAAAAAGGACATTTTGCATTAATGCAGCCAACAATTCGTCCATTATTCGATACAAAACAATTTCAAGATGCTTTGTTAAATTGGACAGGAAACGATGTTTCTTATCACGATTATATCAAGCAAACTTGGAACGAAAATATTTTAGCAGGTTCTTCATTTAGTCAAGCATTGCACGATGGTGTTTTTGTTTCTAATGGAGCGATTTCTACTTCAAACGGAACCAATGCAACTGCAACAGCAACAGATGATAAAACTTTTGTAGGTGGTATTATTGAAGATGTTGCAACAGGTTTGGGATTAAATAAAGATAAAGAAACCACAACAGCTACTGAACAAACTACAACAACTGCATCTGTTTCAGGTGCGTCAGCTGCAAGAGCATTAGCATCATCGACTGCTTCTGCAGGATTGGAGTTGTCTCTATACACAAAAGTTGGAATGGGGGATGGAAAACAAGCCAACAATCCTTGGTTACAAGAGTTTCCAGATCCAATTACAAGAACGTCTTGGGATAACTATTTAACGGTTTCAAAAGACGATGCAAAAGCATTAGGATTGAAAAGTGAACACGTAGCAAATGGTGGTTTAAATGGTAGTTACGCAAATGTTACCGTTAATGGAACGACTATTGAAAATGTTCCAGTAATTATTCAGCCTGGACAAGCAAAAGGATCTGTTGGTCTTTCTTTTGGTTATGGAAGAACAACTGGATTAAAAAATGAAATGAAAACGGGTGTTAATGCCTATAAGTTATACCATAATTTTAATAATGTACAAGATGTAAGTGTTTCTGCAGCTCAAGGGATGCACGAATTTGCGTCTGTACAGTTGCACAACACCTTAATGGGTCGTGGTGATATTATTAAAGAAACCACTTTAGAAATATTCAATACCAAAGACAAATCTGAATGGAATGCAATTCCTGTGGTGTCTTTAAATCACGTTGAAACTCCGGTTACTTCACCAGAAGTTGATTTGTGGGATGAATATGATCGTACCATTGGACATCATTTTAATCTGTCTATAGACTTAAACGCTTGTACTGGATGTGGTGCTTGTGTAATTGCTTGTCATGCAGAGAACAACGTGCCAGTAGTAGGAAAAGAAGAAGTACGTAAGAGTCGTGATATGCACTGGTTACGTATTGATAGATATTATTCATCTGAAGAATCTTTTGCGGAAGACATTGAGAAGAAAGAAAATATTTCAGGATTAGGAAGTTCATTAAGCGAATTTGGTGAAATGGAGCATGCTTCAGACAATCCTCAAGTAGTTTTTCAACCAGTTATGTGTCAACATTGTAATCACGCACCTTGTGAAACTGTTTGTCCTGTAGCTGCAACTTCTCATGGGCGTCAAGGTCAAAATCATATGGCTTATAACCGTTGTGTAGGTACACGTTACTGTGCTAACAACTGCCCTTATAAAGTGCGTCGTTTCAACTGGTTCTTATATAGTGAGAATGATGAATTTGACTATCATATGAATGATGATTTAGGACGTATGGTTTTAAACCCAGATGTCGTTGTTCGTTCTCGTGGTGTTATGGAGAAATGCTCAATGTGTATTCAAAAAACACAAAAAACAATTCTTGATGCCAAACGTGATGGACGTGAAATTAAAGATGGCGAATTCCAAACGGCTTGTTCTGCAGCATGTGGTAATGGGGCAATGGTTTTTGGAGACATTAATGATAAAGACAGTAAAGTTGCAAAACTTTTAGAAGATAATCGTATGTATCACCTTTTAGAGTATGTAGGCACAGAACCAAACGTGCAATATCATACTAAAGTGAGAAATACAACCGAAGCATAATAAAACGAATTAAGAAAATAATTATAAAAGGATTATGGCGTCTCATTACGAAGCACCTATTAGAAGACCTTTAGTTACAGGCGAAAAATCATACCACGACGTTACGGTGGATGTAGCAAGACCTGTTGAAGGTAAAGCAAACAAATCTTGGTGGATAGTTTTTTCTATAGCACTAGTAGCTTTTCTCTGGGGAATAGGATGTATTATTTATACAATATCAACAGGTATCGGAACTTGGGGTTTAAATAAAACTGTAGGTTGGGCTTGGGATATTACTAACTTCGTTTGGTGGGTTGGTATTGGTCACGCAGGAACGTTAATTTCTGCAGTACTTTTACTCTTCCGTCAAAAATGGAGAATGGCAATAAACCGTTCTGCTGAAGCAATGACAATTTTCTCAGTAGTTCAAGCTGGTTTATTTCCAATAATTCACATGGGTCGTCCATGGTTAGGTTATTGGGTATTACCAATCCCTAATCAATTTGGATCACTATGGGTAAATTTTAACTCACCTTTACTTTGGGATGTATTTGCAATTTCAACGTATTTGTCGGTTTCATTAGTATTCTGGTGGACTGGTTTACTTCCTGATTTCGCAATGTTACGTGATAGAGCAATCAAGCCTTTCCAAAAGAAAATTTATTCTTTATTGAGTTTTGGTTGGTCTGGTAGAGCAAAAGATTGGCAACGTTTTGAAGAAGTATCTTTGGTTCTTGCTGGTTTAGCAACACCTTTAGTACTTTCTGTACATACTATTGTATCTTTTGATTTCGCAACATCTATAGTACCAGGTTGGCATACTACCATTTTCCCTCCTTACTTTGTTGCAGGAGCAGTATTCTCTGGATTTGCTATGGTAAACACACTTCTTATTATTATGAGAAAAGTGTGTAATCTAGAAGATTATATCACTGTACAACACATCGAATTAATGAACATAGTCATCATGATTACAGGTTCTATAGTTGGTGTAGCTTATATTACAGAATTATTTATCGCTTGGTATTCAGGTGTTGAATACGAACAATATGCCTTCTTAAATAGAGCAACAGGACCTTACTGGTGGGCTTACTGGGCAATGATGTCTTGTAATGTATTCTCTCCACAGTTTATGTGGTTTAAGAAATTAAGAACGAGTATCATGTTTTCTTTCTTTATCTCAATTATAGTAAACATAGGAATGTGGTTTGAACGTTTTGTAATTATCGTTACCTCATTACACAGAGATTATTTACCATCTTCATGGACCATGTTCTCTCCAACATTTGTTGATATTGGAATATTTATAGGGACTATTGGATTCTTCTTTGTATTATTCTTATTATACTCAAGAACATTCCCTGTAATTGCTCAAGCAGAGGTGAAGACTATTTTAAAATCTTCAGGAGAACGCTATAAAAATATAAGAGAAAGAGGAGATAGTTTAGTAGGAACAGGAGCAGACGAAAGAACTTCTGGTAGCCAAGTTAATAAATCAAAAAACGACGCGTAGACAATGGAAACTTCAAAAGTAATTCACGCTATTTATACTGATGATGATGTATTAATGTCTGCTGTTAAAAAAGTTAAAGCAGAAAAACATCATATAGAAGAGATATACACACCTTTTCCAGTTCACGGACTAGACAAGGCTATGGGATTAGCACCTACAAGAATAGCTATTGCATCTTTTATGTATGGTTGTGTTGGTTTAATTGTTTCTATTGTGATGATGAATTATATCATGATTGAAGATTGGCCTCAAAATATTGGGGGTAAACCAAGTTTTAGCTACATTGAAAACATGCCTGCCTTTGTGCCAATTATGTTTGAGCTAACCGTATTTTTTGCTGCACACTTAATGGTTATCACCTTCTATTTAAGAAGTAGAATGTGGCCATTTAAAAAAGCTGAAAATCCAGATTTAAGAACCACGGACGATCACTTTTTAATGGAAATAGCAGTTAATGGTAACGAAAGTGAGTTAGAAAACTTGCTTAAAGAAACTGGAGCAGTAGAAATTAAATTAATTGAAAAAGAAGAAGCACATTAATATAGTCATATGAAGAGCTTAGTAAAAATAACGATAATAGCATTAGTATTTGCATCTTTTGTGTCTTGTCAAAACGACTCAAGACCTAATTATCAATTCATGCCAAACATGTATGAATCTGTAGGTTATGAAGCATACTCAGAATCTGATGCATTTAGAACTGGTGTAGAAGCACAATTACCTGCTGAAGGATCTATAGCTAGAGGTCATATGCCTTTTGATTACGCAAACGATATTGAAGGTTATATGTTAGCTAAAACAAACTTAAAAAGTCCATTAGACTCTACTCAAATAGACTTGGTGGAAGCTAAGGTGCTTTATGATATCTACTGTGGAATTTGTCATGGATCTAAAGGTGATGGTCAAGGAAACCTTGTGAAAAGAGAAAAGATTTTAGGTATTCCAAAGTATGACGATATAGGAAGAGCTATTACAGAAGGAAGTATTTATCACACTATTTATTATGGTAAAAACACCATGGGTTCCTATGCAAATCAACTTAATGAAGAAGAACGTTGGCAAGTTGTTGCATACGTATTAGATTTAAAAGCTAAATTAGAAAAGTAAGAAAGATAAAGATTAAATATAGATATGTACACAATCTCAAATAAATTAAAGACATTTTCTATAGCCTTAATAATTTTAGGACTATTAGGTGTAGGATATGGTTTTATGACATCTCATAAATCTTTTGAAGACGTTGAAACCATGTTGGCAGAAGAAACTTCGCATCATGGTGGAGGTCATGCTGAAGAAGCTACCCATGAAACAGCATCTCATGATGCAGCAGCTAATGAAAATCATGCACAAGAAACACATGGTGAAGGAGTAGAATCTCATTCAGATGCTCATAAAAAACACGTGGAACATGTACAACACCAAATAGCTAACAGACCATGGTCTGCGTTATATGTTGCTGCTTTTTTCTCCTTTATGATTGCACTTGGTGTGTTAGCATTCTATGCAATACAATTTGCTTCGCAATCAGGCTGGTCTCCAGTTCTATTTAGAGTCATGGAAGGAATTACTGCTTATGTATTACCTGGAGGACTTATAGTTTTAGCAATTGCTGTTGCTTCAGGGACAATAGGTCATTATAATATATTTATTTGGATGGATCCAGACGTGGTAGCTCACGATAAGTTAATTCAAGCTAAAGCAAGTTGGTTAAATTTAGGTTGGTTTGCTGTTAGAGGATTAATTTTTATTGCGGGTTGGAGTTTGTATAGACATTTTGCACGTAAATTTACCATAGCTCAGGATACTTCAGACGACAATAGTAACTTTAAGAAAGCATTTCGTATTTCAGCAGCATTTTTAGTATTCTTTATTTATACAGAATCTATTATGTCTTGGGACTGGATTATGAGTGTAGATCCACACTGGTTTAGTACTTTGTTTGGATGGTATGTATTTGCAGGAATGGCAGTAAGTGGAATTACAGTTATTGCTTTTGTTGCTCTTTACTTAAAGTCTAGAGGACATTTAGAAATAGTAAACGATAGTCATATTCACGATTTAGCGAAATATATGTTCGGATTCAGCATTTTTTGGGCTTACCTATGGTTCTCTCAATTCATGTTAATTTGGTATGCCAATATACCAGAAGAGGTTACTTATTTTGTAACGCGTATTCAAGATTATAACGGGCTCTTCTTTGGGATGCTAGTATTAAACTTTGTATTCCCATTCTTAGTGCTAATGAATAGCGATTATAAACGAATTCCTTGGTTTGTATTTATGGCTGGAATTATCATTTTAGTTGGACATTATATCGATGTTTATGTAATGATTATGCCTGCTACAGTTGGAGATAGATGGGCTTTTGGAATCCCTGAAATTAGCTCCATTATGTTATTCGCAGGACTATTCTTATTTATCGTATTTACAGCTTTAACTAAAGCACCATTAATAGTAAAAAGAAACCCATTCTTAAAGGAAAGTGAACATTTCCATTATTAAAAATTAATTAAAGAAGAGAAAAGACAATGACAGCTTTTTTAACAATAATAATAGTATTTTTTGTAGCTGTTGCCATATGGCAAATGGTTAAAATATTTGATTTAGCTCAAGTAGGAGTATCCAATAGCCAAATAGCAACAGATCATGATAACAAGATGAATGCTTATATGATGCTAGCTTTCTTAGCTTTCATCTATATCATCACTATAGTTTGTTTTGTAAAATGGGGAGATTTACCATTAATGTCAAATTCTGCATCTGAGCATGGTCCAGAAATAGATAATTTAATGATTATTTCCATGGTTCTTATATTTATTGTGCAAACAATTACACAATATCTATTACACTATTTTGCATATAAATATCGAGGTGAAAAAGGCAAGAAAGCATTATTCTATGCAGACAATAACACCCTTGAAGCTATTTGGACTATTATTCCTGTTATTGTATTAGCTGGTTTAATTATCTACGGATTATTTACATGGAATAGTATAATGAATGTAAATGAAGATGATGATCCTTTAGTTATAGAACTATATGCGCAACAATTTAACTGGAAAGCAAGATATGGTGGTAATGACAACACTTTAGGAAAAGCAAATGTTAGGTTAATAAACTTAGATAATGCAAATATTTTAGGTCTAGATGAATCAGATCCAAACGCTCAAGATGATATTATTGTATCAGAATTACACTTACCAGTAGGTAGACCAGTTTTGTTTAAAATGCGTTCTCAAGATGTACTTCATTCAGCTTATATGCCACACTTTAGAGCACAAATGAACTGTGTTCCTGGCATGATAACTCAATTTGGATTTACGCCTACAGTAACCACTGCTGAAATGAGACAAACTCCAGAAATGTTGAAAAAAGTGGCAAACATTAATAATATTAGAAAAGAAAAGAGTAAAGATTTAGTAGCAAAAGGAGAAGCTGCTTTAGACCCTTACGAATTCAACTATTTATTGTTATGTAATAAAATTTGTGGAAAGTCGCATTATAACATGCAAATGGATATTATTGTTGAAACTCAAGAAGAGTACGACGCTTGGATAAAAGAACAAAAAGAATTTAAAAATTCTTTAATTAAGTAATTAAGAAACGGTTTTAAAAAGTATATATTAGATTATGTCAACACACGCAGATACTCACGCACACGACGACGATCACGGACATCATCATAAAGAAACGTTCGTGACTAAATACATCTTTAGTCAGGATCATAAAATGATATCAAAACAGTACCTAATTACTGGTACTATTATGGGTGTTATAGGGGTATTAATGTCCATTATGTTTCGTATTCAAATTGCATGGCCAGAAGAACCAAATATACTGTTCGAAGCTTTATTAGGAAAATGGGCTCCAGGAGGAGTTATGGATGCTGATATTTATTTAGCATTAGTAACCATTCATGGTACCATCATGGTATTCTTTCTATTAACAGCAGGTTTAAGTGGAACTTTTAGTAACTTATTAATTCCATTGCAAATTGGCGCAAGAGATATGGCTTCAGGATTCTTGAATATGATTTCATATTGGTTATTCTTTGTGTCAGCAATAATTATGCTTATATCACTGTTTGTTGAAGCTGGACCAGCTGCTGCAGGATGGACTATTTACCCTCCATTAAGTGCTTTACCTATGGCTCAAGGAGGATCTGGTATGGGAATGACGCTTTGGCTAGTATCTATGGCTATTTTTATTGCATCATCATTATTAGGTTCCTTAAATTATATAGTAACTGTTATAAACTTAAGAACTAAAGGAATGTCTATGACAAGACTTCCTCTAACAATTTGGGCATTTTTTGTAACTGCTATTATTGGTGTAGTTTCTTTCCCAGTTTTATTATCAGCTGCGTTATTGTTAATAATGGATAGAAGTTTTGGAACATCATTCTTCTTATCAGATATTTTTATTCAAGGTGAAGTGTTGCATTATCAAGGAGGATCACCTGTATTGTTTGAACACTTATTTTGGTTCCTTGGACACCCAGAGGTATATATTGTAATTTTACCAGCCATGGGAATTGTTTCTGAAATTATGGCTTCAAACTCCCGTAAACCAATTTTTGGTTACCGTGCCATGATTGCCTCTATTTTAGCCATTGCATTCTTATCAACTATCGTTTGGGGTCACCACATGTTTATTTCAGGAATGAATCCATTTTTAGGTTCTGTATTTACATTCACAACGTTATTAATTGCAATCCCATCAGCAGTAAAAGCTTTTAACTGGATAACAACCATTTGGAAAGGTAATATACAAATGAATACTGCCATGCTTTTCTCAATAGGTTTTGTTTCTACCTTTATCACTGGAGGTTTAACAGGTATTATTCTTGGAGATTCTGCTTTAGATATTAATGTTCACGATACTTATTTTGTAATTGCTCACTTCCACTTAGTAATGGGTATTTCTGCTCTTTATGGAATGTTTGCAGGAGTTTATCATTGGTATCCAAGAATGTTTGGTAGAATGATGAATAAAAACCTAGGATACATTCACTTTTGGGTAACAGCTATTTGTGCTTATGGCGTTTTCTTCCCAATGCACTTTATTGGGATGGCTGGTTTACCAAGACGTTATTATACAAACTCTAATTTCCCATTATTTGATGATTTAGCAAATGTAAACGTTGTTATTACAGTGTTTGCAATTATTGGAGCTGTATTCCAATTAGTGTTTCTATACAATTTCTTCGGAAGCATGTTCTTCGGAAAAAAGGCACCACAAAACCCTTGGAGATCTACAACTTTAGAATGGACTGCACCTGTTAAGCATATGCATGGAAACTGGCCAGGAGAAATTCCTCATGTGTACCGTTGGGCTTATGACTATAGTAAACCAGGTCATGATGTCGATTTTGTTCCTCAAAATGTACCTTTAAAAGAAGGAGAAGAAGAGCTTCAACATTAATTGAAATTCTATATATAATTCAACCAAAGCCTTTCTATTTTTAGAAAGGCTTTTTGTTTATATTTGTGATGTATGAACGAAAACCTAGATCCAACAGGAGATAATTTTACACCAGAAGAACTGGATGTAGAAAAAAAGTTAAGACCCTTATCATTCGATGATTTTACTGGTCAAGATCAGGTATTAGAAAATCTACAAATTTTTGTTCAGGCTGCTAATTTAAGAGAAGAAGCATTAGATCATACTTTATTTCATGGTCCTCCAGGCTTAGGAAAAACCACTTTAGCACATATTTTAGCAAGTGAATTAAGCGTTGGAATTAAAGTAACATCAGGACCTGTTTTAGATAAACCAGGAGATTTAGCAGGTTTATTAACAAATCTTGAAGAAAGAGATGTCTTGTTTATTGATGAAATACATAGATTAAGCCCTATAGTTGAAGAGTACCTGTATTCGGCTATGGAAGATTATAAAATTGATATCATGATCGAGTCTGGTCCAAATGCCAGAACAGTTCAGATTAATCTAAACCCTTTTACTTTAGTAGGAGCAACCACGAGATCTGGATTATTAACAGCACCCATGAGAGCTCGTTTTGGTATTCAAAGCCGACTTCAATATTATAACACCGAATTATTAACTACTATCGTACAACGTAGTGCAGACATTTTAAAAGTTCCAATTTCTATGGAAGCAGCAGTAGAAATAGCTGGAAGAAGTAGAGGAACACCTCGTATTGCAAATGCGTTATTACGTCGTGTACGAGATTTTGCACAGATAAAAGGAGATGGAAAAATCGATATTAAAATAGCCAGATTTTCTTTAGAAGCGTTACATGTAGATGCTCATGGCCTAGATGAAATGGATAATAAAATCCTTACAACTCTTATCGATAAATTTAAAGGAGGTCCTGTGGGAATAACAACCATAGCAACAGCTGTAAGCGAAAGTGCTGAAACTATTGAAGAGGTGTATGAACCTTTCTTAATTCAACAAGGTTTTATCATGCGCACACCTCGTGGACGTGAAGTCACCGAATTAGCATATAAACATCTAGGAAGGGTAAAAGGTCCTGTTCAAGGTGGTTTGTTTTAAAAAAAAATATAATGTTATTCTGAATTCGCTTCAGACTTTCATCCTACCGTAAAAGGAAATACATTGTCATGAGTATTAATAATAACATACCTAAAGTTCCTTTATCGCAGTTTGTAAAGCATTCATTAAATATTCTAAAAAACCCTTTACCATTTCATCATAAAAACTTTTCAGAGAAAGGGAATACTTTCAGTTTAAATATTGGTATTAATACCACCATTTACTTTTCTAGAGATGCAGCTTTTGCAGAATATGTGCTCCAGAAAAATCAAAAGAATTATATAAAATCTAAAATTCAAACAGAAGACCTGGCTAAATATGTTGGTAAAGGATTACTTACTTCTGAAGGTGAACACTGGAAAAAACAACGCAAACTAATTCAGCCAGCATTTCATAAAAAACAATTAGAGAATTTATTAGAAACTATTAAACTTGCTATTTTCACTGAGTACTCAAGAATTAGTATTAATGATGTTATGGATATATTTCCAATTCTTAACGATTTAGCGTTTCAAACCGTTGTGAAATCTCTGTTCAGTAGTGCTGCAAATCAAAAAGATATAGACAGGCTTCAATACATAACTGAAGCAGCTCAAAAAATGCTAGTTAAAGAGCTACGTCAACCTTATTTAGGATGGTGGTTTACTATTAGTGGAAATATTAAAAAACATCTTGCGTTAACTGAAGAAGCACGTCAAATATTAAAACGAATTGTTTCCGATCGGAGAGCATCAGAAGTAAAAGAACATGATTTATTAGACATGTTATTAGATGCTAAATATGAAGATGGTTCCGCAATGTACGAAGAACAACTAATTGATGAGATTCTAATCTTGTTTACAGCTGGTCATGAAACCACCTCAAATGCATTAACTTTTACCTTTCAGCTTTTAGCATTGCATCCAGATTGGCAAGAAAAAATTCATCAGGAGATAATAGAAATTAAAAAAGAAACGGATGATTTAATGACCATAGTAACTTCGTCTAAGGTTTGTCAGCAAGTTATTGAAGAATCTATGCGATTGTTTCCTCCAGTTTATTTTATAGATCGAGTAAATGTTTCTGAAGATCGTTTTAAAGACATGGTGTTTAAACCAAGCTCCAATCTATTATTTTCAGTTTATGAAATACATCGTCATCCAGATTTATGGGAACAACCAGATGCTTTTCTGCCTGAACGATTTGTTAATGGAAGCCGAAAATACTCTTCTCAATATTTTCCGTTTGGGGCTGGACCAAGAAAATGTATAGGGAATAATTTTGCGATGTTTGAAATGATAATAGCTGTAAGCGAACTCGTTTCTAAATTTAAAATACATGCCGAATTTGATACAATTGAGATAACACCATTAATTACTTTGAAACCAAAAAATGCGTTTCTAAGATTTGAAGAAAGAATCTTTTGATAGAAAATAAATCTAAATACAGTCAGTTTATAAAAACCGAAGCCAAGCGTCTCGGTTTTATATCTTGTGGTATTAGTAAAGCAACATTTTTAGAAGAAGAAGCACCACGACTCGAAAAATGGCTCAAAAATAATAGTCATGGAGAAATGAGCTATATGGAAAACCATTTTGATAAACGCTTAGATCCAACAAAATTAGTTGAAGGCTCCAAAAGTGTTGTGTCTTTATTGTTAAATTATTATCCTGCAGAAACTCAATTAGACAACACTTTTAAACTTTCTAAATATGCCTACGGAACAGATTATCATTTTATTATAAAAGATAAATTAAAATCTTTATTACATGTAATACAAGATGAAATTGGCGAAGTGGAAGGTCGAGCCTTTGTAGATTCGGCACCTGTACTGGATAAAGCATGGGCCGCAAAATCAGGTTTAGGCTGGATAGGAAAACACAGTAACCTTCTAACACAACAAGTGGGATCATTCTATTTTATAGCTGAATTGATAATTGATTTGGAATTAGAATATGATGGTATTACTTCAGATCATTGTGGTACTTGTACTAAATGTATTGATGCGTGTCCAACGGATGCCATCACAGAACCTTATGTGGTTGATGGAAGCAAATGTATTTCGTATTTCACCATTGAGTTAAAAGAAACTATTCCAACTGAATTTAAAGGCAAATTTAACGATTGGATGTTTGGTTGCGATATCTGTCAAGATGTATGTCCATGGAATCGGTTTTCAAAAGCTCATAATGAGCCTTTATTTAATCCGCATCCTGAATTGCTGTCCATGTCCAAAAAAGATTGGGAAGAGATTACAGAAGACACTTTTAAAAAAGTATTTAAGAAATCGGCAGTTAAGCGAACCAAATATTCAGGTTTAAAACGGAATATTAATTTTATAAAAGATTCTTAAAACGAAAAGCTCTTTCGAAATTTTCAAAAGAGCTTTTACAAACAACTATTAATCAATCTAATTACTACTCTTTAATAATTTTAACCACTTGATTTTTATTTTGTGTGGTTTTTACATGAACTAAATACATTCCAGGATTCCAGTTTTCAGAATCTATTGTAAGTGTATTACTGTTATTTTTTTCTATTTTGTTTATTAATTGTCCTAAAGTATTGTAAACAGATACTTCTTGAATTGTATGATTACTTTTTAGTTCTAAACGATTTGTAATTGGGTTTATAAATTGTAAATCATCAATCTCATCAACTTCGTTTATAGACAACGCATTATCTGTAAAGTTTTGTGCATATGCTAAAGAAGTACCAGTTCTATTTTCAACAAAAGTGGTCACAAAATCATTGTTTGAAAATGCGTGAAAATTTATACGAGATTTACTTCCTGTGGATGTTGCTAAAGGCTTAGTTCCCTCTGTCCAAACAAAATCCCCGTTAGAATCTAAAAGGTTTACATTTAGGCTATTATCAATTATTGCAGTTAAGAAAATAGGTTGTCCAGAATTTGTTAATCTAAAATTACCTACAGGACTAATACCAAGATTACTTATGGTATACACTGCTTTCGCGTTATCTGTAAGTTGTCGGGCTCCAGTAGTTTTATCAAAACTTTGAATATATATACCTACTTGGCCTTGAGCAGCATCAGTATATCTACATAAAGCCCAAATTGACGTAGAACCTGGTTGATATGCAATTTGAATTTCTTGCTCATAATTTGTTTGTCTAATATCAAAATCCATCCCAGTAATTCCCCAAGGTAAAGTGCCATCTGGATTAATGCGTTGTACATAGGCATCAAACCTACTATCATGGGCTAATTTGTAGGAATAGTAGATGTTATCTCCATCTTGAGCGCCAAAATAAGTTGTATTATAAGCTGTATTGTTGCCACTTGCAAATAGCTGAGTTGGATTTGCCCATTGCGCTACACCAGAATCATTAAATCGTTGTGCATACATGGTAGATGTAATTCCAGAACCAAGAACATGGTAAACTGAAATAAAATCACCATTTGATAATTCATATAAATTTGCAGGTACTGTTCCAGAACCTAAACTTGTTGGGTTTGCCCATATTGCTGCACCATCACTATCATATTTTTGAATTTCTCCATTAAAATTTGAGCCATTCAACTTAGAAATTAATACGTCATCAGTTGGTAATGGCTGTATTCTAACAGTATATGCCGTTCCAAGATCAAGACCATTACTTGTCCATAAGTTGTTGCCATTACTGTCTAATTTAAAAGCACGTCCAACATTCCCTGCTGTACCTGTAAGTCCTATATATACATTATTTGAGTCATCTAAGATTAATGACCAGACTTGTGTAAATGTACTCATAGGTATGGTGTTACTTATTAAAGAACCATCAGCCCCTAATAATTGATTACCTGAATCATCAAGAATTTGAATTCTTAATTCGTAATTTGTTGGTGACGCTATACTTTTCCAGAATACGATGTATGTATAGTCGTTAGATCCTACTACAGACTGTGTGTCTCCTGCATTAGAATTAGATACTAAGGTGTTTATAGCAGTATCACTATTCCATTGTGCATTTGCAAAAATGGTTGTAAGTAAACAAACCATTAAAAGAGTAATTTTTTTCATAATTAATTGTGTTTATTAGTGTTCTTGTTCATTTTATCAATAATCTTTTTAAGAGCTTCTTTTTTTATTTTAGAGTCTTCTAATAATTCCTCCAAACTTTTTGTTTCGTTCTTTTTAGATTTTGATGAAGCCATAATAGTTCTGTATTAGCTGAAGCAAAACTAAAGCAGAGATAAAAGAATTAAAAAAAAAGAGCTATTGCTAAAACACTCAATCCTTAAAATACAACAACATAAACACACTCATTGTATTTTAAACAATTGACAATCAATCAGTAAAAAAAATTAAAAAATCTTTTTAATTAAGGGAAAGAGAGTTGAGATAGGTTGATAAATTAATTTTTTCGTTGGTTAGATCTAGCTTCTTACGTAATCTAGTTCGCGCATTTTCTACAGATTTGAAAGATTGTCCAGTAATTTGAGAGATTTCTTTAGAAGTTAAATCAAGAAAAAGTAAAGCGCATAACCTTCGGTCTTTAGGTGTTAAATCTGGGTGTTTTTTGGTAAGATTTTTATAAAATGATTTATGCACTTGTTCGAAACTAACTTCAAATTCTTGCCAAATATCTGTGTTTAAATCACGTTGTAAACGTTTTAAAATAAAGTCTATTGCTTGTTGGGTTTCTTTTTTAACAGCTTTTAGTTTAATATGTTTTAAATCTTTTAAAATGTCGTTTACTATATCTGTTCTGTGCATTTCGGTCATAGCTTTCCCTATTAACACTTTGTTTTTTGCATCTAAACTATGTCTTAATTCTTGTTGTTTTGTTTTTAATAATTCTTTTTCAAGCCGGTTTTTAGTCATTCGATTTCGGTATTTTATAACTAAAATAAGGAGGCCTAAAATGCCAATAATCAAACTAAGTCCAATTAAAAAATATTTGAATTGTTGCTTTTCTTCGTGTAATTCTCTAATTTGAGAACGTGTTTTATACTCTTGTTGAAGTTTAAGTCGTTCTACATTAACAGCCTTGTCTTCAATATTTAAGCTGTCTCTTAATGTGTTGTATTTTTTATAATATTGAACAGCACTTTTAAAATCTTCTTTATTAGTATAAGCAGTAAAAAGAGTTTCTATAGCATTCAAATTAGTAAAATTATATGCAGCTTCATCATGAACATTTAAAGTTCTATTAGCATAACTTATTGCAGAATCATTTTCACTTTTGTTTAAATAATATTCAGATATCGATTGGTAAACAAAAGAGTTTGCATTATCATGATTAGAGTTCTTAATAGTTAATAGTGCTTTATTAAAATAATTTTGAGCAGAGACACTATCATTTTTTAAATCGTAAATCCGACCAAGATTTGTATATAAATAAGCGTTTAAAATCGTGTCATTAATTTTTTTAGAAATTTTTAGAGATTTGTTATAATAATATAATGAGGAGTCTAAGTTTTCTTCCAGATAAATAGTCCCAATATTATTCAGTATTTGTGCAATACGTAAGGAGTCATTCTTTTTTAATTGATATAAATAGACTTGTTTAAAATGTTTTAAAGCCTCTTCCTTATTGTTTAATCTGGCATAAACAACGGCAATGTTATTCTCTATTTTTGATGCTTCAGGAATATTATTAGCATTGTAATAAATGTTATATGCTTTTTGATAATAATCTAATGTAACATCTAAGACATCTTTAGAGCTATACATGTTACCTGCATTGACATAAATGCCTGCAAGATAAGACTCAGGTTTATCTGTTTTTTTTGCTTCACTTTCAGATAATTCTAAATAGGTAATTGCTCGATCCCAATCATTTTCTTTTAAACTTAATGCGATTTTCTGTGCAAGTTTAATTTTATTTTCAGAGCTATTTACAAGATTTAAGCTATCTATTAAGTTGTTTACTGGGTCTTGTGCATAGCTAAAGATAGATATCAAAAAGAAAAGAAACCTTAAATGTTTTTGCATATTGCTATATAATTAAAGTAAAGATAGAAAATAATGATGTATTGTCTAGAGACTTTATATATTCAACTGGTAAAACATTAGAGTTTAAATTTTAGTATTATTACATTTGTAATTAAGAATTATCAGTAATATGAGCAAGCAAAGTAAACGACGAGAAGCCTTAGTATATCATGCAAAACCAACTCCAGGAAAGATTCAGGTGGTGCCAACAAAAAAATATGCCACACAAAGAGATTTATCTCTGGCTTATTCTCCAGGAGTGGCTGAACCATGTTTGGAAATTGCAAAAGATGTGAATAATGTTTATAAATATACAGCAAAAGGAAACTTAGTTGCCGTAATTTCTAATGGAACTGCCGTTTTAGGGCTGGGAAACATTGGTCCCGAAGCATCAAAACCAGTTATGGAAGGCAAAGGATTGCTCTTTAAGATTTTTGCAGATATTGATGTGTTCGATATTGAAGTCAATACTGAGAATATTGAAGAATTTATTCAAACGGTTAAAATGATTGCACCAACTTTTGGTGGCATCAATTTAGAAGATATTAAAGCTCCAGAAGCTTTTGAAATAGAAAGAAGACTTAAAGAAGAATTGGATATTCCAGTCATGCATGATGACCAACACGGAACAGCAATTATTTCGGCTGCTGCCTTGTTAAATGCATTAGAGCTTTCTAAAAAGAACATAGAGCGCGTACAAATTGTTATTAGTGGCGCAGGAGCTGCTGCCATTTCTTGCACAAGGCTATATCAGGCCTTTGGTGCCAAACGAGAAAATATTGTCATGCTTGATAGTAAAGGTGTTATTAGACAAGACAGAGCTAATTTAACCACTGAGAAAGCCGAGTATGCTACTCATAGACAAATAGATACTTTAGAACAAGCCATGAAAGATGCCGATGTATTTATTGGTCTTTCTAAACCAGATGTCTTAACTCCAGATATGTTATTGTCGATGTCTAAGAACCCTATTGTTTTTGCCATGGCTAATCCAGATCCAGAAATAGAATATCAATTAGCAATCAATACGCGAAAAGATATTATTATGGCAACGGGACGATCAGACAATCCAAATCAGGTAAATAATGTATTAGGCTTTCCATTTATTTTTAGAGGAGCCTTAGATGTTCGTGCCACCAAAATTAATGAAGCCATGAAAATGGCTGCCGTAAAAGCATTAGCAAAATTAGCAAAAGAACCTGTGCCTGAACAAGTGAATGTTGCTTATGGGGAAACACGTTTAACATTCAACAAAGAATATATTATTCCAAAACCTTTCGATCCACGATTAATAGCCGAAGTGCCTCCAGCAGTTGCCAAAGCTGCTATGGATAGCGGAGTAGCTAAAGAACCAATTGAAAATTGGGAAAAATATAAAGACGAGCTTTTAGAGCGCTTAGGTTCTGATAATAAAATTGTAAGATTATTATTAAATAGGGCTAAAATTAATCCAAAAAGAGTGGTTTTTGCAGAAGCAGATCATTTAGATGTTTTAAAAGCTGCTCAAATTGTATTTGATGAAGGAATAGCAATACCTATTTTATTAGGAAGAAGAGACGCCATTGAAAAATTAAAAGAAGAGATAGAATTTGATGCAGATGTAGAGATTATCGATCCTAAATCGGACGAGGAAGAGGCTCGTAAAAATAAATATGCTAAAGTTTATTGGGAACAACGTAATCGAAGAGGAGAAACATTGTATTCTGCACAAAAAATAATGAGAGAACGAAATTATTTTGCAGCCATGATGGTAAATGAAGGTGATGCAGATGCTATGATTTCTGGTTTTTCAAGATCTTATCCTTCAGTCGTGAAACCTGTATTAGAGCTTATAGGATTAGCTCCAGATTCAACTCGAATTGCTACAACAAACGTAATGATGACTAAACGAGGCCCTATGTTTTTAAGCGATACTGCTATAAATATTAATCCAACTGCAGAAGATTTAACTAAAATTGCTCAAATGACTGCTGGTGTTGTAAAGATGTTTGGTATGGAACCCGTTATGGCTATGATATCCTATTCAAACTTTGGCTCTTCAAAAAACCAAACAGCAACAAAAGTTCGTGAAGCTGTAAGTTATTTGCATAAAAGACATCCCAATTTAGCAGTAGATGGAGAGCTTCAATCAGACTTTGCTTTAAATAGAGAGATGCTTCAAGACATTTTCCCATTTTCTAAATTGGCAGGAAAGAAAGTAAATACGTTAATTTTCCCAAATCTGGAATCAGCTAATATTACTTATAAACTATTAAAAGAACTAAACAATTCAGACTCTATTGGGCCTATAATGATGGGGTTACGAAAACCTGTACATATCCTTCAGTTAGACGCAAGTGTTGATGAAATTGTTAACATGACAGCTATAGCAGTAATAGATGCACAACAAAAAGAAAAAAAAGAACTAGAAATTAAAGATGTATTAGAAAAATAAACGGCTTTATAATGCGAATAATTTTATTACATTTGAGAGTTTATTAAAGTTTTGTTAATGATTACACATATTCAAGGGAAACTTGTTGAGAAAAATCCAACCGATGTTGTTATAGATTGTAATGGTGTAGGTTATATATTAAACATTTCTTTGCATACCTTCTCGCAAATCCCTGATCAAGAAAATTTAAAATTGTTTACTCACCTTCAAGTTAAAGAAGATTCACATACGTTGTTTGGGTTTTCTTCATTAGCAGAAAGAGAAATTTTTAGATTATTGATTTCAGTAAGTGGTGTTGGAGCTAGTACAGCAAGAACCATGTTGTCATCTTTAACACCAAAACAAGTTAGGGAAGGAATAGCTGTTGGAGATGTTGCTTTAATACAATCTATAAAAGGAATTGGAGCAAAGACAGCTCAACGAGTAATTCTGGATTTAAAAGATAAAATTTTGAAAGTGTATGATATTGACGAACTTTCAACCCAGAAAAGCAATACGAATAAAGATGAAGCGTTATCTGCTTTAGATGTTCTTGGATTTAATAAAAAACAATCTGAACGTGTGGTAGATAAAATTATAACAATTCAGCCAGATGCAAGTGTCGAAGTAATTATAAAACAGGCTTTAAAAAATTTATAAAAGATTTGAGCACAACCAACCATATTTTTTCAATAAAAATCAAGCAGTATACAGTATTAAGTCTTTTCATGCTTTTTAGTGTATTTTCATACTCTCAGGTAACACCAACAGAACAAGATAGTACTAGTACAGGTTATGCATTAGGAAATCTAAATATGCCTAACCCAAATAGTATTGAATCTAAATATACTTACGATCCACTTACAGATAGATATATTTATACAGAAACAGTTGGTAATTTTAACATTAACTACCCCATTATATTAACTCCTGAAGAATTTAGAGAGTTAGTACTTCAAGAAAATTTAAAAGCTTATTATAAGCAAAAAATTGATGCCTATGACGGCAAGAAAGAAGGGGCAGAAGAAGAACAAAAAAACTTACTTCCAGAGTTTTATGTAAGATCGGGTTTATTTGAAACTATTTTTGGAGGTAATACCATTAATGTAGTGCCACAGGGTTCTGTTGAAATGGATTTAGGTGTTTTATTTACAAAACAAGACAATCCTACATTTTCACCTCAAAATAGAAGTAACTTCACTTTCGATTTTGACCAAAGAATCAGTTTGAGTTTATTAGGTAAAGTAGGAACTCGACTTCAAGTAACGGCAAATTACGATACCGAATCTACTTTCGATTTTCAAAATCTTATCAAGTTAGAATACACACCAACCGAAGACGACATTATTCAAAAAATAGAAGTGGGTAATGTAAGTATGCCATTAAACAGTTCTTTAATTACAGGAGCTCAAAGTCTGTTTGGTGTAAAAGCGGAGTTACAATTTGGAAAAACAACCATTACAGGCGTGTTTTCTGAACAAAAATCAGATAGAACGACTGTTATTGCTCAAGGAGGAGGAACCCTTGAAGAGTTTGATTTTTTTGCTAGAGAATATGATGAAAACAGACACTATTTCTTAGCGCACTATTTTAGAGATAAATATGATGCATCCTTAGAAAACTATCCTTTTATTAATTCTAATGTGCAGATTACCAGAATAGAAGTTTGGGTAACAAATAGAAGTAATAGTACAGAAAATGTACGAAATGTTGTTGCATTACAAGATTTGGGGGAATCTAATCCAGACCCGAATGCAAATAATATGTATTTGCAACCAATCCCTCCTGGATTTATTAATGCAGGACCAAATGCTTTTCCAGATAATGGAAATAACGATTATAACCCAACTCAAATTGGTTCAGGTTCTGTTTTAACCCAGCAAATTAGAGATATAGCTACAGTGCAACAAGGTTTTGGTTCACTATCTAATTCTGTGAATGAAGGTTCTGATTATGCAAAACTTGAAAATGCTAGAAAACTACAACAAGGTCAAGAATATACAGTGGATACTCAATTAGGGTATATCTCGTTGAACCAAAGATTAAATAACGATGAAGTTCTTGCTGTAGCGTTCCAATATACTGTTGGAGGACAAGTGTACCAAGTAGGAGAATTTGCTAATGATGGTTTAGATGCTACTGGAGTAGATACCAACCCTGGAGGGATAACAACAGTAACCAATAACAATTTAATTTTGAAATTGTTAAAAAGTCCTATTACCAATGTTAATCAGCCTATTTGGGACTTAATGATGAAGAATATTTATAACACTGGAGCTTATCAGTTAAGTCAGGAAGACTTCAAATTAAATATTTTCTATAACGAAGCATCTCCGTTAAACTTTATTTCACCAGCTGATGGAAGTTCTTTTGGTGTTGATATTAATGGAAGCCCCGTAACACCTTCAACACCACCAGAAGACTTAATCCAGAACACCACCTTATTGCGTCTCTTTAATTTAGATAGATTAAATTTTAATGGCGATCCACAAACAAATGGAGATGGATTTTTCGATTTTGTTCCTGGAATTACGGTTATTCCACAAAATGGAAAAATAATATTCACAAAAGCTGAGCCTTTTGGAGAGTACTTATTTAACAAACTAGCACTAGGTGGTGAAGATTATAATAATGACATGACTTATAACGATAATCAAACAAAATATGTTTACGATGTTCTTTATAAGGAAACTAAAACTGCTGCTTTAGAGGCTGCAGACAAAAATAAATTCAAAATTAAAGGACGTTATAAATCTACTGGTGGAGATGGTATTCCAATAGGAGCCTTTAATGTACCTAGAGGGTCTGTTCAAGTTACAGCAGGTGGCCGTGTTTTAGTAGAAGGCATAGATTATACCGTAAATTATCAACAAGGAACTGTCCAGATTCTTGATGAAGCTTTAAAAGCATCCAATACACCTATTCAAGTGACAACTGAAAATAACGCTGTATTTGGACAACAAACAAAGCGGTTTACAGGAATTAATGTAGATCATCAATTTAACGAAAATTTTGTTTTAGGTGCCACATGGCTTCATTTAAGTGAAAGACCAATCACCCAAAAAGCAAATTACGATCAAGAGCCAATTAACAATCATATTTTTGGAATTCACGGTAACTATTCAACCGAAGTACCCTTCTTTACACGTTTAGTAAATAAATTACCAAATATCGATACAGATGTTCCTTCTAATCTTTCAGTTAGAGGTGAATTTGCTTATTTAACTCCTGGATCTCCTAAAGGAACCGAATTTGATGGAGAAGCAACCTCCTATATCGACGATTTTGAAGGCTCGCAAAATGCTATCGATTTAAAATCTCCACAGTCTTGGTTTTTATCGAGTAGACCGAAAGAATTAAATGTATTTTCAAATCCAACCGAAGATGAAAATGGGATTCAAAATGGGTATCAAAGAGCTTTGTTAAACTGGTATAATATTGATCCTATTTTCTACGGAAGTAGAAGTCCAAGTGGAATTACAGACGACGATATTTCAGATTTATATACCAGTCGTGTTTTTATAGAAGAATTATTTCCAAACCAAGATATAGCACAAGGACAAACTACCGTTGTTAATACGTTAGATTTAGCATTTTACCCTACAGAAAGAGGACCTTACAACTTTCAAACATCAGATGTCGATGTGTCAACAAATACACTTACCAACCCAATTGAGAATTGGGCAGGGATTACAAGACAACTAACATCTACAGATTTCGAACAATCTAATGTTGAATATATAGAGTTTTGGTTACAAGATCCTTATCAAGACAATGCCGCCAATCCAGGAGGGAAATTAGTATTAAATCTTGGTAATATTTCTGAAGATGTTATTAAAGATGGTAGAAAAGTGTACGAAAACGGATTACCAGCAGATGGTAATGTAATAGGTGTTTTACCTCCATCTGATTCTTGGGAAACCGTATACCCTCAAAACCAATCCTTAATTTACGCATTTGACACAACTGGAGATCAACGTACCAATCAAGATGTAGGTTTCGACGGATATGATGATTCAGAGGAAGCTCAAATTTTTACAGATTATGCGTCTTTACCAGATCCAGCAAACGATAATTATACATATTTCTTAAATACAGAAGGAGATATTTTTGAACGTTACAAGCGTTATAATGGCCTAGAAGGAAACTCTCCAGATGTTTTTTCAGATACTGACAGAGGTTCTACCACACAACCAGATGTGGAAGATATTAATCGTGATAACACCATGAATACCATTGATAGTTATTATGAATATGAGTTAGATTTAAAACCTACTACATTAAACTTAAACAACCCATTTATTGTAGACATAAAAGAAGATCAAGTAAGAGAATTGCCAAATGGGCAATCTGTTACTCCAAGATGGTTGCAGTTTAGAATTCCAGTAGACGAATTCACTAATGAAATTGGAGGTATTTCAGACTTTAGATCTATTCGTTTTGCACGTATGTATTTAAAAGAATTTACAGAAAAAACAGTATTCCGTTTTGGTACTTTAGATTTAGTTAGAAGCGATTGGAGAAGGTATTCATTAACATTAGATGCAGATGGAGGTGATCCAAGTTTAGATAATACAGAGTTTAGTGTAGGTGTTATTGGAACCATAGAAAACAATGGGACATATATTTCTCCACCAGGAGTAGAACCAGAAGAGTTTTATAATAATAATACAGTCATTCGTCAAAACGAACAATCTTTAGTTTTAGATGTCTGTGAATTAGAATCTCAAGATGCCAGAGCTGTCTATAAAAATATTAATTTAGATATGCGTCAGTATAAAAAACTTAGAATGTTTATGCATGCTGAAGAAGGAGAAATACCAGGCTTAAATGACGAAGATTTAATTGGTTTTATTCGTATGGGTAACGATTTAACTCAAAATTATTACCAAATAGAAATTCCATTAAAAGTTAGCGATGGTACATCAAGAGAGTTATTATGGCCTGAAGAAAACGAAATTAATTTATCTTTAGAATTGTTACAGGCTATTAAAGCAGAAGGCATAAGTAATGGAACAATTAGTAGTCCCGATCCAACATTTTATGATGTTATTGATGGTAATTTAAGTGAAAATCCTGTTCCAGAATATTCGCCATATACCCTAGGTCAGCAACGTATAGCCATAATTGGTAATCCAAATTTTGGTGATATTAGAACCTTAATGGTAGGTGTAAAAAATGCTGCTGTAACAGATAAATGTGCTGTCTTATGGTTTAATGAGCTTCGCTTATCGGATATGGATAATGAAGGAGGTTGGGCAGCCGTTTTAAGTATCGATACCAATTTTGCAGATTTTGCAAATGTAAGTGCAACTGGTAGAAAAAGCACCACAGGTTTCGGCTCCTTAGAACAAGGCCCAAACCAAAGAAGTAGAGAAGATGTCGAACAATATGATGTTGTTACTAACGTAAATGTAGGACAGTTATTACCACCAAAATGGGGAATTCAAATTCCGTTTAATTATGGTCAAGGTGAAGAATTAATTACACCAAAATACGATGAGTATTATAAAGATTTAACCTTAGAATCTAGGATTGATGCTGCAGATTCTGACGATGAAAAAGATCTAATACGAGAACAATCTGAAAATTATACTAAAAGAAGAAGTATCAATTTTATTGGTGTTAGAAAAATAAAAACAAACGATTCTAAACCACGTTTCTACGATGTAGAAAATTTAACCTTCAACTATTCTTATAATAAAATTAAGCACAGAGATTTTGAAATCGAAAACTCTATCGATCAAACAGTAAGAGCTGGAGCAAATTATGCCTATAATTTTGAACCAATTTCTATTGAACCTTTTAAGAAAAACGACTCGCTATTTACTAGCGAATACTTAAAACTGTTAAAAGAATTTAATTTCAATCCGCTACCTTCAAGTTTTACAGTTAATACCAATATTAACCGACAATACAACCAACAAAAATTTAGGGAAGTAGATTTAACCGGTAATAATATTGGCTTAGATGAATTTTATAGAAGAAACTATACCTTCGATTACCAATACACAATAAATTATAATTTAACCAAGTCTTTACAGCTAAACCTTACAGCATCAAACAATAATATTGTAAGAAATTATTTTAAAGATGGAATAATTAATGGACAGCAGGATCCATCATTAGATGTTTGGGATGGCTTTTTCGATTTTGGCGACCCAAACAGACAGTTTCAACAATTAGGAATTAATTACGACATTCCATTAAACAAAATTCCAGTCTTTAGTTTTATCGATGCTGCTTACTCTTATAGTGGTGATTTTCAATGGCAAAAAGGATCTGACTTATTTGGTAATTTAGAAATTGATGGACAAACATACGATTTAGGTAACACCATTTCTAATGCCAACAGACACAATATTAATACAACTTTTAATATGAATAAGCTCTATAATTTTATAGGACTTAAAAAGAAAACAGTTAGAAAAAACAGCACGCCAAGAGCAGCTGCCGTAACTAAAGAAGTAGAAGAAGGTAAAGATGGTCCAAAGCCTGCAAAAGTTAAAAATGGTGGACAGAAATTAGCAAACGTTGGAATTGACATATTAACAAGCGTTAAAAGAATTCAGTTTAATTTTGCTGAAACTAACGGAACATATTTGCCTGGATATTTAAGAACACCAGGATTTATAGGTACTTTAAAACCAACTGTTGGATTTACTTTCGGAAGTCAAAGAGATGTTAGAGATCTTGCAGCAAGAAATGGATGGTTAACTGTATATCCAGATTTTAATGAACAATATTCAGCTGTTAAAACACAACAATTAGATTATACAGCAAATATTGAGCCTTTTAACGATTTAAAAATAGACTTAGTTGGTACCAGGTTATATGCTGAAAATTATACAGAAAACTATAGAATAAACGATTATGGTGATGGGTATGAATACGAATCTCTTACGCCAAACACTTTTGGGAATTTTAGTATCTCTACCATATTAATTAATACAGCATTTAGTAAAAGTGATGAGACCCAATCTGCTGCTTTCGATGATTTTAGATCTAACAGATTAGATGTAGCTAATAGATTGGCCGAAGAACATTACGGAAGTTCTAATTTCCCAGTTGATTCTGAAGGATATCCTGTGGGTTATGGAAAAAATAATCAAGCTGTATTACTACCGTCGTTTTTAGCTGCTTATAAAGGAAAAGAAGCCAATGGTATTTCTTTATCTGCAATTAGCGATTTTCCAATTCCTAATTGGGACATTAAATATACTGGATTAATGAATTTGGGATGGTTTAAGAAACGATTTAAGCGTTTTTCATTAATCCATGGATATCGTGCTAACTATACCATCAATCAATTCAGATCAAATTTAGATTACGATTCCCAAGATCCAGAAGAATTAGATCAAGGAGGAAATTTTAAAAACGAAACCATCTATAGTAATGTTAACTTAACTGAAATGTTTAGTCCGTTAATCCGAATAGATATGGAGATGAGAAATTCTATTAAGATTTTAGCCGAAATTAAAAAGGACAGACTTTTATCTCTAAGTTTCGATAATAACTTAATGACCGAAATTCAAGGAAACGAATACATTATTGGATTAGGTTATAGAATTAAAGATGTTAGAATAAAATCTAAATTAGCTGGCCCAACCAAAAGAATTGTTAGCGATTTAAACTTTAAAGCAGACTTAGGTTACAGAAGAAACGAAACAATTATTAGATATTTAGACTTAGATAACAACCAGATTACATCAGGACAAACGATCTGGTCTGGAAAACTTACTGCAGATTATTCATTTAGCAAAAATCTAACAGGAATTTTCTATTTCGATTATATGTTTTCAGAATATGCTATTTCTACAGCATACCCTCAAACTACTATTCGTTCAGGAATTACTTTAAGATATAATTTTGGTAATTAATAAAATCTGTTTGATATTAAAAATTGAATAAATACATTTGCGAAAATAAATACATATTATAATGAATATTCCATCAAATTTAAAGTACACAAAAGATCACGAATGGATTAAAATAGAAGGAGATGTTGCTACTATTGGAATCACAGATTTTGCCCAAGGAGAGCTAGGAGATATCGTTTATGTTGAAGTAGAAACTGTAGATGAAACCTTAGATGCTGAAGAAATTTTCGGAACCGTTGAAGCTGTTAAAACAGTTTCAGATTTATTTCTACCTCTTTCAGGCGAAATTATAGAATTTAATGAATCTTTAGAAGACGAACCAGAAAAAGTAAATTCAGATCCATATGGTGAAGGTTGGATGATAAAATTAAAATGTTCAGACCTTTCTCAAGTAGATGGGTTGATGTCTTCCGATGATTATAAAGCTTTAATTGGTGCTTAAAAAGAAAGCGTTATTACTTTCTGTTTCTTACACAATTACGCTTACAATAGTAAGTTTGGTTAAATTAGATTTAGACAATGTTGAAGAAATAATCCCATCGTTTAGCGATAAAATATTTCATTTTCTTGCCTATATCCTTTTTACCGGACTTTGGTTTAATACCTTTTTTTATAAATTTAGAAACAATAAAAACCAAAGTATTATTCGAAGTGTCATCGTTTCGGCACTTTTTGGTATAATTATTGAAGTATTACAACTACTTATAACAACATCAAGAAGTTTTGATGTTAAAGATATCTTAGCTAATTTGCTTGGAATATTAATTGCAGCTATTTTAATCAATAACTGTATAAAAATTGAAGTTAAAAAATATTAATCGTTTGCTTATTTGCCAAATAAATGGTTATTTTAGCATTCAGGAAAACTTAAACTCATGGAACAAAAGAAAAATCCGAAAGCTAACGTAGGTAGAAACAGTGCTCTGTACTTTGCTGTTGGTTTAGCATTAATGCTATTTATAACTAATTATGCTATTAATTATAAAACGTATGATAAGTCTGCAATAGATATTGGACAGTTAAATATGGATGATGAATTTGATGAAGAAATTCCAATTACGGAACAATTACAAACACCACCACCTCCACCTCCACCACCAGCAGCTCCTGAAGTTATAGAAGTTGTTGAAGATGAAGAAGAAGTTGAAGAAACTGTAATTGAATCTACAGAAACAAGTCAAGAAGAAGAAATTGTTGAGGTTGAAGAAGTAGAAGTAGAAGAAGTTGAAGAAGATTTAGAAGTACCATTTGCAGTTATTGAAAACGTGCCAGTATTTCCAGGTTGCGAAAGTGGTAACAACGAAGATAAAAAAGCGTGTATGAATGAAAAACTTCAAAAGTTTATTCAGAAAAAATTCAACACAGATTTAGCAGGAGACTTAGGATTAAGTGGTATTCAAAAAATAAGTGTATTCTTTAAGATTGATAAAACAGGTGATATTGTAGATGTTAAAGCAAGAGCACCACACCCAAGATTAGAAGAAGAGGCGAAAAGAGTTGTTGGAATGCTTCCTAAAATGAAACCAGGGAAACAAAGAGGAAAAGCAGTAAGAGTGCCTTATTACTTACCTATTAAATTCCAGGTACAAGAATAAGATTTTTTGTATTCTAAAATAAAATTAAAATCCCGTTACAATAACTGTAACGGGATTTCTTTTTGGTATGTTTATTGATATTTTATCATAATATTAACATTTAAATTTTATTATTATGATTTTCAAAAAGAAAAATCGCAATCTCATTCTGCAAAATGAGACGTGCGAAACAAAATCTCAAAAGCATGATGCAAATTTACAAAAAAACTCATCGCTTTATTTTCAAATCGGATTAATAATCTGTTTGCTTGTTGCTTATGGACTCTTTGAAACGTCTTTTATAACAACTGAAATTGTTTCTCAAAAATTGACAAATCTAGAAGATGACGACCTCTATGTTTACAATGTTCCAATTAAAATTTTAGAAGATGCCAGTCAAGTTGAGAAAAAGGAAAGGAAACCTATTGTATTTAATAATCCAGTGATTAAAGAGAATGACGATCCAATAATAGAATCTAAAGATGTTGTTATAGAGCCACTAAAAGAAAGTCCTCCTGTCGACCCAAGAAAAGTTAAGGTTGAAGAAAAACCTGAGGATATACAGCCAACCAATATAATGGTAGTAGAGCAAGTACCAATTTTTCCAGGCTGCGAAGATGCAAAAACCAATGAAGCTAGAAGACAATGTCTGTCTGATAAAATATCAGTTCACATCCAGAGGAAATTCAACACAGATATTGCTGGAAATATGGGATTAAAGGGAGAGCAAAAAATCTACGTCATGTTTAAAATAGATAAACAAGGTCGTGTAAAGGATATTAAAACAAATTCAAACTACAGTCAGTTGGATAAAGAAGCAGAACGTGTTATAAATAAATTACCACAAATGACACCTGCAAAACAAAAGGACAAAAATGTAGAAGTGGTTTATAGTTTACCTATAAAATTTCAAGTTATAAATTAAAGTTTGAAATATTTCTAGATTCAAAGCCGTTAACAGAGATGTTAACGGCTTTTTTTCATGCTATCATTATTAAAAAAATAGTATCTTTCAACGCAAATTAATCTTACATATGGATATGAAGAAATTCTTCGTAATTGGTTTTTTATTTTTTCAAATATATAGTTTCGCTCAAAACGATTTTCTATACGAAAAACCACCAGTGTTTTCTGAATGTGAAACAGTCGAATTAGAGTTACTTCAAAAGTGTTTTGATAATCAGATCTTTAATCAGGTTTTTAGCAATTTTAAAGTGCCACAAGAAGTTATTGATGATAATTATAAAGGCGATGTAGTCGTGCTCTTTGAAGTTAGTAAAGAAGGCGATTTTCGGGTTATATATGTGGATGCTACTTATCAAGAACTAAAAGACGAGGCTAAACGAGTTTTTGAAGAGTTTCCAAAAATAGAGCCAGGAACTTATAATGGAAACCCCACGTACAAACAATATTCCATAGCTGTTAAAATTCCTTTAGTTAATCAAGCAGTGGCAACTAAAGACTTATCAAAAGATGAAGATCCAACCATTGATAAAGAATTAACAAAATTAGAGAATGCAGCTAAAAAGGAATACGATAGCGTGAATTTGAAGTTGGTACCTTTTTCAAATAAAGAATATAAAAGTCAGTTAAACATTCCTTTTACGCATAGCAATTATGCGAAATTCGATAGAAGCATCAATTTAGTTGGCACGAATAGTCATACAGCTTCAAAGCCATATATGTATGAAGATGTTTCAGCATATTACGATTTTCAAGCAGCAGTTGATACCTTATCAAAAGACACAAAAACTTTTGCTGGAAGAAAGCTTTGGAATGAAAGATTAGTAAGAGTTGAAGGCAAAGATTATTGGTTTACAATCGACCCTATTTTCGATTTTGAAATGGGAAAAGATACAGAAGCAGATTTTTCAAACACTTATAACAATACTAGAGGAATTAATATTCAAGGTGGTTTTGGGAAAAAATTTAGTTTTTACACATCTTTTTTCGAAAGTCAGGGGCGTTTTGCTCAATATTATAATCGTTATGCCGAATCTATTAAAGCTGCTGATGAAGCTGCTATAATTCCTGGTCGTGGTATTGCGAAATCTTTTAAAGATAACGGTTACGACTATCCTGTAGCTGAAGCTTATTTGTCGTACACCCCTTTTAAGTTTTTAAATGTGCAATTTGGGCATGGTAAAAACTTTATTGGAGATGGGTATCGTTCGTTATTTATTAGTGATGTAGCAACACCTCATCCATTTTTAAAGTTAAACACGACGTTTTGGAAAATAAAATACACAAGTACATGGATGTGGTTAAGAGATGTAAGACCAGAAGTAGAAGTAGATGGTGCCTATTTTCCAAAATATATGGCGACGCATTTCTTAAGTTGGAATGTCTCAAAAAGATTAAATATAGGTTTGTTTGAATCCGTTATTTGGAATAATGCAAACAATAGAGGTTTCGATATTAATTACTTAAATCCAATTATCTTTTTTAGAGCCATCGAATTCGAAACTGGTCAAGGGGCTGGAAATGCATTAATGGGATTGTCTGGTAAATATAAATTAAACGATAACATGAATGTTTATGGACAATTTATATTAGATGAATTTTCTCTAAGCGATATGTCTGGAGGAGAAAAAAGCTGGAAAAATAAATTTGGTTACCAACTAGGGTTTAAATATTATAATGCTTTTAAGGTAAAAAATTTAATGCTTCAAACAGAGTATAACAGAGTTAGACCTTATACATATTCGCATAACACTATAGTATTAAATTATGGTCATAGTAATCAATCTATGGCGCACCTTTGGGGTTCTAACTTTAGTGAGTTTATCGTTATTGGTCGTTATCATTACAAACGTTGGTTTGGTAATGCTAAATTAGTTTTAGGAACTAGGGGCTTAGATTTTAATAATGGAATAGATAACTACAGTTATGGAGGAGACATTTATAGAGACTATAACGATAGGCCTTTTGACACAGGAATCGAAGTTGGGCAAGGAAATAAAACATCCACATTCTTTGCAAACCTTCAAGTAGGCTATGTTGTTAACCCTGCAACAAATTTAAAGATTTTTACAGATGTCACGTTTAGAGATTTTAATCCTGAAGCACAAACTATAAATACAATTAGTAGTAACACCGTTTGGTTTAATGTAGGAATTAGAACAGACCTATTTAATTGGTATTTTGATTTGTAGAATTAACTTTTCAAAGTATCTTTGCAAACGCAATATAAAGCCTCAGGCAAAGCACTTATTACTTTGAGTAAAACAGTCACTTCAACAGTTAAGCATTCTATCGTTTCAGATTTTAAGGAAATCACTAAAATCCGCTTGTCGGTTAGTGTCGTATTTTCTTCATTAGCCGGATATCTTTTAGGTGTTGAAACAGTCGATTATACAACGTTATTGCTTTTAGCTTTTGGAGGTTATTTTATGGTTGGAGCTTCGAATGCATTTAATCAAATTATTGAAAAAGATCTTGATGCATTAATGGATCGCACAAAAAACAGACCCATTCCAGCAGGGAGGATGAGTGTAACTTCAGCCTTTATAATTGCTTCTATTTTCACTATTTTAGGAATTGGAATATTATACAGTATCAATCCTCAAACAGCAATGTTTGGAGCTATTTCCATCTTTCTTTATACGTGTGCTTACACACCTTTAAAAACAAAAACACCATTAGCTGTTTTTGTAGGAGCAATTCCTGGAGCAATCCCATTTATGTTAGGTTGGGTTGCTGCCACAAATAATTTTGGCATAGAACCAGGGACCTTATTTGCTATTCAGTTTTTCTGGCAATTTCCACACTTTTGGGCAATAGGCTGGTTTCTATTTGAAGATTATAAAAAGGGTGGTTTCTTTATGTTGCCTACCGGAAAACAGGATAAAGGTACAGCTGTTCAAACTATCATGTACACTGTTTGGACCATTTTAGTTTCTATTGTACCAGCATTTGGTTTTACTGGACGTTTGTATTTAACACCAGTGTCGGCAATCATTGTGTTTTTACTCGGATTAGGGATGTTGTATTATGCCATTCAATTATATAAAAAAATGACTGTTATAGCAGCAAGACAGCTTATGTTAGCGAGCGTGTCTTACATTACATTGTTGCAAATAGTTTACGTTATAGATAAGTTTATTAGATAAATCATGGATTTAACCCAAGGTACTTTAGAAGAAAAAAACAACAGAGCAAAAAAAATGATGCTTTGGTTTGGTATTATATCACTTATCATGTCTTTTGCAGGATGGACAAGTGCATTTGTTGTTAGCAGCACGCGACCAGATTGGTTGAGTGATTTTCAATTACCAAATGCATTTATTTTAAGTACAATTGTAATAATAATAAGTAGCATAACTTTTGTTTTTGCTAAAAGAGCTGTAAAAAACAGCCAAAGACAACAGGCAACATTATGGTTGTTTGCAACTCTAGTTCTAGGAATTATTTTTATTATCTCTCAATTTTCAGGATTTCAGCAAATCATCGATTTAGGGTATAATTTTACAGGACCAACTAGTAATATAACTATGTCTTACATCTATTTAATAGCTGTTGTACATATTTTACATGTTGTTGTAGGGCTTATTTGTTTATTAGTGGTAATTTATAATCATTTTAAACAAAAGTATCAACCTACAAAAATGCTAGGCTTGGAGCTAGCTGCAACGTTTTGGCATTTTATTGATATACTATGGATATATCTCTTTTTGTTTTTGTATTTTGTAAAATAAATACCTTTGTTTTTTTAAACAATCAGCGATGCTAACTGTAGCAAACCTTATTTAGAGTACTTAAATTTTAGATGAGTAAATTTCGTTAGAAAGATAAATTGATTATTTTTGTTCAAATTTTAAATAAATACTAAACCAATTATATGAACACGACAGTTGTAGATACTGGAACAGACGAAAAAACTTGGGGAGGAGGGAATAAACCCTTAAATGCAAGTTATGGAAAATTGATGATGTGGTTTTTCATCACTTCCGATGCATTAACCTTTTCAGGATTTTTAGCATCTTACGGATTCTCAAGATTTAAATTTGCCGACATTTGGCCTATTGCAGATAATGTGTTTACACACGTTCCTTTTATTCATGGAAATTATCCAATGATTTTCGTGGCATTCATGACCTTTATTTTAATTATGTCATCGGTAACTATGGTGTTAGCTGTAGATGCTGGTCATAAAATGGATAAATCAAGAACCACCATATATATGTTCTTAACAGTAATTGGAGGATTGATATTCTTAAGCTCACAGGCTTATGAATGGACTACATTTATAAAAGGAGAGTATGGAGCTGTTGGAACTCATAGCGGAAATATTATTCAGTTTGTTGATACCGATGGAAATCGTGTAGCTTTAAAAGATTTTGCAGTTGCTGAAGAAAAACAACGTGTTGTACATGAGAGCAAAAGTGGATTGTGGTTTATTAAAGAAGGAACCTTACCAACCTATACGGTTGAAGAAGTAATAGCTGGTTTCGAAGCCAATCAAAATTTATTGGTTAAAACAACTTATATAGACGAAGCTACAGGACATAAAACTATTTTATCTAGAAATGAATCTTTAAAAGAATTAAAAACTAAAGGGAAAAATGTAGTTGAAGGTGCTAACCTTATTCAAAACGAATACGGACCACCACTATTTGCAAACTACTTCTTTTTTATTACTGGTTTCCACGGTTTCCACGTTTCAATTGGAGTATTACTAAACATCATTATTTTCTTTAACGTCATTCTTGGAACATACGAACGAAGAGGAAGTTATGAAATGGTTGAGAAAGTAGGATTGTACTGGCACTTTGTAGATTTAGTTTGGGTATTTGTATTTACATTCTTCTACCTGGTTTAATTAAATAAAATATATTTCATCCCAATAGAAAAGGGATTTAAAATACAGTAAATAATGGCAGACACACACGCACATAAATTAGAAATATTTAGAGGATTAATTAAATTTAAATCCAACACTCAAAAAATTTGGGGTGTATTAATCTTTTTATCGATTGTTACAGCTATTGAAGTTGTTTTAGGTATTTATAAACCTGAAATCTTGATGGGACACTTGATGGGTATGAAAATTTTAAATTGGATTTTTATTATCTTAACAATTGTTAAAGCATATTACATTACTTGGGATTTTATGCATATGAGAGACGAAGTAGCGGCTTTAAGACGCATGGTTGTTTGGACAGGTGTTTTCTTAATTTGCTACCTGGTATTTATTCTTCTACAAGAAGGAGGTTATGTAGGAAGTGTTTTAACGAATGGCTTCGTTAAAAGTGATTTTTAAAAGCTATATTATAGTTAAATAGATATTAAAAGGCGGTTTTTCAACCGTCTTTTTCTATTTTTGCACTATAAGACTTAGAGCAAGTTTAAAATTTATTATTATCGATTTTTATGAAGGTAAAATCGATTCTTTTTACAGCTTATAAATGAATAAAAAGCTTATAAAACGTTATACTACCTTAGGAATATTATTCTTTCTTCCTGTCATTTTCTTATTAATGTTGTTCCCAGCTAAACATCATTATAACCCGTTAGATGTTGTGCATAGTAATGTTGCCGATTTAAACAATTTTATTTCTGAAGAAAACCAACAGATTGTTTTAAAAGATCACATTACAGTTCTTGGATTTTTGGGAAAGAATCCTATCAATAATACCATTGCCGCTTCAAATTTAAAAGAATTGGTTTACGATAAGTTTAAAGGGTTTAAAAAATTTCAAATTGTGTTGTTATTACCTTATGGAACAGAAAATCAAATAGACCTTTTAAAAAGAGAAATAAAATCTTACGAAGATTTAAAATATTGGCATTTTGTTTTTGGCGAGGAAACAGATATAAAAAATGTCTTTAAAAGTTTAAAGTCCACACATTCATTAAAAGAAGACTTATCCACGCCAGATGTATTTATAATAGATAAAGACTTAAACCAACGTGGAAGACTTGACGACAGAACAGATAATGAAAAAGAGAAGAAAAAAGCTGCATACCCTCTTTATGCCTATAACTGTATAGAGGTAGCCGAAATAAAAAATAAAATGAGTGCCGATGATTTACGTGTCTTATTTCAAGAATACAGAGAAAAAAGAAAAGGAAATTTCGACTCATCTTCAAGAAGAGCTAACGATTTAAATAATAGTCATGAGCAATAAAACAACTTATTCATACGTAGGAATTGCATTTATTATCCTAGTATTCGGAATTTTATTTATTCCAAGAATAATAGATAGAATATCAAATAATTCAATAGTTCAAGAGGACAGATTGAATGTAAAAACAGGAAATATTAATAAATCTGAAAGCGATTTAGCTTTTATGGTAATCGACGGAGAATCTAAAAAAGTGCCGTCATTTTCTTTTACAGACCAAAATGGGAACCTCATATCAAATAAAGATTACGAGGGGAAAGTATACGTAGTAGAGTTTTTCTTTACCACTTGTCCTACCATTTGTCCTAAAATGAACGATAACTTAGTTCAAATTCAAAACGCTTTTAAAGAGAACGAAGATTTTGGAATCGCTTCTTTTTCAATAAACCCAGCACACGATACCATTCAAGTTTTAAAAGATTATGCCGAACAATATGGAATTACAAATCCAAATTGGCATTTAATGACTGGAAAACAAGAAGATATTTATGAGTTAGCAAATCAAGGATTTAATCTTTATACAGCTCAAGAGGAAGACGTAGAAGGAGGTTTTGAGCATTCTGGTAATTTTGCTCTAATTGATAAAAACGGTTTTATTCGTTCTAGAATTTTAAACGAAAACCCAATTATTTATTATAATGGAATTATTTCTGAAACAGAAGGAATAGATGATGATGGTCAGGAACAACAAATCACAATGCTTAAAGAAGACATAAAAAAATTATTAAATGAGTAGTCATTCTCCAAAAGACATAAAAAAATATAATAGATGGATAGTTGTACTATCTATAGTAATTCCTTTAGTTGTTGCTGCCTTGTTTGGAATTAATTTACGAGACTTAGGTTTTAATGTACAGCCCTTAACCATGTTGCCTCCAATCTATGCTACCATTAATGGTTTAACAGCCGTTATTTTAATTATTGCATTTATTGCAATTAAAAATAAAAACATAGTACTCCACGAAAATTTAATGACAACTGCAATTGGATGTTCAGCTGTATTTTTAATTTTATATGTGGCGTATCATATGACTAGTGATTCAACGAAATTCGGAGGCGAAGGTGCAATAAAATATGTCTATTACTTTATATTAATAACTCATATTATACTTTCTGTAATAATCATTCCATTTGTTTTAATAACTTTTGTTAGAGCTATCACAGAAGATTTTGAAAAACATAAAAAAATTGCAAGAATTACTTTCCCATTATGGCTATATGTAGCTATCTCTGGTGTTTTGGTTTATATTATGATCTCCCCTTATTATGCTTAAATATTTCTGATTATGAAACGTAAAATATTCTTTTTCTTAATTACTTTCTTCATTTTTCTACAAACAAATGCACAATGCGCCATGTGTCGTGCTGTATTAGAAAGCGAAGAAGGCCAAGAAACAGCAAAGGGCATTAACGATGGTATTGTTTATCTAATGGCCATTCCATACATACTTGTTGGGGGGCTTGGCTTTTTAATTTATAAAAAGTTTAACAAGTCAAAAAAAACGACCCATTAAAATATATTTACTTTTGTTGTAACATTTTAACCTTTATATAGTCTAACTTTTATAAGGCTATTAAAAGCAACAAAAAATAAATATGTTAAATATTAAAAAGCTTCATAAATCCTATCCAATAGGAGATTCTAGTTTACATGTATTAAAAGGAATCGATCTGTCTGTTGATAATGGCGAGATGGTTGCGATTATGGGTTCTTCGGGATCAGGAAAATCTACCTTACTAAATATTATTGGTATGTTGGACGAAGCAGATGATGGAGAATATATTCTAGACGGTGTTCCAATTAAAAATCTAACAGAAAAAAAAGCAGCTATTTATAGAAATAAGTTTCTTGGATTTATCTTTCAATCTTTTAACTTAATAAACTACAAGAATGCTTTAGACAATGTCGCTTTGCCTTTGTATTATCAAGGTATAAAAAGACAGGAAAGACAAGAAAAAGCCTTGTTCCATTTAGAAAAAGTAGGATTAAAGCCTTGGGCAGAACATTTGCCTAACGAATTATCTGGAGGTCAAAAACAGCGTGTCGCCATTGCCAGAGCTTTAGCTGCAAATCCTAAATTGTTATTGGCAGATGAGCCTACAGGAGCACTAGACACCAAAACATCTTACGAAATAATGGACTTTATCCAGAGTCTAAACGATGAAGGAAAAACTATCCTAATAGTTACACATGAAGAGGATATAGCCCATATGTGTAAGCGTATCGTTCGTTTAACAGATGGTGTAATTCTGGAAGATGAAAAAGTTGAACAAGTAAGAGCCTCTCAATATGTTTGATAGAGACCTTTGGAGAGAGATATTTCAAAGTATCAATATGAATAGAACCAGAAGTGTACTTTCTGGTTTTACAGTCGCATTTGCTATTTTATTGTTTACCATACTTTTTGGAATTGCAAACGGTTTAAATAACACCTTTGCCGAAGCTTTTGCCGACGACGCCAACAACTCCATTTTTATCCAATCTGGTACAACTACCAAAGCAAACAAAGGGTATCAAGCTGGAAGACAAATTCAATTTAAAAATAAAGATCTCAATTACATTAAAGAAGAATACAACGAAAAAGTACAATATATTACGTCTAGAATTTACTTAAATGTAAATGCTTCTTTTAGAAATGAAAAAGATTCATACTCGGTAAGAGCTGTAAATCCAGACCACCAGTATTTAGAGAATACAAAAATTAAGGAAGGCCGATTTATCAATCAATTAGATATTGATAATAAATCCAAAGTTATAGTAATAGGAAGGTTGGTTGAAGACGATCTATTTTTAAAAACAACAGCATTAGGGAAGTATCTTAGTTTGAATGGTCTACAGTATAAAATTGTTGGGACTTTTGAAGATGATGGAGGAGATAACGAAGAGCGTTTAATCTATATGCCAGTAAGTACAGCTCAAAGAGTCTATGGGAATAACGATTATATAGATCAAATTAACTTAACCTACAATCCAGAAATGGATTACGATAAAGCTATTTCATTTAGTAATGCACTTACCAAAGATTTAAAAGACCGTTTTGATGTAGCAAGTAGCGACCAAAGGGCTATTCGTGTTAGAAATTTAGCAATTGAATCGAAAACAGTAAACCAAATGACTTTTGGGTTAGGAGTTATTATTATCGTTATTGGTTTTGGTACTCTTATCGCTGGAATTGTTGGCGTAAGTAACATTATGATTTTTATTGTAAAAGAACGAACTAAAGAAATTGGTATTCGTAAAGCTTTGGGTGCTCAACCTAAATCTATTATTACTATCATTTTAACAGAATCGGTTTTAATTACTGCTATTGCAGGTTATGTAGGTTTATTGGTTGGGATGGGAGTTCTAGAATTAATAGGACCAAGTTTAGAAACCTATTTTATAAAAGACCCTAGTGTTAGTACAAGTTTGGTTGTTGGAGCAACCATAACACTTATTGCTGCTGGTGCAATAGCAGGTTATTTGCCAGCTAAGAAAGCATCACAAATTAAACCAATTGTAGCCCTAAGAGACGATTAATATGATAAAGTTTTTATTAGAAAGAGATACATGGCAAGAAGTATGGGATAGTCTTAGTAAAAACAAACTAAGATCTATGCTAACCATGGTTGGTGTTTGGTGGGGAATTTTATTGCTTATTGGACTGCTTGGTTCTGCTAAGGGTTTAGAAAATTCTTTTAATAGACTCTTTGGAAGTTTTGCTACAAATAGTGTTTTTGTTTGGGGACAAAGTACCAGTAAGCCCTTTAAAGGATTTCAAGAAGGGAGACGTGTAAAACTAACACTTACAGACGCTAAATTGGTTGAAGAAAATGTTGAAGGTATCGAGTTTGTAGTGCCAAGAAATCAAAATCAATCCTTAGTTGTTAGAGATTTTTTATCTGGAACTTATAGTGTTAATGGCGACTTCCCGTTGCTTGATAAGGTCCAAAAAAAGAAAATGATGTTTGGTCGCTTTATCAATCAAAGCGATATAGAAGAAAATAGAAAAGTAGCTGTTATTTCAGAAGATATTTACAAGCAATTGTTTGAGAAGGACGAAGAAATGATTGGCCAATATATTAAAATCAATGGCATGAATTTTACTATTATTGGCATGTTTGAAAATGGCAATGTTAATATGGGGCCAACTAGCGATATTCATATACCATTTACTACGTTTCAGCAAATATATAACCAAGGAAACCAAATAGGATGGATGATGCTTACTGGGAAACCAGATGCAGATATCTCTCAAATTGAAGCAGATGCCAAACTCATTTTAAGAAATTTAAACAACATACATCCAGAAGATAAACGTGCTTTTGGAAGCTTTAACCTAGGTAAAGAATTCGCCAAAATAACAGGCTTTTTAATAGGAATGCAATTTTTAACATGGTTTGTTGGTATAGCAACCCTAATTGCAGGTGTGTTTGCTATTGGAAACATACTCTTAATAACAGTAAAAGAAAGAACCAAAGAAATTGGAGTACGTCGAGCTTTAGGTGCAACACCGTTTGAGATAAAAAGACAAATCGTTGTTGAAGCTGTTTTTATTACGCTTTTAGCTGGAGTTTTTGGAATTATCACTGGAGGTTGGATATTGATAGGTATCGATTCTGCTTTTGGTCAAGGAGACGAAGCTGTTATTGTAAATGCATCTGTGTCTATTGCAGTTGTATTTATTGCATTAATCATATTAGTTGTATTAGGTACTTTAATAGGATTAATTCCAGCATTTAAAGCAACTAGTATCAAACCAATAGATGCCTTAAGAGAAGAATAAATAATCAAATAATAAAACAGAGTGAATCATTATTAATGAGTCATTTAAACCAATCAAAACAATAAAAAGAGAGAAATGAATAAAACAGTAAAAATCATAATTGGAATTGTATTGCTGATACTTTTTGTATGGGTAATTAAATATTTTAAAGATTCAAATTCTAAATCTATTGAAGATTTTAAAGTAGAAGAACCTTTCTATACTTCCATTAAAACAAAAGTGGTTGCAACAGGAAAACTTAATCCTGAAGAAGAAATTGAGTTAAAACCTCAAATTGCTGGAATTATTGACAAAATATTTGTTGAAGAAGGAGACATTGTTAAAAAAGGAGACTTAATTGCTAAAATTCGTGTTGTACCAAACGAACAAAATTTAGCAAGTGCGAATAGTAGAACACGTACTGCAAGATTAGCCTTAGATAATGCTCAAATTCTTTACGATAGAAATAAAGGCTTATTTGAAAAAGGAGTTATTTCTAAACAAGATTTCGAAAACAGCGAGTTATCTTATAATCAAGCAAGAGAATCTTTAATTCAAGCGCAAAACGATTATCAAATTATTAAACAAGGGTCACTTTCTGGTGGAGGTTCTGCAAATACCAATATTGTAGCCCAAATACCTGGAACAGTATTAGAAATTCCGGTTCGTGAAGGAGATCAAGTTATCGAATCTAATAGCTTTAATGCAGGAACAACAGTTGCTACTATTGCAGACATGAGTAAAATGATTTTCGAAGGAAAAGTAGATGAAGCTGAAGTAGGTAAAATAGAAGAAGGTAGAGAAATAATCGTAGTTCTTGGAGCATTAAACGAACAAGAATTTCCAGCAAAATTAACTTTTGTAGCTCCTAAAGGACAAGAAGAAAATGGCGCAGTACAATTTACAATTAAAGCCGATGTTTCTGTAACACCATCTACAAAAATAAGAGCTGGTTACAGTGCCAATGCAGAAATTGATTTAGAAAGCAAAGACAGTGTTTTAGTAATTAAAGAAGCTTTATTACAGTTTAATAGAATTACCGAAAAACCTTTTGTTGAAATTTCAAATGGAGATAATTCGTATGAAGAAGTTTATGTAGAACTTGGGATTTCTGATGGAATTAATGTAGAAATCACCGAAGGTGTTAAAGAAGGTGATAAAATTAAAGTGTGGAACAAAGCATCTAAAGAAAATAACGATGATGAAGATTAATAAAAACATATTTACAACAGTTGTATTAACTATTTTTATAGGTGCTTCTTCCTTCGCTCAAGACAAATTATGGACGCTTGAGGAATGTGTAAATTATGCTTTAGAAAATAATATTACTGTTAGAAAAGGAACTAATGTTCTATTGTCTAATGAACAAGATGTAATTGAAACTAAGGGTAATTTTTTGCCAACTGTTAGTGCAAACGCTAGTCAGAGTTTGAACTTAGGGAACCAGGAAATTTTTCAAGGACAGTTTGTCGACAGAACAAGTCATAGTACTAATCTTGGGATTAATATTAATCAAACTATTTTTAACGGATTTAGAAATACGAATCTATATAAACAAGCACAACTTAATTTGGAATTAAACCAGATGGAGTTAGATAGAATAAGAGACGATATATCTTTAAATGTGGTTAATGCCTATTTAAATGTGCTATTTAATAAAGAAAATTTAGAAATAGCTAAGGCACAAGTTGCATTTTCAAAAGAGCAATTAGAACAAGTAAATAAATTAGTTGATGCTGGAGTTCAGGCTAAAGCAAACACATACGATGCTATAGCTACTTTAAGTAAGGATGAACAAAATTTAACCATAGCAGAAAACAATTATGATTTAGCATTGCTTAGCTTATCTCAATTACTACAATTGCCTTATGAAGGGTTTCAAGTCGCCATTGAAGAAGTTGAAAGCCCTTCAGCAGCTTTAATGTATAATGATGTAAAACCAATCTTAGAATATGCTTATGAAAACAGACCTGAAGTTAAAGTCGCTGAAAAGAATATAGAAGGCTCTTTATTAAGTACAGAGCTAGCTAAAAGTGGGTTTTTACCAAGAGTATCTTTTGGCTATGGTTTTGGTTCCAATGTGTTTTTCTCTAATTTAACTCAAGATGAAGAAACTTTTTTTAACCAATTGAATGACCAAAAGTCTCATAATTTTCAATTGAGTGTTGCAGTTCCAATATTTTCAGGTTACGATAATAAAACAAATGTGGCTAAAACGAAAATTCAGCAAGAAAACAGCTTGTTGGATCTAGAACAAACCAAATTAAATTTAGAAAGCAATATTCAACGTGCTTTTACAGATGCAAAAGCTGCATTTAAAACATACGAAGCTTCAAAAAAATCTTTAGAAGCTCAGGAAATGTCATTTCAAAATGCACAAGAACGTTATAATTTGGGTGCACTAAACGCATTCGATTTAGAACAAACCAGAATTCAGTTAGTGAATGCACAATCTAATCTTACTAATTCTAAATACGATTTTGTATTTAAAACAAAAGTGTTAGATTTCTATCTTGGAAAATCATTAGTAGATTAAATAAAGTGGATATTATATTAAGCATAGAAACATCGACAACAAATTGCTCAGTCTCTCTTTCTAAACAAGGAGAGACTTTTGCGCTTTTGGAAGATAATAGCAAAGAGTATTCTCATGCAGAACGCTTACATGTCTACATTGAAAAGTTATTATCAGATAATAATATTGAAGCCAATCAATTAGTAGCTATTGCCGTTAGCAAAGGTCCTGGCTCCTATACTGGGTTAAGAATTGGCGTTTCGGCAGCAAAAGGACTTTGTTTTGCTTTAGATAAGCCTTTAATTGCTGTTTCCACTTTAGAAGCTTTGGCACATCAGGTTTCTATTGAAAAAGGCATGGTAATTCCTATGTTGGATGCCAGACGTATGGAAGTCTATTCAGCAGTTTTTGATCAAGATTATAAAGAAGTTAGACAAGTTGAGGCACAAATTCTAGAAGCAGATTCTTTTTCAGCATATCTAGAACAGGGGGCTGTTTATTTTGTAGGGAATGGAGTTGAAAAAACAAAATCTCTTATTAAACATCCAAATGCTTTCTTTGTAGAAGACATATTACCTTCAGCTAACCAAATGGGTCAAATAGCTTATTATAGGTACAAAAAAAACGACATCGAAGATGTCGCTTATTTTGAACCTTATTATTTAAAAGATTTTATAGCATTAAAGCCAAAATCTAAATAAATAATTATTCGTTTTTATGAATTTCAACTTGATGTGGATAAGGAATTTCAATTCCAGCAGCATCAAGAGCTTCTTTAGTTTGTTCGGTAACGTCGAAGAAAACAGCCCAGTAATCTTCAGTTTTACACCAAGGTCTTACAGCAAAATTTATAGAGCTATCAGCTAATGCAGACACATTGACTGTTGGAGCTGGATCTGCAATAACTTTAGGATGTGAACTTATTACATTCATTAAAACCTCTTTGGTTTTTTTAATATCAGAATCGTAACCAACGCCAAAAGTTAAATCAACTCTTCGAGTTCCTTCGGTAGAATAATTTACAATGTTTCCATTTGACAGTGCTCCATTTGGAATGATAATTTCTTTATTTGAAAGGCCGATAAGTTTCGTAGTAAAAATTTCAATTTCTTTAACTACGCCTATTTCGCCTTGAGCTTCAATTAAGTCGCCAATTTTAATAGGTTTAAAAATCATAATTAAAACACCTCCAGCAAAATTCCCTAAAGAACCTTGAAGTGCTAAACCAACAGCTAAACCAGCAGCAGCTAAAATAGCAGCAAACGAAGTGGTTTCAACGCCAAGTTGCGATAAAATAGCAAGAATTAAAAGTATTTTTAATATCCAACCTACTAGATTTAATAGGAACTTTTGAAGACTAATATCAAAACCTCTTTTGGTCATGACTTTACTAGTTCCATTAAGCATTTTTTTAATAATCCAAGAACCAATAATCCAAATAATAATGGCTCCTATAATTTTTAAGCCATATTCGGTTGCTAATTCAATTCCTTTTGTTGTCCACTTTTCTATATCCATAGTTTTGATTTTAAATTAGTTGTAAAGTTAAAAAAAATGATTGAAACTAGTTGTTTTATTAAATACATCAAAGAATATTATCTAAATATTAATAAGCCTAAAGTTATTATGGCTGGTATGGATTGTAAGTAAAATAATTTTATTTTTTTAGTTGAATAAGCTCCGTAAATGCCAGCAATAGTTACGCAAACCAAAAAGAATATGGTTGTTTTTGGATCTTTTATTAGTAATGAAAAAATAAGACCAGCAGCTAGAAACCCATTATAAAGACCTTGATTGGCAGCTAATACTTTCGTGTCTTCTGCAAATTCTTTAGTTTTTAATCCAAAGGCCTTGATGCCTTTGGGTGTGGTCCATAAAAACATTTCTAATATTAAAAAATAAAAATGTTCTAAAGCTATAAGAGCAATTAAGATGGTTAAAATTAAAGTCATAGGTTATCAGTTTTTATTAATTCAACAGCTTCTACAGCTTCTTTAACAGGTAGCTTACAAGCTTTATTAACACATACATATATATATGTTTCATTTTCAATATATCTGTTTTTTAATAATGGTAAGTTAGATTCTTCAGTACTTCCAATAAGTAATTTATTGGGTAAATATGTTTTATTTAGTTCTTTAGTTTTTTGATGTGCTTCAATTCCAGAAATAGCAACTTCATAAAATGGATGTGTATAATTTAGCATTAAATCTAACCAGTTTGAATAGTTAGATCCATAATTTGCTATTTCAGGTTTTACATTATTCAACATATTAGTTGCTGTGTTGAAATAATAATCATTCTCAAAATAATGAGATAGTTTGAATAGATTCTTAGCCATAATGGAATTACTAGCTGGAATAACATTGTCTCTATATTCAATATTTCTTGTTACTAGAGCAGGATCTTCGTTTGACGTAAAATAAAACATGTTATTCGTTTCTTCGAAAAAATGATCGAATACATAATTGGTTAAATCTCTGGCTGTAAGTAACCATCTATTGTCTAATGTGTTTTCGTAAAGAGAAATAAAAGCTTCAATTGTTGTTGCATAATCCTCAAGATAACCATTAATTGTACTTGTGTTGTTTTTATAATTATGATTCAAACCACCATCTTCACGTAATTGGTTGTTCAATATAAAATGAGCATTTTTTTTAGCTGAAATCAAAAAACGGTCTTCTTCAAACACACGATAAGCATCTACATAACCTTTGAGCATTAAGGCATTCCAAGAGGTTAGAGTTTTGTCGTCTAGTCTGGGTCTCGATCTTTTTTCACGTGTTTTTAATAGAAGCTCTTTCCAGTTTTGTTTCTTTTTATTTAAAATATCGATGGCAATATTGTGTTTTTTTAGAATCTGATCATCTGATTTCTTTCTAATTAAAACATAATGAGTGTTTTCCCAATAGCCATAATTGTTAATGTTATAATAATCTGAAAACAAGTCAAAATCTGAAGTTATTAATTTTTGCAGTTCTTCCTTTTTCCAAACATAAAAAGCACCTTCTTCTAAATGACCTTCTGGGGTGTTACTGTCTGCATCTAATGAAGAATAAAAAGCACCATTTTCAGCTGTTAATTCTCTTTCTATAAAAGCTATGGTTTCATAAACAACATCTTTATAAAGCTTGTTTTTTGTAATTAAATATGCGTCGGAATACAAACTAACCAATTGTCCATTGTCATAAAGCATTTTTTCAAAGTGAGGGATATGCCAATTAACATCTGTGGAATATCTTGAAAAACCACCACCAACTTGGTCGTAAAGCCCTCCATAAGCCATTTGTGTTAAAGTAAGATTTACAAATTCTTGTATTTTTTTTTGATTATTTTGATATGCATAGCGTAATAAAAACAGATAGTTATTAGGCATCATAAATTTTGGTGCTCGTTTTAATCCACCTTCTTTATGGTCGAAATATTGCGACCAATTTTCTAGAGTTTCATCAATGAATTCTTCACTAAAATCGACCACGTTTTTATTTAAAGTAACCACATCCATAGCTTTGATTCCATGCTCTAACTTGTCTGCATACTCGTAAAGTTTTTCAGGTTTTCTTTGGTATAAATCTGAGATTTGCTCCAAAGCACTCATCCATTGTTCTTTTCTAAAATAGGTACCTCCCCAAACGGGTCTGCCATCTGGAAGTGCAATAACATTCATAGGCCACCCGCCACTTCCTGTCATTAGCTGCACGGCATTCATATAGACTTGATCTATATCTGGACGCTCTTCTCTATCGACTTTTATGTTTATAAATTTTGAGTTCATTAGTTGAGCAACAGTCGTATCTTCAAAACTTTCATGTTCCATTACATGACACCAATGGCAAGCCGCATAACCAACACTTATTAATAGTAGCTTATTTTCTGTTTTAGCTAGTTCAAGGGCTTCTTCGTTCCAAGGGTGCCAATCTACAGGGTTGTGTGCATGTTGTAATAAATAAGGGCTAGTTTCGTGAATTAAATTATTTGTATATGGTTGGTTCATGGGCTCTTTGTTTTGTCCTTGGCAACTTATTAAAATGCTTAAAATGAATAACTGAACATATTTCATCTATCAAAGTTAAGGATTTAAAGACACAAAAAAAGCGTTCTTTAACGAACGCTTGATTGATTTAAGATGTTTAAATTGATTTACTTGACTTCAAAAGTAAGTTTTATATTTACTCTAAACTCTGTAACTTGATCTCCATTTACAATGGCACTTTGCTCTTTTACATAGACAGATTTGATGTTTTTTACAGTTTTAGAAGCCTCTTTTACTGCTTTCCTAGTTGCATCTTCCCAACTTTTATCTGAATTAGATAATACTTCAATAACTTTTAATACTGCCATAATTTTTAATTTTATTAGTTCAACTTTAATGAATCTTAAAGTTAAGAAAATTAACCGTTTATAGCAACAACGCTACTCACTTTGTCTTTCAGCATTTCTTTTAAAATGTTTTCAATACCACTTTTAAGTGTGTAAGTTGAAGATGGGCAACCGCTACAAGCACCTTGAAGTACCACTTCTACTACTTTGCTTTCTGGATTGTAAGATGTAAATTGAATATTTCCACCATCGCTTGCAACGGCTGGTTTAATATACTCATCAAGAATATTAATTATTTGATTAGAAATATCGTCTAGTTCTTCAGAAGAGTTATCTAATTGTTTGGTTGTGTTATCTGATGCTTTTGGAGCATTCGAAGCTATGATCTCTTTACCTTGTTCAATATAGCTTCTAATAAATTCACGAAGTTCCATAGTTATTTCACTCCAATCGGCTACTTCATATTTAGTTATTGACACAAAGTTTTCATCTATATAGACCCCCTTTACAAATGGAAAATGAAATAGCTCTGTCGCTAATGGAGATAATTTAGCCTCGTCTATGGATGTAAACTCATAAGTGGTGGTGGTTAGTTTTTTGTTTACAACAAATTTCATTGCTGAAGGGTTTGGAGTGCTTTCAGCGTAAACAGTTACAGGTACTTTTTTAGGAGCAGTTGTTTCTTCTACAACTATACCACCATTATTTAAATACGTTTCAATTTGACTAGCTACTTCCTCTTGAACATCTTTCCATTCTACAATATTATAGCGTTCTATAGCAATAAAATTACCTGAGATATAAATTTTTTTTACAAAAGGAAGGTAGAATAATTGCTGTGCTAAGGGAGATTTTTTCGCTTCATCAATATTGTTAAATTCGAAACTTTGATGTTGGGTAATAAACTGATCTATTTCAAACTTTATTATGCTATTATTGGAAGTTTCTTGAATGGAAACTTGAAAAGTATTCATAAGGATAAAATTTTTGGCAAAAATACTAAAAGATAACTTTAGATATCCATATATTTGACTTTTTCGCTTTTAAAAAAGCACAATTTTATTTTTTCTCCCAAAATAAGTTCAACCTTTAACTTTATAAGGGACAGATAAAAAGTAATTTTTATATATTTGGTTTCTATTTATAATTTTATTGCTAAAATTAAGTTTTAAATAGAGTCCCTGAAAACTAAAATTATGATATTAAAACGGTTCTATATTTTAGCTTGTGTGTTTTTACTTGCACAGACAGCTAAATCTCAAGAAGGAATGCCTATCTACTCAGATTATTTAACCGATAATTATTACTTGATACATCCATCGATGGCTGGAGCTGCTAATTGTGCTAAAATTAGAGTTACTGGTCGCCAACAATGGTTTGGAGATGAAGATGCACCAAGTTTATTAACTGCTAGTATTAATGGAAGAATTGGAGAATCTAATTCTGGTGTTGGTGCTATTTTGTATTCTGATAAAAACGGATATCATTCCAACACTGGTGTTTACCTTACATATGCACACCATATTATGTTTTCTAGAAGCGAATTAGATTTAAACATGCTTTCTTTTGGTTTAAGTATTGGAGCTATTCAGTATAAATTAGATGAAACTGCTTTTATTGATGAACCTTTTGATCCAATTATTGCAGGTATTGAGCAAAGTGCTACAAATTTTAATATAGATTTTGGTTTTTCTTATTTTTTATACAATTTTTATGCGCACGCTACCGTAAAAAATATGCTTAAAAATGAAGGTGTAAATTCTAACGAAAACGGGCTTTTTGCCTATGATAATCCAAGACAATTTTTATTTAGTGCCGGAACTGTTTTTCAAAAATACGGTAGTGAATGGAGTTTTGAACCTTCGGCCATGTTTATGTATAAAGATGGTACTAAGGAATCTTCAATAGATATTAATGCCAAAGCATATAAAGGAATGGATTTTGGTACAGTTTGGGCTGGTCTTTCTTATAGAAGAAGCTTAGATGGCGCTGAATTTCAAGACGGAACAGAAGTTGCTAGTCAAAAACTACAATATATTACTCCTATATTAGGTATTGATTATAAAGATTTTATGTTTGCTTACACCTATTCTTACCAAGCAAATTCTGTTGTATATAACAATGGAGGCTTTCATCAATTAACCTTAGGGTTTAAATTTGGTTGTAAAAAAGAACGTTACCATTGTAATTGTCCTGCCATAAATTAAAGAATCTAAAGCCTTGAAATTTCAAGGCTTTTATTTTTTTACTACATTTATTTTTTAAAAATTGAATTTAATAGATTAAAACTAATAACTGCATTATGCCTCTTATAAAACCTGTTAACGGAAAAGGACCTCATATTCCAAAAGATTGCTTTATAGCAGAAAATGCGACTATAGTAGGAGATGTAACCATGGGAAACGCGTGCAGTGTTTGGTTTAATGCCGTTATAAGAGGCGATGTACATTTTATTAAAATGGGAAACAAGGTGAACGTTCAAGATGGCGCTGTGATTCATGCTACATACTTAAAATCGCCAACTACCATTGGTAATAATGTGTCTATTGGACATAATGCGATAGTACATGGTTGTACTATTCAAGACAATGTGCTTATTGGAATGGGAAGTATTGTAATGGACGATTGTGTTGTAGAAAGTAATACTATTATTGCAGCTGGAGCTGTAGTTACTAAAAATACTAGAGTTGAAACTGGTAGTATTTATGCTGGAATACCTGCAAAAAAAGTGAAAGACATTAGTATGGAATTAATTTCTGGAGAGATTAATAGAATTGCCGAAAACTATGTAAATTATTCTAGTTGGTTTAAAGAGGATTAACATGAAAAATATTATAATAATACTTGCCTTTGGTGTATTTGTTTCATGTAAAAATGAGGGGAAACAAGCTATTGAGCTCATTAATAGTTATAATGAAATTGAAGACTTACAATGGCTAATAGGTCATTGGACAAATATTACAGAAGAAGAAAAATCTTATGAAAACTGGTCTAAATTAAACGATAGTACTTTAATTGCTCATAGTTTTACTTTAGTTAAAAATGATACAGTTTTTGCAGAACGTGTCACATTACAACAAAATAAAAATGAAGTATTATTTACTGTTGTAGCTTATAATCAAAATGATAATCTACCAGTCACTTTTAAATTAAGCTCAAAGGAGAAAGGTGTGTTTACATTTGAAAACCCAGAACATGATTTCCCTAGTCGTATATCGTATTCAAACCCAGTAAAAGATTCTATTCATGCCTGGATTGAAGGAACGATTAAAGGCGAGAAGCAAAAAGTAAATTTCTATTTTAAACGTCAATAAGATGTCGTTAAAAGTCTAAATATTCAATGCTGTGTTTTTCTCCAACAAGTGACGTTAAAACCTCTAAATCTCCATTAGAAAAAAATTGAAATTTTGGCTGTTGTTTTGAACTGTTTAAAATTTGGTTTTGTTTTAACACGGAAAGAGTTTGTTTAGCAACAGCTTCGCCAGAATCAATTATTTTAATATGTTTTGGTAGAATCTCTAGAAGTTGAGGCATTAAATAGGGGTAATGCGTACAGCCTAAAACCAAATAATCGATATTGGCATCTAACATGGGTTCTATATAAACTTTTAAAAGCGAACTCATCTCTTCTGAATTTATTTTACCAGATTCAATTAATTGTACTAAGCCTTCTCCAACTTGCTCTATAACTTTAATGCCATTAGTATACAGATCTGATGTATCGTGAAATAACCTGCTAGAAAGTGTGCCTTTTGTTGCAAGAATCCCAATAGCTTTAGTTTTAGTTTGTAAGGCTGCAGGCTTAATTGCTGGCTCAATACCAATAATAGGAATGGAGTAGCTGTCTCTTAAAATAGCTATTGCATTTGTGGTTGCCGTATTACAGGCGACAACAATTAATTTGGAATCTTTACTTAAAAGTAAATCGATGTTTTTCTTACTAAGTGCTACAATCTCATCTTTGGTTTTTTCACCATAAGGCGCATTCTTACTATCAGCAAGGTATAAAGTGTTTTCATGAGGTAATAAAAGTTTGAGCTCTCTCCAAATGGAAGTGCCACCAACACCAGAATCGAAAATACCTATAGGTTGTTTACTCATAGTTACCCAAAAATAAAAAAAGCCACTTATATAAAGTGGCTTTTAAAAAATATATTTTAAAAAATAAATTAGATTCCTAATTCTTTTTTAACATCGTCTAATAAGTTTTTACCGTCAGCCATAATTACGCCACCACCTTGAGTAGAATCTAATACATAATCAAAACCTTGAGCTCTTGCAACTTTAAGAATAGCAGCTTTTGCTTTTTCAGTAATTGGCTTTAATAAGTCAACTTCTTTTTTCTGCATTTCTTGTTGCGCATTGCTTTGGTATTGTTGAATGTTTTGTTGCATTGTTTGTACTTCAACTGCACGTTTTTGATTTTCTTCGTCAGTTTTAGTAGCAACTTCAGCTTCGTATTGTTTCATTTTGTTTTGATACTCAGTAACCATAGCTTGAATATCTGCTTCGTAAGTTTTACCAAGCTTATCCATTTCAGCTTGAGCAGTATTCATATCTGGCATAGCTTGAATTAATGTTTGTGTATTAATATGAGCTACTTTACTTTGAGCTTGTGTTAAACTTGTTGCTCCAATAAATAAAGCTGTTGCCAATAAAAGGGTCTTGAAATGTTTCATTTTTAAATAGTATTAATGTGTGTTATAAATTTTAATTGTTATTTGTGTCGTCAGGCTCTGTGCCGTCTGTATTATTATTCTCTTCTGCTTGTTTTTCTCTTTCTTCTTTTGCTTTTTGTCTTTCTTCTAGAATTTGTTGTTTTCTTGCTTCTAGTTCTTGCTTTCTAAGTTCTCTATCTTTTAATTTTTGTTGCTTACGTTCTTCTAAAATTTCTTCTCTAGTTTTTTGTTCGCCTTCAATAACTTCGCCATCTTCACCTATTGTTTCATTACCATCATTCAATCTAGCATTTAATCTCTCTTCTTTTAAACGAGCTCTTTCTGCTATAATACTATCTCTTCGGTTCTGAACTTCTAATTGTCTTTGTTCGCGTTCGTCTAAAGCTTCTTGTCTTTTTGCTTCAGCAGCAGCTTCTTTTGCTTCTTGTTCTTTATCTATTTCTGGATGAAGTTCTTCATCTTCAGCAGCTCTTCTTTCAGATCTTGATTCGGCCTGTGTACGTTTAGCGCTTCTTGAAATACTTCTAATAACTTCTTCACTAAAATCGAATCTTTCTGCTGAATACAGCATCACAACATCTGCAGATTTATCGAATACAAAATCGTATTTTCTTTTTTCAGCAATATCTTGAACAGCTGCAAAAATCTGATCTTGAATGGGCTGAATTAATTGTCTCTTCTGAATCATTAAATCACCATTTGGACCAAAACGATTTTGCTGATAATCTAAAATTTCTTTTTCTTCAAAACTTATATCTTCTTCACGCTCTTCAATAAGTTCTTTAGTTAAAAGTGCTTTTTCGTTACTTAAATCTTTGCGTTTTTGTTCTATCTCGCTTAATTGACTTTCAATTTCAGTTTTCCATTTTTGAACTTTACTGTTTAATTGAGCCGTAGCTTCTTGATATTCCGGAACGTTTTGTAAAATGTACTCAGTATCTATATACCCAATTCTAACACCACGTTGTGCTTGAGCAGATAGACTAATCATACATACTATAACCAGTAAGAAAAGAACTTTTATTTTCATCTGTTTCATATTTTATAATTTTTGGTCTATAAATTCTAAAAGAGACAGAGGATTATTTAATATGTCTGTCAATTTTTGAACTAATATTTTCAAAATTAACGAAATTTAACTTTAAAAATTTTAATTCTTAAATTAAATAATCAAATTGTTATTAGAAAATATCGTGCCAAATTAAAATTGTTGCCCAATAATAAAGTGTGTTTCCCATCCATTAGGTTGTGTTTGACCAGGAACTGGATCGAATCCATAACCAAAGTCAATCCCTAATAAACCAAATGCTGGCATGAATACACGTAAGCCTACACCTGCAGATCTCTTAAGATCATAAGGGCTATAATCTTTAAAATCGTTAAATGAAATTCCACCTTCCATAAAACCTAAAACAAATATTTTTGCTTGTTGTTTTAAGGTAATAGGATATCTTAACTCTAATGAAAATTTATTATAAATAGTTCCACCATCATTTGTTACATTTCCGTTTGAATCTACTGGCTGAATAGATTGGTTTGGGTAACCACGTAATGCAATAGACTCTCTACCATCTAAACTATAAGAACCTAAGCCATCTCCTCCAAGAAAGAATCGTTCGAATGGAATATCACCTCGGTCTTGATTGTATGCTCCTAAGAATCCAAATTCTGCACTAGGTTTTAAAACCAACTTTTTAATAATTTCTTGGTACCATTCGGCTTTAAATTTTATTTTATAAAATTCTAACCATTTAAAACGTTCTTGATCTATTTCTGAAATTCCTGCGTATGCTTCATTACGTGCATCTTGATCTGAAGAATTGTTAACAATGTCGTATAATTCTTCTCTTTCATGTTTTAACGCGTTATAATCTACATTATTGAATAAAGAATATGGTAATGTTAATTTAGCGCTTACACTAAAATTTGAACCACCAACTGGAAACACAGGGTCGTTATAGGTACTGTTTCTACTTAATCCAATGGTATATGCTAAGTTATTTGAGTAGCCATCACCAAAGGTAAATAGCCCCGTATTATAATTTTTTAAATTATAATGTTGGTAACTTACAGATTGAGATAATGTAAAGTAATTATCTGGCACATTTAAACGTTTTGCTAAACCTACTGAGATTCCCGTAATATTAAAACGCTTGTCTTTATCGGCTTTTCCAGTTTGAGAGTTGTATAAAAATTGTTTTGTATGCGATACAGATGTAGATAATTGTACTGGTTTTTCACCTCCTAACCATGGTTCAGTAAAAGAGAAGCTATAGGTTTGGTAGAACTGACTAGCTTGTAAACGTAAGGCTAATTTTTGGCCATCACCTCTAGGTACTGGTTGATAAGATTTTAGATTAAAAATATTTCTAAGTGAAAAATTATTAAAAGATAAACCTAAGGTTCCAATAAAACCACCTCCACCATAACCACCTTGTAATTCTATTTGGCTAGATCCTGTTTCTACAACAGTATATTCTAAATCTATGGTCCCTTCGTTAGGGTTAGGGTTAGGGAAATCGGTTGTTAGTTGTGCTGGATCGAAGAATCCTAATGCACTTAACTCTCTAATGGTTCTAATAACATTAGATTTGTTGTATAATTGCCCTGGTCGGGTATGCAGTTCTCTATAGATAACATGATCGTTTGTAACATCGTTACCAACAACAGTGACATTGTTAAAATAAACGGGTTTTCCTTCTGAAATTCTAATCTCTAAATCGATAACATTACCTTCAGCACTTACTTCTACTGTATTAATATTTGAGAATAAGTAACCGTTGTTTTGATATAAGTTTGTAATATCGTTTGCTTCAGGGTTTTCTACATCTGCAATTCTTTTTTCAAGTAAAACACCATTATATGTCTCGCCAGGATTGATTCTTAAAACTCTATGTAATAATTCGTCTGAATAAACCGTATTACCAATAAAATCTATTTTCCCAAATTTATAGAGTTCTCCTTCTTCAAGATCAATATAAAGAGCCACATTTTTCTTATCTAAAACAACAATACTATCTGAAGTGATTCTAGCATCTCTATAGCCATTCTCTTTGTATTTGTCTACAATACTGTTAAGGTCTGTTTTATAATCTGCTTCAATGTACTTTGAACGTTTAAGAATATGTGTAATGTTTTTCTGTTTGGTGTTTTTCATAGCTTTTTTAAGCTTGCTATCTTTTAAAACCGTATTCCCATTAAAAACAATTTCTTTTACTTTTACTTTTTTACCTTTATCAATATTCACAACCATATTCATAGCTCTGGTTGAAGTTTGAAGTGTATCAACCTGTTCTATCTCTATAGTATTTATGTTTACTTTAGCATTGTAGAATCCTTCTTTTTTGTATTTACTTTCAAGATAATTTTTAGTAGTTGTTAACAGGTTTTCCGTTACTTTGACTCCTTTGTTTAAAGTATTTTCTTCAATAATTTTTTTCTTTTTATTCTTTTTAACACCATTAATCTTTACCTCGTTAATTTCAGGTAAATCTTCCAATCTTATTTCTAAGAAAACTTCATTACCTTCTATTCTATTAATATACATTTCTATATTATTAAATAGATTAGAGTTCCAAAGTTTTTTAATAGCAGCACTAATTTTATCTCCAGGAATTATAACCTCTTCACCAGCTCTAAGGCCAGAATAAGTAATAATGGTTTGTTCACTAAAGCTGGTGTTTCCTTTAACTGAAATACCTCCTATAATATATTTTTCACCATTTTGTACATTGTCTTGTGCTTGTATAGATTGAATATTTACAAAAAGTATTAATGTAAAGATTGATAGTAAATATGTTTTCAATAGTATTTTATTAGTTAATTTGTTCACTTGTTTTCCCAAACCGTCTTTCTCTTTTTTGATATTCTATAATTGCTTCGTATAAATGTTCCTTTGTGAAATCTGGCCAAAGTACATTTGTAAAATACAATTCTGCATAGGCAATTTGCCATAATAAGAAGTTGCTTATGCGTTGTTCGCCACTTGTTCTAATAAGCAAATCTACATCATGTAAATTTCGCGTGTAAAGATGCTCATTAATAACCGATTCATCAATATTTTCGGGCGAAATTATATTATTTTTAACTTTAATGCTTATTTTTTTAACTGTATTTATTAATTCTTCTCTAGAACCATAACTCAAAGCAAGCGTCAAAACCATGCGACTGTTGTCTTTGGTTTTTTCAATAACTTCATTAAGTTCTTTTCGAGCTTTTTTAGGAAGCTCGTCTAAATTGCCAATTGCTAACAGTTTGATATTATTATCTTGAAGTGTTTTTATTTCTTTTTTTAAGGAAGAAACTAGTAACTTCATAAGTGTTTGAACTTCAAGTTTAGGTCGGTTCCAGTTTTCGGTAGAAAACGCATATAGGGTTAAGTTCTCTATGCCTAATTCGGCACTTCCTTCTACTACTTGTCTTACTGCTTTTGTCCCATTTTCATGTCCAAAAGCGCGCAACATTCCTTTTTGTTTAGCCCAACGTCCATTACCATCCATGATAATGGCAAGATGTTTTGGTAATCTGTCTGTTTGTATTTTAGATTTTTTATCCATTTAGAAAACGCAATAACAAGGTTTTTTACCAAAGGTATAGGTTAATGTTATTCCTGTAAACACATACCAATCGTTATTATTTTTATTTCCAAATGCTGTAGGAGCATCATTGTCATAATCTGGAACACTTCCATCAATTTCGTCGCTAAAGGTATATCTGGCGCCAATTTCTGCTGCTAAAACAAAGCTTTGCAAGAAGTTTGTTTTAAAACCAAGAACCATTGGTATGCCATAAGCAATACTTGTTGTGTTTTCTGAAGTATATACGCCTTGTCTTGTAAAGAAAAAATTATCGTGATAGGCTACAGTGATACCAGAATATAAATAGGGTGTTGCTTTATTTTTTTCAGCATGAAGATCGAAATCTAAAAATGTAAATTCTAATCCAAGAGAGGCCTCAACAAGGTGGTTGTTAAAATTATAGTCTCTTTCTTGACGTCTTGGATCATCAGATTTTGAATCTTTTCCTTCTAATTCAGAATATATTAACGAGAACCTAAACGAATGTCTAGGGCTTCTATTCCATTTATAAATACCACCAAAAGCAGGTTTGTTTGGAGCAATGTAAGTTGTTGCACCAACATCTCCTATAAAATTACTCCCACCCAAAAACACCCCAATTTCGTGTGTTTGAGAATGACTTAATTGAATGGTAATTATGGAAAAAAATATTATGGTTAAATACCTCATAAATGTTCAAAAGTTTGCAAATATAATAAATAAGATTAGCCTATAACAATTTGAATCAAATTGTATTAGGAATAAAACAGTTTTTCTTACAAATTATTGTTTAATTACGTCTGTCTTCACCCCAAAGTAGCTTTTTGCGAAGTGTATCTAAAAAACTTTCTTTTAGAAGTTCAATCATTTTTATTTTAAATGGGGCTTTTTTTATTGTAACAACTGTATTATTGCTTAAAGTTGCAATTCTTGAATCTAATGATATTAAGAAATTGTCTTCACGACCACTTACTTTAAGCTGAATCTCTGTAGAATCTGTAATTATTAATGGCCTAGCACTTAAATTATGTGGGGCTATTGGTGTTAGAACCAGGCTGTTAGTGTCTGGGGTTATTACTGGGCCACCACAACTTAAAGAGTATCCTGTAGAGCCAGTTGGTGTGGAAACTATTAAGCCATCGCTCCAATAAGATGTTAAGTACTCTCCGTTTAACCTAGTTTCTACAGTTATCATCGAGGTTGTGTTTTTTCTGCTTATAGCAATCTCATTTAATGCAAAATTTAAATCTTCAAATTCTTTATGTTCCGGAGATGTTTTTATAGCCAGTAAGCTGCGTTCAGATATTTTATAATTGCCAGATAATATATCGTCTATGGCTTCAATAATGTTTTCGTTTTGAATGGTGGCCAAAAAGCCTAAACGACCTGTATTAATACCTACAATTGGTATGTCTAAATCCTTAACTAAGGTCGTGGTTCTTAGCATGGTACCATCGCCGCCAATACTAATTAAAAGGTTGAAGCTTTTGTCTAAAACTTGAAAGGTTTTAAATTTGTCATAATTTTTATGGCTGGTAAGTTGATGGTTTATAATGTCGTAAAAGTTTTCTTCTATATAAACATCAATTTGCTTGTTAAAAAGATAATCTAGTAGAATTTCTACAGCTTCTTCCGCATTTTTATGATAGAATTGTCCAAAAATTGCAATTTTCATATATATCACATGTTTAAATACTTGTTTAAATAATCCGATCGCTCTTTTAAACTTTCTATATAACTATCTTCTTCGTGTCCAGAAACAATATTATAACTGTAGCGTCTAAAGGTTTGCATGATGTCGTTTAATCCTGTACTTCCAATTTTTAGTGTTATTTGCGCTACATCGTTCTCGATTTTAGAAATAAAAGCTCCTAGAATTTTTCCATCGTTCGATTCTACGATCTGGCTAATTTCACTAAAAGAATAATCGTTTAAACCTTTCTCAACAATTAAAATGCTTCCAGCTCCTGCAAAAAACGGGGTTTCATTAAAAAGGCTAATAATGTCATTTAATTCATAATAGCCCAAATAAGTGTTCTTTTCGTTTAAAACAGGCATGATATTGGTAGAGTTTTGCGCGAAAGCTTCTAAAACATCCAACCAAACCGTATTTTGTCTAACAAAAAAACCTTCAATAGCATGGGAGTATTCCGAGATGTTTTTATTTTTATTATAACAATGAGCATCAGTTTCAGACATGCAGCCTAAATAAACACCATCTTTGTTTTTAACTGGAAAATGCGAATACGTTAATTGATTAAACAATAATTGGATATCGCCAATTTTGTCTTCAATGCTTAATGGTTTTATATCGTTTATAATATACTCTGAAAGATTCATACGTCTTTTAATGTTACTGCAAATTAATCAAAAAAATACTATAATAACCTTGATTGACTTTGTATTTTTGTCTGAATAAACTCAAGGTCATGACAAAATTAAGTGTTAATATTAACAAGATAGCTACTTTAAGAAACTCCAGAGGAGGAGATGTGCCAAATGTCATTCAGTTTGCGAAAGACGTGCAAAGATATGGAGCAGAAGGTGTTACTATTCATCCAAGGCCAGACGAAAGACATATTAGATATCAGGATGCTTACGATTTGAAATCGGAAGTTTATACGGAATATAATATAGAGGGAAATCCAATAGACAAATTTACCAAAATGGTTTTAGAATTAAAACCAACACAAGTCACTTTAGTTCCAGATGCTGATGATGCCATAACAAGTAATGCAGGTTGGGATACCATAAAACACAAGCTTTTTTTAATTGATATTATTAAAGAATTTAAAGATCACGGCATTAGAACTTCTATTTTTGTTGATCCAGATTTAAAACAAATTGAAGGAGCCAAAGCAACAGGTGCAGATAGAATTGAGCTTTATACAGAAGCTTTTGCCCATGAGTTTAGCTTGGGGAATAAATCGGCTATAAAACCTTACACTGCCTGTGCAGAGTTGGCAAACTCTTTAGGTTTGGGAGTCAATGCAGGACATGACTTGTCTCTTGAAAACATTCAATTTTTTAAAGAACACGTTCCAGATTTATTAGAAGTATCTATTGGTCACGCATTAATTTCAGAAAGTTTATATTTAGGAGTTGAAAATGTGATTCAGATGTATTTACATAAACTTAGATAGTATGTCATTTTCAATCTAAGTTAACAGATATAACAATTAAAAACATTTGTGAATTTGTGAAAAATAAAGAACCATTACACGCAAACATATTAGGGGAAGGGAAGCCATTTGTTATTTTACATGGTTTTCTTGGCATGAGCGATAACTGGAAAACTCTTGGAGCTAAGTTTAGTGAAGCTAATTACCAGGTTCATTTGTTGGATCAAAGAAATCATGGGAGAAGTTTTCATAGCCATGTGTTTAATTATGAAGTCATGGTCGAAGATTTAAAATCTTATTGTGAATTTCATCAACTAAAGGACCTTGTTTTGTTAGGTCATTCTATGGGAGGAAAAGTAGCTATGCTTTTTGCTGCAACACACCCAGAATTGGTTTCAAAATTATTGATTGCAGATATATCTCCTAGATTTTATCCAACGCATCATGATGCTATTCTAGAAGGTTTAAGTCGCCTAGATTTTAACGAATTAAAGAGTAGAGGTGAAGCAGATAAACAATTGTCAAAGTATGTTTCTGATTTTGGTACGCGACAATTTTTATTAAAAAACCTCTATTGGAATGAAGAAAAAGAACTTGCATTAAGAATTAATCTAGAAGTTTTAAAAGAGAATATAGAAGAAATAGGTGAAGCTTTACCAATACATGCGCAATATAAAGGAGACACCCTCTTTTTGCGTGGAGATAGATCAGAATATATTGGGCAGCAAGATGAATCTATTATAAAAAACCATTTTCCAAACTCTAAACTTGTTACCATTCCTAAATCAGGACATTGGTTACATGCAGAAAACCCAAAGGCTTTTTTTAACGAAGTCATGAAATTTTTAGGATAGTTTCGCATAGAACATTATCTTTAAATCTAACTTAAACAATATTTTATGAACTTAATTATTCGAATATTATTAACAGCTGTAGCAGTTGTAATTTTAGCAAAATTTTTACCAGGAGTAGCTGTAGAAGGCTTTACTTCTGCTATTATAGTTGCCGTAGTTTTAGGGTTGTTAAACATTTTTATAAAACCTATATTGGTTATTTTAACCTTACCAATTACAGTGGTTACATTAGGCTTGTTTTTGCTTGTAATTAATGCCTGCATCATCCTTTTGGCAGATAAATTTATAGATGGTTTTGCCGTCGATGGTTTTTGGATAGCCTTGTTGTTTAGCTTGTTGCTATCTTTCCTTCAATCTATCTTATTTTCATTATTAAAAGAAGATTAAAGTAGGCTGAAATACAATACGTTAAAAACTTTGTTGGGTTGCAAAAAATATGTATTTTTGCAACCCAATTTTTATGTCATAATATAATGAATATTACAAGAGAAAACATCGATGCATTAAATGCTGTAGTAAAAGTAGATATCGCTAAAGAAGATTATAGTGATAAAGTTGAAAAAATCTTAACAGATTATAGAAAAACAGCTAACATTCCAGGTTTTAGAAAAGGACACGTGCCTATGGGAATGGTTAAAAAACAATACGGAAAAGCTGTTTTAGTTGATGAAGTAAATAAATTATTGCAAGAAGCTTTAAATAAATATTTAACAGAAGAAAAGTTAGATGTTCTTGGACATCCACTACCTAAGCCTCAAGATGATTTAGATTGGGATTCAGAAAAACTATCTTTCGAATTCGAACTAGGTTTGTCTCCAGAATTTGACGTTGAGTTAAAAAGCAAAAAAGCGATAACGAGTTATACCATAGTTGCAGGTGATAAAATGATCGACGATCAAATAATAAATATCCAAAAACAATATGGAAAATTGTTACCTCAAAATGAAATAACAAAAGATAGCGAAGTTACTGGTGTTTATAAAAATGAAGAAAAAGAGATTGAAAACACGGTAACGTTAACCTTGGATAAGTTTAAAGGAAAAGCAACTGAAAAGAAATTTATAGGAGCTAAAGTTGGAGATGTTATTACATTAAAAACAAAAGGACTTTATAGCGATGATCACGAATTAATGCATGCTTTAAAATTAGAACATGGTGATGTACATGGTCTAGATATTGAAGTAACGTTTACTATAACAGAAATTAATGAGCGTGAATTAGCTGAATTAGACCAAGAGTTATTCGATAAATTATTTGGAAAAGATACAGTTAAAACAGTAACCGAGTTAAAAGAGAAAATTAAAGAAGATGCCGAAAAGCAATTCAAACAACAAGCAGATCAGAAATTATTAAATGACGTTACTGAATACCTTGTAGATAACACCAAATTCGATTTGCCAGGAGAATTTCTTACAAAATGGATGCAAAACTCTGGGGAAAATCAATTAAGTGAAGATGAAGCTAAAGACGAGTATGAGAAATCTGAAAAAAGCTTACGTTATCAGTTAATAGAAGGGAAGTTGATTACAGATAATAACATCCAAGTAACCATGGATGATATTAAAGATCACGCCAAGCAAATGATTAAAATGCAAATGGCTCAATTTGGTCAAATGAATCCTTCAGAGAAAGAACTTGAAGATATAGCTGCACGTGTATTGTCTAACCAAGACGAAGCTAGAAGAATATCAGAACAAATTATTAGTCAGAAACTTTTAGCGCTTTATAAAGAAAAGGCAAACCTTAAAACAAAAGAACTTACCTACGAAGACTTTATAAAAGAAGTTTACGGAGATAAATAACTTAACAAAGTTTTAAAGAATAAATCCTTATATTTAGGCGTTAAAAATGTATTTTTAACGCCTTTTTAATTCAATTTAATTATATAAAACAATTTATGGATTACGGAAAAGAATTTGAAAAATTCGCTATAAAAGATCAAGGGATAAGCAGTACGTACTACAATAAAATTATTAGTAGTATGTATCCAACAAACTTGACACCAAACATTATTGAAGAGCGCCAAATGAATATCGCCATCTTCGATGTGTTCTCACGTTTAATGATGGATCGTATTATTTTCCTAGGGACAGGAATTAACGATCAAGTGGCTAATATTATTCAAGCACAGTTGTTGTTTTTAGAGAGTACAGACTCATCTAAAGATATTCAAATTTATATCAATTCTCCTGGAGGATCAGTTTATGCTGGGCTTGGTATCTATGATACTATGCAATTTATAAAACCAGACGTAGCAACTATCTGTACTGGAATGGCAGCTTCAATGGGAGCCGTTTTATTATGTGCAGGAGAAAAAGGAAAACGTAGTGGTTTAACACACTCACGTGTTATGATTCATCAGCCATTAGGAGGTGCTCAAGGTCAAGCAAGTGATATTGAAATTACTGCTAGAGAAATCTTGATTTTAAAAGAAGAGCTTTATAAAATAATCAGTAAGCATTCGGGACAAGATTACGACAAAGTATATGCCGATAGTGATAGAGATTATTGGATGAAATCTGATAAAGCAAAGGAGTACGGAATGATTGATGAAATTTTAGTACGTAGCTAAATTTCATTAGAATTAAAATATTAAAATTAATTCTAATCCAGGACAGACTTGGAATTTGGAATTTATAATTTATTTAGTAATGGCAAAGGAAGATTTAGAATGTTCGTTTTGTGGTAGGAAAAAGCCAGAAACAAATTTATTAATTGCAGGGTTGGATGCGCATATATGCGACAGGTGTATCGAGCAAGCTCATGGTATTGTTTTAGAAGAATCTAAACAAAGTGACCAAAGCGAACTCTCGGCAGAACTTATGTTGCGAAAGCCAAAGCAGATTAAAAAATTCTTAGAAGAGTATATTATTGGGCAAGAAATGACTAAAAAAGTCATGTCGGTAGCTGTTTATAACCATTACAAAAGACTTTTACAACCAGCTAGTGATGATGATATTGAAATTCAAAAATCAAACATCATCATGGTTGGACAAACAGGAACGGGTAAAACCCTCATGGCAAAAACCATTGCTAAAATGCTTAATGTGCCTTTAGCTATTGTAGATGCCACAGTTTTAACCGAAGCTGGTTATGTAGGTGAAGATGTTGAAAGTATTTTAACACGTTTGTTGCAAGCTGCAGATTATAACTTAGACAAAGCTGAAAAAGGCATTGTATTTATTGATGAAATAGATAAAATTGCTCGTAAAAGCGATAACCCTTCTATAACTAGGGATGTCTCAGGGGAAGGTGTACAACAAGCTTTATTAAAATTGTTAGAAGGAACCGTTGTAAATGTACCACCAAAAGGAGGACGAAAACATCCAGACCAGAAATTTATAGAAGTGAATACAGAAAACATCCTGTTTATTGCAGGAGGAGCTTTCGATGGTATTGAAAAAGTTATCTCTAAAAGATTAAACATGCAAGCCGTTGGTTATAGTGCATCAATGTCTGATGAACGTGTAGACCACGATAATTTATTACAATACATTATTCCAAAAGATTTAAAAGATTTTGGTTTAATACCAGAAATTATTGGACGTCTTCCTGTATTAACATATATGGACCCATTAGATGCTAAAACGTTGAGAGCCATTTTAACGGAACCTAAAAATGCCATTATTAAGCAATATAAGAAGTTGTTTGCAATGGATGAAATAGATTTTACTATTACAGATGGTGCTTTAGATTTTATTGTTGAAAAAGCTATAGAATATAAACTTGGAGCACGTGGATTGCGTTCGTTATGCGAAGAAATATTAACCGATGCTATGTTTGAGTTGCCTAGTACAGATGAAAAAGAAATTAAGGTAACAAAAGCTTACGCTGAAGAAAAGTTAACAAAAACAACTATTAAGAAACTGAAAGCGGTTTCTTAAAAATCAATTTAGTTATCATTAAAAAAGTCATTCATAATCTTATGAATGACTTTTTTTGTAAATTAATATTGTTCATAATTGTTTTAACATAATTAAACCGACAACCACAAGAATTGCCGGTTTGCTACTAACTAAAACCTATTCTTTTTCATTAAATTTAAATTCAATAACCTATGTTATAGATTTGGAATCATTACTTTATTAATAACATGAATTACACCATTTCCAGCTTGGACATCTACAGCTATAACACCAACATCTGAAGCTCCAGAACCATCAGTTATATTTGCAATGTTATCTCCCGTACCTGGAAGAGTAATTGTAATATTATCTCCTTGTAAAGTGGCAGCAGTTGTATCTCCAGGATTGTTTAAATCTCCAGAAGTAACATTGGCTTCACTAATAACATGGTGTAATAAAACTTGAGTTAAAATCGGTTCTGCAGGAACAGAAGCTAAAGCATCGAAGGCATCATCTGTTGGTGCAAAAATTGTGTAATTTGGATTAATACCATCTGCATTACTTCCTTCAGTTCTCGATAATATAGATACAAAGTCGGTAGCAGGTGTTAATTCTGTTAAAGCAAGTACTAAAGTAGAAAAGTTTGGATCTGCAGTAGCAAAAGTAACCACACTAGGAATGTTTATGACTGTATCTACTGCATGAATTATTCCATTAGTGCCAACAACATCTGCTTGAGCTACAGTTGAAATGCCGTTAAACATGACACCATTTGAAGTATTATAATATAAACTCATAGAATTCCCTCCTGCACCAGTAGCGCCTGTATTTGTATATCCTGCTCCTGCATCAACTAAGATGCTAGAGTCTATTGCTGAGCCTATAATGACGTGGTTTAATAATAATTGAGAAAGCACTGCTGTATCTACGTTTCCAAGTGGAGTTCCATCTAAAAAAGTATCAAAAGCATTGTTGTCTGGTGCTAATACAGTAAATGGCCCAGTTCCTTTTAGAACGTTAACTAAATCACCATCTGCAGTTCCTAATGCAGCAACTAAACTTGAAAACGATGGATTAGCTAAGGCATGATCTACAACATCTGGTAGGCCTAAAACACCATCAATTACATGAATGGTTCCGTTAGAAGCATCTACATCAGCATTTATTACTGAAGCGACATTGTTAAACCTAACACCATTGGCTGTATCAAAAAAGATACTGATGTTTTGATCTCCTGCTCCAGTTGCACTTCCAGCAGCATATCCAGAACCAGTTGAGATTAAATCGCTAGCCATAACATCTGCCATAATTACATGGTTTAATAATATTTGCGATAATACATCTGTTGGTACTTGTTCTAAGGAACTAAAACCATTATCTGTAAGAAATGCAGCAAAAGCTGTATTTGTTGGAGCAAGAACTGTAAAAGGACCATTGCCACTTAATACGTTTACTAAATTTCCATCTGCTCTAGAGAGTGCTGTAACCAACGAGCTTAGTTCAGGAGTTTCTTGGGCTATCTCAACAATGTTTTTTTGTTGAGATGGGGGAGTTGTTGTCGTACTGTCATCATCATTACTACAAGATGTAATAAATAAACAAAGACTAAATAATGCGATTAATAATTTATTTGTTTTCATTTTTGTCTAATATTTTTTAATTTAACTTGGACAAATATATAAATTATATTTTCTTTGTCAAACAAATTACAACAAAAGTTAGACAAAATAATTTTAAGTTCTATCAATTAACTTTATTTTTTGTTTAACTTTGCTTAGTAAAATATTAGACATGAGTACATATTCAATGGCGCAAATTGTAGCATTAACAGGTGTTAAAGCACATACTTTAAGGAAGTGGGAAACTAGATATAGCTTTTTAGCGCCTGAAAGAACAGAAACAAACATTAGGTATTACACTGATATACAATTAAAAAAATTGATGAATATTAGTATTCTTACTCGAAATGGGTATCGAATTTCTAAGATTGATAAAATGTCTGAAAGTGAAATTAATTCTGTCATTGCTAATAAATTAATTGATAGTACGCAAGAAGATGATATCAGTGCATTGATTGTAAGTACACTCGATATGGACGAGAAAGCATTTGATGCGGTCTTGAACGTACAGATCAAAAAAAATGGTTTATTACTAACGACTACTAAAATTATATATCCTTTTTTAAATCAGATTGGTGTGCTTTGGGGTATTAATAAAGTAATGCCAGCTCAAGAACATTTTGTTTCTAATTTAATTAAGAAGAAAATGTTTTCAGCCATCGATCAATTGCCTTATGCCAATAAAAAAGCTCCAGTTATTTTAATGTTCTTAACTGAAAATGAACATCATGAGATTGGGTTGTTATTAGCTTACTTTTTAGCTCGAAAAATGGGATGGAATGTGTATTACCTTGGACAAAACGTACCAACAGAAAACATTAAGAAAGTTGTTGATGTGGTTTACCCAAAAGTGTTGTTGTCAATGTTTATTACACCAACTCAAGATTCTATAAAACTGAAATTAGATGCTATTTTAGAGCAATCTTCTGTTCCATTATTGGTTTCTGGAAACCCAGATATTATAGATGGGTTTAAGGAAGATAAACGAATAACCTATTTGTCGCATCCAGACGATTTGATAGAGAAATTAAAAACAATGTATTAAACCCTATTAAAGAAGCGTTTTTAATAATAAAAACCACTCAAAAAGAGTGGTTTTTTATTTAGGGGATATGGATGTTTAATTAATACTTTGACATTATGATATAATTTCTATTATCAAAAATCTTTAGGTAATGTAATCTTAGGAAACGATATCTATCTGGCATTTACTTGTCATAAACACCAGACAAATAATATCGTTTATTATTAATAGCATGGTAAAACTAGTATTTTAATTGTAAGAAAAAAACGACTAGTATGGTTTTTAGACAAAGCACAAAAAAAAGTCGTTGTAAGTTTTTTTTCTACCTTTTTTTCCGATAAAAAACCTGCTATTTATTTAAAAGCAGCAAGTCATCTAAATAATCTCGAGTGTTTGAGAGCCTTGGTACTTTGTGTTGCCCTCCAAGTTTGTTATTTTGCTTTAACCAGTCGTAAAACAATTGCTCTCTTGCTATATGTATGGTGGGTTTGTTTAACGTCATATTGTTGTAACGTTTAGCTTCATAATCTGAATTTATAGACTTTAAGGCATTGTCAAATAGCTCATTAAAATAATTAATATCAGTTGGAGGTGTCTTAAATTCTATAAGCCATTCATGCGCTCCTTTTTCTTTGCCTTGCATAAAAATAGGTGCAGCTGTATAATCTACAATCTCTGAATTTGTTTTTTTACAGACCTTTCTTAAGGCGTCTTCAGCGTTTTCAATAATTAATTCTTCACCAAAAGCATTTATATGATGTTTTGTTCTGCCTGTAACTTTAATTCTATAGGGATTTGTCGAAGTAAATTTTACGGTGTCACCAATTTTATAACGCCAAAGTCCTGCATTTGTAGTTATAATTACAGCATAATTTTTATCAGTTTCTACTTCACTTAAAGGGATTGTTTTTTCATTTTTAGTGCCATAAGTGTCCATAGGAATAAATTCATAAAAAATACCATAATCTAACATGAGCAGTAATTCACTGGAATTGTTATGGTCTTGAATGGCAAAAAAGCCTTCAGAAGCATTGTATATTTCGTAGTATCTAAAATCTTTTTTGGGTAATATGTTTTTGTACTGGTCTTTATATGGCAAGAAACTAACACCTCCATGGAAATAGACTTCAAGGTTTGGCCAAATATCAAATAAATTATCTTTATCTGTAGTTTCTAAAACATTATTTAATAGAACCAACATCCAGGATGGTACACCAGCCAGACTTGTTACATTTTCTTGAATGGTTTCGTCTACAATAGCCTGCATTTTTTCTTCCCAATTACTCATTAAAGAAACCTTGCTACTTGGTGTACTGCTAAATTCGGCCCAAAATGGCATGTTATCTATTAAAATAGCCGAGAGGTCGCCAAAAGCTGTGCCGTTTTCTTTATAAAGTTCTTTACTGCCACCAAGTCGTAAACTTTTTCCTGTAAATAATTGTGAGTTTTCATTGTTGTTTAAATACATGCATAGTAAATCTTTACTTGCTGCATAATGACAATCTTCAAGAGAGTCCTCACTTACTGGAATAAATTTGCTTTTGGCATTAGTTGTTCCACTAGATTTTGCAAACCATTTAATGGGTTGTGGCCAAAAGATATTGTTTTCTCCTTTTCGAGATCGTTCAATAACTTCTTGATATTCCTCATAAGTAGATATTGGAACTCGCTCTGTAAATGTTTTATAATCTGTAATAGATTCAAAACCATATTGTTTGCCAAATTCAGTATCTTTTGCTTTATTTAAAAGATGCGTAAGTAGCTCATGCTGAACTTCGTTAGGGTATTTTAAAAATAGATCTATTTGATGAAACCGTTTTTTTAAAAACCAGGAAGCAATAGAATTAACTATAGGAATTGGCATATTTGCATTATATTTAAAAAATAAAAATAAGACTTTTTTTCATGACCTACCAAGGTGTTTTAACAAAAATGGCAACGGAGTTTTTCGAACCCATTCAATATTATTTAGTATTTGAATCAGATTTTATTAACATGAACCAGATGTTAGGTAAAACCATAAGTATTCAATTTGTTAAGTATCAATGCCTAAACTGTAGTTTAGACAGGCCAATTTATAGACAAGGATTTTGTAAGAGTTGCTTTTTCGACATTCCTCAAGCTGCCGATTGGATTATAAGACCTGAATTAAGTACGGCTCATATAGATAAGGAAGATCGAGATTTAGAATACGAGAAAAAAGTACAGCTACAACCACATGTTGTTTATTTAGCAAATTCTAGCAATGTAAAGGTTGGTGTTACCAGAAAAAGCCAAGTACCAGCTCGTTGGATTGATCAAGGAGCACATGAAGCTATTGAAATTGTTGAGGTGCCAAACAGGTATTTAGCTGGTATTACCGAAGTGGCTTTAAAAGATTACGTAGCAGATAAAACCAATTGGCGTACTATGTTGAAAAATGATATAGCTGATGAAGACTTAGTGTCTTGGAGAAACAAATTAAAACAATATATACCAGACGAGGCTAAAGATTATTATATTGAATCTAATTCTGAAACCAACATTGTTTTTCCAGTTTTAAAGTATCCTAAAAAGCCTAAAAGTTTAAATTTAGATAAAACGCCTAATTATACAGGTAAATTAGTTGGGATAAAAGGGCAATACTTAATTTTTGACGACGATACTGTTTTTAATGTTAGAGGTAGTGAAGGTTACGTGGTTGGTATTTTAATTATTTAAATTAATCTTTTTTAAGTCGCATTTCCAAATACTTATTGGTAAACCCTAAAGATTCATAAAGTTTTCTAGCAGGATTGTTGGGTTCAACATGTAGAGCAATATCGCCTTCGGCTAAAGAAATAGCTTTTAGTAGGAGTTTTTTACCAACACCTTTACCTCTTGCATTTTTATGAATAGCAATATAAACTAAGATGTTTTCTGGAATGTAACCCGTCATTCCAGTATTATTAATAATGCTTATTCCTTGGAGTAATTTCTCTTCATAAATAAGCAAAACAAAACCTCCAAAAGCTGAATCATTGTTTTTTACTGCGTAATCCAAGCATTTAGAAATGTCCTCTTTGGAATCTCTAAATTCTTGTAAATGTTCATGTAAAAAGTTTACAATGGTTTGTTTGTCTTCTTTTGAAGGTTTTGATTTAGAATGATATACTTTAAAAAGCATATATTTTATATGTCCTCTTGGTCCCTTAAGTTTTGTATATATGCTGCTTTTTGAATCTGTCTTCTTCTTTTTACTGAAGGTTTCGTAAAAAACTGATTCTCTCTTATATTCTGCATAATTTTCACATTTCTGTGTTTCTTCTTATAACGTTTAAGAGCTCTGTCTATTTTTTCGCCTTCTTTAATTTCAATTTTTATCATCTATCTTTTTTTGGGTGTCTAAATTATTCATTTATTTAAGATTAACCTAAATATGTTTTAAGTATTTTGTTTTTAGAGGTATGGCGTAATCTTCTAATACCTTTCTCTTTAATTTGTCTAACACGTTCTCTTGTTAATCCAAAAGTATCTCCAATTTCTTCAAGACTCATAGGTTGTTCGTTATTAATACCATAATAAAGTCTAACCACGTCTGCTTCTCTTTGAGAAAGTGTGTTTAATGCACGATTAACTTCAAGATTCAACGAATCTTTCATTAAGCTAACGTCTGGATTTGGTGATTCGCCAGATTTAACCACATCGTATAAACTTGAATCTTCTCCTTCTTTTAAAGGTGCGTCCATCGATAAATGGCGACCAGAATTTTTCATAGATTGTTTTACATCGCTAATCGTCATGTCTAATTCCTTAGCTATTTCGTCAGGACTCGGAGGACGTTGATGTGCTTGTTCTAAATACGAATAGGCTTTATTGATTTTATTTATAGAACCAATTTTATTTAATGGTAAACGAACAATTCTAGACTGCTCTGCTAAGGCTTGTAAAATAGCCTGTCTAATCCACCAAACAGCATACGAAATAAACTTAAATCCTCTGGTTTCATCAAAACGTTTAGCAGCTTTTACCAAACCTGCATTTCCTTCGTTAATTAAATCTGGAAGAGTTAATCCTTGATTTTGATACTGTTTTGCAACCGATACCACAAATCGTAAATTGGAAGTTGTTAATTTATCTAAAGCTAATTGATCTCCTTCTCTTATTCTCTGTGCTAACTCGACTTCTTCATCTGCAGTAATTAATGGGAGCTTACTGATATCTTGTAAATATTTATCTAAAGATTTAGACTCTCTATTTGTTACCTGCTTCGTGATCTTTAATTGCCTCATATATTCCTTTTAGATTATTTAGTTATTACGGATTCTTACATAATAACCTTTTTTTTTGAAAAACCTAATAAAAGCACACTTCTTTGTTGAAATTGCTTAAAAATCGTTGAATTCTGTTAAATAATTAACAAATTATTTATAAATAAGAATATCTCAATAATATATTATTACTTAATACTGTCTTTTTTTGTCTTCTTGCCATTTAGTAAACCACCCAGAAGATCTTTTATACCATTATTAATGGTATTGTTTGTTTTAATGGTGTCTGTTTGTGTCGAAATCGAATCTTGATTAACAGTGTTTGACCCTTCAGATAACCCACTTAATAAATCTTTTATAGTATTAGAACCTTGATTTAATAATTTTTGTTTTTCAATTTCAATAAGTTGTTTTGTTAATTTAGTAGCTGCTGAACTTAAATCTGTTTTAACAGTTGGGTTGTTAAAGGAACCTGTAATATTTGCCGAAACAGGTATGGAGATTTTATTCACTTCTGGATCGCTAATTTTTCCGATAAGTCTATTAATATCGCTTCCTAAATATTTTGCTGGAACATCAAGAGTAACGTTGTAATTTATATTTTTATCGAATCCATGTGCTCCATTAATGTGGATGTCTATATCTTCGTATTTAATGGTGAATGGTTTTAAACTAACCAGACCATCTTTAAATGTTAAGTTTGTTTTTAAGTCTTTTAAATCCAATTTATCAAAATCAATAAAATCTAAGTTATCACTTAAGGAACTTAGTATCTTACTATTTTCTGTATTAATATCAGTTGTTAATAATTCAGCAAAAGCATCACCAGAAATGGTGTTTAAATCTGGAGCAAATTCTTTGTCTAGTTGACCGCTTAGACTAATGGTTGAGTTTAGCTTTCCCTCAAGTATCTTTGCAATAGGAGCCAAAGCTTGTAATAAATCTAAATCTTTAAATGCTTTCGAAATATTAAAATTAGCAGCGCCAAGATTGATGTTAAATGTTGGGGTTGCTTTTTGTGTTGAAACATTTCCAATAACCGCTAGCTTTCCATCGAAAATATCTGTGGTCATGTTTTTTAAGGTGGCTTGTTGGTCTTTGATAATAAGTGTTCCTTGAACATTTTCTAAATTTAAATTATCATAAACAACTGTTTTTGCATCAGCCTGAATGGTACAATCTAAAAAGGAAGGGATTTTTAACGATTCTTTTTCAGAAGTTGTTTTATTGTTATTGGATGCTGTTTTATTTTCAACCATAAAATCTTCAAGAATAAAAAGATTAGAATTGACATTAAAATTCCCTTGTAATTTGTTGTCGCTAAATAAGAAACCCAGTAAATTATTAATGGTTCCGTTTACATTTATATCACTCTTACCTGTAATAGCTTCAAATTGACTAAGTGAAACCGTTCCTGGATTAAATGTCATATTTGCTTTTTTAATATGAATAGGGTTTACCATATCTTCAGATGAAAAGGTAAAATCTGTAATGGAGGCTGAGCCATTGTTTTTTATACGTTGATAAGCATTGGTTTCAATTGCATTCATGTCGAAAGCTGTATTTAATTTTGCTTTTAGAATCCCATTTAATTCATTTTCTAATTGAATAGGGTAGGCTTTGCTTAAATTGGCTAGATTTAAAACACCATCTATATCTGCATTGACTAACATGTTCTCTGTAATGTTTTTTAAGGTTGCAGACGATTTAAAGACATCTTGATCAATTTTAAAATTTAAAGCTTGGATGTTTATATAGGTGTCTGCAGCATTTCCAGTGTTGTTTTTTACAGCTGCATTGATTGTAATGTTATCAACACGTTTTGGCAAATCGGGATATTTAAATGAGGCATTATCTGAAGTGACTTGAATGTCTAAATTCGGGATGGTTTCATTAGACGCTAAACCTTTAATCATTCCTTTTAATTTAAAATTTCCAGTAGTTTCAACTTCTTCAATGTTTTTTGAATAAGCTTTTGGGATTACGGCTAAGAAATCTTTAAAATCGGATCCTAAATTTTCAAACGTAATATCGATTTCTTGTCCTTCTTCAAGCAATTGCACATAGCCTTGAAATTCTATTGGTAACAGATTGATAATAGCTTTATTTTCTTTAAAAGTATATTTATTATTCTCTAAATCAAGACCTATTAAAGCATCAAGTTTTAGTTCGTTATTACTTAAATAATTGGTGCTATCTATTTGTAAACTAACTCTGGTTGTTGTTTTGGTGTCTAATTCAGAAGTGGTTTCAGAAAACTTGCCTTTTCCAGAATGGTTGAATTCGGTAATATAAAATGTTGTGTTAGAACCCTCGTCAAGATAGGTAATAGCACTATTATCTATAGAATAATCTTTAACATCTAAGGTAAACCCATTTGTAGAGTTTTGGTTAGTACTTTCTTTTTCGTTTTTATCTTTAAAAATATCGTAATTGGTTTCGCCTCTTTTGTTTGTTTTAAGTATAATTAGTGCTTCATCTAAATTTATTTGGTTAATAACAATAGGTCCATCGCTCGCTTTTTTAAACAGTTCTTTTATAGACATGTTAAGCGAAATGGATTTTGCTGTCGCTAATTTTTCATCTTTAAAAGGCTCGAAATTGGTAATTACCAAGTCGCTTACATCTACTTGTGCTTGAGGGAAACTTCGTATAAAGCTTAAATTTACATCTCTAAATTCTACATGAGCATTGAGGTTTTCGTTAATCGTTCGTTTTACAATCTCTTTAATTTTAGATTGAAAAGCAAAAGGGATAATAATTAGTATTAATAATATGGTTAATAAAGTAATTCCAATAATTTTGAATACTTTCTTCATGTTAAGTGATTTTCTGGTTAATTGTAAGTATATACGTATAAAATAGCATCAAAGTTGTTTATATACAAAAGTTTAATAAAACTTTAATACTCCTAAAGAAGGTCGATTTCTTCGTTTGTTTTTAAGTTGAAACGTTTTTTGAAAAGATAAACACCTAAATAAAGAAAAGGCGTGTCTAGCATAGCAATTAAAACTTTAAATAAAAAGCCAGCTAAAAGCAGACCGTAAAATTTATCCCATGCAATGATGTTGAAAGAGCAAAGTAAAAGTAGTATGGTACAAGTATCTACAAATTGCGATAAAAATGTTGAAAAATTATTACGTAACCATAAGTGTTTGCCTTTAGTGAGTTGTTTCCAAAAATGATAAATTTGAATATCAACAAATTGAGCAAATAGATAAGCCAACATGCTTGCTGTAACTGCAATTACGGTATTTCCAAAAACTTTAGAAAACAATTGATCGTTTATTGGAGACCAACTTGTTGCAGGAGCCACATTGGATACCGATATAATTAAAAGTGAAAAAAGCGAAGCAAAAATGCCAGTAATAACAACTTGATTGGCTCTTTTTTTGCCATAAATTTCACTAATTAAATCGGTAATTAAAAAGGTAACAGGGTAAGGTAATATACCAACGGAAATCTCGAATAATTTTGTTCCAAATATGCTTTCAGATAAGTCGGGATCTATTGGGTGCCAATAAAAGAATTTTTGAAAAATTAAATTTGAAACCACTAATGAGGTTATAAATAATGCAGCCAAAAGCAGATAGATACGTTGTGCAGCAAGTTTGTCTTTTAAACTCATGAAAAATTGTGGATAAATAGGCTTGGTAAATATAAACTATTAAAATTTCTTTTAGTTAATTTGTTTTTTCAATGGATAAGCGACAAAAAATTTACATTTCTCTAGGCAGTAATAAAGGTGACAGATTAAAACATCTGCAGGATGCTATGAATTTAATTTTCAATAAAATTGGAAAAATAAACATCATATCTAAAGTGTATAATACACCTGCTGTAGGTTTTGATGGTGACGATTTTTTGAATTGTTGTGTTATTCTAGAAACAGATTTGGCTCCAGAAAAAGTGATGCAAGAACTACTAGTTGTCGAAACTTCTTTAGGGAGAGTAAGGACAGAATTACAAGGTTATCAATCTAGAATAATTGATTTAGATATCTTGTTTGTAGATGAAGCAGTTATAGATAGCAAGCTACTTCAAGTCCCACATCCAGAACTTCATAAACGAAAATTTGTTTTAAAACCTTTATTAGAAATAGCTCCTAAGTTAATCCACCCTACCTTAGGTAAAGACATGGCAGAATTATTGGAAGCATGTGAAGATACCAGTGAATTAGAACCTATAAATATTTGGTTGAAAAACCCAAGCAAACAGTTTCAGTTTTCAAACTACAATTACATAGCTATAGAAGGAAATATTGGAGCTGGAAAAACCAGTCTGGCAAGCATGATCTCTAAAGACTTTAATGCAAAGCAGGTTTTAGAGCGCTTTGCTGAAAATCCGTTTTTACCAAAGTTTTACCAAGACGCCAAGCGTTATGCGTTTACTTTGGAAATGTCTTTTCTTGCTGATAGATACCAACAAATTAGCGACGATTTATCGCAATTAGATTTATTTAAAGATTTTATTATTAGCGATTATGATATCTATAAATCATTAATTTTCTCGAAAATCACCTTGCCTGAAGACGAGTTTAAGCTGTATCGAAAATTGTTCTATTTAATGTATAAAGACATTGCGAAACCAGAATTGTATGTGTATTTGTATCAAAACACAGAACGTTTGCAAGAAAACATTAAAAAACGTGGACGAGAATACGAACAAAATATTGAAAACGATTATTTAGATAAAATTAATTCCGGATATCTTGAGTTTTTAAAAAATCAATCGGAATTAAATGTAAAAATTATAGATATTTCTAACAGAGATTTTGTTGAAAATAGAGAAGATTATCTTTGGGTATTAAGCGAAATTTGTAAAGAAAATGATGCAGCATAGAATTGAGCAAACAGAAGATAGATATGTTATTGGCATAAAGACCAACATGAGCATTCAAACAATTCAGCAAGAAACAGGGAAACTAGCTAGACAATTTATGCCTAGACGTCAAGAAGTTGCATCTCGAGTTGGGAAACATGTTTTTTCAATTCAAAATTATGGAACCCTTAATATAAAAGAGATGAGTCCTCAAACCGTTTTTGAAAAATGGATTGGTGTTGAGGTTTCTAACTTAGACAATATCCCGAATGGTATGGAAACGTTTGTTTTAAAAGCAGGTACTTATGCTGTTTTTACTTATAAAGGTTCCATTCAAGATTTTCCAAAAAGCAGACAATATATTTTTCAGAGCTGGTTGCCGAACTCCAACTACCAATTAGATAACAAAGCACATTTTGAAGAATTATCTGAGAACTATAGTAAAGACTTACAGAATACTGAAGAAGACGTTTGGATTCCTATTAAAGAAAGAAGCTAATTTTTTTAAGGTACCAGTTGGATTAAGGTAGTTTGTATAATGTGGTTACTATACGTCCTTTATTGTTTTCTAGAATATGTTCTCCAAGACTTTTTTCATCTTTAATGTTTAAATTAAATGGAGATTCTGTTAGAATAACACCACTGTGTTGTTTGAGCCTGATGCCTTGACCAGAAATAATATCTTTATTTGGTGTAAACGTACCTAAAGGGATATGTTCTGTGAGAATAATATATTTATAAAGAGCTATTTTTTTAATAAAGCTTTGTATGTCAATATTAGACAAATGTTGCAGTACTTGTCGTATTATCAAACAATCACCGGCAGGAAGATTGTCTTTTATAATGTCTAAACAAAGAAACTCTAAATTATCTTCTTGGTAACGTTTTTGATTTCTAACAATGAGTTTTTCAACAATATCAATAGCTATATATTTTTTGGTGTATTTTGTTAGATGTTTGCCAATATTAAAATCGCCACAACCTAAATCGCAAACCACTAAAGTCTTGTTTTTAGATTCTAAAAATTCGATGACAACATCTAAATATGGATTAATGATTTTTGGGTCGTGTGAGCCTATTCCAGAATAAAAATCGTGTGCTTTTCCTCCCCAGAGTTTTAGGTCATAAATTTGATTCATCACCTCTTTAGTAGGCCAAGGAGACTTTATTTTTTTTGTCACCTATTTTAAGTTTGCTGTAAGTTTTGAAAACAAATCCCAAACCACCACACCACAGCTTACAGAAATATTTAAAGAATGCTTGGTTCCATATTGTGGAATTTCTATAACCAAATCGCTATTACTAACAATGTTTTGAGCCACACCTTTTACTTCATTACCAAAAACCAAAGCGTAAGTTGTATTCTTTTCAGGTGTAAAATTATTCAACATGGTCGCGTTTTCAGCTTGTTCAATAGATATTATTTTAACCTTGTCTTTTTTTAGTTTTTCAACTAATTCTAAGGTGCTTTCTACATATTCCCAAGCAACGGTTTCTGTACTTCCTAAAGCAGTTTTGTTGATGTCTTTATGTGGAGGTGTTGCTGTGATGCCACAGAGATAAATTTTTTCAATTAAAAAGGCATCACTGGTTCTAAAAACAGAACCAATATTGTTTAAACTTCTTATGTTATCGAGCACAATAATTAACGGTGTTTTCTTTACACCTTTAAAATCTTCAACACTTAGCCTACCTAACTCACTATTTTTTAATTTCCTCATAATACAAATATTCAAAAAAAAACTTCCTTATAAAAAGGAAGTTTTTAATATAACTTTTAAAGCTGAAATTATTTTTCAACAGTAGCAGTAGCTGGAGGATTAACTGTACCTTTAATGTTAATGACTTTTGTTGGTGCATTAACTGCATTTGACGTTATAGTAATACTTTTATTGAAAGCTCCTGTTCTGTTAGTTGCATATTTTACTCCAATAACAGCAGATTCTCCAGGTGCAATTGCTCCTTTTGGCACAGTAGGAACTGTACATCCACAAGACCCTTTAGCATTTGTAATTACAAGAGGTGTATTACCTGTATTTGTAAAATGGAATTCTCTGTTTCCGTCTGAATTGTTTTCAATAGTTCCATAATCTATGGTTTCTGTTTCAAATTCAATTTTTGCTCCATCTTGTGTAGCAATTGCTTTTGTGGCGCTTGTTTCAGTTGTGTTTTGAGCCACACTAACTGTTACCATAGCTAGCATGGTAAAGCTTAATAGCATTATTTTTTTCATATTTAGAATGATTTAATTAAGAATAAGTTACCTCAAAATTACTAAAAGATTACGCAACTATAATTAGATTTTTATTTTTAACATTATTTTATAACAACTATTAAATTGACTAAATTCGCAATGAATTGAAATTAGATAATAAAAACACCTAGCTCTTGGCAAAAAAAACTAAAAAAGTAACGCCTTTAATGAAACAATATAATGCCATCAAGGTAAAATATCCTGATGCCTTGTTGTTGTTTCGTGTAGGAGATTTTTATGAAACTTTTGGAGAAGATGCTATTAAAACAGCTGGGATTTTAGGGATTATCCTAACCAAAAGAGGAGCAGGAAGCGAAAGTGAAATAGAATTAGCTGGATTTCCCCATCATTCATTAAACACCTATTTACCAAAACTAGTAAAAGCTGGCGAACGAGTGGCTATTTGCGATCAGTTGGAAGATCCAAAACAAACCAAAACGATTGTTAAACGAGGTGTTACCGAACTGGTAACTCCTGGAGTGGCTTTTAATGATGAAGTATTGAAGTCAAAATCCAATAACTTTTTGTGTTCTGTATACTTCGGAAAAACACATATTGGAATTTCATTTTTAGATATTACAACAGGTGAATTTCTAACGTCTCAAGGGAATGAAGAATATATCGATAAACTGCTTCAAAATTTCAACCCTAGTGAAGTACTTGTCTCCAAACAAAAGCGAAACGATTTTAAGGCTGCTTTTGGGGATGATTTTCACACGTTTTATTTAGAAGATTGGGTATATCAAATAGATTATTCCAACGAAACTTTAATCAAACATTTTAACACAAAAACCTTAAAAGGCTTTGGTATTGAAGATTTACATGAAGGGATAATAGCTTCAGGTTCTATTTTACATTATTTAACCGAAACACAACACAATAAACTGCAACACATCACGTCCATTAGTAGAATTGCTGAAGACGATTATGTATGGATGGATAAATTTACCATTAGAAATCTAGAGTTGTATTATTCGACAAACAATAATGCAGTCACGCTTTTAAATGTCATTGATAGAACTATTTCACCCATGGGAGGGCGTTTGCTAAAACGCTGGTTAGCACTTCCTTTAAAAGATGTTAAGAAAATAAAGCAACGTCATGAAGTTGTCGATTTTTTGAGGAAAAACAAAAGTTTTCTTCAGAAGGTTCAAAATCATATAAAACATATTGGTGATTTAGAGCGATTAATTTCTAAAGTAGCAACTGGCAAAGTAAATCCTCGCGAGGTTATTCAGCTTAAAAATTCGTTAGAAGCAATTGTTCCTATAAAAGCTTTAGCGTCGAATTGTGAGAATGAAGCTTTAAAAGTTATTGGAGATACACTTCAAAGTTGCGACGTACTTCGTGCGAAAATAAAGGAGACTTTAAATGAAGATGCTCCTGTAAACGTCTTAAAGGGATTTACAATTGCTGAAGGGTTCTCTTCGGAATTAGACGAATTACGTGGGTTATCACTCTCTGGAAAAACCTATTTAGATACTATGCTGAAACGTGAAAGCGAACGCACAGGAATTACCTCTTTAAAAATAGGTTCAAACAATGTTTATGGTTATTATATTGAAGTTAGAAATACACATAAAGACAAGGTTCCAGAAGCATGGATTAGAAAGCAAACCTTAGTAAATGCTGAGCGTTATATTACCGAAGAACTTAAAGAATACGAAGCTAAAATTCTTGGAGCTGAAGAACGCATTTTAGCAATCGAACAACAGTTGTTTTCAGAATTGATTGGTTGGATGATGCAATACATAAAAGCTGTTCAGCAGAATGCCAATTTAATTGGACAATTAGATTGCTTATGTGGTTTTGCGCAATTAGCAAACGATAATCATTATGTGTATCCAACCATGGATAATTCAACCGATTTAGATATTAAAGACGGAAGGCATCCAGTTATTGAAAAACAATTACCACCAAGTGAAGCTTATATAGCAAACGATGTGTTTTTAAATAGAGAAACACAACAAATCATCATGATTACTGGGCCAAATATGTCTGGTAAGTCGGCTATTTTGCGTCAAACAGCTTTAATTGTACTCTTAGCTCAAACAGGTAGTTTTGTGCCAGCAAAAGAAGCCAGAATTGGTGTAGTGGATAAAATATTTACTAGAGTAGGAGCGAGTGATAATATTTCCATGGGAGAATCGACTTTTATGGTAGAAATGAACGAAACGGCTTCTATTTTAAATAACTTATCTGAAAGAAGTTTGGTGTTACTAGACGAAATAGGAAGAGGAACAAGTACCTATGATGGGATTTCTATTGCTTGGGCTATAAGTGAATATCTACATGAGCACCCAGCTAAAGCAAAAACGTTGTTTGCTACGCATTATCATGAGCTTAACGAAATGACTGAAACCTTCGAGCGTATTAAAAACTATAATGTTTCGGTAAAAGAATTAAAAGACAATGTGCTTTTTTTAAGAAAGTTGGTTGCTGGAGGATCAGCACATAGTTTTGGAATCCATGTGGCTAAAATGGCTGGTATGCCACAGCAAGTCTTACATCGAGCAAATAAAATATTAAAAAAATTAGAACAATCTCATTCCAGTGAAGAGTTAACAGAAAAAGTAAAAACTTTAGATAATGAGATGCAGTTAAGTTTTTTCAATCTAGACGATCCGTTGTTGGAAAATATTAAAGAAGAGATTTTACACATTGATATAGATACACTTACACCAGTAGAAGCACTCATGAAACTGAATGAAATAAAGCGTATGTTGGTGAAGAAAAAGATGGCTTAAAAATAATTTACATTATTTTTAAAAAAAGGCTTTGCAGTTCATATAAATATTTTAAATTTGCAACCGCAATCGAGAGATTGTACGTTCATTAAAAACTGCGAAAGTAGCTCAGGGGTAGAGCATCACCTTGCCAAGGTGGAGGTCGCGGGTTCAAATCCCGTCTTTCGCTCTATACACTGATTAAAACATACCAAGCTGAAGTGGTGGAATTGGTAGACACGTTGGACTTAAAATCCAATGTCCATTAGGACGTACGGGTTCAAGTCCCGTCTTCAGTACAGATGAAAAGTCGAAACGAAAGTTTCGACTTTTTTGTTTTAAAAATTTACGGAAAACTCGCTTTCAAGTAAAATTTTAAACAAAAAAGTAATCCAATTATTTGGATTGGCTTTTCTCAAGATGTTGATATGGGACTCGCCTTTAGGCAATTTTTATCATCATTACAAAACTTTGATCTTAATAGATTAAAGCTTTTATTCTAAATCTATCCTTTTGTCAACGTCATAGAATCTGCAACAACAATAATATAATTAGCTATTTCGGCTTTATCTTCTTTACTCATCTCATCCCATTCAGATTGCATAACCGTTGTAATAGATTTTATATTTAAACCAGGTTGAATTTTATTGATCCACCAAATAATGCCTTGATTGTAGTTAGAATGATAAGACCCTTCAAAATGAAAGAGGAAATCTCCAGCATTAAAATTCTGTAAAGAAAAATGTGCCATGGTTGCGTCTTTAGAGGCTTGAGCAATTTGAATATTTAGCATATTTGGTGGTACATGGCCACCCATTTTATCTGCCATTTCTGCATAAGCTTTAACGGTTGGGTCGAAATAGGTTTCTAAATCTGGTCCAATCATTGAAAGTGCTTCAGGGCTTAATTCCTTTAAAGCGTCCATGCCTTTTTTACTCAACATAGAAGCATAACGTCTTGGGATGTTTGTAGCTATAAAACGTAGGTTATTATCTTTGGCAAATTCAACTAAAGGCTTATAATCGGTTTTGTAATTACTCCATAATTGCGTGATTTCTGGAAGCATTTTATCTTCAGCATAAAAACCATTTAAATATTCATTTAAAACCAATTGATTGCCATTTTCAAACATTTCTGCACCAAAAAACAATTTATCTCCTTTAATGTCTAAAAAACTCTTACTCATTTCTAATTGCAGCCAATGCGAAATAGGATTGTTATGGTATTCTCCAAAAAAAACCATGTCACTTTCTGCTAAATCGGTAATCATTTTGTTGTAATCAGCCGTTTTGCCATTATTTTTAAATAATTGATATGCAGGTTTGCTTTGAGCAGTCATAAGACTTACAAAAGCTAAAATGATCAATCCTGTTAATGTGATTTGTTTCATAAAGGAGTATTATTTTTTAGATCTTTTTTTGGACTTTTCTATGTTTTTCACATAAATTAATTTGTGCTTGCTTTTTGGTGTTTCTCTTTGTTCAATTTCAAAACTTTCAGTCGATTTAATCAAAGGAGTTAATTTTTCAAACCCATAGTTTCTAGAATCGAAATTGGGTTGTTTCTTTTGAAGTAAACTTCCAACATCTCCTAAAAACGCCCAGCCTTCCTCATCTGATAGATCGTCAATAGTTGTAGAGATAAGCTTGATTACTTGAGGTGTAATTTTATCGATGCTGTCTTTACTTTTATCTTTATTGCTAGTTTCGTCTTTCTTTTCAGATTGATTTCTTAATATTTCAACGTATATAAATTTATCGCATGCTACAATAAAAGGCGTTGGTGTCTTTTTTTCTCCAATACCAATTACTTGCATGCCAGCTTCTCTTAGTCTGGTTGCTAATCTTGTAAAATCACTATCGCTAGACACCAAACAAAAGCCGTTCACTTTATTGGAATATAGAATATCCATAGCGTCGATTATCATAGCAGAATCTGTGGCGTTTTTTCCAGTAGTATAAGCGTATTGTTGAATAGGAGTAATGGCATTTTGTAGCAAAAGATCTTTCCATTTAGAAAGATGAGGTTTGGTCCAATCTCCATAAATTCTTTTAATAGTTGGATTGCCATACTTTGCAATTTCTTCCATCATTTCTTTCACGTGAGCCGAAGGAATATTATCTCCATCTATAAGAACTGCTAGGTTTAAATTCATATTATTAATTGTGTTTTTTCAAGTTTTTTACAAGATATTGAATTAAAAGGAAGGATTTTATTCTCTTTCGTAAAAATCAATCTTATTATGTAGTTTCTTAATTTCATCCTGCAAGGTTTCTACTTTATCCAATAAATTTGAAATAGCATGGATACCTTCCAGGTTAATATCCATTTCGAAATGAAACCTGATGAGTTTTTCAATATTTTTTATCTGTGTAACACTTACACATTGGGTATTTTCAGTGGTTGTAATTTCAATTAATTCGTATTCGTATAAGGAGGCAATAAACGTTTCTGGAACCTTATATATTGAGCAAAAGTCTTGTATTGGTATTAAATTCTCTCTGTCCATGATCATCTTAATTTTGATAATTCGGTGAATAACTCTTTTTCCTTATCTGTCAAGTTTGTAGGTGTTTTTATGTTGAAAGTAATGTATAAGTCGCCAAACTGACCATCTTTTTTATACACAGGAAACCCTTTGTTTTTGAGTTTTATTTGAGTTCCGTTTTGGGTTTCTGGTTTTACTTTTAGTTTTACTTTTCCGTCAAAAGTATCAACGGTAACCTCTCCACCTAAAAGCGCATTGTATAAATCTAAATCTATAGTTGTATATAAGTTGTTTTTGTCTCTTTTAAAATGAGTGTTGTTTACAATATTGAATGTAATATATAAATCGCCATTTGGACCATTATTGATGCCTTTGCCACCATGACCAGTAATTTTAATGACTTGACCATTTTCGATACCTGCAGGAATGGTGATTCTAATATTTTTATTATTGACCGTTAAAGTGCGTTTATGGCTTGTGTAAACATCTTTTAAATTTAGTTGTAATTCAGCATTAAAATCCTGTCCTCGAAACATGGTATTACTACTTCTTTGTTTAGAAGATCCACCAAACATTGATTCGAAAAAATCTGAAAAATCACTTTCATTAAAGTTGCCAGAATATTGTTGTTGTCTATTGCCTTGATACTGTTGCTGCTGTTGTTTGGCTTTTTCAAACTCTTCAGCATGTTTCCAGTCTTTCCCGTGTTCATCGTATTTTTTACGATTTTCCGGATGACTTAAAACCTCATTAGCTTCGTTAATTTCTTTGAATTTCTTCTCTGCTTCTTTATCGTTAGGATTTAGGTCCGGATGGTATTTCCTAGCTAATTTTCTATATGCTTTCTTTATGTCCTTTTCTGTGGCATTTTTAGGGATGCCTAATATTTTATAATAATCGATATATGGCATTTTTTTAAGATTTTTAATTTTAATAGAAACGAATGTATTTAATGCATTCTTTTTTTACCTGTTATATCTGTAATTTTAATTAAAAATACAAAAGGTGTTTCACCTTTGTAAATTTTACTTGAAAAATCGCTTATTTGATTTGGTTTTATGTGTTCTTTCTCGATAATGACATCTTTTACACCTAAAGAAAAATCATGAAGATAGGCTTTGGCTTCACTACCAAAATAAAGCTCAAAATGTCCATGAATTAAAACAGACTTCCAGTTGTTTACAGATGCTATTTCTGCTATCTGTATGGAGACTGTATTGTTTTTTCGCATGGCTTGAATTTTGTGTCCTTCGCCAGAATAGCAAATAATATGGTTGTTTTTTTTATCAAAATAGTAGGTAATTGGAACCACAAAAGGTTTGTTCTGGAAAATGTATCCTAAATGGCCTATGTAATTGTTTTCAAGGATAAAGTGGCATTCCTTGGTTTCTATATTTGTAATCATAACTATGTGTTTTTGCAACTAAATGTATATACGAACCTAATGCTTTTTAAACTTAAAGACTATGACATAAATCAGTAAACACTTAATCTTTTAGTAATTCAATGAATGTGATTTCAGGTCGCATGCCTAATCTTCCAGGAAATCCAAGCCACCCCAAACCTCTGTTTACATATAAACATTGCTGGTTTTCCTTATACAAACCAGCCCAATGTTTGTATTTGTATTTTATTGGACTCCATTCTTTATTTTTCAATTTAAAAGCAGCTTGCATGCCGTGTGTGTGTCCCGAAAGGGTTAAAGCGATGTTGGTTTGGTCAATGACTTCTTCTGGCCAATGAGATGGATCGTGAGATAAGAGAATTTTAAAAGGAATGTCTTCAGTACCTTTTAATGCTATTTCTAAATCGCCATATTGCTTAAATGGTGGTTTTCCCCAGTTTTCAACACCTATTAGTGCTATTTTCTCGTTTTCTTTTTCAATGATTTCAGATTCGTTAAGTAGCAGTTTAAAATCGTTTTCTTTATAAAACGTTTTGATGGCATTAAAATTTTCTTGTTTAGCTGTTTTAGAATCCCATTTGCAATAATCTCCATAATCATGATTCCCTAAAACAGCAAACTTGTTAATCTTAGGAGAGAAATTTCTAAAAGCTTTTCTCCAGCCACGTAATTCCCATGCAAAGTTATTAACTAAATCTCCTGTAAAGAAAAGCAAGTCTGGTTCTAATTGATTGATTTTATAAATGGCACGATCTAAAATATGAAACTGATGGTTGAAACTTCCTAAGTGTAAATCGGAAATATGTACTACTTTTAATCCATGGAATACGTCTGGTAGTTGTTTGAATGACAGCTTTATATGGTGTACTTTAAAGTGATATCTAGCTTTAAAAATGCCATATACTATCACGAAAAAAGGAAGAAATCCAGCAAACAGCCCTATAAATGGAATGATTAATAGCGATGTTTTTTCTGAAATTATGTAATTGCTAAAAAAGAATACAGCCATAACAATGACAAAAATTATTTTTGGAATAAAAGATGAAATTGTTAAACCATATAAGGAAGAAATGAGTAACTGTTTTCTTCTAGGTTGTATGTGGTCCAGCCTGATTTTTAAAATAATAATAGCTGTTATTAATCCAATAGTAAAGAACCAGAATACGATATGAATCAAGTTTTTTAAGAAGGGAGAACTGATGAGATTCGTGATAGATTTTAGCCAATGGAAAGCAAGAAAATCTACGATAAATATGGCTAAACAGAGAAGTAAGATAGTGAAGAATGAATAACTTTTCATGGATTTTATTGCATTTCAAATTTTTGTAATAATAAATTTGACTTTTTTAGATTAGTCAATTAAGATACGAATAGAACTGCAAAAGAAAAAGAAAGAATTTAATGTGTTAAGGACAAAAATAAACAAAAAAAGACCCTCAAGTTATTGAGGGTCTTTATTAATTTTCTTGAAGTATGTAATATTAGTTACCTCCTTTTACTGCGTTAGCAGCATCGTTAGCAGCTTTTTTAGTTGCATCAGCAGCATCATTAGCAGCTTTCTCAGTTGCATCAACAGCTTTGTCTACAGCATTACCAGCAGCATCAGTAGCATCGTTGATAGCATCACCAGCAGCATCTGTAGCTTCGTCAATAGCGTCACCAGCATCTTCAGCAGTTTCTTCAACAGCATCCATTGCGTCATCAGCAGCTTCTTCAGTTGCATCAGCAGCATCTTCCATTGCGTCAGCAGCATTTTCCATTGCGTCTTCAGCAGTTTCAGCATTCTTAGTGTCTCTACAAGAAGTGAAAGTTAAACTTAAGCATAATAATAATACAGTACTTAATAATAATTTTTTCATTAGTTTAAAGTTTTAGTGTTATAAAATAATTCACGAATTTAATAACTTTATGCCAAACATTGTATAAGTTTATTAACATTTTTTAACATTATTTATTAATCTTCACAAATTAATCTTCTTATATACGTATGTAAGACATGATTTGGATTATTGCTCCTCGGTTATTTTTTATGTAATTTAAATTTTGCTTACCATTTTCAATTCTAATGTTTTTGTTATGAATCAGATTATCAAGATGTTGGTTGAGCTGGTTTTGAGTACTAACAGAAACCATTCCATGATTTTTAATCATAGTTTTTGCTTCAGGAAAATTGGTAAAGTGTTTGCCTATTATAATAGGAATTCCAAAAATGGCTGGTTCTAGAGTGTTGTGTAAACCAGTTTTACCTACTGCTCCACCTACATAAGCTATATCTGCATAGCTATAAACTTTAGAGAGAAGTCCAATGGTATCTAAAATGAGCACTTGACAAGTAGAAAGAGTGCTTTCGTTTTTTTCAGAAAAGAGCACTGTTTTTTTAGTAATAGCCTGTTTAAGCTTCAGTATTTGAGCTTTTTTTATATTGTGTGGTGCAATGATGAATTTTACGTGTTCTGTTTCAATAGCATTTATGTATTTTATTAAATATACTTCATCTTCCGGCCATGTGCTTCCCGCTACTACGCAAAGTTTGTTGTCTTTAAACTGTTTAATAAAATCTAATGAGTTGTCTTGTTCTAATTGATTATAAACACGATCGAACCTCGTGTCTCCAGACACAGTAACATGATTATAGTCAATACTCTCTAATAAGGTTTTTGAATCTACATCTTGAGTAAAAATATGTTCAAAAGCAAACAAGGCTTGTTTCATAAAACCGCTATATGACTTGAAGTATATTTGATTACCTCTAAACAAAGCTGAAATCAATATCGCTTTAAGCTGTCTTTTTTTTAATTCTATTAAAATATTTGGCCAAACATCATACTTTACAAATATGGTTAATTCTGGGTGTACTACATTTAAAAATCTTTTTGCATTAGATTTTGTATCAATTGGAAGATAGACAACTACATCAGCAATGTCTGTGTTTTTTCTAATTTCATAACCAGAGGGTGAAAAGAAGGTTAAAACAATCTTGTGGTTTGGATGGTTTTTTCGTAATTCCTTAAAAACTGGTAGTCCTTGTTCATATTCGCCTAAAGACGCACAATGAAACCAAAAGGTTTTATCTGTTTCTGAAATTCTTTTTGTTAAGATTTTGAAAGTTTCCTGTCTTCCTTTAACGCCAAGTTTTATTTTATGGTTGAAAATAGAAATAATTCTCAACGCTATTTGGGTTATGAAAATGCCTATATTATAAATTAGCTGCAATTTTAAATCTTTCCTGCTAAAATACACTTCTTTGATAAAATTTCATTGGTTAACGTTTACTAATTTCGTAATTTCGTACAGTATGAAAAAAATTCAAATGGTTGACCTTAAAGGTCAGTATAAAGGTATCAAAGATGCTGTTAACCCTGCCATTCAGGAAGTTATTGAGAACACATCTTTTATTAATGGACCAAAGGTTCATGAGTTTCAAAAAAATCTTGAAAACTACTTAGGTGTTAAACATGTTATTCCATGTGCTAATGGTACAGATGCTTTGCAAATAGCTATGATGGGATTGGGTTTAAAGCCAGGAGATGAGGTTATTACTGCAGACTTTACCTTCGCAGCAACTGTTGAAGTGATTGCTCTATTGCAATTAACACCTGTTTTGGTGGACGTAAATCCAGACGATTTTAACATAGATGTTGCAGCCATTAAAAAAGCCATAACACCAAAAACGAAGGCTATTGTTCCTGTTCATTTATTTGGTCAATGTGCCAACATGGAAGCGATTATGGAACTTGCCAAAGAGCATAATTTATATGTTATTGAAGATAATGCCCAGGCAATTGGCGCTACTTATACCTTTAAAAATGGTGAAAAAGCAAAAGCAGGAACTATAGGTCATGTGGCTTCAACTTCTTTCTTTCCTTCTAAAAACTTAGGTTGTTATGGAGATGGTGGTGCTATTTTTACTAACGATGATGATTTGGCTCATATGATTAGAGGTATTGTAAATCACGGTATGTACGAACGTTATCATCATGATGTGGTTGGTGTCAATTCGAGACTGGATTCTATTCAAGCGGCCGTTTTAGATGTTAAATTAAAATTTTTAGATAGTTATAATCAAGCTAGGAGAGAAGCAGCCAATAAATATAACGAAGCTTTTAAGAATATAGAAAAAATAACAACACCTTATGAATATGGGACAACAGACAACCATGTGTATCACCAATATACACTTAAGTTAAATGGTGTTGATAGGGATGGACTTGTTAAGTTTTTAAATGAAAACAATATTCCATGTGGTGTTTATTATCCAATCCCACTTCACAAGCAAAAAGCATATCAAGACTCACGCTATAACGAAACAGATTTTGTAATCACAAATCAGTTAGTAAAAGATGTTATTTCTTTGCCAATGCATACAGAATTAGATAACGAACAAATCTCATTTATTTCAGAAAAAATCATTCAATTTATAAATGGCTAAAATTTTAGTTACTGGAGGTTTAGGTTTTATTGGGTCTCACACAGTTGTCGAGCTTCAGGGTAAAGGTTTTGAAGTCGTAATTATTGATAATTTATCTAATTCTTCTTTAGAAGTTATAGATGGTATTACTGCAATTACAGGTAAAAAGCCTGAATTTGTAAAGTTAGATTTAAAGGATAAAAATCTAGTTCAAAATTTCTTTAAAACACACAATAATATTCAAGGTGTTATTCATTTTGCTGCAAGTAAGGCAGTTGGAGAAAGCGTTAGCGAACCCTTATTTTATTATGAAAACAATATTAATTCTCTAGTTTATTTACTTCAAGAATATAGCAATATAAATAGAAGTAATTTTATTTTCAGTTCATCTTGTACTGTATACGGAGAGCCTGATAAATTGCCAATAACTGAACAAGCCCCTATAAAATCAGCATTATCGCCTTATGGAAATACTAAGCAAATAGGAGAAGAGATTTTAAAAGATGTTTCCCATATTAATCCGAATTTTAATGTTGTGTCATTAAGATATTTCAATCCTATTGGAGCTCATGAATCTTATCATATTGGCGAATTACCACTTGGGATACCACAAAATTTAGTGCCATTTATTACACAAACGGCCATTGGGAAAAGACATCAGCTTTCAGTTTTTGGTAACGATTATCCAACTTCGGATGGGACTTGTATTAGAGATTATATTCATGTGGTAGATCTTGCCAAAGCACATGTAGTAGCTTTAGAGAGATTATTAGCTAATAAAAACAAAGAAACTTTTGAAGTATTTAATTTAGGGACAGGAACAGGGAGTTCTGTTTTGGAAGTGATTCATTCTTTTGAACGAGTTTCTGGTGAAAAACTAAACTTTAAGTTTTCTGAAAGAAGATCAGGAGATGTAATTTCAGTATATGCAGATACAAATAAAGCAAATGAAGAACTTGGTTGGAAAGCCAAATTATCACTTGATGATGCTATGCGCTCTGCATGGAAATGGGAACAAAAACTTTCAAAACTCTAAAATTTAAGAATATTCATACAAAAGGCCTAGATGCTGACAATCTGTTAATGATATGTCCTATCTGTTGAAGAATCCAAAATAATATATTGATTAACAAGGTTTTAGTATTGGTTCTTTGGTGTTTCGTATGGATTTTTGTAAATTTGTACCCTAAATGATAACGGAAAACATGAAATTGATTACAGTACAAAGAGAAACAAAAGAAGAGAAAAGGTACACACCTAAAATGGGAGAGCTACTTACAAAAGTGACTTATATTAAGAAAGCTTTTTTAAGTATTCCAATTAAAACAATTCACAAATATCGAGAAACTTACTATGGTGAAGTTAAAGATTGTGAAGCATGCAAATTAACAAGATAAAAAATATAAGCCTCTTTTTAAGAGGCTTTTTTTTATGCGTTTTTTGTTTCTTTTTGGTTTTTGAAACCTGCAAACAAAAGTAGTCCAAGTCCCAGCATAACCGACATGTCGGCTAGATTAAAAATACCAGTTCTAAAGACTCCTCCTAAATCAATATGGAAAAAATCTGTAACAGACCCATAGACTATCCTGTCGTAAACATTAGCAACTCCTCCACCAATAATGCAGCAGAAACCTATTAAAGATAATCTGTCTAGCTCTTTATTTTTAATAATATGAACGGTTACATAGCCTAAAACAAGAATTGGTAGAATTAATAGGAAAATGAGTCTTAATGTGGGACTTAAATCGCTTCCCATTCCAAGAAAAGCTCCAGAGTTCTCCACATTATGCAAAGTGAAAAAATCTCCAATGATTGGTGTTTCGCTTCCTGGTGCTACATAAAGTCGCGTCAATATTTTTGTAATTTGATCTAAAGCAATATTAAGGACTATAAGAAGAACAATAAAAGTGTTGCGTGATATTTTCATTAAGCTTCTTTTGTATATGCAGCAGATGCTGTTTGGGCTTCTCTATTAATTTTCTTTACCAAACCTTGTAACACATTTCCGGGTCCCACTTCAGTAAATAACGTAGCACCATCAGTAATCATTTGTTGTACAGATTGCGTCCATTTTACAGGAGCTGTTAATTGTGAAATCAAGTTGGTCTTTATTTCAACCGCATCATGAACGGCAGCGGCAGTCACGTTTTGGTAAATAGGGCAATTAGGTTTATTGAAAAATGTATTCTCAATAGCTGCAGCCAATTCTTCACGTGCAGGTTCCATTAAAGGGGAGTGAAAAGCACCACCAACTGGTAATACTAAAGCACGTCTAGCTCCTTCTTCTTTTAAACTTACGCAAGCTCTATCTATGGCATCCACTTCACCTGAAATAACAAGTTGCCCAGGACAGTTATAATTTGCAGGAACAACAATACCTTCAGTAGTTGCACATATTTTTTCAACAATATCATCGTCTAACCCTAAAACGGCAGCCATAGTGCTTGGTTGTAATTCGCAAGCTTTTTGCATGGCAATAGCTCGTTGAGAAACTAATTTTAAACCATCTTCAAAGGTTAATGTGCCATTTGCAACTAAGGCAGAAAACTCACCAAGTGAATGCCCTGCTACCATGTCTGGTTTAAAACTGTCTCCTAAAATTTTAGCTAAAATAACTGAGTGTAGAAAGATGGCAGGCTGTGTCACTTTTGTTTCTTTTAGATCTTCTGCAGATCCTTGAAACATGACATCTGTTATTGAAAAGCCTAAAATATCATTGGCCTGTTCAAATAATTCTTGTGCTAAAGTCGAGCCTTCATATAGGTCTAAGCCCATTCCTGAAAATTGTGCTCCTTGTCCAGGGAATATATATGCATTCATATGTTTCTAGTTTTAATTGCTGCAAAAATAGGAATTTATTATTAGTTTTCAGTCTCAGTTAACGGTATTCAGAGGATACTAAATTAATGATTAAAAAATTTTTAAAGGATTAAAAATAGGTCTTTGTTCTTGGTTCTAAAAGCGTAGCGATCTTGGTTCTATTTATTATAACCCAACAATTGCAGCCTCAGCACACCGTTCGCCGTCCATAGCTGCTGAAACAATACCACCAGCATAGCCACCACCTTCACCACAAGGAAACAGGCCTTCAATTTCTGGATGCTCTAGTTGTTCATTTCTAGGAATACTTACTGGAGATGAGGTTCTACTTTCAACACCAACAATATTGGCTTCATCAGTATAATAGCCTTTCATTTTATTGCCAAAAGCTTTAAAGCCTTGACGTAAATTTCCTCCAATAAGTTTTGGTAAAAGTGAATGCAATGGTGCCGATTTTAATCCTGGTTGGTAAGATGTTGGATTTAAATCTACTGATAACCTACCTTCTACAAAGTCAGTTAAACGTTGTGCTGGAGCCGTTTGTGTTCTTCCTCCAGCTGTAAATGCCAAACGCTCTAAATCTTTTTGATACTCTAAGCCTTTTAGTACACCAAAGTGTTCGTATTTAGGAAAATCTCTCTCCACATTTAACTCAACGACTATTCCTGAATTTGCAAATTGGTTATTTCGTCTGGATGGAGACATTCCGTTAACAACGACCTCACCATTGTCTGTAGCAGCTGGTACAATAAAGCCTCCAGGACACATGCAAAAGGAATAGACACCTCTATTATTTATTTGTTGTACCAAACTATAAGAAGCAGCTGGAAGTAGTTCGTCTCTTTGTCCAGAACAATGATATTGAATAGAATCGATAATATGTTGTGGGTGTTCCACACGTACTCCCATGGCAAAAGATTTCGCTTCTAAAGCTATTTTCTTTTTATGCAACATGTAAAAAATATCTCTTGCCGAATGTCCTGTTGCTAGGATGACACGATTGGCAGGCAATTCTTCACCATTCAATAAATGAATGGCTTGTATTTTATGATTCTTTATTTTAAAATCGGTTACACGAGCTTCAAAATGAACTTCGCCACCATATTTTAAAATGGTTTCACGAATATTTGTCACCACTTTTGGGAGTTTATTAGTACCAATATGCGGATGAGCATCTACCAAAATTTGGTCTGTGGCTCCGTGAAATACTAGATTTTCAAAAATCCTTCGAACATCACCACGTTTTAAACTTCGTGTGTATAGTTTTCCATCGCTATAGGTTCCTGCACCACCTTCACCAAAGCAATAGTTAGAGTCTTCGTTTACAAAGTGGTCTTGATTAATGGCTTTTAAATCGCGACGTCTATCTTGAACATTTTTACCACGTTCCAAAACTATTGGTTTGAAGCCTAATTCAATACAACGCAATGCTGCATACATACCTGCTGGACCAAAACCTATAATATGAATGGCTTTGGCCTTAGAAACATCTTTATAATCGAAAGTGTATTCAGAAGTTTCTGGAACGGGTTCGTTTATGTAAACAGCAACTTTATAGTTTAAAATTATTTTAGGTTTACGAGCGTCGATAGACTTTCGAAGTACTTTGATACCAGAAATTTGATCTCTGGACATGCCTAAGTTTTCAGCAGATTTAATTAAAAGAATATTTGGAATTTCTTCTTCTTTTAAACTTATGCGTAACTGAAGGTCTTTTATCATGTGGCAAAATTAGGAAAAAATAGGAGATGCTTGTTACGTTCTTCTAAGTTGTTTAGTTGTAATTGCTTTAATTTGGAATACATCAATATTAATCTCTGTGAAACCTTAACTAAACAATCACTAAATCATTTTTTTCTCACTCTTCAACTGTGCCGAAATAAAAGGAATTTTTGGTGCTAAAAAATACCCTGTTAAACTCGCAAACAGTATAGGGATAAAATATGAAAATCCAGTTAGGGTTGCCAGCAAGATGGTGGTGCTCATTGGCGTTCGGGTAACACAGGCATTTATTGCAGCCATACAACTTACAATGGTAAGTGATAAATTTATGGAAGGAATAAAATGATGAATTATTAATCCTAAGGTAGCACCTGTAAAAAATAATGGAATTATAAATCCGCCTCGCCATCCTGAAGTAACAGTAATAGAAATGGCTATTATTTTTAAAAATAAGATAGCAATTAACATTTGGATTGAGAACTCGCTAGATAAAAGCGTGGACAGTTCGTAATGACTAAAGTATCTAGTAATTGGTACATAAAACACGATTACTCCAAGTAAAACTCCTCCAATAAACGTTTTAATATAAATTGGAACATGTAACTTTTTAAAAAGGTTTTTAAAAAATTTGGTGCAAAAAATAAAAAACCAACCAAAACAAGTTGCTATTATTGCAAAAAACACAGCATATAAAAAATCAAATTTATCTAGCATTTCATAGCTTGGTAAAATCCAAAGTGCACCAAGATCTAATTGTGTTATTAGTGCGAAAATGACATAGCTAAAACAGCTGGCAACAAATGCTGGCATAATAGCTTTGTAATATTCAACAGCATGCTCATGATGTAAAATTTCTAAAGCAAATAAACTTCCTCCTAATGGTGCACCAAACATAGCCGTAAATCCAGATGCCATACCAGCAATACTCATAGAGCGTAAATCTTCACCTTTCAATCTAAACAGTTTCCCTAACCAAGTTCCTGAAGAACCTATTACTTGAACCAATGGTGCTTCTGGACCTAAACTTCCTCCTGAACCAATACAAAGTAAAGAGGATAATAGCATGGATGGATTGTTTTTAGGGTCTAATTTCCCTTTATTAAAACGAATGTTGTTTACAATTAATTGAATTTCTCCTGGATCTCCAATAAAGTGAATTATTAACCCAGCAAATAAACCACAAATAGCCATAGTTGGAATAACTAACCAGCCTTGAAAATAACCTAGTTGATGTGTTATAAACTCTAAGGTTATCCAATATAATCCTGCTATTAGTCCACCAAACAAACCTAATAATGCCCATAATAAAAACTTTCTGCTAAACACAAAAGGATTAAATTGAATGGGTTGATCTAAAAGATTGAGGTAAGTAACTAATTGCCTTTTTCGTTTTAGTTTCACTTTTTGGTTGTTTATAAATGAAATTTACCCTCTTATGTAAGTTAAAAACGAAAAAGCATGTTGGTGTTTTTCATCTTTAGGATGATTAGTATTGTTAACTTCTTTCCAAATCGCTGTATCAATTTTAGGAAAAAAGGTGTCTGCATCAAACGTTTCATGAACTCTAGTAAGCTCTATTTTATTAGCATAAGCCATGGCTTGTTTATAGATTTCGCCACCACCAATTACAAAAGGTTGTTTGTCTGATTTGGCAGCATCGAAAGCATCTTCCAGATTATTAACCACGATGACACCAGAAGGAACTTGGTAATTTGCTTGCCTAGAAATTACGATATGTGTTCTGTTTGGTAGAGGTTTTGGAAAACTCTCAAAAGTTTTTCTCCCCATAATAATATGATGTCCATTGGTAAGTGCTTTGAAACGTTTAAGGTCATCACTTAAATGCCAAATTAATTGGTTGTCTTTTCCAATTTCATCATTTTCTCCAGCAGCAACTATTAAGGTTACTTCAGATTTTTTAGAACTTGGTAACGGTATTTTTTTTTCAGTGGGAAGAGGATTATTTTTTTCGACTTGTTGCTGTAATTTAGCGATTCGTTCTTTTTGAAGTGCAACTAATTTTGTAAGCTGTTCTTGTTCCCAAGCGTCGCCTAAAAATTTATTCGTAAAATAGACACTGAATGCATGGTATAGTAAAATTAAAAACCAGATAAGTATGGCATACACGAACCAGTTAATGCCAAATAAATTAACCATGACGCCCACATCAAAAACAAGACTGGCAACAATCATGGCAACGGAGCCAATTAAAAACAGGACAAAATGAATGTATAAGCTTCTTTTCTGCTTGATGCGTTTTTGAGCTGTTTTAATTAATTCTAACTGCTCTTTATCTATTTGTGGCGTCTCTTTTTTCTTTCCAAACATCATTTGAATAGTTTATGTAAATTTAGTACTTTTCTTGATACACTTAGAAATAGATGGTCATTAAAATTTCCATTTTAGTATCAACAGGTTTGCCGTATTTATAACCTGGCTCTTTTAATTTCGGCATCCTTCTAAGGACATTAATGGCTTCAGCTGCCATCTCTTTTTTGTGGGCTTTAGCCGTAATATTTTCTGTTTTTCCTTTTTTGTTTATTGTGAAATTTACTAAAAATTGTGTGGATTTATCCAAAGGAAAAAGTTTGTCGGCTAAATCGTAATTGATACTTACTTTTATATAGTCCTTTATTTTATTTGTGGTACATTCTTTTTGAGCTTCGAAACTTAATGTTTCATCACAACTTCTATAGACTGGAAATTTTTCGCCTTTTGCTAGTTTCGGGTTGCTTACTTGAAATTTAATTGGTAAAGAATAAGGAACGATTACAGGTTCGTCTTTAAAATAACCTGGTTTTAGATTTGGTATTAAATTCACCACACGAATAGCTTCTGCTTCAAGTTCAGGATATTCGGTTTTTGCTACTATATCTACTACTTGACCTTCTTGGTTTATATTGAAGGTTACTTGAATTTTTATATTGCTTTGGTCTGGTAAACCTAAATTATTAGCAATAGTTGAATCAAAATTTTTACTGATTAATGCACTCACTTTTTCACCAAAACACGCCATTAAAGCTTGACTTCCCATGTTTTCGTCGCAACCTTTGTAAACGGGAACTTGTTCAATGATATTGAATGGGACAGGTTCTGTAATTTCATTTTTGTCATTAACTTTTAATTCTATGGTATTTTCTTGAGCAAAAGTAAAAAGAATGGAAGCCAAATAAAGTAATAGTAGCAGGTTGTATTTCATAAATTGGGTTTTAATTAATTAGGCTTTTCTTTTTTTATCAAGTTTCCTTTGTTCCCTTTTTGATAACGTTTTTTTGTTTTCAACAGTAAAAACAATTGGTAATGCATAAGGTACAACTACAGCCTTTCCAAGAAGATAACCAGGCTTATTTAAATTAGGGATTAGTTTAATAACTCTTATGGTTTCATTTTCTAATTCTATATGTGGTGCATTTACTTTGATATCTCTTATTTCTCCATTTACACCAATTTTAAAGAAAGCCATAATTCTAACTTTATCTTCAGGTAAATTTAAATATTTAGCTTTATTAATGTTGAAATTTTCACCTATTAGAGTAGATATTTGAGAACTCATACATTGTTTAAGTGCCTGATTTCCCATATTCTCATCACAACCAGAATACACAGGGACTTTTTCTACAATGGCAAAAGGAACTTCTTCAGATTCTTTAGTAACATCCTTTAATTCTAATTCTGTGGCATTTTCTTCTTGTGAAAAAGAGATTAAGCTAGTTACAAAAAGCAATAGAAAGATGTTAAGTTTCATAAAATTAAATTTTGACTTATACTGCCACTTTGCCTTTAATATGTGGATGTGGATGGTAGTCTACCAACGTGAAATCTTCAAATTTAAAATCGAAGATGTCTTTCACATCTGGGTTAATTAGCATTTTTGGAAGGGGTTTTGGGTCTCTTGAAAGTTGTAATTTTAACTGTTCTTTGTGGTTGTTATAAATATGTGCATCTCCAAAGGTATGGATAAACTCTCCTGCTTCATAGCCACAAACTTGAGCCATCATCATGGTGAAAAGTGCGTAAGAGCCTATATTAAAAGGTACGCCTAAAAAGATGTCTGCACTACGTTGATAAAGTTGACAAGACAATTTACCATCAGCTACATAAAATTGAAAAAACGCATGACAAGGAGGAAGCGCTGCTTTGCCATTAGCAACATTTTCGCTAAAACTCTTTGACGTATCTGGTAATACCGACGGATTCCAAGCAGAAACCAACATACGTCTGCTATTTGGATTTTTCTTTAAAGTATCTATTATATCTTGTATTTGGTCAATCTCGTCGCTATTCCAATTTCGCCATTGATGTCCATAAACAGGGCCTAAATCGCCATTCTCGTCGGCCCATTCATTCCAGATTCGAACGCCATTTTCCGTTAAATAGTTAATATTCGTGTCGCCTTTTAAAAACCAAAGTAATTCGTAAACAATAGATTTTAAATGAAGTTTTTTGGTGGTAACCATGGGGAAACCTTTGCTTAAATCAAAACGCATTTGATAGCCAAAAACACTTTTAGTTCCTGTACCTGTTCTATCTCCTTTTTCATTTCCGTTCTCTAAAACGTGGCTAACTAAATCTAAATATTGTTTCATGTTTATTTTTCGCGAAAGCGAAAATTTCTTTTTAATTATACAAAAGATGCTGAAATAAATTCAGCATGACGCTAAAAGCTAAAATAAAAAAAAGCTTCAACTCTAATAAATTGAAGCTCTTATTTATATTAAAAGTTATTAACTAATTATTTTGCGTACAAATAGTGTAAATTTATCTGTGGTGATTCCTCATTAGCCGATAATCATTCCAGCAATAGTTGCTGAAATTAAAGAAGCTATGGTTCCACCAATTAAAGCTTTCATTCCAAATTCTGACAACACTTTACGTTGTCCGGGAGCTAAAGACCCAATACCACCAATTTGTATTCCAATAGAAGCAAAGTTGGCAAAACCACAAAGCATGTAAGTTGCCATTATGATGGATTTATTATAATTTAAATGTACCTCATTAGCGACATTTTTTAAATCGGCCAATTGGATATATCCAACAAATTCACTAGCTACAAGTTTAATGCCTAACAATTGTCCCATCATCATGATGTCTTCATTTGCAACACCAATAAGCCACATTAATGGCGCAAAAATAGTTCCTAATAGAGCTTCTAATGAAAGGGCAGGATAAGGTGTGTTTGCAGCCATCCAGGTGTTGATGGTAGAAAAATCGCCAATCCAACCTAGAATACCATTTATCATGGCAATAAATGCTACAAAAACTAAAAGCATGGCTCCAACATTTACAGCCAATCTTAAGCCTTCGGTCGTTCCGTTGGCAATAGCGTCTAGTATGTTAGATCCTATTTTTTCAGAAGACACTTCTACTTCAGAATTAATTTCTTCAGTTTGAGGATATAATATTTTTGAAATGACAATGGCGCCTGGTGCAGCCATGACAGAAGCCGCTAATAAATGTTTAGCATAAATCAGTCTCAATGCAGGGTCGTCACCACCTAAAAACCCAATATAAGCTGCTAGAACAGCTCCAGCAACGGTTGCCATGCCTCCAATCATGACTAGTAGCATTTCACTTTTAGTCATTTTTTCTAAATACGCTTTTATTAAAAGAGGCGCTTCCGTTTGTCCTAAAAAGATATTTCCAGCGACGCTTAAACTTTCTGCTCCAGATATTTTTAAGAGTTTGGTTAGGAGCATGGCCATTAGTTTTACAACTCTTTGTATGATGCCCATGTAAAATAATACAGACGTTAGCGCTGAAAAGAATATTATGGTAGGTAAAACTTGAAAAGCAAATATAAACCCAAAGGTGTCCATATCTACCACTAAGCCTTCAAATAGAAATTTACTTCCTGCTCTGGTGAAATCTAAAATACTGATAAAAACTTGTCCAACAGATTCGAAAGCACTTTGAATAAATGGAACTTTTAAAACGCCAATAGCTATTATTAATTGAAAAATTAAACCAATTCCAACCGTTTTCCAGTTAATGGCTTTTTTGTTTGAACTGAATAAAAAAGCGATAAATATTAATGAAACCATCCCTAAAAGTCCTCTCCAAAGACTATTGAAAGAGAAGCCTTCACTAGGTTTTATAGGGCTATCTGTACTAATTGTTATGGCTTCATTTAACGATGTTTTAGCACTTGAAAAATAATATGTATTCTCATTTTCTTTAACCACTAATGTGGAATCTGTAAGTTCGTTAATTCGGTATCTTTTTACAGAATCAAAAGGTTTGTTATAGTAAAAAACCAAGAGATTATTTTGGTGAATATAATCGCCAGATGCATGGAGCGAATCTTTGCTTACCGAAAATTTAAAAACACCTTGATAAAGCTCTAAGTCGTCGGTATTTTTATTAACTTTTAATTGGTTACCAGCTTGATCTTGAATGTTTTCAAGTTGCCATTTTTTTTCTAGTTCTTGAGATTGTAAGGTTGAAGTAATTCCTAAAAAAATAGCTATAAATGCTAGTAAAAATTGTTTCATTTGTAAAGTTGGGTTAGTTATCGCTTAGAAATTTCATCACGAATTTTTGCTGCTTTTTCGTAATCTTCATTAGCTACAGCTTCATCTAGAAGGGTGTGCAATTCGTCTAGAGTTCTGGTTGAATAAATATCTTTTACAGATGCAGATTCTAATTCTTCTGCTATAAAATCGTCCACCAAAATACTATCTTCTTGACTTTCGTCTTCATCTTTCGGATTTACTTTCAAATAAATTCCGGCTTTGTCTAAGATGTTTTTATATGTAAAAATAGGAGCGTTAAAACGAAGTGCTAAAGCAATAGCATCGCTAGTTCTGGCGTCTATTATTTCTTCAATTTTATCTCTTTCGCAAATTAAGCTTGAATAAAATACGCCATCTACTAATTTGTGAATAATGACTTGTTTTACAACAATATCGAAACGGTCGGCAAAATTTTTAAATAAATCGTGAGTTAGAGGTCTTGGAGGTCTAATCTCTTTTTCAAGAGCGATAGCTATAGATTGTGCTTCGAAAGCTCCAATAACAATAGGTAATTTCCGGTCGCCATCTACTTCGTTTAAAATGAGTGCATAAGCACCATTTTGGGTTTGACTGTAAGAAATTCCTTTTATATTTAGTCGTACTAAACTCATATGATTTTAAAAAACAAAGAACTGTTTAAATTAGGACTTTACCAAACCGAATGAAACAGATTTAGGATAATACACTAATTTAAACAGCCCTTTTGTAAAACACAATTTAAAAAAAAATAGTTATTGTTGTGCTTTAAATTCCTTTAATTTTTCGATTAATTTTGGAACCACTTCAAAAGCGTCTCCAACAATTCCATAATCTGCAGCTTTAAAGAAAGGTGCTTCTGGGTCTGTATTGATAACGACTTTAACTTTACTAGAATTTATTCCAGCAAGATGCTGAATAGCTCCAGAAATACCTATGGCAATATATAAGTTTGCAGCTACTGGTTTTCCTGTTTGTCCAACGTGTTCGCTATGTGGTCTCCAACCTAAATCACTCACAGGTTTAGAGCAAGCTGTTGCTGCACCTAAGACATCTGCTAGTTCTTCAATCATTCCCCAGTTTTCAGGGCCTTTTAGACCACGTCCACCTGATACAACAATTTCGGCATCTGCTATCGTTACTTGTCCAGTAACTTTATCGACAGATTCTACTTTAACACCTAATTCTGGAATGGCAGGCGAAAAATCTTCAGCTGTGGCACTCCCAGAGTTTTCCTTTACTCCAAAAGCGTTTTTTGAGACTCCTACAATCTTGACATCTGTATTGATAGCTGTCATATTAAAAGCTTTATTGGTAAAAGCTGTACGTTTTACTGTAAATGGTGATGTGCTTGAAGGAGCTTCAACCACGTTCGATGCATAACCTGCATCTAGTTTGATAGCTAAAAGAGGTGCTAAATATTTGCTGTCTGCACTTGAGCTTACAACAATAACTTTGGTGCCTTCATTTTTAGCAGCATCTGCAATAGCACTAGCATAACCACTGGCATTAAAAGTTTCTAATTGGGAGTTGTTTACTTTTAAAACCTTGTCCACACCATAATTTCCTAAAACGGATGTGTCGTCTGCATTAAAAGTAATGGCTGTAACAGTTGTTCCCATTTGATCTGCAACGGTTTTTGCATAGGAAGCAACTTCTAAAGCTGTTTTTTTAAAGGTTCCTTTATCGGATTCTGTATATACTAAAACTGACATAATTTTTTGTTTTGTCATCCTGAACTTAATTCAGGATCTCATTAATATTTTTGTAAGCTTGAAAAATACCCCAAATCTAGTTTGGGATGATTTAGTCTATTGCTAAATCACCTTAGCTTCGTTATGAAGTAAGTTTACTAATTCTTCTACATTATCTGGATCAATTAACTTGATAGCGCCTTTTGGTGCAGGTTTTTCAAATTTCACAGATGCTGTCTCTGTATTTGCGTCTACAGGTTCAACCACTTTTAATGGTTTTTGGCGAGCCATCATAATTCCTCTCATGTTTGGAATACGTAAATCACTTTCTTCAACCAAACCTTTTTGTCCACCTATAACTAGTGGTAGAGATGTAGAAACAGTTTCTTTTCCACCATCAATTTCTCTCACTGCTTTGGCATTTGTTCCATCTACTTCTAAACTAATACAGTTTGTAACATAATTGGCATTTAATAAACCAGCTAACATGCCTGGAACCATGCCTCCATTATAATCAATAGATTCACGACCAGCAATTACTAAATCGTAACCACCATCTTGAACTACTTTTGCTAATTGTTGTGCTACAGCAAAACCATCTGTTGCTGCTGTATTAACTCTAATAGCTCCATCTGCACCAATGGCTAAAGCTTTACGCAACGTTGGTTCAGTTTCTGGACCACCCACATTTACAACATCGACACTTGCTCCTTGTTTTTCTTTAAACCACATGGCACGAGTTAAACCAAATTCATCATTCGGGTTGATTACAAATTGCACTCCTGTAGTGTCAAATTTGGTATCTCCTTCAGTAAAATTAATTTTTGAAGTCGTATCAGGTACATGACTAATACATACTAATATTTTCATTTTTTGAATAATTTATATGTTTATAATATTGTTTTTTTCAGTTGGAATAATAAAAACATCAGGCAGAAAATAACGCACTGAATACAGCCAACAGAAATGAGGCTACGAAGTTACTTATTTTATTCAAAATATTTACTATGCACGCATAATAAATTTTTAATTTTATGAATATTTTTTTAAAAACATATTTAGATCAAGTTATCTTTTTACAAATTTGATGACTCTTGTTGCATTTGTATCAGTAGAAGTGATATTTAAAAAGTACAAGCCATAGGATAAAGCGTCAATTTTCAAAGTATTATTTACAAAAAATTTCTGTTTTTTTATAACTTGACCAGAAATTGAAATTAACTCTACTTGGTATTGTTTGTTGTCTAATTTCGAAACTTGTAAATACGGATTGCCTTCTTTTTCGAAGATTTTAATTTGGGCTAATTTGTGTTCTTCAACTGAAATCAGATTCGCTTCTGTAAATTCAATAGCATCATAACCAAAAAAAGCATTAACTCTACTAAATCTTATATTGTTAGTTTCTGAGTCTATTTCTACCCTTATATTATCATAATTATAAAAATTATCACAAGAAATACCTAAAATTGAAAATAAGGTGTTTTCGACTTGATAACAAGGTTGTGTATATTCTGATGGAGTAGCAGTCCAATCTGTTACTTCCCATAGGTTTAAAGTATTATTAAGCGGATAACTGCTTCCAGGATAACCACCTTTTAAGCCAATAGAAAATGTGTTGCCACAACTAGATGGATTATTGCTTACTGCATAAATAATATCACTACTCATATCATAATTAAAGGAGACTTGCAGTTCGAAATCTTCTGGAACACCAATTAAAGGGCAATCGTAGGTATAAGTGCAAATATCAATGTCAGAGGTATTTACATATTTAATCAGATCAAATGTTTTACCCTCAAGTGCAGTTATAATATTAGTGTCAATGGGTGTATTTGTTGGTAAACTAGAAACATAATTTTCTGAATCTAAAATTCTTAAAATACTCTCAGGGACATCCGTTAAAAGATCATCATTTAGATTATTAGAATTATGAAATATGGTGAAAGTTCTTAAAGCATTAGAAGAGTTTCCTGGATATGTTTTTACAAAATTATAGATGGTGTAATTAGAGAAAATGTCGGTAATATAAGGTTGTGTAAACGTTAAGGTAAAAGTGCCATCGCCATTTTCTGAAGCCGTAGGAATATTGTCAAGATCATCAAAAAAGACTATTAATTCTAAAGCAGGACACAATATATTCTCTTGGGCAAAAGTGGAACTATAAAAGAACAAAGAGAATAAAATAACAAAGTAGTTTTTGAGCATGATTTAATATTTGAATTCTTAAAGATAAGAAATTTTAAAAGGGGCTGGATTATACCCTTTAAAAATTATATTATTTCTTAGCAATAATTCTTACTTTTGCTTTTCGTAATAAAGTTATACAAATGAAGACAATTCAATTTAGAGAAGCTATATGTGAAGCCATGAGCGAAGAAATGCGCAGAGATGAAAGCATTTATTTAATGGGAGAGGAAGTAGCTGAATATAATGGTGCTTATAAAGCAAGTAAAGGGATGCTTGACGAATTTGGTCCTAAACGAGTTATCGATACGCCTATTGCAGAGCTAGGTTTTGCAGGGATTGCTATTGGTTCTACCATGACTGGAAACAGACCTATTGTAGAATATATGACGTTTAACTTCTCGTTAGTTGGTATCGATCAAATTATAAATAATGCCGCAAAAATTAGACAAATGTCTGGTGGACAATTTAAATGTCCAATTGTGTTTCGTGGCCCTACTGCTTCTGCAGGTCAGTTAGCAGCAACACACTCTCAAGCGTTTGAAAGTTGGTTTGCCAACACACCAGGTTTAAAAGTTGTTGTGCCTTCTAATCCTTACGATGCTAAAGGACTTTTAAAATCGGCTATTCGTGACGATGATCCTGTTATTTTTATGGAAAGTGAACAGATGTATGGCGATAAAGGCGAAGTACCAGAAGGAGAATACACCATTCCATTAGGAGTTGCAGAAATTAAACGTGAAGGAAAAGATGTTACCATCGTATCTTTTGGAAAGATAATTAAAGAAGCTTATAAAGCTGCAGATGAATTAGAAAAAGAAGGTATTTCTTGTGAAATTATCGACCTTAGAACAGTTCGTCCTTTAGATAAAGAAGCTATTTTAACTTCGGTAAAAAAAACAAACAGATTAGTAATTCTTGAAGAGGCTTGGCCTTTTGGAAACGTTTCTACTGAGATTACTTATATCATCCAATCTGAAGCCTTCGATTATCTAGATGCACCTATTATAAAAATAAATACAGCAGATACACCTGCACCTTATTCACCAGTTCTATTTGAGCACTGGTTGCCAAATAGTGAAGAGGTTATTAAGGCTGTTAAAAAGGTGTTATACAAATAAAATGTTATTATTTTAATTAAAATTGACTTCGTTGGCAATATTGTTGATGAAGTTTTTTTGTTATTATGAAATTTAAGTTATTAGCTATATTTTTTCTATGTACCATTAGCTCTTTGTTTGCGCAAACAAAAGTTAGTGGTCATGTCTTTGATGAATATAACGAGCCAGTAGCTTATGCCAACATTATTTTTAAAAATTCTTCCGAAGGAACCATAACAGATGAAAACGGAACGTTTTACTTAGAGTCTAGTAATACTTGGGAAACTTTAATAGTTTCATTTATAGGTTACGAGACCATAGAATACCCTTTAGATAAGAAAGTTAACTACAATTTGAGTTTTAATATTATTGAAGCAGCATCGGCTTTAAACGAAGTGGTTATCGTTTCCGGAAAACAATCTAAAAAAGCTGAAGAAAACCCAGCTATTGCCATCATGCGTAAAATTTGGGAGAACAAACGTAAAAATGGTCTCAAGCAGTTTAAACAATACAATTACGATCGTTACGAAAAAGTAGAATTTGACATTAATACAGTCGATAGTGCCTTAATGAAAAGCAATCTGTTTAAAGGCATGGAATTTGTTTTCGAACATGTAGACACTTCCAAAGTAACTGGTAAAACATACTTGCCCATTTTTGTAAATGAAGAAGCTGCAAAAGTTTATGGAGATAATATTCTTAAAAAAGAGAAAGTCGAATTAAAAGGAAATAAAAATTCAGGATTTAGTAATAACCAAACCATCATAGATTTTATAAAGGATCTATATTCGGAATATGATATTTACGATAACTATCTTAAATTTTTCGATAAGAGTTTTGTAAGTCCTATTTCTACTACCGGAATTAATACGTATAATTATGTATTAGCTGATAGTGCTTATATCGATAACAAATGGTGTTACAATATTATTTATTATCCTAGACGTAAAAACGAGCTGACCTTTAAAGGCGATTTCTGGGTGGCAGACACAACCTATGCTATTAAAGATATTAATATGCAAGCCTCAAAAAGTGCTAACATCAATTGGGTAAAAGAAATCTATATTGAGCAAGAATTTGATGTTTTAAACGATTCCATCTTTTTAGTGAAACGCGATTATTTTATGTCTGATTTCACCTTTAATAAAAAGGAAAAATCGCGTGGTGTTTATGGAAAACGTACCACTCTTTATGATAATTATGTGTTTAATGAAGTTAAAGACGATAAATTCTATAAAGATGAAGTTTTCGATTATAATAAAGATGCTTACAATCGGGAAGATGCTTTCTGGGATGAAAACCGAATGGAAGCCCTAAGCAAAGACGAAAAAGGCGTTTACAAAATGTTAGACACGCTTAAGACGGTTGGGAAATTTAAAAGGCTTTACAATTTAGGAAGTATTCTGGCTTCAGGATATATTGAAATTGATAAACTAAACTTAGATTATGGTCCTATTTTCTCAAGCTTCGGTTATAATGATGTGGAAGGTTTACGAATAAGAGCAGGAGGAAGAACTTATTTTGGGCCAAACGATTTATGGCGTTTGCAAGGTTTTGTTGCTTATGGTCTTAAAGATGATAAGTTTAAATATGGCTTTTCTGCTAAATGGTTATTAAATCAAAAAAACCGACTCATTATTTCTGCTGGACATAGGCGCGATATTGAACAAATTGGAGCTAGTTTAACCACCTCTACTGATGTTTTAGGACGAAGTTTGGCTTCGAATGCTCTTTTTACAACGGCTCCTAACGATAAATTATCTAATATTAAATTAACGGCTCTGGCTATAGAAATGGAGCCTATAAAAAATGTGTTGTTTAGAATAGGTGGTGATTATAGAACCCTGTCTTCGGCTTCAGATGCCTTTAGTTTGGATTATATAGATCCAGACTCTCCTACAGGTATTTCTTCCGATTTAAAACAATTTGAAAGCACCTTTGCTATTTCTTATTTTCCTGGTAGAAAAATGACTGGTCATGGTGTTGAAAGAAGGAATGCAAACGATACCTATGCATCTATTTTTGCACAATATAGTTTAGGAGATAAACATATCTTTAAAAGCGATTTTAATTATACAAAAATACAACTATCCTATATTCAACCATGGCAATTAGGAGGTATAGGAAGACTTAAATCTACTTTAGAAGCTGGAAAAACATTTGGGACCGTACCACTTGGATTACTAAGTGTTGTACCTGGAAACCAGTCGTATTTTTCTGTTTACAAATCGTTTTCGCAGTTAAACTATTACGAATTTGTTACAGATACTTATGCAGCCATGCACTTGGAGCATAATTTTAATGGACGTTTGTTTTCTAGAATTCCATTCTTACGAAAGCTTAATTGGCGAGAAATTGTTGGTTTTAGAGCTGTTTGGGGAGATTTGTCACAAAAAAACATAGATATAAGTGCACCATCTAATATTCCATTGATAGCTCCAACAGACGAAATATATTACGAATATAGCGTTGGTATTGCTAATATTTTTAGAGTGTTTCGAATTGATTTTAACTTTAGAGGGAATTATTTCGATAACCCAGGTGCTAGAGATTTTGGAATTACTGGTAGCTTCGGTTTTCAGTTTTAACCCATGTGTTTAACCCAAACTTAATCCTTTTTCGTTTTTTTAAAAGCATCAAAATCTGAAGGTGTTTCCACTTTTGGAAAGCTATTGTTTTTTGTGTCTGTATCTGCAAACTCAAAATTTGGATCTAGGTTTATTTGTTTCACTACTTTAGTCTTTACAAAAGTTTTACTTATTTCATATTCATTTAAACGCCAAACTTCAGCAGGTATTTTGTCAATTTCTTTAGTGTTATCTTTATAAATCCACTCTATAGTTACTGGCATGACCAACCCTCCAATGTTTTTAATGGTTAATTCGTAAATATTCTTTCCAGATAATTGTTTTCTAACTTCTGGTTCGTCTATTCTAGATAAAAAACCACCATAGCTATTCTCTGAGGTTGGAGTCATGGTAATAACTTCTGGACCTCCAGAAAAATCGGTAGCAATAGTCTCCGTGCTTTCGCCTTCTATTTTAAAGGTGGTTTTTTTATGCTGATCTTCAATATTTAAATCATCTTCATATACTTTAAACCATTTTACGTTAGAAAGCTCCATGTCAACTTTATCAGTTGTAAAAAACCAACCTCTAAAAAACCAATCTAAATCTGTAGCAGTAGCATCTTCAAGTGTTCTAAACAAATCTGCAGGATTTGGATGTTTGTATTTCCAACGGTTAGCATACTCTTTAAAAGCTTGGTCAAATAGCTCTGGACCAATAATTGATTCTCTTAACATTTGTAAGCCAACAGTAGGTTTCTGGTAAAAATTAGCTCCAAATTGTGTTAGCAATTCGTTGTCTGAAGTCGTCATAATGGGTCTTAAAATATTTTGATCGCCACTCATAAATGGTACAATATCTTTAGGTGTGGTGCTATGGAATTCTGGATATTTTTCAGCAACTGTTCTTTGGTGTAAGTAGGTGTTTAAGCCTTCGTCCATCCACATCCATTTTCTTTCATCAGAGCTAACTATCATTGGAAACCAGTTGTGCCCAACTTCGTGGATTATGGTGCCAATCATTCCAGCTTTAGCTCTGTCGCTCATTTTTCCATTTTTAGGTCGACCTCCATTAAAACTAATCATAGGAAATTCTATTCCAATGTTCGATGTGTTTACAGAAATGGCAACAGGATATGGATATTCAAAAGTGGCTTCAGAATATACTTCTAATGCAGCAACAATAGCTTTTGTAGATTCGTCACTCCAAACAGGTAAGCCTTCTTTTGGATAATAAGACATAGCCATAGTAACATGATCTGAAAACTGATGTGCTTGTGCATCCCAAATAAATTTACGTGACGAAGCAAAAGCAAAATCACGCACATTTTTTGCATGAAACCTCCATGTTTTTAATTTACTCGCTTTAGTTTTTTCATTTTGAGTAGCTTCTTCTGGCGTGATTATCATTACAGGTTTATCAAAAGATTTCTCAGCTTCAAGCAAGCGCTGTCTTTGAGTCTTAGTTAATACAGACTCACTATTTTGTAGTTTTCCAGTGGATGCCACAATGTGATCTTCTGGAACGGTTATTTCCACCTCATAATCTCCAAATTCTAAAGCGAATTCTCCCAATCTATTAAACTGTTTGTTTTGCCAACCTTCGGTATCGTTATACACAGCCATTCTTGGAAACCAATGCCCAAGTAAATAGACTGTGTTGTCGTCTTCTGGAAAGTATTCGTAACCTTCTCTGGACAATAAAAACATACTTCTATCTGTAATTGGGTAGGACCAAGCTAAAGAAAAACTTACAGAAGAACCAGATTTTAAAGGTTGGTTAAGCATCACTTTCATCATGGTGTTGTTAACATAAGTCTTCAGGTCTTTTTCAGAAGCATCTTTAATATATTTTATGGTATATCCAGCAGGAAAATCTACAGCTCTAGTAAGAAACTGCATTTGTCTGGTGCTAATAGAATCTGAAACACCACCAAAAACATCACCAAAATCTTCATTTCCTTTTTTATTAACGTTTTGCTCTAATTGTATCCAGATATAATTTAAGTCATCAGGAGAATTGTTATAATAAGTAATGGTTTCTTCTCCAGAAAGTAAATTGTTTTTTTCGTCTAATGTTGCTTTTATTTTATAATCTGCTCGTTGTTGCCAATAGGCTTTTCCTGGAGCTCCACTTGCTGTTCTATAGGTATTTGGTGGAGGAATCATGTTGTCAATAGGCTCAAATTTCCCTTGCCATGGTTGGGTTTGAGACTGTATGGTTGAAAAACTAAAAAGGGACACGAGAAGGATTAATAAGTATTTCATGCTGAGAAGGTTGGTTTTATTTTTGATTGATACAGCAAGATATGAAAAAATGAAATGTAGATTTTTATTTTAACAGATTGATGTTTAGAGTTTAAGAAGAGACTTACTTAAAGGTAGAAATTTTGCTAGCTCATCTGAAGATTGTTTTTCAGTTTGCACATAACCAAAGACTAAAGTTAAATTCAATCCATTCCATTCGACTTCCAATTAAACGAAGTTAATTAAAAACAACAAAGTCAAATACGTTTTTGTTGCCCAAAACCAAACACTTACGTACCTTTGCAGTCCTAAAAAAAATAAGATGACAAGTAAAGGGAAATTAACGTTTGATGTATTGATAGAAATACCAAAAGGAAGTAGAAATAAATACGAATACGATTTTGAACTAAAGAAAATACGTTTCGACAGGATGTTGTTTTCATCCATGATGTATCCTGCAGATTATGGGTTTATTCCTGAAACTCTAGCACTTGATGGCGATCCATTAGATGTATTGGTCATGGGTGGAGAACCAACGTTTCCTATGTGTGTGGTTGAGGTAAAACCAATAGGTGTATTCCATATGGCTGATGAAAAAGGACCAGATGAAAAAGTGATTTGTGTACCAGTTTCTGATCCGATCTGGAATAATTTAAATGATTTATCAGATATGAACCCTCATCAAATAAAAGAAATTGAGCATTTCTTTCAGGTTTATAAAGATTTAGAGAAAAAGAGAGTTGATGTTGGAGGTTGGGGAGATGCCAAAGAAGCCTACGATATTCTTAATAAATGTGTGAATCGTTATGAAAATAGCGAACATAAAACCAATGGAGATTTCACTATTTAAATAGTAGCTTTAACTTATATTGAAAAAACCCTTCTACAATACATGTAGAAGGGTTTTTAAATGTTAACGTATTTTGTTACATTTGCGCTGCTTAAAACTAATCAAACAAAAAATACAATATGGAATCAATGATGATTTATATGCCAATTGCAATGGCACTTTTAGGATTAATTTACATGATCGTTAAGAAATCTTGGGTTATGAAACAAGATGCAGGAGATGGAAAGATGAAAGAAATTTCAGATCATATATACGAAGGTGCTTTGGCATTCTTAAATGCAGAATACAGACTTTTGGCAATCTTTGTAGTAATTGTAAGTGTTGCTTTAGCGGCTGTATCTTTTATAGTGCCAACAACACATTGGTTAATAGTAGTTGCCTTTATTTTTGGAGCAATTTTTTCTGCTTTCGCTGGAAACATTGGGATGAAAATAGCAACTAAAACTAACGTAAGAACGACTCAAGCTGCTAGAACAAGCTTGCCAAATGCACTAAAGATTTCTTTTGGTGGTGGAACAGTTATGGGACTTGGAGTTGCTGGATTAGCCGTTTTAGGTTTAACAGCATTCTTTATATTTTTCTTTCACTTTTTTATGGGAGGTGTTTGGACAAACACGATGGATATGACTATTGTTCTTGAAACATTAGCTGGTTTCTCTCTAGGTGCTGAATCTATTGCATTATTTGCTCGTGTAGGTGGAGGAATCTATACCAAAGCTGCCGATGTTGGAGCCGATTTGGTTGGTAAAGTAGAAGCTGGTATTCCAGAAGATGATCCAAGAAATCCTGCTACGATTGCAGATAACGTTGGTGACAACGTTGGTGATGTTGCTGGAATGGGGGCCGATTTATTTGGGTCTTATGTAGCTACAGTTTTAGCTGCAATGGTTCTTGGTAACTATGTTATTAAAGACATGGGTGGAAATATTGCAGATGCCTTTGGTGGTATTGGACCAATTTTATTACCTATGGCGATTGCTGGTGCTGGAATAATTATTTCTGTAATTGGTACCATGTTAGTGAAAATTAAAAATAACGATGCTAAAGAGGCTCAAGTTATGGGAGCTTTAAATATTGGTAACTGGACATCTATTGCTTTAGTAGCCATATCATGTTTTGGTTTGGTTACTTGGATGTTACCTGAAACGATGCAAATGAATTTCTTTGGAGAAGGTTTACAAGAAATTTCTTCAATGAGAGTATTTTATGCAACCTTAGTAGGGTTAGTTGTTGGAGCTGTTATTTCTTCGGTAACTGAATATTATACAGGATTAGGTAAAAAACCAATTTTAAATATTGTACAACAATCAAGTACAGGGGCTGGAACAAATATTATTGCTGGTTTAGCAACTGGTATGATTTCTACTTTCCCTTCGGTATTATTATTTGCTGGAGCTATTTGGGCATCTTATGCCTTTGCTGGATTCTATGGAGTGGCTTTAGCTGCTTCAGCTATGATGGCTACAACTGCTATGCAGTTAGCTATTGATGCTTTCGGACCAATTTCTGATAATGCAGGTGGTATTGCCGAAATGAGCGAACAAGAACCTATTGTTAGAGAACGTACAGATATATTAGACTCCGTTGGTAATACAACTGCTGCAACAGGAAAAGGATTTGCAATCGCTTCTGCAGCTTTAACATCGTTAGCATTATTTGCTGCTTATGTAACATTTACAGGAATCGATGGAATTAACATCTTTAAAGCACCTGTTTTAGCCATGTTATTTGTTGGTGGAATGGTACCAGTCGTGTTTTCTGCTTTAGCCATGAATGCTGTAGGAAAAGCAGCCATGGAAATGGTAGAAGAAGTGCGTCGTCAGTTTAGAGATATTCCAGGAATTATGGAAGGTACTGGGAAACCAGAATACGATAAATGTGTAGCAATTTCTACGGAAGCATCTTTAAAAGAAATGATGTTGCCAGGTTTATTAACTATTGGATTTCCTTTAGTCATTGCTTTTGTTCCTATGATTTTTGGAATGAACAACATGGCAATTGCTGAAATGTTAGGAGGTTATATGGCTGGTGTAACAGTTTCTGGTGTGCTTTGGGCTATTTTCCAAAACAATGCTGGTGGGGCTTGGGATAATGCTAAGAAATCTTTTGAAGCAGGTGTGATGATTAATGGAGAAATGACTTATAAAGGTTCTGAAGCACATAAAGCGGCTGTAACAGGAGACACTGTTGGGGATCCATTTAAAGATACATCTGGACCTTCAATGAATATCTTAATTAAATTAACTTGTTTAATTGGTTTAGTAATTGCTCCAATTTTAGGAGGTCATGCATTGGATGAAGGTGTCGCTATGGCAGGAACTTCAGTAAGTAACGAAGTTCTTAAAAAAGTGTATGTAGAAATGGAAGTTAAAGAAAACAACCTGGCGAAAGCAGTTGTTAGTATTACGACCAAAGAAAACGGAGAAATAAAAGTTGAAGAACGAGTTATCACTGGAACTTTAGAGGAAGTAAAAGCGAAAGTTGAAGAGCTAAAAGTAGGTGCTTCGGCCATCAAAGTGAAATCTAATCAAGCAGATCTTGATGAAGAATTCTCAGAAGAAATTATTATTAAATAAGACTTTTTAAAATATAATCACAAAAAAAGCCACGAATTTCGTGGCTTTTTTTGTGTAATAAAAAGGCTAAGATTAAAACAAACCATTTATCTCAGCATCTATCTTATTGATAATGCTTCCTAAATCTTCAGGATTTGCAACAAAATCTAAATTATCTACATCAATAATCAAAAGATTTCCTTTGTCGTAACCATGAATCCAAGCTTCATAACGTTCATTCAGTCTGCTTAAATAATCAATACTTATAGAATTCTCATAATCACGACCTCTTTTATGAATTTGAGATACCAAATTTGAAATAGAACTCCTTAAATAAATCAATAAATCGGGACCTTGAACAAAAGACTCCATTAAATCGAATAATGAACGATAATTTTCAAAATCACGATTCGTCATTAATCCCATAGCATGAAGGTTTGGTGCAAATATATGCGCATCTTCATAAATGGTTCTGTCTTGGATAATGTCTTTACCGCTTTCACGAATTTGAGCCACTTGACGAAACCTACTATTTAAAAAGTAGACTTGTAGGTTAAAACTCCAACGTTCCATTTGATTATAGAAATCGTCTAGATAAGGATTATCAACCACATCTTCTAATTGAGATTCCCATTTGTAATGTTTAGCAAGTAATTTAGTAAGTGTGGTTTTACCTGCACCAATGTTTCCGGCTATTGCAACGTGCATAAGTGTTTATTTATTTAGTTGGAATTTGTGTAAATTTTTAGAATCGTAAATATACAAGGTTTCATTGGTTACTAAAAACTGTTTTGTTAACAATTCAGGTGTTATAATTAATTGATAGACTTGTTCACTTTCATTAAAGTAATAAAGGTTATTTTCTTTTACTAAATACACCTGTTCGTTATTTTCAAATATAGAAGTAAAACCATCGTTTTTTACCTTATAAACCAAACTGCCAAAATAATTATATTTATAGAGAAACTTCTCAGTTAGCATCCATGCATAATTATAATTGCTTTTTAAATCTAAAGCTTTAGACTGTGTCGGTTGTGTGGTAGCTCTTACTTTTCTTGTTTTATAATCGAATAACTCTAATTGCTGAATATCTTGATTAAAGATCCATAACGCATTATCGTTTGCAGTAGACACAAATGCCACATTTTTGTAATATTCTAAACGACTAAAATCGATTTTAATAATTTCAGCAAACCTATTGTCTAGAATAAATGCGGTATTAAAATCTTCATAAAAGACTGTGATTTTTAATGGATTAAAACTGTTTGCCGAAGTTATTTTTCCAAATTGCACATTGCTATAAGAGTAATTATTTTGGTCTTCTATTTTATAAAGCGTATTCTTTTTTATAAAATAAACTGTTCCAAAATTATCAATTCCAATGATTTTATCAGCTTCAAAAGGAGTTTTGGAAACAAAGGTCGTTTCAATGGGCTCTTGCCCAAAGATGGAAAGAGAAATAAAAAATAAAAAGTATAAAAGTGTTTTCATTGAGAATTGAAAAGTACAAAAATAGAACCACTTTTAAACTATTAATTTATAAGCATAACTTCGAATATTAATAATCTGTAAAGAGTATATTTTAACATATCGGTTTAAACGTTTTGACAGTAGCTTAGTCTAATAGTAATTAATTGTACATTAGTTAAAACTAAAACTCTGTAAAAATGAATCAGCTTTTTAAAAAAACATTAATTGTAGTCTTATTTTTTGCATCCACTACTTGGATGTTTTCTCAACAAGATTTTCAAGGTAAAGCCACCTATTTATCAAAAACCACTATAGATATGGATAATTTTGGAGGTGGAAATTTTAGTGAAGAACAAAAAAAGCAATTTGCAGAGAGAATGAAATCCATGCTTGAAAAAACTTATTTCTTAGTTTTTAATAAAACAGAGTCCACTTATAAAGAAGAAGAAAAATTAGCTGCACCAGGTCAAGGTGGAGGTTTTAGAATGATGATGGGGAACTTTACGGGAGGTGCACAATACAAAAATGTTAAGGAGAATGTTTTACTACAAGAGCAAGAATTTTTTGGAAAGCAGTTTTTAATTAAAGATTCCTTACCAAAATTAGAATGGAAAATGAGTGGAGAAACGAAACAGATTGGTCAATATACATGTTTTAAGGCAACTGCAACTAAAAAAGTAGATGCTATGGATTTTAGAAGTATGAGAAGAAGAAATAACGACGATGATGCTAAAAAAGAAACAGATAGCACGAAGACCAAAGACCTGATGGAAGACATTGAAATCCCAGAAACTATTGAAGTAACAGCTTGGTACACTATGCAAATCCCAGTGAATCAAGGCCCAGGTGATTTTTGGGGGTTACCAGGACTTATTCTAGAAGTTAATGCAGATAGAACAACCATCTTGTGTTCTAAAATTGTATTAAACCCTGAAGAAAAGGAGGGTATTAAAAGACCAGAAAAAGGAAAGGAAGTCACACAAGACGAGTATAATGCCATCATGAAAAAGAAAATAGAAGAAATGCGAGACATGTATGGAGGTCGTGGAGGAGGAAGAGGCCGTTAATTACTTATTTAACCAATCAAAAAATCACAAATGAAACATATAATTACGCTACTGTTAATACTTGTAGCAAACATCGCTTTTGCACAAGTTAAAATAGAAGGTGTCGTAAAAGATAGTATTGGCAATCCTTTAGAGCTTGCCAATGTGGTGGCTATAAATCAGGCAACAAAAAACATGGATGCTTATGGCATTACGAACGATACAGGTAAATATAAACTTTCCCTAGAAGCTAATTCAAGCTACAAAATTCAAGTTAGTTATATTGGAATGAAAGCGACAGACGCATTGATTGAAACCAAAACCGATAATATATCTCAAGATTTTACACTTCAAAACGATAATACCTTAGATGAAATAGAACTTACCTATGAAATGCCTGTAACCATTAAAGGAGATACCATTGTTTACAATGCAGATTCTTTTAAAGATGGTACAGAAAGAAAACTAGAAGATGTTCTTAAAAAATTACCAGGCGTTGAGATTAACGATGATGGTGAAATTGAAGTAGAAGGCAAAAAGGTATCTAAAGTCATGGTCGATGGCAAAGATTTCTTTGATGGGGATTCTAAATTGGCTTCAAAAAACATTCCTTCGAATGCTGTAGATAAGGTTCAAGTGCTAAAAAACTATTCCGAAGTTGGTCAATTAAGTTCTGTAACTAATAACCAGGACAATGTGGCAATTAATATCAAATTAAAAGAAGGAAAAGAGAATTTCTGGTTTGGAACTGTAACAGCTGGAGGAGGAGCAACAAGCGACAATGGCCTGTATTTAGTACAGCCCAAACTGTTTTATTACAGCCCGAAATTAAGTATCAACGTCATTGGGGATATGAATAATATTGGGGAACAAGCTTTTACACGTCGCGATTATTTTAACTTTTCAGGAGGCTTTAGAATGCCAAGTCGTAAAAGTGGTACAAGCATTGATTTAGGAAATAACGATTTAGGGTTTTTAACGCTTCAAAATAACAGAGCCAAAAGTATTGAGTCTAATTTTGGTGCAGCTAATTTTAGCTATTCGCCAAAAGAAACTCTGGATATCAGTGGTTTTGCTATCTATTCGAATAGTAAAAATGAGTTGCAAGAGAACAATGATATTGTTTATACAGATCCTGAATTAGGAATTCCGGACGAAACAACGCAAAGTAATACCATTCAGCGTAGCGATTTAGGAATGCTTAAATTAAGTGGAAAATACAAACCAAATGGAAATAATCAATTAGATTATGATGTGTTAGGACGGTTTTCAAAAGAATCGCAAGAACAACATGTGTTTTCTTCAGTTTTAGGAAATACAGATATTAACGAAGAATCCAGTCCATTTAGTGTTAAACAAAGTTTGAATTACTACTACACTCTAGATGAAAGAAATATATTTTCATTAGAAATACAGTCATTAATACAAGATGAAGATCCGTTTTACAATGCTATTCTAGAAGAAAAAAGTAGTTACGATGATGTAGCTAATGTTGTTGGTTTTGATACCACACAATCTAATTATAATGTGGCTCAAGATAAACGTGTTAAATCTAACCAGCTTGATGGGAAAATAGATTACTGGAATGTGTTAAATAATAAGAGTAATATTAATGTAACCCTTGGAACCATATATAGCAATCAAAAATTTACGTCTGAATTATTTCAATTTTTAGATGATGGTTCAGAATTTAATCCCATTCCTATAGATAACGATGGTCTGGCAACTAACGATATTACATATAATTTCACAGATCTTTATTTAGGAGTTCATTACACTGTAAAATTAGGTAAATTCACACTTACTCCAGGATTTTCAGCACATGCATATAATGTCAATAACACTCAATTTGGAGACAAGTATAAAGATAATTTCTTTAGAATCTTACCAGATTTCGATGCTAGAATTCAATTGAAAAAAAGTGAACAGTTAATCTTCAATTATACCATGCAAACACAATTTACAGACATTACCAATTTTGCACGTGGGTATGTTATGAACAATTACAACTCGTATTTTTATGGAAATCCAGAACTAGAAAATGCCACGGCACACAATATCAATCTAACCTATTTTAGCTTTAATATGTTTAACTATACTAACGTCTTTGCAAATGTAAATTATAGAAAAAGCATTGATCAAATTAGAAACATCACCAATTTCGAAAGTGTTATTAGAAGCAATTCGCCATTTAACTCTAACTATGCAGACGAGTCGCTTTCAGCAAGTGGAAGATTTCAAAGATCTTTTGGGAAATTAAGAGCAACTGTCAATGGAAACTTTACTTATACGAAGTTTAATCAGTTTATTCAGAATATCCCATCTGTAAACGAAAACTATTCTCAAACCTATGGTGCCGAATTAAGAACCAATTTTAAAACAGCTCCAAATGTTGAATTAGCTTATCGATATACCATTCAAGACAACGATCAGGGTTCTAGCAGAAGTAAGTTTTTTACCAAAGCACCAAGTATTGAATTCGATGCTTTAATATGGGAAAGCCTCACGTTTAAAACATCTTATGCCTATAATAACTTTAGTAATGAAGATCGAACCATTAACACGTTTGATTTCTGGGATGCCTCTTTAGCCTATAGAAAAAATGCGGATGCCAAATGGGAATTTGAACTCAAGGCAACCAACTTATTAAACACACAATCACAGAGTCAAAGTAGTACGAGCAGTATTTCGGTAAGCACTACCGAATATTTTATTCAGCCAAGATACTTAACGCTTAGAGCCATTTATTCGCTTTAATCAAAAGATAATAGTTCGTCTTAATACAAAAAACCTTTTCAAATTGAAAAGGTTTTTGTTTAAATAAGTTGTATTTTGTTTAGCAGTAAAATTAATTCAAACTAAGTACTTATGAAAAAGACATTTAAATACCTTTTAGCATTTGTTTTATTGCTAAACCACATGAGTTTCCTAGCACAGGAACAAGATCCAGTAGTAAAAAACATTATTGAAGAAGCTACCAATAATTCACAATTAGAGATTTTAGCTCACGAGTTATTGGATGTTATTGGACCACGTCTTGTAGGTACACCACAAATGCAACAAGCCAACGATTGGGCAGTAGATACATATAGCAAATGGGGGATTTCGGCCAGAAATGAGCAATGGGGAGAATGGAAAGCCTGGGAAAGAGGCATTACACATATTGATATGTTAGAACCTCGTGTACAATCTTTAGATGGTATGCAGTTAGCGTGGAATCCTAGTACAGGACCAAAAGGTGTTACAGCTGAAGTGGTTACTATTCCAACTGTCAAAGATTCTTTAGAGTTTCAAAATTGGATGAAAAGCGTGAAAGGCAAATTTGTTATGACGTCTATATATCAAGCAACAGGGCGTCCAGATTATAACTGGGAAGAATTTGCTACTGAAGAATCTTTTGCAAAAATGAAAAGTGAAAGAGATGCATTAGAGAAAGAATGGCGTGCGAATATGGAACGTACTGGTTATGGCAGAAGAGAAATAAATCAAGCTTTAGAAGCAGCAGGTGCAGCTGGTATTATTACATCTTATTGGTCTAAAGCTTTTGGGTCTAATAAAATATTTAGTGCCAGAACTAAAAAAATTCCAACAGTAGATATCGAACTTGAAGATTATACCATGCTTTATAGATTGGCAGAATATGGTAATAAACCAGTAGTTAAAATTGTAGCAGAATCTAAAGATTTAGGAGTTGCACCAACGTTAAATACCATTGCAGAAATAAAAGGCTCAGAAAAACCAGACGAATATGTCATTCTTTCAGCACATTTTGATTCCTGGGATGGAGGCACAGGAGCCACAGATAATGGTACCGGAACTTTAGTCATGATGGAAGCCATGCGTATCCTTAAAAAAGTATATCCTAATCCAAAACGAACTATTCTGGTTGGACATTGGGGAAGCGAAGAGCAAGGTTTAAATGGTTCTAGAGCATTTGTTGAAGATCATCCAGAGATTGTAAATAATACGCAAGCCATGTTTAATCAAGACAACGGAACTGGTCGTGTGGTGAACCTATCAGGAGCAGGGTTTTTACATTCTTACGAATATTTATCCAGATGGTTGGAGGCTGTGCCGAAAGATATTACAAAACATATTGAAACTCATTTTCCTGGTTCTCCAAGTGGAGGAGGATCTGATAATGCCTCATTCTTGGCAGCAGGAGCTCCGGCTTTTAATTTAAGTTCATTAAGCTGGTCTTACTGGAATTATACTTGGCACACCAATAGAGATACCTATGATAAAATTGTGTTTGACGACGTAAGAAGCAATGCTATTTTAACAGCTATTCTGGTATATATGGCTAGCGAAGATCCTAACAGAACCTCAACCGAGAAAATTATATTACCAGTAAATTCTAGAACAGGAGAACAACGTACCTGGCCAGAGCCACGTTCGCCAGAACGTAAAGGAGGATTGGATTAGAAACCAAAAAATCTGAGCATCGTCAGTTCGAGTAATTTTTTTTGAAAAAAATTGTAGCGAGAACTTTTAAATTAATATTAAAAACTCATAATGACTCACTAAAGAAGTCATTATGAGTTTTTTGTGTTTTAAGAATAAAAAAGTAAAAGATTTTTACAAAATAATTTAAAAACTATAATATATTTGTACTCGGTTTTGGGGAGATACTCAAGCGGCCAACGAGGGCAGACTGTAAATCTGCTGACTACGTCTTCGCAGGTTCGAATCCTGCTCTCCCCACTTTAACTCGAAAAATCCACACGGAAGTGTGGATTTTTTTTGTTTTAAATAATATGCGTGAGTTCACTCAAAAGCATATTATTTAAAACAAAAAAAGAAACTGCAGTAGCAGTTTGATTTTTCATTTTACAAAAGTGTCAAGCAGGATCAACGAAGTTAATCCTGTATATTGTTGTAGATAAAAACTACAGCGCTTATATGAACTCAAATCTGGTTTTTGTATGTTTGATTAAATTAATATTAATTTTGAATGGGAATTTATAAAATAAACAACTAAAGGTTTTACAACCCAAAAGCCGCTTTTACTTTTTCTACATAATTTAATTTTTCCCATGTAAACAATTCTACTTCTACTTTTTTCTTTCTACCGTTAATTTGCTCAAAAGTTTTAGTAATGACTTCGTTTTTTCTTCCCATATGGCCATAAGCAGCTGTTTCGCTGTACATTGGTTGGCGTAAGTTTAAACGTTTTTCTATTGCAGCTGGACGCATATCGAAAAGTTCAGTTACTTTTTCTGCAATCTCACTATCGGTTAAATTAAACTCACAGGTTCCAAAAGTGTTAATATAAATTGAAGTTGGCTCAGCAACACCAATGGCGTAGCTAACTTGAACTAATACTTCTGTACAAACACCTGCAGCAACCAAGTTTTTTGCAATATGTCTGGTAGCATAGGCTGCACTTCTATCTACTTTACTAGGGTCTTTTCCTGAAAAAGCTCCTCCACCATGAGCCCCTTTTCCACCATAGGTATCGACAATAATTTTTCGTCCTGTTAATCCGGTATCTCCATGTGGGCCACCTATTACAAATTTTCCTGTTGGATTGATATGGTATTTTATGTTGTCTGTAAATAAGGCTTGAATATTTTGTGGTAAAGAAGCAATAACACGTGGAATTAAAATATCCACAATATCTTTTCTAATTTTTGCTAACATGGCTTCATCGGCAGCAGTCACAGCTTTCTTAGAGTTTGATTTTGGCTTGACAAAATCGTCGTGCTGCGTAGACACCACAATGGCATCAATACGTTGTGGGACATTATCGTCGCTATATTCAATCGTTACCTGACTTTTAGAATCTGGTCTTAAGTAGGTAATGTCTTTATTTTCTCTTCGTAAAGCAGCCAATTCAATAAGAATTCTATGTGCTAAATCTAAAGCTAAAGGCATGTAGTTTTCAGTTTCATTTGTGGCATAACCAAACATCATTCCCTGATCTCCTGCACCTTGTTCTTCTTTGCTTGCTCTATCTACACCACGATTGATATCATCAGATTGTTCGTGAATTGCAGAAAAAACGCCACACGAATTACCGTCAAACATATAAGCACTTTTTGTATAGCCAATTTTGTTGATGGTATCTCTGGCAATTTTCTGAACATCCAAATAGGTGTTCGATTTTACTTCACCTGCTAGCACGACTTGTCCTGTTGTAACAAGGGTTTCACAAGCTACTTTAGAGTCTTTATCGAATGCTAAAAAGTTGTCAATCAAAGCATCACTAATCTGATCTGCTACTTTGTCTGGATGTCCTTCTGAAACACTTTCAGAAGTAAATAAATAAGACATATATTCCTGTTTTAATATTTAATTAATGTATGAAAAAAATATCGGATTGCTATTGCTAGAGGAGTAGATTTTTACTGCTTTAGCATTTTTTTATAGAGGTTGCAATCAGACAAATTTTTCCTCTTGATATTTGAATTGCAAATGTAGAAAAATTAAATGGATGGCAAATTAAATTAACTTTTTTTCCCAAAATATTTGGATATTAAATTTTTCTGATGCTATATTTGTGCTCACAAAGTTCAAAAACTTACTGAAATGTTATCAAGAAAGGTGGAGGGATTAGACCCTGTGAAGCCTTAGCAACCCTTAAGCAATTAAGAAGGTGCTACATTCTACTTAATGATCGATTCATTTATCGATTTATTGGATAGATAACTAAAACGAAATGACTCATCTGTTATTTCAATTTTCTTTTTAACATTTTTCTATTAGGTACGTCTGCAAAGACGCATTTGACTTTTGGTTTAATCGTGCTATTTGTTGAGCGAGATTGATGACGAGGAAACAGATAGATTTTTTGATTAGACAAGAAAGAAAAATTCAGAATAGCATCGCTATTGTTAATTTTTATTTTGAAGTATAAGCGAAAAAAATGCTTTTTACTCCATTTATCTTGTTCTGCAAATAGCACTCATTATTAACTCAAAAAAAATTAGAAAAATGAGTGCAACAAAAATTATTCATTCCATTCCAAGCGATCCATTAACAGGCGCTATTTCGGTACCAGTGTACCAAACATCCACTTTTATTCAGGATGCTCCTGGAGTAAACAAAGGCTTTGATTATGCACGAAGCAACAACCCAACACGTCAAGTTTTAGAAAACGTGGTAGCTCAATTAGAGGGAGGACATTCTGGTTTTGCTTTTGCTACTGGCTTGGCAGCTATTGATGCTGTGTTAAAATTATTATCTGCTGGCGATGAGATTGTAGCTGTAGATGACATCTATGGGGGTGCTTATCGTTTATTTACCCATGTGTACGAAAAACTAGGGATTAAAGTACATTATGTAGATACTACAGATGCTGAAAATGTAGCAAATGTTATTAGCAGCAAAACAAAGTTGGTTTGGATTGAATCTCCAACAAATCCAACCTTAAAAGTATCTGATATTCAGGAAATATCTAAGATTGCCAAGAGTGTGAATGCCCTTTTAGTGGTCGATAATACTTTTGCGAGCCCTATTGCTCAACAACCTATAACTCTTGGAGCAGATATTATTATCCATAGTGGCACCAAGTACATTGGAGGTCATTCAGATTTAGTGGCTGGTTTGGTAGTGACTAAAACACAAGAATTATCTGAAAAATTAAAATTTGTTCAAAATGCTTCAGGTGGCATTTTGGGGCCTTGGGATTGCTTTTTAACCATTCGAGGTATTGAAACCTTAGAGTTGCGTTTTAAAAAACAATGCGAAAATGCTTTTGCAGTTGCTGCCTTTTTAGTGAACCATGATGCTGTTGAAAAAGTGTATTTCCCAGGATTGGTATCTCATAAGAATCATGAGATAGCGAAGCGTCAGCAAAACGGTTTGTTTGGAGGAATTGTTTCTTTCACTCTAAAAGAAGACACGCAAGAAGCAGCCAACCACTTTGTAACAAACACCCATTATTTCAAACTGGCAGAAAGCCTTGGTGGCGTAAAAAGTTTGCTTTGCCATCCACCACAAATGACACATGCTTCTATTCCTCGTGAAAAAAGATTGCAGTCAGGAATTAAAGATTCCTTGATACGTTTGTCTTGTGGGATTGAAGAGGCTGAAGATTTGATAAACGATTTAAGTCAAGCTTTTGCATCTATTAACAAAAATAAAGAAACAGGTTATGTCAAACAGTAAAAGCCTACATGTGGTTATTTTCGGAATAGGGAATGTTGGCAGTACCTTAATTAATCAAATTCAAGCTGCCAAGTCGCAATTACAAGCCCAGCAGAATTTAGACATTCATATTCCTGTTGTTACAAATTCTAAAGTGGCATTTTTCAATGAATTTGGCATTGAAAATTCTTGGCATTCTGATTTTGAAAAGGCTTCGATTCCTTATAAAATTGAAGATATTATTAGTTATGTGAAGACACATCATTTTCAGAATTTAGTAGCTATTGATGCGACAGCAAGTAAAGATTTTGTGCAGAATTATGTGCCTTTAATTGAAAACGGATTTCATATTGTGTCGGCAAATAAAGTAGCGAATACTTTAAGTTTTGATTTTTACGAACAATTGAGACTCACATTAAAAAAACATCATAAGTCCTTTTTATACGAAACCAATGTTGGTGCAGGTTTGCCAATTATTGAAACGGTTAAAAGACTGTATGATTCTGGTGAGCAAATTCAAAAAATACGTGGCGTTTTTTCAGGCTCCTTAAGTTATATTTTTAATGCGTTTTCATCTGAAAATATTTCTTTTTCAGAAATTTTAAAACAAGCAAATCAGTTAGGTTTAACAGAGCCTGATGCACGAGAAGATTTATCAGGAAATGATGTGGCTAGGAAATTATTGATTTTAGCTAGAGAGCTTCATTTAAAAACGGAATTCCATGATGTTTTAGTAGAATCTTTAGTGCCTAAAACACTTAATGGTAAAACAACGGTTCATCAGTTTATTAGTAGAAGCAAGGAATTAGATGTTCCGTTTCACTTGTTAAAAGAACAGCTTTTAGAAAATCAGGTGTTGCGTTATGTTGGCGAATTGGATGTTATTAAAAACACCTTGGAAGTGAAATTGGTTTCAGAAGAAAAAAGCTCAGCTATCGGACAATTAAAAGGTGCAGATTCTGTGTTTGAAATTTATTCAGAGTCTTACCAAGACTTCCCTTTGGTGATTCAAGGTGCAGGAGCAGGGAAGGGTGTGACAGCCAGAGGATTGTTTTCAGACATCGTGAAGCTTTCAAACAGTTTAAATTAAAAATTATGAGAGATATTAAGCAAGACATACAAAAACGCATTTTGGTTCTCGATGGAGCCATGGGAACCATGTTGCAACGCTATAAATTTTCTGAAGAAGATTTTAGAGGTGAACGCTTTAAGGATTACCCAACCTCGCTAAAAGGTAATAACGACTTGCTTTCCTTGACGCAACCAGAAGCTATTGCCGAGGTGCATAGAAAGTATTTTGAAGCAGGGGCAGATATTGTAGAGACCAATACCTTTTCAGGAACTACCATTGCTATGGGAGATTATAACATGGAAGATTTGGTGTACGAGCTTAATTTTGAATCGGCTAAAATAGCAAGAAAAGTAGCAGATGATTTCACCAAGGCAAATCCTGAAAAACCCCGATTTGTAGCTGGAAGTATTGGGCCAACAAATAGAACGGCGAGTTTGTCTCCAGATGTCAACAGACCCGAATTTCGAGCAGTCACTTTTGATGACCTTAGAATTGCTTACAAACAACAGGTGGAAGCTTTGATTGATGGAGGTGTTGATGTGCTTTTGGTTGAAACTATTTTCGATACACTTAATGCTAAGGCTTGCTTGTTTGCCATTGATGAGGTTAAAGAAGCACGCAACATCGATATTCCAATTATGGTTTCTGGAACCATTACAGATGCATCAGGAAGAACGCTGTCTGGGCAAACCGTTGAGGCATTTTTAACTTCAATTTCTCATATCCCCTTACTAAGTGTTGGGTTTAATTGTGCTCTTGGAGCCGAACAGCTGCAACCATATTTACAAAGACTGTCAAATGCAACACAGTTTTACACATCGGCACATCCAAATGCAGGTTTGCCAAATGCTTTTGGGGAATACGACCAGTCACCCAAAGAAATGCAAGTGTTGATTGAAAATTATTTAAAAGATGGGCTTATTAATATTATTGGTGGCTGTTGTGGTACAAATCCGGAGCACATTAAAGCCATTGCAGATGTGGCTAAAAATTATAAACCAAGAATGGTTGTTAGTGTTTAGTGTTTAGAAAAATATAAATAATGAAAAATTATACGGAATTAGACGTTTGGAAATTTGCAAGAGCATTGGTGAAATCGGTTTATGAACTAACTAAGCACTTTCCAAATACAGAATTATATAGTTTAACAAATCAGATTAATAGAAGTGTGGTTTCGGTACCTTCAAATATAGCTGAAGGTATAGGAAGGCAATCAGACAAAGAAACTATTCAGTTTTTGTATATAGCAAAAGGCTCTTTGTTTGAATTAGAGACACAGATATATCTTGCATTCGATTTAGAATACATTTCTGAAGAACAATTAAATGTAATTCTAGAGCAATTAACATCCTGCAAGAAATTACTAAACGGATTCATTAACTATTTCAAAAACAAATTATAGTAATGAATGATACCAAATACCAAACATTAAATACCAAACACCAAAAGTATTTAACATTATCAGGATTAGAGCCACTAGTTGTAACTCCTGAAAGCAACTTTATTAATGTTGGTGAGCGAACCAATGTAACAGGTTCTAGAAAATTTCTTCGATTAATTAAAGAAGGGAATTATAACGAAGCTTTGGAGGTTGCCAGGCATCAAGTGGAAGGTGGTGCTCAAATTCTAGATGTGAATATGGATGAAGGCATGCTGGATGGTGTGTTTGCGATGACCAAATTCTTAAATCTTATTGCTTCTGAACCTGATATTGCTCGAATTCCGATTATGATTGATAGCTCCAAATGGGAGATTATTGAAGCTGGATTGAAAGTGGTTCAGGGGAAATCGGTTGTGAATTCAATTAGTTTAAAAGAGGGTGAGGCTGAATTTATTCATCATGCAAAATTGGTAAAGCGTTATGGAGCAGCTGTCATTGTCATGGCTTTTGATGAAGATGGACAAGCTGATACTTACGAACGCAGAATAGAAATTTGTAAACGTTCGTATGATATTTTGGTTAACCAAGTTAACTTTCCTCCACAAGACATTATTTTCGACCCTAATATTTTCCCTGTTGCCACAGGCATGGAAGAACACAGAAAAAACGCTTTGGATTTTTTCATGGCTACCAAATGGATTCGCGAAAACCTTCCTTATGCGAATGTGTCAGGAGGCGTAAGTAATGTGTCTTTTTCTTTTAGAGGAAATGATACAGTTCGTGAAGCTATGCATGCCTCATTTTTATATCATGCCATTCAACATGGAATGAATTTAGGGATCGTCAATCCTGCTTTGATAGAGGTTTATGATGAGATTGATAACCAATTGTTAGAGTTGGTAGAAGATGTGTTTTTCGATAGAAGAGAAGACGCCACCGAACGCTTATTAGATTTTGCCGAAACAGTAAAAGGAAATAAAAAAGATATAGAGGCTACGGTTTTAGAATGGCGAGAGCATCCGTTGCAAGAGAGAATCACACATGCTCTAGTAAAAGGAATTGACACTTTTATTATTGAAGATATTGAAGAAGCCAGACTAGCTTCATCGAAGCCAATTGAGGTCATAGAAGGCCATTTAATGATAGGGATGAATGTTGTTGGCGATTTGTTTGGAAGTGGAAAAATGTTCCTGCCACAGGTGGTGAAATCTGCAAGAGTTATGAAAAAGGCCGTTGCTTATTTACAACCATTTATTGAAGCAGAAAAAGATGGGAAACAAGAATTTGCAGGTAAAATTTTAATGGCAACGGTTAAAGGCGATGTACATGATATTGGAAAAAATATCGTGAGTGTAGTCTTGGGTTGTAATAATTACGAGATTGTAGATTTAGGTGTCATGGTGGCGCCAGAAAAAATTATAGAAACGGCCATTAGAGAGAATGTGGACATCATTGGTTTAAGTGGCTTAATTACTCCTTCTTTAGATGAAATGTCTTTTGTTTCTAAAGAAATGGAAAAGAAAAATTTAGATATTCCTTTAATTATTGGTGGCGCCACAACCTCTAGAGCACATACTTCTGTTAAGATTGCACCAAATTATAAGCATACTGTAGTGCATATTAATGATGCGTCACGTGCTGTAACAGTCGTTGGGAATTTATTAAAGAAAGATAATGGTGTTTTTAAAGAAGAAATTAGAGAAGAGTACGAAAAGTTTAGAAATCAATTTTTAAAACGAACCAGAGAAAAAGAATACTTGACGATTGAGGAGGCACGAAAAAACAATTTTCGCATTGACTGGAACATTACAGAAATAGTAAAGCCAAAGCAATTAGGTATTCAGGTTCTTGAAGATTTCGATTTAAGAAAATTAGAAGACTATATTGATTGGAGTCCATTTTTTAGAAGCTGGGATTTACATGGTCGTTATCCAAATATTCTAGAAGATGCTGTTGTTGGCGAACAAGCCAGAGAATTATTTAAAGATGCTAACCTTTTGCTTAAGCGTATTATTGATGAAGAACTCTTGGAAGCCAAAGCTGTTTTCGGGTTGTTTCCGGTAAATACAGTCAATGATGACGATATTGAATTGACAATTGAAAACTGTCATGCTGAGCCTGTCGAAGCATCTCTTAGAGATCCTAATAACAACCTAACATTCCTAACCCTTCGTCAGCAATCAAAAAAAGCATCCGGAAAACCAAACTTGGCCTTGGCCGATTTTATTGCGCCAAAAGAAACAGGAATTCAAGATTATATGGGGTGTTTCTGTGTCTCAACTGGTTTTGGAACAGAAGCTTTAGCAAAAGCGTTTGAAAAAAATCATGACGATTATAATGCCATTATGGTTAAAGCATTGGCCGATAGATTGGCTGAAGCCTTTGCAGAATATTTACATAAAGAAGTAAGAACCAATTATTGGAATTATACACAAGACGAAAGCTTAACCAACGACGATTTAATTAAAGAAAACTATAAAGGTATTCGTCCGGCTCCTGGGTATCCTGCTTGTCCAGATCATTTAGAAAAGAAAACTATTTGGAAACTTTTAGATGTAGAGGAAAATATTGGAGTTGAACTTACAGAAAGCCTAGCCATGTGGCCGGCAGCAAGTGTGAGTGGTTATTATTTTGCCAATACGGAAGCTAAATATTTTGGGCTTGGAAAAATAAAAGAAGATCAAATAAAAGATTACGCAAAACGTAGAGGTATTACTGAAGACGAAGCTGAAAAGTGGTTACGTCCTAATTTAGCAGATTAAATATGAAAGTTATAGAACATATAAAAAGAGCCAATGGAAACACCCAGTTTTCATTCGAGATTTTACCACCATTAAAAGGGCAGCATATACAATCTATATTCGATAATATCGATCCCTTAATGGAATTTAAACCTCCGTTTATAGATGTTACCTATCATCGTGAAGAATATGTTTACAAAGAGCTTGATAATGGGTTGTTGCAGAAAAAAGTGGTAAAAAAGCGACCAGGAACGGTTGGTATTTGTGCAGCCATTCAAAATAAATACCATGTAGATGCCATTCCACACATTTTATGTGGTGGATTTACTAAAGAAGACACCGAGAATTTTTTAATTGATTTAGATTTCTTAGGAATCAATAATGTCATGGCTTTACGTGGCGATGCCGTAAAAACAGAAACCTATTTTAAAGCCGAAAAAGAAGGCCATAATTATGCAAGTGAGTTAGTCTCCCAGATTTCAGAGTTAAATAAAGGCGTGTATTTAGATGAAGAGCTACTCAATTCTTCAGCAACAAATTTCTGTGTTGGCGTTGCTGCATATCCTGAAAAACATATGGAAGCACCAAGCTTGGATAGTGATATACATTTCTTAAAAAAGAAAATAAATAATGGTGCAGAATATATAGTTACACAGATGTTTTTTGATAATGCGAAGTATTTCGAATTTGTAGAAAAATGTAGAAAAGAAGGTATTACAGTTCCTATTATACCAGGATTAAAGCCTATAGCAACCAAAAAACAACTGAATTTAATTCCGCATCGTTTTCATGTGGATTTACCTGAAGCATTAATATTGGAAATTGTAAAATGTAAAGACAATGAGCAAGTGAGACAATTAGGTATTGAGTGGTGTATTCAACAATCTAAAGAGCTTCAAAAAGCTGGAATTTCTGTGCTTCATTTTTACTCTATGGGAAAAAGTGATAATATAAAAGCCATTGCATCACAGGTATTTTAAATATTCTGCTATTTTTGCTTCACAAATAATCTAAATGAGGCAATTAGTTACCTACTTCTTATGTTTAAGTTTCGGATTTGTTTTTTCACAAGAAAAGCAAACCAAATCGTATTTCGATGTTAATTATTTTACTGGAAATATTGCTTTACACAATAACGATATTCTTCATTTAATTAAAGGACATCCTGAAGGAGTTATATTAAGCTGGAACAAAAAATCGTTTGGTGAAAAAGACTGGGAACAGCGTTATGGTTATCCAGATTGGGGAGTGTCTTTTGCCTATCAAGATTTAAAAAACGATGTTTTAGGAAATAACTATTCGCTTTATGCTCATTATAATTTTTATTTCTTAAAGCGCAATTTAATGTTGCGTATTGGTCAAGGTTTGGCTTATAATACAAATCCATACGATAAAGTTGAAAATCATAAAAATGTGGCTTTTGGATCTACTATATTAAGTGCAACCTATTTAATGCTTAATTATAAAAAAGAACGCATTTTTAATAGATTCGGCGTACAGGCAGGTTTTTCATTATTACATTATTCCAATGCCAATGTAAAAGCACCTAATACTAGTGTTAATACCATTGCTTTTAATGTTGGTGTAACATATAATTTAGATGAAGCAGATCCAGAATTTATTAATACAGTTACCAAAGAAAAATTTACTCAGCCAATAAAATACAACGTGGTTTTTAGAAGTGGGATTAATGAAAGTGATGTGATAGGAAGTGGACAATATCCGTTCTATATCCTTTCGGCTTATGCCGACAAACGTTTATCTCGAAAAAGTGCTTTGCAATTAGGAACAGATGTCTTCTTTTCTATGTTTTTAAAGGAGTTAATTTATTATAAATCGGTTTCCTTTCCAGAAGAACATGTTTCTGGAGATGAAGATTATAAGCGTGTTGGTGTTTTTGCAGGACACGAATTATTTATTAATAAAATGTCTTTAGTTACGCAAGTAGGTTACTACGTATATTACCCATACGATTTTGAAGGAAGAACGTATTTAAGAATTGGTTTGAAACGTTATTTTGGAGAGAAAATATTTGCAGCATTAACTTTAAAGTCTCATGGTGCCAAAGCAGAAGCAGTAGAGCTTGGTGTAGGAATCAGATTGTAAAAAATGAAAAAAATACTTTACATATTTATTATAGGATGTCTTTTTGCTTGTGATAGCGAAGATGCTAATGATTGTTTTCAAAAATCAGGAAACATCATTCAGAAAGAAGTGACAGTTGGCGATTTTGAGAAAATATACGTAAATAGAAACATTGAATTAATATTAAAAGACGCTCCTGAAACTCATGTTTTAATTGAAACAGGAGAAAATTTAATGAATGATGTTGAGGTAGTTGTTATTGACAATCAATTACAATTAATAGATAATAATACGTGTAATTTTGTTCGTGACTACGAGCCAACTAAAATATATGTGTCTGCGCCAAATATTACAGACATAAGGAGCTCGACACAATTTGATATCTCTTCGGATGGTGTTTTAAACTATAATAACTTAAAATTGTTTTCTGAGGATTTTAATTCAGAAGGAGCCTTTACCATGGGTGATTTTAGACTGCAAGTAAATAGTAATAATTTAAAAGTAACAGCTAATAACCTCTCTTCATTTTATATTTCTGGTGAAACAAATAAGCTTTATGTTGGTTTTTTCTCAGGAACAGGACGTTTTGAAGCAGCTAATTTAATAGCACAAGAAGTGACTATCTATCATAGAGGGAGTAACGATATGATTGTAAATCCGCAACAATCTTTAGAAGGAGAATTACGAGGTACTGGAGATGTAATTTCTAAAAATAACCCACCAATAGTTGAGGTAGAACAATTTTATACTGGAGAACTCATTTTTGATTAAACTAGTTGCTAGTCAACTCTCTAAACAAACTCTCCAAGCTCACATTTTTCTGATTCAACTGAAGAATTTTTAATTGGTTGTCATGGGCAAAATCAAACACATGAGAACGCATGTCTTCGGTTGTTGAAAACGTAATTTCATAAGTAAAATCGTGCGTATTTATAACCTGTTTGGCATTTGGCAAGTTTAATAAAAAAGCGTCTTCCACTCTGTAATCAAACTCTACAACAACAATTTGTTCTTGTCCATCACGTAGTTCTTTTAGTTTTTTATCTGCAACTATTTCACCTTTATTAATAATAATTACTCGGTCGCACATGGCTTCTACTTCTTGCATAATATGTGTAGAAAGAAAAACAGTTTTTTCTTTCCCCATATTTTTTATCAAACCTCTTATTTCAACCAATTGGTTTGGGTCTAAACCAGTAGTGGGTTCATCTAAAATCAACACGTCCGGATTGTGTAATAAAGCATTTGCCAGACCAACACGTTGTCTATAACCTTTAGAGAGTTGTCCAATTTTTTTATGAGCTTCTGGTTTCAAGCCAGAAAGCTGTATCACTTCTTCAATACGTTCTTTGGTAACACCATATACTTTTGCATTAAAATCTAGGTATTCTCTAACATATTGTTCTAAATATAAGGGATTGTGCTCTGGTAAATACCCAACACTTTGTTGCACCTTTTGTTTGTTGGTGTTTACATCAAAATTATTCACTTTTGCTTGTCCTTCAGAAGCATCAATATAGGTGGTTAAAATCTTCATCATGGTCGATTTTCCGGCACCATTCGGACCTAAAAAACCAACAATTTCTGGTTTATTCACCTTAAAGGAAATATTATTTAATGCTTTTTGTGAACCGTAAATTTTTGTGATGTTTTCAACTTGAATAGACATAAAAGACTTCGATTTTTTTGTAAAAATAACTATTTAGTAACGTTTTTAATTAAAAAATAGTCTTTACATTTTGTTTTTTCAATTTATTGGCTACATTAGCGGTCACATTATGAAAGCAACATCAAATTTTGCATATTACAATTGGTATTATTTCTTTTTTAACAGAAGAAACGAGACGCTGTATGTGTAATTTTAATAAATAATAATACATGTTAAAAAAGTCTCGATGAAAATCGGGACTTTTTTTTTGATAAAAACTCAAATTAGAAAAATAATTTTGATAAAAACAGTAGCCATACAAGGAGTAATTGGATCTTTCCATCATATTGTGTCTCAGCAATATTTTGGAAACCAAGTAGCTGTAAAAGAATGTTTAACTTTTGATGAAGCTGTACAAAGCTTGATTGCTGGGAAAACAGATGCTGTAGTTATGGCTTTAGAAAATTCAATTGCAGGGTCTATTATTCCAAATTATGCTTTAATAGACACACATAACTTGCAGATTATTGGAGAACATTATTTAGATGTACAACATCATTTAATGGCCCTTCCAAATCAGGATATCAATGATATTGTTGAGGTCTATTCGCATCCAATGGCTTTATTGCAATGCAAAGAATTTTTTAAAAAACACCCTCATATCAAACTTATAGAAGATAAAGATACAGCTGAAGTTGCACAACGAATTCAAAGTAAAAATTTAAAAGGAGTAGCTGCAATAGCGAGTAAACTAGCCTCTCAGTTATTTGAATTAAATATTATTTCAGAAAGCATACAGACCATTAAGCACAACGAAACACGATTTGTAATTGTTAAAAGAGAAAATCATGAAATTTCAGAGAATAAAAGAAACAAAGCCTCTTTAAAATTCGAATTAGAACACAAAAGAGGTAGTTTGGCAACCATGTTAAATGTGATGAGCGATTGTAAATTAAACTTAACCAAAATACAATCTCTGCCAAAAATAGAAACTCCCTGGAAATATGCCTTTTTTGTAGATGTGACATTTAATGATTTTGAGGATTATGTGAAGGCAATATCCATCATGGAAATCATGACAGAAGACTTTAAAATATTAGGCGAATATAAAACACAAAACAATGATTGAAGCAGCGCAAAGATTGCAAACCATTGAAGAATACTACTTTTCCAGAAAATTAAGAGAAGTAAGATTGCTAGAAGCTAATGGCAAACCAATCATTAATTTAGGGATTGGAAGTCCAGATTTGCAACCACCACAAAAAGTAATAACCACATTATGTGAAAGTTTAAAGGATGCATCAGCTAATCAATATCAAAGTTACCAAGGCTTACCAGAATTACGCGAAGCCATGGTGTCTTTTTATAGAAACCAATTTCAAGTGCATTTAAGTCCAACAACAGAAGTGTTACCACTAATGGGAAGTAAGGAAGGAATTATGCATATATCAATGGCTTTTTTAAATCCAGGAGATCAGGTGCTTATTCCAAATCCTGGGTATCCAACCTATGCGTCAGTTACAAACTTAGTTGGAGCTAAACCTGTTTTGTATGATTTAAATGAAGATGAAAATTGGTTGCCGGATTTTAAAAAACTTGAAGAACAGGACTTAAGCAACGTTAAAATAATGTGGACCAATTATCCACACATGCCAACAGGAGCTTTGGCAACGGAAGCTTTTTTTGAAGAATTAATTGCTTTTGCAAAAAAGCATCAGATTTTAATTGTAAACGATAATCCTTATAGCTTTGTTTTGAATGATTCACCACGAAGTATTTTAAGTGTTCCAGGAGCTAAAGATGTTTGTTTAGAGCTGAACTCTTTAAGCAAAACATTTAATATGTCTGGCTGGAGAGTGGGGATGGTTTTAGGGAAATCAGAGTATATAAATCATGTGTTAAAAGTAAAAAGCAACATGGATTCAGGCATGTTTTATGGCATTCAGAAAGGCGCTATAGAAGCTTTAAAATGCTCTAAATTATGGTATGTAAGTTTGAACAATGTATATGAAGAAAGACGTAAATTAATTTGGCAATTAGCCGATGGTTTAAACTGTACTTACAATAAAGATGCAGCCGGATTATTTGTTTGGGCAAAAACTCCAGCGTTTTTAAAATCTGAAGAATTCATCGATTTATTACTAAAAGAACATGACATTTTTATAGCGCCAGGAACCATTTTTGGAAGCCAAGGAGAAGGTTATGTTCGGTTTTCTCTTTGTGCCACAACAGAAGCTATAGAAGAAGCAATTGCAAGAATTAAATAATATGAAAAACATATATATCATAGGAGTAGGATTAATTGGAGGAAGTATCGCTAAAGATGTCAAAAAATTAAATCCAGAAATAATGATTCATGGCGTTGATAAAAACGAAGCCCATTTAGATGAAGCGTTATCCTTGAAAATTATAGACCATAAAGCAACTTTTGAAGATTTAAATCAAGCAGATTTGGTTATCGTTTCCATTCCAGTAGATGCTACAGAAACTTTGTTACCCGAAATTTTAGATAAAGTCTCAGATAACACCTTAGTTATTGATGCTGGATCCACAAAAGTAAGTATTTGTAAAGCTGTTGAAAATCATCCAAAACGCAGAAATTTTTTAGCAACGCATCCCATTGCTGGTACCGAATTTTCTGGACCTAAAGCTGCCATTGAAGGCCTGTTTGTAAACAAAACAAACATTATTTGTGAAATAGAAAAAACAGCTTTTAAGTTGCAAGAACGTGCTTTAACCATTTTTAAAATTATGGGAATGAATATGCGCTATATGAATCCAGTTGCACACGATAAACACATTGCTTATGTGTCGCATTTGTCTCATATCAGTGCATTTATGCTTGGTAAGACAGTGATTGAAAAAGAAAAAAATGAACGCGATATTTTTGATCTGGCTGGTAGTGGATTTGCCTCAACAGTTAGGTTAGCAAAAAGTTCACCACACATGTGGACACCCATTTTTAAGCAAAACAAAGTAAATGTCATCGAAACTTTAGATGAGTATATAAACAATCTGACTAAATTTAAGGAGTTTATGGAAGCTGATAATTTCGACGACATATTTAATGAGATGGAAAACACCAATCATATCAAAGAGATCCTTAATGGAATCGCCTAAAAAAGAATAGTGTCAGGTCGAGCGCAGTCGAGACCTAAATAATAAATAGATTATGGAAAATAAAAAAGAATTAAGAAATTGGTTAAATGCTTTCAATTTAGATCATCCTCTAGTGATAGCAGGACCATGTAGTGCAGAAACAGAAGAACAGGTTTTAACTATTGCACATCAATTAAAAAATAGTGATGCCACTGTTTTGAGAGCAGGAATCTGGAAACCAAGAACACGACCTGGAAATTTTGAAGGTGTTGGCGCTTTAGGTTTAAAATGGCTACAGAAAGCCAAAGAAGAAACAGGCTTGTTAATTTCTACAGAAGTGGCCAATGCCAATCATGTAGATTTAGCCATGCAGCATGATGTAGATATTTTATGGATTGGAGCCAGAACAACGGTAAGTCCTTTTATAGTTCAAGAAATTGCTGAAGCTCTAAAAGGAACAGATAAAATTGTTTTGGTTAAAAATCCTGTAAATCCAGATTTAGCACTATGGTTAGGAGCTGTAGAGAGACTTCATACGTCAGGAATCAATAATTTGGGCGTTATTCATAGAGGTTTTTCAACTTATGAAAAAACAAGATATAGAAACAATCCCGAATGGCAATTGCCAATCGATTTACAAAATCGTTTTCCAGATTTACCACTTATTTTAGATCCTTCTCATATTGCAGGACGAAGAGATATAATTTTCGATTTATGCCAAACAGCTCTCGATTTAAATTACGACGGTTTGATGGTAGAAACACACCATACTCCAGATAAAGCCTGGAGCGATGCTTCGCAGCAAATCACACCAGAAACGCTTATTCAATACACAAAAGATTTACGTATTAGAAAAGAAATTGGAGAAGCTGCAGAGTTTAAAAATAAAATAAATACGATGCGTACACAAATTGATGTGATAGATCATCAGTTAATTGATATGTTGGGTAAACGTATGAAAGTAGCCGACGAGATAGGAGCACTTAAAAAGTCTCATAACGTAGCCGTTTTACAGACAAAGCGATGGAATGAAATTCTTGGAAAAATGATTCTTCAAGGGGAAGAAAAGAACTTAAGCGAAGAATTTATTTTACGTGTTTTTAAGGCTGTTCATCAAGAATCTATTAATCATCAAGAGAAGATTATTAATAGTTAAACAGGAATAGTTCATGCCATTATTAACGAATCTCTTTTAAATATTAATTAATAGTGGCATCTTTGTAAGAATGACAGGAATTGTATATAAATCTACCGGAAGCTGGTACACTGTGAAAACAGATTTAGGTGCCACATACCAATGCCGAATTAAAGGAAAGTTCCGTATGCAAGGTATTAAAAGTACCAATCCCATTGCCGTTGGAGATAGAGTAGACTTCGATTTAGATACAACTAATAACGACGAGCCTGTTGGTGTTGTTACAAACATTCACGACAGAAAAAATTACATTGTTAGAAAATCGGTTAATCTGTCTAAGCAAACACATATTATCGCTTCAAATATCGATCAGGTTTTTTTATTGGTTACTATTGATAATCCTCCAACGTTTACAAGTTTTATCGACCGGTTTTTGGTAACAGCTCAAGCCTATTCCATTAAAACAATATTACTTTTTAATAAACTAGATACGTATAACAAAGACACGCTTAATGAGGTGAGATATTTAGCACATGTGTACCGTCAAATAGGTTATGAATGTATTGGTATTTCGGCAGAAACAGGAAAAAATATCGATAAAGTAAAAGCCTTAATGCAAAATAAAGTAAGCATGTTTGCAGGTCATTCAGGTGTTGGTAAATCAACATTAGTCAATGCTATTGAAGCAGATTTAGATTTAAAAACCAAAGCTATTTCCAGTCAACATAGTCAAGGGCAACATACTACAACGTTTGCCGAAATGTACGATTTAAGTTTTGGAGCAAAAATTATTGACACACCTGGAATTAAAGGGTTTGGTGTGGTAGATATGGATAAAGCTGAGGTTGGCGATTATTTCCCTGAATTTTTTAAATTAAAACAAGACTGTAAGTTTAATAATTGTATTCATGTTGATGAACCAAAATGCGCTGTAAAAGATGCTTTAGATAAAGACGAAATTGCCTATTCTAGATATAGAAGTTACATTCAAATTTTAGAAGGAGAAGACGAACACTATAGAACTGATACTTGGGATAAAGAGTAAAAAATGAAAGCAGTTATTCAAAGAGTTTCAAAAGCAAGTGTTACTATTGAAGGAAAACAAGTAGCATCCATTTCCTGTGGGTTATTAATTTTACTCGGGATAATTGATGAAGACTCCACCGAAGACATTGCATGGTTAACCAATAAAATTACAAATCTCCGAATTTTTAATGATGAAAATGGCGTCATGAATCAATCTTTAAAAGAGGTTCAAGGAGATGCTATTGTTGTTAGTCAGTTTACCCTTCATGCAAACACAAAAAAAGGTAATAGACCTAGTTATATTAAAGCTGCAAAACCAGCAGTAGCCATTCCTATGTATGAAGCTTTTGTAAAACAATTAGAAATAAATATAGGGAAATCAGTTCAAACTGGAGAGTTTGGTGCAGATATGAAAGTGGAGCTTTTAAACGATGGGCCTGTAACCATAATCATAGATACTAAAAATAAAGAATAAGGAAATTAATTTTAATTAAAGCTTTGTTAATTCACAAATAATCCTATTTTTGAGAAGAGAAAAAAAGTTCCTACATGCATAAAATTATACTTTTAGTACTCTCCTCACTAATTTTTACCCAAATAGCAGCACAGGAAGAAGATTTACTAACAGTAAATTCCATTCCTTTAGACCTTAGAATAAAATCTAATGCTGTCGTTAGATTTGACAATATTCAAATTGAAATTTTAGACTACAATAAATTTGTATATACTAACAAAAGAATCATCACGGTTTTTAATAAAGAAGGCGATTATAAAATTGGCGCTTATCGGCATTACGACGAGAATATCAACATTCAAGATCTTGAAGCACGTGTTTATGATTCAAGTGGAAAAGAAATAAAGAAATTTAGAAAGAACGATTTTAAAGACGTTAGTGCAGTTCCAGGAGGCACATTATATTCAGATAGTCGAGTAAAATACCTAGACTATACACCAATTAGCTATCCATACACACTGCTTTTCGAAACGAAAGTTGTTTATAATTCTACAGCATTTATCCCAAGTTGGAGACCTATTGAAGGTTATTATATCAGTACTGAAAATGCGGAATATAAAATTACAAATTCGACTCAAATTCCTCTTAAAATAAAAACTTCAAATTTTGAAGAATATGCCATTGAGAAAGTCAGCGACTATCACTTTATAGCTAAGAATTTAAAGTCAATAGAACCTGAATCTTTTAGTCCAGACTTCAAAACATTTGCACCATATTTAAAAGCAGTATTAACAGAATTTGACATGGAAGGTGTTAAGGGAGTTAATAATACTTGGGAAGATTTTGGCTTATGGATGAACGATAAACTTATTGCCGACACTCAAGAATTACCTCAGAATGTAAAAAACACAATTCATCAGCTTACTTTAAATGCTAATTCAGATGTTGAAAAAGCCAAGATTGTCTATCAATATATGCAAGACAAAACACGCTATATTAGTGTGCAAGTAGGAATTGGTGGATGGAAGCCTATGCTAGCCGAAGATGTAGATAGACTAGCCTATGGAGATTGTAAAGCTTTAACAAATTATACTCAGGCTTTGTTAAAAGAAGTTGGAATAGCATCTTATTATACCATTATTTATGGCGATGATAAATTGTTAGATATTGATAGAGATTTTTCTGCAACGCAAGGGAATCATGCCATTCTATGTTTGCCTAATAACGACGATTACATCTGGTTAGAATGTACTAGTAAAACAAGTCCGTTTGGTTATAATGCCAATTTTACAGACGATAGAGAAGCACTTATTATTACTCCAGAAGGAGGGAAGATTGTTCGGACAAAAGTGTATCATGCTGCAGAAAATTTACAAGAAATGCTTGCCAATATATTTATAGATGCTACTGGAACTGTATTGGGAGAGATTAAAATACAATCTAAAGGAGCTCAATATGGTGACCATGAAGGGATTCAGAATAAAACTATTAAAGAGCAGGAGCTTTATTATAAAAATAATTTTTGGGACGATTTAAACAATCTCGAAATTCTTAAAATGAATTTCAATAATAATAAAGACAGTATAGTTTTTACAGAAGATGTCAATGTTAAAATTTCTAAATACGGCTCTAAAGCAGGAGAAAGATTATTATTCCAACCTAATGTGTTTAATAAATTAACGGTAACACCTCCAAGATATAAAAATAGAAAATTACCATTTGTAATAGAGAGAGGTTTTACAGACAAGGATACCTATCAAATTAAATATCCAAATTCATTACAAGTTGAGGCCATAAAAAAACCAGTGTCTATTCAAAATAAGTTTGGATCTTATATTTTAAGTATTTCAACAACCAATAATATCATTAGCTATAAGCGTGAATTCATATTACATAAAGGCTCCTATTCTAAGGAGGATTATCAAGAGTTTAGAACGTTCTTATTGAGTATAAAAAAACACGATAACTCTAAAATTGTATTTAACACAAAAACTTAACCTATGAAATATATTTTATTATTTGCATGTGTCTTCGCTTTCCAAATAGCAATAGCACAAGATTATAAATTTGGAAAAGTAAGCAAAGAAGAATTAAAAGAAACCCAACATCCTCTCGAACCAAATGCCAATGCAGCTGTTTTATATAGAAGTCAGGATGTCAAGTTTACCTATGTACAAGATTTGGGTTTTGTACAACAAAATTATGTCTCTGAAAGAATAAAAATTTATAATAAAGAGGGTTTTGAATATGCAACAAAAAGAATTAGGCTTTATGATGGTGATAAAAATACCGAAGATGTTTTAAAGAGTTTAAAGGCTTACACATATACACTCGAAAACAATAAAATTATTGAAACGAAACTAGGTAAAAATGAAATTTTTGAAGAAAAAATAAACAAATATTGGAAGGCAACACAATTTGCAATGCCAAATATTAAAGAAGGCTGTGTGATAGAATATAAATATATGATTGAGTCGGAGCTATTAGCAATAGATGAAATCCCTTTTCAAACAACAATCCCAATTAATAAATTAGACCTTAGAGTAGGTACTCCGGAATATTATAAATATTCTACTATTGTAAATCCAAAAGCTACCTATTATCCTCAACTTAAACAGTTTAATGAACAGGCAAAAATTACTTTAAGTAAGACCAGACAATCCAATGCACGTTCTGTTGGCTCTGCCACTTCCTTAGATTATTCAACTATAGACTACTTTATAAATGTTATAACTTCTAATTTAGTAAATATTCCTTCTTTAGAAGATGAAGCATATGTTGATAATTTAAGTAACTATCAAGCTAAACTAATTATGGAGTTGAAATCCATTCAATTTCCTAATGAGCCATTTGAGAACTTGTCAACTTCTTGGGAGGAAGTCACAAAAACAATTTACGATAGTAATGATTTCGGCCAACAATTAAAAAGGTCAGGTTATTTTGGAAACGATTTAGACACTGCAATTGCAGGAGCAACCGAGCCAATAGAACAAGTCTATCATATTTTCAATTTTGTAAAATCTAAAGTAAAATGGAATGGAACTTATGGTTACTATACTGAATTAGGTGTTAAACAAGCATATAAACAAGGTGTCGGTAATGTAGGAGATATTAATCTAATTTTAATTGCTATGTTGCGAGAAACTGGATTAGATGCCAATCCAGTTTTAATAAGTACTAAAGACAATGGCATTCCTTTATTCCCAACTAGAAGAGGTTTTAACTATGTTATTTGCGCTGTCAATACAGAACAAGGTCAGGTTCTCTTAGATGCCACAGAAAGCTTTACAAGTCTTAATGTGTTACCTGTTAAAATATTAAATTGGCAAGGCCGTTTAATTCGAAAAGATGGAAGTTCAGATTGGGTAAGTCTATCTGCCTCACAAGCATCAAAAGAAATTGTTTCATTAAATGTTAAATTAGACTCAGATTTATCTGCAACTGGAAAAATAAGAAATCAATATACAGATTATAAGGCTTTAGAATATAGAAATACTTATGAGAATTACTCGGAAGACGATTTAATAAAAGCAATTGAATCGAAAAATGGAAATCTATTGGTTTCAAATATTGAAGTTGAAGACATGAATGTTCCAGTAAAACCTGTACTTTTATCTTATGAATATCAATTAGATGAAGCTTTAGAGGAAATAGGAGATAACTATTATTTTTCACCCTTATTATTTTTAAAAATAAAGGAATCACCTTTTAAACTTCAAACCAGAAAATACCCAATAGATTTAAACTTTCCTACATCTAGAAAGTACATGGTAAATATTATGTTACCTGAAGGTTTTCAAGTGGAATCATTACCGGAAAACGTGAAATTGGAATATAATAGTAACGAAGGAGAATTTACTTATTTAATAAGAGAAAATGGTTCCATGCTTCAATTGGTCATTACTTTAAATTTAAACAACACATTAATATTGCCAACAAATTACGAGCAGTTTAAACAGTTTTTTGAGTTAGTAGTAAATAAACAAGCTGAAAAAATTGTACTTAAAAAAGTATAAAAAATGAATTTACAAAACTCACAACAAGCCGTTGATAGCTGGATAAAAGAACATGGAGTTCGCTATTTTAACGAGCTAACAAACATGGCGCAATTAACCGAAGAAGTAGGCGAAGTTGCTAGAATTATTGCCAGACGTTATGGAGAGCAAAGTGAAAAAGAAAGTGACAAGAACAAAGATTTAGGAGAAGAATTAGCCGATGTTGTTTTTGTAGTTTTATGTCTAGCAAATCAAACAGGAATCGATTTGCAAGAGGCTTTCAATAAGAAAATGGATAAAAAAACCAAACGCGATCACGATAGACACCATAATAACGATAAACTTAAGTAGCAGGTTTTAAACAAACATCGAGCTCAGTCTCGATGTTTCCTGCTTTTAAAATAGATGAACATTCAACTCCATAAATCTAGCATAAATCAACTGTCAACAATCGAAATAACAGGTTCCAAAAGCGAATCTAACAGATTGTTATTATTACAGGCTTTATATCCAAATATAGAAATAAAGAATTTATCAAATTCAGACGACACACAAGTCATGTCTGAAGCCCTATCAACATTATCAAATACCATTGATGTCCATCACGCAGGAACTGCTATGCGTTTTTTAACAGCTTTTTTCGCAACTCAAGATGGACGAGAAGTAATAATTACAGGTTCAGAGAGAATGAAGCAAAGACCTATAAAAATTTTGGTCGATGCCCTTAAAAGCCTTGGAGCAGATATTTCGTATTTAGAATCAGAAGGACTGCCACCTTTAAGAATAAAAGGAAAAACAATAACACAAAATAAAGTTACTCTAAAAGCCAATGTAAGCAGTCAGTACATTTCTGCCTTATTACTAATTGCCCCTAAGTTAGAACAAGGTTTGGTGCTGACTTTAGAAGGAGAAATAACATCCATTCCCTACATTAACATGACATTGAGTTTGTTAAACAAAATAGGAATTGAAACGAAGTTTCAAGATAATGTTATTCAAGTTAGCCAACAATCAACAGTTAAAGATCAACAATTAGTAATCGAGTCGGATTGGTCATCTGCATCCTATTTCTATAGTATTGTAGCATTAAGCAATATTGGTTCAGAAATTAATTTGTCTTCATATAAAGAAAATTCTTTACAAGGAGATTCTGTATTGGCCAAAATTTATCAGCAGTTTGGCGTTAAAACAAACTTTCAAGATAATAATATCGTACTTCATAAATCAGCAGTCAGCAATCAAGAAGCAACAATCAAATTAGACTTAGCAGATGCACCAGATATTGCACAAACTATTGTGGTAACATGTTTTGCTTTAGGGTTAGGTTGTAAGCTTATAGGTCTTCATACCTTAAAAATAAAAGAAACAGATAGACTATTGGCACTTAAAAACGAAATTGAAAAATTAGGTGGTAAAATTACAGTTTCTGACGACAGTTTGTTGTTAAAGGTGTCAAAATCAATAAAATCTCAAGTTAGCATAGATACATATAACGATCATAGAATGGCCTTGGCATTTGCTCCTCTTGCGCTAGTAACTTCAATAACCATCAACGATGCCGAAGTTGTTTCAAAATCCTATCCATCGTTTTGGGAAGATTTAAAAAGCATCGGATTTCAACTATCTAAATAATAATTGCCTAAATACTTGACAACGCCTACTTTCAGGTTGTATATTTGCAACCTTTACAAAAACAAATCACTTTCATTTTAACATAAAAATTGATTGACAAATATGAAATTATCACATTTTAGTTTTGACCTCCCAGAAGAATTATTAGCTGAGTATCCATCAGAACATAGAGACGAAGCTCGTTTAATGGTCTTAAATCGCGAGAAGCAAACCATTGAACATAAAATGTTTAAAGATCTTATTGATTATTTCGATAAAGATGATGTGATGATTCTTAATAATACCAAAGTATTTCCAGCGAGACTTTTTGGAAACAAAGAAAAAACTGGAGCAAGAATTGAGGTGTTTTTATTAAGAGAGTTAAACGAAGAGCAACGTCTTTGGGATGTGCTTGTAGATCCAGCTAGAAAAATAAGAATTGGAAACAAATTGTATTTTGGTGAAGGAGAGTCTTTAGTAGCGGAAGTTATAGATAACACAACTTCAAGAGGAAGAACCTTACGATTCTTATACGATGGATCGTATAGAGATTTCCGTATGAAACTTCAGGAACTTGGCGAAACACCACTTCCTAAATACATAAAAAGAGATGTAGAACCAGAAGATGAAGAACGCTACCAAACTATTTTTGCTAAAAATGAAGGTGCAGTTGCAGCTCCTACTGCAGGAATGCATTTTTCTAAACACCTTTTAAAGCGTTTAGAAATTAAAGGAGTTAATTTTGCAGAAGTTACATTACATGTTGGTTTAGGTACTTTTAACCCAGTTGAGGTTGAAGATTTATCGAAACACAAAATGGATAGTGAAGAAATTATTATTAAAAAAGATGCAGTAGATATTATTAATACTGGAATTAAAAACAGAAAACGTGTATGCGCTGTTGGTACAACTGCCATGCGTTCTATAGAAAGTTCAGTATCTTCAAGCGGTACTTTAAATGAGTTTGATGGTTGGTCTAATAAATTTATTTTTCCTCCATACGATTTTAGTATCGCGAATTGCATGATTACAAATTTCCATACGCCAAAATCTACCTTATTAATGATGGCGTCTGCATTTGCTGGTCACGATTTCATTAAAAAAGCGTACGATGAAGCTATTAAAGAAAAATATAAATTCTATAGCTATGGAGATGCCATGCTAATTATTTAATTAAAAATATATTCTATTAAAAGCCTTGTTTTTGCAAGGCTTTTTTTATGGTCACTACCCAAAGAGTCGTATCTGCCTGCCGGCAACTAGGATTTCACTACTCGTTTTTTTATGTTGCATAGGTGCAACAACATAAAAAAGCTCAAAACATGCGTTCAATAGTTAATGGGTTTATCACGCAATTATTCTCTAGTCCTTAATTTCTGTTTACAAATCCCTTTTTATTACTTTTGCAAACACATGGAAACAAAAAAGAAAGACATACGTGCATTAACCAAAGAGCAACTTCGAGATTTCTTTGAAAAAGAAGGCGATAAAGCATTTCGTGGGAATCAGGTTTATGAATGGTTGTGGAGTAAAGGAGCTCATTCCTTTGAAGATATGACGAACATATCTTTAGAAACCAGGCAAATGCTTGAAGATAATTTTGTTATTAATCACATCCATGTAGATACCATGCAAAAAAGTAACGATGGCACTATTAAAAATGCAGTTCGTTTGCACGATGGATTAATTGTCGAGTCGGTTTTAATTCCAACCAAATCAAGAACTACAGCCTGTGTTTCTAGTCAGGTTGGTTGTAGTTTAGATTGCAGATTTTGTGCAACATCTAGGTTGAAACGCATGCGAAATCTAAATCCAGACGAAATTTTCGACCAAGTAGTTGCCATAGATAAAGAAAGCAGATTGTATCATGACAGACCCTTAAGTAATATTGTGTTTATGGGTATGGGAGAACCACTTATGAATTATAACAATGTTCTAAAAGCGATTGATAAAATTACATCAGATGAAGGTTTGGGAATGTCGCCTAAACGAATTGTGGTTTCAACATCTGGCGTGCCAAAGATGATAAAAAAGATGGCTGACGATGAGGTAAAGTTTAAATTAGCCGTATCACTCCATTCAGCAATCGATGAGGTTCGTACCTCTATCATGCCCTTTAATGAAAATTTCCCTTTAGCAGATTTACGTGAAGCGTTAGAATATTGGTATGCCAAAACCAAAAATAGAATTACCTACGAATATGTGGTTTGGAAGGATATCAATGATAAAAAGAAAGATGTTGATGCCTTAATAGCCTTTTGCAAATTTGCACCAAGCAAGGTTAATTTAATTGAATACAATCCCATAGACGATGGTGAGTTTCAACAAGCAAACACGCAAGCTATAGATATGTATGTGTCCATGTTAGAACGCAACAACATTACTGTAACTGTAAGACGTTCCAGAGGTAAAGACATTGATGCTGCTTGTGGACAATTAGCTAATAAAACATAAAAAAGACTGCCTTCTCAGGCAGTCTGTAAGATATTAATTTGTTACTTTCTAAAATGCAATTTTCTTTCTGTAAACAGCATTTGTTTGCGGATTGGAAATTTCAATAACATACACTCCAGAAGTTAATGTTGTAGCATCAATGGTATGAGTTTTATTAGAGGTTTTTCCCTCTAAAAGTTGCTGTCCAGTTAATGAAATTAGCTTGTAATTTACTACATCATTTATATTGTAAATAGAAATGTATTGATTGTTGCAACCAATTTTATAGTAAGGTGCTTGAGCGTATTCATCGATGCTTAAAGTTTCGTTAACTTCTACAGCATCAATACCAATAAAATTGGAGTTAGTTCCTGATGGACCTCCACTTGCCACATAATATCTAAAAGCTAATCTAGCATCAATAGCAGTACTGCCTAAACCAGAAATGGTAACAGTTTGTAATTCCCAATCTGCATTAGGATATCCACCAACAGTTAAGGTTGGATTAATATCTAAAAGTAATGTGGTATAAGATCCTTCATCAGAATCATTTGTTGGAGCTACAGATGCAGCTCCATCAGCACTAACTCTTACTTGCAATCTGTCTGGATAAATGCTTCCTGTGCTAGTTCTAGTGTAAAATGTTAATACATCATCATCTTTTAAAGATAGTACTGGTAAAATTAACCAGTTGCTTATGGTTCCAGTACCTGTGGTGGCGTTAAAGTTTGCTCCAATATAAGAAGTTGGCCCACCATTATATGAAGAAAAAACAGCATCGTTACCTTGAAACCAATTTGTTGACCCTAAAGTAGTACTAACATTAACCTGATCCCAGTCTGTAAGGGTCGTGATGTCATCGAAATTTTCGGATAATACAATTTGGGAATTAGCCGATAATATAGCTAAAAACCCCATAATAAGTAAAGTAATTTTTCTCATAAGTCTGATGTTTAAAGGGTTATAATTAATTAAGATATTAAAAAAAATGAATTTATCCTAAATAACGATGTTAATTTTCCTTTGTTAAAAATAAGAATAGAATATCACAGGCATTTTTAGTAGGTTTGTTATAACCATATTAGTAATATTTTCTTTTGAAAATTGTAGAACAAATAAAACAGCCCATTGATTACGAAATGGAACTTTTTGAACAGAAGTTTCAGCTTTCCATGTCTTCTAAAGTGGCTCTTCTAAACAGGATTACACATTATATTGTTAATAGAAAAGGCAAGCAAATGCGACCGATGTTTGTGTTCTTGGTAGCTAAAATGGTTTCTAATGGAGAGATTAGTGAGCGTACCTATCGTGGCGCTTCGGTTATAGAACTGATACATACTGCTACTTTAGTACATGACGATGTGGTAGACGAAAGCAACAGACGTCGTGGTTTTTTCTCTATCAATGCACTTTGGAAAAACAAAATTGCAGTTTTAGTTGGAGATTACCTACTTTCAAAAGGCTTGTTGCTTTCTATCGATAACAACGATTTCGACTTGCTAAAGATTATCTCTATAGCAGTTAGGGAAATGAGTGAAGGCGAATTACTTCAAATTGAAAAAGCTAGGAAATTAGATATTACAGAAGCCGTTTATTACGATATTATTCGTCAAAAAACAGCCACACTAATTGCTGCTTGTTGTAGTCTTGGTGCTGCTTCGGTAAAACCAGAATCAGACCATGTTGAACGCATGCGTAAATTTGGTGAACTTATTGGGATGGCTTTTCAAATTAAGGATGATTTGTTCGATTATGGAAATGAAGCTATTGGCAAACCTACAGGCATTGATATTAAAGAGCAAAAAATGACTTTGCCTTTAATTTATGTTCTCAATCAGGCAGACAAAAAAGACAAACGTTGGCTTATTAATTCTATTAAAAACCACAATAGAGATAAAAAGCGTGTAGCTGAAGTAATTAGTTATGTTAAAACAAAAGGAGGATTAGACTATGCTGTTTCCAAAATGAAAGAATTTCAGGAAGAAGCCTTACAAATACTACAAATATATCCGGAATCTACCTTTAAAAATTCCTTAGAGCTTATGGTTAATTATGTGATTGATCGAAAAAAATAGGTTTTAATCACCTCATTTTTAACAGTATAAAAATTAATTAAGTTATCAGGCAACCTTTTGCATGATTTTTTCGTCTTTATAAATAGAAGCAGAACAAAACCCTTTTAGTGAAAGTTATACAACTCTACAAAAACGAGACTGTGCTTATAAAAAAAGCCATTAAAAACAATCGTGAAGCGCAACACGTTTTGTTTGAAATGCATGCACCTAAAATGTTAAGTGTTTGTCGATATTATATTAAAGATGTTCAACATGCAGAAGAAGCTATGTTAAATGGTTTTTTTAAAGTGTTTAAATACCTTAAAAATTATAAAGCAGAAGGGAGTTTTGAAGGTTGGATTAGACGTATTATGGTTCGAGAATCTATCTCATTTTTAAGACAACAAAAGCATATTGAATTTTCGGTAGAAAAGATGGAAGAAACAAACACCTATTCCAACCAGATACATACCGAAATTGAGGTTGCCGAAATTCAAAAACTGATAGATGGTTTACCAGAAGGATACAAAATAGTTTTTGTTATGTATGCTATAGAAGGATATAAACATGCTGAAATTGCAGAACTTTTAAAAATAACTGAAGGCACGTCAAAATCGCAGCTATTTAAAGCTAGAAAAATGCTTCAAGAACAAATTAATAATCAAAATAACACCAGTTATGGCTCCAATTAAATTTGAAGAAAACATCAAAGAGAAGCTTGAAAAAAGAACACTTGAACCATCAAGTCAGGCTTGGAATGTGTTGTCTGAAAAGCTTCATAAGGACTCAAAGCAATCGTCTAATAAAACAATTTGGTGGTTTGGTGTTGCTGCTAGTTTGGTAGGAGTTTTGATAATGGTGAACCTATTTTTTAATACTTCTGAAACAGACAGTTATAAGCCAGTTTTAGGAGACACTGAAGCAAAGGAAATTAAAAATATTCAGGATGTCGACCATGTAAAACCAGAAGATAATATCGTTGCTGTTGAAGACATGCATGTCGTATCCAAAACTATTTTAAACGAGACTACTGACGCAGATAAAAAGTCTAAAATCTCAAAAAACCAAATCGTTAAAAACACAAATATTACGGAAGTTGTACCACTTCACGAACCAGACGAAAAAACAACTAATTCTAACCTTGAAGTGGTTTCAGAAAAAACAGAATTAACACAAGTTGCTTTTCAAGAGAATTCCAATAAAACCGAAACAGATATTGATGCGCTACTTAAAAAAGCCCAACAAAATCTAGCCGATAATAAAAAGAATGAGGCTTATTCTATAGATGCTCAATCCTTACTTCAAGACGTTGAAGAAGATTTAGACGAATCGTTTAGAAACAAAGTGTTCGAGACGTTAAAAACAAATTTTAAAAAGGTAAAAACTGCAGTTGCCGAACGTAACGATTAATAATTTCATCCATTAAAAAAAGAACAATTATGCAAACAATTACTAAGTACTTAGCACTTATTGTGCTAGCATTATCTGTGCAATTAATCACTGCACAAGAGATAACAAATAAAGAAAAAATAGATGCTTTAGAATTACAAAAAGAGCAGGTAGTAATTCAAGAAAAAGACCAGCTTAAAACAGGGGTTGAAGCGATTGATCAACAATTAGACAATAATGAAATCTCACAAGAAGAAGCAACTCAATTAAAAGATGAGCTTGCAACCAAGCATGCTTTAAATATTGAAAACAGGTTAGCTATTATAGATAACAGAATCTCGCTTTTAGAGAGAAATGAGCATGTATCTTATGATACTGGAGCTAATTTAGAAGGTTTAACTATAATCCTTGGTAAAGACAAAGATTCAGATGAATTCGATACGGGAAGTCTTTATATCGGACCAAAAAACAGAAAAGAGCCTAAAAAATACGACAGACGTACAACCAGCGATTTAGTGTTTGCCATTGGTTTTAATAATGCCATAATTGAAGGGCAATCTCTTAACGATTCGCCTTATAAACTAGGAGGTTCTGGATTTGTTGAGTTAGGTTGGGCATGGAAAACGAGACTTTTTAAAAACAGTAATGCCGTACGTTTAAAATATGGTGTGTCTTTCCAGTGGAATAAATTAGATATAAAAGACAATCTCTATTTTCAGGAAATAGATGATGTAGTAACTCTTGAAGAATTTCCAGTGAATTTAAGTAAATCTAAATTTAGATCCACCAATTTGGTATTTCCTCTACATTTTGAATTTGGTCCTTCAAGAAAAATAGATAAGAAAAATTATTTTAGATACTCAACATCAAATAAATTTAAAATAGGTGTTGGTGGTTATGGTGGTTTTGTGCTTCAGTCGATGCAAAAATTAAAGTATGATGATGACAATGGCGATTTCCAAAAAGATAAAATTAAAGATTTTAATACCAATAGTTTTGTGTATGGTTTAAGTTCGTATATCTCTTGGGGAAATGTTGGGATCTATGCCAAATACGATTTATCGACCATCTTTAAAGATCAAGCTATAGACCAGAATAATATTTCTTTAGGGCTTCGTTTTGATATGGATTAGTTTAAGTAGTTAATTTGATTAAAAAGGCTTCAATTTTTTTTTGAAGCCTTTTTATTTCTTTTTTTTGTCCTCATTAAAAGCGTCTTTAAAATCTATATCATCATCTACAACACCTTTAAAAGCTTCTATCCAAGCATTACTAAGTATGTTTGTAAATGTTTTCCAAGCACCAACTTCTACATTGTTAAGATTGCCTTCCAAAGGAATTTTTGTAGCAAGTGTATCTGTTTTTTGATTTTTTAAAACGAATTTAAAAAAGCCTACAAAGCCTTCCCAGAGGGTTTCCACGAAATTATCATCTTTCCCAATTAACTTGGAATTTTTTATTAAAGGTTTCATATAACCTTTTAAATAACCATCTGCAATGGCCATTTCGCTATATAAATTAAAATCACCACTTTCAAAATCGATGTTTGCATAGTGTGTTGTAAAATCGTTCAAAGCAGAAACATTGGCGTTTTCTAAAGCAAACTCAATATCCATATCTGGTATCTCTTTAATTAGATTCATATTACCATTTAAACGCATGTTTCCTTGCCCAAAAGATACGGCAGTAGCAGAAATTGGAGAAGGTAATGTAAGTTCTTTTTCAATGACATTTCTTAAATTATCAGCAGTAAGTTCTAAGTTATCAAAATGAAGGTTGATATTTGGTTCAGAACTCACTTCTTGAAACGATATTTTGCCATTATGCACTTCAAAATGGTTTATTTCAATAGGTACTAAATCTGTTAAGGCATTTGTCCAACTATCTATATTTGGATTTTCTCCTTCTGTTTGTTGGTCTTCCAAAACATAATTTATTTTTGGATTGGACATAATTATTTCACTTACTATTTCACCCTTAAATAACGATTTCCATTCAATGGAAATATCACTTTTAGGAAAATCTAAAAAAGGAATTTGTGTCTGTGCATTCACTTTATTTAAATACATGCCATTTATAACATATGCTCCACGAACAAGTGCAATATCAATATCGTCTACTTGGCCATAATAACCTGGAATATCAGCAAGCACTTTATTTACATAGTTTTTAGCTAAAGTTGGTAAATACAATCTAAAAGCAACTATAAATAAGATGAATAAGAATGGAATAATATACCTTTTCTTCTTGTAAACGTATCGATATTCTTTGTTTTTCATATAAATGACTATTGGTATTTACCAAGTTAATAAAAATTGTTTTCTATTGGGTTTATTTTTAATTAGGTTTAACAGTCTAAGACTTCCATATTAAAACTTAATTTTAGTACTTTTATACGCTATAAAATTATAATCCTTTGATTTCAAAATCCACCATAGATCAAGTCTTTGAAACTGCTCGCGTTGAGGAGGTTATTGGCGATTTTGTTCAATTAAAAAAATCTGGAAGTAGTTTTAAAGGATTAAGTCCATTTAGCGATGAACGTTCACCAAGTTTTATGGTCTCTCCAGTGAAACAAATCTGGAAAGATTTTTCAAGTGGAAAAGGAGGGAATGTGGTAGCTTTTTTAATGGAGCATGAACATTTTACATATCCAGAAGCTATTAAATATTTAGCTAATAAATACAATATTGAAATTGAAGAAACCCAACAAACCAATGAGGAGAAAGAGCAAGCAGATGAGCGTGAGAGCCTGTATTTGGTAAGTGAGTTTGCTAGTAAATATTTTCAGCAGACACTTCATAAAACAGATCAAGGAAAAGCCATTGGATTGAGTTATTTCAAGGAGCGTGGTTTTACTGAAGAAACGATTAAAAAATTCCAGTTAGGGTATTCTTTAGACGAGTGGCATGCTTTTACAGACGAGGCATTAAAACAAGGTTATAAGCTAGATTATTTAAATAAAACAGGGGTAACTATTGTAAAAGAAGAAAAACGTTTCGATAGGTTTAAAGGACGTGTTATGTTTCCTATTAGAAGCATGAGTGGACGTGTTTTAGGTTTTGGAGGACGTATTCTAATAACCGATAAAAAAGCCGCAAAATATTTAAACTCACCCGAAAGTGATATTTATCATAAAAGTAAAGTGCTTTATGGTATTTTTCATGCCAAACAGAGTATTGCGAAAGAGGATAATTGCTATTTGGTTGAAGGTTATACAGACGTTATTCAGTTTCATCAAACTGGAATTAAGAATGTCGTGTCTTCTTCAGGAACAGCTTTAACTCCAGAACAAATTAGATTAATAAACCGATTAACTAAAAACATAACCGTTCTTTTTGATGGTGATGCAGCAGGAATTCGAGCGTCTTTAAGAGGGATCGATTTAATTCTTGAACAAGGTATGAATGTGAAGATTTGTACGTTTCCAGCAGGAGAAGATCCAGATAGTTTTGCCAAACAAAATACGTTAGAAGAGCTTACTTTATATTTAGAAGAACATGCGCAAGATTTTATTCAATTTAAAGCCTCTATGTTATTTGAGGATTCGAAAAATGATCCAATAAAAAAAGCAGAAACTGTAAGAGATATTGTGAATAGTATTTCTAAAATTCCAGATAGAATTAAACGAGAAATATATATTCAGGAGTGTTCTAAAATTATGGATATTAGCGAAGGTGTTTTATACAGCACTTTGGCACAAATGTCTAAAAAAGGAAATCAGGAAGCCAACCAACAATTCAAACAAGAGCAAAAAGCCTTTGAGGTTATAAAAAATAAAGAACCTCAGAAAAAAGTAGATGTTCAGTATGAATTAGAACGGAAAATCATTCAACTTCTCTTGTTATATGGCAATAGAACCGAAGATTTTGAAGATTTAATTTTAAAAGAAAATGATAAAAACGAGCTAATTCTTGAACCTGTTATTCATCAAGCAAAAGTATTTGAAAAAATATTTTTAGATCTTCAAGAAGATGAAATGGAGTTTACTAATGAAAAATTTAAAGAACTGTATTATAAAATTATTGATACTTTAAATCAAAATCCAGAATTTGCATTAGAGAATTTTGTAAATAATGAAGATACCGAAATAGTTAGCGAAATGACAACTATTTTAATGGAAGAAGAACGGTACTCTTTGTCTAACTGGAATAGTAAAAACATTTTCCCAAAAGATAAAATGGATTCTATTTCTCAATTGGTAAGTGAAACCATATTGAGCCTGCGTTGTTTTTTAATTAGCAAAAAAATAGACGAATTAAATCAAGAAACAAAAGGAGATTTAGAGAAACAATATAAAGAGATTTTAGAAGAAGTTGTAGGTTATAAAAAATTAGATAATTTGCTTTCTAGGAAATTAAACAAACCTCTTTAAATATCCATTAATTTAGCTCTATTTATTAAATCTACAATATTTTCAACATGTAGTTTTTTCATTAAACGAGCTTTATAAGTACTAACAGTTTTTTCGTTAATTTCTAATTCTTGAGCAATTTCTTTATTCTTTTTTCCAATAGAAATAAGTTTTAAAACTTCAATTTCTCGCGTAGATAATTTTTTGTAAAGTGATCCAGAAGACTTATTAACCCCTTTTCCAAAAGCTAATTGATTAGATAGATTATTGCTTAGATAGGTGTCGCCTCCAGCAACTTTCATAATTGCCTCTTTTATGGTTATGATATTTGCATTTTTAGAAATATATCCAGAGGCTCCAGCTTTTATAGTGTTCAAGGCATAAATTTCTTCTGGTTGCGAAGTAAAAATTAAGACCTTAATTTGTGGAAATTCTTTAGATAATCGCCTTAAAGCAGTAATGCCATTAAGTTTTGGTAAATCTATTTCAGATAAAACAATATCTGCTTTTTCTTGTTTTAGAAAATCGAAAATTGCTTCTCCATTGCTAACGCCTCCAACAACTTTGATGTCTTTGGAGGTAACAAATAGAAGTTCGATACCTTTTCTAATAATTGGGTGACTATCAACAACCAACAGTTTTATCATCTTAAAAAGTTTTAAATATTAAGACTGTCGAGGCAAAAAAGTGATACATAATAAGTAAAGATACTAAATATATACAAAATATAATCAAGATTGTTTTAAATTATTTGGGATGGTGCAAATTGGTATTGGGTTCATTTTGTGCTTGTTAGAAGTGTTTAGACGTTTGTAGATCTTAAAAACTTCTTTTTCTCTTCCAAAAAAATCTGCTTCATCTTTATGTTCTTCAACCATTTTCATAGCCCATTCTAATTCCGGATAAGAGGCTCCAATTTGATCTTCATCACTTCTAGCATCACCAAAAAGACCGTCGCTAGGTGCTGCTTCCAAAATAGATTTTGGAACCTGTAGTAGTTTGGCCAACATATACACTTCAGATTTTAATAAATCTGCTATCGGGCTTAAATCCACACCACCATCGCCATATTTTGTGTAAAACCCAACACCAAAATCCTCCACCTTATTTCCGGTTCCAGCTACTAACATTTTCTTTAAACCAGCATAATAGTACAAAGTAGTCATGCGTAAACGAGCTCTTGTGTTTGCTAAAGCCATATCCACAATAGCTTGTTCGCCTTCCAGCGAAACTTCAGTTTTAAACTCTTCAAAAACAGGTGTTAAATCTGTTTTCACATCGCTTACATTTTTATAATTCGACTTGAGGAAGGTAATGTGTTCCTGTCCTCTTGTTACATGGCTTGGTGCTTGATGTATAGGCATTTCTATGCATAAAACATCTAAACCTGTTTTAGCGCAAAGCGTAGAAGTAACTGCAGAATCTATTCCCCCAGAAATTCCAACAACAAAACCATTTACTTTTGCGTTAATAGCGTAATTTTTTAGCCATGTAACGATATGTTCTACTACTTTTTCTGTTTGCATTTTAAATGTATTTTAAACAAAGAATACTACCTTTGTCAAACAAAAATAGAGCAATCACTCTATTTATAAAAATTAACACCCTTTTAGTTTTTATGAAACAACTTATTTTATTGTTTGTTATTTTGTTTTCAGTTTTTTCTTGTCAAAAAGATCAAGGAATTGAAAATGATATTGCTAAAATTAAGGTAGACTATATTATTGAAAGATTTGATATCGCTTTTGGAAATGCAACTGCTACAGATTTACCTAATATAAAAGAAGCTTATCCTTTTATGTTTTTTGAAAAATATTCAGACTCTTTTTGGCTTGCCAAAATCAATGATACGCTTCAACAAGAGCTTACATATGAGACACAAAACATATTTCCAGAATTAAAGGAAGAAAAAAAAGAAATAACGCAACTTTTTCAGCACCTTAAATACTATTTCCCAGAATTTAAAACACCTCGGGTTATTACAACAACTTCTAATGTCGATTACAGAAACAAAGTAATTGTTACAGACACCATTGTATTAATTTCTTTAGATACGTATTTAGGAAGTGACCATAAATTCTACGGAGGAATTCAGAAGTATTTAAGACAAGATTTTAATAAAGATATGATAGTCGTAGATTTAGCAAATGGGTATGCTAATAATTTTATTTTTCAACCACAAAATAAAAACTTGCTTGATGAAATGATTTATTTTGGGAAGCAACTTTACTTTAAAGATAAAATCATTCCATTTAAAACAGATGCTGAAAAAATAGGCTATTCAGAAGAACAATTAGATTGGGCTAAATCTAATGAAATAGAAATCTGGCGCTTCTTTGTTGAAGAAGAACTCCTGTTTAGTACAGACTCTAAATTACCTAACAGATTTATCAATCCAGCACCATTTTCAAAGTTCTATTTAGAAGATATAGATAAAGAATCTCCTGGTGAAATAGGGAAATATATAGGTTGGCAAATAGTTAAAGCGTATATGGAGAGAAATAACGTTTCTTTAAAAGATTTACTTCAAGAAGATCCAAAAGAAATTTTTAATCATTCAAATTATAAACCAAAAAAATAATGGCAATTACATCTACAATAGAATTAACAGTTGAATTAGACGACAATCGTGTTCCGGAAAAATTATCATGGACAGCAGATGATGGTGGGATTAATAATGAAGAAGCAAAGGCCATGTTATTGTCTGTTTGGGATAGTAAAGCTCAAGAAACTTTAAGAATTGATTTATGGACAAAAGATATGCCTGTCGATGAAATGAAATTATTTTTTCATCAAACCTTAGTTGCCATGAGCGATACTTTCCATAGAGCAACTCAGGATGAAAAAATGACTGCAACCATGAAAGATTTTTGCGATTATTTTGCAGAAAAATTAGAACTTAAAAAATAAGAGGATTGTTATAAAAAAACAATCCCCTTATTACTTGGTGAGATATCTGTTTATTCCTTGTTAGGAGCCATAAATTTATATACAAGACCGGCTAATAAAGCACCAACAATTGGAGCTACCCAAAATAGCCATAATTGACCTAGGTACTCTCCACCAGCAAACAATGCTTGACTAGTACTTCTTGCAGGATTTACAGATGTATTTGTAACAGGTATACTAATTAAATGTATTAATGTTAGAGACAACCCAATTGCTAATCCTGCAAAACCCGGGGAAGCATTTTTATGTGTTGCTCCAAGAATTACAATTAAAAACATAAAGGTCATTACAACTTCGGTAACCAATGCGGAAGTCATATTATAACCCATAGGCGAATATTCTCCATAGCCATTAGAAGCAAATCCATTAGAGAGACTAAAACCCTCAAGCCCACTTGCAATTAAATATAAAACTCCAGCACCTGCAATACCTCCTAAAACTTGAGAGATAATATAACCTGGTAGTTCTTTACCATCGAAGCGTCCTCCCAACCATAAACCTATAGAAACGGCAGGATTAAAATGTGCTCCTGAAATATGACCTAAAGCATAAGCTCCAGTTAATACTGTTAAACCAAATGCAAGTGCCACACCTGCAAAGCCGATGCCTAATTCTGGAATGCCTGCTGCTAAAACAGCGCTTCCACAACCTCCAAGCACAAGCCAGAAGGTTCCAATAAATTCAGCTAATAATTTTTTCATGTTTTAAAAAAGTTTGGTTAGTAATTTAATGCAATGATTGTTAGTAAATTATCATCCAATATACAAAAAAAAGAAAATCCTAATTCATGAAAATTTAAAAATTGATTTAAATAAAAAAGGCGTTTAAATTTTTTAAACAGCCTTAGTGAAATATATTTTATTTATCAATGTGAAGATTATTGTTCTAATTCGAAAGGATAAATTATTTTCCAATCGTTTTTCATATCGATAACAGTCCAACCTTTTTCAAAAGCTTCATCTAGTCCTTTATTAAATTGACCAATATGAGATTCTCTATCGTATGCCCATTCTCTTTCTGCATCTGTATGATGAACGTAGATTTGGAAAGATTTATAACTATTTGAATCTGTCCATTGCATCATTTGTAAATCGCCATCTGAATTTCCTGATGCAAATACCGGTTTTCTTCCTATAAATCTGTTAATACCAACAGGCTTACCCACTTTATCATCAATAAAATCAATTTTAGCCAATCGATTTATAACTGGATTCCCGTTATTATAGTCAAATTCTGTGGCAATACTACTTCCAACAACTTGGTCCTTAGGAATGTTATAAGCATTTTCAACCCAAGGTCTCATAAATTCAATGCCACCACCAGAAACAATAAATGTTTTAAATTGGTTAGCTCTTAGATAGTCTAAAAGTTCTAACATGGGTTGATAGATGAGTTCGTTATACGGTTTATTAAAACGAGGATGTTTAGCAGTTGCAAGCCAATCTGTAACAAGTTTTTCAAATTCGTCAGTTGTTATGCCAGCATGCGTTTTCATAATCAATTCCATAAGTCCCTTTTCGCCAGAAGCCATTAATGAATTCATATCATTTTCTAAAACGGCTTTAAAGGGCTGTTTGTTTTTCCATTCTGGATGGTCTTTAGCCATAGTTTTTACACGATCTATGGCGAAAAATAATTGAAAATATGCTGGTTGCTCTGACCATAAGGTGCCATCGTTATCAAAAGTGGCTATTCTATCTATTTCTGGTATATAGTTATCACTTTCTTTTTTCGTAACATCTTCAACATAATTAATAATGGCATCTTTAGTCACACCTTCATTCCAAGAGGGAAGTGGGTCTACGCTAGTGGTAATTGTATCTTTTGCTACAACTTCTACTTGGTTGTTTTCTGCTTGTTTAAGACAACTTGTTAAAAGCAAAAAAAAGATGCTTAGAATGGCAATATTTTTCATGGTTTTTTTATTTAAATTAAGTTAAAATTTTCGAGCAATACCTATACCCAAAGAGAATGAATTGTAGGCACTGAATTTTATGTCGTTTGCAATGTTGCTCACAAGTTCTCAGTTTTCGAGAAATGGATAACCGTATTCTATTCCTAGACGCAATAAGGCAAAATTTTCTTCTTTTGAAAATTCCCCACCAAGTCCCAATAAAGCAGAAAAGTTGTTGCAAAATTTATAAGAGCCAACAATGGCTGGAGCTATAGGGGAACTGCGTTCTACCATGTTGTTCTCTTCAGAAAATGTTACCACTGTAAAATCCTCAATAACAATGTCTGTATGGAGTCCGATAGCCCATTTGACATTTATTTCATAATTGTAATTGAGTTCAAAAGACGGAACAGATATCCATGTTTTTTCTCCATTCTCATTTAGCGCTTCTTGAATTTGCGTGTGTGCCAATAAGAACTGAATGGAATGGTGTTTTTCTTCTGAATTTGTATTTTCTTGTGCTTTAGAAATATTGGGAATATATATAAAGACAAATAAAAGAAAATTGAAAACAGTTTTTTTTATTGGTTGGTTTTGTCTTTTAGTGGGTTAGGAGTAAAATTAAACTTTTTAATGAAGCTGTCAAAAGAAAATTTTAAGCTTTATCAAAATTGATATACTAAAACACTAAAGACATTTTAGAAATATCTTTAGTGTTAATTCGTGACGTGCTTTTCTTTTTTTTATTGAATCTAAAAACGCCATGTCTCTTTAACATCAATCATGATTTTTTTTTAATATATCTATCAACGATCATCCTCATGGTTAAAATTGCTGTAGTTTGATGATTTTATTTGTATTTCAGAATAAAAGTTGCTTGAGCCTGAATCAACCAATCGGCATCTGTTGGATGAGCTATAAATTTATACACACCTGCTTTTACATTTATGGGTAGGTATCTATTGTGAGTGATCAGTTTTCCGGCACCAACTCCCAAAGGAATGGTCCATTGATTGTTGTTTGTGGCATTCCAATCAGCCGTAATGTTTGGATTGGAATACAGGTACCAACCATTCTTTAAATTTTTGGATAGTAGAATCTGTGTGTATAGGTAATTGACATTCTGAGCATTGCTAGGGCCAGCAACGGAAAAGTAATTTTGTAATATTAGGCCATAGGTTAGGCCATTGCTTTGTTTTAAAGCTGCCAGAGAAGGTCCGATGGAAAATTTTTCAAAGCCCAATCCTTCTATGCCTGTCGGCAACATAAGGGCAGGACCAGCTCCCCAAGAAAAACTGCCTTCTTTTGCAGGTGTAATGGTTCCAGTGAACATGACATTTCCAACCCCATTGCTATAGCTTGATGTTGTGGGAACATTCATAAATGGAACAAAGGCACGTGTAATCAACAACCAGTTCTCTGTAATTCTTACAGGAATTACAGCTTGTAAGTTAAGGATGTTGGAATTCTTGTTGTTAATGGATAGATTATAATCCAAAGGAATGCTTGCCATGTTGGCAATGGGGTTTTGAATTTTATCCTGTAAACTTTTGCCGTCTTCAGGATCTGCACTTGTTCTTTTCTCTTGTGCCATTAAAGGAATTGCAACCAGCATGGCAAACGCACATAGAAATTGTCTTTTCATGAGTTGATAGGTTTAAATGAAACAAATAATTTGCTATCAATCAGACTAAAAGTGTGTTTTAGGGAAAACGGGTTGTCAAGAATAAAGATACTTAAAAAAGTTTTTTAAATAAATTAAATAAGAAATATTAATTATTCAATGCCACCTGGCTTAAAAAGATGTATTATTTTTTAAAATTATTCTAGTATTGGCTATTAAGTATAAAGTAAATTTAACTCCATAGGTAGTATTTGGGCTGTGTATTTAACCATAACAAATTATTTTGCAAAAATATTTTTATTGTTTTCCTAATATACAGGTTAATTTTATGATGCTTATTTCCATCTTTTTTTGCATTTAATCGATAAGATTTATATTACAAAGTCTTACAAATTAACATTGCCAATTTTTACTACCTCACTTCATACAGTTGCATATTGAATTAGGCTTCTTAAAGTTGCCTAAAGACTGTTTACATAGTGGTGTTTTTTTTAGTATAATACACTAGCAAAAATTAGTTCTTGGAGAAGCAAACGGTGTTGCAATGTTGTTTTTATTTAACAGTCAACATGCACTGTCTTTGCTTTCAGGTTAATTGTTTTTGATTTCAATTTTATGGACCTATATTAGGTTTAGAAAATGTTACGTTTATATAAAAGTGTATGTCATTTTATTTAGGTATCAAACTTATTGATTAAATTGTATAAAATGAACACTGTTAATTGTATACCTTAAAGAATTAACAAAAATGGTAAAAGGAAACTAGCTTCTTTAGATTTAGGAAATATGACCCTAAAAAAGTTGGAAATTAAATGTTAAAAAAGCATTTTAATACTACCAATGGATTTAAAAATGTCTAAACAGTAAAATAAGGATTCATATACATTTGATATGGAAAAGTGGGTATATGATGCGTTTATTTTTTAATGGGGTCAACAGGGAATCTTTTCATAAGTTTTTTTAATGTTCTTGGGAATGGATTTCTCTCTTTTTTCTAATTTTTCTTGAACTTCAGTGGTCATGTCTCCTTGCCATATTAATTTTTTTGTGCGGTATCATACAGGTCAATAACAATAGTGCCTTCTCTGTATTCATTTTCACTAAGAGATGTAGAGGCACTACCAACACCTCCATAAATACCTCTTCCAAACCCCCATCGTCCAGCATAACCCAATCCACCATTAAAGTTGGTATATGCTGTAATGTTAGATTTATTCTTTATAACTAAATATAGTGTTACTGTGGCATCGCCATTTGCATCTACCAGTTTAATGCCTCTAGAGTTAAATTCGTTTGTTAAAGCATCTGTGATTCTTTTTTTGTCGAAATCGTTTAAAATTTTGTCACTTTCTTTTTCCCAGCCTCCAAAGCTAACTGTTTTATATTTTTTGAAATCTGTACTTTTATCATAGTCACTGTTTACTTGTGCAATACTGTTACTTGTAAAAATGAATATTGTGACTAGGATACCGAATGTATTAAATAGATTTTTCATAAAATGTTACTGTGTAATGATATATAGATGATTAGTATTGAAAAATAAAGGTAAAAAAAAATCTTAAAATATCGTTTTATAATAAATGGAGTAATTAAATTTTTACCACTCATTAATTCTATTGGAATCCAGTTTAATAAAAATAAACAATAAAATAGTAAAGCCCCAAAGTCCTGAGCCACCATAGCTAAAGAAAGGTAACGGAATTCCAATGGTTGGTATCAATCCCATAACCATGCCTATATTAATCATGAAATGGAAAAAAAGTATGGATGCCACACTGTAGCCATAGACACGACTAAATTGTGACTTTTGTAGTTCGGAAAGGTGCAAAATACGGAGTAATAACAGGACAAAAAGCACTACTACAAAAGTGGTGCCAGCAAAACCCCATTCTTCGCCAACTGTACTGAAAATGTAATCAGTATGCTGTTCTGGAACAAATTTTCCTGTAGTTCTAGTGCCTTCCAAAAACCCTTTGCCAGTTAAACCTCCAGAGCTTATGGCTTTTTCAGATTCGTAGAGATTGTATAAAATATCCCTTCTCATTTGGGCAATTTTATCAGGATCTTTTTCCAGTCTTAACCACAAGCTTATTCGGTCTTGTTGATGAGGTTGCAGAATGTTTTGATAGAAAAATTTAATCCCAAAACTTAAAACCAAACAGGTTGCAATAGCAAATAGGGTTTGTAGTATTCGAGGTTTTTTTCTTCTTGTAAAGTGATAAGCCAAAATTAAAATGGTAAAGACAATTCCAGTGATCGTGGCTCCAAACTTTAATGAACTTACAGAAATAAATATAAGCAACAGACTTAGTGTCAAGTAAATTTTTGGCAGTCCTTCCCTGTAAAAAACAAAAAAGAAAGACGCGTACACAACGGTACTTCCTGCATCGTTTTGAAGTAAAATTAAGATAGCTGGAATAGCTATAATTATAAAGGCTTTAATTTGGTCTTTAAAATTTTTTATATCTGTTTGTAAATCGCTTAAAAACTTTGCAACAGCAAGAGCTGTTGCAGCTTTGGCAAATTCACTGGGTTGAATGGTCATACCACCAATGGCATACCAAGAGGTAGCACCATTTACATTTTTTCCGGCAATAAACAAACCAACCAATGACAACATGGAGACAATGTAAATAATACTGGAGAAACGTTCATAAAATTTTGATTCTATGGAAAGAATAAGAATAATCAATAAAACCGTTAAGGCTATAAACATCAGCTGCTTGCCATAAGGTTGGGAAAAATCAAAATAATCAATGGTTTCCCCAACATGAGAAGCAGATAAGATGTTTAGCCAACCAAAACCAACAAGCAGTAAAAATATGATGATGGTGATCCAATCGAACCTAAAATGTCTATTTGTCTCTCTATACATTAGTTGTTAATTGTAAACGGTTTTCCAGAATACGGCTTGGCATATTCTTCCTCCAAGCTTTTATCTAAAACCATTTGTTCCATTTGTTTCAATGTTACTTCGCCCTTTAAATATTTTTCTATCATCAAACTAGCTATTCTACCAGCCCAACGTGCGCCATAATAACCATTTTCAACAAAAACGGCTAAAGCTATTTTAGGGTCGTCTTTTGGAGCAAAGGCTATAAAAATGGAATGGTCTGTTAATTGGGTTCTTTTGCCATCTATAATAGTGAAATTTTCTGCTGTTCCGGTTTTTCCACAAACATCTATCCCTGGAACTTTTAAAAACCAAGCTGTTCCGTTGTTGTACACATCAAAAAGTCCTTGAATTACGGGATCAAAATGTTTTGGATCTATTGTGGTTTGGTTTTTTGTGGTGTATTTTTTGTCTATAGGTTTTCCTTCTATATGTTTAATAATATGTGGTGTGTAGTAATACCCTTTATTGGCAATGGCAGCTGTGGCATTGGCCAGTTGTATAGGTGTTACTAAAACCTCTCCTTGACCAATGGAGTTGGAGATAATGGTGGTGGCTCCCCAATTAAAATCAGGATACCATTTGTCGTAATAGGCCCCATTAGGCATGTTTCCTTTCTTACCAATAGCTAAATCGTAGCCTAAGAAGTCTCCAAACCCAAAACTTTTCATATGATTACTCCAAATATCCATAGAATTTCCAGCATCAGGATACATGTCGATACTTTTTCTAAAAGCATTTGCAAAATAGGAGTTACAAGATTTTGCGATACCTAAAACCAAATCTCTTTTGCCTCCACCACAATGGCACCCCATGGGCTTTCTACCACCATAATTGTAACCACCATTACAGAATACTGTAGTTTGTGGCGTAATGGCGTTTTCTTGTAAGGCAACCAGGGCAACAAATACCTTAAATGGCGAACCAGGTTCGTGCATACGTAACAAGCCTCTGTCAATTAAAGGCCTATTTATGGTGTCGTTATATAGTTTTGTGAAATTTCTAGAACGTTTTCTTCCTACTAATAGATTAGGATCATAAGTTGGAGCAGAAACTAGAGCGAGTATTTCTCCTGAGTTGGGTTCAATAGCAACAATGCCACCATGTTTCATTTGCATGAGCCTTTCGCCATATTTTTGAAGTTCGGAATCTATAGAAATTGTGATGTCTCTTCCTTGTTTTGGTAGGGTGTCGTAAACTCCGTCTTTATAAGGTCCAATGTCTCTGTTAAACCTGTCCTTTTGAATAAATTTAATGCCTTTAACTCCTCTTAGTTCTTCTTCGTAAGACAATTCAACACCTTGTTTCCCAATTAAATCTCCCATGTTATAATATGGGTCATTTTCAATTTGATAAGGTGTTGCTTCAGCAATATAACCTAAAACATTAGCTCCAATAGTTGTTTGATAATCTCTTAAAGAACGTTTTTGTATATAAAAACCTTCGTATTTTCTCATTTTTTCTTGAAGTGCTGCATAATCTTCTTTAGATAATTGGGGTACAAATACAGACGGTAATCTAGGAGAATAATGATAGGCTTTTTTATAGATTTTATTGAATTGTTCTTTGTCGATTTTTAAAAGCGAACAAAACTCAAGAGTATCCAATGGTTTTACTTCTCGAGGAATAACCATGACATCGTAAGATGGCTGATTCGATACCAAAAGTTTTCCATTTCTATCGTAAACAAATCCTCTTTTTGGATAATCGTAAACTTTTCTAATGGCATTATCGTCAAACAAGTTATGTCCTTCCAAGTTGTAAACCTGTAGGTAAAAAAGCCTTCCAATAAAGGTAAGACCTACTATAATGATAATAATGAAAAGTAAAAATTGTCTCATTAATTCCTCCGGCTAAATATAACAGTTGTTAAAATGCATAATATAATAGTGAATATACTGGAGAATAACGTGTTTTGGAGTATTAAAATTATTTTTGAAAAGTTAAAAATTTCTAATGAAAACAAAATAAAATGATGAATCAGAATTAAAATAGCAAAATAAGTAAGTTTCGATCCAAACTCTACATTGCTAAACTTCATGGTTTGATGATCGTAAACAGCACCAAAAGAAAATTTTAAAATAAAAGGACGAATAAATGCTATTGATACAGAAGCTGCAGCATGTACTCCACCAGAATCTAAAAATGTATCTATAGTTAATCCTAGTAAAAAGCTTATTAGTATAAAAATAACTCTATTGTTTTTTAATGGATATAATAAAATAAATAAAATGTAAGGATATGGATTTATATACCCTAAAAAGTTTATATGACTTAACACCAATACTTGCAATAACGCTAGTATGATAAATCGAAATGTATGTGTGAATATAATACTATTCATTGGTGTTGTTAATTAGGGCATTTATTTCGTTTGCATCTTTATTTTCAATAATATAAACATGCTCCAAACTTGTCATGTCGTTAAACAATCGAATATGAATGACATAGTAATTTTGTGATGTATCTAGGTTGAAACTATCTATGGTTCCAATAGGAATGTTTTTTGGAAAAATGGATGAACGTCCAGAAGTAATAATAGTGTCTCCAACTACAATTGGAGCAATTTTAGGAATTTCTGTTAATTGAACTAAATAAGGCGATTTCCCATTCCAGATCAAAGATCCAAAGTGATTTGATTTTTTCAATTGTGCACTAATTCGACTACTTGTATTTAATATAGAAATTACAGTTGCATATTTTTTGCTTGTCTTGTCTACAATACCAACTAATCCTTTGGGAGAAACTACGCCAAAATCCTGTTGAATACTATCTCTTCTTCCTTTGTTTAATAACAATACATTATTACTTAAGGAATAGCTGTTTTTTATAACTACAGCAGGAGAAAATTTATATGATGTACCAGAGTAAGTACTATCTATAAATGTTTTGCTTATAGTGTCGGTTTTATTGAATAATATAGATTTTAATTGATTGTTCTCTTCTTGAAGTAGCGTGTTCTGTGTTCTTAAATTCAAGTATTCACTGGCATCATTTATAGAATTATAGATGCCTCCAGACAAAAAGTTTGCCGAATTTATAAATTTACTTTTATGGTACGAATGCGATTGAATAGTGAAAACAAAAGCAAGAGAAAACAACAATAAGTATAACAAAAACGATTTGTTTCTTATGATGAAGTTTATTATTTGCTGCATTTGTTAAGGCTATTTTATCAAGACGCTTTTGTATTTAGGTAAGTTTTTAAGAGTAATTCCTGTACCGCGAACAACAGCTCTCAAGGGATCTTCTGCAATGTAGACAGGTAAGTCTGTTTTTTGAGACAAACGTTTGTCTAAGCCTCTTAACATCGAGCCACCACCAGCAAGATATATTCCTGTGTTGTAAATATCTGCTGCTAATTCGGGTGGTGTTTGAGATAAGGTTTCCATAACAGCATCTTCAATACGTAAAATGGATTTATCTAAAGCTTTTGCAATTTCTCTATATGAAATTTGAACTTGTTTTGGTTTTCCAGTTAATAAATCGCGTCCTTGAACACTCATGTCTTCTGGAGGAAGTTCTAAATCTTCAGTAGCCGCACCAATCTGGATTTTTATTTTTTCAGCAGTACGCTCTCCAACATATAAGTTGTGCTGAGTACGCATGTAATAAACAATATCGTTTGTAAAAACGTCTCCTGCAATTTTAACAGACTTGTCGCAAACAATACCACCAAGTGCAATCACGGCAATTTCAGTAGTTCCACCACCTATATCCACAATCATATTTCCTTTAGGTTGCATAATATCTACACCAATACCAATAGCTGCTGCCATAGGCTCGTGAATTAAATAAACTTCTTTCCCATTAACACGTTCAGCACTTTCTTTTACGGCACGCATTTCAACTTCTGTTATTCCTGAAGGAATACAAATAACCATACGTAAAGCAGGTGTAAAAAATTTCTTTTTTAAAGCAGGAATATTTTTGATAAACATGCTTATCATTTGTTCACTAGCATCAAAATCTGCAATCACACCATCTTTTAATGGTCTTATGGTTTTAATATTTTCATGCGTTTTTCCTTGCATCATGCTGGCTTCCTTACCAACAGCAATTATTTTTCCAGAAATTCTATCTCGTGCAACAATAGACGGGCTGTCTACAACTACTTTATCATTATGGATAATAAGTGTGTTTGCAGTTCCTAAATCTATTGCTATTTCCTCGGTTAGGAAGTCAAAAAATCCCATGTGTTTATGTTGTTTATTTGAGGGTTGTTAATCAAATCTTGTAAATGTAATAAAAGTTATGCAATAATTATCTTTGCTTTTCTTTTTGATTTTTATTATTCGTTAAGATACTTTCTTATTAAATGAAATAATCTCAATTTAATGTTTAAAATGGCGTGTTCCAGTAAATACCATTGTAAGATTATGTGCATTGCAATAATCGATACTTAATTGGTCTTTAATAGAGCCGCCAGGTTGAATTACAGCTGAAATACCAGCATTATCTGCAATCTCTACACAATCAGGAAACGGAAAAAAAGCATCACTTGCCATAACAGCTCCTTTTAAATTGAAATTAAAAGATTGCGCTTTATGTATGGCTTGATTTAATGCGTCTACACGACTGGTTTGTCCTGTTCCACTAGCACATAATTGTTTGTTTTTTGCTAAAACGATGGTGTTAGATTTGGTGTGTTTGCAAATTTTCGATGCAAATATTAGGTCTTCTAACTCACTTTCTGTTGGTTTATTGTTTGTGGCATTAGATAAATCTGCAAGCGTGTCTGTTTTATAGTCTCTATCTTGAACCAGAACTCCGTTTAAACATGTTCTTACAGTGGTTTGAGGCAAGTCAATATTTTTTAAAACCAATAAGATTCTATTCTTTTTTCCTTTTAATAATTCTTCAGCTTCAGATGAAAAAGAAGGTGCAATAACCACTTCGCAGAATAGCTTATGAATTTCTTCAGCGGTTGCTAAATCTATTTCAGTATTGCTTATTAAAATACCACCAAAAGCAGAAACAGGGTCGCCAGCTAAAGCATCTAAATAGGCCTGATAAACAGTTGTTCTTTGTGCAAAACCACAGGCGTTGTTATGTTTTAAAATGGCAAACGTTGGTGCTTCTCCTTTAAATTCGTTCATTAAATTAACAGCTGCATCTACATCTAGCAGGTTATTGTAGCTTAATTCTTTGCCATGAAGCTTGGTGAAGATATCGTCAAAATTTCCAAAGAAAAACCCTTTTTGATGCGGGTTTTCTCCATAACGTAACACTTGAGCTTGTATTTCGCTTATCTTTAAAGTTGCTATTTCATGATTTTTATTGAAATAATTAAAAATAGCCGAATCGTAATGTGAAGACACATTAAACGCTTTGGCTGCAAAACGTTTTCTTTCGTCCACGGAAGTTTCACCCTCCTTTTCTTGAAGTAATTCTAAAAATTCGCTGTAATCTTCAACCGAAGACACACAAATAACATCTGCATAATTTTTAGCTGCAGCGCGAATTAAGGAAATACCACCTATATCGATTTTCTCAATAATATCTTGATTGCTAGCTCCAGAAGCAACTGTTTTTTCGAAAGGATATAAATCGACAATAACTAAATCGATTTGTGGGATTTCAAAATCGATTAATTCTTTTGCGTCACTTTCGTTGTTTTGTCTGTTTAAAATACCTCCAAATACTTTTGGGTGTAAGGTTTTTACACGACCTCCAAGGATAGAAGGATAAGAGGTAACATCTTCTACAGGGACTACTGGAATATTTAAATCTTTTATGAATTTTTCTGTGCCACCAGTTGAATAAATAGTGACGTTTTGCTGATGAAGCTTTTTTACAATAGGTTCTAATCCGTCTTTGCTAAAAACAGAAATTAAAGCCGATTTAATAGTTTTGTTGTTGCTCATTTTAGTTGTGTTGTGTGTCTGTACATTCTTCAAAAATTAAAATTTATAAGAGTAAGAATGTCAGTTGTTTTTTATGATTGCAAAAGTAGGTATTTCAATCAAAAAACAACTAGTAACAAGTGCTAAAAACTATTGTTTTTTCAACTTAAATGTAAAGTTATTAACAACTATAAAATGGAAGCAACTTTTTGGCAAACAAATTCTAAAAATCGTTCGTCTGTTTCGTCAAAAGGGTCTGGTGTGTTTGAATCTATATCTATCTGACCAATATTTTCACCATTTACAAAAATTGGAATCACAATTTCTGCTTTAACAGTAATACTGCAAGCTATATAATTGTCTTGGGCAGCGACATCTGGCACCACAAAATTGGTGTTGCTTACTGCTACTTGGCCACAAATACCTTTTCCAAAAGGGATTATAGTATGATCTGTTGGTTCTCCAACATATGGGCCTAATTTCAACTCATTTTTATCGCCATTTTTAAAATAAAAACCTACCCAATTATAGTGAGGGACTTCAGATTCTAAAAGTTCACAGATGTTTTTTAATCGTTCATCAACCATTTTTTCATTTAAAGAAATAAGTGTTTCTATTTGTGGTTTAAGAGATGTGAAAGGCATTGTTTAAAAATTTTTAGCAAAAGTATTTAAAAAGACGTCAATCTCATTCTAATTTGTATAATTTTAACGTCGGAATTAATCTTATTTTTTTTGAAAGATCTTATTTTAAAATATAAATCTGTTATCAAGTTTATACTCACCTTCCTTTTGGTATATACCGTTTTGTCTGTGACTTATAAATTATATTTGCAATATGGTTCTAGTGAGACTTATTATCCCGATTACATTACGAATTTGGTGGCAAAACAAAGTAAAGAATTACTGGAAACTTTAGGTTACCATGCACAAGTAATTCCGCATCCAAAGGAGCCTTCCATGAAATTGATTATCAATAAAAAATATGTTGCAAGAGTTATTGAAGGTTGTAATTCGGTTAGTGTAATCATTCTTTTTGCTTCTTTCATCATGGCCTTTACTGGGAGATTTAAAGCTACTGTTTTGTATTTACTGGCAGGTTCTGTCTTGATTTATGTTGTTAATTTAATTCGTGTTGTTATTTTGTCTGTTGGCTTGTATCATTATCCTTGGCGAAAAGATATTTTGCACACAGTTATTTTTCCAGCTATTATTTATGGTATGGTTTGTTTGTTATGGTTGTTTTGGGTGAATAGGTTTTCTAATCAAAAAAAGAGCTATGAATAAATATGTAAAATACATAGCCTTTTTTGTTTTAGTCAGCCTATTAGTAATTATAAGAATCTTTGAAGAGCAATTGTTTTATGATCCGTATTTAGCGTTCTTTAAAAACGATTATTTATATATTGATTCACCAAGACAAGAGGTGTTTAAGTTGGCATCCAATACTGCACTTCGATATGTGTTAAACTCCATAATTTCTTTAGGAATTTTGTTTGTGCTTTTTAAAGATAAAAGTATTATTAAATTTTCTATTTTAATTTATACTATTGCTTTTTTGACATTTATGTCCTTGTTTCTCTATTTTGTAATCCATCCCAAAAAAGAAGATTATTATTTGTTTTTTAATGTGAGACGCTTTTTAATTCAACCATTAATAGCCTTATTGCTTATTCCAGCTTTTTATTACCATAAACAACGTTTATAAATCCTTATGTAAATTAGGTGTTACAAATCCTTTTTTTGTAAATTTGCAATGTGATTAAAGCATTTTTACATAGAACTTTTTCGGCAACATTAGCGTGTTTAGTATTGTTTTCAACCATGTCTTTTACTGTTGAAAAACACTATTGTGGTGATGATCTAATTGATGTTGCTATATTCTCTAAAGTGGATAGTTGTATTCCTGATATGGAATCGATTACAATTAATACTGTAGAAAATAAGCATTGCTGTAAAGATGAAATACAAATTTTTAAAGGTCAGGATAAACTTAATAAAACATCCTTTGAAGATCTACATTTTAATCATCAATTGTATCTAAGTGCTTTTACATATTCTTACATAAACCTTTTTGAAGGTTTACCAGAGCTGGTAATACCTCATAAAAATTACTCTCCACCCAATCTGATTGCCGATATACAAGTTCTCGATCAGGTTTTCATTATTTGATAAATAGATTATTTTATGTCTTTTCTTGCCTTTTGGCAGATAGAAAACAAGAATCTTAATAAGTCTTTTCGAACTAACGAAAAGAGTATTGTTTATTTTATAATAATTCAAAAATGAAAGACAAATCTATTCAAATTGTCACACTAATTGTAATCGGTTTCGTATGAGAAAGCTAGCACTATTATTAGTTTTTCTTCCAGTATTTTCCTTTTCTCAAGAGAGATTAAATGGAACGATTATGGAAGTAAACGAACAAAACAAGCAGGTTCCTATAGCAGGAGCCAATGTGTATTGGTTAGAAACAACGGTTGGAGACGTTACAGATTTTGATGGGAAATTCACCATTCCTTATAATACGGAATACAAAAAACTAGTTATAAGTTATGTTGGTTATAGAACAGATACATTAACAATTAAAAACCCTGATCGTGTTTACCATTTATTAGAACCAACCAGTAGTTTAAATGAAGTGGTTTTAACGTCTAGGAAGCAAACAACCGCTAAGTCATACTTGGCGTCACAAAATATCATGAATATAAGTAGTGATGAACTTTTAAAAGCGGCTTGTTGTAATCTTTCTGAAAGTTTTGAAACCAACCCGTCCATTGATGTTAATTTTGCAGATGCTGTATCTGGAACCAGACAAATTAAAATGTTAGGGTTAACAAGTCCTTATATATTAATTACTACCGAAAACATACCTTCTATTCGTGGCGCATCGCAAGCTTATGGTTTGAGTTTTATTCCAGGGACTTGGGTAGAGAGTGTTCAAATTACAAAAGGAGCAGGCAGTGTGGTAAATGGCTATGAGAGTATTGCGGGTCAAATTAATGCAGAATTAGTAAAACCAAGTACCGACAAATCGCTATTTGTCAATCTTTATGGTGCCAGTAATTCCAGATTTGAACTCAACACACATTTAAATACAAAAGTTTCAGATAAATGGGATACTGGTTTATATGTTCATGGAAATACACACAATAAAAAACACGATGTAAACGACGATGGTTTTATGGATATGCCAATCTATAACCAAATTAATGTTATGAATCGTTGGCAATATACCAATCCAGAAAAAGGTTTGGTTAGTTTTATTAATGTAAAATATTTAAACGATTCCAAACAAACAGGTCAATTAGATTTTAACACAGATACTGATAAGCTAACAACCAATGCTTGGGGAAGTGAAATAGATACACAACGTTTTGAAGCAGCTGCTAAATTAGGATATGTTAATCCAGACATTCCATATCAAAGTTTAGGTGTTCAGACAGCTTTTAGCTGGCACCAACAAGAGTCTTATTTTGGACTAAATATTTACGATATTACACACAACAGTTTGTACACAAACGTTGTTTATAATTCTTTAATTAGCGATTCTAGGCATAAAATTAAAACTGGAGTAAGTTATACTTACGACCATTATAATGAATTGGTTAATGTTAATAGTTATGAGCGTACAGAAGCATCCATTGGTGGTTTTTTTGAGTATAATTACGATAACTTAGACAAATTAAATGTAACAGCAGGTGTTCGTATAGATAACCATAACTTACTTGGTGTTTTTATAACGCCAAGATTGAGTGCTCGCTATACACCCTGGGAAAAATCGGCGATAAGAGCATCTGTTGGAAGGGGAAAGCGGAGTGCTAATATTTTTACCGAAAACCAAAGCATGTTTGCTACATCTAGACATATCAATATTGTAAATTCTGGTGGAAGTGTTTATGGGTTAGATCCGGAAATAGCTTGGAATTATGGTGTGTCATTTTTACAAGGATTTAATCTGTTTGGAAAAAAGGCTGATGTAGCTTTAGACTTTTATAGAACAGATTTTCAGAATCAAATAGTAGTTGATTATGAAAATCCACAGGCTGTTAGTTTCTATAATTTAGATGGGGAAAGTTTTGCTAATAGTTTTCAATTTGAGTTTAATTATAATCTGTTTACTAATTTCGATTTACGATTGGCTTATAAATATTATAATGTAAAAACACAATACCAATCTGGTATATTAGAGAAACCTTTAACGCCTCAACATCGTTTGTTTGCCAATGCATCCTACGAAACTCTTGTAAAACCAAATGGGGCTCATTGGAAATTTGATGCTACTTATAATTGGTTGAGTGAGCAGAGATTTTCATCGACCGTTACAAACCCTGTGGAGTATCAAGTAGCAGAATATTCACCTACGGTTGGAACTTTAAATGCTCAAATTACAAAGGTATTTTCTCCAAAATTTGAAATCTATGTTGGTGGTGAAAATGTTACTGATGTTAGACAAGAAAATGCTATTTTAGCAGCAGATGATCCTTTTGGTTCATATTTTGATACCACTTTTGTTTACGGACCTGTATTTGGTAGTACTTATTATGCTGGATTACGATTTAACATAGAGTGATAAAACAATAAAAATTAAAATTTATATTATGAAGAAAATAGGAGTATTATTAGTGATGCTTATTAGCATGTCAGCTTTTTCACAAGATAAAAACGCCAGAGCAACTATGGAAGTCGACGGTGTTTGTAATATGTGTAAAGAACGTATTGAAAAAGCATGTATTAAAACCAAAGGAGTTAAATCGGCTGTGTGGAATGTGAGCACGCATGAATTGAATCTTATTTATGATGCACGTAAAACAGACCTAAATACTATTGAAAACAATATAGCTGCTGTTGGGCATGATACAGAAAATGTTATTGCAACAGATGAAGCGTACAATAGTGTACACAATTGTTGTAGATATCGTGATGAATCTGTGGTTGATGATCATAAAGATGATTAATAGAAACTAAAAGTCCAAACGTTTGTTTGGACTTTTTTTATATATTGCCCATTCATTAACGAACCAAATTCTATGAAAAAATTACTTTATCTTTTTACTTGTTTATTAATTTCAAATATTTACTCTCAAACCGATTTTATAATTACCATAAATAATCAATCTCAAGAAATTGCTTTAGATAAAAATTATGAATTTGAAATAGAAGGAGAGACCATTCAAGTGTCTGTAAAAGAAAAAGATACATTGTTTTATAATGATGCATTCTATAATTTTAAATATTCAAAAAAACACAAGGTGTCAAAAGCAGAATTAGACGAAGGTATAGAGCAAATTATGTTAATGACAGCTGGTGGATCTGGAATTATTATTCAGAAATACGAATCGTTTAACCCAGTGATGCTACAAGAAATGATGTTGAATGAAGTGACTAAAGAAAGTGTGAATTATGGTTATGCTTTAGAGAGAAAAGATTACGATAAAACCTTGAAATCTGGAGATGAATTAAGAGTTCTTAGAGCTGAATTAGAATACAAGGGAGAATTAGAAATATATGAAATTTCTGCCGTTGGCAAAAAAGATGAAGGTATCCTTTTAATGACAATGAATTTAGGAGCAGATAGCAATAATGAAGGAGAGGAGATGATTAATTTACTATGGAATACTTTGAATATTAATTAGCACTTTTAGCTTGAATCTTATTTTAATAAAGCAGGTTTAAAAGGCTATCACAATTTTTAATACCTCGTTCTGTAGCATTCTTTTTAATATAAAGAGAACCTGTCATGCTCTGCAATATATTTTTAAATAATTTCTCATTACTGAAGCCAAATTGACCTTTACGCATGGCATCATAATCAGCGTTTTCAATCATATACTTTCCTAAATATTCTTTATGAATAATTTCTTGACGTTCATAATCTTTTAAAATTGATTTGTAATCTGAATAATGACTTTCAATAGCAGTCTTTGTATTAAAATTATCAATAAGCTTAAAATCACCTGAGTTTATCATCGTTTGGTACGTGATATCCTTTGGATAGAATTCAACTAAGGTAAATAAGCCAAAGATATTTTTTATGGAGGATATTTTTTCAGGATTATCCGTATTTATTAGTGGTAAAACCTCATTAAGAGATTGAATTTTTTGTCCAATAGAGATTAAATTTTTTTCAAGATTTTCTTTGTCTATTTTTATATCAGATTTAATACTTGATAAGTATTGTTGTTTTAAGCTGTCATTTTTATTGATTTCGGCACATTTATTCATGCTAAAAGCAATTGAAAGTCCTACAATTACAATTAATATTTCGCCTAAAGCATAACGGAATCCTTTTTTCATGATAGTTAGTTTTTATAAAGCTATGAAATAATAAATAAAAAAAAGCTCTTGATAAGAATCAAGAGCTTTAGTAATTAACACTTTTAGTAGATCAATATATCTTCCCTACTTATTACATCATGCCAGGCATGCCACCTCCGCCCATTGGAGGCATAGCAGGTGCATCTTCTTTAATTTCTATTAAAGCACATTCTGTAGTAAGAATCATTCCAGCAACCGAAGCCGCATTTTCTAAAGCGATACGTGTTACTTTCTTAGGATCTATAATTCCAGCTTTAAGCATGTCTACATAAGTTTCTGTTTTTGCATCAAAACCAAAAGCTCCTTTGCCTTCCATCACTTTGGCAACTACCACACTGCCTTCACCACCTGCATTGGATACAATGGTTCTTAATGGAGACTCAATTGCTCTAGCTACAATTTGAATTCCTGTTACCTCGTCTAAGTTCTCTGTAGTTATTTTTTCTAAAACAGATTTTGCTCTTACTAAAGCAACACCACCTCCAGCTACAATGCCTTCTTCTACAGCAGCTCTAGTTGCATGTAAAGCATCATCAACACGATCTTTTTTCTCTTTCATTTCAACCTCACTAGCAGCTCCTACATAAAGAACAGCAACTCCTCCAGCCAATTTAGCTAAACGCTCTTGAAGCTTTTCTTTATCATAATCGCTAGTCGTAGTTTCAATTTGAGTTTTTATTTGATTAACTCTTGCTTTAATATCAGCAGCTTTACCAGAACCGTTAACAATTGTTGTATTGTCTTTGTCGATTGTTATAGTTTCAGCAGTACCTAACATACTTAAGTCTGCATTTTCAAGAGAGAAACCTCTTTCTTCAGAAATAACTACTCCACCAGTTAAGATTGCAATATCTTCTAGCATCGCTTTACGTCTGTCTCCAAAACCTGGAGCTTTTACTGCAGCAATTTTTAATCCACCACGTAATTTGTTTACCACTAAAGTAGCTAAGGCTTGACCTTCTACATCTTCAGCAATAATTAATAAAGGACGACCAGACTGTGCCACTGGTTCTAATATTGGAAGGATTTCCTGTAAGTTAGAAATCTTTTTATCAAATAATAAAATGTACGGATTTTCTAAGTCTGCAATCATTTTATCTGAATCAGTTACAAAGTAAGGAGATAAATAACCTCTGTCAAATTGCATACCTTCAACTACATCAACGTATGTTTCCATACCTTTTGCTTCTTCAACTGTAATGACGCCTTCTTTACCTACTTTTCCGAAAGCTTTAGCAATTAATTCGCCAATAGTATCGTCGTTATTAGCAGAAATAGCAGCAACTTGCTTTATCATTTCAGAAGAGTTACCTACTTTTTTTGCTTGTTTTTCAAGATCTTTAGTAATGGCAGCAACAGCTTTGTCGATACCACGTTTTAGATCCATTGGGTTTGCTCCAGCTGCAACATTTTTCAGGCCTTCTTTAACAATGGCTTGAGCTAAAACAGTTGCAGTAGTTGTGCCATCTCCAGCTAAATCGTTGGTTTTAGAAGCAACTTCTTTTACCATTTGAGCTCCCATATTTTCAAGCTCGTTATCTAGCTCTACTTCTTTTGCTACTGTTACACCATCTTTAGTTACTTGAGGTGCACCAAAGCTTCTGCTAATTATTACATTTCGACCTTTAGGTCCTAAAGTAACTTTTACTGCATTAGCTAATGCATCCACACCACGTTTTAGTCCATCGCGTGCTTCTATATCAAATTTTATATCTTTTGCCATAATGAAAAATTTTAGTTAAAATTTTTAAATCTCAAAATTCAAATTCTAGATTCCTAGAAGGAATTACTACATTTTAATTTTAAGGTTTTGGAATTTGTTTTTTGTTTTTTTTGGAATTTGCAATTATTTATATAATTGCTAGAATGTCGCTTTCACGCATCATTAGGTAATCTTTACCTTCAAGTTTAAGTTCTGTTCCAGAGTATTTTCCGTAAAGAACAGTGTCTCCAACTTTAACCGTCATAGGTTCGTCTTTAGTGCCTTTACCAATTGCCATAACTTTCCCTTGTTGAGGTTTTTCTTTGGCGTTATCAGGGATGATAATTCCAGAAGCTGTTTTAGTTTCAGCAGCAACAGGTTCAATTAGAACTCTATCTGCTAATGGTTTAATTTTTAAGCTCATATGTATGTTTTTTAATTAAATAGTTAATACTGTAGTTTTGTACTAAAAATGTGCCAATAGAAGAAGACTGACAAATTTTCATTAAAAAAAAATGCCAACTAATTTAGTTGGCATTTAAAATATTTTGAAACAATGTTTTTATTCTGAAACTGGTTCAGTTTCTGTATTGTTTGTTGGTGCTTGAGCTGCTGGTGCTACAGGAACAACAGGTTGTGTTGTTGCTTCAGTATCTAAAGCTTTAGAATCTACGACACCAGACCCTCTGTTAATAGCAACATTAGAAAGTAAAATTAATACTAACATTAAAGTTGCTAAAGTCCAAGTGCTTTTGTCTAAAAAGTCGGTTGTCTTTTTTACGCCACCAAGTTGCTGTGTTCCACCACCACCAAATGAAGAAGATAATCCACCTCCTTTTGGGTTTTGAACCATAATTACTACCACTAGTAAAAAGGCTACAACGACTATTAGTGCTAAGAATATTGTAAACGTACTCATTGTTATTTATTGTTTTGTTCTTGTAATTTTTTTATTGCCTTGATTTGGTCTGCAAAGAAACCACTTTTTTCTGGATATTTCAAAATTAATATGTTGTAAGATTGAATTGCTTTTTTGTAGTTTTTTTGCTCTACATAAATTCTTGCCAAAGTCTCTGTCATTAAAGATTCTGGTTGAATCATTTGTTCTTCGGCGAGGTTTGTATTTTTAATTGAAGTCTTTTCTGGTTTTAATTTGGGGTTTTTAATAATGAATTTTTCAATTAAATTAAATTTTTTTTCTCTCTCTATAGTAGCTAGATCCGATACCTTTTCTGATTGACTTTCTGTTTCTCTCTCAATGGTTTTGAAACGTGTTAATTTTAACCATTCATTAAAAGAATGTGTTTCATTATGATCAAATTGAAGCGGTTTGCCTAATTTTAAAATGGTATCTGGAGAAGGTGCTTCTTGAAGAATTTCGTTTTTTGGTGTTTCTTCAATTAGCTCAGTTTCATCTAATTTAAAATTAGCAATTTCTGCTCGTTTTATTTTTGGTTGGAATAATTCTGGATCTAGAACACCTGTTGTGTCTTTTATTTGTTGCTTTAAAGCATCGTCTATAGAAACACTTCTATTAACGGAAATATCTTCAGCATCAACAGGAATGTCTTTTAAGTTAGCTGAATTTTGTTTTATGTATTGCGATATTTCATTTTGAAGAAATTCTTTAGAGGTTATAAAATCGAATAAGATACTTCTGTCTGTAGTATAAGCAGCAGTTGTTTTTAGTTCTTGATTGTATTTAAAACTTTCTTTGTTTTTTAAACCTTTTAAATAAAGTGCTCGAGCCGATTGAAAGTATGGAAACTCCTCAGTAATTGCTTTTAAATCTATAGTGTGATTAGCGGTTACCTCTTGTGGGTTTTGAAGAACGTATATAAACTCTTTTTGATTCATGGAATTACCACTTAGCTAATGTTGCATTAAAAATATCCTGTGTTAACCTTTCAAAAATAGCTTCGATAGCTGTTACTTTTTGGGCTCCTATTAAGTTTGCATCTCCAGCATAATCGTAGAAAAACGAGAAACGTTGCTCTAAATCGTCTTCTTCATTTTTCTTGTTGTAAAAACGCACATTTACAGAAATGGTTAATTTGTTTTGAGCTGCTGTATTATCTGCCGTTGCTGTTGTTGGCGAGATTCTATATTCTGTAATCTCCCCTTCATACACTAGATCGCCATTAGAGGTTACTAATTCTAAATTCGTTTGATTTAGTAGTAAGTCTTGTAATGCTAATGTGAACTGTCTGTCTAATCCTGGTTCCACTAAAATGGCATTATTTTGAAAATAATTTACTTGAAAAGACTTTGTGTCTGATGAGATTGAGGCTCCAGTAAAAGAATAGGCACCACAACCTAAAAGAATGAGCGAAATAAGGACTAAGAGGGTTATTTTATATAATTTCATGATGTTCTTATAAATCGAATTGTTTTATCTTTCTATACAAAGTACGTTCACTGATGCCTAATTCTGCTGCTGCCAATTTGCGTTTTCCATCATGGCGTTCCAAAGATTTTTTGATGAGTTCTAATTCTTTATCATGTAAAGATAGGGTTTCTTCTTCTTCAATTTCTTCAGCAAAATGATATTTGTCTTGAGGTTCAACGCTTGACTCAAAATTATCAGCCGATTTTTCACCAATGGATAACACTTCTAAGTCTTCAATGGTTTCATCGTCATCTTCACCTCCATATATTTTTTGAATTAAGCCTTCGTTTTGCTTCTGAACATCTTGATCATTCCCATTTTTCATGAGTTCCATGGTTAATTTTTTCAAGTCGTTCAAATCGTTTTTCATATCAAAAAGAACTTTGTACAAAATTTCACGTTCGTTACTAAAATCGCTTTCAGCTTTCGAATTGTTAATAACGGCAGGTAAATTAGTGCCTCCAGTTGGTAAGTAGTTCTGAAGTACTGAAGCGCTTATGGTACGATTTTGTTCTAAAACGGAAATTTGTTCTGCCACGTTTCGTAATTGTCTAACATTTCCACTCCATCGAAACTTTAACAATAAAACAATCGCTTCGTCTGTTAATTTAATAGTTGGCATTTTATATTTTAATGCAAAATCGCTAGCAAATTTTCTAAACAATAAATGGATGTCTTCTTTTCTGTCTCTTAATGGAGGAAGATGAATTTCAACTGTGCTTAATCTGTAATATAAATCTTCACGAAATTTTTCTTTTTTAATAGCATCAAACATATTAACATTTGTTGCTGCTACAATACGCACATTTGTTTTTTGAACTTGGCTGGAACCTACTTTTAAAAATTCACCATTTTCTAATACACGTAATAAACGTACTTGAGTTGTAAGGGGTAATTCGCCAACCTCGTCTAGAAAAATGGTTCCTCCATCTGCTACTTCAAAATAGCCAGAACGGGTTTGAGTAGCTCCAGTAAATGCGCCTTTTTCATGACCAAAAAGTTCGCTATCTATTGTGCCTTCTGGAATAGCTCCACAATTTACTGCTATGTATTTTCCATGTTTTCTATGTGATAATTGATGGATGATTTTTGGGATACTTTCTTTTCCAACTCCAGATTCTCCAGTTACTAATACCGAAATATCAGTAGGAGCAACCTGAATGGCTTTTTCTATGGCACGATTAAGTTTGGCATCGTTACCTATAATTCCAAAACGTTGTTTTGTTGCTTGAATGGATTCCATAATCTATATGTAAAAGAGAAAAGACCAGATGAAGCCTCTTTAATCTTTTCTCAATTTTTTTAAATTTAATTATTCTTCGAATGCCCAATCGCTTCACCAATAAGTGTTGCGCTTGTGCAGTCTGTTATTTTTACTTGCACTAAATCGCCAATAGAATGGTTTGCTTTAGGAAAAACTGCTACAATGTTTTGAGATGTTCTTCCAGACCATTCAGCATCAGATTTTTTTGATTCTCTTTCAATTAAAACCTCGACTGTCTGATTCAGATATTCTTTGGTTTTAATTTCGCTGTGTTCTCGCTGGCGTTGAACTATTTCAGCTAGTCTACGTTTTTTTACTTCCTCAGGAACATCGTCTTCCAGTTTGCGCTCTGCTAATGTTCCTGGTCTTTCAGAATAGGTAAACATATAACCAAAGTTGTATTTTACATAGTCCATTAAACTTAATGTGTCTTGATGATCCTGCTCTGTTTCTGTTGGAAAACCTGCAATTAAATCCTGACTAATAGAACAGCTTGGAAGAATGCGCTTAATGTTATCTATTAATGTGAAATATTCTTCACGTGTGTGTAAACGGTTCATTTCCTTTAAAATTCGGTTACTTCCGCTTTGTACAGGTAAATGGATGTGTTTGCAAATATTTTGGTGTTTTGCCATGGTTTCTATCACATCTAATGTTAAATCCTGTGGATTAGATGTAGAAAAACGAATACGCATTTTAGGTTGAGCTTTGGCACAGATATCCAATAAATTAGCAAAATTAATGGCAGTTGCTTTTTGTAAATCACTCGCTTTATCAAAATCTTTTTTCAAGCCTCCACCATACCAGAGATAGCTGTCTACGTTTTGACCTAAAAGTGTAATTTCTTTATACCCTCTAGACCACAAATCGTTTACTTCTTCTATAATACTTTGCGGATCTCTACTTCGTTCTCTTCCTCGAGTAAAAGGTACCACACAAAAGGTACACATATTATCGCAGCCACGAGTAATAGACACAAAAGCAGTAACGCCATTGCTGTTTAAACGTACTGGTGAAACATCTCCATAGGTTTCTTCTTTAGAGAGAATGACGTTAATGGCGTCTCTTCCATCTTCAACTTCGGCAAGAAGGTTGGGTAAATCTTTATAAGCATCAGGACCAACTACCAGGTCGACAATTTTTTCTTCTTCGAGAAATTTGCTTTTTAAGCGTTCTGCCATACAGCCTAAAACACCTACTTTCATTCCAGGGTTAATGCGTTTTACGGCATTGTATTTTTCAAGTCTTTTTCTAACAGTTTGTTCTGCTTTATCACGAATAGAACAAGTGTTGACTAAAACTAAATCTGCATCTTCAAGATTTTGAGTGGTGTTATACCCTTGATCTGAAAGAATGGATGCTACAATTTCGCTATCGCTAAAATTCATGGCGCAACCATAACTTTCAATATAGAGCTTACGTGAGTTTTGTTCTTTATTTTTTAAAACTAAGCTTTCGCCTTGTTTACTTTCGTCAATAATCTTTTCCATATTTAAAATAAAAACTATTTTAAGTCAATTTTCATGCCTACAAAAAGAAGCAGCAGCAAAGATACAATTATTTTAAGCAAAGTGACAAAGTGACAGTGTGTTAAAATTTCTATTTCTAGTTATAAAATTTAATTACTTTTAAGCCCTAACTAAAAATAAATTAATGACCTACTTAGAACTAGAAGTAAGAATTAAAAATGCTAAACAATTAGATTTTGGAGATCTTATTAGTGATGTTATAGAATTGTTTAAAAAAATTTGGTTGAAAGGGTTTTTGACCATTTTGCTAATCATGGCTTCGGCTTTGTGTTTGATGTTTGTTTTTACAATAATTGGAATTTCACCTCAAGACGTTACTTTACAACAAGCGTTCAGTTTTGAGACTTTTTATGATACATATTATACAAATATTATTTATGGGATTCCACAAACCATATTATTGAGTACTATAACCCTAGCATTTGTTGCAGCCTTTTATAGAATATGCAAACAAACCGTTTTAGAAGACCCTGAACATGATGATTATTTTTACTTCTTTAAAAAAGATTACTTCTCAAAAGTGTTTATGTTGGGGATTATCTATACAGGAATTGCTGTTGTTGCTCAACTTCTGTTTATAATTCCTTATATTTATGTTTTTGTACCATTGTCATTTTTTGCAGTGACATTGGCCCATAATCCAGAATTAGGAGAACTTGATATTGTTAAAGTAAGTTTTAAATTGGGGAACAAAAAATGGCTTATTGCCTTTTTTACCATGTTTGTAGCTGGTATTTTAGGGATGCTTGGCATTTTAGGTTGTGGAATTGGATTGCTATTTACCATGTCCATTGTTTATTTGCCCGCTTTTTTTATTTATAAAGAAGTGGTTGGGTTTGATGAAAAAAGAGACCCAATGACTGTTTAAAACTAAAATAAATTAAATTTTTAATAACCAACCAACTAGAGATATGAATACAATTAACACCTTATTAGAGAAGATTGAAAATTCTAAAACATTAGATTTTGGAGATATTTTCAGTAGAAGTATAGAGTTATTTAAAAAAGTATGGGTTCAAGGCTTAGTCATGCTTTTATTAATGATGGTTATTTTAGTTCCCTTTTACTTAATGATGTATTTGCCATTAATTGGAATAGGATTTATTGAAGCCGACTCTTACCAATACGGTTTAGATTCAATTCAGAATAATACAGAATTTAGCCCTTTACTGATGATCCCATTTTTTATTTTCATCTTTATTTTTTCTATTGTAGCTATGGTTCTTTCTTTTGGAATGAAAGCATCATTTTATAGAATATGTAAACTTAAAGATTTGGGTGAAGCTGGTTCCGACGATTATTTTTTCTATTTAAAAAAACCTTATTTAGGGAAAGTAATTACATTGTCAATAATGACTTTCGGAATTTCAATATTAGCAATGTTGTTATGTGTTTTGCCTCTTATTTATGTGATGGTTCCAATAACGTTAATCAACGTTATCTTTGCATTTAATCCTGATTTGTCAGCTTCAGAGATCATAAAAGCTGGATTTAAATTAGGAAATAAAAAATGGTTTATAACTTTTGGGCTCATTATTGTATCTTCAGTTTTGGCCGAATTGGTTGGGGTATTAATGTGTTTTATTGGGCTATTTGTTACAGCTTCATTTGTGTATCTTCCAGCTTATTATGTATATAAAGATTCTGTTGGATTTGAAAAATCTGTTGACATTGAGAATTCTCAAGACTAATTTTTGGCATATATAATGACTGTGCTTTTTATAGTTAAAATCAAAAAAATATCGATAAAAAGCACTTGATTCATTTATTAATTAGGAAGATAAATTTTTTTTCACATACATTTGTAGCCTTAAAAAATCATAAATGGCGAAGAATTTAGTAATAGTAGAGTCACCAGCAAAAGCTAAAACCATAGAGAAATTTCTAGGAAAAGATTTCAAAGTAGAATCTAGTTTTGGGCATATTGCAGACTTACCTTCAAAAGAATTAGGAGTAGATGTAGATGGAGATTTTAAACCAAAATACGAGGTTTCCAAAGATAAAAAAGCAGTTGTAAAGAAACTTAAAGACTTAGCAAAAAAAGCCGAAATGGTTTGGTTAGCAAGTGATGAGGATCGAGAAGGAGAAGCTATTGCATGGCATTTGGCAGAATCTTTAAATTTAGATAAAGAAAAAACCAAACGAATTGTTTTTCATGAGATTACAAAATCGGCTATTCAAAAAGCCATTGAGAATCCTAGAGGCATAGATTACGATTTGGTAGATGCGCAACAAGCTCGTCGTGTATTAGATAGAATTGTAGGTTACGAATTATCACCAGTACTTTGGAGAAAAGTTAAAGGTGGTTTATCTGCTGGACGTGTACAATCCGTGTCTGTAAGATTAATTGTAGAACGCGAACGCGACATTCAAGATTTTAAACCAGAAGCATCTTATAGAGTAGATGCAGAATTTTCTAACGAAGAAGGTCAAGCTTTCAAAGCGAAATTGCCGAAGAATTTTGGAAAGAAAAAGGATGCACAATCATTTTTAGAGAAAAATGCCAAGGCAGACTTTAAAGTTTCAGATTTAGAGAAAAAGCCTGCTAAAAAATCACCAGCTGCACCATTTACAACATCTACATTACAACAAGAAGCCTCTCGAAAATTATATTTTTCAGTAAGCAAAACCATGACTTTAGCACAACGATTGTACGAAGCTGGTTTGATTACTTATATGAGAACAGATAGTGTAAATTTATCTGATGAGGCTAGAAAAGGTGCTCAAGCTGAGATTGAATCTGCTTATGGTTCAAAATTTAGTAAGCCACGAAACTATAAAGGAAAAACTAAAGGAGCTCAAGAAGCGCATGAGGCCATTAGACCAACAGATTTTTCGCTACATTCGGTAGATATCGATAGAGATCAAGCTAGATTGTACGATTTAATCTGGAAACGAGCCATTGCTTCGCAAATGAGCGATGCCGAACTTGAAAGAACCAATGTAAAAATTAGTGCGTCTACACATAACGAAACATTTACAGCAAATGGAGAAGTTATTACGTTCGAAGGATTCTTAAAAGTGTACCTAGAAGGTACAGATGATGAGGATTCTGAACAAGATGGTATGTTGCCAGCCATGAAAACTAACGAAACATTACTTAATAGCTATATTACAGCCACAGAACGTTATACTAGAGCACCAGCAAGATATACTGAAGCCTCTTTAGTGAAAAAATTAGAAGAATTAGGTATTGGTCGTCCGTCCACTTATGCGCCTACAATTTCTACAATTCAAAATAGAAATTATGTTGAAAAAGGAACCGTTGAAGGTGTTGAAAGAGACTATTCTCAATTAATATTAAAAAATGGTCAAGTAAAAGATAAATTGTTATCTGAAAAAGTGGGTTCCGATAAAGGAAAATTAGTTCCAACAGATATTGGGATGATAGTTACCGACTTTTTGGTGAAAAATTTTGATGCTGTTTTAGACTATAACTTCACTGCTAAAGTAGAAGAAGATTTTGACGATATAGCTGAAGGAAAAGTAGATTGGACAACCATGATGAAAGATTTTTATAAAGATTTTCATCCAATAGTTGAAGATGTTCAAGAAAATGCAGATAGAGAATCTGGCGAAAGAGTTTTAGGTACAGATCCTAAAACAGGGAAACAAGTAAGCGTTCGTTTAGGAAAGTTTGGACCAATGGTGCAAATAGGAACCGTAGATGATGAAGAAAAACCAACCTTTGCAAGTTTATCTCCAGATCAACAACTAAATACGATTACATACGAAGAAGCCATGGATTTATTCCAGCTTCCAAAACACTTAGGAACATACGAAGGAGAAGAAGTAGAAGTTAATAATGGCCGTTTTGGACCTTATGTAAAATTTGGTAAAGCGTATGTGTCTCTTCCAAAAGGCGTAGATGCTTTAAGTGTAGAATTAGATGATGCCATTGTTTTGATAAAAGAAAAACAAAAGGCAGATGCACCTATATATATGTATCAAGATTTGCCAGTACAAAAAGGAAAAGGACGCTTTGGACCATTTATTAAGTGGAACAACATGTTTATTAATGTAAATAAAAAGTACGATTGGGATAATTTATCAGATACAGATATTGTAACACTTATTGAAGAAAAAATTCAAAAAGAGATAGATAAAGTCATTCACCATTGGGAAGAAGAAGGAATAAAGGTCGAGAAAGCCCGTTGGGGAAGACATAATATTATTCAAGGTAAAACAAAAATTGAATTACCTAAAACTGTAGATGTGTCTAAAATGACTCTTGAGGAAGTTAAAGCGATTATTGAAGAAAAAGCGCCAAAGAAGAAAGCCACAAAAAAGAAAGCGACAAAGAAAAAAACAACCACCAAAAAGAAATAACTAATTTAAAAAGTAATTTATCCATCTAATGAATTTTAATTTTCTGTCCCCTGTTTCCGATTTGGTACTTGCTCATAACGAGCTCTTGTCTCAGCAAACATTAGGAAAAAAAATCAAGATTCATTCCAAGCAACAAGGTGTTCCAGAATTGGAAGATGTACAATTAGCTATAGTGGGTGTGCTTGAAAGCAGAAACGATGTTAACTATATAGGTGAAGCATTTAATTTAGACGAGATTCGAAAATCACTTTATTCGCTTTTTCCAGGAAATTGGCATAAATCTATTGTCGATTTAGGAGATATAAATAAAGGAGAAAGTGTTGAAGACACCTATTTCGCTTTAAAGACCACCATAAATATATTGGTACAAAAAAACATCATTCCAATTATTATTGGAGGAAGTCAAGATCTAACTTATGCTAATTATCGTGCATATGATGATTTGGCACCAATGGTTAATATTGTAAATGTCGATTCTAAATTCGATTTAGGAGATTCGGCAAAACCTATTAAGAACGATAGCTTTGTTGGAAAAATAATTCTAGATCAGCCTTACAATTTATTTAATTATGCAACGGTTGGGTATCAAACCTATTTCAATTCCCAAGAAGAAATTGATTTAATGGATAAACTCTATTTTGAATCTTATAGATTAGGTCAGGTTTCAAAAGACATTACCATTGTAGAACCAGTTATGAGAGATGCAAACATAGTTAGCATCGATTTAAATGCAGTTAAAGCTTCTGAAGTTAGTGCAAGACAAAAAGTGTCACCAAACGGTTTAGATGGAAAAGAAATTTGTGCCATTTCAAGGTATGCAGGTATTAGTAATAAGGTAACTTCTATTGGCATCTATGAATACCAACCTTCAAAAGACGATACCATAACGTCAATGTTAGTAGCACAAATAATATGGTATTTTATTGAAGGAGTTAATTTTAGAGTCAAGGATGACGATTTTATAAATGATGATAGCTATCAAAAATTTATTACCTTGGTAGAAGATCAAGAACTTATTTTTTATAAAAGCACCAAAACCCAGCGTTGGTGGATTGAAATTCCTTTTTTATCTGAAATAAATAATAAATTAAAAAGACATACGTTATTACCTTGCATGCATCAAGATTATTTAGATGCAAGTAACAACAAGTTGCCCGACCGTTGGTATAAGGCATTTCAAAAGAACTGTATATAATAAAAGTGTTATTTAACGGATATTTCATCGTTAAAACGCACATTTTTTACGATGAAGCGTAAATTTTATTAAAAAAAAGTTGTTTTTTTAAAAATATATAGATATGTTTACGCTCTTAAAATTTTTAAGACACAAAATTAAATTATTAACCTCGAGTTTTCTATGGATATGAAGAAGTTTATTTTATTAACCGCAGTTTTAGCATTGCTTGTCAGTTGTGGCTCTGGAGACAGGGGTCAATTAGTTGGTGTTAAAGGAAAAAAATGGCATCCAGAAAAGCCTTATGGTATGGAATTAGTACCTGGTGGCGCTTTTATAATGGGTAAGGCAGACGATGATATTGCTGGTATTCATGATGCACCTTCAAAAACAGTTACTGTTAGGTCATTCTATATGGACGCTACAGAAATAACAAATAGCGAATATCGTCAGTTTGTTAATTGGGTGAGAGATTCTACTATTAGAACAAAATTAGCTATTCTTGCTGATGAAATTGGAGAAACTCCTGGAAATGGTGGTATTGGAGAATATGCATTTAAAGATGCAGATCCAGAAAATATGACTGTATACGAAAAGTATATGTACGATAACTATAGTGGTTTAGGACCAACAGGATACGAAGGTCGTAAATTAAATCACGATGTAGAATTGTTATTTGATACTGGAGATTATCCAGACGAATATTATGCTGAGGTTATGGATACTATGTATATTCCACTTGAAGAGTCTTATAATGGACAAAGAACTTGGGATGTAACAAAATTCAAATTCCAGTACTCTTACATGGATATTCAAAAAGCTGCTAAAGACAGATCTTTAAAAAGAAAAGACGTTATTGTTAAGGAAGAGGTAGAAATTTATCCAGATACTACTGCTTGGATTAGAGATTTTGCATATTCTTATAACGAACCAATGCATAACGACTATTTCTGGCATGATGCTTATGGAGACTATCCTGTTGTAGGTGTATCTTGGACACAAGCAAAAGCTTTTTGTCAATGGAGAACATTATACCATAATGCGTCTAGAAAAGAAAGAAAACAACATTTTGTAAATGCTTACAGATTACCATCTGAAGCCGAATGGGAATATGCTGCAAGAGGAGGTCTTCAAGCTGCAACTTATCCTTGGGGTGGACCATATACCAAAAATGATAGAGGTTGTTTTATGGCAAACTTTAAACCTTTAAGAGGAGATTATGCAGCAGATCAAGCACTATATACTGTTGAAGCTAAATCTTACGAGCCTAACGATTTTAACTTATATAATATGGCTGGTAATGTTTCAGAATGGGTAAGTGCATCTTATGATCCATCTTCTTATGAATATGTTTCTACAATTAACCCAAGTGTAAACGATGTAAATAACCAACGTAAAGTTGTTCGTGGTGGTTCTTGGAAAGATGTAAAATATTATTTACAAGTAAGTTCTAGAGATTATGAATATGCAGACTCAGCTAGAAGTTATATAGGCTTTAGAACTGTTCAAGATTATATGGGAACAGAAGTAACTAAAAACGCAAAATAATAATAACAACAACAATAATTAATATTAATCTACTTAAGTAAAACTAACTTAACTTAATCAAAAAAAACTAAAATTATGGCACAATCAAGAGCATTTAAGAAATTTATGACTATGTCTTACGGATTCGGAGCATCCATTGTAATTATTGGAGCCTTATTCAAGATTATTCATTTTGAAATAGGACCATTAACAGGAAACGTGATGCTTACATTAGGTCTTGTAACAGAAGCTATTGTATTCGCAATTTCTGCATTCGAACCAGTAGATGACGATTTAGATTGGTCTTTAGTATATCCTGAATTAGCTGGTGGAGCTTCAATGGGTAAAAAAGAACAACCTAAAGATGCTGAAGGATTATTATCTAAAAAACTAGATAACTTATTAAAAGAAGCTAAAATTGATGCAGAATTAATGACTAGCCTTGGAGATAGTATTAAAAACTTCGAAGGAGCTGCAAAAGGTATTAGCCCAACTGTAGATTCTATTGCTGCTACAAAAAAATATGGTGAAGAATTATCTTTAGCTGCTGCACAAATGGAATCTTTAAATAGTTTATATAAAGTGCAATTAGACAGTGTTAATCGTCAAGCGACAATTAATGAAGAAGCTGTTGAAAATGCAACTAAATTAAAAGAGCAAATGCAATCATTAGCGTCTAACTTATCTTCTTTAAACGGAGTTTATGGAGGTATGTTAACAGCAATGACTAAGCACTAATTAGTTCAATTTAACTAAATTTAATTTTAACAATTAACTACAAAACTAATTAGAAATGGCAGGAGGAAAATTATCTGCAAGGCAGAAAATGATTAACTTGATGTATTTGGTGTTTATAGCAATGCTAGCACTTAATATGTCGAAAGAAGTGCTATCGGCATTTGGATTAATGAATGAAAAGTTAACCGAATCTAACGAAGCAACCACAGATAGAAACGAAGCTTTTATGCAGGGTCTAGCTGAAAAAGTATCAGAACAACCAGCAAAATACCAACCTTTAAAAGCACAAGCTGACCAAATCAGTGCTTTAGCGAGTAACTTTAATGCATATTTGGTAGATTTAAAAGGGAAGATGACTGCTACTGTTGATGATCCTCAAGATTATGAGATTATGGACAAAGGAGACTTCCTTGACAACCATTTCTTCAAAGGCGATAAATTAAAACCAGAAGGACAAGAGTTTTTAAATCAAATAGCGACTTTTAGAGATGGTGTTTCAGAAGTATTATCACAGAACCCTGATTTAGCTAGTATTGCTGAAGATGTAAAAGAAAAATTTGAAACAGATCCTGTTACAAATAGAGATGGAAATAAAATCGATTGGTTAGATTATAACTATAAAGGTTTTCCATTAGTAGCTTCTTTAACTAAAATGACACAGTTACAAGCAGATGTTAAGACTACAGAATCTGAAGTTTTATCTTCTATGTTAGCTGGTAAATTAAAAGTAGAAGCCTCTTTAACAAATTTTGATGCTATTGTAGTTCCTAGTAAAACAGCTTTCTTTTCTGGAGAAAACTTTACAGGTACTATTATCTTAGGTAAAAAAGATAACACCTTACAAGCTGATAAAGTAATTATCAACGGTACAGAATTATCTAAAGAATCTATGCAAGCTGGTAAAACATTGTTAGATTTTCCAGCAGGAGCTGTTGGAGAAAGAGAGATTGAAGGAGAATTCCAATTTAAAGAAGGAGATTCAATTATTTCTATTCCAGTTAAAAGCACTTATGCTGTAGTACCTAAACCAAATTCTGCAACTATTTCTGCAGATAAAATGAATGTAGTTTATCGTGGTGTTACTAATCCAATGACTATTTCTTTTGCTGGTATTTCAGATAATAATGTATCTGCAAGTGCACCAGGTTTAAGTAAAGGTTCTGGAGTTGGTAAATACAACATGAATCCAGGTTCTGGTAGAGAAGTTTCTATTAATGTCTCTGGTACATTACCAGATGGAACTAAAGTAAGCGATAAAGCGACGTTTAGAATTAAAGATATTCCTAAGCCTACTGGAACTATTAGTGGACAAGATGGAATTGTAAAATTACCACGTAACTCTGTAGAAATTGGAACTGTTGGTGCTATGTTAGACGATTTTGATTTTGAATTACCAATTCAAGTAACATCGTTTAAATTTAAAGTGCCTGGACAACCTTCAGTATCTGTAAATGGAACAAAATTGAATTCTCAAGCTAAGAATGCATTACGTAAAGCAAGACGTGGAGATAATGTTCAAATATTCGACATTAAAGCTCAAATTAGAGGAAATTCTTCTTATAAGCTTAAAGGAGTTTCAGCTGTAATTGTTGAGATATCTAATTAATAGAATTTATCATCTTAATTGAGATAAGCCCTAATAAATAAATTTGAAAAGATGAATTATAAAAGTTTTATATTAACCGTTTTAAGCATATCGTTTGTATCTGCTTCCTTTTCACAGGCTAACATATTAAATGCAAAAAGCCCTACTGAAATTGGTGTTAGAACCGAAGCTCAAAAAGCTGTAGATAACGACAAACCATTAGAATATGGCTATGTAGACGATAGAGACATTATGTTTTCTAAAATGACTTGGGAAAGAGTGGTTCTTGACGAACGTGTTAATTTTCCATTATACTACCCTGTAGATACTAATAATATTGGTAAAGACAGACGTTCTTTATTCGATGTACTTTGGAAAAGCGTGAAACAAGGTGATATAGAAAATATTTATGATGATTCTTATTTTACTACCAAACGTACTTTAAAAGATATTAAATCGGCTATGTCTAAAGTAGATACCTTAGATATTGGTTACGAGCAATATAATGCAGATGGTTATGTTGATCCAGAATACATTGTAAAACGTGATATTACATCTTATGATATTAGTGCTTATTTAGTTAAAGGATTATGGTATTTTGATAAACGCCAAGCAGAGTTAAAATATAGACTTCTTGGAATAGCACCTGCTGCTCCAGATGTGAACTTTATTGATTCTGATGATGAAGCAAACAAAGAACCAATTCCTTTATTCTGGGTGTTTTTCCCTGATGCAAGAGATATATTACATGAAGCTAAATCGTTTAATAACGAAAATAGTGCAGTGCCTTTTTCTTTCGATCACTTATTGAATTCAAGACGTTTTAATGGTTATATTTATAAGGAAGAAAATGTATATGGAGACCGTAAAGTAACCGAATACATTTCTGAAAATGCCTTAATGCAGTTATTAGAATCTGATAGAATTAAAGAGAAAATTAGAAATTACGAATCAGATATGTGGGCTTATTAATTAAAGCATCATATAGATAAATAAAAACGCTCACTTTTCTAGTGAGCGTTTTTTTGTATTATTAATTGAAACCAAAGTATCTTTGTTATAATGAAAGTAGATTATATTATTGTAGGTTGTGGATTAGCTGGTATTGCTTTTTGTGAGCAATTAATTGCTGCAAATAAAAGTTTTGTTGTTTTCGATAATCAATCGCAACAATCATCTGTTGTTGCTGGGGGATTATATAATCCTGTAGTTTTAAAACGCTTTACTTCCGTTTGGAAAAGTGAAGAACAATTAGAACTAGCTCTGCCTATGTATCAATCTATTGAAGATAAACTTCAAATTAAAATAGATTATAAAATTCCGGTTTATAGGCGTTTTAACTCAAACGAGGAACAAAATAATTGGTTTGCAGCTTCCGATAACCCGTTATTAGCTAATCACCTTTCATCCAAAATAATTAAAAACACCAATCTACACATTCAGGCTGATTTTGGTTTTGGTGAAGTTTTAAACACAGGTAGAATAGATACCAATGCCTTAATCACTTCCTATAAAGCATCTCTCAAAAAACACCATCAACTTATTGAAGAATCTTTTAATTATAATGAATTAAAGTTTCAAGAGTCTGATATGTTGTATCAAGATATTTTAGCAACTCAGATTGTTTTTGCTGAAGGATTTGGCCTAAAACAAAACCCGTTTTTTAATAATCTTCCTTTGAAAGAGTCTAAAGGCGAATTGTTAACCATTCATGCTCCAGAGTTGCAAATAAATTATGTTTTAAAATCCAGTGTGTTTATCCTGCCTTTAGGGAACCACTTGTATCATATTGGAGCTACCTATAATTGGAACGATAAAACAAATAACATTACAGAAGAAGGTAGAGAAGAGCTCTTAAAGAAGCTTAAAACATTTTTAAATTGTTCTTTTAAAGTGGTTAATCAAGTAGCAGGAATAAGACCAACAGTAAAAGATAGAAGACCTTTAGTTGGAAAACATCCAAAACACCATAATATGTATATTTTAAATGGACTTGGAACCAGAGGTGTTATGATTGGGCCTTATGTTGCCAAACAGCTTTTTAATAATATAGAAAACAAGCAGATTTTAGACAATGAAATTGATATTATTCGGTTTTATTCTTAACCATGGTCTTATCGTAATGAATAAACATATTAATCCAGATATTTCTAGAAATACGCATAATAATAGGTCCAAAAACAACTAATGTGCCAACAATTGCAATAAAAGCTGTTAATAAGCTACTGCCAATAAACAAATAACTAATGATAAAAGCAGCAACGGCAAAAGCAATTCCAACCCCATAACTAACATACATAGAACCATAAAAAAATGAAGGTTCCAAGCGATATTTTATACCACAATGCGAACAAGTCTCATTTATTTTTAAAACATCTCTTAAAATATAAGGGTTTTTATTCGAATACATGGATTCTTGGTGACATTTAGGGCAAGCTCCTAAAAGAATGCTATAAAGTTTACTTCCTTTTTTTATCATGATTAAAACTATTACTTTTGCGCTTTGTAAGAATTTACAAAACTATCACTTTATTTAATAATGCTCTGTAACAATAGTAACAAAAATGCTTAACATTCATAATCTTTCTATTTCTTTTCAAGGGGAATATTTATTCGAAGACATTACTTTTAAATTAAGTCCTGGAGATAGAATTGGATTAATTGGAAAAAATGGCGCTGGAAAATCGACCATGCTAAAAATTTTAGCAAAAGAATTAGAACCAGATTCAGGACAGATTGCTGCAGATAAAAATTTAAGCATTGGATTTTTAAAACAAGATATCGATTTTGTTTTAGGGAGAACTGTATTGGAGGAATCTTACGAAGCTTTTCATGAAATAAAAGCTTTGGAAGCTAGAATGGAAGAAATCAATCATCAATTGGTTGAACGTACAGATTACGAAAGTGATGGTTACCATCAAATAATGGTGGATCTTAATGACGTGCAACATCAATATGAAATTCTTGGAGGTTATAACTACCAAGGTGAAACAGAAAAAATACTTCAAGGCCTTGGCTTTAAACGAAACGATTTCGAAAAACTAACAGATACATTTTCTGGAGGTTGGCGTATGCGTATTGAGTTGGCCAAATTATTACTTCAAAACAATGATATTCTACTCCTGGATGAACCTACAAACCATTTAGATATCGAATCGATTATTTGGTTAGAAGGATTTCTGAAAAATTATCAAGGAGCTGTCGTTATTGTATCTCACGATAAAATGTTTTTAGATAACGTTACCAATAGAACTATTGAAATATCGTTGGGCAGAATATACGACTACAACAAACCCTATTCTAAATTTCTAGTGCTACGTCAAGAAATAAAAGAGCAACAAATAGCAACTCAAAAAAATCAGCAGAAGCAAATTGAACAAACCGAAAAGTTAATTGAAAAGTTTCGAGCTAAAGCGTCTAAAGCAACAATGGCTCAATCTTTAATTAAAAAACTAGATAGAATAGAACGCATTGAAGTTGATGAAGATGATAATTCTGTGATGAAACTTAATTTCCCAGTATCTATTGTTCCTGGAAAAGTAGTGATTGAAGCACATAATATTTCAAAAAATTATGGAGACACTCAAGTGTTGAAAAATATTAGCATCACTATTGAGCGTGATTCTAAAACAGCCTTTGTTGGACAAAATGGTCAAGGAAAATCTACTTTAGCAAAAATAATTGTAGGTGAAATAAAGCATCAAGGTGAAATAAATTTAGGTCATAATGTACAAATAGGATATTTCGCTCAAAATCAAGCAGAATATCTAGACGGAAACAAAACTGTTCTAGATACCATGATTGATGCAGCTAACGAAAAAAATAGAAGTAAAGTAAGAGACATATTAGGTTCTTTTCTCTTTAGAGGAGAAGAGGCAGAGAAGTATGTAAGAGTCCTTTCTGGAGGCGAAAGAAATCGACTGGCATTAGCTAAATTATTGCTTCAACCGTTAAACGTGTTGGTAATGGATGAGCCAACCAATCACTTGGATATAAAATCAAAGAATGTTTTAAAAGAAGCTCTTAAAAAATTCGAAGGCACACTTATTTTGGTTTCTCACGACAGGGATTTTCTTCAAGGCCTTACAGATAGTGTTTATGAGTTTAAAGATCATAAAATAAAAGAATATCTTGGAGATATAGATTTTTATTTACAACAAAGAAATGTAGAGAATTTACGAGAGGTTGAAAAACGAGATGTAATAAAAGAAACTCCAAAAGAAAGTAACAAACAAACTTATGAAGAGCAAAAGAAAACAAAGTCTTTAAATAATAAGTTAAGCAATTTAGAGTCTAAGATTCAACAGTTAGAGAAAGATATTAAGGAAATGGATGTAGAACTAGCCACAAATTATGACAAAGCAGTTTCTAATTCGAACTTTTTTGATAATTACAATTCAAAAAAACAAAAACTTGAGGGTTTTATGATAGAATGGGAAACAGTTCAAGAAGCTCTTGAAAACTTATAAATAGTTGATTTGTAATTCCTGTAAATTTTCTCAAAACATGCATTTCATCGAATAAATTTGTTTATTATCCTATTTAAGTCTAATATTGTTAGAGATTAATCCCAAATCGAAGACATATGAAAACTTATACTCTTATCATATTTTGTTTTTTTGTAACCACTTTGTCATTTTCAGAAGTGACTCAAAACGAGAAAGATGCCTTAATAGCTCTTTATAACTCTACTAATGGTGACGCATGGAATAATTCTTGGAATTTAAACGAACCTATTGAAAATTGGTATGGCGTAACTGTCGTTAACGATAAAGTAATAGAAATCAACTTGCATTTTAATAACCTTCAAGGAACACTACCTCAAGAAATAGGCAATTTAATTTACTTAAGAAGCTTAAACCTTGGGTTTAATCAATTAGATGGAGAATTACCACTTTCATTAGGAAACCTAACAAGATTAACATCTTTAGAATTATTTATGAATAAGTTAGAAGGTGAAATTCCAAATGAAATAGGAAACCTATCTCATTTAAAAACTTTAAAATTATATAGTAATAGTTTCACGGGTCAAATACCAACGTCAATTGGAAATCTAGTAAATTTAAGAGAATTGATGTTAGGAAGTAATTTTTTAACTGGAAATATTCCTTCAGAAATAGCAAGCTTAAACAAACTTGAAGTATTAAGCTTAATTGATAATAAATTAGATGGAAAAATTCCTGTAGAATTAGGTCAATTAACCCAATTAAAAGAATTAGTCTTAGCTAGTAATGATTTAACAGGAACGGTTCCTTATCAAGTAACAGATTTAACGGAGTTAAGTACATTTATGGTTAGCGATAATAATTTTGATAAAGAATATGTAAGTGTTATAGATGGTGAAGGGAAAATGCCAAATAGTTTATTGGAATTCGATCCAGGAACCGTAATAACAGATAACGATTAAGTATTAATTAATTGATTAATAACCAAAACGAGACTATCTGAAAAGATGGTCTTTTTTTATATCTTTATTGTTTATGGAAGAACACTTTTTTCAATGTCCACATTGCTGGGAAACAATTTCGATGTTACTAGATCACTCTCAACCAGAACAGGAATATGTTGAAGATTGCGAAGTTTGTTGCAATCCCATTCAAATTACAGCTAAATTTTTAAAATTAGAATTAGTGTCATTTAATGCAAAAAGCATCGAACAATAAAATTCTTTAAAAATGTTCTTGTTATATTTAAAAAGCATTGTATATTTGCAGTCCTAAAATGATTGAGTCGGCATTATGAACCGAAAGTTAAAAGCTAAGAAAATTGTTTAGGAATTAAATCGCGGGATAGAGCAGTAGGTAGCTCGTCGGGCTCATAACCCGAAGGTCACTGGTTCGAGTCCAGTTCCCGCTACTAAATGTAAATCGTTTGAAATCAATGGCTTTGTTTGCACAAAGCCATTTTTTTATGTTTATATTAAATGAATTTCTAACGAATG
>QFWS01000005.1 GCA_003144015.1 Flavobacteriaceae bacterium LYZ1037 | reverse complement strand
ACTGGAAATATTCCAGGACTGGAAAGCTTTAATTTAGAAACACTTTCTGTTCCTAGTCAATTGTTAGAGGATGGATCTATTTCGGTGTATCCAAATCCAACGTCAGACTATATACATATTGCAACAACTTATAAAATTCAACAGGTAGAAATTTATGATATTTTAGGAAAGAAAGTAAAACAAGTTGCAGACAGTCCTAAAATTAATGTCAACCACTTACAAGCTGGAATCTATCTTGTAAAAATATTTACAGACAACGGACAAATTACTAAAAAAATAGTGGTGGAATAAACTATAAAGAAGCTATTAATTGAAAATTAGGGAATTGAAATTATGTTAAATGATTTGATTCCCTTTTTTTTTAATAATTCACATATTCAACAATTTCCAATCCATAACCAATCATACCAACACGCTTGGTCTGTTCGCTATTTGAAATAAGGCGTAGTTTATGAATATCTAAATGATGTAGTATTTGTGCTCCAATACCAAAATCTTTATGATCCATTTCTATTCGAGGAGCTTTGACTATTTGACCTTCAATTTGAGATTCTTTTAAAACATTCAATCGCTTTAAAAGATTCATGGATTGTGATTGTTGATTGACAAAAATAATAGCACCTTTCTCTGCATCATTGATAACTTTAAACATATCATCTAGCTTTTCTTCTGCATTATTTGTTAGCGTACCAAGAATATCTGTATTCACTAATGTAGCATTAACACGAGTTAAAACAGGTTCGTCTTTAGACCAGGAACCTTTTGTTAGTGCGATATGTATTTGATCGTTTGTTGTTTGTTGAAACGCTCTTAATCTAAATTTTCCAAAACGCGTTTCAATAATATAATCTTCTTTCTTTTCTATTAAAGAGTCGTGTTGCATGCGATAAGCCACTAAATCTTCAATTGAAACAATTTTTAAATCGAATTTTTTTGCCACCTTCATTAACTGTGGCAAACGTGCCATGGTGCCATCTTCATTCATAATTTCCACAATCACGCCTGCAGGTTTTAAACCAGCCAATCTCGCGAAATCTATTGCAGCTTCAGTATGTCCTGTTCTACGTAAAACACCACCTTGTTTTGCTACTAATGGAAAAATATGCCCAGGTCGTGCTAATTCAAAAGGTTTAATATTATCATCTACAAGAGCTTTTACGGTTTTTGCTCTATCTCCTGCAGAAATACCTGTAGTTACTCCATTGCCTCGTAAATCTACAGAAATGGTAAAAGCTGTCTCCATTGGATCTGTGTTGTTATGAACCATTGGATTTAATTCAAGCTCCTTACAGCGTTTTTCAGTTAAAGGCGTGCAAATTAGACCACGACCATGAGTTGCCATGAAATTGATCATTTGAGGTGTTACCATTTCGGCAGCTGCTAAAAAATCACCTTCATTTTCTCTGTCTTCATCATCTACAACAATAATAACCTTACCGTTTCTTATATCGTTTATGGCTTCTTCAATACTATGTAATTGGATTTCAGAAGTGTTTTTTACTGATTTTAGCGTGGACATAATTGAACTATTAAAGATGTTGCAAAGTTATAGCTTATTTTAAACTATTAGAAAGGTCTTCGTTAATTTTATTTCTTCTTAAATAATGGGTTAGTGGATAAAAAATAAAACCTAATATGATAACTACAGGATTTTTAGTAAACCCTTTTACCTTTATTAAATTGTAGATTTTATAAAGTTTTATAAGTGAAAAAATAAAATAGATTGTAAAAACAAAGAAGGATATGATGCTTAATTGCAAGCACACTAAAGCAATTTCTTCTAGTTTGTTATTTTTAAGAATAAAATATAAGGGTAAAAGGATAGCTCCAATAATATAGAAAATGAACGAAAACCTAGCATATTCTTTATAATCTGAATGCCTTTTCATAATAGTTTCGAAATCTTCAGCTAGAGCTAAAGGTTCTTTTTGTACACCGTGTTTATTTTGTAAATCTTTTAAAACATCTTCTGGAAGTTGAGAAACTTCTTTAGCTGTTTTTTTAGATTTTACCTTAAATAATTTCTTTAGAGGCTCAAGTATATAATCGAATTCAAATAATCCTCGATCTTCTGTAGCTCTTTTTGTTAAATATACACCAAGAGGTAACATAATTATAGTGGAGAACCAAGATGCAAAAATAGGATTTAAACTTCCGTCTTTCGCACTGTTTTTTGCAAAAATACCGATAAAATGATAGGTTAAAAATAGTAAAATAGCAATAACCATAGGTAGTCCAATACCACCCTTTCTAATAAGAGCTCCTAAAGGCGCGCCAACAAAAAACAAAATAATACATGCAAAACCTAAGGCTAGCTTCTCATGAAGTGCTATAATGTGTCTATTTAACCAAATACTTTTTGTTTTTAATCCTTTTTCTTTACTCTCTATAATTTGAGATGTGCTTTTAAAAGAATTAGATGCTAAATCTAGCAACTGTACTTTATCTCTATTGGAATATAAATCTAAAATAGCTCCGTTATATATTGTATCTTTTTTTAATGATATACCATTGTTAAGCGTTGGTAATGTCGTTCTTATATATAAATTCGAAGCTAGTTCAGTAATATGTTTTTCTCTATCAATTTTTAAAGTATCAATGGTGTAGCTTAAGTCTTTAATGTTAAGCATATTATACTTATCATTAATATCTTTTTGCTCTAAATCAATATTATTAAGACTTGATAGATCTACATTTATAGTATATTTTTCAAAAGAACTTTTCGTCATTGGCTTTTTTTGCCTTTTTTGGTAGTCTTTAGGAGGTGTGTCGTCATAAAAATAACCGTCATAAAGAATCAATTGTAAAATATCAGAGTCTTCTTCACCAATAAGCTCTCCTGTTTTAGAATAAATGGTTGTATAGTTTCCAGATTTTTTACTTGTTTTTTTGTGGATTAAAACTTCTTTTAAAAATTGACCTCTATCACCACTTTTATCGGCTACTTTTATATTGTATTCACTTCCAACTTCATTAAATTGCCCTTCGGCAATAACCATTGCAGGTTTTAGTTTAGCAATGTTTTTCCGTAAATTGTAGGAGTTGTATTCTGCCCAAGGAATTACATTGTTTGTAAAGAAAAATGTGGTAATACCTAAAACCACTATAAATACACTTAATCCAGCCATAGCTCTTTGAAGAGAAATACCAGTAGATTTCATGGCAGCGAATTCATAATTTTCGGCAAAATTACCAAAGACCATAATAGACGCTAATAAAATAGTTAAGGGTAAAACAAGAGGAATAAGTTTTGGTGAAAAATAGAGTAAGAATTTAGCAACGACAACCATATCCAAATCTTTACCAGCTAATTCTTTAATATAAAGCCAGATGGTTTGTAAAACAAAAATCAGCATGAGTATAACAAACACGCTGATAAAAGTTTTTAAGTATGAGGTTAGTATGTATCTATCTAAAATTTTCACACGTTACTTAATCCAATTTATTAATGTAGTAATCTTTAAACTTGTTCTGATCAAAAGTAAATAAGGATTTCGATATAGGTTCGTTTGTTTTAAAAGAATTAACAGTTAAAGTTGTTTTAGTACCATTTTTACCAATTTCTATGAGGTTATAAATATGTTTGGTTTGGGCATCGATACCTAATAACACATTTTTTATTTCAGAATTAGAATCTATTGGTGTTAATTTAACATATTGAATTTTTCTACCTTTAACATTTTGAATAATATCCATTTTATAGGTGTAACCATCTTCATAAAATGAAAGCATTTTACTTGGAGTAATGTTGCTATCTTCATTTGAAACATCTGAAGAGATAGTAACTTCTTCATCATCTGGGCTAATACTATACAAGGTTTTTCCGTCGAAAATTCGTGTAGCTCCTAAGATATTCAGTCTGTATCTATCTCCTTGCATCACAACATCTCCACGAGTTTCTTGTTTGATGTTTTCTGCCGAATTTTCAAGCGCATACTTGAAATCTATTGAGATGTTTTCATAGCTTTTTGCTTTCTGTGACACCTCGTCTAAAAGTGCTTTGGCATTACTGTCTTGACCGAAAGTAAATGCATACATAAAGAGGGTAAATATTACTATTATTTTTTTCATTTTAAAAATATTTTAAATGACTTATTTATTAACTTTCATTTTGTAAAAGTTGGTCTAGTGCTACTAAATCTGGGACTAAAACTTGTCTGGCTTTACTACCTTCAAAACCACCTACAATACCAGCAGCTTCTAATTGATCTATCAATCTACCTGCACGATTATAGCCTAATTTTAATTTACGTTGCAAAAGAGAGGCTGAGCCTTGTTGTGCTGTAACAATAATTTCTGCAGCTTCTCTAAATAGTTTATCTCTATCTGCGATATCTACATCAAGACTTGTGCCACTTTCCTCACCAACATACTCAGGTAAAAGGTAGGCATCTGGATAGGCTTTTTGCGAACCAATAAAGTCTGTTATTTTTTCGACTTCTGGAGTGTCTACAAAAGCACATTGAATACGTACTAAATCATTTCCTTGAGTATAAAGCATATCTCCACGACCAATTAACTGGTCTGCTCCAGAACCATCTAAAATAGTTCTAGAATCTATTTTACTAGTTACTCTAAAGGCAATTCTAGCAGGAAAATTAGCTTTTATAATTCCGGTAATTACGTTTACTGAGGGTCTTTGGGTTGCAATAATTAAGTGGATTCCAATAGCACGAGCCAATTGTGCTAATCTGGCTATTGGTGTTTCTACTTCTTTACCAGCTGTCATAATTAAATCTGCAAACTCATCGACTACCAATACAATATAAGGTAGAAATTGATGACCATCATTTGGATTTAATTTTCGGGCTTTAAACTTTACATTGTACTCTGCAATATTTCGGCATAAAGCATTTTTAAGCATTTCGTACCGATTATCCATCTCAATACACAAGGAATTTAAAGTATGGATTACCTTAGTATTATCTGTAATAATGGCATCTTCACTATCTGGTAATTTTGCTAAATAGTGACGCTCAATTTTGTTGAATAAAGTAAGTTCTACTTTTTTAGGATCTACCAAAACAAATTTTACTTCAGCAGGATGTTTTTTATAAAGTAAAGAGGTAAGTACGGCATTCAATCCAACCGATTTCCCTTGACCTGTAGCTCCAGCCATTAATAGGTGAGGCATTTTTGCTAAATCTACCACAAAAGTTTCGTTACTTATGGTTTTTCCTAAAGCAATAGGCAATTGCATATCTGACTTTTGAAATTTTTGAGATGCAATAACAGATCGCATAGAAACAATAGTAGAGTTTTTGTTTGGTACTTCTATTCCAATGGTACCTTTTCCTGGAATTGGAGCTATAATTCTAATTCCTAATGCTGAAAGCGATAAGGCTATATCGTCTTCTAGATTTTTAATTTTAGAAATTCTAACGCCAGCATCTGGAACTATCTCATAAAGGGTTACTGTTGGTCCAATGGTTGCTTTAATACTAGCAATACCAATTTTATAATTGTTTAAAGTCTCTACAATCCGGTTTTTATTTTCTTCAAGTTCTTCTTGATTGATAGTAATGCCTTCTGTTTCATATTTTTTTAATAATTCTAAAGAAGGAAATTTATAATTGCTTAATTCTAAAGTAGGGTCGAAGAGGCCAAAATCTTCTACTAATTTATTAGATAGATTATCTGTTTCTGAGAGCTCTTCAGCTACTTCTTCCACTTCAATCGTCATTTCAGATTCTTCTTTTTCTACTTCAGGTTTTGGTTTTGGCTTGTCTTCTTTTAAAATAACGTCTTTCTCTTCAGTCTTGTTATTTAAGTCTAAATCAAAAGCAGATTTAATGTCTTGTGCTTCAGCAGTTAAATCGTTATCAATTGGTATAGAGATATCTTCATCTGTAGGATTAAACTCTTTTTTAATATCTTTTGAAGCTTTTTGAAACAGGTTTTTAAAAGAGTCTGCTGTAACATTAAATCTTATGGCTAAATATGTAATGAATAGAAAAACGAGTAATAATGAAGTCCCGATTTTTCCTAAATAATCTTGTAAAAAGCTATTCATTTCAAAACCAATGGTGCCTCCTAAAATATCTAAAGAATCTGCAAAAAAGCCAAGCAGAATGGAAAGCCATATCACAATAAAGGTTCCCCAAAACCAATGTTTTCGTAATTTACTAGAACTAGAATTTGTTAAAATAAAAACACCAGAAAGGAATAAGAGTCCTGAAAAAATAAAAGAAGCAACACCAAATCCTTTATATATAAAAAAGTCACTTAACCAAGCACCAGTTTTATTTAACCAGTTTTCAGTTTTAACCTCTCGAGATGTAAACTCTGTTAGCGTACTTTGATCGGCTTTTCCTGTAAAAATGTAAGATATAAATGCAATAAAAAGCAAAAGACCTAAAATGGCTAAAAAGCTACCCAATACTAGTTTTTGTTGATTGGACAACTTAAAACTTGGGGCTTTAAATTTAGGTTTGCTTTCTTTGCGAGTTTTAATTTTCTTTTTTGCCATACTTATTTTTGAAAAAACGTCTATCTAATTTATAAAATGATTCAGATTACATTGTTTTCACAATGCAACAAAAATACAAATTACAAACGTTTATCCTAGTCCTAAAAGTATTTAAAAAATCTTTGGAAAATAAATAATGCAACCAATGATTATTGCTATAATAGCAAATATAAAAACGGTTCCAGCAGCAAGGTCTTTTATAAGTCCAATTTTTTGGTGAAATTCTGGATGTATAAAATCTGCTATTTCTTCAATAACAGTATTAATACCTTCAATTGAAATAATTAAACCAATAATTAAGGTTTGAACAATCCACTCTGTGGTATTAAGTCCTACATAACATCCAAAAATCGTCATAATGACTCCTATAAAGACCTGAACCTGAATGCTAGCTTCAGTTTTTATCAAAAGCCATGCTCCTCTAACTGCATATTTAATACTCTTTATTCTATTTATTAAGAAAGACCCTTTTTTAGTCATTTAATAAAGCTTCAAGAGCAGCTTTGTAATTTGGTTCTTCGGTAGTTTCAGAAACTTGTTCGGTGTATTTAACTGTACCATTCTCGTCTAAAACAATCACAGATCTTGAGTGTAATGCTTCTAAGGGACCATTAATAAAATTTAAGCCATAGTCTTTTCCAAAACGACCATCTTTATAATCTGATAAAGTAATAACATTATTAAGACCTTCAGCTCCACAAAAACGAGCTAAAGCAAAAGGGAGATCTCTAGAAATACACAACACTTTGGTGTTGTCTAATTCTGCAGCTTCTTGGTTAAATTGTCTAACAGATTGTGCACATGTTCCTGTATCTACACTAGGAAAAATGTTTAATACCACTTTGTTTCCTGAAAAATCGGATAAAGACTTCGTGCCTAATTCGTTTGTAGTTAGTTTGAAGTCTGGTGCTTTTATTCCAACTTCTGGTAGTGTTCCAGAAGTTTGTATGTTATCTCCATGTAAAGTTACTGTTGCCATAATAAGTGTGTTTTAATTTTTAATAAAAATACTAATAAATTAAGAGTTTAACTAGTATGCCTTTTTAGATTTTATTAATTTAAGAAAGTGTTATCCAATTTATTAGTTTTCAATAATTTATAATTTGTATTGATGTTAATAATATGTTAGTTATTTGTTAAACTAAGTTTTTGAACATCTAACGATAAGCTTTACTGCGTAGATAAGGAAACAAATCTATAAATATAAATAACCTATTATTATGACAGTATCAAAAAAACTATTTGGAGCCTTATTATTAACTTGCTTTTTAGGATTGTCTCAAATGACATCTGCACAAACAGCAGATAGTAATACAGATAAGAAAACTGTAGAAAAAACTAAAGTTCAGGAACAATCTCAAGTTCAAGCTGAATCTGAGGTAAAAGAAGAAAAAGCTGAATTAAAAGCAAGAGAAGAGCATGCTGTTGAAACAAAGGCAGTGAAAGAAGAAGAAATGGAAAGCGATAAGGAGTAAATTCGTATTCATTTCTAACAAAAAGCCTCTTAATCTTTAGATTAAGAGGCTTTTTAATTAGTAATATGTTTGTTTAAGAATCAATAGAGCCAAGAACACGTTTCATGAAATTATTTAAGGCCTCTTTTTTAGGTGTGCCTTCTTTAATCATTTTTGTTACTTCAATGGCTCCATACATATTGGAAATTAATTCTCCAATAACATCGAGTTCTTCGTCTTTTAGAGATGGAACTTCGGTTAAAGCTTCTAAAGTTTCAATAGTCTCTATAACAAAATCTTCATCGTTTTCTTCAATGAATTGTGTTAGGTGTTTGATGATTGGTAATTTCATTTAAAATTAATTTAAGTTATCAACCATTTCTTTTAAAACATCAAACTTATTTGTTTGTACTTGATTTATAAAATCTCCTTTTTTAAAAGTCGCAAAGGTTGGTAAATTATCAACAGTTGCTAGTTTTCTAGATTCTGGAAATTTTTCAGCATCTGCAATAACAAAAACTTTGCCTTCACTTTCTGAAGCTAATTTTTTAAATTTTGGCTTCATAATTCGACAATTACCACACCAAGTTGCAGAATATTGAACAACAACGGTATCGTTATTATTTATTATATCTTGTAAATTATCTTGTTCTAATTCTTGTACCATATCTCTTAAATTTTTAAAGTTAAAATACCCTATATTGCCAGTAGGTTGTGAAGTTCTAACCCCCAAATTCTACAACATATTTCGTGATTTGGAATTTGAGAGTTAGAATTTATGAATTTAGTGAGAAGCTAAATATGCAGCAGTGCCTTTAGCGTTTGCTTGCATGGCATCTTTACCTTCTTCCCAGTTTGCTGGACAAACTTCACCTTTTTCTTGAACGTGAGTTAGAGCATCAATAAGTCTTAAATATTCATTGACATTTCTACCTAACGGCATGTTGTTAATACTTTCATGCTGTACTGTACCTTCTTCGTCAATAATATAAGTAGCTCTATATGTTACATTGTCACCATCTACAGTAACAACACCCGTTTCCTCGTTGTATTGTTCGTTAGTGATATCTAAAATACCTAAAGTAGAAGCTAAATTTCTATTAGAATCTGCTAAAATTGGATAAGTTACTCCTTCAATTCCACCATTATCTTTTGCAGTGCTTAACCAAGCAAAATGAACTTCTGGTGTATCACACGATGCACCAATTACTATTGTGTTACGTTTTTCAAACTCTTTCATAGCAGCTTGAAATGCATGTAATTCGGTTGGGCAAACAAATGTGAAATCTTTTGGATACCAGAATAAAACTACTTTTTTCTTGTTGTTTACTGCTTCTTCAAGAACGTTTACTTTAAAGGTGTCACCCATTTCGTTCATTGCGTCTACGTTTAAATCCGGGAATTTTTTTCCTACAAATGCCATATTTTTTAAGTTTAATTATTAGTATTTTTTGTTACTGCAAATATAGCTTACTAAGGCATTATTTTGGGCTAATTAAAATCTTAATTTTTTATCACACTATAATTTTTGTTTATAGTAAAATTAAAAATCAATAAATAAACTCTATTTATCTGAAATTTGTCTGATTTTAATTTGAAGAGCTGCAAAGAAAAGAGTCGTAAACGGACTTAACCAGTTAAAGATGGCGTATACAAAATAATCTGCTACACTAACGCCTAAAACACCAGATTGATATGCGCCACAAGTATTCCAAGGAATTAAAACTGATGTAACAGTTCCTGAATCCTCTAATGTTCTACTTAAATTTTCAGGAGCTAAACCTTTATCTTGATATGCTTTTTTAAACATTTTACCAGGAATAACAATGGCTAAATATTGATCACTAGCAATAGCATTTAAACCTAAACAACTAATTACAGTACTTGCAAATAATCCGAAAACAGTAGTGGCAACAGATAATAAGGCCTTGGTAATTCTGGAAAGAGATCCAATTGCGTCCATCACACCTCCAAACACCATGGCACAACAAATTAGAAAGATAGTCCAAAGCATCCCTTTCATTCCACCAGCCGAAAATAAATCGTTTAGTTTTTCATTATCTGTGGTTATTTGTGTGTCTGTAAAAATAGCATTCACAATAGATCCAATTTTTGAAGATGCTAATCCGTCAAGAATGTTTGGTTGAAAAATAAAAGCAAAAACAGCAGCAAGTAAAACACCCGTTCCTAGAGCAATTAGAGGTTTTGTCTTTAACAAAATAAGCGCTATAACGGCTAATGGTACTATAAATAATAGTGGGGTAATATTGAAAGTGTTCTCTATACTATTTAGAAGGCTACTTAAATCTGTATTACCTGTTGTTTCTATTGAAAAACTTATAATGGTAAATGCAATTAAAGTAATTATTAAGGTTGGTACAGTTGTAAAAGTCATGTAGCGTATATGGGTAAACAAATCTGTGCCAGCCATAGCAGGAGCAAGATTTGTTGTGTCGCTTAATGGAGACATTTTATCACCAAAATATGCACCTGAAATAACAGCTCCAGCAATCATTCCAGTGTGGATACCAAGTGCAGAACCAATTCCAATTAAAGCAATACCAACCGTTGCAGAAGTTGTCCAAGAACTACCTGTAGCAATAGAAATAACAGCACAAATAATTACAGAGGCTGGTAAAAAAATGGCAGGACTTAACACTTGTAAACCATAATATACCATGGCAGGTATCACGCCACTTACTAACCAGGTTCCAGCTAAAGCTCCAACTAAAAATAAAATCATAATGGGTACAAAGACACTGCGTAAATTTTCCCAAACTTCTTTTAACATTAAGCGCGCTTTAACTTTGTTAAAAAAACCAACGATTGCAGCAATACCACCACCAATTAATAATATAAACTGATTTGAATATTCACCTAGAGCTTCACCATCTGCAAGAAAGATGTTGTAGGCTAACATCATCATTAAAAGAACTACAGGAATTAAGGCTTCCCAAATGTTAAGTTCCTTATTTTCAATAATTGTCTGGTCTTCTATTTCAATTTCAGAAAGGTTTTTATCGTCTTGCATTTTTTTAGTCAGTTGTTTAGGATTGTAATGTTACGATTTTCACTTTAAGTATGCAAATCGATTAAGTTGTGTACATTTGTTTTCCGATTTAAAAATGAATGGATTCAATTACTCAAATTGTTTTAGGAGCTGCCTGTGGCGAAATAGCTTTAGGAAAAAAAATAGGAAATAAAGCATTACTTTTTGGAGCCATTGGGGGAACCATTCCAGATATGGATGTTTTTTTAGCAAAGCTTTTCTACATAAATGAAATTGATAGAATGGCTTTTCATAGAGGGATTATGCACTCTATATTTTTTGCTATTATAGCCGCCTTAATTTTAGGGGCTTTAGTATATTGGCTTTATAATAGAGGAAAACGAATAGAGACAACCACTAGAAAAGATTGGATCTGGTTGTTTTTCTTGTCAATTTTTACACATCCTATTTTAGATAGTTTTACTCCCTACGGAACCCAACTGTTCTTGCCTTTTTCAGATTATCGGGTAGCATTTAATAATATTTCAGTTGTAGATCCTTTTTACACCTTTCCTTTTTTAATATGTATTATTATTGTCATGTTTTATAAACGTAACACGAATAAACGTTTGTTTTTTACAAGGCTTGGTTTATCTGTAAGTTCATTATATATGCTGTTTACTATAGCTAATAAACGGTATGTGAATACAGTTTTTAAAAAATCTTTAGTCGAGAATGGCATTACTTATAATAGGTTTCAAACACAGCCTACATTTTTTAACAATGTGCTTTGGTATGGTGTTGTTGAAACAGACACCCATTATTATGCTGGTTATTATTCCATATTAGATCGAGTTTCTAAAGTTGAAAATTGGCAGAAGCTTCCAAAAAATCATGAGTTTGTTTCAATTGAAAGTCCAGACATTAAAACTTTAGCATGGTTTAGTAATGGCTATTATAATTTAATTCCTCAAAAAGAAGTAGGCACCTATCGTTATAACGATTTAAGATATCCATATTTAAATTTAGAAGATCCAAATTCTTCAATTTTTAGTTTTACTATAAAAAAGAAGGGAGAACGTTGGAACGCTCTCCCTTTTTATGGTAGACCTCCATCAAGTGAAGATTTAAACGTTTTTTGGAAACGTCTTAAAGGGAATGACTAATTACAGTATATTTAACTCTTTCAAGCATTGGTACATAGTGTTAAAAGTACGATCAATGTCTGCATCCAAACCTATTGAAAAACGAATTAAGCCATCGCTTAATCCCATGTCTTTTTGTTCGTCTTCAGGAATTTCAGAAGAGGTTGAGCTTCCAGGAGCAGAGAATAATGTTTTATAAAAACCTAAACTTACAGCTAAATATCCTAGGTTTTTTTCTTGCATTAACTCCATTAAAGCATTGGCTTTATCTAGAGAACCAACATCAATAGTTAGCATGCCTCCAAAGCCATATTTTTCATTCATCATCGATTTAAACAAATCATGAGAAGGGTGTGAGGCCAATCCAGGATACACTGTTTTTAAGCCTAATTTTTCAAATTTCTCAGCTAAATATGTGGCATTTAAACTATGTTGTTGCATTCTAATATGAAGTGTTCTTAAATTCTTTAAAACTGAAGCAGCTCTTAAACTGTCCATAGTTGAACCTAAAAGCATGCAAGCACCATCGTTTACATTACGTAAATCGTTAATAAACTCTTGTGTACCGCAAATAACACCACCAACAGTATCGCTAGAGCCATTGATAAATTTTGTTAAACTGTGAATTACAATATCTGCTCCTAATTGAACTGGTGAAATGGATAAAGGAGAAAAGGTATTATCAACTACTAATTTTAAATTGTGCTTTTTAGCTAATTTGGCAAGACCTTCAATATCTGCTACTTCCAACAATGGATTACTAACAGATTCGCAATAAAGTATTTTAGTATTTTCAGTTATAGCTGCTTCAACGACATCTAATTTCGTGATATCTACAAAACTGGTTTTAATGTTAAATTTTGGAGTGAAATTCTTTAAAAAGGCATAGGTTCCACCATAAATCGTTCTACTTGAAACTATATGGTCACCAGCACCACAAAGTTGCATGATTACAGGAGTAATGGCTCCCATTCCTGAAGCGGTTACGTTTGCTGTTTCTGTACCTTCCATGGCAGCAAGAGCTTCACCTAGGTATAAGTTAGAAGGTGTTGAATGTCGAGAATATAAATAACAACCGTCGGCATTACCTTCAAAGGTGTCGAACATGGTTTTTGCCGATAAAAAGGTGTATGTAGATGAATCTGAAATTGACGGATTAACACCTCCAAATTCTCCGAAATATTGTAAATCCTGTATGTTGTTTGCTGGTTTAAAAGCCATAATAGTTATAATTTAAGTTAAATATGATGTAAAAATGAAGATTATTAGACAATTAATCAATAGACATGATGAATATTGGATTTTAAATCTATCAATTGATATATTTGTAGATTATAAATAAGTTTTTGTTGAATTGTGTTCACTAAAACTGAAAATTTTTCAAAAATGACTTTCGATACAATTGACAAAAAATTATTAGACTTATTACAAGCAGATAGCAAACAAACCAATAAACAACTTTCGTTAAAATTAAACTTATCTGTAACAGCTGTCTATGAGCGTATTAAGAAACTAGAAAATCAAGGTGTTATTTCAAAATATGTTGCTTTGGTTAATAAAGAAAAAGTTGAAAAAAGTTTTGTAGCTTTTTGCCATATTAAACTAATTCAACATACTCAGGATTATGTTGTTAAATTCGAAAAAGAAGTTACAAATTTAGTGGAAGTTATGGAGTGTTACCATATAAGTGGGGATTACGATTATCTATTAAAAGTCATTGTGGAAGATATGGAAGCTTTTAGAGAGTTTATGGTCAATAAATTAACATCCATCAACCATATAGGAAGTACACATAGCATGTTTGTAATTAATGAAGTAAAACATACAACAGCAATTAATATATAATTGTTTTACTAATTTTTATATTGCCGAAAAATTAATATTAATTCATGCTCATAAAAAACATCAAAAACATATATCACGACATTTTTAAATCGTATTCCAATCCAGTATTATCACATCATATCAAAAAGATTATTGAATTAGATGCTTATCTACCTTACAGTTCTACATTTTTCTGTATTACAAATACACAAGATTTAACCTTTGAATTTATTAGTAAAAACATGACGTCTTGTATTGGTTTAAATAGAGACACCTTGTTAAATGAAGGTATGCGAAATTTTTGGAATCGTATTCATCCAGAAGATGTTGAATTGTGGTTAAAAGCATTAAACGATTTAATGGAGTTTACGCTAGATAAAATTCCTCTGGACCAAAGAAAACATATGAGTTATACATGGAATTATAGGTTAAAAAACGCTAATGCAGAATACGTGAATATTGTTCAAAACACAACTCCTTTAGAATTTGATGTCGATATGAAACCAATTATAGGGTTAGCACATTACACAGTTTTAGATCCTAAAATTAGTATGCCAATTACGGCTACTGCCAAGCTTTTAAATGATAATAACGAATACGAAACCAAATATTTTAATAATTATACTCAAAAAATTCTAACCAATGGTTTAAGTAATCGAGAAAGAGACGTTATTAGGTTATTAATTATAAATAAATCCAGTAAAGAAATAGCTGAGAACCTAAATATTAGTTCAAATACTGTTGATACACATAGAAGAAATATTCTAAAAAAATTGCATATTTCTTCTACAGGGGAACTAATAGGAATGCTTAAAACAAATAAAAGCTTGATTTAAAAAAAATAAAATTTACTCAAATTGAGTATTGTTTAAAAAACAAAAGAGCCTCAATTTTGTTGAGCTATTAATTAGTTCTAAGGGAGAATTAAATATAAATTAGGGCAGCTGAACTTTTTGTTTAGGTTGCTCTTTTTTTTTAATAGAATCACTTATTAAGAATATACTTTTATTGCCTTCCCATAAAACATTTGTACTTTTGTACTCGTTTTAACACAACTTGAAAAAAATATTTATATGAATTCATACGATGTAGCCATTATTGGTTCTGGTCCTGGAGGGTATGTAGCAGCTATTCGTTGCGCACAACTGGGAATGAAAACTGCCATTATAGAAAAATACGCAACTCTAGGTGGAACCTGCTTAAATGTAGGTTGTATTCCAAGTAAAGCACTTTTAGATTCGTCGCATCATTACGAAGATGCTGTGAAGCATTTTGAAGAACACGGAATAGATATTCCTAGTGATATTAAAGTGAATTTAAAACAAATGATTGCTAGAAAGCAATCGGTTGTAGACACTACTACGGGTGGTATTGATTTCTTAATGAAGAAAAACAAGATTGATGTGTATCAAGGTTTAGGAAGCTTTAAAGATGCTACTCATATTACCATTACAGGTGAAGAAACCACTGAAATTGAAGCAAAGAACACTATTATTGCAACAGGTTCAAAACCATCAAACCTTCCTTTTATCAAATTAGATAAAGAAAGAGTCATTACCTCTACAGAAGCATTAAAGCTTACTGAAATCCCTAAGCACTTAATTGTAATTGGAGGTGGTGTTATTGGTTTAGAGTTAGGACAGGTATACAAACGCTTAGGAGCAGAAGTATCTGTTATTGAATATATGGACCGAATTATACCAACAATGGATGCTGGTTTATCTAAGGAATTAAACAAGGTTTTAAAGAAACAGAAATTCTCTATCAACGCATCTCATAAAGTAAAATCTGTTGAAAGAAAAGGAGCTGAAGTTATTGTAAAAGCCGATAACAAAAAAGGAGAAGAAGTAGAGTTTAAAGGCGATTATTGTTTAGTATCTGTTGGGCGCCGTCCATATACAGATGGTTTAAATGCTGAAGCAGCTGGTGTAAAATTAAATGATAGAGGTCAAGTAGAAGTCAACGAACATTTACAAACGTCGGCAAGTAATATTTACGCCATTGGAGATGTTATTAAAGGAGCTATGTTAGCTCATAAAGCTGAAGAAGAAGGGACCTTTGTTGCAGAAACTATTGCTGGTCAAAAACCACATATCGATTATAACTTAATTCCTGGTGTGGTTTATACATGGCCAGAAGTTGCTACAGTTGGTCAAACAGAAGAGCAGCTTAAAGAAGCTGGTTTGGAATATAAAACAGGTCAATTTCCAATGCGTGCTTTAGGTAGAAGCAGAGCGAGTATGGATTTAGATGGTTTTGTTAAAGTTTTAGCCGATAAAAAGACAGACGAAATTTTAGGCGTACACATGGTTGGTGCACGTGCAGCAGATATGATTGCCGAAGCTGTAGTAGCTATGGAATTTAGAGCCTCTGCAGAAGATGTATCTAGAATGTCTCATGCACACCCAACATTTACAGAAGCAATTAAAGAAGCTGCCTTAGCTGCTACAGACGATAGAGCTTTGCATATTTAAAAATAAAGTCATCAACGCAGTTAAGAGGTTTTTAAAAGAAAAACAACATGTAAAAGCAATCCATATTTGGGTTGCTTTTTTCTTAATCCATCTATTTCTTACCACTAAGAAAACTTAATACTAAAGCGGCTAATCCTAAGCCTATTGTAATATAAGAATCTGTGTTATTTTGAGCCTCTATGCTTAAATCACCAATACTTACAGATGCTTCAGGAGCAATTAATGTATAGATTCCATATCCTAATAGCACAATACCTACAACTAATAGAGTTTTTTTTACTGTTTGATTCATGATTTAATTTTTTATTTTTTTTAATATAAGTAAAATTTTCACTGATATTTTAAGTTTACTCTAATATTTACAAAAGTTTGTTTTGTTATTTTAATCAATTCTCAGACATTAAAAATTTAAAAAAAACTTTCAAACTTTAAATTATTTAATGTAATGATTATATTTAGAGTGCAATAATGCGTTGTACTTCATTGTAACAAACCGACAAACAATGATAATATTCTTTAGATTATCGAAACATTATTTTGCGACACAAAATCAAATATTGAGTAGAATATGGTTGAGATAGCCGTTTGCAGAACATTAAAAAGTAACACAAATGATTAAGTTCTTTAGACACATTAGAAAGCAACTGCTTTCGGAAAATAAACCCGGTAAGTATTTAAAATACGCTATAGGAGAAATTATTCTGGTTGTTATTGGAATTTTAATTGCGTTATCGATTAATAATTGGAATGAACAAAGAAAAGTTAGAAAAAATGAAAGAGAATTATATAGTAGTATTTTAAAGGATTTGGTAGTTGATGAGAATAGAATAAATGAACATATTAAATACTATAACGATGATCAATCAATGCACTATAACATTTATCAAGACTCTCAAGGTCTTTTGAGTAATGATTCATTAATTGATTTTAGTACGTTACGAGCTGCGAGAATTTTTAACCTAGCCATTGAAGCTAATTACTCTAAATACATTAAGGAAGTAAGTAAAAATAATATTAGAGTAAAGTTAGATGACTATTTTAAACAAGAGGATAATGTAAATGACGCTATGAAAATGATATCTGAATACAAGGAATCTAGATTAAAACTTTTTTTATCAAAATATGACATCAATGATGCCAAAGAATTATTTAAAAATAGGCAACTCGATTATTACGATTTAAGAGAGAAAAATGTTTTCTCATATTCAAAACTAAAGGAACGATATGGTACCGGAGAATTAGACCAACTACTTTTCGATTTAGGTATTAAAACATCTTGGGCATTAACTGCACTTAAAGGTGTTTTAGTAGCAAATAAAGAGCTCCAATTGGATTTGTTAAATGAATTGAACGGAAAAAGTCTAAGCATTGAAAAATAACAAAAGTGCAGCAAAGTACTGTGGTAAAACAAGTTGAATGGTATTAATTTTTTACACTAGTACTTCTATAAAAGTCAGCGTATTTTAATCGTATTTTTACTTATGTTATATACCTAAGTTTCATGTTTTTAAAATATGCTGTCTTAAACCATTTATAATTTATTGATAGTTTTCGCCTACTTACAAAGATCCTTTCGGATTTTGCTTGCACCAGTACGCAGTGCTCGTGTATATTCGGTATTTATTTGCTAAATTAGTTGTTAAAACACGCTACTAATCAAATACAAAGCTGTTACCAACAAGTTTGCCCTGTCCGAAATAAGTATATATTAAATTAATGATAAAATTTTTTAGAAAAATTAGACAAAGATTACTCTCTGAAAATAAATTCAGCAAGTATTTACTTTATGCTTTTGGCGAAATTGTTTTAGTAGTTATAGGAATTTTAATTGCACTTCAAATTAATAATTGGAATCAAGAAAAGGAAAATAACAAACTGAAAGTGTTTTACATGAAGTCTTTGATGAATGATTTAAACATAGATACTCTCGATATAAACCGTATTACTCAAATCCAAGTTTCTGACAATCATAAAACAAATGATTTTTTAAATAGAATTTATAGTCAATCAGCTACAATTGATACTATAGTAAAAATTGCTAAAAAAGAATTCGAATATGCCTTTCAAGTGAAAAGAGACTATTCTAACAATACGTTTAATACGATTATTTCTTCTGGAAATATAGAACTTCTTGATAGAGAATTAATAGAAAAATTAATGGAATTAAATAGTTTGCAAACAGATCAGTTAAAACGATTTCAAAGTAATCTGAATTCCTATTTAGATGTTGTGTCAAATTATTCAAAAAGTTTTCCAGTTGTTAATTCAAATGCACCAGAGAATAATATTATTGATAGTATATTATGGAACAATATCAATGAAAAAGAATTTGTTGGTAATTTCACTACAGTTTTGAAATTAAGAGAGTTTACTTTTGATAATACAATTAAAGGACATTTAAAAGTTAAAGAAAAAACTATAGAAACACTTAATTTAATTGAAAGGTTATTAGGTGAATAACATAAGCACAACAAAGAACTGAGTTTAAATATTAGCTAAATTATTGGAAGAATCAGTTGACATAATTAAACAATTAAGGTTACCAAAAATAGGTAAAACACCTATGTATTTAATTATTGTCTTATTTGTAATGTTTTTGGCTATACTTCAAGATTTAATATATAGTAAATTGCAAAATACGGGTTTTTATTTGTCTGAATCCATGCTTTATAATACGTTTTGGGCATTTTTTATACCATTTACCATTTTCAATAATCAATTAATAAAAAAAATCAATCCTAAGAATAAATTAAGGAAACTTCCTTATAATCTTTTAATTGGTATTGCTTTTAGTTTGTTACACATTGTTGTATTTACGTCATTATTTGTAGGTGTTAGTTATTTGTTATTTACACCTGCTCATCGATTTGTAAATATGTTTAATGCAGCATTTTCAAATCAGTTCTACATAGCTTTATCTTGGTATATTATTTTTCCAATTATTTATGTTTCAAAAGTTAAGTTGCCATATCCAACAACTACTTTTTCCGAAACATTGATGTTCAAAATAGGATCAAAATTAATAGCTGTACCAACAGCTTCTATTATTTTTATTTCCACAGATAAACCTTATTCTATTGTTTATACCAGCCAACAAAAATTTTTAGATATTAAAAGTTTAAAAGAGTTTGAAAAGGAACTCGATCCAAACATATTTTTAAGAGTACATCGTTCAACCATTATAAATGCAACATGTATTAAAGAACTAAAATCAAGAAGTAATGGCGATTATGACGTAAAGTTGGATAATGGTCAGGTTATAAGACTCAGTAGGCATTATCGAAATAATTGGCAACAACTACTCCAGTAAGCTAAGTATTTCCTCCACACAGATATTTGCTCATAAATATTCAATGAATCACTTCTTCTATAGACTACATTTATTGAAAAACAACAATCATGTTACATATTTTTAAGTATTGGTATGTATTTATTACATCCTTAATTTTGGTTAACTGTCTAGGGCAAACACCTAAAATTCAACCTCAAATGCTAAGCGACGATTTTGACAAGAAACCTCCATTTTTCTATAAAATGCCAGAAAACTTGTCATCTATAGATACAAGTCCAGGATGGCATTTAAATGGACAGAAAATCTTATTTACTGGAACTGTTTATGATGTAGATGGAAAAACACCAGTCCCAAATGTAATTCTCTACTATTATCAAACAGATATTAATGGCGTTTATAAAACAAAAGAAAGTGAAGAACGAAACATGCCAAAAAATAAATTAGGCCAAACTCATGGCTATATAAGAGGTTGGGTTAAAACAGACGAAAACGGGACTTATTCTATATATACTGTTAAACCAGGAACTTATCCAAGTAGAAATGAACCAGCACATGTACACTTAACTATTAAAGAAGAACGTATAAAAGAACCATATTATATAGACGATTTTGTATTTGATGACGATGTGCTCCTAACAAGCAAACGAAGAAAGAATATGAACAATAGAGGAGGAAGTGGTGTTATTCGATTTGTGCAAAAAGAAAACCTGCTGATTGGTGAACGAGATATTTATTTGGGATTGAATATTCCCGATTACCCAGAAAGTGCTAAAGTTGATTTAAACTCCGGAAAAAACATTGGTGAAGATATTATGTCTTTTACTCCATTTCATGCTTTTGGTGAAGATAAAGGCACGAAAACTTGCCCAATTTGCAAGTATGGATGGTATCATGGTATTTTATATTTTGTAGGGAATAATCCACATTGGGATGATATAAAGAAATGGTTAACCTTTTTGGATGCTTTAAGTATTAAAAAAGAAAAATACTTAAAAGTGTATTTTGTGTATGGCAATGAAACGGATTATAATTTTAATCAGAGAAATTTAGATTTAAAAAGGCTAGGTAATGAGCTTGGTTTGAAAAAGGTAGCCTTAACTTTTGTGCCATCTTTTACTGATAAAAACTCTGAAATTTACACCAACAAAATTAATCCGAATGTTCAAAATACTTTTATTATTTATAAGAGAAGCAATATTATTAATAAACACATTAATCTTCAACCAGACGAGAAGAATTTTAATAGAATAATAAAAAACCTCGATAATACTACAAACGAATACTTTAAACTTCCCAGACCAAAACCTCAGATAGATTTGGGTAGTTTTGAGACCGATTAAGATAAACTGTCACTGTGTTTATATTAGTGTTTTACTCTTTAGTTTTTAGTAATATGTTTATATTTATCAAATATTTATTGCAATCGTAATAAGTAGGATGAAACTGTAAAATTGAAGATTAAAATATGCTAGATTATATAAAAGAAGTATTGAATAATATGCCAACAGATTGGTTGCGCTTAACAACCCATCGATTAGATATTTATGATGAAAAATTGGCGAAAACTCAATTTTTAGAGCAGTTTGAATACTTGTATAACCACAACAATTCTGAGACAGCTTCATTAAATAATTTACCAACAGCATATGATTACATTCGATTGGGTCATCCACTATCCTGTATTTTGGAATGGGTAATTGCTAAGACGCATCATTTAGAATCTAAGAATGTGATTAGTTTCTCATCGCAGACCATTCCTATTTTAGCCATCTTAAGAAAAAATGTATTTGATAAAAAAGACACTCAAATAGCCTATACAGGTGAGTTACCTCACTTTTTTGACGCTGAGGTTATCAAAAACATTTATGGTTATGCATTTGAATTAAAAAAAGTAGATAGTGTAGACAAGATTTCAGCCTTCGACGGAAGTACCATTTTTATTTCACAACAAACAAAAATTGAAGCCATAGAGCTTCATTCGAATATAGATTTTCACATAAGTCTTTATAAAAACTTAGGAAGTGTTTTAATTGTAAATGGTAAACAAAACGAAGGTTATGTTTCAGATATTCAGCATGTAAGAAGAAGAGAAACCATTGCTATAACGCCTGCTAATTGCCTGATTGTTTTAAAAGCACTGATAGCAAAGTCTCCTATTGAGTACAAAAAACATCCTATTGAAACAGTTAAATTACGTGTTTTAAATTCGATTAACGAGATAACTGGTACCACAACAAAAGCTCTGGTTGCATCTAGTGGTCTATCTATTCAATATGCTATTTTAATGGGACTTATTCATGATGCAGTTGAAAACCATAGAGGAAAAGCAATTAAAATTATAGTGCCTCCAAATTGTTATGGTGGCACAAACGACCAAGCTAGACGGATTGCAGCTTGTTTGGATGATGTAGAGATTGTAGACTTATTAGTTGATGGTGAAAACGATATGGTGCAAAGCATTGATTTCGTATTAACTCAAATTGCAAAAGAAGACGCGATTCCATACATCATTGCCGAAATCCCTACCAATCCAAGAGTTGAAGTGCCAGACCTTTTTAAATTACAAGACGTTTTAAGTCAAGAGCGCCAAACTGCAACTGGAGGAGTTGCTATAGATCCTGTTTTTATTTTAGATCAAACATTTTGTCCTAATGTGCATTTTTTAGGTGAAAACGACATGCTTTCAAGCGTTAGAACCATTTCTTTTGCTAGTGGATCGAAATTTCCAAGTGGAGGCCTATGTACAGCTGGTTATTGTGTAGGTAATAAGCAAACTAACACATTGATGGAAAAAGTAGAAATGCATTTAGCGCTTTGTGATAATGAAGCTACAGATCTTCAATATGAAATATTAGCCAAACAATTGCCATCCATGAAACAACGCATCATTGATGCTTATAAAAACACACGCGAATTTGTAAATTTCATTCAAAAAACCTTACCAGAGGCAAAAATCAATTTTGTGTCAGAAGATTTAGCTGAACAAGGATTTACACCATCTGTTTTTTCATTAGACCTTCCTACAAAAGGACAAACAGATGAAGAAAAAGAAGCCAATAAAAGAATGTTGAATTTGAAGTTAATTAACTTAATGATTACTAGAATTCCTCATGAGAGTAAGTTCTGTGTGAGTTATGGACAGCTAAAAGGGTGTTATTGGACCATTCCAGCAACTTCAACACAGGGAACCACCAAGGAAGGCGATAAAGATTACATTGTTCGCGCATCACTTTCACCTAATCTGGACTTAGAGTTTCATAAAAAAGTATTTTTAGATTTTGTTGAATCTATGTAATGCTTTCAAAAACTCTCTAACAATTCCAAAACTTCCTTTTTATAGCTTCTACTAATAGTTAAGGCTTGTCCATGAATTACAATATGTTCATTTGTAAATGAAGAAATATGAGACAATGCAATTATATAGGATCTATGAATTCTGATAAACTGCCTACTAGGCAGTTTGGCTTCAATGGCACTTATGGTTTCACGTGTGACTATGGTTTCGTTAGCCAGATGGATCTTAATATAATCACTATAACTTTCTACATAAATAATAGCCTCAAAATCAATCTTTATCATGCGTCTATCTGCACGTACAAACATAAAGTTGATACTTTCTACTTCTTTTATAGATTTAAAACTTGATTTAGTATTGACTTCAAAATAAGTGTTTACGGCTTTTAATAGGCGATCAAAAGAAATAGGCTTCATTAAGTAATCGACTGCTTGAAGTTCGAAACCTTCCACAGCATAATCACGATAAGCAGTTGTGAAAATAATTTTAATATTTTTATTAATGGATTTAGCAAAAGAGATTCCGGAAATTTCAGGCATATTAATATCTAAAAACACCAGATCGATGTTGTTTTGGCTTATTTCATTAAATGCTTCCATAGCATTACTACAATTAGCAATAACATTTATATGACTAATTTTAGAGAGATGTGTTGCAATAATTTCTCTAGCAATGGCTTCGTCATCGACAATTAAGCAGGATATGTTTTTAGTGACGCTCAATTAGATTGTGTTTAATTTTAATTGCACTTTAAAATGGTTTTCAGAATCCTCAATATTTAGCTTGTAGTTATTTTTATATAACAAATCTAAGCGTTTTTGTATGTTTTCTAAACCTATACCTTTGTTTGTGTCACCTAAATTAGAGTGAGAATTTTCTATAGAAAAGTAAAGACCATCAGAGGTGTATTTTAAATCGATTTTAATGGTTAAAACACCATTTTTTAAATGTCCATGTTTAAAACTGTTTTCCACAAAAGGTAAAAGTAGCATGGGCGCTATTTGGGTGCTTTCTAAAATGTTTTCAGTGATAAAAGTGACATCTAAAGTGTTGTTAAAACGCATTTTTTCTAATTCGATATAATCTTTTATATGATTTATTTCATCTGTTAATAACACAAATGGTTTATCGACTTGATAGAGTAAATAATCTAGTAGATTGGATAATTTTAAGATCATTTCTGGTGTTTCGTCTGCTTTTTTTAAAGCAAAGCCATACATAGTGTTTAAGGTATTAAATAAGAAATGCGGATGAATTTGCATTTTTAAGTAATTTAACTCCTGTTCTTTTAGTTTTAATTGAGTTTCTAAAATTTTAGTTTCTAGTTTTTTGGTGTTTTCGGCTTGAATCAGATTTAGTTTTAATAATTTAAAAGCACTTACAATAACAACAACCAAATAGACTCCAGACGTTACAAGCAAAATATTTCTGGTAATGGGATTCATGTCTTCATACTCAAAGTTTGCTATATATATCAGACTAAAAAATATGGAAACCATTATAAGGTATCCGGAAATAATAAAGGTATATAAGCTGTACAATCCAAAAAGCCAGTAACGTTTGGTTATTAAATAATCTGGTATTAATTTATAAATGGATACGTAAGTTGTGGCTATAGTAACAGGCATTAAAAATAAAGAAAATAATAAGGTGTTATTGAAACTGTCTTTTCCAGCACTAAAAAAATATGTAAAAAAGATTAAAACAGCACTCCAAAAAAGTATGTGAAGCAACACATGAACTATTGTTTTTATAATGACTTTTTTAGTTAGCATACCTACAATTTGTACTACAATAATACGATGTTTTTTTAGTACATCATTTTTTTATAGACGGATAACCAATTAAGCAAGCTATTTAACAAATAGGTTAAAAACAATACTAATTTGGTAGAGTATCGCATTGTTATCATTTAATTTTTTTTTAAACATAAGTTTGTAATCAATTAACCATATAGACAGATTATAACATGAAAAAGATATTATTTTTATTTTTAGTAGTTTGGAATTTTTCAAACCTACAATCTCAAAATTTTGACGCATTAGATGCATTTTTAGAAACTCTTTATAAGGATCAAAAAATGATGGGTAATTTAACGATGACTAAAGATGGTAACACTGTTTATAGTAAATCTGTTGGTTATCAATTTGTTAGTAAGGAAGCGAATAAACTAATTACTGAAAGTTCTAAATTTCGAATAGGTAGTATCACCAAAACCTTTACAGCTGTTCTTATTTTTCAATTAATAGATGAAAACAAAATAAGTCTAGATCAACCTTTGTCTAAATATTATCCTCAAATTCCAGGTTCTGAACATATTACCATTAGAAATATGCTAAATCATTCAAGTGGCTTATTTAATATTCCTGCTGACGAGAATTTTAATGAACAGATAGAAACGTCAAAAGCGCAAATGCTAACCATGATGGCAAACCATAAGCCAGATTTTGAAGCAGGTACTAAACACGAGTATAGTAATACCAACTATGTGCTTTTAGGTTATATTCTAGAAGATCTTGAAAAGGCACCTTATAGCAAGATTTTGAACTCAAGAATAGTTAATAAATTAGAGTTGAAAAACACTTATTTTGGTAGTGTAATAAACACGTCAAATAACGAGTGCTTATCATATTATTATAAAGATGATGGTTCGCTACACGAAGCTAATCAGGCAATTTTAACTATTCCAGGTGGAGCAGGAGGTATTGTTTCTAATCCATCAGATTTAGTTGTTTTTATTAATGCATTATTTAATGGCAAACTAATGTCTGAAAAAAGTTTTAAAATTATGACAACCATAAATAAGGAATATGGAAGTGGTATTATGAGTGCCAAAAAGGGAGGAATGACCATTTTTGCACACAATGGTACCATAGATTTTTTTAGATCCATGTACATCTATATTCCAGAGCAAAAGTTAGCAATAGCCTTGAATACAAATACATTAGATTATGGTTTGATGCCTATTATGTTTAATGCCATTGCAGCTATAAAAGAAGAAGAATTAAATATGCCTGTTTCTACGACGATTTCTTTGAACAAAATAGAATTAAACAAATATGTAGGCATTTATAAGTCTAAGGATTTGCCCTTTAATTTAGTCTTTGAAACAGATGGCAAAGTGTTAAAAGGTGCTCCGGAAGGCAGTGAATTGAAAATATTAAAAGCAACGAATAAAGATGAATTTGTTTTAGAATCTTTAGGAGTGGTTTTAAATTTTAATTTAGAAACAAATTCATTATTATTTAAACAGCCTGGCGAATCGCCTAAAACATTAACTAAAATAAATTAATTTGGAGATTCAGGTTAATTCCTTTGTTAAATTGGTTGTTCGTCGCATTTAAGTTTTTATATCGAACATCTCACTTAAATTTATATAATTTTAATTTTAAACCATCAATTATGAAATTAGTTATCTTATTACCAACTGTTTTAATAACATTAAATCCATTTGCTGATAGAATGAGTGAAGGAGGTTCTTTTATGTACCTTATTTTAATTTGTTTGTTATTGTCTTTATTCTTTATAGTGAAAGGGTTTTTAAATCTAAAAACGAATATTCAAACCTCAAAAAAAATGCTAAAATTAGCGGTTGATACTAGTTTATTAGGATTGGCCATTGGTTTTTTCTCTTCGGTCATCGGGTTAATTACAGCATTCGATTCTATTGAAGCTATGGGAAATGCTGATCCAGCAATATTTGCAGGAGGTTTAAAATTATCTCTTTTAACAGCAACATTTGGTTTGCTAACTTTTATTGTTGCTAGAATAGGAATTGTTATTCTAAGAGGTATGCAAAAAGCATAGTTGTATTAATTTGTATCAATTTAATTAAATCAATCAAATCAATCATGCGAACCGTTTTATTTTTATTTTTCTGTGTGGTTTTTCAACAGACAGCGAATTGTCAAAAAGAATACTTGTATCAAGTAGGAAAAAAGGATAGTGTGTATTCTAAAGTTCTGAATGAATCTAGAGAGATTTATGTTCAACTTCCAAATAGTTATACGCCTGATACAAAAGAGAAGTATCCTGTAGTTTATGTTTTAGATGGAGATGTGTTGTTGCCAACTGTCGTTAATGTTCACGATTTTTATAGTGGTGGTTTTATGCCAGAAATGGTTATTGTGGGTATTTCTAATGCTGAAAACAGAACGAGAGATTTAACCACTTCAAAAATTACATCAAGACAAGAAATGCCTTATAATGAAGAAAATGGCGAGGCAGACAATTTTTTGAAATTTATGCAATTAGAATTGATTCCTTTTATTGAAAACCAGTATCCTGTTACAAATTACAGAACCTTAATTGGGCATTCTTATGGAGGATTGTTTGCAATTTATAGTTTATTAAATCAACCAGAATTATTTGTAAATTATATAAGTATCGACCCTAGTTTAGATTGGGATAATCAAAAATTATTAAAACAGGCTGAAACTGTTTTCTTAAAAAAAGATTTAAATGGTAAGGGGTTGTTTATGTCTTTAGGTGGACAGTTACACATGCAGAATTCAGAGATTACTCTTGATAATGTGATGCAAGACACTTCAGACTATACATTGTTTGCACGATCCAATATAGAGTTATCTAATTTTATTAAAGAGAACAAGGCAATTGGGCTAAATTATTACTGGCAGTTTTATCCAAACGACTTACATGGAACGATTCCTCAACCTTCTATAAAAGACGGTTTAATATCTCTTTTTACATGGTTTCAGATGGAAAATATGGATAAAATTAATAATCCAGAAACATCCATAGACACCTTATTAAAGGTTATTAATTATCGAGAAGAAAAACTGCAAAATCATTTTGGTTATTTTGTCGCACCTTACCCAGATTATTTATTTAATGTGCTTGGTTATATGAATATAGACATGGAACAATTAGATAAATCTAAAATGTATTTTGAACAAGCCATTAAATATTATCCAAAAAGCGCCAATGCATACGATTCTATGGCAGATTATTATGAAGCTATAGCAGATTTGCCAAATGCTATAAAATATGTAACATTAGCGTTTCAGATAAGTGGGAGTAACTACCATAAAGAAAGGCTTGAAACTTTAAATGCTAAAAAATAGGAAAATATAACGTGTTTTCTATGAATATAAAAAGCGAGCCAATTTGGCTCGCTTTTTGTATGTTTTTATTAGATATTAATGTATAGAATAATAGGTATCTTTGGTTATGTAATAAAAATTGAAGATATTAGTTATTAATTAAGAATATAGTTATAATTAAAATAGGATAATTGAATTGAATTCGAAGCTAAACTTATGTATGGTAAATAAGTTATTGTTAGGAAGGTTTTGAAAACATGAAGTTATTCTTAATCCCTTTTCAGAAATGAAGAGGGATTTTTTATTATAAAAGTTTCGCTTTCTTTTTAAAGCTATTTTTTCTTATTTCGTTTGTTATAATTTTTATCACCTCGAGTCTTAGGCTTTTTATATTTCTGAGCGATTTTAAATTTATAAGAACCACCTAGATTTTCTTTCTGATTTTTTTCAGACTTTTCATGAAAAGCAGCTCCAACTTCTTCGTTTTTTTTGAGTCTTAAAGGATTGTTACGTTCTTTAATAACTTCACGTTCTTCTTCAATAAGTTCAGTAGAAATAACAACGTTTTCTGGTATTTCCATATAAGGAATTTCCATTTGCATTAAAGTCTCTATCTTTTCTAGAGATTCTTGTTCTTTTTCAGTAGAAAAAATAATGGCTTGCCCTTCGCGTTCTGCACGTCCAGTTCTACCAATTCGATGCATGTAATTTTCTGGAAAATCTGGAGTGTCAAAATTAATAACATGCGACACGTTATCGATATCTAACCCACGAGCCATAACATCTGTTGCTACCAAAATTCTGTTAAAACCTTCTCTAAATTGCTCAATACTACGCAATCTGTAATTTTGTGTTTTGTTTGAATGAATCACACATAATTCATCATGAAAGGTTTCATCTAAAGCTTCAAACAATCTGTCTGCCATTTTTTTGTAAGCCACAAAAATAAGCACTTTGTTAAATTCTTCAGTATCACTTAATAAGTGATTTAACAAATTCAACTTCGTATAAAAGTTTGGAACACGATATTTACTTTGTGAAATATTTTCTAAAGGGGTTCCAGAAACTGCTATAGAAACGCGTTCTGGAGCAATAAAAAAATCGTAAATTAAATCGTCTACATCTTGTGTCATGGTAGCCGAAAACATGATGTTTTGTCTTCTTTCAGGAAGAATATCAAAAATATTTAAAAGCTGATGTCTAAAGCCAAGATCCAACATAACATCTACTTCATCAATCACCAATTTTTGAATCGATTTTAATTGCAAAACCCGACTTACAGCCAAATCGTACAACCGACCAGGAGTAGCCACAATAATATCTAACCCTTGAGCAACAGCTTGTTTTTGTGTGTTAATATTAACGCCTCCATAAACTCCTAACACCCGAACATTGATGTATTTTGCCAGTTTTTCAACTTCATCAACCACTTGCACAACCAATTCTCTAGTTGGTACTAATACTAAAACTCTTGGATTATCTTGTTTAGAAAACTTAAGGTTTTTAAGAATTGGTAACATGTAAGCAAAAGTTTTACCTGTGCCAGTTTGGGCAATACCAACCACATCTCTACCTGAAGCAACCACATTAAAGGCTTGTTCTTGAATTGGAGTAGGTTGTGTGAATCCTAAATCGTCTAAGGCGTTGTATAAAGGTGTATTTAAATTTAAATCTCTGAAATGAGCCATATTTAGATATTATTATTAGAAGATTTTTTTTAGCGAATTCAATCTGACATTAAATAAATGATAACAGCGAGCAGCTTAAAACAAACTCATGGTTATTTTATCTGTTGCAAAGATAGATTTTTATAAGGATTCCACATTCCCGAGAAGGTAGGAATCTTTATTTAATAGAAAATATATAGATTATAAATTGTTTCAGCTTTTAAATCCATTTTAAATTTCGGTAATTTGTGGTAGTGAGAACAACATATCTACATAAACCAGAATCCATAAACACCTTTAAAGAGCAATTGCTTACTTGGAGCCAACAATTCCACGACATAATCTGGATGGATTCTAATGAATTGATTGAATCCTATTCTAGCTTTGATGCAGTATTAGCAGTAGATGCGATGACCAGTATTCAAACAGATTATCAGGAAGCTTTTATTAAACTGAAAGAGTATCAAACTATCACAAAAGATTGGATATTTGGCTATTTGTCTTACGATTTGAAAAATGCTGTTGAAGATTTGACTTCTGAAAATTTTGATAATTTGGAATTCCCAGAACTCTATTTTTTTCAACCTAAAAAAATGTTTTTATTTAAGGGAGATACAGTAGAAATGCATTATTTAAACATGGTTTCGGAAGAATTTGAAGAAGATGTATTAAAAATCACTAAAAATGAAATTTATCAGCTTAGGAGTAATCAAAAAATCTCTGATAATGGCATAGATATAATACCACGTATCCCTAAAGATGAATATTTGGATAAAGTATCAGCCATACTAGAACACATTCATCGAGGCGATATATATGAAGCTAATTTTTGTCAGGAGTTCTATGCTAAAAATGCAAGCCTTCAGCCTCTAGAAACCTATCAGAAACTCAATATAATCTCTAAACCACCTTTTGCTACTTTTGTAAAAGTTGGTGATAAATATGTATTGTCTGCTTCACCAGAACGTTATTTAAAGAAAGCAGGAAATAAAATAGTGTCGCAACCTATTAAAGGAACTGCAAAACGTTCGCAAGATAAAGATGAAGACAATAGATTAAAAGAACAATTGGCTTTAGACGAAAAAGAGCGTAGTGAAAATATTATGATTGTAGACTTGGTTCGCAACGATTTATCCAAAACTGCCATCAAAAGAAGTGTTAAAGTAGAAGAGCTTTGTCAAGTTTATACGTTTCCACAAGTGCATCAAATGATTTCAACGGTGACTTCAGAAATTGCAGTAACCGAACATCCTGTACATGTTTTAGAATCTACATTTCCTATGGGAAGCATGACAGGAGCTCCAAAAATTTCAGCCATGAAAATTATTGAAGAACTAGAGGAAACCAAACGAGGTGTTTACTCTGGAGCAGTGGGATACTTTACCCCAAATAGCGATTTCGATTTCAATGTGGTTATAAGAAGTATTTTATATAACGAAACCAAAAAATATATATCATTTTCTGTAGGAAGTGCCATAACGGCAAAAAGCAACTCTCAAAAAGAATACGAAGAATGTTTGATTAAAGCTAAGGCTATGCGTGAGGTACTTGAAAACTAAAATTTTCAGCTAAAAGTTAAAAGTTAAAAGCTTCAAGGTGTTATATTTGATACGTATTAAAAATCATTTCTGATAAATATGCTTAAAGCTTTTCAAAATCATATAGAACAAAATCTAAAATTTCTAAGGGAGGCCAAAGTTCTTATAGCGATATCAGGAGGTTTAGATAGTGTTATATTAACACATCTTTGTAAAGATTTAAAGTTGAATATAAGTTTAGCTCATTGTAATTTTAATTTAAGAGGCAATGAAAGCGATGCAGATGAAGAGTTTGTTTTACAATTAGCAGAAGACTTAGAACTAGAAGTTTTTGTTGAAAATTTCGATACAGAAACATTTGCCAAAGACCATAAATTATCCACTCAAATGGCTGCTCGTGCTTTACGTTATCATTGGTTTCAAGAATTGGCAGAGCAACTTCAGTTTGATTATATTCTAACAGCGCATCATGCAGATGATAATCTGGAAACGTTTTTAATAAATTTATCCAGAGGAACAGGGTTAGAGGGGTTAACCGGAATTCCAGAAATTAATGGGAAAGTTATAAGACCTTTATTGAATTTCTCAAGAGAAGAATTAGAAACTTATGCATTAGAAAATAAAATTGCATGGACAGAAGATAGTAGCAATGCTTCAACCAAATATCTCAGAAATAAATTGCGACATGATGTGATACCTGTATTAAAAGAAATAAACCCACATTTGCTTCAAAATTTCCAGAAGACACAAACATATTTACAGGATTCAAGAGTAATTGTGGAGGATAGAATTGAACAGGTTTTAGAAAAAGTAGTTGTAAGAATGTCTGAGAATGAAATTCATTTCAGCATTTCAAATATTAAAACGCTAACAAATCCGAAAGCTTATTTGTATGAAATTCTAAAAGAATATCATTTTACCGAATGGCAGGATATAGTAGATTTATTGGAGGCTCAAACCGGAAAACAAGTGCTTTCTAAATCGCATAGATTATTGAAAAATAGAGACGAATTGATTTTATCTCACATAAGGTCAGGTGACTTATTAAAATCTATAGTTATTGCTCAGGAAACCAAAAATGTAAAAACGGCTTTAGGAAATTTAGTTTTCGAAATTACAGAAAGCTTAGATACTTCAAGTAAGTCGACAATTTATGTTGATAAAGATTTGTTAAAATATCCATTAACAGTAAGAAAATGGGAAAAAGGAGACTATTTTTACCCTTTTGGTATGGAAAACAAAAAGAAACTAAGTAAGTTTTTTAAAGATGAAAAATTTTCCATGTTAGAAAAAGAAAATACTTGGTTGTTATGTTCGAATAATGATGTGGTTTGGGTTATGAACCATCGAGCAGATAACCGATTTAAAACAACAAATAATACCAAGAGCATACTTAAAATTTCGCTTCATAATGAAACATAAATTAGCCCTATTTATTACATTGTTTTTTACAGCTTTTATTGTTCACGCCCAGGTTTTAAATCCTGTAGTTTGGACTGGAGAAACTCAAAAAATATCTGAAACAGAATACCATTTAATTTTTAAAGCAGATATTGAAAAACATTGGCATTTATATTCTCAAGAGATGCCAGAAGGAGGTGCCTTACCAACCGAGTTTATTTTTGATTCTTTAAGTCAGATAAACAATTACAAGCTAATTGGAAAAACCCAAGAAAGTCCATATATAACGGCCTACGACAAAGTGTTTGAAATGGATTTGAATTATTTTGACAAAGAAGCAACATTCACTCAAAAAATAGAAGTTTTAAATCCAGAACTGAAAACCATAGTAGTAGAAGCATCTTTTCAAGCTTGCGATGACGAGCGTTGTATTTATCAAAGTAAAATGGTAACATTCGATTTAACAAAAGCTACTTTAGTTACAGAAAACCCTACAGATTATGTAGAGGACGAAACTAAAACAGTTATTAAAGAAAGTATTGAGCCAGTAAATACTGATAATGAAAGCAAAGGCTTATTAGCCATTTTTTTTACAGCTTTCTTTTTAGGATTCCTAGTTTTATTGACACCATGTGTGTTTCCAATGATTCCAATGACCGTGAGTTTCTTTACCAAACAAAGTAAAACCAGAGCTTTAGGAATTAAAAATGCCTTGTTATATGGCTTTTTTATCATCGTGATTTACACACTTTTAGGAACAGCTATTTCGGCTCTTTTTGGAAGTAATGCCATGTACGAATTCTCAACTGGAGTAACCTTCAATGCCATTATGTTTATTGCATTACTAGTATTTGCATTTTCATTTTTGGGAGCATTCGAAATAATGCTGCCAAACTCTTGGGTAAACAAAGTAGACAGTGGTGCCAATAGAGGAGGCGTGGTTGGTATTTTCTTTATGGCCTTAGCTTTAGCTGTGGTATCATTTTCATGCACATTTCCAATAGCAGGAACTGCCTTATTGGATGCAGCAACAAAAGGTGGGATAGCACCTATTATAAGTATGTTAGGTTTTTCTTCAGCCATAGCCTTACCATTTGGATTATTTGCATTCTTCCCAAGTTGGTTGAATTCTTTACCAAAGTCTGGTGGTTGGCTAAATACAGTGAAAGTCGTTTTAGGGTTCTTAGAGTTAGCCTTTGCTTTCAAATTCTTATCGATGATTGATTTGGTATTAGAATGGCACTTCTTAGAAAGAGAAGTCTTTTTAGCTATTTGGATTGCCATTTTTGGAACGCTAGGCTTGTATTTGTTAGGCAAAATTAAACTGCCACACGATTCGCCTTTAGAACATATTTCAGTTGGTAGATTGTGTATGGCTATCTTAGCTTTGTCATTCACTTTATATATGATTCCTGGACTTTGGGGAGCACCATTAAAACTAATTAGTGGGTTTCCACCACCTATGAGTACAAATAGCGAATCGCCTTATGGTGTTGGTTTTATGAAAAAACAAGTGTCAGCTTCTGGAGAATTTGTAGCTAAAGAATTACCGAATGATGCACACTTTGGACCAAATGATTTAATTGCTTTTCACGATTACGAAACGGGTATGGCTTATGCTAAAAAAGTGAATAAACCTGTGATGTTGGATTTTACAGGCTTAACTTGTGTTAATTGCCGAAAAATGGAAGAACAGGTTTGGGTCGAAGATGAAATTTATGCCTTGTTAGACAACGATATTGTGTTAATTTCATTGTATGTGGACGATAGGACCAAACTTCCTGAGGCTGAACAATTCGAATCTGAACTTACTGGAAACAAAGTAAGAACCTATGGTCATAAATGGTTGGAATTTCAACAAACAAGATATAATACCAATGCACAACCATTGTACGTAATTCAGAATTTAGAAGGTGAAGATATCAGTCCAGCTGTAGGCTATACTCCTGATGTGGAAGAATATTATGAGTGGTTGAAGAAAGGCATAGATAATTTTAAGAAATAAAATCAATTTGTAAAATAGAAAGTGAGACTCGTTCTCACTTTTTTTAATTGTCATGCTGAGCTTGTCGAAGCATCTGATACTCAAAAAGGATAAATTATAAGTATGAAACTTCAAGGAAACATCGTAGATATAGAAAATCAACGCATTTTTAAAGGTGAAATTACCATTAAAGATGGGAAGATTTTCAGTATTGAAGAAAAGCCGAATGATGTCAATCATTACATCCTTCCTGGATTTGTGGATGCACATATTCATATTGAAAGTTCTATGTTGGTTCCAAGCGAATTTGCCAGAATTGCAGTAAAACATGGAACGGTTGCAACGGTTTCAGATCCTCACGAAATTGCTAATGTGCTTGGTGTTGAAGGTGTAGAATTTATGATTGCAAATGGAAAAGAAGCTCCATTTAAATTTAATTTTGGAGCACCTTCTTGTGTGCCAGCAACTAATTTTGAATCAGCTGGAGCTGTTATCGATTCCGAAGGCATTAAAACCTTAATGGCTAATCCTGACATTAAATATTTAGCAGAAATGATGAATTATCCTGGCGTTTTATTTAATGACGAAGAAGTCCTTAAAAAAATAGCTTGGGCAAAACACAACAACAAACCAATTGATGGACATGCTCCAGGATTACGAGGCGACGATGTGACTAAATACATTCAAGCTGGAATAAGTACAGATCACGAATGTTTTACTTTTGAAGAAGGGTTAGAGAAACTTCAAAAAGGGATGAAAGTTCTTATTCGTGAAGGATCTGCAGCGAAAAACTTCGAAGCATTAATCGATTTACTGCCTGAACATTTTGAAAACATGATGTTTTGTAGCGATGATAAGCATCCAGACGATTTATTGTTACATCATATAAACAATCTATGTGCAAGAGCTGTCACGAAAGGCATGGACGTTTTTAAGGTCTTGCAAGCAGCTTGTATCAATCCTGTAAAACACTATAATTTAGATGTTGGCTTATTGAAAGTTGGAGATTTTGCAGATTGTATTGTAGTTGAAGATTTAAAAGATTTTAAAACACTTCAAACATATATTAATGGAAGATTGGTTTTCGATCAAGGGGTTTCAAAAATACATTCTGTTCCTTTTAAAGTTTTAAACAACTTTCATACAAATAAAAAAAACCTTTTAGACTTTAGGTTTGAATCTACAGCCAAAGAAATTAGAGTGATTGAAGCCTTGGAAGGTCAGTTAGTTACCAACGAACTGATTGAAGAAAGCATGTTGCAAGATAGAAATCTGGTTTCAAATGTTGAAAAGGACATATTAAAAATGACTGTTGTAAACAGGTATCAAAATCAGAAACCTGCTATTGCCTTTATAAAGAATTTCGGACTTAAAGAAGGAGCTATTGCTTCTTCTGTTGGACACGACTCTCATAACATCATAGCAGTAGGAGTAAGCGATGAAGCTATTTGTAAAGCGGTTAATTTACTTATTGAAAACAAAGGTGGTATTTGTGCAGTTTCAGATACAATGGAAAAAGTGGTGGCATTGCCAGTTGCAGGAATTATGAGCGATCAGGATGCAAAAACAATTGGGAAACAATATGCTGAACTTGATAAAATGGCAAAACAATTAGGAAGCACACTACACGCACCATATATGACTTTAAGTTTTATGGCATTGTTGGTGATTCCATCATTAAAATTAAGCGATAAAGGGCTATTTGATGGAAATACGTTTCAGTTTACTAACATTGAAGTTTAGAAAATGCCTATAATAGAATCAACCTACAAAGCACCATATTTTTTTAGAAAAGGTTTTGTATCAACAGTTTATTCAGGATTATTTAGAAAAGTAAATGGTCTGATTCAAAAAAGAGAACGGATTACCTTGTCTGATGGCGATTTTCTGGATTTAGATTGGAGTTATTCCGAAGGAAAAACAGAAAGACTCATCATTATTCTTCATGGCTTGGAAGGGAATGCACAAAGGCATTACATCACTGGAACTGCCAAGATTTTTAATCAGAATCATATCGATGTAGTTTCGGTTAATTTTCGTGGTTGTAGTGGCGAAGATAACTTGTCTTATCGTTCCTATCATTCTGGTGAAACCGAAGATTTAAAGCAGGTGATTCAACATATTTTAAACATTACAAATTATTCCGAAATTTATATTAAAGGTTTTAGTTTAGGTGGTAATGTCGCTTTAAAATATTTGGGTGAAAACCAAAATATTCCTGAGCAAATTAAAGCAGGAATTGCTGTTTCTGTACCTTGTTTTTTAGCTGGTTCAGCTAAAGAATTACATACTTTAAAGAATAAACCGTTTCACGATAAATTCAAATATAATTTAAAAGAGAAATTAATTATTAAAAAATCGCAACATACTGATAAATTGAATGATACAGATATTACTTCAATTAAAACTTTATATGATTTAGATAATCTTTATACCTCTAAGGCACATGGATTTAAGGATGCTCAAGACTATTATAAACAGAGTAGTAGTTTACAATTTCTTCCAAACATCCATATTCCAACATTGCTTATTAATGCGCTTAACGATTCGTTTTTGTCAGCAGAATGTTATCCAGTAAAAGAAGCTAAAAACAATCCAAATTTATTTTTAGAAATGCCAAATCATGGAGGTCATGTTGGATTTTTTCAATTTGGTGGTTTTTATTATAATGAAAAACGTGCATTGGAGTTTGTTGAGCAAAAACGATAAATAATTTTACTTATAAATCTCTAGATACTTAACTTGCTCTTCAATTGCAGATTTAAAGTCTTTTTTGAGTTCTGAAACTAATTCTGCTACACTAGGTGCATTATGAATATTAGTAACACCTTGTCCAGCAGACCAAATGGTTGCCCAAGCTTTCGCATCGTCTTTATGTACGGTTAATTCTTCACCAAAATCGATTTTCTTTTTTCGTTTAAGCATCTCTTCGGTGATTCCCATGGCTTTTATACTTGGACTCAAAAAATTCGCCGCAACTCCAGAAATAGCTGCTGTATAAATTATATCGTCTGCTCCAGCTTCAATAATCATATCTCTGTATTCTTTTGGGGCTTTACTTTCTTCAGTATTAATAAAACGGGTTCCCATATAAGCCAAATCGGCTCCCATTTGTAAGGCAGAAGCAATATCTCGACCTGTACTAATGGTTCCAGCAAGTAAGATGGTTTTCTTGAAAAAGCTTTTAATTTCAGCTACCAAAGGCATTGGGTTGATAGTTCCTGCATGCCCACCAGCTCCAGCTGAAACTAATATTAATCCATCTACGCCAGCTTCAGCTGCTTTTTCTGCATGACGTTTTTTTATGATATCATGAAACACCAAGCCTCCATAGGAATGAATTGCATTTACCAATTCAGGAACAGCACCTAAAGAGGTAATAATTAAAGGTACCTGATGTTTAACACATAACTTTAAATCGGCTTCTAAACGAGGGTTTGTATTGTGAACAATAAGATTAACTCCAAAAGGAGCAGCTTTTTCACCTGTTTCTTTTTCAAATTCTGAAAGTGCTGTTTTTATTTCTATCAGCCATGCTTCAAAACCTTCACTTGTTCTTTGGTTAAGTGCCGGAAACGTCCCTACAATACCATTTTTACAACATTCAATCACTAATTGCGGACCAGAAATTAAAAACATAGGTGCTGCAATAACTGGTAATGTTAAGTCTTTTATAAAGGATGGTTTGTTCATGATGCTTTTTTTTATTTATATAATATTCTTAATTTTCAACAGGGAATCAATCATACTATTTTTTTTGTTGAAACAATGTTTAAGATGACTTCAACTACAAAGATACCAATCTAAATCGTTGTTTTAAATGATTTATTTCAGATTTCTTACTCACTTTTTTGCAGTGTTTGGTCTTAGTTTTAATAAATGTTTTTTCTTACATTTATGGAAACCAATCAATTATGCTTAGAAAAGTCTTTGGAAGTGCTGTTTTTGGAGTCGAAGCTACTACAATTACCGTCGAGGTAAATGTAGATACAGGTATTGGGTATCACTTAGTAGGTTTGCCGGATAATGCCATTAAGGAAAGTAACTATAGAATTGCTGCAGCTTTACAGAATAATGGCTTTAAAATTCCAGGTAAGAAGATTATTATCAATATGTCTCCAGCCGATTTACGCAAAGAAGGATCAGCATACGATTTAACCTTAGCCATGGGTATTTTAGCAGCCACCAATCAAATTCAAGCTGACGATTTAGAAGATTATCTTATTATGGGCGAGCTGTCTTTAGACGGTTCTTTGCAACCCATTAAAGGTGCATTACCCATTGCCATAAAAGCCAAAGAAGAAGGTTATAAAGGGTTTATTCTTCCTATTCAAAATGCGAAAGAAGCTGCTATTGTTTCAGGACTTAATGTGTATGGTGTTGAAACCATAGAGCAAGTCATCAATTATTTTGATAAGGGTGAACCTTTAAATCAAACCATTATTAATGTCGAGGAAGAGTTTAATAAAAGCCTCAATTTTCCAGAGTTTGATTTTTCTGATGTTAAAGGTCAAGAAACCATTAAGCGTTGTATGGAAATTGCGGCAGCTGGTGGACATAACATTATTTTAATTGGACCTCCTGGCGCAGGAAAAACCATGCTTGCCAAACGATTACCAAGTATATTACCACCAATGACTTTACATGAGGCTTTAGAAACCACTAAAATCCATTCGGTTGTTGGGAGAGTCAAAGAAAATACAGGACTTATGGCTCAAAGACCGTTTAGAAGTCCGCATCATACTATATCGAATGTTGCTTTGGTTGGAGGAGGCAGTTACCCACAACCTGGAGAAATTTCCTTATCACATAATGGGGTTTTATTTTTAGACGAGTTGCCTGAGTTTAAACGGGAGGTATTAGAAGTGATGCGTCAGCCGTTAGAAGACAGGGAAGTGACTATTTCCAGAGCGAAGTTTACGATTACCTATCCTTCATCTTTTATGTTGGTTGCCAGTATGAATCCGAGTCCGAGTGGTTATTTTAATGATCCAAATGCTCCTGTAACATCTTCACCAGCCGAAATGCAACGTTATTTAAGCAAGATTTCTGGACCTTTATTGGACAGAATAGATATTCATATAGAAGTAACGCCAGTGCCTTTCGAAAAGCTGTCCGATACCAGAAAAGGGGAATCTTCCATAGATATAAGAAAGCGAGTAACAGCTGCGAGAGTTCTTCAAACGAAACGTTTTGAAGATTCTAAAGCAGTACATTACAACGCTCAAATGAATACCAAGCAAATTAGAAAACACTGTTTGCTAGATGATGCTTCCATGCGGCTATTAAAAACAGCCATGGAGCGATTAAACTTGTCTGCTAGAGCGTACGACAGGATTTTAAAAGTTTCCAGAACTATTGCCGATTTGGAAGGAAGTGAAGATATAAAAGGATCTCATATTAGCGAAGCTATTCAATATAGAAGTTTAGATAGAGAAGGTTGGCTAGGTTAATCTTATGTAAAAGTATGATTTATAATGAGATATGAGTTAATAGTTTAAATTTCACGATAATGAATTGAAACAAGACTTTAAGTCAGCCAATTATACTAACGGAAAATTGAAAGAATTTTCAAACATTTTTAATACATTTAGAATCTAATAACCAATCATTTTAATTATGAAAAATTTAAGCTTATTAATTTTAGGAATTCTTATTGGGGCATTTGCTACCTACTATTTTTGCTCTACCTGTGAAAACAATACCGAAGTTGCCATTGTAGCTCCAAAAGGACTGATTACACCAGAAGAGGCCAAGACCATGGACCAAGCGTTTAACAGCAGACATGCTTTAATTAGCGACTCTATAGTGAAACGTCCAGACAACCGTTCGGCTTGGTGGTCTTTAGAAGACATGAAAAATTATTTAAAATATGCCGAAAACGAATCTAAGGAGTTGGGGTACACCATGGATGGTGTACGTGTATACTTAGGAGCCTATCCTACAGAAGCAGAAGTAGGTTACACCACCATGTTTATGGTGCCAACAGGTGTTGAAAACATCTCTCAAGGAAATAGTAGCTTATTCAATATGTTGCCACCTGGAGGAGGAGATATTCCTGGAGGGAACGGGTTGAATGATGGTAATATGGGAAATCCACCTCCATCAAATTATCCACAATAAGCATATTGTGAGAGAATTTTTATACGAATATTATTCACCAGTAACAAAATGTTTCATAATATTCGCTTTTATTGTTGGTATTCTAGTCTATAAAAAATATAAAAAAACGCAAGTAAAATATTTTATTTGGTTTTTAGGTTGGATTGTTTTTTTGGAAATTGTAGGTAGTTATCCTTTGTATTTGCAAAACTCAGGTTTATCCCATTTAATTAAAGGTACTTTGATAGAACAAAACTATTGGTGGTACACGATATCTTGGGCATCAACTGCAACCATATTTTATTCATGGTTTTTGAGCCAAAAGTATGAGTCAAACATTTTCAAAACAATAATAAAACTTTGTATATATGGCTATGTATTGGTTATACTAGTGTCTGCAATAATTGATTATAAAATTATTTTTGGAATTAGACCAACCTATATAACAGTTTTAAATGTCACTATTATAATTTTAAGCACAGTTTTTTATTTATATAATTTGATAAATTCTGAAAAATTATTAAATTCTTTTAAGTCTCTTTATTTTTATGTAGCTATAATTTTGCTCGTTTGGTGGCTAATTACAACTCCATTAAGCTTTTTTGAAGTTTATAATTCAGATTCTGATTGGGATTTTGTAACAATTAAATGGACAATTACATTAATTGCAAATATCTTTATGTATTTAGGTTTTGCATTAGCCTTATTATGGTGTGATCCAGAACAAGAAATCTAATTTTCAACTTAATAAATAGTACATGAAAAATTATTTAAAATATGCCGAAAACGAATCTAAAGAGTTAAAATGCTTTTAAGTATTATAATAATAGCATGATATGTGTTTTAAATAATATGTACATCGAAACTTAATTTATTTTATAAGCAATCTAAAGGATGAAAGACTTCCTAATTAATAATTATAAGTTTGTAAATTTGGTTGTAGTTTTTATTGCAGCTATAACAGGTTTAATTTTAATTAAAAAATATAAAGACACCTCAGTTAGATTTTTTATTTACTTTTTAGTTTATGTGTTTTTTGCTCAAGTTTTTGGCTTATACGCTAGAATCTTAAATTATTTAGACCTTTATTATCTTATAGAAAATACTGTTATTAAATTCAATTTTTGGTGGCATACTATTACTTGGTATCTGGGTTCTGCCATCTTTTTTGTTTGGTATTATAGAAAGCTACTTAAAAACAAATTTTTAAAAAACATACTTCAATACGCTTTAGTATTGTTCCTAGCTATCTCGATAGGAGGTATTGTTATTAATTTTCAACATTTTTTTGTAGGCACATTTAAAAGTATTAGAATTGGTAATATGTCCATAATCATGTTATGTGTGTCTTTTTATTTTTACCAAATATTGCATTCCGAGAAAGTATTGGACTTTTATAAAGATATTCATTTTTATATAAGTACTATTGTTTTAATCTGGCTGTTGGTAACCATTCCATTAGTACATTTTATTTGTGGTAATGCAGCCATAGACCCTAATCAAGCAGAATTAAAATGGCTGATCATGCTTTATGCTAATATCTTTATGTACCTTTCTTTTACTGCAGTACTAATAGTATCAAAATCTAAAAAATGATTATTATAAAATTTATATCCTATAGGAATAAATTAAATTATGGAACCCTGTGATTGAATTTATAACTAGTCATTTTAATTTTATCGTTTATACTTTTGAGATACTTGCTTTATTAGTAGGCTTGTATTTTTTTAATAAAACAAGATGCAAATCCACAAGAATTTTTGTTTTCTATTTGGGATATGTTGTTTTTGTTGAGCTTGTTGCTTTTTCTTTAATGTACTTAAAATCCACTGTACTAATCTCGTATTTAATACGTATTGGAATTAGAACCACAAGCTGGTTTAATTTGTTTTGGTTATACGGCAGTATTTTATTTATAATTTTTTATTACCACTCACTATTTTTTAACCTTAAATTTAAGTTGTTTTTAAAAATAATGGCGATACTGTTTTCAATGGTTATGTTAAGCCATTTTATAATTTTCCCTAAAATATTTTTAACAGTACATCCTCCTCTTTATCAAATATCTGGATTAATTGTCACGTTATTTTGTGTTTCTTTATATTTTATAGAATTCTTAAATGGTGAAAATGTATTTAATATATTTAGAACATTAAGTTTTTATGTTACAATTGGACTTTTTGTTTGGTGGTTAATTGTATCACCAGTTATCTTTTTCAATAATTATAATACTAGTGCAGATTGGGATTTTGCTAATTTAAAACGAAGAATTTTTTTATTCGCTAATATATTTATGTATACTTGTTTTACAGTTGGTTTTATTATTTCTAAGCCTAAATCTAATAATGAAATTATTTAATACTTATTTTTTACTTCAACAACCTTCAGTTTCTACATCAGCAGAACGCTACTTATTAATTTATATGATTGGTGTTTTGTTTATAGTTACGGCTTTGGTTGTGATATTTTTTATTGTTTTTCAGAAACGTAAAAACAAGCTTTTATTAGATAAAATTAAACAACAACAAGCTTTCGACGAAGAGATTGCTCAAACCCAAACAGAAATTCAGGAACAAACCTTAAAACATATAGGTTGGGAATTACACGATAATGTGGGGCAACTTTTAGCTTATGCCAGCATGCAATTAAATATGCTTTCTGCTAAAATTCCTGAAGATATGAAAGGAACATTGAATCTGACAACCGAAACAATAAAAGAAAGCTTAAAAGAGGTGCGTTCTTTGTCAAAATCTTTAAATAATGATGTGATTTTAAATATTGGTTTTGAAAAATCTATAACCAATGAGTTGGATCGATTAAAACGAATGAAGTTTGCTTCTGCCGAATTAAAGATAAAAGGTGAAAATAAATCTTTAAATAATAAAAAGCACGAAATTATCTTGTTTCGAATCTTACAAGAATTCTTTTCTAATTCAGTAAAGTACTCTGAAGCACAAAACTTAAAAGTTGAGTTAGAATATGTAAATGATGACTTGATTATTATCGCTTCAGACGATGGAAAAGGCTTTGATGTTGAAACAGCTAAAAAAGGTTCAGGACTTATAAATATGAAGAGTCGAGCTGAGCTTATAAAAGCTAAATTTGACTTGTTTTCTAAACCTAACGAAGGTGTTAAATTAACGATTACCTATCCTTTAATTTCTGACAATTAACACGAATAAGTAAAGAAGCTTTAAACACAGGCATCCCAAACTGGATCTTTTGGTAAAGGAGCAGTGACATCAATATAGTCGTTGGAAACAGGATGTACAAATTGTAGATTTCTTGCATGTAAACTAATGCTTGCGTCTTTATTACTTCGGTTAAAACCATATTTTAGATCTCCTTTAATTGGACAACCAATACTCGCTAATTGCACACGAATTTGATGATGTCTGCCAGTTTCTAAAGTGACTTCTAAAAGATAATAGGAATCCAATTCTTTTATAACCTGATAATGTAGTATTGCCTTTTTACCATCAGGAATTTCCTTTGGATAAGCTGTAGATTTATTGTTTTTCGGATTCTTTTTTAACCAATGAATTAAGGTGTCCTTCTTTTTAGTTGGTTCTTGCTTTACTAAAGCCCAATAGGTTTTATTGGTTTCTTTATCGGCAAATAACTTATTGAGTCTCGGTAAGGCTTTACTGGTTTTAGAGAACATAACAACTCCAGTAGTTGGTCTGTCTAACCTATGTACCACACCAAGATATACATTGCCAGGTTTGTCGTATTTTTCCTTAATATATTCTTTAACAACGTCGCTTAATGGTTTGTCTCCTGTTTTGTCACCTTGAACAATATCACCAGCACGTTTATTAACAATAATAATGTGATTGTCTTCGTATAGAACTTGAAGGTTTTCTTTATTTGAAAGTATTTTATCTGAATTTTTTGCCACTAATACACGAATAATTAATATTGCTACCAACACTAAACACTAGTATTGCTCCTCATCATTTGGGAAATCTTTAGTCTTCACATCATCAACATATTGAGAGATAGCTGTTGTCATGTCTTCGTATAAGTTCATATAACGTCTTAAAAAACGAGGATGAAACTCATGAGTCATTCCAATCATGTCGTGTAATACCAATACTTGTCCATCTACGCCTTGTCCAGCACCAATACCAATAACTGGAATAGAGATGCTTTCGGCCACTTCTTGAGCTAATTTGGCAGGTATTTTTTCTAAAACAATAGCAAAACATCCAGCTTTTTCTAGCATCAATGCGTCTTGTTTTAATCTCGCTGCTTCTTCATCTTCTTTAGCACGAACAGTATAAGTTCCAAATTTATAGATGGATTGAGGTGTTAAACCCAAATGTCCCATTACTGGAATTCCTGCATTTAGAATACGTTTAATAGATTCTTTAACTTCTTTTCCTCCTTCTAGTTTTACTGCATGACCTCCAGACTCTTTCATAATTCGAATAGCAGAGCGCAAGGCTTCTTTAGGATCACTTTGGTAACTTCCAAATGGCAAATCTACAACCACCAAAGCACGTTCTACAGCTCTTACCACAGAAGATGCATGATAAATCATCTGATCTAAAGTAATAGGTAAAGTAGTTTCATGTCCAGCCATAACGTTGCTAGCAGAATCACCTACCAGAATAACATCTATTCCAGAACCATCTACAATTTTAGCCATGGTATAATCGTAAGCTGTAAGCATAGAGATTTTTTCACCATGAGCTTTCATGTCTACTAAGGTTTTTACAGTAATTCTTTTATATTCTTTTTTTGCTACAGACATAGTAAGAGATTGGTTTTTATAGATTGTAAATGTACTAAATTAGATATTTAATGTTAAATTTTTCTTTAAAGTCTTTATAACAACTCATAGTTCAATTAATTTAGTTGAAAACAAACAGAGAATGGGACGAATTATTACTTTTTTGGTGTTATTAATAACAGCTACAATTACAGCTCAAGATGCTGAAGATACTCAAGTTAAATTAGCAATAGATACTTTTTTTGTAGGATTTCATAAAGGCGACACCACCTTAATGAAGTCTGTTATGTATGATAAAATACATTTTCAAACAACTTATATAAATAAAGAAGGTAAAGGGATGTTAGTTACAGAGGAATCGTCTAAATTGATTCTGGCTATTGCTAACAGACCAGTTGAACAAAAATGGGACGAACGTTTATTAGATTACAAGATTCAAATAGATGGCACCATGGCTCATGTTTGGACACCATATGAGTTTTGGGTAAATGGACAGTTCAGTCACTGTGGCGTTAATTCATTTCAATTGTTTAAAGATGATGGTAATTGGAAAATAATTTATTTAATTGATACTAGAAGAAGAGAAGGTTGTCAAGAATAAATTTCTTGAAAAAATATTAAAGAATTCTAGATTTAAATTAATCTAAAAAACGAATTATATTAAGACTTAACAATCTGCCATATTAACACCAACAGCAAGACCACCTTCGCTAGTTTCTTTGTATTTAGAATTCATATCCTTTGCAGTTTCCCACATGGTTTGAACAACTTTGTCTAAAGGAACTTTCACGTTTTTTGGATCTGTATCCAGTGCTAATTCTGCAGCATTAATAGCTTTTATAGCTCCCATGGCATTCCTTTCAATACATGGAATTTGCACCAAACCTCCAATAGGATCACAGGTTAAACCTAAATGATGTTCCATAGCAATTTCTGCAGCAATTAATACTTGTTCTGGTGTGCCACCTAGTAGCTCGGTTAAAGCACCTGCAGCCATTGCAGAAGACACGCCAATTTCAGCTTGACAGCCACCCATTGCAGCACTTATTGTTGCTCCTTTTTTAAAGATACTTCCTATTTCTCCAGCGACCAATAAGAATTTTTTTATGTCTTCAAAGTTTCCATCATGATTTTCTATTACTAAGTAGTACATTAAAACAGATGGTATAACTCCAGCGCTACCATTAGTTGGTGCTGTAACTACACGACCTAAAGACGCATTGACCTCGTTGACAGCAAGAGCAAAACAACTAACCCATTTAATAATTTGTCTAAACTTTACTTCGGTACTTCTTATAGAATAAATCCATTCTACTGGATTTGAGTAAGGTGTTACACCTTTTAAATTTTGGTTCATGTCGTAAGCTCGGCGTCTTACATTTAAGCCTCCAGGAAGATTGCCCTCTGTATGACATCCAATATACATACATTCCAACATCGTGTCCCAAATACGTTGTAACTCTTTATCTATTTCTGTTTCTTCACGAATCGATTTTTCATTTTCTAAAACGACTTGAGAAATGGGTAAATCTAAATCATTACAAAACTGTAAAAGCTCAGTACCTTTATCAATAGGATATGGAAATGAGCATTTAATTTCAAAATTTCTTTTATGATTTGTTCGTTCTTCTTTGACTACAAATCCACCACCAATTGAATAAAAGGTAGACTTTTTCTTTTTGTCACCTATCATAGCGGTAAATTCCATTCCATTAGAATGAAACGGAAGAAATTTTCGGTTGAAAACGATGTCTGTTTCAGGATTAAAAGGTAAAGCTCTTTCATTATTTAAAACCAAAGTTTTGCTGCTTTTAATGTTAGAAATAATGGTAGGAATTGTGTCTGTTGGAATTGTTTCTGGGTCACTACCAAACAATCCTAACATGACAGCATAGTCTGTTGCATGCCCTTTTCCTGTAAGCGATAATGAGCCATACAGGTCTACATGAATACTCTCTACTTTATCAAAAGTATTATTTGCTTTTAATTCTTTAATCCAACGCTCTGCTGCTCGCCAAGGACCTAAAGTGTGGGAACTAGAAGGTCCAACACCAATTTTTAACATGTCGAAAACTGAAATACACTCCATAACCCTTCATTTGAATGAACAACAAATATAAAGTCTTTCTTTCAATTAAAATGTAAATAGCTATTGAGTTATTAAGATATTTTTTTGAATAATTTAACTTTAATAATAAGGGTTTTTAAGTTTTGCCATTTACTAAGTGACATCCTGTCATATTTTTTGACATGGCATAATCATTGACTTATACATTCCGAATTTAAAATTGAACACAACGTTTCCGTGAAGACGGAAATTTATAAAAACAAATATTATTATGAGTAAAATTATTGGAATCGATTTAGGAACAACGAACTCTTGTGTCTCTGTAATGGAAGGTAATGAGCCAGTTGTTATTCCTAATGCAGAAGGTAAGCGTACAACGCCATCTGTTATCGCTTTTGTTGAAGGAGGCGAAATTAAAGTTGGTGACCCAGCAAAACGTCAAGCAGTAACAAACCCTACAAAAACGGTATCTTCTATAAAACGTTTTATGGGTAATAAATATTCTGAATCTAAAAAAGAAGCAGAACGCGTACCATACAAAGTAGTAAAAGGAGATAATGATACACCACGTGTAGATATTGATGGTCGTTTATATACACCTCAAGAATTATCTGCCATGATTCTTCAAAAAATGAAGAAAACGGCTGAAGACTATTTAGGTCAAACTGTAAGTGAGGCAGTTATTACTGTTCCTGCTTATTTTAATGACTCTCAACGTCAAGCAACAAAAGAAGCTGGAGAAATTGCAGGTTTAAAAGTTCGAAGAATTATTAACGAACCTACAGCAGCAGCTTTAGCTTACGGAATGGACAAAAAAGGGACAGACCAAAAAATAGCGGTTTTTGATTTTGGAGGAGGAACACATGATGTTTCTATACTAGAATTAGGAGATGGTGTTTTTGAAGTGCTTGCTACAGATGGTGACACACACTTAGGTGGTGACGATGTAGACCAAAAAGTAATTGATTGGTTGGCAGATGAGTTTAAAGCAGATGAAGATATTGATTTACGTCAAGACCCTATGGCTTTACAACGTTTAAAAGAAGCTGCTGAAAAAGCGAAGATTGAATTATCATCTTCAGCACAAACTGAAATTAATTTGCCTTATGTAACAGCAACGGCTTCAGGACCAAAACACTTAGTACGTACTTTAACTCGTGCTAAATTCGAGCAATTAATCGACGATTTGGTTAAACGTACTATAGCTCCTTGCGAAAAAGCTTTGAAAGCAGCAGGATTATCTAAAAACGATATTGACGAAGTAATTTTAGTAGGTGGATCAACTCGTATCCCAGCAGTTCAAGAAGCTGTTGAAAAATTCTTCGGAAAAGCACCAAGTAAAGGTGTTAATCCAGATGAAGTTGTTTCTTTAGGAGCTGGAATTCAAGGTGGTGTTTTAACAGGAGATGTTAAAGATGTCTTGTTATTAGACGTAACACCTTTGTCTCTAGGTATTGAAACTATGGGGAATGTAATGACTAAGCTTATTGAAGCAAACACAACTATTCCAACTAAGAAAAGTCAAGTGTTTTCTACAGCAGCAGATAATCAGCCTTCTGTTGAAATCCATGTATTACAAGGAGAAAGAGCCATGGCAGCCGACAATAAAACAATTGGACGTTTCCATTTAGATGGTATTCCACCAGCAAGAAGAGGAACACCTCAAATTGAAGTGACTTTCGATATCGATGCAAATGGTATCATCCATGTAACTGCTGGTGATAAAGCCACAGGCAAAACTCAGGATATTAGAATTGAAGCATCTTCAGGTTTAACTGAAGAAGAAATTCAAAAAATGAAAGCTGATGCTGAAGCAAATGCTGATGCAGATAAAGCAGCTAAAGAAAAAGCTGATAAATTAAATGCTGCTGATGCTATGATTTTCCAAACAGAGAGTCAGCTAAAAGAATTTGGTGATAAATTATCTGATGATAAAAAACAACCAATTGAAGAAGCTCTTGCAGAACTAAAAACAGCTTTCGAAACAAAAGATCTTGCAGTTATAGACCCAGCTTTAGAGAAAATAAACGAAGCTTGGAAAGTTGCTAGTGAAGAAATGTATAAAGCACAAGCAGATGCTCAAGGTGGCCAAGAAGCAGGACCTGATGCAAATGCAGGAACAGATGCTAACGAAGCTAGCGATGTCGAAGACGTAGACTTCGAAGAAGTGAAATAAAAAATGTCATTCCAAGAGTAGTCGAGGAATCTCAATTAAATAATAAAAACGCAATCATTCATTTGATTGCGTTTTTTTTTCAAATTCTTTTCAGATTATGAACTTAAATATGTCTTTTCTTTCTTACATTCGAATTGAATTTTTTAAAACCATACTCATGACGTTAAAATCAACATTCTTTTATGTATTCCTACTAAGTTTCTTTTTTAGTAGTTATTCGCAAACGGCAAGCAATAACGAGATGCTTGAAAAGATTAAGAACGAGGGTTTTAATAACTCGCAAGCTATAGCTATGTTAGGTGAATTAACAGATGTTTACGGACAACGTCTTACTGGTTCTAACGAATATTTTGAAGCAGCAAAATGGATGTCTAAAAAAATGACATCTGTTGGACTACAGAATGTTCATTTTGAATCTTATTGCGACGATTGTCGAGGATGGAGCATGGAAAGTTTTAATGTAGAAATGATTTCTCCAAATTTCATGCATATTTCTGCATATCCATTAGCAATGTCTAAAAGTACAGATGGTATTGTTGCAGGAGATGTGATCTATATAAAAAAGTATAAAGAGTTAGACTCTATAAAACTGAAATATTCAGGAAAATTAAAAGGTAAAATTATTTTATTAGGAAGAGAACCACAAAGAAAATCTTTAACCGATACCATTTTTGAAAGATATTCTGAAGCCTATTTAGATAAAATGGCTAAACAAGATTCTGCTAAAGTCAAACAAACATACTTACCAGATTTATTAAAATCATGGGAAGCAGATGACGTTAAAGAAGAAGACTTCTTAAGATTTTTAGAATCAGAAGGTGCGTTGGCAGTATTAAAATCCCGTTCCATGTATTTAGGTGTATTACATCCAGATGGCACTTATTTTTATAAAGAAGATCATTATAAACCCTTGCCTTATTTTACGATTATGCCAGAACATTTTGGTAGATTATCTAGAATGTTAGAAATGAATGTCGTTCCAAAAATTCGTTTAAATTTAGAAACATCCTTTTATTTTAAACCAGAGAATAACGTTAATATTCTGGCTGAATTATCGGGTACTGATAAAAAACTAAAATCTGAAACAGTTATGGTAGGAGCTCATTTCGATTCTTGGCATGCTGGAACAGGAGCAACAGATAACGGTGCAAGTTCTATCGTTTTAGTAGAAGCTTTAAGAATTCTTAAGGCTGTTGGGTATCAGCCAAAAAGAACGATAAAAATGGGGCTTTGGGGTGGAGAAGAACAAGCTTTTTTAGGCTCTGTTTCTTATGGTAAAAAACATTTCGGACAGCATGATGAAAAAGCAAATATAGAATCAACTAAAGTCTCTGCTTATTTGAATTTAGATAATGGAGCAGGAGCCATTAGAGGTTTATATCTTCAAAATAATAAGTATGCAAAACCTGTATTTAGAGAGGTGTTCTCTTCAATAACAGATTTAACAGATGGTGTATTAACCATTGAAAATACCTTATCAACAGATCATGAAACTTTTGATTTTTATAATATTCCAGCTTTTCAGTTTATTCAAGACCCTTTGGAATATAATTCTGCAACACATCACACAGAATTAGACGTTTTGGAATATGTTCCAGAACAAGATGTTATTAAAAATGCTGTTATTTTAGCATGGACTATTTATAAGTTGTCAGAAAACAAAGAGTTAGTTCCTAGAAAAAAATAATCTTTATATTAGTTTTAGCCTCATTTTAAATTTTATAATCATCGTTCTAATAAATTATGCACGCATAGTAAATTGTAGTATATTTGTCCATAAACAAAAACCTCCTATGCAAACTCAACTTACCCAACTCTTAAATATAACATATCCTATTATACAAGCTCCTATGTTTTTGGTGTCTAACACTGCCATGGTTATTGAAGCCATGAAAGGTGGCATTGCAGGCTGCATTCCTGCCTTAAATTACAGAACTTTAGAAGAGTTGAGAGCTTCCATACAAGAATTAAAAGCAGCGAAAGTTGAAGGAGGATCTTTTGGTTATAATCTGATTGTAAACAAATCTAACATCAAATATAAAGAGCAATTAAGAGTGCTTTGTGAAGAAGGTTGCGATTTTATTATTACATCATTAGGTAGCCCAGAAGAAACTATCAATCAGGCACATGCAGTTGGTATAAAAGTGTTTTGTGATGTTACCGATTTAAAATTTGCGCAAAAGGTTGAAAGTCTTGGAGCAGATGCTGCTATTTGTGTTAATAATCAAGCAGGAGGACATAGAGGAAATTATTCACCTGAAGAATTAATAAAGCTTCTTAAAGACAACATTTCTATTCCTGTTATTTCTGCTGGAGGTGTAGGATGTAAAGCAGATATTGATAGAATGCTAAGTTATGGAGCAGATGGTGTTTCCGTTGGAAGTCCTTTTATAGCCTCAGTAGAAGCCGAAGTAACTGAAGAATACAAACAAGCCTGTGTAGATTATGGTGCTAAAGATATTGTAATGACGCAACGTATTTCGGGGACACCTTGCACAGTTATTAATACACCTTATGTACAAAAAATAGGAACCAAAGAATCTAAGTTAGAATCTATTTTAAATAAAAACAAGAAACTTAAAAAATGGGTAAAAATGATTCGTTTTTCTATTGGTATGAATGCAACTACTAAAGCAGCTACACAAGCGACTTATAAAACGGTTTGGGTTGCAGGGCCAAGCATTGAGCATACCACAGAAATTTTACCGACCAAAAAAATTATTAAAAAACTAATTACCTAAAAACTGTAAAAAAACATATCTGCATAAATTTTAAAAAAGCGTTTCTCTTAAAAAGGAAACCTTTTTTAGTTTATAATAGATGTTTTTTTACATTGACTAATGATGAATCATACTCATATTTAACAAAGCAATACTAAATTAGTAACTTGCAGAATCACTAAAGAATATAGCATGTTTGATGAAAGTATATCGATAGTAGAGCAATCCTCAAAGAATAAATATGGACAATATTTTACACCATCTATGGTTGCTGAATTCATGGTAGATTTAGCGGAAATAGATACAAACTCGTCCATATTAGAACCTTCTTGTGGAGAAGGCATTTTTTTAGATGTTTTATTAAAGCGAGGGTTTTATAATTTAACAGCATTCGAGATTGATAGTGAACTAGGGAAACAATTCGATTTTGTGACCTATAAAAGTTTTGTGTCTTCTAATATTAAAGAAAAATTCCAACTTATCATTGGAAATCCACCATACATTCGTTGGAAAAATCTTGAAAAAGAACTTAAAGAAGAACTAGCAACAAATGCACTATGGAACACCTATTTTAATAGTTTATGCGACTACTTATATATTTTTATCTTAAAGTCAATTGAATTACTTGAAGATAATGGACAGCTTATTTTTATTTGTCCGGAGTATTGGATGAACACCACACATTCTATTACTTTAAGAAATTATATGGTTGAAAACGGGTATTTTGAAAAGATTATTCATTTTAATGAAACTCCAATATTCAATAACGCAACGGTTTCTGTTGTCGTTTTTAAATACATTAAATCTAAAAATAAAAGCAAAAAAATTGATGTTGTAAAATATTATAAAAACAGAATTTTAAGCCCTAAAATATTAAATCAAATTAAGGAAGAAAAATCTAATTCAGACATTAAAAAGTTCTCAGTTCCTCAATTTGAGAAAAATAAAAGATGGCTACTCACAAATGTGGCTGAAATAGATAAAATAGAAGCATTTGAAAAAAGTTGTGGTTCTGAAACTTCAATAAAACATGATTTATTTTCTTCAACTACAATTTCAACATATCCAACCATAGGAGATGTTTGCGATATAGGAAATGGTATGGTTAGTGGTTTGGATAAGGCATTTCAGTTAAAAGATGAACAATTAAATGACATTGAATCAGCCCATACAATTAAAGTCATAAAGGCTAAATATTTAGAACCATTCGGTTATAATAAAACAACACATTATATTTTTGCAAATGAAGTTGAAGACGAAAAAAACTTTAAACAAAATTTCCCAAATTTTTATAAAAAACTAACACCTTTAAAAGATCGATTAGACAAAAGATACCAATACAATAGAACAATACCTTATTGGCATTGGGTGTTTTTAAGAAATCATCATTTATTTAATTCTAAAACCCCAAGAATATTTGTGCCTTGCAAGGAGCGCATATCCAATAAAGATAATTTTAGATTTGCCTATGTTCCTTCTGGAATCTTCCCAACACAAGATGTTACTGCTATATTTCCCAAAAAAGAAACAAAAGAAAGCATCTATTTTATTTTAGCGTTTTTAAACAATCACAGAGTTTTTACTTGGCTAAAAAACAAAGGGATCGTGAAAGGAAATATTGTGGAGTTTTCTGAAAAACCTATTTCTGGTATTCCATTTAGAAGAATTGATTGGACTAATGACAAGGAAGTAACCTTACATCATGAAATTTCAAATTTAACTGAAAAATATATTAAGCATTCTGAAGGTTTAATTCTTAACAAAATAAGCGCTTTAATGGATGAATTATTAGATTAGTTTCGTGTTTTTTTTACAAATGAAATTTCAATTAATATCACTATAACCCATTAAAAACAGTCTTTTTAATATCTGGCCATTCTTCTTTTAAAATGCCATAACAGCAAGTATTGCGTCTAAAACCATCTTGCATAAGTGTGTCTTTTCTTAAAATACCTTCTAGAGTAGCTCCAAGTTTTTCTGCTGCTTTTCTAGAACGTATGTTTCGTTCGTCGATTCTAAATTCAACTTTTTCAAATAACAAGGTTTCAAACGCATACTGAAGCATTAAAAATTTCATCTGTTTATTTAATCCAGAACCTTGAAACTTTTTTCCAATCCAAGTCCAACCAATATGAAGCACTTTATTATTCCAGTTTATCAATCCAAAACGTGTGCTTCCTGCATAGGTTTTTGTTTTTTTATCATAAATAATAAATGGAATGGTAGTTTTTCTGTAATAACCATCTACAGCAGTTTGCACGTATTCTTTTAGTGTATCTGGTGTCGAAATATTGCTTGGAGAGTAGTAAATTAAGTCTTTTTCGCTAGCGATATCATGAAGCTGTTTGTAATTGCTCAAATCTAATAGTGAGAGTTTTACAAAAGTGTTTTCTAATTGAGGTGCTGTCATGTCCTAAACCAAAGCATGTATAAGTTCTACATTAACAATATGTTTTCCTTCAAAAGGAATTATTTTTAAATTAGCACCAAATAATTCTTTGGCTCTTTGGGTTTCATGTAAAATACGTTTTTCATTTAAATACTCATCTTCATTGCCATAAATCATGGTTACTTTTGCGTTGATAAAACTAAAATCATTTGTAGTTAATTCTTTTGGAATTCCTCCGGAATGTAGTACCAATTGCGAACATGCTATTTTTCTTTTAGCAACATATCTTGTAGCCACACTAACACCTTGTGAATAACCTAAAACAATTAAGTTTTTATCTTCCGGAATTTGCTCAGCTTCAAAAACAGCATCAAAATAACGCAAGACATTCTCTGTTTCTTTAAGCGTGTTTTCTTTTGTTAACCAGCTAGAACCAACATGTTTAAATTTTGGAGGTATGTAGTATTTGCTTTGAGCTTGTGGTGCTATAAGGTAGTTTTCATCTGCATTTAATCCACTAAAATATCTTAAAAAATACCTGCTTAAATAACCCATACCATGACATACAAACCAAACATGTTTTGTTTTATCTGTCAAGGTGTTTAAGGTTGCATAACTATTAGTAGTTGTATAGGATATTTCTTTTTCTTCTAAATTCATTTCGTACTTTTACATTTCGATTTTAAAAATACAAGAAATCTATGTCATTATCCAAAAAAGAGCATTTAGTTGAGTTAAATAAAGTGAGTAAAAACACCTTAATGGAAACGTTAGAAATAGAAATTACCGATTTTGGCGATGATTTTTTAGTTGCTAGAATGCCAGTAAATTCTAGAGTGTATCAGCCAGATGGCGTGTTGCATGGTGGAGCTACAGCAGCATTGGCAGAAAGCGTGGGTAGTTTTGCATCTCATCTATTTACTGATTTAGATACTTTTTTTGTTAGAGGCATAGAGATAACTGCCAACCATTTAAAAAGTGTTACAGATGGTTATGTTCACGCTAAAGCTACTTTTTTACACAAAGGAAGAACAACTCAATTATTGGATATTAGAGTGACAGACGACCTTGATAATTTGGTGTCTGTTTGTAAACTATCAACCATTTCGCTTCCAAAAAAGAAATAATGACATCTGAAGATTTTTTCAATTCCATACAGCAGCAATTAGATAATAAAAAACCGTTTGTAGCATATAGAAAACCGAAGAGTACATGTATTAATGCCATGCTTCAAAACACTGATGCTGTTCATGTTATTAAAGATTATACAGAGAAAGGTTTTGTTTTTGCTCCATTCGATGCCTCCAATGATGCAATTCTAATACCAATAAAAGATTCATTATCAATTGATTGCGATTTAGTAAATTATAACGTTAGTGAGACACGTCAATCTATTTTTAAAAATTTAGAATTTGATAAACCACAACACATTAACCTTGTACAAAAAGGGATTGATGCCATTAAAAAGAATCAATTTCAAAAAGTTGTTTTATCTAGATGTGAAACTGTAGAATTTTCTGAAACAAATCCGATAGAAATTTTTAAAAGCCTACTTCAAAATTACCAATCTGCATTTGTATATTGTTGGTATCATCCAAAAATTGGATTATGGTTAGGAGCAACACCTGAAACTTTAATTGAAGTAGAAGGCTCTCGTTTTAAAACCATGGCTTTAGCTGGAACCCAAAAATATAACGGCACACTTGATATTATTTGGGAAAACAAAGAAAAAGAAGAACAACAGTTTGTTACAGATTTTATAGTAAATAGTTTGCAGAATTCGGTTAGCAATATTTTTAAGTCCGAAACAGAAACAGTAAGGGCTGGTAACATTGTTCATCTAAAAACAGTCATTTCAGGAATTGTAAATTTTAAGGAAATAAACCTTAAAGAAGTGCTTGAAGCACTTCACCCAACACCAGCTGTTTGTGGTTTGCCAAAAGAAAAAGCGAAACAGTTTATTTTAAAGCATGAAAGTTACAATAGAGAATATTATACTGGTTTTTTGGGTGAATTAAATCTGCAAGAAAAAACAATAAGAAATTCTAACAGACGTAATGTTGAGAATAATGCGTATGCTTCTGTAAAAAAAAAATCAAACTTGTTTGTTAATCTTCGTTGTATGCAAATTTCAGATAATACAGCTAGTATTTATATAGGAGGAGGGATTACCAAAGATTCAATTCCTGAAGCCGAATGGCAAGAAACGATCGCCAAATCTGAGGTCATGAAAAAGGTTTTGCAATAATTTTATTTGGTAAACCTATTTACTACATTTACAGCTAGATTTTATCTAACATGCTATACCCAAAAAACCCTCTTGCACAAACTGTTATTCAGTTGTGTAAAGCCAAAAATATTCAGCACATAGTTATTTCTCCTGGAAGTAGAAATGCGCCATTAACAATTGGTTTTACAAACGATCCTTACTTTTCATGCTACAGCATTGTAGATGAGCGTTGCGCAGGCTTTTTTGCTCTTGGAATCGCCCAACAATTAGAAAGTCCTGTGGTTTTGGTTTGCACCTCAGGAAGTGCATTGCTTAATTATTATCCAGCTGTTGCTGAAGCTTTCTATAGTGATATTCCTTTGGTGGTACTCTCGGCAGATAGACCTAAATATTTAATTGGTATTGGGGATGGACAGACCATTAATCAAAAAAACGTGTTTGAAAACCATATTCTTAATTCTGCCAATTTAAAGTTGAATTTTGAACATGGTCCTAAAAATAATAACGAAGCAGAACCAGCAATCATAAAATCTATTGAAAATAAACTGGAACGTATTTTAGGTGTTAAACAGGAATTAGATGATGAAAACGAAACAAAAATAAATACAGCTTTAAACAGAGCCATATCTAGTAATGGACCAGTACATATAAACATCCCTTTTGAAGAGCCTCTTTATGAAACTACAGATAAACTAGAGGTTAAACCTAAAGTTATTGATGTAGAAGTAAGAAAGAAGAAAATTGACGATTTCTTTATACAGGAATGTTATGACGATTGGAATAGCTATTCAAAAAAAATGATTTTAATCGGTGCCAATCAACCAAATAAAATCGAGCAGCAAATTTTAGATGATTTGTCTAAAGACAATAGTGTTATTGTGTTTACAGAAACAACTTCAAATGTTCATAATAAACAGTTTTTTAATAGCATCGATAAAATTATAGCACCTTTAACCGAAGAAGAGTTTAAACAATTACAACCAGATGTATTAGTTACTTTTGGAGGGTTAATAGTTTCTAAAAAAATAAAAGGGTTTTTAAGAAAATTTCAACCAAAGCATCATTGGCATATTGATAAAAAACATGCGAACGACACCTTTTTTTGTTTAGATAAACATATAGAAGCAACACCAAATCAGTTCTTTAATGCCTTGTTACCAAGATTAACACATTTCGTTAAAAGCGATTATAAGCCGTTTTGGAACGATGTTAAATCTCATAGAGAAAATAAACAACTAACGTATTTAAACGACATACCGTATTCCGATTTCAAAGTTTTCGATGCGGTTTTAAAAGCCATACCAGAACAAAGTATTTTACAATTAGGGAATAGTTCTGCAGTAAGATATGCGCAACTTTTCGATTTAAAGAAATCCATTCAGGTTTTTTGTAATCGTGGTACAAGTGGTATCGATGGAAGCACAAGTACTGCTATTGGTTGTGCCAAAGCCAGAAAAGAACAGACCACTTTAATTACAGGAGATCTAAGCTTTTTTTACGATAGTAATGCTTTGTGGAACAATTTTATTCCTAATAATTTTAGAATTATTCTTGTAAATAATCAAGGAGGTGGAATTTTTAGAATACTTCCCGGAGATAAAAATTCTAAGAAATTCGAAACTTTTTTTGAAACTACTCATGACTTAACTGCAAAACATTTATGTAAAATGTATGATTTCGATTATGCAACTGCTATAAATGAAAAGCAATTAAAAACGCAGTTGAAGACTTTTTTCACTGAAACTAATCAGCCAAAATTGTTAGAAATTTTTACGCCTCGAACAATTAACGATCAGGTGCTTTTAGATTATTTTAAATTTATAAAGTAAATCAAAATCTATTATTTAATTTTTTACTTCTCAAACCTAATATTACTACCTTTGCAGCATGATACATTTAGGAGAATACAATACCTTAGAAATACTTCGGGAATCGGAACAAGGACTATATTTAGCAGATGATGAAGGAAATGAAGTGTTATTGCCAAACAGATACGTTCCTGAAACTTTTACAATTTGGGAAAAAATAGAAGTATTTGTTTATTTAGACAATGAAGAACGTTTAGTTGCAGTTACAGATAAACCATATATTAAGAATGGCGATTTTGCACTTTTAAGATGTAATGCAGTTACAGATCATGGTGCCTTTCTAGATTGGGGAATGGTTAAAGAATTATTCTGCCCATTTAGAGAACAAGCTTTTAAAATGAAAGCAGGAGGCTGGTATTTTGTTTATTGTTTTTTAGACGAAAAAAGTGATAGATTGGTTGCTTCAAGTAAAACAAACCAGTTTTTAGACAATAAGAAACTCACTGTAAAAGAGTTTGAAGAAGTCGATTTAATTGTCTCTCATCCTTCAGATATTGGCATGAATGTTATTATTAATAAAAAGCATTTAGGACTTATTTTTAATGACGATATCTTTCAGGATTTAAGCGTTGGAGATCGATTAAAAGGATACATTAAGAAAATTAGACCTGATAATAAAATTGATGTTGTTCTTGGACAAATAGGTTATAGAAATATCGAACCAAATGCAGATGCTATTATGATAGAACTTCGTGATAATAGTGGCTATCTGAACTTAACAGATAAATCTGATCCTGAAACCATTAAGTTATTACTTAAAATGAGTAAAAAAAGCTTTAAAAAAGCTGTAGGGTCTTTATATAAGCAGAAACTTATAGATATTAAAGAAGACGGAATTTATTTAATTTAATGAACCTTTTTTAGTTTCAATTTTCTCGTTAACCCATTTCTCAGCTTCTTCTAGATTAGAGAATAAACGACGGTTAATTTGTTTAAAAAAATGATTTTCTAGGTCAAAATTGACCGTCTGAGTAAAGTCTTCACTTACAACAGCCGTAACCACTAAATTTGGAGCTTCTTTTTCTAGTTTCATGGCGTCTGTTGGAACGGTATTAAATGGGTGAATTTTATTTACAATTATTCCAAATGGTTTGTTATTTGGAAAGTGTTGCATAACAATTTTTTTTATAGTTTGTAAAACATCCATGGAAACAACAATGTTTTCTGCATATTCAACCACAATAAAATTCTCAAAAAAATAAAAGTCACCTATTTTAAAATTATAGGTTTTTAGAATCTGAGTAGATAAATAAGATTCGAGAACAGGTTTTGACATAAACAGCTTTGGTTTAATAATAAAATACGCAATAATTAAATGTGCTAATGCAATTTTTGGACTTTAAGTATATGCAGGTTACAAACTAAGTTAAAATTTTTAAAGTATAAAAGCAACGATGCACTTTAATATTTGCTGTAATTATGTATTTTTACACAGTAAATTTTACAAGACTATGAGTGATATTAACTGGAAAACAGCTAAAGAATACGAAGACATAACCTATAAGAAATGTAATGGTGTTGCAAGAATAGCCTTTAATAGACCAAATGTTAGAAATGCGTTTAGACCAAAAACTACCAAAGAACTATACGATGCTTTTTATGATGCTGGAGAAGACGTAAACATTGGAGTGGTTCTATTATCTGCCGAAGGTCCTTCAACTAAAGATGGTGTTTATTCATTTTGTTCTGGAGGAGACCAACAAGCTAGAGGTCATCAAGGCTATGTTGGAGACGATGGATATCACAGATTAAATATTCTTGAAGTACAACGCCTTATTAGGTTTATGCCAAAGGCCGTTATTGCTGTAGTTCCGGGTTGGGCTGTTGGTGGAGGACATAGTTTACATGTGGTTTGCGATTTAACTCTAGCCAGTAAAGAACATGCTATTTTTAAGCAAACAGATGCAGACGTCACTAGTTTCGATGGTGGTTATGGATCGGCTTATTTAGCTAAAATGGTTGGACAAAAAAAAGCACGAGAAATCTTTTTCTTAGGAAGAAATTATTCTGCTCAAGAAGCTTATGATATGGGCATGGTAAATGCTGTTATTCCTCATGGAGCCTTAGAAGATACAGCTTATGAATGGGCTCAGGAAATTTTGGCAAAATCACCTACATCCATAAAGATGCTTAAATTTGCAATGAATTTAACAGACGATGGCATGGTAGGACAGCAAGTATTTGCTGGAGAAGCAACTCGTTTAGCGTATATGACAGACGAGGCTAAAGAAGGTCGTGATGCTTTTCTTGAAAAAAGAAAGCCAAATTTCCCTAAAAAATGGATCCCATAATCTATAGAATAAAAACTTATTTATGTTAGAAAATATTAAAACGTGGATATCTGCCTTTAGATTAAGAACGCTTCCATTATCTGTTTCTGGAATTATTGTAGCGGGAAGTCTAGCCGAATACAATGGTTTTTTCGATTGGGTAGTATTGGTTTTAGCCATTCTAACTACATTGAGTTTACAGATACTCTCAAATATTGCAAACGATTACGGAGATGGCGTTAAAGGAACAGATAATATAGATAGAATTGGTCCAGAACGTGCGTTGCAAAGTGGGAAAATAACAGCCAATAGCATGTTTGAAGCTATAAAAATAAATATTCTAATATCTATTGGACTAGCTTTCTTTTTAATATTAGCTGCATTTGGAATAAACCATTTTTTATTAGCCATGTTGTTTTTTGGTTTGGGTTTATTATCTATTTATGCAGCCATTAAATATACAATAGGAAGCAATGCTTACGGTTATAAAGGGCTTGGAGATATATTTGTTTTTGTTTTTTTTGGTTTAGTGAGTGTCATAGGTGGTTATGTGTTGTTTTCAAGACAGTTCGATCATATTACCATTTTACCCGCATGTACAATAGGTTTATTGAGTGTCGCAGTTTTAAATTTGAATAACCTAAGAGATGTTGATTCAGATAAAAAAGCCAATAAAAATACGCTTGTAGTTAAAATGGGCTATAAAAAAGGTAAAATCTATCATTATTTTTTAATCATTTCTGCCATTATAGTGTCTCTTTTATATGGTATTCTATATTATACATCTATTTTCAACCTTATTTATTTTGTTACCTATATTCCGTTAATAATTCACCTTGTTACGGTCTATAAAAACAAGGAACCAAGGTTGTTAGATTCTGAACTTAAAAAACTGGCATTAACTACTTTTTTCCTGAGTATTTTGTTAGCAATAGGTCATTTATTGTAATGTTCTTATTAAAATAAAACACATAAACACTTGTTTTTCAAATAAATAAGTCTTATATTTAATTGTTGGTAGGTTATTATCAATAAGTGAAGTGTAAATAATACTTCATATTTGGGGATTGAAAAACTCAAACAGATTAATATAATTTGTTTGAGTTTTTTTGTATTTTCAAGTTTTAAAAAACACTCAAAAATGAAAATTACATTTTATGGTCATGCAAGTATAGGAATTGAAGTGAACGATGTTCATATTCTGGTAGACCCTTTTATTTCTGCAAATGAAAAAGCTTCACATATTGATTTAAATACTTTAAAAGCTGATTATATTTTATTAACTCATGCGCATCAAGATCATATTTTAGATGTTGAAATTATAGCCAAACGTACAGATGCCGTTATTGTTTCTAATTATGAAATTGTATCGCATTTTCAGAATAAAGGTTTTGAAGGACACCCAATGAATCATGGTGGAAGCTGGGATTTTGAATTTGGAAATGTAAAATATGTAAACGCTATTCATACCTCTTCATTTCCTGATGGGAGTTATGGTGGACAACCAGGTGGTTTTGTTATTGAAGGCGAACGTAAAAATATTTACATTGCTGGAGATACAGCACTGACTATGGATATGAAACTCATACCACTTCAAATTAAATTAGATCTTGCTATTTTGCCAATAGGTGATAACTTTACTATGGGAATTGATGATGCGATTCTGGCAAGCGATTTTGTGCAATGTGATAAAATTTTAGGTTATCACTTTGATACTTTTGGTTATATTGAAATTGATCATGAAGAAGCCAAAAGAAAATTCTTCGATAAAAATAAAGATTTGATGCTATTAGAGATAGGAGAAAGTATTGAGCTTTAAATAATAAATATGAAGTTTACCTGTTCCATAGATATTAATCTACCTAAAATTGAAGTATCTAGACTGTTTGCGAATCCAGAGCATTTAACGGAGTATCAAGAAGGGTTTATTAGTAAAGAGCTTATTAAAGGTCTTGAAGGTGAAAATGGAGCAGTTTCTAAACTGCTTTTTAAGATGAAAATGGGAAAAGATGACATGGAATTAACGGAAACTATTATTGATAACAACTTACCTGACTCTTTTTTTGCAAGCTATCACCATAAACATATGGATAATACCATGCTTTGTCAATTTGTAGCTATTGATAATTTTACAACTAAATATATTTCAGAAATTCATTATACAGCATTTAGAGGTTTTGTTCCAAAAGCGTTGGCATTACTTTTTCCTGGAATGTTTAAAAAACAAGTGGATAAGTGGTTGGTGAATTTTAAAAATTTCGCAGAACAGAACAAGGTTAATTAACCTTGCTTTTTAATACTAATTTATGAAGTAGTTTTGGGAAAAATCGTTTGACATAAACACCAAATTTTTCAAATTTACCAATATAAGCTTCGTACTTTTCTTTTTGAATTGCTTTCAGCATACGCTTAACAAAAACATCAACGTGTAAACCGTTTTCAGTCATTTCATCTTGATAACCTTGTTTGCTGCCATTTGCAGTTAAAGCATTTCTAGCAACATCCGTATTTACAAATCCTGGGCAAATCAGGGTTACTTTAATATTATCATTATCATGCTCTAACCGTAAAGCATCAAAAAAGCCATGTAAGGCATGTTTAGCACCACAATAAGCAGAACGTAGTGGAGAACTAAATTTCCCCATAAGACTGGATACAACAACATAATAACCAGATTGGTTGGAAACAAAATGTGGCAAAAGAGCTTTACTTAAAGCTACAGTTCCTAAATAATCAATATCCATCAATTTTTTATCAACTTCAATTGATGTTTCTATTATTGGAGAGCGCTGACTAATACCACCATTGTTAATTAAAAGATCTACTTTTCCAAAGAGTTTAAGTGCAACTTCAACAACTAGTTTCATATTAGCATAATCAGCCAAATCGAATGGAAGTATTTGAATGTTTTCTAAATTCCCACATGCTGCTTTTACTTCTTCAAGTTTTTCACCATTTCTAGCAGAAAGAATTAATTTACAATCTAATTTAGCCAATTCTAGTGTTAATCCTTTGCCAATACCACTAGAAGCTCCAGTAATCCAAACAACTTTATTTTTAAAGGTCATGCTGTTTTGTTTTTGCTTTTAGCAGAAAAAGTAGTCTGCATATTTTCTAAAGTACTTTGAGATTTCATGTTGGTTTTAAGCCATTCTTTTCTTAAATCGTCACTCACTTTTCCAGTACCATCGTGTTTCCAGCCTGGTGGTTTAATTAAGTATTTTAACCTGTTCTCAAAAGATTTTTTCCCAGAAAACATATCTTTAAACATGTTATACCATTCAATAAAAGCTACTTTTACAGGATTGTAAGTATTGATATTGGTTACTAAGCCATAAACCACTTTTTCTTCTTCAAGTTCTGGTTGAAATGTTCCAAATAGTTTATCCCAAATAATAAAAATCCCTGCATGATTTCTATCTAAATATATAGGGTTGCTACCATGATGAACTCTATGATGAGATGGTGTGTTCATAACAGCCTCAAACCATTTTGGAAGTTTGTTTATAGTTTCTGTATGGATCCAAAATTGATAAAGCAAACTGATAGACATTTGTAATAAAATCATGGCTGGATGAAATCCTAATAATGGTAACCACAACCAAAAAATAAAGGTGTAAAAACCACCAGACCATGTTTGTCTTAAAGCTGTACTTAAATTATAATGTTGAGACGAATGATGCACAACATGAGAAGCCCAAAACAAACGACATTCATGCGATACTCTATGAAACAAATAATAGGATAAATCGTCAGCAAACAGAAGTAAAACAAAGCTCCACCATGTTACTGGAATAGTGAAAAACCTAAAATTTTCATAAACAAAAAATAAAGCCAATAAAACAAGCCCTTTACTTAAAAGTCCTAAAAAAACATTGCCTAAACCCAAAGCAATAGAGGTGAAGGCGTCTTTAGTTTCGTATGTTTTAATTTCCTTTCTAGTTGTAATAAATAATTCCAATAGCATTGAAATTACAAAAAAAGGAATGGCAAAATGTATGAGATTTGGAAAATTCGGCATGTTTATTATGTCTTTGGAAGCCTAATGTACAAAATATTTTAAGTATTTTTGAATTTAAATATGACTGCAACTTACCAGAAATACATTTTACATTTTAAACGACCTAGTGGCACTTCCAGGGGTGTTTTAAAAACTAAGGAAACTTGGTTTATAAAGCTTGAAAAAGAAGGTAGAATTGGCATAGGAGAGTGTGGTTTGTTTCGTGGGTTAAGTGTGGATGATGTAGTACATTACGAAGATATTTTGCAATGGACTTGCCTCAACATTCATTTAGGGTTAGACGTTTTATTAGATGAACTCTATAAGTTTCCAAGTATTCAATTTGGTCTAGAAACAGCTTTTGCTTCTTTTAAAAATGATGATCCTTTTGAAATTTTCACTTCTAATTTCTCTCAAAGTAAAGGTTCAATTCCTATAAACGGTTTGATTTGGATGGGAACTGAAAGCTATATGAAACAGCAAATTAAAGATAAAATTGAGGCTGGTTATTCTTGTATTAAAATGAAAATTGGAGCAATAGATTTTCAAACTGAAATGAATTTATTGAAATCAATAAGAAATGAGTTTTCTTCAAATGAAATAGCGTTAAGAGTGGATGCAAATGGTGCATTTCATCCATCTGAAGCTCTTGAAAAACTTAACAAGCTTTCAGAATTACAAATTCATTCTATAGAGCAACCTATAAAACAAGGTCAGATTCAAGAAATGGCAAAATTATGCGAAAAGTCTCCTCTACCAATTGCACTAGATGAAGAACTTATTGGCGTATTTTCAAAAGAAAAAAAGGAAGCTTTGCTTCAAACTATAAAACCTCAATACATAATTCTAAAACCTAGTTTAGTAGGAGGGTTTTCAGGAAGTAATGACTGGATTCATATTGCTAAGAATCAAAAAACAGGTTGGTGGATTACAAGTGCTTTAGAAAGTAATGTAGGTTTAAATGCTATTGCTCAATGGACTTATGCTTTAAAAAGTAATTTGCCTCAAGGACTTGGAACAGGGGGGTTATTCACAAACAATTTTACATCACCTTTACAAGTAAAAAATGGTACATTGCAATATCAAAAAAACACAAATTGGAATTTTAATTTATAAAACATGTATATAGTTCAAACGTTTCAAGTGCTTCATGATTGGTGGAGATATTTAATTGGTTTATTAATTGTTATTGTTGCTGTTATTATTGGTCAGATACCGTTTACAGCTGCCATATTTGTTAAAGCTATGAGCGATGGCGATAGTGTTATTGGCATGGACGAAACGAAAATGATGAACATTTTAGAGCCTAATTTAAATTTGTTTCTCATGTTGCTTTCTTTTGCAGTTGGATTGGTTGGATTGTTTCTAGTCGTTAAATTCCTTCATAAACAAAGTATCACATTGCTTACAACTTCGAGATCAAAAATCGATTGGAAACGTGTGTGGTTTGCTTTTATTTTATGGGGAATTGTTAGTTCTGGTTTTATTCTATTAGATTATTATATGTCTCCTGAAGACTATGTAATTAACTTTAAGTTGCAACCATTTTTAATTCTATGTGTAATAGCTATAGTATTAGTTCCATTGCAAACTAGTTTTGAAGAATATTTATTTAGAGGCTATTTAATGCAAGGAATTGGCGTTTTAGTTAAAAATAAGTGGCTGCCATTATTATTTACTTCTATAGTTTTTGGGTTATTACATATTGCAAATCCAGAAGTAGAAAAACTAGGTTACGTTATTATGGTTTATTATATTGGAACAGGATTGTTTTTAGGTATTATGACACTTATGGACGATGGCTTAGAGTTAGCATTAGGCTTTCATGCAGCAAACAATTTGTTTACAGCCTTATTGGTTACAGCAGATTGGACAGCTTTTCAAACGCATTCTGTTTTAAAAGACATGTCTGAGCCTACTTCAGCTAATTTTGCAGAAATATTCATGCCTGTTTTTATTGTGTTTCCTTTATTGCTATTGGTGTTTTCTAAAAAATATAACTGGACTAATTGGAATGAAAAATTATTTGGTGCTATTGAAGAGCCAATAGTAGAAGTGGTTGAAAAAGAAGAAGAAGAAAGTAACTTTTAAGAATAAAACCTTTGATACCTAATTATAACAAAGTACATAATAAATTCAAATTAAATAACTCTAATTATACGCATCAAGAACTTAATGATGTGGCCTGTAGTTTAATAAAAGAAGGAAAACCTTTTGAAAAAGCTCTTGGCGATTTCTTAGCAGATTGGTTAGATTCTAAAGATTTTATAAAAACCAAAACGTCTGGTACTACAGGAAAGCCTAAAACTATTAAAATTAAAAAACAGGCAATGGTGCATTCTGCTATAGCTACTGGTAATTATTTTGATTTAAAACCAGGAGATAAAGTGTTACATTGTTTACCTACAGAGTTTATTGCCGGAAAAATGATGCTGGTTCGAGCTATTATTTTGGGTTGGCAAATAGATGTTGTAGAACCTGGAACTGTTTTAAATTTCAGTACTAAGAAACACTATGATTTTTGTGCTATGATACCTATGCAGGTTCAGGGTAACTTTAAAAGATTAGGTCTTATAAAAAAACTTATTGTTGGTGGAGCTCCAATGTCTCCTGAGCTTATTGAGCAAATTCAAAGTCTAAATACGAAGGTTTATGCTACATATGGTATGACAGAAACCATCACACATATTGCTGTAAAACAATTAAATAATTTTGAAAAATCGACTTCGACTACGGACCAAGAATTATTTTACAAGACACTTCCAAATGTTACTATTTCTCAAGACGACAGAGATTGTTTAGTTATCGAAGCTCCACAACTTTCTAAAGAGATAATTATGACTAATGATGTGGTTAAGCTGCATTCGGAGACCTCTTTTGAATGGTTAGGAAGAATAGACAATGTCATAAATTCTGGAGGTATAAAATTCTTTCCAGAACAAATAGAAGACAAATTAAAAGCAAAAATTTCAAATCGTTTTTTTATTACTTCGGAAGCTGATGAAATATTAGGAGATAGGTTAATTCTTATATTAGAAGCTGAAAGCAATACGCTACCTGCTTCTGTTTTTGAAAGTTTAGAAGCTTATGAAAAGCCAAAGAAAATTTATGCAGTTTCAAAATTTATTGAAACTACTTCAGGTAAGATTCAACGTTTAAAAACCTTGTCAATTATTAAATAAACTATTGCTGCATTTTAAAATAGTAATCTGACGAATGTTTCCCAGATCCGTAGAACATAAAAAACACACATACTAGAAACGTAATTGTGGCCATTAATAAGTTTGTTGTATTAAATTCTCCAACAAAATTGATAATAATAGCTCCAATTAAAATAGGTAGTTGTGCAATTACGGCCCATCGGGTTAATAAACCAAAAACTATTAAAGCACCACCAACTAAGTGAGAAGCAGCTACATAGTGTGCCATAATCATGCTTCCTGCATAATTATTCATTGGTTTAATTAATTCGACTAAGAGTTCGGTATTAGACACAAAATGGATGCCTTTAATAAATAATAACACACCCAAGGCAATTCGTAAAACATCTAATGGGTAATATGTATGCGCATTTGCCCACTTGTTTAAGGTTTTAATTTTTTCCATGACTGAAATGTTTGATTATCAGTCTTTAAGATACGAAATTTTTAAACATGATTTTAATTACACCTGAATCACTCCTAAATTAAATTTTTTCTCGATAGGAGCGTGGTTGGCTGCTTCAATTCCCATACTAATCCATTTTCTTGTATCTAATGGGTCGATTACAGCATCTGTCCAAATTCTAGAAGCCGCATAATAAGGAGACACTTGTCTGTCGTATCTATCTTTAATTTTATTGAATAATTCGTCTTCCTTTTCTTTAGTAATCACTTCGCCTTTCTTTTTAAGCGAAGCTTTTTCAATTTGCAATAATACTTTAGCAGCACTATTACCACTCATAACAGCCAATTCAGCACTTGGCCAAGCGACTATTAATCTAGGGTCGTAAGCTTTGCCACACATGGCATAATTTCCGGCGCCATAACTATTTCCGAGGATGATTGTGAATTTTGGTACTACAGAATTACTAACAGCATTTACCATTTTAGCACCATCTTTAATAATTCCACCATGCTCGCTTTTACTTCCAACCATAAAACCGGTAACGTCCTGTAAGAATACAAGAGGAATTTTCTTTTGATTGCAATTGGCTATAAAACGTGTTGCTTTGTCTGCGCTATCATTATAGATAACACCTCCAAATTGCATTTCTCCTTGTTTGGTTTTAACCAATTTTCTTTGATTAGCAACAATTCCAACAGCCCAACCATCGATTCTGGCATAAGCAGTTATAATGGTTTTACCATAGCCAGCTTTGTATTCATCAAATTCAGACTTGTCAACTAAACGTTTTATAATTTCGTACATATCGTATTGATCTGCACGAGATTTAGGTAAAATACCATAAATATCTTCTTGTTTTTCAGTTGGTTTCTTTGAATCAGTTCTATTAAATCCTGCTTTATCAAAATCGCCAATTTTATCAATAATGTTTTTAATTCTATCTAAGGCATCTTTATCGTCTTTGGCTTTATAATCGGTTACCCCAGAAATTTCACAATGCGTTGTTGCACCACCTAAAGTTTCATTATCTATAGTTTCACCAATGGCAGCTTTAACCAAATAGCTTCCTGCTAAAAAAATACTTCCAGTTTTATCTACAATCATGGCTTCATCACTCATAATTGGTAAATAAGCCCCTCCAGCCACACAACTACCCATAACAGCTGCAATTTGAGTAATTCCTAAACTACTCATGATGGCATTGTTCCTAAAAATACGTCCAAAATGTTCTTTGTCTGGGAATATTTCATCTTGCATTGGTAGATATACTCCAGCAGAATCCACTAAATAAATAATAGGTAATTTGTTTTCAATAGCTATTTCTTGAGCGCGCAAATTCTTTTTTCCAGTAATTGGAAACCAGGCTCCAGCCTTTACTGTGGCATCGTTTGCCACAACCATACATTGCTTTCCTTTAATATAGCCAATTTTAACAACCACACCACCAGAAGGACATCCACCATGTTCTTCGTACATATCTTCTCCAGCAAAAGCAGCTATTTCTATTCTATCTTTTTTAGTGTCTAATAAGTAATCAATTCGTTCTCTAGCAGTCATTTTGCCTTTGGAATGGTGTTTTTCAATATTTTTTTTACCACCCCCAAGTTTCACTTGTGCAAATCGTTTTTTTAAATCAGATACTAAAAGTTTATTATGATCTTCGTTTTTGTTGAAGTTAATGTCCATACAAATATTTATTTGCTACGAATTTACAAAAGTAGAACATGGATTAAAAGCGAATATTTTGTTAAATAACATTACATGTAAATAGTTCCCTAGGAAACTAATATATTTTATTGTATCTTTGTACCACAAAATCAAAAATATATTTATGAAAAAGAATAAGATTGTTTATTATGTAGCTACAGGTCTGTTAACCGTTTTAATATTGTTTTCAGCTGGCATGTATTTTTTTAATTATGATGAAGTTGTGCAAATGTTTACCAGTTTTGGCTATCCAACTTATATTGTTTACCCTTATGCAGTTATTAAATTAGTGGGTTTATTTGCCATTTGGAATCCTAATTTTAAAATTATAAAAGAATGGGCATACGCAGGCTTCTTTTTCGCATTTATTCTTGCCTTTTTCGCCCATTTTATGATTCATGATGGAGAACATTTAACAGCTTTATTGGCATTATTATTACTAATTGTGTCTTATATTTTTAATAAAAAAACACAAGCTTAATATGAAAAAAGTTATTGTATTTGCAGGGAGTAATAGTAAAAAGTCTATTAATAAACAATTAGCAACTTATGCTTCAGAATTATTAGAAAACACAACGATCGAACTATTAGATTTGAATGATTTTAGTTTACCAGTATTTGGTGTCGATTTAGAAGAGGAGCAAGGCATTCCTGAAAACGCTATAAAGTTCTTAGATAAAATTAAATCGTCTAATGGCATCATTTTATCTTTAGCAGAGCATAATGGCGCTTATTCTGCTGTATTTAAAAATTTGTTTGATTGGATGTCTAGGGCAGAACAAAAAACATTTATGAATAAACCCATGCTTTTAATGGCAGCATCTCCAGGAGGTAGAGGTGGAGCTTCGGTTTTAGCAATAGCGAAAGACAGATTTCCTAGACATGATGCTAAAATTATTGAAGTGTTTTCTATGCCTTTTTTTGGCACTAATTTTTTAGATGGAAAAATCATAGATGATACATTGAATTTAGAATTAACTACAAAAGTTAAAGAATTTAATAAAGCTATATAATTATGGAAATTAAACAAGAAGATAACGGAAAAAAAGGAAAATTTTACATTGATATAGAAGGCAAACAAGAAGCAGAAATGACTTATACATATGCGGGATCAAATAAAATTATTATAGACCATACAGAGGTAGGAGAAAAATTAAAAGGACAAGGAGTTGGCTATAAATTAGTTGAGGCATCTGTGCAATTTATGCGAAAAAATAATATTGTGGCAATTCCACTTTGTCCTTTCGCAGCAGCAGTTTTTAAAAAGAAACATGAATATTCAGATAGACTTGCTTAAAATTTAAATCATGGGAGATATATCTAAAGACGTCAATTCTAAATTTGCTAATAATAAAGTAAAAGCATTAATCAACATCCTTTACACAGCAAATTGGATAACAAGTTACCAAAATACGTTTTTTAAGCCTTTTGGTATCTCACCACAACAATATAATATTTTACGAATATTACGTGGTGCAAATACACCATTAAAAGTTCAAGCTATTAAAGAGCGGATGATAGATAGATCGCCAAATGCAACACGTTTAATGGATAAGTTATGTGATAAAAATTTGATTGAACGTTTGCCTTGTCCTAAAGATAGACGTGTAGTGCATATTAAAATAACCAACGGGGGAATGAAATTACTAGAGGAAATATCTGATAATTTTAATGATGATTTAGTTAAAAATATTACTGAAGAAGAAGCACAACTTTTAAGTGATTTATTAGATAAAATGCGATAAAATAAAAATTAATTAAATAGTTTCCATGGAGACTCATAAAATCTAATTTATGAAGACTATAGTACATAAAGCAGACAGTAGAGGTTTTGCAAATCATGGTTGGCTACAAGCGAACCATTCATTTAGTTTTGCAAGTTACTTTGATAAAGACAAAATACAATTTGGAGCATTACGAGTTCTAAACGATGACGTTATAGCTCCTAAAATGGGGTTTGGTAATCATCCACACGATAATATGGAAATTATTACCATTCCGTTAAGTGGTGTATTAAAGCATCGTGATAATATGCAAGAAGTGTGGCAACAAGTGCTTCCAGAAGAAGTGCAAGTTATGAGTGCTGGTACAGGTGTCCAACATTCTGAAATTAATGGGTCTGACAATGAGCATTTAAGTTTGTTTCAAATATGGATAATACCAAATAAGCAAAATGTGGCACCACGTTATGGTCAGAAAACATTTAATGAAGCAGATAGAAAAAATACACTTCAAGTTTTGGTGTCTTCCATTGACGAAAATCATGAAGGAAGTTTAAAAATTCATCAAGATGCTCTTATTTCAAGAATTGATTTAGATAGTGATGAAACTTTTAAGTATCGATTAAAGTCTAAGTATCATGGGGTTTATATTATGAATATCTTTGGGAATATTGCAATTAAAGATGAAGCTTTAGAAACTAGAGATGCAATGGGGATATCGGAAGTAGATGGTTTTTCAATAAAAGCAAAAGAAGATTCAAGTCTCCTTTTTATAGAAATTCCAATGATTTAAAAACTTGTAATACAGATAATGAAAAAGCATCTTTTTGGATGCTTTTATTGTTTAAAAAATCACGATATTTGTCTTTCGACAAAATGTTAATAAAAAGATATAGAATATGGCAATGAATAAAAATACGGTTTTAGCTTGGGCTACTTGGATTATGATATTTGTAGGTTTAGCATTAATTGCATTAGGTGCTTTTAGATATGACGATGTAGCAGGTTGGGGATTTGCAGCAGTTGGAATTGGCTTCTTTTCTATTGCTTGGGTGTTTAATGCTTTAAAAGGAAGAATGTAATGAGCGACGATAAAAAAGTAATTTTCTCAATGTCTGGTTTAACCAAGACCTATCAAAGTGCAAATACACCAGTATTAAAGAATATTTATTTAAGTTTCTTTTATGGTGCAAAAATTGGAATATTAGGACTTAACGGCTCTGGTAAATCTACCTTACTTAAAATTATAGCTGGAGTTGATAATAATTATCAAGGAGATGTGGTGTTTTCTCCAGGCTATTCTGTTGGTTATTTAGAGCAAGAACCAAAATTAGATGAAAATAAAACCGTTATGGAAATTGTAAAAGAAGGAGCAGCCGAAACGGTTGCTATTCTTGAGGAATACAATAAAATTAACGATATGTTTGGGCTTGAAGAAGTGTATAGTGATCCGGATAAGATGGAAAAACTCATGAACAGACAAGCTGTTTTACAAGATGAAATTGATGCTTCAGATGCATGGGAATTAGATACGAAACTAGAAATTGCAATGGATGCTTTAAGAACTCCAGATGGCGATAAAAAAATAAGTGTTCTTTCAGGAGGAGAACGCCGTCGTGTGGCTTTGTGTAGATTATTATTACAAGAGCCTGATGTGTTATTATTGGATGAGCCTACCAACCACTTGGATGCAGAATCGGTACATTGGTTAGAGCATCATTTAGCACAATATAAAGGAACTGTAATTGCAGTTACGCACGATAGATATTTTCTTGACAATGTAGCTGGGTGGATTTTAGAATTAGATCGCGGTGAAGGGATTCCATGGAAAGGAAATTACTCGTCATGGTTAGATCAAAAATCAAAACGTATGGCACAGGAAGGAAAAACAGCTTCTAAACGTCAGAAAACCTTAGAACGTGAGTTGGAATGGGTGAGACAAGGTGCAAAAGGAAGACAAACCAAACAAAAAGCACGTTTAAAGAACTACGATAAATTATTAAGTCAGGATCAGAAACAATTAGACGAGAAACTGGAAATTTATATTCCAAATGGACCTCGTTTAGGAACTAATGTTATTGAAGCAGTTGGTGTTAGCAAAGGTTACGATGATAAGTTATTATACGATAATTTAAACTTCAACTTGCCTCAAGCTGGAATTGTAGGAATTATTGGTCCAAATGGAGCTGGTAAAACTACTATTTTCAGAATGATAATGGGTGAAGAAACTCCTGACAAAGGCGAATTTAAAGTTGGAGAAACTGCTAAAATCGCTTATGTAGATCAAGCACATTCTAATATTGATCCAGAAAAAACTATTTGGCAAAACTTTAGCGATGAACAAGAGTTGATTATGATGGGAGGCAAGCAAGTGAATTCTAGAGCCTATTTAAGTCGATTTAACTTTAGCGGTAGCGAGCAAAACAAAAAAGTAAACATGCTTTCTGGTGGAGAACGAAACAGATTACATTTAGCCATGACACTAAAAGAAGAAGGAAACGTCTTGCTTTTAGATGAGCCAACAAATGATCTGGATGTGAATACTTTAAGAGCCTTAGAAGAAGGTCTAGAAAACTTTGCTGGTTGTGCAGTAGTTATTAGTCACGATAGATGGTTTTTAGATAGAATATGTACGCATATTTTAGCTTTTGAAGGAAATTCTGAGGTATATTTCTTTGAAGGTGGATTTAGCGATTACGAAGAAAACAAAAAACAACGTCTTGGTGGAGATTTAATACCGAAACGTATTAAATATAGAAAATTAGTAAGATAATTTTTAAAAATCAATACAAAAAAATGCCTTGATAATTCGAGGCATTTTTAGTTTATATATTTTTGAATTATTTTTAGTTGTTATCATACATGTGTCCTTCAGTAAAGTCTCTATAAGTTTTGTTTTCTTCTTCAGTGTCCATTGTAAATGTTTCATTTAATTTTTCACTTTCTTTTCTTAATAAGTAAGACTTTCTTAACCCTAAAAGTAGTAATATAAGGAAAAAAGCAACAGATATAGACAAGCCTAAAACAATACTTGATTGTTCAATTAGAATTATGGAGAGCATCTCCGTAAGTGATAATAAATGTGTCATTGTAGGTATTCGATTTGGTTAATAGCTATTCAAATATAAACATTTTTTTTAACTAAACAACTAGGTATTAAAAGACTATAAACCTTAATACCAATCTAGTTGAACAACCTCAATGCTTTTATTACTTCTATTTACTAGGGCTTTAAACTTTTTAACATCACTAAAACCACCTGTTCCTTTGTAGTGGTATGGAAATACTTGTTTAGGTTTAAAATCTAATACTGCACTAGCAGCACTTTCAACAGACATGGTATATGGTAAATTCATACAGACAAATGCCATATCAATGTTTTTTAGATGCCGCATTTCAAAAGTGTCTTCGGTATCACCAGAAATATAAATACGTTTATTGTTTAAACTCAGGATATAACCAACTCCACGCGATTGTGGATGGTATTTTTTGGCCTCTGGACGAATGTTATACATGGCTACACCTTCAACATCTAGCGACATTTTAGAAGTAGAAAACCCACGACTTATACCACTAAATATAGTGTTGTAATTTTTTAATAAATCAGCAGATAGTTTTGCTTTTACAGCTTTAGGTCCAATTATTTGTGTGTTTGGAGTGTTTATAGCTTCAAGTGTTTCCGTATCTAAATGATCGCCATGAATATCTGTGATTAAGATAAAATTTGGAGATTTAAAGTTTTTAAAAGCTTCTTTTCCACCAACAGGATCCACGTAAATGATCGTGTTGTTAAATTCTATTACAAGTGTTGCGTGTTCAATTGGAGTAAATTTAATATCATTTTTAGTATAACTATTCTTACTTGTTGGTACTGCTTTTTTAGGTTTAGCTACAGATTTCTTTTTAACTGGTTTTGTCGGTATTATTACGGGCTCTTCAATGATAATGGAATCTTCAATAATGGAATCTATGTCCTTTAGTAGAGGAACTGAATCTTTTACAATGATATTTTCAGGTACTACAACAGGTTCTTTAGTGTCTTTTTTGCAGCCTAAAAAAACAGTTGTGACTATTAATATTACGAAAATTTTGAATTTCATGATTTGATGTTTAATTTTTAAAAGTAATAAAACTAACTGAATCGGTTTTTTAAATCTTCAACAACTAATTCAATTTGTTTGTTTTTTGCTTTATGTTCTAATCTAATGGCAGGAACTTGTCGTACTTGACAATCTTTAATAGCACAACGTTCGCAGGTCACTCCAACTATTTGCTGCTTAATTTTAGAATTTCCTAAAAATTGTAATTTTCTTTTAAGCTGTTTATCAATCAATAAACCAATGCTTATGCTTCTATAATGAAGCTCTCTAAATGGATCTTTAGTAGCTGAAGACAACACCAAATAACTCATATTATCACTTGGATAATTGGAGATCTGCATATCGAAAATATGTGCCTTTTTTGAATTGCTTATTTCTTTTAAAACATTTAAAGAAACCCAGCGTCTGCAATAATGTTCATTAGTTTCATTGGCATGAGGTGAGTGTTGATGCGATAAATGTAATTCTTTTTTAAGTTGAAATCTTTCTGATCCAGCACGATGTGTAAATCGTAAAAAGAATAAATTTTGAATATTAAATTCTTTTGGCAAAATATTTGTTAAACGCTGATAAAAAGATTCTGGAGAGGCATTAAAAGATTGAATAATATCTAAAAATAATGTTTCGTCAAAGGCTTTTTTAGCAAATAACGTATTTAGTTTTTCTGTTAAACTAACTTTGGGTAAAATTAAAGCTCCTGCAAAATATGAAGCGTAAAAATTATTAAGAACCTGATCGAAATTTTCAAATTTAATCCAAGAAAAAGTATAAAGACGGTCTTTATAGTCTAAAAAATTATAAGCTAATTCTTTAGCGTAAATAAAGGTTCTTTGAGCTTCATCCATTCTGCTTGCTAAGAGTAATGTTTTGGTTTTGGGAACATAAACCGATCGTAAATTATCTAAAGCTTGATGCTTGTCTAGTTCTGTTTGATTGATTGTATATCCAAATTCTTCAATGAGAATTTCTTCAAGCTCATTGGATGTAATAGATTTTGTTAAATCTATATGATAAGCTTTAGCAAATGTTACAACGCATTGTTCTATTTCATCAAAATAATTATTATTTGCCTCTTGAAAAGAACGTACAGAAGCTAGATAAAAGCTCTCACGACTAAAATTGTAATTCTGTGCAATCTCGATAATGGTACTAATAAAGGCATTGACTTTCGCTGGAGCATTTGCAACAATATCTATTAAATTACTCTCTTTAATACCAAAGAGTTCCAAAGGAATTTCTTTTAAAATTTTAGACTGTAAAATCTCACCAATAGGAGCTAGGTTTTTATCCAGTTTTAAAGACACCATTTGATCGTAAGGAACATCTAATTTTTCTGAAAGAATAGCTATTTTATCAGGTTTAGGATATTTTTTTCCTTTTTCTATTTCATTTAAATAGGATTTTGATAAACCAGTAAGTTTAGATAATCCAAAAAGAGATAAATTCTTTTCAGTACGCTTCTGCTTTAGTTTTAAACCAAATATTAGTTTAATATATTCTTCTTCCATGTAACAAATATAACTTTTTTTGCGAACTTGTATTTATTGCGAATATTAATATTTTGCGAACGTTCGCTTGTTTTTTTAAAATGTTTGTTTTAATATTGTAAGTGTAAAAAATAAACAACATGGAAAACACACTATTAATACAACCAAAATTTCAATTTGCTAAAGAAGCTACAAATTATTATCCAGAGATTTTAACCGATGAAGCTTTGGATTTTTTAATTGCATTACATAATGCTTTTAATTTAAAAAGATTAGAATTGTTAGATTCCAGAAACAAGCAACAGGCAATTTTCGACCAAGGTGTTTTTCCAGACTTTCCTTCTGAAACTCAAGATATAAGAAAATCTGATTGGAAAGCTGGTTCTATTCCAAAAGATTTATTAGATCGACGTGTTGAAATAACAGGTCCAGTAAATAGAAAAATGATTATTAATGCACTTAATTCTGGAGCTAAAACTTTTATGGCAGATTTGGAAGACAGCAATGCGCCAACCTGGAAAAATACGTTAGAAGGGCAGAAAAACCTGATAGATGCTAATATCAAAACCATATCGGTTTTCGATTCAAAAAAACATAAATCATACGAGTTAAATAAAGAAACGGCTGTTTTATTAGTTCGTCCAAGAGGGTTGCATTTAAATGAAAAGCATCTTTTAATTAATAATGAAGAAATTTCTGGGAGCTTATTAGACTTTGGGTTGTATGTTTTTCATAATACAAAAACATTATTAAATAATAATACTGCGCCTTATTTTTACCTTCCAAAGCTTGAACATTATTTAGAAGCTCGTTGGTGGAACGATGTATTTGAATTTGCACAAGACTATTTAAATGTGCCTAATGGAACTTTTAAAGCTACCGTTTTAATAGAAACCATTACTGCTAGTTTTCAATTAGATGAAATTATTTATGAATTGAAAGACCATATCGTAGGATTAAATTGTGGCAGATGGGATTATATTTTCTCTTACATTAAAAAGTTTAGAAATCATCCAAATTTTATAGTTCCAAATAGAGATCAAGTTACTATGACTTCTCCATTTATGGATACCTATTCAAAGTTAGTCATTCAGCGTTGCCATAAGAGAGGAATCTTAGCCATTGGTGGTATGGCTGCACAAATTCCAATCAAGAATGATGAATATGCCAATATTATGGCTTTAGAAAAAGTTAGAGTAGATAAAGAAAGAGAAGTTAAAAATGGGCATGATGGCACTTGGGTGGCACATCCAGCATTGGTAAATATAGCCATGCAAGAATTTAATAAATATATGCCTACAGACAATCAGTTACATATTACAAGAGATGATGTACAAGTAACTAAAGAAGATTTAGTAGAGCTTCCAATTGGAACTATAACTGAAGAAGGAGTTAGAAAAAATATAAATGTTGCCATTCTTTACATTGAAGCTTGGTTAAGAGGTCATGGCGCTGTAGCTCTATATAACTTAATGGAAGATGCTGCAACGGCAGAAATTTCAAGAACTCAAATTTGGCAATGGCTTAAAAATGAAGTGGAATTGGAAGATGGAAGAAAATTTAACATCGAACTTTATATGTCCATTTTTGATGAGGAAATTGAAAAGATACTTGCGGAAGTTGGTGAACAAAATATTAAAAACACAAAATTTGAATTGGCTATAAAATTATTTGACAAATTCGTTTTATCGGATAAATTCGAAGAATTTTTAACCAAATCAGCTTATCAGTACTTATAAAAAACAATCCTGCGAATGCTGGAACATTCAACAGGATCTAATTATTAATAATAAATAACGTATCACAAAATTATGAAAAATTTAGGACAAAGTAATTATCATTCAGCCTTACAAACTGTAAGAAATCTTAAAGAAAAGTATGGAAACACTTGGAGTACTATAAATCCAAAAAGTGCCGCCAGAATGGTTACTCAGAATCGTTTTAAAACAGGCCTGGATATTGCAAAATACACAGCAGCTATTATGAGGAAAGATATGGCAGAATATGATGCAGATTCTTCTAAATACACGCAATCTCTAGGTTGTTGGCATGGTTTTGTGGCTCAACAAAAAATGATTGCTGTTAAAAAGCATCATAAAACAACTAACAAGAAATACTTGTATCTTTCTGGTTGGATGGTTGCTGCATTACGTTCAGAATTTGGTCCTTTACCAGATCAATCAATGCATGAGAAAACAGCTGTTCCATCATTAATTAAAGAAATTTATGATTTTTTACGTCAAGCAGATGCCATCGAATTAAACGATTTGTTTAAAAGACTTGAAAACGGCGAAGATGTGCAAGACCAAATTGATAATTTTGAAACACATATTGTTCCAATTATAGCAGATATTGATGCAGGGTTTGGGAATGAAGAAGCTACCTATTTATTAACTAAAAAAATGATTGAAGCTGGTGCTTGTGCTATTCAAATTGAAAATCAAGTTTCAGACGCCAAACAATGTGGTCATCAAGATGGTAAGGTAACCGTACCTCACGAAGATTATTTAGCAAAAATTAATGCTATTAGATATGCGTTTTTAGAGTTAGGCGTGGAAGATGGAATTATAGTTGCAAGAACAGATTCAGAAGGAGCTGGTTTAACACAAAAGTTACCAGTTAGTCAAGAACCTGGAGATTTAGCATCGCAATATTTGGCTTTTGTGGAAGCTGAAGAAGTTGCTATAGAAGATGCCAAAGAAGATGACGTGCTTCTTAAAAGAAAAGGTAAATTGGTTCGTCCTGTAAGATTGGCCAATGGTTTGTATAAATTTAAAGATGGTTCTAATATAGATCGTGTTGTATTAGATTGCATTACAAGTCTTCAAAATGGCGCAGATTTACTATGGATAGAAACACCAACACCAAATGTGAAACAAATTGCCCATATGGTAAATAGAGTTAAAGAAGTGGTGCCTAATGCTAAATTGGTTTATAATAATTCACCTTCATTTAATTGGACCTTAAATTTCCGTAATCAAGCATATGAGGACATGTTAAATGAAGGAGAGAACATGACTGCTTACGATAGAAATAATTTAATGGATGCACAATATGATGATTCAGAATTATGCTTTCGTGCTGATGAAAAAATTAAGACTTTTCAAAAAGATGCTGCAAGAGAAGCTGGAATTTTTCATCATTTAATAACGTTGCCAACTTACCACACAACAGCGCTTCATATGAATGATCTTACAGTAGATTATTTTGGTGACAAAGGCATGTTAGCTTACGTTAAAGGTGTTCAAAGACAGGAAATTCGTAAAGGGGTTTCTTGTGTAAAACATCAACGTATGGCTGGATCTGATTTGGGGGACGACCATAAAGGTTTCTTTGCAGGAGATAAAGCTTTAAAAGCAGGAGGTGAGAAAAACACATCGAACCAATTTAAAATTGATTTGGAAGATAATAAAGTTGAAGAAAAATTAAGTGTGGTTGCTTAATTACATGATGTAAAATATCAAATAGATTATTATTTAAGGCGCTTCAGTTAATGAAGCGTCTTTATCTATAATGAATGCTCCATTTTTATGTCGCAGCGTTTATATGGACAATTCGCTTCAACCGGCACCTCTACAAAACCATATTTTTTATAAATATGAATGGCATTTTCTAGTTTTCTACTTGAATAAAGGAGGAATCTTTTAAACTGTTGTTTTTTGGCAAACTCTAAACAATATTGCATTAATTTTTGTCCTAGCTTATGTCCTCGATATTCTGGCGACACAGCCATTTTTGTGAGTTCAAAAGTGCCTTCTTCTTGAATTGGCATCAAAGCAACTGTCCCAACGACTTGTTTGTCTAACATGATAAAAAAGATAAAGCCATTTTTATCAATAATATATTTTTCAGGTTTACTTAATACTTCTTCATCGTATGGTTCCACATAAAAATGAGTTTTTAACCATTCTATATTTAAAGTATAGAAATCTTTAGAATAATCGATGTCAAAAGGGATGATTTCAATTTGCATTTGCTCTAATAAAATCGGTTATCAAGTAGGTTATAAGTTTGCCTACTTGTGTTTCGGTGTCTGGAGTTGGTGCAGCTTCACAAATATGTAAATAGGTTGCCTGAGGATCTTTTCCAAAATAAGACACAAATTGCCTGGTTTCATTTACACTAAAACCACTTGGAGTCATGGCACTACTTGGTATGTTTTGAATGGCATCACAATCTATTTCTATGCCAAAAGGATGTTCTGATATATGATTTAAAGCTTTAGACATTTCAGATTTAAACTTTAATTCCTTCCGAACAACAATTGATTCGAATGTATTATAAGCTATATTTTTTAGGCTTTCAATTGTTTTAAAAATATCTGTTGATGTGTAATTTTCATGTAGCCCAAAAATAAAGTAGTTTTTTAAAAACCCTTCAGAATAAGCATAACTAAAACCATTTCCACTATGTCTACCTTCTTCTTTCCTAAAATCTGTATGTGCATCTAAATTCACAACATTCATGCGTGAGTTAAGAGCTAAAGAGGATCCTTTTAAATTTCCGTAGGCATTGTTATGTCCTCCACCAATAATTATAGGAGTTTTACCTGCTTTTACTATTTTGTAAATAATATCTGAAACTTCAGCATCTATTTTTGAAACTATTTTTCTAGCCTTAGTCATGTCTTTTGAATTGTTTTGGATGAGTTTAGACACTTTGTTTCTTTCTATTTCAAAATCTAAATGACCTAAAATCAGAACTTTTTCGGCATGGGTGAAAGCATTGGATTGGATATTTAACAAAATTTTAATTGTAGCTTCCCAAGCAGTAGAAGCGCCTGATTTTCCGTAGTTTGCGAAAACTCCTACATCTTCTGGTAATCCAATAATAACATAGTCGACATCCAAACTTTTAAGTTGCTCGTATATATTGGAAATGTCGGTAATCATTTTTATATGTTCACCAAATTTGGATTCAGCTGAACGTTTATTTAACAGCTTTTTTAAAGTAGTTTGATTAAATAATACAAGTTTGTCCTTCATTTTGGAAGCTTATTTAAAGAAGTTAAAATTACATTTTTTATAACAAATTAAATATAAACTATCAAGTAAATTAATAACTAGAAACACAAACAACAATGGAAAATAACAAAAGTAACAACATTGGATTAAAAGTAGCTTTAGGCATAGCCTTAGTTCTTTTTATAGGAACTGCTTTTTATTCTTTCGATCTATTAAAAGATAAGAATGAAACTGAAGCTCAATTAACAGAGGAAAAGCAATTAGTAATGAACGACCTTAGCAATATGGCTAAACAATACGATATTGTTATAGGTGATAACGAAATTGCAAATCAAAATTTAGTAGAAGCAAAAGCACGTATTCAAGGTTTAATCGATTCTTTACAGATTTCTGATACAAATGTAAAAAGCTTATGGAGATACAAGTCTAAATACTTATCTCTTCAAAAAGAAATGGACATTTTATTAACTGAAAACGATAAGTTAAAAATTGAAAATTCTTTATTAGCAACATCTTTAGATAGTACAAGAGTTCGTTTAGAAGAGCGCACCATGTTTACAGATTCATTATTAGTACAAAATACAGCCTTGGCAGATGTTGTTGAAAATGCAGCTGTTTTAACAACCGTTGGATTAAAAGGATTTGGAGTGATTGAAAGATCTTCTGGAAAATTAGTTCCAACAGAAAGAGCTGGACGTTCAGATAAAATTAGAGTATGTTTTACAGTTGCTAAAAATAGTTTAGTTCAAGCTGGGGAACAAGAATTATATGTTCAAGTGATTGACCCTAAGAACAATACCCTAGGTGTAAACGAACAAGTACAGTTTGGAGAAAAAACACTTAACTATAGTTTAGTAAGTAAGTTTAATTATGAGAATTCAAACTTAAATATTTGTGAGTTTGTGTCTCCAGGTGAAGATGGTTTTGAAGATGGACGTTATACTGTGAATGTATTCAATGAAAAAGATTTAGTGTCTACTTCTGAGTTTACATTAAAATAAAAGTTGTTATAATTAGTTAATATCCATAGAGCTAATAATAACAAAAACCGAAAGCAAATTGCTTTCGGTTTTTTTATTGACTTAAATTATCAATACAAGCTTCCCGAATTTTCCAAATATCTTTAAAACTATAGGGGATAGAGGTTTCTAAAAGCCATTTTTTTAGATATGATTGATGTTTTTCTACTTTATAATGATTGATCTGGGACGGCTTTATTTCTTCTTCATAGATAATGGAATGACTAAAAGATTCCTTATTTGTTGATTCTTTGGTAATATCTACAATAGTCTCATTAATTTTTAAATAGCAATGTGCTTCTGGAATATATGACAAATCCCATTTATCAAGTATAATACCTACTCCTTGGGTATTGATTTCGCTCATTTTATAGAAGCCTAAAAATAATTTCACATCTGGAATGTTGTTTTCTTTAGCCATTGCAGCTAAAAAAGCATGTTTGGTTGAACAAGTTCCTTTTTGTTCTTTAAGTACTAATGTGTAATCACCTCGATGAGAATTTCTACCATAAGGCAGTTTTTTTAGATATGTTATAGCATCACCAAAATTTGAAATGTCTAATCTTAAAAGTTCAGACGATTGTTCTTGTTTTGAAGTTATTGGATAACTAAATAATTTGTCCATTAATTATAACTTGATCTATGTGGTTTTCGCCAAAAGCATAAGGTAAGAAGGCGTAACTAGGAATTTTTTTTGTGATAATAAGATTTGCTTTTTTTCCTTTTGTAACACTTCCATATCTACTTCCAATTCCCATTGCATAAGCCCCATTTATGGTAGCTGCATTAATGGCTTCTTCGGGTGTCATCTTCATTTTAATACATGCTGTACTAATAACAAAATTCATGTTTCCACTTGGAGTAGAACCAGGATTGTAATCTGTAGCTAAAGCCAAAGGCAAACCAGCATCTATAATTTGTCTTGCAGGAGTGTATGGAATACTTAAAAAATAAGAGCAAGAAGGTAAAGCAACAGGTATGGTTACACTGTTTTTTAAAACATCAATATCTTCTTGATTTAGTTCTTCTAAATGGTCTACTGAAAGTGCTTGATATTTAACCCCAACACCTACACCACCAAAAGCATTAAATTGATTGACATGGATTTTAGGGATTAAACCATGTTCTTTTCCTGCTTTTAAAATGCGTTCCGTATCCTCAAGATCAAAATAGCCTTTTTCGCAAAACACATCGATATAGGTTGCTAGTTGTTCTTTTGCAACCTCAGGAATCATTTTATCTATTACTAAATCAACAAAAGCAATTTTGTTATTTTTATATTCTTTTGGTACTGCATGAGCAGCTAGAAGGGTTGCTCTTACTTTAATAGGAAACTCTTTTTTTAATCGTTTGATTACGCGAAGCATCTTTAGTTCGGCGTCGATAGTTAGACCATATCCAGATTTTATTTCGATGGCTCCTGTACCTAATTTAATAACATTTTTTAAACGTTCGGCAGATTGTTGATATAGATCGTCTTCACTTAAATTCTGTAGTTTTTCAGCAGAATTTAAAATGCCTCCACCACGATTAGCGATGTCTTCGTAGCTTAATCCATTAATTCTATCTACAAATTCTTGTTCTCTGTTTCCAGCATATACAATATGTGTATGCGAATCGCACCAAGTTGGAAGCACAATTTTTCCAGTGGCATCTATAATTTCGTCTGCATCTAGGTTGTGAATATCGTTCATAGAACCGTAATCTACAATCGTATCATGGTCAATTAAAAGATAAGCATTTTTAATACTTGGAAGTATTTTCATGTCTTTTCCTTTTACTACTGAAATATGAGACTCTCTAACTTGAAGGAGTTCTTTGATGTTTTTTATTAATAGTGACAAAGTGTGATGTTTTTTTCAAAGTTGCTTATTTTTTTGGTAATAAAAAAACGCTAACATATTTTGTTAGCGTTTTAATAAGTTTATCAACTAGAATTTATTATTCTTTTACAAATTTAAAGCTTGTATTAGAATTGTCTAATTTTAAAACATAAAGACCATTTTGAAGTTTTGAAACATCTAAAGCTTCCTTAGGATTTATAGATTGATTTATTATTTGCTTTCCTAAAACATCATATACAGATACATTCATGGTTTCTGTAGTTATTCCATTAAAATGAATTAAATCTGAAGTTGGATTAGGATACATGCGGATGGTTTGTGCTAATTCGTTTTCAGGCACACCAAGTGTTTCTAATAAGTTTTCAAACCAATAAACGCCATCATTGGGAGCCTGGTAAGAGATGGAAGCAATATCTAAATCACCATCGTTATCAAAATCAGCTATTGTCATAGCATAAACTTGTTTTTGTATTCCAGATCCATCTATAGTCGTTTGAACATCTAAAGTTGTAGGAGGAACACCAATACTTTTCATCCAAACAATATCATCTCCACCAGTAGCACCATTGGAAAGAACTATGTCTTTCTTTCCATCGTTATCCATATCTTCAGATTCAGAAATTCCAGGATTAGGTATAGAAGAAGTTATAACAATTTCAGAATAAGTCCCATCCATATCGTTTCTTTTATACCATGAGAAAGTTCCGTAACTATCAGAAACTAAGATGTCTAAAGCACCATCATTATCCACATCAACAAAATCGACGTCGTAAAGATATGTGTTACCTGAATTTGAAACATTGTTGGGGTCTATTGTAAAAATTCCAGTTCCATCGTTATAATATACATCAATAATGCCTGCACCCCAAGCTGCAGTTGCGATTACTGCATCTAAGTCACCATCACCATCAAAATCTTTCATGTCAAAATCTCCAGGTTCAGTAATAGCTCCATTTATGTTTTGTTCACCGCCAGAAAAAGTGCCAGCTCCATCATTTGAAAACCAAACTACTTTGTCTCCATCAAAAGCAGAAACAGCAACATCCATAAAAGCATCTGCATTAATTAATCCTGCAAATACGGTTCCTGCACCATCTACATCACTAGAAATAACATTTTCGGTAGCACTAAAGTTTCCAGAACCATCATTGGCATACCATACTAATTTACCGCCATCAGCAGAATATGATGATGCAATAATGTCATTTCCATTAACACCATCGATGTCTGCAATTGTTACACTAGAAATATTAGCTAAAGTGGCTACTTCAACAGAACTAGCAAATGTACCATCTTCATTGTTCATATAAACCAAAATTTTGTTGCCTACATAAGTACCAACAACTAAGTCTGGATACGCACCCCCATTAAGCATTCCTGATGCAATTGTATACGGGTTTTCCCCAGGGTCGCTATCTATTGTTTTGTAGGCGGACCAAACAGTTTGTGCAAAAGAATTCCCTATAAATAAGGAAAGAGTTAATAATAGTAAAGTTTTTTTCATAATTTTATATTTTGATTTGTTATAGCTAATATATTGATTTATTTTTAGTTAGGCATTATTTTATGGTGCCAACCATATCTTCTGGTTTTACCCATGCATCATAATCTTCAGCTGAAACATAGCCTAAATTGATGGCTTCTTCTTTTAAAGTGGTTCCGTTTTTATGTGCTGTATTTGCTATTTCTGCAGCTTTGTAGTATCCTATTTTAGTATTTAAAGCTGTTACTAACATTAAAGAGTTGTTTAATAATTGTTTAATCACTTCATGGTTTGGTTCTATACCTTCAGCACAATGTTCGTTAAAACTTACACAGGCATCTCCTAATAACTGAGCAGATTGTAACACATTAGCAGCCATCATAGGTTTAAAAACATTTAATTCGTAATGTCCTTGTGTGCCTCCAACCGTCACAGCTACATCATTCCCCATAACTTGAGCACAAACCATAGTTAAGGCTTCGCATTGCGTAGGATTTACTTTTCCTGGCATGATAGAACTTCCAGGTTCGTTTGCAGGAATAATAATTTCTCCAATCCCTGAACGTGGTCCAGAAGCCATCATTCTAATGTCGTTTGCAATTTTATTTAAAGAAACCGCTAATTGCTTTAAAGCACCATGAGTTTCAACTAAAGCATCGTGTGCAGCTAAAGCTTCAAATTTATTTTCAGCAGTAACAAAAGGTAAATTGGTAAATTTAGCAATGTACTCTGCAACTAATTCAGCATATCCTTCTGGTGTGTTTAATCCAGTTCCAACAGCTGTTCCACCTAAAGCTAATTCTGCTAAATGTGGTAATGTGTTTTCAAGGGCCTTTAATCCATGGTCTAATTGAGAAACATATCCCGAAAATTCCTGACCAAGTGTAAGTGGTGTTGCATCCATTAAATGCGTACGTCCAATTTTTACCACATTTTTAAATGCAATCGATTTGTTATGAAGCGTGTTTCTTAATTGAATAACCCCATGAATGGTGTTTTCTACAATTTTTTTATAAGCAGCAATGTGCATGCCTGTAGGAAACGTATCGTTTGACGACTGCGATTTATTAACATCATCATTAGGTTGGATGGTTTTTTCACCTTCACCAATAACGTTTCCTGCTATTTGATGTGCTCTATTAGCAATAACTTCATTGACATTCATGTTACTTTGTGTACCAGAACCTGTTTGCCAGATAACTAATGGAAATTGATCGTCATGTTTACCTTCTAGAATTTCATCGCAAACAGCAGCGATTAAATCACGTTTTTCTTCTGAAAGTACGCCTAAATCAGAATTCGTATATGCAGCAGCTTTCTTTAAATAAGCAAAACCGTAAACTATTTCTAATGGCATGGAAGCTGAAGCTCCTATTTTGAAATTATTTCTAGATCGTTCTGTTTGTGCTCCCCAAAGTTTGTCAGCAGGCACTTTAACTTCACCCATGGTGTCTTTTTCTATTCTAAAAGTCATGATTTTAATAAGTTTATTATGTTACAAAATTACGCTTTTATGACTAAAATTGTTAAAAAAACAAAGGGTTATTTGTAAGAAAATATTTGATACAATTTCTCTTTTGAATTAAAAAACCTACTTTTAGTTTAAACTAACGAATCTGAAATGTCAATACAATCGAAAGCAAATAAAAAAATAAGTTTACGTGAAGCCATATCTATAGGAATAGGAGGTATGGTTGGAGGTGGTATTTTTGCTGTTCTTGGATTGGCAGTTTCGTTAGCAAAAGGAGGCACTCCAGTAGCATTCTTTTTTGCAGGTATAATAGCAAGTCTAACAGCTTATAGTTATTCCAAATTATCATTAGCTTTTCCAGATAGAGGTGGAACTGTAAAGTTTGTTAATCAAGGTTTTGGGAAAACTGTTTTTAGTGGTGCTATCAATAATTTGTTGTGGGTGAGTTATATTATAATGTTATCTCTCTATGCTTCTGCTTTTGGCTCTTATGCCCCAAATTTATTTAATATTACAGGAGAAGCCTCTGTGGATTCACATATTTTTTTAAGTGGCATTATAATAATAGCGACTATTATAAATTATTACAGTATTGCAGTAGTTAGTAAAATAGAATCTTATGCAGTAATTATTAAACTAATAATATTATTAGGTTTTGTTATTGTAGGATTTTATGGATTATGGGGAAACCCAAACGTAGTACAACTTGCTGCATCTCATTGGGAAAGTCCATTTTTATTGTTAACAGGAGGCATGGTTATTTTTGTAGCTTATGAAGGCTTTGAGCTTATAGCTAATGCAGCACCAGATATTATAAATCCTGAAAAAAATATTTCTAAAGCTTATAATTATTCGGTTTGGTTTGTAGTATTTCTTTATGTTATTATAGCTATTGTTACTGTAGGTTCTTTACCCTTTGAGGCTATAGCAAAGGCAGAAGATTACGTATTAGCTGAAGCAGCAAAACCCATGCTTGGGAAAGTTGGATTTACTATAATAACCATAGCAGCATTAATTTCTACATTTTCAGCTATTAATGCATCTCTTTATGGAGGAAGTCGTGTGAGTTATGAAGTTGCCGAAGATGATGAATTACCACATCATTTAACAAGTAAATTATGGAATCAACCTGTCGGATTAATGATTACAGCCGTTCTAACTCTGCTAATAGCAAACACCTTAAAACTTGAAAGTATTTCTACTGCTGGAAGTGCTGGTTTTTTATTGATTTTTGCCATTGTAAATTATGTAGCTTTTAAATTATCAAATCAAATAAAAGGAAAAAAACTTATTCCGTTAATTGGGTTTTTAATGTGTGCTGTAGCATTTGTTACTTTAATTATTCAACAGTTTAACTCTAATCTTGTAGGTGTTTTAGTCATTATGTCTATCATATTAGGCTGTTTTGTTTTTGAATATATTTATAAGAAACAAGAGTTAAATAAATAAGTAATCAGTGCAATCGTAATTTAAATTTAAAAAACCCTTCTTTGCAAATAATTATAATAAAACAGTGTATGTTTAAAAAAATACTATTATTCGTTGTATTACTTTTTATAAATTTCACTTTTTCACAAACAGTAGATGTTGTAACAGGTTTAAATCATCCAGTTGGAATTGCTATAAGTGGAAATGAAATTTTTATTGCCGAACATGCTAGTGTTCCAAATTCTGGTATAATTTCTAAAGCTGATATATCTATTAGTAATCCAACAAAAGAGGATTTAATTACTAATCTGGGTTATCCACGAGCAGTTTGTTTGGTTGGAGATGAACTTTATTATGCGACTAATAATTTATCTAAATTAAATATTAATGATGCCAATCCTACAGGTACTCATGTCATCTACACTAATAGTCCCAGAGCTCTAATTGCGACAGAAGATGAACTGTTTATTTCTGGTGATGATAGAATTTCAAAAATTGATTTAACGAGTGCGAACCCATATCTTCAACTAGTTGTAGGGAATATTGAAGCTCGAATTTTAGCTTTTGCTTTAAAAGGAGATGAATTATATTTTGCATATGCTAATAAAGTGTCGAAAATAAACATTACAGATGCAAATCCTGTAGTTGAAGAAGTTGTTATAGGTTTTGAATCGAATGTTTATTCGTTAGCGTTCTTTGAAGACACCTTAATTGTAGGTTTGGCTTTATATTATAAATTATTGACTGTTGATATGAATGATTCTGTATTAATTGCTGAGGAATTTATATCCAATATGAGTGGGCAACCAATGAATATTTTAGTTCATAACAACGAGTTGTTTATTGCTGGTGGTCAAGGGGATAAGGTTTTTAAAGTAGGAGATCTTAATACTTTATTGAGCATTAAAGATAACAAACCTGTTTTAACTCCAAGAGTTTATCCAAATCCGACATTAGATAATATTCAAATTTCTAGTTTACTAGAGAGTATCCAATTTGAGGTTTATAATGCTAATGGAGCAAAAGTGAATGATGGAATTTTAAAACCTAAAGGCCAAATAGATATGAGCCATTTAAGTTCTGGATTATATTATTTAAAATTGAAAGATGCGAAGCAAACTGAAACATATTTAAAAGTTATTAAACAATAATAAAATTTACTGTTAATAAAACTTATACTGCCTATTGCATAAAAAAACCATTTCACCTATCTTTGCCATAGTATTTATATAAAAGAAAAATATATTATGTTCGATTTTGGTCAGTATTTAGGATTTTTAGCATTTTTAGGCATATTCACATTAGGTTTTTGGCTCATGTTATTTTTATTAACTTTTGTCATTCCTTATTGGATTGGTGGTGCATTTATAGAACGTATGAAAGAAATTAAAGAAGAAAGAAAAGCTAAACGTGAATTAAATTAATTACGTTTTTATTTATAATAAAAAAGGAAGCCATTTGGCTTCCTTTTTTTATGCGTTGCATTTTAAAGTTCTTAACCTTCAAAATCCATATCGTCTCCATAGCCTCCTCGTTGTTGTCTTTTCTTTTGTTGATTGAACCTATACGTGAAAGATAAGTTGATGCTACGTTCTCTCCACTGAAACTCTGAAGTTCCAGTATATGTAGGAGTGGTAGTGTCCATGATACGTTTTCTACTATTCAATAAATCGCTTACGTTAAGCGCAACAGAGGCATTTTCGTTGAAAATATCTCTACTAAAAGCCATGTTTGCAGAAAATACACCTTCTCTTTTGTTTTGAGCATCTTCAGATGGTCCTCTATAATTTAAACTTGTTTGCCATTCTATTTTTCCTGGAAGGGTATATTTATTATTCAATCTAGCATACCAGCTGGTATTATCGTTGTCAAGCGATAAGCCATTTGGATCTGTACCTGTTATAGATTGTTTAAAGATATTGAAGTTGGCATTAATATTCCATTTACGAATTGGATTATAAGTAACTGTAAATTCAAATCCATATCTGTCTTCTTCAGCTAAGTTAATAGGTGTACGCTCAATTACAGAAAATGTTTGACCATTTACATCTACAGTTTCTCCAGTATCAAAACTTATAAAACTAAATACATCTGTAGCGTGTTGGTAATAAGCTGATGTATTTAAAGAGACTTTACCGAATTTTTTATAATAACCCAAATCAAATAATCCTGAATAACTTGGAGCTAACTCTGGGTTACCTCTAAAAATACTGGTTACACTAGATCTAGAAGGGAATGGGTTGATGAACCAAGATCTTGGTCTTTGAATACGTCTGCTATATCCTAGAGTTACATTTTCATTTTCACTTAATTCATAACTTAAGTTTACTGTAGGGAATAAGCCTGTATAATCGTTTTTACTATAATCTCCACTAGTAGGTTGATCAATAGTAATTCGTGTACTTTCCAAACGAAGTCCTAATAAATAGGAGAATTTATTTCCTACTTTACTACCAAATTGTGAGTATGCTGCATTTACATATTCACGATAGTTTAAAAAGTTGGAAAGTCCTGTGCTTAACTCAAACTCATTGGTGGTTTCATTTAAAAACTCTACAGTATAGTCCGTATCTTGATCGTTAAAGTTACCACGATATCCTAATTCGAACTGACTTTTTTCTCCAATTGGCAAAACATAGTCAGCTTGTAGTAAAATACGGCTTTGGTCTTCCAAGGTAGAAACACGTTCAGAATTTACACCTTCAACAAAAACGGCAGAAAACTCATCTTCAGAATTGTCCTCATATTGAAAATCCATGGTTAATTTATGGCCACCATCGTCAAAATTCTTAGTAAAGTTTAAAGAATACTGAAGAACGTTGTCTGTTTCTTCTTCTGGATCAAAACGATTGTTTTGAGATACAAATTCTTGATTTTCATCCAACTGGATTAATTTATTAGTGGTATTACTTTCATTATCACCATTTCTGTAAGATACTGCACCAGTTAATGAGGCTGAATCGGTAATATACCATTCCACACCAAAGTTCGTACTCAAGCCTTTTCTAACACGATCATAATCGTTAGTTTCGTCTAAATATGTATCGGGATTGTCTACAATTAAGTTACCATTATCATCAAATTCCCTGTTAAAATATCTGGTGTATGATGAAGAGTTTCCTGGCACTTCTCTGTAATCGTAACTAGTGGTGTTAAAAATATTTAAATCTCCAGTTCTATAATTGATATTCCCAGAAATTCCAGCAGATTTTGGCCAACCAACATTGGTCGTAATAGCTCCATTTAAACCTTGTAGTTTACTTCTGCGTAAAATAATATTTAAAATTCCAGCTGTCCCTTCAGCATCATATCTTGCAGAAGGAGAGGTAATTACCTCAACACGTTCTATGGATTCAGCAGGTAGCTGACGTAAAGCGTCTGTGGAGTTGATACCAACCAAACCAGAAGGTTTTCCATTTATTAAAATCCTTACGTTTTCATTGCCTCTTAAGGCCACATTACCTTCTACATCTACTGAAACCGAAGGCACATTGTCTAAAACATCACTAACAGTTCCACCACGAACGGTTAAATCCTTTCCAACATTATATATTTTCTTATCTAATTTTATTTCAACAGTTGTTTTTTCTGCAATAATTTCAATTTCGTCTAAAGCTTCTGTATCAGCTTCAAGTCTAATAATTCCAATATTCTTACTTGCAGAAAGAGTTTGATTAGGAATAATTTGTTTTTTAAATGAAATAAATTCAATGGAAATATCGTAAGTACCACTTGACACAGGAATACTAAAGTCACCATTTTCTAAGGTAATACCTCCAGTAACGATTCTGTTTTCAGCTTTGCTAAAAAAAGCTACCGTTGCATATTCTAGAGGTTGACCTGTAGTTTTGTCTATGACTTTACCTGTTATGGTTACTTCTTTTTGAGCTTGAATAGTTACAATTGAAATGATTGTAAAAAGAAAGGATAATAAAAGTTTATTCATGATTGTATTTTTGCCAATTAAGACTGCAAAAATAGAATTTGGTTTAGTGGCGTTTGGTTAAAAGTTTGTTAAATAAAAAAAGCTTCAAAAATAGTGATGTTTTGAAGCTTTTTCGATACTAAATAATATCTAAAATATTTTCAGGAGGCCTACCAATAACAGCTTGATTGCCATTAATTACAATGGGTCTTTCAATAAGTTTTGGATAAGTAATCATTGCGTCAATAAGTTGTTCTTCGGATAGTTCTTTACCTTTAAAGTTTTCTTTCCAAGCAGCTTCGTTTTTTCGAATTAATTTTTCAGCTTTGATATTTAAGAGTTTTAAAATGTGTTTTAATTCGTTTTTAGAAGGTGTGTTTTCTAAATAAGATATTATTTCAAAGTCTTTTCCAGATTTCTCGACCAACTCTAGTCCACATCTAGATTTACTACAACGGGAATTGTGATATATTTTAATCATAATTTATAAAGTTTCTTCTTCTGTTTTTTGCCCCATCATCATTAAATAGGCTTTTAAAAACGGTTCTATATGTCCATCCAAAACAGCATCTACATTTCCAGTTTCATGTCCAGAACGTACGTCTTTTATTAATTTATAAGGATGCAACACATAATTTCTTATTTGGCTACCCCATTCAATTTTCATTTTTTCAGATTCAATATCTTCACGTTGAGCTAACTGTTTGCTAAGTTCAATTTCATATAATTGAGATTTCAACATTTGCATAGCTCGAGATCTATTGTCGTGTTGCGAACGCGTTTCAGAACAAGAAATTTGAATACCAGTAGGTTTATGTGTTAATTGAACTTTAGTCTCTACTTTATTAACATTTTGCCCACCAGCGCCACTAGAACGAGCTGTGGTTATTTCAATATCTGCAGGATTAATTTCAATTTCAATGGTGTCATCCACTAAAGGATATACATACACCGAAGCAAAACTGGTATGACGCTTGGCATTGCTATCAAAAGGAGAAATACGCACCAATCTATGGACGCCATTTTCACCTTTAAGCCAACCAAAGGCATAATCGCCTTCAATTTCTAAAGTCACTGTTTTTATTCCTGCTACGTCACCTTCTTGATGGTTAAGCTCTTTGACTTTAAAGCCGCTTTTTTCGGCATACATTAAATACATGCGCATTAACATATTAGCCCAATCGCAACTTTCTGTTCCACCAGCTCCAGCTGTTATTTGAAGTACAGCGCTTAAACTATCACCTTCTTCTGAAAGCATGTTCTTAAACTCCAAGTCTTCAATTAGCTCTGTAGTTTTTTTGAAGTTATTTTCTAAATCTTCTTGAGTAGATTCCCCTTCTTTAAAGAATTCATAAATTATTTCAAGCTCTTCAACAAAAGTTACAGCTTTTTGGTAATCTTCAACCCATTTTTTCTTGGTTCGAAGCGATTTCATAACAATTTCGGCAGCAGTAGAATCATTCCAAAACGTTGGAGAGAAGGTTTGTTCTTCTTCATTTTGGATTTCAATTAGTTTGGCATCTATGTCAAAGATATTGTCTAAGCGCACTTAGACGTTTATTAAGATCTTTAATTTGATCTGAAGTAATCATATTATCATTTTGTTTTCACAAAAATAAAATTAAAAACTGGCAGATAAAATATTACTTGATTTAATTTTATAGTTTTATACTTTAATATTTTTCTAATGATAATAGATTTAAGAAGCGATACAGTTACTAAGCCAACACAAGGTATGCTTGATGCTATGATGCAAGCTAAAGTTGGTGACGATGTTTATAAGGAAGATCCAACAGTAAATGCTCTGGAAGAACGACTTGCCAAGATGTTTGGAAAGCCAAAAGCTTTGTTTTTTCCAACAGGAACTATGGCAAATCAAACAGCCATAAAATTACATACCAATCCTGGAGATCAAGTTATTTGCGATAAAGATGCTCATATTTATAATTATGAAGGTGGAGGAGTTTCCTTTAATAGTGGTGTTTCTTGTAAGCTTATTGATGGTCATCGAGGCATGTTTACAGCTGAACAAGTTATTGAAGCAATAAATCCTCCAGATTTTTATCACAGTCCGTTAACGGCTTTGGTAGAAGTAGAGAACACAGCAAATAGAGGAGGAGGTTCTTGCTGGGATTTTGAAGAACTTAAAAAAGTAAGAGCTGTTTGCGATACGAATAATCTAGGTTATCATTTAGATGGCGCACGCATTTGGAATGCTTTAGTTGCAAAAAAAGAAACTGCTAAAGACTACGGACAGTTATTCGATACCATTTCTGTTTGTCTAAGCAAAGGCTTGGGTTGTCCAATAGGTTCTGTATTGATTGGAGATGAAGCTATTATGCAAAATGCCATTAGAATTCGTAAAATTCTAGGTGGAGGTATGAGACAGGTTGGATATTTGGCTGCTGCTGGACTGTATGCTTTGGATAATCATTTAGATAGATTAGCTGAAGACCATAAAAAAGCTAAAGAAATAAGTCAAGTATTATGTGACTTATCTTTTATAAAAAAAGTAGAACCTGTTGAAACTAATATTGTCATATTTGAATTGCAGCAAAAAACGGACGAATCTAAATTTTTAAGATCATTAGACGATAAAAATATCAGATTAAGCAGTATGGGACAAGGTAAACTAAGAATAGTCACACATTTGGATTTTACAGACTATATGCATGACTATTTATTAAGTGCTTTAAAAGCTTTTAAGCTTTAAAATAATGTTATCTACTTAAACATATCCATGCCAGGAATATTTGGCATGCCATCTTTAGCAACAGCAGCTAACTCAGCTTCATTTACTTGTGTTGCACGTTCTATAGCTTTGTTAAGTGTTAAGATTAGGTAATCTTCTAATTCCTCTTTGTCTTGTAATAAGCTTTCGTCTATACTTATAGACTTAATAGTTCTATTGGCTGTTAAAGTGATTTTCAATTTTTCATCACTACTTTTTTCATCAATTAAAACTGTATCTAAACGCTTTTTAGTTTCTTCAACTTTTTTCTGGGTTTCTTTAAGTTTTCCCATCATTCCCATAAGATCTCCGAACATAATTTTATATTTTATTAATTTCAGTACAAAGCTATTTAATTTTCATATTTTTGAAGCCTATAATTAAGATAAAATTTTTCACTTTTGAAAAACACCATATTCCCTCCTAAAGCTAATAAAGTTCCCAAAAAACTTGTTGCACATAAAGATGTTCGTATTGATGATTACTATTGGTTAAACGATAGAGAAGATCAGGAGGTGTTAAATTACCTACAAGCAGAAAACAATTATACCAAACACATGTTGAAACACACTGAAGAGTTTCAAGAGAAATTGTTTGAGGAAATGAAAGCCAGAATAAAAGAAGATGATCAGTCGGTTCCGTATAAATTAAATGGCTATTGGTATGTTACACGCTTTGAAAAGGGGAAGGATTATCCTGTTTATGCCAGAAATAAAGAAACATTAGAAGCTCCTGAAGAATTACTTTTCGATTGTAATGTCATGGCTAAGGAACATACTTATTTTAATCTAGGATCTATTTCAATTAGTCCAGATAATAAACTAGCTGCTTTTTCAACAGATACAGTTAGCAGAAGACAATATATTATTCAAATAAAAAATTTAGTTACAGGAGAAATATATCCTGAAAAAATCCTAAACACGACTGGAAGTGTGACTTGGGCTAACGATAATGAAACTATTTACTATTCGCGTAAAGATGAATTAACACTTCGGTCTCATAAAATATTTAAACACAAATTACATACAAAAGTTAAGGAGGATAAAGAGGTGTTTCATGAAACAGATGAAACGTTTAACACTTTTGTTTATAAAACAAAATCTAGAAAATATATAGTTATAGGTTCTTCAAGCACCTTAACTTCAGAGTATCGTATTTTAAATGCCGATACACCAAATGAAGATTTTAAAATTTTCAGTAAAAGAGAAAGAGGATTAGAATATTCTATAGCACATTATCAAGACCATTTTTATGTTTTGAATAATAAAGATGAAGCTGTTAATTTCAAACTACAAAAAACATTAGAAACTCAAACCGATAGTTCCTTTTGGGAAGATTTATTACCACATAGAAAAGATGTTTTATTGGAAGATATTGAAATTTTTAATGATTACTTGGTAGTTACAGAAAGAAAGCAAGGTTTAAATAAGCTTCGCATCATGAGTTGGAATGGAAATGAAGATTATTATTTACCATTTGATAGTGAAACATATACGGCATATTCTGGAAACAATCCAGATTTTAATAGTGATTTTTTACGTTATACTTTTAACTCCTTAACAACACCAAGCTCAGTTATAGATTATCATTTCAAGACGAAAACGCATGAGCTAAAAAAGGAGCAGGAAGTTTTAGATAAAAATTTTAAAAAAGAAAATTACACATCAGAGCGTATCTGGGTAACAGCTCGCGATGGAGAAAGAGTACCTGTTTCTATAGTGTATAGAAAAGATAAGAAAAAAGAATCTGGCAATCCATTAATGCTTTATGCTTATGGATCTTATGGTTCTACTATTGACCCTTATTTTTCAACAGTCAGATTAAGCTTATTAGACAGAGGTTTTATATATGCCATTGCACATATTAGAGGAGGTGAATATCTTGGAAGAGATTGGTACGAAAACGGAAAACTTTTATCTAAAATGAATACGTTTTACGATTATATAGATTGTTCAAAACATTTAATTTCTGAAAAATATACATCTGAAAAACAATTATATGCCTATGGAGGTTCAGCTGGCGGATTATTAATGGGAGTTGTTATGAACCTTAATCCTGAGTTATACCATGGTGTTTTAGCAGTCGTTCCTTTTGTTGATGTTATAACAACCATGCTGGATGATACCATTCCTTTAACAACCGGAGAATATGATGAATGGGGAAACCCGAATGACGAGACCTATTACAAGTACATGAAAGCTTATTCGCCATACGATAATATTAAAAAGCAAGAATACCCAAACACCTTAGTAACAACAGGATTACACGATTCTCAAGTACAGTATTGGGAACCAGCAAAATGGGTAGCAAAACTTAGAGATTATAAAACAGATAATAATTTATTATTGCTTCATGTGGACATGGATTCAGGTCATGGTGGTGCTTCAGGTCGCTTTGAAAGTTTAAAGGAAGTGGCTTTAGAGTATGCTTTTATATTGGATTTAGAAGGAATTACTTGTTAGTAAAAAAAATTATGTATTTTTGCAAGGTTTTAGGTTACTTATTTGATTGGTAACCAAAAAATATTATGTATGAAAAAAAATAGTCAAGTTTTTAATAATGTTTTAGAGTTAGTAGGTAACACACCACTAATTAGACTTAATAAAATTACAGCTTCATTTAAAGGGAACTACCTAGCTAAAGTAGAAGCTTTTAATCCTGGGCATTCTTCAAAAGATAGAATTGCTCTTTATATTATTGAAGAAGCAGAGAGAAAGGGAATTTTAAAACCTGGAGATACTATCGTGGAAACAACTTCTGGTAATACAGGATTTAGTATTGCTATGGTTAGTATTATTAAAGGTTACAAATGTATTCTTGCTGTAAGTTCTAAATCATCACCAGATAAAATAGACATGCTTAAATCTATGGGAGCTCAGGTGTATGTGTGTCCAGCACATGTAAGTGCAGACGACCCTAGATCTTATTACGAGGTTGCCAAACGTTTACATGAAGAAACAGAAGGTTCTGTCTATATCAATCAATATTTTAACGAGTTGAATATCGCTGCACATTACCATTCTACAGGTCCAGAAATCTGGAATCAAACTGAAGGTAAAATCACACATTTAGTTGCTTGTAGTGGTACTGGAGGTACAATTTCTGGTATAGGTAAGTATCTAAAAGAACAAAACCCGAATATTAAAATCATTGGTGTAGATGCTTATGGTTCTGTTATTAAAAAATATCATGAGACTCATGAGTTTGATGAAAAAGAAATATATCCTTATCGCATTGAAGGTTTAGGTAAAAATTTAATCCCTTCAGCTACTAATTTTGATGTTATAGACGAGTTTATTAAAGTAACAGACGAAGAAAGTGCTCACACTGCTAGAGAGATTGCTAAAACTGAAGGTTTATTTGTAGGTTATACTTCTGGAGCAGCAATGCAAGCTCTAAAACAGTTAAATGAAGACGAAACGTTTACTAAAGACTCTGTTGTTGTTGTCGTATTTCCTGATCATGGATCACGTTATATGAGCAAAATATATAGCGATAAATGGATGAACGATCAAGGTTTTTTCGATAGTATTCACGAAGATGCTACTGAGAGTGTTCAAATAATTAAATAATAATAGACACTACATAATATAGGAAATCACTCTAAATTTCCTAATTTGTTAATAATAGTGCATAAAAAGATTATGTTGTAAACATAAAAATCTATAATTTTGCACCAATCAACTACGATTAATAGCTTATATGAAAGACTTATTCGATAAAATTTATAGAGATAAAGGACCGCTTGGAAAATGGGCTTCTCAAGCCGAAGGATATTTTGTGTTTCCAAAACTGGAAGGCGAAATTTCTAATAGAATGAAATTTCAAGGAAAAGAAGTCGTTACCTGGAGTATCAATGATTATTTAGGTTTAGCCAATCATCCTGAAGTTCGTAAAGTAGATGCTGAAGCAGCTGCTCAATACGGTTCTGCGTATCCAATGGGAGCGCGTATGATGTCTGGGCACACAGAATTGCATGAAAAATTACAAAATGAGTTAGCCGATTTTGTTAGTAAAGAAGCTGCTTATTTATTAAACTTTGGCTATCAAGGAATGGTTTCTACCATAGATGCCTTGGTTGCTAAAGATGATATTATTGTTTACGATGTAGATGCACATGCATGTATTATTGATGGCGTGCGTTTGCATATGGGAAAACGTTTTACCTATAAGCATAACGACGTAGAAAGCTTAGAAAAAAACCTTGAAAGAGCTACTAAAATGGCTGAACATACTGGAGGAGGAATTTTAGTAATTTCTGAAGGTGTGTTTGGAATGCGTGGTGAACAAGGACGGTTAAAAGAAATAGTAGCACTTAAAAGTAAATTTAATTTCCGTTTGTTTGTAGATGACGCTCATGGCTTTGGAACTCTAGGTAAAACCGGAGCAGGAGCAGGAGAAGAACAAGGCGTTCAAGATGGTATTGATGTGTATTTTGCAACGTTTGCTAAATCTTTAGCAAGTACAGGAGCTTTTATTGCTGCAGATAAAGAAATAATCGATTTCTTAAAATATAATTTACGCTCTCAAATGTTTGCCAAATCATTGCAAATGCAATTGGTTGTTGGTGCTTTAAAGCGTTTAGAAATGCTTAAAACCATGCCAGAACTAAAAAATAAACTTTGGGAAAACACCAATGCTTTACAATCTGGTTTAAAAGATAGAGGATTTGATATTGGTACTACACAAAGTTGTGTTACACCCGTATATCTTGAAGGTAGTATTCCAGAAGCCATGGCTTTGGTAAGAGACTTGAGAGAAAATCACGGTGTTTTCTGTTCTATTGTGGTGTATCCTGTAATTCCTAAAGGCATGATATTATTACGTTTAATACCTACTGCTACACATACCTTAGAAGATGTTAATGAAACTCTAGATGCTTTTGATGCTATTAGAGAAAGATTAGTCAATGGTACTTATAAAAGAATGTCGGCTGCTGTAACAGCTGCTATGGATAAATAAATTTAAAAACAATTTATATTAAAAATCCAATAGTGTTTTGCTATTGGATTTTTTTGATTATAACTCTTTCCTAAACGTCTTTCGTCGTTTAATAATTTCACAATCAAAATCTTTCCAAATTTGTTGCGAAGCCAAATTATCTGATAATTCAGGTAATCGAATACAGGTTTCTATGTTTTGGTTAGTAAAAGTTTCATAAAACTCGTTAAAAATAATAGCAGTTACTCCTTTATTCTGGTAATGTGGTTCTACGCCAATTAAATAGAACAAGACAGTTTTACTATTCTTTTTGGCTTTGAGGAGTTTTAAAAATCCAAAAGGGAATAATTTGCCATTAGCTTCTTGTAAGGCTTCAGAAAACGAAGGAAGAACAATGGCAAATGCAACCATTTTATCGTTCTCATCAAATACAAATTTAATGTACTCTGGATTGATAAAATTGATAAATTTCTGCTTAAAATAATCTCGTTGTGCATCAGAAACAGGTACGAACGTAGAAAGTTTGGAATACGATTGATTAAACAAATCGAACATACTATCTATATGTGGTACAACCTCTTTTGTTTTAGTGAATTTGCTTGGTCTAAGCTTAAAACGCTTGGTAATAATTTCATTAACTCTTGTAAAACGTTCTAAAGGAATGGTATTAAAAGCAAATTTACTTTCTATATATTCTTTTTCGGGTAAAAAACCAAGCGCTTCAAAATGCGTAATGTAATACGGATGGTTGTACCAAGTTGCCATAGTTCCAATATGATCAAAGCCATAAGTTAAAGCTCCATTTTTATCCAGATTAGAAAAACCAACAGGACCTTCAACAAATTCTAAATTATGAGATTTACCAATGTCAATAACCTTGTCTAATAAGGCTTTTGAAACAGCTATATCGTCTATAGTGTCAAACCAACCAAATCGCATTTTCTTAACGTTTTGTTTCTCAATCTCTGTTTTATTAATAATTGCAGCCACACGACCAACAATATTATTGTCTTTATAAGCTAAGAAAAAATGTGCATCAGCATGTAGAAATGCAGGGTTTTTGTCGGCACTTAGAGTCGCCATTTCATCTGAAATAATAGGAGGTACCCAATATTTAGAATTTTTATATAGTTGGAAGGGAAAAGTTACAAATGCTTTTAGCTCCTTTTTATTTTTAACTTCTTTAAGTGTTATCATAGGTGTAAAAACATCAAATTAATTATCTGAATCAAAATCTATTTCTTCTTTCTTTCGTTTGTTTTTCTTTTCTCCACGTGCTTTATTTTCTCTTCTTTCAAGTTCATCTTCTGCCGAAGTGCCATCGTCTTCTTCTTTATCTTTATGAAAATCTAAGCGATAAGACGCTCCCAAATTAACACCAAATACCGAGGGAGTGTCTTTGGTGTTAAATGTAGCTGCCACATCTACTTGAAAGTTTCTAGTCCATAAGTAAGCTCCACCAAAACGAATTAAATTATCAGCGTAGAAATCACTACTTATATTTTCAGATTCTGCAAAAACAGCCCATTGATCTGCAATAGATTTCGTTAAGGTTAAAATAAATGAAAAATCAGATTGGTCTGTACCAATACGATCTTTTATAAAATTCATTACAAAAACCCAACCTCCAGAAAAATTGTTTTGAGTGGATATCATAATTTTTGGACTAAAGCCTTCAACTCCAGGAGCTGTAAACGGATTGTCGGCTGTATCGAAATTTGCGCCTGCATAAACAGCAACTGCAGGAATTAAATATTTCCATTTAAAACTATGATTGGCTTTCCAGCTGTATAAATTAGGTTTTTCTTCTTCAGCATTTTTAAAAGGATCGTAAACCAAATATTTGGCACCAAGTGTTAATGTTTTAAAATTACTGAATTTATCTTCGTTTGGAATCGTGTTTGTGTAGGTTCTTTTTGTAGATTGAAAAGTACCTTCAACATTTATTTCTAGTTGTGGCCAAAGTAAGCCATATCTAACGGTAAAATCGGCACCAAAACTTTTGTCTTCTCGGTCTAAGAGTTCATGTGTTTCATTTAGCATATAAGGGCCAGCCTCAAATTGAACAACATTAGTTCCAACCGAAAAAGCGCTTTGAGAAGCTCCAGGTCTATTGGAATTAATAACTTCGGTATATTGCGAATATCCACTTAAAGTAAAGGCAAAAGCGAATAGAAATACATAAGTTTTTAAAGATGTCATATGTAAAAATAATTTGTTGATTTGAAGCTCTAAATGATAATAGATTGTATTTTAACCTATTATAAACTATTAAGCAGCAAACATATTATGTAGTTTAGTTTGAATCAAATATATAGATTTTATATTTTTTTTAAGTATTTATTTCAGATTTTAAAAAAGGAGATTTGTATTTTTGTTTAAAAATATATTTATGCTACAGTATGCATCTATAACAGGCGTTTTAAGAGTTATTTTAATTATATTATTAATTTATTACGGAATTAAAATACTCTCTAGAATTTTTGCCCCTTTTTTAATGAAATATGTTGCCAAAAAAGCCGAAGAGCGTTTTGGTGGTCAATTTGGGCAATACCAACAGCCAAAACAAGAAAAAAATAAAGAAGGTGAAATCACTATAGATAAAGTACCCCAACAACCAACTTCAAATAAAAAGGTAGGAGAATATGTAGATTACGAAGAAATTGATTAATTTTCGCTTTCATTGTATAACTTTACTTCATGCCAATTTCATTTAAAAAATTTCTACCTCACATCCTTGTATTATTAGGATTTGTATTTATTTCATTAGCATATTTTAGTCCTGTTTTAAAAGGAAAAGCCATATATCAAAGTGATATTGTTCATTATATTGGCATGTCTAAGCAACAAACAGACTTTAAACAAACAACAGGAGAGGAAACCTATTGGACAAATAGTGCTTTTGGAGGTATGCCAACGTATCAATTAGGGGCACATTACCCTAACAACTTTATAAAAAAACTCGATTTAACACTTCGATTTTTACCAAGGCCAGCCGATTATCTTTTCTTATATTTCTTAGGCTTTTACATCTTATTATTAGTTTTAAAAGTCGACTTTAAACTTGCAGCTCTTGGTGCACTTGCATTTGGTTTTTCAACCTACCTTATTATTATACTTGGTGTAGGACATAATGCTAAAGCTCATGCTATTGCCTATATGCCATTGGTTTTAAGTGGTATTTTATTAACTTTTAGAAAGCGTTATATTTTTGGGTTCCTGTTAACAACAATTGCCATGGCTTTGGAGTTGGTTACGAATCACTTTCAAATGACTTATTATTTGTTTCTTTTAGTATTAATTCTAGGAATTGCTTACTTAGTAGATGCTTATAAAAAACAAGAAATACCTCATTATTTTAAGGCTGTAGGAATTTTGGTTTTAGCTGTAATTTTAGCAATTGGATTAAATGCTACAAATATTTTAGCAACTCAAGAATACGCGAAAGAAAGTACACGTGGTCAAAGTGAATTAACTATCCATCCGGATGGTTCACCAAAAGAAATTACAACTGGCCTAGATAGAGATTATATAACTGAATATAGCTATGGCATTCTTGAAACTTTTAACCTATATATTCCTAGATTTTTAGGAGGTGGAAGTCATGAAGATGTTGGGAAGGATTCTGAATCGTATCAATTCTTTTTAAAACAAGGAGTTCCTCCTTTAGAAGCAAGAGAATACACTAAACAAACACCTACTTATTGGGGAAAACAAACCATAGTTGAAGCGCCAGCTTATATAGGAGCTGTTGTTATTTTCTTGTTTGTTTTTGCCTTGTTTTTAGTGAAAGGTCGCTTAAAATGGTGGCTTGTTGGAGGTAGTTTATTATCACTCATTTTATCTTATGGAGACAGTCAGCCATTTAAATTTATAACAGACTTTTTTATAGATTATGTACCACTTTACAATAAGTTTCGTGCAGTAAGCTCTATACAGGTACTTTTAGAATTGTGTATCCCTATTTTAGCAATTTTCGGACTAGTAAGGTTGTTTAATAATTTTCATAAAGACGAAGAAAAGCTTAAAGCATTAAAATTTACAGTAATTATAACAGCTGGTTTAGCAGTTATCTTTCTTTTGTTTAAATCGTCATTTTTCAATTTTGTTGGTGGTAGCGATGGTTATTACCGTCAGAATTACGGGCAGCAATTTATGGATGCACTTATCGCTGATAGAAAGGCATTCTTCACACAAGATACATTAAGAACTCTAGTGTTAGTGCTATTATCTGCTGGAATAATCTATGTGTTTTTGAAAAAGAAACTTTCAGAAACCAAAGTGATTATGGCTTTTGCTATTTTAATCTTGATCGATTTAGTTGGGGTCGATAGACGCTATGTTAATAACGACGATTTTGTGCCATCTATTAGAATGAGCAAACCTTATCAAGCAACAGAAGTTGACAAAGCCATTATGAAAGACCCAGAGCACTTTAGGGTTTTCGATTTAGTTTCAAGAGCTCCAGCCAAAGCATCCTACTTTTATAATTCATTAACAGGTTACCATGCTGCCAAGTTAAAACGCTATGATGAGTTATTTGATTTTTATATTTCTAAAAATAACATCAATGTGTTAAATATGTTGAATACCAAATACATTATAGCTGAAGATGAAGAAGGAAACCCGTTTCCTTATACCAATCCAGATGCTAATGGAAATGCTTGGTTTATAGAAAACATAAAACTGGTGAATTCTGCTAATGAGGAAATTTTAGTTCTTGATACTTTAAATACCAAAAGAGTAGCAGTTATGATGGCTGATGACGAATATGCTTCTTTTTTGAAAGAAGATATCATGATAGATACTACTGCAAGTATCACAGTAGAAATATACGAACCTAATTATATAAAATACAAATCATCAAGTGCAGTGGATGGTTTTGCAGTTTTTTCTGAAATATATTATAAAGATGGGTGGAACGCATATATAGATGGTAAATTAACACCACATTCCCGTGTTGATTATTTATTGCGTGGTATGAATGTGCCAGCAGGTAAACACGATATAGAATTTAAATTTGAACCACAAGTTATAACAACGGGTAGCAATATTGCACTAGCTAGTTCTGTCGTTTTTGTTTTACTCCTTCTTGGAGGATTGTTTTATAATTTTAAGAAAAAAAATAAAGATTAGCCTTTTTATGACTTTACAATAGTAAAAATGACTAAAACCAAGGTTCTTATAATTGCTTATTATTGGCCACCAGCTGGAGGTCCAGGCGTGCAACGTTGGTTGAAATTTGTAAAATATTTACCTGAATTTGGGGTTGAACCTATTGTTTATGTGCCATCAAACCCAAGCTATCCAATTATTGATGACACACTTTTAGAAGATGTTTCAGAAGACATAACAATTATAAAGCAACCTATAAAAGAACCTTATAAGTTTGCTGGATTTTTATCGAAGAGCAAATCTCAAACTATTAGTAAAGGTATTATTCCGAAAAAAAAGCAACAAACACCCATTGAAAAATTAATGCTCTTTGTAAGAGGTAATTTTTTTATTCCTGATGCTAGAAAAAGCTGGATAAGACCATCTGTCCAATATTTAGACACTTATATTAATGATTATAATATTAAAACCATTATTACAACAGGTCCACCACATAGTTTGCATCTTATTGGAATGGAATTACAAAAAAGAGCAGGAGTGAGGTGGATTGCAGATTTTAGAGATCCTTGGACAACTATTGGGTATCATAAACAATTAAAACTGACTAAATTTGCAAAACAAAAGCATAAAAACTTAGAAAAAAAAGTGCTTCAATCGGCAGATCAAGTAATTGTTACAAGCCAGGTTACTAAGAAAGAGTTTTCTAATATAACCAATAAACCCATTTCGGTAATAACGAATGGTTATGATAGAAATTCGGTAGGAACTCCTCCATTAGATAAGAAATTTACAATAGCGCATATTGGATCGTTATTGTCTAAACGAAACCCAGAGGTTCTTTGGCAAGTTCTAAAAGAACTCGTTGCAGAACATGCAGATTTTGCAAAAGATTTTGAACTTCATTTTATAGGATCAGTAAGTGAAGAGGTGTTAGATTCATTGAAAAATAATAGATTAAGTAATTATATAAATAATCATAGTTATGTTGCACATAATAAGGCTATTGAATTTCAAAGAAAATCTCAAGTCTTATTGTTAATCGAAATAGATTCCGAAGAAACTAAATGTATTATTCCTGGAAAACTGTTTGAATATATGGTTTCTAATAGACCTATTTTAGCCATTGGTCCACAAGCATCGGATATTGAAAATGTTATAAAAGATACGAATACGGGGTCTTACTTTAACTATCAAGATCATGATGCTATAAAAAACACACTTTTAAACTTTTATAAAGCTTATCAAGATGGAAGTTTGCAATCTCATGCCATTGGATTGCAAAAATATAATAGAAAGACTTTAACTGAAACTTTATCTAAATTGATTTTATGGGAGTTGTAGTCAATCAATCTATTAAGAATACTGTTATTACCTATCTAGGTTTTGGTATAGGAGCAATTAATGTCCTGTTTTTATACACCTCTTTTTTAAGTGATGAGTATTTTGGATTGGTAAGTTATTTATTTTCAACAGCCAATATTATGATGCCTTTAATGGCTTTTGGGGTTCATAATACAATCGTGAAGTTTTATTCATCTTTCAAATCGAAACAATCACAGAACAGCTTTTTAACTTTGATGTTGTTTTTGCCTTTATTGGTTATTATTCCTATGGGTTTAATTGGGTGTTTAGCTTTTGACTTTATTAGTACCTGGTTAGCTGGAGACAATATAATTGTTATCGATTATGTTTGGCTAATTTATATATCTGCTGTCGCTTTTGCCTATTTTGAAGTGTTTTACGCTTGGTCTAAAGTGCAAATGCAAACGGTCTTTGGTAACTTCATGAAAGAGGTTTTCCACCGATTGTGCATTACTATTTTGCTTTTAATTCTTTATGCTGGCTATCTTACCATCAATCAATTTATATACAGTGTTGTTGGTGTTTATATTTTACGAATGCTAATTATGAAACTTTATGCGTTCAGTTTACGTTTTCCAAAGTTAAAATTTGAAAGAATTCCGAACCTTTCTGCTGTTTTAAAATACACCACTTTAATAATTGTTGCAGGATCTGTTGCTAATGTTATTTTAGAGATCGATAAGTTTATGATTAATCGTTATGAAGCTATTGAGAATGTTGCTTATTATGGAGTAGCCATTTATATAGCAACAGTTATTGGTGTTCCGTATCGATCCATGTATCAAATTGTAAATCCTTTAACAGCTAAACTTTTAAACGAAAAAAATAAAGTAGATTTAAAAATACTATATCAAAAAAGTTCGTTAACCTTATTTATTATTAGTGGATTTATTTTTCTGTTAATTATTTTAAACATCAATGAACTTTATAAACTTATTAACGAAAATTATGTCGATGGCTTAATCGTCGTGTTTATTATAGGTGTTACGAAACTTTTAGATAGTTTACTAGGGAATAATAATGCCATACTTTTTAATAGTGATTATTATAGAATGGTCTTGGTTTTAGGAGTTTTTCTAGCTGCTTTAACTGTGGTTTTAAATATTATTTTTATTCCATTATACGGAATTAACGGAGCTGCTTTTGCTACGTTTATTGCAATTCTTATTTATAATATTTCAAAAATAGCTTTTGTATATAGTAAATTTAAAATGTTGCCATTTTCAGCTAATACCGTAAAGGTTATTGTGCTTTTATTGGTGAGTTTAGGAGTGTTCTATTTTTGGGATTTTCCATTTCATCCAATAATAAATATTGCTCTTAAAAGTATCTTGATTTCTTTAAGTTATGGCGTTTTGGTTTATACTCTTAATCTGTCGGATGATATTTCATCGTTGATTAATAAAATCTTTAGAAGAAGTCGTAAGTAAATAAGTATAAAAAGGAAAATCCCACAACGTTGCTTTGAGGCAAACTACTTGCAGGACTTTCCAACTAACCAACCAAAATCTAATTATCTTTTGTTTCTTGTGTTTGAAGCAACTTGTCTGTTGTTACTCTTATTATATGTACGATTATTTAAAGTCTTTGGTTTTCTTTCAGGAGCATTATTTTTTACAACTCTTGTTTTACTATGGTCTCTAGTTTGCGTTCTTAGTTTAGTAGCAACAGGACTAGACTTAACTGTCGAACTTTTTCTAGATTTAGTATTTTCTCGACTATTTACTCTAGACGTGTTCATTTTTGAACTTTCACGTGATCTGTAAATATTCTCAGATCTATTGGGTTTAGTAGCTACCTGATTTCTAGTTCTTGGTTTTACAGTCCCTACATCTCGTCTTACATCTTGTCTAGAGATATTATTTGACTTAGTAGGTCTTGTAGCTAACTCACTTCGTCTAGTTACTGTCGTACCTCTTCTACTTGCAACAGCAGTTGTACGTCTGTAATTATTAGCATAAGGTTTGGCATATGTATATCTTACAGGTTTATAATATTTTCTGTAAGGTTTGTTATAAACCACACAATGGTTATAGGCAGGAACTCTATAGTAAGTATGCCAAGGTCTATAAACATAATACGGATTATAAGCATTGATGAATCCCGTATAATGAGAATATCGTCTATATGGGTTGTAATGAATATAAAGACCTCCAATACGTGTTACATAACCAAAACTATTATAGTTTATAAATACGTTACCAATTTGACTTACGCGCCCATAATAATCGTAATAAACTGGCACATGTTCCACTTGAATAATGGCACCAAACTCATCGTATTGTAAAAACGGATTATAATCATAACCAGAATTAAAACTGATGCTAATTCCTGGGGCAGACACGTTTACGTTAGGTCCATAAGATGGCATATAAAAATCGAATTGGCCATCTGGAAAAATGGAAAATTCTACGCCATTTTCAACAAATATGAAAGAATTACCGTAACCTCTCAAAGTTGTTGCATTATCAACGTGGCTTGGTTTGTTGGTAGTTGTAGCACTAACAGATAATCCTCCAAGGATCAATACTGTTATTAATAATAGATTTTTTTTCATAATTGTTTGATTTAAATGAAACTTGCTAAGTATAAAACAAACAACATGCCAAAAATAATTTTGCAACCGAGTGTTTGACCTAATTATCTGAAAATAAGAAGTATAAAAACTGCTATTTTGTTCTGGTTACTAATACATTACTTTTGATATTACTCAAAAAATAATGATTAAATTAGTACACTCATAAATTATTAATAGATTTTACAATGAATTTCACTTCAAAAGCAACAACGTTTTTATTAATTTGTTTTTTACTGTCTTTAAGTTCTCTATCGCAAAATTTAAAGGGTTCCGTTTTAGAAAATGAAACCGAGAAACTTGAAGACACACTTAATATTAACGATGGACCTTATGTGTTTATAGAATCTGATAAATTGATTGACAAAAGAATTGTCGATGGAAAAGTACAAGTAAAAGAACTGCCATTGAATGCTTTTCAAACAGAGTTTATTTCAGAATCATCTGTTTTTAAAACCAATTCTAGAATCGTAGCACTAAGTGATATTCATGGTCAATTTGATTTAGCCATAGAAATTTTAAAAAACAATCATGTTATTACCAACGATTTAAATTGGAATCTAAACAATGGCCATTTGGTCATTGTCGGTGATATTTTCGATCGTGGTCCAAAAGTAACTGAAACACTCTGGTTTTTGTATCATTTAGAAAAACAAGCAGAAAAAAGTGGTGGTAAAGTACATGTGCTTTTAGGGAATCATGAATATATGGTCTTGCATAAAGATTTAAGGTATATTCATAAAAAATATCAACTAACATCTCAATTGCTTGAAACGAATTATACAGATTTATTTAGTAACCAAACCGTTTTAGGAAGATGGTTAAGATCTAAACCTACAGTTCTTAAAATTAATAAAGACACCTATGTTCATGGAGGTTTATCCAAAACTTTCTTAGACTTGGGTTATAATATTGAAAACGTTAATAAACTCATGAGAGAATCCATCGATATTTCTAAAGAGCAATTAAAAGCGACGTCATTTTATGAAGATTATTATAGATCTAAGGGGCCTATTTGGTATCGTGGTTATTTTAATGATAACCTCACAGATTCTGAGATAATAGCTATATTAAGACAAGCAGATTCAGAACATATAATTGTTGGACACTGTTCAAACGAAGAAGTTGTGCAGCTTTACAACCAAAAAATATTTGGCGTAGATTCAAGCATAAAAAATGGTCTATATGGGGAGGTATTATTAATTGATGGTAAAATCTATAAAAGAGGAACCAAAGAAGGGAATGAAATGTTTTTTGAAATAAAAGATGAAAACATAATAAAAAGCGAATAAATGAAGATTGGTTTTAAATATATTGTGGCATGTATCTTATGTCTAGCAATAAGTGCTTGTTCAAGTACAAAGAATGTAAGTGACAAATCAGTTGTAAAAACATCTTTTTCAAAAAGTGAAATAGCCCTCATCATGCAAGCAGATAGCGCCATTCCTATGCGTGTGTTTAAAATTAACTCGAAATCAGATTCACTATTATTAAGAACAAGAAGCACTTCTGTTAAGGCTAATCCAAACGATCTTGTGCTTCAAAATTTTGTAAAAAGATTGTATAGAACCGTTAGAGATAGTATGTCTTTGGGTGTAGGAATTGCAGCACCACAAGTAGGCATTTTAAAAAATATTATTTGGGTACAGAGATTTGATAAAGAGGAGTTTCCTTTTGAGGTTTATTTAAATCCAAAAATAATTGAGTATTCAGAACAAAAGCAAACATATACCGAAGGTTGTTTATCAATTCCAAATAGGTCAGAAACATTATATAATCGTTCTTATTCCATCGAAATTGAATATGATACCATGGAGAATATACATAAAACGGAAACTGTTGAAGGGTTTACATCGGTTATTTTCCAACATGAAATCGATCATTTAAATGGTATTTTATATTTAGATCATTTAAAAAAGGAAGTAAAAGACTCTGAATAATTTTTTTTTACATTTATAAAACCAATTTTTAAAAAATGTCAACCAACCAAATTACTTGTAAAAATTGCGAACAATCTTTTGAAGAAGATTTTTCCTTTTGTCCTCATTGTGGGCAAAAATCTAAAGATGAATTAACCATTGGTGTGTTATTTTATAACACCATAAGTAATTATTTTTCTTTTGATGCGCGTTTTTTTAAGAGTTTTATTCCTTTATTAATTAAACCAGGTTATTTAGCTAGTAAATTTATTGAAGGTAAACGCCTATTATATTTACATCCAGCTCAGATGTATTTGTTTATATCTGTCATATTTTTCTTTTTATTCACTATTTTAGTTCGTCCTCAAACTGAAAAATTAGATAAGGAATTAAAGAAAACATTTGATAAACCTCTTTTAAATGATTCAATAATTATGAAGCCTGAAATGGATTCTTTAGATATTGAGAATTTACTAAAGCCATTAAAAGATAAACAGAAAGTAATTGGTATGGATGAAGCTGAATTAAAAGTTTTAGACTCAGTGCTTAAAAACGACTTGAGTTCTAATTCTAAAGATTTAAGTTTTGATTTTGATGAAAAGAAAGTGGACTCTTTAATTGAAACAGGAGCAACAGATCAAGAAATTTATAAGGCTATGGGTTTAGAGGAAGATGCAGGTTCTTTTAAACGACGCTTGTATGCTCAAATGCTTAAATTCTATAAAAAACGTGATGGAGGCAGTTTGTTAGGTGCTTTTTACGATAGTATCCCTTTAGCTATGTTTATCTTGTTGCCAATTTTCGCATTGCTTTTAAAAATCTTTTATTGGAGACGTGGTACATTTGCACATCATCTAGTATTTAGTTTTTACTTTTTCTCCTTCCTATTTATGTTGTTTAGCATCATTATAGGAGTCAACTTTATTTTGGATATTCCAGACTGGATAGATTGGCTTATTATTTGGTCTTCGTTTTTCTATCTATATGTTGCTTTAAGACGTTTTTATCAACAAGGTTGGTTTGTAAGTTTTTTTAAATGTAGTGTGGTGTCTTTTACCTTTTTGATGATGGTATTACCTTTTGCAGCAATTATTGTAGGGTTAGTAACGTTTATGTATTATTAGAAACCAGAAAAATTAAAGTTTTTCTTTTAAATATTTTCCAGTAATTGAATCTTTGTTTCCTACAATTTCTTCAGGTGTTCCAGAAGCCACTAAATAACCACCATTTTCGCCACCTTCTGGACCTAGATCTATAATGTGGTCGGCACATTTAATCAACTCTAAATTGTGTTCTACTACAAGTATAGAGTGTCCTTTTTCTATTAAAGCATTGAAGGACTTTAAGAGTTTTTGAATATCGTGAAAGTGTAAACCTGTAGTGGGCTCATCGAAAATAAATAAGGCATTATCACTTTTACTTCCTTTTCCTAAAAACGAAGCTAATTTAATACGCTGCGCTTCACCACCAGAGAGGGTAGAAGAGCTTTGCCCTAAAGTAACATACCCCAAACCAACATCTTGAAGCGGTTGTAGTTTAGTTTTAATTTTTGTCTGTTCATGGGTTTCAAAAAAATCAATGGCTTCATCAATCGTTAGATTTAAAATATCGTCAATAGATTTTTCATGAAAAGCAACTTCTAAAACTTCTTTTTTAAAACGTTTGCCATTACAAGTTTCACAAGTTAGATGCACATCTGCCATAAATTGCATCTCTATAGTCACTTCGCCTTCACCTTTACAAGTTTCACAACGTCCACCATCCACATTAAACGAAAAATGTTTGGCTTGATAATTTCTAATCTTACTTAATTTCTGATTTGAATATAGAGCACGAATATCATCGTAAGCTTTGATGTAAGTTACAGGATTAGAACGAGATGAACGTCCTATTGGGTTTTGATCGACAAACTCAATCTGTTTTATATTACTGAAATTACCAGTTAATTCTGAAAATTGTCCTGGTTTATCACCAAAATCTGTAAGCCTTTTTTGAAGTGCAGGATAGAGAATTTTCTTTACCAGTGTACTTTTTCCACTTCCGGATACACCAGTAATAACGGTTAGCATACCAAGTGGAATAGTTACATCAATGTTCTTCAGATTATTTTCTCTGGCCCCAAGAACATCCACATGATATTTAGAAGTTCTACGTTTTTTAGGAACCTCAATTTCTAGAGAACCATTTAAATATTTAGCCGTTAAAGAATTTGAAGCCAGTATATCCTTAAATGTTCCAGTGGCAACCACGTGTCCACCAAAGGTTCCAGCTTCTGGACCAATATCGATGATTTCATCGGCTTCTTTCATGATATCTTCATCATGTTCTACCACTATTACCGTATTACCTAAATCTCGAAGCGATTTTAGTACACCAATTAACCTTTCAGTATCTTTTGGATGCAGACCAATGCTTGGTTCATCCAGAATATACATGGATCCAACTAAACTGCTACCAAGAGAAGTTGCTAAGTTTATTCGTTGACTTTCACCACCAGATAATGTATTCGATTTTCTGTTTAAAGTCAGGTAGTTTAAACCCACATTATCTAAAAACAATAAGCGATTATTAATTTCTTTAAGCAAACGTTTAGCAATTTTTGAATCATATTCGTTTAACTCTAACTGTTTAAAGAAAGGTGTTAGTTTGCTTAATGGCAAATCCACTAAATCTGTTATAGTTGCACCACCAATTTTTATGTATTCAGTTTCTGGTCTTAAGCGTTTGCCTTTACAAGCTTTACATTTGGTTTTTCCTCTGTAACGAGAAAGCATCACTCGATTTTGAATTTTGTAAGCTTTGGATTCTAATTCTGTGAAAAAAGCATTTAAACCTTCGAAGTATTTATTACCATCCCAAATAAGTTGTTTATGTGCATCGCTTAATTGAAAATAGGGTTTGTGAATAGGGAAATCGAATTTATGTGAATTGTTTACCAATTGATCGCGATACCAACTCATACTTTCACCACGCCAAGCAAAAATAGCATTTTCATAAACGGATAATGCTGTGTTTGGAATCACTAAATCTTCGTCAATTCCAATAATATCGCCATATCCTTCACATTTAGGACATGCGCCATACGGATTATTAAAACTAAACAAATGAACATTAGGTTCTAGAAAATCAATACCATCTAGTTCAAATTTATTACTAAAAAAACGTTGCTTGCTATCCTTTAAAGTTTCTACAATACATTCTCCTTTTCCTTCAAAAAAGGATGTTTGTATAGCATCTGCCAACCGATTGTAAAAATCTTCTTCATTTTTTGTGATAATTCTATCAACCACTAAAAAAATGTTGTCTTTTTTAGAAACATTAGTAGCTTCTTCAATTCTTAAAACGTCATTATCAACTTTAATTCTAGCATAACCTTGTTGCTGAAGCACCTTTAATTTGTCTTCCATGGTTCGACCGCTTTCTAAATGAATAGGAGCAAGGAGCAAGAGTTTTTCTCCTTCATTAAAGGTTTTTATATAATTCAATACATCTAAAACGGTATCTTTTTTAACTTCATTTCCAGATTTTGGAGAATATGTTTTTCCAATTCTGGCAAATAATAACTTTAGATAATCGTAAATTTCTGTAGAAGTTCCAACGGTTGAACGAGGGTTGGTAGAATTTACTTTTTGCTCTATAGCAATAGCAGGAGCGATACCTTTAATATATTCGAACTTTGGCTTGTTTAATCTGCCCAAGAATTGTCGTGCATAACTTGACAAGCTTTCCACATATCTACGCTGTCCTTCTGCATAAAGTGTATCGAAAGCCAAACTGGATTTTCCAGAACCAGAAAGCCCTGTAATAACAACTAATTTATTTCTTGGTATTACAACATCAACATGCTTTAAATTGTGCAAACTTGCACCTTTAATAATAATGTTTTCTTTCGGATTTACTTGAGAAATATTAGCTATCATAAGTTGTTTCAACAATAATTCTGCAAAGATACTACAAGTAAATCAGCCTAAAAAACAGAATGTTGTCGAATATTTTTTTATAAAAAAGAATATTTTATTTGCGATTTATAAAAGAATGTTATTATATTTGGAACTTACTAATCTTAAAATCACTAGTCTAGCCTATAGCATAATTTTACTTTTTAAAATTTTTTAAACCCCAAGCATAGAGGTCACTTTATGTTAAAAAGTAATGATTATGCAAAACGAACTTATCACAGACGCTACATTAGTAAGTAACTACATTAATGGTGATGAATCTGCTTTAGAAACACTCATCACAAGGCATAAACAACGTATTTACAGTTTTATTTATTCAAAAGTATTTGACAGAGATGTTTCTGAAGATATTTTTCAAGACACGTTTATTAAAGTTATAAAAACTTTAAAAAAGAGAAAATATAACGAAGAAGGTAAATTTCTACCTTGGGTAATGCGTATTGCACATAATTTAGTCATAGATCATTTTAGAAAAAACAGTCGCATGCCTAAATTTAGTAATACTGGCGATTTTAATATTTTTTCAGTATTGAGTGATAGTACATTGGATGCTGAAAAACGTATAATTAAAAGCCAGGTAGAATCTGATGTTAGAAAAATTATTGAAGAATTACCTGAAGATCAGAAAGAAGTGTTAGTGATGCGTATGTATAATGACATGAGCTTTAAAGAAATTTCAGATAAAACTGGCGTAAGCATCAATACAGCATTAGGAAGAATGCGCTATGCATTAATTAATATGAGAAAAATTATTGATAAACATAATATTATTTTAACCAATTAAACAATAAAAATTTATTTGCTTCGTTATTAAGGTAAAATAACCCATATAAAAATATTAAATGGCAAAACTTTACTCTCAAAAAAATCCCCAAAAGCAAATTAATTTGAACCCCAAAGAGGAAACAATTAAATTTCTTCTTGATTATTCTAAGGCTTTAAGTGTTATAAATTGTAATAAGATGAAGTTTGAAGCGCTTCTCAACTAAACTTTGAAAAAGTCCTAATTAGTCGTTAGGACTTTTTTGTTTTAATATAGTTATGTATTACACTTTTTCTTCCAATTGTTTTAGTAATAATATCATTTTCTAAATCCCAACCTCTTGCAGGTGAATATTGGCGGCCATACCAAATAATTTGAAGATGTAGGTCGTTCCATAATTCTTTTGGGAACAAACGTTTGGCATCTTTTTCAGTTTGTACCACGTTTTTTCCATTTGTAAACCCCCAACGATACATTAGTCTATGGATATGTGTGTCTACAGGAAAAGCTGGTATACCAAAAGCTTGAGATAAGACAACTGCTGCTGTTTTATGTCCAACGGCTGGTAATTCTTCTAAGTCTTCATAAGTTTTTGGCACTTGACCGTTGTGTTTCTCTATTAATATTTTAGATAATCCATGAATACCTTTACTTTTCATTGGAGACAAGCCAACTGGTTTAATGATATCTCTAATTTCGTCTACAGAAAGCTTCACCATATTGTATGGGTTATCTGCTTTTGCAAATAACAGTGGTGTTATCTTATTGACTCGAACATCTGTACTTTGAGCAGACATTAAAACAGCAATCAGCAAGGTATATGGATCTTTATGATCTAATGGAACAGGAATTGTAGGGTAAAGCTCCTTTAACGTTTTAATAACGAATTCTACCTTTTCTTGCTTGGTCATATGTTGTATTTTTACAAAAATAATAATATAATCAAAGATACTATGACAAATTTAAAACCAGGAGATAAAGCACCAAATTTTGTTGCAAAAGACCAAGATGGAAATTCCATTTCTTTGGCCGATTATAAAGGAAAAAAATTGGTTATGTTCTTTTATCCTAAAGCTAGTACACCTGGTTGCACTGCAGAAGCATGTAATTTGAGTGATAACTATTCTAGATTTCAAAAATTAGGCTTTGAGATCTTAGGAGTAAGTGCAGATAGTGAGAAAAGACAAAGTAATTTTAGAAATAAATTTAAATTTCCGTACCCTTTACTTGCAGATGAAGATAAAAAGGTAATTGAAACCTTTGGTGTTTGGGGACCAAAAAAGTTTATGGGTAGAGAGTATGATGGCATACATAGAACAACGTTTGTTATTGACGAAAAAGGCATGATTGAAGATATTATTTTAAAAGTCAAAACAAAAACTCATACAGACCAAATCTTGAAATAAAAAAAAGCGACCATTTGTGGTCGCTTTTTTTATTTCTCTAATTATTCATCTCTAAAAACTTCTTCAGTTTCGCAACCAAATAAACTTTTCTCTTTTATTAATTTAGAAACTCCTTCTGGAAGCATCGTTTCCCAACCTTCATTACCATCTGCAATCATTTTTAATACAGTTCTTGAAAACACCGTTAAGATGCTTGAATCATAATCTGTAATATCGATTACTTTTCCATTGTATTTAAAGAATTTATATAATTCTTTCATTCTTGGATGTACTTTAAGGTTTTCGCTATTTGTTAAGGTACCATCATCATTTTGCATTGGATATAAGTACACACGTAAATCTTTAAAGAATAGTTTACCAAAAGCTTCTAATATTCCTCCACTTAAATGGCGATAATATTTTTCATCGAATATATCTACCAAGTTATTAACTCCCATGGCAAGTCCCATACGACTTTTAGTATACTGAGAAAAGTATTCAACTAATTTATAGTATTCTTGAAAGTTAGAAATCAAGACTGTATGACCCAAAGAACACAAAAGTTTAGCTCGATCCATAAAATCTTGCTCATCAATTTCGCCCTCAGCTCTTAAATTTGAAAGGGTGATTTCGAAAACAACCTGAGTTTTATCTATATTAACCTTATTCTCTTTAATAAACATGTCGTAAGACTTTTCGAACATGTCTATATTAACTTTAGTTACAGGTCTAAAACTACCTCTAAGAGCTAAGATGTTCTTTTTATAAAGGACTCTTGCAGGTAATACGTTATTGCCATCTGGGGCAAACATAACGGCATCTGTCATGCCATTTTTAACCAATTGCAGACTCATTAATCGGTTGTCTACATCTTCAAAGACAGGACCTGCAAAGTTAATGGTGTCTATTTCTAATTGATCTTTATCTAAATGATCATACAAGTATCGAAGTAATTTTTTAGGCTCATTATATTTATAAAAAGCGCCATACATTAAATTAGTTCCTAAAACCCCTAAGGTTTCTTGTTGTAATCTAGCATCATTCTCTTTAAATCGTAGATGTAAAGTAATTTCATTGTAATCTTGATCTGCATCAATTTGGTATCTAATTCCAACCCAACCATGACCTTTATATTTTTTAGCAAAATCAATAGTTGTTACTGTATTAGCAAATGAAAAGAATAATTTATTTGGATGTTTATCTCTAGTTAGTCTTCTTTCAATAAGACTAATTTCGTGATCTAACATTTTACGAAGTCGGGCTTCAGTAACATAACGGCCATCATCCTCAATACCATAAATAGCATCACTAAAATCTTTATCATAAGCAGACATGGCTTTTGCAATAGTTCCAGAAGCACCACCAGCTCTAAAAAACTGTCTTACAGTTTCTTGACCTGCACCAATTTCAGCAAATGTTCCGTAAATATTTTCATTTAAATTTATACGAAGTGCCTTGGTTTTTAATGAAGGAATTTCATCAAACTCTTTGTCTCCTTTTAAGCTAATTTCCATTGTAAATTGGGATTAATTCTTAATCACAAAGGTATTAAATTACCATGTTAAACAAAAAAATAACCTTATTTTTGTTTTAAAATAAATCTCATTGAAAATTACATTTTTAGGCACAGGTACATCTCAAGGAATACCAGTTATTGGTAGTTCTCATCCTGTGTGTTTAAGTACAAATTTTAAAGATAAAAGGTTGCGAGTTTCTGTTTTAATTGAATGGGATAATTTTGCTTATGTTATAGATTGTGGTCCAGATTTTAGACAACAAATGTTAAAAGCTGCTTGCGCCAAACTGGATGGTATTTTATTTACACACGAACATGCAGACCACACTGCAGGTTTGGATGATATTAGACCTTATTTTTTTCGACAAGGAGATATTCCTATTTATGCACATAAACGAGTTATAGGTGAACTTAAGAAACGTTTTGATTACATTTTTGAAATTGAAAACAAGTATCCAGGAGCTCCTAGTGTTTCGATTAATGAAATACAAAACAAGCCTTTTAAACTTGCTAATTTAAACGTTGTACCAATTGATGGTTTACATTATAACTTGCAAGTTTTTGGATTTAGATTTTCTAAATTTGCTTATTTAACTGATATGAAAACTATTGAAGATGCCGAGATAGAAAAACTTAAAGATTTAGATGTTTTGGTGATTAATGCGTTGAGAGAGACACCTCATATTTCACATTTCAATTTAGAAGAAGCCTTGTGTTTTATAAACAAAGTAAATCCTAAGAAAGCTTATTTAACACATATTAGTCATTTATTAGGTTTTCATGACGAAGTACAACAAAAATTGCCAGAAAACGTTTTTTTGGCTTACGATAACTTACAAATTACCATATAATGAAGAATAGAATTTTTATGTATCTATTTATTTTCGCGCTTTTACTTGTTGTTTTTCAATATGTAAATTCAAAAAATATTATAGAATCTTACGATGATAAATATGAAAGAAGTCAAGAGAAATATCTAATATACCAGGACACTATTTCAAATTTAAGGGATCAGGTATTAACCTTATCTGAATTTAAATTAGATCAAACCGAAGCTGCTCTTTCTTATTTTGAAGAGCGTGGTTATAATGTTACAGAATTGATTCCTTTTATAAAAGATGAATTGTACGAGTTAAATGCTTTAAAAGGAGAGGAGCATCCACTTATTCCTTATGCGTCTATGACAGGTGGTAAAATGTTGATTAACTCGATTCGTTTGTTAAATCATAAATGGATTATTGCTAATTTCTCAGATGGCAAATATTGGGGAGAGTTGTTTATTGCTTATGAAATTACTGAAGACGAACAGTTAAAATTTAAATTAATTGACTCGTTTTTATACCCAACAGAATAGGTTAAAGTTTATCGATTAACCATTTTCTAAATTCATAAAAATTCTGTGGAGCCACTCCATGGCCAACAGGAAACTCAGAATAAGTATGTTCAATGTTTAAAGCTTCTAAAAACTTAGGTGCTTGTCTAGCCCATTCTACAGGTAGTACTTGATCCACGTTTCCATGAGAACAATAAAAACTTAAATGCGAATAATCTTTATCGGTTAAATTTTCAGGAATAATTTGCTCATTAATATAACCACTTAAAGCGATGACTTGTTTTACTTTTTCTGGATAGGTTAATGCTACTGCATAGCTTAAAATGGTACCTTGACTAAACCCAAGAATGGTGACATTGTCTTTATTTACTGGATATTTATTGCAAGCTTCATCAATAAAGTTGGCAATTAAATCTCTTGAAGTTTTAGCTTGTTCATCATCACTCCATTTGTTTTGATCTGCATCAAAATTAATAGCATACCAAGCATTACCATAAGGTTGCATGGGATAAGGTGCTTTTAAAGAAATGATAAATAATTCTTCAGGTAATTCGGATGCAAAAGAAAATAAATCGTTTTCATCGCTTCCATAACCATGACACATAATTAATAAAGGTGCATTTTCATTTAAAGTGGAAGGTCTGGTAATGTATGATAAGCTCAAATCTGTCGTATATTTTAATTAATATTTTTAAACCATTCTTGGAATTTTTCGCCAATAATTGGAATTGGTTTAGCTTCCCCTTTAGCTGCATAAAACAACCCAAAAAGCCAACAAACAAATGTAATAATCCAGAAACATGTTCCTAACCAACTGTTTACATATCCTTCAATAATGTTTGATGCTAATAACATAATAATTAAACCTAACATTTGTCTAACATGGAAAAAAGTAAATGGATTCTTTTTTTCAAGATTCATAATAATGGCAATTATTAAACCTATAAAAGTTAAATAGCTTATTATGGCTAAGGTTTTGCCATCTTGGATGGTTTGATCTGTCATGAATTTAATAGTATTTTATTTTTCGAAATAATACCATAGACGTTTCCTTTCATGGTTTTATTTAAAAAGATGCTGTTTTTAGATGTGGACTTGATATTTTCAACTCCAAAGTTGCTGTTTTTATTAGGATTAAAAAGGCTGAGATCTGCTTTAATTCCAATAGTAATTGGTTTAGATTCTATACCAAATCTTGCTTTCCCTTTGGTTAAAAGTTCAATAGTTTTTTTTGTGCTAAAAATGGTGTTTAAAGCTCCAAAAGCTGATTCTAAACCAATGGTGCCAAACTTTGCAAAATCGAATTCTATTTTCTTGTGTTCGATGTCAATAGGATTATGGTCGCTAGTTACCATATCTATGGTTCCATCTTTAAGTCCTTCAAGTAATCCATCAATATCTTTTTGAGTTCTTAAAGGAGGTAATACTTTAAAATTGGTATCAAAACTAGTTAAGTGTTCATCAGTTAAGACAAGGTTATGTATAGCAACACTACAACTTACATTGAGTTTTTTCTGTTTTGCTGCACGAATTAATTCTACAGATTTTGCTGTAGAAATGGTTGGAATATGAAGTTTGCCATCTGTATATTCTAATAAAAATAAATCTCTTGCTATTTGTAAATCTTCAGCCATATTAGCTAAGCCTTTAAGACCTAAAGACGTACTTGTAACTTCTTCATTCATCACTCCGTTTCCTGAAATCTTATTTTCTTGTGGATAAGAACAAATTAAACCATCAAAATTACTAGCATATTGTAAAGCAATTTTCAAAAGATTAGGGTTCTCTATAGGTTGTTGATAATCGCCAAAAGCTACAGCACCAGCAGTTTTCATATCAAATAATTCGGCTAAATCAACTCCTTTACTCTCTTTCGTTAAAGCACCAATAGGATAGAGGTTTACAGCATGTTTTTCTGCTTTGTTTTTTATAAAAGATATATCCGGATTACAATCGATTACAGGATTGGTATTAGGATTTAAAGCCACAGATGTAAATCCAGAAAGTGCAGCTGTTTTTAAACCATTTTCAATGGTCTCTCTTTCTTCGTAACCTGGTTCTCCAAAACTTACACTACTATCGAACCAACCTTGAGATACATGAAGATTCTCTAAAGCTACCTCTTTAATGTTATTAGTTTTTTTTATTTGTTTTGAAATTTGAGAAATCACACCATTTTCAATAAGAATATCGACCGTTTGATTATGAAAATCGCTTTTGGTGTCAATAATAGTGGCAGATTTTAAGAGTACGTTCATTTAAAATATTTTAAGATGAGCATTTCAATAGCTAAAAAGCCTAGTGCAAAAATAACAAACCATTTCCATAGCTCGTTAATTTTCGAGTCACTTTTTAAAGTATCGAACAAATTAGAAACAGATTGCGAGACATGGATGTTTTTTGCGGTAGATAAATCTTGATACCGAAGTATGCTTTCGTCTCTTTTATAGTTATAACTAATTTGTTCAATGAGTTCAGACTTATTGTTTACCTTATATGTTCCTGCAATGTTTGGTGTTTCAGTCGTTGTAATCTGTACTTTGTTATTAAAATATTGTTGTTGCGGAATGAGATTTTCTTCACCTAAAGATAAAGTTAAAATATCATCTTGTTGTAGTGTTATAGGAACATCAAACCTGTTTTCTTCGCCAATTGTAAAATATAATTCAGATGTTTTTAAACTTTGCTTTCCAATATTATAAAAGGTAGGAACTATTAAAGGAGAGTTTACAAAATTCGAATTTTCAGTTTTTAAGGATGCTGAGAACACATAAACCTGTCCACTTTTACTTAAATAAGCTTTACCGTCTTCGTATTTTAATGGAGTTGTTGTAAGCGTTGAAAGCATCGGATAATAACTGTTCACCTTGGGATACTGGAAATTGGAAACTTGTTTATTAAAGACATCTTTATATAGCGGATGCGAATAATTAATAGTTGTAATTCTTTTTTCTGAAGGATTAAGTTTTTCAAAACGCATGTTTAACGTTGATAAAAAATCATTATACGATTGTAAATCACCTTCTTCTGAAGGTATCATGACAATATAACCACCATTTTCTGCAAAAACTTTTAAAGCAGTAGTTAAAGAATTAGGAATATTTTCTAACTCGTTTAAAACAATCAAATTTTGATTTTCAATATCGTTATAATTAAGTTTAGCTAGAATTTCTGATGTATAATGAAATTCGTTCTCTGCAAAAATTCGTTTTAAATAAGCATCATTTGTTTCAGTAATAACAAGAACATTAGCTTTATTTGGTTTGTTGATGTTAAAATACAAGGTATTATCAAAAACCAAATTTACATCCTCAATAACAAGCTTTCCAAGAATTATTTCATCGGTATTCAAAGTGAAATTTGTAGTTGCAGTTTCACTAATATCGATAGCTGTTCTTGCCAGAAGATTACTATTATTAAATAATGAAATTGATAGATTTTCAAGTTCTGGTCCCTGATTCGTAATAACAGCTGTAAGTTCTATGTTTAAAGGTGTTTTGTTTGAAATATATAAGCTGTCTATCGACAGATTATTGGTGTTCACAGGCTTTAATTGAACAGCATGAATGGTTATTAAAGAATCTACTGTAGGATTAAATCTGGATGATTTAGATTGAAAATCTGAAATTAAAACTAATTGTTTTAAATTTCCTGAATAATTATTAAATAGGTTTTTAGCTTTTAATAATACAGCATCGTAATTCAGTTGATTAGGCGTATAGTCTAATTGGAGCAATTCATTTTTTATACCTCCAATAGTAGTGTTTTTAAAGGTTTGGTTGTTGGTGAAAAGAGTCACTGTTTCTGTTTCGTCTACATTATCCATAACATCTTGAACAGCTCGTTTTAACAACTCTCCTTGCTCGCCTTTTGCTTGCATACTAAAAGAATTGTCCAAATATATAACCGTTTCTTTCTTGGTGTTTAAAGTGTTTGTTTTAGATGTGAAAGGTTGTGCAAACGCTATAATTAAAGCAGCTAGAAGTAGCATCCTTGTGCATAGAATTAGCCATTTTTTAAGTTGAGAACTTTTTCGTGTTTGAGATGTGACTTTCTTTAAAAAGGCTACATTGGTAAAGGCTTGCTTTTTAAATTTTCTGAGTTGAAATAAATGAATAAGAATTGGGATAAGCAGCGCAAATAAAGCGTAAAGAAGTTCGGGATGTTTAAACTGCATTCCTTTTAGTTTATTTACAAAAATAGTGTTTACTCTGAAATAGAAAACCTTTTAACAACAAATTAAATTTTTTCTGTATAGATTTTATACTTAACAGAAGAAAAAGTAATCTTCCATAGCTCGTTTGTTATGACTTTTAAGAAAGGTTTTTATGTTATGTTTCGATTCTTTGTTTGCAACGGTAATAACGCATTGCGCTTGTTTTATGTCGTTAAGAGAAGTAACATCAAAGAGTTCATGATTGTAAATGTGTTTTCCAATTTTCTTTTGGTTATTGCAAATCCAGATAAAATCTACACGCTTTTCAATTAACAATTTAGCTATAGATTTTCCTTTAAAACCTGCTCCCCAAACTACTAAAGGCCTGGAAGTATTATAATCTATTTCTAGAAAATATTTCAGTTTAATTTCTAGAAAATAATTTTGTGCATAATGTTTATGAGTTCTAGAAGTTCGGGTACTGTAATCTCTCCAAAAATGTATCACTTGATTGCAAGGAATTACTTTTAATTGGTGTTTATAGAATCGAAATGTCAAATCGTAATCTTCAGGATAATCATCTGGATTAAATGCATCACATGCTAATAAATCGTCTTTATGTATCATCCAGCAAGGGGATGGAATGACACATTCTTTATAAATTTCAGAATAATTTGTTCCGTTACGTGTTAATTGGTTTAACCATGTTTCATAACTTTTGTAACCATCGCTAATGCCTTCTTCACTAAAATAAGAAACCAAGCCAGTAGCAATATGGTTTTTTCCGTTAAATAATAATTTACTCAACAAAACGTCTAATTTATTTTGAGACATGATATCATCACTATCCATTCTGGTAATATAAGCCCCCGAACTTTTGCTGAAAGCAAATCTCAGTGCTTCAATAATACCATTACCCTTATTTTTAAAGAGTTTAATGCGTTTATCTTGTTGTGCGAAGTCTTGAATTATTTGATAACTTTCATCAGTAGAACCATCATCTATAATAAGCAATTCCCAATTTGTATAGGATTGTTTCTGAATAGATTCTAGACATTCAGGGAGAAAATTTGCTGCGTTTTTACAAGGAGTTAAGATGCTTATTAATGGTTTTTGCATAAAGCGAATATAACAATATCTCTTTTTAACAAAAAGTTAAGGTTTATATGTGTAACACATTGTATTTTTGAACGTCAAATTTGACAATTATAAAAACCAATAAAATGAAAAAATTATTAACCATTTTTAGCATCAGTTTTTTACTTGTTGCTTGTGGTTCATCCACAAAAACATCTGCAGATCTTGCAGTAAGTACACCTATTGAGACATCAATAGATTTAACTAAAGTGACTAACGACCAAGTTCCTGTTGTTATTAATCCAGGAAGATTTACCGTTGAAACTGTTACTTATAGATTGCCAAAAGTAGTACAAGGAACATATTCTGTAAGTGATTTTGGAAAGTATGTAGATGATTTTAAAGCATATAATTATGAAGGTATTGAAATAGCTGCAAACAAAGTCGATACTAACACTTGGACGGTTAGTGGTGCTACTAATTTAGATTACATTACTTATAATGTAAACGATACCTTTGATGTTGAAACTTCTGGAGGTATTGGTGGAGACACACCGTTTTCTCCAGCTGGAACAAATATAGAACCAGATAATTACGTGTTGAACTTACACGGATTTATTGGGTATTTCGATTCTTTAAAAAATAATCAATACAAATTAGATGTTACTGCTCCTTCAGATTTTGTTAGAACTTCTGCTTTACAAAATGTAGCTGAAAAAACTAGCGAAGATGGAAAATCAATAACAACTAGTTATTTTGCTCCTAGATATTTCGATATTACAGACAACCCAATGATGTATGGAAACCTTGATGTTGAAACATTTGAGGTTGGAGGTATTAAAGTGGTGTTAAGTGTGTATTCTCCAAATCAAACACATACTGCAAAACAAATTGGAGAAACAATGAAAACCATGATGCAAGCTCAAAAAGCTTATTTAGGAGACATTAACAGCACACCTCGTTACGATATTTATTTATACTTATCTCGTGGTGATGCAGATTCTCCTAAAGGATTTGGTGCGTTAGAACACCATACATCTACCGTTGTAGTTATGCCAGAAGCTATTCCAGATGCAGCACTTGCTGAAAGTATGGTAGATGTGGTTTCACATGAGTTTTTTCATATTGTAACCCCTTTAAGCGTGCATTCTGAAGACGTACATTATTTCGATTATAACAATCCTACTTTTTCTAAGCATTTATGGATGTATGAAGGTGTGACTGAATATTTTGCTACGTTGTTTCAAGTCGATCAAGATTTAATTTCAGAACAAGAATTTTATAATAAAATATTAGGAAAAATTCAATCGGCTTCAGGAATGAATGACACTATGAGTTTTACTATTATGAGTGAAAACGTGTTAGATGAGCCTTATGCTAGTCAATATTACAACGTGTATCAAAAAGGAGCATTAATTGGCATGTGCATCGATATTTTATTACGTGAAGAAAGTAATGGGAATAGAGGTATTCTTTCTCTAATGAAGCAATTGTCTTCGAAATATGGTAAAGACAAGCCCTTTGTGGATGATAATTTGATTGATGAAATTACAGACATGACTTATCCTTCTGTTGGTGAATTCTTGCAAACTCATGTTGTTGGAGATGTGCCGATTAATTATAATGAGTTTTTTGCTAAAGTTGGATTGGAAATTGGTGAAAGCAAAGTGGAAACCAATTATATTCAAAATGATGGCGCTTTAATCTTTGGAGCGAATCAAGAAAAAGGGACCATTCATTTTAATGGATTAGTAGCTCAAAATAGTTTTTGGCATGATAACGGGGTACTGCCTAACGATGTTGTTAAATCTGTAGATGGTGAAGAAGTGACTATGATGACTGCAAATTCTGTTTTTCAAAAAGTGATGATGTGGCAACCTGGAAAAGAAATTACAATGGTTTTAGATAGAGATGGAAAAGAAGTTGTTATAGAAACAACTGTTGAAACTTCTTATACCATTGGAAAAACTTTAGTATCAAATCCAAATGCTACCGAAGCTCAATTATCTTTACGTAAAGCTTGGTTAAAAGGTTAATACCTATAAAAAAAGATTTAAAAAAAAGCCTGATGAAATTTCATCAGGCTTTTTTTTAGTTTCATATTTTGTTGCATTTTCTGGAGGACTATATTGAAAAATACAAATATTTGTCATTTTTAATTTGATTTAGAACTTCTCTATAAGTGTTAGGTTTGGTATATAACTCTCTTTTAATACTTAGCAGCTTTCCCTTTAGAAGTAGAGGCTTTAATAAATTGTCTGATATCGTCTGTAGCAGTTTTTAAATCTTCATGTCTTAAATACATCATGTGTCCACTTCTATATGCCTTAAAAGAAAATCGGTCTTTCATTTTACCACTAGGGTCCATTTGCCAGGCAGTATATTTTGCAGCAAAATAAGTTGTAGCTCCATCATAATACCCAGATTGCACCAAGACTTTTAAATACGGATTTTGAGCCATAGCTAGACGTAAACCTTCTCTGGTATTATCGTTCTGTCTATCCCAAGGATGCACATCGCCAAACATATTATATTTAATATCAGTTTTAAAGTTAAGCTCTTCTCTTAAATAATAATTTATAGCTGGTGTAAAAGAATGTAACCAAGACGTTAATTCGGCACTATAATCTGGTGAATTTCCAGCAGTCATTTTATCAATTCCTAAATAACGCGAATCTAATCTACCAATAGTGTAGCCTTCATCACGTAAGAGCTCTTTCCAAAAAAAACTAGTTGGTACATTTAAATTATGATCCAATATAGCTTTCTTGTCTAATCCAGAATACAAACTCATTTTTTCAGCTACACCCTCTTTTTCTTCTGCTGAGATAAAGCCTCCTTTTGCTAGAGCAGGCATTAAATTGTTAATGGTGTAACTTTCCACTTCAGGTAAAATATCTAATAAGTCTTTTTGTTGTAACGAAGGAGGTAAAGCTTTTTGATGCCAAGCTGCAGCTGTAAAATAGGGTAAATTTAAAGCAGAATAAATAGGCTGATTGGTAGAATATATTTTATAATCTGCTGGCGATACTAAAATTACACCATTTAAATACATCCATTGGCTATTTTGTAATTCTTTAGACAAACCCATAACTCTTGGTCCTCCATAACTTTCGCCAATTAAATATTTAGGAGATTCCCATCTGTTATGTCTCGTTACAAAAGTATTCATCCATTCGGCTAAATATTTTATATCGGCATTGATTCCGAAAAATGTTTTTCTATCTGGTAATTTTCCATCTTTATCTTCAACCATTCTAGAATAACCAGTATTTACCGGATCGACAAAAACTATATCTGCAACATCTAAAATGGCATTCGGATTGTCTTTTACACCATAAGGTTGAACAGGGTAACCTTCGTCGTCTATGTTTAATACTACTGGTCCAGTATAAGCAATATGCATCCAAGCAGATGCAGATCCAGGACCTCCATTAAATGAAAAGATGATTGGACGGTTCTCTTTGTCACTATTACTTTTTTTATAATACGTGTAAAATAATGTAGCAATAGGTTCTCCATTGTTGTTCCAGACAGGTTGGGTTCCTGCTGTTGCTTGATAAGGTAAATCTTGACCATTAATGGCGACAGAATGATTGGTAACAACCATTGTGTCTAATGGAATCTTAATTGTTTGCGAAAAAAGCAAATTGGTATAAATTGTAGCTAATAATATAAAAATGTTTTTCATAGATGTTATTTAATTTTTAAATATAAAATGTTTTAATGGAAGCCAATTTGAAAATCTGTTAAAATCCTTCAAAAACTCCTAAACCAAAAAGTGCGAAATCGTATTTTACAGGATCGTTTGAATCTAATATTCTTAGGGATTTGTCTAGTTCGGCTAATGCTTTAGCATCGTTTTGTTTTCGTTTTAGTAAGCCTAATTTTCTGGCAACATTACCTGAATGAACATCTAAAGGACAGGACAATTGCGAAGGTGAAATATTTTTCCAAATACCAAAATCAACACCAGTATTATCTTTTCTAACCATCCATCTTAGATACATATTAATTCTTTTTGCAGCAGAATTTTTCAACGGATCACTTACATGTTTTTGGGTTCTTAGTGGGTGTTCAATCTCAAAAAATACAGATTTAAAAAGATGAATAGTTGTTTGTAATGAATGATCTTCATTGTTTCTTGAAAACACACTTTCCAATCCTTGATGGTTCTTGTAAATATGTTGTAAACTTTTAATAAACGTAATGAAATCTGTTCCGTTAAAAGTTCTATGAACAAATGGCAGTAAGGCTTCTAAGTCTTTTTCTTGATGATTTATCACAAAGTCGTAAGGTGAATTATCCATCAAGGTTATCATTTTCTTAGCGTTATTTATAATACTCTTTCTGTTTCCCCAAGCAATGGTTGCTGTTAGAAAACCTGAAATCTCAATATCTTCCTTTTTATTAAAAAGATGCGGAATCTGTATAGGATCACTTTCTATAAAATCTGGACGGTTATATTGTAACACTTTGGCGTCGAGAAATTCTTTTAATTCTTTTTTGTTCAATTTTATTTGCTTTGAAGCTTTAAAAATAGACATCTATTTTCACAAATTCGAAGAATCTCTTTTGAATTATTCATTAAAAAAAAAGTAACTTCGTTACTCTTATTTTTAATTCAAAACTCATATCATGTCGATTGATTATTCGAACATAAAAATTCTTCCTGAACAGGCTAATGAAATTTCGAAAGCCCTCTACAATATTGCTGGCGAAGTAAAGGCATTGCCTGGTGAGTTGGATTTTAATTTTCGGATAAAAACTAAATCTGAAACTTATATATTAAAAATTGGTAGACCTCATGAGGATTTTGAGTATTTAGAATTTCAAAAAAACATTCTTAAACATCTTTCTAAAAGTCATTTAAATGCTCCCAATATTTTTCCAGACACTCAAGGGAAACTTATTAGTACCATAATTGATACCGATGGGAATAAGAGATATGTTAGATTGCTTTCCTGGATTGATGGAAGATTGTGGTCTTCGGTTAATCCTATTAAAGACAATTTGTTGTTTAGCTTAGGTGCGCAAGCTGGAAAAGTAACCTCGGCTCTAAAGGGATTTGAACATCATAAAATTCACAGACAATTTGATTGGGATGTTGCTCAAGCCGAATGGACTTCTAAACACTTAGGTTTGTTTTCAACGGAACGACAAAATATGGTTTCTTATTTTCAAAAGCAATTTGAAATTTTTCAAGACGATTATAAAAATCTTAGAAAAAGTGTCATTCATAATGATATAAATGATAATAACATTCTGGTTTCTTCAGAATTAGAAAACCCTGAAGTTATTGCTATTATTGATTATGGAGACACTATCTACACACAGACTATAAATGATTTAGCTGTTGTTATTTCTTATGCTATCATGAATAAGCCAGATATGCTTTCTGCTGCTTTGCCTATTGTTTCTGGATATCATAAAGAATATCCTTTGATGGAAGTGGAGCTTTCATTCTTATATAATCTGGTTGCTATGAATTTAGTGATTAGCGTGACTAAATCTGCTTTGAATAAACAGAAAGAACCTGAAAATGAGTATTTACTAATTAGTGAAAAACCAGCTTGGGATGTACTTGAGAAATGGATGCAAATCGATGAAAACTTGGCACATTATAGTTTTCGAAATAGTTGTGGTTTTAAAGCACATCCAAATGAAGAAGCTTTTTTAAAATGGGCTAAAAATCAACAAATGTCTTTACAGTATTTCTTTCCAGCTATAGACTTCAATCACATTCACACTATAGATATGAGCGTTGGTAGTACATGGTTAGGTCATGAAAGTGAATATAACGATATAGAACTCACAAATTTTAAAATAAATAGACTACAAACCGAAAAACCAAAAGCTTTGTTTGCTGGAGGCTATTTAGAAATTAGACCCTTTTACAGTACTAAAGCTTATCAAAAAGAAGGGAATTCTGGACCAGAATTTAGAACAACACATTTGGGAGTAGATTTTTGGGTAAAGGAAAACACTGCTATTCATGCACCTTTTGATGCTGAAGTATATAGTGTGTATAACAACGGAAGCAATAAAGATTATGGACCTACCTTAATTTTAAGACACCAAACAGATTCTGGAATTCCATTTTATAGTTTGTATGGGCATTTGTCCGAAAACAGCTTAAACTTAGTCAAACAAGGACAGAAAATCTATAAGAACGATTTGATAGCTTATGTTGGTAATGTTACTGAAAATGGCAATTGGGCTCCACATTTGCATTTTCAAATCACATTAGATTTGTTAGGTAATACACATAACTTCCCAGGTGTTGCTTTTCCAGACACAGTTTCTGTATGGAGAAGTTTGTGTCCTAACCCGAACTTGTTATTTAAATATGAAGGTTTAAACGAACATCTAAAAGCACCACATGAGAAAATAATTGATTTCAGAAATAATCATCTGGGGAAAAGCTTGAGTCTATCTTATAAAAAGCCATTGAAAATACTAAGAGGTTCCGGTGTATACTTGATTGATGATACTGGACGAAAATACCTAGATACAGTAAATAACGTCGCTCATGTTGGTCACGAACATCCAAAAGTAGTGAAAGCTGGACAAGATCAAATGGCTGTATTGAATACAAATTCTAGATATTTACATAACAATATCAATGCCTTTGCAAAAGAGTTATTAAAAACCTTTCCAAAAGCATTATCTGTGGTGCATTTTGTGAATTCTGGTAGCGAAGCTAACGAACTTGCTTTGCGTATGTTAAAAGCTTATACGAAAGCGAAAGATATGATTGCTGTAGAAATTGGCTATCATGGCAACACCAATGCATGCATTGGTGTTAGTTCCTATAAATTTGATGGAAGAGGTGGTCAAGGAGCTCCCGAACACACACATATTGTACCTCTTCCAGATACCTTTAGAGGCTTATATCAAGGTAAGAATACAGCTGAAAAATATGCAAAACATATAGATGATCAGATTGAAAACATTCATTCAAAGGGAAGAAAACTAGCTGGTTTTATTTGCGAAAGTATCATTAGCTGTGGAGGTCAGGTTGAATTGCCAGAAAATTATTTAGAATTAGTTTATCAATCTGTTAGAAATGCAGGAGGACTTTGTATTGCAGACGAAGTACAAACGGGTTGTGGGAGAGTAGGTAAGACGTTTTGGGGATTTCAGTTACATAATGTGGTTCCAGATATTGTAACTATAGGAAAACCTATAGGAAATGGACACCCACTAGCAGCAGTTGTTTGCACACAAGAAGTAGCTCAAGCTTTTGCAAATGGTATGGAATATTTTAATACATTTGGTGGAAATCCGGTGTCTTGTGCTATTGGGAACAAGGTTTTACAGGTTATTAAAGATAAAAAACTTCAGGACAATGCTTTAATAGTTGGAACTTTTTTAAAAGATGAATTGCTAAAACTTCAAAAATCATATCCTATTATTGGAGATGTAAGAGGGCAAGGTTTGTTTTTAGGCTTTGAATTAACTGATAATGATAAAATGCCATTGACTGAAAAAGCTAATTATTTAGCTAATAGAATGAGAGATTTTGGCATATTAATGAGTACCGATGGTAAAGATAACAATGCTTTAAAAATCAAACCTCCTATGGTGTTTACAATAGAAAATGCTAAAGAGTTATTAGATAGATTGAAGCAAATCTTAGAAGAAGATTTTATGAAATTTTAATCTAATGATTTAAAATAAAAACCATCTTTCAAATTCTCAGTTCGCTGTTGTGGTATAACCTTGAAATGTGTCTTAAAGTACTCAAATTGCTGCTCGTTTAAAGCTGGTATTTTAGTATTTCCTGTACCCCAGAAAAAATCGATGTTGCTTGGTGTATTTATCTTCGTGTTACCAATTTTTAAGGTTTTGTATTTAGATTCAAACTGACTGTTTCTGTGTGGCTCTACTAAATAACTTGCTAAAAATGTGCTTGTTTTTATATTTGGAATAACAAAAAGCAAAGGGAATAGAATTACTATTGTGCTAATCACTAAAATACTTTTCGTTATTTTTTCTGAGGTAATGATTTCAGCAATTATAAATAGTGAAAGTATGAAGACAAAAGGCATGTAAAACCTGAATTGAGGCGAAGTAATAAATAAAATACAAAGCTGTAATAGTGCAATCCCATAAATAAACAAGATGGCTTTATTTCTTTTAAATTTCTTAATAAAGAACAAGTACAACACTAAAATTAGTATTATGAGTTTATTAAATAGACCATCAAAACCCGATTGAAAAAACCATTCTTTCAATAAATTTATTATAGAACTATGGTTGTACGCATCTGGAGTTATTGCATAACCATAGGCTTTAGCGTAGTTGTAAAAATATGTTTCAATATTTGTAGGTAAGCTCCAATCGGTTTTTAATAGTTCAATTCCAGTTAATGGATAAAGAACATTTCCAGTCATTAGAATATTTTTAATAATAATGAAACCTAATGTTGAAATGGATACAACCCAAACTATAAATGTGTATTGTTTGACGTGCTTATAATGTTTAATGTAAATGATCAATGGAAATAAAGCAAAAACAAGTGTTGTAGCTTTAATTAAAATTAAAAAGGAAGTGAGCATGACTAAAGAGACCAACCCGTTTTTACTACACGCATGATAATTCATTAGAAACCCATAAAAAAGCAACATAGAAATAATGTAAACTGCCAAGTCTGGGGAAGGGGAACTAATAAATTGAAATAAGAATATATTAAAAATGGGATAAAGGCCTATAACCAAATCCATTGAATTGTTTCTAAACTTGAAATAATCATTTAGTTTAACAAGGGCATAATAATTCCCGAGAAAGAGGCATAGGCCATTTAAATCGTTGAAATTTTCATATAAAAAATTAAAATTAAAGGCACTTTGCAAGATATGCCAACCACTGGTTTGCCCAAGAAACACATGAAGATTTACGAGCCCTTTAACCAAACCAAATTCGTTTAACCAAGCAATTGTTTGAATATAATACGATTCGTTATCTAATAAGGATGGAGGTGAAGCAGATTGTGCTAAAATCAATAAAAAAATAGCAACGATTAATATTTTAAAGAACTGTGAAAGCTTATTAAGTTCATGTTTAAATAATCTAATGTATTTAACTGTGTAATTGCGATTTATGTATAATAAAATAATAGATATAAATAATAGGAATATATGAAAATTCAAATTGAGTGGAAAAAAAACAGCCCAAAATCCAGCTGTTAAAGTAACACCAAAAAGACCATGGAAAAGGACTAAAATAGGGTTGACATCTTGAAGCCTCAATAAGCGATCCAGACTTACTCCAACCACTAATGCAACTGCTAAAATATAAATCCAAGAAAGAAGTATGAATAGCATGTAATTTGATTAGTTTTTCAACATCTAATATATGATTTTTCCATCAACCATTGTAAGCTTTCTATCTGCCATGTCTGCCAATTCTTGGTTATGGGTAACAATAACAAAGGTTTGTCCAAATTCATCTCGAAGTTTAAAGAATAATTGGTGTAGGTTCTCAGCTGATTCACTATCTAAATTCCCCGAAGGTTCATCGGCAAAAATTAGTTCTGGATTGTTTATTAAAGCTCTGGCTACAGCCACACGTTGTTGCTCGCCACCAGAAAGCTCGTTAGGTTTGTGATGATATCTGTCTTTTAACCCTAAGAAATCTAATAATTCCATAGCACGTTTTTCAGCATCACTCTTCTTTGTTTTTTTTATATATGCAGGAATACAAACATTCTCTAAAGCTGTAAATTCTGGTAAAAGTTGATGAAACTGAAAAATAAAGCCTAAATGTTCATTTCTAAATTTAGCTAAAAACTTGTCGTTTAATAAACTAATGTTGGTGTTGTTTATAATAAAGTCACTTTTCGTATTTGAAGCAGGTTTATCTAAAGTTCCAAGAATTTGAAGTAACGTAGTTTTGCCAGCACCAGAAGCACCAACAATCGAGACTATTTCCCCTTTTTTTATATCTAAATCGACGCCTTTTAAAACGTGTAAATCGCCAAAGTATTTATGAATATTTTTTGCTTGAATCATATAAAACGGAATGTTGTGGTGAATTTAAGACAATAAGACGTTTTGTACAATTATCAGCTATGTTTCTTATTAAAAATGTTTTTAACATTATTGTAATCGATATAATAAACAACTCTAATAGAAAAGTTATGATCAATTGGTTGTTTAAATAAATGACCTACACTATTAAAATACGTATCTCTAGAAGCGTTAGAAAAATCGAATAGCCTATTTCTATATAAAGCAGTAAGCATACTGCCTGGAGCAAATTGCCATGAGTAACCAAAATCTAAATTCCAGGTATTGAAGTTTACATTTGGGTCATCTATATCCGCTAAAGTGTAATTGTCTTTCGTGCTTAATCGTCCATTATCTTCTAATGTATAAAGTTGGTTTTCATAGGTAACCACACTCCAATAATTTCTAAAAGAAAGAGATAAGGCATGTAACACATTAAAATTATAGTTCCCAGTAAGACTATTCACCAGAGTGGTTCTATCGCGTTGTCCAAATACTATATCATCGCCTATGTCTTGAATAAATCCTCTGCCACCGTTGGAGTTGCTAAAATCTGCATTATAGATTAAGGTAAACCTATCATTAAAACGGACTCTAGGGCTAACACTAACATTAAAATTAAACATGTCTCTATCATTTTCAAACATGGTTCCAAAACCTAGATTGGCATCGTATGCAAAAGTATTGTTGTAATTTGAAGACACCCAGGTATTTGCATTTATCCAATTTTCATATATAAAATAGCGACCTTCTGTTCTTGCTTCAAAATAATCGTATTGTTTTCCAATTTCATAATTAAAACTTCCTCCATAACCAAGTAAGTTTTTATTTTGAAAGGAGATACCACCTCCAATATTTTTGCCGGAATAGGTACTTGGATTGAATAACATATTATAATTAGCCCAAAAATTATAATTGAAATTGATCAAGTTTTTTGTTGGTTCAAATATGCGATAAGAAAAATCTACGTTAAAATTACTATAGTTATTTCTAAAATTGATTCCTAAATCGTTGATATCGTAATTTTTATCTGCTAATTCATATTCAAAACTATATTGATAATTGCCACTTATTTTACCAATCTCAAATTCGGCATTGAAACCACTTTGGTTTTCATCTTTTAAATTTAAATAACTATGTTTTACAGCAGCTTCGATTCCAATGGTGTTTTTCTTGTTTGCATAGTCTAACAAAGCAGCAGTAACATTAGCATCTCTAAAATGGCCATTTCTTGTTACATTTGTGTTTATTAAACTCACAGATGAATTGCCATTAAACTGCTGGTCGATTACAAAAATATTGTAATTAGCTAAAGGCTCTACAAGCTCACTTCTTGAAGTGTTGCTTATAGTATCTACAGCTGTAGCATACGTCTTTTGGGTTATGGCATTAAAAATCCCAACCCCTAAACCACTTTTAGTTCTTCCAGAAACTTTAAAAGCATTTAAGGTTTTAACTTTGTCCGGATAATCTGGTATTATTTCATTTGTTTCAAGAGTTGGGTTTCCTGTAGGAGCGTTACCAACACGCCTAGAGTAAAATAAATTTCCTTTAGTAAATAAATCTACACCTTCAGTAAAAAATTGTCTTTGTTCAGAAAACTGTTGTTCAAAAGGGCCTAAATTTAATTCCACATCATCAAATCCTACTTGACTAAAATCAGGGATAAGCGTTGCGTCTAAAGTGAAATTTTCTGTAATACCATATTTTAAATCCATACCAAGATGGTACTCATCTTCAATATCTTCACTACCGTTTTTACTAATAACAGTGGATGCATAAGGATATAGCATCAGCCTAGTTGGAGGCGTAATATCTTTTATACCAGTTATTTCTCCGTGATATAAACTAGAACTACCTACCTCTGGATTTAGTGGGTTCCAGGTGTATTGAGATCTATCTGTTCTAAATTGCCTATGAAACTGCAAACCCCAAATGTGTTCTTTTTTATTCGAAAACCTTAAGGCTGAATACGGAATTTTCATTTCAACAACCCAGCCATCATGCACTATTTTTACAGCGCTCTCCCAAACAGCATCCCAACCAAAATCCTCTCCAATATTTGGTGAAATAATAGCATCTGCTTGATTTCCTGTTGGAAATACAAAAAACTCAGTATCGTTTTGTGAATCGTTATTTGGGTTTAAAACGACTGCAAAAAAATCGTTAATTCCAAAATTATCACGACTTTGGAATTGTTTTAAGATCTCGTCTGGATTATCGTAAAGATAGGCTCCAAAATATATCGCATCATCATCATATGCAACACGAACTACTGTTCTTTTGTTATGAGTTTCTTTTATTCCTATATCTGGTCTAAATTGGGTGAAATTTCCAGCTAAATCGGCATTTTGCCAAATAGCATCGTCTAAAACACCATCTATTTTTGGGGCAACTGTAGCTCTTTGTATGTGAAGAGATTTTTTTTCTTGAGCCTGTATAGAAATATAAAAAAACAGGTAGAAAATTAAAAATGAAACGTATTTCATTACTATGATTTTTTGATTGATAGCTTACTTAAAGACACTGAAAATGAAACATTGTTACACTTTAAATGGCAAATCTATAAGAGTCGAAATAAAAACTATGCTAACTAAAAGTTAAAATAAAGCTAAATTATATCTTGTACTTGCTTTAAACCTAGTGTATAACATGTTAATAATCAACAATGTCATAAATATCAGTTTGGAACGTTATTTGTAAATACATTAGTAATTAAATTATTTTTATGACATTAGAAAAGAATTCAAGAAACAAAAAATTAGCATTGGGTATTCTATTTGATTTACTAGGATATGTGTCTTATATATTTCCTCCTTTCGATTTTATTTGGGCACCTTTATCTGCTTATATTATGGCTAAACTATATCCTGGTAGAGCAGGTAAGGTGGCTGCTGTGGGATCTTTTATAGAAGAAGCATTACCAATGATAGATTTTATTCCTTCGTTTACCATTATGTGGTTTTACACGTTTGTATTTTCAAAAAATAAAGCTAAAACTCAAGTAGCTATAGATAAATAAAAAAAGTCCTCTTTGGCTATATTGCTTCAGAGGACTTGATGTTTAGTTTTTTTTTAAGATTACAAACTATATGTCAGTCTAAGACTAATGTTTCTTCCCATGTTATATATTCCTTCAGGTTTTAATCTGGACAAGTGATTGATGTACTTTTTGTTAGTTAGGTTGCTTCCAGAAATAGATGCAGTTAAATCGTTATCAAAAACTGAAAATGTGCCACCAAGACCTGCGCTTAGAAGATTGTAACTGTCTGAAGCTAATTCGAACTCGCTTACATTGTTTTGAGCAAAAGTTGATTTAAGTCTAATAAAACCATACAGTTTGTCTGCCCATTTACTTTCTAATTCCACTCGAATAGTATTGGTTAAACTATTGGCTGGAATTAGTGGAAGATAAGTTTCATTTTTTTGTTTTCCTGTTACGGTTTCAAAACTACTTTCAACGTGCAACCAATCTAATGGATGTGGATGAAAATGGAAACCAATTTCTCCTCCGTATAAACTTGCATCTTCTTGTACATAACTATAAACAGGTGTGCTATCTATAAATGTGCCATCTGGTTGTAAATAGATATAGTTATTAACTAGATTGTAAAAGCCATTAGCAAAAAATTCCACATGTTCACTTTTAAATTCTAAAGCTAAATCTGTTTGAAAGTTTTGTTCATTAGTTAGATTTTCATCTCCAATTTCAAATCTATTGGTGCCTTCGTGAGTTCCATAAGATGTTAATTCTGCAAGATTTGGTGCTCTAAATCCTGAAGCTAAGTTTAATCTGGCGGTAATTATTTTAAACATCTTAGTTTTAGCTCCTAAAGCACCATTAAAACTATTAAAATCCTTATTAAAGCCATCTAAAACTTGAATGTTTCTATTGTCGAAACGAGCACCAATTTGAACATCGGTATTTTCAAAATGAATATGAGACATTGCGAATATACCAAAGTCGTTTGTAGTTGCATTTGGAATTAATTGTTCTTCCCCATAATTGGTATTTACTTGATGCATACCTTGGGTGCCAACAATAGTCTCAAATTTACCATAAACTGGTAATTGATATTTTACATCGTAATTAAAGGTTTTCAATTTCATATGAAGCGCTGCTTCTAAGACTTCATTTTCATGTTCATCATGTTCGTGTTCTTCTTCATGATCATCTTCATGATCATCTTCATGATCATCTTCATCTTCATGTTCATGTTCATCATGGTCGTGATGTTCTTCAAATTCTTTTCTATCATTATAGATATAACCTAAATTAATTTCTAAACTAGACTTTTCGAAATAGATATTCGATTTAGAGCTAAATACATGATTGGTAATGTCTTGATATGGTAATTCTGGGTTTTTGCTTTTGGTTTGTTCGCCTATTGCTTCAGGAATACCTAATTTAGAATGGTTCATATTATATCTAAATTCCGTTTTAAATTGTGTGCTTTGGTAGCCTATTCCAGATTTAAAATCTTGCTCTTTAAAACGTGTATTTGTTACTCTGTAGTCTGCTGTATTGTAATCGGAGTGCTCACTAACACTTCCTCTTATTAAGAATTTAAGTTTTTCTGCAGATTCTTTATAACCCATATTTGCTGAGTATCCCAAAGTGTTTCCAAAATAGGTTGCTTCTATATTGGCAGCATTCGAATGTTGCTGTGCAAATTTCTCGGGATTGATATATAGAACTCCGCCAAGCGCATCACTTCCATAGAGTAGGGAAGCAGGACCTTTTATAACTTCAACACTTTCCACGCCAGAATCGTTTAATCCTAAACCGTGTTCGTCTCCAAACTGCTGATTTTCTAATCTGACTCCTTGTGTATATACTAACACGCGATTAGAGCTAAGACCTCTAATTACAGGTTTCCCAATACTAACACCAGTACTAATGCTTTCAACTCCTGCAATGTTAGTAATTCCATCGGCTAGTGTGACTGCGCCTTTGGCCTTTAAATCAGCAATTTTTTCATGTTCTACCTTCATGACGTTTTCACTTTGAAGTTTATGAAAAGGCGTTGAAATAATAATCTCTTCCATTTCTATGGCAGAAGAAGATAACACAATATTTAAAGTTTCAGTAGTAGGAATGGTTAATGTTTTAGAAAAGGTTTCGTAACCAATTATAGAACAAACAACCTTGTAGTTTCCTGATGGTAAGTTGGTTAAAGTAAATAGACCTTGATCGTCTGTGATTGTTCCTTTTTCTAGTTGGGGTAAATAGATGTTTGCAAACACTAGTGGTTCTTTGGTTTGGCTGTCTATAATAGAGCCGTGTATGCTGTTTTGTGCTTGTATTACTGGAATACTCACAAAAAGCAATAAGTATAGTATTGTTTTCATTTAAAATTTTATAATAGTTAATATGTAACTGAAAAGATTCAGTTTTTAATAAGACATTTTAACTATTAATAGGAGGTCCACGAAGGGAAAAATGAAGTTGTTGAAATTCACTAATAAAATGATATTGCGAATTTATTAATTGGTGGTTGTTTTGCTTTTTAAGGACTTTAAAAGTGTTTACTGGAATTGTGAATGCTGTATTGAGTTGGAATTTATGAAATTCACAATCCACATCTAAGGTATGAAAATGTACTTGTTTCTCACCTAGACAAATTTCATGTTTATGATTTGTATGACTATAAGCATGTGATAATTTAACAACAGAAGGCGCTAATACAGCAAGAACTAGTAAGACTGTAAAAACTCTAAATAAGATATGTTGTTTTGTATATTGCACTAATTTAAAAAACGTTTTAAGCCAAACCGACTAAGCATTTTCTTTTCAAACTCCCAAAAGAATTTAAACTGACCAAAAAGCCAACCAATACATAATAGTATTATTTGATAGAAAATTAGCCCAATAATAATATATAAAATCCAATAGACAGCAATATTTAAGTTTTCTTTAGTAATTCCTATTAATTTCATAATTGGTCTTCCAACAAAAAGAGAAGAGGTTCCTGTTATAGCAAAAACAATAAAAATTCGAATCAGTTCCCATTTAAAATCAACAACCCAACGGTTTTCTAATTTTTTGAATAAGAATAAAGTAAACTTTAAGAAGATATAAAATAAGATAATTGTAACTGCAAATATTAAAAGCAAATGATCTTCTTTTAATAATGCATTTGCTAATTTATAAGAACTATAAAGCAAACCTGAAATTCCAAGTAACGGAAAGATTAGTTGCCAATTTTGTTGTATTTCCCAGGTTTTTTTGAATTTATCCATGAGCATTTTTTTAAAAATGCAAAGATACTTTAAATTCTAGGAATATAACTAGTTAACTGTTGTTTATAGGTTAATTGAAAGTATATGAAATAGTTATATAATTTATAGTTTACATCGTAACCATAGTCAATAGATGGGTCGTAAAATATTTGAGTTTCATATAAGCCAGATGGATAATTTAAAGGGTTTAAAACCCTGTTGTTCCAGGCGTCAACATACAGTTTGTTTCTTATTTCTAAGAAATTTTGTTCATAGTAACCAGCAGGTTTTGCTTTTGTTTTGAGCCATACATTATAACCTGGCTCAATGATAATTAATTCGTATTCTAGATCGTTGTTTGCAATGGATACTGTGTCGTTTTTAATTGTATTAACTTTTTCACTTTTAGATGTGTTATCTAAGGATTGTGAAGATTTACAACTATTTAAAAACCCGCAAATTAAAATAAAGTATAATAAAGATTTCATAACAAATAGTTTATGCTTAAAGATACAATAATCATGCCTTATTCTGTTGATTTTGAAATGCTTTAACATATAACATTCTACCATGAAATTTTTATTTTCCAAAAAGCCCTCCAAGTAAACCTCCAAGTCCACCTTTCTTTTTACTGCCACCTAATACCATTCCAGCAACATCATCTATAACACTACCATCTCCATCAGCATCAAGAATTGACTCTAAGAAGCTTTGTTCATTTTGTGACGAATTTCCAGTTAATAAACCACCTAATAAACTTTCAATTCCCGAAGAACTATTCACATTGTTCTCTTTAGTTTGTTTTCCTAACATGCCCATTAATAGAGGGGCAGCTACTTTTAAGATATTAGAAACTGAACTTGAATCCATGCCAGCTCTCGCGCCAATTGCATTTTCAACATTTTGTTGTTTACCACCTAATACATGGCCTAATATTTTGCTTCCATCTTCTAGAACATTCGAATCTACACCACCAGAGAAAAGACTACCTAAATTATCTAAAATGCTTCCATCGTGTTTGCTGTTTAACGCATTTAGTAATCCTTCTGCTCCTTGAGGTGAAGATGCATTTCGTTTCATAGCTTGCATTAATACAGGTAATGCCATGGTTAAAACATCGTTTGTTTTACTTTCCGGTTGATTGGTTTGTCCGGCTACACCATTTACGATAGCCTTACCCATATCGCTATTTAATAAATCTAAAATTCCTGCCATTTTATTGTTTTTTTTAATGAAGTTGTAATTTACAAAAAAAAGCCTATAAGAAATATAACTTATAGGCTTATTATGTTTAGTACGTTATCTAATTTGTACTTTTTTCTGTTTTTAATAGACTTATAATTTGAGAAGCCAATTCGGTTCCAATTCTATCTTGAGCTTCGTTGGTTGCAGCTCCAATATGTGGAGTTAAAGATATTCTCCCGTTCATTAAAACTTGAACAGCAGGTGTTGGTTCTTCTTCAAAAGTATCTAAGCCTGCAAAAGCTACTTTTCCACTTTCTAAAGCTTTTATTAAAGCGACTTCATCTATAACACCACCACGAGCAGCGTTAATAATTCCAACTCCATCTTTCATCATATCAAATTGTTTTTCACCTATAACATATTCGTCCTGAGCAGGAACGTGTAAGGTGATAAAATCTGCCTGTTTTAAAATGTCTTTGGTGTGTTCTGTTTCGATTTCTACATTGATAAACTGACCATTGTAAAACTCTACCTTAATAGTTGCTTTGCCGACAAACTTATCACTAGCTATGACTTTCATTCCAATGCCTAAAGCTATTTTTGCTACTTGACGACCAATTCGTCCAAAACCTATTATACCTAGCGTTTTCCCCCTTAATTCAACACCTTTGGCATAATTCTTTTTTAGGGACTTAAATTGTGTATCTCCATCTAAAGGCATGTTTCTATTGGAGTCATGTAAAAAACGAACACTACCAAATAAATGAGCAAATACTAATTCTGCAACAGATTGAGAAGAAGCTGCTGGAGTATTAATTACATGAATACCTTTGCTTCTTGCGTATTCTACGTCAATATTGTCCATGCCAACACCGCCACGACCAATGATTTTGATGCTTGAACAGCCATCGATGATGTCTTTACGTACTTTTGTAGCACTTCTTACCAATAAAACATCAATTTGTTTGTCGTTGATGTAGTTGACCAATTGTTCTTGTGCTACAGTAGTTGTAAGAACCTCAAATCCTCCATTCTCTAAAGCTTCAATACCACTTTTTGAAATTCCGTCGTTTGCTAATACTTTCATTCTATTTTTTTATGCTTTTGTTTCTAATTCACTCATAACTTCTACAAGAGCTTTTACGCTATCTAGTGGTAAGGCATTGTACATGGAAGCTCTGTAGCCACCAACACTTCTATGGCCATTTACACCATTAATTCCAGCTTCTTTAAGCATGGTTTCAAAAGTTTCTTTTAAGTTGTCGTTTACCAATGTGAAGGTAGCATTCATGTTTGAACGATCTTCTTTAACCGAATATCCTTTGAATAACGGGTTCAAGTCTATTTCAGAATACATTACTCTAGCTTTCATTTCGTTTATTTCTTCAATGGCTTTTATACCACCAAGATTTTTTAGCCAATCTAAGGTTAACATTGATACATACACAGCAAATACTGGTGGTGTATTAAACATGCTGCCTTTGTCAATATGTAATTTATAATCCATCATTGATGGGATTTTTCTTGACACTTTTCCTAATATATCTTCTTTTATAACCACTAGAGTTGTTCCAGCAGGCCCCATGTTTTTTTGTGCTCCTGCATAAATTAAATCGAATTGTGAAAAATCTAAGGTACGTGAGAATATATCACTACTCATATCGCAAACCATAGGGATGTCACACTTTGGAAACGATTTCATTTGTGTACCAAAAATGGTATTGTTGGACGTACAGTGGAAATAATCATACTCCGAAGGTATATCATATCCCTTAGGAATATAATTGAAGTTAGCATTTTTAGATGAAGCAACTTCATAAACATCATCATAAATCTTTGCTTCTTTAATAGCTTTGTCACTCCAAGTTCCAGTATTTAAATAACCAGCTCTTTTTTCTAACAAATTAAGTGCAACCATTAAAAATTGGGTGCTAGCTCCACCTTGTAAAAACAAGGCTTTATATCCCTTTCCTTCTAGTCCTAATAGCTCTAATGCTAAAGACCTAGCTTTCTCCATAACATCTACAAAAGGTTTGCTTCTGTGAGATATTTCCAATAAGGACAAGCCATCGTTGTTGAAGTCCATTACTGCTTCCGATGCCTTTAATAGCACTTCCTGAGGAAGAATACAAGGTCCTGCACTAAAATTATGTTTTTTCATTAATATTTGTTTTTGTTAATCTGTGCTTATCTTTTAAAAGGTAATTGAAAATTTATACAAATTTTGACAACAAAGGTGCTAATTTCTGATAAAAAATTAAGTGATTCTAAGATATTTTTTTAACTAAATTTTCAACAAAAAGTCTAAGGTATCTACACCATCTGCATAATCCCATAAATTTGGATTTTGCGTCTCTCCAAATGTAATGTTGTTAGTAAATAAGCTGTCTGACACGATACATTGGATTTTTTCTTTATCAGTTTCAAGTTTCTGTTTTAAGTTTTCTAAAGTATCATAATGTTCATAAAAAACAGTTGCAATAGGAGAGGCGTAGCTTGCATCTTTTTTAATCATTAAAAAACCATTTTCTAACATATCAAACTCGCTCATTAAATAAACAGCTTTATTATAATCGTAATTATTAGCATATTTAGCTTCGTTAATAATGGGGTGCCAAGTGTACATGGCTTTAAAAAAGTTATCAAAATTATACTCTTTTGGAACAAACAACTTAGATACATTTCTACAGCCTAAACCATAGTATCTAAAAACATCATTAGAAAGTTGTATTAATTGCTCTTCGGTTTCGTTTCCAGTAAGTACAGCTACCGAGTTTCTATTTTTTCTAATAATAGTGGGTTTACCTTTAAAGTAATATTCAAAATATCTAGCAGTATTATCACTTCCTGTAGCAATAACTGCATCAAAACCTTCTAATTTATTTTCCGTAAAACTAATTTTTCCTTTAAAACCAGTTTCAATATGTTCTAAGTATTTTGCTAAAAATGGCAACAGATGTTTATCGTTACTTGATTGCTTAATTAAAACATTGTGACCAGAAAGTAAGACGCAAAAGAAATCGTGAAAACCAACTAAAGGAATATTTCCGGCCATAATTATAGCCACTTTTTTAGATTCAATTTTATTAAAGTGATAGTTTTTTACAAGCGTCCTAATATTGCTATTAGTCAAAGCTTTAGACCAGTTATTTAATGCGTAGGTAATATTTTCGTTTGTAAACCAGCCATTGTGCTCTTTAGCAAGTTTAATTTGATGTTTAAAGCCATCAAGAAACAAATCGTTAAAGAGTATATTTTCTTTTTTAACAATACCGTTATTTGTAAACTGACTTAAAAAATCCCCTAATGTTGCAAAGGCTTTGATTCTTTCTTCTAAATTCATTATAAGGTTTGGTTATGAATTGTTTTGGCTTTATTTTTGCAGTTGCAAATTTAAGATAAAAATCGCTATGGCAATAATTATAACAGACGAATGTATTAACTGTGGAGCTTGTGAGCCTGAATGTCCTAATACGGCTATTTACGAAGGAGCAGACGACTGGAGATATAAAGATGGAACACAACTAAGTGGTAAAGTTGTGTTGCCTAATGGAAAAGAAGTCGATGCCGAAGAAGCTCAAGAACCCATAAGTGACGAAATATATTATATAGTTCCAGACAAGTGTACAGAATGCGTTGGTTTTCATGAAGAACCTCAATGTGCTGCTGTATGTCCTGTAGACTGTTGTGTTCCTGATGATGCACATGTAGAAACAGAAGAAGTATTGCTAGGGAAACAACGTTTTATGCACCCAGAAGACTAGAGGTTAAGTGTTTAAAACTTTTTAAACCCTAAGCGAAAGCTTAGGGTTTTTTATTGCCCTTAAACGAAGGTTCAATAAAATAATAAAAGTTAGTGTTCTATAATTTAGACATTAAAACACATTTAAAACGGTAACTTAATAGATTCAGGATTAACAAATTCTTTTGTATAAGGGTTTTCAAGAAAACTAAGTGGTGGTTTTTGTGGTTGAAAAATCTGCTCTTTTTCAATCCCATACACTTGCCAATAATTTGAAAGCAATTGGGCAAATATATCTTCATCCCAAAATCCAAAAACCGGAGGTTTTCCAGTTGTTTCAATTTCTATGGTAATACCATGGTCTTGAGTTTCAATCTTGTATTCGGGTGTGTATTGTAAGGTATAGTCTGTATAATGAAACCTAGCATATAGTTCTTCAAACTGTACAGGATGCAACACATATTCTTTCATTTTGCCGAGTATGTCTTTTTGTTTTTCAGCAATCACGCCATTGTCTTGAAGACAGGCAACAAAGCCAAAACCATTCACTCCAAATTGGAACATTAAATTAATAGCATCATCACGATAACTAAAAATATCTTCTGAATATTTAAGTGGAAATACCACAATACTCCACGGCTTCTTACCTACAAAAGAAATAGGTTCTATGATAGATTGTAGCATGAGATGAAAGTAGCCAAAGCGTTTTCTTAATGTTAAAGATAAATCAAATTCTTCCCCTTTCTTCAGCAGTCTGTCTCTCTCATAAAGCATTTCGTAGTATAGCAGTCCATAGACCATTCTTCCAGTCCATTGAAAAAGTAATTCGTTATCTAGTGAAGCCATACCTTCAAAACCCTCTTTATATGCAGCCTGAATTTTGATGTCTAATTCCTCAAAAGCTTTTTTTACTTCTAACGAACAAGGTAATATTAGGTCTGAATACTGATAAGATTTAGCTTTATCCATCATCTCAATTTTTTCATCACCAAATTTAAAATGATCCATCAACCATTTAGGAAAAATACTCATGGTTTCGTTTGTCAAAGCGCCTGATAGAAAACAAAAATGCTCATCAAAAATTAAATCTTTAAAAGGATTGAAAAGTAATTGGGACATGGCTTAGAATTTTTTTTACAAATATAGCCATAAACTGCGATTTATGATGTTCATATTTATATAGAAATTAGTTTTCAAAATTTAGAATGTTCATGTTAAATATTAGCTTATTCTGAATACAGATTCACAAACTAAAAGCAGATTTATAGTATTATTCAACCAAGCAAATTAAATAACAACTTGACACCTTTCTTTTGGGAAATATGGTTACATTTAGAAATTATTGATATCCAACAAGATCTGTTACGAAACATTTAAATTAAAATACCATGGCTAAAAGTAAAGACGCAAAGAAGAATGTTAAAAAAGAACCTGCTAAAACAGCAAAAGAAAAGAAAGCTGAAAAGAAACTAAAGAAAGCAAAATAAGTTTTTAGGTAGTAAATTATCAATGTAACACCGTGGAAATTAGATGTTTATTTTTATGTCCGGTAAATGGTGTTATACGTTTTTGATATAGCTCATTTCATTAAAGTAAACATTGTTTGTATACACATAACTTTTCTTGTATAAACTCATCCTCTAATCTTAAAATTGATTCATCAACAATTTCCTAAATCCTTGTAAAAACTATTCAAGGAATTAGTTACCTTTGCACTCGCAAAAACCAAGCTTTTGGTTCTTGAGTTTTTAATCTAATTTTTACAGAATAATGAAAGCAGGCATCGTAGGATTACCGAACGTAGGGAAATCGACCCTTTTTAATTGTTTATCTAATGCCAAAGCGCAAAGTGCCAACTTTCCGTTTTGTACCATTGAGCCAAATATTGGAGTGGTAAATGTACCAGACACCAGACTTCAAAAGTTAGAAGAATTGGTAAATCCAGAACGTGTATTACCTGCAACTGTTGAAATTGTAGATATTGCCGGTTTGGTAAAAGGTGCAAGCAAAGGCGAAGGATTAGGAAATCAATTTTTAGCGAATATTCGTGAAACAGATGCTATTCTTCATGTGTTGCGTTGTTTTGATAACGACAACATTGTCCATGTAGATGGTAAAATAAATCCTATTAACGACAAGGAAACCATCGATATGGAGTTGCAGTTAAAAGATTTAGAAACAGCCGATAAAAAACTAGACAAAGTAAAACGTGCTGCAAAGACGGGAAATAAAGACGCTCAAAAAGAAGAAGCTGTTTTATTGAAGATAAAAGCAGGTTTGGAAGCTGGAACATCAGTAAGAGCTTTAGAGTTCTCTGAAGAGGATTATGAAGATTTTGTAAAACCTAGTCAGTTTATTACAGATAAACCTGTGATGTATGTTTGTAATGTGGACGAAGGTTCTGCTGTATCTGGTAATGCTTATGTAGATCAAGTAAAAGAGGCTGTAAAAGACGAAAATGCTGAAGTTTTGGTCTTGGCAGTTGGTACAGAAGCAGATATTAACGAGTTGGACGATTATGAAGAACGTCAGATGTTTTTAGCAGATATCGGTTTAGATGAACCTGGTTCGTCAAAATTAATCCGTTCGGCTTATAAGTTATTAAATCAGCAAACCTATTTCACGGCTGGAGTTAAAGAAGTGCGTGCTTGGACCATAGATGTTGGAGCTACAGCTCCTCAAGCAGCAGGGGTAATTCACACCGATTTTGAAAAAGGTTTTATTAGAGCAGAAGTAATTGCTTATAACGATTATGTGCAACATGGAAGTGAAGCTAAAGTAAAAGAAGCTGGAAAAATGCGAGTTGAAGGCAAGAATTATGTGGTTAAAGATGGCGATGTCATGCATTTCTTATTTAACGTTTAGCAAAAAGGAACCCCCAAATTTATAATAAATGAAACATGTTTTAGTGGCAGCCATGCTATGTTGTTTGGTTGTAAATGGTTATTCTCAAGAGGAAAAACAAACTGCAAGTGTTGAAAAATCTATTTTTGGTATTCAAACAGGTGCAGTAGGAATATGGATTCATGGGGAATTTAAGTTATCCAATAAATTTGTATTAAGAGCCGAAACCGGTTTGGATATGGGGGTTTGGGAAAACAGTTACAATAACGATAGTGGTGTTTTACTTGGACCTGTGTTTACTTTAGAGCCACGTTTTTATTATAACTTAAACAAACGTTTAAGAAAAGGAAAACGTACAGAAGGCAATAGTGGAAATTTTATTGGATTAAAAACAAGTTATCATCCAGACTTATTTACAATTGGTACAAATAAAGATGTTAATATAATTCGAGATATCACAATAGTTCCTACTTGGGGAATTAAAAGAAATATTGGTAAGCATTTTAACTACGAAGCAGGATTCGGGATAGGATATATTCATTTTATAGATAAATACAATCTTAGCACTAATAAAAGCGATGTAGCTGTTAATCTACATGCAAGAATAGGATATAAATTTTAATCTTATTTTTATCTTTTAAAAATATCAATACATATTAAAGCCAATGTTCTCAACAACTTTGGCTTTTTATTGTTAATTACTTTGTGACATCAGTATTTTATTTTTTAGAACGAAACCTTATATTAGCAACGTATCAAAAAATCGCACCCATTTTATGTCTGAACAATCTAATTATACCGAAGATAATATACGTTCCCTTGACTGGAAAGAACACATTAGAATGCGTCCTGGAATGTATATTGGAAAACTTGGTGATGGGTCTTCGCCAGACGATGGTATTTACATTCTTTTAAAAGAGGTGTTAGATAATTCTATAGACGAATATGTTATGGGAGCAGGCAAAACTATTGATGTTTCCATACAAGGCAATAAAGTTATTGTTAGAGATTATGGTCGTGGTATTCCATTAGGAAAAGTAGTAGATGTGGTTTCTAAAATGAATACAGGTGGAAAATACGATTCCAAAGCTTTTAAAAAATCGGTAGGACTAAATGGTGTTGGTACTAAAGCGGTCAATGCCTTATCATCGTTTTTTAGAGTTGAATCTACACGTGATAACAAATCGGCTTCTGCAGAATTTGAACAAGGGAATTTAACCAATCAAGATTTATTAGACGATACATCTAGACGAAAAGGAACTAAAGTCTCTTTTATTCCTGATGACATTATCTTTAAAAACTATAAATACAGAAGTGAGTATGTTGTAAAAATGCTTAAAAACTATGTGTATTTAAATACAGGATTGACCATTGTTTTTAATGGAGAAAAATATTATAGCGAAAACGGACTAAAAGACCTTTTGTCTGAGAACATTAAAGATACAGATATGCTGTATCCTATTATTCATTTAAAAGGAGACGATATAGAAGTTGCTATCACTCATAGTAAAACCCAATATAGCGAAGAGTATCACTCTTTTGTAAACGGACAAAATACGACCCAAGGAGGAACACATTTAGCAGCCTTTAGAGAAGCTTTAGTAAAAACCGTTAGAGAATTTTACGGTAAAAACTATGAAGCTTCAGACATCAGGAAATCGATTGTTTCTGCAGTCTCTATAAAAGTGATGGAACCTGTTTTTGAAAGTCAGACTAAAACCAAATTAGGGTCTACTGATATGGGAGGGAAGCTACCAACCGTTAGAACCTTTATTAACGATTTTCTAAAAACACAGTTAGATAATTACTTGCATAAAAATCCTGAGGCTGCCGAAAAAATTCAACGTAAAATACTTCAGGCAGAACGGGAACGTAAAGAGCTTTCAGGTATTAGAAAATTAGCCAAAGACAGAGCTAAAAAAGCAAACCTTCACAACAAAAAATTACGAGATTGTAGAGTCCATTTTGGCGATACTAAAAACGAAAGATACTTAGAAACTACGTTATTTATTACTGAGGGAGATTCGGCTTCAGGGAGTATCACAAAATCTAGAGATGTGAATACACAAGCTGTTTTTAGCTTAAAAGGAAAACCTTTAAACTCTTATGGATTAAGTAAGAAAATTGTTTATGAAAACGAAGAATTTAATCTCTTACAAGCTGCCTTAAACATTGAGGAATCTTTAGAAGATTTGCGTTATAACAATGTTGTTATCGCAACAGATGCCGATGTAGACGGTATGCACATTAGATTGTTATTGATAACCTTCTTTTTACAGTTTTTCCCAGAAATTATTAAAGAAGGCCATCTATATATTTTGCAAACACCTTTATTTAGAGTTAGAAATAAAAAGGAAACCATTTATTGTTACTCCGAAGAAGAACGAAAAGAGGCTATAGAAAAGCTGAAACCAAAACCAGAAATTACCCGATTTAAAGGTCTAGGTGAAATATCTCCAGATGAATTCGTGCATTTTATTGGTGAAGATATTCGTCTCGACCCAGTGATGCTAGACAAAGACATGTCTATTGAAGAGTTACTGTCTTTTTACATGGGGAAAAACACACCAACCAGACAAGATTTTATTATCGACAACTTAAAAGTTGAACTTGATATTGTAGAATAAAATATATGAGAACCAATAACTCTAAAGTAAAAAACGTCATTGTTTCAGTATATTTTATATTGATTGTTTTTGCAATCTTATTAGCCACTGTTTTTAGTGCTTTTAGTCATTTATCGCCAAATCCATTAATAACCTTTTTTTTATTGGCAAGTAGTTTTGGGGCACTTTTTTTTATTGTTCATTTTATATCAAAATATTTTGAATATGATAGCGATGGCTTAAAAGTAGTAGTAACAAATAAAGGCTTGTTATTATCAGATCATTTTAACTACAGAGAACATACTGTTGAGTTTTATAAAGAAAGGTTATCAGGCTTTAAATTTAATAATTACTTATTCTTTAAAAGTTTAGTACTATATATAGAAAATAGTAAAGGACAAGTAAGAAAAGAACGTTTTAATGTTACCTTAGTATCAAGAAAAAAAAGAAAATATATCAGACAATCATTAACAAAAATGGTTAAACAAAACAGAAAATCTGAAGATTCATGAGTGAAGATAATGACGAATTGTTAAATGAACACGAAGAGAACCAAGAAACAATTACTAAAGTTTCTGGGATGTTTAAAGACTGGTTTTTAGATTATGCCTCTTATGTTATTTTAGAAAGAGCCGTACCAGCTATAGAAGATGGGTTTAAACCTGTACAGCGTCGTATTATGCAATCCATGAAAGATTTGGACGACGGACGTTATAATAAAGTTGCCAATATTGTTGGTCATACAATGCAATATCATCCACATGGTGATGCAAGTATTGCAGATGCCATGGTTCAAATTGGTCAGAAAGATTTATTGATAGATACCCAAGGAAACTGGGGAAATATATTAACAGGTGATAGCGCAGCTGCATCACGTTATATTGAAGCACGAATTTCTAAATTTGGTTTAGATGTTGTGTTTAATCCCAAAATAACCCAATGGCAATCATCTTACGATGGTAGAAGAAAAGAACCCATAAACCTGCCAGTCATGTTTCCTCTGCTTCTTGCTCAAGGAGGTGAAGGGATTGCAGTAGGACTTTCAACAAAAATATTACCACATAATTTTATTGAACTTATCGAGGCTTCTGTAAAACATTTAAAAGGTAAACGGTTTACAATTTACCCCGACTTTCCAACAGCAGGAATAATAGATGTATCTAACTATAACGATGGGTTACGAGGAGGGAAAATTAGGATTAGAGCTAAAATTTCTCAATTTGATAAAAACACCTTAGTCATTACTGAAATTCCTTATGGAACCAATACATCTTCCTTAATAGATTCTATATTAAAAGCGAATGATAAAGGTAAAATTAAGATTAAAAAAATAGAAGATAATACTGCAGCAAAAGTTGAGATTTTAGTGCATTTACCTGGAGGAATTTCACCAGATAAAACGATTGATGCACTTTATGCTTTTACTAGTTGCGAAAGTTCAATCTCGCCATTAGGCTGTGTTATTGAAGATAATAAACCCCTATTTATAGGTGTTTCTGAAATGCTTCGTCGTTCTACAGATAATACCGTACAATTATTAAAACAAGAATTAGAAATTAAACTTGGCGAGTTTGAAGAACAATGGCACTTCGCATCTTTAGAACGTATTTTTATAGAAAACAGAATCTATCGAGATATTGAAGAAGAAGAAACTTGGGATGGTGTTATTCAAGCCATAGATAAAGGTTTGAAACCTCATACAAAACACTTAAAACGTCCTGTTTTAGAGGATGATATCGTGAGGTTAACAGAAATTCGTATTAAACGTATTTCTAAATTTGATATAGACAAAGCACAGCAAAAAATTGATGCCTTAGAAGCTCAGATTGCTGAAATAAAACATCATTTGGCTAATTTGATTGATTATGCCATTGCCTATTTTGAAAGATTAAAAAAAGAATACGGAGAAGGCAGAGAAAGACAGACTGAAATTAGAACCTTTGATGATGTTGATGCTACAAAGGTAATTATAAGAAATACCAAATTATATGTCAATAGAGAAGAAGGATTTGTAGGAACTTCACTTAAAAAGGATGAATATGTATGCGATTGTAGTGACATAGACGATATTATTGTGTTTACCAAAGAGGGCAAAATGATGGTCAGCAAGGTAGATACAAAGACCTTTGTTGGTAAAGACATTATTCACGTAGCTGTCTTTAAAAAGAAAGACAAGCGTACCATTTATAACATGATTTATAAAGATGGAAGCAAAGGTCCATCTTATGTTAAACGTTTTGCTGTTACAAGTATAACAAGAGATAAGGAATACGATTTAACCAATGGTAATAAAGGTTCTTTAGTTTGGTATTTTTCTGCAAATCCAAATGGAGAAGCAGAAGTGGTTACCATTAATTTAAGACAGGTAGGAAGTGTTAAAAAACTAAAATGGGATTTAGATTTCGCTGATGTACTAATTAAAGGTCGAGCTTCAAAAGGGAATCGAGTCACTAAACATGCTGTAAAAAAAGTAGAGCTCAAGGAAAAAGGGGTTTCCACCTTAAAACCCCGTAAAATATGGTTTGACGATACGGTTCAACGCTTAAATGTTGATGAAAGAGGAGAACTGGTTGGTGAGTTTAGAGGCGAGGATCGTATATTAATTATTACACAATCTGGAACTGTAAAAACCATTGTCCCAGAAATAACAACACGTTTTGACGACGATATGATAGTTATGGAGAAATGGGTTCCTAAAAAACCTATCTCAGCCATATATTTTGATGGAGAAAAAGAGCGCTACTATGTCAAGCGATTTGTGGTTGAAAACGAATCTAGAGAGGAAAGTTTTATTTCTGAACACCCTAACTCACAACTAGAAATTGTCTCTACAGAATGGCGTCCAATGGCAGATGTAGAATTTACCAAAGAAAGAGGTAAAGACAGAAAAGACAATATGGAAGTCAATTTCGAAGAATTTATAGCAATAAAAGGAATTTCGGCTTTAGGTAATCAATTAACTAAAGACAAAATAAACCAAGTAAACTTATTAGAACCATTACCTTACGAAGCTCCAGAAGAGACCCCTGCCGAAGAGATTGAAGTGGTTGATGAAATGGAATTATCCAAAGAAGTTTCGAAAGAAAAAACAAATGAAACATCAAACGAGACAGATAATGATGAATCAGAAAATTTAGATGATAAAGGGCAAACAAAGTTGTTTTAATTATAGATATTATTTTTTTAAAGTCTGGATTATTAATGTAATCCAGATTTTTTTTTCATTTTTTTTTGCAGTAATATGATGTGCTTAGCATTTCAAAAACAACATTAAATTGCTGCAAATAGTTAATTGTTAACAATTTACATACAATCTATTTTATATAAATGTATAATATTGAATTTAGTTTTGTATTTTTAGATGTTAATCAATCTAAAATCTTAATTAAATGAAAAAAATTACATTATTACTTTCGTGTGTTTTTTGCTTCACTACTTTGTTTCAATCATACGGGCAAGACCGTTCTATTGAAAGCCTTATCGAGGTTTATAATAATATTGAAATAAGCCAAGGTAGTGTGTTAGACCATTTTAATGTTTCTGAAATTCATGAATTGCGAAAACATTTAAAAAAAACAGCTGCACCTTCTATTGTTAACAGGAATCCACTTGTTGGTACTATTGCTTATGGAATAGAAAATGGTTCTTTAGGGTATGGTAGTTATGATACTGAAGCACCTGCTGCTTTTAATACAATTTCTGCAGGTTCTGGAACTCTAGAATTTGAAGGATCAGGAGCTATCAATCCCACTGATAATACTACTGGCTATGTAGTTGATTCTGTGGGTACATTGTATTCATTTGATGTGCTTACCGGTGTATATACAAATTTAGGAAGTATAGGTCTTCCAGGTGGACTTAATGGGTTAGAGTTCGATTCTAGTGGGAACCTTTATGGTGTAGACGCAACTAATCTATATACTATTGATACAGCTGCACCTTCTGCCACAATTGTGGGACCGCTTGGTACAACAGGGGCTTTAGCCATTGCTTTAGCTATTGATAACACAGGCACAGGTTATACGTATGATGTTGCTGATGATTCTGCATACTCTATAAACTTAGCTACAGGAGCTGCCACTCTTTTAGGTGCTACAGGATTTGATGCAAATTATGGACAAGGAATGTTTTATGATGGGCTGACAGATAAGATTTTTTTAGCAGCTTTTAATTTTACTACATTTATTGCAGAACTTCGTGAACTAGATAAAACTACAGGAAATACTACTTTAATAGGTGTAATTGCAACTGCAGCTGGAACTAGTCAATTAGGATGGTCTGCTGTTCAAGGTGGTCCTCTTGAAAACTTTACTTGTGATGATGCTGTTAATGCTTATATAGGTATTACAAATACCGATGGAATTTCTAATACATCAGGTGGTGCTTCAAACACTTGTTTTGCATCTGCTACAAATGCCATATGGTATTCTTATACAGCTACAAATACTGGAAATCTAACGATTACTTCAGATTTGGCTTCAAATACTGGTGTTGATACACGAGTGTCTGTTTATAACGATGATTGTACTAATCTTACTTGTATTGATTCAGACGATAATTCTGGTGCTAACAATACGTCAACAGTAGTTATTCCAGTAATGAGTGGAACTACTTATCTAATAGAATGGGATGACGCAAACAATGCTGATGCTTTCGATTTCGAATTATCTTTAGATATTTCTTGTCCAGACCCTATGAATTTTGCTGTAGGAACCATTACAGATACATCAGCTGACTTTAGCTGGGATGCCGTAGCTGAAGCTACAAATGGATATGTGTTAAGTGTTTTTAATGCTGGTGATGACCCAGATGTTGACACTCCAATATATACAGAAAACATTCCATCTGGAACTTTAACTGCAACAGCAACACCTTTAATGTCTAATTCGATGTTTGATGCCTATTTAATGGCAGATTGTGATTCTAGTATATCAAATTCAGTTTCCTTAAGTTTTGAAACTGAAATAACACCACCAGCATGTGGTGGAACTTATGTTGATACTGGTGGTGAATCTGATGGTTACTCTCCAAGTGAAAATATTACTACTACAATTACACCAGATGTTTCTGGCGATGTTGTAACAGTCACTTTTACGTATGTAGATATTGAAACTTCAACAGGTACTGGAAATCAGGAAGGTTGTTGGGATTTTCTAACAGTATATAATGGTCCAGATGCTTCTTATCCTGTTTTAGCACAAACACTTTGTGGAGAAGAAAGTGGAGATGGTGGAACTCCTTCTAGTTTTCCAGGGAGTTTATTATCTGTTGGTATGTCGTTTACATCTACTGATGCAACAGGTGCCTTAACGTTTGTTTTTACTTCAGACGGGAATATTCAAGAAACTGGATGGGTAGCCGATGTAACTTGTGGACCACCACCAACTTGTGTAACTCCTGGAGCTTTCACAAATACTGCTACTACAGAAACGACTGCAACCTATACGTGGGATGAAATTGCAAATGCTAGTAATGGATATGTATTTAGTGTCTTTAATGATGACGATGATCCTCAAACAGACACACCAGTTTATACTGAAAATGTGGCATTTGGAACCAATACAGCAACAGCAACTGGTTTAATGCCAGCTACAACTTATGATGCTTATATAATGGCAGATTGTGATACAGACGGTATGTCGGCAACAGATGCAGATATGTTTACAACCGAAGCTGCACCACCAGAATGTGGAGGCACATTTGTAGATTCAGGTGGGGTTTCAGCAGGTTATTCTGCAAATGAAAATATTACAACTACAATAACTCCAGATGTAACCGGAGAATATGTAACTGTCACATTTACATATGTTGATATCGAAACTGCCACAGCTGGAGGTAACCAAGAAGGGTGTTGGGATTATTTAACCATATACGATGGTCCAGATGCTTCTTATCCTGTTTTGGCTCAAACACTTTGTGGCGAAGAAAGTGGTGATGGTAGTACGCCAACTGCATACCCTGGAAGTTTGCTTTCAGTAGGTGATTCTTTTACTTCTTCTGACGCCTCTGGAGCTTTAACTTTTGTCTTCACTTCTGATGGTACTTTGCAAGAAACTGGATGGATAGCAGATATTACTTGTGGTGAATTATCTATCGATGAATTTTCAACAACACAATTCAATTATTATCCAAATCCTACTACTGGATTATTACATATTAATGCAAAACAGATAATAGATAATATCCAAGTTATTAATATGCTAGGACAAGAAGTTATGAGTTTAAGCCCAGGAACGATGAAAGCTACTTTAGATTTCTCAAGTTTAAGTCAAGGAGCTTATTTCTTAAGATCTTCGATTAATGGAAACCTTACAACACATAAAATTATTAAGAGATAATTCTATTAAGAGTTTTATACCAAAAAGACCATACAGTATTTATTGTATGGTCTTTTTTATGTTTTAAACTGACGTTTTAAATTTATTTCGTTTTCATTTTTCTCTTTTGAATTCTAAAATTTAAAAACTCAACAAATAAAGAAAATGCAATTGCAAAATATAAATACCCCTTTGGGATGGCTCCAACTGTTTGATCGAAAATAGAGGTTTCCGATAAGTGGGCAGCTTCAGTAACTAGCATGAACCCTATTAGAATTAAGAACGCTAAACCTAATATCTGCATACTAGGATGTTCGTTTATAAACTTTCGAATTGGGTTGGCAAAAACAATCATGATGATAATGGATATAACAACTGCAATAATCATAAGTACTAAAGCATAATTATGATTTGGATGCAATCCATTTGTCATTCCAACTGCTGTTAAAATTGAATCTATTGAAAAGATGAAATCTATAATGACTATTTGAGTAATAGCTTGAGATAATGATGTAATTTTTTTTCCTTTAACTTCATTAGCATCATGCTGTGGACTTTCTACTTTCTCTCTTATTTCAGAGGTGCTTTTGTAGAGTAAAAATAATCCTCCAAAAAATAAAATAAGTGCTTGACCACTAATCGCTATGTGCAACCAACTAGTTTCAATAGTATAAAAAGGCTCTTTTAAACCAATTAAAAAGGAGACAAAAAACAACAATACAATACGTTGAACCATGGCTAATAAAAGACCAATATTAGTGGCCTTAGCACGTTGGTGTTCTGGAAGTTTATTAGCAGCAATTGAAATAAATACAATATTATCAATACCAAGAATAATTTCGAGAAATGTTAATGTTAGTAAAGCCATAATAGCATCACCTGACAATAAAAATTCTAACATCTTATTTTAGTTTAGTTGCTATACCTTTTTGTTTTGTTTTCTCTCCTACATAGGAATATTCAAACGTATAAGTTGAATCTGTTGTCACTAATATTTTTAAATGAATATCTTTTTGTTCAGCCATATTTTTTGGATTGATTGTTTTAAAAACAACTTCACAATCGTTTATCCATCTAACTTGAGACGAATCAATGTTATTGTTATACCTCTCAATCTGAAGATTATTGGTTCTAACAAAATGAGATTTATATAATATTCCATCTATGGTTATTTCACTATAAAAAGTACCTGTTTGGAAATCAGTACAATTCCGTTCTATTTGGTAACAGCTTGTTAATGAGAACAGTAAAACGATACAAATAATATGTTTCATATTAAAAAAATTATAAGTCAAAAATACTAAAAAAACCCTGTGTTTTAATAGTGTGTCTTTAATTTAATTATTTCTTTTCTTACATTAGAATATTATTTTATCGTTGGTTAATTAATTCTTTATAAATCTATCTTAAAGTCTTTTATACTTCCTTTTAAATGCATTATTTTGGCATAGTTTTTAATACACTTATTATTAGTTTTTAAAGCCAAAAATTTATGCGTCAAATATTTTGTTTCTTATCAGTTCTACTACTAACTCAAAATTTGTTTTCACAAACTAATAATCCGTTGTTGGCTAAAGATGTAGAGGCACAAAAGAAATGGGTAGATAGTCTCTATAATCATATGAGCTTAGAAGAGAAAGTTGGTCAACTTTTTATGGTAAGAGCTTTTTCTAATCAAGGTTTGGCACATGAAAACACTATCAGTCAAATGATAACAAATTACCATATTGGTGGACTTATATATTCTACAGGAGGTCCTGTAAAGCAAGCAAAACTTAATAACTTGTATCAGAAAACTTCTAAAACCCCCTTGTTGATAGGTATGGATGCCGAATGGGGATTGGGCATGAGGTTGGATTCAACCTATGCTTTTCCATGGAATATGACTCTGGGTGCTGTAAAAGATAATCATTTAATAGAACAGGTTGGAAGACAAATTGGAGAACATTGTAAGCGTATTGGCGTGCATTTTAATTTTGCACCTGTTGTAGATATTAATACCAACCCTAAAAACCCTATTATAGGGAATAGATCTTTTGGAGAAGATCGAGACAATGTCACTGATAAGTCATTAGCCTTTATGAAAGGTATGCAAGAAGCGGGAGTTTTAGCCAATGCCAAGCATTTTCCAGGTCATGGAGATACAGATAGCGATTCGCATAAAACTTTGCCAACCATTAGTTTTGACGAAAAACGTATAGATTCTGTTGAATTATACCCATATAGAAAACTTATAGATCATGGTTTGTCTAGTGTTATGGTTGCACATTTAAATGTGCCAGCATTAGAGCCAAGAGATGGCTTTCCTTCTTCATTATCAAAACATATTGTGACTGATATATTAAAAGATTCTTTACATTTTCAAGGCTTAATTTATACTGATGCTTTAGAAATGAAAGGGGTTTCAAATTTTAGCGAACCTGGAGACATAGATTTGGCCGCTTTTCAAGCAGGAAATGATGTGTTACTAATTTCTGAAGACGTACCAAAAGCTATAAATAAAATTATTGAAGCTTATAATATTGGCGATATTTCAGAAGAACGCTTGGCTCATTCAGTTAAAAAGATTCTTCAGGCAAAATATAAAGTAGGATTAAATAATTTTAAACCTATTGAAACAGAACATTTATTTGAAGACTTAAATAGAATTCAAGATACCATGCTTTCTGAGGTTATTTTTGAAAATGCTATTACGGTTGTTAAAAACAAAGACGATTTACTTCCAATAAGAAATTTAGAAAAAAAGAAGATAGCTTATGTGAAAATGGGAGATGACGATGGCTCTGTATTTTTAAAAGAATTACAAAAATATACAAAAGTACACGAAGTTTCAGCAGATAATTTAGACGAATTACTGGCAAAACTTTCAGCTTATAACACTATCGTGATAGGTTTTCATAGATCTAATATTAATCCATGGAAAAGCCATGAATTTTCAGATAAAGAGCTTGTATGGTTGCATGAAATTGCTAGAACAAATAAGGTAATTCTTGATGTGTTAGTAAAACCATATGCGCTAATAGATTTAGCTACTGTTGAAAATTTTGAAAGCATTGTAGTAAGTTATCAGAATAGCGAAATTGCTCAACAAAAATCGGCACAACTTATTTTTGGAGCTATCCCAGCTTTAGGGGTTTTACCTGTTTCAGTTGGCAATGGATTTCATGCAGGAGATGGTATTTCTTATTCTAAACTATCACGTTTAAATTACGGGTTACCAGAACGCGTTGGAATGAGTTCAGAAAAACTTAAAAAACTGGATTCAATTGCTCAATATGCTGTGGATAATAAAATGACTCCTGGTATTCAGTTATTAGTAGCTAGAAAGGGAAAAGTAATATATAATAAGAATTTTGGAAAACATACTTACGAAAAAGACTCAGAACCTGTTACTTTCGACGATATTTACGATGTGGCATCTTTAACAAAAATTCTTGCCACATTACCCTTATTAATGGAACTTGAGGAAGAGGGTGTTGTATCTTTAGACACCAAACTCTCAGAGATTCTTCCAGAATATTTAAATTCAAATAAAAAGAACATCACTTTAAAAAAGATGTTGTCTCATTACGCCAGATTAAAGCCCTGGATTCCATTTTATTATGCGACTTTAGATTCTATTACAAAGCATCCAGATTTTAAATATTATAGAAAAGAATACAGTAGTAAGTTTAGTGTAAAAGTTGCTAATAATCTTTACATGAGAAAAGATTACCAAGACTCCATTCAAAAAATAATTTTAGAAACAGACCTCTTAAATAGAGAACGTTATAGGTATAGCGACTTACCTTATTACATTTTAAAGAAATATATTGAAACTTATTACGACCAAAGTTTAGACAATTTAGTACAAGATCATTTTTATGAATCTTTAGGAGCAAATTATACTACCTATAATCCTTACAATAAGTTTAGTGGTAAAAAAATAGTTCCAACAGAGATAGATGACTATTACAGGTATCAGGAAGTTCATGGATATGTTCACGACATGGGAGCTGCCATGCAGGATGGTGTAGGAGGTCATGCTGGTATTTTTAGTAATGCCAACGATGTAGCAAAAATAATGCAATTGTATTTACAAAAAGGGTTTTATGGTGGTAAACGTTATTTTAAGCCAGAAACGGTAGATGTTTTTAATACATGTTATTTTTGCGATAAAGATAATAGGAGAGGAATTGGTTTCGATAAGCCTCAATTAGGAGATGCTGGACCAACTTGTGGATGTGTTTCTATGACTAGTTTTGGACATTCTGGATTTACAGGAACCTATGCTTGGGCAGATCCAGATGAAGAAATTGTATATGTATTTTTGGCAAATAGAACCTATCCAAAAGCAGATTCTAATTTGTTATTAAAAGAAAATATTAGAACAGATATACAGGGTTTAATTTACGAAGCAATTATAGATTAATTGAAATTTTAAATATGAAAATAGGAATTGTTTGTTATCCAACTTTTGGAGGAAGTGGTGTTGTTGCAACAGAATTAGGTATAGAATTATCCAAAAGAGGGCACGAAGTACATTTTATTACTTACAAACAGCCAGTGAGATTAGATTTATTAGGTAGCAATGTGCATTACCACGAAGTAACCGTTCCAGAATATCCTTTATTTCACTATCAGCCATACGAATTAGCATTAACCAGTAAGTTGGTAGATATGGTGAAGCTCCATAAAATTGAAATACTCCATGTACATTACGCCATACCTCATGCTTATGCAGCCTATATGGCTAAAAAAATGCTTCAAGAGGAAGGCATTTATTTACCTATAGTTACAACACTTCATGGAACTGATATTACCTTAGTTGGCTCTCATCCATTCTATAAAACAGCAGTTACTTTTAGTATTAATAAATCTGATGCTGTCACCTCAGTTTCCGAAAGTTTAAAACAAGATACTTTAAGATTGTTCGATATTAAAAATGACATTCACGTAGTTACAAATTTTATCGATATAGCAAAACATACGCACCAGTTTAACGATTGTCAACGTGATCTATTAGCAAATGAAGATGAAAAAATCATCACTCATATCAGTAACTTTAGAGAAGTGAAACGTATTCCAGACGTAATTAAAACATTTTTTAACATTCAAAAAGAAATCCCTGCAAAATTGATGATGGTTGGCGAAGGTCCAGAAAAAGAACCAGCTGAACAACTTTGTATAGAATTGGGTATTGAAGATAAGGTAATTTTCTTTGGAAATAGTCACGAAATAGATCGTATTTTGTGTTATTCAGATTTGTTTATACTTCCATCTAAAACTGAAAGTTTTGGTTTGGCTGCTTTAGAAGCAATGGCTTCGGGTGTTCCTGTAATTTCAAGTGATTCTGGTGGTATTCCTGAAGTTAATATTCATGGTGTATCTGGTTATTTAAGCCAAGTTGGAGATGTTGAGGATATGAGCAAAAATGCACTTCTCATTCTAAAAGACGAGAATACTTTAGCCAATTTTAAAGAAGCTGCCAAAAAGCAAGCTTGTAATTTCGACATTTATCAAATTGTACCTAAGTATGAAGCTATTTACGAAGCAACACTTTCAAAATGTAAAGCCTTACTATAATTTTTTTAATGAATTCACTTTAATATAATTATAAATTCATTCTTAATTCTACAATTAAGGAGAAGGCTTTATCAATATGTTTTTCTGTGTTTATAATTCGCAAAAGTTAATATTTTAATTATCTATATGCATTAATATTTTAATTATCTATATGCATTAATATTTTTATTCATCTAGGTCACATTTGTTTTTAACCGAACCATATTATATCCTAACTTTATCGTCAATAAAACAAACTATATATGGCAATTTTAGGAAGTATTATAAAAGGGGTTATTCATGCAAAAGACGCACTTACTAGTGAAACTAACCATATAGAAGAACAACATAAAGTACTAATAAATTTATTAGAAAAAGCGAAAGACACACAGTTCGGTAAGCACTATAATTTTAAAGAAACTTTAGTTTCAGAAAACATAACAAAAGCATTTAGCTCGGCTATTCCATATTTTGATTATAATGAAATTAATAAAAATTGGTGGAAAAAACTACATGATGGAGAAACCAATGTTACTTGGCCAGACACACCTTCATATTTCGCATTAAGTTCTGGTACAACAGGGAAAAGCAGTAAACGGATTCCAGTTACTGATGATATGATTGAGGCCATTAGGCAAGCAGGAATTAAACAAGTATTTGCTTTAAGTCATTTTGATTTGCCCGTGGATTTTTTTGAAAAAGAGATCATGATGTTAGGTAGCTCAACAGAACTACAAGAAAAAAATGATCATTTAGAAGGTGAAATAAGTGGTATCAGTGCCAGTAATATTCCTTTTTGGTTTAAAGGTTATTATAAACCTGGAGAAGATATTGCAAAAATTGATGATTGGGACACACGTGTTCAAACTATCGCAGAACGAGCTAAAGATTGGGATATTGGTGCACTTAGTGGTATTCCATCTTGGATAGAATTGATGCTTGAAAAAGTTATTAAATATCATAACCTTAATCATATTCATGAAATATGGCCGAATTTGCAAGTGTTTACCTCTGGAGGTGTTGCTTTTGGTCCTTACGAGAAAAGTTTTAATGCTCTAATGGGAAAACCAGTATTAATTATTGATACTTATTTAGCTTCCGAAGGATTTATAGCTTGTCAAATGCGTCCTGAAACCGATGCTATGCAGTTAATAACAGATGGAGGCATATATTTTGAATTTGTTCCTTTTAAACCAGAATATATACATGAAGATGGCTCTCTAGTTAAAGAAGCACCTTCAGTAATGTTGGAGAACGTAAAACTTAATCAGGATTATGTACTAATTATTAGTACTGTTAGTGGAGCTTGGCGTTATATAATTGGAGATACTATAGAATTTACAGATATAGAACGTGCAGAAATTAAAATAACAGGACGTACAAAATTTTTTTTAAACACGGTTGGATCTCAACTTTCAGTAAATAAAATGGACGATGCTGTAAGGCAACTAGAAGACGCTTTTTCAACCAAAATCACTGAATATACCATATGTGCCAAACGCTGTGAAGATAATGAGTTTTATCACTGTTGGTATTTGGGAAGTGATATGAAAAATATAGATACAGAAGCAATTGTTTCAAGCTTAGATTCCTTTTTAAAAGAAGCTAACAATAATTACAAAGTAGCAAGGAGTAAAGCATTAAAAGGGGTGAGAGTTAAAGTTGTAAGCCCAGAAAAATTTCATGAATGGAATGCAAACAACAAAAAAATGGGTGGTCAAGTAAAAATGGAGCGAGTCATGAACGAAGAGAAATTTGCTGAATGGGAAGCGTTTATCAATAAGTAATTATACTGTTATATTATTCTGAATCATGCTCGACAAGTTGCATGATTTCTTCTGGAGATAAATAATATTTTTTAATTCTAAGCTTATACTTTTCAGTAATATCTGCATGATTCAAAATAAAATCTTTAGTTTTTAAAATATAATCTGCCATTCCATGTTGAACAGCATAAGTGTCTGCAGCTCTTTCTGCTTCTACAATATGACTATGTGAAAAAAGATAATTAACTCCAAAACCAATTAAGTTCATATTACTACGATTTCTATAATCTATAATATGTCCTAATTCATGTCCAATCCATCCTATTAAAATATCTGAAGGAATATGCTTAGTTAAAAATTCCTTATCAGAAATTTTAAATTTTTCACTAATCAAAACAATATAACTACGATGCTTTTTTGACTTAAAAAAGCTACTTGCTTTCGGACGCGCCTGCATAGTAGATTTTTTTATGTTTTTTTTGAATTTAAACTCTATGGGTACATGTTCTAATTCAGGATAATAAGATAAAGCAACTTGCACTTCATTTTTAATACTTTCAGGAATTATATGTACGTCAGTCATTTGCAATTGGAAAACTAATAGTATGGTGTAGATATTTAAAATCATTGAGTTTCACTTACTAAAACTTCATAAATATCATCATTATTATTTGAAATATATCATGTTTTATGATTTGAGCTAATGATTGCTTTGTTACAGCAAAAATTTACTTTGATAATACATTTTAAGGAAAGGTATAGCAAGAATTTATGTATTTCCAAACAGAAAAACATGATCTCATTATAATATTTTTGATTTACTAGAAACGCATTAAATAATTTAATACCTTTCTGTTTTAAAAATTAATAACAACTGAAAATGAATAGAAAATCTTTCTTAAATCTAACTGCTAGAACTGGCCTGTTTTTAGGCTTGGCACCAAGTATTCTAGCAAATAAAAGCAATGATATAGTTGAAAAAGAATTAGTTGAAGAACTTTTAAATAAAAGAAAGGCACTAGGAAATGTTGTAGGACTTACTGCAGATTCAATTTCTAAAGTTCGGGTTGGAATGATTGGAATGGGAAACAGAGGGAGTGTATTAATCCAAATGTTTGATTATTTAATAAAAAATAATCATGCAGAAATTGTAGCTCTATCAGATTTAAAACAAGACAAAGTTGAAAAGAATAATGACTACCTTAAAACTATTCAAAATACACCAGCAGACTTATACTATGGGAATGAAACCGAATGGAAAAAATTAGCAGAAAGAGATGATATCGATTTAATTCTAATAGCAACGCCTTGGAATACTCACACAGAAATGTCTATTTATGGTATGGAGCAAGGTAAGCATGTTGCTTGTGAGCAACCAATGGCCATGACCCTTGAAGATTGCTGGAAATTAATAGAAGTTGCCGAGCGTACTCAAAAGCATTGTATGTATATGGAGAATTGCTGTTTTAATGGAGAGGAACTTTGGGTGTTAAACATGATTGATCAAGGTGTTTTTGGAAATATAAATCATGCAGAAGGCGCTTATATCCATGATTTACGTAAACATATGATGGACGACACCTATTATGAAAATCAATGGAGAATTAAACATCATGAAACTCAAAACGGAAACTTCTATACAGGTCACGGTTTAGGACCAACAAGCTTTTATATGGATATTGGTCGTGGAGATAACTACGATTTTATAACCTCTATGAGTTCTCGAGATGATAGTTTGAAACTTGGTGCCCAGATTGAAAACTTTCCAGTTAAAGAATTTGCATGTGGTGATATGAATACAACTTTAATAAAAACAAAATTGGGTAGAACCATTATGTTACAGTTTGATACACATACAGGTAGACCTTATTCTAGATTGAATAATGTGTTTGGAACCAAAGCTGCCCATCAAGGCTATCCTTCCAGATTGTATGTTGGTCATGAAGAGCTTCAATGGGGGCACAGTTGGTTAAAAGATGAGGAGTATAAAGATTATAGAGAGCGTTACGACCATCCGTTATGGAATAAATTAAAAACTCAAATAGATGCTAATGCCGTTGGGCATGGAGGTATGGATTTTGTTATGATTTATAGATTAATTCGTTGTTTAAACGAAGGCTTGCCTTTAGATATAAACCTATATGATAGTGTGCTTTGGAGTGCCATAACGCCCTTATCGGAATTGTCAGTAGCTAATAATTCTGCTAGAACTGTGGTTCCAGATTTTACAGGAGGCACATGGAAAACACCAAGAAAAAATGAAGTTTTAAGAGATATTCTTTAAATTAAAATTACGATAGGTAATTACCTTAATCTCTTCATAATTCTTAATGGCACTTTTTAAAAGTGCCATTTGGTTTTTAGCACGTACTAAATTGTGGGTTTCAAATGCTGTTTTATAATAGACATCATTATTTAAATAATCTGTTAAAAAGCGTAAACCCATGATGTATATCAATGTTTTAACACTCAACGGCAAAAAGTCTATTTCTTTTGTAGTTAACAAATTAGAGGTTTCAGAAGCAAATCCTTTACAATAAGCTTCAAAGTAATTTAGATTGATGGTTGTTTGTTCTAGATTTTCAGAATCTTCAACTGTATTTGAACATATAGAGCGAATAGAATCTCCAAAATCGAAATGTACAATTCCTGGCATAACTGTATCTAAGTCTATTACTGCAAGACCATTATCATCTTGATCAAATAATATGTTTGATAATTTAGCATCATTATGTGTAACCCGTATTGGAAATGTGTTTTTTTCCTTTAATTCTGAAAGCTGAAACATTTCAGATTTTAGATCAAAAACAAGGTCAATGAGTTCTTGAGCTTCTTTCTTTCTAGAAGTACTTGCATAATTTAATGCTTTTTCAAATTGAAAAAACCGAAAAGGCACTGAATGAAATTTAGGAAGTGTTTCTATAATTTGTTCAGTTTCCAGATTTGAAGTTTTTGAAATAAAATTTCCAAATAGTTTTCCTGCTTCATAAACCTGCTTTTCGTTTTTTGCTCTCTCAATGGTTTTTGAGTTAGAAATATATTCCATTAGAGTCCAACAACCCTTATAAGCCTCAATAAAAAAAGTGTCTTTTTTAGATTTAATAAAGCCTGCAATTTGATATTTACTACCAATTTCTAAATAGGCTTTTTTTAAGTGACTACTAACAATTACTTTGTTTAATATAATATTATTTAAATTTGTAAATATCTGGCTGTTAATTTTTTGCAAAACATAATTTACATCGTTACTACAGCTAACCAAATAGGAGTCGTTAATATGTCCAGAAGCTAAAACTTCAATATTTAGAATTGTTTTTTCTATTTGAAATTGATGACAAATATTTTTAAGAGTTTCCAAAAGCTACCATAATTTAGTTGGATAAACGCCTTCAGAAATAAGTTCTTGAAGTTGTTTTTTTACCATAGATTCATCGTCTTTATAAGTTACACCAAACCAAACCGTATTTGATTCCAGCATCTTGAATGTCATTGTTTTTTCTTTAATCATATAATCAACAACTTTTGGAATGTAAAATTCAGCTGTTTCAGATCCTTTATGCTCGTCTAAAAAGACTTGGAATAATTTATTCGCAATTTTAAAGATGTCTGGAGTAAAACCCCAGAAATTCATCGAAACAATACTGTTTAGAGACATATTTGTGTTGTCTTTACTAATATTTGTTCGCTCGATTATACTTACAAGTTCTTCCTCATCATTTAAAATACATTCGCCTCTTGAAACCGTTCCAAAATCTGAAAGCGTGTTTTTTAACCGATAACCTATAAAGTAATTTTGATGTTTCTTATTTAAAAACAGTGCATCATGCATAAGATTAAAAGCCTTTTGACCATAAAAATCATCGGCATTTATCAAAGCAAAGTTATTCTTAATACTTTCTTTTAATGAGAGTAGAGCATGACCAGTTCCCCATGGTTTTTTTCGTTTTGGGATTGCTGATATATTTTGAATTACAAAATCTATTTGAATGTTTTCCGGAAGTTTTTTAGAATACCGTTTTTTGAAAACCTCTAAAATATCTTCTCGTACAATAAAAACAATATGATTAAAACCAGCTTGTAGCGCATCATATATAGAAAAGTCTAAAATAGCATAATCATTTATTACAGCATGTGTCTGTTTTAACCCTCCAAATCTGGAACCCATTCCAGCAGCCATAATAGCTATAGATTTTTGTTTCATCTTACAAAACTATATAAAAAAAACACCTTAAAAAGGTGTTTTAGTTAATATTTTAGATAGTGTTTAGAATTGATATCTAACACCAATCCCTAGATCAAAATCTAAATCATTATTGTCATAAGCGCTACTGCCTAAACCTAGTTCTGGTCTTACGTCTAAAGATAATAATAACGGAAAATCAAAACTGTATTCTATCCCAACGGTTCCCGTTAATATAGCAAAGGTGTCTCTATGGTTCTGATGATAATAATCTTCAAACCTGTAAGTGGCAAGACCAATTCCAGGTCCAGTATACCAATTAAATCCTCCATCTATATTCCAAACCCATTCGTATAATCCAATTAGTTTTACGCCATCGTAATTTTTCCCATCGGTCCAACCAAAACTAAATTCCAGTCTGTTGTTCTCCATTATAGCACGTTGATAGGAGACAGAGGCTCCAAAGCCATCGCTATCTCCAAGTCTTAAGCCGATAGCGTTTTTAGAAATTTCTTGTGCATGTAGAAAAGTCGTAAAGCCTAAAAAGGCAACTGCTATTAACAATGTTTGTTTCATAATATAAATTTATTTTAAATTCAAAATAACCATTTTGTTTCGCAATAAGTCATAAACTAATCTTAAATTTATGGCTATCAATTAAACTATAAATATTAGGAATTATTGCAATCAGATACGTTTTTTAAAGATTTAAAAAGACAGCTTAATGGCGATTTTCAGTACGATGATTTAACAAAAGCCATCTATGCTACTGATGCCTCGGTATATAGAAAGTTGCCTTTGGCTGTTGCCTACCCAAAAACAGTTGAAGATATTAAACAGCTTATCGAATTTGCCAAGAAAAACAAGACCTCATTAATTCCAAGAACAGCAGGGACGTCCTTAGCAGGTCAGTGTGTTGGACATGGTATAATTGTAGATGTGTCTAAGTATTTCACAAAGATTTTGTATTTAGACGAAAAGAATAGAACAGTAAAAGTACAGCCTGGAGTTATTAGGGATGAGCTTAATAATTATTTAAAATCTTTTGGATTGTTTTTTGGACCCAATACATCTACTTCCAATCGATGTATGATTGGAGGAATGGTTGGAAATAATTCTTCAGGGACAACTTCTATTCAATATGGTGTAACTAGAGATAAGGTTTTGGAATTAAAAACTATTTTAAGTGATGGCTCTGAAGTTAAATTTCATGAAATCTCTAAAGATAATTTTCATAAAAAAACAAAACTCAATTCTCTAGAAGGTTTAGTTTATAAAACTATTTACAAGGAATTAGCTTCTGAAAATGTTCAAAATGAAATTCTTAAACAGTTTCCAAAACCTGAGATTCATAGAAGAAATACGGGTTATGCCATTGATGAGTTGATAGCTTCTGACGTCTTTTCAGATTCAGAAGAAAAGTTTAACATGTGTAAATTACTTTCTGGTAGCGAAGGAACGCTTGCTTTTACCACTGAAATAACCTTGCAATTAGATGTGTTACCACCAAAAGAAAGTATTATGGTGGCTGCGCATTTTAAATCTATTCAAAACTGTTTAAATGCCGTTGAAACGGTTATGAAGCACAATTTACATACTTGTGAAATGATGGACAAAACCATATTGGATCTCACAAAACACAACAAAACCCAACAAGAAAACAGGCAGTTTATAGTAGGTGACCCTCAGGCTATTTTAATGTGTGAAATTAAAGGAGAAACTCTAAAAGCTGTTCAATCAAAAGCTCAATTGCTTATTAAAGATATTGACAGCTTAAACTTAAGTTATGCAAACCCTATTCTTGTTGCAGAAGATATTGATAAAGCTATCGAATTACGGAAAGCAGGGTTAGGCTTACTTGGAAATATTATTGGTGATAAAAAAACAGCAGCATGTATAGAAGACACAGCTGTTGCCTTACCAGATTTAGCAAGTTATATCAAGGAGTTCACCCAACTCATGACTAGCAATAACCAAGAAGCTGTTTATTATGCACATGCAGGAGCAGGAGAGCTACACTTGCGTCCCATTTTAAATTTAAAGAAAAAAGAAGATGTAGTTTTATTCCGAAAAATAACTACAGATGTAGCGCATCTAGTTAAAAAATACAAAGGCTCCATGAGTGGAGAACATGGTGATGGTATTGTAAGAGCCGAATTTATTCCACTTATGATTGGTGAAGCTAATTATCAGATTTTAAAGCGTATTAAATCAGTTTTTGATTCTGAAAATATTTTAAATCCTGGGAAAATAGTTGATGCTTTTTCAATGGATGAAAACTTAAGATATGTTCCTGATAGAAAAGAACCTGAAATAGAAACCTTTTTAGATTTCTCTGATTCTTTGGGAATACTTCGCGAAGCTGAAAAGTGTAATGGTTCTGGAGATTGCAGGAAACTTCCAGAGTTTGGAGGCACCATGTGCCCAAGTTATCGAGCTACAAGAAACGAGAAAGACACCACTAGAGCTAGGGCAAATGCATTGAGAGAGTTTTTGACTAATTCTGAAAAAGCCAATAAATTCAATCATGAAGAATTAAAAGAAGTTTTCGACTTATGTTTGAGTTGTAAAGCGTGTGCTAGTGAATGTCCAAGTAGTGTAGATGTAGCTACTTTAAAAGCGGAGTTTTTATACCAATATCAGCAAGAAAATGGCATTTCATTAAGAACAAAATTGTTTGCATATAATAATCAGTTGAATGATTTAGGAGCTAAGTTTTCTTGGATTACAAACTTTATGTTTTCTAATCTATTAACCTCTTTTTTATTGAAGAAATCTTTTGGAATCGCTTTAAAACGAAGTCTGCCATTAATTTCAAATAAAAGTTTAAGTGAGTACTATAAAGACATTGAAAATCAACTTAATACTGATTATTTTATTAGTACTATATATTTGTTTAACGATGAATTCACCAACCACTTAGATACACAAATTGGTTTAGATGCTTTAGCGCTTTTACAAGCCTTAAATTACAAAGTCATCATTTTGAACCATGCAGAATCTGGGCGTGCATTTTTATCAAAAGGTTTGCTCAAACAAGCTAAAAAAGTTGCTAATAAAAATGTTGAAATATTTAAAGACAGAATCACATCCGAGACACCTTTAGTTGGAATAGAACCTTCGGCTATTTTTACTTTCAAAGATGAATACTTAAAGTTAGCAGACGATAAAGCCTCAGCCCAAAACATAGCAAAACATACTTTTTTAATTGAGGAATTTCTTCAACAAGAAATAATTTTAGGAAATATTACTACAGAACAGTTCACTAAAGAGGCAAAAAGCATTAAGTTTCATGGACATTGTCATCAAAAGGCTATGAGTAATCAGAAATCAAGTTTCGATATTTTGAATTTACCCAAAAACTATATAGTGACTACTATCCCTAGCGGTTGCTGTGGTATGGCAGGAAGTTTTGGTTATGAAAAGGAACATTATGAGCTGAGCATGCAAGTTGGGGAACAAACCTTATTCCCTGCAATTAGAGGAACAGATGGTGAAACTATCATTTCTGCAAATGGGACTAGTTGTAGGCATCAGATTAAAGATGGAACACAAAAAGAGGCTAAACACCCGATAACTATTCTTAAAGAGGCTTTGATTTAAGTGCTTTTTTAGCATCAAAAATGGTAATAGCAGCAATTAGATCTTTCATTTCCATTTCCTTAATTTCTTCATCTGCAAAGAAAGGAGAAAGCTTATCCTGGTTGTAATTATATATTTTCCAACGTTTAAATTGATATTCCAAAGCGGTAAAGTTTTCAATCCAATCCCCAGAATTCAAGTACATGGTTTTACCATGTTTGCTTTCTATTATTTCCATTTTTGGTTGATGGATATGTCCGCAAATCACATAATCATACCCATTTTCTATGGCCAAATCTGTCGCGACCTCTTCAAAATTGCTAATATATTTTAAAGCGCCTTTCACGTTATTTTTTATACGTTTTGATAAGGAATATTTTTCTTTACCCATCCGTTCTAAAACCCAATTCATCAATCGGTTTACTAGAATGAGTATGTCATATCCATATCCTCCTAACTTAGCCAGCCACCTAGCGTTTTGAATAGAAGCATCAAAGACATCTCCATGGAAAAACCATGCTTTTTTACCGTCTAGTTCTAGTACTACTTTGTCTACTATGGAAATATTTCCAATGGTTGTGTCGCTAAATTTCCTAAGCAAATCGTCATGATTGCCCGTTATGTAAATAACTTCAACACCATTAGAAGCCATATTCATAATCTTCTTGATGATTTTTAAATGAGATTTTGGAAAATAACGTTTACTAAATTGCCAAATATCAATAATATCACCATTTAGAATAAGTTTTTTTGGCTGAATGCTGTTCAAATAAGTAAGTAGCTGCTTGGCATGACATCCATAGGTGCCTAAATGAACGTCTGATATAACGGCAATCTCAACTTTTCTTTTTAATTTCAAGGTATCATTTAATTATGGTACAAATTAAATGCTTGAATGTTAGTTGAACTTTACCCTTTAATTAATTAATTGTGAGGATATTGTTATTAAATTATTACTTAATTTTAGATGTGGATTTACGATGCTTTAAAGAAATGCATTTTTGTTTCTCTAATAATACAATTACATTAGCAGATAAAATATAGTTTATGCCTGGAAATTCCTTTGGAAATGTTTTTAAATTAACCACGTTTGGTGAGTCTCATGGAGTTGCTATTGGAGGTGTAGTTGATGGTTGCCCATCTGGATTAAAGTTAGATTTTGATGCCATTCAAGACGAATTGAACAGAAGAAAACCAGGTCAATCCGAAATAGTGACCCAACGGAAAGAACCTGATACTGTAGAGTTTTTATCGGGAATTTTTGAAGGAGTTACAACTGGAACTCCTATAGGTTTTATTATTAAAAATACAAATCAAAAATCTAAAGATTATTCACATATAAAAGATATGTATCGTCCTAGTCATGCAGATTATACTTACGAAAAAAAATACGGAATTCGTGATTATAGAGGAGGAGGACGCAGTTCGGCAAGAGAAACAGCTTGTAGGGTTGTAGCTGGAGCCATTGCAAAACAAGTACTTAATAACATTAAGATTAATGCATACACATCATCTGTAGGTGATATTTTTCTTGAAAAACCATACCAGGATTTAGATTTTTCAAAAACAGAATCTAATGCAGTACGTTGTCCAGACTATGAGATTGCAGACAAAATGATTTCTAAAATTAAAGAAATTAAAAAGCAAGGAGACACCATTGGAGGCACAGTAACATGTATCTTACAAAATGTTCCTTTAGGACTTGGAGAACCTGTTTTCGATAAACTTCACGCAGATTTAGGTAAAGCCATGCTTTCCATAAACGCTGTAAAAGGCTTTGAGTATGGTAGTGGTTTCTGTGGCGCAAAAATGAGAGGAAGCGAACATAACGATTTGTTTAATGAAGATGGAACAACTAAAACCAATCTCTCAGGAGGTATTCAAGGAGGCATTAGTAATGGCATGGACATTTATTTTAGAGTAGCCTTTAAACCAGTAGCTACAATAATCCAAAAACAAGATGCACTAGATAGTTCTGGAAATATTGTGGAAATGCAAGGTAAGGGTCGCCATGATCCATGTGTTGTTCCAAGAGCAATACCTATAGTTGAAGCTATGGCTGCTTTGGTATTAGCTGACTTTTATTTAATGAATAAGATTTATAAGTAAGTCCTTTTAATCAAGAATTTATTGTTTAACTAAAGAAGATTCCCACATTTGTGGAATATAAATATGAAAAAACTAGCATTACACTGGAAAATTATTATTGGAATGGTACTCGGTATCATATGGGCATTGTTATCAAGCTCTATGGGTTGGAGTACTTTTACAATTAACTGGATTGATCCGTTTGGAACCATATTTATTAATTTATTGAAGTTAATTGCAGTTCCATTAGTATTGTTTTCCATTATAAGTGGAGTTGCTAATATTGGTGATCCTGCGAGTTTAGGAAGAATGGGAGGAAAGACCTTAGGCATCTACCTTTTAACCACTATCATGGCTATTTCGTTAGGGTTGTTGCTAGTTAACATTATTAAACCCGGTAAGTTAATTGATGAACAAAGTAGAATAGACAACAGAATTAGTTATGAAATATGGGCTAGTGCTGAAGGCTACGAAATAAAAGATGGTGTAAATTATCTCCAAGATCCAGCATTTCTTCAACGTGCACAAGAAATTTCAGAATTATCGAAAAGCGAACTTAAAGAAGCTGCTGTTGCAGATAAAATGGAAACAGTAAAAAGTAGGAAAGAAACAACTCCTTTGCAACCTTTAGTAGATATTGTTCCTAGTAACTTTTTCTATTCATTATCTAATAATGGTTTAATGCTACAAATTATCTTTTTCGCTGTATTTTTTGGTGTTTGTTTGTTGTTTATTCCTACAGATAAAGCTAAGCCTGTTTTAAATCTGGTTGATGGTATAAACGAAGTCTTTTTAAAAATGGTCGATATAGTTATGCAAGCAGCACCATTTTTTGTTTTTGCCTTGTTAGCTGGTGTTGTGAGTAAAATGGCTGGTGACGACATTGGAAAAGTGCTTGAAATATTTAAAGGTTTAAGTTGGTATTCTTTAACCGTATTGTTAGGCTTGCTTTTAATGATTTTTGTTATTTACCCAATTATTCTAAAAAGTTTTGTAAAGAAAATACCTTATAAAGGCTTTTTCAAAGCGATGAGTCCGGCTCAAACTTTAGCATTCTCAACATCTAGTAGTGCTGCCACATTACCTGTAACCATGGAATGTGTGGAACAAAATCTTGGTGTCAATAAAAAGGTTAGTAGTTTTGTGTTACCTATTGGAGCTACAGTAAATATGGATGGCACCAGTATGTATCAGGCTATTGCTGTTATTTTTCTAGCACAAATGCACATGATCGATTTAACAATAGGTCAGCAAATAACCGTTGTTTTAACTGCTACATTGGCATCAATAGGATCTGCAGCTGTTCCGAGTGCAGGGTTAGTTATGCTTATTATTGTATTAGACTCTGTAGGATTAAACCCAGCTTGGATAGCCATTATTTTTCCTGTAGATAGAATTTTGGACATGTTTAGAACCGTTGTAAACGTGACAGGCGATGCTACGGTTTGCTCAATTATTGCAGATGGTGAAAACATGTTAGAATATCAAGACCCTAAGAATCCAACAGAAACTTTTGATTTAGATTCATAATCTGTTTAAAAGTTGTTCGAATGTTTTAACTTTAAATAACCAATCAAAAACTAGAATTATGAATGTTTGTTTTTTAATGTATCCTTGGGATCAAATAGATCCTGAAAACGATACAAGTTTGGCTTTAATAAAAGAATGTGTTAAAAGAAATCATGGTGTTGCCATTTGTACTCCCGCTAATTTAACCATTAGAAATAGCGTTACCAATGCGTTTTGTACCGTTTTGGGACGTATGGAGAAGGTCCCTTCTTCATTGAAAGCATTTTATAAAAAAGCAGAAATTAGAGAAGAAATGTTACCCTTAGCTGGGTTTGATGCCATCTTCTTTAGAGCAAATCCTCCTTTGGATCCTATTATGCTTAATTTTTTAGATTCAGTAAAAGATGATGTTTTTATTATCAATTCACTAGAAGGTATGCGTGAAGCAAATAATAAATTATATACGGCTGCTTTTGGAGACGCACATAGTAACATTATTCCAAATACACATGTGTCAAAAAATAAAAATTATTTAATCAGACAAATTAAAGAATCGAAATCTGATAAAATGATTATCAAACCTTTAAATGGTTTTGGTGGATCTGGTGTTATTTTAATTGAAAAATCGGCTATGAGCAATATTAATTCATTGCTTGATTTTTATATTAATAATAGTGGAGATGGGGCTTCCAATTATGTGATTCTTCAAGATTATATAGAAGGTGCAGATCAAGGCGACGTGAGAATTTTAATGCTTAATGGAGAACCTATTGGAGCTATGAAACGTGTTCCTGGTTCAGATGATCATCGATCTAATGTATCTGCTGGTGGTTCTGTTCAAAAGCATACGTTAACTAAAGCTGAAAAGGCGCTTTGTAAACAAATTGGACCAAAATTAGTTAAAGATGGTCTTTACTTTGTAGGAATCGATGTTATTGGTGGAAAACTTGTAGAAGTCAATGTTATGTCTCCAGGAGGAATTACCTATATTAATAAGGTTTATAAAAACAAATACAAAGTTGAAGAAAAAGTTATCGATTTTCTGGAAAGTAAAGTATTAGATAATGTGGAAGCTTTTAACAGACGTTCACGTTTGAGAAAAACAGTAGAAGATGCTTAATTTATGTATTTGCATTTGTTGATATCTAAAAAATCGAAATGAATTCTGAATTTAAAATAGAATCTCCTTTGGTAACTGTTGCTTGGCTCCAAGAGCACTTATTGCATCCAAATCTCGTTATTCTGAATGCGACAATTCCTAAAGTAACAGGAAACATAAAGGACATGAAAAAAAATCAAATTCCCTCTACGCGATTTTTCGATTTAAAAAATAAGTTTAGCGATGTGTCTGCGCCTTTTCCAACCACATTTCCTTCAGAAAATCAATTTGAAAATGAGGCTCAAAATCTGGGTATTTGTAAAAACAGTATCATTGTTGTTTACGACGAGAAAGGTATTTATTCGAGTCCTAGAGTTTGGTGGTTGTTTAAAGCTTTTGGGTTTCAAAATATAGCCGTTTTAAATGGAGGTTTTCCTGCTTGGGAAAAAGCAGGTTTTCAAACGGAAACCAAGCATACATATAAAGGAGATAAAGGAGATTTTGAAGCGTCACTTAAACCACATTACATGAAGTTTTTTAATGATGTAAAAAAAGAGTCTCAAGACCATAATCATTTAATTATCGATGCTCGTTCAGAAGGTAGATTTAATTCTATTGAAATGGAACCAAGAGAAGGATTAAGAAGTGGTAATATTCCAAACTCTATAAACATCCCTTTTGAAACTTTAATAAATGAAGTAGGTTTATTAAAATCTAAAACTCAATTACAACAACTGTTTCAATCTATTACTAATTCAAACCAGGCCATTACTTTCTCTTGTGGATCTGGAATTACGGCTTGTGTTTTGGCTTTGGGAGCAGATATAGCAGGTTATCGTAACCTATCAGTTTATGATGGCTCCTGGACAGAATGGGGAAGTTTAACGCATTAATCCATACAAATGATTTTTTTATATAAACTTCTAAACAAGCTAAATTTACTTCAGTATTTTAATACCACTTCTCGTGTTTCAATAAATAATCTAAAGGTTAATATTCCAATTATTAAAGGTTTAGGATTACATAATTTAAACCATAAATCTTCTTGGTTGGATTATATAATTTCTAGTTTTAAACAGACAAATCAATCGATAGTTATTTTGGATATTGGTGTCAATATAGGTCAGACCTTATTAAGCATTAAGAGCTTAAACCCAGATTGTAAATATGTAGGCTTTGAGCCAAATCCAAATTGTGTTTATTATGTGAATAAGCTAATAAAGGCTAATAAATTCTATAATACAACCATACTTCCTATTGCTATTTCAGACAAAATTGAAGTGTTAGATTTATATTTTAATAACGAAACCGATTCTACAGCAACAATCCGTGAACATTTTAGACCAAATCATTACGACCATGGGTTTAAAGAACAGATTATTGCTTTTGATTTAGACACATTAGCTATTGATCTTTTAAAAATGGATTGCATAACTATATTAAAGATAGATATTGAAGGTGCTGAACTTTTTGCTCTTTTGGGCGCAAAAAAAATAATTGAAACATATAAACCCGTAATAATTTGTGAAGTTTTAGACACTCATTCTTCTAAAACATTAGACAATCATAAAAATCATTTAAAATCTCTTGAAAGCTTATTAATGGAAATGGATTACAGTATCTATCAAATCTACAGAAATGCTGATGATACAGAAGTAGTAGAGTATAAGTTAATAGATGTTTTTGAGGTTAAAATTTGGAATACAGAAAGTATAAAATTAAATGATTATCTTTTTATATCAAATAAAAAAAGAGAAAGCTTAAGAACTATTTTAAATTTAATAGACTAAAATTTCTTAATTATGGAAAAGTTAAGCGTATCGGAAATTATTAATAACATTCAAAACGAAGTTGTTTTTCATGCAGTTTCTGATGATTATTCCTTCACTTTAAAAATAGATTCATATGTGCCTTATGCTTGTGCAGCAATTCATGATGGATTTCAATTTAGAAAAGAATTATGGGAAATCTGCTTGCATTCGGCCTATGAAAGATGGTATGAAGAAGATCCAGAAACCAAAAACATGATTGCTTTTCACCCAATAGTTATTGCTGGTTGCGATTCCAGGTTTGAATACGATTTAAATAGACCATCTGAAGAAGCAGTGTTTGAAACGGCTTGGGGAAAGCAACTATGGAAACAGCCACTTCCTGAAGCAGTGAAACAAAATAGTTTAAAAAAACATGACACTTTTTATAACGTAGTAGCTTCTTTAATTAAAAAACTTGAAGAAAAGTTTGGAGTTTGTGTGGTTTACGATATGCACAGTTATAATTGGCAACGTTGGGATAGAGAAGTGCCAACATGGAATTTAGGAACTAGTAACATTAATAATGATAGGTTTGGAGCTGCTGTTGAATCTTGGAGAACAAGTCTCTCAGAGATAGTTTTTCCTAATAACATTAAATCCACAGCAAAAATTAACGATACTTTTCAAGGCAATGGATATTTTTTAAAATTCATTACTAATAACTTTAAAAATACCTTAGTTTTGGCAACTGAAATTGCAAAAGTATATTGCGATGAGTATAACCAAATCTTATTTCCAGAAGTTGTAGCTAAAGTTTCAGAAGAGCTAAAATATAGACTTCCAAAACACGCTTCAGAATTTTATAAAACCTATTCGAATAAATGATTTCAGAAAATTTGATAGAACAACACCAAAGCTTATTTGATATTGATGCCAACTTAAACAGATTGGTAAAAAAAATTGAATTACTAAATTATATCAATCCGTTAAATATAGAAAGTGAAAAGAAGCAATTTTATACTTCAAAATTTAATTATGAACCGCAATTTAAATATCCAAAATTAAAATTTAATGGATTTAAGCTTCATAGACTCTTTTATTCACAAAGATTAGAGCGGATTCAGCACGAAGAAGTAAGGAATTTGTATGAAGATATTATTTATGAATATTCTGGATTGATTGAATGTATTGAAACTATTAATCAAGGAAGAAAATTTTATTATAACAGTTTAAAAAGTTTTGGAACTCCAACAGAAAAAGATTTAGACAATGCAAAGTTTATTTTAAGGTTTGATGATGCTGAATTTTCTGAAGATATGCTTCCAATGTATTCGGCACATGATGCTATAAATTATTTTGAGACGTTTTCTAAGCGTTATGATTTTAAATATCACATCAAGCTTTCAACCAATATTTCGGCTGCTGCAATGGTTCAAAATAGTGCCCAAACTTTAGTTCTTAGAAAAAATCATAAGTTCAGTAAAAACCAATTGCAGGTTTTAGCAAATCATGAAATTGGTGTCCACATGGTTACGACATTTAATGCTGTAAATCAGCCTTTACAAATTTTCTCTAATGGTTTCCCTAATAATGTCGAGACACAAGAAGGTTTGGCTGTATATTCAGAATATATGTCTGGCTGTTTAACATTAACCAGGTTAAAAGAACTGTCGTATCGCGTAATAGCTGTAGATAGTTTAATAAAAGGATATTCATTTTCTGATACTTTCGATTTGCTGTACAATCAATACAAGCTTCAAAAAGATAAAGCATTTGCTATTACGCTTCGTGTACATAGAGGAGGTGGGTTTACAAAAGACCATTTATACTTATCTGGTTTACAAAAAGTGTATCAATATGCTAAACATGGAAACGATTTAGATGTTATTCTTACTGGGAAATCTTCTTTAGAATATAAAGATGCCATTTATAAACTTCAAGAATTAGGTTTGGCAAACACTTCTAAATACTATACAGATTCTTACTTGTTAAAGGATAATTATAATAAGGATTTAGACTTTATATTGAACAGTTTGAAGTAAAAAACGAAAGTTTTATTCTAACAATCAATAAGTTATGTATTTGATAGATGATTTTAGCATGTTTAATACTTAAAACAATTAATTCAATCCATTCATCGATTTTATAAATAGACTTCTCTAAAACTTTTATAAGTTTACATTAACAAAATAAATGTGCTATTTATTAAGTGATAAAATTTTAAACTTATTTTTTAATTTTTTTGGTTAGTTGTTATGTTAAGTTTACAAAAAAGGTCTTGAAAATACTTCAAGACCTTTTTTAATTAAGAATATATTTACTGAATATGTGCAGCTCGACGCCTGTGAATTCGATGCTTTAATGCAGGTATATTAAAAATAATAATCGATATTATAATAAGGACATAACTTAAGCCTTGCATTAAGGTTATTTCTTCTTTAAAGTAAAAAATAGCTAAGAAAAAGTTTATAATTGGGTTTAAATAAATAAAAACGCCAACAACTGAAGATGGTAATCCCTTAAGAGCATAAATGTTTAAATACATAGGAATAATAGTAAATACTACAGCTATTAATAATATCATGCTATAAAAAAAGGTTGTTTTTTCCGTATTGAAATCGTAAGTCATAAAAAACGGAAACAATAAGATTACAGCAAAAGATATTTGAAATGTAAGCACAACAAAACGATCCATTTCTTGATTTTTTCGTTGTAAAATTAAATAGATTGCATAAGAAAAGGCAATAATCATACTATAAAAAAGATCCATAAAATTTCCTAAAGAAAGTAATAAGCAACCTAAAAAGCTTAATGCCACAGAAAACCATTGGAGCTTAAAGAGTTTTTCCTTTAAAATAATAAAAGCCAAAACCATTGTTAAAATAGGACAAATAAGATAGGCTAATGAGGTTGCACTAACGCTAACATTATTCATAACATAGATAAAAATATACCAATTTAGTGCTAAAAATAAACCACTAAGCATGTTAATCCATAAAATACGATACTGAATTTTGCTTTCGAAAGACTTAAATAATGAAACATTTTTTTTAAGTGCTTTTGGTCTTAAAAGTAACGTAATAACCATCATAATTGCAGCCGATAAAACAGAGCGATAACTTAATATATCAAAGGCTGTAAAATCGTCTAACGATTTTAAAACGACACTAAAAAACCCCCAAATAGTAAAGGCAGATATTACGGCAATATAATATTTAGTCGCATTCATTTTAAAGAATTTTAGAAGCTGCAAATGTATCTTATAAAATATTTTTAGCTTGTTAAATATGTTATTATTTTGATGTATTATAAGTGTAAAATTTGCACTTAATTAAAAAAGATCAAAAAAAAGGCCCTGAATACTATTCAAGACCTTTTTTAACTTTTTAAGTTCGATGCTTAATTATTTTCCATTAAGGCTCTCAGCTACTTTTTTAGTGTATTCTTCAGCATTTTTAGTAACATCTTTTGGGTCTTCAATTTGAGACGTTACAACAGCTACTAATTGTTTTTCTTCTGGTTGTTCTAAATCGTAAACTACAGTTTCAACAATATATGTTTTGGTTGTAGTAGTTGTATATGTACTTGGTGTATAACTTCCATATGTAGAATAAGACATAGGATGTGAATAGTAACCATAAAAACCACCATAATAAGAAGGATAAAAACCTCCGTAACCATAACCATAACTTGCTCCAGCATAGTAACCACCATCTTCTGTAGTTTGTGTAGATTCTCTCATGTCTTTTACAACAGTAACTGCAATACCATCATATCCTTCGTTATCTAAAAATGCTTTAAAGTTTTTTAGTTTTTCTTCTGAAAGTTTTTCATCTGGCAACAAGTTTGGAAATTTTCTAAAGCTTTCTGTAGCTTTAATTCCATTGGCTCTCATTTGATTAGCCATTGCTTGTTCGAAAGCAATTCTTGCTTGTTTATCTTGTGTTCTTGCAATAACTAAGATGTTGTTATCTTTAATAGAACTTGCTGTTTCAGATTTCCAAGAATCTACAACTTTGATACTAGAGCAACTTGAAACAATAATGATTAAAGCAAGTGTGCAAATAAATTTAAATGTGTTTTTCATAGTAATTAGTTAAGTATAAATAAGTGATTGTTAAAATGTGTATCCTACAGCAATACCATATCTAAATGAAAATGCTGAAAATTTCGATTTATTATTGACCTCTGAAAATCTGAAATCTGAATTAATAAAATCTAATATATTATATTCTTCAAGAGCCTCGTTTAAATCATCGTAAAATTCCTCAGGTAAATCTTTTTTATTTTTAATTTGAAAATTATAATTTCCAGAACCTGGTCCAGCAATCATAAAATCGATATTTAATCTTTTGGTAACAGGAAGTTTATAACCTAACATAAAACCAACAGAAGTAATATCTAGTTTCATATCGAATTCTAAATCATAATTAGTGCCTTCATCATTTATATAAGCACCCGAAAGACTCGATTTATAATTGGAATACTTTAAATAGAGGCCAAAATAAAACCCGGTTAAATTATTGTTGGATGTGTTTTTTAAATAGTATCTAATTTCAGGAGCAATCTGGTAACCAGTATAAAACACTTCTCCCGTCTTTATTTGGTCGGTATCTATTCCAGATAGCTTTATAAGACCTTCTTTTCCTTTATAACCGAATGGCTATTGCAGCAGAAAAATTATTCCAAACATAGCGTTCGTATGAAAGTTGATAAACACCATTAATAAGTTGAAGCACTTCAAAAGAGATTTCGTTTTTAACGACCCTTTTTTCTGCTTGGGTTTCAATTTCTTGCCCAAAAGAAAACGTTGTTGTTAAAAGCAATAACGGCAAAACGAAATAAGTAAGCGTATTTTTCATAATAAGGTTCAAATGTATTATAAATTTACAAATAAATTTTGCTCTAATTTAAAAATTTCGCTTTTAAATTCTCAGTAGGAATCATGCATTCATTTTGTTTTCCATACCATTTATAACGATTTTTTGCAATATAGTTATAAACCCAATTTCTTATAAAAGCTGGAACTATTAAAAACACACGCAACAGATTTGTTGGAAAACCTAATTTGCTAGCAATTTTTAATGCAGCTGTAGATTTAAAATATATTTTATTGGTATTAGTATATAGAATAATAGAGTCTATTTTGGAAGTGTCAATTTTGTAATGATTTATAATTTGTTTTCCAGTTTCACCTTGTAATGGCGCAAACATAAACTCGTTATTTTTGTCGTGTTTTATAACGTATTGCACACTGGCATTGCACAGATTGCAAACGCCATCAAAAAGGATTAATTGTTTATTTTGCTCTAATTCTATCATGCTATTTTATAGCTTCAACCAACTCCAACTTATCCAAGCTAACATTAGTTGTAAACATGCCATAATTTACTATGGCTTTGTTTTTTTCAATATTATCGATACTACCAACAGCGCGACCATCTTCTAATCGTACACGATCGCCAACTTTTAATATTGGTTTAGGTTTTGGAGGTTGAAGAGCCTTTTTTTGTTTTTCAACTTTTTTCTTTTTTCGAATTACTTCTACCTTTTTCTCAGCTTCTTGTTTGATTTGCTTTTCTTTAGCCTTTTCAGTTTTTTTCTGTTTTGCTGACACTTTTTTACGCTTGGAATTTTCTATTTGGACCAGTTTAAACATTTCATCCATTAACTCTTTTTTGCGTTTGTTTTCAAAATATTTTTCAGATAGATCGTTTATTTTTTGACCTAAATATATCAAACGTTGATTGCTATCATAAAGCTCTTGATAACTCTCTAGTTTCTTCTGAATTTTAACATTAATCTCTTCTAGTTTCTCAGCTTCAGATAATTTTTTACGTTCGTTAACTTTTAAGGATTGTTCTGTTTTTTCAAGTTTAGAACGTTCTTTTTGGAGTTTAGCAATAGTTCTGTCAAAACGCACTTTGCCTTTTTCTATTTTCTTCTTAGCTCTGTTAATTAAAGAGTATGGAATACCATTTTTTTGTGCTACTTCAAAGGTGAAAGAACTTCCTGCCTGGCCTAATGCTAGTTTATAAATAGGTTCTAAAGTTTTCTCATCGAACATCATATTGGCATTCTGCATAAACGGTAATTCGCTGGCTAAAATTTTAAGGTTGGAGTAATGGGTTGTTATAATTCCAAAGGCTTCACGATGATAAAACTCCTCTAAGAAGGTTTCTGCCAAAGCACCACCTAATTCCGGATCAGATCCTGTTCCAAATTCATCAATAAGAAACAACGTGTTTTTATTACACTTTTTCAGGAAATAATTCATCTGCTTTAAGCGATAGCTATAGGTGCTTAAATGATTTTCTATAGATTGATTATCGCCTATATCTGTAATAATTCTATCGAATAAAAAGACCTTACTTCGTTCATGAACAGGAATTAATAAACCACTTTGCAACATGAGTTGAAGCAAACCAACTGTTTTTAATGTAATACTTTTTCCTCCAGCATTTGGCCCGGAAATAACTATAATTCTGTTTTCTTGATTGAGCTCTATGGATTGTGGAAATGTTTTTTCCTTCTTTTTTATATTACTTAAATATAAAAGAGGGTGAAAAGCATCACGCAAAAGCATCTGTCTTTCTTCACTTATTTCGGGTAAAATAGCATTTAAAGATTTTGCGTATTTTGCTTTTGCAGAAATAACATCTAATTCTGTTAGAAACTCTTGATATTGCTTTAAAAGAGGTAAAAACGGACGTATAAAATCTGTCAATGATTTTAAAATTCTAATAACCTCTTCATTTTCTTCGTATTCCAGATTGTTTAGTTCTCTAGTGTGCTGTAAGGTGGTTTCGGGTTCAATATAAACAATGCTGCCCGTCTTGCTTCCACCCATAATGGCTCCTTTAACTTTACGCCTATACATAGCTTTAACTGCTAATACCCGTTTATTGTCGACAACAGATTCTCGAATATCATCTAAATACTCTAAATTATGATAGGTATTTAATGCCGAAGCAAAGCTTTGATTAATTTTGCCTTTTAATCTATTAATGTCTTGTCTTAATTCTAAAAGTAAAGGGGAAGCTACATCTTTAACATCTCCAAATCTATCAACGATACCATCAATCTGTTCGATAATTACTTTTGTGACTTCAATATTGGAAGCATATTGATTTAAATAAGGATAGTATTCTTCAAATTTCTTTAAAAATTTAATAATTTCATTCGACGTTAATGAAATTGCAACAATTTTTTTTAAACTATGTGTTTCTAAATAGGTGTTCTCAATTTTTAAGAGTTTTAGTTCCTTACTTATGGTTTCAAACCCATGATTTGGAATTCGATTTTCATTATAAAAAGATGCTAAGTATTCATTTGTAAGTGTTAATGCTTTAAGAACAGCTTCATTATTATTGTAAGGCTCTATCAGTAAGGCTTTTTCATGTCCTAAAGCGGTAATGCATAACTCGCTTACTTGATTTAGAACTGTTTGTAATTCTAAATCTTGTAAGGTTTTAGTATGTATATGTATATTTTTTTTTCCCTTTGAAGCAGGCATGCTTAATCTATTTTTAAGAAAACAAAGTTACGTATTATGTTTTAATGATTGAGTTAGATTATTAATTATGTAGATTTGAATATTCTAATGAATTTACGATGCAAAAGATTAAAATATATTGTCTGTTTTTAATTTTAATGAACTTAACAAGTTGTGAAAATGATTATATAAAATATGCAGATAAACCTGATTATATAACCAATCCACAACCGGAATACGCTTCCTTTTTTAAAGCATATGATGCTTCATTAAAACTTTGGGATGTGCCGTTTGAAGAATTATATATTCCAACCAGTTATGGAACTGCCCACGTAATCGTTTCTGGAGAGAGCCATAAAGAATCTGTGGTGCTTTTACATGGAATGAATGCTAGTTCCACTATGTGGTATCCAAATATTAAAGCTTTATCTGAAAACTATAGAGTTTTTGCCATTGATTTTATATTAGAACCAGGAAAATCTTTTATTTCAAATGAAATAGAAAATTTGGACCAAATTAACTCTTGGTATCAAGAGATATTTACTAAGCTAAAACTTAAAAAATTTCATCTTATTGGAGCTTCAAGAGGAGGATGGTTAGCTGTTAATATGGCTTTGAGACACCAAGAAAACATACAAAGTATGGTGCTGTTAAGTCCTGCTCAAACCTTTATATGGATTCGTCCTAGCACCAATTTATTAAAGAATATTATTCACACGTTTTCTTCAAACGAAAGACAAGTACAGGAAACTTTAGAATCGATGTCAAGTCATGTAGATAATATTAGTAAAACCTATATTGAACAATATGAGATTGCTAATGAAAAGGACTCTATAAACAAATTTGTTGTTGATATGATGCCGTTTTCAAAGCAAGACTTTAAATCGTTAAAAATGCCTGTTCTAGTTTTAATTGGTGATGATGATATGATAAATAACAAAAAGAGCATTCGTTTAGCTAAAGAACTAATCCCTAATGGCCAAGCAAAAATGATTAAGAATGCTGGACATTTTTTATCAATAGACCAAGCAGAAATGGTTAACAAAGATATTGTTGAGTTTTTAAAAAATAATTAAACAGATGCAATTATTTAGATATACACTAAAATTGTTAGCATAATCATAGTAAATAACGTAAGTATGAGAACTAAAGGCATCACAAATTTCAACCATTTATCATAACCCACTTTCACAATAGCTAACGAAGCAAGAATCAATCCTGTTGGGTTTATAAAAGCAAACAACCCCATACCGTATTGGTAACAGTTTACAATTATTTCTCTACCAAATCCTACCGTGTCTGCTAAAGGGGACATAATTGGCATGGTTAAAACAGCCATACCCGAAGAACTTGGAATAAAGAAGGACAAGCCTCCATAAATAAACAGCATCACATTAGCAAAAACGCCTTTATTCATGCCCTCGGTTAAATTGCTAGAATGAAAGAGTATCGTATCACTTATTAAACCATCTTCCATTAAAACCGAAACGCCTCTGGCAATTCCAATAATTATAGCTACACCCAATAAATCTCCAGCTCCTTTAACAAAGGTATCAACAAATGTAGCTTCTTGAATCTTGCCAATAAAACCAATAAGTATGGCACCTACAAAAAAGACGGTTGTCATTTCTAAAAACCACCATTCTAATTGAGACACACCGTAAATCATGATGATAAAACACATGGCGAAAACAAATAAAATAAGACGTAATCTCGCTGTTAGTTTAATTCTAGAATTTGAATCAGTTCCAAATAAGGCTTCTATTTGTTCTTTCTGATTATATATTATGGATTTTGAAGGATCTTTTTTAACACGATTTGCATAGCGTAAAATGTAGATGATACAGATTAAAGTTCCTAAAACAAGCATAATCACTCTACCTGTTAATCCTGTTGTCCAGTTAATTCCAGCTGCATCTGAAGCAATAATAACGCTAAACGGATTGACAGTTGAACACATGGTTCCTATTGAAGATCCAATATAAATAGCTGCTAAAGGCACCATCGCATCGTATTTTGCAGCTAAAAACATAGGGATTAGAATAGGGTAGAAGGCAATGGTTTCTTCTGCTAAACCAAATGTTGTTCCTCCTAATGCAATTAAAATTGTAACCAGAATAATTAAAACATACTCGTGCCCTTTGAGGGCATTTGCTAACCAAGAAATACCAGCATCAAATGCACCAGTCAAATTCATAATTCCAATCAATCCTCCAATAATTAAAACAAGAAAGATTATATCAGCAGCTTCAATAATACCTTTTACAGGCGATTTAAAAAAAGCTAAAACTCCTTGTGGTTTCGCCTCAACTTCTTGATAGGTATTTGGAATTGATATAGGTTTCCAAATATCTCCATTTGTAAATTTCTCAAGTGGAATTTTAATATTTAAATCTTCCAATGTTTTTTGCGAGGCTTCAAGCGTGGTAGAACTCTCTAGATTACTTCTTGTAAAGGTGTTAACATCTTTATTATATGTTAGAGAATCGTATTTTCCAGCTGGTACTAACCATGTTAGTAGCGCGACTGCTGCTGCAATTAGTATTAAAATGGTTTGGGCTGTTGGGAATTTTAATTTTTTCAAACGTCAATTATTTTATTAAGAATAAAGATAGTATTATTTTAGTTCTGACTTTAAAACGAAGATAATAAATGATGATTAAAATCAATAAGTCTTGGCAACCCTATTTAAAGAATGAATTTAATAAGCTATATTTTAAGAATTTAAAAAACTTTGTAACACGTGAATATCAATCAAATAACTGTTATCCTCCAGAAACAGACATATTTAATGCATTTAATTATTGTCCATTAGACAAATTAAAAGTGGTCATTATAGGTCAAGACCCTTATCATGGGAAAGGACAAGCAAATGGTTTGTGCTTTTCGGTAAATGATGAGATAAGTCATCCACCTTCTTTAAAAAATATATTTAAAGAAATTGAACAAGATTTAGGAGTTCCATATCCAAAAAGTGGCAATTTAATGCGTTGGGCAAATCAAGGCGTCTTTTTAATTAATGCCACATTAACGGTTAGAGAAAGTGAAGCTGGCAGTCATCAAAAACAAGGATGGGAGCAATTTACAGATGCAGTAATACAGATAATTAACGATAATAAAGAACAAGTGGTATTTTTACTTTGGGGAGGATATGCAAAAAAGAAACGAAAATTAATTGATAGTAATAAACACTTTATATTAGAAACAGGTCATCCATCTCCATTAAGTGCTAATAGAGGATATTGGTTTGGCAATAAGCATTTTAGTAAAACTAACTTCCTGTTGGAGCAAGTTGGGTTGAAACCTCTTGATTGGTAGAATTATTAATTACGAATGTAGGTTTGTTTTCTTTAACCGATTGACGCTTTGTCGTTTTATTACAACTAAAAATAAGTAGTAAAAAATTAACTGCAACAAGAAAAGAAAGTAGTAAAGTAATGATCAATAGCATAAACAAATTGGTTTGTTATTAAGCAAATATAAGAGATTAGACTTGAAAAACTAAATTTTTTTTAACATTTTAATAAAACGTAGCGATTTAACATGGTGATAATTAAGTGTTTTGTGAAAACACAAATGTTAAATTATTGAGACTAACTCTGAATAGTTTAGTTTTTTTGGTATTATATTCAATGCTAATAATTGGTCTTGGACTTCATTGATAGTTTTCTCATTTATAAGCTCTTGTGACCATTCAGTTAATGCTAACCACTCTTGAACATCCTCAATCTTTTGCGAATACCTTTTAGCTATAATTTCATCAATTTTAGGAATTTCTTTAAATCGAATAGTTGTTTTGTTAATGATGTTTAAAATGGTTTTAATTTCTTCTTTATGTATTTCTAAAGATTTATCGCTAACAGCAACTACAAAACATGGCCAAGGAGTAGGACAATTACCAATTCTTCTAAAAACACCATTGTCAACAATAGGCTTTGTCATAAATTTTTCCCACATAAAATAATCTGCTTTGCCTTCAGTAAGACATTCAACAGCGCCATCAAGGTTTTTTACGACTTCGAAATTTAAATCGGTTTCTAAATTCCAATGGTTATTCTTAGCATGAATGAAGGCCATTAAATGAGAGCCAGATCCATAACGACTGATTGCAGCTTTAGTCCCTCTAATATCTTTTATAGATTTATAATCAGATTTATGTGCAACGTGGATTCCCCAAATTAAAGGGGTTTTTACAAAGGTTTGTATTATTTTGCTAGGGTTTCCTTCAACAATATCTTTTATAATACCTTCAGTTAAAATAACAGCCATATCAATTTCGCCTTTTCTTAGAGCTTTTGTCATAGCACCTGTTCCACTATGATAATCTTTCCATCTAAGGTTGATACCCGCTTTTTTAAAATCTCCGTTTTTTAGAGCTAAATACCAAGCTAGATTAAAATGTTCTGGAACGCCACCAATATGAATTGTTTTCATTTTAAAAGTTTAATTTGCATGCTCTATTAAGAACATGAGATGGTATTATGCCAACTTGTTTAAGGCATAAGTTATTAATTTTTCTACAACACCTTTTGGGTTTTCACTAAATTGACCAGTGGCCCTATTAGCAATGATGGCATTTAACGAGAGTGCTTGATGACCTAAAAGTTTTGATAGACCATAAATAGCAGATGTTTCCATTTCAAGATTTGTAATACGAATACCTTGATAATTAAAAGTATCTAGTTTCTTGTTAAAATCTGAATCCTGTACAGGTAATCTTAAAACACGACCTTGAGCTCCATAAAAACCACCTGCTGTAGCAGTTATTCCCTTATAAGTTTGGTCGCTCTCAAATATCTTTTCTAGTATTTTACTGTTATTAATAAGTATTGGTCTTGCTTTTTTTGAGTTCCAATTGGTGAATTCTATAAAAGCATTTTCAAAGTCGGGATTATCTATACCTTCAGTTTTATAAGAATGAAGCATGCCATTTAAATCTAAACCATGAGTACTCATTAAAAAAGCATCAACAGGCACATCTTGTTGTAAAGAACCTGATGTACCAATTCTAATAAAGTTAAGACTAGTTAGAGTTTCTTTAGGTTTTCTGGTAATTAAATCAATATTTACTAAAGCATCCAATTCATTTAAAACAATATCTATGTTATCCGGACCAATTCCAGTAGAAATAACTGTTAATCGTTTCCCTTTATAGAATCCAGTTTGTGTTTTAAATTCCCTTTTTTGAGTAGAAAATTCAATGCTATCAAAGTGTTTGGTAACTTTTTCTACACGATCCTGATCTCCAACAAGAATGATATTATTCGCAATGTGTTCAGGTTTTAAATTTAGATGATAAATACTACCATCTGGATTTAATATTAATTCTGAGTCTTTAATCGACATTAAGTTGTGTTTTAATTAAAATATTTGTTTTGTCATTATAAGAGAAATTCAACCTCTCTACACCTCCAAATATTAAGTTATTATTTATTTCGGAAGAAAAATTCTGATACCCAATTAAAGCCTCATGACCTTTTCTATTCAAAGTTATTTTATGGTCTTCTTCTGTATAAAATACCTGTAACAAGTCTATTAATCTTAATATCTGCATATCTCCAAATCCATAATATCCTTGGTAATTAAGCACATATCCAATGAGTTGATTTTTAGATTTAATAGTTTTTTCATTAATTATTTTTAGAATGTTATTTTCTAATACACTTAATCCAGATTTTAAATTTGGAAAACGTTTTAAATGTGCTTTTAAACAAGCATTTAAATATTTAAAAGAAGATTTTTTTGTTATATATGGTTTAAATAAATTATGATCTTTTCCACAATAAATTTGCCATAAAGTGATTGCTAAATCAATATCACTGTCTTTTAATTTTACCTTATCGTGAAAGTGATTAAATAATTGATCGGGTGATAATTCTGAAAGCCCTTTAAGTTGCGTTTCTCCTTTAATTCTCCCACTACAAACCAAAAAAAGTGGAAGCTGAATGTTTTTTTCATTCAATAATTTTATGACTGCCAGCAAATTAATATGGCAAAACAAATCATATTCAAACCAAAGCACTATTTCTGAAAAACCTGAGGTATCATTTAAAACACTTAATTCCTGCTTAAATTCATCTTCATTTATTTCTATGTGATAGAAACTGTTTAAAAATTCTTTTCTTTTGGTTAGAAACTCATCTGTATTTATTTCAAGACTTAGAGGTCCTTCACATAACATTTCTTGCCATGTAAGAATATGTCCAGGAATATCAAGTTCTTTAAGGTAATTGGTTAAACTATTACCATTGGTTATATGTAATGTCTTTTTACTCATCAACCCCCAACACGTTTCACTTGAAACCCTTTATCTATTAAAATCTTCATGATTTTATCTCTAAAATCTCCTTGTATAATAATTTTATCATCCTTAAAGCTACCACCAACGCTGAGGGTAGTTTTTATGTCTTTGGCAAGTGCTTTAAAGTCCTCAGTTGCACCTGTGTAGCCTTCAAGAATTGTAATAGGCTTTCCTTTTCTTTTTTCGTATTTACAGATGATAGGCTCATCTTGTATCCATAAATCAGTTTCTTTATCTTGGTTTTCTTCTGAAGTCACTTCAGGCTCATGATCTGGAAATAGATTCTTTAATTGGTCTTGTAAATCCATAAAAATCTATTTCTTAATAAGTCCCAACTCAATAAGACGCTCATTTAAGAATTCACCAGCAGTAATATCTTCAAATTGCTTAGGGTTGTTTTCATCGATACAACTGTCTAAGACATCTAATTTCATATCACTTATAGGATGCATAAAGAAAGGAATAGAATAACGTGATGTTCCCCAAAGTTCTCTTGGCGGATTGATAACACGATGAATGGTCGATTTTAGTTTGTTATTTGTATGTCTGGAAAGCATGTCTCCAACATTAATCATTAATTCGTCTGGTTCCGCAATGGCATCTAGCCATTCTCCTTGATTGTTTTGTACTTGCAATCCACGTCCTTGTGCACCCATTAACAACGTAATAAGATTGATGTCTCCATGAGCTGCTGCACGAACGGCATTTTTTGGTTCTTCAAAAATAGGAGGATAGTGGATAGGTCTTAAAATACTATTTCCATTATGAATGTAATTATCAAAATACGTTTCTTCCAACCCTAAATGCAACGCCAAAGCACGAAGCACATATTTGGCTGTTTTTTCTAACATTCTATAGGTTTCTTTACCTATTCTATTAAATTCTGGAAGTTCTTTAACTTCTACGTTTTTTGGATATTCAGCCTCTAGTTTTGGGTTGTTTTCAACAAACTGACCAAAATGCCAGAACTCTTTTAAATCCCCTTCTTTTTTACCTTTTGCACTTTCTTTTCCAAAAGAAATATAACCTCTTTGTCCGCCAATGCCTTCAATTTCATATTTCTGTTTGGTTTCAACTGGTAATGCAAAGAATTCTTTGACTTCGCTATATAAGTTGTCTACTAAGGCATCATCTAAAAAATGACCTTTTAATGCTACAAATCCAATGTCTTCGTATGCTTTCCCAATTTCGTCTACAAACTTTTGTTTTCTAACTGGATCTCCTGAAGTAAAATCTTTTAAATTAACGCTAGGTATATTATTCATGGTATTTGTTTTAATAAGAATGTATTACAAATGTACGAAAACATTATAAAGTTTGGAACACTAATTATTTTAAGAATTTCAATTGAAATTCTCAATTTATACTATATTTGACAAACAATTTTTATGAGTACGCACGTGGCTATACCTACTGAAATACAATACAATAAAACAAATCTAGATTCTACAGAATTACTAGAGTTATATAAAAACATGCTAAAGCCTCGATTGATCGAGGAAAAAATGCTCATTCTTTTACGTCAAGGAAAAGTGTCTAAATGGTTTTCTGGCATTGGTCAAGAAGCTATTTCTGTTGGTGTTACTATGTCTTTGCAAAAAGAGGAATATATTTTGCCAATGCATAGAAACTTAGGTGTTTTTACAACTAGAGAAATTCCATTATATCGTTTATTCAGTCAATGGCAAGGAAAAGCCAATGGCTTTACTAAGGGTCGAGACAGATCGTTTCACTTTGGTACTCAAGAGTTCAAAATTGTGGGTATGATTTCGCATTTAGGGCCACAATTAGGAGTTGCTGATGGCATTGCTTTGGCTAGTAAATTACAAAACAAAAATCAAGTAACTGCCGTATTTACAGGAGAAGGAGGTACAAGTGAAGGAGATTTTCATGAAGCTTTAAACGTAGCTTCAGTCTGGCAATTACCAGTGATGTTTTGTGTTGAAAATAACGGTTATGGTTTATCAACACCAACCAACGAGCAATACAATTGTAAAGACATTGCAGACCGAGCTTTGGGTTACGGTATGGAATCTCATATTATTGACGGTAATAACATTCTTGAAGTCTATACTAAAGTAAAAGACCTGGCTGAAAGCATTAGGAAAAACCCACGTCCTGTGTTATTAGAATTTAAAACCTTTAGAATGCGTGGACATGAAGAGGCAAGTGGCACCAAGTATGTACCACAAGATTTAATGGATGCTTGGGCTAAAAAAGATCCTCTTGATAATTTTCAAACCTATCTTAAAGAGGAAGGGGTTTTAAATGAATCACAAGAAGCATCTTTTAGAGAAGAAATTATTAATGAAATTAACGAACATCTTCAAATGGCTTTCGATGAAGATGCTATTGTAGCTAATGAAAGTGAAGAGTTAGTTGACATATACAAACCTTTTGAATATAAGGAGGTTATAGGAAATTCAGAAACTAAAGAGTTGCGTTTAATTGATGCTATTTCTGAAGGTTTAAAACAATCCATGGAGCAACATAACCACCTTGTAATTATGGGTCAGGATGTTGCAGAATATGGAGGCGTTTTTAAAATAACAGATGGTTTTGTAGAGCAATTTGGAAAAGATAGAGTGAGAAATACACCTATTTGCGAATCTGCTATTGTTGAAACCGGTATGGGCTTATCGATTGCTGGTATGAAGTCTGTAGTAGAGATGCAATTTGCAGATTTTGTGACTTCAGGTTTTAATCCTGTTGTTAATTATTTAGCAAAATCTCATTATAGATGGAACCAAGAAGCAGATGTTGTGGTTAGAATGCCTTGTGGCGCTGGAGTTGCTGCAGGACCTTTTCATTCGCAAACCAACGAAGCTTGGTTTACAAAAACGCCAGGATTAAAAGTGGTTTATCCTGCTTTTCCAGCAGATGCCAAAGGCTTATTAGCAACAGCCATTAACGATCCAAACCCCGTGTTGTTTTTCGAACATAAAGCTTTGTATAGAAGTATTAGACAAGAAGTGCCAACAGACTATTTTACCTTACCTTTCGGAAAAGCTTCGCTTATAAAAGAAGGTAATCAAGTAACCATTATTACTTATGGTGCAGGAGTCCATTGGGCTTTAGAAACTTTAGAGAAAAACCCAGACATTCAAGCAGATTTAATTGATTTAAGAACATTACAACCTTTAGATACTGAAGCTATCTATGCTTCGGTTAGGAAAACAAGTCGTGCTATTATTTTACAAGAAGACTCTTTGTTTGGAGGTATTGCTTCTGATATTTCATCCATGATTATGGAACATTGTTTCGAAGCTTTAGATGCTCCTGTAAAACGTGTAGCGAGTATGGACACTCCAATTCCATTTATCAATCAATTGGAAGACCAGTATTTGGCTAAAGGGAAGTTTGAAGCAGCTTTGAAAACATTATTAGCATATTAAAAAATGTCTTATAAAAACTAAAAAGAGAGCCTGTTGGCTCTCTTTTTTAATTAAATTATCTATACATTTATTTTAAAGAATCGGCATAAGCTTGTACGTCATCCAAGACACGTAATAAATTCCCACTCCAGATCATGCCAATCTGTTCTTCGGTATAACCACGTTTTACCAGTTCTAATGTTACGTTAAAGGTTTCAGAAGCGTTATTCCAACCTTCAATACCACCACCACCATCAAAATCGCTACTAATACCAACATGATCAATACCAATCTTTTCAACGATATAATCGATATGATCTACCAAATCTGAAACATTCACGTTAGGAGGGAAGCCTTCAATTTTATTGGCTTTAGCATTTCCTAAGTCTAATACTTTTTTATAATATCCAAAAAAGGTTTCTTGTTCTTTTGGTTCTAAAGCCATAACTTCTTCTTTAGATGTATACCATTTAACACCTAAGGAATCTGCTACTTGTTTTTGAATGCTAAGTATTTTAGCATTTCTTATGTTCATTTTATTAATATTTAAGTAATCGTCTAAAGCAACAACTTGCACGACACCACCATTATCCTTCAACCATTGCAATTGTTCGTCATCCAGATTTCTACTTTCATCACTCAATGCTCTTGCAGCCGAATGTGACGCTATTATTGGAGCTTTACTAAGTTCTATCATTTGTTTCATAGCTTCTTTAGAAGGGTGAGACACATCTACCATCATACCTAAACGGTTCATTTCAACAATCACTTCTTTGCCTAAGTCGCTTAGCCCTTTATTTAGCCAAACGCCTTCTGCTTCACCAGTATGACTATCGCTTAACTGACTATGACCATTATGAGCTAATGATAAATATCGAGCTCCTAGATTATAGAATTTTTCTACATTTTTTATATCTAATCCAATTGGATAACCATTTTCAACACCTATCATGGCTATTTTTTTTCCAGAAGCATGGATGCGTCTCACATCGTCTGATGTTACTGCAAGTTCTATTTGATCTGGTGCAATATCTTCAACTAATTTATGAATGGCATCAAACTTAGACATGGCATTTTCATAAGCCATTTTATAACCTTCATCCGTTAAGGTATCTTGTCCTGTATAGACAATAAACCAAGCAACATCTAGGCCACCTGCTTTCATTTTAGGCAAGGTTACTTGCGATGTTAATTCTTGAGTATAGTTAAGTGAATCGGTGAAATTATTTATATCAATATCATCATGTGTATCGAGTGTAATAACTCTTTCATGTATGGCTTTTGCCCTTTCAACTAAGGCTAGTGAGTCATTGTTTACTGTTGAATTTTCAGTTTGTTTGACATCTTTTTTACAAGAAAAGCATGCTAATAGAGTAAATAAAATTAATACGTTGGTTTTCATATGTTTGTTACGTTGGTTTATGATGTGAAGTTACAAAAAAGTAAGACAGGTTTTATATCTCTTTAAAAATTGTATATTTATTCATAGGTTAAAAAAAATGTATATAAAAATATCTCTAGCAATATCAGCGTTTCTCTTAATTACGACTTGCACAGAAAAAACGAAAGATCCATATACATGGAAGCCCCTTAAGGTGACGGCTACTGCTTATAATTCGTTATCCTATCAAACCAATGATAATCCACATATTACAGCTTTTGGTGATAGTTTATATCCAGGGTTAAAATACATTGCTGTTTCTAGAGATTTACTTGGTTTAGGATTAACACATAATACACCTGTTAAAATTGAAGGTTTTAAAGAGATCTATTTGGTGAAGGACAAAATGCATTCTCGTTGGAAAAATAAAATAGATATCTATATGGGAGTTGATGTTCAAGCTGCAAAGGACTGGGGAAGGAAAAAAATAAACATTCTTTATGGAGTGATTGAAGAAGAAGAAGTTGCAAAGTTTGAAGAAGATAAATAAAAAAAAGCCAGCATGTTAATGCTGACTTTTTTAAAGACTAATTCATTTTTTAATGCGCAAAACGCTTAATGCCTGTCCAAAGTTCATCGTCAGAGTTATTAAATCTCTTGACGAGTTTATTAACTGAAAGATGTTTTACTTTCTCGTAAGAATCTCTGGAAATTTTAATAACTGCTTTCATTTTGATTGTTTTTAATTGGTTTGGTTTCTAAAGCATTTTAAGCTTTTAGGGTCTTTAATAAAGGAATAAGAATGATTCGTTCTATACCTTATCTACATCTTCTTTTACTATTCCAAGTATAACTTTTACTTGTATTAGGTTTATGCGATATTTGATTGCTGTCTAAAGTTCTCATAATTTCTAAGTTTTTTGATTGATGACTAATGTTTAGATTATCTAAATCTTCTTTTGCTATTCCAAGTAAAACCTTTACTTGTGTTTACTCTTTCCGATACTTGATTACTGTTTAATGTTCTCATAATTTCTAAGTTTTTTTTGATTGATGTATGATGTTTAGATACTATTATCTAAATCTTCTTTTACTGTTCCAAGTAAATCCCTTACTTGTAATAACTCTTTCTGATACTTGATTACTGTTTAATGTTCTCATGATTTTATGTTTTTTAAGTTTGATTGATACTATATAGACGATACAATTTTAAAATTGTTACAGTACCATGTATAACATAATAGTATTTTAACATTATTTAACACATTAACAAAGAGTAGGGATAATGTTTAATAGGATTGCTTAAGTTTGAAAAATTAAAATTTTGATAAAAAATTGGATATGTTTTATTTAGGAACGATTTTTGTCTCATACCTTTTGGTCTTAAAATTCGTTATATAAACTAATACGTGTTATGAAAAATGTTTGCCTCATTTTCTTTTGTATATTTTCATTATCTATTTATTCTCAAATAGATAATAGAAATGAATCGACAGCAATTCCAGCAAAAGAGAGCAAGGAGGGAAGTGAGAGTAATACACTTCTAGAGTCCAAGCCGATAGAAAATAACGGATTAGGTAATTCAGATTCCGATAAAATTAATGGATTATCTGTACCAAAGCAAAATCCACTTTCCAATTCTAATGAGAAAGAATTCTCCATGTTTCAATCGGAAGAATTTGGTAATCCAGCCGAATTATATACAAAACAATTAAAAAGACATACTGGATATGCAAAAGAAGAAGTTGGTTCTAGAGAAAACGGAAGCACGACCAATCAATATCTAGGAGATTTTAAAACAGGTGTTTCAAAAGTCAATGTTATTTATCGAGACCATATGTATCCAGATGGAGATCGTGTTCGCATATTTGTGAATGATGAAGTGGTTATGCCAAACGCCTTATTACAATCTTCATTTAATGGATTTCAATTAGATCTTGTAGAAGGGTTTAATAAAATCGATTTTCAAGCTTTAAACCAAGGAGATTCGGGACCAAATACAGCCGAACTTCAAATATTGGATAGTACAGGAAACATTATTGCAACTGGTATTTGGAATTTAGCAACTGGTGTTAAAGCAACACTTATCGTTATAAAGGAATAATATCTATTTGCTCAAAATTCCCTGGTTGCATTTGTCCAATCTTAAATTCTCCTATTCTTACACGAACCAATCTTAGTGTAGGAAATCCAACAGCAGCAGTCATTTTTCTAACTTGTCTAAATTTACCTTCTGTTAAAGTTATAGACAACCAAGAGGTTGGTCCATGTTTGATATCTCTTACAAAACGTTCTGGTACATCGGGAGCAGAAATTAATAGAAAAGCCTTGCAAGGCTTCGTTCGGTAAGGTTTTCCTTGAACAGAAATAACGACACCATGTTTTAGTGTTTCAATTGTTTCAGAATGCATTATGCCATCAACCATCACATAATATTCTTTTTCAATATTAGAGCTTCTTATGTAATCACTTGCTTTCCCATCGGTAGTTAACAGCAACAACCCTTCAGATTTTTCATCCAATCGACCAATAGCCATCAGGTTTTCAGGAAAATCATTGAGAGCACCAAGTAGTTTTTTGTTACGCCTTTTGTTTTGATTATTAACAAATTGACTCAAATAACCATAAGGTTTATAAAGCTTAAAATGTGTCTGTTTTTTAGAAAGATCCATAATATAACAAAATAAGAAAGTGTTTTAAAATTTTAAAGGAAATGATTCTTGAATCTTATTAACTACAAATGTTAAAAAAACTTAAGAATTTTATTCACTATAAAGCTATAAAAACTAAGAAAAGACCTTATTTTTGCACATTACAAATTTTATGAGCAAGACAGTTACATCTTTAGAATTAGAAGACAGACAAGTAGGGAAAAACCTATATAGCTACCAAAAAGGAGCGATTGATAAAATTTTTAAATGCTTTGAAGAGGCTCCAGAAGATTACCATTTACTATACCAATTGCCTACTGGTGGAGGAAAAACTGTTATTTTTTCTGAAATAGTTAGACAGTATTTAAAACACCATAAGAAAAAGGTGTTAGTGATGACTCACCGAATTGAGTTGTGCCGACAAACATCGACCATGCTTGAAGAATTTGGTGTAGATAATAAAGTAGTAAGTAGCAAAGCCAATTTAGACGACCAAGCTCAATACAGCTGTTTTGTGGCTATGGTGGAAACTTTAAACAATCGTTTACAAGAAGATAAACTGGATATTTCCGATATTGGCCTAGTCATTATCGATGAAGCTCATTACAATTCATTTACTAAATTATTTAAATATTTCGAAAAATCTTTCATTTTAGGAGTTACTGCAACACCATTAAGTTCGAATATCAAGCTTCCAATGAAAGATAATTACGATGAACTTATTGTAGGTGAAACCATCGAGTCTTTAATAAAGAATGAATTCTTATCTCAAGCAGATATTTTTTCATATAATGTAGGATTAACGTCTTTAATTGTTGGTGCTAATGGAGATTATACCGTAAAATCTTCTGAAGATTTATACACCAATCATGACATGCTTACCAAGCTCATGCAAGCGTATGAAGAGCGTTGTAAAGGCAAGAAAACCCTAATTTTTAATAACGGTATTAATACCTCTTTACATGTGTACGATACCTTTCGTAGTGCAGGATATCCTGTGGCACATTTAGATAATACCAACACCAAAAAAGAAAGAAGAAAAATACTTAAATGGTTTAGAGATACTCCAGACGCTATTCTTACTTCTGTAAGTATTTTAACCACTGGTTTCGATGAGCCAACTGTGGATGCCATTATTCTAAACAGAGCAACAAAATCCTTGACATTATATTACCAGATGATTGGTCGTGGCTCTCGTATTCTTCATAATAAAAATACTTTTACGGTTATCGATTTAGGGAATAATTTACACCGATTTGGACCTTGGGGAGCTGATTTAGACTGGCAACGTATTTTTAAATCTCCTAATTTTTATTTAGATAATATCTTAAGTGATGAAGATTTAGAAGATAATTTTAGATACGAAATGCCAGACGAGTTAAGAGCTGAATTTTCTAACTCGGATGTGGTGTATTTCAACATTAAAGAAACCTATATTGATGCTGTTAGAAACGGGGAATCTTCAAAAGTTGTATTAGAACGCTCTATAGAACACCATGCAAAAATATGTATTGAGAACAGTGAAGATTTGTATGATGCTTTAGATCTAGCAAAAAAACTAGGCGATGATATTGATTACAGAATCCATCGTTATACCAAATGCATTAGTAAGAGTACCTTTAATTTTGTGGAATGGCTAAAAAATGATTACCGAATGAAACTCAGAGCGTATTTACGTAGCAATTTCGATGAAGTTTTTGAAGAAGTCCACGGCAGACCAGCTGAAAACTAAGTAACAATCTCTTGTAACACCATTTTTATTCTAATGTTTCAATGAACATGTCGTGATTAAGGACTTAATGTCCCAAAACTGATAAATGTCAATGTTTATCTTACAAATTAATAATATCTTTAACTTTAAATAGAAAACCTATGAAAAAGATATTATTACCAACAGATTTTTCTGCAAACTCCTGGGAAGCATCCTTATATGCTTTCAATCTGTTTAAAGATGAGACTTGCACATTTTACATCATGCATTCGCTGGAGCCATTAGTGTCTGCACCTTCAACAGCTGTTTCTTCTAAAAGAGCAAATGAAGCCATAAGTAAATCTAGATTGAATGAATCTAAAATTGAATTAGAAAAGGAACTAAACAAGATTCATGAACTTCCTAAAAATAACAAGCATTCATTTGAAACCATAATTGTTCATGACTATTTTTTGAGTGCTGTACATGGAACCACCAAAGAACTAGCTATCGATATTGTGGTGCTAGGAACCAAAGGTGCTAGTGGTATTAAGGAAATGACTATTGGAAGTAATACAGCCAATTTAATTAAAAAGCAAACTTGCCCAATCATTGCAGTACCACAAGGTGCACTTGTAAATAATAAGTCTATGTTGGAAATAGGATTTGCAACCGATTTCAGCATTGCCAATTATCATCATGACCTCGATTTATTAAAAGCAATTGCAACAGCAAACACTTCCAGGATTTCTGTGGTGCATGTATTAAATAAACAAGCCGAATTATCTCCAGAATTACGTGCTAACAAACTCGCTTTAGAAATGACTCTAAAACCGTTGCCTATAGATTTTTATTTTATTACAGATGTAGCGGTAGAGGTAGGGACACGGGTTTTTAGTGAAAGCAGAAAATTAGGCATGCTTTGTATTATCAATAAAAAACGTAGTTTCTTTGAAAAGCTTTTTAGTAAAAGTAATAGCAAGTCTATTAGTAGTCATCTTAATGTGCCATTAATTATTTTCAATCATGAAACAATATAACCCTGCAAAGGTGTTAGGTTAAATTTATATTAAAGGGCTTTCAATTATTTAGAATGACTTAAGAAGTTGTATTTTTAGAGAAGATATATCATTTTATGAACAAACAACTTATTTTAGCAAAGCGTCCAGAAGGAATTCCAGACGCTTCAACTTGGACTTTAGAGTCTCATACAATTCCAACCATTTCAGATGGAGAGTTTTTAGTACAACAGCACTATGTGTCTTTAGATCCTGCCATGCGTGGTTGGATGAACGATTCTAAATCTTATATAGAACCAATAGCTATTGGAGATGTTATGAGAGCTGGTTCCATTGGGAAAATTATCAAATCCAATCATCCAGACTTTCACATTGGAGACACCGTAACCGGGTGGGGTGGTGTGCAGCAGTATGCAGTAGCAACAGATAAAACTTGGTACAAAGTAGATACCAATTTAGCGCCAATGCCAATTTATTTAGGAACCCTTGGTATGCCAGGGATGACGGCTTATTTTGGGATTTTGGAAGTCGGTAAAATTAAAACCGGAGATGTGGTACTGGTTTCAGCTGCAGCTGGAGCTGTTGGTAGTATTGTTGGACAAATAGCCAAACTAAAAGGCTGCTATGTTGTTGGTATTGCCGGAGGAAAAGAAAAGTGCGATTACCTTAAAAACGAACTTGGTTTTGATGCCACCATCGATTATAAATCTGAAAACATCTTTGACGCTGTTAAAGAAACCTGTCCGAAAGGCATCGACGTTTATTTCGATAATGTTGGGGGTGACATCTTAGAGGCTGCTTTATCTAGACTGCGTATGCATGCCAGAGTGGTTATTTGTGGCGCGATATCGCAATACAATAATTTAGAAGAAGTTAAAGGCCCACGAAATTATATGTCTTTATTAGTAAGTAGAGCTACCATGCAAGGCATGATTGTTATGGATTATGCACCACATTATGGAAAAGCAGCTAAAGAGATGGGACAATGGCTTATGGAAGGAAAGCTAAAAAGTAAAGAAGCTATTTACGAAGGCATTGAAAATTTTCATGAAACCTTTATGCGTCTCTTTTCTGGTGAAAAAAAAGGAAAACTTGTATTGAAAGTGATAGAGTAACAGATCTAATTAAAAAATATAAAAAAGACGTTATCAGATGATAACGTCTTTTTTTTTGGACTAATTAATATAATATTAAAAGTTTATTGGTTTGATTCCATTAAAGCAAAAAACTTATTGATGTTTGGTAAGATAATGATACGTGTACGTCTGTTTTTAGACCTGTTTTCATTAGAATTATTTTCTACCAAAGGCTGATAAAAACTTCTACCAGCTGCAATTAACTTTTCAGGAGCCACGTTATAATCTTCTTGTAATTTCTTTACCACTGAAGTAGCACGTAACACACTTAAATCCCAATTGTCTTTTACAGCCGCATTTGCTAACATGGTTTGATTGTCTGTATGACCTTCAACCATTACGTCTAAGCTTTCTTCAGAATTGATTACATCGGCAATTTTTTGTAGAATGTTATTGGCTTTATTACTTACACGGTAACTTCCAGAATTGAATAGCATTTTATCTGAAATAGAAATCATAACGACTGTTTCGTTGATGTCTATAACAAGATCTTCGTCTTCATTCATACTAGAGGTATCTATAGATTTACGCAGGTTATAACCAACAGCTAAATTCATAGAATCTTTAAGTGTTTTTGCTTGAGCCAAATCGTTTTGATCTACGTTTTTAAGCGTCGCTTCCATTTGCTTTCTCACATCGTTAGAAATAACAATGTCGTCACCAACAGTAACTAACTTAGCATCGCTTTCTTCAGTTAAAGAATTTATCTTGGTATTATAGGTATCAATTCTTGCTTGAATCTCATCGAATTTAGCCTCTAAATCTTCTTTAGCGACTTGTGTTTTTTGCAATTCGCTTCTTATTTCTCCATTCTCTTGTTCTAAGGCAACATATTTTTTCTTAGAGACGCAGGCGGTCATAAAAATTCCAGTTAGAATAAAAATTGATAGTCTTTTCATAATATAAGTTTATTGTTTTTGGTTTATAGTTATATCTACGCAAGAGAAGTGAGCATAGATGTTTCAACTTTGGTTTTAATATTTATTTAACATTAACCCAAAGCCTGTAAAAACAAGGTGTTCTAATTATAAAAGACTTAAAGAAAGTGCATTGACTTGCAAAAAAGAGCTGCTATTTGTATTAATTCTCTATTAAAGTTTCTAGCTTATTGATGTTTTAAAGTTAAAATTTTACCATCTCTATAGATGGTGACCGTAAATTTTGGATGGTCTCCCATGTTATTAGCAAACGCAGCTAATTTGTTTAAGCTGGCTTCATTTAATTCAAATATCAGGTCGTTAAAACCTAATATAATATCGCCACCTAAAATCAATTTCTGATTGTCTATCACAACTTCGGTATGACCTCCTTTAATTCCCATCTCACCAAAAATTGAACTATCTACCACACGTTGTACCAATAGGGCATTGGCTTGTGGGACATTTAAGAGTTTACATTCTTTAGTAGAAAGAGTATGCATGTCGGCACCAAGCCATGGCATTTTATCATTCATTAGCAATTTAGCTGCTAGGTTAGAAGTACTGGCATAACCAATACCATCAAATCCTCCAGACTGTGTTGCAATACTACTCACTATACCAACAACTTCACCCTTTAAATTAAACATTGGACCACCAGAATTACCATGATTTATAGCAGCATCTGTTTGAATGAATTCTCTGTTTATAAATGGGTTTTTACTTGACTGGTCTTTTCTAATTCCACTAACATACCCAGAAGATAAAGAAGCTCCCTGGCCATAAGGAGCACCAATAACAAAAATACGTTCGCCAACTTCTAAGGCATCAGAATCACCAAAAGCAACAGTAACCGGGTTGATACGAGGTCTGAACAATTTAATTAAGGCAATGTCTGCACTTTTATAAGAACTCACTACGGTTGCAGGAATGACATCTCCATCAGGAAAAAGGACACTTATTTTCTCAGGAACAGTAACTACATGAGCTGCTGTAACTATCAATCGATCTGAAATCATGAAACCAGAACCTAAGCCTTCCTTTGTAACGACATTGGTTTTTGATATCTCGGAAGAAACAACTTCTTTTTCCGAAGTAAAAATAATAACTACGGCTGGGCTTACTTTTTTATAGATTTCAGAAAGATCTTGCGCATTCACAAAGAAGGTTGTGCATGTAAAGAGTAATAAGTAAATATATTTCATATACATTGAGTGATTTTTATCTAGCAAATTTAAGTCTTTTTTTAGTGGCATTGCCTATTTACCACCAAACAATAAAAGCCTTTTTTAGCTCTCCATTAGGCTGTTTTATCCAAACCATAGGAGAGGATTGTGCTTCTAAAATTGGGGTTATAAGTTCCATAAATGTTGTATGTAATAACCATGTTACTTGGGTCTGTGGCTCCAGTAACCAATTGGCTTTGCTGGGTATGTAAAACTTATAAGTCTTCAATTCTTTTAGGTCTTCTTTTTTAAAATAGCATCCAACCACGCATTCTGAATTGATAAGTGAAAACTCTGGAAGGGCTTTGTTAAAAGGCACAAATAACTGGGCTTTAAATAAGACTTGCTGCTTGATATCTCGAAGGGCAACCTCATGTTTCTCCAAGTATTTCAAGGTCTCAGGATGATAGAGCAGTGGCAACTGCTTGTTTTTTAGCTTGTCTAGTTTTTGCAGCAGGCTGTCTTTCCGGTTAGGACCAATCCAATGGTCTAATTCGGTGGTGCCAACAGCAGCATCATACACATAGAATTTATAGATAATTTCCAGATGTACTGGTTTATTAGTTATTAAGAGCAAGGCATCTATTTCGCCAAGTGTGTGTTTTTCCTGTTGGATTTGTAGGTTTCCGAATACTAAGGAAATCTGTGGATCTTGTTTTAATTGGTGAAATACAAATTGCTCGACACGTTTTCCTAAACGGATATTTTTTGGAAGACTTCCGTTAAAACCTGTCTTTAGATTTGAAGATAATTCTAATTGCTGCAAATGATACACCAATTGTCCGTTCCAAAGATTGGGTGTGTTTACATAACCTTGGTATTGTAGATTTACTTGCATTATTAATACACAGATATTTTTAGTAATAGGTTTCAAATATAACCAAGGTAAGTTGTAGAACGATATGTATGCTGTTAAAAATTGTTTGGCTGCAACAGGTTCTAATTAAGTTATAGGAGTATGTTGACATTTTCTATTTTACATAATATAAATTATAGTACAAATGTATTGTTTAGTTAATAAGAGTGGTTTATCCATTTGATAGCTATAATGTAGTATTATGTAAAATATCCCAGAAGCATTTGTTTTCATAAGTATAATTGGAACTTGGGTCATTAAACTAATAAGCGGTTTGCTTCGCAGAGTTTTTTAAAACATTTGTATCTATAATTAGCCGTTATGTAAAATTACTCACAGTGCTTAAATTTAATAATGTTGTGTTCGTGATTACAAATTAGAAATTTGTAGTTGCCGCTGCCAAACGCTCGATTGTTTTATAAAATCAAATTGCTCTGGCAATTTATTTTACACACAATTATCCATCGCTTGCCAACGCCAAAAAAAGCTAGCTTTTAGATTGTTATCAAAATTCTCGTAATTGAGTATTTGTAGGTAATATTTTTTTACGCGATTATCGTAAGCTTGCCATAAGAGCTTAAATTTTATGAAGGATAAAATTCTAAGCACTTATTCTATTCTCGTTACTATTTCAACTTTTTTTAATTGTAACTTCTAATATTATGTAAAATAGAAATTAAACATTTGAACTATTTAAGTTTTGATTATATCTTTTTTTCTTGATAAAAAAAGAAACAAAAAAATCAAGACTGCATAAACTTTTGGAAACAATTACGGCTCGTTACGCTATATTTTAGACTATTTGGCGTTAATAAAATGTCTAGTAGACATTTTTAGCTAAATACGATTCGAAAGAAACATTTAGTAAAGTGTTATATACAAATCCAATCATCCACAGGATAATTGCATTTGTATAGCCTAAAATATGTACGCTCCTCTCTCCTATTGTTTTAGCCAAAATTTTATGAGGTCACTTTGCTATAAGCTTCATTTAAAGCCATTTATTTAATAAAAAAGAATTAAAATCACATAAAATGGAAATATATTATATATTTTGGAAATTTATTATGAAATATGGAAATTTATTTCTATTTTTGAAAAATATAAACTAAACACTTAAATGGTAAAAAACTTCAACATAATTAAGGCTCTGTGCAGATCTGCATTATCTAATCCTAGTGATGCAATAATTCATCAAATAACAAGATTAAGAGATAGTTTTGAAAATGATGGGTATTCTAAGGAAGCAAAATCTTTAACTAATTTATTATCTACATCAAAAGCAAATGCTGAAATGTCTCCTAGTAGATTAGAAAAATCTTTCGTAAATAAAATAGCAGAAGAAATTACAGCAAAGACGGTTTTACCTGTGGATAAAGAAACATCCACTCCACTTGCGGAAATATTTTTTAATTCTGAATTACCTGAAAGAATGCCATTATTTGATGAGAATATTCAATATGGAATTAAGTCAGTTATTAATGAATGGATTCAATTTGATAAATTATTGGAGATAGATGCAACTCCTGCAAGCTCTTGTTTAATTTATGGAGTTCCAGGAACTGGTAAAACTCATTTAGCAAAATGGATATCTAAAGAAATTGGCATACCTGTAGTTCTTGCTCGATTAGAAGGTTTAATGTCATCTTTCTTGGGTACAACATCCCGTAATATTGGTAATCTTTTCGCTTTTGCAAACAGATATAATTGTGTTCTCTTACTTGATGAGTTTGATGCCATTGCGAAGTTGCGGAATGATCCAAATGAAGTGGGTGAAGTAAAAAGAGTAGTAAACACTCTTCTTCAATGCTTGGATTCTAGACGAGGAAAAGGTTTTACAATTGGAGTTACTAATCATCAAGGTCTGTTAGATCCTGCAATATGGAGAAGATTCGATATTCAGATGGAAATTCCAGTACCATCAAGTGATGTAATGTTTGCCCTTTTAAAAAATTTCTTGAAACCGCTGGAGTTTAAAGAAAGTGAGCTTAAGTTTTTAGTTTGGTGTATTGAAGGAATGTCTGGAGCAGATGCGCAAACGCTTTCTCATTGGCTTAAACGAGCTCTAGTGTTGGATAAAGACACGAATTTAGTTTCTATAATGAAAAGGTTTGCCCTCTTAAACTCTGGAAGAATGGATTCAATAAAAAGAAATACAATGTTGCATAGTGATGAAGATTTTATATCAACACTTCTGAATGATAAGAATTATTCATTCAAACAAAAAGATTTGGCGCCAATGTTTGGTATGACAGCTTCATCGCTTAGTAAGCAAATTTCTAAATTAAAAGAATCAGAAAAAATATAAGATATGTCAAATAGTCCTGTACAAGTTATTCTAAATACTAATGATTTCATACAAGCTTGGGATAGAAATCCAGGAGGCTCAAATAAAGATTTTTTTGAAGGAAGTGATCTTGAGTTCGTGGGTCATAAAAAAAACATTCATGATCAACTTGATAATATAAAATCAGCTCAAATCAAAAATAAATTTGCGCCAGTTTCGTATGCAAAAGTTGTATTAAGACAATCAGCTTTAGCAAAATCTCATCGTCCTACTTCTCAACTTTTTAAGAAAGATGTTGCGCCAGTAATTGGAGCAGGGAACTTGGGTGAACTATTCGTGGAATTAACACCTCAAAGTATAGATAAGATTCATCTAAAAGTAGATAGAGCCGAATTAGAGACGAGATATAAAGATGTGAATGGAAAACAAAAAGTTAATCCTTCAGTATATAGAAGTGAAGTCGGTGCTATAGATGAAATATTACCTTATACTGAAAGTGATAAAAGAAAATTTTCTATAAAACAAGGATTGGATTGGTTAAAGAACCCACGATCTGGTGGAGCTTATGTCGTAGAATTATTTGATTCTCCGCCTCCAAAAAAAGATTGGGATACTTTGCCTAATTATAAATTATTACTGTTTAAAAGTTTTATTGAAGGATTGAAAGAGTTCGGAAATGGATTATATGCTTCTAGATTTTTTGAAGGATTAGAGTCTGCATATATTTATGGAATAAAATTAGAGAAAACTGAAGATTCTCCGATTATTAAACTTAGTTCTTCATCGTCTTCTGCTGGTAAATTAGAACAAAATGAAATCGATTTAAGCATTGACCGTCATACTAATCTCTTAAAGTTTTTGGGTGAGCATCCTTTAGTAAAAAAAATAAATTTACCACCTCTTGTAACTAAAAGTAATTCGACTATTTCTTCAAAAATAGGTAACGATTTTAAAATCCCAGAAATCAACCAAACGCAGGTTTATCCAAAAATATGTATTGTAGATGGCGGAGTATCTGATGTTTATGGAGATTGGATTGAAGCACGTTGGGGATTATTAAGTCCATCTGACAAAGATGAAGATCACGGAACTTTTATTGCAGGTCTTACTATTATAGGTCAAGCTTTAAATGGTAATGATATTTGTAAAGAAGCAGACGGTTGCAAAATAATTGATCTTGACCTACTTCCAAAAACAGGAAAATACTCAGCATATTATACCAAACCTTTAGAATTCTTTAATGAGCTTGAAGATGCTGTTAAAGTGCTAAAAGATGAAACTGGTGTAAGGGTTTTCAACTTCAGTTTAAATTTTGAAGAACACGCAAGTACATCAGGTTACAGTCTTCCTGCTCAAATATTAGATAGAATTGCTGATGAAAACGACATAATATTTATTATGTCAGCAGGTAATACGATAGCAACTGCTACAAGAAAAGAATGGCCAGAAGACCATTTTGAAGCATTAAAGATACTAGCAAGTACAAGAGATGATACAATTAAAACGCCAGCAGAAAGCAGTAGAAATATTAGCGTGACTGCTTTAAATCCTCCAGGTGTTCAAGGCACAGTACCTTATGCACTTAGTAATTATAGTTGTAGAGGTCCTGGACTGAAAGCTGGATTAAAACCAGATTTGGCTCATATAGGCGGATCAGGAACCAAAGACCCTAATAGTGGACACGGATTATTCTCTTTGAATTCAAGTGGTAAAATTATAGATGGTTGTGGAACAAGTTATGCAGCTCCGAATGTAGGGAAAACTATAGCAAGTATTGACAATGAAATTGAAGGATCTGTTTCAAGAGAAACATTAATTGGACTTGCAATTCACCATGCAATATTACCATCTTCCCTTCAAGATAAAAAATTAAGGAGCGTTGCTAAAGATTTGATAGGTTTTGGAGTTCCAAGTGGCTCAGAAACAATTTTGGAAGGTGATCCGTCAGCTATAACATTAGTTTTTGCAAATAGAATTATAAATAGGCATAAAATGAGTTTTAGATTTTCATGGCCATCAAGCTTAGTTAAAGACGGTAAATGCACAGGTCAAGCCAAACTCACTATTGTGAGCACACCAAATTTTGATTATAAATATGGAACTGAGTTCGTCAGAGTCAATATAGATGGATTTCTTCGCCAACAAGATAAAAATGGTAATTATAAAGGAAGACTTAAGGCTATTTATACACCTGAGAATGGAAATAGTAGTTTGTATGAAAAAGATCAAATCCAACATTCATTTAAATGGAGTCCAGTTAAAGTTTATGAAAAGACTTTTCCAAAAGGAGTCGGACCAACCACAGATTGGTCATTAGATGTAGAATATTTAGCTAGAGATGGTGCACGAATTCCTCAGAACGGAATACCTTTCACAGCAATCTTAACTATTTCAGACCCAAATAAAAAAGAACCTGTATTTAATGATATGAGACAGACGTTACAGTCATTAGGCGTTAATACGGTAGATATAAAAACAGCAACAAGAGTTGTACCAAGAGTTTAATATTAAAAATAGAAAAATGGCAAATTATCATGTTACCCAAAAGAAGGGACAAAAAAATTGGAATGTTCAAAAAGAAGGTGGTCAGAGAGCTTCTGCAAAAGCAGGAACTCAGAGAGAAGCTGAAAAAATCGCAAAGCAGTTTTCAAAGAACAATGGTGGTGGCGAAGTTAGGATTCATAAGCCTAATGGTGGTCCAATTCGAGATAGCGACACAGTTAAGCCTGGAAATGATCCTAGATCAGTAAAAGATAAGAAGTTTTAATTAATTTCTTAATTCATCCATTCCACACACATTCCACTACGCTCCTATCGTCGCTTCGTAAAAAGAGTGTTCCATTAACATTGCGGAAGAAACATTTGTCTAGAAAAAAATAAAGATTAAGAAGTATTTAACTTTCGCTTTTTACCAAAGCTCAAGTTACATAACGCAATGACATTATAGTACAATTTGTTTAAGTAGCAAATTGGTGTATAGCTCTGCTATTTTAGCATAATTGCAGATATAGTCTTTTAGGTCTATATCGTCAACAATTATGTTAAAAGAAATTACGGCTAATTAACTTGTCGGTTTATTTGATAGCTATAATTCTATACTATGTAAAATATCCCAGAGTATTCATTTGATTATTCCATACAATCATCCATAATTTTTTAAATACGCGATTCTCGTGGATTTGGAATTTTAAGGAGAATTATAAAATTTCTTTTAATAAACAAAACGTCATTGAAACATTATGAACAAACACTTTGAGGATAGATTTGAAAAACCTTCTTATCATATTTATTATAATTAAGATGAATTCCCTAATTATTCTTAGTATGCTACGGTTTTCACTCGAGGTTTCCCCGACTTTAACCCGAAGCAGACATGGCTTTACCCCGGAGTTACTACGGGTGAACCCTTAAGAAAGCTTTTGTTTATGCTGGGTTAAATCATGCCGATACACTGCATGGCTTTATGGCTTTTATAGGTATAATATTCCGAACCTTCAAGTTTTAGATACTGAATGCCGAGCCAAACTGTTAGAGACACATTTGTTTGAAGCTGTGTTATTATAGGTGTCTGGAGTTGGATTTGCAGGTTTGTATGTTCTATTTTACATAATAATGGGGCTGTTTTTTTACTAATACCAATCGCGTTTTGTTTTAGAGACATGGGATGGTATGTTTTTTTGTTTGGCGAATATTTGTACTTTGATACCAAACTAAGTGCCCCAATTAGCTGAAAATGTGTGGCATTTTTTGGCTGTTTTTTAAGGTGAAAAACACTGCTTTTAGGTATGTTTATGGTTATTATACGTCTGTTGTTATGACTTGTAACTATTGTTTTTGCTGTATATACTTGATTGAAAACAACCTGTTTGTTGAGCTGAAAACCTATTAGTGCCTGAGGGTAATTTGCTATATGGGCTTCCCTTTTTCCTAGAGTACCACTCCCCTTTTGAATGATTTTACGACACACACCCGATAAGCGACTTGCCATATAGGTGTCCTGAAAGTTTTTTGCTGTTTCTGACAAGCCTGTTCTAATGGCTTTTGAGAGTTTGGATGCCATACCAAACTCCTGGTTGTTTGCTTTTACATTTGCAAAGGCTGGGTCTGTAAGGATGCGTTTTCTGGAAGGCCCTGTTGCAACACGAGACAGATACACTCCATGAAGTGGATAATAACAGATCCCGTTTAAAGTCCCATGGATTTTTATAATTCCTTTTTGCTTAGGCATTTGATTTGGAGTTGTTTGTGTTACTCTAAGTTACTAAAAAGACAGGGACTGTGTTATTAAAGGTTTCTTAAAATGCCTTGGGTAGAATGTTTAGTTGATTAATATGTGTTGTATCCATAGGATCATTGTATTTGGATAGCCTAAAATTTGGACGCTCACTAACCAGCCACATCAACTTGCAGATTTAAATAATTGATGTGTTAAGCAATAATTTAAACTCCTGTTTTACCAAAATTTTATGAGGTCGTTCATTTATTATTTCAAGTTTTTCTTCTTTCAACACTTATAGATTGTATAAATTAAAATCAGAATATGATGGTGGAAACAATTAGAATTATAAAAATATTAACATTTTTATAAACGGTTACGTTCAATAAATAATTTACATTTGCTTACTAAACGTTAACGTCTAATAAGATGCCTAAAATAGTTGCACAAAAAAAAGATTGGTTAAAGCTTGGCTATAAATTGTTTTCTGAAAAAGGAATTTCTGGCATAGTGGTTGAAAATATGGCTAAAAACCTAAACTGTAATAAATCCAGTTTTTATTGGCATTTTAAGACCAAAAAGGAATTTATAAGGCAGATGGTTAACTATTGGGTAGAAAACAAAACGAAAAAAATCATTGAAATCACAAGTGCCGAAGATAATGCGTCCCAAAAATTAAATACACTCATAGAGATAACCTATAGCAAGATGCCGTATTTAGACTTTGTTTTTTACCTAAAAAGATACGCTGTTAAGGACAAAATGATTTCAAAAATCATTGACGATGTTGATAATCAAAGAATTGAGTATGTAAAAGAATTGTTGAAAGAAAATGGCTATAAGGACAAAGAGGCAAAGATTAAAGCATCGTTGCTCTACAAGCATTTAATCGGTTTTTATGAAATGACGCGCTATAAAGAACTGGATAGTAAATATATGACAGAAGTAAAAAAAGAGATTGAACAAATTATTGACATATAAAATAAAAAACCATGACAATTATTGCACAGTATTTATGGCTTATAGGCGCTTTAATTTTTTTTATTTTAGGAGGCATTCATTTAACCTATACATTCTTTACCAATAAGTTTTCTTCAAGAAACCAAAATGTTATTGCAGAAATGAAGTCGTCTTACCCAATATTAACTAAACGCACTACCATGTGGAAAGCATGGATTGGCTTTAATGCAAGTCATAGTATGGGAGTGCTGTTTTTTGGCATTATAAATCTATATATAGCCTTCAAGTATTTTGATGTTTTACAATCAGACCATTTCTTTTTCCTTTTGAATATATTAATAGCTGGATTTTATGTTTGGCTTGGAAAGAAATATTGGTTTAATGTACCTTTTATTGGAGCATTTATTACTCTAATATGTTACTTATTATCCTATAGCATCATATTTACAGCATAAAGAAATACATCATTACTATTATTAAAAACTAGAAACCTATGAAATACCTTAAAACTCTTTCATTAACTATTTTTATAATCCTTAATAGCTCATGTACAGAAGCTAAAACAAAAAAGGAAACCAACAAAACAACACAAACTGAAAGTAAGACTACAAAGCATTCAGATTTTATCCAACAAAAAATAACAGACAATTTATACATCCTAAAAAATCCAAATTATAACACCAATGTTGGCGTTTATATTGGCGAGAAGGAGATTCTTTTAGTTGACCCAATGACAGGAAACAACAATCAAGAACAATTGTTGAACGCCATAAAACAACTGTCTGAAAAACCTGTTACATATGTCATTAACACCCATCATCATATGGATCATAGTGGTGCAAATACGTTTTTTAAGGATTTAGGAGCAACCATTATTTCACAGGAAAATACTAAATATACAAATGCAACTTACGATGTTACTTTTAAAGACACTTATACATTGAATTTGGGTAATGAAACAATAGAAATTTACCATACTGTTGCACATACTTTTGATGACGTTTTGGTGCACTTTAAAAGCAATAATGTTGTATTCATGGGAGATACCTATATGACCAATTCCTTTCCACATTTTTATTATGGTGGTGGCAGTAAAGGGCATTTAAGTATCATTGACAAAGCATTGGCTCTTGGAGATGCAACTACTGCTATAGTACCAGCTCACGGAAATTTGACCGTCACCAAAAATGAACTTACTACATATAGAGAAAGCTCAGTAAAATGGATGAGCAGAATCAAACAACTTCACAGTGAAGGGAAAAATTCTGATGCCATTGCTGATGATGCACAAATACAACAATTGAGTATGGTTTTTAATGATGGTAAGGATGTGTCTAAACAAAACATCCAACGTACCATAGACAAAACAATAGCTGTTGATTTTGTTGATACCATTGAGCTTAACGCTAATGCCTTAAAAAATTATGAAGGTATTTATCAATATGAAAATGGTCAAGTTGATGAAATTATTCTTCAAAACGGCACATTGATTTTACGAAGTGAAGGCAATTACATGTATGAAATTGTCCCGATTTTAGAAACCAAATTCCATATAAAAGGACAATTTCCAAATAAGTATTTAACCTTTGATGCCACCAATACACAATTTGTTTTCTTTAATGGAAAAGAACGTTTAACAGCAAAAAGAAAGTAACAAGCATCAAAACTTACCGTCGTAACATTATTACATCTTCAAAAAACGCATAATCAATCATCAAGCATGAAAAATAAAGTCAACATCGTACTAGAGATTATTAGTGTATTAGCCATAATGCTTGCAATTAAATCGATTGCAGATTATTTTGAAATCAATGGTGCTGGTTCTATAGCAATATGGTCTGCCATTTTTATAGCCACTATTTTTATGAGGAGAAGAAAAACCACTTGGAGAGATTTGGGGTTGGTTTTACCAAAAGGGAAACGAGAGTGGCTTACTAGTATCGGATTAGCTTTCTTAACAGTGATTATTGTATTCCTCCTAATGGGACTTATTTTAGACCCAATTCTTACTCACTTCGGATTGGAAAAACCGTCAGATGTTGCCGATAGGTTTCAGTTTTTTCTTGGAAACCCCATACTCTTCATCACTTACCTTGTAACAGTTGTTTGGATTGGTGCTGCTTTAGGAGAGGAATTATTAATGCGAGGGTTTCTACTCAATCGCCTTACTGATGTATTTGGTAAAAATAAAATTGGTTGGATAGCAGCTATGGTAATTCACGCCATAATATTTGGCATGTTGCATATCTACCAAGGAATCGCAGGAATCATTACAACTACATTTATAGCGCTTATTTTTGGTAGTATTTATTTAATTGCAAAAAGAAGGTTTTTCCCAGTTATATTGGCTCATTTAATTATTAATACCATTAGTTTAACAGCTTTTTATATTACTGGTGGCGTTGTGAACTAAGGAATCCACAAAAACATTAGATAAATGAACATCTACTTTTTCATAGCTGGAATTTTATGCTTTCTATTAGGAATTGCTCACTCAATCCTTGGTGAATACTTGATTTTTAAAAACATAAGAAATAAAGAAAAATTAGTTCCTACAAAAGAAACCATAGAATTAAAGGAAAGGCATGTGCGCATCCTTTGGGCAACCTGGCATCTGGCTACAATTTTTGGTTGGTGTCTTGGAGCCATATTGATAAAAATTTCAATTTTAGAAGAATCACAGTTAATTGACTTTATAGTTAATACAATTGGCTTAACTATGTTTTTATCATCGTTATTGGTTCTCATTGGAACTAAAGGAAAACATCCAGGGTGGCTTGTACTTTTAGCCATAGGAATAGTATTGATAATTGGAACTTAAAACAGTTTAAAATGACCACAAAGAAACTACATTACTTCTCTGGAATTATCCTATCCATTTTTGTTGGCTTTCACTTATTCAATCATTTGTATAGCCTATTTGGTCCAAACGCTCATATTGAATTGATGGAGAAATTAAGAATTGTTTATAGAAATGTATTTGCTGAAACCATTTTGCTTTTGTCTGTTGCAGTTCAAATAATTACTGGGGTAAAACTGTTCTCAAAAAAACGTGGAACTGCTTCAGGTTTTTTTGAAAAACTGCATATTTGGTCAGGGCTTTATTTGGCGTTTTTTTTAATAATCCACGTTAGTGCAATATTGTCAGGTAGGCTTATTTTAAATTTAGACACCAACTTTTATTTTGGAGTTGCTGGTCTCAACATATTTCCTTTGAGTTTGTTTTTTATTCCTTATTATGGTTTAGCTATCTTCTCGTTTTTTGGGCATGTTGCTGCTGTACATTTTAAAATAATGAAGCTTCGTATATTTGGAATGTTACCTAACAAACAAGCGTATTTCATTCTAATCATTGGAATTTTTGTAGCTATAGCTATACTTTATGGGCTAACAAATGGATTTAATGGCGTAGAAATTCCAAAAGAATATAATTTGTTTACTTAAATGTATAAGATATATTATTAGTCATTCCACACACATTATTCATGCGCACTTATTTTATTTTAAAGAATTAGAGAATCTCACAAGTTCGATTTTCACTTACCTCCTATGGTTCGACACGCTCTACACAAACTCTTTGTATAACAAGACCCTGAAACAGGTTCAGGGTGACAAGTGTTAGAACCTTGTGGTTGTCATTCTCTTTAAGATGATATATCTTATCTGCTATTCGCTATATTTGCTATTTTAAAATTTGAACCCTTATTTATGTTTCACATCCGGTCTTTTTATGTTGCTTTTATTTTTATGTTTTTAAACCAGATGATGAGTTTTTCACAAAACGACAAGCTAAGTATTACGGGTCTTGTTATAGATACTCAAAGCAATGCACCTATTGAATATGCAACTATTGCCATAGTTGATACACAAACAAAAGAAGCTATTACAGGGACTATTACTGCTCAAGATGGACGTTTTTCATTACAAACGGATGCCACCAATTTTTATATAGACATTAGTTTTATTGGTTATAGCACCAAAAGCATTCGTACTTTTAACAAGGTTAACAACAGTATTGATTTAAAAACGATTCTATTGGAGCCCCAATTAGAAGGTCTGGATGAAGTGTTGATTCAAGCTGAAACTTCTCAAACAGTTTTTAAATTGGATAAGCGCATTTTTAATGTAGGTAAAGATTTAAGCGCCTCTGGAGCCAGTGCCCTAGAAGTATTAAATAATGTGCCTTCAGTTAGTGTTAATATTGAAGGTGCTATTAGTTTGCGTGGGAATGAAGGTGTGCAAATACTTGTTAATGGGAAACCTTCGGTTTTAGCTGGTGATGATGGTAATGCGCTAGGTATTATAACTGCTGATATGATTGAAAGTATTGAGGTTATTACCAACCCTTCAGCTAAATATGATGCCCAAGGCACTTCGGGTATTATTAATATTATTCTTAAAAAATCTGAAAAACGAGGCTTAAATGGTTCAGCCACCTTAAATGTTGGTGTTCCTAACAGTAATAGCTTTGGTTTAAGTGTTAATAAACGTACTGAGAAATTCAACCTTTTTAGTCAGTTAGGATTTGGAATACGGACCTACCCTACTGAATTTGAATCTATAAATGCCGATTTAATAGATGATATTACCATTACAAACATTGGTGACAGTGAGTTTGATGAAAAGTTTGGTAATATTCTTATTGGTGCCGATTATTATATCAATGATAGAAATGTGATTACCTTGTCTGGTTCTTATGCTTATGAAGTTGAAGATCAAACGGCATTTTCAGAATTCTACCAAACGGATGCTACTAATACCATTACTGACCAATGGAACCGAGATGAAGACACCGAAGCCACCAACCCAAAAATACGTTACGAGCTACAATACAAAAGCGATTTTAAGCGTCATGAAGATCAAACCTTATTGTTTAGCGCTATGGGTAATTATTTCCGTAAAGACCAGACCTCCGAATTTAATAATACAACCATCTTTGGAGATATGGATAGCTTTAGACAGGAATCTCGAACCGATTATAAGTTAGAAGATTATATTTTTAAATTGGATTATACCCATCCTTTTTTAGAATATTACACTTTAGAGATAGGATCGCAATATACCCTTAACAAGGTGTCTAATGATTATGCTGTGTCTAATTTTACAGGAGGTGTTTGGGTTGAAGATCCTTTTTTAACCAATATTTTTGATTTAAATCAGAATGTCTTTGCTGCTTATACAACAGCTGCTTATGAGGCTAACAAATGGGGTTTTAAATTAGGTTTGCGTTTAGAAAACACCGTTATTAATACCTTATTGGAAACTACCAACGAAACTGATAATCAAAACTATACCAACCTATTTCCAAGTGCATACGCTTCTTATAAAGTATCTGATGATTTTTCGTTGCAACTGGGATATTCAAGTCGTATAAACAGACCCAGTTTAAGGCAGTTAAATCCTTTTTCTAATATAAGGAATAATTATAGTATCTCTGAAGGGAATCCTGAATTACAACCAGAATATACCAATTCTTATGAGCTAACAGGCATTCAGAAATTTGATAAGCTTTCTTTTAGTATGAGTTTGTATCATTGGTACACCACAGATGTTATAGAATACATTACTGTTTCTGAAAACAATGTAAGCATCTCCAGACCTGAGAATGTTGGCACTAACAATACTACAGGTTTTGAGGCTAATGGGAAGTATCGTCCGTTAGATTGGTTGACAATTAATGGGGATTTTAACTTTAATTATTTTGATAGAAATGGTTTTTTTGAATTACAGTCGTTTGATTTTACAGGCAATAGATGGTCGACTACCCTAACTGCAAAAGTTAAACTCCCAGCTGATTTTGATTTTGAAATCTCTGAAAATTATAATTCCAAATACAAAACCTTACAACAGGAGGTTTCTGCTATAAATTTTGTAGATCTAGGAGTTAGAAAAAAAATAGTAAAAGGACGTATTATACTAAATTTAAGTGTTCGCGATGTCTTTGCGACTCGTGTGGATAAAACAGTAACCTCTGAGCCAGATTTTTATTTATATAACAGTCGCCAACGTGGTCGTTTTGTTAATTTTGGAATTAGCTATGGTTTTGGTAAAGGTGAAGCCATGCAATTTTCTGGACAGCGCAGGTAGATTATTCAATTATTTTTCCTTGAGAATTAGTAAGCAAATCATTAAAATGTTCTAGATTATCTTGTTGTATTGCATTTACATATTAGTTTAAGAGTTGTCACGACTGGGTTATTACTATTTAATGTTCACAAATCCTTTGCTTTACGTAAGATTTTTACAACACGGTTATGTGTTATTTGAAGCAAATTCCATTGGTAGCCTGTAAAATCTGTGGTATTCATAAACTGTATAACCACTGCATCAATGTCTTTATGATATTCTGCCATACATTGGTAACCAGGAATTAGACCTCCATGTTCATAAACGTAAGAGTATAGTTCCTGTTCCCCTTCATTAAACACTGTGCCATCGTTTAATGCCCTTAAGAATATACCAACATCTTGTGCTGAAGCTATCATTGAACCATAACCATTCATGCCATAATCATTGGTCTTTAAATCCTCATCAATACCTACATAATATCCACTCATTAATTCATCAATATTTTTAACTTCACTAAGCGAGCTAAACGTATTGTTGAGTTCAAGAGGTATCAAAATTTCGTCCTTGATATATATGCTAAATTTATACCCTAAAACCTTATCAATAATTTTTTCAAGCAATAAATAATTCGTGTTGCAGTATTCATATTTTTTATCAGGTTTAAAGTTAGCTGGTAAGTCAAGTACTAATTCCAGTTTTTCGTTTTGGGTTTTAGGTGGGTTATTCCAATAACCAGGATGGTCAGTAAAATTAGGAATGCCACTCCTATGTTGTAACAGCATTCTCAAGGTGATTTTATCTGCATATTCAATTCTTTCAGCAAGCTCAGGCAAATAATCGCCTAGGGTTTTATCTAAAGACAATCTATTGTCTTTAACTAATTTAGTTGTAGCCACAGCTAAATATAATTTAGTAATACTACCAATTTTAAATAAGGCATCAGGCTTGGCTGGTATCTTGTTCTCGCGGTTGTGATAACCTGCTGTATAGAAAGCTGGTGGTTTGCCAGCTTGATCTACATAAACAATTACACCATCAAAACCATAACTCAATGTTTGGTCTACTTGTTCTTGTACTGTTTTAGGTAAAGGTCTAATCCATGCCTTTACTAATATCCAAGGCACAAACCATAACGATACAATGGTTCCAACTAATAAGGCTATACGTAACATAAGTTTGGTTTTACTGATTTTGCTGTTCATACTATGATTATTAGACTACAAATATATTTCAGATTGCAATAAAAATAAATTATGAATTACCCAACTGTTAAATAGTATGGATGAAATGATTTAGATCTTTAAAACTCTTTATAGACCAATTAGTATAAGGTCTTTTTTAAGTGGTGCTCATTGATTTCTTGAGAAATTTAATAGCAACTAGTATTAAGATTAAAATTAAAGAAATAAAGAATACACTAGTAGAAACGCTTTTTATAATTGAAAACATGTTGGTAGTACTAACTGTAGTTTCGGTAATATCTGGATAACTGTTTAGCATTCCGATAATTCCTATGTTTTCGAAATAATCTGCAATTCCTGCAATAATTGGCAAAACACCTAGATACATATACGGTGCATTAAGTTTGTTTATTTTCTTTAGGAAATATGCCATCACTAAACAATAGGTAATCCCAAAGAGTAATGGATAGATCATATCTACTGGTATTTGATTGGTTAGATATGTTTCACGTCCATTACTACCTAAAGCACTGAAAAGTTTATTTACATACTCGAAATCATAGCCTGTTGGCATCATGTCTAATAACTTCATTTCATTCGCGAATGTCATAGTTTTAGGAATGGTAACCAACAACATAAAAGCATAAACAAGATTGGTGAGCATAAAAAGCCCTAAAACTTTTTTTCCTGATAAGTTTCTCTCAATAATTTTATTCAAATTCATCACTTATAAGATTTACAATTCGTTTATTATCATTTCTATTTTGAACGTGTTTAGAATGCTTTAAAAGTACTGTTTTCTTTAATGAAGGAAAAATTCTGTTAGCACGTTTTATCATTTTCTCACCAGGAAACATCAAGTCGTTTTTTGCTGTTATTAATGTTATTGGTGTTTTTATTGCATTGGCTTCTCTCCTATTTATTAATGGAACAGGCGTGAAATCCATTTTAAAATGTAAAAATACTGTTGAAAGAAATTGGAGTGCAAAGTCGTCTTTTTCCGTAAACACTTCCTTCAAAAAACGTTCTACATATTTTGTTTTTTTTGATTTCATAAAGCGTTTCATTGGTATAAACACTTTAAATAATGCTTGTAATGGATTTCCATTAACAATATAAGCAGGCGCAGTTAAAAACACTTCATTAATATTGGCATCTTTAAATTCTAATGCCTTTAAAATGACCAAACCACCAAACGAAAACCCTGCAAGTGTTACATTTTTTAGTTCTAAAATGTCAATGACTTCATGTAACCATTTTCCGTAGTCCTCATTTTTCATAGATAATCGAGTTTCAGCACTTTTATTAGGTTGCGCCAACACATCAACTGCAAAAACTTGAAAATGAGATTCTAGACCAGAATAAGTTTCTAAAGCTATTGGTGCACAACCATTTGAACCATGAACGACTAATATTGGTGGTTTTGTGGCATCTCCAGTAACAATTACATTGGTTTTACCAAAAGCCGTTTCAATCTCATGATTTTGATAGTTGATATTTAAATCCTTTAACTTTTGATTATAAAGATTTAAAATCTCACGTTTTCCTGTTTCAGATTTATATAGAGACTCCATTATGGCTAATAAAATTTAATTTTGATGTGATTTACTATAGATTACAGGCATTTGCCCTTTCCATTTCGTCCATAAATGGTCATCATTGATTAAACTTGCCATAAAATGCCCCACATTAATACGACTTACTTTACCTGCATTAAAAATGGCACTTCGTGTTGGTGAAGGATATATCTCGTAATTGGATACGTTGTCTTCGTTAATTAAACCATCTGGTCTCACTGCAACCCAATCAATAGACTCATTGTTCTGACCAATTTGTGTTCTTAAATAGTCTGCCGCTTTTTCATTATCAACATGTGGAGGCAACAGTAAACGTAGCAATCCAATAACACATTTTTGAGCAAATGATATGGACTCGTTTAAATCACGATTACGATTTCCCGTGGTATTCATTAACACAAACTTTGTAGGCCTTTTTTGATTATTTGATTGTATAGCATTACATAATCGTCGTGTTGCATCTGTTACCAATTTCCTAGGCTGTCCGTAAATGCCTTTGAAAGTGAGATTATGACCAAGACAAGAGGCAACTGCATCACAATCACTTACAATATCACGCATTTCTATATCAGTTAATTCTAATATACTTGCGCCAATTATTTTGAGATTGTCATTGGTTTTCCATGATTCAGGTAACTTTTCAGGAGATCTTACAATGACTTTTACTGTGTGATTTTGAATTAGAAGTTGTTCAACTAATTTACTTCCTGTGGCACCACTTGCTCCTACTACTAAAACTGTCATATTATCTATAAATTCTTTTATTTTAAGGCTTATTTTTGATGAAATTGTTACAGTTATTTAGACTATTTATTGCAGTTTTCCAATTTCATTATTAGTTAAATTCCCAACATTTGCAGTTATTTTTTCAATACTCCAATCCCACCATTTTAGTTCTAAAAGTCTTGCAATAACTTCTTTTGAAAAACGCTTTTTAATTTCTTTAGCAGGATTGCCACCAACTATAGAATAAGGTTCTACATCTTTTACAACCGTTGCGTTTGTGGCTATAATGGCTCCGTCGCCAATAGTAACTCCCGCCATAATTGTTGCGTTATAGCCTATCCAAACGTCATTTCCGATGTTTATATTTCCCTTTTGTGGATAGGATTTTCTTTCCATGGCATGTTCCCAACCATTTCCAAAAATTGCAAACGGATAGGTTGACATGGCATCTGTTAAATGATTGGCGCCATTCATTATGAATGTTACATCAGAAGCAATCATACAGAATTTTCCAATGATTAATTTGTCGCCTACAAAGTCAAAATGGTATTTTACATTTTTCTCAAAGTTCTCCACATTTTCAAAATCATCGTAATAAGTATAATCTCCAACACTAATGTTTGGGTTTTTTATAATATTCTTTAAAAAACAAAGCCTGTCATAATTGGCAAGAGGGAATTTGGTGTTTTTGTCTGGGCCTGTCATATGGTGTTATTATTTTAAATTTTAATCAGTACTACTTGTTTTTTTGCTTTTCTAATTCAAATTCTTTAGTTCTTCTTATTTGTTCTTCTAGATTCCATTCAAAGTCAAATCTATTTTTAAGAAATATGGCGATTGAATCGAGCCCAATTTCAGTTCTTCTTTTATCTATGTTTTGAGGATCATAAACTGGCCATAAATTAAAGCTTTTGGTTTCTGGATAATATTTCATCTGTCCACCATAAATTTGTAAATCCCCTCTTTCTGTAGCAATTCTATCTTCAGCTCTTACCAAGAATCGAGGCTCTAGTTTTTTATCTTTTACAGCTTGCCTCATCATGGGAAGGTACTTTATTCTAACTTCATTATCTGCATGTTGAATGACATTACTTATGGTCCAATTTCCTTGCTCTCCAGCAATTTCTTTCGTTGGCCATCCATATTTATCTAGAATATCTTTCACTTTTTTCTCATTAATTGCGTGGTTTTTTTCGATAATTGCTTGTTGCCCTTTAACTAACTCTGAGTCCACTCCGTAATTAGCCATTAATGAGTCTCTTAATCTAATTGGGGTTTGTTCAGTTGTCCAAATTGTATCAAGTACTTGAATAAGATTTTCTTTCTCTATAGCTGTCGATGTATCTTTTGAATTGGTCTTATTTGAGCAATTGAATAGCAACACTAAACAGGATACTAAAATATATTTCATTTTCAATTTTTTTTAATCTTCTATTATGTTCTTCTAAAATACATAGAATTTATAGGTAGTCTAATAACAGATTCTGAATTACATGGTGATCTATGATGTTTACATTACAACTTATCACCAGCAAAATCCTAATCCAATATTAAATAGTAATGCATCTCTATGCATATTTCCATCCAAAGACGTACGACCAAGAACTACTTTAGACTGAACATTAAACGTGGAAATTTTTCTTTTTGTAAATTTCATAACCTGTACATGCTATTATTCTTGATGCTAATGCCAAGGCTACACAAGCCATTTTAATACCATTTGTTTTTTGATTGTTTTCATTTTAATTGATGTTATAACTGTTTGATTTTTGATTAATGATTTTTATAATTAGGGTGCAAATTTCTTATAAGAGAAGGACGATTATGAAATTAAATAACCGAACTGTTGCTTTAGAAAGATGAATTGTTGTTTGTTTATTAAATTCTGAATTTATGTGGTGATTTATAACTAAACTGAAAAGTCGTTCATTATAAGTCCGATTCGTTCTAAAGAGGTATGACGCGTAACTTATGTGGCCTTTAGTTTATATATTCATTTCCATTTCATATTGATTAACAGTATTCGCTAATCCTATTGAATTTATAAAATCTATTTTTTGGTTTAATCTTGTATCAACATTTATTATTTTTATTAAGTTTGAAACTTCTTGTATTCCTTTAAACAATCTTTTCCAACAGGCAGCATTATCTTTTAGAACCTCAAATTGTGCTAAATACGCATTACTAGGGTTTATGATAAAATACGATTCAACCATGTTGTCTTTCATTATTTGATAGTATTTGTAATTTCCGTTTTTAATTACTTCTAAATTAAAATCCCAAGAATATAATTGTTGATTTGGCATTTTTTCCCAATCAAAAGCATTGTAATCCACTTCGTTCAACTCTATTTTTTCATTTAGGTGTAATTTAATTTCCCCACTGAAACAATTAAATGTTTTACAAATATTAAATCCAATACTCTGGTACGTTTTTATGGCTTTACTATTTTCAATGATAACTTCTAATGCACATTTTGTAACCCCATTTACTTTTAAATATGGTATAGCAAAATTGTAGATTGATCTAACAATTCGTTTTCCTCTGTATTCTGGAAGTACACCCGTACCAGTATTAAATGCTATTTTCTCTCCTTTTCGTGTATCAATTGCATGTAATATAAACCCAACTAATTTAGCTCCATCAAACATGCCATAAGAAAGCGCATAATCGACTTTTGCTATTTTCCACCTCTCTTTATAGTAATTTTTGTCAGTAGGAATTTTGACATAGTAATCTTCAAAAGATTTTAAAAAGCAATCCGCGATTATATCAAATGTTATGTGCTCTAATTTTTTTACTATCAAAACTTTATGTGTTATTTGCTCTTATATTATAACAAACTGTATTATTCGTCTTCTTTAAGCAATTTTTGTAATGTTTTCTTTGAGCCTTCACTACCTAATTCAACGGCTTTTGTATAACTGGCAATGGCATGTTGTTTTTGGTTATATTTTAAGTAAGCTTCACCCAATGAATCCCATAAATTACCATCTTCAGGAAATAATTTTACATTCAATTTAAACAATGCTAATGCCCAGTCAGGTTGGTCTTCTTTTTTCAATCTACTATACCCTAGTCTATTGAGAATGGCAGGATTGTTAAATTCATCTTTAAGTTCTTTATTTAAATAATTTGGTAGTTTATCTGCATTTGCAGATGGATTGGTTTTCATAAATTCATGAATCAATTCATAAATATTTCTGGGAATTGGTTTCGCGTTATAATTTGTATCAAAAATCATTTTACCAATTTCTCTCGCTACGTTTTCTGATTCAGGTCCTAAAAACGCATTTGTGATGTATATTACTACTACATCGTCGTCTATAAATCTCACAAAATCTGCAAAATACAATCCGTTACTACCATTATGAGCAACGATTTTGGTGTCTCTATCACTTTTAGATATGGCCCAACCATAACCATAATGCGATGTCATGTTATCATTCTCAGCCACATATGCCGTTTCTTGGATTGCTCTTGTTTTGGACGTTAATACTGCATTGTTATTTAAAGCAACATGCCACTTGTATAAATCTTCAGTAGTAGAATGAATGTCGCCTTTACCTATACTATACCAATGATTATTGTTGTAAGGTAGGTGCTGTTGGGTTGTTCCCCAATCTCTCCACTTTTCCTCATCTCTATTATAATAGTAGCCATGTGCCAGACGCTCTGTATTAAAGGTGATGTTTTTATACCCTGTACTTGTCATCTGTGCAGGTTCAAATAAATTTTCTTTTAAAAAAGTATTATAGGTTTGTCCTGAAACCGACTCCAATATAACGGTTAACATAATGTAATTGGCATTTGCATATTGGTAGGTTGTGCCAGGTTTAGACTGCAATGTGGACTCAAAAAAATCTTTTAAAAATTGTTCCTTGCTGGCTTCATCATATCTAAAACCACCTGTTCTATTAGAAATTCCTGACGTATGCGTTAATAATTGATGAATCGTTATATCCTTTTTATCCGTAGGTGTCTCAGTAAAATATGAACTTATTTTATCCGATGTCTTCATTTTTCCTTGCTCTACCAATTTTAAGATTGCAGATGCCGTAAATTGTTTTGTTACGGAGCCAATATTAAAAACGGTTGTTGGTGAGTTGGGTGTTTTATTGTTCCTGTCTGCCCATCCGTATCCTTTAGATAAAACCACTTCTCCCTTTTTAGCAACCAAAACAACTCCGGAAAAGCCGTTTTTTGCACTTGCTTCCAAATAAGAGTCAATTTTATTTACAAGCACTTTATTAGTATTCTGAGAAAAAACGCATAAGGTTGAAAATGTGACAAAAGCGAAAAATACTATTTTAATAGATTGTTTCATTTTTATGATTGCTTTTTATTTGAACCATATTCTAACGCAGCACCAATAGCAATACCCAATACAAACCACAATTGCATATTCGAGGTTAAATACCCTATAATTGTGCCTAGTATAATTCCTATGCCTAATTTGACTCCTTTTTTACTTTTTTTAATTTTCATTTTTTCCATTTTTACTGATTTTATTAATTTATTGCAAAAGTAGGATGAATGATAAAGCTTAAAGTTCTACTTTAAGAATCAGAACTAAATTTAAGAATTAAATATTATCGTATGGTTTTTAACAATAAATTGATTTTTCATTTTAATTAATTTCATAACTGTTCGTTTTTTTATTGATGATTTCTATTTTTAATTAAAGGTTAAGAAGCATTTCAAGGAATTTTGCTTTCCCAACTTTTCCAACAGCATAATCAATGACATTTCCCTCGGTATCAATGAAAATTGTTGTTGGTGTAGCACCAATACTATATTGTTTTATTAGTGCTTCAGAATTTGAGTCTTCAATATTAATTTCTATGGATACGACTTTAGCATCCATAGCTTTATTAACCTCTTGACCTGCAAATACTTGACGTTTCATCATTTTACATGGTGAGCACCATGTTCCTGTAAAGAATATCATAATCTTTTTATCAGAATTGTTGGCTAGTTTTTGAGCAGATTCCATGTTATCTATCCAAGTAATATCATTTGAAGGTGCATAAAATGAGTACCACGCATACCAAAGAGAAACTAACAGAAATGTTAGCCAAAAAAAGCTCCAAAATGGATGTGTTTTCATTTTTGATTTCTTTATAGTTGAGCTATTTTTTTTATTATTCATTTTTAATTTGTGTTTTTAATTCAGCATAAGTATTTTTTAGGTTTTTTAAAGATTCAATTGCATTACTGTAAGCCTCTCGATTTTGTGCAAGCGTAGTCATTCTCGTTAAAACCATATTTTCAAAATAAATGTCTTTTTCGTAAGTGTCTGAAGAAATACCCATATCCCTAAATTTAACGTTTCGCATCAAAAAATTTTCATAATAGGCTTCAATGGCCTGTTGTTCTGAAGATTCTAGTTTTTCTATAGGGTTAAAGGTTTCGTAGGTTTCAGAGATAGCGTTACGTAAGTTTAAATCGTCAAACAATTTTAAATCACCAGAAAACTTTAAATTTTCATAGGTTATCATAACAGGATAAAACTTTTTAGACATTATTAAATAGAATGATTTTGTCGATAATCTAGGGTTTTCGTAATCTTTAAATAATAATATTTTGAATACTGTATCTAACTCTTTGAGCATTTGCTTTGACTCATTATCTAGAATTGCTAGCTTTTTTAGATTACGATCTGCTTCATCATGCAACTGAATAATGTATGAATTCCGCAACTCTAATTTCTTCTCGTTATTTGAATGTTCATTAATTGCCAACGCAATAAGGATTCCAGCGATAACAAGAATAATTTCTCCAGCCGCATAAGCTATATAGTTTCCTATCTTGTTATTAGCTAGCATTTTTTGTCTATTTCTTCTAAATAATTTTATCATGACATAATGGTTTATCAAATTGAAACACAACGTGTTGGATTTTACTTTAAATATGTTTTAACTTTTTCTGTATTACGCTTTTAAATTTCCATTTCAATCCAAACAATGGTCTTAAAATACTAATGCGTCTAAGGATAAATTCATAAATAAGAAAACAGACAATAAACGTAAATACCGTAATTCCTAAAAACTCTAACATAGGATGAAGATCTAATGGCAGAATGAATAATGCAGCTGCATATAAGACAAACATGTGAATAATATAAACAGGATAAACAGCAGCACTCAAATAACTTAGTAATGCACTTGGTTTATTAAAGTAGCTATAACCTATTCCAAACAAACCCAATATCCAAGCATTAGATTCTAAGGTAGTGATATACATATTTGATATGGATTCATATCCTGTGAACCGAATCAAGAAGAGGATTGTTGCTATTCCGATATACAACCATTTCCACTTTGAAACGGATTGCCAGAATGTTTTCCCGCTATACACAAAAAGAAAACCAAAAAAGAACGCCAAAAACCCTATAAAAAATCCATGCCAAGTTTGAGCATACAGTTCAAATAGCTGTGGTTTTACTAAAGCTACTTCCAACATAAATAAAACAGATATGGATAGTGGCCCAATAGCATAACTCATCACTTTTGAAATTATCTTTTTAAATCTTCCGTTTTCGTTTTTCTTTAAATAGAAAAAAACAGGTGACAACACTACTACATAGACAAAAATATTTCCTAAAAACCATAAATGGCCCATATGCGGAAAATAACTCAGTGGGATATTATAGTACTTCTGAAAAACTAAAAAATGTAATGGTGTGATTGCCAAAAATCCGAAAACAAAAGGTAAAAGAATTCGCTTTGAGCGTTCTATAAATAACTGCTTCCAATTTCTTTTTTTCATTGCAAAATAGAGCCCCATTCCTGATACAAAAAAGAGTAAAGGTATTCGCCAAACATTCAGCATCGTCATTGGTTTCCAAATTCCTTCTAAAGCATCATCGCTTTTTATAAAACCTATAAACAATGCCCAAGGTTGAAATATAATGGCTATATGGTAAATCAGCAATAAACCAATAGCTATTACTCTTAGCCAATCAATATCGTATCTTCTATCTGTGGTCATCTTAAATTGTGTTTATTGTAGCATCATTGCAACAACAGGACGTGCTTTTTGCAGTTCATTAAGATCTAATGTAAAACCCATTGGTTGTAATTGCTGAATTAGCATTTCATAGATAGGTTTCATTTGATCGAAATCTACCATAACTATTTCTCTAGGTGTAGCTCCAAAATTATTGCGAACAGTTTTATCTGCTTTTGCATCAATAAGCAATTGTACAATTTCGATACGCCCAAAGAATGCTGCCGTATGTAAAGCCGTTCCGCCATCATTGTTTTTTACAGATAAATCTGCATTTGCATTTATTAGTACATTAGCGATTTCAGGTTTATTGAAAGTGGCTGCAGACATTAAAGGTGTAGATGCAGACATGGCTTCTTTTTGATTAATATCAGTCCCAGCTTCAATATGTTGCTTAACCGCTTCCAAATTCCCAGTTAATACGGCACTATGAATATCTATACTTGGTTCAGCTATTTCGTTTTTTGAAATGGCTGTTGTTTCCTTGCTTTCACTTTTTTCTAAACAAGAGGTTAGTGAAATTGCCATTACACATATAATAGCCAAACATCTTACTTGAATTTTCATTACGTTTTTCATAATTTTAGATTTTAAGAATTGTTGTTTTAATTTGATGATACAAAGATGCGATGAACGTTGATGCAACAGTAAACAGCTATGAATCAAGAATTATGAAGTTTAACGCAGAACTATAAATTATGCGGCAAGGCTATAAATTAAGACGCATTTTATCGTATTGTCACAAAATACCTACAGATAAACGCCGTTGTTAAATTTTACTTATATTCGTTTCAGTTAATAAAAAAATGACTTCAAATTATTCTTCAAATTCATTTTTGTCAGAAGCTAAATCCATAGTTTTAGATCATATTTCTAACGAGCAATTTGGTGTTTCTGAATTGGCCGATGCCATGCATATGAGCCGTTCTAGTTTGCTTAGAAAAATAAAAAAGCAAACCCATTTATCGGCCAGTCAGTTTATACGGGAAATACGTTTACAGAAAGCCGCAGAGTTACTGCTAGAAACGGAACATACCGCTTCAGAAATTGCATTTGAAGTTGGTTTTAGCAATCCGTCTTATTTTACAAAATGCTATCGCGAATATTATGGCTATCCTCCTGGTGAAACAAAATCCAAAAAAGAAGAAGAACGCATTGCAGAACAAAATAATGAACAAGAAACGACCAAAGCAGTCATAAAATACAAGAAAGTTAATCGATATATTGTAGCGATCACGGCCATATCAATCATAGCTATTATTTACTTTTTTAAGGACCAATTCACGTCTGTTGAATCTAAAACAGATAAAGAAAAGTCCGTTGCATTTTTACCTTTCAAAAACCTAAGTGAAGACAATTCTAATTTATACTTCATTAATGGTGTTATGGAATCGTCACTTAATAATCTTCAAAAAATTAAAGATTTACGGGTAATTAGTAGGACTTCCACAGAAAAATACAGGGACAACCCTAAAACCGTAACAAAAATTGCCGAGGAATTACAAGTCAATTATTTGATTGAAGGAAGTGGACAAAAAATAGGAAATGAAGTCCTTTTAAATATTCAATTGATAGATGTCCATAAGGACAGCCCTATTTGGTCTGAACAATACAAATACCAACTCGATAATGTGTTTGAGCTTCAAAATACTATTGCAAAAAAGATCGCCTACGCCATAGAAGCGAATGTAACACCAAGAGAATTGGCGCTTATTGAAAAAAAACCTACAGAAAATATCTTGGCATACGATTTTTATCTAAAAGGTTTAGAACATCAAAACGAACAAAATGAAGCCGGATTACATAAGGCCATCTTGAATTTTGAAAAAGCTATAGAACAAGATTCAAAATACGCTAATGCTTATGCCCAAATTGCCATTTGTTACTACTATTTAGATTCAAATAAAATCGAAAAGAAATATCTAGACAGGTTAAATGAGTATGCCGACAATGCCTTGTTGTATGATTCCACTTCTGAATTACCCCTTATTGCCAAAGCCCTATATTATATAAATATTAACGATTTTAAGTTAGCCATACCATACTTGGAAAAAGCGCTGGATTACAATCCAAATGCTTCCTCAGCCGTATTGATTTTATCTGATTTATATGCTCGGGTGGTTCCGAATACAAGTAAATATCTCACATATGCATTAAAAGGCATTAAATTGAATATTGAAGCTAATGATTCTGTGTCCAAAAGCTATATCTATTTGCACTTGAGCAATGCTTTAGTCCAAAACGGTTTTGCTAAAGAAGCTTCAAAATACATTGAAGCATCTTTAAATTACAATCCTACTAATCCTTACGCGCCTTATTTAAAAAACTTTATAGATTATGCCAATAATAAGGATTTAAAAGCCTTAACACATAAAATGTTGGTAGAGTGGAAAAAAGATACCACTCGTGTCGATATAACCCAAGAGTTGGCTAAGATGTATTATTTTCAAGAAGATTATGATACGGCGTTATTATATTACGAAAAATATATGGACATATTGGCTACCAACAAAATAGACCTGTATCCAGCAGAGCATATAAAAATTGCTTATACGTATAAAAAATTGGGTTTTTCTAAGAAAGCTGAACATTACTTAGAAAAATATAAAGACTACTTAAAAAAAGATGAGTCAATATACAAAGAGGCTAGTTTAGCTATGCTTTATCTTTATGAAAATACGCCAGAAAAAGCTATAGAAGCTTATAAAAAATTTGGTTTACAGGATGGTTTCCAATATTGGGTAATTTTATTTATAAAGAAAGATCCGCTAATGAAGCAATTGCTAAACCATCCAGAATACGAGGAAACTATTAAGAAAATAGAAACACAATTTTGGGAAAACCATAAAAAACTTAAAGGAACTTTAGAAAAGGAAAAATTACTCTAGGTTATTAATTTTTTCATCAAATACAATGGTTTAAACTCATTCAATAAAGTTCTAGCTCTTTTTCTTAATACCACACTTCTAAACCACATCATTAACTAATACAAAACATACTAAAATTGGAAATTAGAAGTAATTTTAATCGTCAATCTGCACTTGAATTAATGGACTATTGTCATAGCTAATAAATGTTTTTACATTAACATGAAAACTTCCAGCAGATGATTCTGTGAACTGCTTAATTATGCCGGTTTTTCACTATCATAAAATACATCTTTAAAATTACTTGACTAATACTGTTTGAGTTTTTAATATAAACTTTAAGCTTATATTACAGTTTAATTGCGGTGTCACCGTAAAGTCGGAAAGATTGATAATCGTTTGTGGCTGTAAAAGAAACCTCAACTCCATTATTAGAATTGATAAAACTCAATTCTTCACCTTTAATTGGAATGAGTTCATAAGCATCACCATTTGGAAAGTGCAAGGAAATTTGGTTTGTTTCATCATTAAAACTTATAGAAAGCTCTACCTGATTATTCCATTTGTATGTGCCTGTAAGTTGTTTTAATAATTCTGAATCTAATTGATTGCGTTTAACCGATACACGTTTAAAGTGATTCCAATGGTATAATTGTGAAGCTGATAACAGCAATTCATTGCCAAGAGCACCTCCATTATCTGAATTAATTAAATAGACCAATCCTTTTCCGGTGTTAAGGTCTATGGTCATACCTGTACGATATCCAGCATTACCACCATAGTGTGTAATTGCAAAACCTGTGTCTGATTTATCCACGATTAATCCATAAATATGTCCACCACGTTCATGATTAAGTATCGATTGAATTTCAGACTTTGAAAAAATGGAACTTTGACCTTGATAACCTCTATAGATTTCAATTAAAAAATAGGCCATATCAACAGCGTTGCTCCAAAGTCCAGCTGCAGCCTGTTCAGGGTGATTTCTCCAACCTCCATCGATAATAACTCCTTTTGACGTATATCCTTTTGCTACTTTGCTTGAGTCTAATGGTTGCAATGGTTGTGTGAATTCAGAATTCTTCATACCAATAGGTTGAAGTATCCATTTGCTCATAATATTTGAAAAATCGTCATTAAAAATATCTTGAAGTGCTACCTCAGCTAAGGTGTATCCACCACCAGAATACGCTAACATTTCATTTGGTGCTGTGATGACTTCTATCGCTGGTGAATTTACGCCTTCACTGCCTTTTAAAATAGCAACATCAGTTGGTATTACAAGATCTTTAGCATAGCCTTGATATCCTCCGGAAGTAATACCGGAAGTATGTGCAAAAATATTACGAAAGGTTACTGGATTATCGGCAGTTTGTTTACCCTGTGGCAATTGGTAACTTTCTAAGTATATATCTATATGCTCATCCAAGTCTATTTCTCCAGCTGTCTTGTCCTGAAATATGGCTACAGGTTAAAATTGAATTTACGCTGATAATTTATATACCATATTTGGTGTTTTATAGTCTAAAGATAAATGTAATCTTATTTCGTTGTATAAATTAATTGCATTT
>QFWS01000004.1 GCA_003144015.1 Flavobacteriaceae bacterium LYZ1037 | reverse complement strand
GTGGTGCTGCTACATTAGCAGTATCGTTCGTATCATTATAAGTAAAGTCATTAACAGCAAAATCTGTACTATAAGGTGCATTTCTAATACCTACTCCAGTTGTTGGCTGTCCTGTAGCATAAGTACCCATGCCTCTAGCATCTGTTCCTTCATCTCCTGGTTTCATGGTTAGCATTAAACCAAACCAATCTGACCATCCTTCACCCATTTGCTCGGCATTGTTTAAACAACCTGTTGATGCTGCTCCTCCTGTTAATCTATTTGAAATACCATGCCCATATTCGTGAGCTACAATACTATTATCAAAACTTCCGTCAATCATATACTCAGCAACCACTTGTAAAGTCACACTAACAGGACCTTCATTTTGCATAGCTGCAAGTAAAATTTCACCATTATCATAATTTGTAAATACAGAAGGAATTGTAAATAAAGGATTAGTTTCTCCAGCCATTGTTACAAAAGGCACATAAGCAGGATCGTTAGTTGGGTTGTTATGGTTTATAACAATTACCGCTATAGCTCCTGCATCTTGAGCATTTTGGATTTTATCAACAAATGGGCAAGTCCCTCTTCTTATCACGGCAATTTTACCTGCTACACTAGAAATTGGGTTACACCCTTCTGTAGGAAGTGCTGTACCATCATCCACTAACACTAACTCACCTGTAACTGGTGTACTACCAATTCCTGTAATATTGTTTGGTGGCGTAGTTGCTGGATTTGCTGCTTGGTAAAAACCTGCAACAGATGTATTATTAACTTTTATTAATTCTTGGATAGCCGGAGGCGTCCATAAATACATTTGCATACGTGGATTTTGTCCATCTGGTCCAGTAGCAAAATTAGCGTTATCTGTTCCTCCACCATCTTGACCTTCGGCATTAACAGAATCACTTCCTAATCCAGCATTACCATAATTATTTTCTTGGAAATTTCCAGATGCTTCATCAAATCCATATTGATACCAAACATCATGCATCATGTTGCTTACATAAAACATGTTAGTAACGGATGCATTTTGATACCCAATTGGGTCTTGATCTATATTTAATGCAAAATCAAAATTTAATAAAGACCCACCATTTGGTGAAGATCCAGAACCAATATCATTAGTATCTTCATAAGCAAAAACATTGTTTCCTCTTGTAAAGTTATATTCAGCTCCTGCAGCACCATTTGTATCATGCCATCCGTAAGGTGAAGCATTATCATCGGCTGGAGAACTTAATAAGGTTCTTCCTCCAAAACTTGGAGCTTCTACAGGTAAGGCAAACACGTTATAATGTGATCCATCTTCAACAAGTGCATTTGGCTTAAATAAAGAAAAGCTTTCTTGCGCTACTACTTGATGATTAGAATTATCTGTATGATTTGCGTGATTTCCATCTCCAAAATTACAAGATACAACCCAGTCGCTCTTTTCTAAAATCTGACCTGTAACAGCATCAACTCTTACACTCCACCAGTTATTACTCTTTAAGGCATCGATGTTTAGATCCCAAGCTAATTTTAAATCATCTTGTTCAACTGAATAGTAATAAACTAATTTTACTGGGATATTATTTCTAGAAACATTTCCGTTTGTAAATAAAAATTCTTTATTATTTCCAGAAATTAATTCTAAGCCTTGTAAGCTTCCTAAGTTTAATTGTGTTACCACATTTTCAATAGCACGTTGTGCATTAATTTGTGGCGATATGGTGTTTACTTTTTGGTTAATATTACCTATTAAGTTATTAGCATAATAAAACACCGCATGATCTCTCATGGCTACACTTGAAATGGCGTTGTGTATTTCAATCCCTTGAAATCTTTGATTGACATATACGTGATTGATTTTTGTGCTCTTAGAAAAGTATTCTTTGGTCACGTATAAATCTTCAATATCATTAGCTGTTAAATGATATTTAGCTTGATTTTGTGTTAAATACGTTTTAATAACATTGCCATATTCTGAATTAACCAAAGAGTTTTGTGAAAACCCTATTAATCCAAAAAACAACAATCCTACTACCATAATGCTGTGGATGTAATTTTTTTTCATTATTTATTTTTCTTAGTGAATATTTTGTGTAATCTTCAAATATAACATGCTTATTTGTATTATTAAAATAAAAATTTAAAATACTTTACATATTAACAGTTATTCTATCTATTTTAATAATTTTACGGAATATTTTACCTGGATGGCTACAGATATTTTAAAGACTATAAATTCATCAGAAGAACTACGTTCTCTAAGCGATAGCCAGTTACTTCAACTTGCAAAAGAGTTGCGAGAATTTATTATTAAAATTGTAGCTACAAAAGAAGGTCATTTAGGAGCCAGTTTAGGTGTGGTTGAACTGACCATTGCGCTACATTATGTGTTTAATACGCCTAAAGATTTACTTATTTGGGATGTTGGTCATCAAGCATATGGACATAAGATATTAACAGGTAGACAATCCGTTTTTGAGACCAATAGACAATTATATGGTATTAGCGGATTTCCAAGAAGGGAAGAAAGTGAGTTCGATGCTTTTGGTGTTGGACATTCTTCTACATCCATCTCTGCAGCTTTAGGTATGGCAATAGCATCTCAATTAAAAGGCGACATAAAAAAGCAACATATAGCCATTATTGGAGATGCTTCAATTGCAAGTGGTATGGCTTTCGAGGGCTTAAATCATGCTGGTGTAACTACAGCTAATTTATTAGTTATTTTAAACGACAATGCCATTGGAATCGACCCTTCGGTAGGGGCTTTAAAACAGTATTTAACGAATGTTAAAAAAGGTACTCAAAAACAGGACAATATTTTTGAAGCTTTAAATTTTGATTATTCTGGACCTATTGACGGCCATAATCTACCACTATTAATTTCAGAATTAGAACGTTTAAAAACAGTAAAAGGCCCAAAATTTTTACATGTAATTACAAAAAAGGGGAAAGGTTTAAAACAGGCTGAAGATAATCAAATCACCTATCATGCACCAGGGAAATTTGATGCTATAACAGGGGAATTAGTGCCAAAAACTAATAACAATCAACCTCCAAAATATCAAGATGTTTTTGGTTTTACAATGGTAGAATTAGCTAGAAAAAATACGAATATTATAGGTATTACTCCTGCCATGCCTACTGGTAGTTCTTTAAAATACATGATGGAAGAAATCCCTGATCGCGCTTTCGATGTTGGTATTGCCGAACAACATGCTGTAACTCTTGCTGCCGGAATGGCAACCCAAGGACTCATACCATTTTGCAATATTTACTCTACTTTTTTACAACGTGCTTACGATCAAGTAATTCACGATGTGGCTTTACAAAAATTACCCGTAATTTTTTGTCTAGATAGAGCTGGTTTAGTTGGTCAAGATGGAGCCACACATCATGGTAATTTTGATATGGCTTTTTTACGTTGTATTCCAAACTTAATTATTTTTGCACCAAGAAATGAAATAGAATTACGTAACATGATGTATACCTCGCAATTAGGAAACTTAAAACAACCTATTGTCATTAGATATCCAAGAGGAAGAGGGGTTACTTTAAATTGGAAACAACCATTTAAAGAGATTGAGATAGGAAAAGGCATTCAATTAAAAAAGGGTACAAAAATAGCCGTTTTAAGCATTGGGAGCATGTCTAAAAATTGTACCGAAGCCATTGATTCAATATCTGTAAATCAATCTATTTCACATTATGATATGCGATTTGTGAAGCCTTTAGACGAAAAACTTCTTCATGAGATTTGTAAAACTTATAAAACTATTATTACGGTTGAAGATGGTACTATAAAAGGCGGATTTGGTAGTGCTATTTTAGAATTTGCCTCATACAACAATTATAAAAACACTTTTAAATTACTTGGTATTTCAGATGAATTTATTGAACATGGAACAACCGAGGAACTTCAGCAACAGTGCCATTTAGATAGTTATTCTATTTCTAAATTCATTTCAGATTGTTTAAACCAGTAAGTTTAAAAACCTATTAAAAACTTATTCTGAGTCAGCGTAGTATTGTTGAGCTTCAACGTCAGAAGCATTAACATCATTTACTTCGCTTATAACTAATAGGCAGGCAAAAATTACAAAAACGATAACGATTGCGCCAAGTAAATTTTTTTTCATTTTAAGTTAGATTTAGAGTTTTGGTTTGGTAAATATACATATTAAATCGTTAAAACGCAATATTTATCCGACAAAATGCAATATTCTTCATGTTTTTATAAAGAAATCCCTTTAATGTTTTTATATTTTAATATCGCTTGACTATCTGAAAGTAATGACACATAATGACAAACACCTAGTAATTTGTAATACATGCTTTGATTTTCATTTGGGTTTAGTTTTGGTAAACTTTTTAAGATAAGTTTATCGTAATGAGAAGCTAATTGATTAGAAGAGTTAATAATGGCTGATGAATATCTTTCTAATAAGGTACTTATAACTTCGAAACCTACTATTTCTTTATCAATAACTTCCTTAGATTGATAAACGTTTTTAATACTTAACTTAATAATATCATCTATTTGGGCTTCGTATTTACTTTTTTCTAATAAAGCGCAAGTAAACGTATCGTTTAATATGGCTTCTTCTTTGTTTAAAAAAACCTCAACAGCTTCATTGATTAATGTATTTATAGCTAAAGCTCTTAAATAACTTACGCGATCTTGCGTTGTTGAAAGCTGATTATACTTTTTAGAATTAATAGAATGTCTAACTAAATTAATTAAATACTCTAAAGCATATTCTTCTTGAATAAGCCCTAAGTTAATACCATCTTCAAAATCTATAATCGTATAACAAATGTCGTCTGCTGCTTCTACCAAATAAGTAAGTGGATGTCTAGAATAACTTACACAATTTTTATCTCCTCTTTTGAGTAAACCTAATTCGTTTGCAACATCTTTAAACAAGTTTTTTTCACTTTGAAAAAAACCATATTTCTTATCTGCAATATGGTGTGTTGGTTTTTTTGGTAATGATTCTTTTGGGTACTTTGTAAAAGCTCCAAGTGTGGCATAACTTAAACGCAATCCCCCTTCTCTTCCAACCCTACTTTCTGTTACAATTTTAAACCCATTGGCATTTCCTTCAAAATCGCATAAATCCTGAAATTCCTTTTCTGTTAATGAGCTTTGAAACTGTTTGCCTTTTCCAGATTTAAAAAACTCCCCTATGGCTTTCTCTCCAGAATGTCCGAAAGGTGGATTACCAATATCATGTGCCAAAGCTGCTGCTGCTACAATAGCACCAAAATCATTGGCTTGGTAACCATGAATGGTTTGTAAATGGGGATATTTCTCTATTAATTTGGCACCAACTTTTCTACCTAATGTTCGACCTACAACACTAACTTCCAAACTATGGGTAAGTCTTGTGTGAACAAAATCTGTTTGAGATAATGGAATCACTTGAGTTTTATCTTGAAGACTTCTAAATTCTGAAGAAAAAATAATCCTATCATAATCAACTTCAAACCCTAATCTGGTTTCGTCCTGTTCTTTTCTTAAGCGTTTATTTGTATCTCCAAAACGCTTTAAAGAGAGTAATTGTTCCCAATTCATAGTTTCTATTTATCTGTTGCAAGATACATTTTTTCACATTTTATCTGTCCTTTTCACAAATCAGATATAAACAATTTTAAATGTTTCAATGTTAAGAAAACATTTCCATAAACAGAAGGTTATGTAAACTTCATAACATTTAAGTAACCGTTTTATTACGAAGTCTTAATCCAGCAATAACAACGGCTTTACATTGTTACAGTTTCTTTGCATAAGATTTTTATCAAGATAAACTCATATTAAAACTGAAAAAATGAAAAAATTAACTTTAGCCTTTATCGGCCTATTATCAATAACTCTTACTGGTTGTTTTAAAGATGATGACACCCCAATTGTTATAGAAGAAACTACTATTTATAATGAAAATGGCGGTGGAGGCACTGAAACTTGTCCAACCATCACAAAGGCAGGTGGTATTGCACTTAACGAAACATGGACTAATGAAAACATATACATACTTGACAGAAAGGTTGTTGTTCAAGACGGAGTAACACTTACAATAGAACCAGGTACCATTATAAAAGGTAGAGCTGGTCAAGGTTCATTATCGTCTGCATTAATAGTTGCCAGAGGTGGCAAAATTATGGCCGAAGGTACTCCAGATCAACCCATTATTTTTACATCTGAAAGTGACAATATTACTTGTGGAGAAACTTCTGGAACTAATTTAGATGAAAACAATCGTGGGCTTTGGGGAGGATTATTAATAATGGGTTATGCGCCATGTTCACTTTCTGGTGATGTTGAAGAAACTCAAATAGAAGGTATTCCTGCTGATGACACTTTTGGACTATATGGTGGTAATGACCCTGAAGACAACTCAGGAAGACTTCAATATATATCTATTAGACATGGAGGTACACTTATTGGTGATGGAAATGAAATTAATGGTTTAACTCTTGGTGGAGTTGGACGTGGAACCTTTATAGATAACATTGAAATAGTTGCGAATGTGGATGATGGTGTTGAGTTCTTTGGAGGAACCGTTGATGCTTCTAATTTATTAGTTTGGGCTCAAGGAGATGATGCTCTTGATATTGACCAAGCTTATTCTGGAACTATAGATAATGCTGTAGTTATATTGGGAGATAGCTCAGATCACGCTTTCGAAATAGATGGCCCTGAAGGATCTGCTGTAGGGTCTTTTACTCTTCAAAATGTAACTATGAAAGGTAATGCAATTACTGCTGGTGGTGAATATGCTGATTATAGAAGTAATGCAATGGGAGCCACAAATAACATTTTTGCATTTAACTTTAAAGATAGTTCTGATATTGAATTAGATAATGATGGTGTTGCTGCTAACTACAATAATGATATATTAACTTTCTCTAATTGGGAAATTGTTTTACCAACTGGAGTAACAGACGTATTAGACGTTTTCAACAATACAGCTTCAGGAACAACTCCAACACCTGGATATGGTTCAGAAGCAACAGCCGTTAATTTTGGCAGTCAAACTGTAGGAGCCAACACATCTACTTTAGGCTGGACTTACGCTAGCGAACTAGGAGCTTTAGACTTCTAAAACAAAATCTTTATGAAGCACTAAAGCTTATCTTATCTAGCTTTAGTGCTTTTTTTAATCTTTCTTAAAAATTAGGAAAAACTATAGAAATATACACACTTGTTTTTATAGCAAACCCTGGAAGTTAAGAAATAACAAAAAAGCTCAGATGAAAAAAAACAAAATATTATTCACGCTATCTTTGTTGTTTATTACTTTGTTTGGTTACTCACAAACCGGAAAATTAGCAGGTACTTTAATTGACGGAGAATTTGTTGACCCCCTTCCTTTTGCCAATGTTATAGTAAAAGGAACTACAACTGGAACAACAACAGATTTTGATGGCAAGTATGAACTTGAATTAGAGCCTGGTAACTATACAATTGTATTCTCTTATGTAGGATATGAAACCAAAGAAGTAAGCGACGTTGTTATACATGCTAATGAAGTCGTTATTTTAGATCTAACTCTAACCACAAATTCATTAGATGAAATAATAATTACTACTAGTACAAAAAGGAATACTGAGAATGCGATATTAAATATTCAGCGCAAATCTGTTGTTGTTTTAGATGGACTTTCAGCTCAAAGCATAAAAAAAACGGGAGCAAGCAATATTGCAAGTGCTATTAAAAGCGTCCCAGGCGTTTCAGTTCAAGGCGATAAATACGTATATGTTAGAGGGCTAGGTGACCGTTACACTAAATCCATATTAAACGGAGTCGATATTCCTGGATTAGACCCAGATAGAAACACCATTCCAATGGATGTATTTCCTACAAACATTATCGATAATGTATTAGTTATTAAATCTGCAGCAGCAGACCAACCAGCTGATTTTACCGGAGGAATAGTAGATGTTGTTACAAAAGATTTTCCAACAAAAGCAGAATATAGTCTTTCTTTAGGTTTTGGTTATAATCCAAGCATGCACTTCAATAATAATTTTTTAACTTATAAAGGTGGTAATACAGATTTTTGGGGATATGACGATGGCACTAGAAATAGACCTATAAACAGATACCAGCCAATTCCCGGAACTTTTGAAAATAAAATTTTGCTAACTAGTTTAACAAATAGATTTCAAGAACAACTAAAAGCAGATAAGGCTACAAGTAACCCTAATTTTAATATAGGAGCTACTGCAGGCAACCAATTTGAACTTAATAACGGTAATAAAATAGGCTATTTAGCATCTGCATCTTATAAAAATAATACAAAATTTTATGAAGGCAGAATTGATGGTGGAGCTATTAAAGACGCTGACAAAAACGATTACCAACCCCGTTATTCACTCTATACTGTTGGTGATGAAGGTATAAATGAAATATTAATAAGTGCACTTGGAGGATTAACCTACAAAACCGATTTATCTAAATATAAATTTACTTTGTTGCATATACAGAATGGAGAGTCTTCTGCCGGTTTTTATGATCAGGAATTATCCCAAGATAATGCTGGTGGTGCTTATGAAAATGTGGTTAAGGATGCCCTTTTATATACTGAAAGGTCTATTACAAATTTCAATTTAAGTGGAAATCATAAATTAGGTGTAAATTCAGGATGGGATTTCGATTGGACCTTATCTCCTTCCTTTTCAAAAGTAGAAGACAAAGACCATAGAATAACGCCATTATTAGTTACACAAGAGAACGAGTATGTAATAAACCCTAGTACAACTACTAACCCAACTAGAATTTGGAGAAATTTATTAGAAGAAAACTGGGTGTTTAAAGCTGATTTTGATAAAAAATATAAGCTGTTTGGAAAACCAGCAAAATTCCAAATAGGAGGTGGTTATATTTATAAATTTAGAGATTTTAGTATTGATGAGTTTTTTATGAGTGCCACAAATTTAGTTGTTCCAAATGGAGACACAAATTTATTATTAATTGATCAAAATTTATGGACACCAGAAAGCAACCAAGGCACCTATTTAATTTCAACAGCAAACAATCAGACATTTAACGCTTCGAACGCATATGAAGGGGAACAGTTTGTATATTCTACATATATTTCAAACGAATTTAATTTAAGTGAAAAACTTAAAACCGTTTTAGGATTAAGAACTGAATTATATCAATTGTATTACTCAGGTCAAACTGCACAAGGTTTAATTTATGATGACGTAAATACCATTGACAATTTCGATTTCTTTCCATCGGCTAACGTTATATATTCTCTATCCGATAAATCTAATTTAAGAGCTTCCTATTCAAGAACAACTGCAAGACCTTCTTTTAAAGAATCTTCACGAGTTCAAATTTTTGATCCAATTACTAATAGAACTTTTATTGGTAATGGTTTTGGGATTTTTGATCAGAATGGTTCTGTTATATATGAACCTGTTAAACCAACATATATTAACAATTTCGATGTTAGATATGAGTTATTTAGAGAAAAAGGTCAAATGTTTGCTGTAAGTGGATTTTATAAAGGATTTAATGACCCACTTGAAACAGTCTTCTTCCCTTCTTCTCCTCTTCAATTAACAGTTTCAAATTTAGGAGATGCGACTGTAGTTGGAGGTGAAATTGAGTTTAGACAAAACTTTGGGTTTTTAACTAATAGCTTAGGGAATTTGAGATTAAACATTAATGCTTCTTATATTTATTCTGAATTAACAATGTCTGATAGTGAATATAACAGAAGAGTTCTTGCAGCCAGAGAAGGAGAAAGTATCGATAGAAAAAGAGAATTACAAGGCCAGTCTCCATTCTTAATTAATGCAGGTTTTGATTATGATAATGATGACTTTCAAGTTGGATTATTTTATAATGTTCAAGGCAAGGCTTTAGAAGTTGTTGGAACTGGTATTATACCTGATGTTTATAGCCAAGCATTTCATAGTCTAAATTTTACTCTAAATAAAAAGTTTGGCGAAAACAAAAAATCATCAATAGACTTAAAAATCAATAACATACTTGGTGATGACAGAGAAAGCCTATATGAATCTTATAATGCAACGGATTTAATTTATTCGCAAAGAAAACCTGGAACAGAATTTTCTTTAGGATATAGCTATTCCTTTTAATAAAAGCTTAGCTTTAAACATCAAAAAAGCCCTCTCAAATTATTGAGAGGGCTTTTTTGTTAAGTCAAACTAATGCTTAATTTCTTATTGCTAGTTTAGAATCACTCTTCCATTCATTTACTGTTGCAATTTTATAATCTACAAAATCAACCTCTTTCAAAGTATCATCCGACCAAAAAAACCATTTACCAACTTTTCTCCCATTGTCATAATTACCTACAGCAAGCTTCTCTCCATTTATATCATAACTGGTCCAAGTTCCGTGTAACTTCCCTGATTGATTAAAAAACCCTTGTTGCTTAACAGCACCATTTTCATAAAAATATGTAACCTCTATTTTATCTCCTATTTTTTCAGCTTTAGGACTAATTTGTTCTTGTGCAAAAGAACCCACTGTCATTAAAAAGGCAAAAAATACTATAACTCTTTTCATAATTATTCGGGTATTAATTTATTACAAATCAAATATAACAATTTCATAACATTAAAACAACATTCACGTAACATTAAATTAACATTAAGCTTTCAATCTTCTGATTATTAGGATATTATATGTTTTTATAATTTAGCAATTACTTAATATTTAGGTTACAAAAATATGGAGGCAAATAAAGATATTTGTTTTGTCTTAAGACAATCAATTAGTAATTTCATATAATTTATTAGTTTTTGTCGACTATATTATAATGAATTCTATGGCTGCTTTTGGCCGAAGCAGCCTTTTTTATTATAAATTAGATTTAATCTTTAGGAAACATTAATTTAACATTAGAGTTGGTTCTTTGCAGCGACAAAAACTAAAAACTCTTTATGAAATTTAAAGCTATTCTTATTATACTTGTATTAAGTGTAATAAGTCATTCGAAAGCTCAAGAAATTGAATCTCCTTCATTTGGAAAAGGCATTTTTAATCTAGTTGGAAAAGACAGTACTTGGTCAATGAAAGTTGGTGCAAGAATGCAATTTCTAGCATTAGCAAGTTGGGAAAACAACCATGGTGATTTCATACATGGAGAATCAGCTTTTTTAGTTAGAAGGGCCAGGTTAAAATTTGATGGTTACGCTTTAACTCCAAAACTAAAATACAAAATAGAACTTGGTTTATCAAATAGAGACATGGCCGGTTCATCCATCTACACAAGTAACACCCCAAGATTTATTCTTGATGCTGTTATGAAGTGGAATTTCTACGAAAATTTCGAATTATGGTTTGGTCAAGCCAAACTACCAGGCAATAGAGAACGAGTTATCTCTTCTGGAAACTTACAATTTGTTGATCGTTCTATTTTGAATGCGGGTTTTAATATAGATAGGGATTTAGGGATTCAAATTAGACACCATTTTAATCTAACAGACACCTTTGTGATTAGAGAAGCTTTAGCTATTTCTCAAGGAGAGGGAAGAAACGTCACTACTGGAAATATTGGTGGATTTCAATACACAAGTCGCTTAGAATTCTTGCCATTAGGATTATTTCCAGGTAAAGGTGATTATTTAGGTGGCGCTTTAAACAGACCTAAAACCCCAAAACTTGCCATTGGAGTCACTTATGATTTTAACAATAATGCTGTAAAAACTAGAAGCAATCAAGGGTCTTATATGGTAATTGAAGACGGTTTTTTCGAAACGAATATTACAACGTTTTTTGTTGATGCTATTTTTAAACACAAAGGCTTTTCTTTTATGGGCGAATATGCTAATCGTGATGCCAAAGATCCAATTGCTAAGGAAAAAGATGGCACACCAACTGGTAAAGTGGTACAGGTAGGAACCGCCATAAACCTACAAGCAGGATATTTATTTAAATCTAATTGGGAAATAGCAGGTCGTTATTCTAATGTAGATTTAAATAAAGGAATTACTGGAGAAGATTTGGTAAATGAATACACCTTGGGAGTTTCAAAATATATTGTAGGACATAAATTAAAAGTACAATCAGATGTTACTTATGTAGATACAGATAACTTTAATAGTCGTTTAGCGTATAGGCTTCAATTTGACATTCACTTTTAATTAATAACATTTAGATAACATGTCTATTAAAAACACTTTAGATATTTGCAAACGATATTAAAATAATATATGGATAATATTTACTTATTAATGATCATTGCTCTTGCTATTTTGGCTATTGCCGATTTAGTAGTAGGAGTTAGTAACGACGCAGTTAATTTTCTTAATTCTGCCATTGGGTCGAAAGCCATTTCGTTTAAAACGATTATGATAGTAGCCAGTGTTGGTGTTGCTGTTGGAGCCGTTTTTTCTAGCGGAATGATGGAGGTAGCTAGAAAGGGGATTTTTAATCCTCATGAATTTATGTTTAATGAAATCATGATCATTTTTATGGCTGTCATGATTACAGATATTTTATTACTTGATTTCTTTAATAGTGTTGGTATGCCTACATCAACTACTGTATCTATTGTCTTTGAGTTATTAGGAGCATCCGTTGCTATGGCTCTTATTAAAATAGGTCATGATGGTGGTGGTTTGGTCGATGTTATTAATTATATTAATACTACTAAAGCTGCTGAAATTATTATAGGAATCTTACTCTCTGTAGTTGTCGCGTTCTCCATTGGTGCTTTTGTTCAATACATTGCTAGGGTTTTACTTTCTTTTAATTTTGAAAGAAAAGCGAAATGGGTAGGAGCTTTATTTGGTGGTGTTGCTTTAACGTCTATTACCTATTTTATCTTCATGAAAGGTTTAAAGGGTACATCATATGCTAAACAAACCTTCGACATAATTAATGGCGAAACAATCAGTCATTACTTAGAAACTCATGTCCTATTAATTGTATCAGTAAGCATGATTTTTTGGTCGCTTTTATCTTTTTTATTCATTTCAGTTTTTAAAACGAATATTTATAAGCTTATCATCTTGGTTGGGACTTTCGCTTTAGCACTTGCTTTTGCAGGGAACGATTTGGTAAACTTTATTGGTGTGCCTATCGCTGGTTGGCAATCTTATGTTGCTTGGGCAGATTCAGGTGTGTCTGCAGAGTTATTCAGTATGGGTTTCCTTGCCGATAAAGTACCTACTCCAACTTATTTATTAGTTGCAGCTGGATTGATAATGGTTGTTACATTATGGTTTTCTAGTAAAGCTAAAGATGTAGTAAAAACATCGTTGGATCTTTCAAGTCAAGAAGATACAAAAGAGCGTTTTCAACCTAATTTCTTATCTCGTGGTTTTGTACGAATTGCTATGTTATCGTCTCAAATGTCATCTTATATTTTACCAGAATCTTGGCAAGCTAAAATTGAAAAACAGTTTGAAAAGCCAGTAATTACTTTAAAAAGAGACAAAACTTTTGAAATGCCTGCTTTCGATTTAGTAAGAGCAGCCGTAAATTTAATGGTTGCAGCTGTATTAATTTCTATAGCAACTTCAATGAAACTGCCTTTATCTACTACCTATGTAACCTTTATGGTTGCCATGGGAACATCGTTAGCAGATAGAGCTTGGGGAGCAGAAAGTGCCGTATATAGAGTAGCAGGTGTTCTTAATGTTATTGGTGGCTGGTTTTTTACAGCAATTATCGCGTTTTCAGCTGCAGCTTTAGTGGCTTACTTACTCAACTTAAATTTACCTATTATGTTTCCAATTTTATTATTGGCAGCCATTGGTTTGATAGTAAGAAATTACGTAGCTCACAATAAAAAAACGAAAGAAAGTAATGCTGAAGATAGTTTAAGAAGAGCTGAAAGCAGTTCTGTACAAGGAGTTATTCATGAAAGTGCTGAAAACATTGCAAACGTCGTGAAACGTTCTAATAGAATTTACTCTAATGCTATTGTTGGACTTGCAAGACAAGATTTAAGTTTATTAAAAAAGAGTAAAAAGCAAGTTGTTAAATTAACAAATGAAGTAGATGATTTACGTGATAACATTTTTTACTTCATTAAAAATTTAGATGAATCTAGTATTGGTGCAAGTAATTTTTATATTAATGTTTTAGGCTACTTACAAGACATGACCCAATCTTTGGAATATATTGCCAAAGTAAGTCACAAACACATTCATAACAACCATAAGAAACTTAAGTTTAGTCAAATAAAAGAGCTAAAAGAAGTTGATGAACGTTTTGAACTTTTCTTTAACAACACTTACAAAGCATTTGACTCGAGATCTTTTGAAGAAATTGGTATTATTTTAACTAGAAAAAAAGAGATTATTTCTTTGGTTTCTGATAAGATTCAAAAACAAGTAGAACGTACTAGAACGGAAGAATCCAGTCCAAAAAATACGACTTTATACTTTAGTCTTTTATTAGAAACAAGGGATTTACTTACAGCTACCATGAATTTATTAGAAGAGTATCATAATTCTCACGACAGTTCAGTAGAACCAGCTAAAATAGCTGATGAGCAAGGAGAATAAAAGTTTAAAAATTAAATTTAAAAAGCGCCTTTATTTGGCGCTTTTTTTGTTAGTATGACTTTCATATTATTTTTAAACAAATAGCTACTTTGGAGGAAGATTTATCTGTTTTAAACTAAAAAAAGCACCTCTTTCGAAACTTCAAAAAGAGATGCTTTAATAACACTTAAATCTAATTTAATTAAGAACCACACATCAAGCAATCATCACCTTCAGCTTCTTTAGCTTGAGCAATTAATGCTTTCATTTCATCTGCACTCATTGGTTCTGCTTCAACTTTTATTGGCTCAACTGCAACCTTCTCTGCTGTTTGCTTTGCAAATTTCACTGCAGTTTCAGCTGCCACTTGTTGTTTTTGAGCTATGTTATCTACTGCAACCTCTTGTACTTCAGCAACAGGTTCTGCTTTAACTTCTCTTGTAATAGTTACTTTCTTAGCATCTACTGCACTTTTTGTTCGTAAATAATACATACCCGTCTTTAAGCCACTTTTCCATGCATAAAAATGCATAGAGGTTAACTTAGCCATGGTAGCTCCTTCTAAGAATAAGTTTAGAGATTGCGATTGGTCTATAAAATAACCGCGTTGACGAGACATATCTATAATATCTTTCATAGACAATTCCCAAACAGTTTTGTATAAATCTTTAATGTCTTGAGGAATACAGTCTACATTTTGTACAGACCCATTAGCTCTCATAATTTCGTTTTTTAGTTCTTCATTCCAAAGGCCCAATTCTACTAAATCTTCTAATAAATGTTTGTTTACAACAATAAATTCTCCAGATAATACACGACGTGTATAAATGTTAGATGTGTAAGGCTCAAAACATTCATTATTTCCTAAAATCTGTGATGTTGATGCTGTTGGCATTGGAGCCACTAATAACGAGTTACGTACACCGTTTTTCAAAACTTGCTTACGTAGTTTTGCCCAATCCCAAAGTCCACTAAGCTCTTCGTCTTTAATTCCCCAAAGATTGTATTGGAATTCTCCTTTACTTATTGGAGATCCTTCATAAGTTTGGTAAGGTCCATCTTTTTCAGCCTCTTCCATACTTGCTGTTACAGCAGCAAAGTATAATGTTTCAAAAATATCGTGATTCAATTTTTTAGCTTCATCACTGGTAAAAGGCATTCTTAATTTAATAAACGTATCTGCTAATCCTTGAACTCCTAAACCAACTGGTCTATGACGGAAATTTGAATTTTCAGCCTCTTTTACTGGATAATAATTTCTATCTATGACTCTGTTTAAGTTTTTAGTGACACGTTTTGTGATTCTAAATAATTCTTTATGGTCAAACTCGCCATTTTTAACAAACATTGGTAAAGCAATAGACGCTAAATTACATACTGCAACTTCGTCTGGAGATGTGTACTCCATAATTTCAGTACATAAATTTGAAGAACGAATGGTTCCTAAATTTTTCTGGTTTGACTTACGGTTTGCTGCATCTTTATACAACATGTAAGGCGTTCCTGTTTCAATTTGAGATTCTAATATTTTTTCCCAAAGCTCTCTTGCTTTGATCGCTTTTCTCCCTTTCCCTTCAGCTTCATATTTTGTATATAATGCTTCAAATTCTTCACTATGTACATCGCATAATCCAGGGCATTCGTTAGGACACATTAGGGTCCATTGGGCATCTTCTTGTACACGCTTCATGAATAAGTCTGGCATCCACATGGCGTAGAATAAATCACGAGCACGTAATTCTTCAGCTCCATGATTCTTCTTTAAATCTAAGAAACTCATAATGTCTGCATGCCAAGGCTCTATGTACATAGCAAAGCTTCCTTTACGTTTTCCTCCACCTTGATCGACATAACGAGCCGTATCATTAAAGACTTTAAGCATTGGTACAATACCATTACTTGTTCCGTTTGTGCCTGCAATATAACTTCCTGTTGCACGAACATTGTGAATAGATAAGCCTATTCCTCCTGCAGATTGTGAAATCTTAGCTGTTTGTTTTAAAGTATCGTAAATACCATCAATGCTATCATCTTTCATTGTTAACAAGAAACAAGATGACATTTGTGGTTTTGGTGTTCCTGAATTAAATAATGTTGGAGTCGCGTGTGTAAAGTATTTTTTAGACATCAACTCATACGTTTCTATAGCAGACTCTAAATCGTTAAGGTGAATACCAATAGATACTCTCATTAACATGTGTTGTGGACGTTCTGCAATTTTACCATTCAATTTTAAAAGGTAAGAACGTTCTAAGGTTTTAAATCCGAAGTAATCATAACCAAAATCACGATTATAGATAATTGCCGAATCTAATTGCTCTTTATTATCTTGAATAACTTTGTAAACTTCGTCGCTTAATAAAGGTGCTTTTTTGCCATTTCTAGGATTTACATAGGTATATAAATCTGTCATAACTTCGCTAAAAGTCTTTTTTGTATTTTTATGTAAGTTAGAAACTGAAATACGAGCAGCTAAACGTGCATAATCTGGGTGAGCAGTTGTCATCGTTGCTGCTTGCTCTGCTGCCAAATTATCCAATTCGCTTGTTGTAACACCATCGTATAAACCATCAATTACTCGCATTGCTACTTTAATAGGGTCTACAAGCTCATTAAGTCCATAACATAATTTACGAACTCTTGCCGTAATCTTGTCGAACATGATTGGTTCTTTTCTTCCGTCTCTTTTTAATACATACATATGCTACACGTTTTTAGTTTTTTTCTGAAGCAACCATTCAGAAAAAGGGATTAGTTAGTTACTATTAATCGGTAGAAACCTGATTAATAGCTGAATTAATTATTATTTATATTGAAATTAAAACTGGCTGTAACACTTTATGTTGAAATCGATACGACTAAAGCGACACGAAGCCAATTAAAATAATTCTATTTTTGATTATTGTAATGGCTCTAGAAATCGAAATTATCTGAACCAAAATCGTATTTATTCTCTTCTTCTTCCTTGTTTAGAACACCAGCTTTCTGGTATTCAGACACGCGTTTTTCGAAGAAGTTGGTTTTGCCTTGAAGCGAAATCATATCCATAAAATCGAATGGATTTGCTGTTCCATATTCTTTTTCACAACCTAAGTCTTGAAGCAATCCATCGGTTACAAACTCTAAGTATTGTGACATTAATTTAGAATTCATTCCAATTAAACTTGCTGGAAGAGACTCTGTAATAAACTCTCTTTCAATATCTAAAGCATCTACTAAAATTTCTCTAATACGTTCTTTTGGAACTTTATTTACTAAGTGGTGTTCGTGTAAGTGAACTGCAAAGTCGCAATGCATTCCTTCATCACGAGATATCAACTCATTTGAGAATGTTAAACCAGGCATTAAACCACGTTTTTTCAACCAAAATATGGAACAAAACGATCCTGAAAAGAAAATACCTTCAACAGCAGCAAAAGCAATTAAACGTTCAGCAAAACTTGGAGAATCTATCCATTTTAAAGCCCAGTCTGCTTTCTTTTTAATGGCTGGAAACGTTTCTATAGCATTAAATAAATTTGCTTTTTCTTTTTCATCTTTTACATAAGTATCAATAAGTAAAGAATACGTTTCGCTATGAATATTTTCCATCATAATTTGAAAACCATAGAAAAATTTAGCCTCTGTATATTGTACTTCACTTACAAAGTTTTCTGCTAAGTTTTCGTTTACAATACCATCACTCGCCGCAAAAAATGCTAAAACGTGTTTGATAAAATAACGCTCATCGTCATTTAATTTATGTGTCCAATCTGTAAGGTCTTGATGTAAATCAATTTCTTCAGCTGTCCACATACTGGCTTCAGATTTCTTGTACCACTCCCATAAATCATGATGTTGGATAGGAAAAATTACAAATCTATCTTTGTTTTCTTGTAAAATTGGTTCTACAGCTTCAGACATATTATATGGTTTTATGATTAAAATTCACTGAAAAATTCGGTGTAATTTGGAACTAACAAAGATTCAAAAATGAGTTCGAAAATGAAAGGTTAAGTTATAAACATTGTAAACAAGTTTTTAACAAAAAAAGAAAGTTTCAAAATATAGCGCTCTAACCATAAAAGCTTTATGTACTTGATTTTCAGCTGTTTGAAATTACAAAAAAACAATATATTAAGTAAGAAAATATATGTTAAACAGCTGTACAAGCAAGGCAAACACTAAGTTTATTAATAAAAAAGTTGAATTTTTTGCATAAAAAAAAGTCAGCATAAACTGACTTTTTTAGATCGATTAATAGCAAACATTATAAAATGAAATGCATATCCCTTAATTAATAGCAATACAAATATCTCTATTTTTATGAAACAAAAATGAGATTTTGTATAGTTGGTATAAAATACTGTATAGTTGGTAAGCTAATTTTTACATTAATAAAAAATTAGGTTAAAAATGCTCATTATACAAGAAACACTTCCAACTATACATCTAAACTATTATTAAAAACAATATATTGTTATATTTGAATATATGATAAAAGCCGTAATTGTAGACGACGAACCTAAAGCAATTCAAAGTTTGTCTTGGGAATTAGAAAACTTTAGTAACGATGTTCAAATTATTGAAACGTTTACTAAACCAGAAGAAGCTATAGCTTATTTAAAAAAGCATACTCCAGATTGTTTGTTTCTAGATATTAACATGCCTACCATGGATGGGTTTCAATTTTTAGATTGTTTAGTCCATAAGGATTTTGCTATAGTTATTACAACAGCATATAATGAATACGCCTTAAAGGCTTTAAAAAATGAAGCTATAGATTATTTATTAAAACCTATAGATTCTGATGATTTAAGCGAAACGATACAAAAAATTAAAAAATTTTATGCTAATAATATTTCGGTGGCAAAAGTTGAAGAGGTTTTACTAAACTTTAATGCGAACTTAAAACATCAAAAAGTTATCATAAACACAGATGGGAAGCTTGTTTTCTTAAATATTGATGATATTTTATATATTGAATCTGATGGCAATTACAGCACATTTATGCTAACAAATAATCAAAAAATGGTTGTAACAAAAAAAATAAAAGAAGTTGATGCTCTTTTACCTGAAAGCTGTTTTTTTAGAATCCATAACTCTTATATTATTAATCTAAATAAAATTAAAGAGTTTGTTAAAAATGATGGTTACGTGGTTATGGAATCTAACGATAAAATTCCAGTTGCTAGACAACGAAAAACAGATTTTTTAAACAAATTATAATGTCATGAATCTTCATCTATTATTACATATAATGACATTAAAAAAAGTAGCAATCTTATTTTTATCACTTTTACTTTCTCCATTAATCAGCACTTCTCAAAACAACATAGATTCTTTATTTCAAGCTAAAGTAACACAGGTATTAAAGAATAAAACCCAAACACATCAAGCTTTTAATGATGCTTTTGATAAGACTAAAAACGATACTCTAAAAATGCAGTATCTATTAAAAAAAAGTAGAGAAACAAACTCTTTAGTTGGTGAAAGTTATTCGTTAAACCAGCTTGGGGAAACATATAGAAACCTTTCTCTATATAATAAAGCCATAGAGACACATCAAGAAGCCCTAGAAAAAGCTATTGAAGCAGACAATGTTGTCTTGCAAGTAATTAGTTTAAACATGCTTGGTGTTGTTTACAGAAGGTTAGATGTTATTAGAACAGCTCTAGATTACCATAAAGAAGCTTTAGATTTAGCTGAAAGTGTCAAACCCATTACTCTTGAATTAAAACATAATATTGCCATTTCTCAAAATAGTATGGGAAATATTTATCTGGCTCTTAAACAATATGATTTAGCATTAGGACTGTTTTATAAATCTTTAGAGATAGAAAAGGAACTAGACAATAAATTAGGTTTGGCTATAAATTACCACAATATTGGTTATGCACAAGAAGCTAAAGGTTATTTCGATGACGCATTAATTAATTACAAAACCTCTTTAAAATATAATAATGACATAGACTCAGACATTGGTCGTGTAATTTGTTACAATAGCATTGGAAAAATAGACATCCAAAAAGGCGACTTTGATGAAGCATTACCAATTATCGAAACAGCCTTAGCAAAAGCAAAAATTATAAACGATAAATATTACATCTCTCTTTCCTACTCTAATTTAGGTTTAATATATTTAAAAACAAAAGATTTTAAGACTTCTGAAAGATGCTTAAATGAAGCCTTAAAAATTGCAAAAAAATTCAACTTAAAATCTCAAGAATCTGAAACATACAATTATCTATCGCAACTTAACGAAGAACTGAGAAACTACAAAACATCTCTTGAATTCTATCAACAATATGTCGCATTAGACAAATCGATTACTAACGAAAAAAACTTTCAATACGTAAGCGATTTAATTTTAAAATATGAAAGCGAAAAGAAAAACAACCAAATAAAAGCCTTAGCTAGTGAAAACGAAATTGTAAAATTACGATTAATTCAAAACAGAAAAATTCTTTTGCTAAGCTTACTAGGAGGTATTTTGATTGTTGGTTTTTTTGTTATTCTTCAAACACAACGCAGATTAAAAGATGAAAAGAAAATTGTAACACTAGAACAAGAAATGTTACGTAATCAAATGAATCCTCATTTTATTTTCAACTCTTTAAACTCCATAAAACTATATATTATTAATAATGAAAAAGAAAATGCTGTTTATTACTTAAATAAATTTTCTAAACTTATTCGGAAAATTCTGATCGCTTCTACAGAAAAAGAAATTTCTTTACAAGATGAACTGGACACCATGACCTTGTATATGAACATTGAAAACATGCGTTTTTCTAATGAAATTAATTACCAGACTTTTATAGATGATAAAGTAAATCCTTCGGTTATAAAAGTTCCTTCATTAATTTTACAACCCTTTTTAGAAAACGCACTTTGGCATGGATTATCCTCTAAAACTGGGGAGAAGAATATTCAATTACATGTTTCTCAAAAAGATTCCGATTACATCACTATTACTATTACAGACAATGGTGTTGGTCGATCTGTTTCAGAGAAAATTAAAAGTCAGAAAAAATTAAAAAGAAAATCTGTTGGAATAAATATTACAAAAGCACGACTTGCAAATTTTTCTAAAGGATTTACAAACGATTACAAGATTGATATTGAAGATCTATTTGAAAACAACAAACCTTCCGGAACCAAAGTGATTGTAAATATTCCAATAAAAACAGTTGTTCTAAAAACAGCTTAAGCCCTAATTATCGATTATAACCTTTAGCAACCTTTTCTAATTCGGTATACCAATCTTCACCAAATTTTCTAATAAGCGCTTCTTTTACAAACTTATAAATAGGCACTTGCAATTCTTTGCCCAAAGTACAGGCGTCATCGCAAATCTCCCATTTATCATAATTTACAGCAGAAAATTCTGTATAATCTTTTACTCTTATAGGGTATAAATGACAAGACACTGGTTTTTTCCAACTAATTTCACCTTGATTATAAGCCTCTTCTATGGCACATAATGCTGTTCCTCTTTTATCGAAAATTACATAGGCACAGTCGGCATTATTAATTAAAGGTGTTTCAAAATCCCCGAATTCAGTCGTAATAAAAACTCCTTGTTCTTCGATGGCTTTAATACCTTCTTTTCTTAAAAAAGGTTTTAGTTTTGGATAAATATCTTCTAGAATCTTTGTTTCATCACTCTCTAAAGGCGCTCCAGCATCGCCATCTATACAGCAGGCACCTTTACAGGCTGATAGGTTACAGACAAAATCTTTTTCAATAATGTCTTCCGAAACAATGGTTTTTCCTAATTGAAACATGTAGCAAAGATACATTTAAAAAACACAAATAAAACGTCAAAAAGACCTAATATTCATTCAAATTAGCGAAATTTGTAAGGTGAGAAAAGTTGTTAATATTTAAACTTAAAACAGATGAAAATTTTCAAAATTCTATTATCATTAATTGCCATTATTTTAATTGTATACAACTTCACGAAAGTTAATTTTAATTCCCCTTTAGAAGACGATAGCATTACTGCCTTTATTACTATTTTTGCTTCAATGTGTGCCTTAATTCTGTTACAAATTTTAAGACTTTCGAAAAAAATTGAAAAACACGTAAAACAAAATAAATAATGTTTGATGTTTTAATAATTGGAGGTGGCGCCTCTGGACTTTCTTGTGCTTTGGTTTTAGGCTCTGCAAAAGACAAAGCTTTTGCAGCAGGCAAACAGATTGGCATTATAACTCATCAAAAAACGTCGCATCTGCAAAATGCTTTATTTAATAATGTGTTAGGGTTAACTCCAGGAACAACTGGATCTTCCATTCTTACAAACGGCACTGAACAACTAACTTTATTATATCCACATGTTCAACAAATAGTTCATGAAAAAGCTTCAGAAATTATTGAAAATGGCTCTGGTTTTATTGTAAAAACCAATAAAGCAGAATATGTTTCTAAAATGGTAGTTGTTGCTGTTGGCTATACTAATTTAATGAATATTAAAGGTTTAGACAAATACATTGAACCTCATCCTAGAACTAAACCAGAAAAAAACAGAATTTGGTTAAAAAATAAAGATCATAAAATTATCGATGGTCTTTATGTTGCTGGTACACTTGCTGGTTGGCGAAGTCAGTTTGCTATAGCATGTGGTAGTGGCGCTCAAGTGGCTACAGATATTTTAACATTTTGGAATGATGGTGAGCATACTAAAATTCATGATAAAATTTAATTTCCTCGATTACTTAATGTAATAACCTCTTCAATCATAATATCAGATTGATTGATAACTTCTTCAAAAGCACCATTTCCATAAAGCTGATCTGCAAGTGTCGCTTTAATGTACTGTTTGACTTCTTCGTTGTAAGCGACAAAAGTGATGTTAGCTTTGGTTTTTTCGTTTAAATAATTCTGAAAATCCAGAACCATATCGTCGTTAAACTGAAAATCCTTAATAAACTCATTTCTAGAAATACTGTCGTAAGCATGCCGATCTTGTTCTAGTAATTCAAAAACAAAATTGCTAATAAAACCTCTTCTCTCAAGAAACGTAAGTGTTTCGTTTTGCATACTTAAATCTAAAGGTACAAACACATCTGGAATAATCCCTCCACCTCCATAAACCACTTTTCCATTAGGAGTTGTAAATTTTAGTGAGTCTGCGACTTCAATTTTTTCTGGATCTAAAAGTTCGCCACTTTTTATTCGATCAAAATATTCATCGAAATAATCTCTATTTCCATTTTGGTAAGAGCGTTGAATGGAACGTCCTGTTGGCGTATAATATCTAGAAACGGTTAATCTTACAGCAGATCCGTCTCCTAATTCCATTTCACGTTGTACCAAGCCTTTTCCATAAGAACGACGACCAACAATGGTCCCTTTGTCGTTATCTTGTAAGGCTCCTGCAACAATTTCACTAGCCGAAGCCGAATTTTCGTCGATTAGCACATAAACTTGTCCTTTTTCAAAAGAACCTTTTTTTGTGGCAAAGCTTTTTTCAATATCACCACGTTTGTTTTTTGTAAACAGAATTAGTTTATCGTCTTCAAGGAATTCATCTACAATTTGTTCGGCTACGCCTAGAAAACCTCCTGGGTTATTTCTTAAATCGACTGCTATTTCAGTAATTCCTTCGTTCTGTAATTTACTAAGTTCTTTTTTAAATTCTTTATAAGTCGATTCGGCAAACCTATTAATTTTAATATACCCTAATTTATCTGTAAGCATATAAGCTGCATCTACAGAACTAATTGGAATGTGATTTCTTTTTACTGTAAAATTTAAAATTTTTGGTTCCCCTCTACGATATACTTTTAAATCTACAAGCGTATTAATTGGTCCTTTTAACCTTTTAATTATATCGTTATTGCTCATATTTTTACCAAAAATTGAATCACCATTTGCCATAATAATTCTATCTCCACCAATAATTCCAGCTTTTTCACTTGGTCCACCATCAATGGTTCTAATTACCGTAATAGTGTCTTTATAGGTGTAGAAATTGATACCAATACCAACAAAATCTCCTTTCATATTATCAGCCACACGCTCCATATCTTCTTTAGGAATATATACCGAATGCGGGTCTAGATTGTTTAGAATGCCATTAACCGTTACATCAACGATGCTGTCTGTATTCACATCGTCTATATATTCATAGTCAATAAAATCTATAAGTCTATTTAGTTTGTCTTTTTTGCTGTTTTTGGTAAATAATCTATCTGAAGTATCAGAAAAATTTAATTTCCCCCCAATATAAATACCTGCTGCAATTGCAACACCAATTATAAGTGGTAAATATTTTTTCTTTAATTTCATGATACTATTTACTATTTTAAGCTTTTAAATCTTCTATTAAAACAAGGTCTATCCCTGCTTTTTTAAGAAATTGCAGTCCAGAATCATCTTTATAAGCTTCTTTATAAACAACTCTAATAATACCAGCTTGATGAATCAATTTACTACATTCTTTGCATGGAGATAATGTAATATATAAGGTAGCTCCTTTACAAGATTGTGTTGAAGATGCGACCTTTAAAATGGCATTAGCTTCTGCATGAAGCACGTACCATTTGGTATAACCTTCGTCGTCTTCACAAAAGTTTTCAAACCCCGTTGGTGTGCCATTAAATCCATCAGAGATTATCATTCTATCTTTAACAATAATTGCGCCAACTTGTTTGCGTTCGCAATAAGATAATTTTCCCCATTCTTTAGCAATTCTTAAATAAGCTTTATCGTATTTAAGCTGTTTGTGTTCCTTCATAAATGTTTAACAAGGTGAAAAATCTAATTTAATAATATACAACGAAGATAGGCTGTAAGTATTTTAATTACAACCTGTGAATTAAAGTTTTATGAAAACTTTAGGTAAACTTGAAGTTTAGTTTAAGCTATAAAATCGCTATTCAAAATCATTGGAATCACCAATCCAACTACAATTGCTGAAATAACCATTACCCAATCGCGTTTAGAAAACCTGAATACTGTTTGCATGATGTAGCCTAAAAATAGAATAACAAAAACAATAATTATTTGGGCAATTTCAATACCTAATGCAAATTCTAAGAGGGTTACTAATTTGTTTTCAGATTGACCAACCAACATTCTAAACTCTCTTGCAAAACCTAATCCATGAACCAAACCAAAGAATAAAGCAGAGAAAAACAACACGCCAACCCTTTCTTTTTGAGCGCCTTTTCCTGCAGTAAACACATTAAAAACGGCAACAATTAAGATGGTTATTGGAATTAAAAATTCCACCAATTGTCCATTAACACTTACTACATTATAAGCAGCAAGAACCAAAGACAGCGTATGACCTAAAGTAAATAAAGATACTAAAAGTATCACGCGTTTCCAATCTTTAAAAAGATAAGGGACAGCTAGTACAATTAAAAAAAGAACATGATCGTAGGCATTGATATCTAAAACGTGATTGATGCCATATTCAACGTGAAACCAGAAATTTTCAAACATTGTTTATTGTTGTTTATTTGGGTGTTTTCAAAGATACAATTTATAATGAAATGGCAATAACTTGGTCTATAAATCACTTTATATTACTTACAAAATAAAGCCAAAATAATTAGGAGTTTTCTTTCTTATCCATATAATCTACAGTAACTGGAATACTGGTTTGCGAGCCGTATAATTTTATTTCGGTAATATCGGCTGGCATATTCAATCCGTTTTCCATAATGACTTGTTTGACATTTCTAACTACACTACTTTTTACTTCACTTGCTCTTTTTCGATATTCCTTAGTTTCGGTCCAAAACAACACTTTTAAATTCACCGTACTTACTCCTAAAGAATCAACTACTACAAAACTTTCGTGTTCTGTATTTTCTATAACCCCTTCCGACGCCCGAACAGCTTCTAAAATAACTTTTTTAGCAAAATCAATATCATCTTCATAATCTATACCAACCATAAAATCCAACCTAAAGAACCCGTCTTCGGTATAATTGTAAACGGCTTTTTTTATAATATCACTATTTGGAATATATACATCGCGACCATCAAACGTTTTTAATTTGGTATATCGAAATTCTAAAGACGTAATTTTTCCAAAAATAGTATCTACCATAACTGTATCATTAACATCAAAAGGTCTGTTAAACGACAAGATAATTCCTGAAATAAAATTCTCTCCTACATCCTTAAAGGCAAAACCAATAATTACAGCAGAAGCTCCTGCAGCAGTTAACATACCTGCTGCTACACCTCCAAGCCCTGCCACATTTAAAGCCAACATAATCACGGATATTAAGACACCCAGTTTTACTGTTTTAGACAGAAAATTAATCATTAATGGGTCTTGAGTTCTTAATAGAATGGTTTTTTTGAATAATCTAGAAATAACATTCGCTAATAAAAAACCTATAACTATAAGTAAAATAGCTAGAATAATTTTTGGAACACTGGCAACAAAATCATTCCAATAGGCGCTTAGGGAATCTTCAAAAATTTTTATAGACTCAATCATATTAAAAGTTTATAGAGTTAGTAGTTCTCTAAAATACAATCAAAATTAGGTCTAAATTGTTTCAAACAACATTATTTTTAACTGTTATATGAAATAAAACAATGTAACACTTAGTGAAAATAGCTGAAAATCAGACTTTGTATCCTTTAAAAAACCAAACTAAAAACAGAACCTTCGCCCTCTTTACTGTTTACCAAAATCTTGCCTTTATGCAGAAGCATAATTTGTTTACACAGGCTTAGTCCAATACCACTCCCAGTACTTTTACTAGTAAAAAAAGGCACGAAAATATTTTCCATAATATCTTGTGGAATTCCGGAACCATTGTCATAAACTTTAATGGCAACGTCTCTATTTGGCATTTTTTCTGCAATAATTTTAATACTTGGATTTGGTTGCTCTTTACAAGCATCTATAGCATTTAAAATAAGATTTATCATAACCTGCTCAATCAGGTGTGCATCTATGTCAAGTTCTAATTTTTTCGAAGAGACATTAAATTCTACCTCAATATTTTTAGATTTTATAGATGGTTCCATCAATAATTGAATGCTGTCAAAAAGCTCTACAATTTTAACTCTTTGAAGATTTAAATGTGTGACTTTGCTTAAGCTTCTATATGTTTTTGCAAATTTTAATAATCCTTCGCTTCTGTTTTTAATGGTTTTAATTCCTGAATTAAGATCTTCTAGCTCAAGCTTATAGTCATCAGGTTTTTCTAAGGTTAATTGTAAGTTTCTTTGAAGTGTGTCTGCCAAAGATGAAATTGGCGCAATGGAATTCATAATTTCATGAGTCATAACACTTAATAATTTCTTCCATGCTTCAGACTCGTTTTTATTCAAAGTGTCATCAATATTCTGAACAACTATTAATTTAAAGGCGTCATTATCTACTTGAAAAACCGTGTCGGAAATCAATATTTTAATCTTTTCGTTTTGTACAGCTATGGTAATAGAATTTGGCTCTCTGTGGTAGGTTTCGAAAATAGTATTATACAATTCTGGTTGTCTGCTTTCAACAAAACGGATATTTTTAAATGCAGGAACATCCAGTGTTTCTCTAAAAGAATCGTTAGACCATAAAACATTTCCTGTTTCAATATTAAAAGCAATAATACCTATATCGACCATCTCTAATATTTTCTGGAGGTAAACATATTGAGCTTCGTTTTTAGAATTAATTTCTTTAATAGTTCTATTAATTTCATTAAAACCCGTGTATAGAAACCGAATGTCTTTTGGACCACGATCTTCTGGAAACCATCTTGAAAAATCGCGATATTTAACAGCTTCAAAAAAATCGCCAATGGCTGCAAATCTTCGTTTTACAAATGCATATAAATCAAATAACAAATACAGAATTATAAATCCAAATAGAACTTCAAATACTGTTTTCTTTAAAAAAAGAACATAAGCGAAAGAAAAAATCGCTACAACTAAAAGTAGAATTCTTAAAAAGAGCTTTAAAATGTAGCCTTTATAGTTCATATTTATCTAATCGTCTATATAAAGCAGCTCTGGTAATACCAAGTTCTTTAGCAGATTTAGTGACATTTCCTTTATTTTTTTCAAGAACTGTTAAAATGGCTTGTTTTTCAAGTTCATCCAAATTTGTTGTGGGCATCGAGCTTGTTGTTGTTGGTCTTTCAATAGATGAAAACACAAGGTCTTCGGGTTTTAATATATTTTCATCTGCCATAATAACTGCACGTTCTAGAACATATTGAAGCTCTCTTACATTTCCGGGAAATTGGTGTTTTTTTAATTTTGAAATAAACCCAGAATCTAAGGTAATGGCGCTTTTATTGTACTTATCTGCATAGATTGAAATAAAATGTTTTGAGAGCAAGGTCACATCATTTTCTCGATCTCTTAGAGGAGGTACAATAACATCTACTGTGTTGATTCTATAAATTAAATCTTTTCGGAATTTCTTTTCATCGGCTAGAATTTTTGGGTCAATGTTTGTGGCACAAATCAATCTAATATCGATAGGAATGGATTCATTAGAGCCTAAAGGCGTGACCACTCTGTTCTGTAAAACTGTTAATAATCTTACCTGTTGACCTAGGCTAATATTGCCAATCTCATCTAAAAAAATAGTACCACCATGTGCAGCTTCAAAACGCCCTTTTCTATCTTCTCTTGCATCGGTAAATGCGCCTTTTTTATAACCGAACAATTCGCTTTCAAAAAGTGAAGCAGATAAAGAACCAACATCTACTTTTACAAATGGTTTATTACGTCTGTTTGAATTTTCATGAAGTGCTTTTGCAATCAAATCCTTTCCAGTTCCATTTTCTCCAAGTATCAAAACGTTAGCATCTGTTGGTGCAATTTTTTTAAGCTTCAAGAAAACAGCACTCATAGCATTGCTTTCACCTATAATTTCAGAATTCTGTACATTACGAAGTTTCGGTTTCCCTCCAAAAGATTTTTTTGCATCCAGTAAAGATATAATGGTATTAATAATCTTATCATTCTTCCAAGGCTTTACTAAAAAGTCTGAAGCCCCTTCTTTCAGTCCTCTAATTGCTAAATCAATATCAGCATAAGCCGTAATTAAAATAACGGCTGTTTCGGGGGTTTTTTCTTTAATTTTATTTAACCAAAAAATCCCTTCATTTCCAGTATTTACTAAACCATTGAAATTCATATCCAAAATAATAATATCGAACTTATTATTATCCATTTGGAAATTAAGATTACTCGGATTCTTTTCTACAACAACCTCTTTTACCAAAGGTTTCAATAAAAGACGTAGTGCTGTTAGCACATCAAAATCATCATCTATAACTAATATTTTAGCTTCTTTTAATACCATTGATACAATATTACAACTTTATATTCAGCAAATAAACCTAAGAAAAACAAAATATTTTACCACTAAAAAAGTGTGTCAATTTCGAACATATGTGTATCGAAACCGAACACTTTTAAATTTTAATTACAATATTAAGTCTTGATTGTTAGGAGTTTATACTTTTGGCATCATCTTCACTATATGTATTATAATTAAAAAACCTTATATGGACGTTCAAATCGAAAAGAAAAAATATTCAAAACAAAAACTATTACTTATTGGTGGTGGATTAGCGCTTATAGCATTAATTGTTTTTGTGATTATATCAACAAGTGGTGGCTCAAAATTAAATGTAGAAAAAGAGCGCATTTCTATTAATACAGTAAGCAATAATGTCTTTCAAGAAAACATTCCAGTAAATGGGATTGTATTACCTATAACAACAATTTATTTAGATGCTTTAGAAGGAGGACGTGTTGAAGAGAAATTTGTTGAAGATGGCGCTATCATGAAAAAAGGGGAACCAATTTTAAGACTATCAAATACCGATTTAGAATTAAGTTTAATTAATCAAGAGACGTCTGTTTATAATCTATTAACTCAAATGCAGATTTCACAAAATGCGGCTCGCCAAAACACCATTAACAGACGTAATCAATTTACAGATGTTGAAAATAATCTTATTGAGGCGAAACGTGTTTACGATTTAAACAAACGTTTATACGAAAAGGATGCTATTGGAAGACAAGACTTCGAATCTTCTGAAAACAATTATAATTATCAAAAACAACGTATGGAACTGGCTAAAAAAGTATTAAGTCAAGATTCTATTTCTACAAAACAAGAAGTTAGTCAAGCTCAAAGTTCTTATTCAAGAACACAAAGCGCTTTAGAACTTATGCGCAAGAAAGTTGGAGATTTAGTTGTTCGGGCCCCAGTAGATGGGCAATTAACTGCTTTAGATGCCGAAATTGGTCAGTCTAAAAATAAAGGCGAACGTTTAGGACAAATAGATGTGCTAAGTGGATATAAAGTACGTGTAGATATAGACGAACATTATATTTCAAGAATCTACAATGGGCAAACTGGAACCTTTACGTTTAATAACAAACCTTATACATTGACTATTAAAAAAGTCTTTACCCAAGTTAATAATGGAAGATTTCAAGTGGATATGCAATTTGAAGGAGACGTCCCAGAGGGAATTCGTCGAGGACAGAATTTACAAATCCGTGTGGCTTTAAGTGCCGAAAAGCAAGCTTTATTAGTTGCAAAAGGGGGCTTCTTTCAAAAAACGGGTGGTAACTGGATTTTTAAAGTGAGTGAAGACGGGAATTCTGCATATAAAGTAAATATCAAATTAGGAAGCCAAAACACAGAATACTACGAAGTTCTTGAAGGGCTGAACTCTGGTGATAAAGTCATTACCTCTAGTTATGATAGTTATGGAGATACAGAAGAATTAATATTAAAATAATAGAGTCAATTAAAAAAACGAATACAATGATACAAATAACCGATTTAGAAAAATTTTACAGAACTGAAGAAGTTCAAACAATTGCTTTAAACAAATTATCCTTTGAAGTTAAAAAGGGAGAATTTGTAGCTATCATGGGACCTTCAGGATGTGGAAAATCTACCCTATTAAACATTCTAGGATTACTAGACGATCCTGATGGAGGAAGTTTCAAATTTAACGGAGAAGAAGTTGCAGGTTATAACGAGCGTAAACGTTCTGAACTTCGTAAACACAATGTTGGATTTGTTTTCCAAAGCTTCAACCTCATCGACGAACTTACCGTTTTCGAAAACGTCGAATTGCCATTAATCTATACAGGAGTAAAACCTGCTGAGAGAAAAGTGCAAGTGGAGGCTGTTTTAGAGAAAATGCAAATTATGCATAGACGTAATCACTTTCCACAACAATTGTCTGGTGGACAGCAGCAACGTGTTGCAGTAGCAAGAGCTGTAGTTAATAATCCAAAATTAATTCTAGCCGATGAGCCTACAGGAAACCTTGATAGCACCAACGGGAATGAAGTTATGGATTTGCTTATCGATTTAAACGAAGCAGGTACGACCATTATCATGGTAACGCATAGTGAGCATGACGCAAAATATAGTCATAGAATCATCCGAATGTTGGATGGACAAAAAGTTACTGAAAATATTTTAATGTAATTTTTAATAATTCATCAACCTTACTTCGTTAAAAACGATGCAAGGAAAATCAAAAATCGAACAGTCAAAAAGCAATCAATCATGTTTAAAAATTATCTAAAAATAGCATTCAGAAACCTTCTAAAGAATAAAGTATATTCACTTATAAACATTTTCGGCTTGGCTATAGGTATGGCTGTAACCATTATGATTGGACTTTGGATTACAGATGAATTGAGTTTTGATAATTATTTCGAAAACAAAACTCAAATTGCACAAGTTTATCAAAGTCAAGAATTTAATGGCAAGAAGGGTACGGGACCTGCTATTCCAAGACCTTTAGAGTTTGTTTTACGTGAAAATCATTCAGATAACTTTAAGCACATTGTAATGTCTTCTTGGACGTTTTCTAGATATCTAAGATTTGGTGAAACCAACATTAACAGAAATGGTAATTTCATGCAAGAAGGTGGTCCTGACCTCTTGAGTTTAAAGATTCTTAAAGGTGAAAAGAATGGTTTAAAAGAGAAAAAATCAATCATGATTTCTGAATCTACTGCTAACGCGTTGTTTGATTTAGAGGATCCAATTGGAAAGATAATTAAAGTCAATAATGAAGATGATTTGATGGTAACTGCTGTTTACGAAGATCTTCCTGAAAATAATTCATTTAGCAACACCCATTACATTATTCCTTGGAAACATTATATAACAACCCAAGATTGGCTTTCAGGATCTGAAGACCAATGGGGTAATAATTCATTCCAGATGTTTGTTCAGATTAATGACAATACAACTATGGATGCTGTAACGTCTAAAATTAAAGATGTTAAAAAAAATACTGCAATAGAAGAAGCCCAATACAACCCACAATTATTTCTGCTACCAATGAAAGATTGGTATTTACGTTCTAATTTTGAAAATGGGGTTCAAACTGGAGGACGCATTGAAAACGTATGGTTGTTTGGTATAATAGGTTTGTTTGTATTGCTTTTAGCTTGCATAAATTTTATCAATTTAAGCACAGCACGTTCAGAAAAAAGAGCTACGGAAGTTGGTATTAGAAAATCTATAGGCTCTAAAAGAGGCCAATTAATTTTTCAGTTTTTAAGTGAATCTTTTTTAGTTGTTATTTTATCATTTGTTTTAGCCGTTGCTATTGTGCTCTTATTTTTAAATGGTTTTAACAATCTAGCAAGTAAATCCATAATTTTTCCATGGTTAGACATTCAGTTTTGGGGTGTTTCAATACTATTTATTCTAATAACAGCTTTTTTAGCAGGGAGTTATCCGGCATTATATTTATCATCCTTTAATCCTGTAGCTGTATTAAAAGGTACATTTAAAGCAGGAAGATTTGCTGCTGTTCCAAGAAAAATATTAGTAGTCACGCAATTTACGGTTTCAATAGCACTCATCATTGGGACTTTGGTTGTCATGAATCAAATTCAATTTAGTAAAGATAGACCTGTAGGATATAACAAGGAAGGACTAATTCAAATCCCCGCAATGAGCACGGAATTTATTGGAAAAGCAGATGTAATGAGAGACCAATTTATCGCGTCTGGTGCAGCCATCGAAATGTCTACATCTAGCAGTCCAACAACAGCTGTTTGGTCGAATAGAGCTGGTTACACTTGGGATGGGAAACCAGAAGGCTTTCAAGAAGACTTAGCTTATACGGCTGTTTCTTATGAATTTATTGAAACTCTAGGTATAAAGTTAGTTGCAGGACGTGGTTTTTCCCGTGAATTTGCAACCGATTCAAGTGCTGTTATTTTAAATAGTACAGCCGTAAAATATATGGGACTTATAGACCCAATTGGTAAATTTATTAGAGATGCAGATACAGAAGACCCCTCTCCACCTTTAAAAATCGTTGGAGTTGTTGAAGATATGATAGTTCAATCTCCTTACAGTCCGGTTAAACAAGCTATGTATGTATTTGATACTAATGACAACGCTGCCTACTATAACTTGCGACTTAATCCAAATAAAAGTGTCAGTCAAAATTTAGAAATCATTGAAAGCACTTTTAAAAATAATTTTCCAAATCTGCCTTTCGATTATCAATTTGTCGATCAAGAGTATGCTCAAAAATTCAGATCTGAAGAACGTGTTGCTAGTCTTGCTAAAGTCTTTACCGGCTTAGCAATTTTTATTAGTTGTTTAGGACTTTTTGGGCTGGCTGCCTTTGTTGCCGAACAGCGAACTAAAGAAATTGGCGTTCGAAAAATTTTAGGTGCATCTGTCAGTCAATTATGGGTAATACTTTCAAAAGACTTTATAACACTTGTTGTTATTTCATTGGTAATCGCCTCACCTATTGCCTATTATATTATGAGTCATTGGTTGCAAAAATTCAGTTATAGAACAACCATTTCTTGGGATATTTTTGCATTAGCATGTTCAGGAGCACTAATTATTACACTTATTACTGTGAGTTTTCAATCTATAAAAGCAGCTACATCAAACCCTGTAGACTCTTTAAGGACTGAATAAATCAATCAAAAAACGAATATTATGATACGGAATTATTTTAAAATAGCATGGCGAAATCTTATAAAGAATAAAGGCTTTACAGCTATTAACATCATAGGCTTATCATTAGGTATTGGTTGTTTTGTTATGATATCTATGTTTGTGATAGATGAATTAAGTTATGATAATTATCACGAAAATGCAGACCGTATTTACCGAATTAATTCCGATATTATTTTTGGAGGCACAGAAATGAGTATGGCCTTAAGTTCAGACCCTTTTGGAGAAACTTTGAAAAAGGATTATCCAGAAGTTGATGAATATGTACGCTTCTATGCTTCAGGTGGTTCAAAACTTATAAAAAAAGGAAACGAATATATTAATGAAACTGCAACAACACATGTCGATTCCACATTGTTTCACATTTTCACTTTACCAGCGATTATTGGAAACACAAAAACGGCATTAAATGAGCCTAATACTGTTGTTATAACAGAAACGGCAGCCAAACGTTATTTTGGAAGTGCAGAATTAGCCATGGGTCAAATGTTAGAAACAGATGATAATAACAAAACCCTTTATAAAATAAATGCAGTAATCGAAGATATTCCTGAAAATTCACATTTTAATTTTGATTTTTTCTTTTCAATGGATAATGTGGACTACACATTTGGAAATTATATGAGTCATAATTTCCATACTTTCATATTACTCAAAGAAGGAATAAATTACGAAGTTTTTCAAAAAAACTTTAAAGAAGTAATTAATAAGTACATTGTCCCTCAAGCGTCACAATTCATGCAAATAGAATCTATTGAAGAATTTGAAGCGACCGGAAACAAACTTGAATACTCGCTTATTCCTCTAAAAGATATTCATTTGCACTCATCACGTCTTTATGAACTATCTGCTAACGGCAATATCCAATATGTTTATATTTTTTCAGCAGCTGCACTATTTATATTACTAATTGCTTGCATAAATTTCATGAACCTTACAACGGCTCGTTCATCAGGAAGAGCTAAAGAAGTTGGTATACGCAAAGTTTTAGGGTCAGAAAAGAAAGCGCTAATTGGGCAATTCTTGACAGAATCAACTTTAATAGCTGGTTTAGCACTTATTGTTGGCTTATTTTTTGTCTGGCTTTCGCTTGGATGGTTTAACAATATTTCTGGAAAAGACATGTTACTGGCATCTTTGTTGAGTCCGAAATTTTTGATATTCCTTTTTCTACTTCCTTTAGTTGTTGGTGTATTAGCAGGCATCTATCCAGCATTCTTTCTATCATCCTTTAAACCAATTAAAGTATTGAAAGGCAAATTATCCACAGGGCATAAAAAGAACACCTTACGCAATTTTCTGGTCGTATTTCAGTTTGCAACATCTATCATTTTAATTATTGGTACCATCGTTATTTATAAACAAATTAATCACATTCAAACTACCAATTTAGGATTTAATAAAGATCAAGTGGTCGTAGTAAATAACTCTGGATTACCAAGTGAAACAAGGCAGTCGCTTAAAAATGAAATTGCCCAATTAGCTGAAGTAAAATCTGCTTCTTTTGCAGGATACTTACCAGTTTCAAGTTCATCACGATCAGACACTACCTTTTCTACAGAAACGGTTATGACAGAATCTAATGGTTTTAATATGCAATTTTGGAGAGTAGATTATGATTATTTAGAGACCGTTGGTATGGAAATGAAGGAAGGCCGAGGTTTTTCTCGCGAATTTGGTTCAGATTCATTAGGCATAATTCTCAATGAAACTGCTATTAAATTAACAGGGTTTGAAAATCCTGTTGGAAAAAAAATCTATTCTGCCGATCGAGAAAATAATGTAACAGTATTTACCATAATTGGAGTAGTAAAAAATTTCAATTACGAATCACTTCGCGAAAATGTTGGTGCTTTAAGTTTTGTATTAGGAAACAATAGTTGGGAAACAGCATACCGATTTAATACAAGTAATGTTAGTGGTTTACTCTCAACCATAGAAAACAAATACAAAGCTGCAGCTCCAGGCATGCCCTTTCATTATGAGTTTTTAGATGAAGCTTTCGATGATATGTATCGCCAAGAAAGACGTGTTGGAACCGTTGCTTTAGCATTTGCTTTATTAGCAATTATTATAGCCTGTCTTGGTTTATTTGGTTTGGCAACGTATATCGCAGAACAACGTACCAAAGAAATTGGTATCAGAAAAGTATTAGGTGCTTCAGTATCAACTATAGTAAAAATGCTGTCTACAGATTTTGTAAAATTAGTCATTCTTGCTTTTGTGATTGCTACACCAATAGCCTGGTGGTTTATGAATTCATGGCTACAGGATTTCGCTTACAGAATAGAACTTAACTGGTGGATTTTTGCAGTAACTGGCATTGTAGCTTTAGTCATTGCACTAATAACCTTAAGCTTTCAGGCTATTAAAGCGGCTATTGCTAACCCAGTAAAAAGCTTAAAAACCGAGTAAATATGATTTGGATTTATTTCAAAATCGCTTGGCGAAATCTTAAAAAAAGACAACTCTATACGGCAATAAATATCTTAGGGTTAGTTACTGGGATTAGTTTTGCATTATTGATTTCAGCTTTTGTTTGGCAAGAATTTCAAGGAAATAAAAACTTGAAAAACGCCAATTCTCAATACATTCTTACTAGTCAATGGAAAAACCCAAATATGGGTGTGGAATTTGCAACTCTTGCTCCTCTAGCAGAACGATTAAAGGAAGAATACCCCCATTTGGTTGCCAATTATTATCGATGGGATGGCCTAACAAGTATCGTATCTAATGGCTCTGTAAATTTCAGAGAAAGCATTCAATTAGGAGATGAGAGTTTTCTAGATATGTATGGTTTTAATTTATTATATGGAAATGCTAATACAGCTTTTAACAATCCTTTTTCAGTAGTTATAAAGTCTGAAAAGGCCACAAAATTCTTTGGAAAAACGGATGTTGTTGGGGAAACTCTAACAATTCAGAATTTTGAAGGAGACAATCACGAATTCATCATTACAGGTGTATTAGCAAAAACCCCAGAAAATTCTGTTACTCAGATAACGAAACAAAATAATGGCGGATTTTTCATTACTAAAAATTCTGCAACATATTTTGATCGCGCTCATTTTCAGGATTGGGAAGCTCCTATTTTTGCTTGTTATGTAGAACTTCAACCAGGTATTACTGCGCAACAATTAGCAGATCCGATAGAGCGATTAATCCAAAATCATACGTCTGAAGTTTTTCAGAAAAACCTAACAGTAGTGCCTCAAAAACTCACAGATTATTACTTAAACAAAGATCATGCGAGTTTAAAACAAATGCTTTATACTCTCTCTTTTGTTGGGTTTTTTATAGTCATTATGGCCATGATTAACTTTATTAATATCGCCATAAGTCATTCAGGAAGCAGGATAAAAGAAATTGGCGTTCGTAAGGTTTTAGGTGGAAATAGAAAACAATTAATACTTCAATTTCTAACAGAATCAATTATTTTGGTTAGCATTTCAACTGTGTTAGCCTGTTTGTCATATCCTTTTTTAAGTCCGTGGTTTGAAGGATTAATAGGCAAAGAACTCATGAACCTTTCACAGTTTCCTATTTATTTCTTATTTATCCCTTTTCTGTTTATACTCGTTTTAGGATTATTTGTCGGATTATATCCAGCATTTGTATTGTCTTCTTTTAAATCTATAGATGCATTACAGGGAAAATTAAAAACAGGAACCAAAGCGGTATATCTACGTAAATCCTTGTTAAGCTTTCAATATGTTACGGCACTCATCGTTTTAATTTCTGCGATTTTGGTAACGCAACAACTCAATAGTTTCTTTGGTAAAAATTTGGGTTATGATAAAGACTCGTTAATAACAGCTACAATCCCTAGAGATTGGACTCAAGAAGGTGTTAAAAAAATGCTTACAATTAGAAATGAATTTTCTAAACTGCCTTCGGTTGAAAACGTAAGCCTTTCTTATGAAATACCTAATGGCAATAATGGTTTTCAAATGTCTATTTATAAAACAGGTGAAAACCCAGAACAGTCTTATGCGACGCAAGGTTTAGTGAGTGATGATGCATACCTTGAAACCTATCAAATATCCTTAGTAGCTGGCAGATTTTTAGAGTCTGAAGAAACAAATCCTGATTTGGTGGTAATTAATGAAAAAGCAAGCGATACTTATGGCTTTAAAAATGCTGAAGAGGCTATAGGTCATCAATTAAATATAATTGATGATGAAAACCCGTTGACTATTATAGGTGTGATTTCAGATTTTCACTTTGAATCCATGCAACAACCCATAAAACCACAAGTGTTTTTTAACGTGAATACAAATCTTCATTACAGATATTTATCCTTTAAGTTAAAAGCTGGGAATATAAAAGAAAGCCTCATGGCTATTCAACAAAAATGGCAAAGCCTGATGCCAGATTCATCCTTTGAATATCAATTTATGGATGATACTTTGGCTACTTTATATGAAAATGAATTACAATTTAAAAAAGCAACTTATACAGCATCCATATTATCGTTCATTATTGGGCTTCTTGGCATATTTGGGATGGTTTCGTTAAGCATTAATAAACGAATAAAGGAAGTGGGGATTCGAAAAGTATTAGGAGCTTCAGTAGCGAGCATAAGCTATTTATTTATTAAAGAGTTTTTAGTAATTCTAGTGCTATCTATTCTTATTGCTTGCCCTTTAGCTTATTTGTTAATGAATCAATGGTTGTCTAATTACGCCTACCGAATAACCATAGGTTTGAATCCGTTTTTAATAGGAATTTTATTGATTGGAAGCATTACTATCATCCTTATATTATTTCAGACTTTAAAAACAGCCATTGCTAACCCTATAAAAAGCCTAAAAACCGAATAACTATGATTCGTAATTATTTTAAAATAGCATGGAGGAATTTAATGAAACACAAAGTGTTTTCATTGATAAATATTATTGGGCTCACAATTGGATTGAGTGCATCTTTTGTTATCGGACTTATGATTTATTACGATGCGACTTTTGATACTTTCCATAAAGATAGCGACAGGATCTACAGAGTGGTTACCGATTTTAAATCTCCTGATGGCGAGTTTTACAACTCAGGAATCACCCTTGGACTTGAAGAAGCCATTTCTGAAAACTCTAATTTTGAAACTGTTAGCAGTTTTTACATTGAAAGACCTTCGAAGGCTGAAAACAAAGCTAAGAACATAGAATTTAAATGGCCCAATTTTGTCATTTTTACCAATCAGAATTATTTTAATTTATTTGAATATAAATTCTTAGCAGGTAATGAGCAGCAGCTTCTAACCAATCCAAACGAAGTTATTTTAACAGATAAACGTGCAGCCGATTACTTCCCTAATTTGGCGCCTTCAGAAATAATTGGTAAAACCCTAGTTTACAACGACTCGATAAATACAACAGTTACTGGAATTGTTGAAAATTTCACCCAACGAACTGATCTTGTCTTTCAAGAATTTATTTCGCAACCAACACTTTTACAAACCAGGCTTAAACAAGAAATTACAGAAAAAAACTGGAGTAGCACAAATTCAAATTCTCAACTGTATGTCAAAATCAGTAAAACAGCCGACTTGACTATTATTCAAAAACGTTTAGACGATTTGGTTAAAGAACATCAAGATGAAGAAGATTTGAAATTTGGACAGGAGCAAAAGTTCACTTTACAGCCCCTTGTCGATATCCATTTTAATGAAAATTACGGCACCTACGATTGGACTAAAACACAAGCCAGTAAATCGTTACTTACTAATTTAGCGCTTGTTGCTTTATTTTTATTGTTATTGGGTTGCATAAATTTTATCAATCTTAATACGGCTCAGGCATCGCAAAGAGCAAAGGAAATTGGGATTCGAAAAACTTTAGGAAGTTCTAGAAAACAGCTTGTTGGACAGTTTATGGGTGAAACTTTCTTGTTGGTTGTAATTTCGGCAGTCCTCTCTTTACTTCTTTCTAATTGGTTAATCTCGTTGTTTTCAGATTTTGTACCTGAAGACCTAAGCTTTGAACTTTTTAAAACGCCAATAATAGTTGTTGGAATAATCTTAATATTACTAATAGTAACCTTTTTATCTGGATTTTATCCAGCATTAATCTTATCAAAATTTAATACCGTTTCCGTATTAAAAAATCATTTGACAGTAGGCGATAAAAAAGTGAAACTAAGAAAATTTTTAACTGTATTTCAATTTACCATTGCTCAGATTTTTATTATTGCCACCTTACTTGTAGGAAAGCAAATAAATTACTTGCTAAATAAAGATATGGGCTTTAAAACCGATGCGATTGTTTCTGTTTACAGTCCTAGAGGAGAACGTGAAATTTCTAAAAAAGAACTTTATGCTGAAAAATTAAGAGCCATCCCAGAGGTTAAAGAAATAAGTATTGGTGGACAACCTCCTGCTTCGTTTTCTACTCATAGCAGTGGTTTTACTTATATTGATGGAGAAAAAGAAATTAACTCAGATTTACAATTTATCTATGGCGATACAAACTATTTACATCTTTTCGAACTCAAATTATTAGCAGGACGCAAAATTAGAAACGACACCATCAAGGAACTTGTTATTAATGAAACATTTAGAAGTTTTTTAGGTTTTAAAAATCCAGATGAAGCGATAGGAAAATCCATTGTTATAGGAGAAAACTCCATTCCAATTGTTGGAGTTATGGCAAATTTCTATCAGCGTTCTTTAAAAAACGACATCAAACCTATGGCACTTTCGGGTGATTGGTATGGCCCTGAACGGAGTCAGTTTCAAGCGGTGCATATCGCCTTTCAAAGTGCAACTTCAGAAAATTTAAAAACAACACTTTCAAAAATTGAAAACACTTATAAATCTGTTTATTCTGAAGGAGAAGATTATCGATTGGTTTTTATGGATGAAACTATTCAACGTTTTTATAATCGCGAACGTAAAGTTTCAAAACTGTTAAATTGGGCAACTGGCTTATCTATTCTAATAAGCTGCTTAGGTTTACTAGGTCTAGTTATCTATACCACAAATCGTCGTGTAAAAGAAATAGGTGTCCGTAAGGTCTTAGGTGCTTCACTCATACAAATTAACTCGCTTTTATGTAAAGAATTTTTAATTTTAGTAGTAATCGCATTTGTAATAGCTTCTCCAATAGCTTGGTTTGGCGTTAACAATTGGCTTCAGGATTTTGCTTATAAAACAAATATCAGTTTCTGGGTGTTTCTAATTAGTGGTTTTGCAATGATATGTTTTGCTTTGTTAGTCATAAGTTTCAAAACACTTCAAGCTGCTAGTGCAAATCCTGTAGATTCTTTACGCTCGGAATAACTTGTTTAGCAATCCTAAAAAAACTCAATTATTTAAGTCTTTAAAGTGTTCGATTACGAACAAGAAGTGTATTAAAATCGAACACTATAGCTTTTATTAATAATGTTAATTATTTGACTATAAGGTGTTTAAATTTATGGCATCATCTTCACTATAATAATAGTATCAAATCAGAAAAAAAATACCATTATGATACTCAATTATATAAAAATCGCATTCAGAAGCTTACTTAAAAATAAAGGCTATAGTTTTCTAAATATTTTTGGACTAGCCATTGGGATAACCTGTGCAAGCTTGATATTTCTTTGGGTAGAAGATGAGATGAATTTTGATACGTTTGAAAAACAAGACCAAGTGTATTACCTGCCTACCAATCAAAGTTATGATGGCGAATGGCGTACTTTTTATTCTACTCCGGGTCCTTTAGCTCAAGCTATAAAAGATGAAGTCCCTGGAGTTCTTAGAGCATCTCGTTCTATGGGAGAGCATTTAATGTTTACTGTTGGCGATAATGCCATTAACAGATTAGGCAGATATGCAGATGCCGATTTTCTAGATATTTTCAGTTTAAAATTCATTGAAGGTAATGCAACCGATGCTTTTAAAAACCCTGAAGCTATTGTTATCACCCAAGAAATAGCCGAACTGCTTTACGGAACAGACACCAAAGTTTTAGGGAACGTACTAAAAGCAAATAACCAAGATAATTATGTGATTACTGGTGTGGTTGAAAATTTACCTAAAAATGTTTCATTCCCTTTTAATTGGGTGGCTCCTTTTGAACGTTTTGGTCATGATAAAGAATGGACAAGAGAGTATGGTAGTTTCTTTTCAGACACCTTTGTAGAATTGTCTCCCGAAGCGAATTTTGAAACTGTAGATGCTCGTATCCGTCAACTAATTCCAGAAAAAAGTGAAGAGAGTGATTCCCAAGCCTTCTTACATTCTATGAATGACTGGCATTTAAGATCTAAATTTGAAGATGGTAAAATAGTAGGTGGCCAGATAACTTATGTCCGTTTATTTACCATTATTGCTTTTATCATCTTATTAATTGCTTGTATTAATTTTATGAATTTATCAACTGCTAGAAGCGAAAAACGAGCCAATGAAGTAGGAGTCCGTAAAGCTATGGGTTCTGGCAGATCACGATTGATGATGCAATTTATTTCAGAATCTTTAATCATGGCTTTTATAGCTTCATTTGTAAGGATATTATTCTTATTGATTTTACTTCCACAGTTTAATCTTTTAATAGACAAAAACCTGACATTGGGACTTACTAACCCAATACACATCATGGTTATATTAAGTATTACCGTTCTTTGTGGGGTTTTTGCAGGCTTGTATCCCGCATTTTATTTATCGTCTTTTAAGCCTGTAGAAGTGCTAAAAGGTATCAAATCGACTCATGGTTCTGCTTCATTTATTAGAAAAGGATTAGTAGTTGGTCAATTTACAATTTCTACGGTTTTTATAATTGGAACTATTTTAGTTTATCAGCAAATTCAACATGTAAAAAATAGAGAACTAGGTTTTGAAAAAGACCAACTTATTTCTATGAAAGTTAACGGGAAAATGATTGAAAAATTCCCTGTCATTAAACAAGATTTAATAAATACAGGAGCAGTTAAAGATGCGGCTTTATGTAATTCTGATATCCTTTCGGGTGGGAATAATGGCTCGGGCTTAACTTGGACAGGAGGAACAAACACCGAAGATGTGTTGATTTCTTTTAGATATATCAGCTCTAGCTTTTTTAATACAACAGGAGTTGAAATTATTGAGGGTAGAAGTTTTAACGAAAACATAGAAAAAGATAGTACAAGTGTAATAATAACCGAATCTTTTGCAAGACTCATGGGAGCAGGTAGCGCCATTGGTAAACAAGTTACAGCAGATGACCCGTATACAGTAGTTGGTGTGGCCAAAGATTTTCAATATGGAGATATGTACACAACAAGCGATCCAGTACTCTTTTTAAATTATCTAAACCAAGCACGTTTTTTTTACATAAAAACAAACTCTGACGTTCCGACAAATGAAGCCCTTTCAAAGATTGAAGCTGTAATGAAAAAAAATAATCCTGCTTTCCCCTTTGAATACACCTTTGTGGATGAAAACTTTAATGCCAAATTCCAAAGCGAGCAATTAGTTGGAAAACTTTCCCAAATCTTTGCTTTGCTTGCTATATTAATTTCATGTCTTGGACTTTTTGGTTTGGCAGCTTATACAGCAGAACAACGCAGTAAAGAAATTGGGGTTAGAAAAGTACTGGGAGCAAGTGTAACTGGTATTGTAAAATTACTCTCTAAAGACTTTTTAAAGCTGGTTGGGCTTTCCATTATAATATCCATTCCAATTGCTTGGTTTGTAATGAGGAACTGGCTTCAAGGCTTTGCTTACAGAATCGAGATTAACTGGTGGATTTTTATAATCGCTGGAATCATGGCCATTCTAATAGCATTAGTAACAGTAAGTTTTCAAGCCGTAAAAGCTGCCATTGCAAATCCCGTAAAAAGTTTAAAAACAGAATAATAAAACTGAAAAATACTATTATGAAAAATTTAAAATATTACATAGTCCTTTGTTTGATTCCTTTAACTCAAATTAGTGTGTCACAAACAAAGGAAGTAGTTAAAACATTCGATAGTGCTATAATAAGTCCACATATAGAAGTCATATTTATAGAAGGAAATGAGGAATCTGTAACTATCAATGAAAGCAAGGTTTCAGAAGATAAAATAAACATAAAAGTGAAAGGGAAAACGCTTCAAGTTTATTTAGATGATGCAAAAAATGTGACAAAAACAGAAACCGTTAATAGAGATGGTGTTGAAATGAAAGTTCCTATTTACAAAGGCAAAATGCTAACAATTACCATTGTTTATAAAAACCTTAATTCGCTTTTAATTAAAGGGGAGGAATCTACCATATGTAAAAGTCCTATAAAAGTGGAGCGTTTTGACCTTAAAATATATGGCGAATCACAAGTTGTTTTAAATGACGTTGCTTTTAATAATTTCGATTTAGACACCTATGGTGAAAGTACTATTGAAATTAAAAGTGGCAGCATTAACAATCAAAAAATAACGGCTTATGGGGAAGGGGAAATTAATCTGTTTGCAGTGGAAAATAATACCACAAAGATAACAGCCTATGGCGAAGCCGAATTCAAAATAAACGCATCAAATCTTATAAAAATTACGGCCTATGGGGAAGCTGAATTACAATATAAAGGAACAGCTTCTATTGATAAAGGAATTACTATTGGAGATGCAGCCATCTCTAAAGTTAACTAATTAAAAATAATAAAAACTAAAACATCATGCTTTTAAGACTCAATCAAGCTTCCCGAATTATTAAATCTGGAGGTAAAAAGGTAACCTTACTTGATACGATTAATCTCGATGTAAAGGAAGGTGAATTTATTTCATTGATGGGACCATCAGGCTCCGGAAAATCTACTTTATTAAATTGTATAGGCATGCTAGACAACTTTACAGATGGTGGTTACGTGTTTTTAGAAGAACCCGTCCATAGCATGAAAGAAAGAGATAGATCTAAGCTCTATAAGGAATATATAGGTTTTGTTTTTCAAGCCTATCATCTAATTGATGAATTAACAGTTCAAGAAAACATTGAGACACCTTTGCTTTATAAGAATGTAAAATCTTCTGAGCGTAAAGCAATGGTAGCAGATATGTTAGATCGTTTTAATATTGTTGGAAAAAAAGATTTATTCCCTGCGCAATTAAGTGGTGGACAACAACAATTGGTTGGTATTGCAAGGGCTTTAATATCCAAACCGAAATTGATTCTAGCAGATGAACCTACTGGAAATCTAAACTCTAAACAAGGCATAGAAATCATGGAGCTATTTTCAGAATTAAACAAAGAAGGTGTAACAATTATTCAAGCCACACATTCTGAAAGTAATGCTGCTTATGGATCGCAAATTATTAACCTTTTAGATGGCAGAATTGTCACTGAATAACACTAAAAACAATGTCTCTAAAACCCGTTATTTACGTCTTTATATTTTTAATTCAAGTTGCTGTTTTTTCGCAAGAAGAACCCGTAAAAAGTTATACCCTTAATCAATGTATTTCTTTAGCTTTAGAAAACAATCTCAATTTAAAATCTACTGAATTAAATGCAAATTCAGCTGATGTTAATTTTAAACAATCTAAAGCAAACTTGTTACCAACATTAAATGGGAATTATAATATTGGTGTCAATAACGGACGAAGTATCGATCCGTTTACAAACAGTTACATCAATCAAGAATTAACATTTTCTAATGCTAATTTAAATTTAGATGCCACCATATTTAATGGGTTTAGATTACTTAATTCAGTGAAACAGGACAAGTTTAACAAACAAGCTTCAGACATGGAAATTGAAGAAGCTAAACAAGATTTAATATTAAGAGTTACTCTTGCATATTTACAAGTTTTAAACAGTCGGGATGTTTTAGAGTTATCAAAAAAACGTTTAATTGCAACCAACGAACAATTAAAAAGACAAGAAGACTTATATAATGAAGAAGTAGGTAATCCAGCAGATTACGCCGATATTATTGGGCAAAAATCTATGGATGAGACCAATATTTTGACTTCTAAAAGCGCCTTAAATAATGCCAAATTAAATCTAGTAAGAATCCTTAATTTACAAGATGGTTTTACTATTGATACCAAAGATCTGATAATGGGCTTAGAAGGTTATCCTTATTCATCGGAGGAGGTCTACATCGACGCTTTACAAAATTTAGCAACTTTTAAAGCCAAAGATTTACGAATTAAAGCAGCAAAAAAAGGGATAAGCGTAGCCAAATCGCAATTCGTTCCAGAAATATCGGTATTCGGTCAATTAAACACCAATTATTCTAGTGCTGCTGAAACATTTACAGAAACAGGTTCTCGTGTTGTTGAAACTTCAGATTTTGTGGTTTCTGGTGGACAAAACTTATCTGTATTTACAAACCAAACAGAATTTAACAGTCAAAAAATAAACTATAGCGATCAATTTGATAATAACTTGAACACCGTTATTGGCCTATCAGTAAACGTGCCTTTATTTAATGGTTTTAGAGCAAAGAACGATGTGGCACTGCAAAAAATTCAATTAGAAGAATCGCTTATAGAATTAGAACGTACACAACAAAACATTAAAAATGCTATAGACCAGGTACATTTCGACATGGAAGCTGCTTTTTTACGATACCAAAGTTTGTTAAAACAAGTTGAAGCTTACAAAGAATCTTTTCGTATTAATGAGATTCGATTTAATAATGGAGCATCTAATTTTTTAGCATATATCACCAGTAAAAACAATCTGGACAATTCCCAGACAAATCTTGCAAATGCTAAATACGAATATTTTCTACGTGTGATTGTTTTAGAATATTATAGAGGAGAGTCGTTTTCATCCATTTAAAACAATCAATCTATAGTTTAACAACACATTATTACATACAAAAACCTCAATTATTTTGTTGAAAATAAATTGAGGTTTTAAGTTGTACTCAAGGTGGGAATCGAACCCACACGACCAAAGTCACTGGATTTTGAATCCAGCGCGTCTACCAATTCCGCCACTTGAGCAAATTATAGAATGCAAAATTAGAAAATAAAATAGGACAAACAATTAAAAATAGTCTCTTTTATGCTTTTGGAGTTGAAATAAATTCCTAAATTTGCACCTCGTTTAACAAAACCGGTTTAATTCGTTATAAAACAATCCTTTAACAATGCCAAACGTAAGTACAGAAGCTAAAATTTTTACGTGTACACAAAGTAAGGAACTTGCTATTCAAATTGCAGGTGCTTTTGGTGTTCCATTAGGCAATGTAATAACCTCTACTTATAGCGATGGTGAGTTTCAACCATCTTATGAAGAATCAATAAGAGGGACGCGTATTTTTATAATAGGTTCCACACATCCAGGCCCTGAAAATTTAATGGAAATGCTGTTAATGATTGATGCTGCAAAAAGAGCATCGGCTAGACACATTACAGCTGTTTTACCATACTTTGGCTGGGCAAGACAAGATAGAAAAGACAAGCCTAGAGTACCTATTGCAGCTAAATTAGTAGCTAAAATGTTGGAAGTGGCTGGAGCTACTAGAATTATAACCATGGATTTACATGCAGATCAAATCCAAGGTTTTTTTGAAAAACCTGTGGATCATTTATTTGCATCCACAATATTTTTACCATACTTACAAAGTTTAAACCTAGATAATTTAACCATTGCATCGCCAGATATGGGAGGTTCTAAAAGAGCCTATGCATATTCCAAAGCTTTAGGAAGCGACGTAGTTATCTGCTACAAACAAAGAGCAAAAGCCAATGTTATTTCTCATATGGAATTAATTGGAGATGTTACTGGCAAAAATGTGGTTTTAGTAGATGATATGGTAGATACGGCTGGAACGTTAACAAAAGCAGCCGATTTAATGATGGAACGAGGAGCGTTGAGTGTTCGTGCCATTTGTACTCATCCAATTTTATCTGGTAATGCTTACGAAAGAATTGATAATTCTAAACTAGAAGAATTAATTGTAACAGATTCTATTCCTCTAAAACAAAAAAACAGCAAAATACGTGTATTAAGCTGTGCAGATCTTTTTGCAGATGTGATGCATAATGTGCATTACAACAAATCAATTAGTTCTAAATTTATCATGTAAACCCTACCAATCTTCACAAATAGAAAGAAGAAAAGGTTTTAAATAAGAGTAATAATTAATAATAAATAAATTTTAAATGAAATCAATTACAATCAACGGATCTCAAAGAGAAAGCGTAGGCAAAAAAGCAACAAAAGCCTTACGTAATGCTGGTCAGGTTCCTTGCGTATTATACGGAGGAGACAAACCAGTTCATTTTACAGCTGATGAGTTAGCCTTTTCAAAACTAGTATATACGGCTAATGCGCATACAGTTGCAATTGCTTTAGAAAATGGCGAAACTTTTAATGCTATCATGCAAGATATTCAGTTTCACCCTGTAACAGACAAAATTTTACACATTGATTTTTATCAACTATTTGAAGATAAACCAATCATGATGGAAATTCCTGTTCATTTTATTGGAAATTCTAAAGGTGTTAAAGCTGGTGGTGTTTTACGTAAGAATGCTCGTAAATTGCGTATTAAAGCTTTACCTAAAAATTTACCAGATTTTATTGAAGTAGATATTACAGATTTAAAAATTGGAAACAAATTATATGTCACTGCTTTAGAAAACGAAGCTTTCAACATCATGCATACAGACAATACGGTTGTTTGTCAAATTAAACGTGCTAGAGCTGCAATGGTTGTTGCTGCCGAAGATGATGATGAAGATGCTGAAGGAGCTGAAGGAACTGCTGAAGGAGGAGAAACTCCAGAAGTAGCTGCTGAATCTCAAGAATAGACTTAAGCAAATATTAACTTAATTAAAAGCATTCTGAAAATTCAGAATGCTTTTTTTATTTTTACACAAATCTATAACATGTGTCATTTTCTAAAAAAATTATTTAGCAAAAAGAAAACTCCTGTAATTATAGAAGAAACAAATTCCATGAAAAAGTTTTTAATAGTAGGCCTTGGCAATATTGGCGAAAAATACACAAACACAAGACATAACATAGGGTTCAAAATATTAGATTATTTAGCATATAAAGAAGATCTTATTTTTGAAACTCAAAAACTAGGAGACTTAACTACCTACAAGTTTAAAGGAAGAACTTTTATTCTATTAAAGCCAAGTACGTATATGAACTTAAGCGGTAAGTCGGTCCTTTATTGGCTCACAAAAGAAAAAATCCCTTTAGAAAATCTACTAATAATTACAGACGATTTAAACTTACCTTTTGGATCTATTCGTTTAAAGACAAAAGGTAGTGATGGTGGACACAACGGCTTAAAAGATATTCAGGAAAAACTAAATACCACAAAATATAATAGATATCGATTTGGTATTAGCAATGAGTTTAGCAAAGGAAATCAAGTAGATTATGTCCTTGGAGAATGGGATGAAGAAGAAAATAAAACCCTTCCCGAACGCTTAGACAAGTCCATAGAATTAATTAAATCTTTTGGTACTGCAGGCATAAATAATACCATGAATACTTTTAATGGGAAATAAAAAAAACAGCAAATTTTGTATTTTACCCACAATAAGCCACCTGTTTTATGTTAAAATTTTACATTATCCTGAATTAATCATATGATTTGGTCTGTTTTTTTATAATAATCTTATGATTTTTATTTAAATTTACTTCCTTATACTCTTAAACAACTAATTAATTAGTCTATTATGAAAAAAATTACATCAAGGTTTATTATTTTAACCTTCTTTTGCATGCCTGTTTTCTTGTTGGCACAAGAAAAAAATAAAACCGCAAAAAAAATCTTTGGTCAAGAATTAACTATTGACAACCAAAGAAGTGTTGAAGAAACCGGAGTTATACGCTGTGGATCAACAGAATACGAAAGAGCACTTCAAGCCAAATTCCCATACAGAGAAACAACTGAAGAATTTGAAAGCTGGTTAGCACCTAAAGTTGAAGAAACTAAAGCTTTACTAGCTAATGGAAGAGGATCAACAATAACGATTCCAATAGTATTTCATGTATTAACAGATGGTTCTGGTGCAGATAATATATCTGAAGCTTTAATACAAGCACAATTAGATCAATTAAATATTGATTTTGGTAATATGGATAATAGCCCATATGCCCAAGCTGTTGATACAGATGTTAGATTTTGCTTAGCACAACAAGACCCTAACGGTTTAGCCATGTCTGAAAACGGTATTAACCGTGTTTTAGATTATGGTGATGCAGGTCAAAGTCAAGGAAGTATGGATGGTGGTATAAAACAAGCTACACAATGGGACCCTACACGCTATTTGAATGTATGGGTTGCTAACTTAGGTGGTGGATTATTGGGTTATGCTCAGTTCCCTACTGGTGCTGGAATACCTATGTATCCTGGTGGTCCTTCAAATACTGATGGTGTTGTAGTTCTTAACTCATCTGTTGGTTCTGAGGCTATGCCTAACCCTGCAGGTGGAGCTTATGCTCGTGGAAGAACATTGACACATGAAATAGGGCATTGGATAGGCTTACACCACATTTGGGGTGATGGTGGATGTTCTGTAGATGATTACTGTGCAGATACGCCAGCAGCTTCTGGTTCAAACTTTGGATGTGCAACAGGTGTAGATTCTTGTACTGGTGACGGTCCTGATATGGTTGAAAACTATATGGATTATTCAGATGACACCTGTATGAATACATTTACTAATGATCAAAAAACAAGAATTCTTGCTGTAATGGCTAACTCACCTAATAGAATGACTTTAGTGACATCTAATGCATGTCAACCTGCAATGGTTTATGATTTAGATGGTAGATTGAATATAGAAGATTTAAATATTGTTGATTGTTCTACACAATCTTTAACTCCAGATGTTAGACTTACTAATGCTGGAAATAACACATTAACTTCTGCAACAATAAGCTATTACCTTGATGCTGATACACCAGTAAATTATAACTGGTCGGGATCATTAGATATTAATGAATTTGAAATCATTTCTTTACCAGAAATAATTACTACTTCTGGGGCTCATACTTTTTATGTGGAATTATCTGCTCCTAATGGTGGAACAGATATGAATACATCTAATGATAACGCATCTGAAAGCAATACTTTTAATGGTGGTGCTTGTGTGTCGATTGGAAACGAAACAGATACTTATCTTACTAGTACTACTGGTGTTGTTTTTAACACAATTAGCAACTTAAACAATAACCCTGGAGGAGATAATGGATACAGTGATTTTACTGGACTATCTACAGATATAGCAAGAGAAGAATCTTATGACTTAACTGTCAATATAGATACTGATGGAAATTGGCCATGTATAACAACTGTTTGGATTGATTGGAATCAAAACTGTAGCTTTGATGATGCTGGTGAAGAATATGACTTAGGTGGTGGCACAGGTTTAAGCAATCAACCTACAAGTAATTCTCCGTTGGCAATAACAGTACCTAGCGATGCTGTATTAGGAAATACAACCATGCGAGTTACTACAAAATATTTTAGTGCTGCGACTTCTTGTGAAAATAATCACGATGCAGAAGTTGAAGATTATTCTGTAAATGTATTAGGCTCTTTAAGTGTAGATGAATTTGGATTAAATAGTATTGGAATATACCCAAATCCAACTTCGAATGTATTAACAATAAAAGCAACTAATAATAACGTTCCAGATGCTTATGCTGTTTATAACATGTTAGGTCAAGTAGTGCTTAGTAACAAGATTTCTACTCAAGCAGATTTAACAATAAATACATCTAGCTTAAGTAACGGTATGTATTTTATTAAAGTTTCTAAAGAATCTAATCAAGTTTCTTTACCTTTTATTAAGAAATAAACCTTAATACTAAATAAACTTAAAAGAGGATTGATGTTTATCAATCCTCTTTTTTTATTTTTGAAGAAATAATAAGACGTTTGAAAATTTTTGATTCCTTACCCTCAGATTTTAACTCGAAAACAGTGGTTACCATTGGAACTTTTGATGGTGTCCATATTGGACATCGAAAAATTATCGAAAGGATTGTAAACACAGCTAATAAAAGTAATTTAAAATCTGTGGTTTTAACTTTTTTTCCTCACCCAAGAATGGTCTTGCAAAAAGATGCTAATATCAAACTTCTTAATACCATAGACGAAAGAAGTTCTATTTTAGAACAACTTGGTTTAGATGTGTTGGTTATTAAAAAATTCACCAAAGAATTTTCACGTATTTCTGCCGAAGCATTTGTATCAGAAATATTAATCAAGCAACTTCATGCTAAAAAAATTATCATTGGTTACGATCACCATTTTGGCAGAAACCGTTCAGCCAACATTGACGATTTAAAAGCTTTTGGCAAACAATACAACTTTGATGTAGAAGAAATCTCTGCACAAGATATTAATGAGGTCTCTGTAAGCTCTACAAAAATTAGAAATGCTTTAGCTGATGGCGATATACAAACAGCCAACAAGTATTTAGGAGATAGTTTTATACTTACTGGAAAGGTGGTTAAAGGTAAAGGGTTAGGCAATACCATAGGATTTCCAACTGCTAACCTCGATATAAAAGAAACCTATAAACTAATCCCAAAACAAGGGGTCTATATTGCTAAAACTACAATTCTTAATCAAGTAGTTTATGGCATGATGAATATAGGACTAAATCCAACCATAGATTCAAACAACAAACAATCTATAGAAATACATTTGTTTGATTTTAATCAAACTATCTATGATGAAATATTAACTATAAAACTTTTAGATAGAATTAGAGACGAGCAAAAATTCGATTCGGTTAAAGAACTTAAAATGCAATTACAAAAAGACAAAGAAACTTCTATGAATTTTATTGAAAGGCATCATGATAGATAAACTCCTCTTTAAACAAATAGACAATAGTTCCCTAATCGTGTTTAGAATTATTTTTGGTCTGTTGTGTTTTTTAGAGTCTGTTGGTGCCATTTTTACAGGATGGATAAAAAAAACCCTTATTGATCCAGAATTTACTTTTTCTTTTATAGGTTTCGAATGGCTACAACCATTACCTGGCAACTACATGTATGCGTATTATATAGTCATGGGATTGTTTGGCTTAATGATTATGCTTGGTTATAAATATCGGTTTAGTGCTCTTATGTTTACAATCATGTGGGCTGGAACCTACTTCATGCAAAAAGCTTCGTATAACAATCACTATTATTTATTAATATTACTTAGTGCTTTCATGGTTTTTCAACCAGCAAATAGATATTATTCTTTAGATGCAAAAAACAACCCAAGTATAAATAGTATTTCCATGCCTAATTGGTGTCGATTAATATTTATTTTACAAATGTTAATTGTTTATACCTATGCATCCATTGCTAAGTTATATCCAGATTGGCTAAACACTTCTTTCATAGAAATCTTAATGAGAGGCAAACAACATTATTTCTTGGTTGGTGAGTTGTTACAAGAAAAATGGTTGCACTATTTTTTAGCCTATGGAGGCATTTTATTCGATGGTTTAATTATCCCATTATTACTTTATAAACCAACTAGAAAGTGGGCATTTTTTATATCGATTTTCTTTCATTTATTTAATTCTATTGTATTTCAAGTGGGCATTTTCCCGTATTTATCTTTAGCATTTGCTCTATTCTTTTTTGAACCTAGAACCATTCACCAAATCTTTTTAAAAAAGAAATCTTTTTACACTGAAAAGGAAATTCTTATTCCTTCATACAAAAAAACATTAATAGCTATTTTCTCTATATACTTTATCGTTCAGATAGCGCTTCCTTTAAGACATCATTTTATAAAAGACGATGTCCTTTGGACAGAAGAAGGCCATAGACTCTCTTGGAGAATGATGCTTCGTTCTAAACAAGGGTATGCAGTTTATAAAGTAGTAAATAATAAGACTAAAAAACCAACATTTATCAATCTTCAAGATTATCTAAGTCATAAACAAATTCATTTGGCATCTACTAAACCAGATGTTATTTGGCAATTTTCGCAACACTTAAAAGAAGTTTACACCAATAAAGGAGAGGATATTTCAGTATATGTCGATTGTAAAATCAGAATTAATGGGAAGCCTTATAAACAGCTTATCAATCCAGATGTTGACATGGCTGCTGTTCCTTGGTCTGTTTTTAAACATAGCGATTGGATTTTACCCTCAAATCAAGATTAATTTACTGAGTAATTCATTAAATTTGTCGCTTAAAATTAACAATACATGCTACAAGTACCTTTTATTAGAGAAAATAAGGAAGATGTTATAAAACGATTAGCCGTTAGAAATATCGATGCGACTCAAATGATTGAGGACGTGATTAATTTAGATGAAGACAGAAAACAATTACAAACGCAATTAGATAATACCTTGGCAGAATCAAATGCTATTTCTAAAGAAATTGGAAACTTATACAAATCTGGAAATACTGCTGAAGCTAATGTATTAAAAGAAAAAACAACACAACTTAAAGAGGTTACTAAAGAATTTACAGAAAAACTCAATAACACAATTGAATCTTTAAACCAATTATTATATAAAATTCCAAACGTCCCACATCCAACTGTACCAAATGGTTCTACAGAAGATGACAACGAAGAAATATTTAAAGAAGGAGACATTCCTGTGTTACATAGCGAAGCACTTCCACACTGGGAATTAGCTAAAAAATACGATATTATAGATTTCGAATTGGGTAACAAAATTACAGGAGCAGGATTTCCTGTTTACAAAGGCAAAGGAGCTAGATTACAACGGGCATTAATTGCTTATTTTTTAGATAAAAATACAGCTGCTGGTTATACAGAATATCAATTACCTCTTTTGGTTAACGAAGCCTCAGGCTTTGGTACTGGACAATTACCTGATAAAGAAGGACAGATGTATCATGTAACCCAAGATAACTTATACTTAATACCAACGGCAGAGGTTCCTGGAACTAATATTTTTAGAGACGTTCTTTTAAATGAAACCGATTTACCTATTGGAATTACAGGTTACACACCTTGTTTTAGACGTGAGGCTGGAAGTTATGGTGCACATGTTAGGGGTTTAAATAGATTGCACCAATTTGATAAAGTAGAAATTTTACGCGTAGAGCATCCAAATCGTTCTTATCAGGCTTTAGACGAAATGGTTAATCACATAAAAATCATACTTCAAGAACTTAAATTGCCTTATCGAATTTTAAGACTTTGTGGTGGAGATATTGGCTTTACTTCGGCATTGACTTTCGATTTTGAAGTGTTTTCTACAGCACAAAACAGATGGTTAGAAATTTCTTCAGTATCAAATTTTGAGACCTTTCAAGCAAACAGACTCAAACTGCGATTTAAAAATTCTGAAGGCAAAAACGAATTGGCTCATACTTTAAATGGAAGTTCGCTTGCCTTACCGAGAGTTCTTGCTGGTATTTTAGAAAATTATCAAACCAAAGATGGGATTGAAATTCCAGAAGTTTTAATACCATATACTGGTTTTAACATCATCAATTAACTTATTAAATACTGTAGGATATTTCCTATTTTATCGATAAAACGCTAAAAAACAACGTTGTTCAACGAATTTTTAGCGTTTTACTTTGTTTATTAAAATATTTTTTTCATGTTAGTACTCCCAAATAAAAACCTACTTATTCATGAAAAATGTAAAACGTGTTTTTCTGCTTATTGCTCTCGTTGTATTAGCTAGTAAAGTCTTATTTTCAGATTTCGAATTACCAAAATCTGAAAATAATCACATGACTGTTGCTGCAACAGAATAAATCAATTTGATTTAGTACAATTTGTCCCAATCGAATATTTGAATCATGTTAAATAAACAAGATTAATAGCACATTTATTTTGGTTGGTTAATGCCTGAATAACCTTCAGGCATTTTTTTTATAATAACATTTACATTTTCTACAAACCACATTTATTATATTTACACAAAGTAATGCTATGAGGTTTCTATTATTAATATGCTTTTTGTTTAGTTTCAATGTCTTTTCTCAAGAAGACCTTGTGGCATCAGAGTATTTTAAAAATGGAGATTTTGAAAAAGCACTACTTTCTTATCAGAGACTATATAACAAAACTCCTAATAACAACACCTACCTTCTACAATTAGTAAAAACACATCAACAATTAGAACAACTTGATGAGGCTCAAGCATTATTATTAGATCAATTAACTCGTGTTAATTACCCACCACTTTTAATAGAGTTAGGTTATAATTATCAGTTAAAAAATAATTTAGTACAAGCTAACAAGTATTATAATAATGCAATTGCAACTCTAGATGAAAACCCTAATTATGTCTTTATTATAGGTAAAACATTTGAAGACAGGTCGTTATTAGAACAAGCTATTACAGCATACGAAAAAGCCATGTTGCTAAAACCAGATTTAAATTTTAATATCCAATTAGCAAGAATCTATGGCGAACAAGGCAATGTAGAAAAAATGTTTAACAGCTATTTAAATTTTGTAGAATTTAACGACACTTATTTAAACACTATAAAAAGAGCCTTTAACGAGTTTATTACAGAAAATAGTGATAGCGAAAGCAACTTGATTTTAAAACGAATTCTTCTTAAAAAAATACAAACAGACCAAAATTTACTTTGGAACGAAATGTTAAGTTGGCTCTTTGTCCAACAAAAAGATTATAACAAAGCCTTTGCTCAAGAAAAAGCCATCTTTTACAGACAACCAGAAAGTTTAAATAGAATTGAAGAATTAGCTCATATTGCTTTAAATGACTATGAATCTGAAACAGCCATATCGATATTTTCTTATTTAGCAGATACTGCACAGGATATAGAAACCAAATTAAATGCCATATATTATTTATTAGAAATTAAAACAAAAATAGCTTCAGAATCTGAATATGATGACTTAAAAAAACAGTATCAAGAAGTATTTAATACCTATGGCTTATTTCCACAAACATTCTATATCCAAAAATCTTATGCCCATTTTTTAGCCTTTTACAAACACAACCCAAACGAAGCAATTTCTTTTTTAAAACAAGCATTAAAACTTCCATTATCTTCATTTCAAGAAGCTGAAGCTAAAATGGAACTTGGAGACATCTTAGTATTACAAGAAAAATTTAACGAAGCATTAATTTATTATACTCAAATACAACGCAATTTAAAAAATAGTACCATTTCGCAAGAAGCGCGATATAAAGTGGCAAAAACCAGTTATTATAAAGGTGATTTTAAATGGGCAGAATCTCAATTAAAAATACTAAAATCTTCAACATCTCAACTCATTGCAAACGATGCTCTAGAACTTATGTTACTCATTACAGACAACAAATATGAAGACTCTACACAAGCTGGATTAAAGCTTTATGCTAAAGCAGATTTAATGGCTTTTCAGAATAATAACGACGAAGCCATTGTGCTTTTAGATGAAATTTTAACTGAACATAAAGGCAAAACCATAGAAGATCAAGCCTTATTTAAACAAGCACAATTATTCGAATTAAAGAAAGAATACCATAAAGCTGAAGCTAATTATCAATCAATCATTACAAACTTCGGTGACGATATCCTTGCCGACGATGCCCTATTTTATTTAGCAGAACTGTATTACAAAAAACTCAATCAACCAGAAAAAGCTAAAGAGCTTTTCGAGAAAATAGTCTTTGAGCATCAGGACAGCATCTATTTTGTAGATGCTAGAAATAATTTCAGGGCACTTCGTGGCGATTTTATAAATTAATTCTATTTATGAAAATCGCCGAAACTAACCGACTAATTATTTCAAAAATCACCTTAGATGATGCCAATTTTTTTTTAGAACTAGTTAATACACCTAATTGGATTAAGTATATTGGAGATCGACAAATAAAAACATTAAAACAAGCTCAGCAAGCCATAAAAAATGGGCATCTTAAAAGTTATCAAACCTATGGGTTTGGCTTTTATAAACTACAACTTAAAGAAGAAAATAATAAAAATATTGGAACCTGTGGGTTAATAAAAAGAGAGAGTTTAGAACATGTCGATATAGGCTTTGCTATGTTACCTGAATACGAAGGCAAAGGCTTTGGTTTTGAGGCCTCTCAAACTATATTAAATTTAGCAAAAGAAAAATTCAATCTCGATAAAATTGTTGCAATTACACTTCCAACAAATACCAATTCCATTAAATTATTAGAAAAATTAGGCTTATCTTTTGAAAAAAGAGTCAAACCCTTTGAAGATGACGAAGAACTTCTGTTATTTGCAATAGATTTATAATATAAATCATATAATTAAATTTCAGACACTGAGCATTGCGAATACCTTTGGAGTTTAATTTTTAGGTTTAACCTGTTTAAAATCTAATAGACCTTTTTAAATTATCAACCATGATTATATACAACGTTACAGTCAATATTGACGAAAGCATTCATGATGAATGGCTTGTATGGATAAAAGAGCATATACCACAAGTATTAGCAACAGATAATTTCACAGAAGCAAAATTAACACGCGTTCTTGTGGAAGAAGATATGGGAGGAGTCACCTACTCCATTCAATATAGAGCAAAATCTAGAGACCATTTAGAAGCTTATTATACACATCATGCAGATAGATTAAGGCTCGATGGTTTAAAAAAATTCGCAGATAAAATGCTGGCTTTTAGAACAGAGCTTCAAATAATCGACGAGTTTACTGTAACAATTAAATAATAAAACAAATTAATATTGTGTCTAAAGACCATCAAGTAAAAGCAAAAAAACATCTAGGACAACACTTTTTAATCGATGAGTCTATTGCTGAAAAAATAGCAAATACTCTATCGTTTAAAGGTTATAAACACGTCTTAGAAATTGGTCCAGGAATGGGAGTTCTAACAAAGTATCTGTTAAAAAAAGAAACAACAACACATGTTATTGAAATAGATCCAGAATCTGTAGAATATTTAAAAAACAACTATTTAAATTTAGCAGATAGAGTTATTGAACAAGACTTTTTAAAATACAATTTAAACGAGGTTTTCGAAAACGAATCCTTTGCCATTATTGGAAATTTTCCGTATAATATATCAACTCAAATCGTCTTTAAAACGTTAGAAATGCGTGAGCAAATTCCTGAATTTGCAGGCATGTTTCAAAAAGAAGTTGCACAACGCATCTGTTCTAAAGAAGGCAATAAAGTATATGGTATTCTTTCGGTTTTAACACAAGCCTTTTACGATGCTGAATACTTATTTACAGTTCCTCCAACCGTTTTTAATCCTCCTCCAAAGGTAGAATCAGGCGTGTTATTACTTAAACGAAAAGAACATTATACGCTTCCTTGTAGTGAAGACTTATTATTTAAAGTAGTTAAAACGGCTTTTCAACAACGAAGAAAAACACTTCGCAACAGTTTAAAAACTTTGAATTTAAGCGATAATTTAAGAGAAGATAGTATCTTTGGGATGCGTCCAGAACAATTAAGTGTTTCTGAATTTATAAAACTAACCTCTTTAATTGAAAACGATATAAATAGCTAAATCCTTTGTCTGAAGAAACCGAAAACATACAATTTGAACTCACCGATGAACTTATAGAACAAGTAGAATTACTTATTGAAACTAAAAACGATAAGGAACTTCAACTCATCCTAAAAGAGTATCATCATGCAGATATTGCAGAAATTTTAGACGAGTTAGATTTAGAAGAAGCTGTCTATATTATTAAATTGTTAGATTCAGAGACTACGTCTGAAATCTTAATGGAACTCGATGAAGACAATCGAGAAAAGGTTTTAAAAAACTTATCTAACAAAGAGATTGCTGAAGAGATTGAAGAGTTAGACACAGATGATGCAGCAGATATAATTGGCGAACTACCAGAAGAGCGACAAGCAGAAGTTATTTCACAAATTGAAGACGAAGAACACAAAGCAGAAATTCGGGAGCTTATGGCTTATGATGAAGATTCTGCAGGTGGACTTATGGCAAAAGAACTGGTTAAAGTTTACGAAACATGGACAGTTGCTGGCTGTATGCGCAGAATAAGAGGGCAGGCAAAAGATGTTACAAGAGTCCACTCCATTTACGTGGTAGACAAACAAGATAGATTAATAGGAAGACTCTCTTTAAAAGATTTAATTACTGCTAAAAGCGAACAAAAAATAGCTGAAATATCAAACTCGAATGTAGATTCTGTCAATGTTCATGATGACGCTGAAGATGTTGCAAAGGTAATGCAGAAATACGATTTAGAAGCCATTCCAGTAGTTGATGACAATCAAAAACTACTCGGAAGAATTACCATTGACGACATTGTTGATGTCATGAAAGAAGAAGCCGAAAAAGATTATCAATTAGCAGCTGGTATTTCTCGAGATGTTGAAGCAGATGATAGTATTTGGAAATTAACTATTGCTCGTTTACCTTGGTTATTAATTGGTATGTTTGGTGGTCTTGGAGCTGCAAGTATTATCGAACACTTTAATGGAGAAATGGGAGACTTTATAGTACTTCTAAGTTTTGTCCCATTAATTCAAGCAACTGCAGGAAATGTAGGAGTTCAATCGTCTGCTATTGTGGTTCAGGGTCTTGCCAACGATAGTGTTGATGGCAACATTTTGAAACGTTTGTTCAAAGAGTTTTTATTAGGTTTAGTAAACGGATTTGCTATTGCTTTAATTGGGTTGGCAATTACTCATTTTGTATTTGGAACACCTTATATTGTATCTATAACCATTGCTATTGCCTTAGTTGCAGTTATTGTAATGGCTGCTCTTATTGGTACATTTATTCCAATATTCCTAGATAAAAGAGGCATTGATCCAGCTGTTGCTACTGGACCTTTTATAACTACTAGTAACGATGTATTTGGCATTTTAACTTACTTTTTAATAGCCAAACTTATTTTAGGTTTCTAATTATGAAAGTCCTACATCTCGATACCAATCATACACTTATAATAGAACAATTAACCGATTTAGGTTTCCAAAACGATGAAGATTATACATCATCAAAAAAGGTTATTGAAGCTAAAATCCATCAATATGATGGCGTTATTATTCGCAGTCGGTTTACTATTGATAAACAATTTATAGATGCTGCTAAAAACTTAAAATTTATTGGAAGAGTTGGAGCAGGTTTAGAAAATATAGATTGTGTCTATGCAGAAAATAAAGGCATATATCTTGCTTCTGCTCCAGAAGGTAATAGAAATGCCGTTGGCGAACACAGCTTAGGCATGTTGCTGTCTTTATTTAATAAGCTTAACAAAGCAGACAAAGAAGTTCGTGAAGGTAAATGGCAACGTGAAGCCAATCGAGGAATCGAATTAGATGGCAAAACTGTAGGTATTATTGGATATGGAAATATGGGAAAAGCCTTTGCTAAAAAACTTTCAGGTTTCAATGTAGATGTTTTGTGTTATGATATTAAAGAGCATGTTGGCGATAAAAACGCTAAACAAGTATTGTTAAAAGAGTTTCAAGAAAAAGTGGATGTAGTCAGTCTTCACACACCACAAACACCTTTAACTCAAAACATGATAGACGCTTCGTTTATCAAAGCTTTCAAAAAACCATTTTGGTTTATAAATACTGCTCGTGGAAAAAGTGTTGTTACAGACGATTTGGTTTCGGCTTTAAAATCTGGTAAAATTTTAGGTGCAGGACTAGATGTCTTGGAATACGAAAAAGCATCTTTTGAAAACTTATTCAACAGAAGTGATGAAGAAATGCCATTGGCATTTAAATATTTAATAAAAGCCGAGAATGTTATTTTAACACCCCATGTAGCTGGATGGACTATTGAAAGTAAAGAGAAATTAGCACAAACTATAGTCGATAAAATTAAAGAGAAATTTTGTTAACTTTATAACATAAAGAAACACAAAAGCATGCAATATAAAGCAGACACTCCAGAAGACTATATTAATCAAGTTCCAGAAGAACGTAAAGACGCTTTAAAAAAACTTCGAGAAACTATAAATATAAATCTTCCAAAAGGTTTTGAAGAAGGGATTCAATATGGCATGATTGGTTATTATGTACCTCATTCTGTATATCCAGGTGGCTACCATTGTAAGCCATCAGAGCCATTACCATTTATGAGTTTTGCATCACAGAAAAATTCCATCAATCTATATCATAGTGGTATTTATGCAAATCCAGATATCCATGATTGGTTTGTTAATGAATATCCTAAATACTGCAAACACAAACTAGACATGGGAAAAAGTTGTATTAGATTTAAAAAAATAGATGAAATCCCATTTGATTTAATAGGTGATTTATGCACCAAAATAACTGTCAAACAATGGATTAAAATCTACGAAACTAATATTAAAAAGAAATGAAAAAACGCGTTACAGGAATTGGAGGTTTATTCTTTAAAACCAAAGATCCAAAAGCATCTAAAGATTGGTACAAAAAACATTTAGGTTTTAATACTGATGAATATGGTTGTACGTTTTGGTGGAAAGATAAAGAAGGGAAAGATTGTTCAACACAATGGAGCCCCTTTGCCGAAAACACTAAATACTACGAGCCTTCTAAAAAAGATTTCATGTTTAATTATCGTGTAGAAAATCTGCAAGAATTATTAGCAACTTTAAAAGAAGAAGGTGTAACTGTAGTAGGTGAAATGGAAGAATACGACTACGGGAAATTTGGTTGGATTTTAGACAACGATGGTAACAAAATAGAACTTTGGGAGCCAATTGATAGTGCTTTCAAATAAACATTGATGTCATTATTATTTTTATTATCTTTAGAATTACCTTGTTTAAATTATTAAATCATGACAGAAGAAAATAAAAATTTTGGAGAAGACTTTAAGGAAAAAGCTGAAGAGTTTTCTAACGATGCTAGAACCGTGTTAAACGACTCAAAGAATGTGGCTATCATCGCCCATATTACTATCATAGGCTGGATTATTGCCTTTATAATGAATAACAATAATAAAAGCGCCTATGGTTCTTTCTATATCAGACAAGTATTAGGTCTTATGTTATGCGCCATATTATTAAGTTTTGTTCCAGTTATTGGGTGGTTTGTGAATATAGGAGTCTTTGTATTATGGCTTATAAGTCTGGTGGGCTCTATGAGTGGAGAAATGAAACCTATTCCATTGTTTGGAGACTTATTTCAAGATTGGTTTAAATCGTTATAATAACACATTTAAGAGTCCTCATTTTGTTCGGAAAGTTTCTGTTCTAATTCAGCCTGAAATTCTTCCATAACAGGTCTTACTGTGCTTTCTGGTAGGTCGGCAATTTTTATATACATCAATCCATCAACCGCATTATTAAATAAGGGATCGACATTAAAAGCAACCAGTTTGGCATTTTGCTTTATATACTTTTTGAGTAAGACAGGCATGCGTAATGCACCTGGTTCTACCTCATCGATAATTTTATCGAATTTATTTAAATCAGCTTCCGTTTCGTCAAAAACAAAATCTTTATCAGCATCCTTCAGTTTTACTTTAAACTCTTTTTTAGGATGAACATATTGAGCAATATATGGATCGTAATAGTGAGATTTCATAAACTCTATCATGAGCGATTTAGAGAAATTTGAAAATTGATTGCTAATACTAACCCCTCCAATTAAAAATTTATGCTCAGGATAACGTAAGGTTGTGTGTACAATGCCTTTCCAAAGTAGAAATAATGGCATGGGTTTTTGCTGATACTCTTTAATAATAAAAGCGCGCCCCATTTCTATAGACTCACTCATCATTTTAAATAATTCTGGTTCAAACCTAAATAAATCTTGTAGATAAAACCCATCAATACCATGTTTAGCAAATATTTCTGACCCTAATCCCATTCTATAGGCTCCTGCAACAAGCTCTTGTTCGCTATCCCAAAGAAACATGTGATGATAATAGGTATCAAAAGAATCTAAATCTATGGCCTCGTTTGTCCCTTCTCCAACTTCCCTAAAGGTAATTTCACGTAACCTTCCAATCTCTCTTAATATGTTTGGCATCTCTTTAGAGGTGGCTAAAAAGACTTCATAATTTTTACTTTGTAACAACCTACAATCTCTTTTTCTCAAGGCATCAACCTCTTTATTCATAAGATCCTTTGAGATTGGTGTTACAATTCTCTTTGGAGGTTTTGGCACTTTTAAAGTAGAAGAAATGTTGCTTAATAAATTTCCTTTTTCATCAAAAGAATTTGATAACATATAGGTTTTCTTTCTTATAAATTCTGAAAACTCTTCAAGACTTTGATGCTCTTTTTGATCTGCAACAGAAATAGGTTTTCCTATTCTTACTTTAATAGTTCTACGTTTCTGTGTTAATAATTCCGAAGGCAGTTTGGCAGTTCTAAACGTATCACTAATTTTAGATAATTTATAAAAAAGTGGGCTGTTTTTGGCGTGAAAATAAATTGGGACTACTGGAACTTCAGCCTTCTTTATTAGCTTCATGGCAGACTCTTCCCAAGGTTTATCTACTAAAAGTTTGCCATCTCTATAGGTTGAAACTTCACCAGCTGGAAACACCCCTAATGGATGACCTTCTTGTAAGTGTTTAATAGCATTTTTAAAACCTGCAATGCTAGATTTTATATCCTTTTTGTCTTCAAAAGGATTAACAGGCATGATGTAAGGCTTTAAAGGTTCTATTCTATTCAATAAAAAATTGGCAATTATTTTAAAATCATCTCGTTGTTCAAGCATCAATTTTAAAAGTAAAATACCATCTATCCCTCCTAGTGGATGATTTGAAACTGTAATATAGGCACCATCTTTTGGTAAACGTTTTAAATCTTCTATAGGAATTTCGAATTTAATCTGAAACTCACTTAGAATACCATTTAAAAAATCGACTTTCTCTAGATGCTTGTTTCTATTATAAATATTGTTTAGTGTCGATATTTTCAAGACTTTCATAAGAATCCAACCAACAAAGGTTCCTATAAAGCCATAGGAATCTAATTGAATGGCTTTAGCTACTTCTTTTGCTGTAACTAATCCTTTATCTGGTTGATTGTTCATGAATACAAATGTAGTGAAATTGTTTATTTAGTAACTATCTGCATCGTTTCTTGTGTTAATTGTTTCAGTAACACTTCTTTATCTTTTTCAATTTGAGAAATTGCAGCTTGATTGTAATGTCGTATGGTATATAAAGACACCTTTTCATTACAAGTTACTTTAAATTTAGCCTTTAAATGTTGTAATAATGGATTTAAATTCTGGTACATATTGTCTACACAAACCGAAAAACTAATGGCTGAATTTTGAATCACATCCACTTTCATTTTATATAAATGCAACAATTTAAAAATATCACTTAAATTATCTTCCACGATATAGGAAAAATCTAAAGAAGATAACGAAATCAAAACCTGATTCTTCTTGACAATAAAACAAGGGATTTGTGGATCTAGCCCAGCTTCTTTACAAACCTTTGTCCCTTTGTTTTCAGGTTCCAAAAACGATTTAACAAATAATGGAATTTCTTTTCGTTGTAGAGGTTGCAATGTCTTAGGATGAATTACTGATGCTCCATAAAATGCTAATTCAATAGCTTCTCTATATGAAATTTTATTTAATAGTTGGGCGTTTTCAAAATAACGTGGATCGGCATTTAAAATTCCTGGAACATCTTTCCAGATTGTCACACTTTCGGCATTTAAACAATATGCAAATATAGCAGCTGTATAATCACTTCCTTCTCTGCCTAAAGTTGTTGTAAAATTATTAGAATCGCTCCCCAAGAACCCTTGAGTAATATTTAAAATACCTTTGTCAAATTTATTTAAAATTTGTTGTTGCGTTATGTCCCAATTAACATGGGCACTCCTATAATAATTATCTGTTTTAATAAACTCTCTTACGTCAAGCCAATTGTTCTTTAAATCAACTTCGTTAAGATATTCACTAATAATAATTGTTGAAACCAACTCTCCATAACCTATTACTTGATCGTAAACAAAATTATAATCTGGCGATTTATTGGTCTCTAAAAACAAGGATAATTCTTCAAACAAACTATTTACTCTTTTAAAAGATGGATGTTGTTCGTTTTCAAACAAGTCTAATAAAATGGCATTATGAAACTTTTTAACGTCTTGTAGCGAACTTTGTAATTCGTTTTTTTTATCAAAATAATTAGCTATTACCATTTCTAAGGCGTTGGTGGTTTTTCCCATAGCTGAAACCACAATCAACGTATTTTTAAAACCCATCTTTTGTAAGACAGTTACTAAATTTTTAACACCATTAGCATCCTTTACAGATGCACCTCCAAATTTAAATACTTGCATTATATGTTTGTTAGATAATCTTTAATTCCTTTTTCGTCTAGCTGAACAACATCCCAATCTCTCATTACGTTGGCTCCTTTTTTTTGGTAAAAAGAGATAGCAGATTCATTCCAATCAATAACCTCCCAGCTAATACGCTTAACGTTTAGCTGATTGCCATATTTAACCACTTCATCCAATAACAATGTTCCTATATTATTCCCTCGCATATGCTTACTTACAATTAAATCCTCTAAATGTAATACAGAGCCTTTCCAAGTAGAGTAACGTTTATATACTAAGGCAATCCCAGCTATTTTATTTTCTACCTCGGCCACAAAACAACGAAATTCAGGTTTACTACCAAAACCATCACGTTCTAAATCTGTTACAGTTACTTCAACAGCATCTGGCTCTTTTTCAAATATAGCTAGTTCTTTAATTAATTCTAACACAGCTGCCATGTCTTCCCTTATGGCTTCCCGAATAGAGATTTTCATATAAAAAATTTGGGTTAAAGATAGTTTAAAGTTGCCTATTTTGTATTATTAATCCGTTCTGAAAACGTTGTAGTTTGCTAAAAAATACGATATTTGCAATACAATCAACATATTGAAACTTCATGTCAAGAAAAAACAAAACTTTAGGAGAATTTATCATTGAAAATCAATCGTCTTTTAAATATACTTCTGGAGAATTATCTCGACTAATCAATTCTATTCGTTTGGCAGCAAAAGTAGTAAACCACGAAGTAAACAAAGCTGGTTTAGTAGATATTATTGGAGCTGCTGGAGATACAAACGTTCAAGGTGAAGACCAACAAAAGTTAGATGTCTATGCCAACGAAAAGTTTATTCAAACTTTAAAAAACAGAAACATTGTTTGCGGAATTGCTAGTGAAGAAGAAGATAGCTTTATATCGATTAATAGTCAAGATGAAAATAATCAGAATAAATACATCGTACTGATTGACCCTTTAGATGGCTCCTCTAATATTGATGTGAATGTATCTGTTGGAACTATTTTTTCTATCTATAGACGTGTTACTCCTGTTGGTACTCCAGTAACTATAGAAGATTTTCTTCAGGAAGGTAGTAAACAGGTAGCTGCTGGTTATGTGGTCTATGGCACATCGACCATGTTAGTGTATACTACTGGAGATGGCGTAAACGGATTTACATTAAATCCAGCAATTGGAACATTCTACTTGTCACATCCAAAAATGGAATTTCCTGTTGATGGAAATATCTATTCTGTAAACGAAGGAAATTACATCCATTTCCCACAAGGTGTTAAAGATTATATTAAATATTGCCAAATGGAAGAAGACGATAGGCCATATACAAGTAGGTATATTGGTTCTTTAGTTTCAGACTTCCATAGAAATATGATTAAAGGTGGTATTTATATGTATCCAAAAAGTTCGAAGAACTCCAACGGAAAATTGCGATTATTATACGAATGTAATCCGATGGCTTTCTTAGCAGAACAGGCTAATGGCAAGGCAAGTGATGGCTTTAACCGAACTCTAGACGTTAAACCAACCGAATTACACCAACGTGTCCCATTTATTTGTGGCAGTAAAAACATGGTGGAAAAAGCAGAAGAATTTATGCGAAATGCCAAATAACAGGCAAATATAAAACACAAAAAAAGCGAGTTATTTTATAAAATAACTCGCTTTTTTAAGTTTATGCTATAATAGATAATCTATCTATTCATGTTTTTTATTTCTTCAGTAAAAGTATCTAAATCCACACCATTACTTACTAAGGTTAATGCTTTATCAACCACATACTTAACGTTATCTGGCGTGAAACCTAAACCTACAGCTATCTTTTTAAGCACCAATACTTCGGTATCGCCTTTTATATGATCCACATGAACCATACGAGACAAATCGTATAAACGCTCTAAACGTCTATCATAAGATACAGGTGGATTTATAGGGTGAGACTTATAGTCCTTAAGAATTTCTTTATACGTGTCTTCTCCAATATCTAAATTACGAGCCAAACGATCTAAAAACGCTTTCTCTTCATCTGTTATTATTCCATCGTCCATAGCCACTCTAACAATTGCTGCAAAATGGTCTTCATTACGTTGTTTAAATCCACTATCGAATAAATCTAAAAATGACATATTTTTTTTGTTTTAAAAGTCGTGCAAATATAGACAAAGATACTACCTTTTAAAATATAAATATTGCTTTTTTTTAGGACATTCTTTTCATACGTTAAAGCTTCAAAAGTTGGTTTTTAACTTAAGCATAACGACTTCAATATACATAAGAAACCCATACAATAAATGAAGAAAAAAATATTTGTTAATCTGCGACTAAAAAAATGTAAATACTATCTTTGCTCAAAATAAAATACGTGAGCAAAATTCTTCTCTCGCAAACATATGCACAGGCTTTACAAACACAAAATCTGCAAACTGCTATTGCCAAAAATCAAAGTAAAACACATTTAAAAGGCCTTATTGGTTCTTCTTTATCGTTTGTTTTAACAGAAACATTTAAAGAAGCTGACAAACCATTTCTATTAATCTTTAACGATAAAGAAGAAGCTGCCTTTTACTTAAACGATTTAGAAGTGATGCTAAACGATAAGGATGTCCTTTTCTATCCTGGAAGCTATAGAAGACCTTATCAAATTGAAGAGACCGATAATGCTAACATCCTTTTAAGATCAGAGGTTTTAAACCGAATAAACTCGCGTAAAAAACCAGCCATTATTGTTACATACCCAGATGCTTTATTTGAAAAAGTGGTCACTAGAAAAGAACTGGAACGCAACACCCTTAAAATTTCTATAAATGATAATTTATCTATCGATTTTGTAAACGAAGTCTTGTTTGAATACAAATTTAAACGTGTCGATTTTGTGACTGAACCAGGTGAATTTTCAGTAAGAGGTGGAATAGTCGATGTGTTTTCTTTTAGCCATGATGAGCCTTACAGAATTGAGCTTTTTGGCGATGAAGTAGATAGCATTAGAACCTTTGATGTAGAAACACAACTCTCTACAGAGCAAATCAAAAAAATAAACATCATTCCAAATGTTGCAAATAAATTTTTAGACGAAAGCAGACAAAGTTTTTTAGACTATATCGCTTCTAAAACTGTGGTTTTTACTAAAAATAGTGATCTTTTGTTTTCAAGAATTGATGATTTTTTTGAAAAAGCCGTAGAAGCCTTTAAAAGCTTATCATCCGAATTGAAACATGCCGAACCAGAAGAACTGTTTTGCAATGCTACTTTATTAAAAAAGCAGTTATTGGATTATACGGTTGTTGAGTTTGGATCGCAAGCTATTTTTAATACTAACGACAATGTCATTCAGTTTAACACATTTCCACAACCTTCATTTAATAAACAATTCAATCTATTAATTGAAAATTTAAACACCAATCACGATAAAGGTTTTACCAATTATATAGCTTGCTCAAGCGAACAGCAAGCCAAACGTTTTCATGATATTTTTGAAGATGTAGACCAAAATGTTCAATATAAAACCATTGTCTTATCTCTATATCAAGGATTTGTCGACAACGAAAATAAAATTGTTTGTTATACAGACCATCAAATATTTGAACGTTATCATAAATTCCATCTTAAAAATGGCTATGCCAAAAAGCAAGCCATTACATTAAAGGAACTTACAAATCTTGAGATTGGCGATTATGTTACACATATCGATCATGGTGTTGGTCGTTTTGGTGGTTTACAAAAAATAGATGTAGAAGGCAAAAAACAAGAAGCCATAAAATTGGTTTATGGCGAACGCGACATCTTGTATTTAAGCATTCATTCGCTACATAAAATCACGAAATTCAATGGCAAAGATGGTAAGGCGCCAAAGATTTACAAATTAGGATCTGCAGCCTGGAAAAACCTTAAACAAAAAACGAAATCTAGAGTTAAAGAAATTGCGTTTAATTTGATACAGGTATATGCCAAACGTAAACTGAAAAAAGGTTATCAATACCATCCAGACAGTCACATGCAATTGGAACTAGAATCTTCCTTTATTTACGAAGACACACCAGACCAAACCACAGCAACCACTGATATAAAAACAGATATGGAAAGCGAAAGACCTATGGACCGTTTGGTTTGTGGCGATGTTGGTTTTGGTAAAACCGAAGTTGCTATTCGTGCCGCATTTAAAGCCGTAGATAATGGAAAACAAGTAGCTGTTTTAGTACCAACAACTATCTTGGCCTACCAACATTCTAGAACTTTTAAAGAGCGTTTAAAAGACTTTCCTGTTACTGTAGATTATCTAAACCGTTTTAGAACAGCTAAAGAAAAACGTGAGACTTTAGAACAGTTAGAAAATGGACAAGTCGATATTATTATTGGAACCCATCAACTAGTGAATAAAAACGTAAAATTTAAAGATTTAGGACTGTTAATTGTAGACGAAGAACAAAAATTTGGTGTTGCCGTTAAAGAAAAACTAAAAACACTTAAAGAAAATGTAGATGTGTTAACCCTTACTGCTACTCCAATTCCAAGAACACTTCAATTTAGTTTAATGGCAGCACGAGACATGTCGGTTATTACCACACCTCCTCCAAATCGTTATCCCATTGAAAGCCATGTAATTCGTTTTAGTGAAGAAACTATACGAGATGCCATTACCTACGAGATTCAACGTGGTGGACAAATTTTCTTTATTCACAATCGTATTGAAAACATTAAGGAAGTTGCAGGCATGTTACAACGCTTAGTCCCTGATGCCAAAATTGGAATAGGTCATGGACGTATGGAAGGTAAAAAATTAGAAAACTTAATGCTTGCTTTTATTAATAGTGAATTTGATGTATTGGTAAGCACAACCATTGTAGAAAGCGGGCTTGATGTTCCAAATGCCAATACCATTTTTATTAATAATGCCAATAATTTTGGACTAAGCGATTTGCACCAAATGCGTGGTCGTGTTGGGCGAAGCAATAAGAAAGCCTTTTGTTATTTTATTACGCCAGAATACTCAGCAATGACCGAAGATGCCAGAAAACGAATTACAGCTCTGGAGCAATTTTCTGAACTTGGAAGTGGTATTAATATTGCCATGAAGGATTTAGAAATTCGTGGTGCTGGAGATTTATTGGGTGGAGAACAAAGTGGCTTTATAAACGATATTGGCTTCGATACCTATCAGAAAATTTTAAACGAAGCCATTGAAGAACTAAAAGAAAATGAGTTTAAAGATTTATATGAAGATACAGGCAAAGAAAAAGAATATGTAAAAGATGTTACCATCGATTCCGATTTTGAATTGCTTTTCCCAGACGATTATGTCAATAATATTTCTGAACGATTAAACCTATACACGCAACTTAACAACATAAAAACTGAAGAAGAACTTCAAAAATTTGAGTCTGAAATTGTGGATCGTTTTGGTGAGCTTCCTATACAGGTAATCGATTTATTAAACAGCGTTCGAATTAAATGGATAGCTACTAAAATGGGGCTTGAAAAAGTAGTGATGAAACAAAAGAAATTGATTGGGTATTTTATAACCGATCAAAAGAGTGGTTTTTATCAAAGTAATGGATTCACAAAGGTTTTACAATATGTACAGCAACATCCAGGCGCTTGTAAAATGAAAGAAAAACAAACCAGAAATGGCTTGCGCTTATTATTAACGTTCGAGAATATTAAAACCGTAAAACAAGCTTTGGCTGTTTTGAAACCAATCGTTGATTAGAAATGATAAAACGCATCTTCGTAATGCGTGAGTTCTTCAGTGGATTTATTTTTTATAATTGCAATAACATCAAAACGTGTTTCAAGAGAAATATCATGTTCCATTAAATAAGCATCCATAGCTTTTACTAGAAGCTTAATTTTTCCTTGGCTTACAAAGCTTTGTGGATCGCCAAAAAAATCAGAATTTCTGGTTTTCACCTCTACACATACCATGCTATCTCCTGCATTGGTTTTTGCTATAATATCTACTTCAGCACGATCGTAAAAATAATTACGCTCCAAAATTTCATAGCCTTTCTTTATTAAATATTCAGCTGCAAATTGTTCTCCCCATTCTCCAAGTTCGTTGTGTTGTGCCATTTTCAGTTTCCATGAATTCAGAAATCTCTTCCTGTAAATTGTTTAAGTTAAAGATAACTAACAATCAAACATTTAACAACCCAAAATGATTAATTCAAATAAAAAATTAAATCCTACAATAAGTATTACTTTTGTACATTCATTAAAGTGAGTATAACATGGCTACCATTAAATGTCCTAATTGTGGTGTTTATAATACAGATAGAGATTATTGCGAAGAATGTCAAACCGTTCTTTCCTATAAAATAAGACGTGAACTCGCATTAAAAAAAGAGGAGGAAAAACGTTTAAAACAAGCTGCATCTAAAGAAAAGGAAATTTCCTCTTTTGAGAAATATAACAATCATCGCTTTTTTTTAGTACGTTTTATTACTAAAATCCTTCGTTCTATCTGGCTTGTATTTATGGCTATTGGAATGTTTTTTGCTTGGTTGTTTTCAGCTGTACTCGCATGAAAATTATTAAAAACCCTTTACTAATAGCTTTCTGTTTTATTGCTTTATTTATTTATGTAGCTAGCAGATTAGCATTACCTCTTCCTTCATGGATTTACTTTTATGTAAACGATTTTTTATGCATGCCCATTGTATTAAGTATTAGTTTGGCAGCACTCCGATTTATAAAAAAAACAGATGCTATTTATGTACCTTTAAGTATTGTTCTAGTTTTAACGACTTATTATGCGATCTATTTTGAATGGCTCATGCCAAAACTTCATCCTAGATATACTAAAGATGTAATAGATGTATCGCTTTATTTTTTAGGAGCTTTTTTATTTTTTAAGTTTCAAAAACGATTGTTTTAACATGCGTAAATTAATTGAGAAAAGTGTAAATTTCTAATTGTTTTAGAAGCTTTCTTTTATTTTTTATCGAAATTTGCATGATAATTTAATGCTGAAGGGTTTGAATAAATCCATTTACTGCTTGTATTTAAAAATATCTTAATTTTTTAAAACATTAAATTAAATTGACTTATCAATCAACATGAATAAAATTAAAAAACTCTATAATAGCTTTTTACAATTCAAAAAAGCATTTATCAATTACCCTTATAGAAAATTTAATTTTGCTGAAATCCTTTTGTTTTGGGTAAGTGAACGACTTACACGTTCTCAGTTTCTTATTTTATCAGGTGTAACGGTTGGATTAACAGCTGGTTTTGCAGGTGTAGTGCTTAAAGTCATAGTCCATCATATTCAAGTTTTTATTAATACAGAAGTTCCTTTTAAGGAACGTATGTTTGTATATGCTATTTTTCCTGTAGTGGGTATTACATTAACGGCTTTGGTTGTTAAGTATTTTTTTAAAGGAGATGAGGAAAAAGAATTATCGTTTGTTTTAAAAGATATTTCTCAAAATCAAAGTAAAGTAAAATCTACTAAAATGTATTCTCAAATCATACAAAGTGGAATTACTGTTGGTTTTGGTGGATCTGTAGGTTTAGAAACACCAATTGCAGTTACAGGGTCTGCTATTGGTTCTAATTATGCTCAACGTTATCGGTTAGGGTTTAAAGAAAGAACATTATTACTTGCATCTGGTGCTGCTGCAGGTATTGCTGCAGCGTTTAATGCTCCAATTGCAGGCATTATGTTTGCTTTTGAGATCTTACTTACTGGCTTAGTCTTTACAGATTTTATCCCACTTGTTATTGCTGCTATCTGTGGAAGTTTGCTTTCAACTATTATATTAGATGAAGAAATCCTGTTTAATTTTCAGACTCGTGAAGTTTTTAACCACTTTAATATTCTTTACTACATTGTTTTAGGCTTATTAACCGGTTTATATGCTCGCTATTTTTTAATGGTTGGTCAAAAAGTGCATCATTTTTTTGAACGTTTTGGAAAACGAGTCATATTAAAAGCTCTTGTTGGTGGTGGCTTACTCTCTTTGTTATGTGTTGCATTTCCTCCTCTTTTTGGTGAGGGATATCTCAATATTAAAATTTTACATCAAGGTAATGTCAATCAACTGATACATGAAAGTCTCTTTAAATATTTTGGCGACTCACAACTTATTATATTAATCTTTTTAGCTTTTGCTACGTTATTAAAAGCTTTTGCTACAAGTATAACACTTGGTTCTGGTGGGAATGGTGGTAATTTTGCACCATCATTAGTCGCTGGTGGCTTTTTAGGATATGCTTTCGGTTTTGCTTTAGAATTAATGGGGTTTCAAAACGTACCAGTTACAAATTTAATGTTAGTAGGTATGGCAGGCGTCATGTCTGGTGCTTTATACGCACCTCTTACTGCTATTTTTCTGATAGCTGAAACCAGTAGTGGTTATGATTTATTTATACCATTAATGATCGTTTCTGTAATAGCATATGTTGTTAATAGGTTCTTTTCACCAATTAATCCTGCTTACAATAAATTAGCTGAAGATGGTAAGATTTTCACCACCAGGCAAGATCAAAACATTCTTTCTCAAATCTCATTAAAAGATTGTATCAATCCTGCGTCGTTAATATTAAGTACAACAGAAAGCATGGAAGAAGTTATGCAAAAGTTTAGAAACAGCGACCAAAATAGTATGGCTGTTATTGATAAAAACAATCAGTTTTTAGGGATTTTAAATAGAGAGCATTTACGACCTTATCTATTAGGAAAAAAACCTGCCGATGAAACAAATGTAAGCAGCTTAGCTATTAAACCATCATTCATTATCAACCAAACGGATTCGGTTATGAAAGTCACAAAAATGTTTGATGAAGCAGATGTCTGGCAATTACCTTTGTTAGATGAAAATAAGAAATTTTGTGGATTTATTAGTCGATCTAAAATATTAACAAATTATCGAAGGTTATTAAAGGATTATTCAGAAGGTTATTAATTATTTTCAAAAACAACCGTCGACTTATCTTTCCCTACAGTCATTTCAATTGTTCTCCCTAAAATCATGGCACGATTATCTTTCTCATGTCCTGCAGGCATATTAAAAGCTACTGGAAAGTTGTAGTCTGAAAGTGCATCTAAAATAAGTTGTTCAATAGAGGTTCCCCAAAGGGTTGTATTTTTACGCATTTTACTCATATCACCAACCAAAACACCTGCACAATTATCAAAATAACCTGCACGTTTTAAACTCTGTAACATCCTGTCTATATGGTATTTATACTCACCTATCTCTTCAATAAATAAAATTTTTCCACTGGTATCAATACTTGTTTTAGATCCTAACATAGTATGCAATATGGTTAAGTTTCCACCAACCAATGGCGCTGTAACGGTCCCTATTCTATTATAATCTGTTCCAATAAGCGTGTAACTTAAAGGTTCACCAAAAATAGCTTTTTTGAAAGTTGAAATAGATTCAGGAATATCGTTTAAATCTTTGGTTAAACTGGTACACATAAGTGCATGAATGCTTTCAAACCCTTCGTTATGAAACTGATTGTGTAACGCAGTAATATCGCTATAACCTATCAGCCATTTAGGGTTTTTTCGAAACTTTTCGAAACTTAGTTTATCTAATATCCGAACGGTACCATAACCTCCTCTAGCGCACCAAATAGCACTAATTGTTGGATCGTCCATGGCATTTTGAAAATCTTCACAACGCTCAGCATCAGTTCCAGCAAAATGATTGTCTTGACTAAAGACATGTTTTCCAATAACCACGTTCAGCCCCCAACTTTTAAGTAAATCTTCAGCTTGTTGTACTTCACCTGTTTTATTTTTTAAGATTCCTGAAGGTGCTACAATGGCAACTGTATCGCCAGCCTTTAAATATGGTGGTTGTATCAAAATTTGTGTGTTTTTCGATTGGATGTCTTGTGCTAAAAGTGTCTTTTTTCCGAAGAAAAAAACCAGACAGAACAAGGGTAATAAATAGATGCTTTTTGTCATAATGTAAAAGTACGTTTTTTTTCTAAATAGCCCTTAAATTGTGTACTTTTGTAATCTCAAAAAAGTTCTAAAAATGTCAAAAAGATATACCATAACAGCTGCTTTACCATACACAAATGGTCCAATCCATATTGGACATCTTGCAGGTGTTTATGTGCCAGCAGATATATACGCTCGCTATTTAAGATTAACAGGAAACGATGTGGCCTTTATTTGTGGAAGTGATGAACATGGTGTTCCCATTACCATTAAAGCGAAAAAAGAAGGTGTTTCGCCTCAAGATGTTGTTGATAAATATCATGCAATTATTAAAAAATCGTTTGAAGACTTTGGCATTTCTTTAGATAATTATTCTAGAACTACGGCTAAAATTCATCATGATACAGCCTCAGATTTCTTTACCACTTTATATGAAAAAGGAGAGTTTAATGAAGAAGTTACTGAACAATTATACGATGAAGAAGCCAATCAGTTCTTAGCTGATCGATTTGTCGTTGGAACCTGTCCAAAATGTGGCAACGAAGAAAGCTATGGCGATCAATGTGAAAAATGTGGAACCAGTCATAATGCCACAGATTTAATTAATCCTAAATCGGCTATTACAGGAAATGTCCCAACTTTAAAACAAACCAAACACTGGTTTTTACCTTTAGATAAACACGAAGCCTTTTTAAAAGAATGGATTTTAAAAGGTCATAAAAAGGACTGGAAATCTAATGTTTACGGACAAGTAAAATCGTGGATTGACGATGGGTTACGTCCCAGAGCTGTAACCAGAGATTTAGATTGGGGAATTCCTGTACCACTTCCAGATGCCGAAGGCAAAGTGCTTTATGTGTGGTTCGATGCTCCAATAGGTTACATTTCTGCAACCAAAGAATGGGCAGAACGCGAAGGAAAAGATTGGGAGCCATATTGGAAAGATAAAGACACCAAATTGGTGCATTTTATAGGGAAAGATAATATTGTATTTCACTGCATTATTTTTCCAGCCATGTTAAAAGCTGAAGGAAGCTATATTCTACCTGATAACGTACCAGCAAACGAGTTTTTAAATTTAGAAGGCAACAAATTGTCAACTTCTAAAAATTGGGCTGTTTGGTTACCAGAATATTTGGAAGATTTTCCAAATCAGCAAGACGTATTGCGTTATGCTTTAACTGCTAATGCTCCAGAAACAAAGGATAACGATTTTACTTGGAAAGATTTTCAGGCTAGAAATAATAACGAGTTGGTGGCTATTTTTGGAAATTTCATCAATCGTGTGGTTGTTTTAACTAATAAATACTACAATGGAGTTATTCCTAACCCATCTGAATTTTCTCAAATAGATGAAGAAACTTTAGCAACTGTTAAGGCTTATCCAGCCGTAATTTCAAGCTCGATTGAACGATACAGGTTTCGTGAAGCTGGACAAGAATTAATGAATTTAGCTAGACTTGGAAACAAATATTTAGCAGACGAAGAGCCTTGGAAAGTGATTAAAGAAGATCAAGCCAGAACACAAACCATCATGTTCGTCGCTTTACAAATAGCTTCAGCTTTAGCCACTTTAAGCGAACCATTTTTACCATTTACTTCCAATAAATTAAAAGATATTTTAGGATTATTTCATAACGAGGAACAAAGCGACGTGGTTATCTCATCAAACAAAGAGATTGCCACGACTCAAAAAAATGAGTCTCGCAATGACGCTCTAAGTTGGAACGACATCTCTTCAAAAGACATTCTTCTTCCTTCCGGGCATCAGATAGGAAAAGCAGAATTATTATTTTCTAAAATTGAAGATGAAACTGTACAAGCACAAGTAGATAAATTATTAGCGACTAAAAAAGCTAATGAAGCAGCCAACAAAACAGTAGAACCTCAAAAAGAAGAAATTACATTTGATGATTTCACCAAATTAGACATTAGAGTTGGAACTATTTTGGAAGCTGAAAAAATGCCAAAAGCTAAAAAGCTTTTAGTATTAAAAGTAGATACTGGAATTGATGTAAGAACTATAGTTTCAGGCATTGCCGAAAGTTTTACTCCAGAAGAAGTTGTTGGAAAAAAAGTAACTGTTTTAGTCAATTTGGCTCCAAGAGCCTTACGTGGTGTGGAAAGCCAAGGGATGATTTTAATGACTGAAACTCCAGAAGGGAAATTGGTGTTTGTAAATCCTGATGATGCTTCAGTTAATAACGGATTGCATATTAGTTAGCAAATGAACAACCCTCAAAATTTAAAAGAACACTGGAACAAAGCTTATGATAAAGCCGATAATCAATTGGGTTGGTTTGAAGAAAACCCAACACCAACCATGCAACTTATTGACACATGTAAGCTTGAAAAAGATGCCAGAATTTTAAATGTTGGTGTAGGAACTACGACATTAATCGATGTACTTTTAGATGCAGGTTTCACTAATCTAATTGCAAACGATTTAAGCAATTTAGCTCTTGAGAAATTAAAAGAACGTATATTAAAATCTCATAATTATAATCTAAACAGTATTGTAGACGATTTAACCAAACCTATAGTATTACAAAATCTAGAGTCAATAGATTTATGGATTGATCGCGCTGTGCTTCATTTCTTTTTAAAAGATGAAGAACAAACAGCCTATTTCAATCTTATTAAAAAAATAGTAACAAAAGATGGTTATATGCTTATTGCTGTTTTCAGTTTAGATGGCGCAGAAAAATGCTGTGGTTTAGATTTGAAACGTTACAATGTAGAAATGCTTCAAAATAAATTAGGAAACAGCTTTAAGCTTATAAATTCTTTCAACCATACATTTATCAATCCATTTGGTAGCGAACGTCCATATGTCTATACTTTATTTAAAAGATGTTAATGTTTTCTGAAAGTTAAGAATTAAAACATCCTATAGGAAAATTCTTCCGTAAATAAGATAGTTGCACAAGTAAATGAATTAGCTTTTTACTCTATTGCATCAATTAGAAAATGTCTTATTAGTTAATTTTGAATCAGTTTAAAAAATATCACTTATGAAAAAATTAATCCTATTCCTATTAACAATATCGATGCTTTCATGTGGAAGCTCCAAAACAGTTCGAGACTCTAAAAAAGTTATCAAAGGAAATTGGACCTTAAACGCTATAAGTTATAGTGAGACTGGAACTTACAATGTATCACTATTTGGCGATGCTTCTAAAACTTGTTTTGAAGGTAGTACCTGGCAATTTATTCCAAACAACAATACAGGACTTTACACTATTAATGATACGTCTTGTTCTACTGGAGAACGCTTTTTTGTATTTACCATTCAAGAAATAGACGAAACTACTGGTTTGTATGATTTTCTTTTAAAACCAACAAACAAAAAAGGCAAATCGGAAACCAATCAAGGGTTTAGATTGAAACTAAATGCGCTATCAGAAACCAATATGCAATGGCAGCAAACCGTTACAGTGGACAACAAGCCTTTTACTATAATTATGAACTTTACAAAACTTTAAAATCATGAACTTACATATAAATAAAATTAAAATAATTGCACTTGCCAGTATCATATTAATCAGTTTTGCCAATTGCAAAGCTGTAGATAACGCAAACAACAAACAAAAAGGTGCCGTAATAGGTGCTACCGGTGGAGCCATTTTAGGAGCTATTATTGGCAACAATGTTGGTAAAGGTGGCAATGGCGAAATTGGCGCAGTTATTGGTGGCGTAGTTGGTGGAGGAGCTGGTGTACTTATTGGTAATAAAATGGACAAACAAGCTCAAAAAATTGAAGAAGAAATTCCGGGAGCTCAAGTAGAACGTATCGATGATGGTATTGTAATTACATTCGATGAAAATAGTGGCGTGTATTTTGCTACAGACAAATACAATATTAATAATGCATCTCAAGAAACCTTAAACAAATTATCAAATGTGTTTAAAGAATATCCAGACACCAATATTTTGGTTGTTGGCCATACAGATAGTGTGGGAGCAGAATCTTATAACATGACGCTTTCAAAGAACAGAGCTTATGCTGTAACTAATTACCTCATTGGTTCAGGGCTAAGTAATGGTAGATTTACTACCAACTGGTTTGGAGAAACCCAACCCATGCACGATAATGCAACTGCTGAAGGTCGTGCCAAAAACAGACGTGTTAATGTTGCCATTTTACCTAGTGAACAAATGATTGAAGATGCTAAAAACGAAGTAAACAATTAAAAAATTATATAAATGAAATTTAGATTATTAGAACTTACGGCCATTGTATTTATTCTTTTTACTAGTTGCAATTCCAACAATAAAAAGAATGCTGAAACGACTTCGGAGAACTTAATTGAAGAAGAAGTTGTCATCGATTCTCATACAAGTGAAAAATCCTTAGATTGGGAAGGCACTTATAAAGGCACACTTCCATGTGCAGACTGCGAAGGAATTGAGAGAACCATTACCATTAATAAAGACCAAACATATGTTTCCAAAGACAATTATCTAGGTGAAAAAGATGGTGTTTTTGATAGTCGTGGGTACATAAAATGGATCGATAATGGTCAAAAAATTCTATTGTCAGACGATAATGGAACGATGTATTTTGTTGGTGAAAACACCTTAACGCAACTCAATAAATCCGGAAATAAAGTGACTGGCGAATTAGCCGATTTTTATATTCTAAAAAAACAAGATTTGTCTAATAATGAAGAAATTGCATTTACAGATACCAAATGGAAATTAGTAAAACTTATGGGAAAAGACATAACTGATAGCGAAGCCTTTATTTCTTTTGCAACAGAGGATAATCGTGTGTTTGGAAATTCTGGTTGCAACACCTTTACTGGTACATACAACATTGAAAATAACACACAATTGGAACTTTCTAAAATAGCAACAACCATGATGGCTTGCCCAGATATGACTGTTGAAGATCAATTTATTAAAGTCTTAAATACAGCAGACAACTTTTCCTTAAATGCAAATACCATGACACTAAATAAGGCAAAAATGGCGCCTTTAGCAGTTTTTGAAACTGCAGAATAAGTCCATTAAATTTCTATAAACGAAAAACCTCGCAGACGATGTACTGCGAGGTTTTTTTAGTATTTTCGACATTCAAAATAGATTTATGATTTCGTATATTATATCCCAAACAAAACTTCCAGAAACATCTGTAAAAAACACGGTCGAATTATTAGATGAAGCTTGTACCATTCCGTTTATTTCACGTTATAGAAAAGAACGTACTGGCAATCTAGATGAAGTTCAAATAGGAGATATTGTAAAATATAAAGAACAATTTGAAACGTTAGAAAAACGAAAAACCACCATTTTAAAAGCTTTAGAAGACCAAGACGTTTTAACGGAAGAATTAAAGAGAAAAATTGAAACCACTCAAGATTTAACAGCCCTTGAAGACCTGTACTTGCCTTATAAAAAAAGTAGAAAAACCAAAGCAGAAACTGCCAGAAAAAATGGTTTGGAACCTTTGGCTAAAATTATCATGAGTCAAAATGCTTCAGATATAGAATCTATTGCTTATAAATATGTAAAAGGTGATGTAACTTCTGTTGAAGATGCTTTGGAAGGCGCCAGGCATATTATTTCCGAATGGATTAACGAACGAACAGATGTCAGGAATACTATACGTCATCAATTAGACCGTTTCTCCATGATTTCAACCAAAGTAATTAAATCTAAAAAAGATGATGAAAACGCTCAAAAATATAGAGATTATTTTGAATGGGAAGAAACTTTAAGTAGAATTCCATCCCATAGATTACTAGCCATTTTAAGAGCCGAAAAAGAGGGATTTATTAAAGTTAAAATAGCTATAGACACCGAGAAAGCTTTAGCTAAAATTGAAGATCGTATTATTCGGTCTAATAATGCCTGTTCGAATCACCTTGAAATAGCCATTCAAGATGCCTATAAACGTTTATTGTTCCCATCTTTATCGAATGAAGCGCTTCAAAAAGCCAAAGAAAAAGCTGACGAATCTGCTATTAATGTATTTGCTAAAAACTTAAAACAGTTATTACTTGGTTCGCCTTTGGGTGAAAAACGCGTATTAGCCATCGATCCAGGTTTTAGAACAGGATGCAAAATTGTGTGCTTGGATGCACAAGGGAATTTAAAACACAACGAAACCATTTATCCACATCCTCCAAAAAGTGATACTATTGGAGCCATGAAAAAAATAAGTTCACTTTCTGAAGCGTATCAAATAGAAGCCATTGCCATTGGAAACGGGACAGCTTCTAGGGAAACCGAAGCCATAATTAGAAAGATTCGTTTTAAAAACGATATTCAGGTCTTTGTAGTTAGTGAGGCTGGAGCTAGTATTTATTCAGCATCAAAAATTGCTCGTGACGAATTTCCGAATTACGATGTCACAGTCCGTGGCTCTGTTTCTATAGGAAGGCGCCTGCAAGATCCACTTGCAGAACTGGTTAAAATTGATGCCAAATCTATTGGTGTTGGACAATATCAGCACGATGTGGACCAAACCAAACTTCAAAAAGAACTAGATATTGTAGTAGAAAACTGCGTAAATGCTGTTGGTGTAAATATCAATACTGCCAGCACCAGTTTATTAAGTTATGTGTCTGGAATTGGACCCAAATTAGCAGTAAATATTTTTAATTATAGAACAGAACATGGCGTTTTTAAATCCAGAAATGCCATTAAAAAAGTTCCACGTTTAGGAGATAAGGCCTTTGAACAAGGTGTTGCTTTTTTACGAATTAAAGATCCTAAGAATCCATTGGACGATTCGGCTGTACATCCAGAAAGTTATGCGATTGTTGAAAAAATGGCAAAAGATTTGGGCAAGGAAGTTTTAGATTTAATAGGGAATAAAGAACTTCTTCAAAAGATAGACTTAAAACAATATTGTACCAATTCTATAGGTTTACCAACACTTCAAGATATTATTAAGGAATTGGAAAAACCCGGTCTAGATATTCGTGAGCAAGCAAAAGTGTTTACGTTTAATCAAAACATTAAATCCATAACCGATTTACAAGAAGGGCAATTACTTCCTGGCATTGTAAATAACGTAACCAATTTTGGTGCTTTTGTAGATATTGGAATTAAAGAAAGTGGCTTGATTCATGTGTCCAATTTATCAGATAGTTTTGTTAGCGATGTAAATGCACATGTTAGTTTACATCAGCAAGTTATTGTAAAAGTATTAGAAGTAGATGTCGCACGAAAACGCATCCAGTTAAAACTTCATAAATAAAATAGGATAATATTTAATCACAACTGGCTAATTTAGTCTCAGTAAAACCTGTAAATTATAAGTACTTTTGCCGGTTCAAATTAAGTTACTAAATAGATTTACATGAAAAAGGCAAGAATAGCACTAGTTATTGGAATATTTTGTATTTCAATATTCCCTATTTTGGTTAAGTTAAACTTGACACCAGGAGTTATTTCGGCATTCTACAGAATGTTGTTTTCGTTGGTGTTGTTACTACCTTATGTTTTAATAAGTAAACAATTTAAAATCCCAAATTTAAAAGCTGGGCTTTTAGCTATTTTATGTGGTATTGTTTTTGGTAGCGATGTGGCTGTTTGGAATGTTGCTATCCAAGAATCTACAGCAACTCAAGCTTCATTATTAACAAACTTATCTCCTGTTTGGGTAGGCGTTTTATCGTTGTTTTTTGTAAAAGATAAACCAAAAACAAATTTTTGGATTGGGACAGTTATTGCCGTTTTTGGGATGATGATGTTGGTTGGTTTTACTGTATTTAGAAACCTTGATTTTGACTTGGCTTTTAGTTTTGGAGTTCTTTCAGGTGTGCTTTATGCCTTTTATATGTTGATTAGTAAGGAGGTCTTAAAAACGATGAATGTTATTACATTTATGACCTTAAGTTTACTGTCTTCTTCAGTTCATTTAGGTCTTGTAAGTTATGCCATTAACGAACCATTTACTGGTTTTTCTAATGCAGGTTGGCTCGTTTTAATTATTCAGGCTGTTGTATGTCAATTATTAGCTTGGTTTCTTATTAGTTATGCAACACAGCATATGAGAGCAACTAGGGTATCGGTAAGCTTGTTGGGACAGGGTATTTTAGCGTCCCTATTGGCTTGGATGTTTATAGATGAAACAATTTCTTTACAAATGGTTCTTGGTGGATTTATTTTGTTGTTTGGCATACGTGTAACCTTCATTGAGAAACAGATTTTTAAAATAAAAAAAGCGACCTAAGTCGCTTTTTAAATATATAGTTTACAAATACTATTTTCCTAACATCAAAAGTTCATTACATACCACTTCGGTTATATAGCGTTTTTCACCTTCTTTAGTTTCGTAACTTCTTGAAGTTAATTTTCCTTCAATAGCAACTTCTTTGCCTTTTGTGACATATTTTTCAATAATCTCTGCCGTTTTTCCCCAAGCAACTACATTATGCCATTGTGTGTCTGTTACTTTTTCGCCTTTAGCATTTTTATAACTTTCGTTTGTTGCTATAGCAAATTTTGCTAATGTTTTTCCTGATTCAAGATTGATAATTTCTGGATCATTACCAAGGTTTCCAATTAACTGTACTTTGTTTCTTAACGTATTCATAAGATAAGGTTTTAATTATATTGAATTTCATTTGTTCCATTCAACACCGCAAAGATGAAACAGCATGCAAAGATTACTCGGTATTTACTTACTTAATGTCGATTGTAAATACTTGTAGTCGTTTGTAATCGAATAATTTGTAGTGTCGCTGATTTAATCTATCCAGAAATGGAAAAAACAATCTCAAAAAATGAGGATGTTACAGGTTGTGATGGCGTCTTTTTTGTTAACATCACTAATGTTCCAAATTATATTGAAGAATTTAATCCTCAAATTATGAGGTATGATAGAAGAACAAAATTAATTCACAGAAACGTAATTAATTTTGGGATGTCTAAAGGATTAACTTTTGAAAGAACATTGTTATACCCAACAGGTAAGATAAAAACTGCACTAGTAGAAAATGACAAATCAGAATGTGATACTAAAGCAAAGTTTTATGTCGCTTTAACTAGGGCGAAACACAGTATAGCAATTGTTTATAATGGACAAACTGAAATTGATGGAATTGTAAAATATAATTATGATTAATCCATGTTAGAAATTAGAAAAAAATCTAAATATCTTCAACTCATATATGCTTATAGTGATTCAGGATTTAGCAATGATGATTGGGTTATTAATGAACTCAAAAGGCATAATTATGTTGGTATTGTACATAGGATATTTAATCTTATTCCTAAATACTTGGCTAAAAATCAAGATATAACTTAAGCACTCAAGAGTTTATTCTAGAGATTCCTGATGTTGTTTTTAATATTGCGGAACTAAAAACAATTCAAGAAGGGAAAATAATAGATGAGTATTTTGAAATATATCCTAATGTACTGGTAAGAGACCGTAGAACCCTTCTTCATAAAGACATTTAACCAGATATAAATCTATTCATTGCAGAAACAAATATTTCTATATTCAAACAAATCACAGAGCTTGTTGATGGTGATATTATAATTGATGGTAAAATCAATAACAGCATTCCTCTTAAAGAGTTCTATGGATTAATTGAAAACTTTTCTACCTCCTACGAGAAAAAACTATATGCACAAGCTCGAATATCATCTGTACTAAAAAACTATTTTGAAAAGGTAAAAGATTCAGAAAAAATATATGAAGATTATGAGGTTAATAAGTATCAAACTATCTATGACAAGTTATTATCAATGCTCGAAGATGAAGAGAATTATAATGAGACTACTTGGCAATTAGAAATCGTCGATATTCTTCTATTACTCTATCCTAAATATATTGCAGTTTTCAGGTAAGTACCTGTGAATGCTGATGATTTGACAACTAAATCACTGGACTATCTTTTTGTGGATGCTAACGGACATGTAGACGTAGTAGAAATTAAGCAACCTTTTGAACATGCTATCATGACTAAAGTAAAGTATCGTGACAACTACATTCCACTACGTGAACTTTCAGGAACCGTTATGCAGATTGAAAAATATACTTACTATCTCAATATATGGGGAAACGAGGTGAGAATTTACTTATTACCAAGTACAAAGATGAGCTTCCACAAGGGTTTAAAATTCACATAACTAATCCTAATGGTTTTATAATCATGGGAAGAGAAAATAATTTAACCAACGAGCAAAAACACGACTTTGAAGTGGTAAAGCGTAAATATAAAAACGTAATCGACATTCTATCCTATGATGACCTATTAAATAGATTGAAGTTAACCATTAAACAAATAAAACTTCGATAAAAGTATATGGTCCAACTAACCAAAACAGACTTTATTTAATATCTCAATTGCATAGAATCTCTATGGCTTTTGAAAAACAAACCCGAAAAATTTCCGAAAGGTGAGTTTTCTTTGTTTTTAGAAAAATTGATTAAAGAAGGTTATGAGGTTGAAGAATATGACAACAACTATTTCCAAATGCTATTAAACTTCCTGATTTTGGCTCAGAAGAATTAATCAAACAAGAAATCGACAAAGGGAATACACATATTAGTTTCATACCACTTTTGTAACTAAGAAATGGGTTTTTACAAGTATTGAAGTTCAAGAAAAAAATGAAAAGGTACTTGAGGATTTGAAATGAATATGAAAACAATTAAATCAACACTATTAATTAATATCGCTTTTTAAATTTTTAATAAATTGTGAAGGTGTCATTCTCATTTTTTTTTTAAAATTTTTATAAAATATCTCTCTAGATGAGTAACCGCAAGTTTCCGCAAGGTAAGTAATTTTATAATCTCTATATTTCGGTTCATGATACAAAAGATTAGTTATATAATCAATCCTTAAATCATTAATGTATTGACTAAATGTCTTATTAACATGTATTTTTAGTAATTCATTTAAATATTTACTATTTGTACCAATATAGTTTGCTAAAAAGGAAAAACTTACATCTTTATTAGTGTATTGCTGGTTTTTTTCAAATTTTTTTAATTTTTTAAGTAAGGCTTTAGATTTCACATCCGTTAAATACAATAATTCTTCATTGCTCTTCGGTTTTTCTATTGAATTTTGAAGCCTAATTTTACTTTTAAGGATTGATTTATGAACTTTAAAATATAATGTGTATATGCTGCTCACTAACTTCCTACGTAAAATAAAAACGAACAAAATCAAAAAAAATATACTAATTAAAGTTTGACTATTATCCATTTCATTTATAGTTTGTTGAAACATGCTTTGAAACAAGTGTTTCCATATATATATATTAAAAATTGAATTAATTTACAAAATAAAAAATGTTATGTCAATATGTTTATAGAATCCACCACAATAAAACAAATAAAAACAACAATTCATATACTACTTGTCCCGCTCAATTATGCTAATATAATTTTTTACATTTTTATCACAAAATTCCCATCAATTATCTTTAATTTCTAAGATGTTTATTCATTAATAATAAGGAGTATTTTTCCATTATCATTCAATATAATTAACACAAACACAGATATTTATGTTTTTTTTAGATTCTTTTTTAATGTGTTATATATTCTATAATACATTACTCTTAAACAACAAAAATAAGTAATCAAGAATGTATTTTTGAATAATAAACTTTTAAAAAATATTTATAATTATGTTAAAAATTACTTTGTTACTTAATAGGATTATTTTGATTTCAGTCCTTTTGTACGGATTTAATTTGAGTGCTCAACAATGTTCCCTAACTGGTTGGGAGAAAATTTCTCAAGGTGAACAATTTAGTGTTGCATTGAAACAAGATGGAACAATATGGGTATGGGGACGGAATTTAAATGGTATTCTTGGAAATGGTAGTGGCACTATTACTTTATTAGAACACCCAACTCAAGTCGGTACTGATTCCGATTGGGTTGATATTTCAGTTGGAAGATGGTTTATTCTTGCAAAAAAGAGTAACAACGATCTTTATGGCTGGGGAAAAAATGCTTATGGTCAATTAGCAACAGGTGATCGTGTCGCTCAGTATTTACCTTATTTAATGGCTAATAACGTATCTTCATTTTCTGCTGGTTATCATCATAGTATGATTGTTAAAACTGATGGCACAATGTGGGGAACAGGATATAACGACTGGGGAGGTCTTGGTGTTGGCACTAGCTTGGGATACTATACTACTTGGCAACAAGAATCTTCTTTAGCAACAGATTGGTCTAAAACCTCATCAGGATATTATAACTCTTTTGGTATAAAATCTAATGGTACTTTATGGTCATGCGGTACGAATGTTGAGGGTCAAACAGGAACTGGTGCTACTGGAGGAGAATCTGATGATTTTGTTCAAATAGGGACTGACACCGATTGGGATGAGGTGTCATGTGGCGTGTATCACGTTTTAGGAATAAAAACTACAGGTAAGATTTTTGGATGGGGATATAGTGGACATGGTAGATTAGGCATTGTTGGCGCAGGAGCTCAGTATTTCAGAACTCCTCAACCTATTGAAGCTTCTTCTAACTTTACGCACATTGCAACCTCTTGGGATGGTTCTGCTATTATAAAAGATAATGGTACTTTATATGTATTTGGTATAAATCATGGTGGAACTACTGGTGTGGGAGCTAACACTAACAATTTGGCACCACAACAACTAGGGACTGATACAGATTGGGATAATTTGGCTCTAAGAGTTGGTGGATATCATTTTGGAGCTATCAAAAATAATACTACCATGTGGTCTTGGGGAACAGATAATTTATATCAATTAGGTAATGGAGATGGGACACAAACTAATAGCAGTCTTCCAACTCAAACTACATGTGTTGACGACGAAGAGCTAAGTGTTGAAAATGTATCTATAGATCAATTTGGTATTTATCCTAATCCATCAATGGACTATATCTATATAAAATCAAGAGAAAGTGAAAGTATAAAAGAACTTAAAATATTTTCTATTCAAGGAGTTTTGGTGAAAACTTTTTCAAATTTAAACGATAATCAACTTATCAATATTTCAGACTTATCCACAGGTATGTATATTTTAAAGATAAATGATAAATCTAATGCAATAAAATTAATTAAAAAGTAAATAATTTTAATTACACGTTTTTAGTTTAGCCGAGTGTAAATAATCATGCATTCGGCTTTTTTTTTAAAAACAACCTTTCCTAGAAAAATTTTTAAATAAGACTAACAAAGAGTCTTTAAATTTTTACTTCATCCTATCATTACATTTATAACCTACTAGTTTTATTGTCAATTAATTTTTTTAATGTGGTGAATAACAGTTTTAATTCAAAAACTAAAACTATTGTTTTAGTTTTTTTATAAAAAAAGATGGTGTAACTTCATTCTCCTTTTTAAAAGAAATAACAAAGACTTGAGATGATGAATAACCACATTCCTTCGCAAGATATTCTATTTTATATTCTCTATATATAGGGTCTTCATAAAGCCTATGGGTTATATAATCGATTCTTAAGCCATTAATGTAATCTCTAAAATTTTTGCCTGTTTTAAACTTAATAGTTTTCGAGAGATATTTTATATTGGTCTTAAATTGATTTGCAAGCCAAGTTAAATCGACTTCCTTTTTAAGAAAACTTCGAGACGCTTCAAATCTATTTAATTTGTCTATTATTGTATTTACAGCATCCTCATTTATCAGAATATTTTTATCTTCTATAATGTTCTTCTTATTTAATTCTCTGTTTTCAGATTCTAACCTTTCTATTAAAGTAATATACTTTAAATTAAGCCTTTTGATTTTTATTCTCCAAAGAATGAGCAATACAACAGAAATAATCAAAAAACTTGCTGTTATTAAATAGATTTTTTTCTTATTGCTATTATTAAGTTTACCGCGTTCTTCTGTTATTTTTTGTATAAGAGGTTCGTCAATGCTCCCTTTTTCAGTTAGTAGTAAGCTATCTTTTAAATAAGAATATTTTTCTAAATATGTCTTTGATTTTTCTTTCTCATTTAGCTCCATGTAACAACTTGCCAAAAACTCAAATGACTCAACTCTATGATATGGAGCTTTATATAATTTTTCAATCATTAAAGAGCGATTTGCATAATTTATTGATTTTAAATATTCTTTCTTTTCCATATACATCCAACTTACTTGATTTAGTAACATGCTTTTATTTCTAGGAAGGATGTTGTAATTTTCATTAATATCTAATGCTTTATTAAGGTAATCCTCTGCTAATTCTAAAAACCCTTCTTTATCTACTTGTTCCAAAGAATGAATAGCCATACGCATATAAACAAAAGCTATCATATCATATTTTAAATCTTGAGATATATCATTATTTTTGTTTTTAATTAAATTAGCCTTTTCTATACTTTTTTTCAAATAATATAAAGTAGAGTCCTTTGAGTATTCTTTGAAGTGTTTAATCCCAAAAATTATAGTGTAATTTTCATAACATAAAGAAAGAATATAATTTCTTTTGTTGCTGTTTTTTAAGCTTTCAGCATATTTAATAGCTGTTTTAAAACTTTTTCTACAATCATTTAACATCCCAAGATTACCCAATGCTAAAGCATTAATTTGATAAATACGGGCTAACAATTGTTTAGAATCTTCATCGTCTCCTTTTCTATGTTTTTTTATTTTATTACCTATACTTATTACATTTTTGTCTTGTCCCAAATTTGAATACATAAGCATAAGTTTAAAGCCTACATTTAAAACCCCATTGTTATATTCATTTTTTAAAGCATCTTCTAGTAGTTTGACATAAAGTGTTTCTTTGTCTGAAATACTTATGATTGTATCTGAAGTGATTTTAGTTAGTTGTTTATCTATTCTTTCTTTGATATTTAAAGCTTGAGAAAACAAAACTGTTTGAAAAAGAAAAAATAAAACAAAAAGCAAAAAGTGTGGTTTCAATATTTTATTAGATTTAAAAATTTATTCATTAAGACACTGATTCTTAATATTAGTCACATAAAACATTAATATTTAAAGAGTTTTATGATTTTATTTAATGTGACAAATATCGTCTAATTGTTTCAAGCAAAATTAAAAAACATAACAGGAATTCCGAATTCATTCCTGATTATTTTTTTTTATCTAAAAACTTTGATATTCATTTGCAACTACAATAATTAAAAAACTGATAATGAATAACATAAACTTAAAAAACAAAGTGGTTTTAATAGCTGGTGGAGGCAAAAACCTTGGAGGCTTATTGAGTCGTGATTTCGCAAAAATGGGAGCTAAATTGGCAATTCATTATAATAGTGATAACTCTAAATCTGAAAGTGAAAAAACTTTAGCAGAAGTTAAAGCTTTAGGTGCAGATGCATTTTTATTTCAAGGTGATTTAACTCAAGTTACTAATATTACAAGGTTTTTTGATGAAGCTATTTCAAAATTAGGCCGAGTTGATATTGCTATTAATACAGTAGGTATGGTTTTAAAGAAACCTTTTTTAGAGACAACTGAAAATGAATATGATATTATGGCAGAAGTAAATTCTAAAGCTGCTTATTTCTTCCTTCAAGAAGCTGGAAAAAAAATAAATGATAATGGTAAAATCTGTACAATTGTTACATCTTTATTGGCTGCTTACACTGGTTTGTATTCAACATATGCAGGTATGAAAGCTCCCGTAGAGCACTTCACAAGATCAGCGTCAAAAGAATTTGGGGTAAGAGGTATTTCGGTTACAGCTGTAGCACCTGGCCCTATGGATACACCTTTTTTCTATGGTCAAGAATCAGATGAAGCAGTAGCATATCATAAATCTGCTTCTGCATTAGGAGGTTTAACAGATATAAAAAATATCGCTCCAATAGTTGAGTTTTTAGTTACAGAAGGATGGTGGATTACAGGTCAAACAATTTTTGCTAACGGAGGATACACTACAAGATAAAAAACAAAAAACATTTTAGGTAAGTCTATACTAAATAGTATGATTAATAGCACTTGGTGATTCTTTTCTTTGAAAATTGTTGCCAAGTTTTTTTTAAACAAAATGCTTAGCTGGTTTTTAGTGTGCAAATACCTTTTTCTAATTCATACATGACTAAATCGTTATTAATTAAGTGTTTCTTTTATTAGCATTTGTTGTCCTATTGCTAAATTATTAAAGTATTCAAATCATTAAAAAATTAAGCAAATGTTTAAAAGTAAATTTTATTTTATGAAAAAAATACAATGTATTTGTTAGGCTCCTTTTTTTCTTTATTTTTTACTATTACATATGCCATTCCGATTGTCAATGTAGTTGAAAATAATAAAGAGATAAAAAATGAAGCTATAATCAATGTCTTTACCTTGCCATTAACACCCGAAGACGAAACCTGTACGGGTATCGGCCAAATTATTATCGATATTGATAATACCGAATCAGGTGCAGAGTTTGAGTTTCAAATTTATCAACTACAAACAAGACTTAATATACTTTTAGAAGGCCATATTACACCACTTGTTATTGATGGTATTGTAGGACCATTTACATAAGCAGCTATTAAAAATATGAGTTGTTAATAGATAAAATTAGATTAATTTTTAAGAAATTTAATCAAAGAGCAATCTAATATTAGATTAATTTTTGTTTAAAACTTATATATAATTATATCAGTACTTTCAACTATGAATATTGTTATCGATAAGGTGCTTTATTATAAAGTAAGTACTTTATATTTAAGTTACCACCACGTCATATTAGTAGTGTTAACATCCCAAAACAGGGATGTTTAAAAAATATGTGCAACGTCGCACAACACCACTTGTCTGACACACTTGTCGTAAAACTTTTATGTTTTAAGACCAGAAAGCTTTGAATTTAATCATTAGTATTGGGTTAATACCCTAAGGTTACTGGTACGTAATTTAAAACAAACATGACAAAATTTTATAATGTATGTACTCGTAAAACGATTGTTGGATTAAAAGGTGAAAAAAAATTCTATCATAAGGTCGGAGTCATTAAAGTAACCGAAAATGGAGGATGGTTTTTACAATTATACCAGCAACCTGAAACAGATTTTTTAATATTCCCAAGTCAGAATGACGAGTTACCAGTTATTAATTTTGATAGCAATGAAGCTTAATAATACAACACCTGTCCCAAATATTTTTTTTGATTCTTTGATGGCAGATTTATCATCCTCATCTATTAGAGTTTATCTAAAAATAATTAGAAACACATTGGGCTGGCGAGATGAAAATGGATATCCAAAAAAAAGAGATTGGATATCTCATTCTCAATTTTCTAAAGTAGGTTTATCTAATCGGAGTGTTACGAATGCTTTGGATGAATTAATAGAAAAAAAACTGATTTTCCTCACTGATTTTTCAGGAAACTTATTAAGCACAGCTAAACAACGTAAACAAGCTCAACGAATATTTTATTCTATAACTAACAACTTTGAAAATAATGCGCTTACCAACGCAAAAACAGACAAAACAAAGGCGCAAAATTTGCGCCCAACAAAAGAAATCTCAATACCAAAGTACAATGCAAATGAACGTATGCCAGATCAAATTAGAATGCGACAAATAATTCAAGAAGAATCCCAAAAACAAGCAAGACGAGATAATTGGTCATAAATTAATAAGAAAAAAGCTTACGCTTTTATGGTCAAAAATCTTCACTCTTCTTTCGGTATAAATGCACCTGTACGCAGTAAGTTAGATATGGTAAAATTTATTTAAGTCATTTAATATTAATTTAATACATTTGTAACAATGAAAAATAATAATAATTTTACTACTGCTATTTCAAACGAAGAGCATTTGGTAAGAGTTAAAGAAACGTATAACAAAGAAGTCTTACCTTTTCTAAAAGAGAACAGAAAGGCATACGATAAGCATGTGCAACAGAAAACACCGCTTACTTTAACTCCTGCTCAAAAAGCTAGTTTAGAATGTCAAAACCTAATTTAATTGTTGTTGCAGGTTGCAACGGTTCTGGTAAGTCAACTTTCTCTAAAACATACGTTAAAGACCTAATTCCTTTCGATTTTGATAAAAAATTTATGCAAAAGTATGATGCTTTGCATGACAGCGAGTTACGTGAAGTAATTGCTCGAAATCTTATTAGAAATGAATTTGAAACTGCTATTTATGAAGCTTTTTCTAGAAATGAAAGCTTTTGCTACGAAACAAATTTTGATGCTAACCCTATACATTGGGTAGAACAAGCAAAGAAGTTAGGATATCATATAGAGCTCCATTTCTATTGTTTAGACTCTTTAGAAATGGCAAAAAAGCGTGTTTTTTATAGGACTCATAATAATGGACATTTTGTTCCTGATGACACGGTTGAGTATAAATGGAAAGAAGGGTATAAAAATCTTAACTTATTTTTTAGAATGTTTGACCACATCTTACTGATTGATAATTCTTCCGAAACACAACCAGTACAGAATATATTTACATTAACTAAAAATAATGATAGTTCTTACGATGTGCATTTGTTTAATAAAATACCACATTATGCAAAACGGAGATTTCCTGAAATTTATAAATTTTTAAAAAAGTAAAACCTCAATTAGATAATTTTGATTGAGGTTTTTTAGTTTTGACAATTGGAGTTTTATTTTCCTTGAACCAAAAGTTCATTCTTTTTTTTAAATAACCTAGTCTAATAATTCAACATCCAGTTGTTCTAAAACCTGATTTGAAAAAATTGGCGGATACTTCATAAATTTTTCAAACGGGAAACGTATATGTTCAGGTAAGTTTTTCTTTAATTCAGATGACTTTAACTTACATTTTTTAGCTAATTCACTTCTTTTTAAAATCTTCTTTGATTCTGTAAAGCCTAAAGAAACCATTATTAGATATAAGTTTTCAAAAGTTAATTTTCTTTCATCAAATACTTTTAAATAAAGTGTTTCATCAAAGACCCTTAACCATTCATTTAGCGTCTGTTCGTGCACTCCTATTTCCCTAGCTAACTTTTCTTTGGAATACATAGGCTTAATATTATAGTCAGCAATTATTAATAAGGAGTGTATTGTGAATTTTGCTGTATTGATATCCGTTGGAACATAGAAATTGCCATAATCTATAGCATCATATAATATTTCTGAAACTTCCTTATCATTCGCCAAGCGAGCACCATTTGAAAGGCAGTCCATAAAGAAATGGAAGAAATCATCAAAAGCTAATTCCTTAACTCTCTTGTTTAAATAAATTCCTATTTCTAAAAGTGTTTTTGATTCCTTCATGAGAAAAATAAAAAAGGCAAGATATTAAATCTCGCCTTTGTTTTTTAAGAGTTTGGATTTTCTTCTCCTCTGGAGTCCCAATAATTATCGTTGTTAGGATTCAAATTATCAGAATGGTTATCCAAATCATCTTTACTGTACTCATAGTCATCTTTTAAGGACATAATTTTCAAGTATTAAGTGTTAAACATTACTCAAAAATAATTACCAAAAAATAAATAGAGTTTAAACTTTCACCGATAATTATTTTCCTAGCATTAAAAGTTCGTTAACGACCACTTCAGTAATATATCGTTTATTACCTTCCTTATCGTCATAACTTCTAGATGTTAGTTTACCTTCTATGGCTACTTCTTTGCCTTTAGTTACATATTTCTCAATAATATCAGCAGTTTTGTTCCAAGCTACCAGATTATGCCATTGAACGTTGTCAATTTTTTGACCTGTTGCATCCTTGTAGCTATCGTTAGTAGCTAGAGAAAACTTCGCTAATTTTTTACCACTTTCCAAAGTGATGATTTCTGGATCGTTTCCTAAATTTCCTATAAGTTGTACTTTATTTCTAAGTGAGTTCATAATTTCTAATTTTTAAAGGATTATAAATTCGTGGGTCATAGCCCATAAATTCGATTATTTTTTGTGTGTTTTTTGGAGTAGGATTTGAGTTTCCATACTCCCATTTATATATTGTGGATTCGTAAACCTCTAATTCAAGAGCCAGTTCAAAAGCTGTATAACCATACTCTAGTCGATATTGCTTGATATAGCCCCCAAATGAGGTAGGGTTGGCAGGATACCCTTTAGGCAGCGGCCTTTGGGCTTCCAATTCGATATCGCAAATGGTCAACGCTGTTATGCCATTGTGTGTCTGTAATTTTTTCGCCTTTAGCATTTTTATAACTTTCGTTTGTTGCTATAGCAAATTTTGCTAATGTTTTTCCTGATTCAAGATTGATAATTTCTGGGTCGTTTCCAAGATTTCCAATCAACTGTACTTTGTTTCTAAGCGTGTTCATAATTTTAAATTTTAATTGTTAAACAGTTAATACTATTGAATATCGTTCGGTCAATTCAACAAGGCAAAGATGCAACCACTTGCAAATGTTAGTCGGTTATTAACTATTTAAATTCGTTTGTAAATGTTTGTAGTCGTTTGTAAACGAATATTTTGTATCTTGTAGCATGACATTTTACATTGAAACAGAAAGACTCCTTTTAAGAGAATTAAGATTATCTGATCTGGAAGGGATGTTTACTTTAGACTCAGATCCTGAAGTTCATAAATATTTAGGAAATAAACCTGTAAAGACAATAGATGAATCTCAAAAAATTCTAGAAAGCGTGCTTAAGCAATATAAAGAACGAGGCATTGGCAGGTTTGCCGTTATTGAAAAAGATTCGGGTGATTTTGTTGGATGGTCTGGTTTGCGTTTAAATACAGAATACAATATGAATGGTTTTACTAGATATTACGATGTTGGTTACAGACTTATGAAACGTTTTTGGGGAAAAGGATATGCTACTGAATCTGGTAAAGCTTCTGTAGATTATGCTTTTAATTGTATGAAACTTCCTGAAGTATATGCAACTACTGAATTTGGGAATCAAGCGTCACACAATGCTCTTTTAAAAATAGGTTTGTACTATGTGGAAGATTTTTATTTTGAACAAGAGCAAGTAAATTTACGTTGGTATAAAATGACAAGCCCGTAATGGGAATTTAAAAAAATAAAATGCAAAAACAATGTCTGGAATGTGGTGATAAGATTGTTGGCAGAATTGACAAAAAATTCTGTTGTGATGCTTGTAGGAATTCATTTAATAACCGTGTAAATAAAGATTCTAAAAATCTAATTAGAAACACCAATAACCGTTTGAGAAAAAACTACCGAATTTTAGAAGCACTCAATCCTGAGCAGAAAACCAAAACTTCCAGAGCCAAACTTATAGAAAAAGGATTCGACTTTAACTACTTTACAAGTATTTATACTACTAAAGCAGGAACTGTTTATTATTTTGTTTACGATCAAGGATATCTTCCTCTTGAAGGAGACTTTTATGCTTTGGTAAAACGTGAAAGCTAAATATTTGATTAAGAGTTTTCATCTAAAATATTAAAATCTTTTAATGAAATGTATCTGCCTTTAATCTGTATGTCTTCAACAAATTCTGCAATAGATTTTTCTTTAAAATCTTGAAAAAGTTTCTTTTTAAAAGCAGAAACTGTAAAATGTACTGGACACGGATTATCATCTCCACATTTAGATAAACCTAAAAAACATTGATTAAACTTTTCTTGACCATCAATTACTAGCACAATATCCCAAACTGAATGTTGTTTGTTTTCATCACTTAAATAAAACCCTCCATAAGGTCCTTTAGTTGAAGTAACAAGATTGTTTCTATTTAATTGTTGAAGTAATTTAGCCAAAAAAGGCTGAGGAACTTCCAATTCTTTAGAGATAATCTTTACTCCAATCTTATGCTTTTCATCAGAACACATTCCTAAATAAAAAATGGATCTAATAGCATACTGACAAGCATTTGATAACACAGTGTTTTTTTTCAAAGATATAAAAAAGATGTTTTTGTCCTATTATTTTTAATCAATAAGTCGATATATGATTTATATCATAATTTGTAAGGCAGCTTACCAATAAATTTGCTTCATATATTATTCTTAATCCCTAGATACTTTGGACTTAAAAAAAGAAATACTTCGTTTAAAAAATGAAAAGAACGCTGTTATTTTAGCGCATTATTATCAGGTGCCTGAAATTCAAGATGTGGCAGATTATGTAGGTGACAGCTTAGGTTTGTCTCAAAAGGCAGCAGAAACAGATGCCGACATTATTGTGTTTGCTGGTGTTCATTTTATGGCTGAAACAGCAAAAATCTTGAACCCAAACAAAACCGTTGTTTTACCAGATTTAAAAGCTGGTTGCTCTTTAGCAGATTCCTGTCCACCAGACGCATTTAAAACTTTTAAAGAACAACATCCAGACCATTTAGTGATAACTTACATCAATTGTTCTGCAGAAATTAAAGCTATGAGTGATATAGTTTGCACCTCATCAAATGCTCTAAAAATTGTAGAATCTGTTCCAAAGAAAATCCCAATTATTTTTGCACCTGATAAAAATTTAGGTCATTATATCAGTAAGGTTTCTGGTCGCAATTTAGCACTTTGGGATGGTGCTTGTATAGTACATGAAGCCTTTTCTATAGACAAACTATTAAATTTATATCAAAAACATCCTGGCTCCAAAATTATCGCTCATCCAGAATCTGAAGCTCATATTCTTGATGCTGCCAATTACATTGGATCTACAGCTGGGATGATTCAATTTGTAAAAAAACATCCGGAGGAAAAATTTATTGTAGCTACAGAAGCAGGAATCCTTCATAAAATGCAACAAGAAGTACCAAATACGTTATTAATACCTGCTCCTGCTGAAGAAGATAACACCTGTGCTTGTAGTGAATGTGCTTTTATGAAAATGAATACACTTCAAAAACTATACGATTGTTTATTGAATGAATCCCCACAAATTGATGTTCCAGAACCTATTAGAAAACAGGCTTTAATACCAATTGAACGCATGCTGGAACTATCTAAATAAATGAAAACCCACTTACTTATTATAGGCTCTGGGGTTGCAGGTTTAACATTGGCTGTAAAGTATGCTGAAGCTTTTCCTAAGAAAAACATCACCATTGTAACCAAAGGAGATGAGGACGAGTCTAACACCAAATACGCTCAAGGTGGTGTTGCAGTTGTATTAGATAACAAAACTGATTCATTCCAAAAACATATTGAAGATACGTTAATTGCTGGCGATGGTTTGTGCAACAAAGCCGTTGTAAACATGGTTATTACAGAAGGTCCCAAGCGCTTAAAAGAACTCATGGTCTGGGGAGCACAATTTGATGTAAATCAAACAGGAAAACTCGATTTAGGAAAAGAAGGTGGCCACAGTCAGAATCGTGTTGTGCATTATAAAGATATCACAGGTTACGAAATTGAACGTGCATTATTAGCTCGTGTGCATCAACTTAAAAACATCAGCATATTAGCTTATCATTTTGCCATCGATTTAATTACTGAACATCAATTAAAATTAGTGTCTAAAAACATCAACTGTTTTGGTGCTTATGTGTTGCATCAAAAAACTGGAGAGATTCTAACAATACAAGCAGATAATACTGTATTGGCTTCTGGTGGCATTGGTCGTTTATATGGACATACAACAAATCCTACTATTGCCACTGGAGATGGGATTGCTATGGCTTATAGAGCGAAAGCCAGAATAAAGGATATGGAGTTTGTACAGTTTCACCCAACAGCTTTATGCACAAATCGGGAAGGTTCTGCTTTTTTAATTTCGGAAGCTGTTAGAGGATTTGGAGCGTATTTACGAACAAAGGATGGCAATAGGTTTATGCCAAATTATGATGTACGTGCCGAATTAGCCTCTAGAGACATAGTTTCTCAAAGTATTGATACTGAATTAAAGAAAACTAGAGACAGTTGTGTCTATTTAGATTGTACACATTTAAATATTGAAGGTTTTAAACACCATTTTCCAAATATTTATAAAACCTGTTTGGACAACAATATTGACATTGGGAAAGATTGGATTCCAGTAGTTCCTGCTTCGCATTATGTATGTGGAGGCATTGAAGTTGATGTAGATGGAAAAACGTCTATTACCAATCTATTTGCTTGTGGTGAATGCTCAAGAACAGGACTCCATGGCGCTAACAGATTAGCTTCAAATTCATTATTAGAAGCATTAGTTTATGCTCATAATATATTTGAATATCTATGCAAAAATCTCGTATCAGTTAAAGAACAAATGCTTCCATTTTGGGATGATAAAGGAACAAGCATCCCCAATGAACATATTTTAATTATACATAACCTAAAGAAATTACAAACTTTAATGCGTGATTATGTTGGCATTGTAAGAAGTGATAACCAATTATTAAAAGCCACTAAACAGCTAGATATTATCCATAAAGAAGTTGAAGAACTTTATAAAACGTCTAAAGTTACAACCACACTATGCGAACTACGAAATATGGTAAATGTTGCCCATTTAATTATTGGACAATCTTTAAAAAGAAAACAAAATAAAGGAGGATTCTTTAATGTAAATAATATATAATTATTATTTGTCCCAAGTATGTCCTTTTAAGCTTATGGCTGCTTTTAAAATATCTTTCTGACTAATTTGTCCTACCAATTTACCGTTTTCTACTATTGGGAAACGTCTTCTTTTAGATTCTAAAAATTTATTGGCAGCATCAAACACATTCATGTTTCCATCAATAGTTTCAACATCTTTTACCATACGCTTTTCTACATTATCATTCTCCATTGGCATATTATAATATCTACTTTCACTAATTTGTTTCAAGCAATCTCCTTCAGAAATAATCCCAATCAATTCATTATTATCATTTACAACAGGGCCACCAGATATTTTTTTATTTATTAACGTTTCAATAACTTCTTCAACAGATTGTTCTGGTTTAAAAGTGATGAGATCTTTACACATAATATCACTAACTTTAAATGGAGCGTCTTCAGATGTATCTGATTGTTGCTTTCTAGCTCCTTGGAAACTCTTTATTGCCATGATGAATCAATTTTTTATTAATCTTAAATATACTTATTATTAATGAGTTATCCTAACTGATAATTTGCTGAGATTATTTTCTTATTTTTATAAAAACTAACCAACCACATCCAGTCATGTTAAAAAAAGTGTTTTCCATTATTTTAATTATTGCTGCTATTTACTGGAGTTTTTCAGCTTTATTGCCAAGCAATATTTCTTCTATAGACGCACCAGACAGTACCTTTTCTACACAACGAGCGTTAATTCATTTAAAAGAAATTTCAAAAAACCCTCATTATGTTGGGAGTCCAGATCATGAGAGAGTTAAAAATTACCTAGTAAAAGCATTACAAGATTTAGGTTTAGAAACCGAAATTCAAGAAGGATATATCTTAACAGATTGGGGAACCATAACCAAACCAAAAAACATCCTAGCGAGAATTAAAGGTTTAGAGAATTCTAAGGCCTTGATGTTACTATCGCATTACGATAGTAAATCTCATGCGTCTTTAGGAGCAAGTGATGCTGGCTCTGGTGTTGTTACTATTCTGGAAGGGCTAAGGGCTTATTTACACGAAAATAAAACGCCAAAAAATGATTTGATTATTATGTTTTCTGATGCGGAAGAATTGGGCCTAAATGGTGCTTCTCTTTTTGTAAACAAACAACCTTGGGCTCAAGATGTAGGCTTAGTCTTAAACTTTGAAGCTCGAGGAAGTGGTGGTCCAAGTTATATGCTTATGGAAACTAACGGAGGGAATAAGGCCTTAATTTCTGGTTTTAAGGCTGCCAATCCACAATATCCAGTAGCCAACTCATTAGCTTATAGTGTGTATAAAAAACTACCAAACGATACAGATTTAACTCGTTTTAGAGAAGATGGAAATATTGAAGGGTTTAATTTTGCTTTTATAGACGACCATTTTGATTACCATACTGCTTTAGATACTTACGAAAGATTAGACCGAAATACCTTAGAACATCAAGGCAGCTACTTGATGCCTTTACTACATTATTTTGCAGATGCCAATCTTAATAATCTAAAAAGTGATACAGACGATATCTACTTTAATGTACCTCTTTTTAAAACAGTAACATATCCGTATTCTTGGGTTTTTCCAATGCTTATTATAGCCATATTGATATTTATAGCATTAGTATTTTATGGCATAAATAAAAGAACCTTAAATTCAAAACACATTGCTATTGGTTTTTTACCTGGAATTGCTGCTTTAATAATTAATGGTGGCATTGGGTATTTTGGATGGAAAATATTAACAACAATCTATCCGCAATACAACGAAATACTTCAAGGGTTTACGTATAATGGCACTACCTACATTTTAGCATTTAGTTTACTTTCTGCTGCTATTTGCATGTGGCTTTATAATAAAGTATATAAGCCAGAAAATACGGCAAGCTTAGTGGTTCCTCCATTATTCTTATGGTTAGTTATTTGTGGTGTCATTGCTTTTCAGCTTAAAGGTGCTAGTTTCTTTATTATTCCTGTTTATTTCGGACTTATAAGTTTGTTTGTACTTGTAAGGCAAAAACATCCTAGTTTAATTTTAATGACGTTTTTACTGTTTCCTGCTTTATTGATATTATCGCCTTTTGTTAAAATGTTTCCTGTTGGTTTAGGTTTAAAAACCATTATTGCTACTACCATTTTGGTGTCCTTAATTTTCTCATTATGTATTGGTGTATTTGGATTTTATAGATATAAAAACAGGTGGTCTTATATCTTATTTATTTTAGCTTTTTGTTGTTTTGTGTCTGCGCATTTAAATGCTGATTTTAATGAAGAACACCCAAAACCTAATAGTTTGGTTTATTACTTAGATATGGATAAAAATGAAGCTATATGGACAACTTACGACAAGGTATTAGATCCATGGACTGAAGCATATCTTACTGACTCTCCAGATGAAAACCACGATATTTCAAAAATAACTTTTGCAAGCAAATACAATACGAATTTCACCTATAGTAAAAAAGCAAATATTAAACCTTTTAAAGAAACTTATGTGGATATACAAAAAGATACCATTATTGGTGAATCCAGGTATTTAAAACTTTTTATTTCTCCACAACGTGTTGTAAATAGAATGGATCTTTATGCCGATTCAACAAATGTATTTACCTCTTTTAATGTAAATGGTCTTGAAATAGAAAAAAACAAAGCAGGTTTTGTGTTTTCAGAAAGAGAATATAACAGACTGTTTGAATATTATGTGGTGGATAATAAATTTCTAGAAATTGAATTTAGCGTTCCTAAAAACCAGAAAACCACCTTCACATTTTATGACATGTCTTTCGATTTATTAGATAATGATTTGTTTAGAGTTGAAGAAAGACCCAATGAAATGATTCCAAAACCATTTGTAATAAATGATGCGGTGTTGCTTAAAAAAACCATTGTTATTGAATAAGTACAATATGAATAATTAACAGGATTTAAAGATATTAAGTGATGAATTTTTATAATTTTGAGATAAAAAAATAAGATTTTTATGAAAAGAGCCATTCTTCTATTTTGCATTACCATGTGTTTAAATTTAGGTGCAAATGCACAAAACACCCAAGAGTTATTAAAGCATTATGAAGCTTATTATAAACAAATGAAAACCCAAGGCGATATTCAAGGGGTTATTAATGGGCTAACACATTTAATTGTTTTAGAACCTTCTGATGCTAGACAAGACACTTTAGCTTTTTTATACATGAAAGACGGTAAGTTTACACAAGCTATAAATACCATTGGCGTAGAGCTCTTTGCAACAGATTCAGATATGGCTGTCGAGATTAAAGCGGTGTCCTTAAAATCTTTAAACCAGCCACAGCTCGCATTAAAACAATTTGAAGAACTATTTAGAAGAACTGAAAACGTAACAGTTGCTTACGAATTAGCAGAATTATATTTACAAACACAAAATATAACAGAAGCTTCTAAAAAAGTTGAATACGGCCTTTTACATGTAGACGACAACATTAAAAAAACGTTTTATGAAACACAACAGCCATATCAAGTGCCTCTAAAAGCTGCTTTTTTATATTTAAAAGGACTTGTAGTTTTTAACCAAAATAAAGAAACAAATATTGACACTGCTGTTTCATACCTAGAACAAGCATTAACTATAGCACCCAATTTCAATTTGGCCTTTGTAAGTAGAAATGCACTTTTAGGACAAAAGTCAAAAACAAAAGAATAAACATAATCTAATAATTATCTAAAACTAAAAACCAGCAATAAATTGCTGGTTTTTAGTTTTTAATATATTTTAAAAATTACCATATTTTAACTCGATTCTCTGGAGCTAGATACATGTTATCTCCTTCTTTAACATCAAACGCTTCGTAAAAAGCATCTACATTCTGTAATGGCATTACAGCACGATACATACCTGGTGAATGTGTATTTGTTTTAATTTGATTTCTTAAAGCATCATCTGTGTATTTGGTTCTCCAGATAGTTGCCCAACTCATAAAGAAACGTTGTTCTGGTGTAAAACCATCAATGTCCTCAGGTCTCCCTTTTTCGTTTAAATACATCTGTAAACCATCATAAGCAGCATTAACACCACCTAAGTCTCCAATATTTTCTCCTAAAGTAAAATCTCCATTTAATGAAACATCAGGAAAAGCTTTTACTTGACTAAACTGTTCTGATAATTGTTTTCCTAAAACAGTAAACTCTTCTAAATCTTCTTCTGTCCACCAATTATTCAAATTGCCATTGGCATCATATCGAGAACCTGAATCATCAAAACAATGAGATATCTCATGTCCAATAACAGCTCCAATACCTCCATAATTTACAGCGTCGTCTGCTTGATAGTTATAAAATGGTGGTTGTAATATAGCTGCAGGAAAAACAATCTCGTTATATGAAGGCATAAAGTAAGCATTCACAATTTGTGGTGCCATATGCCATTCGCTTTTATCAACTGGTTTTCCAAGCTTATTTAAACTTTCATTAAAATTCCATTTAGAAGCATTATTTAAGTTTATAAAATAAGACCCACCTTCATCGACTCCTTTAATGTCAAGAGCAGAATAGTCTTTCCATTTATCTGGATAGGCTATTTTAACACTCATTTTTTGAAGTTTCTCAATAGCTTTTACTTTAGTTTCTGGTGCCATCCACTCTAAGTTCTGAATTCTATTTTCGAAAGCAATCATGATGTTTTTTATCATCAGTTCTGCTTTCTCTTTAGCTTCTGGCGGAAACATTTTGTCTACATACAATTTCCCTAAAGCTTCTCCAACTGTACCATTTAAAGTATTCAAGGCGCGTTCATCCCTTGGTCTTTGTTCTTTAGAACCTCTTAAGTCTCTACTATAAAACTCCCAATTTGCAGTTTCCATTTCGGTTGTTAACTTTCCTGCTGCACGTCTAATTAAGGTCCAGTTTAAATAATCTTTCCAAACATCAACTTTATTTTCTTTTAATAACACATCAAGTGTTTTAAAATAACCTGGATCTGAAACTATAACTGTATCAATAGACGTTACACCAATACCCTTAAAATAAGCTTCCCAATTTACAGAGGTGGTCATTACTTTTAAGTCCTCTAAAGATTTTGGATTGAATCTTTTTCTGGCATCTCTTCTGTCTTCTTTTGTCATTGTTGATTTAGCCATTCGTGTTTCGAATTCTAAAATCTGGTCTGCTTTTAGCTTCGAAGATGCTTCTGTCTCACCAATATATTGTAACATCCTTGCAATATGTGCACGATATTTCTCTCTCTTTTCTTTCGTATCGTCGTCTTGGTCTACATAATAATCTCTGCTTAATCCCAAAGAACCATTACCAATATAACCAACGTTTAAATCACTATTTTTTGGATGAGAGCCTACTCCAAACCCAAAAAAGCCAGCCCCTCCTTGAGGTTCCATCTCTATTAAATAAGCTTGTAAATCTTCAATATCTGTAATGTTTTCAATTTTAGATAAATAAGGTTTAATAGGATCGATACCTTGATGATTTCTAGAAACCGTATCCATAATAGTCTGAAAAAGTTTTACAGCTTTCTCTTGGTCTGAACCAGGAAGAACTTCAATTTTTTCTAAATCTTTATTATTAGACATTGCAGATTTTAAAATAGACAAAGCGTCCTCGTCTGTTTTTTGTCGAAGCTCATCAAAACTTCCCCATCGAGTTCTATCTGCTGGAATTTCATTGGTATTTAACCAGGTTCCATTCACATAATTAAAGAAATCGTTGGTTGGTTTTATGGAGGTATCCATAAAATCTAAATTTATTCCCGGAATTTTTTCAACTTCAAGTTGTGCCATGTCTTTGTTTTGGTCATTTTTGCATGCAATTAAACCTGCTAAAGCTACAGCGCTAAATAGCGACAGTCTCATGTTTTTTTTGTTCATAGAGTAAGGGTTGAATATTAAAACGCGAAAAATACTAGTAATTACTTATTTAGATAAACACATTAACAAAATCTTAATAAATCTAGCAACTTTACTAAGGTTTTTGAATTTTTTGAGATTCTCTTTCAATCTTTTTATTCATTTGAAGATTTAAATTTGAAAAAGAAACTAACACTTCCTTAATTGGAATAATTAATTTATCTGAAGTTGTATTTGAAAGATTTACTACACTCTCTAATTTGTATAGTTTTGTGTCTAAAGCAATTAATCTTGACATAACTGATGGCGAATTAACGCTTTCTGGAATGGTCTCTTTAAGATCAGTGATTAATGCTTCTAATATATCATGATTCTCTTTAAAATAAGATAAATTTCCCTGTTTTAAATTTAAAATAACACCTTCCAACTCGGTATACTTATTCCAACCTTGAATTTTTTTCTTAACTTTAGAATCTAAAACAAAATCTGTATAATTAAGCTTTTGTATATTCTTTTTAGAAACTAAAACAGTTGTATTGTTTTCTGTTTGTTGCTCATTTTTAGTGTTCTCTTCACAAGAAAACAGGCATACAATTAGGAAAAAACTTAAAATTAATTTCATGTGCAATTTATAAAGAATAGCAAATATATAGATTTCGGTTTTTTATATCCTATTGTTTAGCACATGTTTAATATTTAAAGCGCATTTTTTAAGTTAATTTTATAATACAACTATAAAAATCTTATTATTTTTGAAAACCAAATACTAAAAAATGATTCCTAAAATATTAATAATTGGTGCAGGTGGTCAAATAGGATCTGAACTAACTCAAAAATTAAGAAGCATTTATCCTGCAAATAATGTTATTGCTAGTGATATAAGCTACAATAATATTGAATTAGTTAATTCTGGTATTTTTGAAATAGTAGATGCGCAAGATTTTAGTTCTGTTAAAATTTGTGTTGAAAAATACCAAATAAATACCATTTATTTAATGGCAGCCATGTTAAGTGCTACTGGAGAAAAATTTCCAAGAAAAGCATGGGAATTAAACATGGAATCCTTATTTCATGTATTAGATTTAGCCAAAGAAGGCTTTATTAAAAAAGTGTTTTGGCCTTCAAGTATTGCAGTATTTGGACCCACAACTCCCAAGGAAAACACCCCTCAATGCACCATTATGGAACCTGCTACTGTTTATGGTATCACGAAAGAAGTAGGAGAACATTGGTGTGAATACTACCATAAACAATATGGTGTAGATATTAGAAGCTTACGCTATCCTGGAATTATTAGTTGGAAAACAATGCCTGGAGGAGGAACCACTGATTATGCTGTAGAAATTTATCACAAAGCAATAGCTGAAAAAAAATACGAATGCTTTTTATCTGAGGACACCGAATTACCAATGATGTTTATGGATGATGCTATAAAAGCAACAATAGCTATTATGGATGCCAAACCCGAAGACATAAAAGTAAAATCTTCTTATAACATTTCAGCCGTTAGTTTTACACCAAAACAAATCGCTAAATCAATACAAAAATATATTCCTGAATTTACTATTTCATACAACCCAGATTTTAGACAAAAAATAGCCGATTCTTGGCCTAAATGCATAGACGATACTAGAGCTCGCGAAGATTGGGGTTGGAAACATTCTTTTTCTTTAGATGATATTACTCGAGAAATGCTTACAAACCTAAAAGCAAAAGTTAAACAACCTGTTTAAGCAATTCTCGTTTTATTTTATCATAAATATTTTAAACCACAAAGTTTAAAATACGTAGTTTTTCGTATGTCGCATATCATAAAGTTACTTTATATTAGCCCAATAATCAATAAAACTTATTACCATGAATAAAATATTATTTTTTGCATTCTTACTTTCTACTTCAATCATGTTTTCTCAAAAAGCGAATGTTACAAAAGGCGATTGGGACAATTTAAAAGGGATTTCAGAGTATACTCTTGTGTTTGATTATTCTGATTTAGAAATTCCAAAATTCGATTCTGAAGAAGCCTTTTTAGAAGACAAAATGGCCAAAAGAGATGAAAAAGAACCTGGAACTGGAGAAAAATTTAAAGAATCTTGGTTTTCGGATAGAGAGAACTTTTACGAACCAAGATTTATTGAAACCTTTAATGATAGATATAAAGATGGTCTTGTAAAAGTGGACAGAGATTTAGGAAGTGCTGAATATACTATGAAAATTCACACAACTTTTATCTATCCTGGTTATAATGTAGGTGTTGTTAGAAAAAATTCTAAAATTGAAGTTACACTTAGTGTATATAAAAATGACAGTCCTGATGATGTTATCTTCGAAGTAGATTATACAAAAATTGAAGGTGCAGGTAGTGGTGGCTACGATTTTAATTCTGGACAACGAATTGCAGATGCTTATATAATTTTTGCGAGAGCATTAACTAAACACATGTACAAAAACACAAAATAAATATAATTCTCAAAAACAATTAAAAAGCGAGTCTAATTAGACTCGCTTTTTTCTTTTTCCATATTTATTAAATGTGCTAACGTTTTAACCAATCGATCATGCTTTTTAACAAACGGATTTGTTTCATCCCAAACATATCCAGCTAAAACAGCACAAATTTGACGTTTCACTTCAGGATTTTCCGGTCTATGAAAGAATAAAGTTTGTAAATTACCCGTGTACCACTCTTTTACATAAGTTGCAAAAACATCAACCCCACGTTTTATATAATTGGTATAATCTTCTTCCCAGTTTACAGATTCTCCTTTTAATTCTTTAGTAATTAATTTTGCGGCTTTTAAAGCCGATTCTGTTGCAAACGTGACACCTGAGGAAAACACAGGATCTAAAAATTCTGCACTATTGCCCGTTAATGCATAACCTTTTCCATAGAACTGTTTAACAGCTTTAGAATAATTTCTAATACTCTTTGGTTCAAATAATAATGGTGCATCTTTAAATCTTTGGTAATAGTAATCTGACTCTTTAAGCATGTTTTGAAGACGTTCTGAAGTTGTCCCATTAAAAGAATCTATAAATTCATTTTTACCAACAAAGCCTAAACTTGTATTACCATTCGAAAAAGGGATTACCCAAAACCAGGTATCTTTATCAAGTACATCGAAAGTAATAAGAGTACCCTCTTCGCCTTCTGGTCTGTTAATGTCTTTTACATGCCCAAAAATGGATGAATGCACTGGTATTGAAGAAGGTTTATCTAAATCTAATAGCCTAGGTAATACTCGGCCATAACCACTAGAATCTACAATAAATTTTGCATGAATGTTATAATTATTTCCATCTGCATCTTTCACTGTTGTTATCGAAGATCCATCTGCTTCAAAAGTAACATCGACTACTTCATGTTCAAAAGAAACATCAACCCCTTTTTTTACAATCTCTTTGGCTAAAATGTCATCAAAATCAGCTCGTGGCACTTGCCATGTCCAATCCCATCCATCGGTATGTTTTTTACTAAAATCGAAATTACAAACCACATCATCTCTTAAAAAACGAGCGCCATTTTTTATTTCAAAATTGGCTGCTTTTAAACTCTCTAACAGGCCTACTTCCTCAAAGTGTTCCATACATCTAGGCAATAAACTTTCACCTATTACAAATCTTGGAAACACACTTTTTTCAACAACTTTTATATTGAAACCTTGACTGTTAAGATAAGCTGCTGCAACACAACCAGATGGACCTGCGCCTATAATTAAAACATCTACATGTATATCGCTCATAGTCTTTATAGTATTAATTCATTTATTATTATAAATTTGCAGTCCAAAATAACTACTTTAGTTTTAGTTATTAAAAATAAATTAAAAAAATAACAGAATAAAATATAGATGCTAACATTTAACGGAAAATTACAAATAGAAGATTTTTACAAAGTTATTTTCGAAGACACTAAGATACAAATCGATAAGCAAGTTATAGAAACTGTTGAAAAGAGTTTTAATTTTTTAAAAGAATTCTCCGAAGACAAAGTCATCTATGGTGTGAACACTGGTTTTGGACCAATGGCACAATATAAAATTAAAGATTCTGAACGAATACAACTTCAATACAACCTTATTAGGAGTCATGCTTCTGGAACAGGAGAACCAATTGCTCCAATGTATGTAAAAGCTGCAATGTTAGCTAGGCTAAACACCTTGTCTCTTGGAAATTCTGGTGTTCATGTTTCTGTAATTACATTAATGACAGAGCTTATTAATAGAAATATCACACCTCTTATTTACCAACATGGAGGCGTTGGTGCTAGTGGCGATTTAGTACAGTTAGCTCATTTAGCATTAGTACTTATTGGTGAAGGAGAAGTGTTCTATAAAGGCGAAAGAAAAGCTACAAAAGAAGTCTTTGAAATAGAAAACTTAAAACCTATTTCTGTTGAATTACGCGAAGGTTTAGCTTTAATGAATGGCACTTCTGTAATGACAGGAATTGGTATTGTTAATGTTATTTATACCAGAAGACTACTCGATTGGATGACCTCGTGTTCAGCGTCAATTAATGAAATTGTTAAAGCTTATGACGATCATTTATCTTTCGAATTAAATCAATCTAAAAGACATGTTGGGCAACAAAAAATTGCTGAATCTATGCGTGAGCATCTAAAAGACAGTTCTCTTACTAGAAAAAGAGAGCACCATTTGTATTCAAAAAACGATGATGTTTCTGTTTTCGAAGATAAAGTTCAAGAATATTACTCTTTACGTTGTGTCCCTCAAATATTAGGTCCTGTTTTAGACACTTTAAACAATGTGGAGAATATTTTAATTGAAGAAGTAAACTCCGCTAACGATAACCCCATAGTAAATGTAGAGAAAAAACATGTCTATCATGGTGGGAATTTTCATGGAGATTATGTGTCTTTAGAAATGGATAAACTAAAAATTGTTGTTACAAAACTAAGCATGCTTTCTGAAAGACAACTTAACTATCTTCTTAATTCAAGCTTAAATAACATGCTTCCTCCTTTTGTTAATCTTGGAAAATTAGGTTTAAACTTTGGGATGCAAGGAGTCCAGTTTACTGCCACTTCAACAACTGCTGAAAATCAAATGCTTTCTAACCCAATGTATGTGCATAGTATTCCAAACAATAATGACAATCAAGATATTGTTAGTATGGGTACAAATGCTGCATTGATTACTAAAAAAGTTATTGAAAACGCTTTTGAAGTCATGGCAATAGAAATGATTACTGTTGTTCAAGCCATTGAATATTTAAAAGTACAAGAAAGTGTTTCTTCTAAAACTAAAAAGATGTACGATGAAATTAGAAATTTAGTTCCTATCTTTACAGAAGATGTCATCATGTACCCTTATGTAAATAAGGTTAAAGACTATATATTAAATCATTAAAAGCTATTAATCATGAAATTAAAATGTTTATTAATTGTATGCTTAATCATGGGTTTCTCTGGTTTTGCACAAGAGCTCGCACTTGCTAATCAAGATGGTAAATATGGTTATATTACCAAAACAGGAGATTGGCAAATTAATCCCAGCTTTAAAGTAGCTAAAAATTTCTCTGAAGATTTAGCCGAAGCTTCAAACGATGGAAAAACCTGGGGGTTTATAAACCGAAAAGGCGAATGGGTAATCCAACCTGCATTCGATAAAACAAAAGAATTTAATTCTGGAATTGCAGTTGTACTTAAAGACAAAGAGTGGTTTTACATTAATACTAAGGGAGAGCCAACTCTTACTAATGTTACAACAGAAAAATTATACGATTTTAAAGATGGTTACTCCATAATTAGACAAGGAGATTTTGTTGGTTTTATTAATACCAAAGGTGAAGTTGTGGTGCCTGCAAAATTTAAAAAAGCGTTCAATTTTGAAAACGGTTATGCCAAAGTTTTAGAAAATGAAAAATGGGGTTTAATCGATCCAACAGGAAACTATTTAGTAAAAACTGAATACGATGGGGTTAGCAACTTCTATAACGGTAATATTGTGGCTAATTTAGGTGACAATCACGGACTTATTATCAACAACGAATTTAAAGTAGTTCCTGGAGCTGAAGATATTTGGGATTTTTCTAATAATTCTGAATATACATATGCTAAGAAAGATGGCAAGATGGGCTTTATAAACAATAAAGGAGAATGGGTTATCGAGCCAACTTACGATAAAGCTCGTGCTTTTATTAATGGATTAGCGCCTGTAATGAAAGATAAAACTTGGGGTTATATCAACCCTAAAGGCGAAACAGTTATTCCATTCCAATATAGAGATGCTGAAATATTTAGTGAAGACGGATTAGCGCCTGTAAAATCTTCAAAATTATGGGGATTTATTAATACTGAAGGGAAATTAGTCATCGAAGAAAAATACGATATTACAGCTGGAGGTTTTTCAATTTTCCAAAAAAACAATCCAAAAGGCTTTTTAAATGGTCTAGCAAGAGTAAAGGAAAAAAAATCTTGGGTCTATTTAAATACGAAAGGCGAAGTACTAAAAAACTTGCAGTTTGAGAATTTAGAATTATTCCATTAATTAGAGTTTTCTATTTCAATACAAACGATACAAAAACAATATATAGAATGAAATGTGCTTTAATTACTGGTGGGTCTAGAGGGATTGGCAAAGCTATCTGTGTCCAATTAGCAAAAGATTCAGACTATCATATTCTTATAAACTATAACAGCAACAAAACAGCTGCACTTGAAACTTTAAAAGACGTTGAAGCCGAAGGGAATACTGGAGACATTCTTCAATTTAACGTTACAGATGCTGACCAGGTTAAATCAACTTTAGATACGTGGCAAGAAAAGAACAAAGAAGCTACCATTGAAGTAATAGTAAACAATGCAGGAATTACCAAAGACGGTTTGTTTATGTGGATGCCACAAAGCGATTGGCAAGACGTTATCAACACCTCTTTAAATGGTTTTTTCAATGTAACCAACCATCTTATTCAAAAAATGTTGCGAAACAGATATGGTCGTATTATTAATGTTGCTTCAGTTTCTGGTGTTAAAGGCACAGCAGGGCAAACTAATTATTCTGCTGCTAAAGGCGCTTTGGTAGCTGCAACAAAAGCTTTAGCTCAGGAAGTAGCAAAACGTAAAATAACCGTTAATGCTGTGGCACCTGGATTTATTAAATCGGACATGACAGCCGAATTAAACGAAAGTGAATTAAAAAACTTAATTCCAATAAATAGATTTGGAGAACCTGAAGAAGTGGCTTATGCTGTTTCTTTTTTAGCATCGAAAAAAGCATCGTATATTACAGGAGAAGTTATTAATATCAATGGAGGGATTTACTCATAAATTACATAGAAGATGAGGAGAGTTGTGATAACAGGAATGGGAATTTATTCTTGTATTGGAGAAAATTTAAATGAAGTAAAAGAATCATTATACAAAGGTAAATCTGGAATAGTCATAGACAAAGAAAGAACAGAATTTGGTTATCGTTCTCCTTTAACAGGAATGGTTAATATTCCAGATCTAAAAAAATCTCTTTCAAGAAGACAACGCATCAGCCTTGGCGAAGAAGGAGAATACGCCTATATTGCTACAGTCGAGGCTTTAAATCAAGCTAAAATATCTCAAGAATTCTTAGACCAAAACGAAGTGGGAATTCTTTATGGAAACGATAGTACAGCAAAGTCTATTATTGAATCGAATGATATAATAAGAGATAAAAAAGACACAACACTTGTTGGTTCTGGTGCCATTTTTAGAGGCATGAACTCTTCCGTTACCATGAATCTTTCAACCATTTTTAAATTAAGAGGTATCAACTTTACAATTAGTGCTGCATGCGCTAGTGGCTCTCATTCTATTGGTATGGCCTATCAATTAATTAAAAGTGGTTTACAAGATTGTATTATTTGTGGTGGTGCTCAAGAAATCAACAAACTAGCCATGGGTAGTTTTGATGGTTTAGGTGTGTTTTCAACAAATACAGATAATCCAGAAAAAGCATCTCGACCTTTCGATAAAAACAGAGATGGCTTAGTACCAAGTGGAGGTGCAGCGACTCTCATATTAGAAACATACGAATCTGCTGTGAATAGAGGAGCAACTATTTTAGGCGAAGTAATTGGTTATGGATTTTCTTCAAATGGAGACCATATTTCAACTCCAAATGTCGATGGACCAGCAAGAGCTATGAAAATGGCAATCAAACAAGCAGGTATTCATCCAACAGATATACAATATGTAAATGCCCATGCTACCTCAACTCCTGTTGGCGATGCTAATGAGGCAAAGGCTATCTTTGAAGTATTTGGTGAAAATGGCCCTTATGTAAGCTCAACAAAATCTATGACTGGACACGAATGTTGGATGGCTGGAGCGAGCGAAGTGTTATATTCAGTCCTAATGATGCAGAATGATTTTATTGCGCCAAACATTAATTTAGAGGAACCAGACGATGATGCTATAAAATTAAATTTAGTTAACAAAACGCTAGATAAAAAAATTGATGTACTTTTGTCCAATTCTTTTGGATTTGGAGGAACAAATTCAGCATTAATAATTAAAAAAATATAGTGTAGTAATGAATAAAGAGGTTATTATTGAAAAGATAAACGACTTTCTTATCGATGAATTTGAAGTTGAGAGTGAAGACATTTCACCAAATGCTAACTTAAAAGAAACTCTAGAATTAGACAGTTTAGATTTTGTAGATCTTGTGGTTGCTGTAGAATCTAATTTTGGTGTTAAATTGGTTGGAGAAGATTTTATCAATGTTAAATCTTTAAGCGATTTCTATACACTTATTGAAAATAAACTAGCCTAAAAAACTAGACTTTATAATATATGGCTGCAGAATGGCAAGGTAAATCCAGAGGAACCGTTCTTGGGTACAAAATCTTCGTGTTTTTCATGAAGAAAGTTGGAATTGGTGCAGCCTACTTTATCTTATTTTTTGTAGCTGCTTATTTTTGTCTTTTTTCAAAAGACAGCACAAAATCCATCTATTATTATCTAAAACATCGGTTAAATTATTCTAAAGCTAAAAGTTTTATAAATGTTTATAAAAGCTATTATGTTTTTGGTCAAACCATTCTGGATAAAATTGCTATCTCTTCAAATTTAAGTCATAAATTTACTTACGAGTCAGATGGTGTTCATCTTATAAACGAAACCCTTAAAGAAAAAAAAGGAGGTATTTTGATTAGTGCTCATGTTGGAAATTTTGAAATTTCTGAGTATTTTTTTGGAGAACTTGAAGAAAATGCGTCCATAAGTTTACTTACTACAGACATTGAACACACAGCTATTAAAGACTATTTAGATAGTGTTAGAAAAAAATCGAACATCAATCTAATAATCATAAAAGACGATTTATCTCATATCTTTGAAGTCAATGCAGCTTTAGCAAGAAATGAAATTGTTTGTATTACTGGAGATCGATACATTAAAGGCTCTAAATTTCTAACAGAAAAACTTTTAGGAGAAGAAGCCAAGTTCCCGGCTGGCCCTTTTATGTTGGCTTCCAGACTGCATGTTCCAGTGTTGTTTGTATATGTTATGAAAGAACCTAAGAAACATTATCATTTATATGCTAGAAGAGCAACTGCTAAGCATAGAGATGCGCAAGCTTTATTAAAAGAATATACCGAAAGTGTTAGCTGGATGTTAAAAAAATATCCTTTACAATGGTTTAACTATTTTGATTTTTGGAGTTCGTTCAAAAAATAATTAAAGATTTATGAAAGAAATTTTAGTCATACATTATTCGCAATCTGGCCAATTAACAGAGATTGTAAATAATATTGTTTCACCTTTAAAAACTGAAGAAACAAATCTAACTTTTCTAAATATTGAAATGGAAAACCCATTTCCGTTCCCTTGGAACAAGAAAGAGTTTTATGGTGTTTTTCCAGAAACTTTTCTTCAAATTCCACAAAAAACAAAAATAGTTCCAGAATCCATTCTTAATAAAAAGTACGATTTAATAGTTTTTGGCTATGCCATTTGGTATTTAACTCCATCTTTGCCTACAACTTCCTTTTTAAATTCTCCAGATGCTAAAAAATTATTTGCAAACACACCAGTAATAACAGTTATAGGTTGTAGAAATATGTGGATAATGGCACAAGAAAAAATGAAGAGAAAGCTAAAAGATCTTCAAGCAACTTTGGTAGGAAATATTGTTCTTGCTGATAGACATATTAATCATATTAGTGTGATAACTATTGCACAATGGATGTTCTCTGGAAAAAAAGAACGTTTTTTAGGAATCTTTCCAAAACCAGGAGTGTCTCAAAAAGATATCGATGAATCTGTTAAATTTGGACTAGTAATAAAAAATCACTTATTAACTAATAATTATAGTACCTTACAACCCGAACTTTTAAGCCAAGATGCTGTAAAAATTAAACCATTTTTAATAACTGTTGACAAAAGAGCAAACATTTTATTTTCAAAATGGGCACATTTAATTCAATCGAAAGGAAGAAAAAACGTCTCAAAAAGGCAATTATTCGTTAAAATGTTTAATTATTATCTTTTATTTGCTATATGGATTATTGCACCTATCGTATTTATCTTATTTTTGCTCACTTATTTACCTTTATATGGTAAAATAAAAAAAGATAAGATCTATTACTCATCTGTTGTATTAAAATAGAAGGTACTAAAAAAATGAAGGAAGTTTACATTACAAAAATATCAAAATTTTTACCCAATCGTCCCATTAGTAATGATGAGATGGAAGATAAATTAGGAATAATTGATGGAAAATCTTCTAAAGGAAGACGTATTGTTTTACGAAACAACCAAATAAAAACTAGATATTATGCAATCGATGATTATGGAAAGATAACCCATAACAATGCGCAACTTACAAAGGAAGCAATTGAAAAACTATATGATGATAACTTAAACCCAAGCGACATTGAATTATTATCTTGTGGCACATCGAGTCCAGATCAAATATTACCTTCCCATGCAGCCATGGTTCATGGATTCTTAAAAAACGGGAATACAGAAATAAATTCACCTTCAGGAGCATGTTGCTCTGGAATGAATGCGTTAAAATACGGTTTTCTAGCAGTAAAATCTGGACAAACAGAAAATGCTGTTTGTACAGGTTCAGAACGCACATCTTCTTGGATGAAATCGGATACCTTTGAAGACGAATTAAAACATTTAAATACCCTTGAAGAAAACCCTATTCTAGCTTTTAATAAAGATTTTTTACGTTGGATGCTTTCGGATGGCGCAGGAGCTTTTTTATTAGAAAACGAACCAAATGGAGAACTTCCTCTGAAAATTGAATGGATGGAAGGGTATTCTTACGCTCACGAATTAGAAGCATGTATGTATGCTGGAGCCGATAAGCTTGAAAATGGCTTTTTAAAACCATGGAGCGAGTACCCCTCGGATCAATGGAGTAAAAAATCATTATTTGCCATGAAACAAGATGTCAAACTTTTAGGCGAAAACATTCTTGTAAAAGGTGTTGACAGCTTAAAAATGGCTATCGAGAAACATGGTTTAAAACCAGAAGATGTTGATTATTATTTACCACATATTTCTTCATATTATTTTAAAGAAAAACTATACGAAGAAATGGTAAAACAAGGCGTTGAAATCCCTTGGGAAAACTGGTTTATGAATTTAAGCAAAGTAGGGAATGTTGGAGCCGCATCCATTTATATTATGTTAGAAGAGTTATCCTCTTCAGGAAAATTAAAAAAAGGAGATAACATTTTGCTATCTGTTCCAGAAAGCGCACGTTTTGCTTATGCTTATGCCCTTTTAACAGTTTGTTAAAATGATACAGCATTCATTTCCAATAACAGATATCTCTCATTTAATTCCTCAGAAAAAACCCTTTGTGATGGTAGATACCTTGTTGGATTTCACCAATAGCAAAGTCGTTTCTTCATTTTTAATAAAAGAAGACAACCTATTTGTAAAAAACAATATCTTATTAGAGTCTGGTCTTATTGAAAATATGGCCCAAACCGTTGCACTTCATACAGGTTACGACTTTTTTATTAAAAACGAAGAAGCACCAACAGGATATATAGGTTCAATTAAAAAAGTTGAAATTTCAAAACTGCCAGCTTTAAACGATATTATCACAACCAAAGTAGATATTTTACACGAGTTTAATGGTGTTACCATGGTTGCGATTAACGTATTTAATAATGATAATGAAGAAATCGCCTCTGGTGAAATGAAAACGGTTATTGCTAACTAATGGATGGTCACTATTTAGACATAAAAAAATTCTTACCACATCGTGCGCCGTTTTTAATGGTAGACCAAGTATTGTCTATCGATGACGAGCATGTTTCTACTTCATTTAATATTAAACCAAACTGTATTTTTAATGAACTTGGTGTTTTTAATGAAGCAGGTTTACTTGAGAATGCAGCACAAACCTGTTCATCTATTGTTGGAAAAAGTTTTTTTAAAGAAGATGATACTGAAGGTGAAGGTGTAAAATTAATAGGGTTTATTAGTGCCATAAAGAAAGTAGTTGTGAGTTTGTGCCCAAATGTAGGCAGTACTATTGTTACAAATGCAAAACTAAAATCTAGATTCGATACAGACCAATATAGCATCTGTACAATAATTTGTACTACAACACTAGACCATAAAGAATTACTATCTTGCGAATTAAATTTGGTTATACAAGAAGTCAAATAAATTCAGTATGAAAAAAGATGAAGTCCCACAGGATAAGAGTAATCTAGAATCGGCAAATTTTAAAGAATTGTGTTATGCTGTCGATGAGAATGGAGAATATACAACCGTTAATAGTTCCGGTTGGGACCCAAAAACCATTGCATTAAACAAAGCTATTGAAGATATTAAAGAACGTGTTGAAGATGCCAAACAACGTGTTTTAAATAACCAAAGCAGCCCTATTGAATATTACATGGAATTTCATAAAATGGACCTTCCTATTTTAGCTAGTTACGTTGGTATGTGGAAATGGCGTGTAAAAAGACATTTCAAACCCAAAGTATTCAATAAATTACCTAAAAAAATACTACAAAAATATGCTGATGTTTTCGACGTGAGTATGGAACAACTAAATAACATAACCCTTCATGGAAATTAATTTCACACATCATCAATCGGCACATTGCGAAAACGGTGTGATTTCTAATTTAATGAAACATCATGGTTTTCAAGTTAGTGAACCTTTGGCTTTTGGTATTGGTTCTGGCTTGTTGTTTTGTTACATTCCTTTCTTAATGGTAAACCATGCACCAGCTTTTACATATAGAGCTTTACCAGGGATTATTTTTAAACGTTTTGCTAAACGTGTTGGAATAAAAATAAAACGAGAAAAATTTAAAAACCCGCAACAAGCTAAAGCTCGATTAGACGAGAATTTAAAAAATAACAACCCTGTTGGACTTCAAGTTGGTGTATATAATTTGGTGTATTTTCCAGATGAATATCGTTTTCATTTTAACGCACATAATTTAGTAGTTTACGGTAAGCAAAACGACACCTATTTAATTAGCGATCCTGTTATGGAAACGGTAACTACCTTAACAGACAAACAATTGGAAAAAGTCCGTTTTGCTAAAGGAGCCTTCGCTCCAAAAGGACACATCTATTACCCTGTAGATTTCCCAAAAGAATTAGACTTAGAGAAAGCCATTGTAAAAGGCATCAAACATACTTGTAAAGACATGTTGGCTCCTATTCCTGTTTTAGGGGTTAATGGTATTCGACATACTGCCAAACTTATTAGAAAATGGCCAAAGAAAAAAGGTGTTAAAAAAGCCAATCATTACTTAGGTCAAATAGTTAGAATGCAAGAGGAAATTGGAACTGGAGGTGGAGGTTTTAGGTATATTTTTGCAGCTTTTTTACAAGAATCTAGTAACATATTAAATAAACCAGAACTTTCTAATCTGTCTAAAGAAATGACGTTAATTGGCGATTCATGGCGGGATTTTGCAGTAGATGCTTCAAGAATTTATAAAAACCGAAGCGCTAAAGAAGATGCTTATAACAACGTGGCGACACAACTAGAAGTTATTGCAGATAAAGAAGAGGTCTTCTTTAAAAAGTTAAAGAACGCTATTAAATAAAAATGATCAACATTGAGCACATATCTAAAAAATATAAACATGCAGATAATTATTCTTTATCTGACTTAAATCTGCTCATTACTGAAAAAGAAATCTTTGGTTTATTAGGCCCCAATGGTGCTGGCAAAACTACATTAATTTCCATTTTATGCTCGCTTATTAAACCTACTTCTGGCTCCTTCTCTATTGATGGATTAACCTACCAGAAGAACAAAAATGAACTTAAGCAGCTTATTGGTATTGTGCCACAAGAGTATGCTTTATATCCTTCGTTAACAGCTTTTGAGAATTTAAAATACTTCGGAAGCATGTATGGTTTAAAAGGAACTGTTTTAGACAATAAGATAAATAACTCTTTAGAACATTTAGGACTTGCAGCTTTTGCTCATAAAAAAATTGATACGTTTTCTGGTGGCATGAAACGTCGCATCAATTTAATTGCAAGCATTCTTCACAACCCTAAAGTCTTGTTTCTAGATGAGCCAACAGTTGGTGTGGATGTGCAATCTAAAAACGTTATTATCGAATTCCTTCAAGAATTAAATAAAAATGGAGCCACCATTATTTACACCTCACATCACTTAAACGAAGCTGAGACCTTCTGTACTAGAGTTGCTATTATAGATCATGGAAAATTAGTTATTAAAGGGAAACCAAAAGAATTGATTGAGAATAGTGAAGGCTCACACAATTTAGAAGATGTTTTTATAAGTATCACTGGAAAAGCCTTAAGAGATCATGCATAAATTAAAGGCTTCAGCACACAAAGAGTTTTTATTGCTTATACGCGATATTGGTGGTATTGCCATACTTTTCATCATGCCATTGGTATTAATTGTAACTATTACACTCATTCAAGATAGTACATTTAAAACAGTTTCTGATGCCAAAATTCCTATTCTGGTAGTAAATAACGATCAGGGTAAAGTTTCTGAAACTATTTTAAAAGGATTAGAAGAATCTAATGCTTTTGAAGTAAACATAAAAGACACCGAAGACATTGCAAAAGATTTGGTCTTTAAAGGGACTTTTCAATTAGCTATTATTATTCCTGAAGGCTTAAGTTCTGGATTAGAGCAAAAAGTAGCTCAGAATGTGGAAGGTATTATTGAAAAATTTGGTTTAGAAGATGAAACTGAAGGTCCTCCAAATCAAATCATAGAAAGTAAAGTGGTAAAACTTTATTTCGATCCTGCAACACAAATGACTTTTAAAAGCTCTGTAAAAAACGGGATTGATAAAATGGTTGCTAAAATTGAAACAGAATCCATTTATAAAGCATTTCAAGAACAAATAACAGACGACCCAACAGAAACTATTTTTGAAACTGAAAACTTCATCACTTTTAAAGAAATACTTCCTAAAAAAGATAATGAAGAACTTATTCCAAATTCGGTACAACACAACGTTCCAGCTTGGACCTTGTTCGCTATCTTTTTTATAATTGTACCTCTTTCAATCAATATCGTAAAAGAAAAAAGTCAAGGGACTTTTGTTAGGTTACGTACAAATCCGGTTTCCTACGCAACCGTTTTAGGAGGTAAAACACTTGTTTATTTAGTGGTCTGCCTTATTCAATTTGTATTAATGCTCTTAGTAGGAGTTTATTTATTTCCAGCCATAGGTTTACCAACCTTAGATATTTCTGGTAGATTACCATTGCTTTTTGTGGTAGCTATTTTTGCTGGTCTGGCCGCTATTGGCTTAGGCTTATTGTTAGGTACCATTGCTAAAACTCAAGAGCAATCAGCTCCTTTTGGAGCAACGTTTGTTGTTATTCTAGCTGCTTTAGGAGGTGTTTGGGTTCCTGTCTTTATCATGCCAAAATTCATGCAAACACTCTCTAATATTTCGCCGATGAATTGGGGGTTAAATGCATTTTACGATGTATTTTTGCGTCATGGTTCCTTGTTAGATATTTTACCAGAAATTAGCTTGCTATTCCTGTTTTTTATAGCAACCACATTAATTGCCATTGTTTATAATGAAAAGAAAAACACCGTTTAAACCAAAAGAAATCGTTCACAAAAGTCAAGTGCGTGTACGCTTTGTTGAAACAGATCCGCTAGGAATTGTTTGGCATGGCAATTACATTCAATATTTTGAGGATGGTCGTGAAGCTTTTGGAAGACATCATGGTATTTCTTATTTAGACCAGAAAAAATACGGTTTTGCTACACCAATTGTAAAATCCAGCACAGATCATAAATTACCTTTGCGATATGGAGATATCGCGACTATTAAAACCATTTATGTAGATAGTCAGGCTGCAAAAATGGTGTTTCGTTACGAAATTTACAACCAAAACGATCAGCTGGTTTGTACAGGTGAAACCATACAAGTATTTGTAGACAAAATTGGAGAAGGAGATTTGTGGCTAACCATTCCATCATTTTTTAAAGATTGGAAACAAAACGTAGGCTTACTGGATGAATAAAACATTTGTTTCATATAATAACATAGTTTCATCATTAGGTTTTAATAGTGAAACGGTTGTAGAAAACATTCGCAATGAAGTTTCTGGTTTGAAATTAATAGACAATAAAAATGTCCTACCTGAACCTTTTTATTCAGCATTAATAAATTCTGAAGAACTAGAACAAGCATTTTTAAAACTTCAACCTAAAGAGGATTTTACACGATTAGAAAAAATGATGATCACTTCTTTAAATGAAGTTATTCAAAGTTCAAAAATTGAATTAAACGAACGCGTAGGATTCATTATTTCAACAACAAAAGGCAATATTGATGCCTTAGATGAAAACAACCCGTTTCCAATAGAACGTGCTTATCTAAGTGAATTAGGTAAAAACATCAAAGAGTTTTTTAGTTTTAAAAATGACGCCATAGTTGTTTCAAACGCCTGTGTTTCTGGTATTTTAGCAATAGCTATTGCTAAAAGATACATCCAGCAAAACACTTACGACCACGTATTTATTGTTAGTGGAGACGTGGTTACAGAATTTATTCTATCGGGTTTCAATTCCTTTCAAGCTTTAAGCAATGTGCCTTGCAGACCTTACGATAAAAATAGAACAGGAATCAATATTGGCGAAGTTGCTGCAAGTGTTTTGGTAACTAATAACTCTAAAAATCTTTCAAACAATGCTGTTGAAATCTTAGGAGAAAGTTCCTGTAACGACGCCAATCATATTTCTGGTCCATCTAGAACTGGAGAAGGGTTATACAGAAGCATGTTCTCTGCTTTAAATCAAGCAAACCTTAAAACTAAAGACATCGATTATATTTCGGCTCATGGAACTGCAACCATGTTTAACGACGAGATGGAAGCTATTGCTATAAACCGATTAGAATTACAAAATGTGCCAATGAATAGTTTAAAAGGCTATTTCGGGCACACTTTGGGCGCTTCAGGTTTATTAGAAACCATAATTGGCATGCACTCTTTAAATAACAATATACTTTACGCATCTAGAGGCTTTGAAACTTTAGGCGTTTCGAAACCTATAAATGTCATTAAAAAAACCACTCCAAAAGAATTAAAAACCTTTTTAAAAACAGCCTCAGGTTTTGGAGGATGTAATACAGCTGTCATCTTTAAAAAAATAAAAAATAACTATGTCTAAAAACCCTATAAAAGCTATAGATGCCATTCAAGAAGCACAAAAAATAGCATTTGCTCCCTTTGTATTTCAAGCTGTTGTTTCTTTAAGAAACCTTGGTATTTTCGATCTTATTTTCGAAAAAAGAAAAAAAGGAGGCATCTCAATAGAAGACATCTCAAAAGAATTATCTCTAAGCACTTATGGTGTAGGTGTTTTATTAGAAATTGCCGAAAGCTCAGATGTGGTTAGTCAAGACGAAAACAATAAATTTAGTCTAACTACAACAGGTTACTTTCTAGCATATAACAAAACCGTAAATGTAAATATTAACTTTACACAAGATGTTTGCTATAAAGGATTATTTCATTTGGAAGAAGCAATTAAAACCGAAAAACCATCCGGTTTAAAAGAATTAGGTAATTGGAATACCATTTATGAAGGATTATCTAAGTTAACTCCAAATGTTCAAAAGGCTTGGTTTGAGTTTGATCATCATTATTCAGACGATGTATTTCAGGAAGCCTTAGAAACCGTTTTTAGAAACAACCCAAAAACCATATACGACGTAGGTGCAAACACTGGAAAATTCACTATTAGTGGCAGCCAATACAGTGATTCTGTTTCTATAAAAATGGTCGATTTACCTGGTCAATTAAAAATTGCACTTAAAAATGTAGCTGAAGCCGGTTTTAAAGATCGCGTAACCCATCATGAAATAGATTGGTTGACTTCTAATCCACAGTTACCAAAAGGAGCAGATACTATTTGGATGAGTCAGTTTTTAGATTGTTTTTCAGAAGATGAAATTCTAACCATTCTAAATGCTTGTGCTGCTGCTGTAAATGATGATGGAGAAATTCTAATCATGGAAACATTTACCGATAGACAACGTTTTGACAATGCCAGATTTGCACTTGAAGCAACATCACTTTATTTTACAGTTATGGCAAATGGAAATAGTAAAATGTATCCAGCCAAAGTATTTATGAAACTTATAGATCAAGCAGGATTGGTGTTAAAAGAAGATATTGCTGTTGGAGAATATCACACCATTTTAGTTTGTAAAAAAAAGTAATAACATAATGAACACTAATTATAAAATAACATCCTATTGCCATATAAAGAATTCTAAAGTTTCTTTAAATGGTTCTGTTATTTTTAGTGAGCAATTACTAGATTTTCCTGAATTTATAAAAGCAGCATATAAATCTCAAGACACAAAATATCCTAAGTTTTTTAAAATGGATAATCTAAGTAAACTCGCCTTTTTGGCAGCAGATATTTTACTTAAAAATGAAAACTTAAATTTAGAAGAAACCAATAATATTGCTTTAGTGTTTTCTAACAAAGCATCGAGTTTAGACACAGATAGGTCACACCAAAAAGCCATTCAACATAAAGACAATTATTTTCCTAGCCCTGCTGTTTTTGTATACACATTACCAAATATTTGCCTTGGCGAGATAAGTATTAAATATAAGCTATATACTGAGAATAGTTTTTTTATCTTTGACCACTTTAATGCCAAGCATTTGTTAACATATACAAACAGTTTGTTAGATACAAACAAAGCAGAATCAGTGCTTTGTGGTTGGGTTGAATTTGAAGGAGATCATTATGAAGCCTTTTTATATTTGGTTTCAAATGAAGGCAATATAGAACACAATAAACAGAACATAATAACATTATATAATACATAATATGGAAGCTTTAAAACAAGAATTAAAAGAAAACATTATCGAGCAATTAAACCTTGAAGATATGACGGCTGCAGACATATCAGATGATGATATGCTTTTTGGTGATGGATTAGCATTAGATTCAATTGATGCTTTAGAATTAATCGTGATGCTAGATAAAAACTATGGAATTAAATTAACAGACCCTAAAGAAGGTCGTGCCATTTTTGAATCAATCAACACGATGGCTGCTTATATTTCTGAGCACAGATCTAAATAATAAATTCCTGCAAAAAAATAGGTAGTATAGATGAATAAAGGAGTTGCTATTACTGGAATGGGAATTATATCTGCAATAGGAAACAATGTTGCAGAAAATTTTCAGTCGCTTATAGAAAGTAAAAAAGGAATTTCTAGAATTTCTAAAATAGATACCATCCATAAGAATGATATTATGGTTGGAGAAATTGACTATACTAATAGTCAGTTAGAGCAACTTTTAGGTTTATCTCCAGATAATAATTTTTCAAGAACAGGGTTACTTGGAACTGTAGCTGCTAAGGAGGCTGTTGCGCATGCCGGAATTAATGATATTAATAAATATAAAACTGGTTTAATATCTGCCACAAGTGTTGGAGGGATGGATATGACTGAAAAATTTTATTACCAATATTTAGAAAACAATACCAACCATAAATATATAGAAGGGCATCATGCAGGAGATTCTACACAGAAAATTGCTGAGCAATTAGGTATAGAAAAGAGTTTGATAACAACAATTAGCACAGCTTGCTCATCTGCAGCAAATGCCATTATGCTTGGAGCCAGACTTATTAAATCTGGACAATTAGATCGTGTAATTGTAGGTGGCTCAGACTGTATGTCTAAATTCACTATCAATGGATTTAAAACATTAATGATTTTATCAGATACTTACAACACACCTTTCGATGAAAACAGAAAAGGCTTGAATCTTGGGGAAGCTGCTGCATTTTTGGTTTTAGAATCTGATACAGTTGTAAAAGCAGAAAACAAAACCGTTATAGCTTATGTAAAAGGATATGGTAATGCAAATGATGCGTTTCATCAAACAGCCTCTTCAGATCATGGAGATGGAGCCACTTTAGCCATGGAAAAAGCATTACAAGTTGCTGGTTATACTGCAAATGATATCGATTATATCAATGCCCATGGAACTGCAACTGGAAATAACGATTTATCTGAAGGTAGAGCAATTATAAGAGTGTTTGGTGAAAATGTTCCTGAATTTAGTTCTACAAAAGCATATACTGGTCACACCTTAGCTGCAGCTGGAGCAATTGAAGCCGTATATTCAATTTTAGCCTTACAAAACAATGTTATTTATCCAAATCTGAATTATAAAACCCAGATGAAAGAGTTTAATATCACACCACAATTAGAGTTTAAAGAAAAAACTTTGAAAACGGTTATGTCTAATTCTTTTGGTTTTGGTGGTAATTGTTCCACGGTTATTTTTTCGAAAGAGCAATAATTAATAATTATAATGAATAAAGTCTATATCAATAGCATATCGAGTATATCTCCTCAAAAAACTTTCGATAATTCGGAATTTTTAAATGAGGTTATAAATCATGAAAACCAAGTTGTTTTTGCTGTAGAACCTATTTATAAAGATTATATTCCTCCTGCTGCTGCTAGACGTATGGCAAAAGGGATTAAAATGGGAGTAGTTGCTTCTAAAATGGCTTTAAAAGAAGCCGAATTAGAACATGTAGATGCTATTATAACTGGAACAGGAATGGGTTGTTTACGTGATTCTGAAAAGTTTTTAAGTGCAATTATTGATAACAACGAACAATTTTTAACACCAACGTCTTTTATTCAATCTACACATAATACAGTTGGAGGACAAATAGCATTAGAGTTGCAATGTAAAGGCTATAATTTTACCTATGTTCATGGAAGTAACTCCTTTGAATCGGCTTTATTAGATGCAAAACTTCAGTTAGAATTGAATGAGGCACAAAACATTTTAGTTGGTGGTGTAGATGAATTAGGAGATCATACCACGAAATTACAACAATTAATCCATCTTATTAAAAATGAAGCGATTACAACAAACACCCTTTTAAAGTCAAAAACAAAAGGTTCTATGTTTGGTGAAGGTGCTAGTTTTTTTGTGTTATCAAACAAAAAACAAGCATCGACTTATGCTGAATTGGTTTCAGTAAAAATGTATAATACCTTACCTCTAGATGAAGTTTCTGGATTAACCACAAACTTTTTAAAAAAGAATAATTTAACAATAGAAGATATAGATATTGTTGTTCTTGGTAATAATGGCGATATTGATTTTGATGGTTACTTCAACCAATTGACTTCTACTGTTTTCAACAACACACAACAAGTTTGTTACAAACATCTTTGTGGTGAATTCAATACTGCTTCACCTTTTGGTATTTGGATTGCTTCAAAGATATTGAAAACACAAAGCTTACCTGATATCTTAAAATTGAACGATAAAGAAACAGGTTCCTTTAAAAACATCTTACTTTATAATCAGTATCGTGGAGAAAATCATAGTTTCACCTTGCTTAAAACATGCTAAACTTTAAAACAGTAAACAGCTTAACACTTATTGTTTTAATAAGTTTAATAGTCGCTTACTTTTTAATTGGCATTTCTTTTTGGTGGTTTCTTTTATTAGGTTTTTTTTGGTTCATATTAACTGCTTTAGGCTCTGGTTTAATTGGCTGGAATTATCATTTAGTAGCTCTTAATAGTAATCCTTCAATTGTAAAAAATCAAGTAGCTATCACTTTCGACGATGGCCCAAACCCAGAATTCACGCCTAAAGTTCTAGAGCTTTTAAAAAAACATCAAGCAAAAGCTAGCTTTTTCTGTATTGGGAAACAAATTGAAGCTTATCCAGATGTATTCAAAAACATCATTAACGAAGGGCATACTGTTGGAAATCATACTTATTCTCATGATCATCTTTTCGGGTTTTTTAGCACTGAAAAAATCATTTCAGAATTAAAGCAAACCAATAAAATAGTGTTCGAACAATCAAGTTTAAAATTAAACTTATACAGGCCTGCTTTTGGAGTAACAAACCCTAGAATTAAAAAAGCATTAAAAGCAACGCAACTTCAAGCTATTGGATGGAACAAACGCTCTTTAGACACCACAAATTTAAGTAAAGAAACCATTTTAAATCGTGCGTCTAAAAGCCTAAAAAAAGGAGATGTCATTCTACTTCATGATGCAAGTGAAAAAACCTTATGGGTTTTGGAACAGTTATTGTTAATTTTACAAAAGCAAAATTTACAAGCTGTAACTGTTGATAGCTTATTTAATATAGAACCTTATGCGTAGTATTGTTTTTCTTTTATTTTTTATGTGTGTTGCAGTTCAAGCGCAAACAAAAATGTCTATATCTGAAGCAGAAACATTAAAAACCCTAGTAAAAAGTCAGGCTTTAACGACTAAAACTATTTCTAGCAATTTTATACAATACAAACATTTAGATTTTCTATCAAACGATATTATCACTAAAGGTACTTTAGCATTTAAAACACCAGATTTAGTAAAGTGGGAATATACAGACCCATATAAATATACAGTGCTTTTTAAAAATGAAACCCTTTATATTAATGATGAAGGTAAAAAAAACCAGGTAAATATGGGTTCTAATAAATTGTTTAAACAATTAAACAGTTTAATTATTAATAGCATAAAAGGTGATATGTTCGATGATGAAACCTTTAAAATTGAATTCTTCAAAATAGACAATAACAGTCTGGTACATTTTATTCCTAAAGACAAAAAATCCTCAAAATACATTTCTGCATTTCACATAACTTTTAATACAAAAGGCGATGTTATTGAAGTGAAAATGATAGAACCTTCAGGAGATTTTACTAAAATCGTCTTCAATAACAAAGTCTTAAACAAACCACTTGCTGATGCGATTTTTACTCATTAGTATTTGTTTGTTGCTTGTATCTTGTGCCAGTTATCCCAAAAAACAACACTTTCAATTAGATAATTCGGTTTCAAAAAGTATCGAAAACCCCTATTTTTCAGATGAAACAAAAGATTATATTTACAAAGCATCCATTGATGTGTACGACAAGCATTTTGGTGGCCTTTTAATTATCAAAAAAATAAATGAGCAGGAACATCGAGTTGTTTTTACAACCGAAATGGGAAACAAACTTTTCGATTTCTCCTTTTTTGAAGACGACTTTAAAGTCAATTTTATTCTCGATGAGCTTAATAAAAAAATACTTATCAATATTTTAAAGAAAGATTTCAAAGTCTTAATTACAGAAAAAATTAACGTAACGAACAGATTCTCAGAAGCTGATAATCATATTTTTGAAACAATTATTTATAATAAAAAACATTATTATTATTTTAATGAGAATCAACTTTCCCATGTTATTCGAACAAAAAACGGAAAAGAAAATGTTCAGTTTTTATTCACAGAAATAAGCACTAATTTTGCCAATCAAATTTCAATAAAACACAACAATATTAAATTACAAATTACCCTAAAATCTATTACCCAATGAAAAACCTACTTTTAGCTATCGCTATTATTGCCATTAGCATACCAACATTCTCGCAAGTAAAAGTTAGACCAGGATTACGATTGGGGCTTAATGCAGCTACTATTACCAATCATGAGGACTCTGAAAGAAAGATTGGATTTGATGGCGCCATATTTGCGAATATTCATTTTACCCGTTTTTATGAATTACAGCCAGAGTTAACATATTCTAACCAAGGTTTTAAGAGACGAAATATTATATATTATACTGGAAATGGAACAAATGAAATTGGAGGTGGCTTTAACATTAATTATATAGGTCTTTCAGTTGCAAACAAGTTTTTTGTTGTTCCAAATACTGGTTTGCATTTTATTGTAGGCCCAAGTATTGAAATGAACGTTTCAGACGATTCTCAATATGATGATATAACCCCAATTGACTTTTCATTATTTGGCGGAGTTGGATACGAATTTCAAATGGGACTTGGTATTGAAGCTAGATTCAAACAAGGACTCATAGATGTTAGAAAAGATTATTATGACGATCCTAACTATCATGATGACAATGAACTCTATAACTACAACAACAAACTAAATTCTGTGTTTCAATTAAATGTATCTTATAAATTCGATTTTTAATAAATACACCCTAAAAAAATGAAAAACCTATTTCTTGCTATCGCATGTGTTGCCATTAGCTTACCTACATTCTCCCAAGTTAAAGTGCGTCCAGGATTGCGCTTAGGATTGAACGCTTCTAATATTACAAACCATTATAATTCTGAAAGAGTTTTTGGGTTAAATGGTGCTGTGTTTGTAAACATTCATCTTGCAAATTTTTACGAACTACAACCAGAATTAACTTACTCTAATCAAGGTTTTAATGGAGTACAACATAGATATGTAGGTTCTTTTGACCCTTTAATTACTTCTAGTGATAGCGATGTAAATACCCATTATCTAGGTCTTGGTATTGCAAATAAATTTTATGTAGTTCCTAATTTAGGCTTGCATTTTATTGTTGGTCCAAGTTTGGAGTTTAATATTTCAGATAATTCGTATTATGACATTACACCTGTCGATTTATCTCTGTTTGGTGGTATTGGTTACGAATTTCCAATGGGTCTCGGTATTGAAGCTAGATACAAGCAAGGAATTGTTGATGTTAGAGATGGTTATTATGATATTTATTACGACGATTATAACTACGACGACGAATACTATAACGGAAAAAATAAATTAAACTCTGTATTTCAATTTAATGTGTATTATAAATTCGGAATGTAACTTTTTATCATGAAAAACTTACTACTCTCATTATGTTTTATATCTTTTATAAACATGTCTTTTTCACAAAACGAAAAAGGATTAGGGTTTCGAGGTGGCTTAAATTTCTCTAAACTTACCAATGCAAACTTAGACTATAAAACCAATGGCTATTTTGGTATATTTTATCAGGTAAGATTGTCAGACTTATATGCCTTACAACCTGAAATAGGTTATTCCAATCAAGGAGGCAAAACTACGGATGCTAATATATATGTGGAATATCTTACTTTAGGTATTACCAATAAATTGTTTTTATCTCCAAAAGCAGGCTTATATATGTTAGTCACTCCTGGTTTTGATTTTGATTTAGACGACACACTAATTGGCCTTATTAACAGAGGGGAAGGAAGTGGAAATAATGCTACCTTTATAGATTTTACACTTTCTTTTGGTTTAGGAATCGAATTTAAAAACGGCTTAGCTATAGAAGCACGATATAAACAAGGTTTAATTGATGTTTATTCAGGTTCATTTCATAATTTTGAATCTGAATTATTTGAAAACGAAACCCAATTTAATTCTGTTTTCCAAATTGGTTTAGCTTATACATTCAGCTTAACAAAAAAAGAATAATCATGCTTTTAAAAGGTTTTTACAAATTAAATAGTCTTACTGTAACAGAAAATTTGGCAATAGCTAAAATTACCATCAACAAAGACCATGAGGTTTTTAAAGGGCATTTTCCTGGAAATCCTGTTACTCCTGGTGTTTGTATGATGCAGATAATTAAAGAGCTTACAGAGCAAATTGTCGATAAAAAACTTTTTATGGAATCGGCAAGCAATGTCAAGTTTATGGCAATTATTAATCCAGATAAGACACCAGATTTAACGTTGGAATTAGATATTACTAAAACAGATTCTGGCTACAAAGTAAAAAACAATACCACATTTGGTGACACTGTGGCATTAAAATTGACTACTAATTACATTATAAAATAAATCCAATATTGTGAAATTTTTTATTGCGCTTATATTCTCATGCAGCTTATTAGGTCTAGATCTAGACTTAAGCAAAGTTCGTGTGGCTTATAAGGAAGCTGCTCACGATAAATCTAAAGTAGAAGACTTTAGTCAGATGCTTCAAGAAGTAACAAAAAAAGATAATGTTGCTTTAGTCGCTTATAAAGGCGCTTCCATTGCTTTAAAAGCCAAATATGCCAAAACTATTAAAGCCAAAAAAGAAGGGTTTATTGAAGGCGTGTCCTATATAGAATTTGCAATCGAGAAAGAACCAAATGCAGTGGAACCTCGATTTGTTAGAATTGGCATACAAGAGAATTCGCCAAAAATTTTAAAGTATAAAAGTAATATAGACGAGGACAAATTGTTTTTGCTTAAACAATATCAAAATATTTCTTCAGCAAATTTAAAAATGCATGTAAAAGACTATATTTTACAATCTACTGTCTTTACAGATGAAGAAAAACAAACCATAAATAACCAATAAGCATCATTATTTTTATCCCTAAATTTATTATGAAGAAAATTACCCTATTAGTCTTTTTTGTTTTTTCACTTTCTATCTCAGCACAAGATCTTATTATAACATCAACCAATGAAGAAATCTCTGCTAAAGTTGAAGAGATTCATATTGAAACAATTTCTTATAAAAAATTTAATAACTTATCTGGACCTACCTATCATATAGAAAAAACAGATGTAACAAAAATTATTTTTGAAAATGGAGATGTTGATACCTTTGAATCTGATTCAAATAATACAACATCTGAAGAAAAAAGTGCCACATTAGAAGAAACAGAAGCATTTTTAAAAGAATATATTGAAACCTATTGCTATGATGATAATGGCTATTTAAAAAATAGATATAAAGCAATCTTTGAAGGTGATTATTTAAGATTAATTGTCATGAATAAAAATCAAACCAAGGAATTAAGCAACTATTTATACAATTTTAAAAACGTGTATTCTTTTAGAAGGCCTGATAGAAGAGCTAACGAGCTAGCTTATATCAATTTTCATGTGCCATTCTTATTTAACGAAAAGAAAGACAAGTGGGATAAACGCAAATTAGTAATGAGTGTTGAAGGTCATGATACTGCCCAATCTATTGTAAACGCTTTGAAACATTACAATTACCTACTTAAAAATAAAAGCAAAAAACCGGATCAGAAATTTTAGTCCTAATTATTTAAACTATCGCTTAAATTAAGAGTAAAAATCAGTAATTTGGGAACAGTAACAAAAAAGCTTCCTTGAAGTGACTAACGAGCTTATTAAACAAAAAATTACCGATTTAAACGTATGTGTTATTATTCCAACATACAACAACCAGCACACCCTAAAACGAGTTGTTGAAGGGGTTCTAGAACTTACCAATAACATCCTTATTGTAAATGATGGTTCTACAGACACAACCTCAACCATTCTTAAAGATTACCAGCAACTAGAACAGATTCATTTTTCTGAAAATAAAGGCAAAGGTGTTGCTTTAAGAGAAGGATTTAAACACGCAATTTCTTTAGGGTATCAATTTGCTATTACTATTGATTCTGATGGGCAACATTTTCCAAATGATATTCCAAATTTCATCAATGAGTTAGAACAAAATGAAGATAAAAACATCTTAATTATAGGTTCTAGAAACATGGAGCAAGAAGGTGTTCCTGGTAAAAGTAGTTTTGGAAATAAATTTTCAAACTTTTGGTTTTGGGCAGAAACTGGTATCAAACTAAAAGACACGCAGTCGGGGTTTAGATTGTATCCTTTAGACGTTATTAAAAACCTAAAATTCTACACCACCAAATTCGAATTTGAAATTGAAGTGATTGTAAAAACGGCATGGAAAGATATTGAAGTTAAAAACATGCCAATTCAAGTTCTTTACGATGAATCTGAACGCGTCTCACATTTTAGACCTTTTAAAGATTTTACCAGAATAAGTATCTTAAATACCTGGCTGGTTTTTTTAACCCTTATCTATTATTTACCAAGACGCATTTTTAGAAATATTAAAAAAAAAGGCCTTAAGCGTTTTTTTGTAGAAGACCTTTTAGGCAGTAACGATTCTCCTAAAAAGAAAGCCCTTTCTATTGCTTTAGGTACTTTTATAGGTTTTTCGCCACTTTGGGGATTTCATACCATTTTAGTTTTAACCCTTGCTGTGTTTTTAAAATTAAACAAAACCATAGCTTTTGCTTTCTCAAACGTCAGCTTACCTCCTTTTATTCCCTTTATTATATTTGCTAGTTTAGAATTAGGACAGTGGGTTTTAGGTGAAAAAATCTCTTACTCTATTGAAGAAATGATGGCTAATTTTGAAGCTTTTAAACATCTAAAAACGTATCTTGTTGGAAGTTTTGCCTTAGCAATTATTGGAGCTATTGTTTTTGGATTTATAGGATATATTTTCTTCAGTTTTTTTAATAAGAAGAAAATGGCATTAAAAAATGACTAACTTTTTTTACAACATACATACGTATTTAGCCTCAAGAAAAATTGTAGGCTTTTTTGCTTTAGTCCTACTGGTTTTAAGCTTAGGGTTTCTAGCATCTAAAATTGAATTTGAAGAAGATATTACAAAGCTTATTCCAATAAACGAAGAAAACTCTGATGCTCAAAAAGTTTTAAAATCAGTCAATTTTGCCGATAAGATTATTGTAAATATTAAGAGAGAATCTGCCGGTTCTATCAACGACTTAACACAATACGCTTCGCAGTTTATTGATAGTATTAACAATAGTTCTAGTGAATATTTCACAAAAATTCAAGGAAAAGTTGAAGATGAAGATATTCTCAATACTTTAGATTTTGTTTATAACAACTTACCACATTTTCTTGAAGAATCTGACTATAAAACCATCCAAAATAAACTACAAAAAGATAGTATAGAAGCTATTACCAAAGCCAATTATAAAACTTTGATTTCGCCCTCTGGAATGGTTGCTAAAGAAACCATTTTGAGAGACCCTTTGGGTTTATCTTTTTTAGCTTTAAAAAAATTACAACTCTTAAGTTTTGGTAATGAGTTTACCATGCAAAATGGCTTTTTATTAAGCAAAGACAAAAAACACGTGCTGCTCTTTATTTCTCCAACGCATGCATCTAGTGAAACATCAAAAAACACCCTTTTTGCTGAGCAACTTTATCAATTAAATACAAATTTAAATCATGTCTTTAAAGGCAAGGTAAGTAGCGAATATTTTGGAGGCGCTTTAGTTGCTGTAGCTAATGCCAAACAAATAAAAAAAGACATTCAATTAACGGTTGGTATTGCTATTTCGGTTTTACTTTTAATCTTAATTCTTTTTTATAGAAAGCTAAGCGTTCCTCTAATTCTATTTACACCAACAGCTTTTGGCGCCTTGCTGGCTGTAGCGTTACTCTTTTTAATACGCACTAAAATTTCTGCAATTTCTTTAGGAATTGGTTCCGTTTTACTAGGGATTACCTTAGATTATGCCTTGCATATATTAACGCATATTCGAAGTAATAACAACGTTAAAGCTTTATATCAAGAAATTACCAAACCTATTTTAATGAGCAGTTTAACAACAGCTTTAGCATTTTTATGTTTGTTGTTTTTAGATTCTCAAGCCCTTCAAGATTTAGGACTTTTCGCTTCTATTAGTGTGCTTGGATCATCATTTTTTGCCTTGATTTTTATTCCTTTAGTTTATAAAAACAAAAGTGAAACAGCCAAAAAAACAACAATTTTAGACAAGATTGCAAGTTATCCATTACATAAAAACAAATGGATTTTAATTGGTTTAGTCATGTTGTTTATCATGAGCTACTTTACCTATAACAAAGTAACTTTCAACAACGATTTAGCCAATTTAAATTTTGAACCAACCGAACTTCGTGAAGCCCAAAACAGATTAGATGCATTAACCAATATCAATTCAAAATCTGTTTATATAGCTGCTTACGGAACAAATGAACAAAGCGTTTTATCTACAAACGACAGCGTTTTTTCAGCCTTAAAAACCCTTAGAAAAAAAGATAGTCTTATTGGTTTTAGTTCCATTAGTGCCTTAATAAAATCAGATAAAATCCAAGAAAAGCAACTTGCATTTTGGAATAATTTCTGGACAGAAGACACTAAACAAAACATCCAAAAAAACCTCATCGAAAGTGGCTCGAAATTAGGGTTTAAGCCAACTAGTTTTCAGGAGTTTTACACACAATTAAATAAGGATTTCAAACCCCTAAACCCTGAAGCTTTTAACGACTTAGAAACCATTTCGGTTGACGATTATATAGCTACCAAAGATGATTTTACAACCATAACGACTTTAGTTAAACTAAAGGATGAGCAAGCCGAAAACTTATTTAATAAATTTGAAAACAGCTCACAAACCATGGTTATTGACAGAAAACAAATGAATGAAACCTTTTTGGGAAGCCTTAAAACCGATTTTAATAGTTTAGTAGGCTATTCATTTGTTGTCGTTTTATTACTATTACTACTCTTTTACAGAAGCTTTTCATTAACACTTGTTACACTTCTTCCAATAGCTTTAACCTGGTTTTTAACCCTTGGAATTATGGGCTTGTTGGATATTCAATTTAATATTTTCAATATTATTATTACGACATTTATTTTTGGTTTAGGCATCGATTATAGCATTTTTATAACAAATGGTTTACTCCATGAATTAAGAACAGGCGAAAGCTCTTTACCTACTCATAAAACCTCTATTTTACTTTCTGTAATTACCACAATTTTAGGAGTAGGAGTTTTAATTTTCGCGAAGCACCCAGCTTTACATAGCATTTCTTTGGTGTCTTTAATTGGTATTCTTTCTGCCATGTTAATTTCGTTTGCTATTCAGCCACTTTTGTTTATGTTTTTTATTGGAAGCAAACATAGTAGACCTTCACCAGTACACATGTTTATTCATTCATCCATATCTTTTACATATTATGGCTTGGGTGGTTTATTATTGTCTTTAATAGGAATTGCTGTTATGAAAGTAGTACCTATAAGCATGAAAATTAAAATGAATTGGTTCCATAGAGTCATGTCTAAGTTTATGAAATCGGTTTTAGATTCATATCCATTCTTTAAAACAAGAGTGATTAATAAATCTAAAGAAACCTTTGAAAAACAAGCCATGGTTATAGCCAATCACACATCTTTTCTAGATATTCTTGCTATTGGCATGCTCCATCCAAAAATGATTTTTTTGGTAAACGACTGGGTTTACAATTCGCCTTTTTTTGGTAAAGCAGTGAAACTTGCCGGTTTTTATCCAGTATCTAGTGGCATTGAAAAGGGCGTAGACCATCTTCAGGAAAAAGTGAAACAAGGTTATAGTTTAATGGCCTTCCCAGAAGGTACGCGTTCTTATACAAACAAAATGAAACGCTTTCATAAAGGGGCTTTCTTTTTAGCTGAAAAGTTTCAATTAGATATTGTGCCTGTATTAATTCATGGAAATTCTGAAGTACTTCCAAAAGGAAATTTCGTTATTAAGAAAGGGATTATTTCAGTAAAAATATTAGATAGAATTCCTTTTAAGGATGGGTCCCTTTCTGAGGGAAATAGAGAACTAACCAAAAAAATAAGTAGCCATTTTAAAAATGAATTTAATGCATTTAGAAAAATAAAAGAAGATGCAACCTATTTTCATAAGGTGGTTTTAGAAGAATTTAGATATAAAGGTGATACCTTATACAAACAAGTGAAATTAGATTTAAAGACCAATGCAATAGTTTACAAAACCATTATAGATTCCATTGGAGAAAAAGACAATATTCTTCACTTTTCAAAAACTTGTGGGCAATTAGATTTCTTATTAGCATTAGATAGACCTGATAGAAAAATAAATACTTATTTTGAAGATCAAACCATCAGAGAGATTATCAGAAACAGTTATTTAAGCAATAATCACTATCGTATTTCGGTTTTAAATACACGTGATGAGGTTTTAAACTATCAAGCGAATGTAATTATTATAGACGATATTCAATTAACCAGTAATCAGTTGGAGACAGCTATTCAAAATGGCGTTTGTAAAATTGTTTTACTGCAATCTAGCATAAATCTATCTCCTAAAATAATTGAATATCAAAGTTTTAAAGTGAACCATCAAGCTGAAAAAATAACCATATTAACAAAAACAGAAATCCTTTGAAACCAAAATCTAAATATGATGTTGTTATAGTTGGTAGTGGTTTAGGAGGCCTTGTTTCGGCAGTTATACTAGCTAAAGAAGGCTACAGCGTTTGCGTTTTGGAAAAAAATCAGCAATATGGTGGCAATCTTCAAACCTTTGTAAGAGATAAATCTATTTTCGATACAGGTGTTCATTATATCGGAAGTTTAGACCAAGGTCAAAACCTCTATCAATACTTTAATTATTTAGGTATTATGGACGAACTTGCTCTTAAAAAAATGGATGAAGATGGCTTTGATGCCATTACTTTTGACGACGATAAAAAAGAATATAATTATGCGCAAGGCTACGAGAAATTCACCAAAAGTTTAATTAAGGATTTCCCAAATGAAGCTGAAGCCATACAAGCATATTGCAACAAAATTAAAGAAACTTGCGATAAGTTTCCTCTGTACCGTTTAAAACTTGGAAGACCTTATGCCGATGGTGTTTTTAAGTTACAAATAAGAAAGTTTTTAGAGTCTATTACCGATAACAAAAGGCTTCAGGCTGTTTTAGCTGGAACCAATTTTCTATATGCAGGCGATGGTTATAAAACCCCTTTTTATGTGCATTCTTTATCTGTAAACTCCTACATACAAAGTTCGTATCGTTGTTTAAATGGAGGCAGTCAGATAACCAAATTATTAATCCGAAGGCTCATGGAGGCTGGTGGCGAAGTTTACAAATATCATGAGGCTGTTAAATTTGAGTTTAAAGACGACAAAATAAGTTCGGTAATCTGCGAAAATGGCAATGAAATACAAGGCGACCTATTTATTTCGAACATTGAACCTAAACTAACACTTAAACTTGTTGGAGATGGGAAACTAAGAAAATCCTACATCAATAGAATCGAAAAAATAGAAAGTACTATCGCTGCTTTTAGTTTATATATTGTTTTAAAACCAGGTTGTTTTAAATATTTAAATAAGAATTATTACCATTTCAAATCGGTAGATGCTGTTTGGAATGCACAACATTACACCCAAGAAAGTTGGCCTGAAAATTACATGTTATCTATGGGAATTAAGAAGAATAACGACGCATATGGAGACAACATAACCATAATGACTTATATGCGTTATGAAGAAGTTAAAGCTTGGGAAAACACGTTTAATACAACAGCAAATAAAAACGACAGGGGACAGACTTACGAAGAATTTAAAAGTGAAAAAGCAGAAAAAATCATCGTAGAACTTGAGAAAAAATTTCCAAATATTAGAGACTGTATTCAGGAAACGTACACCTCCTCGCCTTTATCTTACAGAGATTATATTGCTACCAATCGTGGTTCTATGTATGGTTATGCAAAAGATGTCAATAAATCCATGCAGTCTTTTATTTCCCCTAAAACCAAAATAGAAAACTTGTTATTTACAGGACAATGTTTAAACATGCATGGCATCTTAGGTGTTACCATTGGAGGCGTTGTTACCTGCTCTGAAATTTTAGGGCAAGAGTATTTATTAAATAAAATTGTGGAGGCCAATAAGCCTTCAAAACCAGAACAAGCATGACATTAAAAACCTACATATTATCTCTGTATATTCTGTTAAGTTTAGCTTCTTGTGGTGTTTCTAATTCCTTACATGATATTCCAGATGTTAGCAGTTACAATCCAACCATTCCAGAACGTCAAACCATATCAGACACTTCTTTTACAACTAAAAATGGGTATCTCACAAAAAATAAATTTGGTCAATGGGAATTATATGTTACTGGAGACCCTTATCAAATTGGCTTAAATACCGGAAGTTTAACTCAGGAGCTATTTGAAAAACAAGAACACGCTTTTTTAGGAAAAGTGGACGAATTAGTACCTTCAAAATTCAAACAATATCTGTTAAGAAAAATGTTGGCTTGGTACAATCGTAAAATGTACTTACATATTCCTGAAGAATATAAATCTGAAATTTTGGGTGTTTCGAAATATGCAGGAGACACTTACGATTATGTTGCAGACGATTATTTGCGAATTCTTTATTTCCATAGTGCTCACGATATTGGTCATGCGTTACAAGACCTCATGTTAGTAGGTTGCTCGTCTTTTGCTGCTTGGGGAAATAAAACTGAAGATGGCGACTTAATCGTTGGAAGAAATTTCGATTTTTATGCAGGAGACGATTTTTCAAAAGACAAAATAATTGCTTTTATAAAACCCACAAACGGTTATAGTTTTATGTCCGTTACATGGGCAGGTATGTTGGGAGTGGTTTCTGGTATGAACGATCAAGGGTTAACAGTTACTATAAATGCAGGAAAATCTGATATTCCATGGGTAGCAAAAACACCTATTTCCATTTTAACTCGAGAGATTTTACAATATGCTTCTAATATTGATGAAGCTATTGAAATTGCAAAAAAACGTCAAGTTTTTGTATCCGAATCCATTTTTATTGGAAGTGCTAAAGACAATCGAGCCATTACTATTGAAGTGTCTCCAAAGAATTTTGGTGTGTATGACGTTGAAAATTCCAATCAATTAATTTGCTCCAATCACTTTCAAAGTGAGGCTTATGCTAACGACGAAAAAAACACAAAACACAAACTTGAGAGTCATTCACTATATCGTTACGAACGCATGGAAGAGCTTTTAAATGACACTCCAAAACTAACACCACAAATAGCTGTCGATATTTTAAGAAACAAAGAAGGTTTGCATGATAAAACCATTGGTTATGGAAACGAAAAAGCCTTGAATCAGCTTTTAGCACATCATGGAATTGTTTTTAAACCCGAAGATCGCTTGGTTTGGGTATCGTCAAATCCGTATCAATTAGGGGAATTTGTAGCTTATAACTTGAACACCGTTTTTAATGAAGCACCAAATAACAATCAAGCAGAACCATTAAATAGCAAGTCGCTGACAATTGAGGAAGACCCATTTCAATACACACAAGCCTATTTAGATTATGAAACTTATCGTGTTTTAAGCAGGCAAGTTGAAAAATCTATAAGTCATGATGACCATATTGTTCCAATCATGCTAACAGAATTACAGGATGCAAATCCAGATTATTGGAAAGGGTATTATTTAGTAGGAAAATATCATTATGAAAAAAAGCATTACAGAGCTGCATTAAATGCTTTTGAAGAAGCAAAAACTAAAGAAATTACAACAGTTCCTGACAAAGAACAGATAGATTTGTATATTAAAAAGATTAAAAGGAAATTAAACGAAGAATGATTCCCGAAATAGAAAAAGCATCAACCCAAGACATAAAAACCTTTCAAGAAGACAAATTGAAAGAATTATTACAATATTTAAACACTCATTCACCTTATTACAATCGGATGTTTAAAGAGCAAAATATAGATATTCGTTCTATACATGCTTTGGAAGACTTGACCATGATTCCAACTACAACTAAAGATCAATTACAACAATATAATAACGATTTTTTATGTGTGCCTAAAAGCAAAATTATCGATTATGTCACCACTTCAGGTACTATGGGAGATCCGGTAACTTTTGCTTTAACAGACAACGATTTAAACCGTTTAGCATATAACGAAGCCTTGTCTTTTGCTTGTTCTGGCGTTACAGAAAACGATGTTTTGCAACTCATGACCACCATAGACAGACGTTTTATGGCTGGTTTGGCTTATTTTCTTGGAGCTAGAAAACTTGGTGCTGGCATTATTCGTGTTGGAGCAGGCATTCCAGAATTACAATGGGATTCTATTTTAAAATTTAAACCTACCTACCTTATTGCAGTTCCTTCTTTTTTATTGAAATTAATTGAGTATGCCAAGCAACATGATATCGATTTAAAATCTTCTGGAGTAAAAGGAGCTATTTGTATTGGGGAACCTTTACGAAATCAAGATTTTTCGTTGAATACCTTAGCAGATAAAATTACCTCTCAATGGCAAATTGAATTGTATTCTACCTATGCTTCAACCGAAATGAATACAGCTTTTAATGAATGTGAAAAACAACAAGGTGGACACCATCATCCAGAATTAATTATTGTTGAAATTTTAGATGAAAACGATCAACCGGTTTTAGCAAATGATGTTGGCGAATTGACCATTACCACTTTAGGAATTGAAGGCATGCCTTTGCTTCGCTTTAAAACGGGAGATATGGTTCAAGCACATACTGAAGCTTGTAGTTGTGGTAGAAACACGATGCGTTTAGGGCCTGTTGTAGGCAGAAAAAAGCAGATGATTAAATATAAAGGCACAACCTTATACCCTCCAGCAATGGATAATATTTTAAACGATTTTAACGAGGTTGAAAGCTATATTATAGAAATTTCTAGAAACACTATTGGAACAGACGAAATCTGTATTAAAATAGCAACCAATGCACCAACAGATAATTTATTGTCTAGAATTAAAGATCATTTTAGAGCCAAACTTCGTGTGTCTCCTCGCATTGAAATACACGATAAAAAAGTCATCCAAAAATTACAATTCCCTATTATGAGTAGAAAGCCTGTGATGGTAATTGATAAAAGACAAAATGAGTCTTAACTAGCTTTCAAAATTCAACTTCATATAATAATAAAAGAGCCTGTTATATAACAGGCTCTTTAAATTAAAAAACAATATTAATCAATCTACTAATCATCTTTTAATTATTCGAATATTTTTAGAAACTCCTTCTATGCTAACTTTTACTAAATACATGCCAACATTAAGTTGCGAAAGGTTTAATTCACTACTATACGTTTTAGGAGTAGCTCTCAACATCTCTTGGCCTAATAAATTATATACAGAAATACTATCAATTGGCTTTTGAGCTTTAATAGTAAAAACATTACTAACAGGATTTGGAAAGTAAGTAAGATGGTTTAATTCTTGACTTTCAACATTTTCAACAGATAAGGTTGAATAACTATCTACATTAAAATCATCTACATAAAAGTTGTAATCTTTGGTTCCTGAGCCTCCTTCATTAGCCCAAAAAGCTAATTTTGAAGTAGCTGAACTATATGAAGACAAATCTATAATTACCTGTTCTCCTGTGTTTGAAGGTGAGTTAAGTTCATTCCAAGTATAGATAAGATTCCATGTAGCACCATTATCTTCACTAATTAAAAATTGAACTTCATCATCCACTTCCATGGTTTCTGCAGCAGATCCTGAATAAGCAGTAATTCCAACATTTACAGATACACCATTATCTCCACTAGATAAATCTAAAGTTGGTGAAACTAACCAATCTTGATCGGTTCCTCCAAAGAAATTAAATCTAGCTGCGCCACTAGTACCATTATTTAAAAATCCATCTTGAGACCAGTTTCCATTAACTCCGTCAGGTCCTGTAGCTATATCTGTATTGTTCCCTTCGCTCCAACATGATGGTAAAAAACTAGTAAAATCTTCCAGAAAAGGCATGGTATAAGTTGCACATTCTGTTGTAAATTCAAAAGGTCCAACCCAATCACTTGTATCTCCACCACCACAATCAGAACGCACATAAAATTCGTAAGCAGTTGCAGAATCTAATCCAGATAACGTATAAGGATTATTAATAGTATCTTCAATAGTAGGTGTTCCTGACGGTGTAAAGCCTGAAACTCCCCACTCGATATCCCACGTTGTAGCTGTTCCTGATTCATTCCATTCTAAATCAGCAGAATTAGATGTTATATTTGAAACCGATAAGGCACTTGGATAAGGACATGTTGGTGCTAATTCCCAAACAATATCATCTACAAGTAAATTCTTATTTAAATCACCTGTTCTTAATGCAAATGTGACATTTCCTGAAGGCATTCCAGTTGGAATGGTTATAAATTCACTACGAGTTGTAGAAGTTGTAACAACAGATGAAATAGAAACAAATGTATTAGCATCTGTAGGGTTTGTTAAATAACCCAGCTCTAGAGTTTGTCCTATTTGAGACGTTACTGTTGCTTTATAATTCATTTTTAATTGATAGGTTCCAGTATCAGCATTGTTGACAGTTGGCAAAGCAACCATCCCTCTATCTATATCAGACGTACTTTGTATATGTAAAGCACGAGACCCTGTAGATGAAACAGATGCATTATTAACTGTTCTAACAGTCCCTGTTGTTCCTACTTGATTCCAACATACAGGCAAATTAATACCTTCAGTGCTTTCAAAATCTTGAAAAAATTGTGTTACCACATCACATGCTGTGGAAAAATTATAAGGACCAGCCCAAAAACTAAATCCATCAATATTACAATTTCCTCTTACGTACACTTCGTATGGTGTCCCAGAAGTTAGAGAGCTAACATTAACAGAATTTGAAGCAGTTGCTGTTCCAGAATCTGTTGGTTCTCCAGTATCACGAGCTTGAACTACATATTCCCATTGAGTTTCACTATTTCCAGCAGTCCAACCTATAGTTGCTGAAGTTGTAGTAATTGCAGTTGCTACAATATTAATAGGCTCAGGACAAGCCAATTCGGTGTTAAAGTAAGCTGGCCCAGTCCAATAGCTAACTCCATCTACTGAACAATCTGCTCTTACATATACTTCATAATCTGTACCTTGAGTTAGAGTCGTTAAATTTATTGAATTTGAAGCAGATGGAGTTCCAGAACTTGTTGGCTCACCTGTACCTAAAGGTTGTACTACATATTCCCAGTCAGATTCACTATCTCCTGCAGTCCAATCTATAGTTGCTGAGGTTGTAGTAATTGCAGACACTGTAATATTAGAAGGTTGCGGACAAGTTATTGTTGTTACGCTAAAATCTGTAACATCAAAATTTAAACCACCAGCATATATTCCAACAGCAATATATACCGTTTGTCCTGGCAATAATGTGGCTGAAATAGTAGTAGGAGATGTAGAAAGTGTAGAGCCATCTAAACAATCGTTAAAATCCACACCTGAGCAAGTTGAATAAATCCCAGCTGCTGCATTAGCTGCATTGCCAATAAGTGTCATTGCTATTTCTTCGTTATTAGTCGAAGTATATGTATACATATATACGTCTGAGTTAAAGTAAATACCATTTAAACAACTATTAGGTGGGTTATTATTCCAGTCTTGAGAGCCGTCTCCTAAGGTGGTTATTCCTGTTGCTGTATAACCATCTGAAATTGCAATAGCTGATCCACATCCAAATTGTGCTTTACTTTGCCATGAAAAGGCTAAAAGACAAATGGCGAAACACCATAAGGTAATTTTTTTCATAAATTTTGTTTTGTTTTTGTTAATATTTAAGGTAAAAGTTCAAAAACTAAAACTATGTCAACTGCATGTTGAAGAAAAAAAAAGCCCCCATTATTAATCACTCATTATCATTATTACAACTCTTTTAAAACACTCATAAAAACATATATATCTGAATGCATGCGTTTTAAACAAAATAATAAATATTATGAATTTGGAAATATGGAGGACGGTAAAAGTAATGTTTGTGCAATTTTTTAAATAAACATCAAAAAATTAAACTCACTATTAAATGTAAATTGGATAATAATCTAACTTTAGATATTGTAATCTAAGATGTTTTTCAACCTTCAAATTTAAAATATTAAGACTTCAATGGTTTTAACTTATATTAATCTGTTACTCATGACATTTCGTATTGTAATAGTCCACAACTTTTTTTATGTCTTTTTTGCTAAAACCTTTTTCACCTTCTTTAATTTTTATTTTTAATTCAGAGCAATCTGAAAAATATTCACTCCCTTGAGTTTTAAAACTATCTGCAATAGTAATAAATGATACCGACGTATCTTTATTTCCTAGTATGGTTACAAAAGCTTCATTGTCTCTTTTAACTCCATAAATGGTAATATCATTTCTTGTGCCAGTAAAAACAGGAGTCGTTCCAATATTATTGCTAGAGGGCAACCAAAGCACAGGATAGTTACCATATTTACTGTATGTATACAAATTAACCTTTCCTTTTTTTACTAAATCGTAAACTTTAAAATCTTTACCATCCTTCCCAGTAGGAAAAATATAAGCCATTCTGGGGTTATTATCCTTTCGTTTGGATCGAGGGTTTATATAACCAGATATAGAATCTAACTGTTCGTATTTAATTTTTTCTTTTTTACTTTTCTTTTGTTCTTGAAATTTAATTTCCTTTTTCTTAAAAGTAACATAACCTGTTTGTGAGGTTCCGTCTTTATAAAACAAAACAGATTTTGTTTGAGAAAAACACTTATTAGCTCCAGTAATCAACACTAAAAGCAGAGTTATTTTTATTAAATTAAACATTTATTTTTTAATTTTCTAGATATTCAACAAGAGGAATATCTTTATCAACATTTAGCTTTTTCTTTAATCTATATCTAGATTTCACAACGCTTTCTTTCGATATTCCTAAAATATCTCCAATTTCTTTAGTTTTTAAATTCAGTTTTTCCAAACATATTAAACGTTCTTCGGAATTTGTAATATCCTGATAATTTTTCCTTATTTGAATTAAAAAGGATGGATATACCTTATTAAATCTGTTTTTGAACTCCGTCCATTCATTTTCCGTTAAAATCTTACTCGACATTAATGTTTCAATGTTTTTAGACTCATCGATTTTATTAAAATCTTTTTTATACTTATGTACTTCATCTTTTAAAATTTTAAGTTCTTTAGCATTTGCCAAAAGCCTTTTTGTATAAGATACTAACTCTTCTTTATTTAAAACCAATTGCTTTTTTAAATTCGAACTGCGTTTTCTTAAATAATAAATAATGGTAAAACCCAAAAACAAAATTAGTATCAAAACTAAATATAAAATTGTTTTCTTACGTTTTTCAATAGATTTTTGCTGTTCTAAAATTTTTATATCTGCTTTTTGTAAACTTATTTTTTTGTCTTTAGTTTCAGTTTCAAATAACGACTGATAGTAAGACAAGGCGTTAACTTGCTTCACATTTTTTAAAGAATCTTTTAGGTTAGAATATAATTTGAAGTAATTGTATGCAGCTAATTTATCGCCTTTATTTTCATAAATTTTATACAAATTCTCATATATAGATAACATTCTGGTTTTAGCTTTATCTTCTTTAGCAGACTGAAATTCTTCTAAATTAATTTTTATAGCTAAATCGTGATTGTTCTGCTTAGAATATAAATAACTAGTAAGTAACTTTGATTGATTAAGAAACCATGGAGAAATGTTGGTGCTCTTTTTTATTAGATTTGTAGAATCTAAATAGGCATTCGCTTTTAATAAATCATCATCTGCATAAAATTTAGCCAAGACTGCATAGAATATTAATACCGTACCATTTCTTTCTGATTCTATTGATTTTGCATATGCAAGCCCTTCTAGTAAACTATTTTCTTGTCCTCTTAAATCTCCTAATTCTTTTTGGGTTAAGGCTTTATTAAAAAGCAAAGTAGATAGGCTTTCTTTTTTATTATGACCACGAATAATTTCAATTAATTTATTTTGTTCTTTTAAGGCTTTGTCGTGCATGCCCATTTCCCCATATAAAATAAAAATACTGTTTTGAGCATTAATAAAATAATCTATATCGTTAAGATTTAGGTAGTAATTAGAAGCTTTTTGAGTGTCCTCTAATCCTTCTAAATAATTGCCTAATTCAAAATTGGTAGTGCCTTTTGATAAATAAGTGTCTGCCACATAAATAGAATCTTTTTTTCCAAAGGACTTAATTGCTAGCTCGTAATTTTTATTAGCATTTACATATTCCTCTCGGTTTAAATAATATTCTCCTTTCTTAAAATAGATGTTTCCTCTGTGTTGCGAATCTTCAATTTTAGAGATAACCAGTTCTAGTGTATCCATTAGATGAAGCGCTCTTTCTGTTTGATTTAGCCGAATATTGAACGTATAAAATGATTTGATTGCAAGCTCTGCAGCCTGATCATATTGCTCTAAATCCATCATTAAATAAACAGATTCTTCAATATAATTTGGGTAATCTATAGGGTCTTGATCTAAAAGTGGAATTAATTTACCTATTACTTCAACTCTACTTTCCTTTGACTGGATGGTATCTAACGCTTTTAAGTAATGAGATTTTTGTATGGAATCTGTAATGCTTATCGATTCTTGTGCTTGTAAGTTTGATAAAATAAATATTAAAAAAATGAAGAGAATGGAGTGTTTAATCATGTAAAAAAGTAGTTCTCAAATTTATTATGAGATTATTATTTGAGTAAATATATGTGATAGAATTTAATTTATTCCTTTTTTTAGAAGATTCCTTTTATCAATTAAATGACAGTTTAAGACTCTTATTATTACTTTAAAGGTTGTGCTTTAATACTAACTCCTTTTTCTCTTTCTATTAAACACAACTTGCTAAACTGCTTATTATCAGTATTTTATATTGTAGCGTTAGTTTTTGTCCATGTGTTTGTCCATGTTGAATGTTAGATTTTAAAGGTCATGTTAGGTAATATTGATGAAGCAAACTAGCAACCATAAAATCTTTAAAAATGAAACAAAAACAACTTAAGGGTACATCTTCCCTCAAAAACCGTAGAAAAATCATTGATTTTTCAATGTTAAATAATTTAGTATGGAAGCAAAGACATCAGTTCAAACTGATTGCTTTACTAATTACTTTTATTTTAAGCAGCAACTTACACGCACAAACACAGATAGGTTCTGATATTGATGGCGAATCATTTTCCGATCAATTTGGAAGAGCCATAAGTTTAAATGCCGATGGCTCAATAATGGCCGTTGGTGGAGAATATAACGATGGTGGGGCGCCGAATTCAGGTCATGTAAGAATCTTTCAAAATATAAATAATAATTGGCTTCAAATTGGTTCTGATATAAATGGTGTATCTGCAAGTGATTTATTTGGGAGCTCTGTGGCTTTAAGTGCTGATGGTAATCGCGTTGTCATTGGAGCGCTTGGCGTAGATATTGGTACAGAAACTAATTACGGTACAGCTACAGTTTATGATAATATAGGAAATAATTGGGTTCAAGTAGGATCTGTTCTTTTTGGAGAATCACAAAACAATCAATTTGGAAGTTCAGTTAGCATAAGTGATGATGGAAATATTATCGCTATTGGAGCTTCATTTGGTGGCGCATCTAATGGAGGTTATATGCGTGCCTATACGTTTTCTACAGATTGGGTTCAATTGGGACAAGATATAGAGGGTATGGCATTTTCAGACTTTTTTGGTTCAAAGGTTAGTTTAAATGCAGATGGTACTATTGTTGCAGTAAGCGCTTCGGGAACTGATGCTAACACCATTGATAATTCTGGTCAAGTACAAGTATACCAATATAATAATAGCACAAGTTTATGGGAACAATTAGGACAAAACATGGATGGTGATAGTATCGACGATTTTTTTGGTCAATCACTAAGTTTAAGTTCAGATGGAACTAGACTTATTGCCGGAGCAAGGTCTGATATTGGTGGTTTAAATACTGGACTTGCAAAAATATATGAATATAATAATGGCACTAATTCTTGGGTGCTCATGCAAACCATAAATGGTGAAGCTGTAGGAGATTGGTTTGGAACATCAGCAAGTATTAGTGCTGATGGCAACAGAACTATTGTAGGGGCGAGATATAATGATGGGGGAAATGGTGTAGATTCTGGCCATGCAAGGGTATTTGAATTTAATAGCGGAACCAATGCTTGGGAACAGTTGGGCTCCGATATAGATGGCGAAGCAACTAATGATGAATCTGGTTATGCTGTTAGTATTAATAGTGATGGAACTCTAGTAGCCATTGGAGCCAGATACAATGATGCAGGTGATGCATCTTCAAGCGCTAATTTTGGCCATGCAAGAGTGTTTAGCTTTGTTAATTTAGCACCAATAGCTGTTTGTCAAGATATAACAGTACAACTAGACGCCATGGGTAATGCAACTATTTTACCAGAAGAAGTTGATGGAGGTTCTAGTGATCCCGAGGGTTCGGCATTAACATTTTCTGTGAGCCAAAACACGTTTGATTGCTCCAATTTAGGAACAAATATAGTAACACTTACCGTTACAGATGCTGGCCTGCTTGGAGGTGATGAATTAACAGATACATGTACAACTACTGTAACTGTTGTAGAAGAAGCGCCTGTAGCAAATTGCACGGATGTTTCTATCTATTTAGATGAAAACGGAATGGCATCTATAACGGCTGAAGACGTTTTGCATGGAAAGGGTAAACTTTATGGATTAGCATTATACAATGAAGGCATTAACGATATTGCACTTTATGATTACGATGCAAATGCCCCTACCACAACGGTTGATCCTAGTTTTACAGGAAGTTCTACCTTAGCAGGGGGACCTCATTTGAGTATAGACATTAACCCCGTTGATGAGACTGTTTATTTATTAAGGCAAGACTATACGGGCCCAGAAACTATTAGTAATTTATATACTATCACGCTTCAAAACGGAACTTTAAATCCTGTGCTAATTAGCTCTTTAGAGTCTGTATCTGGAGACCCTTTTGCATTAAGTATGAGTTTTGGTCCCGATGGTACATTATATTTTGCTTTCGAATCTGGAGAAATAAACGCTTATAATATTGCTACAGATACTATGAGTCCATTTTCTTCCTTTTTATATGATGGAACTATAAGCTTAACAACAGATCTAAAAAATAACAGATTGATTTATTTAACAAGTGTGTATGTCTCACCTCGAGGTGGTGGTGGATCATTCGATCTTATTTTTACTGAAATAGATTTAAACACAGGTGTTAAAAACGTATTAACTACAGGAAACATTCTTGATGCATGTTACGTTCAAGCTATAGAGTATTTAGGAAAAGATACCGTTGTAGTAGGATTAAACAATTGCGGAGATGGGAATCTATCTGTAGATTTAATTTCTGGATCTTTAACAGACTTAGGGCCACAGGCAACAACACTTAATAATAGTATTATAGATTATCTGTTTATTGCAACACCAATAACTAATGCAACGTTTTCGGTCTCTAATTTTACATGTGCAGATCTTGGAGCTAATACAGTTACCGTTTCTGTTACAAGCATTTGTGGTACAGTTGTTAGCTGTGATGCAACAGTAACGGTATTAGATACACTTCCTATAATAGAATGCCCTTCAGATATAACAGTAAATGTAGATCCAGGAATGTGTGATACTGTTGTTAATTTTAACACACCTGTTTCTCCAAATAATTGTGCCGGCGCTGTAACAGTTACACAAACAGCAGGCATGCCAAGTGGTTCCGTTTTTTCAGCTGGATCACATACCATAGAGTTTACTGCAACTGATTTAAACGGCATTATGACGGTGTGTAGCTTTACCATTTTTGTGCAGGATAATATTCCACCAACAATAACTTGTTCAGGAGATGTAGCAGTCAATAACGATTTAGGTTTATGTGGTGCAGCTGTCACTCTTACTCCACCCACTCTAATTGATAATTGTGGTACTGCTATTGCGCCTTCCACAGGACTTGTAAACTTTAATTTTAATATTGATGGCGAATTAATAGATACTCCAGGAACCTTGCTAAATGCAATTACAGCTTCATCGGATGTTGTGTTAGACCTGAACTTTAGGGGTGATCTTAATGGGACAACAGAATGTTTTGAGCTAAACGATCCTGATGGCAATATCTTATTTTCTGAATGTGATATGGAAGGTACTTGCGATCTAATTAACAGGAAAGTAACTGTGCCTTTAGCCACATGGAATACTTGGGTAACTAATTTTGGGTCTAGTTTAATATTTACTTTAATAGCAAATGATTATGTCGATTCAGGTCAATGTGATGAAGGTGAAGAAAACCCAGATACGTTTATTATAAATGCTTTAATAACTGGCACCATTCAATTAACAAATGATTATAATCAAACAGCTGACGCTTCAGGGTTTTATCCTGTTGGAGATACGGTTGTAACTTGGACTGCTACAGATATTGGAGGTAATAGTGTGAATTGTACACAAACTATTACAGTTAATGATGCTGAAAATCCAGTAATAACATGTCCTACAAATATAACCGTGGTAAACGCTGCGAATGAATGTGATGCTGTTGTTACTTATAACATGCCAACGGCAACAGATAATTGTACCACTTTTAATACATCTTTAGAGTCTATTTTATCAAATTTTAACGGCAACAATTCAAGTGTCACGGCTTTAATTCCAAATGCCTTCGATTTTATTCTGGATGATGGGCTAAACAGTGATAATATTGACGATGGCGGAAATGACATGTATGATGGTGGTAACTACATTTCTACAGAGACTGGAAATGATATTAGCTATTCAGATAATTTAGTGGTTTCAGATATCAATTTTGGAACGACTGGCCAATATTTCACTAGAAAGGTAGAGGATATGTGGTTGTTAGCGGCAGATTTAGATGCTATTGATAGTTTTAATATCGAGGGAAATTTAGGTGCAGATGGTGATGGTACAGCAACAGGATACACCACAATTATTAACGTTGCAGGACTTAATTATAACATTTTTGCCAAACGTGTAAATGAGGAAGTAGGAGTTGTAGATAGCGATCCTTCTGTAAACCATTTGATAATTATCCCAGAGAACGTAAATGCGACTCATAACTTTACCACAGATACAGGTGACGATCAACATCAAGTAACTGCTTTAACAGGCACAACAAGGTTGTACTATTTATTATTTGCGAGTATTGATAGTGGTGTTGTAGACGATGCAACTATGGAAGCCATTGCAACATCATTTGTATCAGAAATTGTAGAACCAAAAGGACAGATGACACAAATTGCTGGTTTACCAAGTGGAAGCACCTTTCCGTTAGGAACGACTACAAATACCTTTGAAGCAACGGATGAAGCTGGAAATACAACAACTTGTAGTTTTGATGTCATTGTTTCTGGTACAGAAAGTCCAGTAATTAATTGTCCAGTAGATTTTGAAGTGAATACAGATTCAGATTATACTGTTTTAGATTATGGGTATACCGTTACCGATGATTGTTCATCAGGATCAGATTTAACAATAGTGCAAGATCCAATAGCAGGTACCATGGTACCTACTAATAATGTAATAACTGTATCCATTACAGCTACAGATGCTGCCGGAAACGAAACCGTTTGTAGTTTTACAATTACTGTTTCGCCTACATTAGGAGTTAGTGAATTTAATCAAAATCTATTGCAGTTATTCCCCAACCCTGCATCCACAACCTTTACTGTTAAAAACCTTCAGCTTGCAGGCATCAATACCATTACCATTTATGATATAACTGGAAGAGTCGTTATCAAATCGGAGGTATTAACAGGTAGTAATAACATGATTGTAGATGTTACGAGTTTAAGTAATGCTACATATTTTGTAGAATTAAAAGGCGAAGAAATACGTGTGATAAAAAAATTGATAGTGAATTAAATAGGGATTTAGTTAATTCTATTTTAAACGGGACTTTAATAGATAGTCCATTATAAACAATCTATATTTTATGTTAGCTAGGGCCTATTTTTTAAAATAAATAGGCCTTTTGCTATTATAATTTAAATGACTTGAACTATCACTAAGAATAAACCAACATTGTAACCATCTTAAAATATAGCTTTTCGTTAGTTTGGTTTTTGGGAATTTTAAAAAAGTAAAATCAAAAACAATCAAATAAAGTCCCTAAAAGAATTCATGGAATTGTATTTACTTTAAAAGTAATTTCTTTCCTTCTTCACAATATCCAACAACAAGACCTTATAAGCAAAATTATTTTATAACTAATTATCAGTCTAATTTTCCAAGCATTTGTTCGACCTATGTTCGACCCATACAAAAAACAAAAGCCTTTACATTTCTGTAAAGGCTTTGTCTAACTTGCTCCTCCTCTTAGGCTCGAACTAAGGACCCTCTGATTAACAGTCAGATGCTCTAACCAACTGAGCTAAGGAGGAGTATGTTGTCTTTTTGAGTCTTTTTTCTGACTTCCACTCTTTTTAAAAAGAGTGTTCTTTTCGCTTTTGCGAGCGCAAATATAAATTATTTATTAATTACAACAAATTATATTTTAAAAAATTTTAATTAAAAATAGCTTTAAAGATATCATTCCCATTTGCAAATAATACCAAAGCAATTAAAAGAATAAATCCAACCATTTGTGCATATTCTAAAAATTTATCGCTAGGCTTTCTACCAGAGATCATTTCGTATAGTAAAAACATAACATGTCCTCCATCTAAAGCAGGTATTGGCAGTAAATTTAAGAATCCTAACATGATGGATAAAAAGGCTGTAATATTCCAAAATACTTGCCAGCTCCAGTAGTCTGGAAAAATATCGTAAATGGCTTTAAAACCACCTACTCCTTTATAAGCTCCTGTGCTTGGAGTAAAAATAGCCTTCACTTGGGTTATATATGAAGTTAATTTATCTTTAGATTTTACAAGACCAACTGGAATAGCTTCAAAAAAACTATAATTTTGAGTTTCAAAAGTATAATACCCTAATGCCTCTAAAGTTTCAGGGGTTGCTCCTGTTGCATATACCAACCCTAATTTCCCTTTTTCGTTAATAGTTAAAGGAATTTGGATGCTTTGATTATCTCTTAAAATAGTTGCTTCTACTTGTTGTCCTTTCAACGTTTCAAGTGCAGGAATCACTTCATCAATATATTTTGTTTCCTGATTATTAAACCCAGTAATTATATCGCCTTTTAAAATACCACTTCCTCTATTAAAAGAGGTGTCTGGCACTTCAGCAATTACAAAAGGCATGCGTAAATCAATAAATTTCTTTTCTTTAGAATCTATTAATTGAGCTAAAAAATCTTCTGGTAAAACAACGGTTGATTGTTTTCCATTTCTTTCTATGGTGATTTCTTTTCCAAAAAGAACCTTTTCTGAAATTTGCGAAAAGTGATCTATCTTATCACCATCAACTGAAATAATTTTATCACCTGTAATTAAACCAGCATTATTTACAACCGAACTTTCAATTAAAAGACCATCTTTAATGTTCTCATTTGGTAAAATTCTATCTCCATAATAATAACTCATACCAATATAGATTAGAATAGCTAATAGGAAATTAACGGTAACACCACCAAGCATAATAATTAATCGTTGCCAAGCTGGTTTAGAACGAAATTCCCATGGTTGTGGAGGAAGTGCCATTTGCTCTTTATCCATGCTTTCGTCTATCATTCCAGATATTTTAACATAACCACCAAGAGGCAACCAACCAATACCATAAACAGTGTCTCCTATCTTTTTTTTGAATAAAGAAAACTTGATGTCAAAAAACAGGTAAAATTTTTCAACTCTGGTTTTAAATAGTTTTGCAGGAACAAAATGACCTAGTTCGTGTAAAACAATTAATAAGGAAAGGCTCAATAAAAATTGAGATATTTTTATAACAAACTCCATGTAATTTCTTGTCTAATGTAAATTAATTTGCAAAAGTAGTGTTTTAGCATCATTTAGAAAACTATTAACTACCCAAACCCTAGTTTTTTAACACCGATTTATTAATTATACCTTGATTTGTTTGTAGCTGAATGAAAAACAATCCAGTAGATAATGCTGAAAGATCAATACTCTCTTGCCAATTGGTTTTAATAAGTAACTGACCCAAAGAATTATAAATTTCTATACTTTCTACCTCCATAGCCTTAGGTTTTTGAATAGAAATAGAATGGCTTGCAGGATTTGGATAAATAATTAATTGATTTTCTAATACAACGTCATTGATGCCTAAAGTAACCGAATTATTTTTAGATATTAAATCCACTTCTGGGTCGAACAAAACAGTGCTTACTGGAAATGTAACATTTCTAATAAAAGTTTCGTTATTTGAAGTATTATCTAAAACAATATCTAAAATTTCTCCAGAAGTTCCAACAAGTCTTATAGGTATTGGAGCTTCAAAATAAGAAACAGAGGAATGACTTTGAGTTTGAGTAATTGTAATTCTTACTTGGCTTGCATTGGGTTGATGCCATTCTATTGCGTAACTTGGATATCCTTGATTATAAATCCAATCGCTAAAAAATTCGGATAAATCTTGACCACTAGTTGCTTCCATAACTTGTTTATAATCTTCTGTTTTAGCATAGGCGTAAGACAAGTTGGGAGCATCTAAATAGTTTTGCATGCCCTGAAAAAACATGGCGTCTCCAAGCTTTTTTCTAAGCATATGTGTAACCATAGCTCCTTTATTATAGCTCAATCTGCCACTAAAAATCCTATTAACACTTAAAGTATCTGTATCTGATAAAAAAACAGCGCCTCCATTTTGAGAAGTTATAGAGTTGTTTAAGTTTTGTTTCCAATTGATAAAAGAACTATTACCATCTAAATTTTCAACCACAAGGCCAGACAAATAGGTTGCAAAACCTTCATTCAACCAAATGTCTTTCCAGCTACCACAAGTCACCTTATCTCCAAACCATTGATGCGCTAATTCGTGTGCAATTAAACCTCTACCAAAACTTCCCATAAAAGAAACTGTGGTATGTTCCATGCCTCCTCCCCAACCAAATTGGGCATGACCATATTTCTCGCTAGCATAAGGATACTCTTCAAATAAGTCTGTAAAAAGATTCATTATGTCTACAGTAACTGGCGTGTTAGATTGAGCATATGCTAAATCTTCTGGATAGACATAATTAATAATTTCAAACGGATTGCCATTGTTTGCAACAGTATGAGAATAGACTTCATAATTGGTAACAGCTATAGCAACTAAATAAGCAGGAATAGGATATTGATGCTTAAAATGCGTGGTCTTATTACTGCCATTTATAGTTTGACTTTGCTCCAAACCATTAGCAACAGCAACATATTCTTCGTTGGAAGGATTGTTTATTGGTGTGGTAATAAACACATCAATATTATCAATTTTATCGATTAAATCTTGTTTACAAGGCCACCAACCTTTTGCTCCATAAGGTTCGGAAAGTGTCCAGATTATGGGATCTCCATTGTGGGTTGTTTGCTCAAACGACCCAAAACCAGAACTAATTGGATTTCCAGAATAACTTATGGTTAAAGAGTCTAAAACACCCATATTTTGAACTTGATCTAAAGTAATAACCAATTCATCATCTGTGTTTTGTGTATACGAAAGTGGGTTCCCACGTTGCATTACTTGAGAAACAACCATGTTTTGAGTTAACTCGAAGGTCACCTCTGAAAGATTTTCTTTGGCTTCAAAATAAGTTGTTACATCTCCTGAAATGAAAGCTTGAGATGGATCTATATTAAATTCTAAACGATGATAGGTAACATCGTAATTTCCAGTATTCATATTCACCCGATGAAGCATTTTATTTAAAGCTGCTTTGGTTTCAGCTTCTCTAATCTGTTCCATTGATTCTGTAAAATCTTGTCCAAAAGAAATTACTGGAAGTAGTAACAAAAGGTAATTCATTAGTTTTTTCACAACGTTGTATTTAAGATGTTAAAAATACCTAATTAAACACGTATCTGTCGTATTTTTGCTATCAAATCTTATAAGAAATTTTAAATTAATAGAAAATGCTTTCATTTTTTAAAGACTATAAATACTTTGCCATAGTATTTGCAACCCTTTCACTTATCATTATTACTATTATCTACAATATTTTCGATGTTTATAAGCCACTTCCTATTTATCAACCAGCCATGGTAAATATCGAAATGGTAGATAGTACCATTCAATACAAAAAAAAGTATCATAAAATTGCCGATTTTAGTCTCATTAACCAAAATGGAGAAACCATCACACAGGATACTTATAAAGATAAAATCTATGTGGCCGATTTCTTTTTTACAACCTGCCAAACCATTTGTCCAATTATGACAGATCATATGGTGTTAATTCAAAAAGAAACAATGAATGATCCAGACATTATGTTACTTTCTCATACTGTAACTCCAAAAATTGATAGTGTTCCTCAACTTAAAAAATATGCTATTAAAAAAGGTGTGAACGATAACAAATGGAATTTAGTAACTGGAGACAAGAAGGAAATTTATGAATTAGCAAGAAAAAGTTATTTGGCAGTTAAAACAGTTGGAGCTGGCGACGAGTATGATATGATTCATACCGAAAACTTTATGCTAATAGATAAAAAACATCAAATTAGAGGTTATTATGATGGTACAAACCCCGAAGACATTTCACGCTTACTTGAAGATATTAAAATCTTAAAAGAAGAATATAAATAGTTTTTTGTTTACAATTTTTTTAGACTGATTTTTTAACTTATTTTTGCTTCTTTAAAATCAATCTAAATAAGCTTGGAAGTAACATTAGCACATCTTAAAAGAGGGGAAAAGGCCATTATTGTTGATGTCTCTTCCATGAACATCCCATTAAAACTTTTGGAAATGGGTTGTTTACCAGGCAATAGTGTCGAGCTTTTACAAGTAGCTCCTTTTTCAGATCCATTATACCTCAACATTAATGGGACGCATTTAGCTATAAGAAAAGAAACTGCTATTCATATTTTAATTGAAATAACCCATGAGTAAGCAGATAAACGTTGCCTTAATTGGAAATCCAAATACTGGAAAAACATCGGTTTTTAATGCCTTAACAGGATTAAACCAAAAAGTTGGAAATTATCCAGGCATAACCGTCGAAAAAAAAGAAGGTATTTGCAAACTCCCTCGTGGCGTTAAAGCACATATTATAGATTTACCAGGAACTTACAGTTTAAACGCTTCTTCTCTGGATGAAAATGTAGTTATTGAATTACTTTTAAACAAAAACGATAAAGATTTTCCAGATGTTGCTGTGGTAATAAGTGATGTAGAAAACTTAAAACGAAACTTACTTTTATTCACACAAATTAAAGACTTAGAAATACCAACTATTCTTGTTATTAATATGTCAGACAGGATGAAATATAAAGGTATTTCGTTAGATATTCCATTTCTAGAAACTGAACTTAAAACAAAAATAGCAGTTATAAGTACTAGAAAAAAAGAAGGTATAGACAACCTAAAGGAACTTATTTTTAATTATAAAGACCTGTCTGTTGAACCTTGTATGAACGCATCCGAAATTGACAAAATCTATTTCGATAATCTTCAAAAAGCCTTTCCTAATCAGTTACTATATAAGCTATGGCTTGTTATTACCCAGGATGTGAATTTTGGAAAAACAGATAGAAACGAAATTGATGCTGTTGCAGATTTTAAAACTAAAACCAAAGCCGATTTAAAAAAACTACAGCAAAAAGAAACTATAAAACGCTATCAGTTTATAAACAACACCCTTAAAATTGGGCAAACTATAGACCTAAGTACTGCTAAAGATTTACGAATTAAATTAGATAGAATCTTAACTCATAAAATTTGGGGTTATGTTATTTTTGGAATTATTTTATTAACCATTTTTCAAGCTATTTACGATTGGTCGGCAATTCCAATGGATTTTATCGATGCCACTTTTGCGTCTTTTAGTGAATGGACAAAAAACACTTTACCTCCTGGTACCTTTACAGATTTACTCTCCGAAGGAATTATTCCAGGCCTTGGAGGTATTGTTATCTTTATTCCACAAATTGCTTTCTTATTCTTGTTTATCTCTGTTCTTGAAGAAAGTGGTTATATGAGTCGTGTTGTATTTCTAATGGATCGAGGTATGCGCCGATTTGGTTTAAGTGGAAAAAGTGTTGTCCCTTTAATCTCCGGAACTGCTTGTGCCATTCCAGCCATTATGGCTACCAGAAATATTGAAAGCTGGAAAGAACGTTTAATTACCATATTGGTTACTCCTTTTACAACCTGTTCAGCTAGGCTTCCAGTTTATCTTATTATCATTTCATTGGTCATTCCTGAAGGTCGTTTTCTAGGATTAAGCTACCAAGCTCTTACATTAATGCTTCTGTATTTAATAGGATTTGGAGCTGCTTTAATTTCTGCCATGATATTAAATAAAATTTTAAAAATTAAAAGCAAATCGTTTTTTGTGGTTGAAATGCCAAATTACAAATTACCTTTAATAAAGAATGTGGTCTTAACGGTTATAGAAAAAACTAAATCGTTTGTCTTTGGAGCTGGAAAAATAATACTTGCTATCTCCATTGTTTTATGGTTTTTAGCATCTTATGGTCCAGGCGAACAATTTAATAATGCCGAACAAATAGTCACCGAAAAATTCGCATCTCAAAATTTATCAGAAGATGAATTAGACAAAGAAATTGCATCACAAAAATTAGAATATTCATTTATTGGTTTAACAGGAAGAGCTATTGAACCTGCTATAAGACCTTTAGGTTACGATTGGAAAATTGGTATTGCCATTGTAAGTTCTTTTGCAGCCAGAGAAGTATTTGTTGGTACTTTAGCGACTATTTATAGTGTTGGTAACGACGAAGAAGAAACTATTAAAAACCGTATGGCTGGTGAAGTAAACCCAATACTGGGTGGACCACTATTTAATTTTGCATCCGGAATTTCCTTATTACTTTTTTATGCTTTTGCCATGCAATGTATGAGTACACTTGCCATTGTAAAACGGGAAACCAATAGTTGGAAATGGCCTACGTTACAATTAGTCCTTATGAGTGCTTTTGCATATGTAGTTGCACTAATAGCTTATCAAATTTTGATATAAGGTTTAAGAAAAAAATACGACAAAGAAATTATGAACGAACTACTTCAAAATATTCTAGCTTTTACTGCCCTATTTATGGCATTAAGCTTTTTGGTGAAGAAATTCTTTTGGAAAAAATCGAAACCTAAAAAAGGAATTAAAATCCATGATTGCGATAATTGTCATTAAAAAGACATCTATTCCTTTAAATGTACTCCTAACTGTAAATAATAATCTTCCTTTTTAATCTGTTTTTTGTCTCTTGGATAAGGAAACACATTTTGCGCTAATATCACTGTTTCTTCAGAAGCATATAAAGTCATTAAATCTTTACTCATGGTTTTTCCAGGCTCAAAAACCAATTCTTTTTGAGTTAATAAGGTATTGTTTTTATACACTTCAACTAAAGCAACAACTTGTCCTGCCCAAAAACAGGTGGCATCTTCTGGACAACGAGAATCGGTTAAAACATCGACAAATTTAATTTGAATGTCTTCAGAATTATAGGTTTTTCCCAAAGGTAGTTTTGCAACAATTTTTGGAGCTTCAATCTTGATGTTAGTAGAATCTTGGGCCATAGTGTGTTTTGAAATCAAAACCAACACAATTAATAAATAGAACTTCATAAGTGACATTTTACATTTATTATGGACAATTTACAAATTATTTTGCTTAAAAATATATTTTAGTTACATTTGAATAATATTTAAGCATACTTAAATTAAATTTAAAGCACTTGAAATGTCTGTAGCTATAGAAAATTTTGTAAAAGCTATTTACAAAAACGATAAAAACAATACCAACGATACTAAGCCTGGTAATATTGCAAAAAAACTTGGAATATCGAATGCTGCTGCTACTGACATGGCTAAAAAATTAGCTTCAAAAAATTTATTGAAGTACGAAAAATACCAAGCCCTTCAATTGACTGATGAAGGTACAAAAATGGCTTTAAATGTTATTAGGAAGCATCGTCTTTGGGAAGCCTTATTGTTTAAATTGTTCGACATGTCTCTTCATGAAATACATCGCGAAGCCGAGCTTTTAGAACATGAAACCTCCAATTTTTTAGCAGATAGAATTAGTGAATATCTTGGCAATCCAAAATTCGATCCACATGGAGACCCTATTCCTAACGCCCATGGGGAAATAACAACTATTGATAACTCCATCGCTCTTTCTAACACACAAGAAGGTAAAACATATATCATTTCCAGACTCATGAGCGATGATAAAGAGTTTTTTGATTTTTGCGCATTAAATGGATTAAAATATGGGAACTCTCTTCTTGTTACTAAGCAATTCAATAAAAATAAAATGACTCAAATCACTATTAATAATAACAACATTGTTCTTAACGAAGATTTTACAAATATTATATATGTCAATGAATCGAGCTATTAAGAATACGGTTCTAGGCTTAACTTTATTTACTGCAAAAACAATGAGTTTTGCACAAGAAAAAAGCACTCTAGAACCTCTTATAACAGACAGACCAGATCAAACAGAATCTCCAAACCTTGTTTCAAAAAGATCCATTCAAATTGAGACTGGCGCAGCTTATGAGGTTTTTAAAAACCAAAATATTAAAACTGAAAACACCACTTACAACACCACTTTAGTTCGATATGGGTTACTTAGTAATTTAGAATTACGCTTAGGGTGGAATTTTGATGAAAATAAAACCAAAATCAACAACAATAGAATAGATGATATAAGTAGTGGCTTTAGTCCTTTATTATTAGGAATTAAAACGAGTATAGCAAAAGAAAATAATTGGTTGCCAGAAATAGGCCTTTTAGGACACTTGTACTTACCATTTACAGCTGGTTCAGATTATAAACCGGACACCACAGGAATAGATTTTAGGTTTGCTTTTTCACATACCCTAAACGAAAAATCAAATTTATCTTACAACTTTGGAGTTGCTTGGGGGAATGACTCTCCAGAAGCAACTTATATTTATACCATAGCTTATGGTTATAGTTTAACAGAAAAAATGGGTGCCTATGCAGAATTATATGGAGATTTTCCTGAAAACAGTAAAGCCAATCATCTTTGGAATGCAGGTGCCACCTACTTAATAACAAACAACTTACAATTAGATGCAAGTTTTGGAACTAGCATCACAAAAGGTCAAGATTTAATGATAAGTGCTGGCCTTAGCTATAGAATTCCTTCAAAAAACAATTAGAAATGAAAAAAATTATTCTTTTATCCTTAGTGTTTCTAGCAATTAGTAGCTGTAAAAACGAAAAAGAAAACAATGGTAAATTAAATATTGTAACAACCACAACCATGATTACCGATTTGGTAAAAAACATTGGCGGAGACCGTATAAATGTGCAGGGACTCATGGGTTCTGGTGTCGATCCACATTTATATAAAGCAAGTGAAGGAGATGTTACTAAATTGGCAAATGCAAATGTTGTTTTCTATGGTGGATTACACCTGGAAGGTAAATTGGTAGAAGTTTTCGAGAAAATGAGTCATCAAAACATTAAAACCATTGCTGTTTCAGATGCATTAGATCAAAACACACTTATTTCTTCAGAATATTTTGCAAGTAATTACGATCCTCATATATGGTTTAATGTTGATTATTGGATTCAAATCACACAATATGTGGCAGATCAATTATCTGAAATCAATCCTGAAAACCAGCTTTTTTATGAGGCAAATGCAAAAACGTATATCGAAAAATTAAACGTTTTAAACGAAAAATTAAAAACAACTATAAGTATCCTTCCAAAGGACAAACGCATTTTAGTTACAGCTCATGACGCCTTTAATTACTTCGGAAGAGCTTTCGGATTTGAAGTAGTAGGCTTACAAGGCCTTTCAACTGCAACCGAAGCTGGTGTGCAAGATGTTCAAAAATTAACAACCTTTATTATTGATAAGAAAGTGAAAGCTATATTTGTTGAAAGTTCCGTTCCAAAGAGAACTATTGAGGCTCTACAAGCAGCAGTTAAGTCTAAAGGTCATGACGTAATTATTGGAGGCACTTTGTTTTCAGATGCTTTAGGAAATGCTGGAACAACTGAAGGCACTTATATTGGTATGTTTGAATACAACGTCAATACAATTGTAAATGCATTAAAATAATGGACAAAAAAATAGCAGTACAAGTAGACGATTTAACGGTTGCATACAATTACAAGCCTGTACTTTGGGATATTGATTTAGAAATTCCCGAAGGGGTTCTTATGGCTATCGTTGGTCCAAATGGCGCAGGAAAATCCACCTTAATTAAAGCCATATTAGGCATTCTAAAACCTATTGCCGGAAGTGTAAGCATCTATGGAAAACCATACGACCAGCAACGCAAACTAGTTGCTTATGTGCCTCAAAAAGGAAGTGTCGATTGGGATTTTCCTACAACAGCCTTAGATGTTGTTATGATGGGAACTTATGGAAGCTTAGGTTGGATAAAACGTCCAGGGCAAAAAGAAAAAAAAGCAGCTCTTGAAGCTCTAGAAAAAGTAGGCATGCTACCTTTTAAAGGCAGACAGATCAGCCAGCTTTCTGGAGGCCAACAACAGCGTATTTTTCTAGCTCGTGCTTTAGTGCAAGATGCCTCAATATATTTTATGGACGAACCGTTTCAAGGTGTCGATGCTACTACAGAAATTGCTATTATTAATATTTTAAAGGAATTACGTAAAGCAGGAAAAACGGTTATTGTGGTTCATCACGATTTACAAACCGTTCCAGAATATTTCGACTGGGTTACTTTTTTAAATGTGAAGAAAATAGCAACTGGACCTGTTAAAGACATCTTTAATGATGATAATCTAACCAAAACATACGGCATAAATTATAAAGTAAGCATTCAAGAATAATGGACATTCAAGAGTATTTTTCTTTAGTTTTTAGTGACTACACGTTACGAACTATTACATTAGGAACAGCTGTTTTAGGTGCTGTTACTGGTATGCTTGGTAGTTTTGCTGTATTAAGAAAACAAAGTTTACTTGGAGATGCTATTTCTCATGCTGCACTTCCCGGAATTGCCATTGCCTTTTTAATTACCGGAGCTAAAGACAGCAACACCTTACTTATTGGAGCCTTAGTAAGTGGTTTAATTGGGACCTTTTGGATTCGAGGGATTGTTACTAAAACACATTTAAAATCAGATACAGCCTTAGGTTTAATCCTTTCCTTGTTTTTCGGATTTGGAATGTTGCTATTAACATTTATACAAAAGCAACCGAATGCCAATCAAGCTGGATTGGATAAATATTTATTTGGTCAAGCTGCAACCTTAGTAGAAAGCGATGTGTGGCTAATGGCAATTATTACAGGTCTATGCCTCATTGTGTTGTTGTTCTTTTGGAAAGAATTCAAACTCTTTCTCTTTGATGCAGACTATGCTAAAACCCTTGGTTTTAATACCAAATTCATTGACATCCTTATTACGTCTTTCATTGTTTTAGCCATCGTTTTAGGATTACAAACTGTTGGTGTTGTACTAATGAGTGCCATGTTATTAGCGCCTGCAGCTGCTGCAAGACAGTGGACAAATAGTTTATCAAAAATGGTGCTTTTAGCTGCAATTTTTGGCGCATTTTCGGGAGTATTTGGAACTGCCATTAGTGCTAGCCAAAACAATTTATCTACAGGACCAGTTATTGTTATTGTTGCTTCTGTTTTTGTCATATTCTCTTTCATTTTTTCACCTAGTCGAGGATTGCTTTTCCGTCAAATTAGATTTATTTCTAACAGACGTGATTTAGAACAACAAAAAACTTTAGCATTTATGTATCATATTGCTGAAACTCACGAGAATATTTCGCATCCACATACCATAAAAATCTTAAATAATTTTCAAGGTTACACACGTAAAACCCTTCAAAAATTAGTAGATAAAGATTATGTAACCTTAGATGGAACCATGTGGAGTTTAACAGAAAAAGGGTTTGAAACTGCTGCCAATTTATATAATCAACAAGCCATAAAAGATGAATAATGCACAAATAGAAATACAATTAATTGCAAGCTTGGTGGCTGTTGCTTGTGCTATTCCAGGTACTTTTTTAGTACTTAGAAAAATGGCTATGATTAGCGATGCTATTAGTCATTCTATTTTACCTGGACTTGTCATTGGCTTTTTCATTACACAAGACCTCAACTCTCCTTTTCTTATTTTATTAGCTGCTTTAACGGGAGTTATTACAGTTGTTTTAGTTGAACGGATTCAAAAAACGGGCTTGGTAAAAGAAGATACAGCCATTGGCCTAGTCTTTCCTGCCTTGTTTAGTATTGGCGTTATTTTAATTGCTAAAAATGCCAACGATGTGCATTTAGATGTGGATGCTGTGTTATTAGGTGAATTAGCTTTTGCTCCATTCGATAGGCTTATGATTGCTGGAGCAGATGTTGGTCCAAAATCCTTATGGATTATTGGAACAATCTTATCCATGACCATTGGCTTATTAATTGCCTTTTTTAAAGAATTAAAAATAAGCACTTTTGATGCAGGTTTAGCAGCTTCTTTAGGGTTCTCTCCAGCCTTAATTCATTACGGATTAATGACAGTTGCTTCTGTTACAACTGTTGGTGCTTTCGATGCTGTTGGTGCCATTCTTGTAGTGGCATTAATGATTGCTCCTGCTGCAAGCGCCTATTTACTGACCACAAATTTAAAGAAGATGTTGGGTCTTGCTATCTCCTTTGGTGTGTTTAGTGCAATTTCTGGCTATTGGCTAGCTCATTGGTTGGATGCTTCTATTGCAGGTTCTATTACAACCATGTTGGGTTTATTGTTCTTAATTATCTATTTGTTTGCGCCAAGCAAAGGGTTGATTGCTGTAATGTATCGAGAAAAACAACAACGTACAGAAGTATCTCTATTGACCTTTTTACTTCATTTAAAAAATCATTCTGAAACACGTGAACGACATGTGAATCACCTTCAGGAACATATCAATTGGCAAAAAGTAAGAGCTAAAACCGTTTTGGATCTCGCCCTAAAAAACAACATGATTATTATTGACAATAATATTGTGTCCTTAACCCAAAAAGGAGATGAATTTACTTCAAAAGCTATCAATTATATAATTACCAACGAAGATGCCCAAATTGAAGATATGAAAGACGATTTCTTCTTGTTTAGAGGTTAAAACCCTCGCTCTTTCTGCAACTGCTCATAAGCATCTTGAACCTGTCTAAACTTTTCTTCTGCCCCTTGTTGGTGTTCTTTACCTAAATGAATCACTTTATCGGGATGGTATTTCTTAGCCATTTTTCTATAAGCCGCTTTTATTTCTGAAGTAGTAGCTTCTTTAGTTATTTCAAGAATTTTATAGGCGTTATCGCTGCTGTTATAAAACATGGCTTTGATACTTTCAAAATCCTGGTGACTAATCCCTAAGTAATTTGCAATGGTTTGAATAATGCTCACTTCGCTTTCAACCACAATCCCATCTGCTTTAGCTATTCCAAATAAAAAATGAAGCAATTGCAAACGTGATGGATGATCCATCATTTGTCTTATTTGCAAACAAACCTGACGTGTTGGAATGTCTTGTTTATTTATATTTTTAAACAACTTAAAAGCACGATTGGCTCTATCTTTACCGTACATTCCAACAAATTGCTGACGTACAAAATCCAATTCTCGTTGATCTTGTTTGCCATCTGCTTTTATAACAATAGAAGAAAGCACCAAGAGACTCACTTCAAAGTCGCCAGATTGGGTTTGCCTAGTTCTTCTATAAGGCTGTTGTGTATCTACTTTAATACTTCCATTAGAAAATCCATCAACCACACTGCCTAATGCCATACCAAGTATAGCTCCTATTGGACCTCCAATCGACCATCCTAAAGCTGCACCAATCCATTTTGAAAAACTCATTTATTTTTGTTCTTTTTAAGGATTTAAAACTGTCATTTAAACCTATCAATTTTTGGGTAAACCTGTACAGATTTCATTATTATTGAAAAATGTTTAGATTCTTTAACAGGTTCACGAAATCCGAATTATTACACTATTAAATTTTGGGCAAATATACTATTGTTAGTCGATTATTTGTTGAAATTGTTACGCAAACGCCCTAAAATTTAATTGGTCTTCAAAAAATCTTAACACGTTAAAAGTCTGCTAATGCTCCATGACAAATGATTACTTTTTCCGTATCTTTGCAGTCCCGAGACATCGGGAAAATATTAATCTAAAAATTTAAGATATGTATCCAGCAGAATTAGTAAAACCAATGCGTGAAGATTTAACCAAAGTTGGTTTTGAAGAATTACATACTGCCGAAGCTGTTGAAACTGCTTTAGCTAAACAAGGTACTACTTTAGTAGTAGTAAACTCGGTTTGTGGATGTGCAGCAGCTAATGCACGACCAGGAGCAAGAATGAGTATTCAAAACGCAAAACGTCCTACAAATTTAGTAACGGTTTTTGCAGGTGTAGATAAAGAAGCTGTTGATAAAGCTAGAGAGCACATGATTCCGTTCCCTCCTAGTTCTCCTTGTATGGCTTTGTTTAAAGATGGTGAATTGGTTCACATGTTAGAACGTCATCATATTGAAGGACGTCCAGCAGAAATTATTGCAGAAAACTTAATCGATGCTTATAACGAACACTGTTAGTCTAGCATTATAATTAAAATTATAAAGCCACGATTTTTATCGTGGCTTTTTTATAGAATTTCATATGGATTTAATAATATTGTGTCTTAAAAAACCGTAATGAAAATCTCATTTATTATAAGCTTAATCATTTCGCAACTAATCTTTTTAGCTGCTTTTAGTTGTTCAGATGATGATGAACCTACTTCATGTAAAGACAGGAAATTATTTTTAAACGAACAGCGAAACCAAATCCGAGCTTTTGCAGAAACTTCAATCTGTAGTGACGATTTTGAATGTCGTTTTATAGCTTTCGGAAGCAAACCATGTGGTGGTCCATGGGAATTCTTAATTTATACCACTTCCATTGACACTTTAGAACTTACTAATTGGGTTACTGATTTCAATACTCTTGAAGCGACTTTCAATCAAGAGGGTTGTAGTGGAATGTCAACTTGTGATACTCCACAACCTCCAATAGGTTTCAACTGCGTAGATAATACCTGTATTCCTATCTATTAATGTTTGTAAGCTCTTATATTTTCTTAATTTTGTAACATGCAAAAATTAGTAGCTTATATCTTAACGTCTATTTACGCTGTCGTCTTTTTATCGACTTTAGTTGTATTCCATCCTATCCAATGGTTTTGTTATAATGTGTTAGGATATCAAGCCCATAAAATTAGTGTCGATTGGCTTCAGTTTTTTATCATGAGGTGTACCAATATTTTAGGAACCCGTTACACCTTTACCAATCCACATACTATAAGTAAAGATACTCCCTTAATTATAGTGTCTAATCATCAAAGCATGTACGACATTTCACCTATTATGTGGTATATGCGCAAACATCATCCAAAGTTTATCAGTAAAAAGGAATTAGGCAAAGGCATTCCAAGCGTGTCCTACAATTTACGTCATGGTGGTTCGGTATTGATCGACAGAAAAAACCCAAGACAATCCTTACCTGCTATTTTAAAATTTGGAGAATATATTGAAGAAACCAAACGCTCAGCCGTTATTTTTCCTGAAGGCACAAGAAGTAAAGATGGACACCCAAAACCTTTTCAAACCAAAGGATTGGAAATGTTATTTAAAAAAATTCCTTCAGCAACCATTGTTCCTATTACTATTAATAATTCATGGAAAATGTTAAGATATGGTAAATTTCCTATGGGAATTGGAAATCACATCCAATTAACGGTTCATGAACCTTTAAAATTAACTAACTTTGATGATAAGCAAAAGTTAATTAAACAAATTGAAACCACTATTTGTTCTTGTATAAAACCTTAAAATTCTAAATTATGTCGTTAAAAAATGTCAGATTAGAAGTCATGAACCATTTAGAGAAGGATGTCGATTCTTTAATTGAAAAATATTTAATTCCTGTAGATAGTATTTGGCAACCATCAGATTTTTTACCTAATTCTGAAGGTGAAAACTTCATGGAAGAAGTAAAAGAAATTAGAGAACTTTCTAAAGAACTTCCTTACGATTTTTGGGTGGTTTTAGTTGGAGATATGATTACTGAAGAAGCTTTACCAACCTACGAGTCTTGGTTAATGGATGTAGAAGGTGTGGATCAAGTTGGTAGAAATTCTTGGGGAAAATGGGTAAGACACTGGACTGCCGAAGAGAATAGACATGGAGACGTTTTAAACAAATATCTTTATCTTTCTGGACGTGTAAATATGAAAGAAATTGAAAAAACCACACAGCATCTTATTGCCGATGGTTTTGATATTGGTACAGATCAAGATCCATACAAAAACTTCTTATATACCAGTTTTCAAGAGTTAGCAACTTACATTTCTCACAATCGTGTGGCTAAACTAGCTAAAGACAAAGGCAATAAGCAATTAAGCAAAATGTGTAAAATTATTTCGGGAGACGAGATGAGACACCATCATGCTTATTGCGAATTTGTAGAACGCATTTTTAAAGTAGATCCCAACCAAATGATGATGGCCTTTCAACAAATGATGAAGCTAAAAATTACGATGCCAGCACATTTTTTAAGAGAATCTGGTGGTAAAATTGGTTCTGCTTTCGAAGAGTTTTCAAATACAGCACAACGAATTGGTGTTTACACATCCAACGATTATGTGGATATTTTAGATAAGCTTATTAAACGTTGGGAAATAGATAAAATAACCAACCTATCTGATGAAGCCGAAAAAGCGCGAGACTATTTAATGAAACTACCATCGCGTTTAACCAGACTTTCTGAACGTATGAAAATTCCAGAAAATTCGCATCAGTTTAAATGGGTGGAACCTGCTGTTTAAATCTTAACATGACACAGCAAGAGCAAATTGAAAACACCAAAACTTTTGTAAAAGAAACCCTAAAGCATGCCGAAGGTGGTCATGACTGGTTTCACATCTTAAGGGTCTATAAAAATGCCTTACTTATTTCTAAAAAAGAAGAAGTGGATGGATTTGTTGTCCAACTTGGTGCTTTATTACATGATATTGCTGATAGCAAGTTCCATGATGGAGACGAAACAGTTGGGCCCAAATTAGCTCAAGATTTTTTAACTCGTATACATGTTGAAAAAGACGTAATTGAACATGTTGTTAATATCATTGAAAACATTTCATACAACTCATCTCTTGATCCTTCAAAGACTTTTAAATCCCCAGAATTAGATGTGGTTCAAGATGCAGATAGATTAGATGCACTTGGAGCTATTGGTATTGCTAGAACCTTTAATTATGGTGGCTTTAAAAACAGAGCACTTTACAATCCAGATATTCTTCCAGACCTCAACATGAGCAAAGATGTCTATAAAAAATCTACGGCTCCAACCATCAATCATTTTTACGAAAAATTATTGTTGTTAAAAGATCTCATGAATACAAAAACAGGGAAACTAATTGCCGAAAAACGCCATGAGTTCATGATGCTTTATCTAGAGCAATTTTATGCCGAATGGGAAGGTGAAAAATAGTTTATATGTCATACAAAGAGAGTCTCAAAGGACGACCGAAGAATCTTATTACTATAGATTCCTCCTATCGTTGAAATAACAACATCTTGAAAAATTTAGTCAAGAAGACAGACCGTCAATCAAGGAGAAACGACTGAAGAATCCATTTTAAGTTGCAACCTAATTACCATTATTAGAAATAAATGATATCTTAGTACCTCTCTACCTACAAGAAATAGCGTTTCATATCAATCTATATTATAAATAAAACGTATTCATGATGACGAATTCTTTAAGAAATCCAAACGTATTCATTTTGGTTCTTTCCATCCTTATTATTAGTTGCCAATCAAAACAAGACAAACCAGATGTCATTGAAGAAGTTCTTACAGAACAAAATGAAATAACCCCAAATCCAGAGGAAGAAGAATTAAAAGCCCTTGTAGAAAAGCTATTATTTAATGTAGGTAATTCTAATTGGCAAGCTTTGGATTCCATAGTTTCAAACAAAGCAAACTTGGCAAGTGCCATAATTCGAGATGGAGCTTCGAAAAATTCCGTCATCACAATTGGTGAATATTTTGAGTCACAAAAAAATCGTGAACGGAAGCCCTTTTACGAGCCAGTAAATAAATACAAAACCCTTATAAATAAAGGGCAAATTGCTTTTGTTTGGGCTGATGCTACCTTACATAGTTTTGGTGTTCCACGGACAAATAACATCGACAATTTCACGCTTGTCAAGGAAGATGGTAAATGGAAGTTTATTAACATCTCATTTACAAATACACGCTTACCTGAAGAGTTGAGAAAATTTGATTTGGAGATTTTTGCTAAAAGCTACGCGCAGGTCTGGAGTGGTGTGCGACCGGAATTTGTAGCTATGTTCTTTGAAGAAGATGGATCATTACAAGTAAATGATGGCGATCATGCCATTGGCAGAGAAGCGATAACAAACGTGGCACAAGGATTTATGACTGCTTTTCCAGATATGGTTGTACGTTTTGATAGCCTTGTTCCAAAAACAAATAGCACCGAATTCCATTGGACGTTAATAGGAACAAACACTGGACCTAATGGCACTGGTAAAAAAGTGCAAATTAGTGGTTTTGAAGCATGGACTTTAAGTGAAGAAGGACTCATCCAAGAATCGAAAGGCCATTTTGATACCAAAGAATATCAACGACAACTTGAATTTGGCAATTAACAAAATCTCTTAATCTTGACTTTGTGCAAAAAAAAGACGAACTTCGTTTACAGCTGATATAAAACATTAAAACAATTTCATATCAGACCGTTAGCTGCAAGAATAAGAAACAATTAACCTAAATTAAAAATGATATGATTTTTCAAAAAATAAGATTGCTTTTTATTTCAATTATTCTATTACAAGCCTCATTATCCTATTCACAAGAAACATATGAAGATATTTTAGGAAGAACTTATGTACCTGCCAATCAAGAATTGTATGAAACTATTGTATCGTTGGATAAAAAATTATTTGATGCTTATAATTCCTGTGATATGGATGTGCAAACCGCTCTTTATTCGGAAGATTTGGAATTTTTTCACGATGAAGGAGGCCTATCTACCTCAAAAAAACAAGTTCTAACTGCACTGGAAAACAATATTTGCAATAAAGTTTCAAGAACCTTAATTGATGGTAGTTTAGAGGTTTACCCTATAAAGGATTATGGAGCTGTTATTATGGGTTATCATACTTTTAATAACAAAGAAACTCCAGAAAATAAAACACAAGCAAGTAGATTCGTTATGATTTGGAAAAAAACGGATGAAAATTGGACTGTGACGAGAGTCATTAGTCTTCATTAAAATACAAAATTCCAGCAGCTAACACCGTATAAAATTAATTGCTAGTTCTAGCCTACTTACGAAAATCCTCACGGATTTTCTATTCGGTTTTTATTAGCTAAATTAGGTACTTAAACACACCACAAATCATACACAAACACGTAAATGAAATTCTAATTAAATCTGTAAAATAATCTTTTATTTCCCAGGAAAATCAGCTTTACGTTTTTCTAAAAAAGCAGTCGTTCCTTCGGTAAAATCTTCGGTACCAAAACAGTTTCCAAATTCCTCAATTTCTACTTGAAAACCATCTACGCCATCTTTAAAATTTGCATTCACAGCTTTAATTGCGCCTTTAATGGCAACTGAGGAATTTCGCATAATTTTACTGGCAATTTTTTCTGCAAGTGGTAAAAGTTCTTCTTGGGTAGTTACATGGTTTACCAAGCCATAAGCAAGTGCTTGGTTAGCGTCAATCATTCCAGCTGTCATAACTAGTTCCATAGCACGACCTTTCCCAACCAATTGTGGTAAACGTTGTGTGCCACCATAACCAGGAATAACACCTAAAGACGTTTCTGGAAGTCCCATTCTAGCATTATCGCTAGCCACTCTAAAATGACAAGCCATTGCTAATTCCAAGCCTCCACCAAGTGCAAAACCATTAACTGCAGCAATTACTGGAGTTGATAAATTTTCAACAAAATCGAATAGTAATTCTTGCCCTTTTGCTGCTAACTTTCCACCATTTGCAACATCAAAATGCGCAAACTCGCTAATATCTGCTCCAGCAACAAAAGCCTTTTCGCCACTTCCTGTTACAATAATGACTTTGGTGTTGGCATCTTTATTTGCTGCATCTAAAGCATCATGTAATTCTTGAATTGTTGCCTTGTTTAAAGCATTTAATTTACTTGGTCTGTTAATAGTTATGGTTGTTATTCCGTTATTGCTTTCTGAAATGATGTTGTTGTATGACATGATTGTTGATTTTATAATGACGCTTCAATTAACCAAGAGCGATCATATTTATAATTTAAGTTTTTTTAATCTTTTGGAAAAGACACTTTAAACGTTGTGCCTTTATTTTTTTGAGTTGTAAAGGTAATATTTCCGTTATAAGTTTCCACAATGTTTTTTACCATTCCAAGTCCTAATCCCATACCACTTGATTTTGTGGTAAATTTTGGTTCAAAAATCTTTCGGTTATTTTCTTCCGTAATACCAATACCATTATCTGTAATTTCAATAATTACTTGTTTGTTTTTTTCAAATAATTTAACTCCAATATGTTTTTCTTCTTGCTCGTCTGGAATGGCTTGAATACCGTTTTTTACCAAATTGGTAATCACACGAATAAGCTGTGTTCTATCTAATTTAGCCATAATCTCAGTTTCTTCGCATTGAAACACAATATAATCTTCACTAAAAATATCTAAAGCCAAGCGTGTAATTTCAACCAAATTCAACATTTCGTTTTGTTGAGCTGGCATTTTAGCAAAATTTGAAAATGCCGAAGCAATAGAACTCATGGTGTCTATTTGCTGAATAAGCGTTTTAGAATATTCGTCTACTTTTTGATAGATGTTCTCGTCGTTTGGATCGAATTTTCTCTGAAAACTTTGTACACTTAATCGCATAGGTGTCAAGGGGTTTTTAATTTCATGCGCTACCTGCTTAGCCATTTCCCTCCAAGCTTGTTCACGTTCGCTAGTGGCTAATTTTACAGCACTTGCTTCTAATTGATCAATCATGTCGTTATACGATTTTACCAAAGCTGCAATCTCTTCGCTGGAAGATTCAATCTCTATTTTTTTATTGTGTTTTTCCAGTCTGGTTTCATTCATTTTATCACTAATGGTTTTAAGCGATTTGGTAATATATTTTGAAAGAAAATATGCCAGACTTATGGCAATTACAAGCATTAATAAATAGGCATATGCTAATCGCTCTAAAAACTCGTTAAGTTCTTTGTTTAGAAAATCGTCGTTCTCTAAATATGGTAAGTTTAATATGGCTAATGGTTTGAATTTTTTATCTGTAATATAGGTGTATGAAGACAAAAAGGACTCGCCACCTTCAACAGTTTTACTTACAAATCTATGCTCGTACGTATTAGAAATAACATTTAAAACCTCAGGGTCTAAACATTTTGAAATGGAATCTGTTACAAAGCGTGGTTTTGAAGATTTTATAAGTTCGCCATCTAAATCGTATAGGTTAATCTGTAATTTATGAATGGCAGCAATTTCATAAATTTCTTCTTTAAAAATAAGGGCTATATTTTCTGTAGTAACGGGATAGGTTGTTTTTTTTATAGCGTATTCTATACTTTCTTTTATATTTTCTTCTTTTCGCTCTAATCGTTCTTTATGGTAGTCTCTGGCCTCTTCATTATATTGATAAATAGTTACAGCAGCAATAAGGATAGATGCTAATAAAACCAATAGAATCATGGCTATAAAAATGCGAAGTCGAAGCGAAAGTTTTCCTAAATTCATGCTAAAAATTGTGCTGCAATAAATATAACAATAATCAAACCAAATGTGCTTGACTAAAGCTATATTTAAAATTCAATTGGTGCTACGTTTAAAAAAATGAAAAGTACGGTTTAGAAATTGCTTATTAAGCTTCTGGGTTTCTCTCTCTAATTCTTTTGTACATTTTGAAACCTAACATTAATAACATGCCCAAAACAAAAATACCAATAACACCAAATACCCAATTAATTGCACTTTTTAAAATAACCAAAAACACCACTGCAAATAAAATAAATGTGGCTCCTTCGTTCCAAAGTCTCATAAAATTAGATGACTTTTTAACGACATCTTGTTGCAGTTGTTTGTAATAGATATGTGTTTTAAAATGGTAGATATATAAAAGCAAAACAAACCCTAATTTAACATGCATCCATGGTTGTTGTAACCATTGCGGTTGTAATATTAATAACCAAACAGCAAAAATAGTTGCTAAAATAGCCGAAGGCCAAGTAATAATATTCCACAATCTTTTTGCCATAAGCTTTAATTGTTTACCAAGTATTTCTTTTTCTGGAGAAGGCTTATGAAACGCTTCTATTTGATACACAAAAAGTCTAGGAATGTAAAACAAACCTGCAAACCAAGTAATCACAAAAATAAGGTGAAGTGATTTTATGTAATTGTAATATTCCACAGTCTAAAGGTACTTATTCTTTTTCTTCTAGTTGAATGACTAATGTTGCTTTTATTTCTTTATTTAAATAAAAAGCTGTGACAATAGTGGCTAATATATCTGAAATTGGGAAGGACATCCAAACACCTAATTCGCCATAAAATATAGGCAAAATGAGAATTAGAGGTATAAAAAAGAAGCCTTGCCTTGTTAAAGTTAATAAAAGTGCTGGAATGGCTTTCCCGATAGCTTGAAAATAAGCAGCACCAATAAGCTGAATGGCTATAATAGGTGTCGCTGCAAAAACCCAACGCATTGCACTTGGAGTTTCTTTAATAACCTCAGCATTGTTAGTAAATAACCTTGTTATAGCTTCAGGGAAAATCATGAGTAATATAAAAATAATGGTTGCTAAAAACACCGCATATTTTATAGCTGTGTTAATCGATTCTCTAACTCTTGCAAATTTTCCTGCACCATAATTGAATCCTGCTATTGGTAAAAATCCTTGCGTAATTCCAAACACAGGAAATAAAGCAAACATGAGCATTCTGCCAACAATAGCGTAAGCCGTTACTGAAGATTCTCCACCTAAATCGTAGAGAATATTATTCATAAAAAGATAGGTAATACTCACAACGGCTTGCCTGGCCAATGTAACAAAACCCAGGGATCCAATTTCCGAAACAATAGCTTTTTGAAGTCCAAAATGTGGGAATTTCAATTTTAATTCTGAATTCTTAGAAAGAAAATACCAGAAAATAAATCCAAAACACAACAAATAAGATATGGTAGTTGCCCAAGCTGCTCCTTCCATGCCAAAATCTAAAAGATTTATAAAAATATAATCTAAAATAAGGTTTCCTACCGAAGGAATCATCATAGCGTACATGGCAAATTTGGGTTTGCCTTCTGCTCTTATAACTGTGTTCCCCATCATGCATAAGGCTAGAAATGGCACACCATAAAGCACAATAGTATAATAAATTTTTGCAGGTTCGAAAATGGCTCCTTTTCCTCCAAAAGCAGGAATAATATCATCGACATAATACAATCCAAAAACCACTAAAGTAACTGTAAACAAAAGCGTTAAAGTTATTTGGTTACCAAATGTTTTTAAGGCTTTTTCTGTGTGGTCTCCACCAAGAGCTCTGGAAATAATGGAGGAACCTCCAATACCAATAGACATTCCTAAGGCAGCAATAAAAAAAGAAACTGGTAAGACCACATTAATAGCAGCAATGGCAGTAGACCCAATCCAATTACCCACAAAAATTGTGTCCACAAGAATGTTTAGAGACATGACCAATATGCCAATAGAAGCTGGAACTGCTTGTTTTATAAGAAGTTTACCTATAGGTTGTTTGCCTAAATCTTGTGACGTTGCTTTTGCCATTAAACGCGTTCTGCTATACTAGGTTCTGCCCAACTTTTTATCCATTTTGCCAGTAAATGCACCCATGGATCATCATCGTTTAAACAAGGAACGGTTGTAAATTCTTTACCTCCAATTTCATGAAATATTTCTTGACCTTCCATGGCAATTTCTTCCAAAGTTTCTAGACAATCACTAACAAAAGCAGGTGTTACAATAGCCATATTTTTAATGCCTTCTTTACCTAATCGCTCAATAGTTCTGTCTGTATATGGTAGCAACCAAGGATCGAAACCTAAACGAGATTGAAAACTACTTGAATAAGTGCCTGGCTTTAAATTTAATTTTTTTGCAACCAACCTCGTGACTTCCAAACATTGATGCCTGTAGCAAAATTCGTGAGCACTCGACGGGGTTTCGCAACAACTTCTATCTATTTTACAATGAGATTTAGTGACATCGCTTTTAAAAATATGTCTTTCTGGAACGCCGTGATATGAAAACAATAAATGTTCGTATGGATTTCCCTCCAAATGTTTTGAAATACTATTTGAAAGCACTTCTATATATTCTGAATTATTATAAAAAGCTGGAAAATCTGTGATTTTTATATTTGGAAAGTGAGCTTTTCTAATCTGTTCGGCTAATACTAAAATGGTTTCTGTTGTTGCCATTGCAAACTGTGGATATAAAGGAATTAACAACACTTCATCCACACCTTCATCTACTAATTCCTGAAGTCCTTTTTGAATGGTCATGGAACCATAACGCATAGCCAAAGCTACAGGATAGTTTTCGAGTTGTTGCTGCACTTTTTTCTGTAATCTTTCTGAGATAACAATTAAAGGAGACCCTTCTTCCCACCAAATTTTCTGATAAGCAGCAGCTGAAGCCTTAGGCCTGGTGTTTAAAATAATGCCTTTTACAATAAGTGTTCTTGCCCAAAGTGGTACATCAATAACACGCTCGTCCATTAAAAACTCTCCTAAATACTCTTTAACATCTTTAGGGTTAGGACTTTCAGGAGATCCAAGGTTTACTAATAATATTCCTTTCATATATTTAACAAAAAAATAAAAATCTTGATCTTAAAATTCTAAAAAATTATGTCTGCGAAGATACCGACATTATATATTTTTTTGGAGTCGTTCCGTATTTCTTTTTAAATGCCGAGATAAAATGGCTCGATGTACTATAACCTACTTTCAAACCTACTTCGTTTACATTATGTCCTCCAGATTCTAAGAGCTTTCTGGCAAACTCCATTTTATAGTCGAATAAAAAACTAAAAACAGAATCGCCATAGATTTCTTTGAATCCTTCTTTTAGTTTTTTTAGGCTTAGCTGAATTTCGTCTGCAAGTTCTTGTAGTGTTGGAGGTTCTGACATTCTAGAAATAATAATATCTTTAGCTTTTCTAATTTTAATAACATTGGTTTCATCTACTAAAAAAGGGCATTGTTCTATATTAGCATCTTCGCTTCTATTAAAATACAAACTCAATAATTCGTATGCCTTTCCTTTAAAATACAGGTTTTTTATTGATGAATTCAGGTTGTAATTTATCAGCTGATTTAAAACAATAGACATAGAAGGTGAGATTTTACCATCTTTATAATACTTCTTATCTTTATTATCATCACTTAAAAACGTGATATAATCTGCCTCTTGAGAAAATAGGCTGTGAAATTTTTTAATAGAAATCAATATCGAAACAAGCCATGAATGTGGATTCACTACTAAATGTATTGGTAAATCGCGTTGCGGATTATAAAGTAGTAACGAATTCTCATCCTGAATATCTAAAGCGTATTTGCCTTCATTAAAAATAAATTTACTGGATCCTTTAACACAATAATGAAATTGAATAAAACTACTATCTATCTTACGTTCAAGAGTTTCAAAAACTCCACTTTCATTCTGATACGTCAAAACAAAAAAATCTTGATCAATATCCACTTCAGAAAAAGCACCTTTAGCGATGTTTTTTTCTGCACTAAAACTTGAATTCATTCTATTTTATTTAGATTCATTCTAAACTAAATTGTTTAAAAGCATTGATATAAGGGCAAAAGTATGATAATTATCATATTATATTAAAAAATATAGTTAAAAAACGATTAGCGACACTTAAAGTTCTTTGAGCGTTACTTTTTATCTAAACATAGGTATACATTTGCTTTCAAATTCCCAAGTCAGGTATGGAATATATGAATACACCCAAAACAACATACTTTTACGCTATTGGTTTAAGCTATAAAAAAGCTGATGCTGAAATTAGAGGTCATTTTAGTTTAGACGATCTGGCAATGATTAACTTATTACAACAGGCCAAAGAAACAGGAATTGAAAGTCTAATTGTGACTTCTACTTGTAACAGAACAGAAATTTATGGTTTTGCTGAACATCCCTACCAACTTATCAAATTACTTTGCGAAAACACCAAAGGTACTGTAGAAGAGTTTCAAGATGTGGCTTATATTTATAAAGGGAAAGAAGCTGTTTCGCACATGTTTAAAGTGGGTTCTGGGCTAGACAGTCAGATTCTTGGTGATTTCGAAATCATTAGTCAGCTTAAAGCAAGTGCTAGAAATTCTAAAAAATTCAACTTATTAAATGCTTTTTTAGAACGACTGATAAATGCCGTGATTCAAGCTAGCAAACGTATCAAAACTGAAACAAATATTTCGTCTGGAGCAACTTCCGTTTCTTTTGCTTCGGTTCAATACATTATGAAAAATGTAGAGAATATAACCCATAAAAACATTTTACTTTTTGGCACTGGAAAAATTGGTAGAAACACATGCGAAAACCTTGTTAAGCACACTAAAAATGAGCATATTACATTAATTAACAGAACAAAGAATAAAGCCGAAGAAGTGGCTGGAAAATTTAATTTGTTAGTGAAAGATTATGCCAATTTACAAGAAGAAATTAATCAATCTGATGTTCTAATTGTTGCTACTGGAGCACAAAACCCTACGGTTGACAAGCATTTAATACAATCTAAAAAACCTTTATTAATTTTAGATTTATCCATCCCAAGAAACGTAAATATAAACGTTACAGAATTAGAGCATGTTCATTTAATTCATTTAGACGATTTATCTCAAATCACAGACGAAACTTTAGAAAAACGCAAGGAACAAATCCCTCTTGCTAAACAAATAATAATAGAGGTAGAAACTGAATTTAATGCTTGGCTTGAAACTAGGAAATTTGCACCAACCATTAAAGCATTAAAATTAAAATTAAACGATTTTAAAATTGCTGAATTAGATACACAACGTAAAAAATTAGCTGGTTTTAATGAAGAACAAGCAGAGTTAATTAGCAATAATATCATTCAAAAAATAACGAATCATTTTGCACATCATTTAAAAGATGATGCAATTCCTACAGATGAAAGCCTGGAACTTATAAAAAAGGTGTTTCAATTAGAATCCAACACAAATCATGTCTAAAACAATTAGAATTGGCACACGCGATAGCCAATTAGCACTTTGGCAAGCCAAAGCAGTACAAAGTTTATTAGAAAAATTAGGTCATCAAACAGAACTCGTTCCAGTAAAATCTACTGGCGATTTAGTTTTAGATAGACCCCTACACGAACTTGGTATCACTGGTGCCTTTACAAAAACACTAGATATCGCCATGCTTAATAACGATATTGATATTGCCGTACATTCTTTAAAAGATGTACCTACAGTTTTACCAATAGGCATTGTACAAGCAGCTGTAATAAAGCGTGGTAACATAAAAGACACATTGGTCTTTAAAAATAATGAAGAGTTTTTATCCTCTAAAGAAGCTATTGTAGCAACGGGTAGCTTACGTCGTCGTGCTCAATGGCTCAACCGTTATCCAACGCATACAGTTGTTGGTTTAAGAGGAAATATCAATTTAAGATTACAAAAACTAAAAGAAAACCAAGACTGGAATGCCGCTATTTTTGCAGCTGCAGGTATTGGTCGTTTAGGAATAACCCCAGAAGATGCAGTTAATTTAGACTGGATGATTCCTGCTCCAGCCCAAGGAGCTATCATGGTCGCTGCTTTAGAAGAAGATGAAGAAATAAGAGCCATTTGTGCTGAAATCAATCATGAAGAAACTGAAATTTGTACAACGATTGAACGTAAGTTTTTAAATTTACTCGAAGGTGGTTGTTCAGCACCAATTGGAGCCTTAGCGTATATTAATAAAAACGAGGAAGTTGTTTTTAAAGGAGTCTTGTTAAGTCCCGATGGCACCAAAAAAATTGAAGTTACAAGAACTGAGAAACTTGGTGGACATCATAATATAGCTCAATACTGTTCTAATTATATTATAGAACGAGGTGGAAAAAAATTAATGGATGGTATTAAAAATCAAAACAAAAAAACCAATGTTTACTCTACTAAATCTTTAACCGAAGGACAAGAACAACTATTTAACGAAGGTATTGTTGCTACAAGTAACGATGCCATTAAAATTAGCTTGAACCGTATTACTCCTGCTACTTTAAAAGCTCCAATTAAAAATGCGATCATTACTAGCAAAAATGCTGTTGAAGCTATTTTAACCAATTGTACAGCAGAAGAATTGAACTTCGAAAACATATATTGTGTTGGAAGAAGAACCAAACGCATGGTAGAGAAAAGAATTGGAAAAGTAACTCATTCTGAAAACAATGCTAAAGACTTAGCCAATTATTTAGTTGAATATATTGATGGCACAGAAGCAACCTATTTTTGTAGCGATTTAAGACTAGATTATTTGCCAATAATCTTAAGTGAAAACAACATCAAAGTGAATGAAATTGAGGCTTATCAAACAAAATTTGATGCCATTGAAGTAGATGAAAACATTGAAGGTATTATGTTTTTTAGCCCTTCAACCGTTCAAAGTTTTATAAAGAAAAATCATGGAAATGGCATAGCTTTTTGCATAGGCGAATCTACAGCTTTGGAAGCCAAAAAACATTTTGAAGATGTTCGTGTTGCTAAAGTTCCAACTGTAGAGAGTGTGATAGAGTTAGTGAACGAACATTACATTTAAAACCCATTTAATAAAAATTAAGTTAAATTAAAATAATTCCGTTTTGACGGAAACTGAAAATGATTAAAAACGATTTATTTTTAAGAGCATTAAAAGGAGAAACCGTAGATCGTCCACCAGTTTGGATGATGCGTCAAGCTGGTCGTTACTTACCAGAATTCATGGAAATTAAAGCGAAGTACGATTTCTTTACACGTTGTCAAACTCCAGAATTAGCAAGTGAAATAACCGTACAACCCATCAGAAGATATGGTATGGATGCTGCTATTTTATTTAGCGATATTTTGGTAATTCCTCAAGCTATGAATATTGAGGTTCAAATGAAACCAAATTTTGGACCTTATTTGCCAAACCCTATTCGCTCTCAAAAAGATGTTGATAATGTGATTGTTCCTGATGTTACAGTCGCATTAGATTATGTTTACCAAGCTATAAAAGCAACCAAAGAAAAACTAAATAACGAAGTGCCATTAATAGGTTTTGCAGGTTCACCTTGGACTATTTTATGTTATTGTGTACAAGGTCAAGGCTCTAAAAATTTCGATAAAGCCAAAGAATTTTGTTTTACAAACCCTGTAGCTGCTCATCAATTACTTCAAAAAATTACAGATACTACCATCGCATATTTAAAAGAAAAAGTAAAGGCTGGTTGTAATGCAGTTCAAGTCTTCGATTCTTGGGGAGGCATGCTTTCTCCTGTAGATTATCAAGAATTTTCTTGGCAATATATTCAACAAATTATCGATGCTTTAAAAGATGAAACTCCTGTTATTGCTTTCGGAAAAGGCTGTTGGTTTGCTTTAAATGACATGTCAAAATCCGGCGCTTCAGCTTTAGGAATCGATTGGACCTGCTCTCCAAGAAACGCTCGTTACTTAACAGGAGGCAACATTACATTACAAGGGAATTTTGATCCTACCAGATTATTTTCTCCACCATCAGAAATAAAAAAAATGGTGCATCAAATGATTAATGAGTTTGGAAAAGATAAATATATTGTAAATTTAGGTCATGGTATTTTGCCTAACATACCCTTAGACAATGCTAAAGCATTTATTGATGCTGTAAAGGAATACAACGTTTAAAAAAAATGACATTTTCAACAGAAACATTTAAACTTGAAGCCCTCAAACTTGAGGATGCTTCAAGTTTAAATGCTTTAATGATTTCTAATGGCAAAAGCTTTCAAGAGTATTTACCTCAAACTTTAGCTCAAAACCTATCTGAATTAGATTCAAAAAATTACATTCAAAAAAAACATACTGCTCTTAAAGACCAAACAGAGTTTACTTTAGCTCTAAAAGATATTGACACGAACCATGTTGCTGGTTTGGTGATTTTAAAAAATCTCGATTACCAGATAAAGCAAGGTGAATTTGCATATTGTATTGGTAAAAAATATTCAGGTAAAGGTTGGGTAACCCAAAGTATTAAGGCTGTATCCAGATTTGCTTTTGAAGATTTGGGCTTACAACATTTACAAATCATCATTCATAAAACGAATGAAAAGAGTATTAATATAGCAAAACGATCTGGTTTTAAATGGACTAAAACACTCGAAAATGCATTTACACCACCTGGGGAAAACCCTGTAAACATGGAGCTTTACGAATTACATTATGAAGGATAAATTCTACCAATACATACAAGAATTACAAAACACCATTACATCAAAACTTGAGGCTGTAGATGGCAAGGCGAAATTTCAAGAAGACCTTTGGAAACGTCCTGAAGGAGGTGGTGGGCGAACTCGCGTGATTGAAAATGGAAATGTTTTTGAAAAAGGAGGTGTCAATATTTCTGCTGTTCATGGCGAACTTCCAGAAGCCATGCGCCTGCATTTTGGAGTAAAAGACGCCAATTTCTTTGCTTGTGGCTTGAGTTTAGTGCTTCATCCTAATAACCCAATGGTTCCAACAGTCCATGCCAATTGGCGTTACTTTGAAATGTACGATACTCATGGTAATATTGTGGAAAGTTGGTTTGGTGGTGGACAAGATTTAACACCTTATTATCTGTTTGAAGACGATGCTAAACATTTTCATCAAACTTGTAAAACAGCCTGTAATAAACATAATCCAGAATTCTATTCAAAATACAAGGAACGCTGCGACGAATATTTCTATAATTCTCACAGAAATGAAGCACGTGGTATTGGAGGTTTATTTTTCGATTATTGCAAAGCTTCAAAAGCTATGTCTATGGAGAATTGGTTTAATTTTGTTACAGATGTTGGAGATAGTTTTCTAGAAGCTTATGTACCAATAGTTAAAAAAAGGAAAGGGCTACCATTTACAGAAGCGCAACGTACTTGGCAGGAAATTCGCCGTGGACGCTATGTAGAATTTAATTTAGTTCACGATAAAGGAACGCTATTTGGCTTAAAAACAAACGGTAGAATCGAAAGTATTTTAATGAGCTTACCTCCACATGTGCAATGGGTTTACAACCATCATCCTGAAGTTGGTAGTGAAGAAGAAAAATTAATAAACGTGTTACAAAAACCAAGAACTTGGGTGTAAAAAATTACATATACTTAATCATTTTGCTTTTAGGAAACAGTATTTGTTGGGCTCAAGACAGTATTCCTGAAGTTATCTATGAAAAACACACAGCGTTTAAAGAAACTTTTCCAAATAGAATAACAGCTAGGTTTTTTTATGTTAACACCTCAAATTCTTTAACTGTTAACGATAGAAATTCTAATTTGTTTTTTAATTTAAACCCAAATAAACAAGACCGTATAGGTGCATCTGTTTCTTTTAGATCTATTACCATTTCATATTCTTTTGCACCAGATTTTTTAGCCGAAAATAAAGATAATGACGATTCTAAATTATTCAATTTAGGTTTTAGAACTTATTTTGGAAAACACTGGATGCAATCTTTTGATGTCTATCAAGAAAAAGGATTTTATATTGAAAATAATGATGTGAGCGTATATCTACCCTTGTTTAAATCGTTTAAAATAGGTGGTGCAACTTCTTTTATATTTAATGAGAATTTTTCGTTTCGAGCCATTGTTAGTCAAGATGAAAAACAAATTAAAAGTGCCGGAAGTTTTATTCCACGTATCATTTATTATTACAACAAGATTAATTTAAAAACTGAAGATGGTTTTTCAAATAGCGAATTAGATTCTTACGATATTGTTTTTGCTCCTTCATACTACTACAATTTTGTGCCTTCTAAAAATTTATTACTCTCAACAGGTGTCTCAGCTGGATTAGGATTGAATCATTCAAAAAACAAAGACAAAAATCATCTTGAAGAAGACGAAAGCTTGACTTCTTTAGTAACAGAGTTAAATTTTAGAGGCTCTATTACTTATGATGTGTCAAATATTTATATGGGGACTCATTACAATTATCTAATTCTTAACCATAATACAGATAGGTCCTCATATGTAAACGATGCCATTCCATTTTTTCAAATTTTTGTAGGCTATCGCTTTAAAGCTCCAAAAAAAATGGTTAGAAAGGCAGATGTTATCAACGATAAAATTAAATTTAAAAAATAATATGTACCCAATAAGAAGAAATCGCAGACTAAGAACCAACGAAGCCATTAGAAGTTTGGTTCGAGAAACCATAATCTCTCCAAACGATTTTTTAGTACCTCTTTTTGTAGTTGAAGGAAAAGGTATTAAAGAAGAAATTGCTTCTATGCCTAATTATTTTCGTTACAGTTTAGATTTACTTGAAAATGAAGTAAAAGAACTTTGGAAATTGGGCCTAAAATCAGTGCTGCTTTTTGTAAAAGTGCCAGATAACTTAAAAGATAATATTGGAAAAGAAGCTTTAAACAAAAAAGGGCTCATGCAGCGTGCTATTAAAACGGTAAAAAATGTCTGTCCAGACATGTTGGTAATGACGGATGTTGCTTTAGATCCATACTCCATTTATGGACACGATGGTATTGTGGAAAACGGTATGGTATTAAATGATGAAACTGCCGATTTATTAGCTGAAATAAGTGTTTCGCATGCCAAAGCTGGAGCCGATTTTGTAGCGCCAAGTGATATGATGGATGGCAGAATTTTAAGCATTCGGGAAGCTCTTGAAGACGAAGGATATTTAAACACAGGTATTATGAGTTATTCGGCAAAATATGCTTCAGCTTTTTACGGTCCTTTTCGTGATGCGTTAGATTCAGCACCTGTGGATTTAAAGAATATTCCAAAAGATAAAAAAACCTACCAAATGGATTATGCCAATAGGTTTGAAGCCATACGAGAAACAGAAATGGATATCGATGAAGGTGCAGATATCGTGATGATAAAACCAGGTTTATGTTACCTTGATATTGTTAGAGAAATTAAAAACGAAGTCGATGTGCCAGTTGCTGTGTATCAAGTTTCTGGAGAATATGCCATGCTAAAAGCAGCTGCAGAAAAAGGTTGGTTAGATCATGATGCTGTGATGATGGAACAAATTACAGCCATAAAGCGTGCAGGAGCCAATATTATAGCTTCTTACTTTGCTAAGGATATTGTGAAATTGATTTCGTAAATTAGCAGGAAACTAAACACACGTTAATGAGCACACTCATTTTTTGGGCCACCATATCTATATTCTTTTCATTTTTATGTTCCATTTTGGAAGCTGTATTGCTAAGTGTTACACCAACGTTTATCAACATTAAAAAACAAGAAGGAAAAGATTATGCTTTCAAATTGGAAGCACTTAAAGCCGATGTCGATCAACCATTAATTGCTATTCTTACATTAAATACGATAGCTCACACTTTAGGAGCTATGATGGTTGGAATCCAAGCTGAAAAATTACCTTATAAATTAGAGCTTTTCGGAATAAATACGGTTGGTATTGTCTCGGCTATCATGACCTTACTCATATTAATTGTTTCCGAAATTATTCCAAAAACTATTGGAGCTTCCTATTGGAAATCCTTGGTAGGTTTCACTGCAACTTCTCTAAATATTTTAATTTTCCCATTAAAATATACTGGTATCTTATGGCTTTTAAGACTTACAACTAAACTTATTGGAGGTAGCGCACATGGTAGTGTTTTAAGTCGTGAAGATTTTCATGCTATGACCGATTTAGCAGAAGAGGAAGGTGTTTTTCATGAATCTGAAAGTAAAGTTATAAAGAACATGTTAACTTTTAAAGAGGTTTTAGCTAAAGATGTTATGACACCTCGAACAGTCATGACTATTGAAGATGAAAACCAAACCATAGAACGTTTTTTTAAAGAAAACGCCAATATAAAATTCTCAAGAATTCCTGTTTTCACTGATAATCCTGATAATATTACTGGACTGGTATTAAAAGATGAAGTGTTTAAAGAAATGGCTTTTGGGAATGGAGAGAAACTACTTTCAGATATTAAAAGAAACATCATCATCATCAATCGAAACATGCCAATTCCACGTTTATTCGAACAATTGGTCGAGAGCAAGAATCATATGGCCTTAATTGTTGATGAATATGGTTCTGTAAGTGGTCTTGTAACTATGGAAGATGTTATTGAAACCTTGCTAGGTTTAGAAATTATGGATGAAAGTGACGATGTACCTGATTTACAACTTTTGGCAAGAAAAAGTTGGGAAGCTCGCGCCAAGCGTCTTGGACTGATAGACGACATTAAGCCTGAAGACTAATGGAAGACTGCATTATAAATTCTCCTTTAGGATTCACAAAAATTAGTGGAGACGACGACGGGATTTCATCTATTATCGTTTTAAATTCAGATGAAAAAACAACCGATATTATTCCAGAATGCCTTCAAGACTGTGTGTATCAACTCAACGAATATTTTGAAGGAAACAGAAAACATTTCGACCTATTATTAAATCCTGTAGGCACTGATTTTCAAAAAAAAGTTTGGGATGCATTATTAAACATTCCATATGGAAAAACGATTTCATATTTAGAACTTTCAAAACAATTAGACGATGTCAAAGCCATTCGAGCAGTAGCCAATGCTAATGGGAAAAATCCGTTATGGATTGTCGTACCTTGTCATAGAGTTATTGGTAGTGATGGCAGCTTAACTGGATATGCTGGAGGCTTGCATAGAAAACAATGGTTGCTAGAACACGAAAGTCCCTATAAACAACAGTCTTTATTTTAGTACTACTTTTTTTAAAACTTCGAATTCAACAAAATAATCTATCTTTAGTTTTTAAAATTTTATTCAATGAAATACCTCAAATTTATTGCTTCACTTTTGCTTCTAATTGGCGTCTTTTTTGTTTTAGATACTAGGTTTGGCTCTGTTCCTGCTATTGGTGAATTTTTAAATCCAGCTCAAGGGATTTGGCAAAACGAACAAGACGAATCTATAACTGGAACCATTCAAATAGATGGTCTTTCAAATCAAGTAACGGTGCATTACGACGAGAATCTAATCCCACATATTTTTGCACAAAACGATATCGATTTATACAGAGCGCAAGGTTACATTACTGCCAAACATAGATTGTGGCAAATGGAGTTTCAAACACATGCTTCAGCTGGAAGGTTATCGGAAATTATAGGTGAAAAAGCTTTAAATTACGATAGAACCCAACGGAGAAAAGGCATGGGTTATGGTGCTGAAAATGCCATTAAAAAGATGGAAAAAGACGACCCTGAAGTTATAGATTTTCTTAAAGCTTATAGCCAAGGTGTTAATAGTTACATTCAATCTCTAAACCCTGAAGATTATCCTGTTGAATACAAGTTATTAGGATACAAACCAGAACCTTGGACCATTAAAAAAACAGCGTATTTGTTGATGTACATGACAGATATGTTATGTGGTGGAGATGAAGATTTAGAATATACCAATGCTTTGAGATTGCTTGGGAAAGAACGTTTTGATTTACTGTATCCCGATTTCTTTGATATAACCGATCCTATCATTCCAAAAAAAACAGACTGGAGCTATATTGACACACCAATAACCAAAACACCACAAAGCGAATTACCTTTAGATTCCATTGCAGAAACTATGATAAAACCAGACCCAAACAATGGAAGTAATAATTGGGCTGTTTCTGGTAATAAATCATATTCAGGAAACCCCATTCTTGCAAACGACCCACATTTAGGACTCAACTTACCTTCTATTTGGTTTGTGATGCAATTGGCAACTCCAGAACACAATGCTTACGGTGCAACATTACCTGGAGCATTAGGTGTGGTTTCTGGATTTAACACAGATATTGCTTGGGGTGAAACTAATGCCACAAGAGATGTGAAAGATTGGTACAAGATTGAGTTTAAAGATGAACACAGAGTGCAATACAAATACAATAATACTTGGAAAAATACGACTATTAAGGTTGAAGAAATAAAAATACATGGTAAAAAATCTTATCTAGATTCTGTTATTTACACCCATCATGGACCAGTAAGTTACGATCATACCTTTAAGGGAAATGGCGAAAAAGAAGGCTATGCTATGAAATGGGTTGGACATATTGGTGGTAATAATCAACGCACTTTAATCGATTTAAATACAGCTAAAAATTACGACGATTATTTAAAAGCATTACAACATTGGGTGGCACCAGCACAAAATTTTGTATTTGCTTCTACTAGTGGAGATATAGCTATTTGGATTCAAGGTTTATTTCCTAATAAATGGGAAGGACAAGGGAAATTTTTAATGGATGGTAGTAATCCAGAACACGACTGGCAGAGTTTTATTCCGATTAGCAACAATGCCTATAGCAAAAATCCTGAACGTGGTTTTGTGAGTTCTGCTAATCAGCATCCTGTAGATGAATCTTATCCCTTTTACATTTTTAATGATGGTTATGAAACTTATAGAAATCGTGTGATTAACAATTTCTTCAATTCAAAAAACACATTTAACATACAAGATTTTAAAGACCTACAGAATAACAACTACAATTTAAAAGCTTCGGAATTACTACCATACATGTTTGAAAACATGGATGTCTCTAGTTTAGACCAAGGAGAATTAGAGCTTTTAAACACTATTAAAGCCTGGGATTTTAATAGTGATATCGATAAAATCGCTCCAAGTATCTGGGATTTATGGTGGAAGAAACTCTATCCTTTAACTTGGGATGAATTTGATTTGGACAATACAGCTTTGATAGACCCTTACACTTATCAAACTATTTATATGTTTAAACATTATCCTGAAGATGACTTTATGGATATTCTAGAAACTCCTAAAAAAGAAACAGCTAAAGATTTATTCTTAATTACTTTTAAAGAAACTGTTAAGGAGCTTACCGAATGGAAAAAAATCCATGGAAATTATAACTGGCAAGCTTATAAAGGCACTTATGTTGGACATTTATTACAAGGGTTACCAGCATTTTCAAGATTCAATTTACCTATTGGCGGAGATAGAAATACGGTCAATGCAGCAGCTGAAAATTGGGGGCCATCCTGGCGAATGATAGTTGAAATGACCTCGCCTCCAACAGCATTAGGAATCTATCCTGGTGGACAATCTGGAAATCCAGGAAGCAAGTATTACGATAATTTTATTGACCGTTGGGCCGTTGGAGAGTATTTTAAAGCCCTTTTTATTCAAGATCAAAATAATACGGAAGGTGTCATTTCAACCCAAACTTTAACTCCTTAATCATGACGAAAAACACAATCAATTTTATAGCAACAATTATAATCGCAGGTATTCTTTCTCAAATTTTACCTTGGTGGTCTATTATGGTTGCAGCTTTTGCTACAAGTTTGTTTATTAGTTTAAAACGAGTAGCTGTTTTTGTGGTTCCCTTTTTAGCAACGACACTTTTTTGGATGGTCTATGCTCTTTGGCTAAGTAATACCAACGATTTTGTACTCGCTAAAAAGATTGCTATTCTTTTGCCTTTAGGTGGCAATGCCTATCTTTTAACTTTAGTGACTGGAATTATAGGTGGTATTGCTGCAGGAATTTCTGGAATATTTGGAAAACAATGCGTAACTTTATTATCTGACCGTTAAGTAGTTAACAAAATGATTGATAAATTAAATCTTGAAAACATTCTCTTTCTGGACATTGAAACCGTTCCTGAAACACAGCTTTATTCAGATTTAGATGAAACCAAACAAGCCCTTTGGGAACATAAAACCCAATATCAAAGAAAGGACGAATTTACTGCAGAAGAGTTTTACAACAGAGCAGGTATTTGGGCCGAATTTGGTAAAATAGTCTGTATTTCTGTCGGGTATTTTAAAAATCAAGGAGATATTCGGAATTTTAGAGTAACATCTTTTTATGGAGAAGAAACTAAAATTTTAAAAGATTTTAAAAACCTGTTGATTTCACATTTCAGTCAGACTAAACATCTTCTGTGTGCTCATAATGGCAAAGAATTTGATTTTCCCTATATAGCCAGACGCATGATAATTCATAATATCGAACTACCTTATAAACTGAATCTCTTCGGCAAAAAACCTTGGGAAGTACCTCATCTGGATACATTAGAACTTTGGAAATTTGGTGATTACAAACATTATACGTCATTAAAATTATTAACTAATATTTTAGGCATTCCTTCGCCAAAAGACGATATTGATGGTAGTGAAGTGTATCGTGTGTATTACGAAGAAAATCAAATAGACAGAATTATAGTTTATTGCGAAAAAGACACCATTGCAGTAGCTCAAATTTTCTTAAGATTACGTGGTGATGATTTACTTCAAGATCATGAGATTATTCATATTTAAAAAGATCTTACAATACAGCATTTCATTTTCTTATTGATTACAAAAAAATAAAAAAAGTCCAGAGCTTTCGCTCTGGACTTTTTGTTTTAATTGAATGAATATTCGGATTATTTCTTAATAAACCTTGTAACCTTAGTTTTCTCTCCAATGTTTAATTGTAACATATAAACACCAGCTTCAAACTTAGACACATCGATAGTAGATGTATAACGTCCTTTTAAAACAGTTTGTCCTAGCATGTTTTTCACTTCAAAACTTTGAGCTTCAAAACCAAGTAATTCGATATTTAATAATTGATTTACTGGATTTGGATACACTTTAAAGCGTTGATTTGGATTCTCTGAAATGGTACTAGAAGTAATTCCTTGATATACTCCAGAACCTCCTAAACAGAAATTAGTTGTTTGAGAACTTGTAAACGATCCCCCAGAAGCCAATGTAGCTCCAGAATCAGCATTTGTTAAAGTATATGAACCATTGCCATAAGAACAGCAAATACCATCTCCATATGTATCTGTTATTACAAAGTCGTAACAACCATCATCCAAACATCCTACATTAATATTTAACGTAGAACCATCTGCTTGAGACCCATATGTTCCTCCAGATGCCACTGTTGTTCCTGAACTATTTCTAAGACTCCAGGCTGTTTCTTCAGGATAGTTGTCGAAAGTAATTGAAAGTGTTACGTTAGAACATGTTGGGTTTGTTCCTCCACCAGTAGATAAACTAACAGCATCTACAGCCATATCACCTTGCCAGGTAGTTCCTGTAACTCCATTTAAGCGTAATTGAACAGAGCCTCCAATATATGAAGCTAAATTAACACTAGCTGTTTGCCAAGAGTTTCCTTGGTTTCCAGATTTACTCCAAACACTTGTCCAAGAAGACCCATTATCATCACTTACCTCTAATGCTAAACTTCCCATAGAAGAAGCTCCATACATGTGATACTTAAATTCAAATGTGGCTTGTGTAGCAGCACTTAAATCAAAACAAGGTGAGTTTAAAATAGCTCTTTTTGTTGAGTAATTTGGTGATGAAGATTCCATGTATACATAATATGAACCTGCCGAAGCACTAGATGGTCCTGTATTACTAGAAGGTGTACTTCCTGATCTTAATGCCCAATTGAAATTATCACTCGTACTTTGAGACCATGATCCTAATGTATTTTCAAAACCTTGAGAATAAGGGAAAGAAGAAATGCCTCCTGAACAACCTCCTGTAGATGGTTGCGTTACAATAATGGTTCTTGTACGTTGTGTTGCTGCATTTCCTGCTGCATCACTTACATTATAATTTCTTGTGTAAGTTCCTGCTGAAGCTGTATTAACCGTTCCAGTTATAACAATACTTGATGTTAAATTACCATCTACATTATCTGTAGCTGTTGCTCCTAATTCATTATAGGTGTCGCCAACTTCTAAATTAATTGTCGATGCACCATTTAATGCAATAACGGGTGCTGTAGTATCAGCTGGTACTGTTACATTAACAGTTCTTGTACGTTGTGTTGCTGCATTTCCTGCTGCATCACTTACATTGTAATATCTTGTATAAGTTCCTGCTGAGGCTGTATTAACCGTTCCAGTAATAACAATACTTGATGTTAAATTACCATCTATATTATCTGTAGCAGTAGCTCCTAACTCATTATAGGTGTCGCCAACTTCTAGATTGATATTTGATGCTCCTGTTAATGTAATAACTGGTGCAGTTGTGTCTGGCGCACCTGTAACAAGGTTTACCGTATAGTCTTCAACTTCTCCATAAGAAAAAGATTCACAAGATGTTGGTATTCCATTATATTTCATAGATACTCGCATTCTAGTTGCTCCACTTACTGCATTTGTTGGTACTGTAAATGCCCCACTAACTGGAGTTGTTTTTGACGCTGATTTCGTCCAAACTTGTTCTCCAGAATCACTAAAATCACCATCTTTATTATAATCAATCCACACAGAATAGCCTTCGTTATAAAGGGTTCCTGTCCAAGTTGGAGTAATAGTAATAGTTGCAGAATTACCTTTTGTCAAATTAGTTGAAATAGACGTGTAATCTGCATAACCTCCTGAAGAAGCTCCAGTGGTGTTGTTAATAGTTCCTAATTGTACTCTTCCTATATATTCGTCAGAAACATTATTTCCATTGGATGCACAATAATTTAATGGTGCTGTGCCTGTTGTTGTAACACTTGTACTTGATGACGTTCCACTTCCTCCAGAAGAACAATTAGCAACAACTGAACTTGAATACGTTGTGCCTGGGTTTAAACCAGTAACTACATATGATGTTCCAGAGGTATTATTTGAAGATCCATTAACTGTTACAGTATATGATCCAGCTCCAGAAACTGAATTCCAAGATAGTGTGAATCCATTATCATTGATACTTGAGCCTGCAAGGTTAGAAGGCGCAGCTAAACTACATGTTTGTACATACTCACTACCAACACCTACTGCATAAAATGCATTTGTTGTTGAAATAACTTCTTGTGAACCTGCTCCATATAAATCGGTTGCAGCTTGAATTCCATAAGTTCTTGCATTTGCATACGTTGAGTTTGCTGATAAATAGACACTTACTAATCTGTAAGCGATGTTTGATGCTTTGCTAATGCCTATTCCTGAAACATTATAGCTATCATTAACATCATTTGTACCAGAACCACCAGCAGTTAATAAATAAAACCAGTGATTAAGAACACCAGAGTTAGTGTGAACACCACAATAATCATTATTGTTTGTTGGCGTTCCACAATTTGGATTTTGCCAGTAAGTTCCTCCATAAGTATCTGGTTGACCTAAGGATTTTGGGTTACTCATAGAACGTAACGCAGCCGAACCACTTCTTCTGTCTATCTCATCTCCAATTTGCCAAATATCCGAACTTGGTGCTGCATCGTTTCCATTTCCTTTTGCAAAATGCTCGATAGCTGCTCCCCAAATATCCGAGAATCCTTCGTTCATACCACCTGATTCTCTTTGATATGCAAGGTTTGCTGTGTATTCTGTAACAGCATGACCTATTTCGTGAGCTGCAACATCTATAGACGTTAACGCATCAAAATAACCATTTCCTTCGTTCCCATTTGAACTTCCATCTCCATAAGACATCACATTTAGAAACCAGAAAGCATTATCATAATTATTATCAACATGCACATAACTTCTTAGTTGTGCACCATTGTTATCATAACTACTTCTACCATGAACTTGGTCCCAATAATCATATGTTTTCATGGCTCCCCAATGCGCATCTAATGCCGCATTGTCTTTGTCGTTATTATTGTATTCTGCAGCAGTCCAATTATTATCATTATCTGAAAATTCACTATAATTAGTAATATAAGGCAGTGAATTTCCTACAGGAGCTAAATTATTAGCATTTCTAGTATAAACCTTTCTTGATGCATCATTCAAGGTATAGTTAGAACCTGTGTTTGTTGTTTCAATAGTTTGAGAACCACTATATCTAGTTGCTGCAGTACCTGCTACAAAAGCAGTTTCTTGAGCTTCTTCTAAAGGACCAACAAATGGAGCTTTTTTAGAAGTTATTGCTTTTCTTCCGTCATGACCAAAATTGTCATAATGTTTTACTCTATTATTATAGAATAATACCTTTCCTGTATTTGCATCTACATAAACATCTGCTCCTCCAAGTGGTACAATTGTAAAGATTTCATACTTATAAGCCAATTTCATTTTGTCTTCAGACTTTGCATTTGGTGCAGCATCAAACATAGGTAATAACACCAATTCTCCTTCGGGCTTTTCGTAGCCTAATTCTTTACTAGCAGCAGCATCTTCCCATAAATAACTGGAAGCATTAAGGTGCTGCATAGCCCTGTTTAAGCCTTGCTCTTTACTTAACGTAGGGGCTTTAGTTTCTTTAACATCATAAAATTCACCACTCATAGAGCTTAGTTTCCCATTTTCACCGTGTAATGTATAGGTAGCAAACTCCACTTTAATGCCTTCAAAATATTGTTGGAATTTTTGATGATTCATTCCAAGTTTATCATTAGTTGATTCTAATAACTGAAAGCTATTTCGCGAATCAGTAGTTAAAATATCTTGAAAAATTTGATTTGAATTTTGAAGACTGTAAGTATTGTCTTTTTTAAATACAACAAACGTAGGTTTGCCGTTTTGGTCTGATTTTGATTTGAGAATTTTAGATGATTTTTCTAAATCTTGAGCAAATAGCGCTCCAGAAAAAAGAAAACACATCATTAGAAAAGATAGTGTTTTTTTCATTTTTTTGTAAAAATTTATGTGATTAGTTGATTAATATTCTCTGAAAGTATTAAAATTCTGTTAATATGAAAATTTAATGATTTGTTTTTCGATAAAAAACAATCAATCTTTTGATATTTACGGAAAACCCGTAAACCGACTACGGGAAACCCGTAATTTTTTCGAATATATTAACTACTTTTATACCTAATATGGAAGCATCTTTATTATCAATTAACAACTTATCTATTTCATTTTTTTCCAATAAGGTTGATAAGGAAATTATCAAGGATATTTCCTTTCAATTAAATACAAATGAAATTTTGGGAATAGTTGGAGAATCTGGCTCAGGAAAATCTGTGTCCTCGCTTGCTATACTTGGTTTACTTCCTGAAAATATTTCTAAAATAACTTATGGTAGTATTTTCTTTAAAGGAGTTGATTTAACTCAAATAGGTTCTAAGAAGCTTCAAAAAATTAGAGGCCATGATATTGCCATGATTTTTCAGGAACCTATGAGCTCATTAAACCCTTCGATGACTTGTGGAAAACAGGTTCAAGAAATATTATTACAACATACTAAACTGACAAAAAAAGAAGCTAAAGATGAAACCTATTTACTTTTTGAGAAAGTGAAGCTTCCTAACCCAAAACGTGTTTTTAATGCCTATCCTCATGAAATTTCTGGGGGACAAAAACAACGGGTTATGATTGCTATGGCAATTGCATGCAAACCAAATATACTTATAGCAGATGAACCAACAACTGCATTGGATGTTACTGTTCAAAAAGAGATTATTCTGCTTTTAAAACAATTGCAAGCTGAAGAAGACATGAGTATTATTTTTATTTCACACGACCTGTCTTTGGTATCTGAAATTTCAGATAGAATTCTAGTTATGTATCAAGGAGCAATTGTTGAACAAGGTCCTGTTAAAACTATTTTTAAAAATCCTGAACACATTTATACCAAAGCTTTAATCAACTCCAAACCTTCTTTGGATATAAGATTAAGAAGACTTCCAACGATTAAAGACTTTATGAACGACACAACGGATAAGACCATTGTTTCAAGTGAAGACAGAAAATTGTTTCACGAAAACATTTATTCAAAAACACCACTACTAGAGGTTATAAATCTTGAAAAAACATATGTATCAAAATCTGGATGGTTTTCAAAGCCTGAAGTTTTTAAAGCAGTAAATCAGGTGAGTTTTAAATTATACGAAGGAGAAACACTTGGTTTGGCTGGAGAATCTGGTTGTGGAAAGTCTACTTTGGCAAATGCCGTTTTACAATTGGATAAAGCCACTTCTGGCTCAATACTATATCATGGAGTAGATATTACCAAACTCTCAAAAAAAGCCATTAGAAAACTAAGAAAAGACATTCAAATTATTTTTCAAGATCCTTATGCGTCTTTAAATCCTAGAATTCCTGTTGGTAAAGCCATCATGGAACCTATGAAAGTTCATGGGATTGGAAAATCGGAAAAAGAGAGAAAGGAAATGGTTTTAGATTTATTATTGAAAGTAGGTTTGGACGATACCTTTTTCAACAGATATCCTCATGAATTTTCTGGAGGACAAAGACAGCGTATTGGAATTGCTAGAGCAATCTCTTTAGAACCTAAATTGATAATTTGCGATGAGTCTGTTTCTGCTTTGGATATTTCTGTTCAAGCACAAGTGCTTAATTTATTAAACAACTTAAAAGAAAACTTTGGATTTACATATATTTTTATTTCACACGATTTGGCTGTGGTAAAATACATGTCAGATCAGTTAATTGTAATGAATCAAGGACAGATTGAAGAAATGGATGATGCTGATGTTATTTACCAGAATCCGAAGAGAAACTACACCAAAAAATTAATTCATGCCATCCCAAAAGGATTATAGCATGAATATCTTTTTAGTTAAATACATAAGACTTTTAATAAAGCGTCCTGTACTTTGCAAACTTGCATAAAGTTTGCTCTCGTAATTAGTAGGTTGTTTAGGTAGATTTGGGGCAAAATTCATAATTAAATAAGGTTTTTGGTAGATTTGGGGTCTACTTCTTTAAGGTTAAACTTATAATAGATTTGGGGCAAATTATAAATTCAATACTTTAAAGAACTCGGTTAATTAGTTTGTTTCGATTTGGTTCTGCTAATATGAAACTTTTTTTGAGTTGTTCAGCTTAAATACATAATAAATCGTTGAAATACATAAAATTTTAACATTTAAGATATATTATTAGGAATATTCCCACATATATTATTGCTTTTGATATTTAAATTAAATCTATAAAAACACAATACCTCGAATATTATTTATTAAATATTCGAGGTATTTTAGTTCTAATTATAAAAGGTTCTTAATGAATTATGGACAAATGGAATTCGTTTAAAGAAATAATCATAAGAACATTATTTATTATAAACTCATTTCAGGAATATCGCCTTCTACAATTAAAGTTCCTTCAGTCGCTATTTTAATAGCTTCAACAGAGACGCCAGGTGCTCGTTCTAATAATTTAAAACCTTGATTTGTTACCTCAAGCACTGCCATATTAGTCACAATTTTTTTAACGCAGCCAACGCCTGTTAAAGGCAGACTACAACTTTTAAGCAATTTAGATTCTCCAGCTTTATTGGTATGCATCATGGCTACAATAATGTTTTCGGCACTAGACACTAAATCCATGGCGCCTCCCATACCTTTTACCATTTTTCCTGGAATTTTCCAATTGGCTATATCGCCATTTTCAGATACCTCCATGGCTCCAAGAATGGTTAGATGAACATGTTGTCCACGAATCATAGAAAAACTCATAGCCGAGTCGAAAAAACTAGCTCCAGGTAAGGCTGTAATAGTTTGTTTACCTGCATTAATAAGATCGGCATCTTCTTCGCCTTCCAACGGAAAAGGTCCCATTCCTAGAATGCCATTTTCACTTTGAAATTCCACTTCTATATCATCTCTTACATAATTAGCCACCAAGGTTGGAATACCAATTCCTAGATTGACATAATAGCCATCTTTTACTTCTTTTGCTATACGTTTTGCAATTCCTATTTTATCTAAAGCCATAATTTAATCTTTGTTTTAATCAGACACCTCGACTGCTCTCAGTGTGACATATCATTTTAATTTTAGCACTTATAACTTTTAACTTCTTTGTCTTACTGTAAGTTGTTCAATACGTTTTTCGTAGGTTTCACCTTGAAAAATACGTTGTACAAAAATACCTGGAATATGAATTTGATTAGGATCCAAAGTTCCTACAGGAACCAATTCTTCGACTTCAGCAACCGTAATTTTTGCAGAACCACACATGGCTGGATTGAAATTTCTAGCTGTACCCTTAAACACCAAATTTCCAGCAGCATCGCCTTTCCATGCTTTTACAAAAGCAAAATCGGCTTTAAAGGCATGTTCCAAGATGTACATTTTTCCATTAAATTCTCGAACTTCTTTGCCTTCTGCCACTTCTGTTCCATAACCTGCAGGTGTAAAAAAAGCAGGAAAACCAGATTGTGCAGCACGACAACGTTCTACTAATGTTCCTTGTGGCACCAATTCCACATCCAACTCGCCACTTAACATTTGGCGTTCGAATTCCATGTTCTCACCTACATAAGAAGAAATCATTTTTTTTATTTGCTTTTTATGAAGCAGTAATCCCAAACCAAAATCGTCCACACCAGCATTGTTAGATATGCAAGTCAATCCTTTTAGGTTTAATGTTACAAGCTCATTAATACTGTTTTCTGGAATACCACAAAGCCCAAAACCACCAAGCATAAAGGTCATATTATCTGAAACCCCTTGAAGGGCTTCATGAACGTTAGCCACTTTTTTATTAATCATGTTATTGTTATTTTTTGTAGTGGAAAAATACGAAATAAAAAAGCCATTCTAAAAAGAATGGCTAATTTAATATGTATAGATTTTGGAATAAATTTCTTTAATCTTTAATAATTTCAGGCACAGTTTCTGGAATAATATCCTTATCAAAAATTAGTTCCTCATTATACCAGGCTTTAGTAATAACAGTATAATTATCTCCAGAAATAAAATTAGCTCTAATGGTATCTGTATCTGTGTCGTTCCATTCTATATAAGTAATGGTATTTTCAAGCCCATAACTGTTTAACCCAACACCAATAAAATAAAAATCTTCTCCAGTGTCTTCAGGCGAAATGATAGAAAAATTGCGAGGTGAAGTCATATTGGGGTTATAAATTTCTTCAATTTCACTATTTCTTAAATAATAAATTTTAATGTTCTCTGCCAAATAAGCGTTAGCGTTATTGGGGTTCAATAAATCAACTCCAGTAGGTGATGACACTTTGAATTCGACACCAGTTTCAAGATTATAATAACTTGGAGAATGGTTGTTTTCATCATCTGAATTGCAAGAAATCATTATCACTCCTAATAAAAATAAAATAATTGGATTTTTCATAATAATTATATTTATAGGTTATTTTTTTATGCTGTAGATACATTTTCTATGGTATTGAAAATTTGGATTTACTTCAATTCCATCAACATTTATTGTGGTCCCGTTATTATTAATAAAATTTTTATAAAACCATCCATTTCCTCCATAATATAGACCCCAACCCCAATTCATATACAACCATTCGTATCTATTTTCCTGCTGTGTATATTCATACACTGTACCTTCGTTATGGATATATACATCATACTGTTGTTTATACCCATCACTAACCCAAGCGTGGCCAATTGTATAAGTTATATCTGTATCTTCCCAGAACCACCAACCAGTTGTTTCGGTATCATAAGCATGAAAGCCATCCATGTATACGGGACGGTTATACATTTTTATTTCTTGTTTTACAGTACTAAAATTATAATCAGAATAATTTGCTGTTGAAGAATAACCATAATTATTTACCAAAGCATAAAGTGCATCTTCAGAATAAGCTCCAGATTCAATTTCTGAATATTGCATATTTACATTAGGGCCAATATCTGACATTAGTGAAGCTACTTCTAAACTTCCAGCACTTGGTGTACCAGTAAAAGTAGAATAATTTGGCATTATTGACCAATTAAACGTATTTGGCCATTCGTGGTAGCGCATTATTTGTGCCATAGCTACAGCAACACACCCAGTTGGATTATTGTTTGGCGTATAATAACTATATGGATAACCTTGTCTCCAAGTTGTTTGCATTAATGGTCCCACTTGTTCATTTACTGTATGGCTATACCTTACAGTGTGGTCTGGAGTTTCTCCATTTCCTTCTCCATCTCCAGGATATGGCATTCTACCTTCTGATAAGTAGTACCATTGTTTATCAATTTCTTCTATGGGCTCTCTGGCTTCCAACATATCGTTAAAGATAATGTTTTCTGCAATCCAACTTTTTAATCCATCTGGAGAATTTTCGCTAAATTCAAAAGTGCCAGTTTCTGAATGTCCAGCAATAGGAACATTTTTTGAATTTGAAGTCACTAATACAAAACCTTCTGGCTCCATACTAACAATATAAATCCCCGTTTCGTCGTTAAAGTCTTTAATGATTTCAGTAGAGGCTACTCTTGAAGCTTGTTGTTCGTTTCCTGATAATTTTTGTCTGGGGTTGTAAGTTCTATTGTAAAAATTTAGGGCAACTTCTACAGCGATATCTTCAGTTATTTCAATTCCTTGAGAAATTTGAGTTTCATTCGAATTAAAACTTTCTTTATATTCTTCATCACTACAAGAATTTAAAGTTAACGTTGTTGCAATTAAAAGTAATGATAATTTGTTTAGTAATTTGGTTTTTTTCATAAATTTAAATTTTAGAGATTTATGCTATTAATCCTCTTTTTGGGAGAAAAAAACGAAATTAAATCGAGTTTCAAACAACTTATTTAAGACTTCAAAACTCAATACCATTGCTTTCAACAGGTTAAAACTAAAAAAAAAAAAAATACTATTTATGCAAGTTTTTTTAAGAAACTTATACCGTTCATCGAATAATTGCAAAAACAGTTACGGTTTTTCCGTAATTACAATTATAAAAAGTGTTTAATTGAAAAAAAAGGAGAGAAAATAAAAAAAGCCATTCTAAAAGGTGAGAAATGTTATTATGGATTTGTTTTTGAATCTTAACTTACCAACATACATAGTTTATGAGAAACTGAAACAAGTTCAGTTTGACAAACAATTTACTTTTTAGATAGGTTTCAATTATAGTAAAAATTTAAAAATCCAATTCATCTGGTACTTCCACGTCAGGCATATTTGAATCGGAATTTTCATCTGGATTATAATTGGTACAATCTACTTCTATAGAAAGTTCTAATGGTTTCTCGAAGTCTGAAGTGGAAATCTCTAAATCTTTATCTTCATAACAGCTTTTCATATAAACTCCCCAAATAGGCAATGCCATGGCTGCTCCTTGACCATAAGTAATGGTTCTAAAATGTGCAGCTCTATCTTCGGCTCCAACCCAAACACCAGTTACTAAATTGGGCACCATTCCCATAAACCAACCATCGCTTTGATTTTGCGTCGTTCCAGTTTTACCTGCTATGGGGTTTTTAAATTCGTAAGGGTAACCTGTAATAATCTCCCTGTAATCTGCACGATAAGCATCGGCACCTTTGGTTCTTAATCTGGTTCCTGATCCACCTTCGGTAACACCTTCCATAAGTTTTACCGTTACATAAGCAGCTTCTTCGCTTAGCACATCTCTGGTTTCTGGGGTAAACTGATATAGAATCGTGCCGTTTTTATCTTCAATATGTGTAACCATAACTGGTTTGGTATAAACTCCTTTATTAGCAAAAGTGGCATAGGCTCCAACCATTTCATACACACTTAAATCTGCAGTTCCTAAAGCAATAGAAGGCACCACAGGAATCTCTGCTTCTACTCCTAGTTTTTTAACCAAATCGACTACTGGTTGTGGCCCCACTTTATCCATTAATCTGGCTGTAATAGTATTTATAGAATTTGCCAAAGCACTTTTTAAAGTACGAGAACCTCCATATTGTCCATCGGAATTTTTAGGTGTCCAAGGATCTGGATTTCCAAATTTTCCAGCTTCAATAGTTATTTGTGTGTTTGGTAATTCATCACAAGGTGATAAATGTAATTGATCTATAGCCGTTGCATATACAAATGGTTTAAATGTAGAACCTACTTGTCTGCGACTTTGTTTTACGTGGTCGTATTGAAAATGCTTATAGTTTACACCTCCAACCCATGCTTTAACATGTCCGGTTTGCGGATTTATAGACATCATACCTGTATGTAAAAATGACTTATAATATCGCATAGAATCCATGGGTTTCATAATGGTATCTATATCTCCTTTCCATGAAAAGATGGTCATTTGTGTTGGTTTATTAAAAGACGCAATAATCTCATCTTCGTCAATTTTTAAATCGTATTTCATGTGTCTCCAACGCTCACTTTGCTTCATGGAACGTTTCATAAGCGCATCGATTTCAGATTGGTTTAATTCTAAAAATGGCGCTGTTGGATTTCTATCTGGTGTGTTTTGATGATCGAATTCTGCCTGGAGCCTTGGCATGTGTTGTTGTACAGCATCTTCGGCATATTTTTGCATTCGTGAATCGATGGTTGTGTATACTTTTAAACCATCTCCATACAGATTGTATTTTTCGCCATCTGGTTTTGGATTATTTTTAATCCAATCTTTCATAAAGCCATCTAAATAAGCTCTAAAATATGTTGCTATGCCATCTCGATGCGATTGTGGTGAATAGCGCAATCCTAACTCTGTTTTTTGAAGAGAATCCATGACTTTTTCAGAAATATAATCGTATTTCTCCATTTGAGATAAAACCACATTACGTCTGTTTCTAGTGCCTATTGGATTTCTATGATCTCTTGGGTTATAAAGTGATGAGTTTTTGAACATCCCAACCAACATTGCTGATTCTTTGGTGTCTAACTCTTTGGGTTCTTTATCAAAATATATACTGGCAGCCGAACGGATACCATCTGCATTATTACCAAAATCGTAAATATTAAAATACATGGCAATAATTTCTTCTTTGGTGTATTGCCTTTCTAATTTGGTAGCAATAATCCATTCTTTTATTTTTTGAGTGTACTTATCCATTCCTTTTGAACGAACACCTACAAATAATTGTCGTGCTAATTGTTGTGAAATAGTACTTGCTCCACCTCTTTTACCTAAAAAGAAAAAGGCTCTCAAGGTTCCACGAGCATCTATTCCCGAGTGTGAATAGAAACGGGCATCTTCTGTGGCAATTAGGGCATCGACTAAATGTTGTGGCAATTCATCATAACCTACTGGAGTTCGGTTATCATTAAAATAAAATTTCCCTAAGGTTTTTCCATCGGAAGAAATAATTTCGGTCGCTAAATTTGTTTTAGGGTTTTCTAATATAGTATAATCGGGAAGCTCTCCAAAAACGCCCCATGATGCTAATAAAAACATCATAACTACCAATAAGATACCTGTCATAAATAATTTCCAAAACCATCTAACATAGCTTGAGAAATCTTGATTTTTTTGTTTTTGTTTTTTTTGTGCTTTAGCCATTCTTTTATTTTGCAGCTGGTTTTTCTATTCTAAATCCAATATCTGTAATCCCTTCTAAATTAACAACTCCATTTACTTTGCCATTTTCTCTCATAGCCTGTTGAATGTTTACTTGGTATTCTCCAGATTCTTTAAAAACAACGTTTTCTTTATACCACAATTTGTTTTCTTTTACCTCAGCAAATCCTGTGCCTAAAAATTCGCCATTAGGTTTTGCCATTTTATACTCTAAAGTATCTTTAATGGTTTTTCCATGTGGAAATTTCATCTCAACAATTAAAAACAAGTTACTATATTTATAGTTGTTATTATTTCTAAGATTAACATATAAGTTATACGGATTTAAGGTGTCTGGTGGATGTATTTTAAAACTAATTATGGAATCTTTATGCCATTTATTTGGAACAGACTTATATGTGTCAAACACTTGATTAGAGTCGCAAGAAACCATAATTATAGCAAGAAGAAGGAACAAGACACTATTTCGCATTGTTTTTACTGTTTTGTGGTTTTCTTCTTTTTTTATTCTTTCTTTTATTTTTATTTCGTTTGCTTGGTGATTTAGAATCAAATCTAGTTAAGCTATCTTGACCTACAACGTTTTCAAATTCATTTTTAGTATCTTGAATTAATTCTGTTGCATATTCTTCTAAACTCGTTATTTTTTCTTTTTTCTTATTTAATTCTAAAATTTCATTGACCTGATCTTTAGTTATAACATGCCAATTGCTCCATTCTCCTTCATATGCAAACCATAAGTGTCCTTTAAAAATATCCGTTTTCTGACAAACAGCTGTTCCTTTTTCTGTGTATAGTTTCACATCAGATTTAGGAAAATCTTTTAATGCATCTAAATAGGTGTCTAATTCATAATTTAAACAACACTTTAATTTTCCACACTGTCCTGCTAGTTTTTGAGGGTTTAAAGATAACTGTTGGTAACGAGCAGCAGAGGTGCTAACAGAACGAAAATCTGTTAACCAGGTTGAACAACACAATTCTCTTCCACAAGAACCAATACCTCCAAGTCTTGATGCTTCTTGACGAAAACCAACCTGTTTCATTTCAATACGGGTTTTGAATTCTCTAGCGTACAATTTTATTAATTCTCTAAAATCGACGCGATCTTCGGCAGTATAATAAAAGGTGGCTTTGCTACCATCTCCTTGAAATTCGATATCAGAAATTTTCATTTGCAATTTAATATCGATCGCAAATTGACGTGCTTTCACCTTCATAGGCTCTTCTTTGTCTCTATAATCAGACCAAATATCAATGTCTTTTTGTGAGGCTTTTCTATAAATTTTTAATATCTCTTCGTCTGTTTCTGAAACTTTTTTTCGTTTCATTTGGATTCTAACAAGTTCACCTGTTAAGGTTACCATACCAACATCATGCCCAAATTGTGCTTGAGTAGCTACAATATCTCCAATGCTTAAGGTTAAGTTTTCAGTGTTTTTATAATAGTGTTTTCGTCCGTTTTTAAACCGTACTTCTACCCAATTAAAAGGGTCTTGCCCATTTGGGAGAGACATGTTTGCAAGCCAATCGAAAACAGTTAATTTATTACAACTATCTGTCCCACAAGTACCATTATTTTTACAACCTTTTGGCTGTCCATCTTTGCCTGTTGAGCAAGTGTTACAACTCATATGATTTTTTGTATATATAGATTCTGAAAACATTAAAGTTCTCAGAAGAAGATTAATAATCCTTTTAAAGATGTAAAGATAAGATTATTTATTAAGTTAAATTAAATATGCTAAACCTACATTTTAAAATTCAAACACAAATTTAAGCAGTTGAAAATCAGATTTATAATAAATTTTTATATCTTATTTATGTATGTAAATGGAATTTTATGCTTTTTAATGCTCACAAATATATTTTTTCACGATGATGCTATAAACCACTTAAAACTGTTATTATGAAATCTAATTTTACTTCCTCTATTATTATCAGCTTTTTATTATTGTCTTTTGGTATAACATATTCTCAAGATTTTAATGCTGTAATGACAAGTGTTGAATACAAATTCAATGAAGACAAAATACCATGTTTAACAGCCGCTCAAAGAGATGCAATTAAAGTTGAAACCAACAACAATATTGAACAATTACGACTTGAAAACAAGTTAGCTTTTCCAGAAGCAAATTGGCGTGGAGGCCATCCATTATTTATTTGGCCTTTGCAACAGGCTGCTGGTTTTAATTATAATAATACTTGGGCAATTTCTGGATATGTAGACCACAATTCTGCTTATCCAAACCAACTTACTGATTATAATTGTGGTACACGAACTTACGATGCTAGTAGTGGATACAATCATCAAGGTGTTGATATGTATTTATGGCCTTTTATATGGAACCAAATGGACAATAGTCAAACAGAAATAATTGCAGCTGCTCCAGGACAAATTATTGCAAAACATGATGGCGAATTTGACCGAAGTTGCAACTTTAATAACAATCTTTGGAATGCAGTTTACATACAACATAACGATGGTAGTGTGGCTTGGTATGGACATATGAAAAATGGCTCTGTAACCACTAAAAATGTTGGTGATATGGTGGCTTTGGGAGAGGTTATTGGAACCGTTGGAAGTTCTGGGAATTCTACAGGACCACATTTGCATTTTGAGATTTACACAAATAATTCCTACACGCAATTGGTAGACCCTTTTTCGGGACCTTGCAATGTTTTAAATGCTGATAGCTGGTGGGAAACTCAAATTCCATATAACTACTCTGGAATTAATGCTGTTTTAACTCACAGTGCTGTACCAGATATTTTTACTACCTGTCCTACACCTGAAACATCAAATACAAGTGATGATTTTGATACAGGAGACACCATTTATTTTGCCGCCTATTTAAGAGATCAAGTAAGTGGAGACAACATCCATTTATCCATTATTAAACCTGATAATTCTTATTTATATGATTGGGACATTACAGTAACAACTACTGCCTCTTCTTGGTATTACTATTGGTATTATTCTGGTGTGTACGATCAAGAAGGTGAGTGGAAATGGGAAGTTACTTATGGAGGCGAAACTGTTTCACACTCTTTTAATGTTGGAGCTTTAAGTATTGAAGAAGCAAATATAGAAACGACGAGTATTTATCCAAATCCTTCTAAAAATTATCTAAATATAAAAACAACTAAAACATTAGCGTCTGCAATGATATATGACGTTAGTGGGAAATTAATAAAAACCATTCGTTTTAATGAAGCTCCTACTCATAATATAGATGTTTCTAACATCTCTAAAGGCATGTATTTTTTAAAGGTTATTTCAAATGAAAGTGAGCAGGAAACCTTTAAATTTATCAAACAATAACTTAATTAAATTCAATCTCGTAATTAAGCCTATTAGACATAGATTTTAATTCCTTTTCAGATTTAAAAATATTGGACCATAGCTGTTTACTCCAACCAATTTTTTTGGAATAATCATTAAAGCTTTCGTTGTTCCAATCGAAACCATCTTTCCAGAATTTTTGTGGAGAGACGTAACAAAAGGTGTAATCGAAAATTAAACTGGATGCGTTTTCACTTTCGTTTTTAGGGATAGTGTTAGGTGCCAATAAAGTAATATGATTTGCTTTACACTGTGTTCTAATATCTTGAATTAATTTTGGGTAATCTGCTCGAATGCTATCTAAATCGAAATCGTTGTATTCGGTATTCCCTATTTTTTGAATGGGACGAATTTGAAGAATATCGAAGCTTTCGCCATTAAAGTGTTTAAAGAAATCGGCTAGTTCATAAAAATTATCTTTGTTGAAGGTATAATTAATCCGAACTTTAAAATCGTATTGCTTTTTTAATTTTTCAAAAGCTTTAAACGCATTATGAAATTTTTCATAACTAGCTTTTTGCATAAAGCTTTCGTAGCTTTCTTTATGGACACCATGAAGCGAGATGGTAAACTCATTCAAGCCTGCTTTTAAGAGTGCCTCAATTTTTTCTTCATTCAATAAATTGGCATTGGTGGTAATTGAAATATATGGCACGTTATAAGTTTTGCCTAACTCTACCACTTTTACCAAATCCTTGTATAAGGTTGGCTCTGTTCCACAACCAATTTGAAGTTTTAAAGCACGATTAAAAATGGTTTTCGCTACTTTGTTTAACTCTTCCTCTTTCAATTGTCCTTTTAAGGTTTTTACATAATCGGCATCTGTAAAATAACACATTTTACAACGTAAGTTACAGGCCATTACTGGATCTAGATTGACTGCTAGATAGCGTTGATTAAACGTATGCAACAAATAGAGACCTAAAAATTTAATTCTATGACTTTTTATTTTTCTATTGAGTTGTAAGAGTTTGTAGATATTCATTTATTCTGTTTTTTTAAAAACATCAAAGATGTTTCTTAAATCCTTTTTATACGGCAAATGGTCTGCACGCCCTTTTTTAAAGATATCGTTACTATTACCTTGACCTTTTCGTAATGCTTTCTGTTCTTCGAAAGGTAATTGGATTATTTCCTGACAATTTGTAGAACAGCAGTTTTCCATTTTCTCTTTGCAAGCATCACATTGAATGAATAATAAATGACAAGCTTCGTTAGCACAATTGGTATGTAAATCGGCTGGTTCGCCACATTGATGGCAATGTGCAATTACGTCATCAGAAATACGTTCGGAACGACGCTCATCGAACACAAAATTCTTACCTATAAATTTATTTTCAAGCCCTTGTGCTTCAACTTGTCTTACATAATTGATAATACCACCTTCTAATTGATACACGTTTTTAAAACCTTTATGTTTGTAATACGCACTAGCTTTTTCACATCGAATACCTCCAGTGCAATACATCACCAGTTTTTTATCTTCTTTATGGTCTCTTAAATCAGCTTCGATAATATCTAAAGATTCGCGAAAGGTATCCACATCTGGAGTGACGGCATTTTTAAAATGACCAATTTCACTTTCGTAATGATTACGCATATCCACCAAAACTACGTTTGGATCGTCAATAAGTTCATTAAATTTTTTAGCTTCTACATGAATCCCTTTATTGGTAACATCGAACGTGTCGTCGTTTAAACCATCTGCTACTATTTTATCGCGAACCTTCACTTTTAACTTTAAAAACGAAAAATTATCATGTTCAATGGCAATATTTAATCGCACATGTTCTAAAAACGAAATGGTATCTAAATGATTTTTAAACAGATTAAAATGATCTGCCGGCACAGAAAGTTGTGCATTTATGCCTTCGTGGGCCACATAAATTCTACCTAAAACATCGAGCTTATCCCATGTTAAGAATAAGTGATCTCTAAAAATGTCTGGATTATCAATTTTGGCGTATTTGTAGAAAGAGATGGTCAAGCGTTCTTTTCCTGCTTGCTCGATAAGTTCGGCTCTTTCTTTAGCGCTTAAGGTATTGTACAGTTGCATGCTATACTAATTTTTAAGGTTAAAGATTGTTTGCTTACAAAGGTACTATTTTTTACGAGTTTATGGGTTTACTAAAACCAAAAAGCACTTTATAAATTTTATAAAGTGCTTTAAGTAGACTAACTCGTTATTAATATTTTTTAATTTATTTTCTAAATCGAAAAAACATCTTTACGAGTTAACCTCCATCGGCTTTACAATTGCTATTAATAAAGATAGCAACCGAAACACCTAGTACATTAATACATTTTTTAAAAAATTTCATAGTCTTTGACACTTTTAAGTTTAAACTAATCATTTATTAAAAGTGAGTGATTCTTTTTTTCTTTTTCACAGTTAAAATTTTCCCACTTTATATAGTAGATGCAAAAAGTATGAAAAGGTTGCGTGATAAAATTGTAAACTGAAAAAAGAAGTAGTATTTTAGCATCACTTTCACAAGATAAAATAAAGAGAAATGAGCAACGAAAAAGACGCAAAATTAAAAGCATTAAAACTTACTTTAGATAAATTAGATAAAGCATACGGAAAAGGAACGGTTATGAAAATGAGCGACCAAGCGGTCGTAGATGTAGATGCCATTTCATCAGGATCTTTAGGTTTGGATATTGCATTAGGAGTTGGTGGTTATCCAAGAGGACGTGTTATTGAAATTTATGGCCCTGAATCTTCTGGAAAAACAACCTTAACCCTACATGCCATTGCCGAAGCCCAAAAAGCAGGAGGGATTGCTGCATTTATTGATGCAGAGCACGCCTTCGATAGAACCTATGCTCAAAAATTGGGTGTAGATATTGATAATTTAATTATTTCGCAACCAGATAATGGCGAACAAGCCCTTGAAATTACCGATAATTTAATTCGTTCTGGTGCTATTGATATTGTGGTTATTGATTCTGTTGCAGCTTTAACACCTAAAAGTGAAATTGAAGGCGAAATGGGGGACTCTAAAATGGGACTTCATGCACGTTTAATGTCACAAGCATTAAGAAAACTAACTGCATCAATTAGTAAAACCAACTGTACAGTAATCTTTATCAATCAATTACGCGAGAAAATTGGTGTGATGTTTGGAAACCCAGAAACTACAACTGGAGGAAATGCTTTAAAATTCTATGCTTCGGTTAGATTAGACATCAGACGTTCTACACAAATTAAAGAAACCGATGGTAATGTAATGGGTAACAAAACCAGAGTAAAAGTGGTGAAAAATAAGGTAGCTCCACCTTTTAAAATGGCAGAATTTGATATTATGTATGGTGAAGGCATATCTAAAGTTGGCGAAATTTTAGATATTGCTGTAGAATTCGAAATTATTAAAAAAGCGGGCTCATGGTTTAGCTATGGAGATACCAAATTGGGTCAAGGCCGAGATGCTGTTAAAGCCTTAATTAAAGACAATCCTGAATTACAAGATGAGCTGGAGCAAAAAATTAAAGAACAGCTAAAAGCTAATAATGAATAACTTAAATAAATCCCGAAGCTTTTCGGGATTTTTTATTATAACACGCAACCTTTTCATGTTTTATGCATCTACAAGTTAGATATGTATTTTTAATGAAAAAATTAATAGTCTATCTATTTGTATGTTTTATTTTTTCTTGTAGCACTAACGATGATAGTTCTCAAGGTTTTTATTATGAAATTTTACCTGTAGAAAGTGCTATATTGCCAGAAGAGTTTACTTTAGGTGACGTATATGAAATTACGCTAACCTATATTAAACCATCCACTTGTTATGCTTTTAATAACATTTATAATACGGAAGATGCCAACGAGCACAAGATTGCTATTGTTACTTATGTCAGTTTGGTAGACAACAATTGTGAAACCTTGGATGAGGAGGTTGAAACCTCTTTTAGTTTTAAAGCAGAAAATAGTGGAACTTATATTTTTAAATTTTGGCAAGGAGACGACAACTATATGGTTGTTGAAGTTCCAGTAGTAGATTAAATAAGTTAAATTAATACGTATTTCATTTGGGTTTAAATCAACTCATACAAAAATGTAGTAATAATGATACTCAAGCACAAAGTGAATTATATCAACTCTTTTCGAGTAAATTGTTTTCTCTTTGCTTAAAGTATTGTAAAAACTATGCTGAGGCAGAAGATAATCTGCAAGATAGCTTTGTGACTATTTTTAACAAAATATCTCAGTATAACCATAAAGGTTCTTTTGAAGGCTGGCTTAAAAGAATAACTATAAATACAGCACTACAACGTTATAGAAAACAAGGTGTTTTCGAAATTATTGACGAAAGTAATATTGAAGACGTTGAACTAACAGTAGAAGAAGACGATATATCGATAGATTTTCTTCTTCAAATTATTCAAGAATTACCAGATAGATATAGATTGGTTTTTAATCTATATGTTTTAGATGGTTTTTCGCATAAAGACATTGCAGAGATGCTTTCCATAACAACGGGGACATCCAAATCTAATTTAGCAAGAGCTAGAAAGATTTTAAAAGACCGTATTGAAGAATATAAAATGAGCTTAAACTCACAATCATTGTAATGAGTGATAAAAAACATATAGATCGAATTTTTCAAGAAAAATTCAAAGATTTTGAAGTATCGCCAAACCCAGAAGTTTGGAATGGTATTCAAGAAAAACTAAACCAACCAAAAGAAGATAACAAGAAAATCTTTCCTTTATGGCTTAGATTTGCTGGTGTTGCAGCTTTATTACTTTTAATGCTAACAGTAGGTGGTTTGTTGTTTAATAACACTACAGAAAACACAAACAACACGATTAACACAAACGTGGTTGATACTGACAGCAACAAGAAAGATGCAACCAATTCTTTAACCGGAAACGAAATAAACACCCCTATTACAACGTCAAATAATACAGAAAATTCTTCAGAAATAGATGGTTTAGACACCCAATTAAATACTCATTCAAAAAACTCTCAAAAGCCATCAAGTAATCCCCAAATAGCAATAGAGAACTCGACAAAAACCCAGTCTTTAATTAACAAGAATAGGTCTAAAAATAACTCAAACAGCACAAAAACAGCAAACACAACTTCTTCAAATAAAATAAACGATACTAGAATTACTCAAAATACAGGTTCTAAAAAGAAAGAAGATTCTAATACAAATAAAACTGAATTTAACAAGAATAACAATACACCCAACAGTAATAGAATAGCAGAAAACCCAAATTCTTCAAATAAAGAAGAAACCTATTTTAATTCAGAATTTGACAAATCTAATGCTGAAATCCAATTACAACAATTAAATAATAACACATCAGAAAATGGGGTTGCTAATGAAGAAAATACAGAAGCTAACCTAGAAGAAACTATTGAAGATGAGTTAAATAAAACAGATCTTACTATAGAAGAGGCTATTGCTGCAACCCAAGATATTATTGAAAAGGAAGAAGAAGAAGAACTAATAAACAGGTGGCAAGTTTACGCAAATGTTGCGCCTGTTTATTATAATTCAATGGGAAAAGGTTCGCACATTGACGGACAATTCACAAACAACTCTAAAACAGGAGAAGTTAACACCAGTTATGGTGTAAATGTAAGCTATAATTTAAATAAAAAACTCTCCATACGAACAGGCTTAAGCTCTTTAAACTTGAGTTATGATACTAACGATGTTATTCTTTACCAAAGCGTTACCAACAGTAGTTCGGCACAAAGTGTTTTAAAGAATATTAATTTATCGAGTGGTAACGAAACACTTACTGCTTTAAGTGCAGACAATTTAAGTGTTGGACAAATTGATACAGCCTTAAGTCCTCAATCTAAGGCAGCAATTAGTCAACGCATTAGTTATTACGAGGTTCCTGTAGAATTGAATTATAGAATTGGAAACAAAAAATTAGGTTTAAATCTTATTGCTGGATTTAGTTCTTTTATTTTAAATGGAAATGAAGTGTTTTCTGAATTAAATGACGAAAAGACCTATATAGGTGAAGCAAACAATATAAAAAGTATGAGTTTTAGTACCAACGTTGGCGTTGGACTAGACTATAAATTTTCTGAAAAAGTGAAGTTTAACTTAGAACCAACGTTTAAATATCAATTAAATGCGTTTGAAAACACCTCTGGTAATTTCAACCCTTATATTATTGGTATTTATACAGGTTTAAGTTATAAGTTTTAGTTTTTGGTTGGTTAGATTGATTTGTATATTCAATGAATTTGAATAACATTGAAGATCAAAACTAAAAGCTGCTCTGTGCCAAGAGCAGCTTTTTTAATTTAACATGTCATTGATATCTTTTTTAAATGTATAATTACTTTTCAGATTTAAGAAGCGCCTTATAAATAACTTCTCTTGCGCTACTATTTAAGCTCTTAGTGTCTTTTATTGTTAAACCTTCAGTCTTGATAAATGGATGGATTTTAACTCGCATTTTTCCGGGTCCACCACTAAAAAACGTATAAGAAAAGCGTTTTTTATTATCCAAAAATGACATTGGTACCACAGGGATTTGATGGTTAATGGCTAGCCTAAAAGCGCCATCTTTAAAAGTGTCTAAAACAACGCTTTCGTCATCAGGAACGCCACCTTCAGGAAAAATACAAATACTTAAACCTTGTTTTAACCTTCTTTGCGCTCTTAAAAATACGGCTTTTCTACTTCTTTCGGAGTTTCTGTCAACTAAAATACAAGATCGTCTATAGAAAAATCCAAACAAAGGGATTTTAACTAATTCCTTTTTTCCAACAAATACAAAGGGGTTTTTGGCAGACACCAACATCAACATAATATCTGCCATAGATGTGTGGTTAGCTACAAACATGTAACTTCTATTAGTTTCTATCTCTTGGTCATGCTCAATTTTCCAAATAAACCCCATACCAACAAGAATAAATTTCGCCCATAAACGAGCCAGCTTAAAAAAGTATGGATACCAAGTCTCTTTTAGTAAGGAAATAAAAAGAAATGGAAACAAAATGATAATAGGCAAGGCTACAAGAATATAGAACCAGATGCGATATAAAATCCAAAACAAATACTTAAATAATCTCATAAGAGCCAAAACTACTCAAATTTATTGAGCTATTATATCAAAAAAATTACCTTTGTAGCTCATTAAAAATTTTGGAATCACTAATTAATTAAATTCCTTTTCTTAGGAAACAGATATGGCAAGAATTTTAACAGGCATTCAAAGTACAGGAACACCACATTTAGGAAATATTTTAGGCGCATTAATTCCAGCCATTAACATGGCAAACAACCCTAAAAACGACTCTTATTTGTTTATTGCAAACCTGCATACACTAACACAAATTAAAGATGCAGAACTTTTACGTAGTAATACATATTCTACAGCTGCTACTTGGTTGGCTTTTGGGTTAGATGTTGAAAAAACAGTGTTTTACAGACAAAGCGACATTCCTCAAGTAACTGAATTATCTTGGTACTTAAGCTGCTTTTTTCCTTATCAACGTTTAACATTGGCACATAGTTTTAAAGATAAAGCAGATAGACTGGAAGATGTAAATTCTGGTTTATTCTATTACCCAATGCTAATGGCAGCAGATATTTTATTATATGATGCCGAATTGGTTCCTGTTGGAAAAGATCAATTACAACACCTAGAAATGACACGTGACGTGGCTTCTCGATTTCATACTAAAATGGGAGACACTTTTGTCTTGCCAGAAGGGAAAGTCCAAGAAAACACCAAGCTCATTCCTGGAACCGATGGTGAAAAAATGAGTAAAAGTAGAGGGAATATAATCAATATATTTTTGGATGACAAAAAGCTGCGTAAACAAATTATGACTATTGAAACAGATAGTACACCTTTAGAAGACCCTAAAGATTGGAGTACATGTAATTGCTTTGCTCTTTATAAATTATTGGCTTCAGATGCACAAATTGAATCCATGAAGGCTAATTACGAAAAAGGTGGTTATGGTTATGGTCACGCAAAACAGGCTCTTTTTGAATTGATTATCGACAAGTTTGCTACAGAGCGCGAACGTTATCATTACTACATGAATAACTTAGAGGAAATAGACAGACAGTTAGCTATTGGAGCAGAAAAAGCTAAAGTGGTTGCTAATAATGTTTTAAAACGTGTTCGTGAAAAAGTAGGCTACTAACTTTCAAAATTTTATAGGTAATATTTTAATAGTATATTTAGTTTTTAAAAGTACTATTAAATGATGCGTTTTCTGATAGCCCTTTTTATACTTTCAACTTTTTGTAGCTATGCTCAAGAAGGGAAACGCTTTGCTTCTAACCAGAAATTCTATTTAAATGGAAATTCTACTATCATAGGAAATAGCATTGTAGGTACAGATGCCATTGAACCATTTAATGACGATTCTGAAATAAACGATGTGCTAAAAATGGAATACATAGATGTCGATGATGATCCATCAACATTTAGTTCCAGTCAAGCAAATTTGAAACTTCCAGACGAAACTTCATCTATAAAATATGCAGCTTTATATTGGAGTGCTGTTTATAAATACGATAAAGGCGTTCGTAGAATTATTAATTACGAAAAAATGGTGTATCAAGGCAAAGACGAACGCTCTACAAACGTAAATTCCATTCTCTTTAAACAGCCCCTGGGAAATTACCAACCCATTACTGGACATGTTATTTATGATAGTTATGAAACCGAATTGTTTGAAGACACCAAACCTTATGTCTGTTATGCAGATGTCACCTCATTATTAAAAAACAGCAGTACTTTAAACGGTACCTATGCAGTTGCAAATATAAAAGCTACCGAAGGCTATGTATCAGGAGGTGTTGCAGGTGGTTGGTTGTTATATATTATTTATGAAGATGAAACTGAAACTGCCAAATATTTCACCACTTACAATGGATTTGTTGGCGTTGATAAAACAGCTACAGATATTAAATTTAAAGATTTTAAAACAGATGAAATCGGCGATATCAAAACCTCACTTTTAATTGGAACTCTAGAAGGTGACCAAAAATACAAAACAGATAATTGCTCTATTTTAGATGCAGAAAAAAAATCATTTGTATTGCTTTCATCCAATCAACGTCCAGGAAATAATTTCTTTAATAGCAAAATAACCATTGAAGATGAGCCCTTTTTAGATCGAAACCCGAATAGCACTAATACCTTAGGTTTCGATCTATTAAAAATGGAAATCCCAAACAAAAACAACAACATTCTATCCAATAATTCTTCAGAAACCACCATTCGGTTTAAAACAAAGGCAGATGGTTTCTATCTGTTTTTTGTAGCGTTTGAAACCGAAATTAGTCCTATTTATTTAGAAGGAAAAAGTAACGAAGAAACTTTAGTCGTGTTTGAAAATGAAAAACCTACCGAAATTGTTGACATTGAAATAAAAGAGGAATCAGCCGAAATTCTTGAACCAAAATCAGACGTTTCAAAACCTGTTAAAGTAGCGCAAACCTCAACTCCTAAACCAAAAAGGAAAACAGGTTTAGAACGCATTGAAAGTTTAAAATCTATTAGTATTCCAAATCTTGCAAAAGGCTATTATTTAGTAACTAATGTGTTTTCCGTTGAAGAAAATGCTATGAATTGGATGAAAACTTTAGAAGAAAAAGGTCACACACCAAAATCGTACATCAATCCCAAAAATAAGTGGAATTATATTTATTTAGCCAATAACGAAGATGCAAGTGCTATTTATCAAAAACAAAAAGAGCTTTCAAAATTGGATTATTTTCAGGATATCTGGATTCTTAAAATTAACTTTTAAATAACTTCAAACAGCTTTCCTGGTAAAGGTCTTATCACGCCTTTTAGTTCCATATTCAATAAAACTCCCGCAATTTTATAGATAGGCATATGGCATTCTAATGCAATAACATCCAAAAGTTGTTTCTCGTTATCTTTTAGATAATTGTAAACTACTTTCTCTTCGTCATTTAACTCTACAAACAATTGCTTTTGCACAGCTGCTTTTTTATCCACTTCCAGTTCCCAATTTAATATATATGGAACATCCAGAGGATTAGACAACACATGCGCTTTTTGAAATTTAATTAAATTGTTACAACCCAAACTCTGACTATCGGTTACTCTTCCTGGTACAGCAAACACATCTCTGTTATAGGAGTTGGCAATATCTGCTGTTACCAAACTACCTCCTTTTTCGGCAGATTCTATGACAATAGTAGCTTCACTTAAACCTGCTATCACACGATTTCGTTTTAAAAAATTGTTTCTATCAAAGGGATCGCTACTCCAAAAATCGGTAAAAAAGCCACCATTTTTTTCAACCTCAGCCACATATTTTTTATGTGCTTTTGGATAAATCTGGTTTAAGCCATGAGCCAAACAACCAATGGTTTGTAACTTATTTTTTATAGCTGCCTTTTGGGCCGTAATATCTGTACCATAAGCAAATCCTGAAACAATTACAGGATTAAAAACAGCAAGCTCTTCAATGAGTTTATTACAAAAAGCAATGCCATAAGTCGTAATTTTTCTGGTTCCAACAACACTAATTATGCGTTGTTTCTTTAAATTAATGTTTCCAGATTGAAACAGTAAGATAGGACTATCGATACAATGTTTTAATTTTTCTGGATAATCTGCATCTGCAAAATATAAGGTACTAATCTTATTTTCTTGAATGAATTTTAATTCTTCTTCGGCTGCTTTAAAATGGTCTTTGTTAAATAAATCTCTTAATACCAAACTTCCAATACCATCAATCTTGAGGAGATTCTGTTTTTTTTCTTTAAAAATAGCTTCCACAGAACCACAATGCGAAATCAGCTTTTTAGCTGTAATATCGCCAATATTTGGTATGTGTTGCAAGGCTAAAACAGGAAGCAAGCTATTTTCTGTCATCTTACTTTTTTGATTATGAGACTACAAGTAAAGAATTTTTATCATGTTAATAAATAGTTAAGCCGAATTTTTGTTCGCTTTTAAATTTTGCTAACTTTGTTTTTATGCAATTAGAGTCTTACATCAGCGATTTATTATATAGATATGAATGTGTTACAGTTCCTGAGTTTGGAGCTTTTCTAACACAACGTGTTTCGGCAACCATACACGAGTCGACAAATGCCTTTTATCCTCCAAAGAAAATGCTTTCTTTTAACGAGCAAATTCAGAAGAATGATGGTATTTTAACCCATTATATTGCAGATGTTGAAAAAATTCCTTTCGAGGAAGCTTCAAAGAAGATTGAAAAACGTGTTAAAGCGTTAAAGTCTTATTTAATTGAAGGTGAAACCATCTCCTTTGAAAATATCGGTGACCTTTCATTAAACAATGAAGGAAAAATGATTTTCGAACCTTCGTATCATTTAAACTATTTAACGGATGCTTTTGGGTTATCGCAATTTGTATCACTTTCAGTTAAGAGAGACGTTTATAAAAAAGAGGCTCAGGAAATCGAAAAAGTAATTCCTATTGCTGTTACGCCTGAAAGACGTAAGTCTAGAGGTTATTTAAAATATGCTGCTGTTGCTGTTATCGCACTTGCCTTGGGTGGTTTTGTTGCTTCTAATTACTATGTAAACAACATAAACACACACAATCAATTAGCACAAGAAGAAGCCAGTCAACAACTTGAAAACAAAATTCAAGAAGCTACTTTTGTGATTGAAAATCCACTTCCAGCCGTTACCTTACACGTTAAAAAACAAGTAGGTAATTACCACATTATTGCTGGTGCTTTTAGAGTGGAAGAAAACAGCGATAAAAAACTAGAAGAGCTTAAATCTTTAGGTTACGATGCCAGAAAAATTGGTGTAAACAAATATGGTTTACACGAAGTGGTTTATGCTAGTTACGAAGACCGTTTGGAAGCTTTACAGGCTTTGAGAGAGGTAAAACGTTCACACAATTCAGCTGCTTGGCTCTTGGTTAAAAAGTTGGATTAGTCTCTAAACCACATTAAAATCCTGACATTTTATCTTTTTAATTTTTCATTTTAAATTCAATTAGAATTCAAAATGGGCTTACCTTTGCATTTCTATTTAATAAATGTGAATCTATTATGTCTATAAAAACACCTGAACAATCTAGAACCATCATGACAGACTTAGTGCTGCCTAGTGAAACGAATCCATTAAATAATTTATTTGGTGGCGAATTACTTGCTAGAATGGATCGTGCTGCCAGTATTGCTGCTAGAAGACATAGCAGACGTATTGTAGTAACGGCTTCTGTAAACCATGTGGAGTTTAATCGTTCGGTTCCTGTTGGGTCTGTTGTTACGGTTGAAGCCAAAGTATCTCGTGCCTTTAGAAGCTCTATGGAGATTTATTTGGATGTTTGGATAGAAGACAGAGAGTCTGGGCAAAAAACCAAAGCCAACGAAGCTATTTACACCTTTGTGGCTGTAGATGAAACAGGACGCCCTGTAGCTGTACCAGAAATTACACCTGAAACTGATTTAGAAAAAGAACGCTTTAAAGGCGCTTTAAGACGTAAGCAATTGAGTTTGGTTCTTGCTGGGAAAATGAAACCTAGCGATGCGACTGAGTTGAAGGCTTTGTTTGATTAAGTGAATTAAAAAAACCACCTGCTTTGCAGGTGATTTTTTTAATAAGAGATATAACAGTTTATTTAATAAATACCATATCTTATATCAATTTTTCCATTTGTCGCTCTATAAGGATCAAACTCAAAACCGACATTCATTCCTCCATAATAATCCATACGAAATTTGTATTCAAACTTACCAAAAAATTGTTTTTTAACTCCATTAAAGGTCACTGAAATGGTGTCATTAGAATCTCCTTTAATTTCATAAACAACTGCTCCATAAGCTCTACCTTCAATTGGAACAAGAGTGTCTGAAATCTTTTTAGAAAAGTCGTCAATTAATAGTTCTTTTTCATTTTTGCTACATGAAATCAATAGAAAAATTGAAAGTAATATAAATAGAAAATAATTTTTCATAATTTTATAGATTAGTAGGAGTTAATTGTGAAGAAAATGTAGCCCAACAATTTGTGGCTTGATTACTCAAATATCTTAACTCTCCATTATTAAAGGCTTCTTGTATATCCTGTAAAATATTTGTTGATCCATTAGCAAAAATATCTCTTCCAACTTGATTATTAAAAAGATCCATTTGGTTTTCTTTATTATTATAGGGATATAATGGAGGATTGTTTTCATGTCTAGTTGTCAATAAGTTAGTTAAACCTACTCCTATTCTGGAAGAAGACAAAGCATTCCATAAAGCATGTCGAAAAGCATCTCCTTTTCCGTTATGTTTTTCACAATCTGTTTCAAAAAGCTCCTCAGTCTTATCATATGCTTCTTTAGCACTAACCAAATACTTAATTTGTTGAATAGTACTTAGCGTGTCAAATAAGGCTAATTCATCATCTGACATTTTGTTTCGATAATCCTGTTCATTCTCCAAAACATATATAGTATCATTAAATTCTAACTCTCCATCTTCTAATAAAGCCTCAATAGCTTCTATTATAAAATCATGATTATCTGCATTACAGAGTTTGCTTGCATCCCTCATTTGAAAAAAATTAGCTGAATTATTTATCCACTCTAAAATTGCAAGATTGTCTGTTTCTAAACAGTCTATTAAATTTTGCTCGAAGGGAAAATTATATGTTGGAGCTGTTAAAATAGGGTCCGGATTATTTGAAGGACTGTTTCCTGAACCAGACGAAGAGCTTCCAGAGCCTCCACCTCCAGAGTTAGCGCAGGTCCAATCAACAGTAATATAGGCTGCTGTACAATTGCCTCCTGCTGGATGATCTGTCCCACCCCAAGAACACGTATAATTTTCAACACAACCATCTATGTATTTATTTTCAATAAAGGAAGAATCTATCTCAATGGCTTCAAAAACACTAGTCCCTTGAAATGTATAAGAATTATGTGCTTCTATATATTCCATTGTAGACTCTGGAAAGTATGTAATAAGCATCGCTTTTATTCCTTCTAAACTATCTGTTTGGACAACTATATTGCTAAAACTAGTAGGTTCTTGGTTGTCTAAAATGGCAAGAAATGTATATGAGGTTGTATTACCTATTTTTATCTCTTTAATAACTGTTGAATCAATAGTGAAATTTAAATCATTTTTTTGGTTATTTTTCCGTAATTGGTTGGGGTTTTATGGGTTTTGCTAGTTTGGTTTTTTGAGATTCCTCAATTTGTTCGGAATGACAAATTTCATTTTGTAAATCCCAAATAAAGAGTTTCAAAATGTTATTACATTTTGTAAATCCATGATAAGATTTTCAAGATTACATCTTGTAAATCCAATCTGCTGGATTTTGAGTGGCGCTTTCTTTAAAAATACTAAAACTTAAAATGGTTTCTTTGTTGGAGGGGTTTGTAAAAACTTGCCCGATCTCTTGTTTAGTAGATACATTATCGCCTTTTTTAACATAGACTTTCGATAAATTTTTATAAACCGTTACGTAGTTACCATGTTGTATTAATACAGATAAGTTTCCGTGTTTTATAGCTTGTACAGCAAGTACTTTTCCGTTAAAAACAGCACGTATTGGTGCATTTTCTTCAGTGGCTATTCTTACACCATTACTTTGTATCATCACTGTTTTTACCACTGGATGTGGTTGTTTTCCATAGCGTAGTTTAACCACACCTTTTTCAACTGGCCAAGGCAGTTTTCCTTTACTAGACACAAAATTATCGGCTAATATTTTATCTTCTGGAGTCAATGCAAAGCCAGTAGAGGCTTTTGTAGTTTTTCCTGCTTTTTTATTGGAACTAGCTATGGCATCGCGAATAATTTTTTCAATTTCTCGATCTATTTTATCGGCTTCTCGTTGCTTCTCTCTAATTTGTGCCGTATAATTATTTAAGTTTTTATTAATAGAAGCCATCAAACTTTCTTGCTGCTTTAATTCGCTTTCAAGTTCTCTTTGAGCTACTCTATTTTCGTCAATTAGCTTTTGTTTATCTGCTTTTTGTTTTAATAAAGCCACATTGGTTTCTTGTAATTCCACCGTTTTTATTTTGATAGCTTCCCCTTGCTCTTTTTGGTAATCTGCATATTGATTGATGTATTGCACACGTTTATAAGCTTGCTGAAAATTACTGGACGATAACAAAAACATGACTCTACTTTGTTCGCTTTTGCTTTTGTAAGATGTGACAATCATTTTAGCATAATTGTCTTTTAGGGTTTTAAGTTCATCTCTTAATTCTGTAATTCTTTTTTGATTGGTATTTATTTCTCGAGTCAATAAATTGGCTTGTTGATTGGTAACCCTTATCAAGTTTTGACGTACACTCACCTTATAACTTAAATCTTCAATAAGTGAGGTTTGTGATTTCTGCTGAGATTTATTTTTGAATAATAAATCGTTAATGCGTTTAATTTCTATTCGAAGTTCCTGACGACGTTCTTCTAACTCTTGTTGTTTTTTACTTTGAGAAAAACCAACCAGACTACTCAATGTAAAGCCTAGTAAGAATATATATTTAAAAGTGTGTTTGAGCCTCATTTATTTTAAAACTATTTCTTCGAATCCAGATGGCATGTTAAAAGGATATCTTAAATTTTGGTTCAAAGATACAGATTTGAACTCCATTTCTATAACCGTTTCTTGGTCTCTTTCCAACACGTTTATCTTAATATTTTCTGGTAGACTTTGCTTATCAACTACCTGATAATTTAAGTAATCTATTTGTAGAAATCTGGCTTCTATAGTTTGTGCTAATTGTTGTGAATCCATTTTAAAATGTACTGGATTTATAATATAAAACAACTCGAAAAGCGCTAATTGTTCTTTAGGTTGAAACAAATATTTTTCATTGTTTACAGACATGCTGTAATCTGTTTTGTTTAAGGTGTATAACGGATTTCCAAGCAATAGATTTTGCACTTTCTCGAAATCTAAATCAGTTCCAAGAATGTCGCTTAAAAAACTGAAATCTCCATCGAAATAGGTATTATCTAATTTGTTGTAATATCGCACTTTTTCGGGAGTGATTATGACTCTAATAATATTAAACGAGGAGCTAATCCAAATAATTTGATCTTTCAACATTCTGAAAGAAACTGTATGAGTTTGCGAGTCGTTTCCTTGAATGTAGGCAACCCGAACTTTAGCCTGAAGAGTTTTAAAATCGGGAGACATTCTTGAATTTTCCTTTATAACTTCTTTTGAAGATACATTTAAATTTACAGAGCCATCAGCAAGAGTTTTTGCAGATTTACACCCAAAAAAACTCACTAAAAGACTTCCAATAACTAGGTATTTTTTAATAAAGGATAGGTTCATTAATTTGTAGATTCTAACTGTTTTGCTTTATCACTAAACGTCTTAGCTTTGGTTGTATTGTTTAAAGAGGTATGAGCCAAACTAAGTTGCTTGTAAAAATCGGCTTCCATTTTTGTGTCGTCTATCACATAATCGATTCCTGTTTCTAAAACATCAATGGCTTTCTGAGGCTTGTTAAGTTTATTAAGAGCTACGCCGTTTACTAAATATAATAAGGGTTGCGAAGGGTATTTTAATAAGGCTGTTTCACTTTTTGATGCAGCTTCATCATATTGTTCTAAGTCAATCTCTAAAAGGAGGACGTTTTTTAAAACCGTATAATTATCTGAATCTATTTTTAATGCTTCGTTAAAATATTCTAAAGCTTTTGGCTTATCGTCTTTAGCTAAATAATATTGCGCTAATTCTATATGACTTTTTTCGTTAGTATCGTCTAAAGTATAACTGGTTGCTTCCACTAAATCTGCTTCATATTCTGGATTTTCACCAACAAATTTCACGAAATCTGACAAGACCTTCATTTTGGCTTCTGGTTTAATTTGAGAACTTTGAAGCACAATTTTCATAGACGCTATAGATTGTTCTGGATTGTTATCCTCTAAATAAAACTTATATAATGCTAAATGAACCAACTGTGAATTTGGTTTAATTTCAAGTAATTTTTTAGCCGTTTCAAAAGCCTTTTCATTATCGTTATTTTCACTGTATCTATAAATCAATGCGAGATAATTTGATTCTTCGTCTGGATTATCTATCACACGTTCTTCAAGATTTTCTATTTGATCTTTTTTACGTCCAGTTGCAGCATAAATTTGATTTCTTAACATGTCTCTTGAAGGTGTAATACCTTGCTCTTTATCCAATTCATCTAGAACCTCAAGTGCCTTTTTATAGTCTTTAGTTCTATAATATAGATTGGCTAAATCTTCTTTATAATCTGGATGATAATTAACTAGTTGTTTGACAGTTTTTATGGCTTTATCGTAATCGTTTTGCTGCGCATACACTTCGTAAAGCGCATCTAAATACCATTCGTTATCTGGTTGTTCTTTTACGGCTTTTTTTAAGGCATCTTCTGCTGCACCAAAGTTTTTTAATAGGTTGTAATTTTTACCTAATTCATAATAAAATGCCGATTGGGATTTATCTAGTTCTATACATTGTAAAAGTGCTGTAACTGCCCGATCGTAATTTTCAATGCCCTTTTGTTTTAAAGCTTCAAAAAACAATTCCTGGGTTCTGTCTTCTACATTGCCTAAATCATCGTCTGGAGTTTTGTTAAAATCCACTTGTGCATAGCTTACCTGTGGCATGAAAATCATTCCGAATAAAAAAATGAGGATGTAGATTTTATTTTTCATATTATGAGATTCATCGCTTTGCTCAGAATGACAATTTAATATTTATTCTAAAATTGAATAATCGCCAATACTAATTTTAGTGAAATTTCCATTGTAATTCACATGATTACCAATCATTGCGTCGTCTAAATTAGCGTTTTTAATAGTAGTATGACTTTGTATTAAGCTATTTTTAACGGTTGAAGCTTCTATCTTACAATTGTTGCCAATAGACACATTTGGTCCAATAGTGGCTTGATTTAAAACGACATTCTCACCAATAAAGCAAGGCTCTATAATAGTCGAATTATAATTTTTAATGGTTGAAGCAATCAATTGTTCGTTTCCGTCTGTCTTTAAAAAGCCTAACATTCTTGTGTTAGTTTCAATAGTTACTGGTTTGTTGCCACAGTCCATCCACTCATCAACGGTTCCAGTTTTAAAGACTTTTCCTTTTGCCATCATACCTTTAATACCATCGTTAATCTGGTATTCTCCTCCATTAATGATGTTGTTATCTAACACATGTTGCAATTCTTCTTTTAATATAGCCACATCTTTAAAGTAGTAAATTCCAATAACAGCTAAATCGCTCACAAAGGTTTCTGGTTTTTCAACCAGTTCTACAATTTCATTCTTATCGTTTAATTTAACGACTCCAAAAGCTTCGGGTTTATCGACTTGTTTGACCCAAATAACAGCATCTGCTTCTGGGTCTAGATTAAAATTTGCTCGAATCAACGTATCTGCATAAGCAATAACTGCAGGACCAGAAAGAGATTCTTTGGCACACATAATGGCATGACCTGTGCCTAAAGGTTGGTCTTGACGGTAGATAGTTGCTTTAGCATTTAAGCTCTTTGCTAAGTCTTCTAAACTAGAAACAACATCGTCTCCAAACCAAGCAGGATCGCCAAGCACAAAGGCTATTTCTTCTATAGGTTGGTTTAATACTTTTACAATATCTTTAACCAGTCTGTGAACAATAGGTTGTCCTGCAACAGGAATTAAAGGCTTTGGTACTGTTAAACTATGTGGACGAAGACGAGAACCTCGTCCTGCCATGGGTACTATTATTTTCATTGAAAATTTTATTTTCATTCCCTCGAAGGAGGGAATCTTTTTAATTAATTTTAATTTCTTTTTTGATAAGATACCAACAAGGTTTTTAAAATCTTGCAGGATAACTATTTTATTTAGTTCCTGTGCTTCCGAAACCACCTTCACCTCTTGAGGTTTCAGATAATTCTTCAACTTCAGTCCATTGGGCACGTTCGTGTTTTGCAATCACTAATTGCGCAATACGTTCGCCATTATTAATGGTAAAATCTTCGTTTGAAAGGTTTACAAGAATCACACCAATCTCGCCTCTATAATCAGCATCTATTGTTCCTGGTGCATTTAAAACAGTAATTCCTTTTTTGGCTGCCAAGCCACTTCGTGGACGTACTTGTGCTTCAATACCAACTGGTAATTCAATAAAAAGCCCAGTGCCAACAATGCTTCTCTCTAAAGGTTTTAAAACTCTAGACTCTGATAAATTTGCTCTTAAATCCATGCCAGCAGACGCTATGGTTTCATAGTGTGGTAATTCGTGACTGGATTTGTTGATTATTTTTATGTTCATAATATTTTCCCTTGAAAATGGGAATCTTTTAAATTATACATTTATTTTTTTGAGATTCTTCGCTATCGCTCTGAATGACAATTATTCGTGCTTTTCAATTTCTAATTCTAATAAATTAATTATTGAAATCATTTTTTCTCTTAACATTGGACCTTCTGTAAAAATGTCTCTCATGTAGCTATACACATAGACCATTAAGTTTTCAAATTTATCAGATTCATATAATTTAATTATGTCACTTTTATATATGGTTTTTTCTTCTTCTGTAATTTCAATATTATTGAAAATCAAATTGAAGTCCATTTTAAAGTTATCTATAATAAAAGGATATAAATTGTTTGCTGCAAACTCGTTTGCATTTAATTCTTCTTCTTTGTAATCTTTTAGTAGATCTTGAAATTCAGATAATTCTTTCTTTAGCACATCGTTTGTTATTAATTCTATTTTACCTGAATTAATAACTGATTTATAAATACTTAAAAAAGGATCATACGTCCATTGTTGAGTAACACCTCCCATTAAAGTTCCTAAGTTATCGAAAGTTAATTCCTTAAAGTTATTAGACATTACAGCATTTATACATTTTTTTCTATAAAGTTGTAGATCGTATATATCATTAAATCTAACACGATTTTCACTAAATTCTTGATGAAGGCTTTTAAGAACTTTAAACTCTTCTTTTGCTAGTTGTCTGTTTTGATTCCAATTGTTTACCTGTAATGCCAAAAGAATACCAACCATGACTAAGAAAATTTCTCCAATAGCATATTTAAAATAACGCCCAGTTTTATTTTTTTCCATAAGATTGTAACGTATTTTTCGAAAGAATTTTATCATTTGGTTAGCGTTAACTATTTATGGTTTGCAATTTCTGATTCTAATAAATTAATAATGGATACCATTTCTTCTCTTAATATTGGACCTTCTGTAAAAATTGCTGACATATAAGCAAATGCAAGATTAAGAAGGTTTTCGAATTTATTAGATTGGTAAATTTCGATATAAATTTGTTTTTCAATTATTTTCTCTTGTTCTGTTCTTTCTTTAATATTAGTTATGGTCTCAAAATTCGGAAAGTCATTATCGATAAGGTATGGGTAAAGGTTTTCATCAACAAAACCCATTGTATTAATTTCTTCTTCTTTATAATCATTCAATAAATCTTGAAATCTAGTAATCCCTTGTTTTAAAGCATCATTAGAGATTAATTCTATTCTTCCAGAACTAATAACAGAATTATAAAACCCTTGATAAGGATCAAATGTCCATGACCAACCAATAACCTTACTGATCGAATCAAATTCTTCAATTGAAAGGTCTTCTATATTGGAAGTCAGTGCTTCCAAAATACCATCTCTTCTAGCTTCTTGTAATTTATAAATGTCATCAAACCTAGTGATGTTTTCATTAAACTCTTGATGAAGACCTTTTAATATCTTTGCTTCCTCTTTATTTAATTGTCGCTCTTGATTCCAGTTATTAACTTGTAAAGCCAAAAGAATACCAACCATGACTAAGAAAATTTCTCCAATAGCATATTTAAAATAACGCCCAGTTTTATTCTCATTTAAAAGTTGCTTTCGTATTTTACTAAAGAGCTTGATCATTACCTGTTTTTGATTAGCATACGTTTTAATTCTTTCTTTTCGAGTTGAAAAACAAGACCTAAAAATACAATTAATGCTGAAATTCCAACAACATAATTCCCTCTAAATCCATAAAAGGTGATTGCTGAAAGACCGATTGAGAGCAATAAATACAATGAAATCTTTTTAAGGTTGTAGGGAATTGGATAGTACTTTTTCCCATAATAATAAGATATCATCATCATAGAAGCATAAGCTGCTAAAGTTGCTAGAGCAGAACCAACATAACTTATTTTAGGAATTAACCAAAAGTTTAAACTTAATGTTATAAGTGCACCAAACACAGAAATGTAAGCGCCAAATTTGGTTCTGTCTGTTATTTTATACCAGACAGACAAATTGTGATAAATACCTAAACATAAATTAGCCAATAGTATAATTGGTACTATTAGCATGGCTTGCCAATAAGCTTCATCTCCAATTAGAATCACTTTTAAAACATCGGCAAAAACAACAACTCCTAATAAAATAACTGAACCAAAAATAACGAAGTACTCGAGAATTCTGGCATAGTTTTTTTTAGGGTTTTCAGTTTTTGCATGACTAAAGAAGAAAGGTTCTACACCTAGTTTATAAGCAGTTACAAAAAGCGTCATAAACATGCCTAATTTATAACATGCTGAATACATACCAATTTCCGTTTTTGCAATGTTTTCAGGTAAGAGTTTATCGAGAAGAATTCTATCGAACGTTTCGTTTATAGAAAATGCCACACCTGCAATTAATACTGGAAAGGCATAACGCATCATCTGTTTCCAAAGATTGGTATTAAACGTATAGGTGATTTTAAAGTAAAATGGCAGCATTAATAACAAGGTGACAGCACTTGCCACTAAATTGGCAATAAATATATAATTGATTTCAAAATTAGGTTTGTAAATACTTGCTAACACAGAAGATTCTGTTGCTAAATCTTTCAACCACAACAGTAAAAACAGATTTAAACCAAGATTAATAACGACATTAAGAATTTTTATAAGCGCATATTTTACAGGTTTTGCATTGGCTCTTAACCAAGCAAAAGGAATAATAACCAAAGCATCTAATAGTAAAATCCAAATAACTAGATTAATGTATTCAGCTTTAATATCAATTAAATTTGCTATTTGATTTTGAAATGCTAAAGCACATACAAAAAATAAAAATGAAGAAACAATTAGTGAAATGGAAGAAGTCCCAATGACTTTTGTTTTGTCATCCTCTTTATGAAAAAACCTAAAAAAGGCTGTTTCCATACCATAAGCCAAAATAACATTAAAGAGAACGAAATAGGAATAGATTAAAGAGACATCTCCATAATCTGCAACCGATTTTAAGACACTTTCGTCTGTGTGTAAACGCACTAATAAAAAACTTAACATTCGTGGTAGCACAGTTGCTAAGCCATAAATAAAAGTTTGTTTAAATAGAGATTTTAAAGTACTCAAGTGGTTGTTTTTATGCTGCTAAATATACAGTTTTATAAGACGCTATACAACGAATAAAATTATGGCTGCTTTGGTGGTGCAGATGGATAATCCTCTTTAGGTTTTTCAACAAGATTATTTACTTTAAGATATTTGGTTGTGCCTTTCTCTAAATAACTAATAACACACTCATTATCGGCTATTTTGAATGGGAAATTAGCTTCTTTAATTGGTGACTCGTTGCCAAACTCCTCTTTTCCATTTTCACTCATTATAAGGTCTTCTCGTTGATTTAAATCTGTCTTAAAATTAGCGATATAGTCAATTTTTCCTATTTCTATTTTTGTTTGATAGCCTCTAAAATACACCGAATCGAATATAACATTGTTTTTGTTTGAAACCACATTAATCAACATGTGTATACCAGAACCACCACCTTGAACACCTGCAACCCATCTTTGAAAGGTTACTTGACCTAATTCAAATGAGACATTTTCTTGTAGTTGTAGTTTTTGTGCACTAGAACATTGTGTAAAACTTATTAAGATGACAGCCATAAAAATAAACCCTAAAAACTGCTTCTTATTTTTCATTATCAAGTGTTTTGTTTTTAAAGATACTAAATCAAATAATGTTCTATAAAAAAACCTCACTTTAAAAGTGAGGTTTTGTTTATTTATATAGACCCTTAGACTGCATCCAGGATGACAATATGATACCCATCTTGAAGTCTTAATTTTTAATTTGTTTTAAAGAAGTTAGCTCTTTTTTAATTTGCTTCCCTATAAAAACGATCAAAATTAAGAATATGCACATTGATGAAATTATGATATACATATAAAATCCATAAGATAAGTTTTCTTTAAAAAATGGCAGTAATATAACAAACCCTATTATATATAAAATTAGAATAATTGGCGTAGCGATATAGTGTGTTTTTATTCTTTTTTTATAATAAGTTGCCATTAGAGTGTTAAAAGTTGTCACGTTTGTAGTAACATCTAGTTGGTTCAATTTTTTAATACTTAAATGTTCTATAATTACTCGTATCATCAAACTTCCTATCATTAAAAAAAGAGCAAAGCTCACTAACACATTGTTATAAGCATCAATATAAAAAGAAAACCCTATTAAAATTAATACTGTAACTAACAAAACAAAATTAGTGATACGCTGTTTCTTTTTAAGAAAATTAATTTTCTTAAAAATATCTTTTGAGCCATTTTTTGGTGTTTCTACCTGTGGCTGTTGTTCCCATTTGGATTTTAAATCTTTGAATTCTGTCATTGTTTAACACATTTAGTTAATTCATTTTTAATTCTGTGAACTCTTACTCTAATAGCCTCATGACTCAAACCTATAATGTCTGCAATCTCTTTTTGAGGTAAGCCTTCCAATTCGAGTAAAATGATACTTTTATTTTCATTTTTTAATTTAGCAATACAACAATACAATTGGTTTAGTTGTAATTCCTTCTTTTCTGAACTATCGTCATTACTTTGTTCAAGATGACTTAAATGATCTGAAATTGGTACTGACTTTTTATTCCTAAGTTCAATAAGGCATGTATTAACTGTAATTCTGTATATCCATGTTGATAAACTTGAGTCGTTTCTAAAAGATTTTAAATTCTTCCATACCTTAATAAAAGTTTCTTGAGTTAAATCCTTAGATAGGGTCTCGTTACCATTAGTATAACCTTGGCACAGACGAAACACTTTTGAATAATTAGCATTGTAAATGCTGTCAAATTTGGATTTTAAAGTACTCATAGTTTATTGCATTGCTTCATTAATCTGTTCTAATAACCAATCTGGTTGATCATACATAATGAAATGTGCTGATTCCATAGCGTATTTAATGGTGTAATTTTTTAAATTTTTATATTGATCTTCATAGGTCTTTCTAACTGTTTCTTCGCCATAAGGTTTGGTCGCTGCTAAAATTATTACTGGAACAGTTATTTTTGCTATATCTTCTCTTAAATCTAATTTCAGCAAATCTGTAAAACCATAGACATAGGTTTCGCGATCTGACATTAATATCCAATCTTTGATTTGTTGGTGTCTGTCTGTATTTAAAGCCATTCCAGATGCCATTTGAGTAGCCATTGCCTCAAAATTTTTCTCATCCATATCTAATAGTCTTTGATTGTATGGGTTATCATAAACAATAGTATCGCTGTTAAAATTTGGTATCATTAAGGCTCCAGTTGAAGGTAAAGCATCAACAACAATAATTTCATGGTATTCTGCATTCTCATCAATAGCTAAGCTCAAACCTATTGTACCCCCTAAGCTATGTCCAATTATTGTTGCCTTTTCAAGCTTTCTGCTTGAAATATATAAAGATATTTCATTTTTAATTTTAGAAAGCCATGGTTTTTCTATGGCAGGCACGTTACCGAAACCTGCAAATGTAAAAATATGGCATTCTTTTGTTTTAGAGAGTTCAATTATTAATTCATCCCAAACGGATCCTGTACAAGTAAAACCAGGAAATAATAATATGGGTTCTCCTTTACCTATAACCTGAACCTCGAAAGCGTTATTTTGAGCTTCTAGTGAAAAGCTGGTTAAGTAAACTGTAAATAAAATAATGTATTTAATTGATTTCATAATCTAAGTTTTAGTTGATTTTCTCTTTAGATACAAAATCTGAAAAATGTTACAAGAAAATTTTTAAGCATAAAAAAAACCTAACTCGTTAAAGTTAGGTTTTTGTTTTATTTAGATTCTTCGCTTTCGCTTTGAGTGATAATTACATGTTTAATGCTTTCGCCCTTTTAAACATTAGAAAAACTCAATTAATTTTTCTAATTATTCAATGCCTCAGCTCCACCAACTATCTCAAGAATTTCATTGGTAATAGAAGCTTGACGTGCTTTATTGTAAGTTAATTTTAATTGATCTCTTAACTCAGTTGCATTGTCTGTTGCTTTATGCATAGCAGTCATACGAGCTCCATGCTCACTTGCAAAAGAATCTCTAATACTTTTAAATAACTGTGTCTTTAAAGACTTTGGAATTAATTGCTCTACGATTTCAATTTTTGAAGGCTCAAAAATATAATCTAAGTTTACATTGACATCTGCTTCAACAGGTACAATTGGTAAGAATTGTTCCGTCATGATTTCTTGAGTCGCCGCATTTTTAAATTTATTATAAACAATTACGATTTTATCGTACTCGCCTTCAGTAAACATATTCATTAAGCGTTTTGCAACATTTGCAACGTTATCAAAGGTTAAATCGTCAAACAATTCACTGTAATTACCAACTACAATTTGTTTTTTTGAAAACGCGTCATTAGCTTTCTTTCCAATAGCTAAAACAGATACTTTTTTACCAGCATATGTATTACTAATTAGGTTTTGCGTTTGCTTTATTATATTTGAATTAAAAGCACCACACAACCCTCTATTAGACGTAATTGAAACAATTAAAACGTTATTAACTTCACGTTGATCAGAATATTTGCTTCCTGAATCTGCATCTAAAGTAGCACTTAAACTTTGTAAAAGTTCAGTCAATTTATCTGCATAAGGACGCATAGCTGTAATAGCATCTTGTGCCTTCTTTAATTTTGCAGCAGAAACCATTTTCATGGCACTAGTAATCTGCATGGTAGAAGATACCGATGATATTCTGTTACGTATTTCTTTTAAATTTGCCATATTTTAAAATATGAAATAAAATTCCCACTCTCGTGGGAATATTAATTATGCTTTATACTTTTCTGATAAATCTTTTGCTACAGTCATTAAAGTATCTGTAACCTCATCAGTTAATTTACCTGCTTTTAAAGTTGCTAACACATCGCTATGTTTCGCCTTTAAGAATTCTAAATAATCGCGTTCGAATTCTTTTACTTTCTCTACAGGAACATCTTTTAATAAGTTTTTAGATCCCGCATAAATAATAGCTACTTGATCTTCAACTTTAAACGGATCGTTTTGTGCTTGTTTTAAGATTTCAACGTTACGCTTACCTTTATTAATTACATTTAAAGTAACGGCATCTAAATCAGATCCAAATTTCGCGAATGCTTCTAATTCACGATACTGAGCCTGATCTAATTTTAACGTACCAGATACTTTTTTCATGGATTTAATCTGAGCATTACCACCAACACGAGATACCGAAATACCTACGTTAATTGCTGGACGTACACCAGAGTTAAATAAATCTCCATCTAAGAAAATTTGTCCATCTGTAATTGAAATTACGTTTGTTGGAATATATGCTGAAACGTCACCTGCTTGAGTTTCAATAATTGGTAATGCTGTTAAAGAACCACCACCTTTAACCAAAGGTTTTAAAACATCTGGAAGGTCATTCATTTCTTTAGCAATTGCATCATTATTAATAATTTTTGCAGAACGCTCTAATAATCTTGAGTGTAAGTAAAATACATCACCAGGATAAGCTTCACGTCCTGGAGGGCGACGTAATAATAAAGAAACCTCACGGTAAGCAACGGCTTGTTTTGATAAATCATCAAATACAATTAATGCTGGACGACCAGTGTCTCTAAAATACTCTCCAATAGATGCTCCTGTAAAAGGTGCATAAACTTGCATGGCTGCAGGATCTGATGCATTTGCTGCAACTATTGTTGTGTAAGCTAAAGCGCCTTTTTCTTCTAAAGTTTTAGCAATTAAAGCTACTGTTGAAGCCTTTTGACCTATAGCTACATATATACAATATACTGGATTTCCAGCATCGTAAAATTCTTTTTGATTAATAATAGCATCAATACAAACAGCTGTTTTACCTGTTTGTCTATCTCCAATTACCAACTCACGTTGACCTCTACCAACTGGAATCATGGCATCAATAGCTTTAATTCCTGTTTGCAATGGTTCTGTTACTGGTTCTCTGTAGATAACACCAGGAGCTTTACGCTCTAAAGGCATCTCATAAGTTTCACCAGCAATTGGTCCTTTACCATCGATTGGGTTTCCTAACGTATCTACAACACGTCCAACAATACCTTCACCTACTTTAACAGATGCGATACGTTCTGTACGTTTTACTGTAGAACCTTCTCTTACTCCTACCGAAGTTCCTAATAATACAATACCTACGTTATCTTCTTCAAGATTCAGTACAATACCTTCTAAGCCTCCTTCAAATTCTACTAACTCACCATATTGAGCGTTAGCTAATCCATAAGCTCGTACAATACCATCTCCTACTGTTAGTACTGTTCCAACCTCATCTAATGTCGCTCCTGCTTCAAATCCTGAAAGTTGTTGTTTTAAGATTGCTGATATTTCAGCCGGTTTTACTTCTGCCATCTTATTTAATATTTAGATAAAAATATCTTAGTTTAATGTAAATTCTCTTTTTAACTTATTTAATTTGTTTGCAATACTTGCATTGTATTGAATATCTCCAACACGTAAAATAAAACCTCCCAATATACTTTCGTCTATGGTGCTTTTTATTTCAACATCTTTTCCTGTAAGCTCTTTTACTTTAGCTAACACCTTAACTCTTAAATCGTCTGTTAAAGGTATTGCTGTTGTAACTTGTGCTATTTGAGTTCCTGTTAATTCGTCAAATAACAGATTGTATTTTAAAGCTACTTGCTCTAAAAGTGGCAATCTTTTATTTGTAATTAAGGTGTCAATTAAATTATTTGTAATTTCATTAGCGTCTTTAAAGATATCTAATAAAATTGTTTTTTTAATTGAAGAACCCACTACAGGATTTTGAAGCATATCGTTTAAGTCTTTGCTTTCTGCAATAGTTTTAGTAATTAGCTTCATATCATTATTTACAGCTTTAGCTGTATTTTTATCTGATGCTAAACTTAAAACTGCTTTTGCATAACGTATTGCTGCTCTTGCTCCTGCCATTATATCTTAGTTTAATTTTGCTTCACCTAACATAGACTCAACCAATTGTATTTGCTTGTCTTTATTAGATAATTCTGCACGTACTACTTTTTCAGCGATTTCTATAGATAATCCTGCAACATGGTTTTTAAGTTCAGCCATGGCAGCTTTCTTTTCACTTTCAATGGCAGCTTGAGCCTGTTCTATTATTTTATTAGCTTGAGCCTGAGCTTCATCTTTAGCGTCATCAATCATTTTAACTTTAATATCACGAGCTTCTTTAAGTAAAGCTTCACGTTCTGCTCTAGCTTCTTTTAAAATACGCTCGTTATCTGCATGAAGGTTCTCCATCTCTTTACGAGCGTTTTCTGCAGATGCTAATGCTTTTTTTATACCTTCTTCTCTATCGCTTACGGCTCCAAGAATAGGTTTCCAAGCAAACTTTTTTAAGATAATAAGCAAAAACAAAAATGTAATTACTGTCCAAAAGACAAGTCCTAAACCGGGTGTAATTAAATCCATTTCTTAATTTATTTAGTTTTTTAATCCCACGTGTGGGTTCAATTTTATGAGGCAAGCCTCAAATTTAAAATTATTTCCTATGTCCTCCCTTAAGGATGATGAAATTTAATTAAAATATAGAGGTAACCAACCGTTACCTCTATACTTCATAATCATAATTAAACGATTAATGCAGCAACAACACCAAAAAGTGCTACTGCTTCTACGAAAGCTGCTAAAATAAGCGCTGAAGTTTGGATTTTTCCTTGGATTTCCGGTTGACGTGCCATGGCATCCATAGCAGAACCACCGATTCTTCCAATTCCCATTCCAGCTCCAATTGCTGCTAAACCAGCTCCGATTGCTGCGATTCCTGTAATAGTCATAGTTATAAAATTTAAATTAATTAATGATGAGCTTCTTCGGTTGCCATGCCAATATACAAGGCAGACAACACGGTAAATATATATGCTTGAATTGCAGTAACTACAATTTCTATTAATCCGATAAATAATGCGAACGCTACTGAAACTGGTGCTACAGCAATGGTCTCAAAAATAAATATTAAAGACATTAAGGCTAAAATAATAATATGTCCTGCTGTAATATTTGCAAATAAACGAATCATTAAAGAGATTGGTTTAACAAACATTCCAACTATTTCTATAGGCATTAAAAATATTTTCATTGGAACAGGAACTCCTGGCATCCAGAAAATATGTTTCCAATAGTTTTTATTTCCACTAATGGTTGTAATAATAAAAGTAAATACTGCCAAGGTTAATGTAAAGGCAATGTTTCCACTTACGTTTGCTCCATTAATAATTGGAATCAATCCAAAAATATTATTAATCCATATAAAGAAAAATACGGTTAATAAATATGGCATGTATTTTTTGTATTTATGCTCTCCAATCATTGGTTTTGCAATCTCGTCGCGTACAAAAACAATTAATGGTTCCATAAACCCAGCGATTCCAGTTGGAACCTTGTTATTAGATTTTTTATAAACTCTAGCTGTAGATATAAAAACAAGTAATAAAGTAATTACCGAAATCCACATCATAAACACATTTCGTGTAATTGACAAGTCTGTTGGTAAGCTAGCATTAGTTGGATGGTGTTCTGCATCGAAAGAAACCTCCTGAGCATCAACATCTAACTGATATATTTTTTCGTGAAATTTTACGAATTTCATACCATCTTTCTCTACAATATGAGATCCTGAATCGTCGTGATGAAACTCGCTAGACATGAAGGTTGTTAATCCTTGATCTGTCCACAGAATAATAGGTAAAGCAATGGTAATTGGTTTACCATTCCAATCAACAACATGAAACTCATGCGCATCCTTAACGTGATGCATAATCATTTCTTTGGCATTGAACTCTTTATCGTTCTCGTTCTCTGGGTTTTCTGATGCATGTCCAACAAATGTAGTTGCTATAAATACTGCAGAAAAAAATACGTTTTTAAAGGTGCTTAATGTCATTATGTATTGATTAAAAATACCTTGCTTTAAATTCCGTGCAAATGTACGTACATTATATTAAATGTCAAACACTTTTTTAATGATTATTTAAAGCCTTGTTTTTAGAGGGTTTTCAAGGCTTTTTTTGAAGGAAACTTGTTAAAGAAAAGACTTCAAAAAACAAGTATAAAAAGTAAGGGATAAAAAAGTTGAATACATCTGGCTGTTTATGTTCTGTATCTGATAACAAAACTGGGAGTAAAAAAACGATAGCTAAAATCATTTTTAAGAAGGTAAACCCCATAAATAAGTTGAAAATTTCGGTTTTCCCTCTAGAGTATTGAAAATTAATGACTGAATATAATAAGGTGGTAACCACAAAATGAAAGACATATACTTGCCATAAAGGAATAATAAAGTTGATATTTTCAGCAAAATGAAATAGCAAATAACTGTGTATCCCAAATAAAATAAGGGTTACTGCTATATTTTGAATTAAAAACGAAAGTTGTCTAGATTTAAAAGCTGGATTCATTTAATTGTCTTCTTTTGAGATTGCAATAATACGTCTTATTACAAAAACAATAGCAAAAATTACAAACACTAAAGATAGAATAATGGTGTAGAGGTTGTGTTTGTTTGGAAAAGCATCGTCTAATTTTACACCAATAAAAGCCCCAATGCCAATAATAGCAAACATTTGGAAAGCAATACTGGAATAACGAGCGTAAGTATTAAGCTGTTTCTTGTCCGGATTTTGGGAGTTCTTTTTGTTCACTTCTAGAGTTAAAATCTTTTACAGCGCCTTTCATAGCACAAGTTACATTAAATGTTGCACCAGGCTCCACTTCTAGTTTTCCTAAAACAACTTCACCTTCTATATGTGCTGTAGATTTTAAAGATAAAGTTCCAGACAACGATAATTTACCTGAAAATTTCCCTTCAAAATAAGCATCAGTACCACTTAAAGTTCCTTTAACATATCCTGTCTTACCAACAACTACTTTTCCAGGTGTTTTTAAATTCCCTTCAATAGTTCCATCTATTCTTAAATCGCCTTCACTTGTTAAATCTCCAACAATTTTTGTGCCTTTAGAGACAATATTTTGACTTGATGTTAATTCAAGGCTTGTTTTGTCTTTTTTATTTTCAGAAAACATAATGAACTGTTTTTAATAGTTATTCAATATTTAAATACTCATCAAAATTCTTGTGAATTTGTATGATTCTGTAATTAGTAGAAGACACAGCAAAATGATCATGCTTTATTTTATCTTTCTTTTTCTCCTCTAATGATTCGGCATAACCTAGAGCTCCATCTTTACTTTTTAATCCATGGATAATAACAAAGGTTGTCGTTGGATTATAAATATCTTCAGAAATGGATAAATTATAAACGTTTACTTTTTCAATTTCTTTATCTAAAGCTGTTTTAAACGCCTCTATGGCTTCTTTAGTTGTATTGGTGAAATAGTAAACTACTTTGTAATTATCATCTGTTTCACTATCTACAAACTCTTTATTTGCTAATTTAGGTAACACATTGTCTATTATCTCTTGAGCCCTTACACCTTCTGGAGTATTCGCATAATTTAACGCTACAAAATTTAGCGCATTGCTATAGGCATCAAAACCATTCAGTCTTCCAGTTGCAGTTGCTTTAAGCAATTCGAATTTAGGTACCATTGGGTCTCCTTCAAAAGCTGTAATATATTCGTCGCTTTGTGTAATGACCTCACTGAATTCTTGATTCTCTAGCTTGTTGAATAATTTGGTGTAAATGTTTTCCGGACTGTTTTCATCTTTCGCTGCTCCTGCTTCTGGATTCAATAAAATGGCTGCATAACGTGAGTCTGGATAATTAGCTATAATATCGTTTTTAGCTATAGTTGCTTCGTCATTTTCTTCTAATAAAGCATATAATTTATACAAATTATATTTAGACGGGAGCACCAATTTTTCTTCTGGTTCTTGGTTTAATAAGTGTTGAAATGTTTCTTTAGAAAGCTCATACTCCTTAAACTTTTCTTTATAAATAACAGCTAACTGATAGTATGCAAAATTTCTTTCTTTTATAATACTATCTATTTTTTTCTGGTCTGTTGGTATTTTATCTATATAATATTCTGGGTTGAACAATTCGTTTTCGGCCACAGCTACTGCTACTGTGTTTAGGGTTTCTTTATTGATAAAAGATTTACTTTTTGTAGACCACCTCCAGTCATCTTCTAAGGCTCGATCTCCCCAATTTTTTATAAAATCGTTTTTTCCATAAGCCACGGTTGTGGGATTATAAAAATAAAAACTTGATCCCCCAGGAGGGCCGTTTGGGCCTCTACTTAAAGTCATAGATTTAGCACTTTTTGCTTCAAAATCATTATTTGCGAAATTGTTAGCAAACTCTTTGTTGCGTTCTTGAATTTCTTCCTCTTCTTTTTCTTTTTCTGCTTGAATTTTTAATTGCTCTGTGTAGTTTTCAAAATAAGCCAATTGATCTTCATAAGATAAAGCTGTAAGCGATAAAATACTATCATTAACAACAGCAATGTCTTCGTAATAAATAACATCGTCTAAGTTGTCTCTTTTACGTTTAATAATTCTAAAAGGCTTGCTATCTTTAACCATATTGGTCATTGTACTATCAAAATAAGCACCTGCTATTTTATATTCGGAATAATCGAAAAAGTAATCTCCAAGAATTTCATAATTAATTGCTTTTAATTTTTTATCAGCCGAATTGGTACGTAAGGATCTGTTATAATATTCTACCGCAAGAGAGTCGGATGCTATAGTGCGATAATAATCCCCTATTTGATGGTAAATTTTATCTAAAAACGGTCTGTTTTCTCTATTCTCTTCAATCTCTGTAAGTGTTTCTAGGATAATTTCTCTATTATCTTCTGAAATACTTAGATTATTAGCTTGTTCTAAATGAGCAGCGATTAAATAAATACGAGGGGTTTTTCGGTTTAATTTAATAACTTGTTCAAAAGCTATATTGGCACTGTCTTTATATCCAAGTCGGTTATAAAGCTGTCCCTGAATATATCTATAACGACCTCTTTCGTCGTTGTTTTTAGTGTTAAGGCTTGCTATGTTTAGTTGTGTAACGGCACTATCAAGAGATTTTAAATTTATATAAGCTTGAGCAAGTGTTGATGTAGCATCTGCTAAATCTTGATCTTTTAATTCTTCTTGCTCGAGTAAACGTTTTAAGTTTTCTATAGCAAGTTGATCGTTTTCTAATCTAAGATTTGTTTTTTCTCTCCAAATTTTTGCTTGATTGATTTTATCGCTTGCTGCATATTTATATAAAATGTAGTTGAAGGCTTCTAAAGCTGGCACGAACCTTTGGTCAAAATATCTAGATTTTCCTAAGAGCAAATAGGCTTCATCCATTTGTGGGTTGACTTCTTTGCCTTGAATATTCATACTGTGCATTTGAATGGCTTTAACTGCTTTTTCTTCTGCACGACTGAAGCTTTCGTTTTTGTTTTGACCAGGGAGTATCACCTCATCATCTACTTGCATACGCTCTACTGGAAGTATATCCCAATAATTATCTTGGTAAGATTCGTTTAATCCTATTCGTCCTTCTTCTAAAGCAATGTATCCATTATATAACGTATTGTCTTTGGCAGATAATGCATGATAATTTCTGCTAATAAATGAGTCTTTTTTTCGTGAACAACTCGAAATAAAAAGAGCGACACAGAACAGGAATGATATGATTCTAAAAGATGTACGCAATGTTGAAAGTATTAGGTTTAAATATAAACTATAAATAGCTACATATATTATGTATAGCCGTAAAAATAAGGCATCTTTTTGAATTATTTGTAAAGAAATATACCAAATATAACTCTGCGGGAAATATAATAAATATTATAGATTGTTTTTTTAGATAAAAAACACTTGAGTATTTTGAAAACCCTTAAGCCATTTCTGTTCCTGAAAAATGGGCTTCTAACTCTTTTAGTGTCGCTTCACTTGTCTTTAAATCTTTAATAATTTTTCCTTTTTCTAATACAACAATACGTTCGCAAACATCTGTAACGTGCATTAAATCGTGACTAGACACAAGAACGGTAACCCCTTGTTTTTCTGCAAGGTTTTTAATAATCTCTTTTAAACGAATTTGAGTTGTTGGATCTAGATTTGCAAAAGGTTCGTCTAAGATAATCACTTCTGGATGTCCTATTAATGCAGCAACAATGCCTGCTTTTTTCTGATTTCCTTTACTTAAATCTCTTAAATACTTTTTCTGATTCAATATTTCACCATGGAAAAAATCTTCAAATTGAGATAGTAAATCATCAACATCTGCTTTGTTTTGTCCACGAAGTTCGCCAATAAAATAAAAGTATTCTTCGGGTGTTAGATAACCAATTAAAAAACTTTCGTCAATAAATGAAGCCGTAAAGGGTTTCCAGTCTTCACTGTCTTTTACTAAAATATTATTGCTCCTAATGTCTCCTTTTGTAGGTCTAATTAAATCCAATAATAAGCTAAAATAAGTCGTTTTTCCTGCGCCATTATTTCCTACTAGTCCAAAACTTTGGCCTTTTGGTATCTCTAAACTTTCTATATCTAAAACGGTTTTACTTCCGTAAGTTTTTATAAGGTTTGATGTCTGTATCATAGTACGTTTTTATTAATTGTCTTGACTAAAAGCCTGAATCATTTTATATTTTGAATCTAAATATTTTTCTGTAATAGCATTCATTAGTTTTTGATGAAAAACAATACCTATTACTCCAAGAATGGTTAGAACCAAACAACCTATTTCGAAACTAAAAAAGTAATAGCATACTCCAAAAATTGCTAAAGGCAACAACATTAAAGGTATTCCAATAAGCCACTGCACAGCTCCTGTACCTTGATAATTAAATGCTGCACGTTGATTTAAATCAATCTTTTTCCTGTTAAAAGAACCACCTAATAACATGACATGTGTATTAATACCAATGTTATAAACAGCAGCTGCAAAATGTGCTAATAAAATTTTCCACCCAAAATACACATAAGGTATACTTAAAATAAATAAGATAATTACACTAACTGCCATTAAAGTATATTTCGATTTTAAATACTGCTTGTATTTTATGTTTTGACTCATCAACATTTTATAATACCCACTATCCCAAGCTGGAATAAACTGTCCAAAGTTAATTAAGAAAATACCTGTTACAAATATGCCAACAAAAGCAAACATCCAAGGTTTATCTTGATAGGCTGGATTTGGATAGAAAAACAATCCGTAAAGCAAACCAATAACTAAAATAAAAACTGAAGAACGAGGACGCTTATTTCTCCATATTAATTTTAAATCCAATTGCATAAAAGGTGCAGCATCGCCAAATTTTCTGGTCCACTCTAAACTAGAAGCTTTTACTTCTTGAACTTTAGACTTTAATGAACTGTCTAAATACAATTTATTCTTTAGTATCTTATAATTTACAACATACAAGGTTATTAATATCAAAATTGGAATCACGACTAATAAAGGTGTTTCATAAATTGAAGACACAGCATTAGAGGTTAAAATGGAAAAAGAAATTATATTGAAATAATTAATAGCAAACAAACCTCCAGCAAACACAATAATTGGCAAATAAGACAAGTCGGTTTCAGAAGAAATACTTTCTATAATAAAATTTAAATAGTTAATTATTAATGTGATAATGAAAATAGTAACCATCCAAAAAACAACTGAAACTAAAGGATAACCATTAATTATTAACGTCACTCCAAAAGGAATAATTGCAAAAAGAGGTAAGATATTAAAAAATGAAAAACTTGATTTTCTTAGAACATAGTGTACCACTTTTGGTCTTTTAATGGGTAATGTTAGCAATGGTTTTACGCTCATAACAGGCAGTTTTTGAAAGAAAAAACGCATGATAACATCTGCTAAAAACCAATAAAACAAATAACTATTTACAATAACTAATGGGTCTTGATCTGGAAAAGCGTCTTTTAAAATTGGGTATAAAGCAATCCCTAATGCTAGGAAAGTAACTACAAAATATAAAGCAACTAAAACCAGTAAAACATTAATTGCCATGCTTTTTTGCCAATAAGCAGACCTAAAATATTGTTTCCATTCTAAGTTTATAAAGTGTTTTAATTTCATAAGTTTATAGTTGGTTTTTACTATTAGTAATATTAATATACATTTTGTTACAATCAAAACTTAATTACTAACTGTATTTCTTATTTTTGTGAAAAATTTTAATATGTCACATTTTCATAAACTTATTATAAAAGACATTTCAAGAGAAACAGAGAAATCTGTTGTTTTAAGTTTCGATGTCCCAGAAAATTTAAAATCGACTTATGCTTTTAAAGCTGGTCAATATATTACTTTAAAAACTATCATTAACAACCACGAAGTACGTAGAGATTATTCGTTGTGTTCTTCTCCAAAAAGTGGCTATTTAAAAGTAGCTGTTAAAGAAGTTACAGATGGTACTTTTTCGGCTTATGCTAATAACACCTTGAAAGTAGGAGATGTTTTAGAAGTGGCTCCACCTAAAGGACGCTTTGTTTTTGAACCTAACGATTCTAAAACAAAAAACATTGCGCTTTTTGCTGCAGGATCTGGCATTACACCAATTTTAAGCATTATAAAATGTGCTTTAGAAGAGGAAGTATACAGCAAGGTGATTCTGGTTTATGGGAACAAATCGACTAAAAACACCATGTTTTTACAGGAACTTTTAGACTTGCAGCATCAATATAAGGACCGTTTTTCTATCCAGTTTGTATTTAGTCAGACAGACGAAGAAGATGCTATTTTTGGACGCATTGAAAAAAGCACGGTTAATTATGTCATGAAAAACACACATAAGAACGTTATAGTAGACGCCTTCTATTTATGTGGTCCAGAAGCTATGATTCACACAGTAAAAGATGTCTTAACCGAGCATAGTATTCCAAAAGAAAATGTGTTTTACGAGCTTTTTAAAGCAGCAAAACCTGCCGATGTTAACGAAGATGAGATTGCTAGTGGTAAAACCAAAATTACGGTTATTGTTGATGATGAAGAAACCACCTTTGAAATGTCACAAAAACAATCCATTCTTGAAGCGGCTTTAGATGAAGATTTAGATGCACCATATTCTTGTCAAGGTGGTATTTGCAGTAGTTGTTTGGCGAGAGTGACTGAAGGTGAAGTAACCATGAGACAAAACAACATTTTAACTGATGGTGAAGTGGCCGAAGGATTGATTTTAACTTGTCAGGCACATCCCACAACTCCTACTGTTAAGGTAGATTATGATGATATTTAGAAAAAAGACACTAGACTATAGTACGTTTCATTTTTAAAAACAAGACTGTTTTTTTTTAGTAATGACATAATAATAACACCTATTTCAACATAAACTGAAAGGCTTCCTTCCTATTATTTACGCCTAATTTACTATAGGCATTACGAAGATGAAATTTTACAGTACTTACCGAAATATACAAACCTTTTGAAATGGCTGAATTAGTTTTTCCGGCAATACAAAGTTTTAAGGCTTCAAATTCTCGTTCTGTTAGTGGTGTGTTTAGTTTTTTATTGAGATTTTCCATATCCATTTTAACTGCTAATTCAGCAGGACTGCTGTGCAATTCCATAAAGCGTTTTTGTAAGGCTTCTACCTGTAAGGTTTGTGCTTCACGTTCGGCTTTTTCCTTTTTGTAACGAGCTGTAAAAAACACAACCAGGATTATAATAATGCTAACAGCTCCTGTGGCTAATGCTATTTGGGCATTTCTGGCTTCAGCTAAGGTTGCGTCTTTCAACTGACTTTCAAATGTGAGCTTTTGGATTTCTTTTTCTTTTTTTGTGGTTTCGTATTTGGTTTCTATATCGGCTACACGTGCTTTAACCTCAACGCTATTTAAGGAATCGGTTAAGGAAATATAGGCATTTCTATAGTCTAAAGCCTGTTTGGACTGGTTGTTCTGCAAGGCAATTTTATACAACAAATCATAGGCGCCCTTTTCACTATCGGCAAAGCCTTTTTCTTTTGAAAACATTAAAGCGTCTTGAGCATAACGTACAGCTACACTTAATTTCGACTGCTTTAGGCTTACTTGTCCCATAGAAAGTAACGTTAATGCATATTCTTCTTGCTCTCCAACAGATGTTGCTAAATGATGTGCTGTTTCGTAATGGCTAAAAGCTTGATTTAATTCATCTTTCTTTTCGAAAATATTACCCAAACTACTTTCGGCATAGACCAACATGGTGGTGTTGTTTAAATCTTTAAAAAATGTTCGCGCTTCACTTAAATGATAAATACCATCATCCAATTGGTCTAAATCGTTATACACCATGGCTAAACGTAGGTGGTTTAAAGCCATGTCTGTAGTGTCTTTTAAAGTTTCAGACAATACCAGGCATTTTTTAGTGGTTTCAAGCGCTTTATCCATTTGACCTAACTGATAATACACACCTCCCAGATTGCCATAGGTTTTGCTTAACACATCGTTGAGTCTGTTATCATTTTTGCCTTCTGCCAATTTCATGACCTCTTGGTAAGCAGCCAAAGAAGCTTCATATTCGGCTTTTCCCATATACACTAAACCTCTGGTATTATAAACCATAGCTAATAAAAAGTCTGATGATGTGCTGTGGGCAAAAGTTTCAGCTTTATCTAAATACCAAAAGGATGAATCGGCTTGATTTAATTGACCATAAGCAATCCCTAAATTCATGTAATAATGCCCTTGAAGCGAATCGGTTGTTTTGGGTACCACCTTTTGTAATGCGAGAAGATTTTTAATCCCATCGTTAGGATTTTCTGTAATCATAAACTCGTCTAGAGCTTCCACTACAAGTTCTTGGCTGTTTTGAGAAAACATTATTGCCGAAAAACCAAATAGCAGAATACATACTACATTTTTTAATAAATGGTTAGATGGCAAACAAGTCATTTGGTTGGGTTTTAGATAACACGATGTTATTCAACCCAATAAATATAATAAATATTCGTCATTGCGAAGCAACTTGTTGCTGAAGTAATCTTTTAATGTTGAACTCGTATTTAATAGATTGCCACGACCTGAAGGTTTCGCAATGGCTAAAAAACAAAACCTGTCTTTTAACCTTTGTTCGCCGAAAGGCTACATAAAGATAAGACAGGCTGGTAATCTTAAGTTGTTTCGCTATTAACCTAAAGATTACTTCGTTTGTAATTTGTCTACAAAGACGTACTTATTTTCGGTTTTAGTTTCCAAAGCTTCCACACGTTCTAACAGACTTTGTATTGCTGTTGATTGTCCAGAAATGGTTTTGTTTTGGCTGTCTATAATCTCTTGTTGCTCTTGTATGGCATTGATTAATACTGGAATCAATTCGGTATAATTCACACTTAAAGTGTTGTTTTCATCATTGGCTGTGTGTACCAGTTCTGACATAATGGGTTGTACTTCTTGAGCAATTAAACCTAACGATTTGTGAGATTGCTCGCCACGGTTTTTCCAGTAGTATTGTTTGGGTGCCAATTGCAAGACTTCGTTTAAACCATAGGGCAAGGTTTCTATATCGCATTTTAACCTACGGTCGCTACTGTGTACCACAGCACCACCAACATGTACAGAACCACCATCGTTTTGTAAGTATAAAGGTGCTGCCACACCATTGTTGCGAACCATGATTTCGTTGGTATCCATCACCAAATTCATACCAGAGGTCTCACCCAACAGTACAAAACCACCAGCATGGTTAAGACCAGCATCACTACCACCAGTAACCTGTAACTTGGTTTGTGGTGTGTTGGTGGTAATGCCCATATTACCATTTTTAAGTACGGTTAGCGCATTTGATGGAGTTGAAATAGTACCATTACCAATCTCAAACAAAGGGTCTGTATCTACTCTAGACGTTGGATTACCGCCTCCAATATTATGACTTCCTATAGCTGTTGATAAATAAGCTTCTGCTATTGTACCTGATCCCATTGCTGTGGAAACGCTTCCTAAAGCTGTTGTGTAATCTCCCGTTGCTATTGAATTATATCCTAAAGCTTCTGAACCGTACCCCATTGTTGTGGAATAATTTCCTAATGCTGTTGTTAAATTTCCCATGGCTGTGGAATAATCTCCTAATGCTCTTGTAATGTTTCCCATGGCTGTGGAATGATCTCCAGAGGCTTCTGTACTAGTTCCCATGGCTGTAGAACCGAATCCAGTTGCAGTTGTTGCATTTCCTATTGCTGTTGACCTGTTTCCTGATGCTCTAACACTAATACCCATTCCTAATGCGAAATCACCTGTAGCGTTAACAGCATATCCAACTGCAAAAGCACCAATACCTGAAGCTCCAGCAACATTGTTAAACACACTTCTGCTCAAATCTACTGCACCAAAACCAATATTATCATAATTATCTGGATCTCTCCCTATCAAGCGATAACCTATGCCATTACCTTCATCAATAGCTTCCAACCCTGTGGCAACTACTGCTGTGTTTTCTAAATATTCTTTGGTAATCAAAGCTTTTGGGTCGGTAATTTCTGCTATATCAAAGCTTGGTGCTGTAACGGTTCCGTTTTTTAAAATGGTTAAGGCGTTAGATGGTGTACCTCCTATACCATTACCGACTTCTAAAAGTGGGTCGGTTTGTACCCAAGCTGTTGGGTTACCACCACCAACATTGCGTTGTCCCAATGCCAATGAGGCGTAAGCATCGGCTGTGGTAATGTAGCCAAAAGCTGTGGCATAATCGGCAGATGCTGTATTACCATAATTGTTAGCCATGGCATAACGTCCAGAAGCAATAGCATTGCGTCCAGAGGCAAAAGCATAATCGCCTGTGGCACCATATGCGTTTGTGGTATTGCTCTGGCTTACATCTACAGCTTCAAGCCCAATGTTGCCAAAATAACTCGGGTTTCTACCTACCAATCGGTAACCTTTACCATTGCCTTCGTCCAAGGTTTCCAGTCCGTTTACATTGGCTGCTGTGGTTGCGGTTTCGGCTTGTTTGGCATAAGGCACTGCCATAAACTTTGTGGTGCCCATGTCTGTTAAACCACCTCCTGTGTTTATCTGTACGTTTAGATAGTGGTCGTCTGCTGCCCAATCTATGGCATTAAAGGTTCCCGAAATGGGTGTGCCATTACCAATGTTTACCATAACAATGCCATTGGCATCGGTTGTTGGTGCGTGACTTTCTTGATAAACATTGGTTTGCCCTGCACCTTGTAAGATGGTGAATTGGATGGTGATTAAATCGTTGGCAACCACGTTGCCAGAACCGTCTTTAATCAAGGCTTTGTAATTAATACCTTGTTGTGCGAACGTGATTCCTGATATAAGGAACACGAGCGTGAAAATTAATTTTCTCATTGTGATTCAGTTTTAGGTTAATAGCGTTTTAAAAATTCTATGCTGAAACTACCTAAAATGAACTTGTTAGCACCTAACCTTATGGGTTAGGATTTTAAAAATAGTTTGCAATACTCTGATTTACAGGGATTTAAAATAAGGAGTTAAAAATGTGGATTATGTTGATTTATTGATGAGATTGCTTCGTTTTGACTTCGACACTTCGACTACGCTCAGTGCAGGCGAGCTCAGTCTGGCAGCTCATAATGACGTTATAGAATAGACTCTATTTTATTTATGATTGTTTGTGGAGCAATACTTCTAGAAGCATCCTCATAACCTTCCGGGTATTTATTCCCATAAATAGAAGTAGGAATTAAAGGAAATTGTTCTCTATCTGAAAGCAGAGCAAAATCATCTGGTTGGTTAAAAGGTGCAAAACCAGCATAAGGATGCGTCACTCCCCAAATGGTAATTACTTTTACACCTAACATAGCTGCCATATGTGCATTTCCTGAATCCATAGAGAGCATAACATCTAAATTAGAAATCACATCTAATTCTTCATCAAGGGTTAATTTTCCTGCTAGATTAATAACATGTTTGTATTTATTTTGAAAACTATTAAGGATTTCAACTTCTTTACTTCCACCACCAAAAAGTAAAATTTTATGATTATTTGAAAGCGACTCGATTACTTGTTCCATTAAATCTAAAGGATACATCTTACTTTCGTGAGCAGCAAAAGGAGCTATGCCAATCCATTTATTAATGTCTGTTCCAACTATATCCTGCAATTTGGAATTCAACACGACACGATTTGGAAATTTAGGGTTTGCCAAATCTAACGGAAATCCTAATTTTCTAAAAACATCGGCATAACGTTGGTGAGTTGTTTTTAGTTGTTGGAATGCTTTTCCAGAAATTAACCCTTTTTTTTCAGCTCTGCCTTTATCTATTTGCACAAACGGTTTTCCTAAGAAAAAGCATTTTAGAATATTTGTACGCAACACATTGTGAAGATCTGCGATGGCATCAATCTGTAATACTTTTAATTCTTTAGAAAGTTTATAAAGGCCGAAAATGCCTTTGTGTGTTCCTTTTAAATCGGCAGGAAAAACAGATACATTATCAAAATTTCTAAAAAAAGGTATGAAAAACTCTCTGGTTAAAACCGTTAGTTTTACATCTGGATATTGGATAGTGAATGCCTTTAAAACAGGAACTGTCATGGCAACGTCTCCCATGGCTGAGAGACGAATGACTAGAATGTGTTTTGGTTTTTTTGACATAGAATTGTTATGTCATGTTGAGCACGGTCGAAACATCTATTAAAGATTAGCTTCGCTGAATCTTCGATTTCTTCACTTTGTTCAGAATGACAAGCTATTATTTCTGACTTCTTAAAACTGGGTTCAACTCGTCGTCGTTGTACATTTTCATTTGCTTATACACTTTCATGTATTTATCGCCTTTTTCTATATCACTTAATAGTGTATCGATAGCAGTCGATAAGTCTACACGTTGTTCCAATAACACGTCAAGTTTCGTTTTACAAGCTGCTAAATGAGCGTCAGAAGCATCTGTTCTAGTTGCTTCTTCATTCATATGGTACACTTTTAATGCTAAAATAGACAATCTATCAATTCCCCAAGCTGGACTTTCAGTGTTAATTGTAGCGCCAGTTTTTGGTGTTACATGCTTATATTTTTCAAGAAAATAACTATCAATATATTCCACCATATCTGTTCTGTCTTGGTTGGAAGCATCAATTTGACGTTTCAGTTTTAAAGCAGCAACTGGATCTATTTGCGGATCGCGAATAATGTCTTCATAATGCCATTGAACCGTATCAATCCAAGATTTTCTGTAAAGTAAATGCTCAAGCAAATGAGATTCTTTGTTATATGGGTTTTCAAAAGGTTGATCGACCGTATTTATAACATGATATTTCTCTATAACGTCTTGGAAAATTTTATTGGCTTTGTCTGTAAACATGATTTTTTTTATTAAAACACAAATCTACATATTTTTTAGCTAAAAGGTTTTTAAAGCCTAAAGAAAGTAGATTCACGTTTACTTTTCTATTAAAATAAAATTACAAACGTAAATATAAGCCTAATTAATTAACTTTACCACTTATAAAAACAGCTCAAACATGCACATTCATAACTTTTCAAATCAAAATACCATCTTAAACACATTCATTTCTGAAATGCGAGATGTGAACATTCAAAAAGACAGCATGCGCTTTCGAAGAAACATTGAACGTATAGGTGAAATTTTAGGTTATGAATTAAGTAAAACATTAAGTTATAAACCTACAACTATTAAAACACCTCTAGGTGTTTGTGAGATTGAAAAGCTAGATAACGACATCGTTCTTTGTTCCATTTTAAGAGCAGGAGTTCCTTTGCACGATGGCTTATTGAATTATTTTGATAAAGCAGAAAATGCCTTTATTTCGGCTTATAGACATCATAAAGAAAAACCAGAAAATTTTGAAATTATTGTCGAATATTTGGCTTGTCCTAGTTTAGAAAACAAGACCTTAATTTTAGCAGACCCGATGCTAGCTACGGGACAATCTATGGTAGCTACTTTTGAAGCTTTAAAACCTTTTGGAAAACCAAAAAATATTCATTTAGTAAGTGTGATTGCAGCTCAAGATGGAATTGATTTTATAAAAAACCATTTTGAAAAAGACACGCATTTATGGGTTGCCACTGTGGATGAAAAACTAAATGAAAAAGGGTATATTATTCCTGGTTTAGGCGATGCTGGAGATTTGGCTTTTGGAGAAAAACTACAACATTAAATTAATAACTGGCACAAGAATTAGTATCCATATTAATATTTCTTTAAACCAATTTTCTGAAATAATTTCTATATAATTTGCCATAATAATTGATAATGGTGCAAATAAGAAAATAAATTCTGCTCCAGATTTTTCAGGAGAAATAACAATGATGGTAATAGCAATCAATGCCGCTAGAAGTACCAGTAAATATGAAGGTTTATAGCTTTTGGATTTAGATTTAATATTATTCACATAGAAAAAAACAGCCCAAACAAAATAAGATAAAATAACCGTTGAAGAAACCACAATCTGAATAGTGTTTAACATGCTAAAATCGAAACTGATAGCTGTATTGATGTTAGAATAATATTCTAAAACATCTGTGTTGGTTAGCAGTAAAAAACAAACACTAATTATAGCTACAGTTAAAATTCCTATAAAAGGAATGATCCAATTTTTTATATCTGTAACTGTATATAATAAAAGAGCTGCAAAAATTAGTATATAGAAAAGTGATGCCCAAAAACTCAATAAAGTTGCTAAACTAATCCAAAAAGCAGCATCAAACACTTTTTTATTAACTTGTCTCATGGTGCGAATGCTAATAATACGCCTTAATGCAAATAAAATAAAGAGGTTTGCTAATAAAAGTTTTGAGTTTAGAAAGGTTTGTGGCATCATGACCATAAACAAACTGAAAAATAAAATTTTATAGCTATTGCTTTTTGTTAGGTCGTTTTTACCAGATAGAAAATCGAAAACAAAAATGGAGAAAACGCATACACCAAATAATAAAATTTGTTTTAATATTTCAAGAACATCATAATTTAGTGTTGTTTTAAAAACTTTTGTAAGAATAAATGCAATCATTAACAAAGTGCTTACAACAACAAAATGTATGGGTTTCGCTTTGCTAAAAAAACTGGATATCATTTAAAAAGTTATTTGATTTATAATGATTGTGTTTCAAAATAAAGTAAATTACTAATATTCTTCATTATTTATTAAATTTTAAAATGAAAAAAATGTAATTTTGTAAATATATTGATAATACCTTATTCGCTCTTATTGAGCTTTAAAATTTATATATAATGAAAGACTTTTTTTACGCCATCCAAGATTTATTTGTAAACGTATTATTTGCTCCTTATGATGCATTAGCTAAACTAGAACTAGAAAGTTGGTTTGCTGCTAATACTGTTTCCTGGATCTTTATACTTATTGGTTTTGTTGCTTTTTTATATTGGATGAAACAATTAAAAGGATATAATGATGCAAATGATGATGATAAAAGCATCAGCTCGCATTCTTACCTATAAATCGAAACCAATATCTTTTCGATAATTCATCTTATCAAAATGTAGTTTTTCTATGTTTTGATAAGATTTTTTTATGGCCTCTTCATACGTATCTCCATAAGATGTTATCGCCATAACTCGTCCTCCAGAAGTCACAACCTTTCCATCTTTATTAATGGCTCCAGCATGAAAAGGAATAGAGTCTGTTATGTATTCTAAACCTGTAATTTCTTTTCCTTTCTCATAAGCTTCAGGATATCCACCAGATACCAACATAACTGTTGTAGCAGTACGTTCATCAATGACAATTTCTACCTTATCTAATGTTTGATTAGCTATAGCTTGAAAAATCTCTACCAAATCGGTTTTAAGTCTAGGTAATACTACTTCGGTTTCAGGATCTCCCATTCTTACGTTGTATTCAATAACTTTTGGATCGTTTCCTACTTTAATCAATCCAATAAACACAAAGCCTTTGTAAGGTAAATTATCTTTTTTTAAGCCTTCAATAGTTGGCTTTACTATACGTTCTTCAATTTTATTTAAAAAGTCGTTCGTAGCAAAAGGTACTGGAGAAACAGCTCCCATACCACCAGTGTTTAAACCTGTGTCTCCTTCGCCAATACGTTTGTAATCTTTGGCAGTAGGTAAGATTTTGTAATTTTTTCCATCGGTTAAAACAAAACAACTTAGTTCTATACCATCTAAAAACTCTTCGATAACTACTTTAGTACTCGCTTCACCAAATTTAGCATCAATCAACATGCTTTTTAATTCGGTTTTAGCTTCGTTTAAATCGTTTAAAATCAAAACACCCTTACCTGCTGCAAGCCCATCTGCTTTTAAAACATAAGGTGGGTTTAATGTTTCTAAAAAAGCATAACCTGCTTCAACATTAGAAGCGTTAAAGCTTTTATAAGCTGCTGTTGGAATATTATGGCGATACATAAACTCTTTGGCAAATTCTTTACTTCCTTCTAATTCGGCTGCTGCTTTTTGAGGTCCAATTACAGATACATGTTTAATGGCATTGTCGTTTAAAAAGAAATCGTGAACTCCTTGAACCAAAGGATCTTCTGGACCAACCACAACCATAGTTATTTCATTTTTTAATACAGCCTTCTTAATAGCTTGAAAATCGGTAACCTTAAGATCTAAATTAATTGCTATTTGAGAGGTTCCTGAATTTCCAGGTGCCACAAAAAGTGACTTGCACAAAGGGCTTTGTGACAATTTCCAAGCAAATGTATGTTCTCTTCCACCAGAGCCAAGAATTAAAATGTTCATGTTGTAAGTTGTTTGCGCAAAAATAAAACTAATGCTTCGAATACACGAATTATTTTTGTTTACTTTACATAAAATATATTTTAAATTTTGTGTTTTCTATAAACACTATCTGTTTAGTAATTACTTACATGGCTTTCTATCGTTTCTTTTTAAACAAAATTATTCTTCCAGTTGGTGATGCATTGGTTGGTGGAAATTATTTAAAATATATAAAACACTGGAAAACATTTGATAAAGCATCTGAAGCAGCGCTGAAAACTCTTGAAAAAGAGAAGCTTCAGATTTTAATAAACTATGCCACGACCCATGTACCTTACTATAGAAATTTAAAGATTTCTGAAATTTCTGAATTTCCAATTTTAACAAAATCTATTTTAAGAGAAAGGGTTAGTGACTTATTATCAGAGGAATATGATGTTTCAAAACTAGACAAACATCATAGTAGTGGCAGTACAGGTGTGCAGTCGTTTACATATATGACGCATGATCATAAATTTTTTCTACGAGCCTTACAAACGCATTGGTGGACCTGGAGTGGTTATCAAATTGGTGACCCTTTGTTGCAGTTTGGAATTTCACAAAACCGTTCTTTTGTTAAACGTTTAAAAGATATTTTTTATAGATGCACTTATGTGAAAGCTTTTGGTTTATCGGAATTAGAATTAAAAGAAACTCTTCAAAAAATAGCTACAAAAAAAGCTATTTATATTGCTGGATACCCTTCTGTAATTAATGAATTAGCTAAAGCCAGTACGACAAACAATATATCTCCTGATGTAAAAGGTGTTATTTGTTTTGGCGATAAACTGTTTAACCATTATAAAGAAAATATCCATCTTGCGTTTGGCAAGAACATCCGTATAATTGATACCTATGGGTGTGCCGAAGGATTACTTATGGCTTGTAAATACGATTTAGATTATTATTACATCATGTCTCCCCATGTGTATTTAGAAATTGTAGACGATTATGGAAGCCCTGTACCCGATGGACAAATGGGTCACGTTTTAGTTACTTGTTTAACCAATTATGCCATGCCAATAATTCGTTATAAGCTTGGTGACTTAGCCATAAAATTACCCAAAGAACAATACCCCAATACACGTCTTTTAAACTATCCTCTATTACAGAAAGTAGTAGGAAGAGAGACAGATATTGTAAAAACCACAAAGGGCATTACGCTTAATGTCCATAGTTTTACTGGTGTTTTGGAATATTATCAAAACATAAAACAATATAAAATTATTCAGAATAACTTAGAGAGCATTGAAATAGAATACCTTTTAGAACCCAATTTAACATTAAATGATAGTGTATTATTGGAAATAAAGTCCAAGCTAAATACATTAACAAATAATTGCTTAGACATCACTTTTAAACTCGTTAAAGAAATAAAACCTACGAAGTCTGGAAAACCACAAATTATTGAATCTAATTTGAAATTAAAATGAAAGATGTTTTAATCATTACAAGTTATTTTCCACCAGAAACTGGAGCTGCTTCAAATAGAATGTTTCATTTAGCTAATGGGTTACAAAAACGGCATTATAACGTTTCAGTAATTACACCTTTACCTAATTATCCTACTGGTAAAATTTTTCAAGAATATAAAGGTAAATTTAAACTTACACGCATTGAAAACAATATAACAATCCATAGATTATGGGTTTATGCAAGCAACTCTAACAATAAGTTTTTACGTTTATTTGCCATGCTTTCGTATAGTTTTAGTTTGATTTGGTTTTTTATTTGGAATAAAATCCCTAAAACAGTTATTGTACAATCCCCTCCATTATTAGTTGCATTTACTTGTATGTTTTTTTTAAGATCTAAAAAGCGAAAACTTATTTTGAATGTTAGTGATTTATGGCCTATTGCTGGATTAGAATTAGGGGCATTTAAAAAGAACTTTAGCTATCAATTACTGGAAAAAATTGAACGTTTCAACTATAAAAAAGCTCAATTGGTTTTAGGTCAAAGTGAAGAAATATTAACGCATATCAAGTCGATTATTCCTAAAAAAGAAACCTTTTTATATAGAAATTACCCTGATTTTGTAGTTCCTAAAGTAGAAATCAGTCATCCTACAGAAGAGCCAATAAAACTAGTTTATGCTGGTTTGCTTGGAGTGGCTCAAGGTATATTTAAACTCTGTGAATCTTTAGATTATTCTAATTTGGAATTTCATATTTACGGAGCAGGAGCAGAGCAGAGTAAAATAGAAACATTTATAGCAAATCATCCAGAATTACCAATAACATTTCATGGAGAAATTTCAAGAATTGAATTACACAAAGCTCTTTTAAAATACGATTTAACCATCATTCCGCTACTTAATAGAATTTATGGGTCTGTTCCTTCAAAAATATTTGAATATGCCAGATTAGGCTTGCCAATATTATATTTTGGAGGTGGTGAGGGAGAACATATTGTTGAGAAGCATCAATTAGGATGGATTGCAAATGCTGGAGATTACCAATCGTTAAATCGAGCTCTAACTACAATTAAAAAAACTGATTTGAATATAGAATTAAAAGAAAAAATTAAGAAAACGGCCTTTAAAAAATTTGATTTTAACAATCAATTAAACACATTAAAACTCTAATTTAATATGCCTTTTCTTCGCCTTTAACGGCATTTAAAAAGGTTTTAAAGATAATTTTAAAGTCTAATAAAAGGGACCAGCTTTCGATATAGAAAATATCGTATTTTACACGGCCAATAATATCTTTATCTGTTTCAACTTCACCTCTAAATCCACTAATTTGAGCTAAACCGGTAATACCAGGTTTCACAAAATGGCGCACCATAAATTTATCAATTTTTTTAGCATACATATTGGTATGACTTACCATATGAGGTCTTGGGCCAACTACAGACATGTCTCCAAATAGTACATTAAAAAACTGTGGTAATTCGTCAATACTTGTCTTTCTAATAAATTTACCAATTTTAGTAATTCTTAGATCTCCACGTGTCGCTTGATACAAATGCGCTTCTTTATTTGGCATCATAGATCTAAATTTATAACAATCGAATTCTTTGTAGTTAAAGCCATTTCTTGATTGTTTAAAAAACACAGGACCTTTAGATTCTAATTTTATCAATATGGCTATCAATGGAGTGAGCCAGGATAACAAAAAAATAATAACTAAAGATGAAAATAAAATATCGAATGATCTTTTTATAAACTGATTAACAGAATCTTCTAAGGGTATATTTCTTAATGATAATACAGGGATGTAGTCGTAATATTCATATTTAAGCTTCTTAGAATGAATGTCTTTATTGTCAGGTAAGAACTTAAGGATTTTTAAATTGTTATCTGCAAAGTCAATTATTTTATAAACCTGAGAATTTGAAAGCTCAGAAATAGAACAATATATTTCATCAATTGATTCTTTAGCAATAAAATTAAAACATGCTTCTAAACTAAAACCTTCTTTGTCTTTAGTGTTAAATGTTTTTTTATGGATATAACCATATTCTGGGTTGTTTTGAAAGAAACTCTCTAAAGCTGTTGTTTGTTTGTTTTTACCTATTATAGCAGTTATTCTATAATTTCCCCCAAAAGTTGTTCGGTATTTTTGAAGTAAATAATAAAGTGTGAATTTAGATAAACCTATTAAAAATAATGAAGCGACTGTGTATTTTAAAATAACTAAAGGTTGAATATCTAATTCATGATTTAAACCAGAAAAAGCAAACATGAGCAACGTAAATAAACCTAATTGCTTTAGAATTAAAGCAGCAATGTTTATTTCTCTTGAATATCTATAAACTTCATAAAATTTTGAGTAAATAGATAAAACGATCCATGCAGATGAAATTAGAATTATAAATTTTATTGGATCTACTGTTGTAAAAAAATACAATATAGCTAGTCCATTTATAATACTTAAATCAATTAAGTAAGAAATGTGCTTTAAATAACCTGAATATCGTCCTTGTTTAAATGTAGTCACTATTTTTTTATATGCTTTGTAAAGTCTTTGTGTTCGCTTTTATATAATTCGTCTTCGGTAAGATTTTTAAAATAGTTAAACGTTTTAAGCATACCTTCTTCTCTTTCCACTTTAGGTTCCCAGCCTAAAAGTTTTTTAGCCAATGATATATCTGGTTGCCTCTGTAATGGGTCGTCTTTTGGAAGGTCTTTATAAGTTACTTTTTGATCTGTTCCAGTAAGTTTAATAATTTCTTCAGCAAAATCTTTAATTGTAATTTCATGGGGATTCCCAATATTTACAGGATTCGAATAATTACTAAATAAAAGTTTATAAATTCCATCTACTTGATCTGTTACATAACAAAAAGATCTTGTTTGTAATCCGTCACCAAAGATTGTTAAATCTTCTCCTCTTAAGGCTTGCCCCATAAAAGCAGGAATTACACGACCATCATTCAGTCTCATTCGTGGTCCATAGGTATTAAAAATACGCACAATTCTTGTTTCTAACCCATGAAATCTATGGTATGCCATGGTAATGGATTCTTGAAATCTTTTAGCCTCGTCATAAACTCCTCTAGGACCAATAGTGTTTACATTACCGTAATAATCTTCACTTTGAGGATGTACTAAAGGATCTCCATATACTTCTGAAGTTGAAGCGATTAAAATTCTAGCTTTTTTAGCTTTAGCAAGACCTAATAAGTTATGAGTGCCTAAAGAACCAACTTTAAGTGTTTGAATAGGTATTTTTAAATAATCTATTGGACTTGCTGGAGAAGCAAAATGTAATATATAATCTAATCTCCCATCAATTTTAATAAACTCAGTAACATCGTGCTCAATAAATTGAAAATTAGGGTTAACCAATAAATGCTGAATATTTTTTTGGTCTCCAGTAATAAAATTATCCATTCCAATAACTTGAAATCCTTCGTTTATAAATTTATCACATAAATGAGATCCTAGAAATCCTGCAGCTCCTGTTATTAATACCTTTTCCTTTTCCAATTTAAATTCTTTACAAGTTACTATTTATTCTACGCCACTTCCAATTTTATAATATACAAAACCTATATTTTCTAATGTTTCTTGATCTAATATACCTCTTCCATCAAAAACAAAAGCAGGCTTTTTCATGTTTTTATAAATTCTTTCCCAATCGTAGGTTGTAAATTCATCCCATTCTGTTAAAACAGCAATAGCATGAGACTGATTACAAGCCTGGTATGGGTCTTTAGACACCTTAAGTAGGCGTTTATTCTCTTCTTCTGTTCTTGTATTTAAATAATCTAAATCTGCATAAATTCTTTCAGCTACTACTTTTGGGTCGTAAACTGAGATTTCAGCTTGTTCACTTAGTAAATTATCGGCTACATTTATAGCTGCTGATTCACGAGTATCATTCGTATCTTTTTTAAATGCCCAACCTAAGAATGTTATTTTTTTTCCAGAAACCGTATTGTACAAGGTATTAACAATGTTATCAGAAAACCTTTGCTTTTGATGGTTATTCATAATAATTACTTGCTCCCAGTAATCAGCAACCTTATCTAAACCATAGCTTTTTGCTATATAAACCAGGTTGAGGATGTCTTTTTGAAAACAAGACCCTCCAAAACCTACTGAAGCTTTTAAAAATTTAGGTCCAATTCTACTATCCATTCCAATGGCCTTAGCCACTTCATCAACATCAGCACCTGTTTTTTCGCAAAGTTCAGACATGGCATTAATAGACGAAACACGTTGTGCTAAAAAGGCATTTGCCGTTAGTTTAGACAATTCAGAGGACCATACATTGGTTGTTAAAATTTGTGCTCTAGGCACCCAGTTTTCATAAACCTCAACTAAGGCGTTCACAGCTATTGCACCTTCAGGAGTTGTATCACCACCAATTAATACACGATCTGGATTTAATAGATCTGGAACTGCTGTTCCTTCGGCTAAAAACTCGGGATTAGATAATATTTGAAACTGTACATGGTTTCCGGTATTATCCAAAATACTTTTAATTGCTGAAGCAGTTCGCACAGGTAACGTTGATTTTTCAACGACAATTTTATCAGTTTTTGAAACACGTGCTATCTGGCGGGCACATAATTCAATATACTTTAAATCTGCAGCCATACCTTTACCTTTCCCATATGTTTTAGTTGGAGTGTTTACCGATATGAATATCATTTCTGCTTCGTCAATAGCTTTATCGACATCAGTTGAAAAAAAGAGGTTTCTATCTCTAGCTCCTTTTACAATGTCATCTAATCCTGGTTCAAAAACAGGTAATTTACTTAAGTCTTTATCGTTCCAGGCTGCTATTCTTGCTTCATTGATGTCTACAACTGTGACTTTAATATGGGGGCATTTTTGAGCTATGACAGCCATGGTGGGTCCACCAACATAACCTGCACCGATACAACAGATATTTTTAATTTTCATTTAAATTGCTTTATGCAACAAAAATAGGAAAGTAAGTTGAAAAAATAGACTCTTAAATTATTATTCTAAAAAGAATACGTTTTTAAGTTCATATAAAACAAAGAAATACTTATTGTTTTTTAAAGCGTTCTTTAATAACTAATAAAATAAATTTTGTGTTCCCAACCAAGTAACGTTTCCACATACGCTTAGGTTCTTGTACAAACCTATAAAACCATTCTAAGCCACAGTTTTGCATCCAGATTGGTGCACGTTTTACTTTACCAGAAACAACATCAAAACTACCACCAACACCCATAACAAAGTTAACACCCTTAAGTAAGGTTTTGTTTTCGTATAAAAAGTTTTCTTTTGTTGGAGAACTTATGGCGACAAATAAGATATTTGCACCACTATTAGAAATTTGTTTTGCAATGTCTTGTTCTTCATCCTTTTTAAAATATCCATTTCTATAACCAGCAATAATATTTGAAGAGTATTGGTCTGTATAAACATCGACAACCGTTTTAACAACTTCTTCTTTTGCTCCAAAAAAGAATATTTTATAATTATTCTTTGCAGCTAGCTCTACAAGGTTAACCATTAAATCTATTCCTGCCACACGTTCCTTTAGAGGTTTTCCTAACAATTTTGAAGCCCATACAACTGCTTGTCCATCGGCATTAATAAGATTGCTTTCGTTAACACTTTTGCGCAATTGCAAATCGTCCTGCATAGCAACAATCTTTCCAGCATTAACCACCACATGGTGCAATTGCTTTTTTGATTCTATTACACGTTCAATATCTTGCAAAGTTTCCTGCATGCTTAGATTATCTACATTGGTGTTAAGAAAATGGTATCGAGACATAAGGTATTAGGTATGAGAAGTTGTTTTATTTTGAAGTATAGGGTAAATCATTAAGGTAACAAAAAACACATAAAAGGTTATGCCTTTATGTAAATCTAAAATTGATTCTGTTAAACTAACGCCACATATAATAAATACAAACGCAGTTAAAAGCATATTTTTTTTGTGTATGGACACATACATTGGTAATAAATAAATAAATAATAATGAAATACTGCCTCCTATTAGCCCATTCCTTGACAAGCTTTCTAAAAACTGATTATGTGGGTTATATCTGTATTTGTAGCCCATTAAAAAGTTCATTTTCTTATATTCTTTAACAAGTTCATCTTTAATATCACCTGTACCAGTACCAAACCAAAAATTATTTTTTATGACTTCTATAGAGGCTTCAATTTTTCCAAATCGAGACGATATACTTTGATAATTATCACTGTCAAACCCTATTTGTTCTATTTCTGAAAGTTGATTAAACTTTTGTTTAAGAGCAGGAATAGTAATTACAAGAGTTATTCCTATTAAACTTGTTAAAAGAATTGCCATGATTTTTTTAGAATTCGATTTTATTTGTAATAACATGGTTGCGCCTAAAGAAAGTATAGATAAAATAAAAATAATTCTTGCAGAAGCTAATATGGCACAAATAATAAAAAATGTTGCTAAAAATAAATAGATCTTTTTACTTTTTTTATTAAAGAAATCGAAACAAATCCAATAAGCCAATAGATTGTACATGCCTAGATAAGTTGAATGATAAACATCTAATGTAACAATCATATAAAACTTAGTGCCAAAATTAAAGTAGTAAAAAAACAGATAGATTAAATATAGATTTGTAAGTGCGAGACCTAAAAGAAATGTCTTATATAATTTTATTTGATCAATGTATTTCCCAAGACTATAAAAAATTAATGGAAAAGCCAAAAAACTCATATTTTTTGACAAAAAGGTAAGTCCGTAATCAATGTTTGAAGTGTTTATTAGGCCTAATAAATATATAACAAGTGGAATGCTGATACTAAAAATATAAAGTTTAGCTGACTTTAAATTTATGTTTTGGGAATAGAATAAGTTTAGAACACTTAATACTGTTAAAAGAATAATAGTCATACTACTATAGTTTAATTTTACAGGAAGAACAGTAAAGAGAACAAATAGTATTAAAAAAAGATTAGTTGCTTTTATTATAATTTTGTTTATACTCATAAATTAAAATTAGAATTAAAGTCAAGTTAAAAGGGTAATTCACTATGGCATTACCAAAAAACATTGGTACCACCATTAAAATGATAATATTAAAGTTTTTGTTCATGATTTTATATATTTTCCTGAAAAAACTTAAAAACAACAACAACCCTAATACACCATACTCAAGCAATACTTTAATAAAATCGTTATGAGGGTCTTTATCCATAAACTCGTAAGGCATAAATCCTTTTGTTAAATGATCTACTCCAACACCAAAAATGATATGTAAAAAAGGTTCAGAAAAGAATGTAAGCATCAGTTTAGACCAAAAGATAATTCGCCAGACAAGTGAGCCATAACCTCCAGCCCTATTAACACCATCTATCGTATAGGTTTCAATTCTTTCCCATACAAATTCCCAAGTTAAAAAATCAATAGATTGTAATTGATATGCTATTTTATCTGAAAAATTTAAGGTTAGTACAATTGCTAAAGCAAGTAAAAGAATAAAAGTTAACTTCTTTATTAGAGATATTTTTTTTGTTACTAGCGAGTTATAACCTAATAACGCCAAAAGAACCAATAAACCTCCTGTTGATTTTGTAAGTAATAAAGAGACAAACAATCCTATTAAACAAATGTTTTTAACAATTTTCTTTTTAAATGGATTATGAAAAATTAAAAAGTAAATACTCATTGTTAAAACATAGGCCAAATGATTGGAATGATCAAAAACATTCTGATATCGTTCCCAATCCCAATTTAAAACCTGATAAAAACCTATTGGTATAGTTAAAACAAGGTAAAAAATGATAATGATAAAAAAATACTTAATATCATCCTTTTTCATATAAGAAATCAACACCGCAAATAAAAAGTAAGCTATAAATCGAAGCCATCCTTTTATAGAAAAAATCTTTATATCGAAGTATAATATGGATTGTATAACAAAAAAACCTAAAACAACTAAAACAACAGATAAGTATATCTTACTGATTGGGTTTAAGGATAATTTAGACTTTTTTTGGGTAGAGATATAAAATAAAGAAACAAATGGAATGATAACATACAGCCCTTGATGAAAAAAGCCTGCTAAAAAAAAACAAATAAGTATTATAATTACATTCACTATTAATACTTATGGATTAATTTGTTAAACATATAGTATCTAAAATATTTTCTTACTTGTTTGTTTTCAATTCTAGGTTTATTACCAACCAAACTATTAATGTAACCTGCTAAAAATTCATAACCCATTTTTGGTTTTGCTTTAACTATTATTAAATAAATAGATTTTAAAAATACATAAAATAAAGTATGCCCCCTATAATACGCATGGTAACCTTTGTTTCTTGAATTTGCAATTCTAACGTTTACTTCTCTTGATACTACTTTAGCAGATTTTAATGTAGCTGTTTTCCAACCTTTTAAATGTGCCAATGCAATTGATACGGTATCTGCTGTATAAGCAATTAGATATCCTGCATCCAGAAAACATTCTTTTTTCCAAAGCCTACTATTGCCTCTAACAAAGTTTGGGTCTGCGATATGTAATTTACCTTCTTCTGTATAGGTTAATCCACTAGAGATTCCAATTGTTGGATTCTCATTTAAAAACGTAGTTAATTTATAATAATATTCTTGTTCAGGAAAAACGTCACAATCTAAAATACCTATATAATCTAATGAATCAAAAAATGATTGTGTCTTAAGGTATTGAAACCCTGTATCTATAATAGTGGCATATTTTTTTCCTACGCGATAAGTTGTGTCTTCAAAATTTATATTTATTACTTTAAAATGTTCTACATTTTTTATTGAAGCAATTTTATTTAAATATTCTTTGCTGCCATCTGTACTGTCATTTTCTACAATGACTAAACATTTTATAGCAATTGATTGGTTCTCTAAAGTTTTGAGGAATCTATCAATATTGTCTTTTTCATCTTTTAGAGGTGTAACTAATGCTATTAGGGGTTTGTTATCAGTCATTATAAGTATTTACTTTGTTTAACATTAAAGAGTCTCCAATTTTATGTTTCTTATTTTCTATCTCTTGAAACATATAAATTTTCATTTTCTTTATTTGATCTTCTTTAATTTTAATTTCTTTAGTTATGTATTTATATTTATTTACTTGAATTAGTTTCGGTTTAAAATCCCAATTTTCAATTCTTTTATTTTTATTATCATCAATAATCCACACTCTTACTCCAAAAATATTATCATTATTAAAAGCTTCTTTTGATGTATCCTCATCTAGTTTAAAAACTAAAGTTTTAATGCCTTCTTTTTGGTCTCTAATCACCCCAATTTTATTGATAGTGATTTCTTTATATATATTGAAATTGACTTCTTTTGTATTACTTAATATATCCAATCCTCTCTCTAAATATAAGTCTGTTTTGGGTTTGCAAGCTACACTTATTAATAATAAGAAAAATATTGACATATTAACTTTCATGTTTTCCATTACAACTTTTTTATGCCTTTTTCTCCCTTTTTTTCTTTCTAATCTTATTCTTTATATAGAAGTACATTTCGTTAAATATCATCTTTACTTTTCCTTTAACACCTACTCTGTAATTAATATCTTGAGTAATGTTATAACTAAATGCATTCATAATATATCTGCATTTAGATTCTATAATTAAAACGTCTTCTAATTTAAGTTCCTTTTTCCATTTTTCAATCCTATTTAAGTCCAATTTTTTTCCAACTAAATTATGCTGAGAGGCTGTATAACCTGGGATTTTAAATCCTTTTGCTTCTAGCATAGAATCATTATAAGTAATATTCGAAAATTCGCATACTTTTTTTAAATGCAAAGCTGGGTTTGTTAAAATATCCTCATATCTTATTAGGCATATCCTATTAGGAAATAGTTTTTCTAATGAAAAATAATGGTTTGTATATTCATTCCATATTTCACTTAATCTTAATGGTGTGTTAGCTCCCCAATCTAAATCTTTTACCGAAGCATATACAGCTCTTGGATCTCTTATAATAAAAATAAACTTAGAGTCTGGAAACAGCTCATTTAACACATAAAAATTTTTTATACTACTTGGTGTGTGGTCTATTCTAACAAACTCGTTTTTTGACACTTCCAAATGAGTATTAGCAAATAAACTAACAGTATTTTCAATTAAATCGTTGAGGTTTGAAAGGTTTACTTTTTCAGGAAGGTTCTTAATGTTATTTGCATCAATGTTCCATTGCTTAAAACGGTAGTTATTATTTAAGTACTCAACATAATCTGAAGTTTGTACTGAATCGGTCTTTTTAGGTAAATATTTATATATAAAATCAACAAAAAAATCTGATTCAGGAGTAGCTACACAAGAACTTTTATTTCCTAGCATACTTGCAAGCAATGTTGTTCCGCTACGTGGACACCCTGTTATAAATATATGCTTCATCCCTTATTTGCTTTCCATTTACACATTAGTAATTCAATAAATATCCCTAATGTATTCTTAAAAAGCAAAATTACAATTACTAAAAAACTTAACAATAAAAATAAGTAGATAGTTTCTGCTATTGTACGATTTAAGATTTAAATTAAAAGCTCTCATAACATAAGTCTGTTTAGGCAAAAAACAACAGAAAGCAATAATGTATTAGGTGCCATGAAATAAATTTAATTACATACGCTGTAAGCAATAAGTGAATTAAAAGTATCATCCAACAAAATTAAATAAAATTGCAATAGAAACAGCAGAAGACGAATCTTTTATACGTTAAAAAACCCATCTTTAAAGAAAATAGCCTCCCAATACTAATAAATTAATTATTTTATCTTTAAACAGTTATGGATATTCAATTAAAGTGGATTAATTAGAAAGTGGAAACTGTAACTCTAAAATAAATTTGTGGAAACAAATCTAACTTAATAGAATTTAAAGATGTTTATTTTTATTTAAAATTAAAATAACTAACAATGTTCATTTTTCTTTTTAAGTAAATCGCTCCGTAAATATTCCAAAAAGCCATACTAATCAACGTTGCAATAGCAGCTCCAACCGCTCCATATCTTGGTGTAAGAATAAAATTTAGTATAATATTAATCCCTAGAGCAACTAAAACGATATTTTGATGTATTTTTTGATGACCAGTCATTTGAAGTATCAGTCCTACAGACCCAGATAATGAATTTACTAATTGTCCAACACATAGTATTAGAAGAACAGTTCCTCCAGCTAGAAACTCTAGACCAAAAAGCCCCAACAAAAATTCATGAAACAAAAAGATTAAAAGCACTACAATTAGTGTAATGATAAAATTTATTTTAGTTGCAAAGCGAACAATTTTTTTAAGTTCGCTATTATTAGATTCTTTATAGTATTTTGCAACTTTAGGAGCCAAAATAGAGTTAATTGCTTGTAGGGAAAAACTTGTTAGTGTTGCTATTTTTAAAGCCACATTATAAATTCCTATGGTATCATCTGTTTCATAAATTCCTAAAACAAAAGTGTCTGTCCAACCAAGAAATACGATAACAACACCTGATAGCATCATTGGGAATGCTTCTCTTAAAAAAGACCAAGAGTTTGATTCTGAAAAAACTTTAATAGTTTCAAACTGTATAAAGGCAAAACAAACGCTTAATATAGCAAGCACAAATATTCCATAAAAATGTGCTTTAATGGCTGTTAAACTGTCTGGTGCTAAACCATAAAGAAAGAGTAAAAACACAAGTAAGGTTAATAAAAACCGACCTGGATTATTAAAAAAAGCGAAAAGTGTATTTTTTTTTAAAGATCTAAATAATCCAGCACAAACTAGAGTTATTGTCCAAAAAGGAATGGTTAGTGCAGACCATATAATATAAGGTTCTAATTGTGGTTTATTAAATATATTTATTGCTATTTCACCTTTAAAAAAATACAATATAAATGCTAAAAGTGAAGAAAATATAAATGCCTTTAAAAGTACTTTAAAAAATAGACCAGAATCGTTTTTATTTGACTCAATCGAGAAGAATGGAATCAAATTTACATCTATTCCTAATCTACCAAAAATACTTATACACATTATGAATGTAAAGCTTAATGAAATTAAACCAACAACACTAGCTCCATACTCACGAGCTATTAAAAAAGTGAAAATATAGCCCAGAAACAACCCTCCTAATCTTAGAGTCAAAAAAGAAAATCCTTTGTTAAGGATTTCTTTGTAATCTTCATTATTAAAAATTTTTTTAATTATTCTTTTCATCTAATTATGAACTAGTAATGCTTAATGGTTTAGTTAAATTTTAATAGCACACTAATTTTGTTGTCTCTCTTTTATCTCTCTAAGTGGCTTGTCTTTATCATTTAAATATTGGTAATCTTGTTGAACTCCATAAAGTGCCTCCATAGATGGGCTTTCACCTGTAAGGTCTTCAAAGGTTCTAGTTTTTACAATATAGTCAAAATATATAGATGTTGGTTTTGAGTTGTCCCAATACCTATAATAGCCAAATTTAAAAGTGTTTTCTATATTGTTATATAAATTTGCTCCATATACTTTATTGTCAACACCATTAAATACTGTAAATGGCTTACCATTTAACCAAGAGGCAATATAGCCTTGGTTAGTAAGACTCCATTTAATGTTTACCCTAAGTGTATACCATTTACCTTTTTCAATTGTGTCATCTAAAGCTACTACTTTCCAATCAAACCCTTTATATTTTGCATGATCTTGACCTTTAATTCCGTATCTTAACAACAACATATTTTTGCCGTATTGTTCTAAGTATGTAAAGTTAATGGTAGGACCTTTAAGAACTCTTTCCTCACCTTTTGGTCTTACATAATGGTACTGAACTATTGAGACTTCTCTACCTATATTTTCTTCATCTAATTCATATTCTTCTGGTATCATAAATCGCCATTCGTACCATTCTTCTTCTAGTTCAGGGTTTCCATTATGAATAGTCAACTCTGAACGATAGCCATTGATCTTTTTGTGAAGCTGCTTTGGTGATAGTTTAAGACTAATGTAGTTTGTTTTGTTATCATCAATCAATTGAACAGAATTATTTTTAGGGCCCCTATTTTCTTTTTCGACTACAGAATGATATGAATACCTAGTTAATTTTTCTCTTCCCTCGTGTCTTTTAGGGCCAATGTGTGTAGGTAATATTTCAAAATCATCAAAAAACAACCCGTTTCTGTTAATAAAAGACTTTTCAAATCTTTTATTAACGCCACTATAGTACTCTTCTTCTATTAAATCTTGTTTGTTCTTATCATCATCTTGAGATTTAATACAAGATGAATTGAAAATGATTAAAATAATTAAAATAATGTTTGTATTTTTCATATATAGCATAGTTTTTAACTACTAATTGTATTTATAAACAAATTTATTATAAATACAAAATTAATTTGGTTTTTCTAATCTTGACACTTTATTTAAAGAGTACTTTTAGCTATTTCTATTTTAAATAAGCGCTATTTATAATAATATTGATACCAATCTATAAACTTTTGAACTCCTTCTTTAATCTTTACTTTACTTTTATAACCCATTTTTTCTAATTCGGAGACATCTGCCCAAGTTCGTGGTACATCACCAGGCTGCATAGGAAAAAACTCTTTTTTTGCAGTCCTTCCTAAACTTACCTCTATAGCCGCTATAAAATCTCCTAATGATTCTGGGCTTCCATTACCAATATTAGATAATCTATACGGCACTGATTTATTTTCTCCTGTTCTATCTGGTGGGTTGTTTAATACAATTTGAATACCTTTAATAATGTCATCTATATAAGTAAAATCACGACTCATGTTACCATGATTAAAAACTTTAATAGGTTCGTCTTTGTCAATTGCTCTTGTAAATAGAAAAAGAGCCATGTCTGGACGTCCCCAAGGCCCATAAACTGTAAAGAATCGTAATCCTGTTGTTGGAATATTATAAAGATGACTATACGTATATGCCATAAGTTCATTGCTCTTTTTTGTAGCAGCATATAAGCTTATAGGATGATCAACATTATCGGTTACAGAAAATGGTATTTTATCGTTTTCACCATAGACACTAGAACTACTAGCGTATAGCAAGTGTTTTATGTTGTTGTGTCTGCAACACTCAAGAATATTTAAAAACCCAACAACGTTACTGTCTATATAAGCTTCTGGGTTTTCTAAACTATATCTAACACCTGCTTGTGCTGCTAAATTACAAACCACATCAAAGCCTTGTATCTCGAAAAGTTTAGATACGTTTTCTCGATCCTCCAGATGCATTCTCACAAAGGAAAAACCCTTTTTAAGTGATGCTTCTGTTAATTCATTGAATACTTGCGAGTCACTTTGTGAAATCCCCAGTTCTTTGAGACGATCGTATTTTAAATCAACTTCATAATAACTGTTAATGTTGTCTAAACCAACAACCTCATGCCCATCATACAAAAGTTTTTTACACAAATGAAATCCAATAAATCCTGCTGCTCCTGTTACTAATACTTTCAAGGCTTATTTTTTTAATTTAACTTTAAATTGTCTATACTTATTAACTCTTTACTATAACTATTTTTCACTACATTAATTCTCAAATCATTAATTTCTGAGAATGGGCAATCAATGGTGAAAATTTTGAATTCTTTGTCATTATAGCGTAATCCAGTAAAAGTGCTTCCTTCTTTTAAATTGGATAATTCCTTTTGGTTATTGTATTTTCCATTTTTTATTTTTTTAGCAATACTCGTTGGGAGGTTTCTTGCTTGATAAGTAGGCATTTCATAAGTGACCTTTATTTTTATTTTCTTAATTTCTTCTCCCCTCATAATTAATTCTAGCCTCCCGTATTTATCCTTATATAATGCGATATCTTCTATGCCTGTTAGTTTGGTAAATTTTTTATCTTTAATTTTAGCATTAAACAATGTATTCGAGTAATTCGTCTTTAACAAATAATACACATTCTCAGGGTATTCCCTTAATTTTTGTCCTCCATCTTTGAAGTTGTAATGTTTTGAAATATAATCAGCAAGATGACTTGAAACCTTTAAAGCACCGCTAAAGTTTAAATGACTTTTCTCTCTGAAGTCAAACACATGCAAGTTAAGCTCATCCCATAAGTTGTTATAATCTATAAAATTATAACCTTTCCCCTTTAGATATTCTGCCAATCTAACTTGATAAGTGTAGTATTTGTTTGCATTCTCTTCCGTAATTTGAGCCTTATTGAATACGGGGGCACTAACAAACAATACTGGGATTTTTTGTTCTTCAAATAACTTAATAATATTATCTATTAATTTTTTTTGGCTATTTGATAACTGGATATTCGGTACTAACTTTGGTGAGATTTTGTCTTTTCTTACTTTAACATTTTTTCTCCAAAAATTTTTGTCAAAATAAGTATTGGTTATAAAGCCATTGTAATAACTATCTTTTTCTTTCAAAACATTCGGTTGTTGAAATACTCTGTCATACCACACAGCGTGATCTCTTATTGTTGGGAACACATGAAGTATACTGTCTCTACCAAACAGCGTGTTCATTAGCGATATCTTATCTTTGGTTAAATCTAAATAATCAATAGATCTAAATTGATGGCTTGCATTATCCATTGTTAATGGAGGTTCGTATAAAGAAACAGAAAAAACATCAACTACCGCCAATTTTATCTTAGCAGTCTTAATTGCTTGTTTTATTACACTTTCTGTTACATATAAATTTTGAGAAGCACCGCCAAAATTAAAGGTATTAAGATTTAGTTTGTCCTCAAAAACTCTAGGGTCATATGTACAGTAGGAATGTGAGGAACCAAAAAAAGCGAGTTCAACTTTATTCCTCTCTTTTACTTCTGTTGCTGACAACCATTCAAAGCCTCTTTGCTTATTAATAAACAATGAATCTGAAGTGTTTATAAGTAAAAAAATTACTATAATAAAAACTAATGATTTTAAAATAAACTTGATCATTTTAGAGAACTTTTTTAAAACTGAAAATAAATAAACTCTTGTGGAGCCATATTGCCATAGATGCCAAAAATAAGTATTGTAAACACAATACAAATATATACTACAAATCTGAATATTAAGCCTTGTTCGTTAAGTCTAACAAGAATTGATTTTTTACCATGAAAATAATCAAAAATAACCAATAAGATTATTGCTGTAACTACTGTCCAAAATTCCACAATATTTAAACCTAGTTTATATAAGCCTTGGTAGTTTATCCCTTCTATATTAACCACTAAAGAATTTGCAATAATAGTCCATGCATCATTTAGACTATTTGCCCTAAAAAAGGTCCAAGCAAAGCATACAATAAAAAAGGTAATCGCTGTAAAAAAAAGATTGCTTGAAAAATTGTTTTTGTCTAGGCCAATCTTTTTATAAATATTAAACCTATTGTTTTGTAATGCTTTTTCAAGAACTATAATTACTCCATGTATAGCTCCCCAAATTACAAAGGTCATAGCTGCTCCATGCCAAAGACCACTTATTAAAAACACTAAAAACAGATTTCTGTAGGTTTTAAACTTACCCCCTTTACTTCCTCCTAATGGAATATAAACATAGTCTCTAAACCACGTAGATAGCGAAATATGCCACCTTCTCCAAAACTCAGTTATCGATTTTGACAAGTAGGGGCTTCTAAAGTTTTTCATCAAGTCAAAGCCCATAGTGCGTCCAACTCCAATAGCTATATCAGAATATCCAGAGAAATCACAATAAATCTGGAATGCAAATAATATCGTTGCTAACACTAACTCATAACCATAATAATCATTTGGGTTATTATAAACCTGATTCACTAAAACAGCAGCTCTATCAGCTATAACCATTTTTTTGAATAAACCAAAAGCTATTAACAACAGTCCAGACTTTACTAAATTGTAATTAAACTTATATGTTTTATAAAACTGAGGCAGTAAATGTGAAGCTCTTTCTATAGGTCCAGCTACTAACTGCGGGAAAAAGGCTACAAACGTAAAAAATGAAAGAGCATCTTTTGTGGGCTCTAATTGCTTTCTATAAATATCAATCGTATAGCTTAATGTTTGAAAGGTATAAAAACTAATTCCTACCGGTAAAATAATATTTAATGTAGATACCTCTAACTCCTTACCAAATAATCTAAACGAATCAACAAAAGTTTCTATAAAAAAATTAGCGTATTTAAAATATACCAAGAACCCTAAATTCACCAAAAGACTTATCATTAATAAGCCCTTACGCTTTTTTTCTTGCTCAGTTTTATATATCTTTTTGCCTACATAGTAATCAACAAAAGAACTTATAACTATTAAAAACAAAAAACGCCAATCCCACCAACCATAAAAAACATAACTAGCAACTAGAATTAATACATTTCTTAACTTTAAATGTTTTGCTACTAACCAATATAAAACAAAAACTATTGGAAAAAAGATTGCGAAATCTATAGAATTAAATAACATATTTATGCCTTAGTTATAAAATAAGGGTTCAACAAATCGGCTTTATTGTATTGTAAGGATTGTTTCGTTGTTGGTTCTATCACATCGATTTCCAATCCTAATAAAACGGCATGAGCTGCTGCTGTATCCCATTCCATAGTTGGTGCAAAACGAGGGTAAATATCTGCTTTCCCTTCAGCAACCAACATAAATTTTAATGAACTACCCAACGACACGATTTCTGTGGTCTCAAATTGGTCGATAAAATCTTGAGTATCCTGATTAAGATGTGATCGTGAAGCGACAATTCTAACAATATCTGACTTGTTTTTTGAAACTTCTAAAACGGTAATTTCATCTTTATGCATCATAAAAGCCCCCATACCTTTACCTCCATAATAAAGCTTATCTAAAACAGGTGCATACACAACACCAAAAACTGGTTTATTGTCTCTAATAAGTGCAATATTAACGGTAAACTCTCCGTTTCGCTTTATAAATTCTTTTGTACCATCTACAGGATCAACCATCCAAAACTCAGACCACTTTTGACGTTCTGAAAAATCTATTGATTTTCCCTCTTCCGACAGTAATGGGATGTCTGACTCTTTTAGTCCTTCTACTATTATTTTATGAGCAGCTTTATCGGCTAATGTAAGCGGACTTTCATCTGCTTTTATTTCTACTCCAAAATCATCTGCATTATAAATTTCTAAAATAGCTTTACCAGCTGCTTTTGCAACAGCAATAACCTGATTTATATCGTCTTCTAGCATTCGCATTTTTTCTTTTATACAATCATTCCTGCTGCAACAGTTTCATTGGTTGCATCGTCTACTAAAATAATACTTCCTGTGGTTCTGTTTTCTCTATATGCGTCTACCATTAATGGTTTTGTGGTACGTATTTTAACCTTACAAATATCATTCATCTTTAGTTCTTTGTCATCTTCTTTTCGTTCTAAAGTACTTATATCGAATTTGTAAATAACCTCTTTAATCATCGCTTTTTGCTCGTTAGAGGTGTGTTTTATAGTGTATTTTGCTCTTGGTTTGGCTCCATCATTATTTAACCAACATAGCATGACTTCTATATCTTGAGAAGCTTCTGGTTTGTTATTAGATCGAACAATCATATCTCCTCTACTTATATCAATATCATCTTCTAATGTTATAGAAATAGACATTGGTGCATAGGCTTCAGTTAACTCCCCTTCTAAGGTATCTATTGTTTTAATTTTACTAGTAAACCCAGAAGGCATAACAGTTATTTCATCTCCTTTTCTAAAAATACCACTAGCCACACGTCCTGCATAACCTCTATAATCAATAAATCCTTCTCTTTGTGGTCTTAAAACTGTTTGTACAGGAAAACGTGCATCTACTTTATTAATATCGCTACTTATATGCATCGTCTCTAATGTATGTAACATTGGAGCTCCTTGGTACCAAGGCATATTTTCGGATTTATTGACAACATTGTCTCCGTTTAAAGCACTCATTGGAATAAAACGTACATCTGTAACCAACATCTTTGAAGAGATACTTTCAAATTGAGTAACAATGTTATTATAAACTGTTTCAGAGTAATCAACCAAGTCCATTTTGTTTATACAAACAATAATGTGTGGTATTTGTAACAACGAAGCTATAAATGCGTGTCTTTTAGTTTGTTCTATAACGCCATGTCTTGCGTCTATTAAAATAGTTGCAACGTTGGCAGTTGATGCTCCTGTTACCATATTACGTGTGTATTGAATATGTCCTGGAGTATCGGCAATGATGAACTTACGTTTTGGTGTTGTAAAGTATCTGTAGGCAACGTCTATAGTTATACCTTGCTCACGCTCATCGCGTAAACCGTCTGTAAATAAGGCTAAATCTACACCATCATGACCTTTCTTTTTACTTGTATTGGTGATGGCTTCTAATTGATCTTCAAATATGGATTTAGAATCATATAGTAATCGACCTATTAAAGTGCTCTTTCCATCATCTACACTTCCTGCTGTTGTAAAACGTAATAATTGATTGTTATCTAACATGTTTTGCTTTTTATTGAATAGATTCCTGTTTTCACAAGAATTACAAACTTTTAATTTCTAGAAATACCCTTGGCGTTTTCTGTCTTCCATTGCAGACTCAGAGCGTTTATCGTCACTTCTGTTTCCTCTTTCTGTATTTCGCATTCCTGCAACTTCTGCAGCAATTTTTTCTAAGGTATCTGCTTCAGATTCATCTCCTCCGGTAATGGTAATATCCCCTAAAGTTCTAAAACGAATTTTTTTAGTTACGACTTCCTCATGATCTTCTAATATTAAAAACTCAGAATTAGGAATCCATGTGTTTTGTCTCCAAACCACTTCGCGTTCGTGAGCAAAATATAGAGAAGGAATAGCAATATTTTCTCTTTTAATGTAATTCCAAACATCCATTTCTGTCCAGTTGCTAATTGGAAAAGCTCTAAAATGCTCGCCTTGAAAATGTTTTCCATTAAAGATGTTCCATAATTCTGGACGTTGGTTTTTTGGATCCCATTGACCAAAGTCATCTCTATGTGAAAAGAAACGCTCTTTAGCTCTTGCTTTTTCTTCGTCACGCCTTCCACCTCCAATAGCACAATCTACTTTATTAGCTTCTATTGCGTCTAATAATGTTGTAATTTGAAGTGAATTTCTGGTGGCATTTTTACCTTTCTCTTCGGCAACACGACCATCGTCTATAGAGTCTTGAACTGAGCCAACAATTAGATCGACACCTAATTCTTTAATAATGTTATCTCTAAACTGAATTGTTTCAGGGAAATTATGCCCTGTATCCACATGCATTAATGGAAACGGGATTTTAGCTGGGTAAAAGGCTTTTTTAGCTAAATGTGTCACTAAAATAGAGTCTTTACCTCCTGAAAATAAAATAACTGGATTTTGAAATTGTGCCCAAACCTCTCTTAAAATAAAAATGGCTTCACTTTCTAATTCGTCTAAGTAATTTAAATAATATTTACTCATTTTTGAGTTTTAATTTTGGTGTTATATACTCTATAATCTGCTCTACTGCTTTTTCAATAGAAACATTTTCTGTTTTAATTTCAACATCAGGGTTCTCTGGTGCCTCATATGGTGCCGAAATACCTGTCATATTTTTTATTTCTCCTGCTCGTGCTTTTTTATAAAGCCCTTTAACATCTCTCTTTTCACACTCTTCGATACTCGTATTTACATATATTTCGACAAAGTTAACATCTTTAACGATACTTTTAATGTTCTCACGGTCTTTTTTATAAGGAGACACAAAAGCTGCAAGTACCACTAAACCAGCATCAATCATTAAATTAGCAGTTTCGGCAATTCTTCTTATGTTTTCTGTGCGATCTTCTGGAGAAAAACTGAGATCTTTATTAATTCCATTGCGAATATTATCTCCGTCTAGAATATACGTTTTAATACCTTTTTTATACAGCTCTTGTTCGACAACATTAGCTATGGTTGATTTACCAGAGCCTGAAAGACCCGTAAACCACAATAAAAAAGAATTCTGCAGGTTAGCCTTTCTTCTATCCTGAATGGTAATTTGATAAGTATGTGGTATGATATTTTCTTTCATCTGTATATTTTTACTTGTTACAAAATCTGAAGCGGAATCTTGTTAATGATTTTTCTTTGGAAAAAAGAAATTTCGAATTTTCCCTAAAGGCAGTTTTAACCACATTCTCTCATGCAAATAATATAAAATAAATTTACTAAACAACTCTATTAGAGCAATGTAAAGTGCGGTTTCGCCAAACACATCTAAAATAGTTCCTGAAATAATAAAAGTCATAGTAGTTGCAATTACACGCCAAGAAATGGTTTTATATAAAGTCTGTCTTTTGGTAACTTCAGCATCTTTTAATGCAAATTGCCAAATTCTTTCATGGAAATAATAAATTGCTAGTTTTATAAAAAACTCGAAAAAACCAATTTTTAAAGCGTCATCAATACTACAGTTTCCAGAAAGACACGTGACCAAAAGAACCACAAGAATAGTATCGGTTGTAGCTATTATTCGCCATGAAATACCCTTGATAATACTACGTAAATGAGATTCTTTTTTATATAACATTATAGTATTGTTTATAGCTTCCTAATAATTTCATCCCGAAATTTTAACCCTTGTTTTAAATTTATACTACCTATTCGGTTACAGTCAACAAAATATCTTAAGAATTATTTAAAAACACCACAAAAATCTAACACCTTTTTATCTGAAGGTATGTTCAAGGTTTTAAACTCCTTATGCGCCACTAAAAATACAATAATATCTGCCTTTTTAGCAGCTTCTCTATAATCGGTTAGCTTAAATACTTTATGAGAATTAATATTAGGCTCAACTATAAAATATTCTTCATTATTAGCATTTTGCAATACTTTTTGTGTAATATATTTTGCCGGAGATTCTCTTAAATCGTCAATATCTGGTTTAAATGCAAGCCCCATAATTGCAATATCTGGTTTGCGACTATGTTTTAACTCAAATTCAAGTTTTGCTGTTTGCACTTTTTCTGCACACCAAAAAGATTTATAGTTATTTATTTCACGTGCTTTTCCAATAATTTGAGATTCCATTGGATATTCTGCTACAATAAAATATGGGTCCACTGCAATACAATGTCCACCAACTCCACAACCTGGTTGTAAAATATTTACTCGAGGATGTTTATTGGCTAAATCAATAAGATCCCAAACGTTGATGTCTGCCTTATCACAAATAAGGGATAATTCGTTTGCAAAAGCAATTTGTACATCTCTTGACGAATTCTCTACAAGTTTGCACATTTCGGCTGTTCTTGCATTGGTTTTGTGTAAATCACCTTTAATAAATTGACGATAAAAAGCAATTGCTTTTTCGGTAGATTTTTCATCTACACCTCCTATAACTCTATCATTATGTACTAGTTCGTACATCACATTTCCTGGCAATACGCGTTCTGGACAATAAGCAATATGCAATGTATCTTTAAGTTCAGGACGTTCGCTGTAAATAAAATCCATCATCTTTTCGGTAGTACCTATTGGGGAAGTTGATTCTATAATATACAAATCTCCTTCTTTTAATAAAGGCAGAATGGCTCGTGTTGCTGCTTGAACAAAAGATATGTCTGGTTCGTTTTTAGCTTTAAAGGGAGTTGGTACAACAATTAGATATGTATTAGCTTCTACTGGTATTGTGGCAGCTTTTAAAAACCCGTTTTTTACTGCATTAGCGACAGCAGTATCTAATTCTGGCTCAACAATATGTATTTTCCCAGCATTTATAGTGTCGACCACATTCTGATTGATATCTACTCCATGAACATGGGTTTTATTTTGAGCAATTAAGGCTGCTGTTGGAAGACCAATATATCCAAGACCAATCATTACTACTTCAGGATTATTTTTTGCCATATGTTTTACTTCAAAATTATGTTTTAATGAATTATATCTATTGATGTAGAATTGCTTACTAAGCTTCAACCACCGTATTTAATTTTATTATATGCTCAACTATTTTTTTACAAGCATGACCATCTCCATAAGGGTTATGTAACTTACTCATTGCAGAATACGAATCCTTATCGGTTAATAATCGATTGGCTTCTGCAACAATTTTATTTATATTGGTTCCTACAAGTAATACCGTACCTGCGTCAACAGCTTCGGGTCTCTCAGTCGTATCTCGCATTACTAATACAGGTTTTCCTAAACTAGGCGCTTCTTCTTGAACACCTCCAGAATCTGTAATTATTAAGTGTGATTTTTCCATTAACCAAACAAAAGCTGGGTAAGATAATGGCGCTATAAGTTTAATATTAGAAATATTTGCTAATAACTCATACACAGGTTTTTGAACATTCGGATTTAAATGTACTGGATAAATAATCTGACTCTCTGGATGGGCTATTGCAATCTCTTTTAATGCTTCACAAATATTGATAAATCCCTGACCATGATTCTCACGTCTGTGTCCTGTTACCAGAATCACTTGCTTAGACGGGTCAATTATAGTTTTAAGTTCTTCTACTTCCTTATCTTCGAAATGTGTGCTATTGACCTTACTAACACTAAATAGAAGTGCATCAATTACGGTATTACCAGTAATAATGATGTCTTGTTCTTTTTTGTTTTCGGTTAATAAATTTTGTTTTGATGTTACTGTTGGCGCAAAATGAAGATTTGCAACAACTCCAGTTACAGATCGATTCATCTCTTCCGGAAATGGAGATTGCATGTTAAATGTTCTCAAACCGGCTTCAACATGACATACTTTAGCTCCAGAATAAAATCCTGCTAAGCTAGTTGCCATGGTAGTTGTTGTATCTCCATGTACAAATACATAATCTGGATTAAAATTGTCTAAAACTGGTTTTAAATGAGTTATAATATCGGCTGTAAGTCCGAAAAGATTTTGATTGGGTTTCATCAAATCTAGATCGTAATCGGGAGTAATTTCAAAAAAAGATAATACCTGATCTAACATCTCTCGATGTTGTGCAGTTATACAAACTTTGGTTTCAAACTGATCGTTAAATTCCTGAAAAGTTTTAACTAAAGGAGCCATTTTTATGGCTTCTGGTCTTGTTCCAAAAACAATTAATATTTTCTTTTTCATTGATGTTCAAGCAAAAAATGTTAAGGATATAAGAATCGATAACATTTTATTTTAGGATGCAAAAATACCATTATTAATTTGTTTACCAAGTCAATCGCCTTAATCCTTGAATTCATCTAATTATTTTATAATTAGCAAGCTAATTTAATCGACATCAAAATGTTTATTAAGAATAAAGTGTAAAAGAAACATGTAATCTAAACGCTATTTGCTTAAAAAAATAAGCCAACTGTCAATAACAGCCTTTTCGGATTAGAAAACATTAAATTACTTCTTGCAATTTGATAGTGCAACTCTTAAACTTTCTTTCCAATTTGGAATAGAGATTCCTAAAACGGTTTCTATTTTAGTCGTATCTAAAACACTATATTTTGGACGCATTGCTGGCGTAGGATAAGCTTTAGTTGGGATTGGTTTTAAATCTATTTTAATATGGCTAAGTTCAAAAATAGCTTTAGCAAAATCATACCAACTTATTTGTCCGGAATTACTATAATGATATGTACCGTAGTTTCTGTTTTTAGAAATGATAAGCTTTATGATGGCTTCAGATAAGTCTCCTGCATAAGTTGGGGTTCCAATTTGGTCTGCAACTATCTGTAACTGTTCTCTATCTTTAGCCAACCTCAACATGGTTTTCATAAAATTATGTCCATATTCAGAGTACAGCCAAGCTGTTCTAATAATAAAATAAGTATCAAGCGTATTACTAATCGCTTGTTCCCCTTTTAATTTAGTATCTCCATATACTCCAAGAGGATTGGGAACATCGGTTTCTTTATAAGGAAGGGTACTTGTTCCATCAAACACAAAATCGGTTGAGATATGAATTAACGTGATATGATGTACTTTGCAGGCTTCAGCTAAATTTTTTGAACCTATTACATTTACAGAAAAAGCCATTTCATAATCAGATTCTGCTTTATCTACTGCAGTATAAGCAGCACAATTAACACAATAATCGACATGATGTGTATTAAAAAACACCTCGAGTTGGGTTTTATTGGTAATATCCAATTCAGGTTTTGAGACAAACTTAAAATCTAAAGTTTCATTATTATTTTCATAACGTTCTCGTATGGTTTTAGCTAATTGCCCATTGGCTCCTGTTACGAGTACTTTTGTTTTCATTGGAATAGCTTTTCAAAAGTTGGCAATATGAAATCTTTTTCTGAAATAATTAATTTGTCTTGAGGCAATTGCCAATCAATATTTAAAGTTGGATCGTTATAAATAATTCCTTCTTCTGAAGTTTTATTATATAGATTATCGCATTTATAAGATAAAATAGCCGTTTCACTTAAAACAACAAAGCCGTGAGCAAATCCTCTTGGCACAAAAATTTGCTTTTTATTTTCTTCTGTTAACTCTAAAGAAAGATACTGGCCAAAAGTTGAGGATTCTCTTCTTATATCTACAACAATATCTAATACTTTTCCTTTTACAACTCGAACAAGTTTGGCTTGAGCAAACTCTCCTTTTTGAAAATGTAACCCTCTTAAAACTCCTTTTGTTGAAAAGGACTCATTGTCTTGAATAAATTGAATGTTCTTATTTAATACTTCGTTGAATTTACTTTGATTAAAGCTTTCAAAAAAATAACCTCTATTATCATTATATACTGTTGGTTCAATAATAAAGCAGCCTTCCAATTTTGTTTCTGTAACTGACATTAGATTGTTTTAATTAATCCCAATAAATTTTTACCATAACCACTTTTAAGTAAGGGTTCTGCTAAAGCTATAAACTGTTTTTTATTAATATAATTCATCTCAAAAGCTGCAGCTTCAATAGAACCAATTTTTAAACCTTGACGCTCTTCTATAACTTCAATAAATTGGGAAGCTTGCATTAAAGATTGAAATGTTCCGGTGTCTAACCAAGCTGTTCCTCTGTCTAAAATACTTACACTTAATTTTCCTTGTTTTAAATACTCTCTATTAACATCTGTAATTTCAAGTTCTCCTCTGTGGCTTGGTTTGATATTTTTTGCAATATTAACTACAGAATTGTCATAAAAATAAATACCTGGAACAGCAAAGTTTGATTTTGGATCTTCGGGTTTTTCTTCAATAGAAATAGCATGTCCATTATTATCAAATTCTACAACACCATAACGTTCTGGATCGTGAACTCGATAGGCATAAATAATGCCTCCTTCTGGGTTATTGTTGCTTTGAAGCAACTTAGATAATCCTGTACCATAGAAAATATTATCTCCTAAAATTAATGCAACCTTATCATTTCCTATAAATTTTTCACCTATAATAAAAGCTTCTGCTAAACCATTTGGCTCTTCTTGTACTTCATAAAAAAACTTACAGCCATATTTTGTACCATCTCCTAATAAGTCTTTAAAAAGTGGTAAATCTTTGGGAGTAGAGATAATTAATATTTCTTGTATTCCGGCATACATTAGAGTAGAAAGTGGATAATAAATCATTGGTTTATCGTAAATAGGCATTAATTGCTTACTTATTGATAAAGTTAATGGATGTAGTCTAGTACCAGAACCACCTGCTAAAATTATTCCTTTCATAATTAATGATATTGCTTTTGGTAGTATTCTTGGTAAGCACCACTTGTTACATGGTCTAACCAGTTATTATTTTCTAAATACCAATCTATAGTTAAAGCTAAACCTTCTTGAAATGTTACAGAAGGTTTCCAACCTAATTCTGTATGGATTTTTGAGGCATCTATAGCATATCTTAAGTCGTGTCCAGGTCTATCTTTTACAAATGTTATTAATTTTTCTGAAGTGCCTTTGGAACGGTTTAATTTATCATCCATTTGTCGACATAATAAATGAACTAAATCTATGTTTTTCCACTCGTTAAATCCTCCAATGTTATAAGTCTCTGCAAGCTTTCCTTTATGAAAAACCAAATCAATTGCTATAGCATGATCTTTTACATACAACCAATCTCTTGTGTAATTTCCATCTCCATAAACTGGAAGTGGCTTTTTATGAATAATGTTATTAATAAATAATGGAATTAGCTTCTCAGGAAATTGATTTTGGCCATAATTGTTTGAGCAATTTGAAATAACATATGGTAGGCCATATGTTTCTCCATAAGCTCTAACAAAATGATCTGAACTTGCTTTTGAAGCAGAGTAAGGAGAGTTTGGATCATAAGAAGTCTTTTCAGTAAAAAGACCTGTTTTTCCTAATGTGCCATAAACTTCATCTGTACTAATATGATAGAATAACTTATTGTTAAAATTGTTTTTCCAAAGGTTTTTAAAGGCATTCAACAAATTCATGGTTCCTATAACATTTGTTTTAATAAATGCTAAGGGGTCTTCAATAGAACGATCTACATGCGATTCTGCTGCTAAATGAATAATAGCTTCAAATTTATATTCTTTAAAAAGTGACTTAATTTGAATTTCATCATTAATATCTGCTTTTAAAAAAGTATAATTAGGTTTGTCTTCTATATCGGTTAAGTTTTCTAAATTCCCTGCATAGGTTAATTTATCTAGATTAAAAATCTGGTATTCTGGATAATTATTTACAAATAATCTAACAACATGAGACCCTATAAATCCTGCTCCACCAGTTATTAATATAGATTTTTTATGCTTCATAGTTATTTACATATGTAACTGTTTTTCTAGATAAATAAATAACGCATAGGATTATAAAAGCTAAGATTGGAAACACTAAAGTGTATCTATTGTACCATTCAGTAGATTTATTCCCGACTTCTTGGAAACTTGAAATAACATCAAAAAAGACGTCTTCTTCAATTTTCTTCTCTTGCAATTGTTTTAATTCATTTCTTAATTGCATTTCAGTATTTAATAAATCGTACTCTCTGGTTTTTGTTTTATCAGAACTTAAAGAAAATCCTTCGCCTCCTAAATTTAATTCTGTTGCTTTAGATTGTGATTCATCTTTTAGTACATTAATATATATTTCTTGAAGTTTATCTACCTGTTCAATTTGTTCTCTAATATTTTCTTTTTGAATGGAAATTAAAGAATCTCTTTTCTTCATTTTCTTTAAAGAATAAAAATTTGTAAAAGAATTATTTAATCCTTCTTCAAGTTTTGGAAAAATATCTTTTTTTGAAGCAGTCACACTTATTTCAAAAAAATCACTGGAATAAATACTTCTATTTTCTACAAAATCCTCATAGTTAATATTCTGTGCTCTAATACTATCTACATCTTTAATGAAATTTTCAAATTGTAGAATTCTTTGATTTTCTGTTTCTGGACCAGGTTGAATAATAAATTCGCCAATATTTTTAACATCTTCTTCAGGTAATTTAAAAAGACTCGAAAGCATTTCAAAATTTTCGTTCTCTATTAATGCATTAAAGTAATTAATGTTTGTTATTAATTGGTACTTGGAGTCAAAATAAGGTTTTACAAGCATCGTCGATGAATAAGAGTCTGGTTTTACCTTGTCCAGAACATATCCCAAAACACCCGCTAAAATCATGACAATTAGTATGGTTTTAACATTAACAATAAGCGCCTTTAGTGTATAAATAATTACTGAAAAAACAGCTTTTATAATTGAAGCAATTAAATTGTATAGTTTTTGAAAAGCATTTCCTATTAAGGTGAATAGCTGTCCTAAATCTACTTCTCCTGAAGTCTGTTGCTCTGGTAAATTCTTATTCATTTTAATGATAGGTGTTAATTAAATATTTGTTCTAATATTTTTCTTGTTATTAAATATGTTGGTTTTACTCCAGAGGTTCCCAGACCTCCTGAAGCCAATGTACTTCCTGTTTCTAATGGGTTATCACTTGCGTAATACGCATATCTTACTTTTACTTTTGGGTTGATGCTTCTTCTTACTTTAGATGCTGCTTGAATTGCTTTTTGGTAATGAGCACCTTCCATTTCTAAACCAATAACATTCCATGTAGAGTTAAAGAAGAATTTTAGAATTTCTTTATTTTGTAACGAAGTTCCTAAAACAGTAATCATCGCACCTTCAAAAACGGCAACACCATGTCCGTCTAAATCTTTTTTACTCAATTCGTTTTTAAATGGGTAATTATCTGCTGTTCCTTCAAAAATATGTGCTGAAGGAATCATGATGTCTCCTTTTCCTCCTTCTAAAATCCCAGCTTTTCCCATAATGGAAACAGATTCCACATTTAAGTGCACTTTCTTTCCATTAAACTTAATAGGTTTCAAAAGTTCATCTATAGTTTCATAGGCTTGCTCTCCAAATGCATAATCCATGACGAATATAACAGGTTTTTCTGAATTTTTAAACGTCTCACTAACTTCAATATCTAACTTTGAAAAGTCTATTTTTTCTGTATCGAAAATTTGAACATCGATGTTTGTTCCAGAACTATCTGGAATGTATATCATTCCACTCTGCAACGCTTCCTTTGTTACTTTATTGCGTAATTCTTGATTATTTTTTTGGCTTATAGCTTCGTAAACTTCAAAGATGGTTTTCTTTTTTGCAAAAGACTTTAATGCTGATACTGCAAAAAGAGAATTCATTACACTATGCATATTAGCACTAATTATATGTATAGGTCTTTCTAATAATCCATTTTTGTTTAGAATTTCTTTAATATTATTAGACCAAATTTCACCATGTATATGATGCCCTAATCGTTCTCTTAAAACTGGACTAAAAGTCACAGTTCTTTTATTGTTATTTATAACTTCCTCTATGGCTAATTTTCCTAACCAATATACAATGTGTAATAATCTTTCTGGTTGGGAATCTAAAGCAAACTGATTATAAACTGTAACAATTTCGTTAAAGGTTCTTCCTAAAATATTAGCTGTATGTGAAATCGCAACTTCTCTTTCTTCTTGTGTGAGTTTCTTTTTTGATAAAACAGCTTTCTCTAGTTTTTTCCAATCTCTAGTTGTATCTCCTTTTTCGTCAATTAAAACTCGTTTACTAATTTTATGAGATTCTATAAAAATAAAGGTAAGATGGGTAAGAATATCATAAATTTCTGATCGTCCACGAGTGATTTCAATATTCATTTGTTCGTTATCGATACGATAACAATTTCTTCTTCTTTTAGGTGGAATTATAGGTTTAAAATGTGAATTATTATAACCTTCGTCGCTAGTTAGGTTAATAAATGTACATTCTTCAATGCCTTGTGGTAATCTATCTATAACATAAAGTAGTCCTTCTAATTCGGCTTTTTCTTCACCTACAGAACCGTATATTTCTGGTCTTAAAAGTAGTAAGGCTTCTCGAAGTGTTTCACCTGAAACTCCCATAGGCTTATAAAATCCTCTATTAAATAGGTGTCTCATGGTAATATACATTCTTTCTATGGCATTTGAACTCTCTTGAGCTCTCGTTCTTTCATGATGTTTTATTTTACTCATATATCTAATTTAGCTAACAAATATAGCATTATTTAATCAGATTTTGGGTTTCAAATACATTCGCTATTTTCCGATCGTTTGAAAGTCTCGCTATTTTATTCTGTCCCCCTAGTTTTCCAATAGATTTCATATATTCCTGAAAACCATTTTTCTTTATTCGGGTTATTTTTAATGGTTGTAGAACGTTTCCTTTTATCAAATCGAAATAGTAACTGTTTTGACTTTGTAAAGATTTATCTATTTTTATTGATAAATCATCCAGATTTGCAGGCTCATTAACAAATTCTATGAACCACTCATGATAAGGTAAGCCTTGTTCTGGAGTTATTTGAGGGGCAACTGTAAATTCGGTTACTTGAATTTCACTTCCCTTTATTGCCTCTTGTAAGGCTTGTTCCACTTCTTTTCCAATAACATGTTCTCCAAAAGCCGAAATAAAATGCTTTATTCTTCCTGAAACAATCACACGATAGGGTTTCAAGGATGTAAACTCAACGGTATCTCCAACATTATAAGCCCAAAGACCTGCATTGGTTGAAACTATAAGTACATAATTTACTCCTAGTTCAACATCTTTAATTGTAAGTCGTTTTGGTTTTTCATTAAAAAATTCATCTGCTTTTATAAATTCATAAAAAATACCTGAATTAAGCTGAAGTAACATCCCCTTTTCGTTCTGTTTATCTTGAAAAGCAAAAAATCCTTCACTTGCTGGAAAGAGTTCAATACTATCTACTTTTCTTCCAATTAAGTTTTCAAATTTAGCGCGATATGGTTCGTAATTAACACCTCCAAAAATAAAAAGGTTGAAGTTTTTAAATACATCTCCAACTTTTTTACCAGTTTTCTCCTGTATTTTTTCAAAATACATTTGTACCCACGAAGGAATTCCAGAAATAATAGTCATGTTTTCTGGTAAAGTTTCTTCCACAATGGCATTTACTTTGGTTTCCCAATCTTCAATACAATTGGTATCCCAAGATGGCATTCTGTTTTTTTGAAGATATTTCGGCACATAATGAGCAACAATTCCAGAGAGTCTTCCTAACTGGATGCCATGTTGCTTTTCTAAAACCGGACTGCCTTGTAAGAAAATCATTTTCCCATCAACAAATTTACTGTTTCCTGTTTCAGCTATATATAGTAAGATTGCATTTCTAGCAGCCTCAACATGTGTAGGCATGCTTTCTTTAGTAATTGGAATATATTTTGCTCCAGATGTTGTTCCAGAAGTTTTTGCAAAATAAAGCGGTTTTCCTTTCCACAAAATATTTTCTTCCCCTGCAACAACACGTTCTACATAAGGTTTCAAATCTTCATAATCTCGTATTGGAACACGCTTTACAAAATCTGCATGTGTATTAATGCTAATAAAGTCATGATCTTCTCCAAATTGTGTAGCAGCTGCTGTACTAATTAATTCTTGAAATACTTTTTCTTGTGTTTCAATAGGATTATTCGCCCATTTCTGGACAGATTTATAAACACGTTTTGCGAATGGTTTTGCTAATGCAGCTTTAAGTGATAACATTAATTAAAGTCTATAAAATTGGTTGGATTAATTGGGTAACCATCTTTCCAAAGTTCAAAATGTAAATGTGGTCCAGACGACAATTCGCCTGTATTACCAGAGGTTGCTATAACCTCTCCAGATTTAACTAATTCGCCTTGAGATTTTGTAAGCGATGCGTTGTGTTTATACACTGAAATAAGTCCATTGCTATGTTCTATTATTATCACATTTCCTGTTTCAACCGTCCATTCGGCAAAAATGATGGTTCCATCTGCCGTAGCTTTTACAGGAGTATTACTTTCTACAACAATATCAACTCCATAATGTTTTTCTTCAAAATTATAAGTTTCTGAAATGGTTCCAGTAACTGGTGGAAACAATACAAAGTTTATTTTTGAAGTGGCAGTTTCGAACAAATTATACTTGTCTTCTTTTGCTATTTTCTCTCTTAAAAGTGAATCTTCTTTCGATGGTCTTAAATCTATTTGAGAAGCAAATTGTTTGGCATCTTCTATAATAGAATCTCTATTAAAATCTACCGAACTTATCTCACCTTGAAGGACTTTTTTTATTGAAGTAAAATATCTTTCGTTAACTGCTATTAACTGTTGTAAAGAATCTGTTTTATACGTTAATTCTACAGCTTGTTTTTTTAATGCTGTAGAAGAGTAACCAGGAATATATTCTCTTAAAGAAGTAAAAGCAATTAACATGGTCGTTCCAAAAATAAGCAAGATGGAAGTTAGAGACATAAGAACAAATACATTTAAACGTGTTAATTTAAATGATAGTCTTTCTTCAAAAGTATCTTCGTTAAGTATGACCAAACGATATTTATGAAGAAGCTTCTTTTTAAACTTTTTTTTGGTTTTTTTATTCTCTGCCATTATATCAACAAAATTAAATAAAATTATGACACTTGTTGACCTCCTTTATGCTAAAGTTCTTGTTAAAACGATAATATTAAACTTTAATTATTAACTTTGTCTTTTAAAATAAATCTATATGAGTTTATATATGTTACCCTTAGCAATTGGACCATGGCAAATAGCACTAATTGTTGTTATTGTTTTATTATTATTTGGTGGAAAAAAGATACCAGAATTAATGCGTGGTTTAGGTAGTGGAATTAAAGAATTTAAAGACGCTAGCAAAGAAGAAGACGAGACAAAAGACAAAAAAGAATAATGTCTTTTTTTATAACGAAAAAACCTAACAGAATCTGTTAGGTTTTTTTTGTGTTTAGATTTTTCAGTTCCTAATCATTAATTTTTAGAGATCTAATTATAGCTTCAAGTTCAAACATGTAATCACGCTTTCCTACAGAAGGAGCAAAAGCAAATCCTTCTATAACTAGTAACCTATTATTAATTTTATCGTCAATTATATAATTAATAAACGGACCAGACATAAACGCATTTTTAACGTCCCAGAGTCCTTTTGTTTCAATGGTTGGTTTATTGTCTATAATGGTTTCAAAAACAGCTGGAGCATAGGCTTCTTCAGTAATCATATAAGTTCCATCTGTAGGACCTGGAATATGTGCTTTTCCAACAGAATCTCTCAATTTAATTATTTGATCTACTAAACTATCGCCTTTTTTAATATAAGTATATGGTAATTCGTAGATCATTAAGTTGGTGGTTCCAGTAGTAATATCTTTTCTTATCCAATAAAAATTATCTTCTTCTTTAGCAATTCTATATGCTGTTGGGAAGTTTAACGTAATCCCTAAATTATTTTTTAAACTGTTGTTTTTATGAAGTGATAAGGCAATACGTCTTTGCTTTTCTTTTATTTCTTCGTTTTTAAAAGCTGCTATTATTTTTTGTTCATTTTCTTCAATTTGTTGTATAATTTCGTTATCTGTTTTACCCGTGATAAGAACTAATTTTTGTGGCTTCGCATATACGTTTGAAGCTATTTTTACTGATGCTTCACTTCCTTTTTCTATTTTTAATACAGTTCTGTTATTAGTTACAAACCCAGAAAAAACGGCTGGAGGAATCTGACTCATATTAAATAGAGGTTCGTCTTGAGGCAAACCATCTACAGGAGCTGCAAGAATATTTCTTATGGCTTCGCCTACATTACCCTCCCAAAGTTCGTTATCTATAACTACTGATAAGTTATTAATGTTTCCAGAAGACTTAGATAACATCTTTTGTTTTGAAGATTCATTATTGTTACAACTTAGTATAAACAAAAATGATACGATTAAAAGTGCATGTTTCATGTGATAATATGTGTTGGTTTTTAAAGCTTAACCTTTAGAAATTTTAAGTTTCATTCCAGGTTTTAAATTATTCCCACTAATATCGTTCCAATCTCGAATATTTTGGACAGAAACTCCTGGAAATTTTTGAGAAATGCTCCAAAGTGAGTCTCCTCTTCTAACGGTATATACTTTTCCACCACTTGAAGTTGTGGTTGTACTTACAGGTTTACTTGTTGTAGAAGAACTATTTGTCACAGGATTTCTCGGGTAAATAGTTAATCTTTGACCTATTCTAATATTATTGCTACGTAAACCATTCCATTTTTTTAAATCGCTTACTCTCACCTTATATTTTCTAGCAATAAACCCTAAATTATCTCCACTTCTTACACGATAGCTTATTTTAGATTGCGATTCGAAAAATTGAGGCAGTGGCTTCTCTTTTTCATCAATTTCAGCTTTTGCAGATGCGTAAATTGCTGTTTCATTATTCACAAATTTTCCAACGGAAGCTCTAGGCAGTCTTAAATAATAATTTTTTCCTTCTATATATGGAATAATATCTAATTTGTATGAAGGGTTTAAAAACTGAAGCTCTTCAATAGGCACCTCTGTTGCTTCAGAGACTTGATCCAGTGTGATTAATTGCTTCACTCTAATGGTATCTGTTTCTATAAAATGAAACATGGGTTTTTCAGGTTTAAAACCATGCTCCTCAGCATACTCAAAAATATACATTGTGGCTAAAAAAGCTGGTACATATCCAGCTGTTTCTCTAGGTAAATTATGACGAATATTCCAGTAATTCTCATAACCTCCAGAACGACGAATGGCTTTAGACACGTTTCCTGGTCCAGAATTATAGGCTGCTAACGCCAAATCCCAATCGCCAAATATTTCGTAAAGTTTCGATAAATAAACAGCTGCTGTTGTTGTAGATTTTATTGGGTCGCTACGTTCATCTACATAACTACTTACATCTAGTCCATATTGTTTTCCTGTTGCAAACATAAACTGCCACAAACCTGTTGCTCCAACTCTAGATCTCGCTCTTGGTTTTAAAGCAGACTCTACAATGGCTAGATATTTCATTTCAAGTGGAATATCTTTAGCATCAAACTCTCTCTCGAACATGGGAAAATAATAATGACTTAAGCCCATAATTCGATCAAAATATGACCTTCTATTTTTTAAAAAGTTTTTAATTACACTTTCTAAAGATGGGTTATACGCCACATTAAAAGGCGTTTTAGCATCTAACCTTTTTAATCTGGCTTTTAATGTATCGGTAGAAAGTTCTGGGTAATCTATCTCTTTATAGTCTAACTCAGATACTGTTTTGTAAATAGTATCATATAACGTGTTGCTGTATAATTCTTCTAACCATTTTTCATCAAATTGAACGGCTTGTTCATGATCAACAAGAGTCATTAAATCTGAAATTTCTGGAATAGGTTCTATAGGTAATTTATACAGTTTCTTGCCATCAATGATGGTGTCTAATACGTATTTTTCGCCAGCAACCAGCTCTGATTCAGATAGTTTTTCTGTTTTATTTTTAGCAATCAAAGAATCTTGTGCATACGTTATACCGATACTTAAAACGAAAACAAAAGTTAAGATTTTATTTAAATACATAGGACTGAGTTTGTTTAACTATAGTAAACGTATGTGCTATTAATTTCTTACAATTATAAATATACAATTTAAAGCTTTAATCTAATATGGCGGCAATTCCTGGAAGTGTTTTTCCTTCTAAGCTTTCAAGCATTGCTCCTCCTCCAGTACTCACATAACTCACTTTGTCTTCGAAACCAAATTGCTTTACAGCTGCAACAGAATCTCCTCCTCCTACAAGAGAAAAAGCACCTTCTTTAGTAGCTTCAGAAATGGCATGTCCTAAAGCAATGGTTCCCTTTGCAAAATTTGGCATTTCAAAAACACCTAATGGCCCATTCCATAAAATAGTTTTAGATTCTTTAATAACTTGAGCAAAAAGAGCTTCCGTATTTGGACCAATATCTAATCCCATCCAGCCATCTGGTATATTATATACATCGCAAGTATTTGTATGTGCATCATTACTAAAGGCGTCAGCAATAATAGCATCTACAGGTAAATGTACTTGCACGTTTTTTGCCTTAGCTTTTTCTAAAATTTCATTAGCTAAGGATAATTTATCCTCTTCAACCAAAGAATTTCCAATGTGTCCTCCTTGAGCTTTTATAAACGTGAATGTCATGCCTCCACCAATAATTAAATGATCTATTTTATCTAAAATATTATCTATAATGGTGATTTTTGAAGATACTTTTGCACCACCTAGTATAGCACAAACAGGTTTCTCGCCTGTTTTCATGACTTTATCAATGCTTTCAATTTCTTGAGCCAATAAATATCCAAAACACTTATTGTCTGGAAAGAATTGAGCTATTATTGTTGTAGAAGCATGTGCTCTATGTGCTGTTCCAAAGGCATCGTTTACATATACATCTCCTAAACTAGAAAGTGCTTTTGAAAAGGCTTCATCTCCAGCTGTTTCTTCTTGATGAAATCGTAAATTTTCAAGTAATAAAATCTGACCAGGTTGCAAATTTTTTGCAGCAGTTGTAGCTTCTTCGCCAATACAGTCTGAAACAAATTTTACTTCCACACCTAAAATATCTTCAACTTTATCAACAATATGTTTTAATGAAAACGTCTCATCAACCCCTTTTGGTCTCCCTAAATGCGACATTAAAATACAGGATCCTCCATCTTCAAGGATTTTAATAATGGTTGGTTTTGCAGACCTAATTCTAGTATCATCTGTAACCTTGAATTCATCATTTAAAGGCACATTAAAATCTACGCGAATTAAGGCTTTTTTATTTTTAAAATTAAAGTCGTTTAGTGTTTTCATAAGTTCCTATTTTGAGTGACAAATATAATTTTTTCAATTCAAAAAAAAGAGATGAATTCTGTTATCTTTGCTTCATGCTATTTAGTGAAATTCTAGGTCAAGAACATATAAAAACCCATTTAACACAAAGTGCCGATCATGGCCGTGTACCACATGCGCAACTTTTTGTAGGTCCAGAGGGTTCTGGAACATTACCAATGGCAATTGCTTATGCACAATATATATTGTGTAAAAATGTTGCAGGTGAAAACACAGGTGAAAACGAGTCTTGTAACCTGAAGTTCAACAACTTATCTCATCCTGATCTGCATTTTGCTTTTCCAGTAGCAACAAACGATAAAGTTAAAAGACATCCTGTATCAAGTATGTTTTTAGAAGAATGGCGAGAACTGTTAAAAGAACAACCATATGGAAATTTGTTTGATTGGTATAAAAAACTTGGCGTTGAAAATAAACAAGGACAGATTGGCGTAGATGAAGCAACTGAAGTTGTAAAATCTTTAGCTTTAAAAGCTTATGAAGGAGGTTATAAAGTCATGCTAATTTGGATGGCAGAAAAAATGAATACCTCTGCTGCCAACAAACTATTAAAGCTTATAGAAGAACCACCAAACAAAACTGTTTTTATCCTTATATCTGAAGACGAAGAGCAAATTATAAACACCATTCGCTCTAGATGTCAAGTATTACACTTCCCTCCTTTAGCTGAAGACGTAATTAAAGAAGCCATTATAAAAAACTATAATTTAGACCAATCCATTGCTGCAAAAATTGCACATCAAGCAAATGGTAATTACAATAAAGCTTGCGATTTGGTCTATCATGATAGTGAAGATACACCTTTTGAAACCTGGTTTATTTTTTGGATTAGATCTGCTTTTAAAGCGAAAGGAAATAAAAGTGCCATTCACGATTTAATTTCCTGGAGTGAAGATATTTCTAAAACTGGTAGAGAAACACAAAAACAGTTTTTACAATTTTGCATTACCTTTTTTAGACAAGCACTTTTACAAAATTATCAAGCTAGTGATTTAGTCTATTTAGAAACAAAAACAGAAAATTTTGATCTAAAGAAGTTTGCACCTTTTGTTCATGGTAATAATATTGTAGAAATCACTCAAGAACTTCAAGATGCTATCTATCATATAGAACGCAACGGAAATTCTAAAATAATTCTAACGGATTTATCAATAAAACTAACCAGATTACTTCATAAAAAAGACAGTTAGATAGAAAATAAAAAGCGCCAAACTTTCGTTTGACGCTTTTCTATCTTACTTTTTTAAAATTTAATCCTTTTTATACGCAGCATTTAAAGCATCTAAAATAGTTTGAGTTACTTCATTTTCTTCAGCTCCATACATAACAGACCCTCCTTCATTGCTTCCAAAAATATAAGCATATCCATTATTCTTGCCATACTCCGAAACAAAATCTTTCACCTTAGAAATTAATGAATCTATTGCTACTTGGCTTTCTTTTTGAATTTGCTGTTCTTCTAACTGAATGCGTTGTTGCAACACTTGTTGTTTCTGACTTAAAGCTTGATATTCTTGTTGTGCTTGAGCATCTGGTAATTTTTGAGCTTTTAATTGAAACGCTTGAGCTTCTATTTGGAATGCTTTACTTGTACTATCTGTTCTTTTTTGAAACGCTTCAATTTTTACTTTAAATTTTGCTTCAATATCAATTTTTTCTTGATAGTTGTTAATGACTTCTGCATTATCAATAAATCCTGTTTTTAATGATTGCTCACAAGAAACCAATGTCACAATTGCTAATGCAATTAAAAATATATTTTTCATTTTTTTGTTTTGATTTTAATTTGTGGCAAATGTAGAAAAGTAAAAGTTATAGTTTAAAAAAATAATTGATAATTTAAATAATAAGAATAATTTATTTAAAACAATACATACTATAAGTAATTTTGATTGAAAATCACTTCAATAAACGCTTTTTAAGACGCTTTTAGGTTTTTTGTTACTTAGAGCCCGGTTTGACTGCAATTCGTTTATACAAATCTTTTAAATAAAGAATTAGCAGTTTTTAACTATATAAATTAATGAAGAATACTCTCCAGATCGTTTTGCCTTAAAGTTTGATAGCCATCCAACACGAACAGCATTAAAAATGTTAGAGACACCATTTTTATATTTTTCAGAAAGCAGACTCACATAATATGAATCGAATTTCATTGGGAGTGTTTTTTCAACTCTCATATTTTGTTTAGAAACTAATTTTGAAATTGAATCTTCCGAAAAATGCCAAAGATGCCTTGGCACATCAAAAGCTGCCCAGAAACTTTTGTAATATAAAGCGTCATAACTTTTATAATTTGGAACAGCAATAATTAAAGTACCATTTGATTTTAATAAGCGCTTAAAAGTTGAAAGTTGATTCTCTAAGTTTGGTAAATGTTCTAAGACATGCCATAATGTAATTACATCGAAACTTTGAGAATTAAATTTTAATAATTGTTCAATATCAAATACCGAATTATTAGTTTTTAAATTTGAAATTTTCCTGGCATTTTGATTTGGTTCAATACCCGAAACTATCCAATTATTTTGTTGAGCTGTTTGTAAAAAATCTCCGGTTCCACAACCAACATCTAGAAGGTTTTTTTCATTAGTTGAAAATGAATTAATTAATTTCAATTTTCGCTTTAAAGAAATATTCCGAACGAAATGATACGCTTTTTCAAACAAATTTCTTTTTGAATCTGTATGAGAAATATAGTCTTCTGTTTTATAATATTCTGGAAGTGCTACTTGACTAGGCTGAGGAAATGTTTCTAAAAATCCAAATGTTTTATTTTCAATTAACTGAAATTCTTCTCCTGAAACAGAGTGGTCTTTGACTTGTAAATACACTAATTTATTCTTCATAAAATCGAATCCCTATACTTTAGAAATTACCTAACAATTATATGTTCCACGTGGAACATGTTTAAAAATGAGCATCATTTATCTTCCCATATAAACTAAAAGCACGGACACGTCACTTGGAGAAACACCACTAATTCGTGAAGCTTGAGAAATAGTTACTGGTTGAATTTTATTTAATTTCTCCCTCGCTTCCAAACTCATTGATTGTAATTTAGAATAATCAAAATTCTTTGGGATTTTAATATTTTCAAGCCTACTTAATTTATCGGCATTATTCTTTTCTTTCTCAATGTATCCAGAATATTTAATTTGGATTTCAGCTTGTTCGATTACTTCATTGTCTAGATGATGGTCTTGAATATAAGTCTCAACAGCTTCCACTTGACGCATATCATCTATAGTAATGTTAGGTCTAGAAAATATTTTTTGCATCTTATCTGATTGCTTCATCAAAGCAGAATCTTTAGCTTCTAAAATAGGATTAATGTCTTCGTGTTTGACACTGGTATCTGCAAAAAACTTTACAAATGCTTCAGATTTTTCTTGCTTCTCCTCCATACGCTTCATCCTTTTTTCTGAAGCCAAACCAAGTTTATATGCTTTGGGTGTTAATCTAAAATCGGCATTATCCTGTCTTAGTAAAGTTCTATATTCAGCTCGAGACGTAAACATACGATAAGGCTCCTCTGTACCTTTTGTAATTAAATCATCAATCAACACACCTATATATGCTTCGCTTCTACTTAACATAAAAGGATCTTTTTCTTGTACTTTTAAAGCTGCATTAATTCCAGCCATCAAACCTTGAGATGCAGCTTCTTCATATCCTGTAGTTCCATTAATTTGTCCTGCAAAATATAAACCTTCAATCAACTTTGTTTCTAAAGTGTGCTGTAATTGTGTTGGTGGAAAATAATCGTATTCAATTGCGTAGCCTGGACGAAAGAATTTCACATTTTTAAACCCAGCTACAGAACTTAAAGCTTTAAACTGAACATCTTCAGGTAATGATGTAGAAAATCCATTTATATACATTTCAACAGTATTCCAACCTTCTGGCTCTATAAACAATTGATGCCTGTCTTTATCTGCAAATCGATTAATCTTATCTTCAATCGACGGACAGTATCTTGGGCCTAAGCTTTTAATTCTACCATTAAACATTGGCGATCTTTCAAAGCCTTCACGAAGTAAATCATGCACTTTCGGACTTGTATAGCTCATATAGCAAGAACGCTGTTTTGTTAATGGCTTAGTAATATCTAAATAAGAAAACTTCTCAGGATTTTCATCTCCAGGTTGCTCAATCATTTTAGAATAATCCAATGATCTGCCATCAACTCTTGGTGGTGTTCCGGTTTTCATTCGTCCAGATTCAAAACCAAAACTTACCAATTGTTCTGTAATTCCTGTAGCTGCTTTTTCTCCTGCTCTTCCTCCTCCAAAATTTTTATCTCCAATATGAATTAGCCCATTTAAAAAGGTGCCATTTGTTAATACTACAGACTTGCATTTTACTTCAATTCCTAAAGAGGTTTTTACACCTACTACTTTATTGTTTTCTACAACAAGTCCAGAAACCATCTCCTGATAAAAATCTAAATTTTCTGTATTTTCTAACATCAAACGCCAATCTTCAGCAAAGCGCATTCTGTCACTCTGCACACGAGGACTCCACATGGCAGGTCCTTTAGATTTATTAAGCATTTTAAACTGAATAGCAGAAGTGTCACTAACAATTCCACTATACCCTCCAAGCGCATCAATCTCTCTAACAATTTGTCCTTTTGCAATTCCTCCCATAGCAGGATTACAAGACATTTGAGCAATGTTTTGTAGATTCATGGTAATAAGCAAAGTCTTGCTTCCCATGTTTGCAGCAGCAGCAGCAGCTTCGCTTCCTGCGTGACCACCACCAACTACTATAACATCGTATACTGTATTAAACATAACTTGTTTTATTCTTAAGTTTCCTTCTTATTAATTTGAAGGAATAAATTGTTCCACGTGGAACAATTGTATTATATATTATAAAAATATCTTGTTTGAAATAAATAATTTGCAAATATACACTGATTTAGTGAACATTAGCAAATAACTGAAGGTAATGATTTTCCTTTTCACGCATTAGTTTTGCGTCTGCATCTGTTTTGTCTTTATAACCACAATAATGTAAAATACCATGAACCATCACCCGATTTAATTCATCTTCAAACGAAACTTTAAAATCTTTTGCATTATCAGAAACTCTCTCGGTTGAAATGTAAATATCACCTTGTAATATTTTTCCTACGGTATAATCAAAACTAATAATATCCGTTAAGGTGTCGTGTTGTAAGTATTCAATATTTAATTTAAGTAAGTAATCGTCGTCACAAAAAATGTAATTGATCTCTCCTAACTTGCGTTCTTCACTTGTAATTACAGTTTCTAACCACGTAGATACTTGAGATGCATTATTGAGTTGAAACGTGTTTTCTGAATTGTAACTAATCATTCTCCTGTTTGAAATATTCTTTAACTTTTTTATTATAAACTGGCTGCAAAGGTAAACTTTGTCTGTTTAAAATTTCATTTGTGTTAAAATATTCTTTTGCTTTTGGAATCTGGTTATTCGTATTATTATCAAATTCATTAGAATTGGTGTCTGATTTACGTTTGGTATCTTGTCCTTGCTGAAACGTCGCGTTTTCCAATTTCAATAATTGATGTTGTAAATTCATCATTTTCTCTAGGTTTCTTTGGGTAAAACCTTTATTTAATAAATCCATTTCAACCTGTTCCATTTGCTTCAACAAATTATTACCAGCTGGGTTAATACCTTCTTTAGCTAACCTATCTTCTAAAGCTTGTCTAATTTGTTGTTGTTGTTGGTAAATTTTAAATAATTCACCATTCATTTCTTCAGACATTGAACCCTCACCTTGACCTTGTTGCTTGCCGTCACTGCCCGTTTTACCGTCTTTTCCACCTCCCTCATTTTCTCCATTTTCGCCTTCATTACCCTCTTTTCCTTGATTACCTTCTTTACCTTCGCCCTCGTCTTTAGGTTTACCATCTTGGCCTTTTTTCATGCCTTCACCCATTTGCTTGTTTAGCTCTTCTTGACTCATAATTATGTCTGGCAACCCCTGCTCTGGTTTCCCTTGACCTCCTTTTCCTTGTCCACTTGCTTGCATTTGCATAGAATCCATGACGTTGCTTAAAAAGTCGGCTAAATTGTTAGCAGATGTAATGGTGTATTGCTGATTAGAAACACCTTGGAAAATGTTATTTTCTGAAAACTGATCTAGAGACTTATCTATGTTATAAAACACTTCAGAAATTTCTTTATTGACGAATTCTGAAAGTTTTGGTTGCCTTAAAGACAAGGCAAATAAACTATCGTCTATATGTGAAAAATGCTCTTTTAAAGTGTATTGCTTTTTTAAATAGGTTGCATATTTATTATGATTTACTTCAATAATTTTAAACTGGTTCATCAAGGCTTCTTGGTCTAAAGAAAACAAAATCAAGTTGTCTAAAATCTGACGTAACATCTCAATATCTTCCTGCATCTGCTCTCCTCCTCCCATCATTTGCATACCAGCTTCCATTTTCTTACTTAGGTTTTTCATTTTTTGACCAGCTTGTTTTTGCTTCTTAGAGGCTTTTTTTTGATTTTCTTGTGCATCTTGCTCTTGATTCTGTTCTTCGTTTTCTTCCTTTTCTCCTAATTCATCTGAAGCTTCATTCTGATCTTTTTTAATATCTTCTTCTTGCTTTTTATCTTGAGGAAGCTTTAGTGGATCGATTAAACTTTCATTTTCCTTTTGAAGTTTTTCCATTTCTTTTTGAAAATCTTCAAATTCTTTATTTAGTTCTTCCTGTTTTTCTTTAGTGTTGTTTTCTTTTGTTTCATTGGAAAGATCTAATTGTTTTTCAGCTAAATCTTCCAATTCTTTTTGAAGCTTTTCGAGCTTTTTAGACACATAATATTTCTTGGTCAACTCTAATAACTGCTCTAAACTTCGCTTCTTATTTTTATTTTGCTTTGCAAGTTGCTCAAGCTTTTCAGATAGTTCTTCTTTATTTATTTTCTCCTGAAGTTTTTCAAGTTCTTCAAGAAGCTTTTCGTCTTTTTTAAGCTGTTCTTCATTTTCTTTTAAACGTTCTTTTAAATCTTCTTTAAATGGATCTTGTTCTTCATTTTCCTTTTGAAAATCTTCTAAATTTTCCTTGAGCTGTTTGTTAAAATTCTGCATCATTTCTTCTTGTTGCTTTTGGCGCTTCAAAAAGTTTTCTAATTGTCGTTTATCATTGAAATTTAACTCTGCTTTTTCTTTTTGGGTTTTAGAAAGTGATTCTAATTCTTTTTGACGTTCGTCAAGCTTTTCAAGCGACTTATCTAAACTTTGTATGGTTTCACTTTGTTGTTCTAATTGTTTTTGTTCGTCTTCATCTTTCGTTAATTTTCTATAAGAATAAACCGTACTTTTTGTGCTTTTGTAGTTGTGTAACACATCATTATCAAACACCTGAAAAAATAAATTATAACTTACACCTTCCTTGAGTTGTAATTGGTTTGGAAATGCACTGATGAAATCTGCTACGTTAGATGAAGAAATTGGAATTGGCTCATACTTAATATCTTCTTGATTATCGGTTGGAAAATACACCAATTGTAGTTTACTTAATCCATAATCATCACTAGCTTGGCCATGAAAATACAACGATTGTTGATCTAAGCTATCTACAGCTATTTTCATGGATAATTCGGGATACTCATCTGAAATAACATCAATACTATACGACAGAGTTTCGTAGTTCTTCAATTTTGCGTTACTAGTAGTTAAACTGTAGTCTAGAGGTTTTGAAACTTGCTTTGTGGTTTCAAACTTATCTAAAGCTGTTTTTGATAATTCAAGGGTGTCTTTGGAAATTAACTGAACTTGTTCCGTTGACTTGGTCTTTAACTTCCATGTAATTTTTGTTCCTTGTGGAACGATAGCATTTCCAGTACTTTTTAAAACCTCATCTGTTCTTTTAGTGTATGACGGATAATCTAAAAGCATTTCAAAATGGAGCAGACTTGGTACTTCCTCTACATTTAATACATATGGTTTAGACCTGACATTATTTGCTGTTAATTGAAATTCAATATTCAATTTTGGCCTTGAAAAAACATACTCAAACAGTCCTGTTTTTACTTGTTGAAGCACATAAGATTCATTATTAAACGTAATCTTTACGTTCTCAGGAACCACGTCTCCAGCAGTTGAAACTATTAATTTAAAATCGGTATTTTCGTTAGTACTTAAAGATTCATTGAGAACAAAAAACTGAAATGGCGCTGGAGGCTCGTAAGCTGTTTTATAATTCAAAACGCGATTATAACTATCGCTAAACCAATTAATGTGACCAGTTACAAAGGTTAAAAACAAAATTAGTACAGGAATAGCTGCGTATTTTAGATACTTTAAATTGGATTTAAAATTCACTGCTAATTTAAAAGGAATGGGTTGTAATTCTGATGATTTTTGATCTATACTCGCCAATAGTAGTTCAGATTCTGTCGAATCTTCTTTTAATTGAAGGACATTTAAAAGCTTATCGTTAACCTCTGGAAAATGATTTCCAATAATTTTTGAAGCTGCTTTATAATCTATTCCTTTCTGAAGTTTAAATAATTTTGCTAATGGAATAGCAATAAACTTAAAGAACAATGCTAGCTCTACACCAATAAAAACCCAAAACAAAATGGTTCTGGCAGTTGGATTAAGCCAAAGCACATATTCTACAAAAAGGGTAAACAAGAAATACAAAAAACCTAAAGCAAAAAATAATATGGCTCCTTTGAGCAATTCGTTGGTATAAAAGCGTCTTATAAATTGCTCTAATTTTAATTGTATGTCTTCAAATTTAGTCATGTAATTTAATCACCTGTTTTCTTAACCACTAAAACTACAATAATATTTTTACTCTTAAATATATAGATTTGGTAAAACTTAGTTAATTTTCAATTAGAATTATAAAAAAGCTAGGTTAATAGTCTTCCTTCTTAATAATCTGTTTGCTTTATCTTATTTTCTTTGTTCTTTCTTCTGCTCTGCTCTATCTTTGCAACTTCAAACAAAACAAGATGTCAAAACAAGTTAGAGTGCGTTTTGCACCAAGTCCAACAGGACCTTTACATATTGGAGGTGTAAGAACAGCACTTTTCAACTACCTTTTTGCTAAAAAACACAACGGAACTTTTATTCTTAGAATTGAAGATACCGATCAAAATAGATACGTTGATGGTGCCGAAAATTACATTGTTGAATCCTTAAATTGGTGTCATATTCCTTTTGATGAAGGTCCAGGAAAAAACGAAAAATTTGGTCCTTACAGACAAAGTGAACGCAAACATTTATACAAAGAATATGCAGATAAATTAATTGCTTCTGGCAATGCTTATTACGCTTTTGATACAGCTGAAACTCTTGATTTTCATAGAAAAGATCATGAAGAAAAAGGTAAAACCTTCATCTACAATTGGCATAATCGTTTAAAATTAGATAATTCACTTTCACTTTCTGCTGAAGAAACTCAAGAAAAACTTGATGCTGGCGAAGATTATGTGATTCGATTTAAATCGCCTCAAGATGAAACCTTACATTTAACTGATATTATACGTGGTAATATCACGATTGATACCAACGTGTTAGACGATAAAGTTTTGTTTAAAAGCGATGGTATGCCAACTTATCATTTAGCGAATATTGTGGACGACCATTTAATGGAAATCTCGCATGTTATTCGTGGAGAAGAATGGTTACCTTCTCTAGCTTTACACTATCAATTATATGACACTTTTGGTTGGGAGGCTCCTGAATTTGCACATTTACCACTTATACTAAAACCAACCGGAAAAGGAAAATTAAGCAAACGTGATGGCGATAAATTAGGATTTCCTGTATTTCCATTAGCATATAAAGACCATAAAACTGACGAAGTATCTCGAGGCTATAGAGAAGATGGTTATTTTTCTGAAGCTGTTGTCAACTTTTTAGCCTTTTTAGGATGGAACCCTGGAACCGAACAAGAGATATTTAGTTTAGAAGAATTAGTTCAGGCATTCGATTTAAGTCGTGTAAACAAAGCTGGAGCCCGTTTTGATCCAGATAAAATAAAATGGTTTAACCATCATTATATGCAAGAGCAAGATAATGATGTGCTTGCAGAACAATTTCAAATACTTTTTCCTGAAGAGCTGAAAGACATAGACATCAATTACATTTCTATGGTTATCAATCTGGTAAAAGAGCGAGCTACTTTTGTAACCGATTTCTGGGATTTAGGACATTTCTTTTTTGAAACACCATCAGATTTAGATGAGAAAGCTGTTAAAAAAGCCTGGAAAGAAGATTCACCAGAATTAATGAAAGAATTGATATCTGTTATTTCTTCTGTTGAAGATTTTACGGTTGAGAGCCTTCAAACAACCATTAAGGGCTGGATTGCTTCAAAAGAAATAGGTTTTGGAAAAGTCATGATGCCTTTGCGTTTAGCATTGGTTGGCGCCTTACAAGGACCAGATGTTTTCGATATTATGTATTTAATTGGGAAAGATGAAAGCATGAGACGTATTGAGAATTTAATCAACACATTATCATAAAAATTTAAATAACTAATTAACCTCTCGATAAACTAATATTATACCCATAATCAAAAAAATTATAAGACCAACAACTATATTTACATTAAAAGAAAAAGACATACTATCAAATTTTTCCTGTCGGTTAATCTCTTTTTTTAATAAAAAATATAGGTATAAACTACAGGAAATAATTAACAATACTCCAAGCAAAAACTTATAAATATCCATAAATTAATTGATGTCATTCCGACGACAGGAGGAATCTCTTTAACCTACTTGAGATTCTTCGCTTTCGCTCTGAATGACAGTATTAAAAAGTTATCATCGCTGTAAAAGCAAACATAGACTGGTTTCCTTTAATCTTCTTATCGTTTCCTGTGAGATCTAAATTACTATCGTTTAATTTATTTAACATGTTAGTAAAGCCATAAATATATTGTGCTTTTAATCTAAAAAAAGCATAACCAGCTGAAACCCCTATGGCACCATCGACATTAAAATTAGTAATGTCTTTTAAATCTTTAGCTAATAAATTATCGTAAGAGTTAATTATATAATTCTCATATTTTTTATCATCCATTTCCATGTCGCCATTATATTGAATCATAGGTCCAACATCAATGGTTAAAAAGCTTTGAATTAGTTTCACATGCATTAATAAAGCAACTTGAGCTGTAAATATTTTATAGTCTACAAACTCTTCATTTAAACTAATTGGTAGAGGTCTAGAAGAAATACCAACATGGTTTTCAGATAATTGAATGGTATAACTTACATTGTACCATTTATGAGGAATATCGACCGTTGCCGAAGCTCCTGCTTGCCAACCATTACCTTTTTTAGTAGTAAAATTATCAGTTAAAATATCGTATTGAGTGATTCCTCCATAGATACCAAAGCCGTTTTGGATTCTATAGTTTCTACCTTGTCCATATGAAACTGTAACAAAACCGATACACAATGCTACTAATACTATAAGTTGTCTTTTTTGCATGATTGTTCTTGTGTGATTGTGACAAATATAACTTAAATTAGTAGTCATTTATTTTACAACTCTTAAAAAATCCTATTATGTCCATTTTATCTATACCTATTATAATCCTAGGTTTGTTCATTTTTATCTCTTTGTTTTTTATTGTAAAACAACAAACAGCTGTTATTGTAGAACGCTTTGGAAGATTTCATAGTATTCGTCAGTCTGGATTGCAACTAAAAATTCCCTTGGTTGATAGAATAGCTGGAAGATTAAGTTTAAAAATTCAACAATTAGATGTTATCATTGAAACTAAAACCTTAGATGATGTTTTTGTTAGATTAAAAGTATCAGTTCAATATAAAGTGATTAGAGAAAAGGTATATGATGCTTTTTATAAATTAGATTACCCTCACGAACAAATAACCAGTTATGTATTTGATGTCGTTCGAGCTGAAGTTCCTAAAATGAAACTAGACGATGTCTTCGTGAAAAAGGATGATATTGCATTGGCTGTAAAAGCTGAACTTAATGATGCCATGTCTGATTATGGTTTTGATATTATTAAAACGCTTGTTACAGATATCGATCCTGATGCTCAAGTAAAACAAGCCATGAACCGAATTAATGCTTCAGAGCGTGAAAAAATTGCAGCACAATTTGAAGGTGATGCTGCCAGAATATTAATTGTTGAAAAAGCCAAAGCTGAAGCTGAAAGTAAACGCTTACAAGGTCAAGGAATTGCAGATCAAAGACGTGAAATTGCTAGAGGTCTAGAAGAGTCTGTTGATGTTTTAAATCGTGTAGGAATTAATAGTCAAGAAGCTTCTGCATTAATTGTGGTAACGCAACATTATGATACCTTACAAGCCATTGGAAGTGAAACAAATACGAATTTAATTTTATTACCAAATTCACCTCAAGCTGGATCTAATATGTTAAACGATATGGTTGCAAGTTTTACAGCAAGTAACCAAATTGGGGAAGCCATGAAGAATACGAATAAGAAAAAAGAAGATTAGTTTCTTATTAAATAAATTAAAAAACCTCCAACCTATAAAGATTGGAGGTTTTTTAATTTTTATGCTTCTTTCTTAGCTATTAAATCTTTTAAAATGGCTAAGTATTTTTCCAATTCTTCAGTTGATATATTTGGATGTTCCATATTGGGTATGGTAATCGGGTTTTCGTCTAGATACTTATAACTGACTGGGTACTTTTTCTTAATATAAAGCAATGACTCTGATATTTCTGTAAGTAACTCTTTCACAGTTTTCATATTAAGTTTGATGTTTATGGAAGTTAAAAGATAGTGAAAATAGCCAATCTTTCAAAATTAAAAGAATTGTATTTCAAGTGAATTAAGATTTAAAAGGATGTCTTTCTTCCCAGTTTTGTTTGGGATTCATCAATTTAAAAATATACTTTAAAAGCGTATTCATTATCCAATTGGTATGTTTCATATAGATAAACATCTTTTTGGGCTTTGCTCCAACCGAACTCTTTATTGCCATAGCAGTTCTAGCATAAACAACAGAAGAAAAGTTGTTTTCAATACCATAAGAAACCATATCGTAAAGCATGTTTAGATATAGTTGATTTTTGTATTGATGTTCAGCATCATAACCTAAAAAATAAGTCTCTAGCTTAGTTCCATTTAAGATTAATGTATAAAAACCTATTAGTTGGTTATCTAAGTAATATCCAAAGACTTTAAAATTTTCATATAAATGGTTTTTAAGACTGTAAAAATGGTTTTCCGGAAGAATAAAGGTGTTTATTTTGGCATGGTCTGAAACGTTTTTATAAAGCGTATGAAGTAACGTTGAATTTTCTTTAATTTCTTCTAATTCTAATTCTCGCTTTTGTATGTTTATTGCTTTCTTTCTTGCTGTTTTATATCTATCTCGATACTTTTTATGTAAATCTGCTATATAATTGTCTAAATGACTCCAATGGCTTTTAACCTCTAAAATCATATTTGGCTGCACAGATACTTTATGAATTTGATTTTCTTTAAATAAATCTAACTCTTGATGCAGCGCGTCGTTGTAAAAAAAATCTTTTAGCATAATCATTCGAATACGCTTATTATCATTAATAATTACCTCTTTTTTAAGTTGAAGAACCGCTTTATAGATTGTCTGTATAAAGTCCTTTTGCAAAATTTCATCTGAATTAAAATATATACCATGCTGTCCTGTATGAGATAAATTTCCAACAACTAAAATATTTCCTTTTAATAATTTTGAAACTAGATTTTTAAAACTTTCAACAAAATGTGAATCGGTTTCATTTCTAAATATATCCTTTAGATACAATTCTACACGTTGAATGATTGCAATTCCAACTAAACTTTCATCTTTAAAAACACCTACGTAATTCATAGATATATTATTGGGAGAAGCTTGTTCTAAAGCTTTAAAATAGTTGGTTTGTAAAAAAACATCATGTACTACAAAGTCATCCCATTCGGGTGGCAATTGTATTGAAGAATTAAATGTTTTAAAGTATATCAAATTGAAAAATGAAAAAGACTGAAACAAAATCTTTCAGTCTTTTAATAAGTTATATCATTACAAAATTAGACCCAGCCACAAACAATACCACCCATAATAATGGCACATATCATCCAAAAACCACTATTAACAAAGATATATTTCCAACTTTTACGTTCAAATAATCCATTGATGGCTATAACCGGAAACAATAATAAAAAACTACCAAGAAAACCATGTAATGCGCCATGTTTAAAGGTTCTAAAAGCCATGCCATAATCTGACATAAAAGCTGTGTAAGAAGGTAAAGCTTGAGAAGGGTCTCCTCCAACCATACCTAATGCTCCTGTTTGGTGAATAGCTAAAAACTGCAAAGCAAAAGCTATTAAAAAAGAAAACACAAAGGTTAATCCAAAAATAACAGCCATGTTACCACCTTTTAAAGATTCTGCTGTTAATCCAGATTCACGCATCCAAATATTGCCAAATGTTTTTGGGTGATACCAAATAAAACCCATTACAAGTGGTACAAGTGCAGCAACCAAGATTGCTAAAAAATTAATTTCCATAATATGAGATTGTTAGTTAGTTTGCTAAAGATACTTAAAATAAATACATGTTAATAAATAATAAAGCTTCGAAGGTCTTGATTTTGAAGCTCTTTTATTATTAGAATGATTTTTAAATTGCTTTAGCTTCAGCCACTAAAATCTCATTTTTATCGTCTAAAGCCTTCTCAATAAACTCAATAATAGCTGAGTTTTTCTTTTGTCCGTTTTTAATTAAAACACCTAATGTTAACATGGCTGCAATACGTGTTCCAACCTTTTTAACAGCTGTATTAAACAAAGGTTCTAGCTCTTCATAACTAACATTCTTAGCTAGTTCTATGATTTCAGCCTTTACATTTTGTTGCTTGGCTTCAGGAAGATTAGTATACTTTTTTCCTAATTTCTGAATAACGTCAATGGCTTTTCTCTGAGGTTGATTTTGTTTTGATTGTTGTTGATTCTTGTTTTCAGATGGCTTTTGTTTAGCCCAAGAATCTTTTAAACCAACCGTTTTATTAAAAACAAGTTTATCTGAAATTGTATCGTTGTCCACATTAAAATATCCTAAACGTTGAAATTGAAACCTGTCTCCTACTTTAGCATCTGCTAAACTAGGCTCAACAAAAGCTTCTACTATTTTTAAAGATTCAGGATTAATAAATTCCATAAAATCTTTATCTGAATGCGCATCTGGAGCTTCATTTAAAAACAATCGATCATATTCTCTTACTTCAGCTTTTATAGCATGTGGAACGGAAACCCAATGCAAGGTTCCTTTAACTTTAATAGAAGTATCTTCGGTATAGGTACAATGAATTTCGGTAATATGTCCTTTATCATCTTTTACAACACGTTCAGCTTTTATTATATAAGCATTTTTTAATCGTACTTCTTTACCTAAAGTCAGTCTAAAATATTTGTTACCGGCTTGTTCTTTAAAATCTTCTTTTTCAATATAAATTTCACGAGAAAAAGGTACTTTTCTAAAACCAGCAGTGTCATCTTCTTGATTATTCTCTGCTTCTAACCATTCCACTTTATCTTCTGGATAATTAGTGATCACAACTTTTACTGGATCTAAAACAGCCATGACTCTTGGAGCCGTTTTGTTTAAATCTTCACGAATACAGAACTCTAATAATGCGACATCAATCACATTATCACGTTTCGCAACACCAACGGTTTCAACAAACTTTCTAATGGAATTTGGCGTATAACCACGACGACGAAGTCCAGAAATAGTTGGCATTCTTGGGTCGTCCCAACCAGATACTATCTTTTCTTCAACCAGCTTGAGCAACTTTCGTTTACTCATAATGGTATAACTTAAGTTTAAACGTGCAAACTCACGCTGTTTTGGAAGCATAGGTAACGCTTCTGGTTGATATTTATACACTTGGTCTTTAAACCAATCGTAAAGCTCTCTGTGAGGCTTAAATTCAAGAGAACAAAGCGAATGTGAAATTTGTTCTAGATAATCGCTTTCACCATGCGTCCAATCGTACATTGGATAAATACACCAATCAGTTCCTGTTCGGTGATGTGCTTTTTTTAAAATACGATACATCAACGGATCACGCATTAACATATTTGGATGCTGCATGTCTATTTTTGCACGTAATACGTGCGAACCTTCATTAAACTCGCCATCCTTCATACGTTGAAACAAATCTAAATTCTCTTCAATACTTCGGTTTCTATATGGCCCATCAACTCCTGGTTGTGTAGGTGTTCCTTTTTGTTCAGCCATAGCTTCACTAGATTGCGAATCTACATAGGCTTTCCCTTCTTTGATTAATAGAACTGCCCAATCGTATAACTGCTGAAAATAATCTGAAGAATACAGCTCATTAGCCCATTTATAGCCTAACCAAGAAATATCTTCTTTAATAGCATCTACATATTCTTGCTCTTCTTTTGCTGGATTGGTATCGTCAAAACGAAGGTTTACAGGCGCATTATATTTTTCACCTAAACCAAAACTAATACCTATAGCTTTAGTATGACCAATATGCAAATATCCATTTGGTTCTGGTGGAAAACGAAACCGTAAAGCTTCTTTTTTTAAGCCATTAGCTAAATCTTCTTCTATAATATGCTCAATAAAATTGAGTGATTTTGTTTCTTCAGACATAAGATGTTCTCTATTCAAAATATGAAGCACAAAATTAGGTAATTTTAGACTAATTGTAACATCTGAAGTGTATTTCATACCTATAATTAAAAGATAAATTATGCAACATAGAAATTACGAATGTCCAAAATGCCATAATCGGACTTACGATATGGATCAAATGCAAGCAACTGGAGGATTGTTTACAAAACTGTTTAATATCCAAAATAAAAAATTTACGTCCGTAACATGCCAAAAATGTACCTATACGGAGTTTTATAAATCGAAAACAAGTGCAATTAGTAATATTTTCGACTTTTTTACAAATTAATAATTTTCACTATTAAATTCTTTCATAATTTCACTTATTGTGACGTTTTGAATGGTATTTTTGCAATATGGGAATAATAAAAGTAGAAAATATACGCGTATTTGCACATCATGGTTGTTTAAATGAAGAAACAAAAATTGGAAGTGATTATCGTGTAGATTTAAAAGTAAAAGCGAATTTAAAAGACTCAGCAAATACCGATAATTTAAGCGATACTGTTGATTATGTTTTTTTAAATAGAATTGTTAGAGAAGAAATGCTTAAACCTTCTAAACTGCTGGAAACAGTAGCTAAACGAATATTAAGTAGAATTTTTATTGAAGATACCTTAGTTAAAAAGGCAACTATTTGTGTAAGCAAACTAAATCCTCCTATTGGTGGTGATGTTGAAATGGTTACGATAAAAATGACAGAAAAGCGTAAAAAGTAAGTTCTAAATAGCTAAAAAGGGGAAATATTTTTATATTTGCCTTCTCATAAATTAATATGAGATGCCTGTTTTTATAGGAATTAAGGGTGTCGTGGCCGAGTGGCTAGGCAGTGGTCTGCAACACCATCTACAGCGGTTCGAATCCGCTCGACACCTCAAGAAAGAGTTACTTTTAAGTAGCTCTTTTTTTTTAAAAATTTTAAGAAAAATTAATTAAAGTTAACACACCATCTTCAGCTAGTAAGAAAGTTTATTAACACGACACCTCAAGAAAGAGTTATCATTTAGGTAGCTTTGTTTTTTAAAAAAAATAAAAAAAATTAGGTATAGTCGTTCACCATTTACAGTGTTTGCATTTATACGCAACATTTCAATAGTTTTCAAACTTAATTTTTGAATGAACGTTAATTAAACCAGACAGCATAACGTTGTCTCCTTAACTCTAAAGCTACTTGTTCTTCCATTTTAAGTGCTTCTGCTCTAGAGTTTATTGGATCTATATAATTATAAAGACTTGGTCTTAAATAAGAACCGTATTTTTGAACAATTGTAGAAGATAATTTGTGACCTTTTATATTTCTAAATCCTGTCTTATGTTGTTCAAATCTTTCCTTAGGGGTTTTGCTAGTCATGCCAACATATAAACATTCTAAAACACCATTAAATTGCGGATTTGCTTCACGAAATTTTCTGTTTTCAGTAAAAACCCGTTTAGATAATTCTATCACATAAATACGATATTGAATTTTTGACATGTGTTAATAAATAAAAAACTATGAATTTTTAAGAAGAATTATGAATCACTTTTAATAGGATTAATTTGCTCGAGCTTATCTTTAATAAGTTCTTTTTCTTTAGGAAAAAAGCCTTGTACCAGTAATAAGATACCGAATCCTAAAATTACTAAAGAGACTATTTTTTTAGTTTTAAAAATACGTCTTGGGGTTAATTTACTCTTTAGTGTTTTTGCAGCTATCATTTTAAGTAAATCTACTAGAAAATATACAGCCAATATTGTTGCTAAGAATACCCAAAGTTCTTGATTAGTTTCTGTAAAAGAATTTCCAATAACAATAAATCCTAACCATCCTAAAAGCACGCCAACATTAATAAAATTGAGTAAAAATCCTTTAATAAAAAGCATTCCAAATTTCTTTTTTATCTCAACTGTGTGGTATTCCCTAACAATTTCACGAAAAGATTTTGAAGTTTTTATAAAAGAAATAAACCCATAAACTGTTAGCAAAACACCACCAAAGATGAGAAAATTTGGATCGTCTTTAATTTTATCCAACAATTTAGTAGTACTGTAAAAGGCTACAATAATAAATAGAATATCTGCTAGAATAACACCAAAATCGAATATTAAAGCACTTTTAAGTCCTTTTGTTGCGCTGGTTTCTAGGAGCACAAAAAAGACAGGTCCAATAGTGAACGATAAAAGAATACCAAATGGAATTGCTGTAAGAATAGCATCTTGCATACAAACGAGGTGTTTCTACAAAATTACATAAAAATTTTAGCGAATTAAAGATAAAGTTACCTGTAACACGTTTCAAGCTTTTTAAGATGACATAAATAGATCCAATTTTTAAAATTAATCTTTACGTATAATCTTTCCACCTAGAACCGTTTTTTCATTTACTGTTTCCGGATTTCCATAAATATAAGCTGTTCCTCCTGCTTTTACCTTTACATTTACTTCTTGACTAGCTTTAATATGTGCTTCACCAGCTGCTCTAATTGTTACTTTTGCTTTTTCTGTTTCTAAGTCTTTTCCTAAAAAAGAACCTCCAGTCGTTAAATCGATGTTTTGACTTATAGCTTGTCCTGAAATACGAATAACACCTCCAGTAATTGCTTTAGCTTCAACAAACGTTACATCTTCAACCATTAATTTCACACTTCCACCTTCTTGTGCACGAACATCAATTTCGAATTGTTTAATAACATCGTTAGAGCTTATAAAAGTGCCTTCGTTGGCATCTATAATATCAATATTAGTATAATATAATTGTACTGTTGTTTCATCTCCATTGAAAATTTTTGGAACTGTCATACGTATTTTTAAGGTGCCATTTTTATTAACCATAACGACATCTTCTGTATTTTTACCTGTAATAATTACTTTATTTGTGTCCGATTTTATAAGTTCTACCTCTATTCTGTCGTACACTTTAAGTTCTGTAAAATCTCCTAAATTCTTTTCAATTTGTGCATTAATACTAGTTACTGCAAACAAGAGGCTTGCAAAAATTATCTGTTTCATATGTATATAATTCTTTTAAGTTTTAAAAAATGTTTTAGATTTTATTTTAATTATAAAAAATCACTAGAACTGACGTTTTAAGTAAGTAACAAAAACTATTCCTCATGTTTACCAATCAAGGTAAAATCTAAATGTTTTTTTACTAAATCGGTATCTTTTACTTTTACAACGACTTCGTCTCCAAGTTGATACATGGTTTTAGAGTTTTTTCCTATTAAAGCATAATGATCTTCATCAAATACATAATGGTCGTCTTTCATATTACGAACACTTACCATGCCTTCACATTTGTTTTCAATAATTTCTACATAAATTCCCCAATCTGTAACTCCTGAAATTACACCAACAAATTCTTCATCTTGATGATCTTGCATAAATCTAATTTGCATGTACTTTATGGAATCTCTTTCTGCTTTTGTAGACAGGTTTTCCATATTACTAGAATGGTTGCATTTATCTTCGTAAATATCTTCGTTAACCGATTTTCCACCATCTAAATAATGCTGTAACAAACGATGAGCCATGACATCTGGGTAACGACGAATAGGTGAAGTAAAGTGACTGTAATAATCGAAAGCTAAACCATAATGCCCAATATTTTTAGTGGTATATTCGGCTTTACTCATGGTTCTAATAGTTAAAGTATCGACTAAATTCTGCTCTTTTTTTCCATTAACTTCAGTTAATAAATTGTTTAAAGAGGAAGCCACACTTTTTCGATCTTTAAAATTTAATTTATAACCAAAACGACTCACTACATTTTGTAAAGCTGCAAGTTTGCTTTCGTCTGGCTCATCGTGAACACGATAAATAAAAGTCTTTTTTGGTGATTGTTTTCCAATAAATTCTGCCACTTTTCTATTAGCTAACAACATAAATTCTTCAATTAATTTATTTGCATCTTTACTGGTTTTAAAGAACACTCCTATAGGATTTGCTTCTTCATCTAAATTAAATTTCACTTCTACTTTATCGAAAGAAATAGCTCCCGAACGCATGCGTTTAGAACGCATAATTTTAGAAAGTTCGTTTAATTTTAAAGTAGCAAACGCTATTTCTGACGTTGTTTTGTATTCTTTTCCACTAATAGCAACTTTGGATGGGATGGTTGTGTTTATTTGAGATGCTTCGACAGAGCTCAGCATGACATTTACATTATTTTCAATAATAGCCTGAGCTTCTTCATAAGCAAAACGAGCATCGCTATAAGTAACGGTTCTTCCAAACCATTCGTGTTTAACCTCGCCTTTATCATTCATTTGAAAAACGGCAGAAAAGGTATATTTCTCTTCGTTTGGTCTTAAAGAACAAGCATTATTAGATAATACTTCTGGTAACATTGGTACCACGCGATCTACTAAGTAAACCGAAGTAGCACGTTCGTAAGCTTCATCGTCTAAAATAGTATTTGGTTGTACATAATGTGATACATCTGCAATGTGAATACCAATTTCGAATAAGCCATTATCTAAAATCTTGAATGATAAGGCATCATCGAAATCTTTAGCATCTTTTGGATCTATTGTAAACGTCAAAACATCTCGCATATCGCGACGTTTGGCTATTTCTTCTTTAGTAATAGAGGTATCAATTTTGTTAGCATACTCTTCAACTTCATGTGGAAAATCGTAAGGCAAACCATATTCTGCTAAAATAGCATGTATTTCTGTGTTGTGTTCTCCTGGTTTTCCTAAAACTTTAAGGACTTTTCCAGAAGGAGAATCGGCTTTTTCTGGCCAATCTTCTAAGGAAACAAGTACTTTATCTCCGTCTTCAGCTTTGTTAATTTTATTAATTGGAACAAAAATATCTGTATACATTTTATTGCCATCTGCAACCACAAAAGCATAGCTTTTATGAATTTGAATCACGCCAACATATTCGCTTTTAGCACGTTTTATAATACTGGTAATTTCACCTTCGCGTTTGCCTCGTTTTAAACGTTTATAAGCATAAAATTCTACTTCATCTCCATGAAGCGCTTTGTTCATATTATTTGAAGAAATATAGATATCGTCTTCAAAATCGTCGCTAATAATATATCCAGAACCTCTAGAGGCCATATCTACACGACCTGTGTGATATTCTGTATTAACAATGGCTTTAAATTTGCCTCTTTCTACTTCTTCAATTTCTTGCTTTGCTTTTAAATCTTGAAGTTTTTTTATAATTTGATTTCTACTACTAGCATCGTTAACACCGAGTTTAGAAGCAATTTGTTTATAGTTGAAGGTTTGGTTTCTTTCTTTTTTTAAAATACTAAGAATGGTATTTGTAAGGTTGGAAATCTTGTTATGTGAAGGTTTCCTTTTTTTCTTTTTTGTCATTTATTTTGTAATCATTTATTAATCTCAATGTACTGAATTTTTTACATTCGGACGAATGTTTTAATCTAGGAAGTCTGTTTAAAATATTATGAATTCTTTTAAATCAATTCATTAAGAATAGTGCAAAGCTACGTTTTTAATATTAAATGATGTTTCTAAATTGTTAAATTACAGAAAAGCATCCTAAGGATTACCTTAAACAAATACATGTTACACCAGTTAATAATCTCTTTTTATTAATTTAAATAGATTCTACTTTTTATTATAAATAACAAAATCAATATTAAAAGAGTAGTTATAAACATATATATAGATAATCATCTTTTTCTTTTAAAATTTAAAAAAATATTAATGATGATGATAGTCTGTTAATAGCTGTTATAACTTTATGAAGATATAGTTTGATATATGACTTATTAAGTTCTATTAACAAGTTATTAGCTATCTAAATGGTTAATTTTTAATGGTTTTAATTTTACTATTAACAACTGTTGATAACCATTATTTACGATATATTATTCATAAATATTTTAAGTTTTTGTGTTTATAAACTAAAATTTATGTCTGAAAACTTGTCTAAAAATACATGAGTTATATTTTGGTGGTTTCAACCCAATTCTTGCTTGTAAAATTTATTGAATAAACCCAGTTTTAGTTTTAATTAATTATAAACAGTTATTAACAGGTTGTGAGATTTATTATAGGAAGCTATTAACAATTATAATAAACCATTTACTAAAGATATAAAAAATGATAAGCTATATACCTACATTTTGTACCTTTACATTAACAAAAACACAACTTAAAAAATGAAAATTTCAATTGGTAACGATCACGCTGGAACAGATTATAAACTTGCTGTAATAAAACATTTAGAAGCTAAAGGATTTACAGTTACTAACCATGGAACAAACACGAATGATAGTGTGGATTATCCAGATTTTGTACATCCAGTAGCAAAAGATGTTGAATTTCAAAAAGTAGATTTTGGTATTATAATTTGTGGGAGTGGTAATGGCGCTAATATGACTGCTAATAAGCATCAAGGTGTACGTTCTGCATTATGTTGGACAAAAGAAATTGTAGCACTTGCAAGACAACATAACAATGCAAATATATTAAGTATTCCAGCAAGGTTTACAGCTTTACCTCAAGCCATAGAAATGGTAGATACGTTTTTAGAAACAGCCTTTGAAGGAGGACGACACGAAACACGAGTGAATAAAATTCCTCTGTCTTGTTAAATGAGTCATTCGCAGCACAACCATATTCATGATTATAAAGATGTTAAAGATAGAAACCTATTAATTTCCATTTTTTTAAACATCTTAATTACTGCTGCACAAATTATTGGTGGTATTATTTCTGGAAGTTTGGCATTATTAAGTGATGCTTTACATAATTTTAGCGATGTAATATCTTTAGTAGTTAGTTATGTTGCCTCAAAATTATCAAAACGTAAAGCCTCTATAAATAGAACTTTTGGTTATAAACGTGCTGAAATTCTAGCTGCTTTTATTAATGCTGCCACTTTAATAATTGTTGCTATTTTATTGATTATTGAAGCTGTAAAACGGTTTCAAGACCCTCAAGAAATTGAATCTAATCTGGTTATTTGGTTGTCGTTGATAGCTATTTTTGCTAATGGCTTGAGTGTACTATTACTTAAAAAAGAATCAAAAAATAACATTAACATTCGGTCGGCTTATTTGCATTTACTAACAGATATGTTAGCAAGTGTAGCTGTTTTGATTGGTGGTTTGCTAATGAAATATTATCTATTGTTTTGGGTAGATAGTGTATTAACTTTTTTAATAGCTATGTATTTAATTATTGTAGGTTACGATTTATTAAAAACCTCTACAAAAATGCTTATGTTATTCACGCCTGACCACATCAATATAAAAGAGGTGGTTAGAATTGTAAATCAGTTACCAAAAGTTAAAAAATTACATCATGTCCATATTTGGAATTTAAGTGATGATGAGTTGCATTTAGAGGCTCATTTAGATTTAGAAGAAAACATAACCACACAAGAATTTAATATATTGTTAGTAGATATAGAACGTGTGTTACACGACACGTTTAATATCAACCATGTGACCATTCAACCAGAATATAAAAAAGAAGATCCTAAAGAAATTATTGTTCAGGATTAATACGAAAGTTATGCTTGAAATTACTACAAAAACGTTTAAAGAATTAACCACACAAGAGCTTTATGATGTCCTTCAATTACGTGCTGAAGTATTTGTAGTAGAACAAGATTGCGTGTATCAAGATGTGGATGGTAAAGATAAAAAAGCCTACCATATATTAGGTTATAAAGACACTACATTAGTAGCATACACACGTGTTTTTAAATCTGGAGATTATTTTAAAGAGTCAAGTATAGGACGCGTTGTGGTTTCTAAAAACCAAAGACAGCATAAATATGGTTATGATATTATGAAAGCTTCTATAACTGCTATAAAAGAAAATTTTGATGAAACCATTATTAAAATTTCGGCTCAATGTTATTTAAAAATTTTTTATAATCAGTTAGGTTTTATTGAAACTGGTGAGGAATATTTAGAAGATGGTATTCCACATATGGCCATGATAAAAACTTAATTTCTTTGTCTGGTTTCACCAACATAAGTAATTAAAATTTCCACACGTCTATCGAATTTTGGTTCGCCACCAAGAGGAAATTTTCTACGCATACCAACATATTTCATACGTCTTTTATCGACGCCTTTTTTTGCTAAATAATCGTAAATATATTTAGCTCTTGCTACAGATAGATTCCGTTGTTTGGTTTTTCTATCTATGGCATCTCTACTGTTTTGTGTACAGCATACATGGCCTTGAATAGTAAAGTAAATATCTTTTCTTTCAACCATAACATCTGCCATCTCTTCTAACGTTTTTTTAGATTCTGGAAGTAAGACACTATATCCTGTTTTAAACAAAATGTTTTCTAGTAAAATCTTATCGCCAGCTTTTAAATTGTCATCTTTTAAAGATTCGGCAACATTTTTCTTTTCAGGTTGTTTAAGTTCTCTTGGAGGGTTATAAGGTTGAACAATGATTTCAACTTTTCGATTTAAACCTCTTATTTTATTAAGATCTTCCTCTTTAATAAGTTTGACTAGAATCTTCCCTTTTCCATCTACGTTTGTAATAATGGTTTCATCAAATTCGTTATTAGAAAATATGGTTTTAATAGCGTTAGCACGTTCTTGAGAAAGTACCAGGTTATAAGAATCACTTCCTCTATCGTCTGTAAACCCGTAAATAGATATTTTTTCTATGTCTAACCCTTCAATCTTAGAAAGGAACATGAGTAGTCTATTATGTTCGGTTTCTGGAACTTCAAATTCATCGGTTTCAAAATAAACCTCATGTGTTAACTCAGTTTGAGCAGACACACAAAAACCAATAAAAAGGAATGTTATAATTAAGAGTTTTTTCATAAGAGGCACATGAAATTTCAAGTAAATATAAGTATTTACTACGACTATTTCAATAGAACTAAATTTACCTTAAATAACCTTTGTATTTTATAGGGTTTGAAAGGATTTCAGTCGCTTTTTTAATTTCTGGATTATGAATTTTATAATATTCAAATAAACCTTCTCTGTAGGCATAACGTTTAACTATTTCGTCTGTTAATAAGTATAGAATCTGATCTTTATTTTCTGAAATAGCCAATTCTTTCGAATTATTTAAATTGGTTAATAAGGTATTATAATCTGTTTTTATATTATCGTCTAAGTCTTCTTTTTTAGCACTTTCTAATACTTTATTTAAAGCTTTTTCAGTTTCTGTTATAAACGAAAAGTTGTTTGTTGATAGATAATTATTAAAGTCTTTAAAATCGGTATTAGATAATTCCAATTGATTAACATCTGAAATATTAGGATGCTTGTAATAATAATCTGTTGCAAAATCGAAAATTAAAAAATCTTCAATAATAGCATTTGTAATAGCAGAATTTTTAGAAATTTCTAAAGCTTCGTCTGGTAGGACGCCTCCACCATCAAAAACTGGACGACCATTTTTAGTTTTAAATTCATGATATTCTTTACTCTCAATTCTTACAGCATTACCTTTATCGTCTCTATTCCAATAATCTAAAGCTTGAATACAACGTCCAGAAGGTGTGTAATATCTAGAAATGGTTATTTTTAATTGGGTTCCATAAGTAAGTGGTTTTGGACGTTGCACCAAGCCTTTTCCAAAACTACGCGAACCTACTATCACAGCCCTGTCTAAATCTTGTAGAGAGCCTGAAACAATCTCGCTAGCAGATGCACTACTACCATTTATTAAAACAACTAAAGGGATTTCGGTATCTACAGCATCTTTTGTCGTGTAATAAGTTCTGTTATACTTTTTTACTTTAGATTTTGTGGTAACTACTAATTGCCCTTTTTTAACAAATAAATTTACCACATTAACAGCTTCGTGAAGCAAGCCTCCAAGATTGTTTCTAAGATCTAAAATGATACTTTCGGCGCCTTGAGCTTTTAAATCTTTAAGTGCATAACCTGTTTGTGAGGATGCTTTGCTATTAAATGTACTTAAAACAATGTAGCCAGTTTTATCGTCTATCATCGAGAAATGAGGCACTGCATCTATTTCAACTTCAGAACGTGTTATGGTTGCTTTGTTTTCTTTTCCTTGTCTTAAATAGGTGACTTCTATAGTCGAGTTTGAAGTGCCTTTTAATAAGTCGCCTGCATCATCTTCATAAGAATCAATAACAATATCTCCAATTTTAATAATTTCGTCTCCAGCTTTTAAACCAGCTTTGTCTGCAGGATAATCTTTATAAGGCTCAACAATCACCAGTCTATCATGTAGCGTTCTTACTTTAGCTCCAATACCAGTATAATCTCCTGTTCTTCGTATGCGTTCAGCTTCAACATCTTGTTCGTTATAAAAATTGGTATAAGGATCCAGATCTTTAAGCATACCTTTTATGGCAGTATCCATTAAATCTGCAGGATTGGTTTCGTCCACATAATTCATATTAATTTCTTTGAATAAGGTGGTGAAAATTTCTATTTGCTTGGCTATTTCAAAAAAATCGTTTTGAAAGGCAGATCCAGTTATAAATATAGTTGCAGCTAATACTGGAACGATAATGAGTCTTTTAAGTCTGTTTTTCATTCTAAATCTATTCTTTTAAACTATTTTCAACAAATTTCTGCAACAGTTGGGTCATTTTTGCTTCAACTTCAGCGTAAGTTGGTTTTTCTTTTCCAATGTACAAAATCATTAACGCATATTGTGTTGTCATGTTGTTAAAAAAAGCGCCTTTTTGCAATCTATAGGCTTCCCGTAATAAACGTTTTATTCGGTTTCTATCGACTGCATTTTTAAAATTTCTTTTAGAAACAGACACACCTGCTTTTACTTTTATGGCATCATTATGTGTGGTTTTTAAATATACCATTCTTAATGGATAAGCTGAAACGGACTTTCCTTCTAGAAACAATTGCGAAATAAGTTTTTCGCTTTTAAGTTTTTCTTTATGTGAATATGTTGCGTTCATATTTAGAAAGCAAATGTAACAAATACCAGCAATCCTTAATACATGTCTATCAAGTTAAATAGAAACAAAATAAAAAACCACTTGAAATTCTCAAGTGGTTTTGTTTTATTGAATTAAGATTTATTTAATCTACATTTCAAATTTATTATTCTCTTTATTAATATCTGCCATCCCTTCTTTTGGGTCTATTTGCACAGATTTAATGGTTTTAGATGTTTCAAACGTATATGTTGGAAAAGCCCAAGCCCAATTAGAAATAGTTGTTGCTGTTGTTGGTTTTTTACCACGCATCATACGTAATGGTATGTAATAATCTTCTGTAGTGCCATCTGTATAAGTAACAGTTAAGTCTATAGGCATTGGCATAAGACCTATGCGCTCTAAAGTTATGGTTTTATCACTTACTGCTTTTACGCCATAATCAATAGTGTTTGTAGTTTGAGCAAAATCCATTAAATACCAATCTAATTCAAAATTGGTAACTTTTTCAGCTGAACGAATAAAATCGTTTGGTGTTGGATGTTTAAACGCAAAATCTTTAAAATACTTTTTTAAAGTGGCGTTTAAATTATCTTGACCTATAACGTAGCCTAATTGTGCTAAAAACACCTCACCTTTCACATAGGCTGCTAATCCGTATGCTTGATTAAATTCAAAACGATCTGCTTGTGTTGTTAAGGGTTGTTCTTTTCCAGATGTTGCTAGATAAATATAACCTCTATAAGAACCTGCTGCTGGGTTTTCTTTATTGGTTTCCATAACAGCATCCATAGCGTAATCGCTAATATAGCTAGTAAAACCTTCGTCCATCCAATAGTGTTTAAGCTCGTTTGTAGCTAATAAGAACTGAAACCATGTGTGCGCTAATTCGTGTGCTGTAACACCCACTAAACTTCCAAATTTACGTTTTCCAGTAATTAAAGTACACATAGCGTATTCCATACCTCCATCTCCTCCTTGAATTACGGAGTATTGATTGTAAGGATATTTGCCTATATTTTCGCTAAAGTAATTCATTAACTCAACCGTTTTTGGTTGTAACTTTTTCCAGTTTTCTAGATATTCAGCTTCTAAAGTCTTTTTATAAAAGAAATGTAACATGGGACCATTAGGAACTTGCATTTGATCGTGAATAAATTCTGGATCGGCAGCCCAAGTAAAATCGTGAACATTAGGAGCTTTAAAATGCCATGAAAGCATATCTCCTTTTGGTTGTTTTACTTTACCTGTTTCGTAACCATGACCAATTTCGTTTGGATTTTGAAGGTAACCAGTACCACCAATTACATAGTTTTTATCGATGTTGATAGTGACATCAAAATCTCCCCAAACACCATGAAATTCTCTTCCTATATAAGGATCTGCATGCCAACCTTCAAAATCGTATTCTGCTAATTTAGGATACCATTGCGTCATAGACAACGCAACACCTTCAGCACTATCTCTTCCAGAACGACGAACTTGTAAAGGTACTTGACCGTTAAATATCATATCGAAAGTTACTTTTTCACCTGGTTGAATAGGCTTGTTTAATTGCACTTCTAAAACAGTTCCTACCACATCGTAATTTAAAATAATACCATCTTGTTTTAAAGAGGTTATTTTAAGATACCCAATTTCTTCAGGTGTTAAGTTTCCAATTCTATCTCCAACACGATCGTCTGGATCTGCAATGGTTTGAGATCTCACATCCATTTCACTACCAGGTTGAAAAGCATTAAAGTATAAATGATAATATACTCTATGAAGCACGTCTGGAGAGTTGTTGGTATAAACTAAATTTTGAGTACCAGTATATCTATAGTTGTTAACATCCATGGTGATATCCATTTTATAATCTACATGTTGTTGCCAATAAGACGTAGAATTTAATGGTTTAACAACTTGGTTTGGAGTTACAGGGTCTTTAGTATTACTAAAAGCTATAAAAACACTTAAAGTGAAAAGACATAAAAAGAACTTTTTCATTTTTTTATTGATTTAAAAAAACCTCAACTTTTGAAGATGAGGTTTTTAGATTTTTAAAATTTATTTAGACAGTTGCTCTGCCATAATTAATGCATTATAAGCATTTACTATTTTACCAGACTTTGTTAAATCTCCAATAGGTCTAACATCTTCTGTATCACCTCCAACAACAACTTTAGTTGATAAAGCCAAACCAGAATCTAGGATGATTTGTTTTACTTGAGTAGCAGATAATTTAGGGTAGTAAGAACGAATAAGGGCAGCAACACCAGCAACTGCAGGAGCAGCCATGGATGTACCACCTTTCGTATCGTATTCATTTTCTGGAGTAGTAGAGTATATTTTTGCACCAGGAGCAAAAACATCTACATTAATTTTTCCGTAGTTAGAAAAACCAGCAACCATTCCAGAACCATATTTTGGTTCTAAAGCTCCAACGGTAATAAAAGTAGTTGATACTTCTGGACCATTATTTACTTGATCGTTAGGATAACATTCTTTTTGGTCTAAATCTAAACCTTCGTTTCCAGCAGCATTAACAAATACCACATCGTTTTTACCAGCGTAAGCAATGGCATCTCTTACCCAATCACTATGTGTAGAATAGTATTTACCAAAACTTCCGTTAATTACTTTTGCCCCATTATCTACTGCGTATCTAATTGCTAAAGCAATATCTTTATCGTACTCATCGCCATTTGGAACAGCTCTTAAACTCATAATTTTTACATTATTAGCAACGCCATCTACACCTAAACCATTACCACGTTCTGCAGCAATTATACCTGCTACGTGAGTTCCATGACTTTCTCCTTTTTCTGAAGGCAGTACGTTACCATTTCCGTAACCAACATCAGATAAATCGTTAGGGTCGTCTCCTGTTGTTCTACCCTTGAAATCTAAATTAATGTTCGCGTTTAATTTATCGGTAAAATATTCTACACCACCTTTAATAGATTTTAATGCATCTTGAGTATTGTCGAAACCATTACCATACATAAAATTCATAACACCAACAGCATTAGTAATAGCTTCATCCTCAGATTCAATAGCACTTACATCATCAGCAGTATAATCTTCTTTCCCTAAATGTTCAGAGATGACATCGTTAGCATCTTTAACTTGTTGGTAAATTTGATCGTATTGCGCTTTTATAGCAGTTGTTTCTTCATATTCTTTATCATATTCTGCTTGGGCTCTTTCAAAATCAGGATTAGTTGTGTCTCCACTTGCAAGAATTCTTACATATTCTAATTGCTCATCGTATGCATCTCCAAGAAAATTCCAACCGTGAATATCGTCTACATAGCCGTTTTTATCATCGTCAATACCATTTCCAGCTATTTCTTTTTCGTTGGTCCAAACCACACCATTTAAGTCTTCGTGTTCAATATCGATACCAGAATCTATTACTGCTACAATAACAGTTTGTCCTTTTTTGGTTTTAATTATTTCAGCATACGTTTTTTCTACGCTCATTCCAGGGATGGTGTCTTTAACAAGATCTAAATGTCCCCAAGTGTGTTTTTCATTTTCTGTTAATTCTGAAACTTTTAATGCAACAGAATCAATGTTTTCAACAGGTGTTGAAACTATTTCAGCACCACCACCACAACTAGCTAACGTTGTAGCTATAAGAGCAGAAAGGAATAAAGGTTTAATTAATTTCATTTTAATATTAAGTGTTAGTTAAAAATATCATTACAAGTATAAACGTTATTAAGTCGCACGCCTTTTTCAGTGTGTTTTACTGTAATAATCTCGTTATGTGCATCGTGCTCCAAAAATAAGTAATAATTATTATCTGCCGCTAAATTCAGGAATTTTTCTTTTTCATCTAAAGTTAATAAAGGTCTTGTGTCGTAACCCATTACAAAAGGGATAGGTAGATGGCCGGCTGTAGGTAACAAATCTGCCATAAAACAGATGGTTTTTCCCTTGTAATTTATCATGGGAATCATTTGTTTATCTGTATGACCATTTGCAAAGAAAATATCAAAACCTAATTTCGAATTTTTTAATGTATTTGTTTTAGGAAGTTCTGTGAATTTTAATTGCCCACTTGCTTCCATTGGTAGAATATTCTCTTTAAGAAAAGAGGCTTTTTCTCTATTGTTTGGAATAGTTGCCCAATTCCAATGGTCTTGATTGCTCCAAAAATGGGCATTTTTAAAAGCAGGTTCGTACCCAGTTTTGTCTTTGTTCCATTGAACAGAGCCACCACAGTGGTCAAAATGAAGATGCGTCATAAATACATCGGTAATATCATCTCGATGAAATCCATATTGTTTTAAGGATTTGTCTATGGTATCATTTCCCCATAAGTAATAGTAACCAAAAAATTTATCACTTTGTTTGTTACCCATTCCTGTATCAATTAAAATAAGTTTATTACCATCTTCAATTAATAAACATCTAGCTGCAATGTCTATCATATTATGCTTATCTGCAGGATTGGTTTTTTGCCACAAAGATTTAGGAACCACGCCAAACATGGCGCCACCATCTAACTTAAAATTTCCAGATTCAATTGGGTATAAATTCATAATGAATGCAAATTACTAAAACCCTTCATATAAGTGAAAATTATGTCTTGATATTAGATGTTTTTTAACATTTGAATATGGCATGTTAAAGGATAATTAATTTGTTGCTGATAAATATTAATTATAATTTTATAAAAAACCATTTATGAAACCACTAAATCCGAATCCATTAAAAATTAAAAAATTGAAGCTTCTTCGGTTTGGGCGAGATTTTAAACCAGATGAAGAAGTTATCTTAAGAGACTATTTAGCCATAGAAAGAACCAGATTGGCTAATGAGCGCACTTTATTATCTTACATCAGGTCCTCTTTATATCTATTACTAGGTGGTATTGCTTTTTTTCAGCTTAAGGATTTTCCCTTTCCAAATTTTAGATTTCTAGGATTATTGTCATTAGTGTTTTCTGCCCTTTTTTTTATTATTGGACTGTATAGATTTATACTACTTAAAAAGAGTTTAAAGCGTTTGTTCTACATGTCTGAATCTAAAAGTGAGGATTAATCTCTTAATCTTTGATATTTCTTTTCTTGATTTTTTAACTTGTTAATATGATGGAATTTATAATTGTAAAATAAAAAAGCATTATTTTGCCATAGTTTTTTTATAATTGTTTATCTAACTTAGAATCTTATATGGTAGAATTAGCAGGTATTATTATCCTTGGAATATTAGCACAATGGGTTGCATGGAAACTCAAAATACCAGCCATTTTACCTTTAATTCTTATTGGTTTATTTGTAGGGCCCATTGCAGCAGAATTTTTAAGTGATGATGGTACCAAGTGGATAGAGCCTAGATGGAACGGTCAAGAAGGCCTTTTTCCAGGTGGTAGTTTGTTTTTCTTTGTGTCCTTAGCCATCAGTATTATTTTATTTGAAGGAGGTTTAACTCTTAAAAAAGGCGAAATTAAAAATGTAGGCCCAGTTATTACTAAGTTAATTACAGTAGGGTCTCTTGTTACCTTTTTTGGAGCTGCCATTGCTGCACATTATATTTTTTACTTAAGTTGGGAGATTTCTTTTTTATTTTCAGCTTTAATTATTGTTACTGGTCCCACCGTAATCACGCCTATTTTAAGGAATATCCCACTTAAAAAGGATGTTTCTGCCGTTTTAAAATGGGAAGGCATTCTTATAGATCCTATTGGAGCATTAGTTGCTGTATTGGTATTTGAATTTATTAGTGTAGATGCAGGAGGAGAGTTTACTAAAACGGCATTTATAGAATTTGGAAAAATCGTGTTATTTGGTACTACTTTTGGGTTTACTTTTGCTCATGGACTTAATTTAATTTTAAATAAAAAATGGGTACCACATTATTTAATGAATGTGTTTTCGTTAGCAGCTGTTTTAGGCGTTTTTATTCTAGCCGATGAGTTTGCTCATGAATCTGGTTTATTAGCAGTAGTCGTTATGGGAATGGTTTTAGGCAACTCCAAATCTCCTTATTTAAAAGAATTGCTTTATTTTAAAGAATCCTTGAGTGTTTTATTAATATCCATCCTTTTTATTCTTCTTGCTGCAGATATTAATTTTGAAGATTTACTTTTAATTTACAACTGGAACACTGCTATCTTATTTGCAGTCGTTGTATTTGTTTTAAGACCAATAGGTGTGTTTTTAAGCACTCAAGGTTCCAATTTAAAACTTAAAGAAAAGTTGTTTATTAGTTGGGTCGGTCCACGAGGGATTGTAGCTGCTGGTATTGCTTCGTTATTTGGATTGAAATTAGCTGAAGATGGTGTTCCTGGAGCAGAATATATAACTCCTTTGGTGTTTATGATTGTGTTAGGAACCGTGATACTTAATGCCACTACAGCAAGAATGTTTGCTAAAATAGTTGGTGTGTTTTTAACAGAATCTAGAGGTATTTTAATTGTAGGTGCTTCTAAACTTCCAAGGTTACTAGCTCATTATTTAGAGAAAAACGGCAGACATGTTGTTTTAATAGATAGTAATCAGAATAATGTAGCCAAAGCAGACGAGCTTGGTCTTGAAGCCATGAATACCAACATCTATTCTGATAAATTATTAGATAATATCGAGCTTAACGACATGGGTTTTTTATTGGCTTTAACAGGAAATACAGATATTAATAAGTATGCTATTAAACAATTTGGAGACAAATTTGGAGAAAATGGGTCTTATCGTTTATTGACCTCTACCGAAATGCTAGAATCTTCAAATACACCAACCGAAGGTGTCTTTTCTTATACAGACGATTTTAACTCATTAACCAACGTTATTAATAAATACCCTTCCATTCAAGAAATTAAATTAAAAGACAAAGAACATTATCACGATTTGATTGAAATTTCTAGTAAAGACCAAGATATTATTCCGTTGTTCATTAAAAATAATGAAAATGATTTATTTGTAGTTAAAGCCGATAAAGAAGAAACTCTAGAAAGTTTAGAACCTGGATGGAAACTCGTCTATATAGGAAAACCTTTTGATGTTGAGAATGTAAAGAATGAAACAAATGGGGTAAAAAATCACGAGAACAACTAACAATTAATTAAAAAAAAGCTTAAAAATTTCAAGAGTTTTCTTGCTCTTTTTAAGCTTTCTTAGTTTATATTTTTAGTGTAATTGCTATTTAATCATTCAGTTTTAAAACAGCCATAAACGCTTGTTGTGGTATTTCAACATTACCTACTTGGCGCATACGTTTTTTACCTTTTTTCTGCTTTTCTAGAAGTTTACGTTTTCTGGAAATATCTCCTCCATAACATTTTGCCGTTACATCTTTACGAAGCGCTTTAATAGTTTCTCTAGCTATAATTTTTGCTCCAATAGCAGCTTGAATAGGAATATCGAATTGTTGACGTGGAATAAGTTCTTTTAACTTTTCACACATTTTTTTACCAATACTATGGGCGTTATCTGCATGAATTAAAGCCGAAAGCGCATCGACAGGCTGTGCATTTAGTAAAATATCTACACGAACTAATTTTGATGTTTTCATACCAATAGGATGGTAATCGAAAGAGGCATATCCTTTTGAAACAGTCTTTAATCTATCGTAGAAATCGAATACAATTTCTGCTAAAGGCATATCGAATGTCATCTCAACACGTTCTGTTGTTAAATACGTTTGATTAAGAACCATTCCTCTTTTTTCAATACATAAAGACATAACGTTTCCAACAAAATCAGACTTTGTAATAATAGTTGCTTTAATATATGGTTCTTCCACACGGTCTAAACCGGATGGATCTGGTAAATCGGTTGGATTATTCACAATAACAGGAACATCTGGATGTTTCCTAGTAAAAGCGTGGTAACTAACATTCGGAACTGTAGTAATTACAGTCATATCGAACTCTCGTTCTAACCGTTCTTGAATAATTTCCATATGGAGCATCCCAAGAAAACCACAACGGAATCCAAAACCTAAGGCAGCCGAACTCTCTGGTGCAAAAACTAATGATGCATCATTAAGTTGAAGCTTTTCCATAGAATTTCTTAACTCTTCGTAATCTTCTGTATCTACTGGGTAAATACCAGCAAAAACCATTGGTTTTACATCTTCAAAGCCTTCAATAACATTGGTTGTTGGGTTTTTAGCATCTGTCAAGGTGTCTCCAACTTTTACCTCTTTTGCTTCTTTTATACCAGTAATAACATAGCCAACATCTCCAGCTTTAATTTCTTGTCTAGGAAATTGCTTCAGTTTTAAAGTACCAATTTCATCAGCAAAATAATTTTTTCCAGTAGCAATAAATTTAATGTTTTGACCTTTTTTTATGGTACCATTTTTCACTCTAAAGTAGGTTTCTACACCACGAAACGGATTGTAAACAGAATCGAAAATTAATGCTTGTAAAGGCTCGTCTGGATTACCTTTTGGAGCAGGAACACGCTCTATAATTGCTGCTAAGATATCGTCAACGCCAAATCCGGTTTTACCACTAGCATGGATAACTTCTTCTGGCTTACAGCCTAATAAATCTACAATATCGTCGGTTACTTCTTCTGGATTAGCGCTAGGTAAATCGACTTTATTAAGAACTGGAATAATTTCAAGATCGTTTTCTAAAGCTAAATATAAATTAGATATGGTTTGCGCTTGAATACTTTGCGCAGCATCTACTATTAACAAAGCGCCTTCACATGCAGCAATAGATCTAGATACTTCGTAACTAAAATCTACGTGGCCAGGCGTATCTATTAAATTTAAAACGTATTGTTCTCCTTTATAGGTATATTCCATTTGAATGGCGTGAGACTTAATAGTAATACCACGTTCACGTTCCAAATCCATGCTATCTAAAAGCTGTTCTTTTTTCTCCCTTTCGGTAACAGCTCCAGTATAATCCAATAATCTATCTGCCAAGGTACTTTTACCATGGTCAATATGTGCTATAATGCAAAAGTTTCTAATGTGCTTCATAATTCTATTCTAGATTCTATTCTAGCCAAAACTAATTTGCAAATATAATTGTTTTAAAATAGCTTTAAATATTAAAGGATAACTAAATGAAATTATTTATTTATGGTTTTTCCGTAAAAATAAGTGCAAAACTATTTTTATCTTGTAGCCCCAAATAAGCTTTTGAGTTTGAAATTAGAAAACATATTACTTTTATTTATCTTTCTACTGCCTTTTACAATAATAAGTCAGGATATATCTATTACAGGAAACGTTAAAGACTCAGAAAACAATCCTATTTACTTTGCAAATGCTGTTTTGTTATCTTCTAAAGATTCTACTGCAATTAAAGGAACTTCAACCAATGACAATGGCTTTTTTGAACTAAAGAATACCAAACAGGGCAATTATTTAATTAAAATTAGTTTTATAGGTTATACCGATTTTAGTAAACCGATTACGGTTTCTACTGAAGATATCCATCTTGGAGACCTTATTTTAAATGAAAATACCGAAGCTTTAGACGAAGTAAACATTATAGCAAACAAACCAACCATTAAAAAGGAGGCAGATAAATTAGTTTTCGGAGTTGAAAATACAGCACTTTCTGAAGGTACCTTGCTTCAAGTTGTAAAAAGTACACCTGGCGTTTTGGTTTTAGATGGACATATAATGGTAAAAGGATCATCGCCTTCTGTTTATATAAATAATAGAAAAGTACAATTATCTACTGAAGAATTATTGCAACTCTTAGAAAGTTCTCCTGCAAATGCTATTAAATCTGTTGAGGTTATTACCAACCCTTCTGCTAGTTACGATGCAGAAAGTGGTGTGGTAATAAACATTATTATGAGTAAAAACTTGGTAACAGGATACAGAGGAAGTGTTTCTGGAAACTATACGCAAGGTGTTTTTCCTAGATACAACTTTGGAATGATTAATTATTTTAAAACCGATAAAATCAACTTATTTGCTAATTATAGTTATACAAGTGAAAAAATAAATAGAGATAACGACGATGGTGTTTATTACTTCGATACTAATAATCAAATTGATGAAGTATGGAAATCTTCAACAAATAGAAATACTTGGACCAAGTCTCATAGCTTGAATTTCAACCTCGATTTTCTTTTAAACGAGAACAATACGTTAAGCGTGTCCTCAAACATGTTATGGACACCTTATTTTAAGTATAAGCTTGATAATAACACCAATATTTTTAATGCCAATAATGAGTTTCAATCTCGATTTGAAGCCGATAATTTAACTAACGATGATAAATATAATTTAGGATTCGACTTAGATTACCTTCATCAATTCTCAAAAAGCAGCTTGGCTTTTAATAGTCATTTTACCATTTACGATTACAACAGGTTTCAAGAATCTTCAAGCAACTATTACGACCAGAATAATAATTTTATTGCACCAACAGCCTTTAACACAGACGCCAACCAAAAAACACAAATATTTACGGTTCAATTAGATTATAAACTTCCAATTAACGACACATCGAATTTTGATGCTGGTTCTAAATATTCAAGTATTCAATCTGATAGCGATATAACTCGTTATGATTATGATTTTAACACGAATGAAGAGGTTTTAAATTTGGCAAACTCAAGTGCTTTTGAATATAATGAAAATGTCTTTGCTTTATATTCTAACTATGATAAAACCTTTGGGAAATGGAGTCTAAATGCAGGCTTGCGCATGGAGCAAACAGACATAAAAGGTACTTCAATAACTTATAATCAAACGAATAAACAAAGTTATTTAGATTGGTTTCCAACAGCGAGTATTAAATACCAAACAGAAGGCGTAAGTAGTTTCTATACAACTTATAAGCGAAGTATTGTAAGACCTAATTATAGAGATTTAAATCCATTTACTTTTTTCTTAAATGATAATACATTGGTTGTTGGTAATCCCAATTTAAAACCAACCTATAAAGACCATTTTGTAATAGGCTCTGCAGTGACTTCTTTCTTAACACTTGAAGCTTATTATATTAACGAAAAGGATTTTATTATAGAACTCCCACTTCAAGACAATGTAACCAACCAATTAGTTTACGCTCCAGTTAATATAGACAAATCGATAGAGTATGGTTTTGATATTGTTTCATATTTTAATATTACAGAATCATGGTTTGTTTACGCAGTAACCTCTTTTTATAATGCCATTGAAGAAAAAAACACTGAGAATAGCTTTATAGAATCCAATCAATGGTCTAATTATAGCGTGTTGATGAATGATTTTTCATTTTTAAAAGACCGTAGTTTGTCTGCTAATATTACTTTTATTTTTCTATCTGAAAATTTACAAGGCTTTAGAAATGTTGCAGGAAGATTAGAATCTGAATTATCCATCTCAAAAACCATCCTTAAGAAAAAGGCGGTTATTTCTTTAAGTGCTGCAGACCTATTTAATTTAGCCGATTTTGAAACAACAACAGACTATTTAAACCAACGAAGTTATAACCATACCGATTTGGATAACAGATATGTTAAACTTGGTTTTAGATATAAATTTGGAAACACGATATTAAAAACAAACGAACGACAAAAAGCAGTTAAAGAAAGAGATCGAATTAAAGAACGAGATTAATTTATTATTTCTGCCACTCTGCAATAAACAAATTTGTATCGTGAATTATTTATTTCAGACTGACAATCCTTTCAGTCTTCTCATTCTGCAATAATGGAATCAGTATATAGTTGTTTCAGAATAGCAGTCTTTTTAATCCTGCCATTCAGCAATAAACAAATTAGTGTCGTGTCCTCCACCATTATTTCTATTAGAAGAGAAAATCAGTTTTTTACCATCGTTTGAAAACACGGGAAACGCATCAAACGTATCGCTATGTGTGACACGTTCTAGGTTTTTACCATCTAAATCAATCATGTATAAATTAAACGGAAAACCACGTTCAGACTCAAAGTTCGAAGAGAATAAAATCTTTTCACCAGAAGGATGAAAAAACGGACTCCAATTGGCATTTCCTAAATCGGTTAGTTGGCGTAAATCGCTACCATCTGCATTACATATATATAATTCCATTTCTGTTGGTTGCACCAAACCTTCAGCTAACAAATCTTTATATTCTTTAATGTCTTCTTCGGTTTTAGGTCTAGAAGAACGGAAAATGATTTTAGTACCATCTGGCGAAAAGAATGCACCACCATCATAACCTAATTCGAAGGTAATTTGTTTGACATCGCTACCATCTAGATTCATCGTGTATAATTCAATATCACCACTTCTATCTGAAGTAAACACAATTTTATCACCTTTTGGCGACACTGTTGGTTCTGCATCGTATCCAGGCTCATTTGTAAGCTGATTTACAATATTACCCTCCAAATCTGCAACAAAAATGTCGTAAGTATCGTAAATTGGCCAAATGTATTTACCGTTTTTTCGTAAAGGTGTTTCAGGACAATCTTCGCCACCTAAATGTGTAGAAGCATAGATAATATGTTTGTTATCTGGTAAGAAATAAGCACAAGTGGTTCTTCCTTTTCCTGTACTAATCATTGGAGGCATGTTGTCTTTAAAGGTTTCATCAGCATTCATTAAAAACATTTGGTCGCAACCTACATTCCATGCTTTATTGTTAGACTGAAATACCAATTGCTTATCATCAAAACTCCAGTATGCTTCTGCATTATCACCACCAAAAGTGATTTGTTTTAAAGATTTGAAATGAACCTCGTCTGAGTAAATTAAAGTATCCACCCATTTTGTCGCACCAGATTTGACATCAGCAGATTGGGTTTTATCATTTTTACATGACGTAATTAAGGCTAAAAATAAAAAGCTATAAAAAAATCTTAAATACATAGACATCGATTAAAGTTTAAATAAATGGCAATTATTCCATAATTTTGCCAAAAATAAGATTAATAAAATGAAGAAAATATCGTTACTGGTTCTTTTTATATCGCTTTGGGGTTGTAAACAAGAATATACCTATGAAAATAAAATAAAAAAGGATGTTTCGTTTTTAGCAGATGATTCATTAGAAGGTAGAGAAACTGGAACTAAAGGAGAACAAGCAGCAGCTGCATATATTGTTGAAAGATTTACAGAACTCGGCTTGCAACCAAAAGGCACCGAAGGGTTTTACCAAGCTTTTAGTTTTAAACCTAAAACAGATCCACATAGCGAAGTAAATTATACAGTAAATCCAGAAGATTCTACTATTACAGGCACCAATGTTTTAGGTTATATAGATAATCAAGCAGAAAACACGATAATTATTGGCGCACATTACGATCATTTAGGTTATGGTAGCGATGGTTCTTTACATAGAGGGGAAAAAGCCATCCATAATGGCGCAGACGATAATGCCAGTGGCGTAGCTGTTATGTTGGATTTAGCTGCAAAATTAATAAAAGCTAATACGTCTAATAACTATTTATTTATGGCTTTTTCAGGAGAAGAAATGGGCTTATTAGGCTCAAATTATTTTACTAAAAATGCCACTTTAGATTTAAATAAAGCCAATTACATGATAAACATGGATATGGTTGGACGCTTAAAACAAGATAGCACCTTGGCAGTTTATGGTGTTGGAACCTCGCCACGTTGGAAGCAAACCTTATCGGCAACCAACCCTGGATTTAAACTTATTGAAAATGAATCTGGTGTTGGTCCAAGCGATCACACTTCTTTTTACTTACAAGATATGCCTGTGTTGCATTTTTTTACGGGACAGCATGATGATTATCACAGACCTGGTGACGATTCAGACAAGTTGAATTATGAAGGAATGGATGCTATTTCAAATTATATTTTTGATATTATTACCGAATTAGATGATGATGGTAAACTAGCTTTTAGAAAAACAAAGAATGAAAGTGAAGAAACGCCACGTTTCAAAGTTGGTTTAGGTGTGGTTCCAGATTATTTATTCGATGGTGAAGGTATGCGAGTTGATGGTATTAGCGAAGACAAACCTGCACAAAAAGCAGGATTACAAAAAGGAGATATTGTTGTGAAACTTGGCGATAGCTCCGTGGTTGATATGATGAGTTATATGAGAGCGTTATCTGTTTTTAAAGCAGGAGATTCTACACAAGTCGTGGTTAAAAGAAATGGCGAAGATATTCAAGCAAACATCAACTTTTAAGATTTGGTAAAAATAGGTAACATAGAACTTCCAGACTTTCCATTGCTTTTAGCGCCAATGGAAGATGTTAGCGATCCACCTTTTCGTGCCTTGTGTAAGGAGCAGGGGGCAGACGTGGTTTACACAGAATTTATTTCTAGTGAAGGCTTGATTCGTGATGCTGCTAAAAGCGTCATGAAGCTAGATATCTATGAAAAAGAACGACCTGTTGGGATTCAAATTTTTGGAGCTAATTTAGAAAGTATGTTGCAAACCATTGATATTGTTGAAAAGTCGAATCCAGACATTATCGATATCAATTTTGGTTGTCCAGTAAAAAAGGTGGTTAGCAAAGGAGCAGGAGCAGGTATTTTAAAAGATGTTTGTTTGATGGAGCAATTAACTGCCGAAATGGTCAAACGCACTAATTTACCTGTAACCGTAAAAACCCGTTTGGGTTGGGATCACGATTCTATTAGAATTGTTGAGGTAGCCGAAAGACTTCAGGATGTTGGTTGCGCAGCTATTTCTATTCATGGACGCACACGAGCTCAAATGTATAAAGGTGAAGCGGATTGGAAACCCATTGCAGATGTAAAAAACAATCCAAGAATGCACATTCCTGTGTTTGGAAATGGAGACGTAGATTCTCCTGAAAAAGCCATGTTAATGCGAGATAGTTATGGTTTAGATGGTTGTATGATTGGTCGTGCCACTATTGGAAATCCATGGTTTTTTAAACAAGTAAAACACTTTTTTAATACAGGTGAACATTTGGAGCCTGTTTCTTTAGAAGAACGTGTAGAAGCCGCTAGAAGACATTTACAAATGGCCATAGATTGGAAAGGGGAAATCCTGGGCGTATTTGAAACTAGAAGGCATTATACGAATTACTTTAAAGGGATACCACATTTTAAAGAATTTAGAATGAAAATGGTTACTAGTGACGACTCGAAAGATGTTTTTGCAGCTTTTGATGAAGTTTTAGAAGAGTTCTCAGGTTATCAGTTTATTTAATTTTCAACCAGGTTTTTAGAAATCCTAACTGAAGCTATTTTTGAAGCAATAATGCCTAAAACAGAAATAGTTAGAAACACAATAATGAGATTCTCTATTTTTAAAGTGACTGGATAAGGTAAAGAAGGGGTAATCATTATTAGAGAAAATGTACTTTGTAGCCACACAATTAGGCAGCCAATGAATAAACCTATCAAGCCTCCAACAATCGTCATTAAGCTTCCTTGAAGAAAGAAAATATTTCTAATGTTTGAAATAGTTGCTCCAAGGTTAAAAAGTGTTTTTAAGGTGTTCTTTTTATCCAGAATCATCATAATAATAGAACCAATCACATTAAATAATGCAATTATTAATACGAGTGTAAATATTAAATATACGGCTAAATTTTCAGTATTTAGCATCTTGTAAAGTGCATCGTTTAATTGCGCACTATTTTTAAGGATTATTTTATCTCCTAAAACCGAAGCAATTTCTTTTCGTGCTTGTTCTTCGGTGGCATTTTCTTTTAATTTAAATTCAATAGCAGAAACTTCATTTTCTTTGTAATTAAGAAGGGCTCGAGCCATATCTATTGGAGCAAAAATATATTTATCGTTTAGATTTTCATTTACATCAAACACGCCAACACTTACAGCATTAAACGTATTGAAGGCTTGATTTGCAGATGTTATTTGTCCTTTTCCAGGTTTTGGAACATATAAATTGATACGCTTTCCATAGTCCAACACACCAAAAGATAAGGTGTTAGCAATGCCCCATCCAGAAACAATCTGGTTTGTTTTTTGGGTGATCCAGCTTCCTAAAACTACCACAGAATCTATAGCATTTACAATTTCAAAATTTTCATCAACGCCTTTTATATAGGCATTTGGATAGCTTTTTTCTTCAAAGGTTATAAAAACGCGTTCCTCAATAATTTTAGAATAGGATGCAACACTTTCTAAATTATTCAACTTAGAAAACTCATCTTCAGAAATTAAAAAGGATTTCCCAACTGAAGCTTCAGCTTTCAAATCTGGGTCGATTACTGAAGTAAATTGGAGTGTAAAATCTTTTAATCCAGCAAAACCAGAAAGTACAATAAACAGTGATGCAGCACCTAAAATGACTCCAATTGCTGCAATTATGGTAATAAAATTAATAGCATTGTTAGAGCTTTTAGAAAGCAGGTAACGTTTAGCTATGTAGAGTGAAAAGTTCATAAATTACAACAGTTAAAACAAATTTAACTGACAAAAGGCTTCCATTATGAAGGTTTTTTTAAAACCGATTACGATTTTTTACGTTTTCCTAACAGGTCTGGATTGTTTATTGGGTTTTCTTCACCTTTTAAAGATTGGTCTATTTTATCTATGTATTCCAAAGAATCATCAATAAAAAACTGAAGAGAAGGCATGCGTCTCAATTGGTGCTTGGTACGTTGTGCCAATTCATGCTTAATTAAAGGAGCATTAGATTTAATGCCTTCAATAAGTTCTTTACCTTTATCATTAGGAAAAATACTTAAATATACTTTCGCTACAGATAAATCTACTGTGACTTTAACCTTAGAAACCGATATTAAAATACCATACATTCCACCTTGTGTGGCTGCTTTTTGAAGGATATCTACTAAATCGCGTTGTAAAACAGAACCAATCTTTTTTTGTCTTTGACTTTCTTCTTCCATACTCATATTTAAAACGCCTTTTTAATTAATAAATTAAGACTCATGATATTCATTGTAAAATCTATTAAGATTTTCATGATGCAAAAATAACCATATTTAAAGATTATATTACTTTTGAACTGAAAATTCGTAACTTACTATAAAAGTATTAATTAAAATTCCCTTCTTTAGGGGAATGAAATGAGATTAAGATAAAATATGAATAAGATTGAACACATAGGTATTGCAGTTAAAAATTTAGAAGCTTCTAACGATTTGTTTTCCAAGTTATTTGGTAAATCACATTATAAAATTGAAGAAGTAGCAAGCGAAGGTGTTAACACATCATTTTTCCAGATAGGAGAAAATAAAATTGAATTATTAGAGGCTACAAAACCAGATAGCCCAATTGCAAAGTTTATTGAAAATAAAGGGGAAGGTATCCACCACATAGCCTTTGATGTTACTGATATTCAAGCTGAAATAACCCGATTAAAAAACGAAGGATTTATTGTTTTGAACGACACCCCAAAAAAAGGGGCAGATAATAAACTGGTAGCGTTTTTACATCCAAAATCTTCAAATGGTGTTCTTATCGAGCTATGTCAAGAGATAAAGGAATAAAAAATCTTGCAGCCTTTGAAAATATGTAGTAATATTGCACACTCTTTTAAAGAAGAGTAAAAATTAGCAGCAATGTTAATTGGTCCCATAGCTCAGTTGGTTAGAGCACCTGACTCATAATCAGGTGGTCCTTGGTTCGAGCCCAAGTGGGACCACTAGTAAAATTAAGCCTTACGGAGACGTGAGGCTTTTTTATTTGGTTTGGGTCAAACATAGGTCAAACATTTCTAATTATTAAATTTTACTTTTTTGTAGTTTTGATTTATGAGAAGTACAACAGAACATCCTTTAGCATTTTTTGATTGGTATTTAGAAAATGAGATACATAAAGACCTAAAAGAATTTTACATCAATATTACCGAAGAGCTCCATTTTAATAATGTAGACAAGATAGACAAGCTAAATCATATTGTTAAAGTTCTAAATATTCATTTTGACCAAGTAAAATCTGAGTATATTACTTTTTCTTTTGAAGGCTCTGTTAAGGGAAAACTAAACCAAGAAGTAAAGCAAGCTAAAGAGTTCATTGAGCTAGGTTTTCAAGAACGTTTTTCTGACAAAAAAGAAGTTAAGGCGTATGCCGATTTTTTAAGAATAAAACTAAATAGCTTTTTTAGTAATAGTACATGTAAAGAATTCACTTTTTTACCTACTTATTTTGAACAATTAGAAAGTTTGATTAACCAATATTCAAAACAAGCAACTAATTATTCTTACACATCTTCATTTGTTTTTATAGCAGAGACACCCAAAGAGCAATTAACCCAAATTAAAACTTTATATAAACTACTAAATGAAAAACCTTCAATTATAAATTGTACCAAAGAAGAGTTTATAAATGCCTTTACTGGAAATGAAGTTGACTATGGCATTAATTGGTTAATTACTGGTAAAAACAAAAACTTTGTTAGCAAACCTTCATTACTTTACTTTTTAGATGAGCTAATTAACAATGACTTTTTAAGCAGAAGTATTATAAATGACCTTTATAAATTTATCAGGTATGTTTTTAGAGACCACAAGGGAAATGAATTAAAAAACCTAAAACAATCCAGAGAAGCAATGTCAGATAATCCAGCTTCTAAAGACAGAATTGACACCATTATATCTTCACTATAAATATAGCTTTACCATACAGTCAAGGTATGGTAAACTTATGTAAGGCTTTCTTCGCAGTTTCTTTGTTTCAACAATAACAAGGATGTGCACATCCATAACAATTTAAAGTTATGGAATTTATCCAAAATGAAATTAAAGAAATTAAAGAACTTCTTTTAGCTCTAAACATACAGCAAAAAGAAATCCTAACTGTAGAAGATGCTACAGTGTATTTACAACTTTCAAAATCTTGTTTGTTCAAGATGACGAGTAAAAAGGAAATCCCTTTTTATAAACCTGGAGGTAAAAAAATCTATTTCAAGAAATCTGAACTTGATGAATGGATTTTTAACGGCAAAGTACTGTCTAATGATGAATTAGATACTGATGTTGATGACTATTTAAGTAGAACCAACAAAAATCTAGAGTCATGATAGATTTTGTTCGACTTAAATACCAAGACAAAAGTGTTATAGAGCCTTTTGTTTGCAACGAAGATAATTTTGAGGAATTACTTACGGTTTTAGAATGTCATTCAGGTGAAATTAGATACCCATATACAGCCAAGATTGGTAATATGGACGTTAGAATAAATGATAAGTCTGTATATGTAAAGAATTCAATTCATAAACTATGCAATGTGTTGCAAGGTGAAGATGCTCATAATTATAATGACTTTAGGTATTCTGAACTTTGTAAAACTATAAATCATTTAGATGATAAGCTTACAGACTTGCAAAGCACACGTTTAACTCAATTAGAATTTGGTTTAAATATAAAGTTGCCAGTACAAGCAGAGTGCATTATAAGACAAAATATAATATTACATCAGCTAAAAATTCACAGCCATAATGAGCAGTTTGGAGGTAGAGGAGAATACAAACAGTTTAATCATTATAACTACTACTTTAAAATTTACGACAAGGCAAAACAGTATGATTTAGATGAACATATTATAAGGTTTGAAATAAAGCACAAAACCAACAAAAGCTTTCATCCAAAGGGAGTTTATAAGCTACACGATTTAAAATCCAAGAAGCTGTTACAGAATTTATTTGACGATTTACTTAAACGGTTTGATGAATTAACTATAGTAGATAACATTCTAACAGACACTAAAATCACTAAAAAGGATAAAGGTCAATTAGAATCTTACTTAAGCTACAACTATTGGGAAAAACTCTCTGAAAGGCAAAACAGGAACCGTAAACCCACAGAAATAAAAGAATTTCAAAGTCTATTGGTTAAAAACGATTTACTAAAGACAAAGACCTTTTTAAGAGCAAGTTTAATCCAAAAGTTTAGTGAATTACTAAATAGTTAACAAAAAAGAATGACTAATTCCTTACTTACTATAGCAGGAATATGTCACTCTACTAAAACATAAATAATATGGCAAGTATTAATATCACGTTAAGAAAAAAACCAAACAAAGCAGGTGAGTACCCTGTAATATTAAGAATAGTAAAAGAGAGGAATTCTAAAATGATTTCTTTAGGGATGCTCAGTAAAAAAGTAGATTGGGACACTAAAAAGAATGAGTTTAAAAAAACATACCCAAATGCTTCACAAAGAAATAGGCTGTTATTGAAGTTAGAAGAAAAGGCATTGAAAATAATAGACGAATTTGCTTTAGACAATATTGACTTTACATTAAACCAGTTTGAAGCGAAGTTTAGAGGTAGAAAATCTTCAAAAGTTACTGTGTCAGAATTCTGGAAAGAAAAAATAGAAGACTTTATTAAAGCTGGTAGAATAGGTAATTCAAAACCATATAAAGACACTTATAACTCATTTTTTAAATTCCAAAAGAATAAAAATTTAGTATTCAGAGAAATTACACCAGCATTTTTAGATAAGTATGAAACCTATTTAAGAAGCAATAATAATTCTGATGGAGGTATTGGTATAAAAATGAGAACTCTCAGGGCATTGTATAATTATGCTATTAAAAGTGGAGTAGTAGATGAAAAATACTACCCGTTTAAGATTTATAAAATATCAAAGTTTAAAGTTGTAGGTGTGAAAAAGGCATTGATTAGAGATGAAATGAAGTTAATGGAAGCAATAGACATTGAGAAATATCCACATTTAATAAACACAAAAAACTATCTAGTATTTAGTTATTATATGGGAGGGATGAATTTTGTTGACATGATGAAATTGAAATGGGACAATATTCAAGGAGATAGAATTTTATATATCCGTTCTAAAACTAAAGGCAGATTTACTGTAAAAATGTTAGAACCAGTAAAGCAGGTTATAGCTTATTATAAAGCTCAGAATAGACCAACAGATTTTGTGTTTCCAATCTTATTAAAACAGGACTTAACACCTATGCAAGTTGAAAGCAGAAAGCATAAAACATTAAGAAGATTTAATAAGCAACTTAAAGAGATAGCAAAAATTCAAGGTGTAGAACAAAATGTATCATCTTATGTAATTAGACACAGTTTTGCAACAAATTTAAAGTTTGCAGGAATATCAACAGATGTAATTGGCAAATCTATGGGACATCATGATGTAAGTGTTACTCAAGCTTACCTCAAGGAGTTTAAAGATGAGATAATAGATGATGCAATGAGCAAATTACTCGAAGAACCAAAGCTGAAATATGCTTCTTAAAACAACAAGAAAAGGCTCTCATTTTATGAGGGTCTTTTTCATTATATACTGAATCTGTTCAGGTTCAAATTAAAAATAATTCAATTTAATATTAACCTTCAAAAATTTAAAATTATGCAATTAAGAAAATCAGAAAGGAAACTTGCCAAGATAAAAATGGCATTACAGGGTTCAGCAGGTTCTGGCAAAACCTACAGTAGCTTATTAATAGCTAAAGGACTTACCAATGACAATTTATCTAAAGTAGCTATTATAGACACTGAAAATGGTTCAGCAGATTTATACGCTCATTTAGGTGGCTACAATGTGTTATCCTTACAGCCACCATTTACACCTGAAAAATATGTAGAAGCTATAGAGGTTTGTGAAAAAGCCAATATAGAAGTGATAATCATAGACAGTATGAGTCACTGTTGGGAGTATTTGTTAGACTTTCATTCTAAAATGGCTGGCAACAGTTTTACAAATTGGGCAAAAATTAAGCCTTTAGAGAAAGTGTTTTTAAATAAAATATTACAATCCCCAATTCATATTATTGCTACTATGCGTACTAAACAAGATTATGTATTACAGCAGAAAGATGGTAAATATGTACCTGAAAAAGTAGGTTTAAAATCTATTTCTAGAGATGGAACAGACTACGAATTTACTCTAGTATTTGATGTAGATATTAAACATTTTGCTAGTAGTTCAAAAGATAGAACAGGCTTATTTATGGGAAAACCAGAATTCATAATTAATGGTTCTACAGGAAGGAAAATACTTGATTGGTGCAACAATGGTACTAGCCTAGATGAAGTTAGAGAGCTAATTACAGCTTGTAATGATATTGAGGCATTAAGACAGCTTTATAATCAGTATTACAGTATGAAAGATTTGGATGAAGATTTTAAACTTCAAAAGGAAACTATCCAATCAAAAAAACAATTGTTAAACCCACAAAACATATCAAGTAATGGAGTTAATACAAGTCACCCACAATAAGTCAAAAATTGAAGCTAATAGTAGCTTAATTATTCCTGAAGGTACAGGACAAACTTTAGAAATAGAAAGTAGTATAAATCAGCAATCATCATTTAAGCAGAGTCCATTTATAGAGGCGAACACTAAACCTGTTAGCCTTTCTACTTTAAAGCACGATTGCATTATTCCTGTATTCTCAAAAGATAATGAGAAAACATTAGCACATCAAGAGTTTATAGAAATAGCTCAAGATTGTGTGGGTAAAGTGTTTTCTCATCATGCTATTGAAGTGCCAGAGGTTAGAGTTTCACATCAAATAAAAGGGAGAACTGCTGATGCTATTTATAAGCCAGTAAAAGAACTTTTAGACCATGAGAAAACGCAGTATTTTGAAAGAATGGCATTCATCATTAGAATTCCATCCATTACTGAAAACATTAATGGTCATGATGTTTCATTAACGGTTGGTGGAGTTAGAGCTTACAACCAAGAGAACCTTTATAACAGAAAAACCTTTGAAAAGTTTAAGTTCTTTATAGGTTTTCAAAATATGGTATGCTGTAATTTATGTATTTCTACAGATGGTTATCAAGATGAAATGCGAGTAGGGAATTATGCAGAATTACAGTCTAAGATTTTAGACCTAATTCAAAATTATAATGCTCAGTCACATTTACAGGAAATGAAGCTGTTATCTCAGCATAATTTAACTGAACAACAATTTGCTCAGCTTATTGGTAGAGCAAGATTATATCATTATTTACCAAAACAGGATAAATCTCAAATTCCAGAATTGTTTCTCAATGATGGACAGATTTCTACAGTAGCTAAAGACTATTACCTAGATGATAGCTTTTGTAGAAACGATAATGGAGATATTAACCTTTGGAATGTATATAATCTCTTCACAGGAGCTAATAAGAGCTCTTATATAGACTCTTTTCTATCAAGAAACGTCAATGCCTTTGATTTTACTCAAGGCTTGGCAAATGCTATCAATGGTGATTCTAAACATCGTTGGTTTTTGAGTTGAGTGATGCCCAACTTCTTTAGTTAGAAGTTGGGTTTTTTTGTTCTTTGTTGAAATTGTTAATATCAAACTTAAAAAGATTGAATATTCTCTTTATGATTAGGAGAATTGTCAATAAGATTTGAGCAAAAAGAAAAGTAAAAACAAAAACAATGGACTTTTTAAAAATCACTAATCCGATGCCATCTAGACCAAAATTAATGTTCTTCAACATTATTAATCCAAGAGCAATAATAGAAATAAGAATAACATATGTAATGTTATAAAATGTTTCTTCAACAACAAGTCTTCTTATTTCTTTTTTTTCTCTTATAGGTGTTTTGGTTAGTGTAACAATTAGAACAAGAAGATTTATAAATAATCCAATAAAAATCGATAAAGCAGTTGATAATATTGAGTCTAAATTTGAATTAACTGATTTAATAAATATGGATATAACACCAATGCAAATAGGTAATACCAAAAAAATCAAAATATTGCCTTTTGCATCTGACTTCAGTGTTCGATAATGGTTTTTTACAACCTCAAAAACATTTATAAATGAAAACATTTTAGTAAGGATTAATTTCTTTAAAAAGGTTAATTGTAGTCTGTGTTATTTCTTCTAAATCTGACTCTCCATAGATATCCTGTTTGACAATTATATCATAAATGCTTTTCAGATTGAAAGAGTCCTTAAAGTTAATGTTTTTTTCCTTGCCATCCAGTTTTACTTTTGTTGTGATTTCACTATTTTCACCAAAACCAAGCACTTTAAGATTTTCAGTTAATAAATAGCTCCTGTCCTTTTCACTGTAAAGTTTATCGAGTACTTTTTTTGTACTTGACCCAAAATTACCTCTTTTCTTTTTGATTGTTAATGTTATCGTATAATCTTTAAATTCCTCTTCTAAAAAATGAAGTTTATCACTTATTTCTTTGGGGATTTTATCAGTTTTAAGCGTTACAGATTTAGTAGCTCCTTTTGTCATGTATCTTCTTAGAATTTCCTTGTCTATGAAGTCATTAAAAACTATTCTGTTTTCTGGATATGAATCTCCAACAAAACTTTTTAGAACAGAACAAAAAACACTCTTAATCCCATAAACACCATTACGTTCAAGAAGAATAAAACCTTTGTGATTGTCCTCTGCAATATAAATAAAAAAGAAAAATACTTTTTCAACTCCATGTTCAGGCTTGCTCTGATAAACAGGGTCAGCATCTTTATCATTTGGGTTGATAATTTTTATTATTTTCCCATAGTTAGTCGAAGATATTTTGCCTGTAATAAATCTACTACTTTTATGTATTTTTAGACTTGAAGTAATTTTTCCTTTAATTTTTTTCTTCTCAATTTTTACGCTCTTTTTGCTTGATTCATCATTCGGCATTAAATCAATAAAATTGGGAAGTTTAGAAAATAGCTCTTCAAATAAATTTATTCCAGTTTCTGATTTTCCATCCTTCTTCTTAAAGCTGAATGTTATTGCTTCTAATTTTCTGTTTTCTTCACTCATCTTAATTTCCTAATAATTTATACTAAATAATAATATTCTGGTTTTTATAATCTGTCTCTGTTAGAAGCATGTTTTAATTACTCCAAATTCTGTTTACTATATCAAATAGCAATCTGTGTCTATCTTCCAATTCTTCTGCTCCAAACTGCTCATAAGGTTTAAAATTTAGTTTATACTCATTTATCATTTTAGTAAAATCTAATTTTGACTTATAAGCATCTGCTCTTAATGTTTCATTCCAATATAATGTATTAGAATAGGACTTTAGTTTTTTCTTAAAAGTTTCATTATTACTTGAAATGTTATCCAAGCCCTTTAAAATTAATAAGCCCCCTAATCTATTTCTTTCTCTTTCAAAAAGCTCATCATCATTATTAAATAGTGCTTTATTTTCATCATTATGAGATAAAATGTGTTCTATATGAAACCCATTTACATGTCCAGTGTTTTGCACCAAATTGTAAAAGGTTTGTTTCATTTCCATTTTTGTATTGAGGGCAATAAATTTTTCTATTCTTGCAAAAAAGTATCTTTTAAACCTCTTGTCTAAATCAATACCAGTATCTTTAAAAAGACTGTAACTAATTTCTCTTTCTACAGTGACACCCCTAGCATCAGATAATTGACCTAAAAGATATTTGTTAAAAATACCATCAATTTCTGCTAAAGGTTTGTTTCTTATCTCTGAACTTAATTTGTAAACATCAGTAGAAAAAGCATTGCTGTTATAACTTCTTTGTAATTGAAGTAAGCAGAACATCTTATCTAAGTTTTGACTTATCTTATAAATCTTTAAATCTTCATCTGCGTCATTTAACTCACAAGCAGAAAGTATTAAAAGGAATTGTGTGTTCATTTGTGTTAAGTTATTATAAAACACAAAGGGTTGATTTTCATCAAAATCTTGGTAATATTTATACACTTTGGTATATAAATTAGTAAAATAGACAAAGTCATTTAAAAGGAATTTTTTAACTCCTTTTGGGTTGTGATTTAATTTTAAAAGTTTATCATACTCTACTTCAAACATTACTCTATGGTAGTCTTTGTCAAATTTTTGAGCCAAACCTCTAGTGTCAGATAATTTACCTTTTAAAAAATAAGTAAAGAACTCATCTATTTCATCTTCTTTAAAATCATTAATTTGTTTTACTTGAGCATCCCAAATTTCATTAAAATCTAAAGTAATTAATTCATCTTTATCTATTTGACCTAATAGCTTACCTTTTAAAATTTCATAAGGCTTTAATTTAACACCTCTATCATTAATAACTTCAAACACCATTGGAACATCTGTTTGTTTAACATCAAGATTAATCAAGACCAATCTTTTGAGGAAATAAAAAACAAAGGTTTCAAATATTTTTTTATTGGAAAGTGTATTTAGGACTTTGGATATTTCTGCATAATTCTTTACCATGTTTTGGGCTGTAATTCCTGAATCTGTATTTATACTGTTTAATTCTTTGCCATCAAATAAGTCTTGTAATGTACTTATATGGGCAGTATGGTTCATCCAGAAGTTCTTTTTAAAACCAGAACGCCCCATAATTTTATCATCAATCCATCCAATTAAATCAGATTCATGCTTTTCAGCTAGATGCCTTAATTTTATTAGAATTAAGGTGAGCGTAGTTAGCCTTTGTTGACCATCAACTACGAATAATTTTCCTTCTACAAGATTAGTAACATAAGTGTTTAGATAATACCAAGAGTATTTATCAATGTTTTTTTCAATTGGAATATCTGAATCTTTATATTTTTTGTATTCTTCGTTAAACCTATAAAAAACATCATCTAACAACCTCTTAACAGGCTCTTCATTCCATTTGTACTGCCTTTGATAAAAATCTATATAGTATGTGGTATTTGAAAATACACTGTCTATATTTTGCTTGTCTGGTGAAATATCCATTTTTTATACTAGTATTTTAAATTTATAATAAAATTGAAATTTGCTTAATTACTAAAGTAGGATGAACACCATTTTGTAGGGAGTCCATTGCAATCCTAGAAGCCATAATCTCAAGCCCTAATTCTGTTTCTTTTTGATTAATCATTTCAATAATATCCTCTTTACTTGTCATGTAACCTAACATTAAAAATTTAGATAATATTTTAGCAGAAATCAATAAGTTAGATTCACCTGACGCTTTTCCAGTTATTATCTCAAGTAAGATATTATAGTCTATAAAATCCTGTTCCACTGGCTCTAATTCATTTTTAAAAGCCTCATAATCAAATCTTGTTTTAGCACTGTTTAAAAGGCATTCTGTTACTAAATCTAATTCTTCATCAGAGAATTGGTCTAAACTGTTTTCCATTTTATTTAGTATTAATTATAACCCTTTAATTACCTCAATTAAACTTCTAGCGTTATAAACGTTTTCCACTTTTTTGGTTTCAAATACCATAAGGTATTTAAAGTTGTCTCTTACTTTTTCATCTCAGGTCTTACCTAAAATATTTTAAGTATTAGAAACATCTTTTATTTAAGGTTTTATTATTTCAAATCCACCACTAATAATAAATTCTTGTAGCAAGTCATGAACCTTTATATTTACTCTAAATGCAGGAATTGTTATACCTTCCAATTTCTCAAAATACGCTTTTGCCTTGCTTTTATTAACGGTACTTTTTAAGTCATCAAAACGACCATATTCATTTATATTTTTCTCTGTTACACCTGAATCCATCATGTTACGGAGTTTTGCCTCTTCTAAACCTAGGATTTCTGAAATTCTAAAAATCTGGTCGTTTTTAGCATTGAAAAGATACTCTGTAATATATTCTCTAAAGGTTTTACCTTTTTGAATGCTTATGATACCACTTTGGACATCATGGATAAAAATGTTAGCATATTTTTGTTCTTCTTGAGTTAATGTAGCAAATGACTTATGTAACTCATCTAGGGTATGTTGTAGTTGCTCATCATCAATATCACCTTTTAGTTCTTTAAGGTATTTCTCAAAGCGAGAATTCATATAGTCAGCATCAATTTTATCAGTGTCAATCTCTGTTAAATGACCTTCAATTTCAAAAGGAACCTCTCTTGTTCCAGCTCCACCACCATCACCATTAAACAGCTCTCTATATCGTAAAGCTAGAATTAGATACGTATTTTCATCAAAACTCATTTCAACTATAGCTCCACTATCAAATTCATATTTTAATTGACTCCACTTAAAACCTTGAATTTTTGCAGCTTCTAAAAAGTCATTTAAAGTTTTATAAAGTGAAGCAAACCTTCCACGTTCAGGGATGCCTTCAGGTAGTCTTTCAAAATTTTGAACACCTGCGGAACTAAACACCTGAGAAATTTCATGAAACACAAAATTTATTGTATTCAGATTTTGTTCTAAGCGGTCAACAAATAAATCAAAAGGTCTATCTCCTGAGTATAATTCTATAGCCACTTTAATATGCTGTTCCATAGTATGTGGATACCTATAATAACGAATAGTTCCAAAAGGTTTATCTGGACCAAATAGACGATTTGTTCTTGAAAATGCTTGAATAATATTTTGGTATTTAAGAACTTTATCCAAGTAAAGTGTATTTATCCATTTAGAATCAAAACCTGTTAGCATTTGGTCTACAACAATTAGTAAATCAATTTGTTTTTCTGGTGTTGTTTCAATTCTTAAATAGGGTGCTTTGTGTGCTAGTCTTGCCGCAATATCTTTTTTAAATTTTGCGTGGGTTGCTAAAGTATAATCTTGCTCATATCTGTCATTATAATCTTCCAGTAGTTCAACTAAACCATCTTCTTTATAGGCAGCATTACCTACGTTATCAATTGTAGGGTCAAATAATGCGGTTGTTTTTAACTCAGGTTTTAATCTTTTTAATAGTCTATAATATTCAATAGCTTCATTAATACTGCTTGTGGCAAAAATGGCATGAAACTTACTAAGCTTACTTAATCTTAGCCAGTTTTTTAAAATATCGTCAACTACTGTTTCTTGATGCGTATCAATTTCATATTGTGATTTAGGTACAAAATCTTCAATGCCACGAATATAATTTCCAGAAGGTTCTGTATAACCAGCCATGGTTAAATCATTCATGTATCTATTAAATACTTCAGCTTTTTGAGGGTCAGAAAGAGCTTCAGTTTCGTCCACAGCTCTGGCTTTTTCTAGAGCTATTACTCGTCTTAAATCTATATCTCTGTAGGTTGATATTTTGTACGGGTCAAAACCTAGAACATTTTTATCACTTATACCATCACCAAGCGTATATCTATGTAACTCACTTCCAAATACGGTTGAAGTGGTATTCATATTTATCTGATTTTCATCTTTAATTGGTGTCCCTGTAAAACCAAAAAATATAGCTGAAGAAAACGTGTTTTTAATATCAATAAGCATCTCTCCAAAAGTAGAACGATGTGCTTCATCTACAATAAACACTGTTCTTTTTCCATTCATTATCTCGATGTCACGAGCATTTAAACCACCATCTTCATCTTTAATATTACTCATCTTCTGAATAGAAGTAACAATTAAAGTATTGCTAGGGTCTGTGCTTTTTAGTTTTGTTACCAAAACACCCGTATTTTCAGTTGCTTGTACGTCTTCATTTTCATCTGAAAAACCTCGATACTCCTTTAGAGATTGTGTACCCAATTCTATTCTATCCATTAAAAAGATAACTTTATCTGCATCTTGTGAATTAGCAATCAATTGAGCAGATTTAAAACTAGTCATTGTTTTACCAGAACCTGTAGTGTGCCAAATATAGCCACCCAAGGCGTGTTTACTTTTCCAATCTGTTTTGGCAACTTTATCTGATATGGCATTTGCTGCATAATACTGATAGCTACGCATGACCTTTAAAATTCCATCATTAGTATCTGGTACAGTGTAGAAACCAATTAATTGATGTGCCATAGGAATAGATAACAAAGAAGAAGCTATATCGTTCCAATCATTTTTTGGCTCGTTATTAAAGTCTGCCCAATGGAAATAAAAATCTTTATTGAATTTTCCATCTGGTCCAGGATTGGCAAAATAAACAGTTTCTTTAGGCTCCATAGCCACAAACACCTGAACTAAAGAAAAGATACCTGAAAAGTTTCCTGAGCGAGCATAATTTTCTATTTGGTGATAGGCTTGACTTACAGATACACCACTTCTTTTTAACTCTATATGAATTAGTGGCATACCATTAATTAAAAGCATTAAATCACCACGTCTATCATTTAGTATTTTGGATTTACTTTTAAACTGTGGTTGTTGTACAATTTGATATCTACTTTGTCCTGCTGCAATTTCGTGTCTATCATAAATTTTAAGACTAACTTCTTTACCAAAATGCAAATTATCTTCAGGATTATCTCGTTTTATAGATACTGTTTTACCATTTATAAAGCCATTTAGCTTAAGAGGTGTTCTTAACGCATTAATTTGCTCTAGTATTTGTTGTATTTCACCATTGGTTAATGGTGCGTCATTTAACCGGTCTATATCTCTATTGTTATCGAAAAGAATGTTTGCCCAGTTGTTCAACAAATCTTCTTCTGTTGGGTGTTTTATTACCTCATTTTCCCAACCTTTTTTACTAAGGGCAAGTATTAAGGCTTCTTCAAATTCAGATTCTTTGGTAAATGTCATTTTCTATAGTTTTATATAACCAATGGATTAGTCTTGTGCAACAAACATTTTGGTAAAACAGGCTTTTTTAATGTTGTTTAGTTTTTCTAATTGGATTTGATGTAATGCTATTTGCTTGTCTAGGTTTTTGAAATATTCACCTATTTTTTGTTGTTCTGCTGGACGAGGAATATTAATACTTATTTCTTTTACTTTATTCTTTGAAATATTAAAACGAGAAATACCTTGCGCCAAAAATGATATTTTTTTTCTAAAACTAGGTGAGCGTAGTAAATTTGACAAATAATAATAGTCTAATTTCTCATATAAACGATACCCAAAACAAAAACTGTTTAAATAAACATTTCTGTCTTCACTTAGCCAAACTGAAGACATCCCTACTTCGTCAGCTGTTTCTGAAGATGTTGTAAAAAATATATCTCCATAGTTAACTTCGTTTTGGGTGTTGTCAATTTCAACTAAATCTGTCATGTTAATTGTTGAAATAGGATTATTGAAAACTCCCATATATGTTACATATTTTCCTTTACCTTGACCAAAATCAACTTTAGTTTTTCCTGACAAACCTGTATAAGTATAACCAATTTCACCTAACTCTTTCTCTTCCCAATCTCCAGTAAAGCCTTTAAAGCGAATTTCAGGTACAACAACACCATTTTTAGGAAACATTTTATCGAGCATTGCTTTTTTTAAAATAGCTAGCTTGTCGTGTTTTTTTTGGTGTTGTGTAATTAAGCTATCTAGGTTTTGGAAGAAAGCACCTATTTTTTTTTGTTCTGTTGGATTGGGAAAACTTGTTTTTGTATTTAGTATTTTATTTGGAGACGTGTGTTTGACAGTTGTTCCAGAAGACGTTAAAACTATTTGTTTTTGAAATTTAGGATTACATAGTAAATGAAATAGAAAGGTTTTATCACATTTATAATTAATTAATTTCCCTAATCGCTGATTATGTAGATATGTCATTTCATCGTTTGGGACTATTGCAGGTAGACCAAGCGTTTGTCCTGTTGGTGTTAAATCTGTCATTGTAACAAAAATATCATCAGGTTTGAATACGAATCTGTTAGTAAGTTCTTTTTTAGGATTGTAATATTGACCTTTTCCATGTTGAAACCCTCCACCTATATTAACATTACCAGGTGTCAAAACGAGTACTTTACTTTTATCATCTTGGAAAAATCTACTTTTAAAAGCAAACCCATTTTCTAAATCTACAAATGAACCTAAAACTGTAGGCTTCCAATCCTCAGTAAAACCTTTAAAACGAACTTCTGGATTTTTATTTTTTTGAGCCATATTAGTCTTTGCTATTTAATAAAACCTTCAATTCGTTTAATCCTTTTATATCAAATTCATTACCATCAAGGTCGTCAATTAATTTAGCCAACGAATTTTCTGCTTTGTTAATTTCCTTAGCAACATCAGAGTAAGTAGTACTGTATTTTTCTGAAAGAGCTACAACTTTGGTTGTTAATTCATCTATAATTGTTTTTGGTAAATTATATAATGAGGTTACAATTGGGTGTACCCATTTTAGTTCTAGTAATTCATAGACTTGCTCATCAGCAAGTTTTTCAATGGTGTCTTTGGTTTGTAAGTGTAATTTTGCTTGTTCTTCTTTAACTTGTTTTTTAGCTTCTTTTTCTTCAGCTAGCAATTTTCCTGTTTTTACTATTTTACTTTCAAAAGAATCTTCTGGAAATGTAAAAGTGGATTGTAAAGTAAATAGATACTTATTAATGTTCCCTTTACCATAAGTGCCATCTTTATTAGCTACTATTTTAGACCATTGCACTTGTTTGTTAGCGTTTATAAAATCTACTTTTTCAAGCTTTTTAGCTTTATTGTCTAATAATTCTATATAGTTTTTTAAGATGTTAATTTCTTCTGATTCTACATCAGTAAAAATATCTTTAAGAGCTAAACCAACTTCTTTAGTTACAAAAGCATCGTTGTTATCATTCAAAATAGGACTGTCTTTTTCTTCTTCAGAAAAGGAATCAATAATTTCCTCATATTCCGCAGTAATTTCTAACAAACGGTTTTCTTTCTTTTGTAGACTTTGTAATTCTTCTTTTAAGTAGGTTTCTTGCACCAGTTTAAAAGGCATAATGCGTCCTTTCCAACCTTCTTGTTTTTCTACTTCTTTACCATCCTTCTTTTTGAGTACCATATTAGCATCTACTATTTTGGTAGCCTCAAAACCTTCGGTTTGTATAATTTCTAAATCTACTTTTATGGCTTCCCATTCATCATCCAGCAATTGGTAGGCTTCGTATTTATCTATTAAAGTAATGTTTTTAAGCCTTTTAAAAATATCATTACTTAATACTTCTTTCTCTCTTGGAACACTAACAGTTTGCATATTGGTTAACAATTCCTGTTTTAGAAATGTATTTAAATCTTTAAAAGAAGCATCAAACTTCTCTTTAAAGTCTTTAACGCTAGCTTGTTCTGTAATAGCAGTATTAACGTTAGTTACTTTTAGTTCAGCATTAACCTCTGAAATTTTAGAAAATAAAGCTTCACGTAAATTAGGAAAGGCTTGCCAATAGTTTTGAAGCTCATCTATTTCTTTTACAGGAACACCACCAAACATAGATGCATAAATATCCCAACTTTCAGGATTTGCAGAAGAGTCTACATATCTTGGAATATTTAAATTGTACTCATGTTTTCTAATAGTATCTCTTTCTACAACTTTAGAAAACTTAGGTGTTGTTTGCCTATCACGAATTACATCTGCAATTCTTTTTATATCTGAAGCTCTTAATTTATTGTTTTTACCTTCTTTAATAAATCCTTTAGAAGCATCTATAATTAATACGTCTGTGTTTTTACGTTTTTGTTTTAGAACAATAACGGTAGTAGATATACCTGTTCCAAAAAAGATACTTGGCGGTAAACCAATAATAGCATCTATATGATTAGATTCAATTAATTGTTTACGGATTTGACCTTCTTCTCCACCTCTAAACAGTACGCCATGTGGCAACACAATGGTCATAATGCCATCTGGCTTAATATGGAATAAATCGTGTAACAAGAAAGCAAAATCTGCTTTAGATTTTGGTGCTAATCCAAAACGCGAATATCTTGGGTCTGAATCTTTATTAGCTGGGTCCCATTTTTGAGAATAAGGTGGATTGGAAACTACTGCATCTACATAAAGTGTACTATAAGTCTGTACAGTATCACTTTCATCAAAGTATGGCCAGTCATCCTCTAAGGTGTCACCATTACGTGTTACAATATTGTTTGGTAAAATATCACGCATTACCAAGTTCATTCTGGTAAGATTGTAAGTGTTCTTTTTTAATTCTTGTGCATAGTACTTAATATTGTTTCTATCATCAATATGTTTTGCTACACTATTACCAATATTAATAAGTAAAGAACCAGAACCACTACACGAATCGTAAATTTGAATTTCTTTTCTGTCTTTTAAATGGTTGGAAACAATTTCAGACAACAACACTGAAACCTCGTGAGGTGTATAGAATTCTCCTGCTTTTTTACCTGCATTAGCAGCAAATCTTTCAATTAAATATTCATAGATAAACCCAAGCACATCATATCCTTGCTTGCTATCCATTGGAATGTCTTTAATCAAGTGTAATAAGTCACTAATGGCTTTGGTTTGTTTTGGAGCACTTTCACCTAATTTGCTTAGACCTGTTTGTAGCGTATCAAAAATCCCATCAAATAGTTTTTTGTGAGCAGGACTAATTAACCGATTGAAAGCCGACAATGCATCTCTTACGTTAGCTACATCAAAGTCTTTCCCTAAATCAATCCACGTGGTAAACAAATTATCATAAGCAATAAAATAACCTATATTTTTTTTGATGTAATTAACAGTTTCAACATCTCCTTCTTCTGAAAGCGCTTTTATATTCTCATCAGTAAAGTCTTGTTTTTTACAAAACTGTATTTCTTTGTCTGATAAGTACTTGTAAAAAATGAATCCTAATATGTAATCTTTGTATTCATTTGCTTCAATTTTAGAACGCATTTGATTCGCTGATTCCCAAATTTTAGCTGCTAGTTGTTGTTTGTTCATGTTTAATTCTTATTTGAAACTTTTGTAGTTATACCTTCAGTATTTCTAATCTAGGTTTGTTAATCTCTCGTAGATTTTTACCATTGCTAAGGTATCCAATTTACAATAATCTAGTAGGTTTTGGCGCACAGTATTTTTGTCTTCTTTAAAATTAGAGTCAGTTACCATTCTCCCCCAAGTATCTAAAGCCATTGTGCCATCTTGCACTTCTAAATCTGAATATGAAAATTGTGGGCATAAAACAGGTAATACCTTTTTAATAGAGGTAGAGCCATGAAACCTGTAATCAACATAATCTGATTTAAAAATGTTCATTAAATCAAACATATGTGTATTCATATAATTTAGATAATCTGTAAATTGTGGAATCCAAACCAACATATCTTTATTTCTGCTTATCTCAAATGGTGCATTCCAAGAAATAAATGTACCTGTCAAACCAGTGAAATCTTGCATTTGTTTTAGCATTTCTATTGGTTGCTCTAGTGTTGTGCCAAGCCAATCAAAATGAGTTAAATCACCATTCTCTTGCATTGTATGTATAGATACCTGAAACACTAAATGATTGTGTGGTCCCATATAGTCTAATTTAGGAATTGCTGTTGGAAAGGTTTCATAATCTACAAAATGTAGGGGAAATTTGAGTTTAGATAAGCTTTTGTCTATTGCAGGTTTATTAATTAAAACCAACTCTTGTCTAACAGATTCTACTTGTGTTTGTTGAATTGTACTTAACTCAAAATCTAATGGAATATCTAAAATGCCTAACTGGTTGTTGTCAACTAGCATTTCTATTTTTTTAGCTGAAATTCTGGCGATTTCATAGATACTGAAATCTGGAACATCTTTATTAAAGTATTTAAAACTATCACAATGGTTGCTCCTTGTTTTATGTCTACAAGAGCATTCATCTTCGTTAATAGATTCTTTATTTATGAAGTTTGAAGCTGCATTAATGTCATTTACAACGGAAGAATATAAGTTATCTATTTGTTCAGTTACATCTGCAATTTCTAATAATTCATTTGGGATTATTTCTCCTTGTTTAACATAGTCTTTATTAAGGTGGATAATGAAAATTTTAGATACTGTATAGCCACGCTCTTGCAATACGTATTTTTGAAAACAGGCATCTTCTAATTTACCTTTTTTGATACTTGAAGCAGATTTAATCTCATAAATAAGATATGTGTCATTAGCCAATTTTTCTAAAACATCAATTCTTGCAAACACTCCTTTCTGGGTTGAAAATGAGGGTTGGAAAAACACATTATTATCTGATGCTAACTGTTGCTGGGTATATTGTGGCGTAGCATTTTCAGGAAGGTTAATGCCATTAGGAAATAATAATTTAGCATATTCTTCTACTTCATAACCTTCTTTAATGAGTTTCTCTAAAAATAATGAAAATTCACCTTTAGGATAATCCTCTTCCTTGTTTTTTAGCAACCACAAAGACTCTGGACAATGCAGATACTGAATGAAGTTTGTTTTAGTTATTTGCATAGAAATTACTACTAAAATGAAAATATTAGCTATCTATATTAATTTTCAGGAGGAGAGACTATAAATCTACTGATATTAAATTGTAAAAAAAATTTTTGAAATATTATTTTCTGGATGCTTTGTGAGTTTGTCCCCTACCTTATGTCAACACCCCCACTAATTTACAGGAGGAAACTTCCCCCTACCACTTATTTAGAAAGGAAAATTTACAGGCAGGATAATAAATTCAAGGTGATAGTTGAGATTTATTTTCTGTAGGTAATTTATTCTCTATGTGGTTTACTACAACTCAAAAATTTTAGAAAAATGGTTAGAATTATTAATTACAAGGAAAGACTGAAGGAGGATGGAACAGCATTCTTTGTTCTGGAACTGCAAGGTGGCATTGAAATGGTGCAATCTAAAGAGACAGGCAACTTTTATGCGACTGCAAAAAAGGCATTTGTACCTTCAACATTTGATGAACAGGTATGTACTGGGTTAATTGGTACAGAAATGCCAGGAAGCATCATTAAAGAGGAGTGTGAGCCTTTTGAATATGTTGTTAAAGAAACTGGAGAAGAGATTACATTAACTCACAGATGGGTTTATGTTACAGAAGATGCTGTAAAGCCAAAGCAACAACCAATTAAGTATGAGCAGAATGTGATTGCAAAATCTGAATTTTTCTCTACTAATGGTATTTTAGAGCATGCAGAGTAAAAATATCAGCCTAGTCTATAGTAAATAGATTAGGTTGTGTTTTTTAAATTGTGAATTACCCTTTCAAGATTGCTCTTGTTTTGGCATACCTTCATGAAATAAAGAGTATCCCATTAACAAAGGGTATATTATTATTCCTGAAGGTAGGAGTAATTAAGTGTCAAGTGGGTTTTAAAAAGCCTAAAGAAAGAAAAAGTACCAAAAAGAAAGAAACTTCGAGGCTTTTTCCCTCCTCCTATATTGTAAACTTTTGCGAAGAACTGTTCTGAAGTGTTTCAGAAAGAAACTTCTTTGTCAAAGGTATATAAAATTTTTTTAATTTCCTAGGAAAATAAATGTTAAAAACAATGAAAATATCAGAAATAACTGTCTCATATTCAAATAGTAACAAAAAGAAACTAAAGGTAAAGGACAGCAAAGAAAGCTATATTATTTTACTTGATTCTTGGAACAAAAATACTATTGAATTACAAGAAGAATTTAAAGTTTTACTACTCAATAGAAGTAATACTGTATTAGGAATTTACCAAATGTCAAAAGGGGGCGTTTCTGGAACTTATGTTGATGCTAAATTAGTGTTTAGTGTAGCTTTAAAATGCAATGCGAGTAACATTATAATTGCACATAATCATCCTTCAAGTAATTTAACGCCAAGTGAGGCTGATAAGAAATTAACTCAAAAATTAAATAAGGCAGGTCAGTACCTAGATATTACTTTGATTGACCACTTAATTATTACCAAAGATGATTTTTATAGTTTTGCAGATAATGGATTGATAAAATAGTCCTGTTTTTTCCTTTACCATATATAGTAGTTTGGAAAAAGTGGGACTTTTTGTCTTTTATCTGTTTATGATGGAGTGTGAATACAGTGTTTTTTAGGTAAATACTGGAGCCTAGATGTTTTATAGATAGTATTAATAGCTAAATATTAAAATTCCTCTAGGTTTACTATATCAACTAGACTGATACCTAAATTATCAGCAATTCTTTTTAATGTGTATAAAGTAGGGTTGGTTCCTCCAGCTTCTAGTCGGCTTAAATTGGATTTTTCAATGTTACATTTGGCTGCAAGGTCTTGTTGAGGAATGCCTTTCTCCTCTCTTAAACTTTTTACTCGCTTACCAATTGCTAGCTGAAGTTGCTCCTTGTCATCCATTTTAATTCACTTATTATCTAGTTGTCAAAAATGATAATTAAGTGCATTATTGTGGTTATCATAAATGATAAAATAAGTATGTTTGTTAAATAACTTTTAAAAAGGAATTATGAATTACTATTACATTTTATTGGCAATATCATTTATAATATTTGGTGTTCACAACTCTATTTCATCGAGAATTAAGGATGGTGATATTTTAGCTACAAAAAACACTCTTCCATCATTGCTATTAAGAACAACCCCTTTTGTAGGCTATATTGTTTTAGCAATCAACCTATATTATTCGTTTTACTGGGTCTATAGCATTATAATATTTCTTATAGGGTTATTGTTAGTACCTGCAATCTTAATAAAAATCCTAGCTTTTATACTGCCAAGTGGTGTTCTTAAAAATATAATTAATCCTTATCCGAAGACTATTATAACATATATAATCCTATCTGTAATAATGATAGTTTTATTGATAATAAACTTACTTTAAAATAAAGAACTAACTCAACACCCTAACTAATTTCAGAATAATCTAATAAAAATATGAGCAACAAGTCTCTATTTATTAATTATGTTTCAGTGATGAATACCAAGCCACTTGTAAATGTATTAGTAAAAAATGCTTTTAATAGCTATAACAATATCAGTTTTATAGAGAAGCTAAACAACATATTTTCAAAATTAATAGCAAGTGGTAACACAAGCTTAAAAGTTCATAAAGGTATTGGTGTATGTACTTGTAATAAAGATGAAAAAGTGCTGTGCTTTGTTGGGAATAAGACCAATGACTACTTTACTTTTTCCTATCAAGAAGATGATAATAATTATTACAACTTTTCAACGTCCTGTAGTGAAGTACTGTATAATAACCCACCTTTATTAAGTAAATTTTATTTCTTCACAATAAAGCCAAAGGAGACAACAGAATATAAAAATTATAAGGAGATTTTTAACCCAATACATGATTTTAAAATATTTAGTTCTGAATGTGTTTGCAGTGTGGAAGTCATTGAATTATGGTTAGAAAAATATAAGAATTTATATAATGATACTCTTCAGTTGCTTGGAGAAAAAGGAGGAGCTTTAAAACTTGATTCAGTAGGGTTATTAGTGAATAGGGAGTTTGAAGTCTTGTATGGTAAGTTAGATGTTTTATCAAGGCTGTATAAGAAGGAAGATTACTTTAAGCAACAACTAGATGACTATAACGATGTTAAAGACAGTGTATCGAAACTTAAAAATTGGTTTACATACCAAGCAGAAAACAAAAATGAATATCAATTGTTTTCTTCTGTATTTTATGACAATAGAGAGCTTTCTCATTATCGTTTAGAATTAGATGAACTAGCATTAAATCCTGAAGATTTTAAGTACACACTTAAATTCATGGAGATTATAGAAGATGCCCAAGCCATAGAATTTAAAGGTACTATCAAGTTAATTAATGATTTAGAGGTCTTTGAAAAAACAAAAACTCGTAGAGCTTCCTCAAGGCGTATAATGGTACTTACCATAGATGATTTTTATTGTAGTGAATACCAAATAAGCTTTTCAGATGGTAGAGTAAAGCATCTAGATAATTTAAATGAAGGTCAGTATGTAAAAGTATTGGCAAGGCTTACAGGTGGAGAATGGAAGAATCCTGAAGGTATCAAAGAATACAAATACAATTTATATGGTTGGCGTGTAGAAAAACTATCTGATAAATTAAAAATAAAAACTAACGATGAAGACATGGATTTGTATAGTAAATATATACTTCCAATGCCATTTTAAACCAAAAAGTAATGGAAATAACAGGAAAAATAAAAGTATTATTTGATACTCAAACTATAGGAGACAAAGGCTTTAGAAAACGTGAAGTTGTTGTAAGTACCCAAGAACAATACCCACAACATATTTTAGTAGAGTTTATTCAAGATAAGTGTGATTTACTAGATGGTTATGTAGTAGGGCAGGAAGTTAAAATAGACCTCAATTTAAGAGGTAGAGAATGGATAAACCCTGAAGGAGTAGCAAAATACTTTAACGCTATTCAAGGTTGGAGAATTGAGCTTTTAAATAGTGAACAACCTACAACAATTAATATGTCAAAATTAGAACCCGTAAGTTTTATAGATGAACAAGATAATGACTTACCATTTTAATAAAATTAAACAAACAATAAAAACCCAAATTATGAAGAACACATTTTTAGTATTAATAGCTATTTTATCATTAACAGCTTGTTCAAGTGATGATGATAACCAAGAAGAGCAAGAACAACCAATAAGTCAATCCCACATTGTTGAGTTTACAACAGGAACTCTTGATAGTTGGGTAACGGTAATTTTAACAACTATAATTACTTTAGAAGATGGTACACAATCTACTATTAATTCAGATTTTGATTATACTTTAAACATTGTTAGTGTGGAGATACCAGTAAACGCTGCTAGTTTTGAATTAGATTTTTATATAGAAGATTCATCAGAAGCACAAATGCGTTTTTATGGAGCAGTGGATGACACTACAGTATATCAAGAAACTATAAATCAGCAGAGTTATCAATATCAGTATTCATTTTAATGAAGGTATGTGTAAATCCTTATTAAAAGAATTCCGCTTCAAAATTGGAGAGCAATATGAACTAAATGAGTTTAATCTTAAGTGTCTTGAATCAACTTATAAAGATGGTTTGGAACTAGAAAACTACGAGTATATTAAAGATGATTTTAAAGCCTTATTTGGAGTTGAATTTTCAAGGAATATAATCCTTCAATATAATGGAGATATACTCTCTGGGATGATTTACACGTTTACTCAAAAAGATTTAGTGGGCTTGTCGGAAAAATTAAATAATTATTTATCTCTAGATAAGAAGCTAGATACAGAAAAACTCGTTTTAGGTCAAACAATTGTTGTTTACAATAATATAGAAATTAGTATAACACTAGATGCTGAAAGGGGTATACAATTAAGATTGTTTAAATCTTTGGGTCAAACATAGGTCAAACATTTTGGGTATAATGTGTTAAAAAGGGAAACTAAAAGAAAACATAATAATTCATAAATCACTGTTTGTCAATCATCTGAAATCAAAAGAAGCAATCTGTAACATATAAGTTACAGACTCATAATCAGGTGGTCCTTGGTTCGAGCCCAAGTGGGACCACTAGTAAAATCAAGCCTTACGGAGACGTAAGGCTTTTTTATTTTGTGTAGGTTAAACATAGGTCGAACAAATGAACTGAAAATCACCCAAAACTTTACAATAAAAACACTTGCCTCTAAAAAATATCTCCCTATTTTAAAATTCTTTTTTTTTCAAAATGCAGATTTATGATTTCTCCAAATTTGCTTTTCTGTTCTAAACGGTAAATAAATGAATTATATCGGTGTCAAAACTATTGTTAAAATTATGTAGCCTAATTTTAGGACGGGTCAAAATGTTACACAACGGTTTTCTTTATTTATTAATTTAACAGAAGAAAAGAGGAGAACTAAAACCAACTAGATGAAATTCCAAAAGAATTTCCAAGTAGGCGAGTACTAGCCATTAATTATACACGGTGTTGTGCTTTCGTTATTTTTTTTCCTTTACTTCCATTTCTATTAATGATATCAAATCTTTAATTTCTCTATCAAGATTTTCTTTAGAGATAAGAATATCTTTAGTCATAAATAATTTAATACCAAGAAGGTTTCTAATGCGTTGATTGCTCAATATTTTACTATAATCATTCGACTTTTCGTTAGAAATATCTATAGTTGGAAAAGAAGATTTTAAAAATGGAATAAAGTTGATGTCATTTTCAGCAATATTATCCATTCGAATTTGCTGAAAATTTAATCTATCGTCTAACATTATTTTAAGTTCAATTAAGTTAATTTCTAAACTTGTGAATTTTTCTTTTAAACCTTGGTTTTTTATAAGTTCTAATTTATTGGTGTTTTTTAAATCTTCATAAGCATTTACGACAAGCAGATGACTATCTAGATTCCATAAAGCATTTTTGAATGTTACAGCTCTAGTACTGTCTTTGTTAATTAGTAAATTATTGGATTCATAATTGATTACAGTTATTATGTCTTTAATCAATCTTTTTTCATAGGAAATTAAAGAGTCAGACTGGTTTTTTGCTAGAATTAAGTTTTTTTTTAAATTCTCGAGTATAGTTATTTCTTCTTTATCTTGTTTAAGATTTTCATTCCAATTATTAATTTGTAATGCAATCAAAATTCCAATAACAACTAGAATTATTTCTCCGATTGCATAAATCAGATACTTACTGAATTTATTTTCAGAAAGTAGTTTTTGTCTAATTTTTCTAAAGAATTTTATCATTGGTTAGCGGTTTGTCATAATGAAGCACAACGTGTTGTGTATGGTTAGTTGCGTTGGCAGGAACTAAGTTACTAAAAGAAAACTAACCAGAGGGAAATCCGTAGGATTTTCCGAGTACACACAGACTAAGCAATTGATTATACACGTTGTTGTGCTTTCGTTATTTGTTTTGTTCCTTATTTATTAGTTCGATAATAACACCTGTTTCCTTTTGTATATTTTCTAATCTGTCAATAGATTCGAGTTGAGCTATACTCTTCCAACGATGTAAGCCTTCGTAAACTAAAATCAGTTCCTTTAAATTTTCATCAATATTTAAAAATTTTTTCATTTCAGGTTGATTTACCAGCCTTTTAGGTAAAGTAGTTGCCCCTAATAAACCACTTAATTTTTGAGTTATTTCTAGTTGCCCTTTACCTGTGTCTTCAAAGCGCTTTATGGTAGTTTTTTGTAGACGTGTTAAGTTCATTAATTTATTTCTTATATATGACGGAATTAAGCCAATATCACCACTGCTCTGAAGTGATTCGATAGTATTTGTATTGAACGTTATAGGTGAATATATTAAAGCAAGTTTAGAAATCTGTTCATAAGCTTTAATTGGTGTCAACCCTTTTTTGTCATAAGAGCTTATGTAATTGTTATATTCTTTTTGATGATTACTGAATTCTTTAATAATACTTTGAGTAGAGATTATATCATTGTTCAGGTCGTCTATTAATTGAACATAATAATCTTGAGTCCTTGATTTTAACTTTTGGTTTTCATTCCAATTGTTAATCTGTAAGGCAATTAGAATACCAATAACGACAAGGGTAATTTCTCCAATAGCATATTTATAATACTTTCTAGTTTTATTTTCCATTAGTAAGTTTTGTCTAATTTTTCTAAAGAATTTTATCATTGGTTAGCGGTTTCTGATAATGTCTTGTCCTGAAATATGGCTACAGGTTAAAATTGAATTTACGCTGATAATTTATATACCATATTTGGTGTTTTATAGTCTAAAGATAAATGTAATCTTATTTCGTTGTATAAATTAATTGCATTT
>QFWS01000003.1 GCA_003144015.1 Flavobacteriaceae bacterium LYZ1037 | reverse complement strand
AGTTAAGCCCATTAGCGCCGATGGTACTGCATTTGTGGAAGAGTAGGTCATCGCCTTTTTAGAATCCCGATTCATTTTTTTGAATCGGGATTTTTTTGTTAAATATATTATGTAAGGTTCTTGGTTTGAGTGATTTTTAAAATGTTTGCCTTTGACTTAAAAATTAATAACTTTACTTTTTATTGAAGGTTAAGGTTTTAGAAGTGTAGATGTCTAAGATTAAGATATTTTCTTTTTATTATCAAGATTGATGGTATAAAAAAGTTTCTAATATTAATTTGATGGTAAATAATGAATTAAATTTAGCTTGGAGTTTTGTTAATGAAACAAACAGAAATGTGTTTTTAACAGGTAAAGCAGGTACTGGTAAAACCACATTTTTACATAAATTAAGAATAAATTCTTTAAAACGCATGGTTGTTGTTGCACCTACTGGTGTTGCTGCTATTAATGCTAAAGGGGTTACCATACATTCATTTTTTCAGATGCCTTTTGGACCTATTCTGCCAAATGAAGCTTTTGGTCAATCTTCTAATTTTAATCGAAAATTTAGCAAAACAAAAATAAATATTATTAAATCATTAGATTTATTAGTGATAGATGAAATCAGTATGGTTCGTGCTGATTTATTGGATGGAATTGATAAAACACTTAGACGTTATAGAAATAAAGATCTAGTTTTTGGTGGTGTACAAGTGTTAATGATTGGAGATTTACAACAACTATCTCCTGTTGTAAAAGAAAACGAATGGCAATTACTAAACCCATTTTATAAAAATGCGTTTTTTTTTAGCAGTTTAGTATATCAAAAGTGTCAAGCGGTTACAGTTGAACTAAAACATATTTACAGACAAGATAATCCTAAATTCATTCAAATTCTTAACGAGATAAGAAACAATACTTTATCAAAGACTTCAAAAGATGAGTTAAATAAAAGATACATACCAGATTTTTCTCCTGCAGAAAATTCTGGTTATATCTCTCTCACAACACACAACAATAAGGCTGAAGCAACTAATAAAAGAGAACTAGAAAAAATTGAAAATAAATCCCAAATTTATATTGCAAATGTTGAAGGGAAATTTCCTGAATATTCTTTTCCTAATAAAGAAGAACTAACACTAAAAGTTGGAGCGCAAGTCATGTTTGTGAAAAATGATAGCTCTGGTGATAAACGATATTTTAATGGTAAAATTGGCAAAGTGATTCTCTTAGAAAAAGATGAAATAGTTGTCAAATGCCCTAGCGATGATTTTAATATTATTGTAACAACAGAAACTTGGGAAAATATAAATTATACAGTTAATACTGAAACTAAGTCCATAACTGAAAACAGAATAGGTTCGTTTACCCAGATGCCATTACGTTTAGCTTGGTCTATTACGATTCATAAAAGTCAAGGTTTAACTTTTGAAAAAGCGATTATTGATGCCCATGACGCTTTTGCACATGGACAAACTTATGTAGCATTAAGTCGTTGTAAAAGTTTAGAAGGCCTAGTGTTAAAAAGTAAAATTGATTCAAATCAAATTATTAATGATGTTAATGTGAATTCATTTACGAAAGAAGCAGAAGAAAATCAGCCTGATGATTTCGTTTTATCTACATCTAGAATGAGGTTTCAACTAGATTTAATATCAGAGATATTCGATTATTATAAGTTTTTATATTCTATAAATCGTGTTTTGGATATCTATTATAAGAATAGAAATATTATTGAAGGGAACCTAGAAACGCCATTGATTACAATTAAGGACGTTATTAATAGTTTGTTAAAAGTTGCTAACAGATTCAAATCTCAACTTATTGACTTTTCTCAAAATGATGAAGAGCCAGAAATGAATAACAAATTGCAAGAACGTTTTATAAAAGCTATTGAATATTTTATGGAACAAACAAAATCTCATATTATTAAACCATTTAACACTTTTAATTTTACTACGGATAACAAGGCCATTGAAAAGGATATTAACAAGCAGTTAGACACCATTGAAGAATTAATTGCTACAAAATTGCTATTTTTTGAGGGTTTATCTGAAGGTTTCAAAACAACTGTATTTTTAGAGTTAAGAGCCAAATCAGTCTTTTTAGCAAAGGAAGCCCCGAAGAAACCTAGGAAATCTGTTGTTGATGGCACAACAAATATTGAGTTATTTGAGCTGCTTCGTGAATTAAGAAACACCATTGCGAAAGAAAACAATTTAATCCACTATCAAGTTTTTACTCAAAAAGCATTATATGATATGTGTGAAACTCTACCAACAAATTTAAAAGAGTTAAGTGAAATTAATGGTATGGGAAAAGTAAGGGTAAATAAATATGGAAAAAAAATATTAGCCGTTATTCATAATTATTGTGAAGAGAACGATATTCAAACTTCAAATGAAATAGAAATATTTGAAACTTCAAAACCAAAAAGACAAAAAGGTGAGACAAGGAGTATTTCTTTAGAATTATTTAAATCGGGTAAATCTATAGAACAAATAGCTTTAGAAAGAGAATTAAATGCAAATACTATTTTTGGACATTTAGCAAGTTTTATTTCTTCGGGAGATATTAAGATTACAGATTTAATTTCTGAAAAACATTATAAAGAATTAAAGGTTATTATTCCAAAACATACTTTTGAAAATGTATCTGATTTAAAACATCAAATAAATGAGAAGTATACCTATGGTGAAATACGATTAGTGCTTGATGCATTAAACAATATCTGAAAGTTTACTTAAAGGGTTAATGACCAAGTGTGTTGAAGCTTTCTGAACTTTTTAAGCTCACTTCTTAGTATTGGAAGATAATCTTTACCATTGCTATTCGATTTTTCTAAGCGACTACAATTTTTGTATAATAAATTTGTTAAGCGTCTAACAGTAGCAATATGTTTATACTTTTTATCACTAAATTTTTCTAATTCAGCTTTTTCAATTTCTGGTGCTAAAGAAGTGGATTGTTGCACAATATCTCCAGAGAAATAGATGTTAGAATCTTCTGTCCCATCAGACTGTAAAAACGCTAAGTCTTGATTTAAATATGTAGAGATACTTCTAGATAAGATAATAATTTCCATAGCCTTTTGATAAATAGGCAAGTGGGATAGGTGTGAGGACATATTTGTAATCATTTTTAAATAGCAATTATATCAAAAATAGGAACAAGTTTCCATATTTAACTTTCATATTTAAAGTATAATTGTATATTTGATTTAATAATTAATGTATATTTTAATATTTCTTTAAAATGAGCTTAGATCAGCTAAACTGGAAAATTCTGAAATGTTTGCAAGGGAATGCGAGACTATCTAATGCTGAAATTGGCAGGCAAGTAGGTATTAGTTCGCCAGCAGTTTCCGAAAGAATAAAAAAAATGGAAGACTTGGGTATTATTCAGGATTATCATACATCGGTTTCTCCATTTGAGGTAGGATATCAATTAAAAGCACTTATAACTATTCGTGCTTTTATGGGTATGTTAAAACCATTTTTAGAAAAAGTTAAAACCTTTGATGAAGTAATAAACTGCTATCGAATAACAGGAAATGAAAACATTGTGATGGAAGTTGTATTAAAAAATCAGAAGCATTTAGAGTTTTTTATAGACCAATTAATTGTTTATGGTGAGACAAAGACTCAAATTGTATTATCTCATGTTATTAAACATAACCCAGTAAAGCCATTAAAGTAAGAATGAATTATTTAATAAATAATTCATTCTTACTCTTTAAATATTGTTTCAAATAGTATAAAAGGCCTACACAAACAAGACCTAATATCCCCATGATAAGCCAAGTTATATTAAAACCAAATTTTTCAACAAGATGTAATCCTACATTATGGCCAAAAATATGAGCAATAGAAAATGCTATGGTATACAAGGCCATATATTCGCCTTGATTTCCTTTTTTGGCTCGTTGCATAGCAAATGCATTTGAGAATGGAAATGCAATCATCTCACCAATAGTCATCAATAACATACCAATTATTAATAAACCAACCCAAAAGGTTATATCTAATACTAGAAAGCTAACACCTGTTAATATTGCTCCAAAAATCATGAGTCCTGGTTTGGTGTATTTAGTATGCTCTAGCCATTTAATAAGTGGCATTTCTAAAATAAAAATAGCAAAACCATTAAGTCCTAATAGCATTCCAATTTGTAATTCGGTTAGCATATAAACATCTTTATAATACAATGGCATGGTAGAAAAGTATTGTAAAAAGATAATACCAAACAATGTCATAGAAGCCAGGAATATCCAAAAAGCCTTGTCTTTATATGCGGATTGAGGGTTGTCGTTAATTACAACATCTAAGGTTCTGGCCTTTTTTGGATTAAGTACTTTTATTAAAAGCAGTGTTGCAAGTATACACGTAATTCCATCTACCCAAAATAAACCACCATAACTCATAGTGGTTATAATTAACCCACCAACAGCTGGGCCTGCTGAAAAACCTAAATTTATAGCCAGACGAATTAAAGTAACTGATCGGGTTTTATTTTCAGGCTTACTATAAGCACTTAAAGCTACAAACATGGCAGGTCGAAACATATCTGCAACTAACATAATTACGAAAATACCTAAACAAAAAGAAGTAAATGTATCTAAGAATTGTAATCCTATAAACAACACTCCTGTTGTTAAAAGGCTTCTTACCATGACTTTATAATAACCTATTTTGTCTGTTAATTTACCACCTAACCAGGAACCAGCTACAGAACCTAAACCAAAGGCAGACATGACCCAGCCTACATCTGCAAAAGAGAAATTTAAATCTTCAGTTAAGTATAAAGAGAGAAAAGGTATTACCATGGTTCCAGCTCGATTAATTAATGTAATTAATGCAAGCCACCATACTTCAGAAGATAATCCTTTAAAGGTGTTTATATAATTATTAAATAGTTTTTTCATTTTTGTTGCTTCATTAAAAGTAAAAAGTCCGACGAGAGCGTCGGACTTTTTTATATAATTTCATTTGATAATTAAATCACTAGAATACATAGTAAGCCAAACACCTGCAATAAGAAGAGGTTTGTTTTCTACAATAAGTGACGTAATTAATCATTGTTTTTTACTTTTAATGAATCAAATCTAAACAAAATATTTTAAAGTTGTATTTTTGAAAAGTAAAAAATATGAAAATGAAATACTTCCTACACTTTTTTTTATTGATTTCTATTTTAAGTTGTGCTCAAGACAAACAGCCAATTCTGGGTGAATCAGAGTTTCAAAAAAAGATGAATGCTGATTTTAAAGATGCTACAAAATCACCATTGAAAGATAAAGATCGTAAAGATTTTAAAGAGCTTGATTTTTTTAAATTCGATTCTACTTATATCGTTTCTGCGACCCTTAAGAGAACTCCAGACTCTAAATGGTTTAAAATGCGAACGACTACAGATAGAGTTTCTCAAGAACGTGTATTTGGAATTTTAACCTTCTTTTTAAAAGGGAAAGAACATCAATTAAACATTTTTCAAGGAAAGGATTTAATGCAGAAAGAAGAATATGCTGATTATTTATTTTTACCATTTCTAGATCTAACAAATGGTGATGCTAGTTATGGAGGAGGACGATATATTGATTTAAGAATACCAGAAGGAGATACACTAATTATTGATTTTAATACAGCATATAACCCATTATGTGCTTATAATGAAAAGTACTCTTGTCCTATTGTTCCAAGGGAAAATTATCTAAACATTGAGGTGAAAGCTGGAGTTAAAGATTTTGTAAAACATTAAAGCGCCTAACAAAAGTATTAGGCGCTTTAATCTCACTAACTAAACTTAATTTTTAATAATGCGTTTTGATAAACTACTATTATTAGTGGTTATTTGCATTAAATAGACTCCTTGTTGTAAGTTTGAAATATTTATTTTTTCAATTTGATCTTGAACTTGCATCACGATTTTACCATTCATATCAATAAGTCTTATCGATTTTATTTGAACATGATTAGGCGTTTTGATATTTACATAATCTGAAGCAGGTATAGGGTAGATACTTATTTCAGAAAGTTCCTCAGAAGCAACTCCTAAAGTTCCATCTATTTCAAATAACTGCCTGTCATATAAAGACCACGTTCCATCGGTATTTTGAACACGAATGTGTAAATAATGATCACCTTGAGAGATACTTCCTGAGGTAGGAACTATAACATTTTCATCAATATCATCTCCAGAAATGGTTAAAGATGTAGCGTTTCCAAAACCAGGATCCACATCAATAAAATATTCGGCAGTTATTATTGAAGCTGTATTTATTTCAGGTAAATCAGAAACTCTGAAAGTTTTGTTGTCGTACATGCTCCAAGAATTGTCACTATTTTTTACACGCATAAACATTCTGTGAGTGCCAATGTTTAGACTAGAAGTTGGAATGCTGAAATTTTCATCTAATGAAGCAACATCTGATACATCTATATGAGTTCCATTTCCTAAGCCAGGATCTGAATTGAAGTAATATTCTGCTTCTACAATATCTGCCGAATTGGTAATTGGTGCATCAGAGACTCTAAATGTTTTATGATCGTACAAACTCCAAGTATTATCACTATTTTTTACACGTAAGAACATTCTATGAGTGCCTATAGGCAAACTTGCAGTTGAAATATTAAAGCTTTCATCTAATGATGCTACATCAGCAACATCAATGTTAGTGCCATTGCCCAAACCTGGATCTGTATTGAAATAATATTCTGCTTCTACAATATCTGCTGAATTGGTAATTGGCGCATCAGATTTTCTAAAGGTTTTGTATGTGTACATACTCCACTCATTGTCACTGTTTTTGGTACGAAAAAAGAGTCTGTGAGTTCCAACCGGTAAACCATCAATAGTGATATTAAAATTTCTGTTCATACTATTAGAGTTATTAGTTACTCTCGTATATCCGTTTCCAAAACCAGGATCTGAGTTAAAAAAGAATTCTGTTTCAACTAAACTAGCTGAATTTGTATCTGGTACATCAGAAATTCTAAATGTTTTGTAGTTGTACATACTTGTTAAACCGTCTACATTAACAACTCTCATAAACAGTCTATGTGTTCCTTGATCCAGACCAGTTGTAGGAATGTTAAAGTTTTGGTCTAACAATTCTACATCTGGATCAATATCTATTGAGATGCCATTTCCTAGACCAGGATCTGTATCAAAGAAATATTCAACACTTGCAATATCCGATTGCGCTAACGTAACACCAACACAAAAGCAGCCTATTAAAAAGGTATATAAAGCTTTCATAATTTTTGGTGTTTAATTAGTTTTATTTGCGTTAGCTTTTAAGTTTACACTTAAATTTGAGCCAGCAGGAACCATGTTGTTGCTGATTGACATTTCAGTTAAATATGGTAATTCTGTAGGGTAGCCTCTCATATCGAAATCGTAATATCCATTGTAAATCCCTACGTCGTTACCATCTGTTCCAGCATCATTACCAGCAGAACTAGCGCCTAAATTATAATCATTATCTGCAGCCCAATATGGGTTATTTGCAGGAATGTTTGCAAAAAACGGGTTTTGGTTATCTAAATTTCCTGTACCATTTAGAGCAGTAATAGTTGGTGAGCCATAGTGGTATGTCAATGAATTATTATGAATAACTGGAACAGCCCCTGATTGATTTACAGCTGAAAATGAGTTGCTAGTGAACACCCAAATATTATTTTGACAAACAAGGTTGTTAGGATTATTAAAAGTAACGTAAGAGACATGAGCTCTATCTGCTATAATAGTATTGTTATTAAATATAGTGGTGTCATTAAAATTATAGAGTGAATAATTGTTCAAATTTTGAATTAAATTATTTGTAAAAGTAAAATTCATACTATTTGTATTTGTTGCGTTTAAATAAATTTGCGCAAGAATTACATTTCCTCTAAAAGTATGGTTGCTATTTCCTGTTCCATTTAATGATACACTTCCAATGTAGCAGTCTTCAACTAGTAAGTTACTAATACCACTACCACCAGCGATACCACCACTTATATTCATTCCAGTCAATTTGATGTTACTTGCATTTATAGAAGCACTGCCTATATACGAACTTTCACCATTGTTAAGTACAGGTGCATAACCCATGCCTTTTACAGTAATGGATTTTGTAATGTTGATGTTGCCATAAGAAGTGGCAGATGGTTGTATTAATATGGTGTCTCCGTTGGACGCAGCTGCTAATGCTGCGGCAAAACTTGTGAATACATGTGAAGGAGAATCGTCGATAAATACGTTATTATCTACAATTAACGTGTTTTGTGCATTTGTATAACTTACAACAAGTAAGACCATACTTAGGATAATTTTTTTCATGATAATTAGGTTTTAAAAGATTATGGTTCAAAAATCCTAATTATAAGTAAGCGAAAACATACGTAGAATGTCGTATATTTTATAAAAAATGACTTGTTTTTTTATTTAACAAGATACATGCCTAAGAAAACTGCAAGAAACCCAAGTACAAAACTTGCGATGGTGTAGATAGCAAAGCTCATAAAATCTCCAGATTTTAAAAACACATGATTTTCATAAGCAAAGGCTGAGAAGGTAGTAAACCCACCACAAAATCCAGTTGCTAATAATAAGGTGTAATTTTGTGAAAGTGTGTTGTTTTTTAATGCAAACCCTAAAATAAGTCCAATAAGTAAACTGCCAATAATGTTTGCTGCAAATGTACCATAAGGAATACCCGTTTCGTAACTATTTAGGTGCTTTCCAATAACGTACCTTAACATGCTTCCAAACCCTCCACCTACAAAAACAAGTAAAAGCTGCTTCATTAATAAGTATATTTATTGTTATAAAGAATTGGTTGCATTTGCTTGTATTTTAATATAAAAGAATATTTAAGAGACAAATAATTTAAACTTCTTACTTTTATTATAAAGGAGACTGTTCTGTTTCTTCTACTTGAATGTAAATTTCTGTTATTAAATTACTTGGATTCGGTGTCTTGGCAGGGTCTGTAACATAAACCTCAAGCATTAGACCTTGCTCAGTAAATCTTAATTCATTTTTTGTAGTGTATTGAATCGTTTTTTCCCAAGCTTCTTTTAGGTGCTTGTAATTTCCGTTTAGAGTTGTTTTTACAGCCGTAAATGGTTCTAGTTGCCCAGTTAAAATATCGTCTTGAGTTGAGATAACTTGAGCCGTTGTTGGTACACTACACGAAAACATCACGGTATTATTTTTTTCATCCCATTTATGGTAAGAAACAAAAGGTGGACCAGCAGTTGTAATGTTATTTTCCTGTACATAATTGCTGATTTTTGATAGCAGCTCCTGAATTACAATTTCAAAATTATCCATCTTAGCAGAAGTAGAGTTATAAAGATAAAATCCACCACCATGTTGTGTAATACCATCAACATTAATAGCATAAACCTTTGTTGAAGCTACAACTATCTTATCAAGTTTCGCTAAGCCACTTTCAAAATCTGGGCCTATCATATTATCAAATCCTCCAGAAAAAAACGCACTTGCTTTAAACATAAAAGGTACATTCTCGCTACTCATTTTCCATGTAACATTTGTTTTGCCATCTTCAGTTGGTTCAAACGTCCATTGGATTTGAGATGGCTCAAACTCGCCAAACTGTAATTCTTGACGTATTGATTGAGGTTTATTGGACTCCAGCGTTTTCATTGTGCCTATACCATGAGAATCTACCCAAGAAAAGGATCCACCAACATCTTTCGTTTGGTCACTTAAAGTAATAACTGTTTCAGGGTCTTTTTCAACCCATGGAGACCACGCTTCCCAATTTTTAAAATCAATCACATTATTATAGATAACCTCAGTTGGAGCATTAATAGTTCTGTCTCGCTTTATTTCGAATGAATTAGGTTGAACCGCAATGTATATGGTAAAACCAATTATTAAAATAAGGGTTAGAAACAGAATATATTTAAGTGCTTTCATGGTAGGGTTTATAGATGTTTTTTCAAAGGTAATCAATTTTATACTATCTTAATATATGTTACATTTGCAATACAATATTAAATAATAAAAGAAATGAAATTCACACATGTATTAGGTTTTGCTTTTGTATTAACTGCTTTTGTGTCTTGTAATCAAGATAAAAAAGAGACAGTAATTGATGTAAAAGAAACCATTGAAGAAAAAGCCTTTGACTATAATGTTGAGCAGTTTGCAGACATTAAGATATTACGTTATCAAATTCCAGGTTGGGAGAATTTAACTTTAAAAGAACAAAAATTGGTTTATTATTTAACTCAAGCTGGTTTAGCAGGAAGAGATATTATGTGGGACCAAAATTACAGGCATAATTTAAAAATTAGAAAAGCACTAGAAAATGTTTATACTAATTATTCGGGTAATAAAACTAGTGACGATTGGAACGCATTTGAATCTTATTTAAAACGTGTTTGGTTTAGTAATGGTATTCATCATCATTACTCTAACGATAAGTTAAGACCAGAATTTTCAGAAGAGTATTTAAAAACTTTATTAGCAGAAACAAGTACATCTTTAGAAGGTGAAGCCTTTAATGTTATTTTTAATGACAAAGATGCTAAAAAAGTAAATCAAGCAAAAGGTGTAGATAATGTGGCACTTTCTGCAGTGAATTTTTATGGGCCAAATGTAACCAATGCAGATGTAGAAAAATTCTATAAAAATAAAAAATCTCCAAATCCTGAAAAACCTTTATCATTTGGATTAAACTCTAAATTGGTAAAAGAAAATGGACAATTAAAAGAATTAGTATATAAATCTGGAGGCTTATATGGTTCTGCCATTGATGAAATTACCAAATGGTTAGAATTAGCCCAAGATGTAGCAGAAAATAAAGAACAAGGAGATGCGATTGGGTTATTGATCCAATATTATAAAACAGGAGATCTTCAAACTTGGGACGATTACAACGTAGCCTGGACAGCTGCAACTTCTGGAAACGTAGATTATATAAACAGTTTTATTGAAGTTTATAATGATCCTTTAGGATATAGAGGTTCTTATGAAAGTATTGTACAAATCAATGATTTTGACATGTCTCAAAAAATGAAGGTATTATCCGATAATGCACAGTGGTTTGAAGATAGTTCCCCTTTAATGGAAGAACACAAAAAGAAAAATGTGGTAGGTGTTACTTATAAAGTGGTTAATGTTGCTGGAGAGGCTGGAGATGCTTCGCCAAGCACACCTATAGGTGTTAATTTACCAAATGCCAATTGGATTCGGGCAGCTGTTGGTAGTAAATCTGTTTCTCTTGGAAATATTATTGAAGCTTATAATAATGCAGGAAGTACTGGACGTCTTCATGAATTTGTTAATGATGAAGAAGAATTACAACTAGAAGAAAAGTACGGACAAACAGCAGATAAATTGCATACAGCTTTACACGAAGTGATTGGTCATGCTTCTGGACAATTAAATCCAGGCGTTGGTGAAACCAAAGAAACGCTTAAAAATTATGCGTCTACTTTAGAAGAAGGACGTGCAGATTTAGTAGGTCTTTATTATTTATACAATCCAAAATTACAAGAGTTAGGTCTAGTAGACGATTGGAAATCTGTTGGAAAAGCAGCTTATGATGGTTATATTAGAAATGGATTGATGACTCAATTAATTCGTTTAAATTTAGGCGATGATGTTGAAGAAGCTCACATGAGAAACAGACAATGGGTAAGTGCTTGGGCTTTTGAAAAAGGTCAAGCTGATAATGTGATTGAAAAAATAACACGAGATGGTAAAACATATTATAATATTAACGATTATGATAAGTTGCATGATCTTTTTGGACAGTTATTACGCGAAACACAACGTATAAAATCTGAAGGAGATTATCAAGCTGTAGAAACCTTAGTAGAAACCTATGGTGTTAAAGTGGATCAAGATGTTCATACTGAAGTTTTAAAACGAAATGAGCAATTTACATCTGCACCTTACAGTGGATTTGTAAATCCTGTTTTAGTTCCAGAAATAGATGATAATGGAGAGATTACAGCTATACAAGTAACACAACCGGAAACATATTCAGGACAAATGCTTGATTATAGTAAAAACTATAATTTCCTTCCTGAAGTGAATTAATAAAAAAGCATCTTACAAAAAAAAAGCCTTAATATTTTTATTAAGGCTTTTTTTTGTATTAAATAGATTTTTAATTTTTAACAAAGCGTTTTATTACTGTATTGTTTTCAATTTTAAATTTTAATAAATACATACCTTCGGATATGTTTGAAACATCTATTGATTTAGAAGGGTTTTCAAGATGCATAATTTGTTTACCTAACAAATCGAACATATCAATAGAATCAATTTTTAATTCTGTTGAGATGTTTAAAGTCGCTTCAGTTGGGACTGGATAAACTGTTATTTGTTGATCTAAAGCTTCAAAATTTTCAATAGATAAAGGAACATCAATTACTTCTACATTTACTGTTACCATATGCTCATTTCCAGAGCTATCAGTAACGGTAAGAACTACTGGGTAGTTACCAGGAATAGTAAACGTATCTTCGTCAATACTTAAAGTAAAATCACAATTGTCTGAAGAGCCATTATCTACATCGTCTGCTGTAATACTAACGGAACTATTTCCTGCTAAATTAACAGTAATGTCTTGACCTAATGCAGTAGGATTCAAATTATCTATGACATTTACTATAGCTGTTCCAGAAGTTGAAGCTCCAGCTTGGTTTGTGGCTAAAACATCTACATTATTAGATCCTAAATCTATACAAGAAAAGCTAACTGTAGTAGCTAATGGGTTGCCTCCAGTAACTGTATTTGTACCACAATCTACAGTAATACTATATAATAAATCTGAGGCATTTATAGTAGCATTTCCTGAACCATCAAGAAATACATCTAAAGGTGTAGATACTACTTCGTAATTAAAGGTTATTCCCCAAGAGTTTAATGTTCCTGAATCTGCACCAACACTATCTGATACTGTAATTTCCCAATCACCTTGTGTATTTTCACCATCGAAAACAGATAAAGGATTTTGTGGTAAGAAGATACCTGAAATTGCAGGTTCGGTGGCTTCACATTCTGTTTCTATAGGGTCTGTTGCTTCATCATCAAATGTTGCCAAAATATTATTTCCACTACAGCCATAAGTAGATGCTGGGACTCCTGGTCGGTCAAAAATAACAGCAGATGTACCATTAGGAGATGTGATAGTTATAGTAACATCACCTACCCAAGTATGTGAAATATCAATATCAACATTTAAATCTGTAATCACTACGTTTGAAGCGACTGTCATTGTTGTAGTTACTCCAACGATATCTCCATCTGGAATTGCTACTGCAGGATTGTCAGATTCTGAATCAGTAAAAGTAATTTGTCCACCACCTCTAGTTATTATTTCTGGTGGATTATTGGTTACATTTATTTGATCGTTAAGAGTTGCTGGTGTTCCAAGACAAAAATCATTAACGTTATAATTTATAGTTGCTAGGCCAACTCCAGCAATGCTTGGGTCGAAAGTAAATGTTGTTCCATTACCGTCATCAGTAACACCTAATCCACTATATACACCTCCAGTTGGCAACCCTCCAGAAAGACCTGTTTGTACGCCATCTGCTAAACACACATCTTCAATAGTATTAAAACTAGAAAAATTTGGAGGCAAATCGAATGCTTCGGTTCCATCACTTCTACTTGAAGATAACCCTTGAGAAGCACTGTAACCTAAACCTCTTTTAGCAAAAGCTTCCCATATTAAACATTGGTAAGCACCACCATATAAAGCTTGATCTGCAGCTAAAATAGCGTCTCGACCATCTATAAATCCTGGGCTACAAGGTTGTAATATTAAGCCTTGTGTTACTAAATTTAAGGCAATGTTATTACCTCCAGTTCCATTATAGAAATCGGTATCGAAACCTTGGTCGTCAATTAAATTCCAGGTCATCTCCCATAACATAGAGGTCCATACAGAGCCAATTCCGTGGGGAATAGCTTCTGTTTTGATGTCATCGTAAGTATGTGGATTTGTAGCTAAAAGTGTGCTATATGGATAGGTTCTAATTCCTGCACCATTAGCATCTTCACCCAATAACCAAGTACCCATAGGTCTTGTGTCTGTTCCTGCGTCTCCAGGTTTCATGGTTAGTAGTAAGGCATAAAAATCGCTCCAGCCTTCTCCCATTTGTTCGGTATTCTGAAGACAAAATGAATTTGCAGGACCTCCGGTTAATCTGTTAGATATACCATGCCCATATTCATGAACAATAACACCATTATCTAAATCACCATCTCTTGAATTACATACATACATGCGCATTCTTGGTCTGAAACCATCTTCTGGAGTTGAAAAATTAGCATTACAGGATCCAGCTCCACTTTGTGCATGAGCGTTCACTGAATCGGAACCTGCACCACCATTTCCATAATTATTTTCTTGAAAACTACCAGCAGCTTCATTTAATCCATATTGATAAGCCACATCATGAATAATATTGTTCCAATAAAATAAATTGGTAACAACAGCATCGTCCGATTGATCTCCTGGCGAATAGACTATATTTATAGGAAAGTCGAAAATTAAGTTTCCTCCAGGACTATATGTATATCTGTCATCTGGTAAATCGTTATTGTCATCTTCATCAAAAGCACTTACATTATTACCTCTTGTATTTGTATATTCAGCGTCATCAACTCCGTCAATATCATGCCATCCATAAGGAGAAGCCACTAAATTTTCAGGGTTTGTAACTAAAGTTCTTCCTCCGTGATTCGGTGATTCGGTTGGCATTGCATATACATTATAGCTAGCAGCTGGTGCAAATCGAGCAGTAGATGTGACGTTTGTTTGAGATATATTATTGTAAGTGTTTTCTTGAATTGGCCCAATGAAATTAGGTTGATTAACACCAGAGTTAATATGTGAATGATCGTCATGATTACCTAAAATGTTACAATAAGATGTTAAATTCACTTTGTCCAGGATAAACCCTGTAGCTGCATCAACACGAAAACTCCACCAATCCGAAGAATTTAGTTCAGCGATTGAAAGTTCCCAAATTAAGGTTGTTCCTATATCTTCTCTATAATAATATTTGAGTTTCACTGGGATGTTTTCTGAAGAAATTCCTGCTTTATTAAAAAGCGCTTGTTTGTTTATACCTCCATCGTTTTTTATTATCTCAAGAGCGTTTATTGGATAATTCATTTGATTAGCAACAGAAATTATCGCTTGTTTTGCATTTAATGCCACCGACCTGCTAACGATTGTAGATTGAATGTCCATTAAAAAATTATTATGAGACATAATTACAGAGCCAGAAGCATCTAAATGAATGTTTGATTCAGTGCCCTGCACCTCCATGCCGTCTATGGCTTGTCTTAAATACACATGCCTTATGCCAGTTTTATCACTAACATAATCGTTTGTTACCACATAAGTGCTGTTCTTTTGTTTAATCAATTTTTCTAAAGAAACAGAAGATTTTGTGGTTGAAATTTTTTGATTTGTTTTTTGTTGAGCAAAAAGTCCATTTGTAATTAAACAAATAATCATGAGGACTCGAGTAGAATTTTTCATTTAAGTTTAGTTTGATTAATAGCTTGATAAAAATACATTAATATTATGTTTCTCAGTATAATAATATTATTTATTTGTATATATCGCAAAAACTATTAGATGTCATCATTCTATTTTCTAGATAGATTAAATGAAAACGTGAAGTATGAAAAATAAATACTAGAATTTAGGTTTTATTTAAAAACCCATTTAATAGAAACAATAAATAAAATGAATGAAATAAAAGCAATTAAAACCCAAACACTTCCTTTGTAGTATTTTCTATGAATCCTTTTATCGTGTCTATAGGTATAAAATAGGATGATTATAAATGCGATAGCAAATAAAATACCAAAAACTAATTGACCATTTGTAAACATATCCTTAATTTTATGTAAAATTACAAAAACAATTAGGATTAGATTTCTGTTTTCACGGAAATGAAAAATATATTTTTAATGAAAGATAAAATTGAAGCTGTAAAAGCTTTTCACACAGCGTTTAAAATAGGACATCGAGAAACACCAAAAGCACATTTAGGTCTAGAGAAAAACATGCTTCGTTATAAATTAATGCGTGAAGAAAATGAAGAGTATCTTGAAGCAGCAAATAACAGCGATTTAGTTGAAGTTGCAGATGCCCTAGGAGATATGCTCTATATTTTGTGTGGAACCATTATTGAGCATGGTTTGCAACATAAAATTGAAGAAGTTTTTGACGAGATTCAACGAAGTAATATGAGTAAACTAGACGAAAACGGAGAGCCCATTTACAGAGAAGATGGTAAGGTTTTAAAAGGACCAAATTATTTTAAACCCCATATTTCTGCTATTTTGAATAAATAAAAAAAGGGAAGCATTGCTTCCCTTTTTTTATTTAACTTCACGTCTCCAATTATGTTTATCATCAGATAAATTATGTTGAATCTCTTGCAATTGATTTTTAAACATACTAGCAAACGATTTTTCAATATCTGGGATTTCAAACACATCATTTCCATGTTCAAAAGCTGAAATTGGACTAACAACAGCAGCTGTTCCAGCTCCAAAAATTTCTTTTAAACTTCCATTTCTTGCAGCTTCTTTAATCTCATTTACAGGAACTCGTCTAACTTCTACTACAACACCATTGTCTTCGGCTAATTGAATGATGCTTCTTCTAGTTATACCATCTAAAATCCTATCGCTAATTGGAGCAGTAATTAGAGTGTTATTAATTCTAAAAAAAATATTCATTGTCCCAGCTTCTTCTAAAAACTCATGAGTATTTGCGTCTGTCCAAATAATTTGTTGATAGCCTTTTTCTTGGGCTAAAGAAGTAGGGTAAAATTGAGCTGCATAGTTGCCAGCTGCTTTAGCAAATCCAACACCACCATTTGCAGAACGACTGTATTGTTCAGCAAATAAAACACGAACTTTTCCAGAATAATATGCTTTTGCAGGCGAACAAATAATCATAAAACGATAGCTGTTTGCTGGCGAAGCAGAAATTGCGGGTTCGGTAGCAATAACAAAGGGTCTTAAATATAACGAATTTCCAACACCAGATTTTATCCAGTCTTTATCTATTTTTAATAAAGTTTCCAGTCCATTAAAAAAATAATCTTTTGGAAATTCAGGCATCGCTAATCGAGCTGCAGATATATTTATTCTACGATGGTTTTCTTCTGGTCTAAATAACCAAACTTTTCCTGAATCGTCTTTATAAGCCTTCATACCTTCAAAAACAGCCTGACCGTAATGAAAAACTCTGGCAGATGGTTCAAATGTCATCGCTTGGTATGGCATAATTTTAGGTTGTTGCCATTTACCATCAATATAATCGCAAACAAACATATGATCAGTAAAGGTTCTACCAAAAGTTAGATTCTCAAAATCGACATTATGGATTTTAGATTTATTAGATTTTACAATATCAATTTCGTTATTTGAAGGATTCGTCATTATATGTTATTTTCTTCTGCGAATTTATAAAATTTAAACAGGATAAAAAATCAAAACAATTTTTAAAAAATACGTACCTTTGACGTTAAACTTACTTTAAATTTTAAAATTATTATGAAACATATTTTAACCCTTTTAATTTTTTCTTTAGTCTTTATTTCTTGTAAAGATAAAACATCTAAAGCTTCAGAAAACACTGTTGAAACTGAAGAAATTAAGGAGATAGCCTATGCGTCTTTTGGAGAGAAAATTGAAGCAGACAATGCCATTGAAGCAAAATTAATGGCAGATACTTATAAAGAAATGATTGTAGGTGATAGCCTTTCAACCAAAATGGTAGCAAAGGTGGATGAGGTTTGCCAAGCTAAAGGATGCTGGATGAAATTAGATTTAGGAAACGATGAAGAGGTAATGGTAAAGTTTAAGGATTACGGATTTTTTATGCCAAAAAATATTGCAGGAAAAGAAGTAGTGGTCAATGGAAAAGCATTTGTTAGCGAAGTTTCTGTTGAAGAACAACGTCACTATGCAGAAGATGCAGGTAAATCTGATGAAGAAATAGCAGCCATCACAGAACCTAAGCGAACTTATACCTTTGAAGCTGATGGTGTTTTGCTAAAAGAAGAATAAATGAGGATTTTAATATTAAGTTTTTGTGTGTTATTCTTCTTTTTAAGCTGTAATCAATCTGAAAAGAAAGCTGAAACAAAGAAAGAAGAAATGATATACGATATGTATCAGCCATCGGAAATGGCAAACCTGATGAATGAGATGTATGCACAAAACTTAAAAGTTAAAGAAGATATTTTAAACGGGATTGTACCTGTAGAGTTTCCCTTAGATTTTTTAAAAATACATTCGGCAGAAATGTCTGAGTTTAAGAGTAGAAATGAAACTTTTCAAAGTTTTTCAAAACTTTTTATAGAAAGTGAAAAAGAAATATTTAATACAGAATCTCAAATTCCTTTAGAAAAACGATTTAACAACACCATTAACCTTTGCATTTCTTGTCACCAAACCGAATGTACAGGACCTATTCCTAGAATACGGAAACTATTAATTAAATAGATTTTGGAACGAAAAATCATCACAACAGCAGATGGTTCTAAAACAATTCAACTTTTAGATTTAAACGAACAATACCATTCTATTCATGGAGCACTGCAAGAATCAAAACATGTTTATATAGAACAAGGATTGAAGCATTTTTATACTTTATGTAAAAGTATAAAACCTATATCTGTTTTAGAAATAGGTTTTGGAACAGGTTTAAATGCTATGGCTACTTTAGATGAGTTGAAAAAAAGCGCACTTCAAATTAATTATGTTGGCGTAGAAGCCTATCCTGTTTCAGTTGAAGAAGTCAATGAGTTGAATTATGGTTCGCAATTTACTTTTGAGAATTCGGGTCAATTATTCCAAGATCTTCATCAGGTTTCCTGGGAAGAATTACATGAAATATCACCAGGCTTCACTTTAGTAAAGCAACAAAAGTTTTTTTCAAAAATTACAGATATAAACACTTTTCATGTTATATATTTTGATGCTTTTGGACCTCGAATTCAACCCGAACTTTGGACAGAAGATATTTTTATAATAATGTATGATGCTTTAGCCGAAAATGGCATTCTTGTAACCTATTCAGCAAAAGGGAGTGTTCGAAGAGCCATGCAAGCTGTAGGTTTTGTAGTAGAAAGAATTCCAGGGCCTCCAGGTAAACGTGAAATGTTACGTGCTTGGAAAGAAGTGTAATATTCGGCGAGTGTGCGAGCCAAATACCTTAAATGAAAAGACCCTAAGCATTCTATGCGTTCCGAATATCAATCCCTAAACTTAAGTTAAATCTGTTAAACCTTATGTAAAGTCAATGATAATGGCTTTGCTATTCAGTATATTTAAATAAAAATTAATGATGAAAGTTTTAATTACTGGGGCTACAGGGTTAATTGGTAAAGCCATCGTTAAGCAATGTCGTTACCAAAATATTTCTGTCCATTATTTAACGACTTCAAGAGATAAAATTGAAGATACAGAAAATTATAAAGGGTTTCATTGGAACCCAGTAACACAAGAAATCGATGAGACATGTTTTAATGGTGTAGATGCTATAATAAATTTAGCTGGAGCATCAATCTCTAATGAATGGACAAAAAAATATAAGCAGAAAATTTTAAATAGTAGGTTGCAATCTTTACAACTATTAAAGATTACTATTAAGAAAGAAAATATAAAGATTAAGCAATTAATTTCTGCAAGCGCTATTGGAATTTACCCAGATTCCCTTACTAATTACTATGATGAGGATTTTCCTGTTGTATCTTCTAGTTTTTTAGGAGAAGTTTCTGAAGCTTGGGAAAAAGCAGCTGATGATTTTTCAGATTTAGGAATTTTGGTTACAAAAATTCGAATTGGTTTAGTTTTAGATAATCAGGAAGGTGCTTTGCCAAAATTGATGAGTCCCATTAAATATGGTTTTGGAACTGCTTTAGGAAGTGGTTTTCAATGGCAATCATGGATTCATATCAATGATTTAGCACGAATATTTATACATACTTTAGAGACTAATTCGGAAGGTGTTTTTAATGCAGTAGCTCCAAATCCTGTCTCAAATCAAGAATTAACAAAAGCAATAGCTAGAACATTAAGAAAACCACTTTTCTTACCAAATATTCCAACTGTATTTTTAAAGTTAGTACTAGGAGATATGCATGTGTTGTTAGTTGAAAGCCAGCGTGTAAGTTCAAATAAAATAGAAGCTGAAGGATTTGAATTTAAGTATCCAAATCTGTTGCCAGCTTTGGAAAAATTGCTAGATTTTTAAATAATAAAAGATGGTTTGAATGAAAGCTCAAACCATCTTTTATTATTTTTAATTATTTAACCAATTCTATTTCATTAGGTCTCCATTCTTTTTTAAGCTAAGGATCTAATGGCCCATACATTCTTAAAATGGTAAACTAGCTTTTGCCTGGAATGGTTTGCAACCAGTTATTTTCAAATCCTTCCGGAGCTATTGGCGCAAAATACACATCCATAGTACCATCAGGATTTATTTTAAATTCTTCCGTTTGACTACCTACACTTGGTTGTCTTTGGTCGGTTTGTAACTGGGATCTTGTTTGGTTATCATATAGAGAAAAGGCCCAAAAATTGTTCACTGGCACATTAGGAGGTAAAGTCACTTTATACGTTTTAGAGCCATCCATTGGTTTTTTATTAGCATCTACAAAGCCCACTGCATAATCTGATCCTTTTCCAGGAAAAGATACTGCCATTGCAGGAGTTACTACAGTATAAGAATAGTAGAAGAATAAGCGAGCATCTGTATTCATTGTTTGCTTGTCTTCCCCTGTAAAGAATACGTTTTTGTCTATAAAGCCCATCATCCAAGAACTGTTAGTGTCTGGATAAATTTGAATTCCTGCCATATTATCTACACTACCACTTACTCTTGGATACCATACAATTGAACGTGCAGTAGCATTTCCAATGGCAACAGCATCAGTTAGAATTCTCTTCATTCTATCGTCTGGCGCAAATGTTTTTCCTTTTTCAATTCCAATAGATGCAAATAAACCTCGTGTTTCCGGATTTAACATTTCCAATGGCTCTTCTTGAATGGTTTTATTTATTTCTTCAAAGAACGTATAATCGTTATGATGAACAGTATTGAAAGCTTTATTTGATCCGTTTATAAACTCCATTGCAGGAGGATTATCAGCCATGGACAAAGGATACACTTTTAAAGTTTCCTTGACCATTTTCAATGCTTTATCCAATCCATCAGCGATGGATGCACGCATAAAATTCCACACCTTGTATGTTGGTGATTTTACTACAAAATAACCTGATGGAACTTTTCCTTCATATCCTGGAGGTAAAACGAGAAATTTCCCTCCTTTACCTTGATCTGGTCTAAAAATACCAATATCACTTATATATTCAAACCAAGCGCTATTAAAACCGCCTAATAACCCGGGAGGAGCTTCTAGAACCATCGGTCCATTTGCTTTTAAATCAAGGGTTGGGATTATGTATCAAGTAGACGTATTTCCTGTTAGAAATATTTGTTTAGAATCCATAAGCTCCTCGAAGATGAGGATCTTGTTAAACTCGGTATTGGCACCTATGGCTTTTGGCCCTTCAATTAATTCTCTTACAGACGCACCTTGTATTCCTTTAAGAAATGCATCTACACCACGCATACGATCCAGATTGTCATAAATTAATTCAGCAGTTTTGATAATGGTGCGCCATCGAAAAAGTTTAAAGTTCCTATAGACGTTTCCACAGTATTTGGCGTCATTATTCCTTTAGGAATATCTGTAGTTTGTGAATAGGTGTTTATTGCTGGCTCTTCAGTCCTTACTTCAGAGTTAGCAGAAGTGTCTTCTTTTTTTGTTTCCTGGCAACTAAAAAAAAGCGCATAAGATAATTCCTGTGATTAGTAATTTGTAATTCATAATTCATAATGAGTGTGTTTGTAGCTATCTTGTAAAGATTGTACTAATTGACTTATTATATAACAAAAAAACCAACTCATTAGAGTTGGTTTTTTTGTTATATTTATTTTATTTTAAGCTTTCTTAAAAGCTACAATATTTATTTTTAATTCCATTTCATCATTAATAAACTTATCTCCCAAATTATCAAAAATTGATTTAGAACCATAGTTTACTCCCCATTTAGTTCTGTCAATAGTAAAAGACTCACTTGAAATAGTTAGTTTATCTCCTTCGTTAGAAACAGTTACTGGGAAAGAAATGTTATTTTCAATACCTTTAATAGTTAAATTTCCAGACAACATAGTTTTACCTGCTTCTAAAGATTCTACACTAGAAATTTCGAATGCAGCAGATGGAAATTGATTGATATTAAAAAAGTCACCTTCTTTACCTTCAACCGTACCTTTTAAATGATTTTCAAGGTTTGTTTTGTATTCGCCTTCTAAATCTAAAACTTCAATTGAAGCCATATCAATTAGAAAAGTACCACTTTGAAGTTTATTATCCATTACTTGAAAAACTCCTGTGTCAATTTTAATGGTGCCATTATGTGTTGCAGTTGGTTTAAATCCTTTCCATTCGATGGTTGAGGCATTTACATCTGTAACATATTTTTGAGATGTGCTTTCAGCAACTGCAGCAGGTTCAGCTTCACTTGTATTTGCTTCTTTTGCTTTTTTACAAGCTACAACAGAAACAGCAATTGCTACTATAGTTAGAATGTTTGTAAATCTTTTTTTCATGGTGAATTACTTGTTTTAGTGTTAAGGAACAAAAATAGTCAATTCGAAACGAAAAAAAACTTAAAAAAAGATTAAAATTTATTAGTGACATTTTGACATTTTAATAATAATGGCAGTACTTTTGCCATCCTATTTTTAGGATTTAAAAAATTTATGATTACGACTATGAGTAAGAAAGATAATATAAACGATATAACATCAGAACAGGCTGATGAACAATTGATTAGCCAGGAAGAACAGCTTCAAGAAGAATTGAAACTAGAAAAAGATAAATTCTTACGTTTGTTTGCTGAATTTGAAAATTATAAAAGGCGTACCTCTAAAGAACGTATAGAGTTATTTAAAACTGCCAGTCAAGACGTCATGGTTGCTTTGTTACCTGTTTTAGATGATTTTGACAGAGCTTATATTGAGATTTCTAAATCTGAAGAAAAAGAGTTGTTAAAAGGAGTTGAATTAATTAGTAGTAAATTAAAAAACGTTTTAAAAGGCCAAGGGCTTGAAGAAGTTGCGTTGGCTCAAGGAGATATTTTTGATGCAGATAAACATGAAGCTATTACTCAAATTCCTGCACCTACAGACGATTTAAAAGGAAAAATTATTGATGTAATAGAAAAAGGATATAAACTAGGAGATAAAATTATTAGATTTCCAAAAGTAGTTATAGGACAATAAATATGGCAAAACAAGATTATTACGACATATTAGGTGTAGATAAAAGTGCTAGTACAGCTGAAATTAAAAAAGCATACAGAAAAAAAGCATTAAAATATCATCCAGATAAAAATCCAGATAATAAAGAAGCGGAAACTAAATTTAAAGAAGCAGCTGAAGCTTATGAAGTTTTAAGTAATGCTGATAAAAAAGCACGTTACGACCAATTTGGACATCAAGCTTTCGATGGTAATGGTGGCTTTGGTGGAGGTAATATGAATATGGATGACATATTTAGCCAATTTGGAGATATTTTTGGTGGTGCTTTTGGAGGTGGAGGAGGATTCTCTGGCTTTGGAGGAGGCTTTGGTGGTGCTCAACAACGTCGTGTAAAAGGAAGTAACCTTCGTATTCGTATTAAGTTAACTCTTGAGGAAATTGCTAATGGAGTTGAGAAAAAAGTAAAAGTAAGACGTAAAGTTCAAGCCCCAGGGACCACTTATAAAACATGTAACACCTGTAATGGTTCTGGACAAGTAACACGTATTACTAATACTATTTTAGGACGCATGCAAACAGCAACCACATGTACAACTTGTGGAGGGGCTGGTCAAATTATAGATAAGAAACCTAATGAAGCTGATGCTCATGGATTGCTAGTTAAAGAAGAAACGGTTTCTATTAAAATTCCACCAGGAGTTGTAGATGGCATGCAACTTAAAGTGTCTGGAAAAGGAAATGAAGCTCCAGGAGATGGAATTTCAGGAGATTTATTAGTGGCTATTGAAGAAGAAAAGCACGCTAGTTTACAAAGAGAAGGAGATAATCTTCATTACGACATGTATATAAGTCTTCCAGATGCCGTTCTTGGAACTTCAAAAGAAATAGATACTGTAACTGGAAAAGTGCGTATTAAAGTAGAAGCAGGCGTTCAGTCTGGTAAAATATTACGTTTAAGAGGCAAAGGAATTCCAAGTATTAATGGCTATGGAAGAGGAGACTTATTGGTTCATGTAAATGTTTGGACACCCAAAACTTTAAATAAACAACAAAAAGATTTTTTCGAATCTATGAAAGAAGATGAGCATTTTTCGCCAAAGCCAGAGAGTACAGACAAATCGTTCTTTGAAAAGGTCAAAGATATGTTCTCTTAAACAATAAAACAATATCAATGAATCCGTCTAATAAGACGGATTTTTGGTTTATAAACAGAGATATTTTAGTCAAAAAAGAGATAGTTTATTAAAAATCACTATATTTGATATATCACTATTTTAGAATAGTGGTTTTTTTCTTTTTCATAGCAATTTTTTCCCATCCTAAAATATTTTATATTTCAGGGTGGGTTTTGTTTTTTTAACCACTTAAATTATAAGTTTATATAAAGGTTTACTACTCAAATTTAATATATTTACAATTCTATTTCAAATAACCAACTTATATGAATAACTTATTAGAAGCACATGCAGTTTCTAAAAATTTTGGCGATTTTACAGCACTTAATAAAGTCTCAATCTCAGTACCTAAAGGAAGTATTTTTGGCTTACTAGGACCTAATGGAGCTGGTAAAACAACACTTATTCGTATTATCAACCAAATAACTATGCCTGACGAAGGCCAGGTGATATTAGATGGCGAGCCATTACAAGCTCATCATATTAGAGATATTGGTTATCTGCCCGAAGAACGAGGTTTGTATAAATCTATGAAAGTTGGAGAGCAAGCCATGTATTTAGCTAGGTTAAAAGGATTGAGTAAGTCTGAAGCTAAAACGAGATTAAAATACTGGTTTGAAAGATTAGAAATCGGAGATTGGTGGGATAAAAAAATTCAAGAACTTTCCAAAGGAATGGCTCAAAAAATTCAATTTATTGTTACGGTTTTGCATGAGCCCAAGCTATTAATTTTCGACGAACCCTTTTCTGGATTCGATCCTATTAATGCCAATTTAATTAAGGATGAAATTTTAAGACTAAGAGACGATGGTGCAACTGTAATCTTTTCAACCCATCGTATGGAATCTGTTGAAGAATTATGCGATCAGATTGCTTTAATTCATGAATCTAATAAAATTTTAGACGGGAAATTAATTGATATAAAAAAACAATTTAAAACCAACACCTTTGAGATTGGAATAAGAACATCCAATAGTAGTTTGTTAGAAAAAGAACTATCTCAGGAATTTAAGGTATCGCCAGCTAATTTTAAAACCTTAGGCGATGCATTGACCTTAAATGTGAAACTTTCAGAAAACGATCTTCCAAACGATTTATTAAGTTACCTAACCTCAAAAGGAGAGGTTTCTCATTTTGTAGAGTTAATACCAAGTGCAAACGATATTTTTATTCAAGCTGTAAAGAATAATTAAAAAATGAACCATTTATCACTTATCATAGAAAGAGAATATTTAACCAAGGTTAAAAATAAATCATTTATTGTGATGACTATTTTAAGCCCCATAATAATGATTGCTCTAATTGCTGTTGTAGCTTACTTATCTCAAATAAACAATAATAAAGAACGAACCATTTCTATTTTAGATGAGTCTGGAATATTAAAAAGTTCTTTTACTGATACAGAATCTATAAAATATAATATTCTAGAAAATATCTCTCTAGAGGACGCCAAAAAAAATGTAAATGAAAATGAAGAATATGGTCTGTTATATATAGAAAACTTTAATAATATTAATGAAATAGGAGAGCATATTAAATTTTATTCTGAAGATTCGCCATCATTAACCTTAATGTCTGATTTAGAAAGTAAATTAGAAAAAAAACTTACAGATTTAAAATTAGAATTTGAAGGTGTCGATATAGAAAAAATAAAGGCCTCAAGAATTCGTGTTAATATAGCTCAGGAGAGCTTTATTGGTGAGAAAACTTCAAAAATAGATAGTGTTGTAAAATTAATTTTTGGAGGATTAGCTGGTTATTTATTGTTTATGTTCATCATCATTTATGGAAACATGATTATGAGGAGTGTGATTGAAGAAAAAACAAGTCGTATAATCGAAATTATTATTTCTTCTGTAAAGCCTATTCAACTCATGTTGGGTAAAATTATAGGTACTTCATTAGCTGGAATTACACAATTTGTTATTTGGATTATTTTAGGAGGCGTTTTAATGACCTTGGTGTCTTTTGTTTTTGGTATCGATTTTGCGCAGTCATCAACTGGACAGCAAGAACTATTAAATCAGGCCATGCAAAATCCAGATGTAAATATGGAAATCCAAAACGTAATTACAGCATTTTACAATTTGCCAATAACTAATTTAATAGTGGCATTTATTCTGTTTTTTATTGGAGGTTATTTATTGTATAGTTCTTTATATGCAGCCATTGGTGCAGCAGTAGATAACGAAACTGATACTCAACAATTTTTATTGCCTATTTTAATGCCATTAATACTGGCAGTTTATATTGGTATTTTTACAGTGATAGAAGATCCACATGGAACGGTTTCAACGGTGTTTTCTTTTATACCATTAACATCTCCAGTTGTCATGCTTATGCGTATTCCTTTTGGTGTCCCAATATGGCAACAAATATTGTCGTTAAGTTTATTAATTGGAACATTTATTTTCACAGTTTGGTTTGCTGCTAAAATATATCGTGTAGGAATTTTAATGTATGGTAAAAAACCTACATATAAAGAATTATTAAAGTGGATTAAATATTAAAATGAAGGATTTTTTAAAATTTTTAAATAAATCGTATGCCTTATCAGAAAATATTTCCATAAGTATTATGGATATTATTATTCTAGTACTTGTATTGGTAGTGGCTTCCTTAATTTTAAGATTCATTAGAAAAATTATTACAAGAAACCTGCCATATGACGATAAACAGAAATTTAGGTCTGTTTTTTCTTATGCTAGATGGTTTATATATATCGTCATCATGCTTATTACATTTCATACCTTAGGTGTAAATGTAACTGGTTTTTTTGCTGCTTCAGCAGCCTTATTAATAGGTATTGGTTTAGCACTCCAAACCCTATTTCAAGACATTATTTCTGGAATCTTTATACTTTCAGATCAAACAGTTCATGTTGGAGATATTATAGAGTTAGAAGGGAAAATTGGACGAGTAGAAGAAATAAAACTAAGAACCACTAGAACTGTAACTGTAGATAATAAAGTGCTTATTATTCCAAATCACTTATATTTAACTAACAGTTTGTATAATTGGACTCAAAATGGGTCTACAACTAGAGAAAGTGTAAGTGTTGGTGTAGCATATGGAAGCGATGTTCAGTTGGTTAAGAAACTATTATTACAAGCAGCACAAAACCATCCAGAAGTATTTAACGATCCACCTCCAAGAGTTTTATTTACAGATTTTGGAGAAAGCTCTTTAAATTTTAAAGTGGCATTCACTCTAAACGATAGTTTTAATGCAAGAATACCCTCAAGTGATATTAGATTTGAAATAGACAGGTTGTTTAGAGAGAACAACATAAGTATTCCATTCCCACAAAGAGATATTCATATTATTGAAAAACAGAAATAAATATTATGCCAAGAATATTAATAATTGAAGACGAAGCAGCTATTAGAAGAGTTTTAGTAAAAATTCTTTCCGAAGAAAACAATAGCTATCAAGTGGAAGAGGCTGAAGATGGTTTAGTAGGAATTGAGAAAATTAAAAATCAAGATTTCGATTTGGTATTATGCGATATTAAAATGCCAAAAATGGATGGTGTTGAAGTTCTTGAAGCTGTTAAAAAAATTAAACCTGAAATACCAATGGTCATGATTTCTGGTCATGGCGATCTAGATACTGCAGTTAATACCATGAGGTTAGGAGCTTTCGATTATATTTCTAAACCACCAGATTTAAACCGTTTATTAAATACAGTTCGTATTGCTTTAAATAGCAAAGAACTTGTAGTAGAAAATAAAATGCTCAAAAAGAAGGTGAGCAAAAATTTTGAAATGATTGGTGAAAGCGATGCTATTTCTCGAATTAAAGACATGATTGAAAAGGTAGCTCCAACCGATGCACGCGTGCTTATTACTGGCCCAAATGGAACAGGAAAAGAATTAGTAGCACATTGGCTACACCAGAAAAGTGAACGCTCTAAAGGGCCTTTAATTGAAGTGAATTGCGCTGCAATACCTTCTGAACTTATAGAAAGTGAATTATTTGGTCATGTAAAAGGAGCTTTTACAAGTGCAGTAAAAGACAGAGCTGGTAAATTTGAAGCTGCAAATGGAGGAACCATTTTTCTGGATGAAATTGGAGATATGAGCCTATCTGCTCAGGCTAAAGTGTTAAGGGCCTTACAAGAAAGTCGCATACAGCGAGTTGGAAGCGATAAAGACATAAAAGTTGATGTTCGTATAATTGCTGCAACCAATAAAGACTTAAAAAACGAGATAAACGAAAGTAAATTTCGTGAAGATTTATACCATCGATTGGCAGTGATACTAATTAAAGTCCCATCGCTTAACGATAGACGTGAAGACATTCCATTATTAATTGAGTATTTTTCCGAGAAAATATCAACGGAACAAGGCACTGCAAAAAAATCATTTTCCGCTAAAGCTGTTAAAATGCTTCAGGACTATGATTGGACTGGAAATATTCGTGAACTTCGAAATGTAGTTGAAAGACTGATTATTCTTGGCGAAAAAGAAGTAAGTGAAAAAGATGTTAAACTATTTGCAAGTAAATGATAAAATTCTTCCGAAAAATAAGACAAGGTTTAATTTCTGAAAGCAAATTCAGCAAATATTTGTTGTATGCCATAGGAGAGATAGTACTTGTGGTTATTGGAATTTTAATTGCATTACAACTTAATTTATGGAGCGAGAATAGAAAACTTGACGCTGAAAGGCAAAACTATTACCATCAGCTTTTAGACGATCTAAATAAAGACAAAATATATATTGAAGAAACCATTGCAAGTCTAGACTCTTTTAGGCTGGGCTATAATGAATATCTTAAAACCTACGATGAGCCAAACTTAAAAACAAATCAAGCATTAGCTAACTTATTAAATGTAGAAATAAACTCATTATTAATAGAGTTTAATTACAGTACCATTGAAACTTTAGAAAATACTGGAGATATTAAATTATTAGCTCCTCATATTCGTAATAAATTGGCTGATTTAAAACGAAGTCAAGATTTAGCTATGAAAATTTCATTTGCTAATGATAATAATAAAAATGTTATTTTGGAACAAGCATCTTTATTAATAGGGAGTACTACGCTTTCAGAACGACTAGTTAATCAGCCAGAAATTACAGAATTTATTAAGCCTGAATATAATAATCCAAAACTTTTTATAGTTATGGAAGCCATGCATGAATGGAAAAAAGGGTCTGAAGAAAGAACACTAGTAATGCTTCATGGTTTATTTAAAGATAATAGTGAAATTCAAGAACTAATTATTAAGGAACTAAAAGATTAGAAAAAGTATCTATTTTGGTTTTTACAATGTTAGGAATCCGGTTGCCTTCTACCCAAGTATGTATATCACCCAAATATGTCATGCCCAAATAATTTGCAGACTCCACAAATGGCATATTAAAACCAGCTACTAAATCATCCATATTACTCGTGCTTATCATGGCCATATTTTTTCCTCGTAACTGTCTTCCTAAATCTTTTTCGACTCTTAATAAATCTGAAATTCTATCAAAAAAGGCTTTCATAATTCCACTCATAGTGTACCAATACACTGGAGTGGCAAAAATAATTGTGTCATAGTTTTCAATAATTTCTGTCATTGTTGCTATAAAATCATCCTTTTCATTTTTATAGTCATAATCATATTGCCCAATTGTTTTTGTATTTAAATCAATAACATCTATATGATAGTTACTTGCTAAATAATTTACAATTAAACTGGTATCTCCTTTACTTCTAGAACTTCCTTGAATAATAACCGATTTTTTCATGGTATATTTTAAAATACGAATTAATGAGTTTTTAGAATATAAAAGGTACTTTAGTTATAGAAACAATTAATAGGAATACAGAAAATATTGATATCTTTAAAACTCAAATTAATAAAACCCTTTAAAATTGAAAACCATAAAATCAAATACATTTAAGTTAACTCAAAAAATTTCTTTAAAAAAAACACCAACCACTTACCAGTTAGATGCAGATAAAGATAAAATTGAAGACGAACTTGAAGATGTTTGTAAAGACCTGGCAAAAATTCAAAATGCCATGTATGCGCATGGAAAATATGCTGTTTTGATTTGTATTCAAGGCATGGATACAGCTGGAAAAGATAGTTTAATTCGTGAAGTTTTTAAAGAGCTTAACGCTAGAGGCGTGGTGGTTCATAGCTTTAAAGTTCCAACAGACTTAGAACTTAAACACGATTATTTATGGAGACATTATATTGCTTTACCAGCTCGAGGAAAGTTTGGGGTGTTTAATAGAACACATTACGAAAATGTCTTAGTAACTCGTGTACATCCTGAATATATTTTAGGAGAGCATCTGCCAGATGTACATTCGTTAGATGATGTTAATGATGCTTTTTGGGAAAAACGTTTTGAGCAAATCAATAATTTCGAAAAACATATAGCCCAAAATGGAACCATTATTTTTAAATTCTTTTTGCATTTATCTAAAGATGAACAAAAAAACAGATTGCTTAGACGCTTAGATAAGAAATCTAAAAACTGGAAATTTTCTCCCGGAGATTTAAAAGAACGTAAACTTTGGGATCGCTACCAAGATTGTTACGAAGACGCGATTAATAGAACCTCCAAACCTCATGCGCCTTGGTTTGCTATTCCAGCAGACGATAAACCAACAGCACGTTATATTGTAGCTAAAATTTTATTGGACACCCTTAAAACATATAAAGACATTAAAGAACCAGAATTAGATCCAAAAATAAAAGCAAATTTGGATGCATATCGTAAACAATTAGAAAACGATTAATTTAAGATTCTTTTTAGAATAAAAGATTAGCATTTACTTATTTTAGACTTTTCAATTATCAAACACATATTATGAAATACCTTTTTTTAGTATTCACATGTCTATTTGTAAGTTTTGTTTCAGCACAAACAGATGCAGAGATTTTAAAAACTATTTACAAAACCTCTCTAACAAATGGTAACAGTTATAAATGGTTAGAACATTTGTCCAACCAAATTGGTGGACGATTATCGGGTTCTTTAAACGCCGAAAAAGCTATTGAATATACCAAGGAAGAATTACAAAAAATAGGTTTAGATAAGGTGTGGTTACAACCTGTAATGGTTCCAAAATGGGTTCGTGGAGCTCCAGAATTTGCTTTTATTGAAACAGCTTCTGGAGCAACAACTAAAGTGAATATTTGTGCGCTTGGAGGATCTATTGGAACACCCTTTGGAGGCTTAAAAGCACAGGTTTTAGAGGTTAAAAGTATTGATGAGCTTGAATCTTTAGGAAAAGAAAACATTGAAGGAAAAATAGTGTTTTTTAATCGTCCTATGCAAGCAGATTTAATACAAACATTTGAAGCTTATGGAGGTTGTGTAGATCAAAGGTATGCAGGTGCTATGGAAGCTACTAAGTTTGGTGCAGTTGGTGTAATAGTTCGCTCTATGAATTTGCGTCAGGACGATTTTCCTCATACAGGAAGTATGACCTATGGCGATATACCTGTCTCAAAAAGAATCCCTTCAGCAGCCATAAGTACAAACGATGCAAATTTGTTAAGTAGTATGTTAGCATTAAACAAAAACTTAAAATTCTTTTTTAGCCAATCTTGCCAGCAATTAAATGATGTACAATCTTATAATGTCATTGGTGAAATTACAGGAAGCCAGTTTCCAAATGAATATATTCTTGTTGGTGGCCATTTAGATTCTTGGGATTTAGGAGATGGTGCTCACGACGATGGCGCAGGAGTGGTACAGTCTATGGATGTATTGCGGTTACTAAAAGAAAGTGGTATTAAACCCAAACGAAGCATCCGAGTTGTTTTGTTTATGAATGAAGAAAACGGACTTCGTGGTGCCACAAAATATGCTGAGATTGCAAAGCAAAAAGGTGAAAATCATATATTTTCTTTAGAAAGTGACTCGGGTGGATTTACGCCTCGTGGATTTAGCTTCGATTGTAGTGACACAGATATGAATCAAATATTAAGTTGGAAAGAACTATTTAAACCTTATTTAATCCATTATTTTGAGAAAGGACATAGTGGAGCAGATGTTGGTCCATTAAAAACAGATACCAATGTGCTGGCAGGTTTGCGTCCAGATTCGCAACGCTATTTCGATTATCATCATGCAGCAAACGATACCTTTGATGCTGTAAACAAACGTGAGCTTGAACTTGGAGCTGCAACTATGGCGAGTTTGGTATACTTGTTTGATAAATATGGTTTAGCTAATTAAAGATCCTTTATTATGAAATCTTTTATATTATTAATTACTTTCTTTTCAGTTTTCATTGTTAAAGCACAAGAAAACATGGAGCAAACACTTCCTTTTTACGAATTACCTGATTATCCAGAAACATATACAGCTGGAACAGTTGCTGGAAGAATGGTTGAAAGTTTGGGCTTTAGATATTATTGGGCAACAGAAAGTTTAACGGAAGCCGACTTAAACTATAAACCAAGTGAAAATGCAAGATCTACTTCAGAAACCATAAATCATATTTATAGCCTATCTTTAGTTATAGTAAATTCCACTTTAAAAAAAACAAATACTAAAAGTGTTGTTGAAATGACTTTTGAAGAAAAACGCATTCAAACCTTATTGAATTTAGAAATAGCTGCCAATATTTTAAAGGCGAGTGATGATATTTCACAATATAAAATCATTGGAGATAAAGAAATTCCTTTTTGGAATGAAATAAATGGACCTATTGCAGATGCCATATGGCATTGTGGACAAATAGCTTCATTTAGAAGAAGCTCAGGAAATCCAATTAATTCTAAAGTAGATCATTTTAATGGGAAAGTTAAAACCTAAAGCTCCTAACTAGTAGGATCTTCAGAATTATTAAAATTGTCAGATTCTTCATCTTCCTTCTTCATTTTAAAATATCCAGTCACTAAACGCACACCTAATCTTGCAAACAAGATGATGGCAATAACCATAACAATATTAAACCCACTCATAACACAATCTATTAATCTGCGAATCTATAAATAATAAATAGAGTTGTTTATAATGTTATAAAGGATTTAACATTAACTTAAAAAAGAATATCTAACTAAAAGCTTTCCGTTTTCACGCCATTTAACCCAACCTGTTCCAACTTTATGATAGTTATTGTCTTTTAAAGCCACTAATATCCAATCTTGTTTAATGGCTATGGGTTGCATGATTTTAAAAGCAATATTCACTCTGTCAGAATATTCAAAAGGACGAGATTTTGCTTCTTGAGTTTCAGGATTTAAAAACTCGATACTATGGACTTGCAATAAAAATTCTGGCCAAAATTGTACGGTTCCTTGACTTGGGCTTACATAAGAAGATTGTCCATTGGTTGTATTAACTTCTACTTCAATAAAATCTCGAATAATGGTTTTTACTTTAAAAGATAAAATGCCATAGTCTAATTTTAAATGCATTGGAACAAGCCAAGATGGAGCAGTAGCAATTTCGATATTGTTGTATTTGTCAAATCTAAACGTAATACTGTCATAAGGTGTATGGTCGTTAATAGTTTTTTCATAATTAATGTTTCCGTAGAAATAAAGTGTTTTATTTTCGTACATATTTGGTGAAAACATACCTAAACCCATTTCTGAATTGTCTTGTGAGAAATCAGCTTTTTTATTTAACATGGCCAATTGCTTAGCTCGAATATAATTTATTGAAGATATTTCTTTATCATGATTAGGTTTAGCTTCCATAACAGGTGCCGTTAAATTTTTTTTAAGACGTTTTTCCTGTCTTTGATTTTCTTGTTCTAATTTTTCTTTTTCTTTTACTTTTTGTAGCTTTTGATACTTAATGGTGTAGTAAGAGAAAAATGCGACAATCGCCAAAGCAAGAAAGAGGTTGAGTTTGATAATTAATTTTCTATTAGTTTTTACGGTAATAAATATGGCTATAATTAAACCCAAAAAAGCACCAATAACACCATAACCAAATACAATGGCTCCACCAGCCAACATTTGCCCTTTTCCTGCTTCTACAATACTAGCATAAGTAAGACCAACAAAAAATGAAGTAATTATAGCTAGAAAGTACATTAAAAAACTGTATGGTTTTACTGCTTGATGTGCCATAATTAGAAGTTTAAAATTTTGGTAACAACTTCTCCTTGTTTCACTTCAATGGAAAAGGTTTCTGTTTTACCAGAATATTCTTTTTTTGCTGCAGTTACTTTTACATCATAGACTCCAGGATTTAGAATAAATTCTCTTGGATTGCTGGACTCTGATGTATAGGTTCTACTACCAGCAACGTTTAGACCAGTATCTTTACTATTAATACTGACTAAGGCATCAATTAGTTCTTCGTCACTTTTTACACCTATCATAGCAATCCCTGTCTTAAAATTATGTGTTGCATCTGTTGTTTTTGTTGCTTCCACTATGACATCTTCAATGGTGAATTTGCTTTCATGCCCTTTCATGTTTAATGCAATCAATTCAATATCGTAAACTCCTGGATTAAGTTCTATAATCAATGGTCTACCATAAGTTCTGCTACCACCAACAACCACACCTTCTTGTGTTGTAACTTTGCTTGTGCAATCCCAACCTTCGTTATTGTTTAGCGTGATGAGGTTGATTTTTCCACCATCAAAACTTACTGTTTGATGTCCTATTTCATCTTTAACACTTTCAATGGAAATGGTTGTGCCTTTAATTCTAGAATTTTCTAGAGGATTGACTATCAAATCGTATTTTCCAGGAGGTAAATAAACCCAACCTGTATCACGATAGGTTCTAGTTCCTGCTATTTCATCTTTAGTACCCGATTTTACTACTTTTACCCAAGCATCTACGGGTTGTCCGTTTTTTGTAGCATAAATAGAAAAATTTCCATTTGGTTTATCTATTGTTTCTGAGGTGGCCTCAGCAAGTCCTTCATCCAAGCTACTTGCGTCAGCAGCATTGTAGTAATGACCATCTCCAGCTTTTGCAGCGCATTTTAATTGTTCAGTTTCACTTTCTTTCAAACCAAAACCTACAATGTGTAATTTAAAATTGATGCCTTCTGCTTTAGCATCTGTTACGACTTTACATATATTACCATCGCAGGATTCAATACCATCGGTAATTAGAATGATGGTAGCTTTTGTTTTACTATCCCGCAAGGAATTAATAGCAAGAGTTGCAGAACGTGCTAAAGGTGTTTTACCTAAAGAATTAATACCATTTACTGCTTCAACAATTTTTTCTTTTGAATTATTTGAAAGATTTACAAGGTATTCAATGTCTTCACAATCTCCTTTGGTTCTATGGCCATAAGCCATGAGACCAATTTGTTGGTTTTTAGGCAAATTGCTTACCGTTGTGGTTAAAACGTTAGCTGCAATGTCTTTTTTAGTTTGTGCATCTAGTTTACCCCACATAGAGCCACTTGCGTCATAAATAAATAGAATAGGAGATGGGGCTTTTGGTTCTTGTGCGAAAGGTTTAATAATAAAACAAAACACACACAGAATAAAAGCTAAGAGTTTCATAATGAGATGTATTAAGTGATTTAAAGATAATTAAAAAATCAATTCACATCCTATAATTGGATTAATTTTTTAAGAATGAGTGACTATTAAATTATATGATACTAATACAAGGAGTAAAAAAAGACCCAAAGCTAAAAAGCGCAAGGACTTGTTAACATACTTAAATTTTAAAGCAGCAATTTTAGAAATAATAAAAATCTGTTGACCTAATTGATCAAAAAGTTGTTCTCCATCTAAGCTTATATTATAAAAGGTTTTTGAAAATTCTTTGATGTTTCCAAACTTTGAAATAACATCTCCAAAAAAGAAAATATTTTTTTCGTATTTAGCTTCTATTCTAGGCATAAAGCAACGCACACTAAAATAAATGGAAATTACTGTGCTTATAAACCAAGCACCAAGTAGTACATATAGAAACGTTTTGTCTGTTGCTGTTTCAAGAATTATTTCGATGTATTTATATGAAAAATTAAGTAAAATTCCATAAAATGAAAGAATAAGACCAGCTTTAATTTCAGAGGCTTTTATTAAGGATGATACATATGAAATGCTTCCCCAATAATGGTCAATTAAATCATCGGTATGCTTGTTTTTTCTGTTTTTTGGCTTTTGTGGTTCTTGCGTTTCCATATGGGTTGGTTTCTTGAAAAAGTTGAATTTTCTATTCTAAAACTTCATAAACAGTTATTGCTTCTGCTTTGTTTTTTAATTTAATGTCTCCAATTTTCTCGCATTTAAAGGCTTCTTTTACTTGGTTGTAACAGGCTTCGGAAATAATTATTTGGTTTTCTTTAGCTGCATCTTGGAATCGAGCTGCTGTATTTACAGTATCTCCAATTACAGTATAATCTAATCTTTTTAAACTAACCGAACCAATATTACCTGAAATCATTTCGCCACTTTTAATTCCTATAGAAACTTTTGGTATAAAATCTGGCAAGTTTTTAGACTTTGCAAGGTTATTTATTTTATGCCTCACAGCTAGTGCTGCATCAATTGCTCTATCTAAGTGATATTCGCCTCTAAAAACAGCCATAATAGCATCTCCAATAAATTTATCAATAAAACCTTGTTGTGCCATGATTTCCTTTACCATTTCATCAAAATATGTGTTTATCATAGTAACCACTGTATCTGCAGGAGCTGTTTCACTTATTTTAGTAAAGCCACATAAATCTATAAACATGACTGTAGCTTCAATGGTATCGTTATCCATAATGGTGGATTCGTACTCACGACTTCCCATAAAGTTAATTACATTTTCATCGACATACATTTTTAGAATGTTATTTTCTTTGATGGCTTGTAGTGTTTCTTTAATTTGATTACTATGCTTTAGTGTTTTTTCAACGGTAATATTTAAATCTTCAAAATTGATGGGTTTTGTTATAAAATCGAATGCACCTCGATTCATGGCTGTTCGAATGTTTTCCATATCTCCATAAGCTGATACAATAACAGATTTGAGCAAAGGACGTTGTTCGCTTAGTTTTGTCAATAAAGTCAATCCATCCATTTCTGGCATATTAATGTCGCTTAGAACAATATCTAAATTTGGTTCAGCAGAAATTTTTTCAAGTGCATCTACGCCATTAATTGCAAAATAGAATTCATATTTTTTTTCTCTAATCTGTTTTCTAAACTTTTGCTTTATTAAGACCTCTAAATCTGCTTCATCGTCTACTACTAGTATTTTAGCCATTATATATTTTGTGTTAGTTTATTTTTTAATTCCTTAAAATCCACAGGTTTAGTTAAAAAATCATCTGCACCTAACTTTTTAGCTGTGTTATAGTTTTCTTCATCTCCATAAGCAGTAACCATCATAACTACTGGAGGAGGTGCTACAAAATCCTTTTTTATAATTTCTAAAAGTTGTAAGCCACTCATACCTGGCATGTTGATGTCAGACAAAATCAATACTGCTTCTTGGTCCATGGATTTTAAAATATCTAGAGCCTCCTCACCGGAAAAGGCGAACATAAATTCCAGTTCATCTTTTCTTATTTCTTTTCTAAATCGTTGTTGAAAAAGTATTTGTACATCTTTTTCGTCGTCTACTACAAGTATTTTCATTTTATTTCTATTTTGGTAATGTTATTGTAAATGTGGTTCCTATTCCTATTTCGCTGTCCACTTTTAGATCGCCTCCATGCGATTTAATAATATCATAACTCATGGATAACCCCAACCCTGTTCCTTGCCCTGAAGCTTTAGTTGTGAAAAAGGGTTGAAATATTTTGTCTATTATTTTATTAGGAATCCCAGATCCGTTATCTTTTACTTTAATTATAATGTTATCTCCAATTTGCTGAGTGCTTAACCAGACTGTTGGATTTTTAATAGTTTTTTCTTTTGAATCTTTAGTGTTGGTTGAAATGGCATGTAAAGCATTGGTAATTAAATTTAAAATAACTCTACCTATATCTTGACCTACCACATTAATGTTTCCTATAGATTCATCCAAATCTGTGTTTAAAGTTGCATTAAAGGTTTTGTCTTTTGCACGAAGTCCGTGATATGCCAATCGTAAATATTCGTCAGCAATCGCATTGATATTTGTAGGTTCTCTTTCTCCACTTGTATTACGGCTATGTTTTAACATCCCTTTTACAATCGAATCTGCTCGCTTTCCATGATGCGTTATTTTTTTCTCATTATCTTTAATATCGTTTGATATCTCGATAGCTTCTTCGGTATTTCCAGCATTTAGTTCTTCCTGTAACTCGTCGATTAGTTCGATATTCACTTCCGAAAAATTATTCACAAAGTTTAAAGGGTTTTGAATTTCGTGAGCGATGCCAGCTGTAAGCTCACCCAAACTTGCCATTTTTTCAGATTGGATTAATTGAGATTGGGTATTCTTAAGTTCTGTGTATGCTTTTTCAATTTCTTTAGCTTGTGCTAATTCCTTTTCTCTGGATTTTTCACGTTCTCTTAATATTAGCCTTCTTCGCATGATACGGTCAAAAACAAAAAATAATAGACCAAAAAGCAATACGTAAGCCGAATATGCCCACCAAGTTTTATACCAAGGAGGTGTGATAGTAATTCGAATGGATTTTTCTTTTTCACTCCAAACACCATACGCATTTGAAGCTCTAATAAGAAACTCATAAGATCCAGGATCTAAATTGGTGTACGATGCATAGTTACGATTATCGTAAATCCAATCTGTGTCATATCCTTTCAGCATATGAGCATATTGATTTTTTTTAGGATTTGTATAGTGCAAGGCAACAAATTCAAAACTCAAATTGTTTTGATTAAAGGCCAATGAAATGTCCTCAGTGTCCATCAAATTATTTTTAAGAGGAGATACATCTTCCATGTTATAGATAGACTGGTTAGAAATTAACAAATCTGATAAAACCAAGTTTGGAGGAACATCATTAGCTTTTATTTTATTTACTGCATTAAGGCCGTGTTCTCCACCAAAATAAAATCTACCTTCTGGAGTAACTGTTGCAACTTGAGATATAAAAATATCGCCACCTAGACCATCATCAGAGCTGTAATTTATAAAAGTTACTTTGTCTAGAGCTTCGTTGTTAACCATTTGTGATAATCCGTTTTGAGTGGAGACCCAGAATTCGTCATTTTTGCCAATAACAACAGCTTCTATTAAATTTGTTGGCAAACCATCTGTTTCACCGTAACGTGTAACAGTTCCAGTTTTAGGGTCTAGTTTGTTTAAACCTGCATTTGTTGCAAGCCAAAGTATGCCCTTTTGGTCTATGGCAATACCATAAATAAGATCACTGCTAAGTGAATTTTCTGAATTTGCATCTGCTCTATAAGTAGTAGTGGTATTGGTTTTTAGGTCAATCCTATTAAGTCCGCCAACATCTGTACCTACCCATAAATCAGAATCTGTTAGTGCTAGTGATAATATGTTATTGGCGCTTAAAGTATAGTCAACTGTACCTTGTGTTAAAAGAGATTCTACTAAAGCATTATCTGAAGCGTCGTTTAAATCGACAAGAACAATTCCATATAAGCTTGTTTTGTCAGGTGGGAGAGCATTCCAGTCACTAAAGCTATGGTTGTCGTCAGAATGGTATTTAAGTTCGTATGTTCCAGGTTGAAGATCTATAAGCTTGACTTCAATTCTGTTTTTATTAGCTCCTCCAGCATAATTTGTTTTCTCAAATTGATTTGAAATCCAAAGGGTATCTTTAGCTGCATTTTGCAAAAGCCCAAAATCACTCATGCTAGTAACATTACCTTCTCCCACTGAAGCAATCAAGTAAGTACCTGTTTTTGTTATTTCAAAAGTCTGTGTCAAGTTTTGGTTATCTGTAACTTCTAATAGTTTAGCAATAACCTTATTTCTTTGGCTCCATGCCTCTATTTTTTGCACTAACTCATCCGGGTAAGCTTTGCTTGAAACACTACTAAAACGTTTAAACGTATTTGTATTGATGTCAAAATAATTGAGTCCGTTGTTTGTGCCTATCCAATAGTTATTTTTGGCATCCTTTTTTAGCACACGAATGCTATTGTCTGAAATACTTTTATCAGATTTGGGATCATAAATATATCTTGCAGTTTCTTTATAGTTTTTATCTAGCTTTATTAAACCATCTCCCCAAGTACCTATATATAGAGTTCCATCTGGGTTCTCTCCAATACTTCTCACAGCACCTCCGTAAAAATCATTCACAGCATTAAAGCGTACCTCTTTAAATGTTTGTTCTTTTTCATTAAAAATATTTAGACCTTTACCACGGGTACCTACATAAACTATGTTTGGATAGACTTTTGAAGCTAGCAACCCAAAAGTACCATTCATACTCATACTTTTTTGATTTGTTTGGTCATGGGTATAATGCAGAAAAGGTTTCTTTTCAGGATCATACTTTAGAACACCATTGGTTGTACTTCCAATCCAAAAAATACCACTTTTGTCTATTGTCATACATTCGAATATAACGTTAAAACCTAGTCCTTTCATTTTATAAACACCACTTACTAGAATGTTTTGAAATTGATCTGAAATGCCTTCAAACTTTAACATGCCATGGATGTTGTTGGTAATCCAAATATTACCATTGTGATCTTGCATGATACTATTTAAATAGTTTTCCATTAGTAGCGTTTCATCTTGGTAAGTTTGTAATGTTTTTAAGGTATTATTTTCAGAATTATATTTGTAGATTCCTTTTAAGGTTGTAATCCAGAGTTGGTCTTTATGATCGAAATATAAAGCAGTGACATTATTTTTTTCGTTTGTAAAGTCTACTTTTTCGTTTTGTTTAAAAACAACCGGTTTAAATTTTTCTTCATTTTTTGCTCGATATAATAAACCATAAGCCATAGATCCAGTCCATAAACCACCTTTGGAATCTTCAACTATTGATAAATTGAAACTTAACTTTATATTTGCTTCACCAGATATGTTAGGTATGGCAAAACTTGCCCGAATCCAAGTATCTTTTTCTTTATCGTAGCGTACTAAATCAGCTCCTCTAGAGCTAGCCCAAATGTTTTTTTGCGAATCGATAAAAATAGAGAATACGGCACTTAGTTCGGATGAAAGATTGAATATTTTAGTGAAATCGTAGTTTGTAAACGTTTTATTAGTTCTATTAAAATAGGAAATACCTGCATCAGTTCCTATCCAAAAATTATGTTCGTCATCTTCTGTAATTACCCAAACATTATTGTTTGGTAAACTATTCGTTTTTCCGGGAATACTTTTAAAATTCTCGAAGTTAATTCCGTCATATTTTTGAAGCCCGTTTGAAGTGCCAAACCAAATATAACCATAACTATCTTGCAATATAGCCTGTACTGTAGGAGACGCCATTCCATCTGAAATTGTAATATAATTAGCATCAATTTCTTGGGCAAACAAATTATTAGGATGTAAGAAAGTCAATAGAAATACACCCAACGTTATTAAGAAAAAGAATTTATTTTTTATTAGTTTTTTTGTTCTCATAATTTCTAATTACTTATGTAGTTTACCTATTTGATTTTTTATTGTTGAAAAGTAAAATTGAAAATGTAGTGCCTTCATTTTTTATTGTGTCCACTTTCAATTCACCATTATGTGCTTTAATGATATCATAACTCATGCTCAGCCCTAACCCTGTGCCTTGACCTGTTGGTTTGGTGGTAAAAAAAGGCTCAAAAATTCTGTTCAATATGGTTTTTGGAATGCCGTTTCCATTATCTGTAATATAAATTTCAATGTTTTTACCTCTTTGTTTGGTGCTAATAGTTACGGTAGGTTCATAATTTTTGATTTCAGATTTCTTTTTTTCATCAACCACATAAAAGGCGTTTGTAATTATATTAAGAATGACTCTTCCAATATCTTGAGGGATGAGGTTGACTTTTTCAATTGAGTCGTCAAAATCGGTAATTATTGTAGTATTGAAAGATTTGTCTTTTGCTCTAAGACCATGATAGGCTAATCTAAGATATTCGTCCGCTAACTTGTTAATATCGGTAGGTTCTTTTTTACCTGTATTTTTTCGACTATGTTGTAACATCCCTTTTACTATACTATCTGCACGCTTACCATGATGGTTTATTTTTTCGAGGTTTTGTTTAATGTCTAAGGCAATATGCTTTGCTTCTTCAATATCTCTTTTGTCCAATTCGTCATTCATTTCATCTACTAGTTCATAACTTACTTCAGAGAAATTATTTACAAAGTTTAACGGGTTTTGTATCTCATGTGCAATACCAGCAGTTAATTCGCCCAAACTAGCCATCTTTTCTGAGTGTATTAATTGGGTTTGTGTAGCTTTTAGATGTTCTAATGATTGACGCAATTCTTCCGTTCGTTTTTCAATAAGCTGTTCTAAACGTTCATTCTTTTGTTTCCATTCATTTACAGACCAAGTGTCTGGGTCCCCTTCTTCACCTTGAGGGAATGAACCATGAAAGTGAATCGTCATCCATTTCATGTTTTCAAATTCAAAAATTGAAGAAAGACGTACAAAGAGTTCAATAGGTTTATTATCAATGGTCATTTTCACAGATCCTTCATCTATAAAAACAGCTGATTTTCCTTCAGAAAAAACCGTTTTTGAAATTGTGACGAAATCGAATGTCATATCAATGCCTTCCGATTCCTCTCGTTGCATATTTAGAAGTGAAATAAAATCAAGAAAGGATCTAATTTTTTCGTTAATATTGGTGCCATAGCCGGTGATATTTTGACTCACGCTATTTTTTACTTCTCTAATCGGAAAGTCGCCGAAACAAATATTTATAAAATCTGAATGGCATTTTTCTAACAAATTATCCTTTAGAGCTTTCATAAATTTGATTTTATTGGTAGTTGAATACTAAATGTTGTGCCTTCCCCATCTTTCGTCTCCACAAGCAACTCTCCACCATGACCCTTTGTAATAATGTCGTAACTCATACTTAAACCCAGCCCAGTGCCTTGACCAGTTGGTTTGGTGGTAAAAAAAGGTTGAAAAATTTTATTTAAAACTTTTTTAGGGATACCGTTACCATTATCTTTTACAGAAATTGTTACTCCATTATCCTCTTTTTTAGTGACTAATGATACAGTTGGTTCGTAGCCATTTTGATTGGATTGTTTTTTTTCATTTACTATGTAAAATGCATTAGTTAATAAATTTAAGATTACTCGACCAATATCTTGTGGAATAACACTAACAGTACCAATTTTATCATCAAAATCAGTGATTAAGGAAGCGTTAAAGCTTTTGTCTTTTGCTCTTAAACCATGATACGCTAATCGTAAATACTCATCAGCCAAAGCATTAATGTCTGTTAATTCTTTTTTATCTCCACTAGCACGACTATGTTGTAACATCCCTTTTACAATGCCATCTGCACGTTTGCCATGATGGTTTATTTTTTCTAAATTCTGTATAACATCATTCATAATGGCTTTAACCTCTTCCATGTCGCCATTTTCAATTTCCTCCAGCATTTCATCCAACAGTTCTTTACTGACTTCAGAAAAATTATTGACAAAGTTTAACGGGTTCTGAATCTCATGAGCAATACCAGCTGTTAATTCTCCCAAACTTGCCATTTTCTCTGATTGGATTAATTGGGTTTGTGTAAGTTGTAATTCTGATAAGGCATTTTCAGCACTTTTTTTAGCAAGCTGTAAGTTTATTAAGTCTTCCTCGGCTTTTTTGGCTTGTGCTTCAGCAATTTTTAAATCGTTAAATCTCGTATAAGTTAAATTGAAAACGGAAGCAAAACGTTCTAGCAAACGCATGCTGTCTTCAGATTGCTCATTAGGAGCAGCCATACCAATTAAGCCACCTGAAAAGTAGGCGAGGGTCTGAACTCTTCTTTTTTGTTCTAATCCATACATAAAAGGAATATTCATTTCTTTATTTAAGTATTGAAAATAGTCCTGCAATTCTTTGCCTTTCATATCGATAACAAGAGACTTTTCATCTTGTTTCCAACCATTCAGCATTTTGTTTATGGATTTGTTTTTGGATGCTTGTAAGGTAAACTGACTGGCTATTTTACTACCATCTTCATTGGTTGCCCAGGCTTCTATAGCAGATCCTTCATCTTTGATAATACCAATAAATAATCTGTTTGGAGCAACGCCTAAATCTATAAGTTGTTTAAAGAGAACAACAGCTGTATCTGCTAATTCTTCTGAAGTTTGCATGGCAAGGGTTCTACTTCTTACACGTTCCAGACCAATTTCGATAAGTGATTCTCGGGCTTGAGCTTCTGCTTTTTGCAGATCCATAAAACGAATGTAAGCTTGTTCGAAAACCTTGGCAAAACGTTTTATGATTTCCGCATCGCTTTCAGAAGGAACAGCTCCTGTAAGCGAAGGGATAATAATTGCAGAATTTTTTGACCAAGCAGCAGACAGATAATGTTTATCAGCCTGAAGTACAAATTGCTTATAGTCATCTGGCATCTGTCTATAATCACTATGCTCAAATGCTTGTTTAAAAAAATCATTTTTTGCTTCTACAGTAAATTCTTTAGAGAAATAAACATCACCTCGAGATTTAGAATCCCAAGCTTCGTTAAAAATAGGATTATCAAAATAGGGTACAAAATATCTTCCCGAAGTTGAAAAGTCATCAACAGCAATCCAATGCACAACATCTTTGTTGTCTGGGAAGTAAGTACAGAGAATGACACCACCAGCATCGTATATCACTCCTAATTCCTGAAGTTTTTCAGCAACCACAGCAACCACTTCTTGAAGTTCATCAGGTTTATGCATGGCCAAGGAACGCGAACGTACTTTTTCTAAAGCGGCTTCAATTTGAGATTCTCTTGACTGTGCTTCTGCTTTTTGTAAATCGAGGAAACGTATGTAGGACTGCTCGAATACTTTTGCAAAGCGATTAAAAATTTCATTTTCTTCTTTTGTGAAAAGAATGGCTCTATAATTACCAACATATAAATTGATACTCTTAAGTAAGAAGCTAGATCGCGCAAAACCTGGTGCATTTAATATAAAATCTTTTACTTCTTGAGGTAAATATTTTAAATCTGAGAATTTGATTAAATGTTGACTCCATTCCTTGGTTTCTTTTGCATTAAAAACATTTTGCAAAAAGCTGATCCCTTCTTTTTGCGCCTCTTGAACAGTATTTAGCATTCTACAGTTAAAAAATGGAACCTGAATTAACATGGGTTTGGGTTGTCCTTTAGATGCAATCCAGAATTTAAAATCTCCTTCTTGATTATTCTTTCCAAAACTTACAGTATCAAATTTCAAATTTAATTGCAATAATTGTTTAGCGATAACTTCTATAATCTCTAACATTTCTACACTTTTATGCATGGCCATACTTCTTGAACGTACACGCTCTAAAGCGGCTTCAATTTGTGCTTCACGAGTTTGTGCCTCAGCTTTTTGTAAATCGAGAAATCGAACATAGGCCTGCTCAAAAACTTTTACAAATCGCATTAATACGTTATTATCAGATTCTGAAAATGACGGTCTAGAATAACTCATTAATTGTATGGCAATGTGTTTTGCAAAACCAACTGAAACGGTATAACATTCCGTTTCCATGAGGAATTTTTTTCTTTCCCCTATAGTCTCACCAAAACTCGTTTTTTCGATTAAGTCGTTAAAGAATTCATTCTTTTGTTCAAATGAATATTGGTGTGAGAGCAACTCCAGTCCATTTTGCCTTGCCGTTAGTAAATCTTTTAACACTTTAATTTCCATTTCAGCAAAAAGAAACCTGACCATACTAACGGTACCCGACTCATACCCTGACCACACGTCAAAGTGTTTGTCTTTAAATTCGATAATAGCTGCTGCGTCAAAATCAATATCCAGACTCCGTATTCTTACTAAAAACTCTTCCATCACAGCATTCATTTCATGGCTTTGGTGCATAGCTAAAGAACGTGAACGTACTCTTTCTAATGCCGCTTCAATCTGTGCTTCTCTAGCTTGTGCTTCTGCTTTTTGTAAATCTTCAAAACGTTTGTAGGCTAAATCGAATGCTGCTCCCATTTTAGTTAAAATGGTTTCCATTTCATTGGAAGGTGGATTCAATAAATCGATAACCAACTTGCCATTATTTAATTTTTTTACGGCATGATGCAAACGTTCTAATTTTGTGGATTCAGTATATTCTTCAACTTCATCGGCAATGTCATTTTTATTATTTTCTCGAAGCCATGCAATAATTCTTTTAAAGTCTTTTGCTTCTTGTAATTCTAAAAAGTAGTCATTTGGATTTTCCCAAACACGTTTTACATATAAATGAGGATCCGATTTTTTTAATTTAAAAGTGATGTCAAAAGGGATCTCATAACCAGCATCATCTTTTTCTAAGGATGACAAATCCCACATTCTTACTTTATCCTCGCCTTCATTTAAGAAAATAGTTGCGGCAATCACATTAGGAATATCTAGAGACATGACTTCGTCTTTTAGCTTTGCTACTACTTGCATAATCTCTTCAGATTTGTGCATGGCCAAAGCTTTGGCTCTTACGCGTTCTACTGCTAAGTTTATTTGAGCTGTTCTGGTTTGGGCTTCTGCTTTTTGAAGGTCTAGAAAACGTGTGTAAGTCCGTTGAAATTCTTTAGAAAAACGACTTAGTATATTTTTTTCATCGTTATTAAGTTGACGTTTTATCATAATACCAAAGCAACCATAGTCCATATAGGCATCTATATAGTACAATCCCTCTGGAAATAATTCTGGTTTAAATTTTTCAACGTCATTAAGCAATTCGGACCATGTGTTAAAATAGTCTTCCACTTGATCTGGATGTACAGGGTTGACATGAACAGTTTCTCCACTTTCCCACGCAACATAACAAGCTTCAATAGAGGGTTCACTTTTATCTAAAGGAAACGTAACTGCTTTATTCTTGTAAATGGTTTTTCTTTTCTTGCGTTCACTCCATGTTGCCCAAAACTGATGATTTTTTTCAGTTTCGTCCGGCAGCCATAAATAGGAGAATTCAGAATCTATACCTAGTAATTGTAGTTGCTCATGAAAAACTTGAGCTGTTGTGTTTAATTCATTAGAATGTTGCATGAGCATACTTTGAGTACGTGTACGTTCTAAGGCGGCTTCGATTTGTGCTTCGCGAGTTTGTGCTTCTGCTTTCTGAAGGTCTAGGAAGCGCGTATAAGTTTGTTCAAAAACTTTCCCAAAACGTTTAAAAACTTCCCAATCGTTTGGAACAGCTTCGTATGTGATAAACATGAGATAACCATGCGTAAAAAAAACAATATGGAAAATTTGAAAGGTTGGTAATGCAATCCCTAATTTTTCAAAGTTTTCTAAAACTTCTCCAACAATTGGAAGTGTCTTCATAAAGTCGTAATGCTTTACTAATTTCTTACCACCCAATTCTGCAACATGAAATGGTTCGTTATTTTTAAGCGGTTTCTCAAAATTATAGCCTTCGCCAATAGTAGGTAAGGAGAATCCTTTTTGAATCTCACCTTCACTACTCATATTGCACCAAGCACTTTTCTGGTTGTCCTCCCAAATACAATAGCCAGCACTCCAAGCAGGAATACCTAATTCTTGTACTTGAAGAAACAAGTTGTTGGCAGCTTCTGGCAATTCGCTACTATTTTGCATGGCCATAGTTCGCGAACGTACTTTTTCTAAAGCCATTTCTATTCGAGCTTCTCTGGCTTGCGCTTCAGCTTGTTTTAAATCAAGGTGACGAGTAAAGGAAAGGTGAAATACTTCTCCAAAACGCTTCATTAATAGTTTTTTATCTTGGGTAAATTCGGTGTCACTAAAGGCAAAAAGTCCTCCTGCAGGAAAAACAACGACATGGTAGTATTGAGTTGTTAATTTATCATCATCAATAGTTGCAGTGACCGGAAGGTTTGAATTTGAAACAATCTGGTAATAATTTTCAAGATCTTTATTTTTTAAAGTATAAGAAAAATCTACTTGCTTTTTCCATGCATTGTAGATTCCATCTAGAAGTGGATGACCTTCAAGTTTTTCATCGCCAGACAAATGTGAGGTTTCTTTCTTGTTATTGGATGAGGTAGTCCACACATTTACATTATTAGACTGGTCATTAAAAATGCCAATACCACAACGAACTGTGTTAAATTCTAATTGTTTTAATTCTGAAAATACAATATCTACTGCTTTTGTGAGATCATCACTTTTGTGCATAGCCATTGCACTTGATCTTACACGTTCTAAAGCAGTTTCAATCTGTGCTTCTCTGGCTTGCGCTTCAGCTTTTTGAAGGTCTAGAAAACGTGTGTAGGTTTGCTCAAAGACTTTGGCAAAACGTTTAAAAATATCATGTGAGTCTGGTACATGTTCTCTCGTAATGAATAATAGATAGCCATACCTAAAATAAACAACATGGTCTATTTGGTAGGTTGGAAAACCATTGTTTGTTTTTTTTAAGGTTTTTAATACATCTCCTATAACAGGAAGTGAACTCATATATTCGTAATGAGCTACACAGTCGTCTCCAGAAAACTCTTTAATGACAAGTGATTCACCTTTTTGACCTTTGTTGTAATAGTCCTTAAATATGCCTTCTCTCGGAACTGTATAAGTGTGTAAAATACCAGCTTCGTTTCCAAACCACTCGGTTGATTCGTTTTCTCCGTAAATATTAAAAGCGCATCCCCAAGTTTTAATGCCTAATGCTCTTATTTGTTGATCTAATAAAAAAGAGGCTTCTTGCAATTCTTCACTACGTTGCATTGCCATGGTTCGGCTTCGTACTTTTTCAAGTGCTAATTCTATTTGAACTTCGCGTGCTTGTTTTTCAGCTTTTTGTAGGTCGAGGAAACGCTGATGTGCTAAATCAAAAGCGCCTGCAAATTTTACTAAAATATCAATGTCTTCTTTTGGAGGGTTTTTTACAATTCCAGGCAAAGAGTAACCAATTTCTCCATGTGTGGTTCGTGCCATGATAAAGGTCAGGCCGCCAATATGCCTGATGTCATCATGTGTTGGCGCTTGTGGATCTATGTTTTTAAAGTCCCCTAGGTTGATCATTTTGTCAACGTATTCAATGGCCTCATCTACATTCATGACATACACAACGGTTGGTTTTTTGCTTTTTTCCCATTTTGCTAATTGAGGAATGTCGCCATGTATGTGCCTTGGTAACTCCATTACAAAACCAATTTTGCTACCATCACCTGAAGTCATGGCTTTTTCGTATGTTTTTGGGAGCCACATCATGTGCCAGAAATAATGTGCTTCGTGACCAAGTTTAATAAACTCATTGCGCATGGTTACCACAATATCCAGCAAATCTGTGGATTCTTTCATGGCTACTGCTTGTGCGCGAATGCGTTCTAAAGCTGTTTCTACTTCGAGTTCACGATTTTTTTGCTCTAGTTCTGTAGTTCTACGTTGAATAGCTTCTCGAAGCTCTTGATTTTCAAGATGGACTTTATCGAAGCCAATGGTTTGTCCTTCTTCTGATTTAGAGTCTGGCATTGAAAAATGTTGATATATAAAACGCCAGCCTTCTTTAGTTTTATGCATTACAGAAGAAAATCGAAATCTCCCATAATAACTCCAATCTTTTTCGTTTTTAAACCAAGCATCAAAAAAATGGGTTATAAAAACATGTTCTCCAAAAACTTCAATTGTTTTGGTTTCCTTACGCAAATCTGTCAATCCAGCAAATTGGTCTCCTGTAGCTTTAAAAAAATCTGTAGTATCTTTTTTGTTTAGAAATTCTTCATTGTTTGTCGAGCCTATAAAATGATAGTCTTCATCAAAATAATAATTATATGTTTCGACATCTGCATTCAGGTATCCTTGCATCCAAGTATCATAAATCTTCCAGATTTCGGTTTCTATTTTTTTTGTCAGTTTCATGCGTTGTTGGTTGTTGGTAATGTGATAATGAATGCTGTGCCTTCGTTTTCTTTGGTGTTTACTTTAATGTCGCCACCATGTGCTTTAATAATATCGTAACTTAAGGATAAGCCTAATCCTGTCCCTTGTCCAGTAGGTTTGGTTGTAAAAAACGGTTGAAATATTTTATCCAATACTTTTTTAGGAATGCCATTTCCGTTGTCTTTTACAGAAATTTCTATGGCATCTTTTAATTTTTTTGTTTCAACAGTTACTTTTGGTTCATAAGCATCAGTTTGTTTTTTTTTCTTTTCGTTCACAGCATAAAAAGCATTGGTAATAAGGTTTAAAACCACACGACCTATATCTTGAGAGACAATACTTATTCTTTTAATATTATCATCTAAATGTGTTTCCAATGCAGCATTAAACGATTTGTCTTTAGCACGTAAGCCATGATAAGCCAGACGTAAATATTCATCTACCAAAACATTGACATCTGTCAATTCTTTTACTCCAGAACTGCTTCGGCTATGTTGTAACATGCCTTTTACAATACCATCTGCACGTTTTCCATGGTGGTTTATTTTCTCTAGATTCTGAATGACATCTTGTGCAATGGCATTGACTTCTTCCATGTCGCCATTTTCAATTTCTTCCAACATTTCTTCGAGTAATTCTTTACTGACTTCTGAAAAATTATTGACAAAGTTTAAAGGGTTTTGAATTTCATGGGCAATTCCAGCAGTCAATTCACCTAAACTTGCCATTTTTTCGGATTGAATTAATTGAGTTTGAGTCGCTTTAAGCTCATCTAACGATTTTTGAAGTGCATTGTTTGTGTCTTCTATAGCTTTTCGTTTATGCTCTAATTCTTCAATGGTTTCCTCTAATAAAATAGCAGTGGTGCGTTTTACTTTTTCAGTTCGTTCTAATTTAAAATCTGAAATGAGCAAATCTTTATCGGCACTCTTTACCGATTTTAATAAGGCAGCTTTGTCATCTTCAGAAAAGTGATTTGAACTTTCAATAAAATCTAAAATATGTTTGAGGTGTTGATTCATGCTTTTTCTTTTAATGTTACCCAGCAACATGCACCTGCATGAAAATTTTGCTTGCCTTGATACGACCTGCCTATTTCGCCATAGGTAAAAAATCCAGCCATAGGTGTTTTCCAAAGTTCGGCGAGGCCTTCGTTCTCTTCTGTTGACATGGGTCCAAGAATAGGTTGTCTTCCTGCACACGAAAAAATTAACAGGGCATCAACTCCTTTATTGATGTCTTGTTTTAATTGGGTTGCTTTTTCAATTACTTCTTCAACGATATTGAATTCTGGTGGTTGTGTGAACCAAAATTTTGAATCCTCTTCCATAGGGATGTTCATAACAAGTGCCTTTTCTTTACTGTCAATATTCACAGGCGTTTTCAGAATGGTTTCGGTTTTATCTCTCTCTACAATGAAGGGATATTCAAACCCTATTTCCTCGTATATTTTAAAATTTTGATCCGATAGTTTTTCTTCTTTTCCTAAATATTTCAAGTATAGTTCAACAGCAGATTTACCATCTATCTCGTAGAGTAAATTACCCTTACTTTTGGTGACAGTTCTTCTAATTCCCATTGGTTTCCAGCCAGTTACTGCCATTCCTTTTAAAGCGATTTTATTTCCGTCTAATACTAAAGCAACGATACCATTATCTGAATCTTTTTTATTTGTGAACACAAAACTTCCTTTTAATGTCCAATCGTCTCCAGCCAAACCACCAAAGAATATTTTTTCTGCTCCAAGGCTTTTTTTCATACTATTTACTAATTTTTCACCATCTAAAAATTCTTCTTTTAAATTTATTCCTGAACTGCAAAGGATGAGTGATGGGTTAGCAAATTGATTGAGCGCATTATTAGCCAAATTGGAGACCGCGTTATCTAGATTAGTATCTTCTATATCTTCAAACAAGATGTTATAATTTTCTTTAGCTACTTCAAGAAGTAATATGGCTATTGCACCTTCAGTCTGGTGGCCATTAATAAATTCGCCACAAGATGTGGCTCCAAAGACATCAATATTTATTGAATCTAACAAGTCACAAATAGCCTTTCTGTCTTGCTTTACAGAAATAAAGACAATGGCTAAAGTTGGGTTAAATCTATCAACCATTGCATTATCCAATTCACTTTGGATGTCAGAAACAGATTTACCATGTATTGATTTTGATCTCATTTTTTACTTTTCTTTTAAGGCCACGACACAACAGGCGTTGTTATGAAATTCGTTTGTACCAATTTTAGATTTTCCATATTCGCCATAGGTAAAAAAGCCTACCATAGGCGCATTCCAAATATTTTGAACTTGTTCTATTTCTTCTTTCATTAAGGCTCCAAATGATAAATGTCTGCTTACACACGAGAACATGATTAATGCATCAGCCTGTTGTTGCTCATTATCTTTAATACTAGCACATTCTGCAACAACTGTTTCAATGGCGTCAAAATCTGGAGGCAGTGAAAACTTGATTTGAGCACCTTGAGGTACGCTTCCAGTACAGATAAGTGAACGATCTTCACTGTTTGCAAATCTGGTTGCACGTATTACAGTATCACCGTTTTCTCTTTCCAATTGAAGTGGGTAATACCAAGAATTGTGAAATGCAACGATGCCTTTGTTATCATCTTGCTTTACATCTACACCAAGGTATTTCATTAACATATCCAATGCTGGTTTGTCGTCAATAGTATATACAATATTGCCTTCGCTTTTGGTCACTGTTTTTGAAGTTCCAATAGCTTCCCAACCACAGCTAGCGATACCTCTTACATCTATTTTGTCTTCATCTATGATGAGTGCTATTAAGGCGTTATCTTTATTTTTATTGTTGGTAAAAACAATGGGTTTTTCAGCAATCAAATCATCTCCTGCCATCCCTCCAAAAATGGTGGCCTCCTCTCCAAAACCTTGCATGATGCCATCCACAATTTGTTCGCCATCTATGAAAATTCCACCTGTTGCTATGATGAATGCTGGATTGGTATAGGTTTCTTTACCAATAATTCCTAACTTTTTAGCATCTTCTATAGTAGTTTCTGTACTTGTCTCAAGAAATTCTAATTTAAAATACGCAGGATTCATATCGAGCAACATGATGACAATGCTACCTTCTTCAATATCACCATCAATAAACTCTCCAGCAGTTGTCGCACCAAATACAGTAATTTCTTTTTTGTTTAAAACATTACTTACGCTAAGCCAGTCTCTCTTTATAGAAGAAAAAACAACTGCTAAAGTTGGCTTGAATCCATCAGAAGTTGTCTTATCAATTTCTTTGATAATGGTTTCTGTGGAATTGGCTTTTATTGTTTTTGATTTCATCTTTTATTTTTCTTTTAATGCCACGACACAACAAGTGTTATTGTGAAATTCATGCTTTCCGGTTTTTGATTTTCCGAATTCGCCATAGCTAAAAAAGCCAACCATTGGAGCATCCCAAACTTGTTTCACCTGCTCGATTTCTTCTGTCATTAAAATACCAAAAGATAAATGACGACTAATACAGGAAAACATGATAAGTGCATCAGCTTCCTTTTGCCGTTCTTTTTTCACTTCTTTGCATTCGTCAATTACTTGTTCAATAGCATCAAAATCTGGAGGAAGTGAAAACCTGACTTTAGCTCCTTGTGGTACTGTGCCTGCACAAATAAGAGAACGGTCTTCTTTATTTCCCCACATTGCAGTACGCATCACAGGAGTTACATTTTCTCTTTCTAATTGTAAAGGGTAATAAGCGCCAATATTGGTCAGAACATCATTTCCAGAATCTAAATCTATATCGAGACCAAGGTACTTCATGACCATATCAAGAGCGGGTTTATCATCTATTGTATAAACAATATTACCTTCACTTTTTGTAACAGTTTTGGTGGTTCCAATAGGTTTCCAACCACAAGTTGCAATACCATTGATTTCAATTTTATCTTCATCAACAATTAATGCAAGCAAACCATTCACGGCACTTTTTTCATTTGTAAAAACTAGTGGTCCTTGCATGGCTAAATCGTCTCCTGCCATGCCTCCAAAAACGGTTACTTCATTACCAAAACCTTCAATGATGCCTTCAATGATTTTTTCACCATCTATGTGCAACCAACCTGAAGCGATAATAAAAGCAGGATTATTAAAGGTGTTTTTTCCAGCTATACCAATTTGTTTTGCATTTTCATGGGTTGTATGTTCACCTGTTTCAAGAAATAGAACTCTGAAATGCTTAGGGTTTATATCGAGCAGCATCAAGACCATGCTACCTTCTTCAATATCTCCATCTATAAATTCGCCTGATGTAGTAGCTCCAAAAACAGCAATTTCTTTTTGGTTCAATACATCAATAATAGCTTTCCAGTCTTGTTTAATTGAAGTGAAAACAATGGCTAATGTTGGCTTGAAACCATCAGAAGTTGCCTTGTCAATTTCTTTTTTGATAGCTTCGGTTGAATTGCCTTTTACTGTTTTTGAAATCATTTATTCTTTTAAGTTGTTAATCATTTTCGGTTATACCTACAATTACATTGACTCCTCCTGTTGCGAAGTTGGATAGATCGTTAACGGTTGCTTGTCCTTCTGGAGACCCCATGGTTTCTTGCATTTGCTCAACACTAGAAAAGTACATTTCTGCCATTCTATAATAATCGGCTTTTTGACCATCTGGTGTCCCAAGTAACTTGGTTACTTCAAGTTTTTCCACACCTTCCATAGTTGAAGCAAGTGGCAAATGTTTCTCTTTGTAGTATTTCTCAAAGGCTTCAGCATTTGTTGGATGACCATACAATACAGTTAGTTTATACATATTTATTATAGTTTAATTATTTTTCTTTTAGTGCAACACAACAAGTTGTTAGGTTGTGCATTTCAAGGTTGCCACCTGTTGCTCTGGCTAATTCTCCATTAGAGAACATACCAGCCATTGGTATATTCCATACATTCTTCACGCCTTCCAACTCTAGATTCATTAGTGGTCCAAGAGATAAAATTCTTCCTGCACAACTAAAAACGACTAAAGCATCTGCTTCAGGCATTTCAGTATCTTTTAAGTGTTGAACACCTTTAATTACTTTATCCATCACATCAAAATCTGGTGGTAGTGAAAAGCGAACTTTAGAACCTTGAGGTACAGACCCACTACAATAAAAGGAACGATCACTCCAGTCAACAACCAAACCAGGTCGCATTACAGGGTCGCCTTTTTCTCTTTGTAATTGCAAGGGGAAATTGGCAGCGATCTCAAGTAATAAGTTTTCGTTTTCGGGAGTTACATTTTCTAAACCACCATATTTTGTGGTAATATCTAATACAGGAATATTATCTACAGTATAAACATGATTACCTTCGCTTTTAGTAACGGTTTTTTCAGTGCCTACAGCTTTCCAGCCACAGGTGGCAACTCCTTTAATCTTTATTTTGTTTTCTTCTAAGGCTAAGACTACAGTTCCAATATTGCTTTCTTTTCCATTTGTAAAAACAAATTGATCTGAAAATGTATAATCGTCTCCTGCCATTCCTCCAAAAACATTAACATGCTTTCCAATAATATCTTCAAAACCATAAAGTAATTGTTCGGCATCAGTTTCAAGATGACTTGCAGCAATTAAGAATGCAGGTTTTTTAAATTCTTTTTTTGCTTTTGAAGCTATGTTTTTTGCAGTTTCACGATAGTTTTTATTGGGATATTCTTCGAGGTAAATTTTAAAATGTTCTCTTTTAATATCCATTAACAAAATGGCAGTCGATTCTTTTTCATTTTCTTCGTCGATAAACTCACCATTGCTTGTTGATCCATAGATAGCAATATTTTCTTTATCTAGAAGCTGACATATTGCTTTTCTATCTTGACTTATAGATAAAAAGACGATGGCCAAAGTGGGTTTAAATCCATCTGCCATACTTTGAATTAAAGCTGTTTTTATTTCTGAATTAGAATGTCCTTTTATGGATTTTGCTTTCATGGATTTTATTGTGAGTTTTTACTTGATTCTTTAAAGTTAATTAAAATTTATATGTTTTCTGTTTTCATTCCAATTGTTGATGCTTAAGGCAATTAAAATACCAAAAACTACTAATACAATTTCTCCTATAGCGTATTTGAAGTATTTGGTGGTTTTACCCTTGTTGAGAAGGTCCTGTCTGATATGTCTGAAGAATTTTATCATATTTTAAAGCAGTTTTAATATGGAGTTTGAAGCTTCCAGCAAATCAGAATAGAATTTTTTAAGTGCAACGCTTTGAAAATAACGAGATGTGATTAAAATTTCCAATTGTTTATCAGCAAGAAATTCTTCTTCATTTAAAGCTAATAATAGTCTTGGATCGTCTTTGTAGTAGTTGTTTATAAAATCCCATCTATTATTTCTCTGAAATATCAATGGATACTGAGAAGTAATAAAAACTTCATATTTACTTTGAATTTGAGTGTTTGAAATGTTTTCTCGTTCTTGAGCACTTTTAATTAAAGCATAATAGTCAAGAATGGCTGTTTGTAATTCTGTTTTTAAAAAAGGAATTTCGTTCGATTGCATGATGGTTTCCATAGCATTGGTATTTGGCCTAAACTGATATTCCAATAATAATTTCACTAAATATTTAGTTGTATTACCATCAATAGGTATTAAAGTTTTTATTTGCATCATCAAAGAATCTGAATAAATAACATTATCAGTCATGTTTTGATGTAATAGTTCCAGCTGTGTTTTGTCTTCCAATAAGTTTTGTTTCAAAATGACTGAATGTTCTGAAATAGATTTATTTATTTTCTTGTTTTCATTCCAATTATTAATTTGAAGCGCAATTAAAATACCAATAACCACGAGGATGATTTCGCCAATGGCGTAAAGCAAGTATTTGCTAGCTTTGTTTTCTTTAATCATGTTTTGACGTATTTTTCTGAAGAATTTAATCATTTATCCTTTTTTAGTTCCTTATCAATTAGATGTAGAAGTTCTTCAGACATGTTTTTCATGGTTGCTAATTGACCGTTCATAACTGTAAATTCATAAACTGCCATTACGAAGCCATTTTTATGTTTGGTGTCTTTTAAAAGTGTTTCAAAATTTTCTCTAGGTATTTCAGTATTTTCTCCAGCTTGGCCATTACTAACATCGTACATGAATTTTTTTGTTAGTGGATTTAAGTCTAAAACATTAAACGAAGGCTCATAAAGTAGTACCTCTGTGTCAAAACGATAATGCTCTTCTTCGCCTTTTAATTCTTTATAAAGCGCATCTATATTTAGTAAACCGTTCTTTATGGCATCATTTGATATTGTAGCTAGATTTCCTGAGTTGGTTAATTCTAAAAAGGTGTTGTTTATTTGATAGAATTTATGCCAGATATAAACGTTTAAAATATTTTTGTTGAAATCATTAAGATTAGAGAGAGGTTTACCCTCATAATACTCCAAAACAATGTTTGCCGATTTAATTTTAGTTTCTCTGGTTTCAATAAAACTATTGATGTTATCTATGTTTAGGAGTAAATCGGTTTTGATGTTTTTAAGATAATGCAATTCTTTTACTCTTGCTTTATTCGCTTCGTTAGTATTGTTTATTTGCAAAGCAATGAGAATGCCAATAACTACTAGGATGATTTCGCCAATGGCGTACAGTAAGTATTTGCTAACTCTGTTTTCTTTTATCATGGTTTGGCGAATATGTCTAAAGAATTTTATCATCTATATTTTTTTAATAACTAAATATGAGATGGTTAATACAGAATGTTATCTAAAATACGATCGAGATTACGTTCCATGAGAAGGTATCTTTTATCTGTTAAGAAAACTTCGTACATCTCTTTTCTAAAATCTGAAAGTTCCATATTGGAATAGTCATGCAAATGCACGTTGGTGTCTATTTTTTCGAACCTATCTTCCTCTGTATCTTCACTAAATTCTTTATGCATTTTGATGAAAGTATCAGGGTCTGTTTTAGATTTTATTAATTCAAGTTCTTCTTCAGTTTCTTCTGAATCTGCATTGGCACAAAGCAGTAAAATATATATTTGCAATTCTTTTTTTGACCAAGGTTTCTCCATTGAATTCATGATGTTTCGTTTTTGATTTGATTATATGTTATTTCTTAAGTTTAATCCTTTTTTTATAGGTTAATTGTCTCCAAATCCATTCTAATGGCCCAAACCTAAAATGCTTAAGCCACCAGGTACTCAAGACTACTTGAAAACAAAAAACGGCTATTGAAATACCCATAATTACTGTTATACCAAGCTTGCCTACAAAACCAAAACCAATTCCATAGAATATGGTTATTGATATAAATGTTTGAAAAATGTAATTGGATAAAGCTGTTTTTCCAACTGGTGCAAACCAGTTTAAAAATTTTAAATTTTTTCTATATAACAGAGCTAGTAAAGAAGCATAACCCATGGCAAGAGGAACTGTGCCAAAAGCATATGAAAGGGTGTTTAAAAATCCTAAAATTTGTGATTCAGGATTTGTGAAAAATTCAAGATAGGTTCTAATGATACTTATTGGAAGACCAATACTAAAACCATATATAGCCACTTTCTTTAAAAATTTGGTATTATTTAGCAAATTTTCGTTTATAATTTTTCTTCCCGCCCAAAGTCCGATTAAAAAAACACCAAGCACTTTAAAGATTCTACCTTCCCTTAAAATATTTCCTATTCTAATAAAGGTATTACCAACGTTCATTTTAAAAAACTCAATCAAGTTATCATTTTTTAAATATGCTTGAAAATCGGTAAATTCTTTACCTTGCCATTCAGCCATTTGAAACCCGAAATGTTTCGCGTAATCTATGTTTAGCTGAAATATATATTTCGGATAATTAAAATTGGCCACATGTATAACAAACCAGTTAACAAGAGGAAATAAAATTAAAATAATTGCCCAAGTTATAAGCTTCTTGTTGGACATGTTAATAAACCAAATAAGTATAAAACCAAGTAAAGCATAGAGAGTTAAAATGTCTCCTAACCAAAAAAGACATAAATGAATTAACCCTATTATTAAAAGCCAGAACATTCTGTGTCTAAAAAAAGGAGCAAAGGGTTTGTTGTGGTTATTTAATTTATTGAATTGTATGGCGCATCCAATACCAAAAAGCAAAGAAAATATGGAATAAAATTTGCCATCTATTAAGGTGAAATTTGTAAAATCTACAAAGTTATCTGTTACTAGAATAGTTGCAGGTATATGTGCCTCGGGTGGGAAGAAGACGTATCCAGAAAAAAATACAATATTAGCAGCGAAAATAAATAGAATAGCAATACCTCTTAAAATATCCAAAAAATCTATTCTATCTTCTTTAGTTACTGGTTGTAGTGGTTTGTTGGTTGTCATCTGTCTTAGTTTTAATGCTATTAATAATAAGACTTAGGGTGTTTTAATTTATAAAATATACTTTCTTAATTTTGTTGTCTTCTATATGATAGATAGCAATAGCTTCAACTATGCTTTCTCCCATTTTTACATATTCCTGGTCTATAACAACGTTGCCTCTAATGAGTCTTCCTTTAAGTTCGCAATGTAAATTAGGTATCGATTCAAACATTTGAGTATAACCTAAACGCATATTGTCTTTTCCTTTCATGAGTAACTGGTCAGGATAATTATAAATCTCTACATCGTCTGCATAAGGCTCTAAAAAAGCATCTATGTTTCTCGAGTTATATCCATTTAACTGACGTTGTACCAATGCTTCAGGAGTTTCTGTAACTATATCCTTTGGATTAAAAACAGTTCCTTTGTTTATTACACGATATATTTTTGTTAAGTTTTCTAGGTTCTCAACAGGGTTCTCATCTAAAAGAATCAAATTGGCTTTTTTGCCAATACTTACGGTTCCGAATTCATTTTGTTTATCCAAAATTTTTGCGCCATTGATTGTGGATGCTTGAAGTATTTGCCAATTATTCATGCCACTTTTTTGCATGGCTTGTAATTCTATTAAATAAGATGAAGCATGCAAGGTTCCAATATTTCCAGCATCCGTTCCACTTGCAATTACTACTCCAGCATCTGAAAGGATTTTTAAATTAACCATGCTAATTGAATCTGATTTTTTAAGAGCTGACACCCGGCTTTTAGAATTTGCCATGTTTTTGTAGTTGTTAACAAGAGTTGTGTCTTGAAGATGCTTTAAGTCCAATAAAGTTCCTAATTGATATGGATTGGTTTGTTCAAATTCTAAATTGCTAAAGTTGTGTTTTTGACCAAAGGTATTTAAGTAATTATCATAAACTATAAGAGTTGGACAAAGAATGACTTTGTTTTTCTTTAAAAGATTAACAAATTCTGGTTGTATAATTTCATCGTCCACACTATGTACTAAAAAATCAGCACCATTTTCTACTGCTAATTGCGCAGTTATTCTTTCGGATGCGTGAACAGCAACTTTTAAATTGTTTTTATGGGCTTCTTCAATAATGGCTTTAACTAAAGGAGAATTTTTCCTTGCACTTGTTTCTGTATCCAAACCATCTGCACCAGCGATGTACCAGATTTTAATGAAATCTGGCTTATATGCTAATTGTGCTTGTACCATTTTTCTGCCATCTTCTTCGGTTTTAACCAAACTGAATGGTTCGTTCTTTTTTAATCCTATGTAAACTTGAGGTTCGTATGTGGTTAACAATGGGCCTGTCATGTAAACTGAAGGTGCAAAATTTTCGTTTTCGAAAGTTTTTCTTAGTTCAAGGAGGTTATAAGTGGCTCCAACGTCTATCACATTAGTAATACCACTTCTTAAATATCTTCGAAGTTGGTCTTCCATATTTTCATGAGAAAATTCAATGACTTCTTCAAAAGATTTTTCCTTTCTTAAATCAATAACATCAGGACGCGAGTAAAGCCCTCCATTTTGAAAAAAATGCACATGAGCGTCTGTTAAACCTGGTGCTAAATATTTGTTAGTACCATCAATTACAGAAGTATCTGCTGCAACTTTAATCTTTTTACTTGATTGAATATTAGAAATTTTATCTCCAGTAATAACTACTGTTTGATTGGGAATTAACTTTTGATTCTCAACATCTATAATGGTTACATTCGTGATATAAGTTTGCGAAAAACCAAATGTAATAGAGAAAAATAAGGTTAAAGTACTAAGTATTTTATTCATAAAAAATAGATTAATTAAATGAGCCAGAATCCACATCTTTGATAAAAGAAATCAATCCTTTGAAATAATTTTTTTGATCATCGTATTGAGAGAAATGACTTCCGTTTGGACACAATAAGAAGCGACCGTTAGGAACTTGGTTAGACATCCATTCCATATATTTTGGATCCATAGTATCATAAGTAGCACCAATCATTAAGGTTGGCGTGTTTATGGTTTTTAACCTATCCGATACATCCCAGCCTTTTAAAGAGGCATTACCAGTAACTCCAAATTCACTATAGCCTTGCATATAAATATAGATGCTTGGATTTAAGTGGTTAAATCCTCGTGTTATTGATTCTGGCCAGGAATTTAAAGGCATTCTTAATACGTGTTCTGTATAATAATTGGTTGTGACCAATTCTGCATATCTTGGATTTTCAAAATCGTTATTAGCTTCCATGTCTTTAATTTCTTTATAAACTTCAGGATCTAATTGCGGTCCTAATACTTCAGCAGCATATTTTTCATATTCAGGGATGCTAGCCATCATGTTCGAGATAATTAAACCTTTTAAATTATCTTGATATTTTAAAGCATATTCCATGGCTAAAATACCTCCCCAAGATTGACCTAATAAATAGAAGTTACTATGATCCATTTTTAACGCTTTTCTAACTTGTTCAACTTCTTCAACAAAACGATCTGTTGTCCAAAGTGTAGAATCATTTGGTTTGTCGCTATAATAAGAATCTAACTGATCGTAATATACATATTCAATTTCTTCGTTTGGGAAATAGCCATCAAAGCATTCAAATAATTCGTGTGTCCCACCAGGTCCGCCATGAAGAAGTAATACTTTTATTTTAGGGTTATTACCAACACGTTTTGTCCAAACATTGAAGGTGCCTTTAGCTGTTTTAATTGGAATCATATTAATGCCACCTGTAAATTGGTCTTTACTATTTGAATAATCCATATATATGGACGTGCAATCGGTTTCAATGTCGGTAGTTTTTTCTTGTTTTTCTATACAAGAAAAAAATAGACTAAAAAAGCAACATAGTATAAAGATGTTCGATTTCATAATGAAGGTATTTTATAAATTTTTTTATACTTTTTTCAAAATTCAATTGAATTCTAAGTAAGTGATATTTATCAAGGTATAAAATCGATTTAGGACGAATGCTTCATTTTATTGTCCGAGTAGGCTAAAATTTTTATCTAAACATGAATATTAAATAAGGAAAGCGTTAAAATTTGACATAGAATGTCCGTTTCACTAATGAAATACAATATTGAAACAATGGGTGATTTTTAAGTTTATTCAACTTCTTCTATGTCTTCTATATCTTGAATTTCAACAATTTCTACTGTTTCTTCTTCAGGTTCTAATAATGATTTATTAGCTTCTATTTTTTGAAGCTCTAGTTGAATCTCAGCAGAATTCCAATACCCATATTCTTTTACAATTTTTTTATTGACAAATTGATAGGTGATATGAACAGGCATAATAATTTGCTTGTTATTGGCTGCTAAGTTTCCTTTCCACAAACCCCAGAAATTCACCCAAGTTTTGCCGTTATTGTCTTCTACCATTTCATATTCTCGACTTTCATCTTCAAAAGCACGAGTAGACAAATTAATGTCGTTGTTTTTGTGATACTCAATCAATTCATCTGGAGAAAATATTCTAGATCTAGAATTATAGAATACTTGTGCAGAATCTGCATAGTGGGATTTTAGTTTATCCCATTCTTGGTAATCGTAATCATTAATGTTGGCTTTAACAATTTCAATTTCTTCAGATTCTTGTGTGTATCTATGTTTATTGTTGCAGGAAGTGAAAAGGAATAATAAACAACCTATTAAAACTAAATTTTTCATGGGTCTTGGTTTTAAGTTAATAATTAATTACAATCTGTAATAAGGTTTTTAGATGTGTTTATTATAGAATTCAAATTGCGAGACACAACTTGTTATAAACATCATCTTATGTGCAATAGCAGAGGAAGGGCTAATAGCTATTAAACAGAAAATACTTGAGTGCTAGTTTATTTAAAAAACTGGCACTCAAGTAAAAATACAAAATTTAAGCGAATGTTTTCCTACAAGTAATTAATTAATTTTAAAAAATATAGAATCAAGAAATATAAAATCAAGACACTTTTAAAATAATTAACTTTTTTCAATTTTTTATACCAATTGCGACTAGTATTATTGTTTATTTTCTAATAAACCAGCTCTTTATCGCGCATTTAAGCCAAAATCTCTTTCTACAGAATTATACCATTCTTCATCATTTACTGCGTTCCAATCTACCCATTCTTCATCGCTCATCGAGGCACGCCATGCAATAAATGGTTCTGCATCTGGTCCAACAGGATGTCTTAATTTCCAAGTATTACTTTCTGAAATTTCTAAAATTTTATTTGCCACTAGGGAAGGTGGTGTTGGCGTTTTTAACGATGCAGAAAAGAGTCCGGAAAAACGTTTGGAATGCGGATAAATAGATTCTCCATCTACTGAAATATTATTTGCCATTTCGGTATTAATAATGCCTGGTTCAACAATGGCAACACGAACATTAAAAGGTTTTACTTCTTGCGCCAAAGCCTCACTAATAGCTTCAAGGGCATGTTTGCTTGCGGCATAAGCACCCAACGGACTGTTTGAAATATGACCAGCAACAGATGCTATATTAATAATGCAGCCTGCTTTGTTTTTTCGCATTTGTGGGAGCAAGGCTTTGGTGCATCTAAGGACTCCAAGGTAATTGGTGTTCATAACGGAATGAAAATCGTCCATAGGCATTTCTTCAATAGAACCATGACGTTCAATACCTGCATTATTTACCAAAACATCTATGTTTTCGTGAGTGTCGAATATAGAATCTATACAATTATTAACAGATGCATCTGAATCCACGTCCATTTTATGAATGCTGATGTCCAGAGATTCGGAAGCTATTTTTTGTTTAAATTCTGAAGCATTTTCAGGGTTTCTCATGGTTGCAAAAACTTTGTAGCCTGCACGACCGAAAGTGAGTGCTGTTTCAAGTCCAATTCCTTTGCTAGTTCCTGTGATGAGTACGGTTTTCATAATTTGATGTGTTAATTATTAGTAATATTATTATGTTGCTTCTTCTGTTTCTTTCAAAAGCTCATAATCGGTTTCAAAAAGCTTTAGAACGTTTGCAGATGGGTTCATTTCATTTAAAGTCACGCCAGAGTTTTTAAGAATTTGGTCTATATTCTGAGCTTTTTTACCTTTCCAAAAAGCCGCTTTTGTATAGCCAATTGCACAAACTTGATTCTTTTGTGTAAAAGTATGTTTGTGGTATACCCATTTTTCATCCCAGCCTTCCAGAGACAAGGTTATTGAAAAAGTGGACCATCTTTTTAGTGGTTTCTTGTAAATTATTTTCTGTGAACCTAATACCGCAAACATGCCTTTTTTAACGGAATTATTAAATAATTGAGATCGAAACATGATTTCAAACCGAATAAAATCCATGTAATTGATGTATTTGGAATTGTTCATGTATCTCAAAGTCTCGCAATCAAGAATGTTAACACGTCGTTTTCTGGTGAGATTAGATGTCAAGCCTACTGGTTTCCAAAAGAATTTGGAACCAATGAATATGTAAAAAAGATGTAGCCAATAGTATATCATATTCTAAAAGGGTTTATTCTTTCATATTTCTAAAACCAGCCACATAAAAATTGGGATCAATGATCAATTCATTTTTAGTGTCTTTGGTGTACTCATGTGTCCATTTGGTGGTTGGATGAATCCATTGTTCCTTGTTATCTAGTTTTACTTTCAATGGCATATCAAATCCGGGAACAGCATTTATCCAACGATAAGCAAATTTGTTATCTTCAAAAAAGTATTCTAGCGTAGGTACTTCTATGGTTCTTAAGTATTGCTCAAAGAATGTGCTTAAGTCTAATCCTGATTGTTTGGTAATATAATTTTCAATATCTGCTGTAGTCACTGTTTTATGGTAGAATTCTGTATTTAAACCCGTTAGAATAGCTCTCCACTTTTCGTCATCATTAATAACTTGCCTTAATGTGTGCAAAACTGTAGCAGATTTTAGGTATGCATCTTGTGTGTAATCCGTATCATTAACGTCGTATTCTCCAATAATTGGGATGTCGTTATTAATACCTTGGGAAAGTCCTTTTATATATTCTGCTCCAGCTTTTTTCCCAAAATGATATTCTACATACAAAGCTTCAGAGTAGGTTGTAAATCCCTCATGGACCCACATATCTGCCATATCTTTGTAAGTAATGTTATTCGCAAACCATTAGTGACCAGATTCGTGAATAATCAAATAATCGAATTTTAATCCCCAACCCGATCCTGACATATCATTACCACGATTCCCATTTATAAAGCCACCAGAGTAACCAATGGAACTTTGATGCTCCATGCCAACACCTTCTACTAGTTTGTAACTATCTTCATAAAACGGATAAGGACCAAACCAATATTCAAAAGCTTCTAACATTGAGTGTGCTTGTTTAAATTGAACCTTGGCTTCTTCTAGATGTTCAGGCAGGACATAATAATCACATTCCAGTGTTCCTTCCATTCCATTGTATGGATCTGAAAAATGAACATAATCTGCTACGTTAAGAGCAACACCATAACTATTGATAGGGTTAACAACTGTCCATTGATAAGTTGTTGTACCATTATCCTTTTTTTCGGTCGCTGTAAGTTTCCCATTGGCAACCGCTATAAGATCTTCAGGTACGGTTACACGTATGATCATGCCATTATCTGGCTCATCGTACATGTGATCTTTGTTTGGCCACCATAAACTAGCACCTTCTCCTTGACATGAGGTGAATACTACAGGTTTGCCATTTGCATCTTTCTCCCACGAAAAACCACCATCCCAAGGTGCTCTCGGTGCTTCCTTTGGGTTTCCTTCATAGAATACTTCAATCTCTTTTGAGGATCCTTTTGTTTGATTTTCTTTCAGATGAATGACATACGCATTTCCTTCTTGTGTAAAAGTCAAAGAATCACCAGCTTGAATCACTTTAGTAATTTTCAAAGGAGGCTGCAAGTCGATTTGCATGTCATTTTTTGATTCTAATACTATATACGTAATGGTGTTAGAGCCTTTGATGAATTTATTTTCTATGTCCAATTCAAAATCCAAATCGTAATGCGTTAAATTCCACCATGCTCTTTCATCCGTTATTTTGCCTCTTAAGGTGTCTTGTCTACTGTAAGTTTTTTCGACGACTTCGGGAATAGTCAAAACACGTTTTATAGGAGTCCGACTCAAAGTAACTGGTCCTAATTGGCGTGGTCCGAGATAAAAAAAGCCTTTGTAGTTTTCAGTTTTATCCTCTTTTTTTAATTTGAAATTTAGTTTAAAGTCTGCATGTGTTAATTCCAGTAAAAGTGAATCGTTCTTAACAATTATATGATCGAGTGGTGCATTAACTGTGCTAATCCAACTTTTCCATTGCCAATTGAAAGAGCCAGAATATGCTTCGCTTGTTTTGTCGATAGTGAATTCTAAACTCGCATTCGGATCCTGAATTTCATACCATTTTCCGGTTATGTTTTGCCCGAATAAGGTGAAAATAGATAATAGAAGACAAAGGGTAATACCTGTTTTTATTTTCATGTGTTTTTTAATCTTTTCCATACAATTCAATTAATGTTTGCGTCAAACTTGGTCTAATAACAGATCCATGTGATTCATCATCAAATACATGCCATTTTAAATCTATATTATTATATGATGCTTCTTCAAGATTTAAGCTGAACTCAATCATTTGGGGAACCATATCTATTCCTTCTTTCCCTCCAACGGAAATATAAACTTTAGTTGGTGGTATATTCCAGGTTTTATTTTCGGTAAATTGTAAAATAGCTTGATCTAATAATTTCTTTTCATCCCACCATAGCGAAGGACTATTGATGCCGAATTTTGTAAAAAAACCATCTGAATTTAAAAATACGTAAGCCGTAAACAGTCCAGCAAATGAATGGCCTGAAATACCTCTCTCTGAATTGGTTTTATAATGTTTGTCGACAAATGGCGTTATTTCGGTTTTAAGAGCTTCTAAAAATTGAGAGGCTCCACCAGATTTTGCAGTTCCTTTTGGAAGGTTGAATTTTTTTTCCCCATCCCTTGTAAAAATTGTATCAACAGTTGTGGTATAATCAAGAGTTCTAGAAAGTCCAAAACTTAATCCGTCAAGCCCAGAACTAATACCTATGATGATAACATCTTCAATTTTTCCAGATAATCTTCTTTGTTCTGTATTAAAAAAATCAAAATCACGCCAACCATCCAAAACATATAAAATAGGATAGGAAATGGTGTCTTTGGTTGAGTAACCTCTGGGAAAAGACATATATAGTTGATAGTCATGACCTGTTATTTTTGAGGTTATAGTATGGTCAGGTTCTGGTAATCTTTCTTTTGGCTCTAATTTTTGGCTAAATAGAGAATTACATAATACTAGTAATAGTATTGTTGTAAATAAAAAATTACTAGGTTTTGAAATAGTCATTTTGGTTGGTTTTAAAGGTTGCATATAACAGATTGTTATGATATTAATTACTTCAACTTCATCAACAAATAGGAAAACATCAAAGCATTTGATTTTGCACTTTGCTCATTTGTTGAAGAACCTGCATGACCACCTTCAGTATTTTCATAATAATAGGTTTTGTAACCATATCATTCATTTTAGCTACCATTTTTCTAGCATGTCCTGGATGCACTCTATCATCGCCATCAGAATCTGTAAAATCACCAGCTTCTTGAATATAAAGAACACTTGGCCATTGGTGATGATGTAATGCTTCTATTTCACCTGGAGCTAGAGTCACTTCTAAAACTCTTACCTGATCGTTTTCTAATAGAATTTTATGATTATTTGGAGCAGATATCACAGCATCAAGTTCTTTTGGCCAATCTGCTGGATTTCCTGTTTTATAATTTATTATTTGTCCGTTATTTTTTTCCTGACTTAAGCAATTTAGGCTTATAGAAATCATTACAATAAAGGCGAAAATTAATTTCATAGTTTTAAATTCAATAGTTATCTTTAATCTTCTCTAGGTAAACGCGAATCTCTCTCTGCAATTTGATAAACTAGTGCTGCAATTACAGTCGCATTAATCATCATATCGCGTTCGGGAACATATTCTAAATCATCTAAATTCGTGTGATGTGTGACTGTACTATAATTTAATGGATCTTGTATGATTTGAAATCCAGGGATTTTGTAATAATCGAAAACATCATGATCAGTAAAATCCGTATTTTGAATGGTTAGATTATTCACATCTAAATAAGCGTATGGCTCTAACATACTTTTAAAAATAGGCCTAACTGCTTCGTTTCCTTGTAAATAGATGCCACGCATTTGGCCAGCACCATTATCCATATTGATATAAGCCGAAATTTTTTCAACTTCTTTTTTTCTAGTCGTTTCTTTTACTTTTCCATAATGTTTTTCCGCATAAGCCAAGGAACCTAAAAACGCTTGTTCTTCGCCTCCCCAAAGTGCGATTCTAATCGTTCGTTTTGGTTTTAATCCAGAGGCTTTAATAATACGCATCACTTCCATCATGACTGCAGAGCCAGCGCCATTATCTGTAGCTCCAGAAGCTGGATGCCAAGAGTCGAAATGTGCACCAATCATCACAACTTCGTCTTTTAATTTTGGATCCGAACCTGTAATTTCTGCAATAATATTGACATTGTTTTTAGGATTTAAATACAATTCAGAATCTAAATGGAATTTAATTTTTGGGTTCATTCCTCTAACTGATAAACGTTTTAGTTTTCCGAAATTTTCTGGCGAAATGGCAAAATAGGGGATTGGTTTCTCATCACTTTCTCTAAAATTATACGTACCACTTGGGTGAATAACACCAGGAAAAAAAGGAGTTGTTCCTAACATGCTTAAAGCTCCTTCAGCTTTTAAAAAGGCAAAAAAGGCATCATCTTTTTTTACCATACTTGCGAATATCATATCCAAATTTCCAATTAAATCCAAATCTCCAGCATTATGACTTAAAGAATTGTTTGGTGCAGGTACAATAGATTTTTCAGCTTCTTTAATTTGGTCTTCTGTAAAGCGTGTAGAAAGAGGATCGAATAGCATATTTTGTACTGGAGCTGAACCTATCAGGATTGTTTTTCCTTGTAATTTTCCAGCCCATTGTTTTTTTACTTGGTCTAAATTAGCATAATGCTCAATCCAAATCAAATCACCTATTTGCACACCATTGGAGCTTTCTGTCCATGCATATGGATAGGCTTGTATTTTCATGTAAGCTGGTTCTGTCATTTCTATATTAAAGGATTTGACTTCCCAGCCCATACAATCATCACAATAGTTTTCGAAATACACGTTATCGACTCCCCAACTTTCTAGGGTTTTCTTTGCCCATTCTGCAGCTATAAAATATTGATTGGTTCCTGTTAATCGTGGACCATACACATCTGATAAGTCTGAAATTAAACTCATAACTTGCGATTTCTGAAAGCCTTCCGTATTAATTTTAGATAGTGCTTGAGATGTTGTTTGGCTGGTTGCAGCAAATCCAATAAAAAGGAATCCTGTTATAAAAATTTTAGATAATATTTTCATGTTATTGATTTTGTAATTATACTGAGTAATTATGTTTGTTATTTTGATTTATGTACTTCCAATTCTATTTCAATCATAAATTCAGGAATGGCCAGTTCCTTAACTCCAAGCCACGTTCCAGTTGGGAATTGCTTTTTATAAATTTCAGCTCTATATCCTGCCACTTCTAAAAATTTAGGCATGTTGGTTGTAAATACATCTTCCTTCACTACATCATCAAATGTGCAGCCATAATGTTTTAAAACTTTTTCTAAATCCGCATAGCAGTTTTTCATTTGTTGTTCTAAATCTCCAACAGCAGTTGGGTTGCCTTCATCATCCATACTTACGGCTCCAGAAATTTTAATGTCGTTGCCAATTTTTACTGCATGCGAATAGCCATATGCTTTTTCAACTTCTGGACGTAGAAGAAAATAGTCTGGTGTTTCATCTACTTCAACTACAATTGGTTGAGGTTCTGGTTGAGGAGTTTCAGTTTTAGTTTCTTCCTTACAACTTACTAATGAAGCAGTAATAATAAGTGTTAAAACTGCTAGGTTTAAAAAGGTTGCTTTTGTCATTGTAATTTATATTTAATTAATAGTTAAACTGTATTATTTGTAAGCAATCGCAGCACTCGCTGGTCCTGCCAGAGGTAGTAATGTGGTAGATTTAAACCCAACTTGTTTTGTCCATTTGTTGAAATCTTCGAAGGTGAAATCAAAACCTTTTTCAGTTTCAATTAACATATTTAATGACATTAACAATCCAAAAGCATTTTTACTTCGGGCATCATCAATAATGTTTTCTATTACCACTAGGGCACCACCAATTGGTAGGGCTCTGTATGCTTTTTCAATAAGCATGAGTTTGTCTTGTTCTCCCCAATCATGTAACACATTTCCCATAGTGATGATATCGGCTTTGGGAAAATCATCTTCAAAAAAATCTCCAGATGCAAGTGTTACGTTATCACTCAAATTCATAGTATTTATAATGTCTTTGGCAATAGGCTCTACAGGTAGTAAATCGAAAGACGTACAATGGATATGCGGATTGTTCATAACAATATGTGCAGAAAAATGACCACCACTACCACCTATATCACAAAGGGTTTTGTAGTTTGAAAAATCGAATTCTTTTGAAAAAGTCATAAAATTTCCAGTTTGCACACCAGCCATAGCATGAATAAATTCACTAAGCTTGGCAGGATCAGCATAGATGAGTTCAAATGGCGGTTGACCATTATTTTTGGATTCGTTTTGTGGCAAACCCGTTTTTAAGCCCTCTTCTAAATCGTTCCAAAATGGATACAAACGATTATTGGCCATTTCTAAAATCCCTCCAATATAAGAAGGTTTGTTTTTGTCAAGAAACAGATTTGTGTCTTCGGTATTCTTGTAAACAGCAGTTTCTTTTATTCCAGTTCGGCTTAAAAATCCTAAAGCGACTAATGCGTCTAGAAAGTCATAAAGACTTCTGTTGTGTAGACCTAATTTCGCTTGAATGTCTTGTCCTGATTTTTCTCCATTTGCCAAAAGTGTAAATAAATTCATATTTACAGCTGTTAGTAATGTTTTTGATGCCCAAAAACCAGTTCCAATTTGAAGGATTGCTGCTGGTGATGGTTTTATTTGAGTTTCCATGTGTTTAATGTATATTATGAATTATAGTCCTGTAATGTCGATTTTACCGAACGAAAGGGCAATCCTAATTCGCGTTCTGCTTTTTGGTTTTGATAGATGATTTTAGGCGTATTTTTTGGATCTTTATTATTTAACATCAACGACACATCGGACACAGGATAAGTTTCGCTTGACAATAAATAATTTTTTCCATGGTTTCCAGGAATTGTAGCAGCTTTATAAATTCCAGTAGCAACATCTTTAACATTTACAATTGCTAATGGTATGTCTGTATCATAAAACATTTGTATAAAGGGGTTGGGAGCAATCTTGTTTTTGAAAAGAAATTGGATACCAGTAGAGGTGGAGTCTTCCCGTTTTGATAAGGATTTTCCCATAACCATTGTAGGTGATACACTTGTAATTTCGAAATTAAGCTTAGGATTTTTTTTTATAAATTCTTCTACGGTTTGATTGGCTATAAACTTAGCTTGGGCATAAGGATGACTTTCTTCATTAAAAAATGGGGTGTCTTTTTCACTAAAGATATCTTCTGAAGTTTTTGTGCCTGCAGGCAAAGGAAAATCTGTATTCCAAGCACCAACTGACGCAATGATAACTACTTTTTTAACCGTTGGTGTTTCTTTTATGATTTCTAGAAAATTTTCTGTGCCTTTGATTGTTGGCTCTAGTAATTCGGTTTTTGCATCCTTAAAATCCAATTGGAAAGGAGTTCCTCCATGAATGACAATATCACAATCTTTAACAAAGTCTCTTAGAGCAGTTTTATTGGTTACATCTAATTCACAAATATGCAAATAATCTGAATTTTCAAGAGTCATTAAATGTTGGTATTTTTCTTCTTTTGAAATATCTGTGGCAGACACTTTTACTTCGAAATTATTATCTAAAAACTCTTTGGTTATATAGCTTCCTATAAAACCTGAACCACCTATAATACCTGCCTTTTTCATTTTTAACGAATTTTTACGTAATTGTATTTAAAATTAAAACAAGTAGAATAGCTATATGAATTAGTTTTTATAGCACTAATATTTTCCCCACGAAACCATATAGCTATTCGCTTTTATAACGTATCTACTTGTTTGTTATATATTTTTGATTAATCAATAAACTTAACAACTATTCCATTTTGAATGAGCCATGTGTGTTGAAATGGTTGATAATTGACGAGTCCTTGTTCGTAATTTTTTCCTATGAGAAATCCCGTAACCAAAATGTTGCCTTCTTCTACTTCTTTTATGTCTAGATCGTTAAATATGAGATGCTCCCAATTACTTTTAAAATCATTAACAATGTCATTAATCAATGTTGAATTAATTACTGAAACAGATCCCTCTTTATCTGTGCCAATTAATGTGTTATTAGAAATAGGACCAATTATGTTCTTTGTGCTTGATACCTCATTAGGGATCATCTTATTGTAAATTTCACTAAGGGATATAATGGTGTTATCTTGATTTTGAGATGTTGTTTTTTCCGATATTAGTAAAAAACAAACTATCAATATTAAAGTTGCATTGAAATATTTCATGTTTTATGAGTGTGCAAAAGTGAGCAATTAGGTTAACTAAATAAGTTATTTAATCTGCTATTTAAAAGTGACTTAGGACGAAATAGATGTTTTAATGTCCGAAAACAAGCATTTATTTATCAAGGGAAATTAATAAAGGCTGTTTTGTGTTCAACTAATTAACAATGAGGCTGTAATTGTATTTAAATAGTATGTAAGCGTTTTAGGAGTTCAGACTTTAACTGCTTGCTAATTGGGATGGCTTTTCTCGAAACGACTACATGTGTGGTTGCTATTTCATCTATTTGTGAAATATTAACTATAAAGGAACGGTGGATTCTTAAAAAATGATTTTGAGGTAATTTTTCGTCAATATCCTTTAGAGTTGTAACAATTAAATATTCTTTACCCTTTGAATAGATACGACAGTAATTTCGTTCGGCTTCAATATAAAGAATGTCTTTGATGCTGATTTTTACCATTTTTTCATGATGACGAACAAAAATACAGTCGTTCAAAATTAATGGAATATCACTGTTGTTAGATGTCTCATTTTCGGTTTTAACTTCTAATTTCAAGTGATTTGCTGTAAGCTCAATGGCTCTTTGTAAATCTAGTTTTTTAAAGGGTTTAGAAATGAAAGCATACGGATTTGTGGCTTTTGCCCTGTTGAAGTTTTCATCATCTGCATTTGCTGTTAGATAGATAATAGGAATATTGAAATCTTGTTGCATTAATAGTGCCGTTTCAATACCATCAATTTTTCCTTTTAAATTAATATCTAATAACACCATATCTGGTTGTTGCTCTTTAATATGAAGTAACGCCTCCTCACCACGTGGGATAACACCAGTAACTTCATAGCCTAGTGAGGTTAATTGTAATGAAATATTTGCAGCAATAATCATTTCATCTTCAACAATTAATATTTTAAAAGGTGTTTTCATTTAAGCTGCTTTATGAAGTTTAAAAAGAAATAATACAGATGTGCCATTGGTGTTTTCCTCGTGCATTTCTCCATTTAATTGTTGGGTTAATAATTTAATGAGTTGCGAACCAAAACCGGTTCCTTTTGGTGCTATTCCATTTATTTTGCCAATTCCATTATCAACAACTTTTAAAGTTAAAATATCTGAATTATTTTGCAATAAACTAATTTGAATATGTCCTTTTTTATTGTCAGGAAAGGCATATTTTAAGGCATTAGTTAAGAGTTCATTTACTATCAAACCTATTGGTACTGCAGTGTCTACATCTAATTCAAGGTTATCCATAGCGCATTCAATTTTTACTTGATCTTCTGTGTTAAACGAATCCAAAATGCCTTCGCTTAAATTTAGAAAATAGTCTTTCATTTCAATACTTCCTAAGTTTGTTCCTTGATAGAGTTTTTGATGAATAATTCCCATGGATTGTACTCTGTTTTGACTAGCAATCATAGCGTCTTTAGTGGCAGAATCTTCTAGTTGTGCAGACTGTAAAGAAATCAAACTCTTCACTAATTCCAGGTTGTTTTTTACGCGATGATGAATCTCTCTGAGCAATAATTCATTTTGCTTATTTTTTGTTTCTAATTCTAAGTTTAAAGTTTGAAGTTTTTTACGTTTATTTTTAATATTTCTCATGCTTGAAAACATGCCAATCAAACTAAGTGTTAGTAAAGCAGCAATAGCAATGTATAATATTTGTGTTTTTTGTTGTTGAGATATTTTAGCTTCCTGGTTTTTTATTGTTTGTTCTTTCTTTACCGTTTCGTATTGGGTTAATAATTTAGACATGGCTTTGTCACTTTCAATAGAAGCAGTGCTATCCCTCATTTTTCTAGCTTTTTTTTGATATTCAAGAGCTTTTGGGAGGTTTCCTAATTTTTCATAAATGGTACTAACATGATCGTAATTCTCAGTTAAGTTTGAAACATCATTATTGGCTTCCTGGAGAGCAACTGTTTGAAGCTGGTATTTTAAAGCATCTTCATAATTACCTAGTAATAGATTGACTTCTCCTAAATTAGCAGTTATAACATATATGGCATTTTCATAATTTATTTCTTCTGCTTCAGCTAGAGAACTTTCATATGCTTTTTTTGCTTCAGAGTATTTTTTCATTCGTTTAAGCGCATTGGCTCTATTGTTCGAAAAATTAATTAAATCGAATGCCGAAAAGCTTAGTGTATTTGCTTGATTAAGTGCTTTATCGTAATATCTAAAAGATTCTTGAAAACGACCCATAGCCATGTAAGTGTCTCCAGCTGATGTGTAAGCATAAGCCAACTCGGATTTAAATTGATTTTTTTTACTAAGTTCAACTGTTTTTAGTGCGTATTCAAGGGCTTCATTATGTCTTCCTTGTTTATTTAGGTCTTCAGAAATACGACTGTAAGCTCCAGCAATTCCTTTTTTATCATCAAGAGACTCCATAAGTTTTAAGGCTTCAAGATCTACTTTAAGAGCCTCTTCAATCTCTCCTTTCCTTTTATGCACCCAACCAATTTTAAAATATGTTGTTGCTTGACCTTTCCTGTTTTCATTAGCTTGGTAACCTTTTAAAGCTTTGGTGAAATAGAAGGAAGCTGAATCTAATTCTAAAAGGTTGGCATGTATTCTACCTTGCATTTCATAAAATATTGGTTGCCAATGAGTATTTTTAGATTTTTCTGAAAGTGCCACTCCTTGTCTGGCGTATACAATAGATTTTTCAAAATTATTTTGAAATTCTAGATTAGCTATCTTATTAATAAGTTCTAATTTGATGGAACTATCAGTTTCATTTTGAAGTACATTAGAGAGGCTATCTATTTGTGGGTTTTGACCAAAAATAAATGGCATGAAGAATAAAAAAACCATTAATAAAACGACTCTAAAGTAATTGTTGGATGAAGTGCATCGAGAAAAAATCGATGAAATTTTGGCACAATAAAACATGGTTGCACAAAATTGTGCAAATGATATTAGTTTGTTGGTTTTCATAAGTCTTTTAGCGCTATTAAAAAAGACCTGAGGAGAGTTTAAAGATACTAAAAAAATACAACACACTTATAAACATGTAATTATTTAAATGAGAAGGAGTTAGCTTTGTTTTGTATTCTGTTAACGTAAACTATGTTCTAATAAGATTTTAAGTTTGCTCGATAAAAAGCAGAATTATTGCCATAATTATAACTTTTTTCGGACAATCTTAAATGTTTAAAAATATAAAAACATGTGGAATGCTAATACACTTAAGCGAAATTTTAAAGTAGTTACCCCATTTTTTATTCATATTATGATCTTTTTGGTAGTATTGTAAAAAACATAACAAATGAAAACAAAATTACCATTCATATTCTTATTATTACCAGCATTATTTTTTGCACAAGCTCCAATTAACGATTTTTTCAGTATTCCTATGTCATCGTATGCCATTGTGGAATCTACTCCAGAAATTGACCAAAGTGCCTCTGGTGGTGGATTAACTTGGAATTTTACAAATTTAACTTCAACAGGAACTAACTTAGATATTTATACTGCTCCTACAGCAGGTGAATTAGCTACTTACCCTGGAACAACGGAAGTTCTATCAATTTCAGCAGATAATAAAATATATTCAAAGGATATATCAGATGTTTTATCACTAACTGGAATAGCAGCGCCAGATGTTGATTTAAATTACATTAATGATAATGCTTATATAGGAACTTTTCCACTTAACTTTGGTTATAGCAATACAGATACAGTTGGAGGAACGTTTTCTTCCGCTTTTGCATCGGGAACTTTTACTGGAACAGTCAATGCCACAGTAGATGCTTATGGAACTTTGAATATGAATGATGTTGGAGAAGGCACTTACAGTGGTAATATAACTCGTTTAAAGGTGGTTCAGAATTTAACACTATCTATTTCATCGCCATTTCCAATAAATGCCCCTGCTACTCAAACATCTTATTACTATTATGATAACAGTAATAATAACTTGGTCTTTAGATCCAATACTATAGAGGTAGCTTTGGCTGGAATAAATGAAACAGTATTAGAAAGTTTCTTAACAAACCCATTATCAACGCCAAATAATGTGTTGGTTACTAACGCGTTTACAGTCGTTCCAAACCCTGTTGGAGATGTGTTAAACATGCAATTCAACCAAAATGAAACAATTCATTCTATCACATTAATGGATATGAGTGGAAGACAAGTATTATCTGTAAATGATAACATAACATCTATCTCAGTTTCTCATTTACAAATAGGCATGTATCTGGCTAAAATAACAACAGATAAAGGTGTTTACACTAAAAAATTCTTAAAAAAATAAATTACCAGTAAAAATTATTAAAAGCGCTTCAATATTTTGAAGCGCTTAGTGTTGTATAATTTTTTTTATTAAAGAGAAATTTCTATTTGATTTTTTATTATATCATCAAAAGTTTCCCTTTTTCTTATTAAGTGGGCTTTATTATTGTGCCAAAGAACCTCAGCAGGACGATATCTTGAATTATAATTTGAAGCCATAGAAAAACAATAAGCTCCTGCATTTTTAAAAGCAAGAATATCTCCTTCTGTTATTTCAGCAATGCGTCTGTTGTTTGCAAACGTATCTGTTTCGCAAATATAACCAACCACAGAATAAAAACGTTCTCTACCTTTTGGGTTAGAAATATTTTCAATTTCGTGTTGAGATCCATAAAGCATTGGTCTAATTAAATGATTAAAACCAGAATCAATTTGTGCAAAAACAGTAGAAGTAGTTTGTTTAACTACATTTACTTTAGTTAAAAAATAGCCAGCTTCACTAACTAGAAATTTTCCTGGTTCGAAAGCTAGTGTTAATTCTTTACCATATTCTTTGCAGAATTCGTTAAACCTTTTTGTTAGTTTTTCGCCAAACTCTTCAATATTGGTTTCAATATCACCTTCTTTATAAGGAACTTTAAACCCAGATCCAAAATCGATAAAGTCTAAATCTTTAAAATGTTTTGCTGTTTCAAAAAGTATTTCACTGGCATACAAAAACACATCAATGTCTAAAATATCACTACCAGTATGCATATGAATACCATTAATATTCATTTTCGTATTTTCTACTATTCGAAGAATATGAGGAATTTGATGAATGGAAATTCCAAACTTACTATCTATATGTCCTACAGAAATATTCGTATTCCCACCAGCCATTACATGAGGATTGATTCGAATACAAACTGGTGTTTTTGGGTATTTAGTACCAAACTGTTCTAGAATAGATAAATTGTCTATATTTATTTGAACACCAAGTTTTGCAGCAATTTCTATTTCTTCTAAAGAAACTCCATTTGGAGTATAAATAATTTTATCTGCTGAAAAACCAGCTGTTAAACCTAATTTTACTTCTTGAATTGAAACAGTATCTAATCCAGCACCAAGTGAGTGCATAAATTTTAACACCGAAATGTTAGATAAAGCTTTAACGGCATAATTAATTTTCACCTGTTTCACCTTATTAAAAGCAGCTGTTAAACGTTTATATTGAGAAACCATTTTTTCAGAGTTGTAAACATAAACGGGACTTCCATAATCCTTCGCAATTTGTAATAAGGTATTTGTTTTCATTTGAAATCAATTTTTTTAAAGCGTAAAACTAAAAAGTATTTTATATTTCTAAGTCGATTTTTAGGATTATTATTTCATATTTCGGTCATTTAAAAAGTATAATAATACTTCCTATAAAATTTATTGGTAAAAAGCATTAGGTTGTTTACTTTTGCATCACAATAGATTTAAGAGATTCTTTTCTTTTAAATGAATGACAACTAATTTAATAAAGATGAATTTACACGAATATCAAGGAAAAGACATATTAGCTAGTTTTGGCGTACGTATTCAGCAAGGTATTGTTGCAAAAAATGCACAAGAAGCTGTTGCTGCAGCTAAACAATTAACTGCAGAAACTGGAACAGGTTGGCATGTTATAAAAGCTCAAGTTCACGCTGGTGGACGTGGTAAAGGTGGTGGCGTTAAACTTGCTAAAAATCTAGGTGAAGTAGAAGCTATTGCTGGTCAGATTATTGGAATGAATTTAGTAACACCTCAAACTACTGCTGAAGGAAAGAAAGTGCATCAAGTTTTGGTTACTGAAGATGTTTACTACCCTGGTGAAAGTGAAACTAGTGAATTTTATATTTCTGTATTATTAAATCGCGCTACGGGACGTAACATGATTATGTATTCTACGGAAGGAGGAATGGATATTGAAACTGTTGCAGAAGAAACACCACATTTAATATTTACTGAAGAAGTAGATCCATCTGTAGGTTTGATGCCTTTTCAAGCAAGACGTATTGCTTTTAACTTAGGTTTAGAAGGTTTAGCTTTTAAAGAAATGACAAAATTTGTTTCTAGTCTTTATACAGCTTATGTAGCATCTGATGCTTCATTATTTGAAATTAACCCAGTTTTAAAAACAAGTGATAATAAGATTATGGCAGTGGATGCTAAGGTAACCATTGATGACAACGCATTATACAGACATAAAGATTACCAAGATTTACGCGATTTACGTGAAGAAAATCCTATTGAGGTTGAAGCAGGAGCTTTAGGACTTAACTATGTAGACCTTGACGGAAACGTTGGATGTATGGTTAATGGTGCTGGACTTGCTATGGCAACTATGGATTTAATCAAACAAGCTGGTGGAGAGCCAGCTAACTTTTTAGATGTTGGAGGAACAGCAGATGCTGCTAGAGTAGAAGCTGCTTTTAAAATCATTTTAAAAGATCCTGCTGTTAAAGCTATTTTAATTAATATTTTTGGAGGTATTGTTCGTTGCGATCGTGTTGCTCAAGGTGTCATCGATGCTTACAAAAACATGGGAAATATTTCTGTGCCAATTATTGTACGTTTACAAGGAACCAATGCTGACATCGCTAAAGAATTAATTGATAATTCAGGATTAGATGTTATGAGTGCAACAGAATTCCAGGAAGCTGCAGATAAAGTACAACAAGTTTTAGGATAGTAAACATCCTATATAAATTAAAAAGAGCAACATTATTTGTTGCTCTTTTTTTTGTTTTAAATCCGTCTATAAATGCAAGCCACATTCTGTTTTAGGGTTGTTGTTCCAACGGCCACTTCTATCTTCACCTGGAACAGTACAATGACTACATCCAATAGAGTTATAGCCTTTTGCAACTAAAGGATGAAAAGGCAATTGATGCTTTTCAATATAAATGTCACGTTCTTCTTTTGTAATGTCTAATAATGGATAAAATTTTAAAATCTCTCCACGCATTTCAAAAATATCTAATGTGGCTCGATGGTCGCTTTGCCATTCCATTAAACCTGAAACCCAGACTTTGTAATGTTTTTTGATAGTCTCTAATGGTCTTACTTTATTTATAGAACAACAGAAATCAGGATTTTTCTTCCAAGTTTCATCTTTTGTTGTAAACTCATGCTCTTCTTTAATAGCACTTATAGACTTTACATGTAAGCCATAGAGTTGTTCTAATTCTGCTTTGTATTTTAATGTTTCTTCAAAGTGATAACCAGTATCTATAAAGAAAACTGGTTGTTTTTTATTAACATCCGAAAATATTTTTAATAAAAAAGCTGAGGTTGCAGCAAAAGAACTCGTTAGCATAACATCTTGAATATCGAAATCTTTGTAGAGCTCTTTAATGCGATTTGTAGCTGAAAGCGACTTGTATTTTTTATTAAGTAACTGTATGCTCTCATCTGTAATTTCAGATGATTGAATGGTTGTAGGATTATTTAATATCATATTTAGGACTAATTAGTCTTATTTATGCAATGTAAGAATATTTAATAAACTATAAGAGAAGTTATTTATTTTTTTTTGACTTTTTTGTAATAGGAGCTTTAGTTTCCTTTTTTGGCATAGGTCCACGAAGATGTATCACTAAACCGTTTAAAAAATTTCTTAAAATTTGATCGCCACATTCCATGTAATTAGGATGGTCTTCTTTTCTAAAAAAGGCGCCTAACTCACTTTTTGAAATTCTAAAATCTACTAATTCTAAAATTTTTACTATTTCGTCGTCTCGAAGTTTTAAGGCAACTCTTAATTTTTTAAAGATATCGTTGTTAGTCATATACTGTAATTTTCTGTTTCTTTTTTCTCACAAAAGTAAAATAATCGATGAAATGCACAAGTGATTTAAATTTTTGAAAATCAGTTAGATACATATTTATTTATATAAAATGCAAGATTATAACGATAAAACGCAGGTTATTTTTCGACAAGTTACAAATTATAAGGGATTATCAAATAGTGTTTATAAGTATCTTTATAAAGTAAATATTAATCCATTCCTCTAATGATTAACAGGGTTGAAAAATTAAGTCTTTTGTCTGAAATGATTTCATTTGCCAAAAGCGAAAACGATTTAAAGCCAATTGAGTATAATTTTTTACTAGCAATTGCAAAACAACTTGAAATTTCAAGAGAAGATTTCGAATACCTTATCGAACATCCTATTAATTATATACATTTAGAATCTCATAGCGAACGAATTGTGCAGTTCCATAGATTGGTGTTATTAATGAATATTGATGATGAACATTCACATAAAGAAAGAATCAAGTTATTTAACTATGGTATTCGTATGGGTTTAAGTCATGAATCAATAAATAAAGTTTTATACTTAATGGAGAGTTTTCCTAATAAAATTGTTCCTCCAGATGTGCTTATTGACATTTTTAAAGTTCAATATAATTAAAAGCAACTCTAAAAAAAGTTGAAACATAAAATACCAATTAATTTGCATGAGGAATTACAGTCACTGTAATTTCAACCTAAAATTAACTTTTTAATTCTTCCAATTTTTCTTGATAAGCTTTAATCTCGTCTCTAAATTTTGCGGCTTGTAGAAAGTCTAAAGCTTTAGCAGCTTCTTCCATAAACTTTCGTTTTTCACGAATTTTCTTTTCCAATTCACCTTTCGAAAGATATTTGCTTTCAGGTTCTGCAGCTTTCAGTGCTTCTAATTCATAACTATAAGTACTCACGGAATTTTTTGATAAGGCATTGTCCAAACTCTTGTTTAAAGCTTTGGGAATGATATTGTTTTCTGTGTTATAAGCTATTTGTTTTTCGCGTCTGTAATTGGTTTCGTCGATGGTTTTTTGCATGCTTTTGGTTATTTTATCAGCATACATAATGGCTTTTCCATTCAGGTTTCTTGCAGCTCTACCAACGGTTTGCGTTAAAGATCTTGCAGAACGTAAAAAACCTTCTTTATCAGCATCTAAAATAGCTACTAAAGAAACTTCTGGTAAATCTAGCCCTTCACGTAGCAGATTGACACCTACCAAAACATCAAACATTCCAGCACGTAAATCTTGCATAATTTGCACGCGTTCCAACGTGTCCACATCACTATGGATATAACGACAACGTATCTGAATTCGATCTAGATATTTTGTCAACTCTTCAGCCATACGTTTAGTTAATGTTGTTACCAAGGTACGTTCATCTTTTTCTACACGAATTTGAATTTCTTCAATTAAATCATCTATCTGATTTAAGCTTGGTCGTACTTCAATAATTGGATCTAACAAACCAGTTGGACGAATGACTTGTTCTACATAAACACCATCTGTTTTTTGAAGTTCGTAATCTGCTGGAGTGGCACTCACATAAATGACTTGATTTTGTAAAGCTTCAAATTCTTCAAATTTTAAAGGTCTGTTGTCCATGGCTGCTGGTAACCTAAAGCCATATTCTACCAGGTTTTCTTTTCTGCTTCTATCTCCACCATACATGGCATGAACTTGAGAAATGGTGACGTGACTCTCGTCTACAACCATTAAATAATCGTCTGGAAAATAGTCTAATAAACAGAAAGGTCTTGTGCCTGGCTGTCTGCCGTCTAGATACCTAGAATAGTTTTCAATTCCAGAGCAGTAGCCTAATTCACGAATCATTTCTAAATCGAATTCGGTTCTTTCTTTGAGCCTTTTGGCTTCTAAATGTTTGCCTATTTCTTTAAAATAATCGTATTGTTTTACTAGATCATCCTGAATACTTTTTATAGCTCCTTGAAGGACTTCAGGCGATGTTACAAACATGTTTGCAGGATAGATATTGACTCTATCATATTTTTCAATCACTTCATTGGTTTGAATGTTGAAAGCTTCAATGTCTTCAATTTCATCACCAAAAAAATGAATCCTAAATGCGTGATCGTCATAACTAGGGAAAATATCTACTGTATCTCCTTTGATTCTAAAGTTTCCATGATTAAATTCAGCCTCAGTTCTAGAATATAAACTTTGAACCAATCGATGAAGTAATTTGGTTCGAGAAATAATCTGATCTTTTTCAATAGAAATTACATTTTTCTGAAATTCCACAGGGTTTCCAATACCATACAAACAAGATACCGATGCAACTACCAGCACATCTCGTCTTCCAGAGAGCAAGGAAGATGTGGTGCTTAATCGCATTTTTTCAATCTCTTCGTTTATAGAGAGATCTTTTTCAATATAAACACCAGAGACTGGAATGTAAGCTTCAGGCTGATAATAATCGTAATAAGAGACAAAATATTCAACGGCATTTTCAGGAAAGAACTGTTTAAATTCGGAATATAATTGCGCTGCTAAGGTTTTATTGTGAGCTAGAACCAAAGTAGGTTTTTGTACTCTTTCTATAACATTGGCAACGGTAAATGTTTTTCCGGAACCAGTAACTCCTAATAAGGTTTGATATTTGTCTTGCGCATCAAGACCTTCAGCTAATTGGTTAATAGCTGCTGGTTGATCTCCTGTTGGACTGAATTCTGATTGTATCTTGAATTTCATGCCTTAAAATTACGTAAAAAAATGATGCTTTTGCGCCAAATATACTATCGCTTTAAGGTGAAATGACCTTTGAGTTGTTCTCCAGATTTTAAATTGATAAGATACCAATAATCATTGGTCTCCAAAGGATATCCATTAAAGACGCCGTTCCAACTTTTATGTTGAGGGGATACTTGTTTTAATAATTTTCCATACCTATTAAAAATGAAAATTTCTTCAATTGTATTCTGAGGGTCTATTATTTGCCATACGTCATTATATCCATCATTATTCGGAGTGAAAAATGGAGGAATATAAAGGGTGTTCGTATTTTTAATTTCAAACTGAAGGAATTTTAAAACACATCCATTAACATCTTGAACATATAATGTATGGATGCCATTTGTAAGATTAAGGAATGTAGGATTTGATTGAAAAATTTGATTATCTACAGCATATTCATAGCTAATACTTGTGTCTGTCATGACTACTGTTATCGAATTGTTATTAATAACAATGTTTGTTGCATCAAGAGTGAAATTTGTAGCAGGATAAATAGTTACAATAAAACTACTCTCATTAGAACAAATATTTGGAGCCGTTCCAGTTTCATTATAAATATAAACAGTTTGGGACGTTGAAATAATATCTCCAGCATTTAGTGGTGTTCCCGTTCCGTTGGTTCCAGTAAAATAAGTGCCATTTATTAGATTAGGAAGAATATATTCTGAACAAATAAATACATCTGAAATAGTGTCTACTGGAGGAGCACCTGCAATAGTTATATTGAAATTACTCTCATTAGAACAGATATTTGGAGCCGTTCCAGTTTCATTATAAATATAAATGGTTTGGGTGGTAGAAATAACATCTCCAGGATTTAGTTGAGTGCCAGTTCCATTGGTGCCAGTAAAATAAGTGCCATTAGTTAAAGCTGGAAGAGTGTAACTTGAACACCCATTATAATCTGATATGGTGTCTACAGGAGGTGTTCCAGAAATGGTTACTGTAAAACTACTCTCATTAGAACAGATATTTGGAGCCGTTCCAGTTTCGTTATAAATATAAATGGTTTGGGTGGTAGAAATAACATCTCCAGGATTTAGTTGAGTGCCAGTTCCATTGGTGCTAGTAAAATAAGTACCATTAGTCAATGCAGGAAGCGTATAGTTTGTACAAACAATTTGATTAGAGATGGTATCTACTGGAGGGTTTCCAGTAATGGTGACGTTAAAACTACTTTCGTTTGAACAGATATTTGGAGCCGTTCCAGTTTCGTTATAAATATAAATGGTTTGGGTGGTAGAAATAACATCTCCAGGATTTAGTTGAGTGCCAGTTCCATTGGTGCCAGTAAAATAAGTTCCATTAGTTAAAGCTGGAAGAGTGTAACTTGAACACCCATTATAATCTGATATGGTGTCTACAGGAGGTGTTCCAGAAATGGTTACTGTAAAACTACTCTCATTAGAACAGATATTTGGAGCCGTTCCAGTTTCGTTATAAATATAAATGGTTTGGGTGGTAGAAATAACATCTCCAGGATTTAGTTGAGTGCCAGTTCCATTGGTGCTAGTAAAATAAGTACCATTAGTCAATGCAGGAAGCGTATAGTTTGTACAAACAATTTGATTAGAGATGGTATCTACTGGAGGATTTGTGACATATAATTGAGCAGCATGACTTACAAGATCACAAGTAACCGATGTCATTTCACAATAGTATTGGTTATTATCAAAACTAATAGGAATATTAGTTATAGTTAAAGTACTTGTTGTAGCTCCAGAATAGGTCGCATTATTCGTGATATTTACCCAATTTCCTGAACTGTCAAGAACTTTCCATTGATAAGTATAAACGCCAGTATCAATAGAAACAGAAAAACTTGTAGCATTGTTTTCGCAGACAGTTTGAGAAGTTGGGTGTGTGATGTTAGGAGTTGTTGTTGTAATTGGATCTGCAACATGTATCCCAAGATTAGAACAATATTCTTCAGGATCTATTAGAAAATTGGTAGCATTAAAGGTTGATTGTGGTTGATTGACATTTGGATTTCTAATAATGGTATAACCTCTTTCATTAGGAGCCTCAACAACATCAATAACAACACCATTTTTAAGAAGCTTTATTTCATCATTATCATTAATTCCAGCAGGAAGTGAGATGTCTGGAGTCACACTACATACATTTTCAGAAGAAGCCATTTCAATAATATATGTGCTGAAAGCAGCTATCGAACCTGTCAGTGGTGTTGAAACGCTAGGCGTTGTGTTTCCAATATCACCAAATCTTTGAACTTCATAAATACCATCAAGCGCTATAGCCGAATTTGTCGGATTGTAAAGTTCAAAAACGCCATAACTACCCGTAAGCGCATCGTAAATTTCAGAAATAAAAACATCTCCAGTGATATCGCATTCTGAATTTATAATCGTAAAATTAGAGGCACTAATTCCTGTGCAACCTCCAGTGCTAATAATACTTATAGTGTTAGAATTAACAACTCCAGTAGGAACATAAGCTGTAATTTCTGTGTCATTAACAATGGTGAAGCTTGAAGATACTCCATCAAAAAACACAGACGCTGCATTGGTAAAATTACTGCCAGTTATGGTTATTAACGTGTTCTCTGGACCCTCTGAAGGAGAAAAAGTTGAAATAATTGGGTTTGGACAAAACGTGTTAATTTCGCTTGCAGAGATAATATTTTTATTATTGTTTGCAAAACTATTGTTAAGGCACAAAAAGGCACAGATAATCGTTGATAAAAATAAAAGATGTTTCATTAAAAAATAATTAGCAAGTAAAAATAGGAAATAAATTAAAGATTCAACGTTATGTGATTGTTACTTTAATTATCGCTTTAAAGAAAAATGTCCACGATATTCTTTTCCATCGGCTAAAGTAATAATAAACCAATAATCATCGCTTGGTAATAAATAGCCATTAAAAGTACCATCCCAACCAGAACCTAAAGCATTTAATTCTTTTATGAGTTTTCCATAACGGTCAAAAATCTTTGTTCTAGCAAAGATTTCCAAATTGTTTAAACCTATTGGATTCCAGGTATCGTTATAACCATCTCCATTTGGTGTAAAAAACTTTGGAAAACCCAATACAGAAACTTCTACAGGAATAACACCACAACCGTTTTTATCTTGAATGTAAACTGTATGGTATCCAGGTGGCACATTGGAAAAAGTGTTGCTGTTTTGATAAAAACCATTATCTAAAGCATACTCGTAATCTCCTTCACCAGAGACAATAATGGTAATTGAATTATTACTTGATGTTTCTGAAACTATTATGTCTTCTATAGTTGCTATGTTTGAAGGAAGCACAGTTATGGTTCTTGAGGTTGAACAACCGTCGATATTAGTAGCGGTTACAGTGTAAATGCCAATCTCGTTTGCTGAAATCTGTTCTGTGTTAAGCATTAAATCAACTCCATCTAATTGCCATTGATAACTAAAGTCTGAAGGGTCTCCAGATAATAAACCAGCTTCTAAAAGAAATGTCTGAGGAAAAAGATTTAAACAATACATTATTTCTTCGTCTGGTGCTAATTCTGGACTTGGATAAACTATTAGATAAATGGAAGCATAGGCGAAGCAAATACCATTATCCACTATTTGGACATATAAGTTATCAAAATCTGGTGTGTCTGTATTTTCATACGTACCTGATAATGGATTCGATTGATTTTCTAAATCTTCTTGAGACTCATAGAAGGTTACAATTGCAGTATTTGGCACACTGTTTTGAGACAAGACAAATGCCCCCATATCATCTAGGTTAAAACTGGTAATACCATCGTTTGTTTCGTCATCACAAGCTGGATATAATGGTAAAACAATACGGTTATTTGCAAAATCTAAAGCAACTTCAGCTACAGAAATACAACCATTAGCATTTGAGACTCTGGCATAAACTATTTGATTTAACGAGGTGTTATCAAAGCTTGTTGGTGTTGGTATTGGGCTTGCTCCAGTGTTGGCTTCAGCTTCTGAAAAATAAAACCCGTCAATAAATAAAGTATTGTCATTATTTGTGATATCTGCTTCTGCATCGAACAAATTGTAAGTTGTAAAACCATCTAAATTGTAATCGCAATTAATGAGTGTGGTATTAAAAACAATAGGATCAGGAGCTATTTCTATAACCACTTCGCCATAAGAAAAACATGTACCATCTATGATGACTTCCACGCTGTAAGTCCCAGCATCTGTAACTAAATAGGTAGGATTGGTTTCTAACAGAATTTCAATACCATTTTTAAACCATTTATAAGTATTCATTCCTGGTTGATTGGCATCTAACAATATCGTTTCGTTGGTACAAAGAGCAGTGTTGTTTGCAATTATTAAATCTGGACCTAAATTGGTATTTAGTTGAAAACTACCAGCCTCCAGGAAAACAGCCGAATCGTATCTGTAGTTTTGTTCGTCTGCAATAACCAATTTTACATGGTACGTTTCATTAGGGATAACATCTGCAATAGCTGTTAAAATAGCTGTTTGGCCATTAAAATTAATAGGTGCTGTTGCATCATTCCAACTTCCAAAATATGTTTCGTTAATAGGACTACAAGCGCCTGGAATTCCAGAATGCACCGTCGTAACTTTAACAGGTGTTGAGGTTCCAGGAACTAAGGCGATATTTTCGTATTCGGTTTCTGTTTCTTTTCGGATTAAAAATCCAAACAAATCGGAATATTGACAGGTATTACTATTGCCTTCTTGGTATTCTTCGGAAGCAAAAAGATATCTAAAACTAATTTGGTCAGCAACGGCTTTGAAATTGAATTCTAAAATGGTGGCATTTATTGTATTCGACTCCTGTAATGCATATTCTAAATCGGCATCTCCAACCCAGCCAGCTGCATCATCATCACTTAAAGTAGTATTTGGACCTTGCACATTGGTTATTGTTCCAGTACTTAAAACCACGCCATTTTGAAATGGAAACGTAGAACCATTCCTTTCAAAATACCCATAACTAGCATCTGTACCATTAAAATTTCCACCAACAACATTAGTAACTACGACATCTGTAATGCAATTGCTGTCTATTAAAATATCTTCAATGAGTTCTTGAGGAGAATACGTTCTACTATCTGTGGTCACGTTTTGAGAAAACAGGACACAGGAAACCAATAAAAATGTGACTAATAAAAAGGGCTTCATGAATAGTAATTAGTTTGCAAAGATAACTAATACTAATTTTTTAAAGGAATAAAGTTATTAAAGACTTGAGGTGTTTTTTTATCTCTTCAAAGCAAAATGTCGTTTCACTTCAAAAGAAATGTCATCTTTTTTAACTTGAGCTAAAAACCAATAATCATTAGATGGCATAAGTTTACCTCTATAGGTTCCATCCCAACCTGGTGAACTATGATTTAGGGTTTTTATTAACTTCCCATATCTATCAAAAATATAAACAACTGTTCCTTCTAGTTGATTAACTCCAGTAATGTGCCAAGTATCGTTATAACCATCGTTATTTGGTGTGAAAAATAAAGGTGCATCAATGATAACAATTTCTTTGATAGCAGATGCACAACCATTTAAATCGATAACTTCTATAGTATGTGGTCCTAAAGTAACGTTGTAAAATACATTTGACTCTTGAGGAACACCATGATCTAACGTATATAAATAATTTCCAATACCACTGATGGTAACCGTTATGTTATTCGGGTTCGAGAAATCGACGGTTTCAGTAAATTCTATGGTTGCTTGTTCAGATTCTATGACGTTAAACGACGAGGAAGTTTGACAGCCATTTATGGACGTAACAGTTACAGAATATGTGCCAATTTGAGTGATTTCAATTTCAGGAGTTGTTGCATTTGTTGACCATAAATAGGTGTCGTCTGCAAAGCCAGTTTCTGCTGAAACCACTAAAGGTAAATTGTCTAAACAAACGGTTTGGTCTGGAATATTTACGTCTGGTTTTCTGTTTACAATCGCACTAAAAGACGTTGTACTAAAGCAACCTGTGGTGTTATTCTCAATTCTTACATAGATTATTTGCTGGTCGAAAGCATTGTAATTTAAATCTAAAATAGCATTGGTGTTATCTATAGCTTCTTCTTCTAATTCAAAATAATTAACGGTAAATTGGTTCGGATTTTGTGTTCCAAGAACAAATGGAGTTTGTTGCGATAAATCGAAAAACAGCATACTGTCAAAATCGTCATCACAAGCCATTAAATTTGGTGGCTGATTTGCTATCGGACTTGGATTTACCAATAAATTAAACGATGCAATAGTAACACAACCTGTGTCTGTATTTAAGGCATTTACAAAAATAGTGTCGTTGTTAGACATGTATGTGTAATCTGTAGCTAACGGGTTTTGAGTATTTTGAGCATCTGTTAAATTGGCATAGAATGAAACATCGATAGGTGCTTGAGTTCCAATTAAATCTTCTACAATATTTAATAAATCAAATGAATTTGAATCGTTTTCACAAGTCTCTATGGTAGTTGTATTAATGGTAGGAGGTACGTTTACAATTAAATCTAACGGAATGGTTACATAACAGTTAGAAACCGTATTTGTCACTCTTATATATACCGTTTGAGGATTGGATGTATTGTTATAAGCACTTGGATTTGGAATGGTAACATCGTTATTTTCAACATCCAGGATTGTTTCATGATAGGTGACAAGAATATCGTTTTGTCTGATATCTAAAACTTCGGTTTCTGAAACCGTTAAGTCAAAACTAGCAGAACCGTCTTGATCTGTGTCGCATTGCGTTAAAGCTGAAGCTGAATTCACCAAAGGTACTTGAATAACATTCAAACCAAACTCTGCAATGGCATGACAATAAGTACCATTTTCAACACGAGCATAAATTTGCTGAGGGTTGGTTTGGTTGGTATAGTCTAGTGGTAATTGGTTTTCTTCGTTTTCAGCATCAATTAAATTTTCATAAAATGTAATGGTTAATGTTTCAGGACTGTTTTGTGACATAAGGGTAATAATGCCATTTAAATCGAAAGACTCTTGACTATCATTAGAGATATCATCACATAAATAGGTGTCTAAAGGAGCGTCGAAAACTGGAACTGAACCTACTTCAATAATAAATGAAGATACTACAAAACAACTTTGATCGCTTATGTTTTCTACACGTACATGAATATTTTGAGGATTTGTTTGGTTGGTATAAGCAGCCGATTTATCTAAAATATTAGTTCTATTTAATGCATCACTAGCATTTTCAAAATACAACACACGTTTGCCTGCTTGTCCATTTAAAATTTCTGCATCTTTATCTTCAAAATAGAAATCGGCAGTTTGATTGCCGTCAATTTCGCAATTTCTAAAATTTGAAATTTCAGAGATTATAGGTAACGTATTTACAGTAATCTCAAAATCTACTAATGCATAACAGGTTGTAATATCGCTTTCTATTCTAACATATACCGTTTGTGTATTTGCATTGTAAGCTGTAGTATTAGGAATGGCATTTGAATCGGCATTGGCATCATCTTCAGACGTATGAAATGTGATGTTTAAATTTGTTGTATTGGATACTATCTCAGAGATTTTAGCATCTAAATCTATAATATAAAATGCATCCTGATCGTTGTCGCATATAACCACATCTATAGGTTGTGTAACCGTTGGAGCAGGAATGACGTTGATTTCTAGAGGAGATACATCATAACAGTTAGTATCAGAGTTTGTTACTCTTACATAAACTATTTGAGGATTGCTAATATTTGTATAAAATGGTGGTAAGATGTTTTGCATATCATCTGCATCTTCTTGAGTTAGAAAATATCTTACTACAGGATTAGCAATACCTGTGCTTACATAACTATCAAAAGTAGCTAATTCAATAGTTGTAAAACCATCGTCGTCTGTGTCGCAATAATCAACTGGCTCTAATGGTTGAATAATGGTAGCAGGATCTATAACTAAATTTATTTCAGAAAAATAAGTGCAATCTGTACTTTCAATCGTTATAAATAATGGATGTGGACTGGAAGTGACTTCGTATAATTGTGTAACATCTATTGGGTTAACTTCGTTTGTTTGATCGTCTTCTGTTTCGTAAAACGTAATGATGGTGTTTTCCAGATTATTTACAATATTATTACCAATATTTTCTAAGTTAAAATTAGCAATACCATCATTAGAAGCATCATCACAGACACTATAATCTCTAATATTAGTTGAAGAATCTAAAATATTAGCATGTAACTCTATTGCTGTAATAGCTATACAACCAGTTAAATCATCAATAACTCTTATATATACTGTTTGGACATTTGGCGTCGTGTTTTCGAAATCTGTAATGTTTGTAATTGGATTGTCCCCTGTTTGAGCATCCTCATAAGTTACATGGAAAGTAACAGAGACACCAGTTAATCCAGCTAATACATCGTCTACAATGGATGTTAAGTCAAAGGTTTCAAGGCCATCACCATCCTGTTCACAAGCATTAATAGTTTGTGTTTCCGTATTAATATTAGGGTTGTCTAAGACCGTTATTACAATAAATGTTGTGTTAATACAACCTGTAGTGGCATCTATAACTCTAATAAAAAGTTGTTCTGTTTGGTTGGTATTGACATAAGGCGAAGGAATGGGGTTTGTTCCATCATCTGCTTCAGCTTGTGAATAATGGTATGTTACTATTAAGTTGGGATTACCACTAGTAACTTCGTCGTTAATTTGCGTTAAGTCAATTTGTGTAAAACCATCAGATGTGGTATCATCACACACGTCTAAAGGTTGCGGGGCTGTAATAACGGGTAAGGGATTTACAACCAAATTAAAGTTTGCAAAAGCCATACAGCCATTATCTAAATCTTCAATTCTAACAAAAATTGATTGTGGGTTAGCCGTATTTTGAATAGGTGTTGTTATGGGGTTGATATTGTTTTGAGCTTCAGATAAACTATAATGGTAGCTAATACTATAATTTGAAGCTGGTACAGCGCTAATAACTTCAGAATCTTTTGTACTTAAATCGAATGTTTCAATACCATCATTACTAACATCATCACATATTTCATAATCAGCAATATCTCCTGCTGATTGTTCTGAGTTAAGTGTGACTATTATTTCATCCTCAATAACACATGTTGTATTACTAATAGGAATACTAATAACTACTGTATAAGAACCTGTAGTTACAGCTGATAATGTTTCAGAGTTTTCGCCACCTAGAAGCTGTCCGTCTAAAAACCATTGGTAAGTTGCTAATGTATTTTGAGTGTCTGCGTTTAAAAGAACATTATCTGAACAAGTAGTAATGTCTGGACCTAAATCTACAGTTGCATTAAAACTATTTCCTTCAATAAATACAGCCGAATCAAAATTTTCATCTGATTGGTCTGCAATAACTAATTTAATATGATATTGTACGTTTGGTTGGATGGCAGCAGTTGCTGATAAGACCGTAGTTCTTCCATTAAAATTAGTGTCTCCAAGATTGTGGCCTTCAAAATATTGTTCGTTTTCTGCAGGACAGAAACCAACGACTTCTTCGTGTACAGTATTTGTATTTACTGGAATACTTGTACCTGGAACCAAAGCCACATTTTGGTATGGAACAGCAGAACCAGTCGGCTTTATTAAAAAAGCAAATCCATCTGAATACTCACAAGGGTAATTGGCATAATATTCTTCAGAAGCTAGTATGTAATTAAATTGCACCTGATTAGATACTGAAATAAAATCAAATTCAATCGAAGTTGCATTTAGAGTATTTGTTATTCCTAGTGCATTTTCTAGGTCGGCATCTGTTCCCCAGGTAGTTTCACCTTCATTTAAAGGATTAGCATTTACTGTGTTTCCTGCTGCGACAGCAGATCCTGTTGAAAGTAATATACCATTTTCAAATGGGAAATTTGAACTTGCTTTTTCAAAGTAGCCATAACTAGCTATTTGATTTACAGATCCATTACTGTTGGATTGGATGTTAGTAACTTCAACACAACCTTGAATTAGGTGTGTTTCAATCAGTTCGTTTAATGGTACATTATCGTTAATTGTAATCTGCTGAGCAAAGGAGTTTTGAACAAAAACTATAAATATAATAACTAGAAAATAGTTACATATGGGATATTTCGAGGTTTTCCAGTTCATATTTACTTTCAATAGAATGCGATTTTGGGATTAATCTGCGAGCAAAGTAATCAAAAATTAGACAAAACGCAAAAAATAACGATAAAATGCACAATTTAACATTTTTTACCTATTTAGGTAGACCCAACCTGTTTGGGTTTTGTAATTGTTATCGTTCAAGTAAAGTACAAAAAAATAAGTTCCTGTAGGTAATATTTTGCCGGTATTATTCAAGCCTTTGTTGGCTTTACCCATCCAGGGGGTGTCATTATTGCCTTCAAAAATTAGTGTGCCATACCTATTATATATTAGTAATTGGTGATTTTCGAAAATATCGTATAATCCTTGGATGTTAAACCAATCGTTATAACCATCATTGTTTGGTGTGAAAACTTGAGGGATTTGTGGTGGACAATTTTCTACGAATAAATTGAAATAATACGTATCGTAACATGGATGGTTTTCTACTTTTAAATAGATGCTTTGAGGTTCGGTTGTGTTTTGAAAATAACTTGGGTTTAAGATTTCGTTAGAGTCATTTTGTAAATCTTCAAGTGTTAAATAAAAAGTCGTAGGTTCTCCATTGGTATTAATTGCATCGAGCTGTATTGTTAAATCAAAATAGGCTTTATTAAAACCTTCATCACAGCTGGTTAGCGGAAGAAGAGGTATTATTTCAATTTCAAGTAATTGAATGTCTTGGGATGCCAGGTTGTTTAATTCATTTAATTCTGTAACAATTCCTGTTCCATCTCCAATATCATCAACAACGACTGTTATTGATATTTCGTTTGGAAGATCATCGGGAATTGTTAAAGTAGTTTGTCCAATTTCAAAACCACCAATATCAATTTGATTTGTTGTTTGACTTGTACCAACCAATACATTATCTGCATAAAAAGCTATAGGTGTATTTCCTGGTAGGAATTCAGTGCTATTGTTATTGAATACTGTATAATCTATAATAATTTGTCTGTTAGAACATTCGAGATCAATGGCATTAATTTGAACAGTTGCATCTGGAAGCTGACTGTTTAAAACTGTAATAATGTTATTAATAATAATTAAATCTGCTTGCAGATTACCATTAATATCTAGATCTCCAGTGGTTAATTTTATTTCTACAGAAGTGTCACCAATGGTAATATTATTTTGAATATCATAGGCGTCAATGTCACCATTGTAAAAATCACTACTATTTGTAAAGGTATTGGTTCCATTAAATGCGTTGTTAGCGGGGTTTAATGGTGGATTTGAAATAATATTGTTATTGATTAAAAGAGATTCTCCGTAATTGAGAAGCGAATCTCCTTCCCAAGCAAGAAAACCAATTTTAGCACCTTCATTATCTAAAACATTCACATTATCTAAGATGATGGTTTTCTCTCTAACATTTCTGTTTATAATATCGAGTCCTTGAAATAAATTTACTTGGTTTAAAGGTAAGTTGATATCTTCATATATTACATAAACACACCAGCCAGCAAAATTGGTTCTATTTGCACAATAACCAACATTGTTTTCTAAAGTTTCTGAAATATCCAGATTAGAAAACGTATAGGTTGCATTACCAATGGTTGTTATTAAGTTTGTAATATCTGTATAAGATGAAAAATATGGAAGGACGCCGTAATTTGGGTCATCGAATTCAATAAGATATGTTTCATCGGCAATAATTGTTTGATTGTTTAAACTCACTTCTGGATCCCCCTCACCAGATCCAGCCCAGTAGAGGTAGGCTGCAATAATTTGAGTATTCGCAGGTATAAGTAATTCGGCTTGAGATTCTGATAGAATGTCACAAAAATCCCGTTCAATATTATTTTCAAACCTATTTAAAGTGTTACCAAATGCTAAATAATCATATCGACCATTAAATTGTTGAAACAACGTAATCTCTTGACTAAAAGCAAAACTAGAAGCAAGTAAATTAAATAGAAAAACATGTTTAAAAAATCGAAACATTCAATTCGTTTTATTGAAATAAATGTACAACTTTTTAAGTTTAACGTTTTAAAGTAAAGTGACTTTTAAATTCTCTTCCATCTTGTAATGTTGCAGAAAACCAGTAATCGTCTGCTGGTAATGGTTCACCGTTAAAAGTACCGTCCCAGCCAGTTCCTAGAGGATTTAGTTGTTTTACCAATTTTCCATATCTATCAAAAATACGAATCATAGTATTAGGTTGGAATAAACCAGAAATTCCTTTGACATTCCAGGTATCGTTAAATCCATCGGCATTAGGAGTGAAGAATTTAGGGAATCCAATCACATTAACATCATATGTTACAATTCCACAATCGTTTTTAATATCTCTAACGGCTACTGTATAAATACCTCCATAGACATTATAAAATATGTTACTTGTTTGATATGTAGCATATAAGCCATCTTGATCGTAAAGGGCGTATTCATATTCACCTTCACCAGAGACTAAAACAGTAATGGTGTTATTTTCTGTAGCATCTACTACAATAATATCGTTAAAAGTGGCTGTATTTGATGGCTCAACAACAATATTTCTAGAAACAGAACATCCAAAGATATTAGTAGCAGTTACAGTATACGTGCCAATTGCATTTATATGAATGGTTTCAGTTGTTTCTCCATTAGACCATAAATAGGTGTAATTAGTAGTAGAATCGTTTAGAATTCCAGCTTCTAAAGGAATGGTTAGTGGAAAGGTATTTAAACAATATAAAACTGTTTCGTCTTCTTCAAGTTCGGGCAAAACATTTACAGTAATATACACCTCGCTAATACCATAACAAGCATTGTTGTTTTCTGCTCTAGCATAAATAGTTTGGTTGTAAGGATCTGTGTTGTTAAATGTAGAGGCTAATTCGTTTTGTTCTAAAAGTGCATCTTGATAGGTTTCGTAAAAGGTAATAGGAAACGTAATTCCATTTAAAGTTTGCATGTCTGCAGCAAAGTCGTTTAAATTAAATGAGTTTAAGCCATCTTGAGAGTCCATTTCATCGCAAGCTGGGGGTGCTTGATAATCTAAAAGCTGAGTGATGCTAACTTCTAGAGTAAGTTGTGCAATACTAAAGCATCCAGTAGTATCATCAATAACTTGAGCAAAAACTATTTGAGGATTGGTAGTGTTGTTATAATTATTGGCATCTAATGGATTGTTACTGTTTTCAGCATCAACTAAACTGAAATAGAAAGCCGTAGAAAGATTTGCTACACCACCAGTTAATTCTGTATGAGCTTCATTTAGATTAAAAAATGTTCTACCATCGTTTACACCATCTTCATCGCATTGTAAAAGCGAGGAATTAAAAGGTGTTGGAATAGGGTTTATGGTGATATCAAAAAATGTTGTGTCGAAACATGAGGTATTTAAATTGTTTTCAATTCTAACAAAAATAGTTTCATTAAAAGGTGTTTGATTGTAGTATGGTTCTGGAAGTTCTGCAGTATTATCAATAGCGTCAACTTGAGATGGATGATATGTGATTGTATAAGCAGACGCATCTTGACCATCTAGAACGGTTGCATCGTAATCATGTAAATAGAAGTCCATTTGTCCATTAGAATTGTCGCCATCCAGACCATCATCACAAAAAATTTGTGAACTGACAATATTAGCAACTGGGAGGTCAAAAACCTCAATGGTTAGTTGAGCAATTTTAAAACACCCTGTGGTATCGTCAATAACTTGTGTGAAAATAAATTGTGGATTGATTGTATTTATAAAGCTCCCTGCATTTATGGGGTTATTACTGTTTACTGCATCGGTGAAAGTGGTATAAAAAGCTGTCGATAAGTTTGCTATACCACCTGTTAGTTCAGTATTTGCTTCATTTAAATTAAAAGTTGTTCTTCCATCATTCACGCCATCTTCATCACATTTCAAAAGCGATGCATTAAAAGCATCTGGAACTGGTAACACGGTTAAATCCAATGATGTAATATTTGCACAAAAACTGTCGTTGGCATCTTCAATTCTAACAAAAATTTGTTGCGAATTTAAGCTAGTATTATAATAAACATTAGGTAATGGGTTTGTGTCATTTTCGGCTTCAACTTGAAGTGCATGATAGCTTATAATAACATCTGCAGGGTCTTGACCATTTAATATTTCGTTATTTTTTGATGAAAGGTCAAAAAATGTTTGACCATTAGTAGCATTACCATCTTGATAATTATCACAGACTTCAAAGTTAGTTGGTGGCGCAAAATCTGGACTTGTCACCGATAAAGTAAAAGGGATGATTTCAAAACAACCTGTTGCAGTATCTGTTAACCTAGCATGAACGGTTTGTGGATTGGTTACATTTGTATATGGACTTGTTAACGGATTGATGTTTAAATTAGCATCATTCTCATTAACATGATATGTTACGTCTACATTGGTTTGTGTTCCGATAATGGGAGCCGTATTTACTTCCAAATCAAAATTAGTAAGACCATTTCCCAGAGGTAAGAGCATATCACAACTTTCTATGTTTAATGCTTCAGGTGAGCCTGTTTCATTTGTAGGAGGGCTTGCAAATTGGGCTGTTCCTGTCCATTCTAAACTAAAAGCACTATTTCCCACGGGTCTATCAATAACAATAAAATAAGTATCTCCTGCAGTAACATTCAGCCATTTTACAAAACTGTTTCCAAATTGACCAGGACCTTCGGCAGTATCTGTTTCAGACCCATTCATTCCAGTTAGATTATTTCCTTGATTGGCAGCTTGAGGGTTTGTAGTAGAACATCTTATTGCTTGACCAATGTTGTTACAAGGTCGGTTTGGCCCAAAAACAAAAAAATCATAGTCTTCAAATATGGAGGTGCTTTCTGGGGTAAGTGTAAACCCTAAAGTTCCGTCGGTTACAAGTGTGACTTGAAGCCATAAACTATTATTTTCTTGACTTCCACATGTGTTTGTGCCAAACAACTCTTGAATTCCTATGCCATTAACATCTAAGTTAATTTCAGAATTTCCACAAACTATAACAGCATCGACACAATCTGTTGGCTCTTGTGCTAAAACTGATAAATTAAAGCCAAAAAGTAATATGATTAATATGCCTTTATACTGTTTCAAAAATAAATTAACGTTTTAAAGTAAAGTGACTTTTAAATTCTCTTCCATCTTGTAATGTTGCAGAAAACCAGTAATCGTCTGTTGGTAATGGTTCACCGTTAAAAGTACCGTCCCAGCCAGTTCCTAGAGGATTTAGTTGTTTTACCAATTTTCCATATCTATCAAAAATACGAATCATTGTATTAGGTTGGAATAAACCAGAAATTCCTTTGACATTCCAGGTGTCGTTAAATCCATCGGCATTAGGAGTGAAGAATTTAGGGAATCCAATTATAGAAACATCTTGGGTTACAATTCCACAATCGTTTTTAATATCTCTAACGGCTACTGTATAAATACCTCCATAGACATTATAAAATATGTTACTTGTTTGATATGTAGCATATAAGCCATCTTGATCGTAAAGGGCGTATTCATATTCACCTTCACCAGAGACTAAAACAGTAATGGTGTTATTTTCTGTAGCATCTACTACAATAATATCGTTAAAAGTGGCTGTATTTGATGGCTCAACAACAATATTTCTAGAAACAGAACATCCAAAGATATTAGTAGCAGTTACAGTATACGTGCCAATTGCATTTATATGAATGGTTTCAGTTGTTTCTCCATTAGACCATAAATAGGTGTAATTAGTAGTAGAATCGTTTAGAATTCCAGCTTCTAAAGGAATGGTTAGTGGAAAGGTATTTAAACAATATAAAACTGTTTCGTCTTCTTCAAGTTCGGGCAAAACATTTACAGTAATATACACCTCGCTAATACCATAACAAGCATTGTTGTTTTCTGCTCTAGCATAAATAGTTTGGTTGTAAGGATCTGTGTTGTTAAATGTAGAGGCTAATTCGTTTTGTTCTAAAAGTGCATCTTGATAGGTTTCGTAAAAGGTAATAGGAAACGTAATTCCATTTAAAGTTTGCATGTCTGCAGCAAAGTCGTTTAAATTAAATGAGTTTAAGCCATCTTGAGAGTCCATTTCATCGCAAGCTGGGGGTGCTTGATAATCTAAAAGCTGAGTGATGCTAACTTCTAGAGTAAGTTGTGCAATACTAAAGCATCCAGTAGTATCATCAATAACTTGAGCAAAAACTATTTGAGGATTGGTAGTGTTGTTATAATTATTGGCATCTAATGGATTGTTACTGTTTTCAGCATCAACTAAACTGAAATAGAAAGCCGTAGAAAGATTTGCTACACCACCAGTTAATTCTGTATGAGCTTCATTTAGATTAAAAAATGTTCTACCATCGTTTACACCATCTTCATCGCATTGTAAAAGCGAGGAATTAAAAGGTGTTGGAATAGGGTTTATGGTGATATCAAAAAATGTTGTGTCGAAACATGAGGTATTAAAATTGTTTTCAATTCTAACAAAAATAGTTTCATTAAAAGGTGTTTGATTGTAGTATGGTTCTGGAAGTTCTGCCGTATTATCAATAGCATCTATTAGAGTTGGATGATATGTGATTGTATAAGCAGACGCATCTTGACCATCTAGAACTGTTGCATCGTATTCATGTAAATTTATGTCTATTTGCCCATTGGAAACATTGCCATCGGTATCATCATCACAAAATTCCTGAGGGCTTATAATGTTTGCAGTTGGTGTGTTAAAAACTTCAATAAAAAAAGAAGAAGTGTCATGGCAACTTGGACTTCCTATTAAATCAACTCTTGTAAATATTTCTTGGGGATTGGATGTGTTTGTATACAGTCCGGTAATTTCATTTTGATTTAAATCGGCATCAATTTGAGATTCAAAATAACGAACGCTATAATGATTAGTATCTTGTACATCTAAAACATTAACATCTTGTGCAGAAAAATCAAACTGCCAAATAGCATCGTTATTGTTATCGCAAACATCAATTTTAGGAGCAAGATTTGCTACAGGAATTGGAAAGTATTCTATTGTAGCTTCGCCTTCCAAAAAGTCGCAACCACCTGTATTTAAATCAATTAAAACTTCATAAACTCCATTTTGATTGATGTCTAAAAAGTAATCTGTATTTGGTAAAGGAATGTCATTGAATGTCCATGAGTAAATGGCACCTGGAATTTCTTCAGCCATTAATCTGTAATTTTCTCCAAGACATAAGGGTAAATAATTAGTTGCTAATGGCGTTACCGTATTGTTAATAATATCTATTTTCTCTACAAAGAAAGACGATATAAAGGGAGGTAAGCCTTGTGTTGAATTACGACCACCTAAATCAACCGCATTGTTTTGATAATTGCATGCGCCTCCAATTTCATTTGGATTGTTGATAACACTTAAAAAGGGGTGACCTTGGGTGTAAGTAGCAGCCATAGATCGATAAATTTTCCCATTTGGACCTAATTGTAAGGCGCTTCTATATAAATTTTGTTGGTCTATTAAAACTTGTGAGCCAATAATATTTGCAGCTGTTAAATTAAACTGAGTTAATGCTGAAAAATGGCTTGAAGGCAAATGATCTGTAGAACTAAAATTATCGTTTGATGAAGACGCATACAACAATTGACTGTTTGGCGAGAATTCAATTCCATAAGGTTCGTCGTACGGGCTATTTATAAGTAGTCTCTGATTATTGCTTACAATACCAGAATCTTTGTCGAAATCGAATAAAAATAAGCCGTCTGGTTGCACATTGGCGCAAGCTAATTTTTCTCCATTTGGAGATAGTTTTAAATAACCTCTAGAATCTGTAATGCCTAAATTATTAAAGGTTGATGTAATAGCTGTGGTATTTACACCAGCAGTTGTTACTTCGAATGCATGAAATGTATTTAATGGTGATGTTGAAGTTCCATTAGGGTTAGATAAAGAAATAACCCAGACAGCTTGAGAATCGCAATCTTTTAAAACGGCTGAAACTTTCTCTGAACATTGATGTAATAAATTAATATTTTTTTGAGTAATTGCTCCTAAACCTCCATCAAGAGTCATATCCACTTCTGAATATTTTAAACCCGTAAACGATTGATTGGATCCAACTGTAAAAATGTAATAAATATCTGAATCATTTGGTTTTGGGACTACAATGGCAGATTGCGAACTTGAAGGATCTCCTAAAAGACCAAATCCATTACTCATAATACTATGTTGCCTATTATAAACTCTAATTCCATCAGTATAGAATAGTAAATCACCATTACTATCTGAAATAGAAGAGCAACCTTCAATGGTATCTAATTGCCCATCGTTTAAAGCGTTGACAGAACCATCATTAGAAAATTGAATACCAGCATTTTCGCCAAAGTACCAATTAGAAGCTTCCTCTTGAGAATAAGTTAGCGTGGTACAAAATAATAGAATGTAAGCAAATAGTTTTTTCATCTAGAGAGATATAGCTACCAAAGGTATTATAAATCTCGCTTTTTTAATAATCTATAGGATAAAAAGATAAATATAGCAGTCCAACACAAGACAATAGCAATTTCGTACCAATGTACTCCATAGTCGTACATTAAATCTGCTTTGTCAGGAAACTTAGTCATCATGACTCTTTGAAATGGTTGGTCTATTAAATTATACATGGATTTTAATGGAAAGAAATTCTGAATTTTACCAGCAATATCCATGTTTACTTGCCAAGAAATTAAACCAAAAATAATCCATTCTAAAATATAAAGAATAAACAAAAAAGCTAATGCAAATGCTGAACGTTTTACAAGCATTCCAAAAAACAAACACAAGCTAAAAAAGCCAATTAACTTCACAAAATAAGCTACAAGAAAATTAGTTTCTCTTATAATTATTGATGCTTCTGTATAACTTGAATAATATAAGCCAATAAAAAACGATGCTATAGCTATTAATAAAGTGGCAACTAAAGAAAAGAAAAGGATGGTGTAAAATTTAGAAAGTATAAATTCTTTTTTGCTTAATCCATCTATTAAATTTTGTTTTAAGGTCTTGTTGCTGTATTCATTACCAATCATACTTACAACCACTATGGCAAAGAAGAATTTGAATTGCGATGCGAAAAAAGTTGTGATATGCCAAATTATTGGAAAGTTGAAAATGCCTAATTCTCCTAGTTCTAAGGTAAAAAAACCAAAGAAATTTATTTTTATAGACGATAGTATTAATACAGTAAATGGTAATACAAAAGATACAAAGATTAATATTTTACTGGTTCTGTTTAAAAGCAGTTTTTGTAATTCTAGATTTAAAAGTCTTAACATGAAATTGATTTTGATTGGATGAATTAAAGTTTATCTGTAAGTTGTAAAAATTGTTCTTCCAGACTTTCCTTTCGTTTTACTAAATGAGATAATACAATCCCTTTTTCAAACATCAGTTTATTGAAAGTTACAGCCTCCATAGGTTCATTTAAAAAGACAGTGATTAGTTGATTTTCTACTTTTAAAGTTCCAAAATCTGGATTCGATTTTAAGTAAGCTATAAGTGCATCCTCATTTTCACATTTTAATTCAAAAAAACCATGGCTAGAAATCATTTCGTCTACACGACCAGAATAAAGTTTTTCACCTTTTCTTAATACAACTACGTGAGAACATACTTTTTCAACTTCATCTAACAAGTGTGAAGCTAATAAAATAGTTGTGCCCTCACTGGCAATATCCTTAATTATTTGTCTAATTTGATGAATTCCTTGAGGATCTAATCCATTTGTAGGTTCGTCTAAAATTAAAATTTCAGGATCGTTTAGTAATGCTGAAGCTATTGCTAATCGTTGTTTCATCCCTAAAGAATAGGTGCTAAACTTATGGTTTTTTCTATCTAATAAATTGACCACTTCTAGCTTTTCGTCAATTTTTGAATAATCCACACCTTTTATTTTACAAACCAATTTTAGGTTTTGAGCTGCTGTCATATATGGATAAAAGTTTGGACGCTCTATAATGGCTCCAACTTTTTTTAAGGCATTATGCGTAGAAACGGTTCCATTAAACCATTTAAAGTCTCCAGAAGTTTCATTTACAACGTTTAAAACAATGCCTAAAGTGGTAGATTTCCCACTGCCATTGGGTCCAAGAATACCATAAACATTGCCTTTGTTTATGCTGAACGACAAATCTTTGACGGCTGTTAAATGGCCAAATTTTTTAGTGAGATGATTAATTGAAAGAATTGGTTCCAAATTATTTTAGTTTTTTGATTGATCCCGATAATGTACTCGGTAACAGTTAGTATTTATATGACGAGTGTCTTTTAAAAATGTTACAACCATAAAAATAAAAGCTTAAATTTGAAGAACTTATTTTTTTATGGAAGACTTAAAGATATCAAAAAAAAAACCATCTTATCCAGTTAGTGAAAAACTACACCAATATCTCACAGAATATAATAGAAATATTAGGCTGCCAATTTTTTATGACGACTTGCTACGTTTTCAAGGATCTATTGTGGTATATGATAAAAATGATGTCGACACCCTTTGGATTCGTGTGTATTATAATGAATTTGAACGTGAAGAAATTGACTTAAGTCTTAAAAAAGTTTACACCATTTTACATAGTGATGGAAACGAAAAGACCATTCCATTTTTAACTGTTGATGCTGTTGATTATTGCACCTTTGGTAACTCGAAGCCTTTTCGTGTAAAAGTTAGAAATATTTTAAACGATAATTTTACTTATTTCTATGTAAAAAAAGCAGATGCTTCAAGAATTTATGGTTTGGAATTAGAACATATGCTGTCTCCTTATAATCTGAATTTTTTAGTACATAAAGACACCTTAATTGAAGAGCATATAGCTGGAATTCCAGGCGATGAATTTATAAAAAACATGTTGCCAGAATGCAATCCGTTAGAGAAATCTCAAATTGCTAAAGAGTTTGTAAAATTTAACGAACGTTGTACAATTAGGCTTTTAGGAGATATGAGGTCTTATAATTACGTAATTGTTCCTACTCACGATTTCGATCAAGTGGTTTATAAAATTCGAGCCATCGATTTTGATCAACAATGTTATGAAGGGAAGTTTAATATTTACAAGCCTCAGTTTTTTAAAGAAAACCTTGAAATGGTTAAGTTGGTAACTGAAAAGTTTCAAGCAGAATCTATAGACCAATACAAACTAGAAGAGCGTTCCATTATGGCAAAACGATTGATAAGTTATCATGATAGAATTGAGCAATTAATAGCTTGTATGATTGGAGATACACTTTCAAAACCAGAATACGTTAAGATGTTGAGAGAAGGTATTTATGAGTTTACTTCAGATATCAATTTCAAAAAAAGCAAAACTATGGGAGATATCTTAAAATATGCACTTGATTTTGTAAAACGAAATTACGAAGATGTAAACATGAAAAACTTTTACTAGAATGCTTACTGATTATGTGTTTATTTAAGTTTTGTGAGCTTGTTTAGTTAAAAACCACTCTTAGTTTTATCTTCTTTTTTGGAAATTAATTCCAATTCTCATTAAAGTCTAAATTATCGTAATCTTCTGGATCGAAATCGTCATCAAACTCATCGTTGTAATCGTCTAAATTTTCAGCTTCAAAAGATTTTTCTGGAGCTTCATCAGGAATCTGACCATGCACAAACATCAGGTTTGGGTAATCTGTGCCTTCTGCTTCTTCAACAATTTCTGCAAGTTCCACCAAAAAGGTCCACATGCTTAGAAAATCGTAAATGTAGATTAGTCTTGTACTTTCTTTATGAGTAACAGTATTAATTAAGGTGTCACCCATTAATCGAACTTGATTAGCTACTTCACTCATATCAAATAAAGAAATTTCTTCACCTTGATTCCATTCGTCATCGCTTAAATAAAACGAAGCCATTTCACTGCCTTCAAAACCAAAAGCTTGAGTAATAGTGTTGTGAAAATCTTCTAAAGTGTCAGTTTCACGAATTTCAATATCTCTAAAGATATCACCTTCAGAGTCGTGGTCAAGTATAATTCTAAATCTGTAAATCATTTTGCAAAGATAAGTTATTTTCAACTATTTACTAAAACGATGTAAGGTAAAAGTCATAGCCGATAGTAAGAAAAATGCCCCTACTTGATGCGCTACTCCTAACCATAATGGTACTTGATAAATAATGGTAAAAATGCCTAATAAAAATTGAATTCCAACTAAAATAAATAAACTATCCACAGCTTTATTTTGATAGTTGGTTAGTGTCATTTTTTTAGCCTGATACCAAATAATTATAATGAAAACAACCACTATATATGCAAATGTTCTATGTATAAATTGAATGCCACTTGGGTTTTCGATAAGGTTTTTATAAAACGGTTCTAAAATATAAACAGTTTCATGCATGAATTTCCCTTCGTTCATAAAAGGCCAATGATTATGTAATAAACCAGCTTTTAATCCAGCGACAAAAGCTCCATAAACAATTTGGAAAATTAAAATGAGATAGCCAACAATAATTAGGTTTCTAAATTTCTTGTTAACTGTTTTTCTTTCAGGGAAAATTAAATCCAAAGCCACCCATAAAGTTGCAGCAAAAGTTAAAAAAGCGGTTGTTAGATGTGCTGCTAGTCTATAATGACTCACATCTGGCATATCGACCAAGCCACTCTTTACCATATACCAACCTAAAAAACCTTGAAATCCTCCAAGCAATAATAAGACAATACATTTTTTAATGGTTTTTTTAGTAAGTTGTTTCGTTAATAGAAAATATAGAAACGGAATAAAGAATACAATTCCTATTAATCGACCTATAACACGATGTAACCATTCCCAGAAATAAATGCCTTTAAAATCTTCTAAGGTGAAGTGCGAATGTAACTTTTGGAATTCAGGATATTGCTGATATAACTCGAATGCCTCTTGCCATTCTGCTTCTCCAATTGGAGGAATGGTTCCGGTTATTAATTTATAATTTGAAATTGATAAACCTGAATCTGTTAATCTGGTAATGCCTCCAATAATAACCATAATGAAGATTAAAACACAACCTGTTAATAGCCAGTAGATGACTTTTTTATTATCCTTTTTCATTGTCGATTAATTCTTTTTTAAAACAAATACTATTTTCAATATTTTTATAAGGTCCGTAGTTTGGAATTATTTTATAACCCTTCTTTTTATAAAACTGAACAGCCTCTACCTGTCTAAATCCAGTTTCTAAAATACATGTGGAATAGTTTAATTCTTTAGCCCACGTTTCTAATGCAGTTAAAATGTTTGAGGCGACGCTTTGCTTTCTATTTTCTGGAAGTGTAAACATGCGTTTAACTTCTACACTGTTGGATCCATATTCTTTAAAAGCGCCACAACCAATAGGTTTGTTGTCTAAATAAGCAACAATTGTATGTTTTAAAACATCGATGTTATTAAACTGATTGTAAAAATCATGCTCTTTGCCATCCATAATTTTTAAGTACGCATTTAGTTGTTTTACTAAGTAAACAAAATCAATGTTTTTAGAATTTGTTCTAACTAATTTAAACATGATTACTTCTTTACTTTTAATCCTAATTTTTCACCTTCTTTAAGCATCAATTGGTATGCTGCTTCAAAGTCGTTTGGAATGTCTCCTTCAAGAATCGCTTCTTTAATCGCTTCTTTAATAGTACCAATTTCTCTACAAGGTTTTAAGTTGAAAGTTTCCATGATTATTTCTCCAGAAACTGGTGGTTGAAAGTTTCTGATATGATCCCGTTCTTCAACCTCAATTATTTTATTTCTAACAATTTTAAAGTTGTTATGGTATTTTTTAAACTTTTTTGGATTCTTTGTAGTTATGTCTGCTTCACAGAGTGTCATTAAATCTTCTACATAATCTCCAGCATCAAAGACCAATCTTCTAACGGCAGAATCTGTAGCCATATCTTCAGCTAAGACAATAGGCCTTGAGCTCATATAAACCATTTTTTGCACAAATTTCATTTTGTCATTTAAGGGCATTTTTAAGCGCTTAAATAAATGATACACCATTTTAGATCCCTTAAATTCGTGACCATGAAAAGTCCAACCTATCTTTTTATGAAACTTTTTGGTTGGTGCTTTTCCTATATCATGTAATAAAGCAGCCCAACGTAACCATAAGTTGTCTGTGTTTTTACTAATATTATCAACTACTTCTAAAGTATGGTAGAAATTATCTTTATGTTTTTGGCCTTCAACTTCATCAATACCTTTTAAGGCAGTTAATTCTGGTAAAATATATTCCAGTAATCCTGTTTCTTCAAGTAGTAAGAAACCAATAGAAGGTTTGCTGCTTTCTAGAATCTTGTTTAATTCAACAACAATACGTTCATTGGTTATAATTTTAATTCGTTCTTTGTTTTTTGAAATGGATTTAAGCGATTCTTCTTCAATTTTAAAGTTTAGTTGAGTTGCAAAACGAATGGCTCGCATCATGCGTAACGGATCGTCACTATAAGTGATGTCTGGATTTAAAGGCGTACGAATAATAGCCTCTTTTAAATCTTGAATACCATTAAATGGATCTAATATGTTACCATAATTATCTTCAGATAAATCTAAAGCCAAAGCATTAATAGTAAAATCACGACGGTTTTGATCGTCTTCTAACGTGCCATTTTCAACAATAGGATTTCTGCTGTCTTCGTTATAACTTTCTTTTCGTGCGCCAACAAATTCAATTTCAATATCTTCAAAACGCAACATGGCAGTGCCATAGGTTTTAAAAACTTGAACTTTAGGGTTGTTTGGTAAATTTTTAGCGACTTGTTTTGCTAATTCAATTCCAGATCCAATAGCTACAATGTCTATGTCTTTTGCTGTTCCACGTTGTAGGATATAATCTCGAACAAAACCACCAATAACATAAGCATCTAGTTGAAGTTCTTTTGCAGATTTCGAAATAATCTTAAAGATTGGGTTTTTTAATGCTTGTTTGTAATTCATATGTGTTTCAAATTCCAAAATATACAAGAACAAAACTTCAAAAAGGATTTTTGGCTTTTGGTACTTGAAATTGGGAATTTATTTTCTTATAACCTGTACTTTTCCATCATTGCTCAATTTAATAATAGACGATGGTTTAGCACCTATTTTTTCATCTGGCAAATTTACAACATAGTCCACACCTTTTAAAATGTCTTCATGTATTTCTTTAAAGGATTTTGGCGTAGGTTGTCCACTAATATTTGCTGAGGTTGAAACAATAGAACCATTAAATTTCCGAAGCAGCTGAAAACAAAAATCATTATCTGGAATTCTTATAGCAATGGTATTATCTTCTGCAATTAAATTTTTAGCTAAATTTTGTGGCTCGTCATAGATAATGGTAATAGGGTTGTCTTCAATATCCATGAAGTCGAAAGCTGCTTCAGGTATTTTTTTGACGTATTTTTTCAGCATTCTATCGTCTGCTACTAGGCATATCAAAGCTTTGCTGTCGCTACGTTTTTTTAGTTTGAAGATTTTTTCAACAGCTTCTTCATTCGTTGCATCACAACCAATTCCCCAAACTGTATCTGTTGGGTAGAGTATTAGACCACCTTGTTTTAAGGTGTCTAATGCCAAATTTAAAATAGTATGGTTAATCACTATTATTTATTTTGAAGATTTTTAATCAAGTCATCTCTTAATTTAAGATGCAAGTCTTTGTTTTTAACTGAAGCTTTAAGAAATTGTTGTTGAAGTTCTTCTTTTGGTGTTTCTTCAATTTGTTTTATGGTAAACGTATGAAATAATTCGATTAATCCAGACAAACGACTTGTGTCTCTTTCTGGATGAATAAAAACAACAGGAGTACCAAATGCTAAACAAGGTAAAGCTACATGAATTCTAGAAGTTACAACTAGTTTAGCTGCTGCATATTTTGCCAACAGATTTTTTGCAATTTCAAATTTTTCTTCATGGGTTGTTGCTTCAAAGTTTTGATTTGAAACATAAATAGCATCTTTTCTAAGCTGACTAGGAACTAGTTTTTTTACTAGTTTTCTTGTTTTCTTTTTAAATAATTCCTTTTTCGTTTTTTTAATAACCACTTTATGAGGGTTACGAATTTTTTTCCAAGGAATTTTTTGTCCTTCATCTACAACATCATTTTTATGAGATAAAATATCACAAAAAATAACATCGGCTTTTTCATCTTTTAAATATTGATTTTTTTCTAAAGTAAGAGTTAAACAACCTGAAAAATAAGCATCTACTCCTTTGCTTTTTAAGAGTTTTTCTGTGAATTTATCACGACAACCAATGGGTTCATGTTTTTTATAATATGCAATAGATTTTTTATTAGTCATTAATCTTTTTGCATGCTCGTTAATATGAAATGAAATAAACTCTGGAGTTACATGTTCACTTGGAGGCCAATGTTCGGGATGGTGCATAAACCAACCATTTAAGATGACATATAAATCTTCAGAAACTTTATCGAGTTTTTCTCTGCTTACCAACTTGTCAACATGAGGCAAAAAGTGTAAGGCAGCCAAACTTTGAATATAATCTCCAATATTAGATTCTTTGTCGCGATATTTAAGCAGGCCATATTTCATAAAGTAATTGTTGTTTTTTTTTAATTAATTTTATGTTACGTTAAAAATAATTAAAATTAATTTTTGCAAAAATAATTTGTTATTAAGTCTTTGAATATATTAATAACTAAATTATTAAGGCTTTATTTTTTTTGAATAGATTTAGGTACAATTTGTTGTAATATTGCAAAAGTATATAAAAAAACAAGTATGTCATTACCAATTATACAATCTTTATGGATTGGTGGAGAGCTTTCTTTAATAGAACAGTTGTCTATATCATCTTTTTTAAAAAACAATCATGAGTTTCATTTGTACACTTATGGTGAGGTGAAAGGGATTCCAGAAGGAACCATCGTGAAAGATGGGCATGATATTCTTGATAAGAAATATATTTTTACTTATTGTAACGGTAGTTATGCTGGATTTGCAGATTGGTTTCGTTGGGAGTTATTGTATAAAAAAGGAGGTTTTTGGGTAGATACAGACATGATTTGTTTAAAACCATTCGATTTTGATTCAGATTTAGTATTTGGTTCAGAGAGTAGACAGTTAGTGTGTCCTGCTGTTTTAGGGTTTCCACCAAGGCATGAATTTAGCAAATTTATAAAAGATAGTTGTGAAAATCCGAATGATTTTTTGCCTTACGATAGAACTAAAACAAAGAAAAAAAAATTAAAACGAAAATTATTAGGTAAGGGTCGTGAAGCAATGGAATGGGGTGAAACTGGAGGCCCAGAAGGTTTTACTAAAGCTTTAGATTATTTTGGGTTAAGAGAATTAGCAAAACCTTTTGTTTTTTTCTATCCAATACATTTTGATAACTGGTATACGGTTTACGATGACACTTTTAACAAAGGGATTCATTTATTTGCAGATACTTATGCCATTCATTTATGGAATGAAATGTCTAGACGTGAAAGTTTTGATAAAAATGCGACCTTTCATAAAGACTCCTTAATCGAGCAACTTAAACGAAAGTATCTTTAGTAGACTTTATTTATAACTCTATTATTTTTAGTGTTTAGTTTTTTTGCTTTTTGTAAAAGCAATTTGAATTTTATTTTTCTGAAAATTTTTGGCGATCTAAAGTATCTTAAGAATTTAAGGATTTTATCTGATTCTAGAACTTCAGCTATTCTAAAATGGTAATGAAATTCTTCTAAATGTTTGTTTAATACTTGCTTATGTCTTGTTGTTTGAACCTTTTGAAAACTGTTCTTAATCTTAGAGTTACCAATTGTTTTATCTTTTTTGTTTAGTTTCTTGTAACAGTATCTAATGACTCTTATTTTAAGATGAGTGATATATATGGAATGCATTTCTTTAATATAATCTATAGATGCATTCTGATAGTATTTTTCATTTATATACTCAATAATTTCTAAATAAGATTCTAGGTTTCTTAGTTTAAAGTCATTAGTTATAGAATTACCATTAGCTACGTTGTAATAATAAGTTGCTTTGTTATTAAAAATAATAGCTTTTGCATGGAAAAGTGTTTCAAAAAACCACAATTCATCTTCATGAAGTATCCCTTTTTTAAAAACTAACTGATGTTTGTCTAAAAAAGATTTTCTATAAAGTTTATTCCAGACAACAGATGTAACTGGGTATTCTAATACCAGTTTTATTAAGTCCTTATTTTTAGTATTATTTAATTTTTTAAAAGGATGCGAAAAATGTTCCAAATATCCAGCCACCTGTTTGGATTGTCCCTCTGTAATGGCATTTTTTCCTATTACAAAATCTATGTCATCTTCAAATAATAACAATAAATTTTCAAGAGCTTCACTATCTAATAAATCATCTGAATCGAAGAAATAAATAAATTTTCCTTGAGCCAAATTCATCCCAGTATTTCTAGCTTCAGAAAGGCCATTGTTACTTTTATAATGATAAGTAAATTGAGGGTTTTCTTTAATGGTTTCTTTTATAATTTGTTCAGAAGCATCTGTGCTTCCATCGTTAATAACAATACACTCCCAATTGGAATATGTTTGACTTTTAACGCTCTCTAAAGCCTTTTGTATAAATTCAGAGCCATTATAACAAGGAATTATTATAGATATCAAAGGTGAATCTTTCATGATATTATTTTTATTAAACAGGATATCAAAATCATGTTGAAACAAGGTTTTTTTTTAGAAGTAATTTTAAGTATAAGTTTTCAAAACTTTTTAAAATATTTTTTTTGTTTGTGTTTCTAATAAGCTTAAACGTTTTTTCAGGATCGATCAATCCATATTTAATAAATAACTTAAATTGTTTTGATTTTTTTGAATCTATATGATAATATTTATTGATTTTATGGTTCTTAATATGTTTTTTAATTAAAAACACCCCTTCAGATTTAAAAGGTGTTTTCTTATTCTTTTTTATGAATCTAAAAAACGCAGATACAACAGGAATTTGCAGATTGAGTATATAGGTTCCAATAATTAGTTTACTTTGTTTATTATTTTCAGATATATAATATTTTTTATAGATATCCTCAATAACTGTTATATAGGACTTAAGATTATTTAAACCATAATTTTTTGTTATAGAATTTTGATTTCCAACATTGTAATAATAGGTAGTATTAGAATTAAAAACTACTGTTTTCGCTAAATGCAAAGTCTCAAAATACCATAGTTCATCTTCATGTACTATTCCTTCTTTAAATCTAAGATTGTTTGAAAAAATAAATTCTGCGTTATACAAATTATTCCAACAAACAGTTAAAAACGGACTCTTTAATGCAAGTTCTATATAATTATCATTTCGGAATACTTTGTCTGTTATTATTCCATGTTCTAGTGTTTTGCTATCTGTGGTTGTTTGTCCAATAACTTCAGCATTTTTTCCAACAACAATATCGATATCTGGTTGATATAATTTAATTAGACTTTTTAAACAGTTCTTTGCTATTATATCATCAGGATCGAAAAAATAAATACAATCTCCTTTAGCTTGTTTTAAACCAGTGTTTCTTGCAGCTGAAACTCCTTGGTTTTCTTGAGAAATTAATTTAAATCGCTTGTCTTTATTTACCCACTCTTTTATTTTATTTTCTGTGTTATCTGTACTTCCATCATTTACAATAAAACACTCCCAATTGCTGTATGTTTGGTTTAGAATACTTTCCAATCCCTTATAAATGTATTTCTCTACATTATAACATGGGATTATAATGCTTATAAGAGGCGATTTTAAGGTTTTGTTTTTTAGCGGCATTTAAAATAGAATTTTGTATAATTTAGTTTAAACTAAGTTCAATTATTTAAAATAAGCATTTAAAAAAAAGCACTACAGCATCTAATGTTGACATTTTTGAAAAGTAACCAGACTCATTTTTAATATATTTATAATAAGACTTATTATTTTCTTTACAGTTTCTTATTGTTCTTAAAATAACTTTATCAATATGCAACTTAAACATGTTTTGGTTATAAACCTGATGTGAAGTGTTTAATTCTAAGAGTGTTTTAGACGCTTCAATGGTTTTTATAATGTCATTTTTGGTTAGCTTTCTTTTTAAATTAATAGCGTTTAGATAATTATCCATATTTGCATCGTCAAATGCAATACCCAAATGAATTAATTGTTTTTTTCTAATGATTTCTTCAGATTTCTTTAAGTTTGCTGCCTTTGTTTGGCTAATGTTATTTGGATGCCATCTATAGAGTAATAAAGATTCTTGAATATTATAAAATTTTGTTTTAGCAATTAACTGACTCCATAATCTATAATCTTCAGCAGGAACAAAGTCGTTTTCAAAACGTAAATCTCCGAGGTGAGATTTTTTAAACATAACCGTTGGGTTTCCAATACAACAATTGCTAAGCATCTGAATTTTTAATTTCTCATGAGTTTCTTCATGTTTTATAGTCTTGTTTTTTTTATCGCCAAAAAAGGTAAACCAGGTACCGCAAACACCATGTTCAGGATTGTTTTTTAAAAAATTAAGTTGTTTTTCAAATCTCGTTGGTAACGCAATATCATCAGCATCAAGTAAAGCAATATACTCTGTTTTTGCTAATGTTATGCCTTCGTTTCTTAAATTAGCAGGTCCCACATTTTCTAATTTAGTTACAACTTCTATTCTAGAATCTTTTTTTTTGTAGTCTTCTAATATTTTGGCTGTTTGGTCTTGAGAATTATCATTTAAAACTAAAAGTTTGAAATTAGAAAATGTCTGACCAAGAACACTATCAATAGATTCTGATATGAATTTTTCACCATTATAAACAGGCATTATTACAGTTAAATCAGGCATTTTACGACAATTTAAGTAACAAAAGTAGTTATTTCTAAGGCATAAACTATATTTGTAAAAAATAATCCATGAAAAAAATTGTAGTCGGTTTTTTAATGTCTTATGATTATGAAAAACTAAGGAGTTCTATTCCTCCAGTTTATAATTATGCAGATGTCATATACTTGGCTTTAGATGAAAAGCAGCGTACATGGAAAGGAAATACTTTTAATATTGATGACGAATTTTTTGAGTGGTTAAAAAAGTTTGATGTTGATAATAAGATTATTATCTATAAAGATAATTTTTATATCCCAGAATTAACTACAATTCAAAACGATACCAGGGAGCGTTATATGTTATCTAAAAAAATGGGTATTGGTAATTGGCTAATACAAATTGATGCTGATGAGTTTTTTATAGATTTTAAAAATTTTGTTGAAACTCTTAAAAAGCATAATCGATTTTTAGAAAACCCAAAAGATCACCCTGTTCAAATAGCAGGATTTTTAATAAATATATATAAGTATTTAGAAACAGGTTTGCTTTATGTTAATGAACCTACAAAAGTCATGTTAGCTACTAATTACCCAAATTATAAATATGCACGTAATACTAAAGAACGTGTTATTTACACGAATAATGTATTGCTACATGAATGTCTGTCTAGAACTGAAAAAGAGTTGAAATTTAAGTTTGAAAATTGGGGGCATAGCGATGAGTTAAATCCAGAGTTTTTTGATAAATGGCGTAAAGCCAATGAGACTAATTATAAATCCATAAAAAATGTATTTTATTTAGACCCAGATATTTGGAAGGGTTTAGGATATTTTCCAACTCAGAACCTAAAAGAGATAAAAGACTATGTTAAAAACGACGAGAATTTAAAATTATCCTCTTCCTTTTTAATAAAAAAGAATTTTGGTCAATGGTTTAAGTTTTTAAAGATTTTTAAAAGAAGTAATATTAATTTTGAATCTTATTTCAAATCATGAGCATTAAAAGCAGTTTAATTATATCTACATATATGTGGCCAGAAGCTTTAGAACTTGTTCTTAAAAGTGTTTTAGATCAATCCGTTATGCCTCATGAAGTTTTAATTGCCGATGATGGCTCAAACCAGACTACAAAATTATTAATTGAACAGTTTAGAAGAGTGTTTCCAATCCCATTGTATCATGTTTGGCATGAAGATACAGGGTTTACCAAATCAGTAATTCTAAATAAAACGGTTGCAAAGACTACTGGAGACTATATTATTCAAGTGGATGGCGATTGTATTCTACACAAACATTTTATTAAAGACCATATCGAGTTTGTGTCTCCTAACACTTTTTTATATGGTTCTCGAGTTAATATTCAGGAAGACCACTTAGATCAGCTGTTTAATAAACAGCAAATAAAATTTAATATTTTGTCTCAGGGAATTAAAAAAAGAACACGAGCCATCCATATGCCAGTTTTAAGCTTGTTATACTCAAAAAAATGGGAAGTCTCAAAAAAGTTCCGTGGTTGTAATACGTCTTATTTTAAATCAGATTTTATTTCTGTAAATGGTTATGACGAACGTTTTGAAGGTTGGGGAAGGGAAGACTCCGAATTGGCTTGGCGTTTTTATAACAAAGGTTTGAGTTCAAGACGATTGAGGTATCGAGGTATTGTGTTTCATATCTATCATGATGAAAAATCTAGAGCTCGTTTAGAGTTGAACGATGATATAGAAAAATACACGATAGTACAAAAATTAACATGGTGTGAAAATGGAGTTGACAAATATTTATAAACGATAACTCGAATACAACTAATCAATTTTTCGATACATCAACCAGAGTTGAATATAACGTTTAAACACAGAAAAGGCATTGATGTAAGCTAAGACAAAACCTTCTTTTCCATCTAAAACACCTAATCTTAAAAAGTACTGATGCATAAATCTGTACCAAGGTCTAAACAGGAAATGATACATGTTAGGTCGTACATTTTTTTCGAATAATTGTTCTGCTTGTAGTTTGCTATATTGACTTAATTTCTGATTGTAACTATCAAAATCCTTATAGGTATCGTGATCTGATGTATTTTTTAAAAGCCCTGTTTTTTCTGAGGTTTCTATCGTTTCATGAACAGAGTTTCCATTGTATTCACAATAATTTTTGTTAAAAAGTCTAATGACTTCATCTGTTTGAAAACCACTATATTTTAAGCGTTTGCCCATAAAAATAAAGTTGCGTTTGACTTTATAAGTTTTCAACGGATTTTTAGAATTTACTGTAGAAACAATCTCGTTTGCAAGAGATTCGGAGATTTTTTCATCTAAATCGAAAAATACAATCCAATCGTTCTTAGCCAATGAAATGGCATAATTTTTTTGGGCTGAAAAATTATCAAAAACACGTTGCACAACATTGACATTGTGTTTTTTTGCTAGAGCAACCGTTTGGTCTGTACTAAAAGAATCTACAATAATAATTTCGTCGGCAAAAGACAGGCTCTCAATGTAGCTTTCAATGTTGGATTCCTCGTTATAGGTTATAGCTAAAGCGCTTATCATTTATAAAATTTCAGATTTATCAAATATATTGCTAATGCCTTTATATATTTGTGTCAAAAGTAATCAATTTACATAGATTTTTTTCAATAATAACAAGCAATGCCTAAACTACCTGTTTTAATGTATCATAGTGTGAGTGCGAATCTCGAAGAGAGTCAAGACTTAACTATTGCTGTTTCAAAATTGGAAGAACAATTTGCTTTTTTAAAGGAAAACGGTTATCAATCACTTCATTTTAAGGATTTTCAGGATATAAAAGATCTAGCAGATTTCCCTAAGAAAGCCGTTATCATTACGTTCGACGATGTATATGTCAATCAGTTGGAATTGGCTTATCCATTGCTGAAAAAGTATGGTTTAAAAGCCTGTTTTTATGTGCCATTTAAATATGTTAATGGAACGGATTCTTGGAATACAGATGAAGAAGCTATTATGTCTGTAGCGCAATTAAAAACCTTAGATCCTGAAGTTGTGGAGCTTGGATTACATAGTTATTCTCATAAAAAATATCATGAAATGACTCCCGAAGACATACAGGCCGATTTTGATTTATGTAAAAAATTTATAGTTAAAAATAAACTAGAAGTACACAATACGTTGGCTTATCCATATGGAAAATACCCAAGAAAAGGAGAGGAGAAAAAGCAATTTTTTAGGTTACTAAATAAAAACCAAATAGCTTATGGTTTACGAATTGGAAACAGAGTGAATTCATTTCCTTTTAAGAATAATTACGAAATTCAACGATTGGATATTAAAGGAGAAATAAGTTTGGTGACTTTTAAGCGTAAACTAAAGTTTGGTAAACTGTTTTTCTAAACATTTATCTGATACCTTTTTGTAGCAACATGAGTTTTACATAACGTGAAAAAACGCCATAAGCATTAATGCTGGCAACTGCTAATCCAGGAATACCATCCATAAAACCTCTACGCAAAATATAACTGCTAAAAAAACGGTAAAACGGTTTAAATGCTAAATGAAAGTAAGTGGTTTTTTTTTCTTTATTTAAGAGTTGTTCGGCTTGAAACCAAGCATAACTATCTTTTTTACTTATGTAATGCATCAAACCTTTGTAAGTGAAATGTAAAACTGGGTTTTTAAGTTTCCCAATGCTGCCATCAACTATGAGTTTTTCGTGAACCGAACCTTCAAAATGGCATTTTTCTCTAAGGACTAATCTGGTCACATGATCGCTATGATGATACAAAAACCGATTCATATAAAAATGAGGAAATTTGAGCTTGTATCCAGCATGTTTTCCAGAATCCATAGCTTCAAGAATTTCTTGCTTTAACTTGTATGTAATACGTTCGTCACCATCAATAAACAAAACCCATTCTCCAGTAGCATATTGAAGTGCATGGTTTTTCTGATTGGAAAAGTTATCGAATTTTCTGCTTAATATTTTACAGCCAAAAGCTTCAGCTATCTCTACTGTTTTATCTGTACTTAAAGAATCTATCACAATAATTTCATCGGCAAAAGAAACCGAAAGAAGCGCATTTTTTAAATAGGCTTCCTCGTTATAAGTAGGAATGATGACAGATAGTTTTTTCATGGCAATTAAAGCTTCAAAGGTAATTATTATTTTGAACTAAAATCTACTCTTATATAATCAGATTCATCTGGTGGTCCAGCAAGAATTTGTATATAAGGTTTTTCAGACATTGTCATGATAGTAGATGCAAAGGTAAACCCATAACCATTGTTATTATTTGTTCTACAAACAGGGTTGTTTTTATCGTCTTTAGAGCGCAAGGCATCCATTATCTGTTTGTCATTAATTACAGGGGTATTAGCTAATCTAGTTTCAACGGCACTTAACCTTTTATAACTATTTGAGTTAGTGGGTTTTTTTTTCAAATTTGGATTGTATTTTTCAAACCATGGTTTTATATCATCGTTTACTATAGGGTGATTTGTGTGATAAACTGTGCCATTTTCATTTAAGGGATTATATCTAACGACTTTATTTGAAGAAGCTTCAAAATCGTAAACTTCACCTTTTATGCCTAAGATATAATTTTGTCCTGAAGCGTGATTTACAGTTTGGATAAAGGATAATAAATCTTCTTTATCTGTAGTATTTATAATGCGTCTTATAACAAACGCTACAGGTAAACCTTTTGCTGAAGCATTTAATTGCATGATTGTATTAACACAAACACCAATTCCTGTTTCGTTCATGCCATTTAATGCAATTAATCCAGGATGTGTTAAAATTAATTGTTCCGGACGATTTTCTGTTTTATTTAATCGCATGAGTACTTGAAAACCATCAGTATAATTTTCAAGATCCATGTTTTGTGAGATATAACCTGGATTCCCATTTCTAGCTGGTACGCCTAAACTACTACAATGATGGTTGTACAGATTGTCTAGATAAACCCAAAACTCATCGAGTAAATTCAAAACAAACACATCATTGAAATTTTGTTCAGAACCATCTGCAATTCCTTTTACTTCTTCATATAGGTCTGGTGTCCATTTTTTAATGGCTTCATCAAAATTAGCATATTCAAAGAACTCTGCCACAACTAAATCTGCATCTTTTCCTAACGCATTAGAAGTGTTTTCTTTCCATGCACTAATGATGTCTCCAATTTCTTCTTTTAGTTTTTTGCCATGTTGTAAGCCAAGGTCATAACCACTTCCTGAAAGCGTAATTATTTGTAAATCTCTATTAGCTTGTTGACCAAAACTTCCAATAGACAAAAGTATTCCGAAGACTAATACTATTTTTTTCATTTTTATAATGTTGTATTGTTAGTTGTTTTTCTTAATGGCCAGCTTTCCACCAATATAAGCCATTGGAATATAAGCTCCAACAATATCAAGTATGGAGAACCAAGTAGGCGAAGGAAGCATCATAACACTGGTAATGCCACCAATTAAAAAAAAGGCACCAATTACTAAAGCGAATGTCATTTTTCGGGTTGCAGCAATTTTAGCAGCTATAAAGGCTCCAACAAGTGTTCCAAGAGCATGAGCTAAAAATGGAAATATAAAATGTTTGGGTTGAAACAAATGCATGGACTCTTTTAAACCTTCCATGGTTGTATTATCTACACCTTCTGGTGGTGGAATAATAGAGCCACTTATATTTATTAATCCCATATTGACAATGCCTCCAATAATGATTCCTGCAACTACTGTTAAAATGTTTTTTACTGTTGAATTCATGAAAAGTATTACGTTTAAGTGCTTTAACTTATGGGTTTTATCTTGATAAAGATATACTAAGATATGTAAATTAGTTGAAGCTATGGTTTAGCTGTAAAGATATATTTATTGGTAAACTAACTTAATACTGTTTCTTGAAGTTGTATTTTTATATACTTTTCATAACGTTTTCGGTAATTCTGTCGCATCTTCCATACCCAAATTCAAAAATGTTTTTATCGTTTGACAATTCGTATAGATTATTTTTAAGCATAGTCTTGGCTCTATGTAAGCGTATTTTTACATTCTCTAAACTTAAATCCAAAACTATTGCAATTTCTTTTAAACTCATGTCTTCAAGTTCTTTCAAAATATAGACTGTTTTATATTTTGTTTCTAAACAATCGATGGCATTTTCCAATAATTGTTTTGCTTCTTGTCTAATCATTGTTTGCTGTGGATTTAATTGTTTATCATCTGGAATTTCTAAAATACTGTTTTTATTTTCATTGCCTGTTTGCTCGTTTAAATGATATAGTTTGCCTTTTTCCCTTATTCTAGCTAAGGATTCGTTTATGCCAATTCGAATTAGCCATGTTGAAAAAGAAGATTCTAATTTAAATTGATACAGTTTGGTAAATGCCTTGATATAGCTATTTTGCATAAGGTCTTCAATTTCAGCTTCATCTTTTAAATAGCTTCTAATAACGCGATATAATTTTTGATTATTTCTTTTAACTAAAATTTCGTAAAGCTCTTTTTCTCCTTTAAGTACACGTTTTATGACTTCTGATTCTTTTATTTTATGATTGTTGTAATCGTTGATATTTATAGCTTCCATTCTATTGTCTTTTAGTATTGGATAATAAAAGTTAAAAAAAGATACAAAATTTTGTATCCTTTTTTAAAATCCTTCATCAAAAGACTAAACAATTAAAAATATATAATTATGGATTCAAATGTAACGTTAGTTAGAAACTTATTAAAATGCACTTTTGGTTTGGTGCCAATTGTTGCGGGATTAGACAAATTTGCTAATATTTTAACCAATTGGAGTAATTATGTATCAGATGGTTTGGCAGCAATGTTACCATTTGAACCTACTACATTTATGATGATTGTTGGTGTTATTGAAATAGTGGCTGGTATTTTAGTATTTACAAAAACCAAAATTGGTGCTTATATTGTAACAGCTTGGCTAACTTGTATTGCTCTAAGTTTAATTTTTAGCTGGACGTTTGTAGATGTTGCAGTTAGGGATTTAGTTATGGCTATTGGTGCTTTTTCTTTAGCAAAACTGTCTGAAGTGACTGAAAGAAAAGAGTAAATAATTAGTTGATTTTTAGTCAAAATTTAAGTTTACTTATAAAGTGATGGTGATTCTCTATATGTGGCTGAAAGAATAGTGTTGCTTTTGCTTTCTCGTTTTGGTAATTGGAAACAAAGTATTTTGAGAATCTCTTCAAGCATTCCAATCGTATTCTTCTATAGTTGATTGATTCGTTTGCTTGAAGTTTTCTGTATTGGATTTGCATGATTATAAAAATTGAAAAAGAGTACTTACTTTAAATTAAGTTTTTCAATTCGTTTTCCAACAGTAAACGCTTTCATTTCTGTTTCAAGGTTATTAAAATCGGGTTGTTTTACTCTCCTAATTATTTCACCATGTTGCAATAAATAAATTTCATCGCAAGTATCTGCTAATGTAGAAAATATATGAGAAGAAATAATAACTGTTTTCTCTAATTTCTTAAGTTTTTTTATAATTTCAGTAATAACAATATTACTTTGTATATCTACGCCATTAAAAGGTTCGTCAAGAATAAAAACATCATTATTTTGTAATAATATAGCCGTTAAAACCAGTTTTTTTTTCATACCAGTAGAATAGGTTGAGGCATATTGATTTAATGGTAGGTCAAAAATATTTCTCTCTTCGATGTTAGAAATTTTTTGACTCCTTGCTTTAATAAGAAGCTGTATGTATTCTTTTCCAGTAATTTTCGAAAAAATGAAAGGTTCTGTTTGTAAAAATCCTAAATGATCCTTTAACTCATTAAAAAGTGAGGATACTTTCCCTTGATGCTTTTCAAGTCCAGCTATACATCTAAATAAAGTTGTTTTTCCTGCACCATTTTCACCTACAATACCATAAGTTTTTCCTTTTTTAAATTCTAAATTAATGGAGTTTAGTACTTGTTTCTTACCATAATATTTAGATAAATTTTCAATGTTAATCATTTAAAATAGAGTTTAATCTTTTAAGAGATTGTGAGTAAAAAAGTGGGATAACAACTAATAGAATTGGCGGGAAAATTAAACTACCTGCAATTAATATGACTTGCGATATACTCATTTCATTAGGAAATGCTGAATATTTAGAAAAAACTATTGTAATAAGATACACAAGGCATAAAAGGAAAAATACAATTAGTATGTCTATTTCACTAAAAAAGAAAATACTTAAAGCTATTAATATTGGGGAAGTTAAAAGTGAAAAATAGATTAAGCAGGTTTTTGCCTTCTCGAATAAAAATTCTTTAGGAGTTAGGCTGAAATTCCAAACAAAATATTCGTTTTCAACTTTTGAATAATAAGACAAACAAGTAATTCCAATTAATAGCATCGAAAAGACACCAAGGTTAAAATTATCTACTGAAATTGCTATATATGCTAAAAAATATGCAATTGGAAAGATGAAGAAAGTGTTTCTAAAACCGACGACATATTCAAAAGGTTTTTTGCTGAATGGTGTTGGAATGGTGAATCTGAAATTGACAGATAAATCTATTAAAGCAATTAATATAAATAAAAGACTGAGTAGTGAAAACAAAACATATAACCCCTTATAGACTAAAAACAATGTAAATGGTATGCTGTAAATTATATTTTCAATGATTCTTAACATTAAAAATTTCTTTTTATTGAATATAGATTTTAGAAAATCATTTCTTTTAGGGTCGCTTAATTTTGAAACAAAACCTACAGCAATAAACAAGAAGATATAACTAGCAAATTCTGTTTTTTCAAATAAATAACTAGAAAGGAAAAAGAACAAAAAAGGAATTAAAGTATAACCAATTAAGAGTGGTAGACCAAATTCAATTGTTTTCCTGTTTAATATTTTAAATTGAAGTAGAAAATAGTCTTTCATTCACAGTATTATACTAAATTAGTATGCATAAATGAGTTTGTTCAAATTATGATTACCACTTCAAACTTAACAAATTCAAATTAAAAGAGTCCTATTTAAACCTTAAAATAAATACCTGAATTATGTTTATCTTTGCTGTGCAAAAACAATAAATTGATGAACGAAATATCTATTTCTGTAATAATAAGCACCTATAATTCTCCTGAATGGTTGGCAAAAGTGTTACATGGATATAACAATCAAACGTATCAAGATTTTGAAGTTGTTATTGCAGATGATGGATCCAAACAAGAAACTATCGATCTTATTGAAACATTTAAAAAGGAGGTTTTTTATCCCATTACCCATGTTTGGCATGAGGACAACGGGTTTCAAAAGTCACAAATTTTAAATAAAGCTATTGTAAAATGTCAAGCAGATTATATTTTAATGTCTGATGGCGATTGTATTCCAAGAGAAGATTTTGTTGAAGTACATTTTAGAGAACGAGAGCTAGGATATTTCTTGTCTGGAGGCTATTTTATGTTACCTATGGAAATTTCTAAAGCCATTGACAAAAAATCTATTTTAAGTGGAGATTGTTTTAATTTAAAATGGTTAAAGTCTCAAGGATTAAGACCGTCTTTTAAAAACAACAAATTAACAGCCAGAGGCTTAAAGTCTTGGTTTTTAAATACAATAACGCCAACAAATGCCAGTTGGAATGGACACAATGCTTCTGGATGGAAAAAAGACATTGTTGCTATTAATGGTTTCGACGAACGTATGCAGTATGGTGGACAAGACAGAGAGTTAGGTGAACGTTTAATGAATCTAGGAATTAAAGGTAAACAAATTAGATACAGTGCTGTTTGTATCCATTTAGACCATCCAAGAGGTTATAAAAATCAGGAGTCGATTAATAAAAATCTTGCCATTCGAAAAACAACTAAAACGGAACAAAAAACCTGGACCGACTTTGGGATTGTTAAACAATAGGAATGCTTTAACTTTTTAGATGATTATCTAAAAAAGCTTTAAGCTTTGGGATAATAAGTTCTGGAGTTAATTGCTTGTACATAAAGCTAGGGTCTGCTTCAATTTTTCGTCTGTTTTCAACACTATTTTCATTGTATAATTCTGGCTTTTCTTCCAATAAATGAATGGATGCATGTTTTTTACCATCTTCAAAACTAGCCCAATGATCTTTCATGACATATGGAGAAAAAATAGTAAATGTTGGTTTGTTTAAAGCTTTAGAAATATGTACAATACCACCTTCGTTTCCAACAAGAAGTTGACATTTATTCATAAGTTCTATAAAACCACGGATGCTGTCTTCATAAATATCTATAATGATGTTGTCTTTATTTTTACAATCATTGTATATACTTAGTGCATCTTCTTTTTGATGTGGCGCATAATTAAAAAGTACATTTACTTGGTAATTATCGGTTATGAAATCAATCAATTCAACAATATAGTTATAAGGCATGGATTTTTGAGGAGTGCTCCCTAAAATACCTAGCATGATAGCAGGCTTTTTGTATGATTCTAATTTGCTGTATTGTTTTTCTTTTTCGGTTAAAACAATTTTTGGTTCGTAATCAATTTGGTTTTCGGGTAGTGTGAAAACTGAAGTCAGCATATGGATTCTGTCTTCAATGGCTTTGCCACAAATTTTTGTTTTCTCTTCTAAAAAAGGAATGTTGTGTGTGTAAAATTTTAATATTGGGTTTTTACCTCTTTTTTGAAAGCCAATTCTAATAGGCGCTTTGGAAAAATAACATATAAGTCGGCTTTGAAGTTTGGAATATGGATCGAAAATAATATCGTATTCACTCTTTCTAACAGTTTGAATAAGCTTCTTTAAATTGCCTAGTTTTTTTAATTCCTTGTCGTTTACATCAATAATTTGATCAATATCTGGATGGTTTTCAATAACACCAACAGTATAATCGTATACCAAATAATCAATCTGACTTACTGGAAAAACTTTTTTCATGTTTTGAGCAATAACCGAAGCTATTAAAACATCTCCAATGCGTTTGTTTTGTATAACAAGTATTTTCTTCATAGTGACTCCAAGAAGGAGATATCTCTTTTATTTAAAATAAATCAACTGCAAAGTATTATATTTTCTACTTTTATTAAAATATCAATTGACATATCTTTGAGAAATTTCAAAACCTAAAAATAATTATACACTTACATTCACAATATCAACATTTAAACGTAACGCTACAAGCAATTATTGCAGATTTTGAAACTTCAGGTGAAGCTGTAACTATTGGGCAACGAAATGTTATCAAACAGTTTGAAGTCAATGGAGAGGCAATTAACGTCAAGTCGTTTAAAAAACCAAATACTTTTAATAGTTTTGTGTATAAATATATTCGAAAATCTAAAGCCAAACGTTCTTTTGAGTATGCCAATAGGCTAATTGCAAGCGATATCTTAACACCTTTCCCTATTGCTTATATTGAAAACACGAATGTATTTGGGCTTACTACAAGCTATTATATAAGTAAACATGTTAATTACGATTTCGATTTCAGGGATTTAATCCACAAGCCACTTTTTCCAAATAGGAAAATTATTTTACAGCAGTTTACAGCATTTACGTTTAAATTGCATGAAAACCATATTGATTTTTTAGATCATTCTCCGGGAAACACCTTGATTGTTGAAAAACAAGATAAACAATACGATTTTTATTTAATTGATTTAAACCGAATGCGTTTTAAAACTATGGATTTTAATAAACGCATGCATAATTTTAGAAGGTTGTGGTTGTCTAAATCCATGGTGAAAATCATGTCTGAAACCTATTCGGAATTATATCATACCTCTTACAAAGAAACTTATAGCTTAATGTTGAAACACAGCAGAGCTTTTCAAAAGAAAGTAAATTCTAAAAAGTTACGTCGTTCAGGAAGAAAGATGAAATTTAAATCTGAATAAAATAAAACCCATATTCTTCATACAGGTTTTAATTTATTATATTTTCTTGTTTGTGTACTAAGCTATCTTATACAGCTACATCATATTCACGCAAAGCATCATTAAGCGATGTTTTTTTGTTGGTACTTTCTTTACGTTTTCCAATAATTAAAGCACAAGGTACTTGAAATTCTCCAGCTTTAAATTTTTTGGTATAACTTCCTGGGATTACGACAGATCTGGCAGGAATCACTCCTTTGGTCTCTATTGGTTCATCGCCTGTAACATCAATAATTTTTGTGCTCATAGTTAAAACTACATTGGCTCCTAAAACAGCCTCTTTTTCTACACGTACGCCTTCAACTACAATACAACGAGATCCAATAAATGCACCATCTTCAATAATAACTGGAGCAGCTTGTAAAGGCTCTAAAACACCACCGATGCCAACTCCACCAGATAAATGCACGTTTTTTCCAATTTGAGCACAACTCCCAACGGTTGCCCATGTATCTACCATTGTTCCTTCATCTACAAAGGCTCCAATATTTACATAACTTGGCATCATAATAACACCCTTTGAAATGTAAGCTCCATGTCTGGCAACTGCATGAGGAACCACTCGAATACCTTTGTCTGCATAACCCGTTTTTAACGGAATTTTATCATGATACTCAAAAATACCGACTTCAAAAGTTTCCATTTTTTGAATTGGAAAATATAAGACGACCGCTTTTTTTACCCATTCGTTAACTTGCCAACCTTTACTAGTTGGCTCAGCAACTCGTAAGGTGCCTTCATCCAGTAAATCTATAACATTTCGTATACTGTCAATAGTTATTTTGTCGGTTAGTAAGCTTCGGTCATCCCAAGCATTTTCTATTATTTGCTGAAGTTGTTTCATATATTTAGAAAGTGTTTTTGCAAAGATAAGCCTATAATTGAAATCTATAAAGTCTAATCTATCAAAAGGCAGACTGTTTTATAGGATATTTAACATGAAAATAAAATGACTTGATGAATCGTTCTTAATTTAATGTTAACTTTGCCACATGGGAAGAATACTAGCTATAGATTTTGGAAAAGTAAGAACAGGTATTGCAGTTACAGATGAAATGCAAATTATCGCATCTGGACTTGAAACTGTTGCTACAAAAGAATTAATAGCGTTTTTAAAATCTTATATAGCTACAGAAAACGTAGAGTTATTTGTAGTTGGAGAACCCAAACAAATGAATAATGAACCTTCTGAGAGCGAAGCTCTCATCATTCCTTTTTTAGAAAAACTTAAAAAAGCTATTCCAACAATTCCAATAGAAAGGGTCGATGAAAGATTTACGTCTAAAATGGCTTTTCAAACTATGATTGATAGTGGCTTGTCTAAAAAGAAGCGCAAAAACAAAGCGTTGGTAGATGAAATTAGTGCAACTCTTATCCTTCAAAGTTATTTAAATTCTAAGTAATTATTTCCAAGTAAGTAACCTCAAAACGTGTATTTTATCGATAATTTTCGCATTATTCTTTAATTTATCGTTTTTAAAACACCTTTTATCTAATTGTTTTAATTTGGATTTATCCCAAACTTATATTTGTTTCATTATTAACCCAAATTTATTACTTATGAAAAATTACTACTTATTTCTATTGACTGTAATGGCTATGTTTAGCTTTAATCAGTCTTACGCACAATTTTGTCCTCCTACGGGCTTTACAAATGGAACCTCTTTGTATTTCTTTTACGATGCTGGTGGTGTGATGTGTGGAGATAGACCAAATACTATTAGTGTAGGAGCGAGCGAATTTACAATGGCTGTTTGTGAAAGTGGCTATTCAATCTACGATTTAACTTCAGGTGCACCAGTAGCGAATATCAATTATTTTATTGCTGATTTTGGTATAGGTACTTGCGAATATACTAATGGAGATCTAACAGAAGAAACACTTTCCATTAGCCAGGTAGATGATGTTGTAAAAACGACTAAAGTTTTTCCTAATCCTTTAACGTCTGGAAATAGCATTCATCTTATTTTTAGTTCGCACCTAAATGGAAAGGTAAATGTATATGATGTAACAGGGAAAATAGTTCTTAGCTCTGAAATTAATAATTTAAGTAGAAAAGAAATAGATGCCTCTTCTTTAGCTAATGGTGTTTATTTACTTAAAATTGATGCAGGTTCTTCTAGTATCACTAAGAAAGTGATTATTATGAAATAACAGTAAAATTAAAATATATTTAATTTATGAAACTCCTTTTTAATAAAAGGAGTTTTTTTATATCTATATTTTCCATTTTGATTAAATAAGATGATAATCTATAACTTTAAATTATAAAAAATAATCACTTTATATATAGTTTCTTGAAATAACGATTTATTGGAGGGTTAATAAACTCTATCGATAAATCACCATTTGTTAAGGTTTATAAGTAGTACGTTTATCGATGAAATGCATGTCTTCACCATATTAACGATTATACATTGGGTTTCAACAAATTTATTCTTTTAATACCGTTCGTCGAGCATATATTTGTCCTGTTATCAAAATTAAATGTGCTATTATGAAATCCTTATTAATATTATTTGCTATTGTTTTATTAACCACTTTTCAAGTAAATGCTCAATCTCAAGTTGCGGTTATTAACCCAACAATTGAAGTTGTAATACAAAATACTGTTGAAGAAGTTAAATCTAATTCTAATAAAGAAATTACTGCAAAAAAGAAAGATATCTTAAACGCTAAAATTAATTCTAAATTAAAAGGCGAAGTAGATTTATTCTTTGTAGCCGATAAAAGTAAAATGTGCTAATAATCTAATTATAAATTCAAATTTAAAACTCCTTTTTAATAAAAGGAGTTTTTTTATATATCTTAATTAAAGATTGTATTTTTGCATAGAATTTTTCAAAAAGAATAAAATGATATTACCTATTGTAGCTTATGGAGATCCTGTATTAAAGAAAAAGGGTAAAGACATAACTAAAGACTATCCAAAACTAAAGGAACTTATTGCCAATATGTACGAGACGATGGATGGTGCATTAGGTGTTGGACTTGCTGCACCTCAAATTGGATTGCCAATAAGATTGTTTATTGTAGATACTTCACCATTTGCAGAAGATGACGTATTTACACCTGAAGAACAAACAGAATTAAAGAATTTTAAACGCACCTTTATTAATGCTCAAATAACGAATGAAGAAGGAGACGAGTGGGCTTTTAATGAAGGATGTTTAAGTATTCCAGATGTTAGAGAAGATGTGTTTAGACAACCAGTAGTTACCATGGAATATGTTGATGAAAATTTTGAGAAACAAACTGAAACATTCAAAGGTTTAATTGCTCGTGTTATTCAACATGAATACGACCATATTGAAGGTGTTTTATTTACAGATAAGCTCTCAGTATTAAAAAAACGCTTAATAAAAGGGAAATTAACAAACATTTCTAAAGGGAAAATTAGTGTCGATTATAGAATGCGCTTTCCCAACCAAAAAAAGAAACGATAATATTTGTTTTAATATAACAAACGTAGCATATTTGCGCTCCTTAAAAAGTAATTATGAGTTTAGAAAAAGTATTAGCCATTTCTGGAAAACCAGGGTTATTTAAATTAATCACCCAAACACGTGGTGGTTTTATTGCTGAATCATTGATAGATAAGAAAAGATTGTCGGTAAATATTCATCAAAATGTAAGTGTATTAAGCGAAATCGCTATTTATACATTAACTGAAGAAGTCCCTTTACGTAAAGTGCTTTCAAAAATTAAAGAGAAAGAAGACAGTAAAGAGACAGCTATTAGCCATAAAGATGGAAAAGATGCTTTAGAAGAATATTTCTTTGAAATTTTACCAGACTACGACGAAGATCGAGTGTATGCCAGCGATATTAAGAAAGTAATTCAATGGTACAACTTACTTCAAAAACACGATATGTTAGATTTTGATGCTGATGCAACAACATCAGAGGAAGAAGAATAATTTTCTTTTTTAACAATCTTAATCATAAAGAAATCTAGCTTGTAAGGCTGGATTTTTTTGTTTAACAATCTTAATCTTTTCTAATAATATAGTAATTTTATAAAAACGGCATTAATGAATTCTAGAGAAAATCAACTGAAAGCTTTCGATCGATTATTAACTATTATGGACGAGTTGCGTGAGCAATGTCCGTGGGATCGAAAACAAACTATGGAAAGCTTAAGACATTTAACCATTGAAGAAACTTACGAGTTAGGAGATGCTATTTTGGACAAGAATTTAGATGAAGTAAAAAAGGAGCTTGGAGATGTTTTATTGCATATTGTGTTTTATGCTAAAATAGGAAGTGAAACCAAACATTTTGATATAGCTGATGTCTGTAATAGTATTTGTGATAAATTGGTTGATAGACATCCTCATATTTATGGTGATGCGGTTGTAAAAAACGAAGAGGATGTAAAACGTAATTGGGAAAAATTAAAGCTCAAAGAAGGTAAAACAAGTGTGTTAGAAGGCGTACCAAAAAGTTTACCTGCTTTAGTAAAAGCCAATAGAATACAAGATAAAGTAGCAGGAGTTGGTTTTGACTGGGAGGCACCAAATCAAGTTTGGGAAAAAGTAGAGGAGGAACTGAATGAATTTAAAGAAGAAATAAAAAACGGCAATAAAGAAGCTATGGAAGCAGAATTTGGTGATGTTTTATTTTCTTTAGTTAATTATGCAAGGTTTATAAAAATCAATCCAGAAAATGCTTTAGAAAGAACCAATAAAAAATTCTCTAAACGATTTCAGTATTTAGAAGCAAAAGCTAAAACTTTAAATAAGGATTTAAAAGATATGACACTTGCTGAAATGGATGTGTTTTGGGAAGAAGCCAAGCTATCTCAAAACAAGTAATTGGAAAATCTTTGATTTTCAAATACTAAAACGAGGGAAGAAGCCAAGCTATCTCAAAACAAGTAATTGGAAAATCTTTGATTTTCAAATACTAAAACGAGGGAAGAAGCCAAGCTATCTCAAAACAAGTAATTGGAAAATATTTGATTTTCAAATACTAAAACTTGAGAAGAAGTGTAAAAACAGATTTTTTTTAAATCTTGTAATCCAAATTAGTATTCTGTACGTATATATAATAATTGAATGACATACTTATTATAAGTAGATTAATAGCATAATCAAATTCTTACCATTAAAGTGTTATTCAATAAGTAGGTTATTTTTGGTTGGGAAAAAATAACTTTTTAGTTAGTTTAGTTAGATTAAAATCCTATTTGTTAGCTTAAGCAATTGCTTAGTTCTACAAATAGGATTTTGTTTTAAATGGGTTTTATTTCTTAATATAACTCTTTAATCTTATTGAGTTTGGTTTTCCAAAGATCAAGGGTGTCTTTATGTCTTTGAATATTATCAATAACTTCTTTTACAAGTGGATTACTTTCATCTACATTGGTGAAAAACTGTAAGTTGTTTTCTAACTGATTAATTTCACTTTTCACTTCCTTAATTTTTTTATTTATAAAGGTACGTTCGTTATCTAAGTGTCTAGAATCTTCAGCGTTATTTAATACTTCAAGTTTATTGTCAAACTTTATGAGTTCAGCTTCTGTTTTATTTAATTTTAAACTTTTAAAATAACTATCTAGAGTTTTATTTAACTTTCCTTCAATATACCTTTTGTCATTAGGGACATTTCCTAAAGCTTTCCATTTTTCAATGTAGCTTTTAACCGTTTCTAAGTCAGCGTCTTTTTCCCCTGAAAGTTCTATAGCCTTAATTTCTTCGAGTAACTTTACCTTGTCGTTATAAGCTTCTATCTCTTCTTTGTTTGCTTCGTTTTTTGATTCATGTAATTTATCGAAATAATGGTTGCAAGCCGTTTTAAACTGATTCCAAATTTTATCACTATTTTTTCTAGGAACATGACCAATTTTCTTCCAATCACTTTGAATTTTTTTCATTAAGGCTGTAGTCACCTCAAAATCTTCACTGTCTTTATTGTCTTCAGCAATTTTGATTAAATCTAATTTTTTCTGAAGGTTTTCGTATTGATCTTTTTTTAAATCTTTATAAAAAGCATTTTTCTTTCGGTTAAAATTTCTAACAGCTGTTTTAAATGAAGACCAAGTGGCTTCATTTACCTTGATAGGTACTTTTCCTGCACTAAAAAAATCATTTCGTAAAGCTTCAAGAGATTTAATTTTCTTTTGCCAATCGCTATGAGATTTTGCGCCACCATCGTTTAATTTTTTTATTTTTTCAATAATTTCCTGTTTGGTCTCGAGATTTTTCTCGTAAACTTTATCTAAATCGTTAAAATAAGACTGACGCTTATCGTGAATGGTTTTGGTGGCCGCTTTAAAACGTTTCCATATTTCTTCACGATATACCTTGTCTACTGGCCCAAGTTCCTCCTTCCACATTTTATGTAAGACTTGTAATTCTCTAAAAGAACGATTTAAGTCATCGTCTTGTGCTAGTTCTTCAGCACGATCTATAATCTTTAATTTTTGTTCTAAGTTGTGTTTAAAGTCTAGGTCTCTTAAATCGCGATTTAGGTGAAGAAAATCGTAAAAAATTTCAACATGATGGTGGTAACTATTCCATGCATTATTATATTTATCTCTAGGAATTGGTCCAGCATGCCTCCACCTTTCTTGTAAGTCTTTAAAATGCTTGTAAGTCGTATTGATGTTTTCTTCAACATTAATTAAGCCTTTAATTTCTTCAATAATTTCTAATCTTTCGGCTAAATTATCTTTTAGGTTATTTTCAATACTTTTATAATGTGATGTAATTTTTGATCTGTATTCTTTAATAGTGTCTTTAACTCTTTTTTGTAGTGGACTAGAGTAGTAGAAGTCGATTTCATTACCTCCATCATTTAAAAACTCTTCCTTTTTTTCGTCTAAAAGTGTACTGAATTTAGACTTAAATTCACTTCTTATTTCTTCTACATGCGCTTTTATGGCTTGCGCTTTTTCTTTACTTACCAAGTTTTCTAATTCGTCAGCAAGATCTTCCATCGACATTTTTTCATAGTCTTTTTTAACTATAACGTGTCTGTCTTTGCTACCTTCGTCTTCAGCGTCTTCTGCATTAGATTCTTCAATTTCTGAAATAGCTTCATCATCATTTTCTTGATTATCAGTTTCTTCGGTTTTTGTTTCCGTCTTAAGGTCTGTTTTAGGGTCATCAATTTCTGAAATAGCCTTTTCCGAATTCTCCATACTATCGGTTTTTTCGGGCTTTACTTCAATAGCCTTATTTTCTTTTTCAACAGGTTCTTTTGAAACTATAAATTCTTCTTTTCCGTCTGCTTTTTGCAGGTTATCTTGCTCTGACATTTTAATAAAATGTTATGGTTCGTAAATATACTCTAGCGTTAAAGATAACAACAACTGTAATATTAACAAAGGCTTAGATTGATTTTATACGTATAGAACTAAGAATTCCATATTTGCCATGCCTTGTCTGCTTGTAGTTTTAGCATGTTTAAACCATTGATAGTTATTGCATTATTTGCTCTGCCTAAAGCTAAAAATTTAGTTTCTAGAGGATTGTATATTAGGTCGAACAGAATATGTTTATGGTTTATGGCTTGGTAAGGAATTTCTGGACAAACATCAATATTTGGATAAGTCCCCAATGGTGTGCAATTAATAATTATTTGATTGTTTTTTATCTGCTTATCAGTTAAAGAAGTATATGTAAGTGTGGTCTTATTTGATGGATTTCTAGAAACAAAAGTACTTGAGATATTCATTTTATTTAACGCATAAGCTATGGCTTTACTTGCGCCACCAGTTCCAAGAATTAAAGCATTTTTATGATGTGGTTTTAAAAAAGGTTTTAATGATTTTTTAAATCCGTAATAATCTGTATTAAACCCTTTTAGTTTTCCATTTTTTAAGATTTTAATGGTGTTAACAGCGCCAATTTTTTTTGCTTTTTTATCTACGGCATTTAAATATGGTATGATTAATTCTTTATATGGAATGGTTACGTTCAGGCCTTTTAAATCTGGATTGTCTTTTAAAATTTTTGAAAATTCTAAAATATCTTGAATGTCAAAGTTTTCGTAAGTTGTATTTAAAACACCTTCTTCTTTAAATTTATTTCTAAAATAATCTTCAGAGAACGAATAAGAAATGTTTTTACCAATTAGTCCAAATTTATCCATGTGTTTTTCGAGTTTTCTTGCCATATATTTCAAGAGCCAAAACAATCATAATTCCTAGAATGATGTAGCCAATAGCAAGATATGTTTCGTTATTGAGTTCGGGTAAAAATCGAGTGTAGTTTTCAATAACTTTGCTACCCGAAGAGTCTAATTTATAAGCACCTTCCATATGGGTTTTATAAATGGTTTTTTTCCATGGCCAAACAACACCAAGAGAACCTATAATAAAACCAATAATAGTAGAAATAGTAATGCTTTTATAATGTTTTAAAATGTAATTTAATATGTGAGAAAAAGTAACTAACCCAACAACAGATCCTATGGTGAAAACAGCGAGAACTTTTAACATTCTAAGACGCTCTATATTATTTATAAAACTAAAATCTCCAGTAATTAATTCTGCAAACGTGTCGTATAAAGCATTTACAGAGTCGACTAACAACAACACATAATTGCCTAACAATATTAGTATAAACGAGCCAGAAAAACCTGGTAGAGTCATACCCGAGACACTAATAACACCACAAAAGAAAACAAATATCAGATTGTCGTTTTCGGTTGCAGGATCTAAGAAACTAATTCCAACTCCAAAAACAATTCCAATAATTAAAGCTAGATACGTTTTGTAATTCCAATCTTTAAAGTCTTTACTGATGTAATAAATAGAACCAATTATCATTCCAAAGAAAACGCTCCAAACATACAATTCATAATGTCTAATAAGATAATCTAGAATTTTTGAAACGCTAAAATAGCTTACAATCATTCCTAAGAAAAGCAGACTTAAAAACCGACCATTTATATATTGAAAAAAACTTTTAAACCGGCCATTTATAAGAAGTTTAAAAGCTTTAGCGTTTACTTTTTGCAACGAATATATAAACTCTTCATAAAAACCAGCGACGAAAGCAACAACACCACCTGAAATACCTGGGACTTTATTTGCAGCTCCCATTCCTAATCCTTTTAAAACTAGAAATAATTTATCAGTAAAGGTTCTCGTGCTTTGCATTATTGATTTTTGTTCCCTATTTTTTCAAGAATAAAAATAGTTAAAAAACCTGCAATAATGAGTGCTATTGCTATATTTAATTGGGAATCAACTTGATTATTGATCGATGAATACACAAAAGGTGACACACTTTCTTCGGTAATAACTTTAATAGAATCGAAATTATGTAACTGTTGTTGATAAACAGAAAGCGTACCTAATTCTGAGATACTCGAAAATGGTAAAGTTTCACCAGTTGTTTCATTTAAAATGGTTAGTGTTTTTTTCCATGGCCATATTTTGTTTAATGACCCAATAATAAAACCAGTTAATACAGCAAGGGTTGTATTGTGATAGTTTTTAAACAACCATTTTAAAACACGGCTAAAACTTAATAAACCTACAATAGCACCAATACCAAAAATGGTAATGCGTTTAAAATCCCAATCGTAAATTGCATCACTTAATGTTTTATATGCTCCAAGGATAACTAAAATAAACGACCCAGAAATGCCTGGTAAAATCATAGCGCAAATAGCAATAGCTCCAGCAATAAATAAAAATAGCGGATTACTATTGTTAGCCATGGAAGGTAGTGTTGTAATATAATAGGCTATAAAAGTTCCAATTATTAAAGCGAGAATGGAAACCAGATTCCATTTGTTAATTTGTTTACCAACAAAGAAGATACTTGCAATAATTAACCCAAAAAAGAAGGACCATATTAATATAGGATGTTGTTCGATTAAGTATTTAGCAAGTCTCATAAACGTAACGAAACTTGTTAATATTCCTATTAAAAGTGCTAGAAGAAAACTGCCGTTTAATTGTTTCCAGAAAGCTGGAAAACCATCTTTGCGAAGGGTCTTTAAAAGCGAAAAATTAACATTGCTTATTGTAAAAATTAATTCTTCGTAGATGCCAGAAATTAAGGCTATAGTTCCACCAGAAACTCCAGGAACAGCATCTGCTGCTCCCATAGCAATTCCTTTTAAGGTAATAGTGAAATAATGTTTAAAACGTCTCTGCATGCTTCGCTTTTTTATAGAAAACCAAAGGTATATAAATTATGTTAGACGTTTTACTTTTGATTCGATTTTAGCAAGCTCTTGATTTTTCTTTTTTTGTAAACTTTAGGAAATAGCTCTTCAATAATAAAAACGTATTCTGTATTAAAACATAAACCGTTTTTTAAATGATATTCGCCTTTCTCAGTTTCATTTAGAGTGAAATATAATCCAGCCAATCTATATTCTATTTCAGCGTTTTCTGGATAGAATTCTGAAGCTTGAATAAAATTATATACGGCAGCTTCTGGTTCGCCTAGCTTTAATAAAATGTCACCTCTAATAAGCCATGTAGCTAGTTCGTAATTGCCAAGTTCAAGAGTCTTTTTATACCCTCGTTCAGCTTCTTCTAAAAAGTTTAAACGCTGATTTAATTGGGCATATAGTTTCCAATAAACCACATTCTCTGAATCAATATTTATAGCTTTGTTTATATAGTAAAGCGATTTTTTATAGTTTCTTTTTTTGTTATAAAACTTGGTAATTGCAATCCAACCTTTATCCAATAAAGGGTCTTCTTTAACCGTTTTAGAATAATATTGAATGGCCAAATCGTCTTGATTTAATTTTTCATAACATTGACCAATTCTTAATAATGCAAAAGAAGTTGCATCATCTAATTTTAGGGTTAATGTATAGGCTTCTAATGCATCCTCATAGCGTTTCAACTTTTCTAAAACCTTACCTTTTTCTAAATATGCTCCAATAAATGAATCTTCAGAAATAATGGCAAAATCAAAAGCTGCTAGTGCTTTTTCATATTCTTTTAGTGAATAATATTGCTTTCCTAATTGATGCCATGCCACTTCACAATACGGATTTGTATCTAAAAAGGTATTTAAATAATCTATAGCTTCTGTATGTTGCTCAAGAAATTCAAAACAATAAATCATATTATATAAGGCTGAAAAATCTTCAGGATTTTCTTCCATACATTTCATGAAATAATATTTGGCTTCTTCAAATTTATCAAGAAACAAATATTCCATTCCTAACAAAGAATAGATGTCCTGTGTGTCTTCAGTTAATTCTAAAGCCTTTTTTAAAACATGAATGGCTTTCTTATGCTTGTCTTTTTTTGAAAAAATATTAGCTTTTTGAATGTAAACTTCCTCATTCATTGGTTCCAATTCATGAAGTTCATTTAACATAGTATCTGCTTCATCTAACTTGTCTTCAAACACAAAAATTTCAATTTTAAAAAGCTTTAAATTTGTTGAAGTTGGATGTTGTTGTAATCCTAATTTAATCGCTTTTTTAGCTAATGAAACTTTACCTTGAGTTAAGTAATGATGAATGATATTTTCAAATTCTTCAGAATCGAAAAACAACACATGGTTAGTTTTTAGCATCGATTCAAATTTCGTAAGAGGTAAATTGTTGTTGTCGTTGGGACTAAACTCCATAAGCACATTTGTATGGTTTACATGATTAAATGTAACGTACTAATTGATTTTTATGAGAAAATTGCTTAAATGTTTTTAACAAAGTAATCAACATATTAACGAAACTGCTTTTTTGTTACTGATAATCAGTGGTTTGATTGAGAGTGATTATCTTGTATTTTGTCTAAAACACTTAAGATAATTTGGCAACCTTTAATAATTTCTTCGTTTGATATGGTTAATGGGGGTGTTATTCTAATAGCTTTAGGCTCAAAAAGCAGCCAAAAAAGTATAAGACCTTCTTCCTGACATCCTAAAATGAGCTGATTTGTAATTTCTGCCGAAGGCGTTATGGCAGCTAGCATTAATCCTTTACCTCTTATTTGTAAAATAAGTGGATGTACCAAATGTTCTCTAATTAGCTGTTCCTTTACAAGGGTTCTAGCCATTAAGTCACTTTTAGTAACTTCTTTTAAAGTTGCTAGAGCAGCTGCAGCAATTACTGGATGGCCACCAAAGGTTGTAATGTGTCCTAATTTTGGGTTGTCTTTTAGTAAATCCATCAATTTACTCGAAGCAGTAAAGGCGCCAATTGGCATACCTCCACCTAATCCTTTTCCAGTAACTAAAATGTCTGGTACACAATTATAATGTTCAAACCCAAAAAGTTTTCCTGTTCGTCCAATCCCAGGCTGAATCTCATCTAAAATTAAAAGTGCTCCAACTTTATCGCAACGTTTTCTTACTTTCTCTAAATAATGATTTTTAGGCTCTATAAAACCTGCGCCACCTTGAATGGTTTCTAAAATAACGCATGCCGTTTTTTTGGTGATGTTAATTAATTCGTCTTCGTTATTAAATGTTATAAAGTCAACATTAGGAATTAATGGTCTAAATGCTCTTTTACGTTCTTCAAACCCCATAACACTCATTGCTCCCATGGTGTTCCCATGGTAGGCATTTTTTGCAGAAATAATCTGGCTTCTTCCAGTAGCCCTTTTTGCTAATTTTAAAGCACCTTCAATCGCTTCAGTGCCTGAATTTGTTAAATATGTTTTCTCTAATGAGTTTGGAAGATTTTTAGCTAATAATTTTGCTAATTCTACAGCTGGTTCTTGAATGTATTCGCCATAAACCATGACATGCATGTATTGGTCTAATTGATTTTTAATAGCGGTAACAACTTTTGGATGACTATGTCCAAGAGTACAAGCAGAAACACCAGCAACAAAATCTAAGTACGCTTTGTTGTCTTCATCATAAATGTAAGAACCTTTAGCATGAGATACTTTCATTGCTAAAGGGTGTGGAGAAGTTTGTGCTTGATATTTTAAGAAATCTATAGCCATATTAATTGCTATTATCTTTAATTACAGGTTTCAGGTTTTCTTTTTTTAGCTTCGAGCTATCCATAAGTTTTTGTGGTACATGTCTGGAAACTTTTGAGCGTTTTTTCTTGTTTTTATTCTGTGTTTTTTTCTTGTTTTTGTTGGGTTTAGACTTTTCAGATTTTTCGGCTTTTTCAATACGATCAATCATGGCCTCATCGAAAAATTCTTCTTGTGGCACATAATCTTCCAATCCTTTAATTATGGGTAAATTTAAAGGTGGATCGTCGCTAAATAAATCTTCCACACTTTTTGGACGCTCGTCATCCCTCCAATCAAATCCTCTTAGCTTTCTGGCGTTTTTTGGGAATTCGGATTCAGGATAGGTTTTAGCATCAATTTGATTATATCTGTTAAATTTCTCAATCTCTCCTTCTGTAAAAAAGATGGAAAGACTTCCTGATTTAGCTTTGTCTATACCGAAAAGTTCTTGTTTGTCATTTCGAACAAAAAAGATAGATTCAGCATTTTTAATTACATCAACCTGTCTTAAATTGTTTTTATCATCAAATAATCCTATTAAGCTTTTACCAGAAATTTGGTTATAATTATCTTCACTAATGGTGTCTTTACTAATTAAAAAAGCATCATAAAAAACAATTAAAGAATCTAATTGTTCTGTTTTAGGATTCGATTTAATATGAATGGTATCTCCTGTAATCTGATTTTCTAAATTCCAAAGAATCGGTCTTCTTTTCACGGCAAAAGCATCACTTGTAGATAACCTTGAAAGATTGATGAGTTGTGTTAAACCTGTTTGATGATTGATATGAATAGAATCTGCCTTACCACTCATATCCGATTTGTACATCTTGGTATTTCTGAAAGCTCTTGTAATTCGTTTATCAGGTTTTCCAGTAACCATTAATGTATCAGCATGAATATAGATAGAATCTTTTTGTTGAACAGAAATCGCTAAGGCTCTTTTGGTAATAAAAACAGAGTCTTTGTCTTTGTATACTTCAGCATAATGTCCTTTAATGATGCTTTTATTAATGGTGTCTGTAACGGTTATATGGTTGGTTGCAGATGCGAAACTTCTGGTGTTATCAAAATACATACTGTCTCCTTCAAAAACCCGATTATCATATTCAATCTTGGTTTTTTTAACACCATAACCTGTTTTGTTTTCTGTATCGTAAAAGCCTTTTTCGCAATAAGTTTTACTGTCTTCTGTAACTATAGTAGAAGGGCCATATAAATAGGCGTAGCCATTTTCGGAATAAAAATCTAAATGTTTGGTGTTAATCTTATAATCTGGATGTGTTAGAACCACATCAGTAACAAATTGATACTTTTTAGTATCCATGTAATACCTTCCAATCTTACTAGTAATTGTTCCAGAAGAATCTCGAACCACTTGTCCACCAGTTTTGTAATATGATTGTTGCTTGACACGGTCAAAATATAAGGTGTCTGTTGTTAAGGTTGAATTAGGCTCAGTAAGTACAACATCTCCACTAGCAAAAGCTAGCTTGGTCTTGCCACTATATTCTAAGTATTTGGCAGTCATGTTAATGGTGTCTCCTTGAATCATTCTTACATTGCCATAGGCTTCAATAAAATCTTCGTTGCTATAAAGTAGCGCTTGATCGCAGTACATATTAACACCTTCGTGGAGGACGTGAATTTGTTGCGAATCGTCTCGAGTCATCACTTTCAAGCCTGGAGCATCTTCTTCTTTAAACTCAAGAAATCCAGAATACTTAATTTCTATGCGTTTTTGTTCTTGGGCAAAAGAAAGCCCGAAGAATAAAAGACAAAATAAAACGCTAAGTAAGTTCTGATTTGGTTGATGCAACATCTTAAATTTTGTCCAAAAATAATGATTAATATCTTCCATTGGGTTGTATTAAGATATTTTTAATAGAAAAGACCTTTCAGGTTATATACTTGAAAGGTCAGATACTTTATTTAAATAAATTGTTTACCTAAAAATAGTCTGCTTTCTATCTGGGCCAACAGAAACCACGTAGATTGGAATTTCGAGTTCTTTTTCTAAGAAATCGATATAATCATTCAATTCTTTAGGGAATTGCGAAGCTTCAGTCATTTTAGTTAAATCTTCTTTCCAACCTTTAAAGTCTGTATAAATTGGTTTTAGGTTTTCTGGTTCAATATTATAAGGTAAATGTGTAATCGTTTCGCCTTTATAGTTATAGGCTGTACAAACTTTTAAGGCTTTAAAACCAGAAAGCACATCGCCTTTCATCATCATTAATTTGGTAACACCATTAACCTGACATGCGTATTTTAAAGCAATCAAATCTAACCAGCCACAACGTCTACCACGTCCAGTAACTGCTCCAAATTCATTTCCTATTTTAGCCATTTTGGCTCCAACCTCATCAAATAATTCAGTTGGGAATGGGCCAGAGCCAACACGAGTGGTGTAAGCCTTAAAAATACCATAAACATCACCAATTTGGTTTGGAGCTACACCTAAACCAGTACAAGCTCCTGCTGCTGTTGTATTACTTGAAGTAACAAACGGGTAGGTTCCAAAATCAATATCTAATAAAGAGCCTTGAGCACCTTCAGCTAAAATAGTTTTTCCAGATTTTTGAGCTTGATATAAGTATTCTTCAGAATCAATAAATTGTAGAGATTTTAAAACTTTGACTGCTTCAAAAAATTCTACTTCCATCTCTTCTAAATCGTATTGAACATCTACATTATAGAATTTTATCATGGCTTCATGTTTATCTGCTAAAGCACGATATTTTTCTTTCCAATCAGATAATTCTAAGTCACCAACACGAATACCGTTTCTTCCCGTTTTATCCATATAAGTTGGCCCAATTCCTTTAAGAGTGGAACCAATTTTAGCTTTTCCTTTAGAAGCTTCACTTGCTGCATCCAACAGTCTATGTGTTGGAAGAATGACATGTGCTTTTCTAGAAATAATCAATGTTTTTTTATAATCAATATCAAACTGATCTAATCCTTCTAATTCTTTGGCAAAAACTACAGGGTCAATCACCACACCGTTACCAATAACATTCATGGAATCTTTGTGAAAAATTCCAGAAGGTATGGTTCTTAAAACATGTTTTATGCCATCAAATTCTAAGGTGTGTCCAGCATTGGGTCCACCTTGAAAACGCGCAATAATATTGTAGTTGGAGGTAAGAACATCAACAATTTTTCCTTTGCCTTCGTCTCCCCATTGTAATCCTAGTAGTAAATCTACTGCCATTGTAAAATAAATTATTTAGTTGTTTTTCTGTTGCCGTAAAAGTAGAGTGAATGGTTTTTAATTTCAATATCAAAAACCTCTTCAATTGTTTGTTTAATACTTTGTATTCTAGGATCGCAAAATTCGATAACTTCGCCTGTATCTGTTAAAATAACATGATCGTGCTGCTTGTCGAAATACGATTTTTCGTAATGTGCTTGATTTTGTCCAAACTGGTGTTTTCTAACCAAGCCACATTCTAATAATAATTCTATGGTGTTGTAAAGAGTAGCACGAGATACGCGATACTTTTTGTTTTTCATATTAAGGTATAAAGACTCGATATCGAAATGTTCTTCGCTATTGTAAATCTCTTGTAAAATGGCATAACGCTCTGGTGTTTTACGATGACTTTTTTGTTCTAAAAAAGCTGTAAAAACGTTTTTTACAATCTCCTGGTTTTTTGTATCTGTTTTTAAACTCATAATCCGTTGCAAATTTACATTAATTTTTAAACTCTAGATACTTTATCGATACCATTAATTTTTTTTAGGTTGTCCATAAGCTTTTTAAGTAAGGTATTGTTTTTAACAACCACATTTATTTTACCTGAAAAAATGCCATCGTCACTTTGAAAACTAATGCTTTTCATGTTAACATGCATATTGGACGAAATGACCTTAGTAATATTATTTACCAATCCTAAATTATCTATTCCTGAAAGAATAATTTGAGCTGCAAATTCTTGTTGCGAAGAATCTATCCATTTGGCAATCATAATTCGGTATGCATAGTTAGATTGCAAACTAACAGCGTTTGGACAATTTTTTTTATGCACTTTTAAACCATCATTAATAGTTAAGAAGCCAAATACAGGATCTCCAGGAATGGGATTACAGCAATTAGCAAATTTGTAATCTAGTTTTTCTTCTTCTTTTCCAAAGACTAATAAGTCGTATTTAGAGGTTATTTCATCTCTATCAAGTTCTTCTTTTGTAAGGGTAGGCTTTCTAGAGATTTTATTTTTAATATAACTCATAAAAGCATTGCTTCTAGATGAAGCAAACTCTTTAAGCATGGTATTGTCTATGGTCCCAACGCCTATTCTATAAAATAAATCTAAGCTTGTTTTTAGTTTGAAATGACTTACTAATTCGTTTATTGATTTTTCATCTAAAACAATTTTTAATTGTTTTAATTTCCGTCTTAGAATTTCCTTTCCATCTTCTGCAATAATTTTTTTATCTTCTTTTAAAGCAGATTTTATTTTACTTCTTGCCTTTGCCGTTGTGGCATAATCCAGCCAGTTAGCGTTTGGTTTAGCGGCATCTGCAGTTAAAATATCTACTCGGTCACCACTTTTAAGTTCGTGACTTAAAGGGACTAATTTTCCGTTTACTTTTGCCCCTCGAGTTTTCATGCCAACTTCAGTATGAATACTAAATGCAAAATCTAATGGTGAAGCTCCTTTTGGTAATGATTTAAGTTCTCCTTTGGGTGTGAAAACAAAGATCTCTTTAGAATAGAGGTTGAGTTTAAACTGCTCCACAAAATCTACAGCATTGGTTTCATGATTTTCAAGAGCTTCCTGGAGTTTGGCAATCCAACTGTCCAAACTGTCATCTGTTTCGCTTCCTTCTTTGTATTTATAATGAGCAGCAAAGCCTTTTTCGGCAATTTCGTTCATGCGTTCACTTCTAATCTGTACTTCTACCCAACGCCCTTTTGGGCCAACTACTGTAATATGTAGAGCCTCGTAACCTGTAGATTTTGGCGATGAAATCCAATCTCGAAGTCTGGTAGGATTTGGTCTAAAGTGATCGGTTACAATAGAGTATATTTTCCAGGCTAGAAATTTTTCATTTTCTGGTTCACATCTGTAAATAATTCTAACAGCAAACTTGTCGTAAACTTCATCGAAAGTAATACCTTGATTCTGCATTTTTCTTTTTATAGAAAAAATGGATTTTGGTCTTCCTTTTATTTCATAGTCTAATTGTTCTTTGTCTAAAGTTGTTTTTATTACATTATTAAATTCGTTAATATAAGCATCTTGTTCTTCCTTACTTTCTTTTATTTTTGTTAGAATGTCTTTGTAAACTTCTGGTTCTGTATATTTTAAGCCTAAATCTTCTAATTCTGTTTTAATGTTGTAAAGCCCAATTTTATGAGCTAAAGGCGCATAGATATAAAGGGTTTCTGAAGCAATTTTTACTTGCTTATCAGACCTCATGGAATCCATAGTCTGCATGTTGTGAAGCCTATCTGCTATTTTGATTATAATAACCCGAACATCATCATTTAGGGTTAAAAGCATGCGTCTAAAGTTTTCAGCTTGAAGAGAGGCATCCATTTCTGTATCTAAAGAAGAAATTTTTGTTAAACCGTCTACAATTTTTGCAACAGTTTCCCCAAATAATTGTTCGATATCTGCAATGGAATAATCTTCGTTGTCCTCAACTACATCATGAAGCAGTGCAGCAGCAATAGACGTTGCGTCCATTCCAATTTCTTGCGCTACAATTTTAGCCACTGCAATGGGATGGAAAATATAAGCTTCACCAGATTTTCTTCGTTGTTCTTTATGTGCATCTACGGCAACATCAAAAGCTTTTCTAATAAGTTTTTTATCGTCATCTGTAAGCGTTCTGTAACTTACACGAAGCAATTCTTTATAAGCTTGTGTAATAGCAGCATTTTCCTGTTCTAGCTCTAGTTCTGTCATAAACTTAAAAATAGTATAATCGAAACGAATTTACAACCCTTTTGTATTTAAAAAATAGAAACGATCATCTGATTCTAAAAAGGGTGAATTTTTATTTAAATATAAGATGTTTCAGGATTTTATGGTATTTAAAACAAGAAAAAAAATATTTATTGTGAAGAAGGACTTACAATTTTAAATTTTTAACCCTTTCTAAAAGTGTTGGATGCGAATAATGCATAAATACATAAGCTTTATGAGGTGTTAAATTACTCAAACTGTTTTTAGATAATTTTTTTAGTGACGTAATTAAAGGTTCTGCCTTGTATGTATTTTTAGCATAATTATCTGCTTGATATTCAAAGGTTCTGGAAAACCAATTCATAATTAAACTAGTAATTTCTGAAATTGGTGCATAAAGCAATCCGAAAGCAATTAGTCCAATATGAAAACTAGGAATTTCAACGCCTAAAGCATTTGAAAGTAAAGGGTTTGAAATAAAAATTGATAGGATATAAAGTGTCAATCCGGTTAATAATACCGAAGCAATTAAATTAAAAATGATATGTTTCTTTTTATAATGTCCCACTTCATGAGCAAGAACAGCCACAATTTCTTCATCTTCTAAATCGTTTATTAAAGTATCATAAAGCGTCACACGTTTTTCGCTTCCAAATCCAGAGAAATAGGCATTAGCTTTGGTGCTTCGTTTGGAACCGTCAATGACAAAAATCTTGTCTAATTTAAAGCCCACCGTTTTTGCGTAAGTAGAGATTTTGTTGCGTAAATCACCTGCTTCTAGAGGGGTTTGCTTATTAAATAAAGGGACGATTAATCTGGCATAAAACATATTCATTATAACTGTAAAAAGGCTCATTAAGGCCCAAGCATACAACCAGAAGTTATCTCCTGAGAATTGATAAAACCATATAATAAGCGCTAGAATACCTCCACCAACAATTGCCAACATGAGCCAGCCTTTTATTTTATCTAGGATAAAGATTTTTTTTGTGGTTTTGTTGAAACCGAATTTTTCTTCAATTACAAACGTTTTGTAGTAAGAAAATGGTGTGGTAATAATGTCGCTTCCAATCATGATAATTCCGAAGAAAATAAGAGCGATTAAAATGGGGTTTTCAGAATAGCTTCTTGCAATATTATCTAAGTATTCAAAACCATCAAAAAACAGAAATCCTAATGTTAATGCAATTGAAAAGGTCGATGTTAAAAGGCCAAATTTGTAATTTGTCTTTTTGTAGCTCTGTGATTTTTTATATTCCGTTTCATCATACACGTCTTGAAGTTCTTGAGGAACTTCATCGTTAAAATGTTTGGCGTTTAAGGCATCAAGAATTTTATCAAGAATAAAACTGATGATTAAAATGGCAATAATGATGTAGAATAGGGTAGTGGCTGTCATATTTTAAATAAAATTTCGCTGTCTTTTGGCTTCAAAAATAAGGATTCCAGCTGCAACAGAGACATTCATAGAGTCGATTTCTCCTTGCATTGGAATAATGATGTTTTGAGATGCATTTTCTAACCATTCGTCACTAAGTCCAGTGGCTTCTGTTCCAACAACCAAAGCCGTTGGTTTGGTGTAATCTTGTAGATGATAATCTTCGCTTGCTTGTAAGGCTGCGCAATAAATAGATATGTTGTTTTCTTTTAAAAACTGAATAATTTCTGAAGTTGTTCCAGTTGCTATCTGATTCGTGAAAATACAACCTACGCTAGAACGAATAATATTCGGGTTGTATAAATCGGTTTTTGGATTGGCAATAATTACAGCATCCACATTGGCAGCGTCAGCAGTACGTAAAATGGCACCAATATTTCCAGGTTTTTCAGGAGCTTCGGCTACTAAAATTAACGGATTTTCATTTTTAAAACTTAAGTTTTTAATTGAAAACTCTTTAGCTTTTGCAACAGCTATCACACCCTCAGTTGTTTCTCTATGAGCTAGTTTTTGGTAAACTTCTTTAGATATTTCAATTGTATTTGGCAGTGTTGTTGTTAAGCTGTTTACTTGTTCTTCTGAAAATATATCGGGATAAAATAAAATAGAGTTTATTGAATAGCCTCCTTTAATAGCTAGACCAATTTCTCTTGCACCTTCAATTAAAAATAGTCCAGTTTTTTTGCGTTCTCTGGATTTTTCTTTAAGCTGATATAATTCTTTAATGTAAGCGTTTTGACTGCTTGTTATTTGTTTAAAGGTCATTAAATTGCTTGTTTAAAGTTGTAAAGTTACACTTTTATGATGCAAATATTTTATTTTTTACATGATCACAAATAGTTCAGCTTCAAACAGACTTTAAAATTATTAAAGAACTTATTACAACTGTACTTTATTCGTTAAATTTAAGTTATAAAAGCTTCTTTTATCTAGAGTTTTTTTTTGTAATGATTATTATTGCGATTCGACAAACAACCAAAACCATTTAATTGATGAAAAATCACATTTTAGCGATAGCCATTTTATTTAGTATTTCGGCCTGTAAACAAAATACAAGCCAACCAGATCCTGTTGAGGGAGCAGAAACTACCACAATTGAAGTTGAAACTCCTGATTTAGTTTACCCTGAAAATCTTACAAAAGTTTTTGATGCTCATGGTGGTATTGATGCATGGAAATCTATGAGTTCTTTAGAATTTACTATGGAGAAACCAGATGGTAAAGAAGTTACAAAAACAAACCTAAACTCAAGAGAAGCATTAATTGAAAGTCCAAAAGCAAATATAGGATTTGATGGTAATCAGGCCTGGTTTTTAAATAAAACTGATGGTGATTATAAGGGATATGATCCTAAATATTATTACAACCTCATGTTTTATTTCTATGCAATGCCATTTGTATTATCAGACGATGGTATTAATTATGCAGATGCAGAGCCTTTAGTTTTTGAAGGAGTAACGTATCCTGGAATACAAATTACTTATAATGCTGGAGTAGGTGAAACACCAGAAGATCGTTATGTGTTGTATTACAATCCAACAACTTACCAAATGGAGTGGTTAGGTTATACGGTTTCTTTTGTTCCTGGAATAGACAAGAAAGAATTGCATTTTAGAAAATACAGCGATTGGCAGGAAATTAATGGATTACTTTTGCCTAAAACAATTATAGGCTATGGTTTTAAAGACGACAAGCCAACTGAAGCTAAAAATAGTACAGATTTTATAGATGTTCAAGTTTCAACGAAGACAATAGATTTAGGTGTTTTTGAAAAACCAGAAACAGGTGAATTTGTAAAATAGAATTTATAAATAGACAAAAAAAAGCGAGCTAATTTTTATGAGTTCGCTTTTTTTTTTACTCAATATTTAATTATTAAAATAATTCACAATTAAAGCTACTACATAACTATAGCTTTCCATGCCATCTTTTTGGCTATTTGCAATTAGATAGTTGTTGTATGTGCTTTTAAATAAGGGTTCTGCAGGATTTTGATAACTGTCCCAAAAATCTTGTACTTCTTGATAATTTTTTAGAACACCTTTGTTTACTGTTTTTAAAATATCGAAATATAAGTCGTTGTCCCTTTTGTAAATTTCTATTAAACAGTGTTTCAATAAGAAGGTATATCCACTATAATTAAAATAAATATCGTCATGATTTATAGCAGCCAAACCTCCAATAAAATTAGCTTCATTTTCTTTAGCATAACCAAGTTGATGCGCCACTTCATGAGATGCAACTACAGGGAATCTATATGAAATAATAAGGCTGTTAATTTGTGCTTCATTGGTTAGCGGGTTTAAATAGCCACTAAATCCCATATATGTTAACGGCAAACTGAAAAGAGATTTTTTAATGCTTTTTGGATGATACTCTAAATGAGGAAATTGTTTTTCTAAAGCTTGGTAACCTTCAGGAACTAAATTCAAAATCTCGTTTTTGCTATAAGGTAACTCTATTTTAGTCGAATCGTTTTTAGCTAAATTTAGATGAAGTGCATTCGATTTGTTTATTAATTTTTCTGTTACAGAAATTAGCTGTTCTGTTGAATAGTCGGCTTCCAAATTTAAGCTTTCATGCAAAGGCAGTCTGTGGTAATTCATGGCCCAAAACAAATGAAAGGCAAAATATATAATTGAAATAAATGCAAATACATCAATCAACCAATGTTTTGTGTCTTTTAAAACGCGTCTTCTATTTAAAATCAACCATCTTAACATGTAAATAATGGCAAAGCCGTAAAACAAATCTCCAAACGAAAACGGAATCCAACCCAAAGTATAACGAAACAAACTTGAAACTACAGGATATATCCCCAAACTGTAATACGTTTCGATTACTTCTGGAAACTGTTTTAGAAGTTTCACCATCAGAAATAGTGGAAGTATTGAAAAGGCGATATAGGGTTTTGGGTTTTTCAACATCTTTCAAAAATAGTCAAATGTTTTAATACTCTATAAGATATAAGTACCTTTGTAAAACTTTTAAAATACAGATATGAATTCAGAAATAAGAAACCTAGAACCAAAACAACTTTGGAATAAATTTGCCGATTTAAATGCTGTACCAAGAGCTTCAAAAAAGGAAGAGGAAGTTATCGCTTTTATGAAAGATTTTGGTAAAAAACTACAACTTGAAACCATTGAAGATGAGGTTGGTAATGTGATTATTAGAAAACCAGCAACTTCAGGAATGGAAGATTGTGTAACAATTGTTATGCAGTCGCATTTGGATATGGTTCACCAAAAAAATGCAGATACCAATTTCGATTTTGCAACTCAAGGTATTGAGATGTATGTTGATGGCGATTGGGTTCGTGCTAAAGGCACAACTCTTGGTGCAGACAACGGTTTAGGTGTAGCAACTATTATGGCTATTTTGGAAAGTACAGATATTCCTCATCCTGCTATTGAAGCACTTTTTACAATCGATGAAGAAACTGGAATGACAGGAGCCATGGGTTTAAAAGGTGGTTTGCTTGAAGGAAGTATTCTTTTGAATTTAGATACAGAGGAAGACGATGAGATTGGAGTAGGTTGTGCAGGAGGCGTCGATGTAACTGCTACAAGAACCTATAATGAAGAAGAAACACCTGAATTTAAAACAGGATATACAATTGCAGTAAAAGGACTACAAGGTGGGCATTCTGGAATGCAAATTCACGAAGGTTTAGGAAATGCTAATAAAATTTTGAATCGTTTGTTATTTGATGGTTTCGAGAATTTTGGCTTACGTATTTCTGAAATAGATGGTGGAAGTTTAAGAAATGCTATTCCTAGAGAAAGTAAAGCTATTGTAGCCATTGATGCGATTCATGAAGAGGTTTTTATGTCTGAAATGACAGACTATGTTAACGAAATAAAAACAGAATTAAAAACTAAGGAACCAGATTTAGAGATTGTGGTTTCTAAAACTGAAACTCCTAAAAACATCATGGATTTAGGTGTTCAGGAAGGTTTGACCAGAGCTTTGTATGCAGCTTTAAATGGGGTTTATAGAATGAGTGCAGATATTCCAGATTTGGTAGAAACATCTAATAATATTGCAAGAGTCATAGTTAAAGAAGGTGAAATTAAAATAGGATGTTTAACGCGTTCTTCTGTAGAAAGTTCGAAATGGGATCTAGCCAATATGCTACGTGCCACGTTTGAATTAACAGGTTGCGAAGTGGAGTTTTCTGGAGATTATCCTGGTTGGAAACCTAATATGGATTCTGCCATTTTAAAAGTGTTGGATAACTTATACGAAAAAATGAATGGACAAAAAGCGCATGTGGCTGCTTGTCATGCTGGATTAGAATGTGGTATACTTGGACAGAATTATCCAGACATGGACATGATTAGTTTTGGTCCAAATATTAAAGGAGCACACTCGCCAGACGAAAGAGCGCAAATATCATCAGCTCAAAAATACTGGAAGTTTGTTTTAGAGATTTTGAAACAGATTCCTAAGAAGTAATTTTTTTTATAAATCGTTTTATGTAATTTGAAAAAAACTGTAGAACATTTAAGATATGTTAGAACTGATAGTGAAATTTGTTCATTTTACATCTGCAATTTATTCAAAATTGATGCTGATAAAATAGAACTGAATGACATATTTGAATTAGACTTACTGCACGAAAAATACTTTCTAGAGAAAAGAGAGCAAAACAGAACCTCTAAAATTCAAAATTGGAATTTAAAATACCCCAAAAACAAAACTAAAGTAATTAATTCATATGGTCCGATTCTTAAACCTACCATAACAGCGAATGATTTTGAAAAACATAATTTTAAAGAATATATTACAAAAATTGAATTAATTATTGATAGTTGGAGAAAAGCTGGAGATGACTATGAAGCTTATGATTTAGAAATATTTCATAACAAATTCTTGACAGAATTTCACGATTTTAATCTGAATAAAAGAGTTTATTATTTTTTAGATTCCGACTTAATTGAGCAAAATAAAAAGCACGAATTCGAATGGATTTATTCTTGGTTTTTTACAATAATTGGAATTGATACTGAATCAAATACCATTTTAATTCTAAATTATGGAAACGATTAAAAAACTACATGTAACTATGTAAAACAAAAAAAAGCAGCTCAAAGAGCTGCTTTTTTATTTTTATGCTATCAGTAAATTATTCAGCTATTCCAGAGATTTCTAAATCGAACACTAAATTGCTATTTGGTGGAATTGGTCCCATACCATTTGCTCCATAACCTAAATAACTAGGAATAAATACACGAGCTTTATCACCTACATTCATATTTAGCATTGCTTCTCTAAAGCCAGGTACTAATTGAGCTGTTTCGTTATAAATCATAGGGAAAGGTTTATAACCTCCTTGTGTGTCTCGTTGTTCATTATAAGCGTTGTTTTCTTTTGCAACTTCAGCCCAAGAGGTATCAAACAAACGACCATCTTCAAAGTATCCAGCGTAATTAACAAGCACTTTTTGAGCAGAATTTGGTTTTACACCATTTTCAGCTTCAGTAATAATCATAATTAGACCTGTAGGTAATTCTTTAACTGTACCTTCTAAGGCTTCATTTTTCTTTAAAAATTCTTGACCAGCTTGTTTTGCTGATTCTTTCATTTTAGCTTGTTCTTCTTCTTTTAATTGTTTCTGTCTTTCTTCAATTTTAGGTAAATCTTCCGTAAACACTTTAGCTGCATCGAATGCTTCAGCTTCTTTTCCTTTTCTAATAATGTTTATCGACTCAATAATAACAGGCTCAACTGGTTTGTTGTTTCCTGGACTAACAGCTACGTTAGAAATGCTGTCTTGTATATCTAAACCAATAACCAATTCTCCAAAAACAGCATGTCTGTTATCTAAATTTGGTGTAGGAACTTCTGTAATAAAGAACTGACTTCCATTGGTTGCTGGACCAGAATTTGCCATAGATAAAATACCTGGTTTGTCGTGTTTTAAATCTGGATGAAATTCGTCTAAAAACTTATAGCCTGGGCTTCCAGCACCTGTTCCTGTTGGGTCTCCACCTTGAATCATGAATTTGTCGATAACTCTGTGAAAAGAGGTGCCATCGTAATATTTTTTTCCTTTTAAAGAGTCTGGAAGATTGGGATGTACTCCTTCTACCAAACCAACAAAATTAGCGACAGTTACTGGAACTTTTTTGTAATCTAATTTGGCAACCATAACGCCTTTGTTGGTAACAAATTCAGCGTAAAGTCCGTCTTCTAAATCAGGGTATTTTTGCTGTTCACAAGAAGTGAAGCTTAATAAAATGGTAAGAAATAAAATTTTCATAGTATGCTTTAAAATATTCATTTGTAATTAAAATTAGTGTTTTATTGTTCTTGTTGATTATCTATAATTGAGTTTATAGAGACTTCGCAAATTAGTGGAACGTTAGTTCCAATTCTGTTTTCGTCTCCATAATATCCATATGCTTTCTGTGATGGAAACATAAAAGTGACCGTTTCTCCAGCTTTCATAAGTTTTAAGCCTTCTCTTAATCCAGAAAAAAGTTCTTGTTTATCCATGACATAATTTTGAGTTTTTATGTCGTCTTTAGTATAAATAACTTGTCCGTTTAATGTTTTTATATCGTAAATAAAGTTGACAATATCGCCAAAATCTGGAGATATCAAACTGTCTGCTTGTTTTGTGTTGTAATAATACCAAAAACCATTTTCCGATGCTAAATATTTTTCATTCGGATTTTCTTTCATTATTTTTTTTATAAAAGACTGCTCTTTCTCGTTTAGTTTAATGTTTCTAGCAACGGAAGCATCAATAAAAGAACCAGATTTTGAAGAAATGGGTCTTCTAGCTTCTGGCGATTTGCAAGCTACTAGAAGCAGAGAGCCTATTATTATGGTAATTATTCTACGCATTGTTTAGGGCATTTTTATAGCTTGGTAATATACTAATAAAATTTTCAATGGTTAATTTTAAGTCTAAATCACTTTTTCCTCCAGCAGCATTTGTATGTCCTCCACCTTCAAAATGAGCTCTAGAAAATTCGTTAACAGAAAAATTTCCTTTAGAACGTAACGATATTTTAATGATGTTATTTTGTGAATCTTCAATAAAAATTGCAGCAAAAATAATGTTGTTTAAGGATAACGCATAATTAACAAACCCTTCGGTATCTCCTTTTTTAAATTTGAATTGATTGAGTTCGTCTTGAGATAATGTTATGTAGGCTGTTCTATACTCTGGTAATACTTTTAAATTGGTAAGTGCACAACCCAAAAGTTGCATGCGTTCGTAACTATTAGTGTCAAAAATATGATTGTGTATGTCTGAATGATTTGCGCCTTTGTCTATTAAATCTGCAACTACAAGATGTGTTTTACTAGTTGTTGATGGAAACCGAAACGATCCAGTATCTGTCATAATTCCAGCATATAAACAACTAGAAATATCAGAATCTATTTGGTCTTTGTTACCAAGCATGTCTATGAAATGATAGACCATTTCGCAAGTCGAACTCATGCTAACATCCGAATACATATAGGTTGCATATGAATCTGGTTGTTGATGATGATCTATCATTATTTTTACAGCTTTACTTGTCGCTAAAACATCTTCCATGTCTCCAGCTCTATTTAAGGCATTAAAATCTAATGTAAAAATAACATCAGCATTATTTATTAAATTATCGCTTTGTTCTTTTTGAGAATCGTATTTTAAAACTTTTGATTCTTCGGGCATCCATTTTAAAAAATCAGGATAATCGTTTGGTGCAATAACAGTTGCTATATGGTTGTGTTTTAAAAGGTAATGGTATAACCCGAGTGTCGAACCAATAGCGTCTCCATCTGGATTTTTATGAGGAACAATAACTATCTGCTTAGGTGTTTCTAACAGTTGTTTTATGTTTTTAATAGCGTCTTTTGTCATAGGCAACGAAGATACAATTTTTTAATATTGGAAATTGTGGTTTTTATAATGAAATACCTTACTTTTGCACGAAATTAAAAAAAAAATAAATGGCAACTAACAGAACATTTACAATGCTTAAGCCTGATTCGGTTGAAAAAGGACACATTGGCGCAATTTTAGAGAAAATTAATGCTTCAGGTTTTAGAATCGTAGCAATGAAATTAACACAAATGACTACAGCAGATGCTCAAGCATTTTATGCAGTTCATAACGAAAGACCTTTCTTTGGAGAATTAGTAGAATATATGACACGTGGTCCTATTGTAGCTGCTATTTTAGAAAAAGAGAATGCAGTTGAAGATTTTAGAACTTTAATTGGTGCTACAAATCCTGCTGATGCTGCAGAAGGTACAATTAGAAAATTATATGCTGCTTCTATTGGAGAAAATGCAGTTCACGGAAGTGATAGCGATGAGAATGCTGCTATTGAAGGTGCTTTTCATTTTTCTGGAAGAGAGATGTTTTAATAAAACAATCCTTATAAATTAGATCAAGCCTGAAAATAATATTTTTCAGGCTTTTTTATTTTTTTATTATAAATTCGCCTAACCTTAAAAACTTACTAATGAAAAAAGCTACCATGCTTTTGTTTCTTTTTGTGATATTTAGCTCTCATATATTTTCACAGAACACAACAAATGCTATTACGAATTTACAATCTCAAACCAATGCTAAAATAACTGTAAACCAAAACGGTATTGCAGAATTTATAAAGTTTCCAGCTTCAAACCCTTTACATCTAGAAGGTGTTACCCTTCAGGAAAAAGTAGTATCGTTTTTAGAAACCAATAAAAATTTGTTTCCTTTTGCAACTGTTGAAGAATCTTTTGTGTTTGGATCTGTTAAAACAGATACTTATGGTTTTAAACAATTAGTATTAACACAACATAAAAATAATGTTCCAGTATTTGATGGACAACTACGTTTTCATTTTAATGCAGAAAATAAACTAACGGCTATTAATGGTAATTATATACCAAATATTAAAAATAATACAAATCCTACTATTTCTATTTTAGAAGCAAAGCAGATAGCTATTGAAACAGTAAATAAACAAGATATTAATCTTTCTGGAGTTGCTTTGTTTGCTTTTGATACTAACTTATATTTATTTCAAAAAGGTTTAATTAATAATTCTTTTGGAGCTACATATTTGGTGTATGAAGTTGAAGTTAGAAATGATGCAGATGTAAGAGAATATGTTTATGTAAATGCACATAATGGAAACATCACGGAACAATTTACAGGTATGGCTCATGCCTTAGATCGAATTGTTTACGAAAATAATACGGCTAACATTGTTTGGCAAGAAGGAGATGCATTTCCAGGAACTTTAAGTATCTGGCAACAAAATGAAGTTGAGGCATCGGCACATGTGTATAATTTTTTTAATAATGCGTTTGGCTATATATCTTATAATGGTGCAGATGCGCAAATGCGAACGATTAATAATAATCCAAATATTTCTTGCCCTAATGCTAACTGGAATGGTGTTACAGCAAATTATTGTAATGGTACAGCATCGGATGATGTGATTGCTCACGAATGGGGACATGCCTATACAGAATATACAAGTGGACTTATTTATGCCTACCAATCTGGAGCCATGAACGAAGCTTTCTCAGATATATGGGGAGAAACGGTGGATTTGTTGAATAATTATGAAGATGCAGACGACGATCAATCTTTAAGAACGGCTTGTAATAGTTCGGATAGATGGAGAATGGGAGAGGATGCTTCTGCTTTTGGTGGTGCAATTAGAGATATGTGGAATCCACCATGTAATGGAGATCCAGGGAAATTAACAGATGGTCAATATTATTGTGGCGAAGGAGATGGTGGAGGAGTCCACTCAAATTCTGGAATTCCTAATCATACCTATGCGCTTTTAGTAGATGGAGGAACCTATAATGGTCAAACTATTAGTGGCATTGGTTTCACTAAAGCTGCTCATATTTTTTGGAGAGCTCAAAGCCAATACCTTACTGCTACAAGTGATTTTTATTCTTTAGCAGATGCTTTAGATGCTGCTTGTACAGATTTGTTAGGAGTTAATTTAGAAGGTTTAAGTACAGCTGCTCCAGTTGGTCTTTCTGGAGAAATAATTACTGCTTCAGATTACAACCAATTAGTGAATACTTTAATTGCTATCGAATTAAGAACTGATAATAATTGTGGATTTGTACCTATTCTTACGGCTACTGCTGATCCTTGTGAAGCTGCAGCAACAGTTCCTATATTTTTTGAAGATTGGGAAACTGGAATGAGTGGTTGGAACGTGTCTCAAGTAGCTTCAAACCCTAGCTCATGGGAAGCTAGAGATTGGGTTATAGAATCTAATTTACCTGATGGTAGAACAGGACAAGCTATTTTTGGGATCGATCCAGTTAATGGGAATTGTACATCATCTTTACAGAATGGGATTCTAAGATTAGAAAGTCCAATTATTAATATTCCAGATCAACCAACAGGAACTTTTGAGATGACTTTTATGCATTACGTATCCACAGAAGACAGTTGGGATGGAGCAAATATAAAATATAGTTTAAATGGCAATGCTTGGTCTATATTGCCTGGAAGTGCTTTTACTGCAAATGCTTACAATGGTACAATTAACAATAATGGAAACGATAACCCTTTAGCTGGTGAGCAAGCTTTTACGGGCTCTGATGGTGGTTCGACCTCTGGAAGTTGGGGAAGAAGTTATATCGATTTATCTGTTTTGGGAGTAACTGCCAATGCAAGCATTCAATTTAGATTTGAAGTTGGAACCGATGGCTGTAATGGAAGAGAAGGATGGTATATAGATGATATTACAGTCTACAATTGCGATATGAGCCTTTCGATTGCAGATTTTGAAAGTTTACAGAATACTATTAAAGTGTATCCAAACCCATCAAATGGAGAATTTACACTTAAAAACTTAAATAATATCGATTTAATTAAAGCTGAAATATTTGATATTAACGGAAGGTTAATTAATACCATCGACCTTTCAAATGGTCAAAGTCTTTATACGATAGATATAACACAAGTAACTTCTGGAATTTATTTCATGAATGTTCATGCTAAAAATGCTACTCGAGTAATGAAATTAATTAAGCAATAATAAAACTTATATATACTAAAAAACCCACAACATCATGTTGTGGGTTTTTTGTTTTAAAAAGATAAGTGTATATATTAAATAACTTTTACGTTTATGGCGTTTAATCCTTTTTTACCTTCTGTCAATTCGAATTCAACGTCATCGCCTTCGCGAATTTCGTCGATTAATCCTGAAATGTGTACAAAATGTTCTCTGTTTGAACCTTCTTCTGTGATGAAGCCAAAACCTTTGGCATCGTTGAAGAATTTTACTGTTCCTTTACTCATAATAAATAATATTAAATTAATTATTATATATAAAGCAAACAATGTGCCAGGAATTTAACGGCTTGTTTTATGCTAATAATTTAACGTAATACCAGCTTCTTGATTACGTCTTTTCCAAGAGATTCATTTAACATAGAAATAATTTTCTCTTTTCCATAGCTAAGCTCTTCTCTTAGAACGCTAGAGCTTAATTGAACATAAAGTGTGTTGTTCTTTAACTGAATATCTGTTGTGTAATTATTTACCCCATTTCCCATCATGTCTCTCCATGTGTCTTGAACGTTTACAACATCTAAACCATATTCTAACTTGTTGGTTTCAACAAATTCTTTTAATGCATCAGAAATGCTAATGTGTTCGTTATTTCGTTTGGCCATTAATCTAAGTTTATAGGAATAAATTTCTTATATAAAAATACAGCTTTATTTTTGTTTACTACCTTAAGTTGATCTTCAGTTGCTAACAAAACGGTTTCTTTCCAATTGTCGAAAGGTGTTTTGTAATACAAATTCAAACTATCGTTTTCAATTTTAATAGTAAATTGTTCAGAATCTTTAGAGGTTTCAAAAGAGCCATCGAAAATAGGTTTCAATTTTACTCGAAATCCAATCAAGCTATCATTGACTTCAATGTAATCAACAGTATCATTATAAGTATAGCTTTTTTTGGTGCCATCTGCTAAAGTTACTTCTTCAATTTCCCAATAACCATCGAGATGATTTATAAATGTTTCTGGATTTTTGGAACAGCTATTAAAGCATAAAGCTATAATAGTAAATGTTATAAATTGTTTCATAATTTAAAAATTTCATAAGATTGATGTACTTGTTTTACAGCATTTTCAGTTCTATCTGCATGCGTATCACTAATAAATAATTGACCAAAGTTTTCATCGTCTACCAATTTAATAATTTGAGACACACGTTGCTCATCTAATTTATCAAAAATATCATCTAGTAACAAAATAGGATTCACACCACTTTGTGCTTTTATAAAATCGAATTGAGCCAATTTTAAAGCAATTAAATAAGATTTCTGTTGCCCTTGACTGCCAAACTTTTTAATAGGATGTCCTTCAATTTCAAAAATTAAATCGTCTTTATGTATGCCAACGCTTGTGTATTGTAACGCCTTGTCCTTATTTAAGGAAGTCTTTAATAGAGTTTCTAATTTGTCGTCTAATAAATGACTGCTATAACTTAAGTTAACCATTTCGTTTCCATTACTAATGGCTTTGTAACGTTCTTTAAAAATAGGAATAAAAGTTTCTAAAAAGGCCTGTCTTTTTTCAAAAACAATACTCCCATAGGTGTCAAGCTGCTTATTGTATACGTCAAGAGTATCTGCATTAAAGGTGTTATTTAAAGCAAAGTACTTTAATAAAGAATTTCTTTGAACTAAAGTTTTATTATAATTAATTAAATTGTCTAAATAGTGCTTATCGCTTTGCGAAATCACACTATCCATAAATTTTCGCCTCATTGTACTACCTTCAGTAATTAAATCCCTATCGGCTGGAGAAATAATAACAAGTGGTAAAAAGCCAATATGGTTGCTAAATCTTTCGTAAGCTTTACTATTCCTTTTTATAATTTTTTTCTGCCCTTTTTTAAGACTTACCACTATCTTTTCGGTTTTACCCTCCTTTTCATAATCGCCATTAATTACAAAGAAGGCTTCGTCATGCCTTATATTTTGAGAAGCAATGGGGTTAAAATAGCTTTTACCGAAAGATAAATGATAGATAGCATCCAACACATTTGTTTTCCCAACACCATTATTGCCAACGAAACAATTTATTTTGTGATTAAAAGCAAAAGACTGACTTTCAAAATTTTTATAGTTTAGTAATGAAAGTGATTTTAAAATCATAAAAATGCCGCTTAATTCTGTTTTTGAGTTTTTAAATAAAAAAGGTTGTGCAAATTATTGAAAAATAACAAATAAATAGGCTTTTATATATGAAGAAAAATCATATTTTTGCCACGCATTAATTTAGAATATATGGCAACTTATAAGAAAAGAGGATATAAACCAGCAACAAAAGAGGAAAAAGAGCATGATATTGCTGACAACTCAACAACTGCTGAAGTTTTTAACACATTAGACGAATCTGCTTCTAAAACGGAAGATTGGGTTATAGCAAATCAAAAATACATTTTTATTATTATTGGTATTGTAGCTGCAATCGTTTTAGGGTATCTAGGATTTAACGAGTTTGTTGCAAAGCCAAAACAAAGCGAGGCAATGAACGAAATGTTCCAAGCAAAGAAATATTTTAATGAAGCTGTTACTGGTGCATCTAAAGATTCTCTTTATACCTTAGCACTTAATGGTGGGGAAGGAAAATTAGGTATGTTAGATATAGCTTCAGAATACAGTGGATCTCAAGCAGGAAATCTAGCGAACTACTATGCAGGAATGGCTTATTTAAATCTTAAAGATTACAAGAACGCTGTTACTTATTTAGGAGATTTTTCTAGTAATGATGAAGTTTTAGCTCCAATGGCTAAAGGAAGTATTGGTGATGCATTTGTGCAATTAAATCAACCAGAAGATGCTTTAGATTATTACGAGCAAGCTGCAAAATTAAGAACCAACGAATTTACAACACCATTATATTTATATAAAGCAGGTATTATCGCTTTAGAATTAGGGAAAGCTGATAAAGCATTAACGAATTTTAATGACATTAAAGAGAATTATCCTTCTTCAACAGAAGCAACTAATATTGATGTCTTTATTGGTAAAGCACAAGCTTTATCTGGTAAATAATCTATCCGATTTTTCGGTAAGTAAACATGGCAACAGAAAACAACAATTTATCTGAATACGATAAAACTACAATCCCAAACGCGAAAAATTTTCGGTTTGGGATTGTTGTTTCAGAATGGAATGAGTCCATTACTGAAGGTCTGTACCAAGGTGCAATTGATGCTTTGATAGAAAATGGTGTTGCTTTAGAAAATATTATACGTTGGAATGTTCCTGGAAGCTACGAGCTTATTTTTGGTAGTAAAAAAATGCAAGAACAAAGCGTCCATGCTGTTATTGCTATTGGAAGTGTTATTCAAGGAGAAACTAAACATTTCGATTTTGTTTGCGAAGCAGTTTCTCAAGGCATCAAAGATTTAAATATTCTACACAATGTGCCTGTAATTTTTTGTGTACTAACAGATACTAATCTGCAACAAGCTATTGATCGTTCTGGTGGTAAACATGGAAATAAAGGAACAGAAGCAGCAATAGCCGCCATAAAAATGGCAGACCTTAATACAAAACCCTAATGTATTTATACCTAATGCTTCGCTTTTAATTCGAAACTTTCAGAAGCATTTATTAACAATTTTTGGCAGTTCTAAACCGTTATTTCTTTGTATTTTAAGTACATTTGAAGTATAACAAAATTTCTAGTGGCAATATTCAAAAAGAATAGACAATTTAACATCAAGCCTACCTATCAGAAAGATGATACGGTTCATCCTGAAGAAGATATTCAGTCAAAATGGCAAGCGTTAAAACGAACCAGAGAGCGAAAAAACAGCATTTTAACCTCTCCATTATATATGGTCTTATTTTTGATAGCTATATTAGTGCTTTTGTATATATTAAGTGGTTATGAATAGAAGATAGTATGGGTATTTTTAAAACAAGAAAAAATAAAACATATAGTTATACACCAAGACATTATAAGGGTGAAGGAAATCCGTATGAAATTAAACACAAGTTCGACGAATTTAGAACAACTGTTGGAAGTAATAAAGGATTGAAGGGCAAGCTTGTTTCTGCTCTCGACGATTATAAAAACAATGCAGATAGAACCGTAAATAAGCGTGTTTTAATTATTATTGCTATTCTAGTTTTAATCTTCCTTTTTATTATAGAATTCGATTTATCCATTTTCTTTTAAAGCGCTCATGTCAGATATTATACAGTTATTACCAGATCATGTAGCAAACCAAATTGCAGCAGGAGAAGTTGTTCAACGTCCTGCCTCTGTGGTTAAAGAATTAATGGAAAATGCTATAGATGCGAAAGCTACAACCATCAAACTTATTATAAAAGATGCAGGCAAAACCTTAGTTCAGGTGATTGATAATGGTTTAGGAATGAGTGTTACTGATGCACGTTTGAGTTTTGAACGTCATGCTACTTCAAAGATTCGTTCTGCCGAAGATTTATTTCAACTTCACACCAAAGGATTTCGAGGTGAAGCCTTAGCAAGTATTGCTGCTATTGCTCATGTGGAACTTAAAACTAAACAAGAACAAGACGAGGTTGGTACCCAATTAGTCATTGAAGGCAGTCAGGTGGTTTCGCAAGACATTATTGTCACACCGAAAGGAACCTCTATTGCCGTTAAAAATTTGTTTTTTAATATTCCGGCAAGACGTAATTTTTTAAAGTCTAATCAGGTAGAAACACGCCATATTATTGACGAATTTCATAGAGTTGCATTAGCACATCCAAACATTCAGTTTGTGATGTATCATAATGGAAGCGAAGTATTTAATCTTCCCGAGAGTAATTACAGACAACGCATTGTAAATATATTTGGTGCCAAAACCAATGAGAAATTAGTACCAGTAAACGAAGAAACCGAAGTGGTTAAAATTTCAGGATTTGTTGGTAAACCTGAATATGCTAAGAAAACTAGAGGGGAACAATACTTTTTTGTAAATGATCGATTTATTAAAAGTGCCTATTTAAATCACGCAATAGCTTCTGCTTTCGATGGACTTTTAAAAGATAATACGCATGCCAGTTATTTTTTAAATTTACAGGTAGATACTAAAACCATTGATATTAATATTCATCCTACAAAAACTGAAATTAAGTTTGATGACGAGCATACACTTTATGCCATTTTAAGAGCTTCAGTAAAACACAGTTTAGGACAGTTTAATATTGCACCAGTTTTAGATTTTGAAAGAGATGCAAATTTAGATACACCTTATAGTTATAAAGATTTAAATAGTCCGAATACACCAAAAATAGAGGTTGACAGAAGTTTTAACCCGTTTCAAGAAAAACAATTTTCAGGAAGACAAACCACAGCCTTTAAAAAACAAACCCCAGCAAATTGGGATAGTTTATATGTAGGATTAGAATCTAAAGGCACCCAGACGCAACAGGATTTTAGTAGCATTCAGTTTGAAAGTCAAGAACAAACGGGGTCTATTTTTAAAGATGATTCTCAAGTTGAAACCAAACAAACAACTTTTCAACTTCAAAATAAATATGTTATTAGCACCATTAAATCTGGCATGTTGGTTATCGATCAACATCGAGCTCATCAACGGGTGTTATACGAAGATTTCCTGCAGCATATTACTGTAAAAGAAAGCATGAGTCAGCAATTATTATTTCCTATTCAGCTTCATTTTACAACTCAGGAAATAGAAATTATTAAACAAGTTAAACAAGATTTAGAGCATACAGGATTTCAGTTTTCAAAGATTTCGAAAGAAGGTATAGAGGTTTCAGGTGTTCCGGTAAGTGTTCCTGAGAGCGAGGTTTCGGTTATTTTAGAACAACTTATAAACGATATTCAAAACGAAGTTCCTGACAGTAATTTTAGCTCAACAGACTTGCTTGCTAAATCAATGGCTAAGAGTTTGGCAGTAAAAACAGGACAATCACTTTCTGTTATGGAACAAGAACATTTAGTTAATAGTCTATTTGGTTGTAAAGAACCAAATATGTCTCCAACAAATAAAACGACTTTCATTACGTTAAGTGTAGATGAATTAGAGAGAAAATTTATTTAAGTATTTTTTTATCATGATGAACAAAATTACAGATACCGTAAAACATTTAATTATTATAAATGTTATTATGTTTATTGGTACACTTACAATAGGAGGTGGTACCTTGTTTTACGATTGGTTTGCCTTACATTTTCCTAAGAATGCTGCATTTCAGCCTTGGCAAATAATTACACACATGTTTATGCATGGAGGGTTTATGCATATTTTCTTTAACATGTTTGCGCTTTGGATGTTTGGCACTGCAGTTGAGGAACGTTTTGGAGCCAAAAAATTCTTATTCTTTTATATCTCATCTGGGTTAGGTGCAGCTTTATGTATGATAGGCTATTATTATTTCAGGTTTATTTCTGGAATGGACATTCTTAATGGAGCAGGTTTCGATCAAGCTCAAACTTTAGAAACTTTAAAATCTGGTTATAGCGTGTACGACACGCGTTGGAATCAATTTTTAAACCAAGACCAGCTTCAAAATTTTGTAGGTGTCTTTAATAGTACTATGGTCGGAGCATCTGGAGCTATCATGGGAGTTTTAGTTGCTTTTGGAATGTTATACCCTGAATCGAAATTGATGTTGATTTTTTTACCTGTTCCCATAAAAGCAAAATACTTTATTCCAGGAATTATTGCTTTAGATTTAATTTCAGCAATTACAGGTCAATCGTTTTTTAGTCCAAGTAACACAGCTTATGTAGCACATATTGGAGGTGCTTTAACAGGGTTTCTAATCATGTGGTATTGGAAAAAAACACAGTTTAATAAAAATCGTTGGGACTAATTATGACCTCTCTTAATAAAGACATACAAGATAAGCTTCAGCATTTAAATGTGTTCGAAAAAATTATAGCAGTTAATCTGCTTGTGTTTTTCATTGGTTTAATTATTAAGGTGTCATTTAATGTAAATGGAAGTTTAGGCTGGTTAGAGTTGCCAAGTAGTCTTACAGAATTTATATTAAAACCCTGGAGCATTATTACTTATGCATTTACGCATTACGATTTTTGGCATATTTTATTTAACATGCTTTGGCTTTATTTTATTGGACGCATGTTTGCTAATTTATTTCCTGTAAAACTTGGATTGAATATCTATTTTCTTGGAGCCATTTTTGGAGGACTACTGTTTTTATTTGGTTATAATGTATTGCCTTCTTTTTTTGATGGGGATAGTAGGTTGGTAGGTGCTTCGGCTGCTGTTAGAGCCTTGCTAATATTTTTATGTGCTTATATGCCAAACATGGAAGTCAGGTTTTTTATGTTTAATCTAAAACTTTGGTATCTTGGCGTAGCTATTGTAATTATAGATTTCTTAGGTTTATTTGGATTGAATGCTGGAGGTAATATTGCCCACTTAGGAGGTGCATTATTAGGATATTTCTATGCTGTTCAATTAAAGAAAGGAAATGATATAGGCAAAGGCTTTGAACGAATTATGGATTGGTTTGTTAGTTTGTTTAAAAAATCTAAAAAATCACCATTAAAAACAGTCCATAAAAGAAAATCTAGCAAGGTTGCTGGCTATGCTAAACAAGAGTTCGAAGAGTTTAATAAACAGAAAAAAATTGATGTCATCTTAGATAAAATTAGCAAAAGTGGTTATGATAGCTTGACAAAAGAAGAGAAAGAATTTTTGTTTAAAGCAGGTAAATAATAAGTTGTATTTATGAAAAACCTAAAGCTTATTGATAAAATAATTTATGTTGTTAATGCTTTAGTTGCAACCATGCTTTTGCTATCTTATATATTACCTTATTTCCCACCTAAAACATTTGCAATACTTTCCGTTTTGAGTCTAGGAGTTCCTTTTTTAATTTTAACCAATGTTCTCTTTTTTATTTACTGGTTAATTAAGGTAAAAAAACAACTATTACTCTCATTGCTAGTTCTAGTTATTGGCTATTTTTCTTTAGGCTCGCTGTATAAATTTTCATCTTCAGATAAAGCACCAAATGATTCAGATCTTTCCATTATGAGTTATAATGTGAGATTGTTTAATTTGTACGAATGGATTCCAGAAAAAGAAGTAGAAACTAAGATGATTGATTTTATCAAATCAAAATCTCCAGATGTTTTAAGTCTGCAGGAATATCATCCACATAAAAACGTTGATTTATCTTTTTTTAAATACAAATTTGAAAAACTGTCTGGAAAGAAGGTGCTGAATGGACAGGCTATTTTTTCACAATATCCCATTATAAATTCTGGTTCTGTTGAATTTCCGGAGACCTCTAATAATGCCATTTTTGTTGATATTGTTAAAGGGCAAGACACTGTTAGAATCTACAACGTACATTTACAATCGCTTGGTATAGATGCAAATGTTGAAAAGTTAAAGCAAGAAGATTCCGATAGGCTTTTAAAACGTGTTGAGCATACTTTTAAAATGCAGCAATTTCAAGCCGAATTATTTGTAAAACATAAAGAGCTATCTCCTTATAAAATGATTATTTGTGGCGATTTTAATAATACCGCTTTTTCGTATGTTTATAAAGAAATAAAAGGGAACTTAAAAGATGCTTTTAAAATAGCTGGAAATGGTTTTGGAAGAACTTACGATTTTAAATTTTTTCCTGTTAGAATCGATTTTATTTTTGCCGATAAAGCATTTGAAATTACGGATTTTAAAACGTTTGATAATAAGTATTCAGATCATTATCCATCGTTAGCAACTTTTAAACTTCAACCATAAATTGTGTAAAATGAATTGGGTTTTATTAATTATTGCTGGAATTTTTGAAGTGGCTTTTGCTGCATGTTTAGGGAAAGCTAAAGAAACAACAGGAAACGAAATGATTTCTTGGTATGTTGGGTTCTTAATATGTTTGGCTATAAGCATGTATTTATTGGTAAAAGTAACACAAGAGTTGCCTATTGGAACGGCTTATGCTGTTTGGACAGGTATTGGAGCCGTTGGAACTGTTCTTGTTGGAATTTTTGTGTTTAAAGAACCAGCTAGTTTTTGGAGACTCTTCTTTTTATTGACTCTAATTACTTCTATTATTGGTCTGAAATTTGTTTCAAACTAATTCCATAAACATACAATCTACAGTATCAGCTAAAATGTGAATAACTAATCCTAACCCAATAATTCTTGTTTTCTTTGGAATTAATAATAGGAAATAAATAGCAATAGCATAATAACTATGTAACGGATGAAAATTGATGCTACATCTATTTGGGGCAAATATAGGATCTGCAAGTAAATGATCTAAATCTATAAACATACCACAAATCATGACCAGGTAAGCTGTTTTCCAATGTGTTTTAAAAAAGAAAAGTGCTATTGCCAAAGGAAACAAAAAATGAATGCCATAATGTATAATAGTTTGCAGCATTACAAATATTTAAATTGATTTTCTAAATAATTTAAGGCGTTTGTTCCTTCATTAAATAACAAATCTAAAATACTTAAATTAGGAATAAAGCCATGCTTGTCATCAAAGACTTGTATGTAGCTTTCAAAGTTATAGGAAACTTCTTTTCTTGCGTTTGCCAAATATCGAAAGTCCGTTTTGTCTTCAACTGTTTTTTGATAGGTATCTGTTTTTGAAATATTTAAATCCAGTTGTAGGCAATCGAAAACAATGTCCATACACTTTAGGTTAAAATCTAATAGATAGTCTGCTTTTTTTGTAAATAATGGATAAAGATCGTCTTCGTAAAATTCAAAATATGGAGACGTTCTATAAGCTGCTTCAAGAGATTTCCAATGGACAGTTTGCCAGTTTTCAGCATTATAAATTTTAATATCGCGATATTTTTGCCTTTCTTTTTGTGAATGAATAATTGGAATATTTAAGAGTAATTTTCCGTTGGCACCATAGATATATGTCCTGTTTCTGTAGGTTTGCTTTTGGTAATTATCGTCCATTTCAAAAACAACATCACCAGCAAGAGCCATAGCAGCAACATGTGCCACGTTAGGAAAATATGTTGGATGAATAAGAATATTCATATGTTTAGTTGTTTGTTGTTAAGTTGTGTTTAAAACAGTGATTTTCATCGACTTAACACCTATCCATCAAAACCATTTTAAGCATTCGTTTTTTTATGTTTTCTCCACTTACTAAATCCAAACCAAGCGGCCAATAAAATTAAAAACGGAATTAAATAAGATGTCGCTTTTCCACTACCATGAACAGTTGTAAAGAAACGTTCCCAGCGTGGTTTTCCAAATCTATCCCAGCTCATCCAAATAAATACAGGTTTTCCAACTACGTGGTCGAATGGCACAAATCCCCATGATCTAGCATCTTGTGAGTTGTGTCTATTGTCTCCCATAAGCCAGTAATAATCTTTTTTAAAGGTGTAATTGGTCGCTAATTTATCATTAATATAAATTTGGTTTCCTTTTACTTGAAGTTTGTTGTCTTCGTATTCAGTAATAACACGTTTATAAAGTGGTAATACATTTAAATTTAAGTCGATGGTAGTGCCTGCTTTAGGTATATAAAGAGGGCCGAAAAAGTCGTTATTCCAATCGTAATTAGGATCATGAGGAAAAACACTTGCTTCACGTTGTCCTTTTTCACGTTTAAGAGGCTCGACACTCTTAACATTTGGGTGATTTTTAAACTGATTTAAAGTTTCATCTGTTAATCCAGGAAAGTAGCTTATTGAATAATCCTGACTGTATTGAGGTAAATCTGTAATGTCGTATCTTTTAGTTAATTGGTCGTTATTAAAAGGACCACTTTTAGTTTCAATCTTATAAGAGAATTGTAATTTTGCTCTGTCTGGTAATTCATTTTGCTTACCATTTATATAAACAAACCCATCTCGAATCTCTAAAGAATCTCCAGGTAAGCCAACACAACGTTTAACATAATTTGTTTTCTTATCGATGGGCTTATATCGGTTTCTATCTGTGTAACGCATATTTAACATGGTGTCTACAGGCCAATTAAATACCACAATATCATTACGTTTTATGTTCTGAAAACCAGGAATTCGCATATAAGGTAAAGACAACTTATTTACAAATGCCGTATTTTTATTCTCTAAATGATCGTCGTATAAATACGATTTTTTCTTTAAAAAAGGAATGGTGTCATGAACCATAGGAGCTGCAATAGTGGTCATTGGTACACGAGCTCCATAATGAAATTTGCTTACAAAAAGAAAATCTCCTACTAATAAAGATTTTTCTAATGAAGAGGTTGGAATGGTGTATGGCTGAATAAAATACGTATGCACAATAGTTGCTGCTACAATGGCAAATAGAATGGAACTTACCCAGTCTCCAGCAGCAGTTTTAGGATGTAAACTTCTATCTTCTAAGTGTTTTACATCTGTAAAATAGTTAAGATAATAATTATAAAACCCTAAAGAGGCTACTGCCAGAATAGTGTCTGTAGTTGAGTTTCTACCAAAACTTCTTGCCGTTTCAACCCAAACAACAGGAAACATAATAAGGTTGACAATAGGAAGGAAAAGTAAAATAGTCCACCACCAAGGCCTGTTTATTATTTTCATTAAAATAACGGCATTGTAAATAGGAATGAAAGCCTCCCAAGCTTGTCTGCCAGCTTTAATATATAATTTCCAAGTTCCTAATCCATGGATCAATTGAATGACTAACAAGAAAATAAACAATTGCGTAAATGTCATAATTTTATCTTTTGTTTTTATAAGTGCTTAAACACCTACAAATGTTACTTTATTTAATAGTATTAACCAATATTTAACACATCTTTCATGGTGTAGACGCCTTTCTTCTCAAGAATCCATTCGGCTGCTATAACTGCTCCAAGAGCAAACCCTTGTCTGTTATGGGCTGTATGTTTTATTTGTATGCTATCGGTTATACTTGTGTAATCTATGCTATGCGTACCTGGAACAGCATCTATTCTTTTTGCTGTAATAGGGATGGCTTTTTCCTTTGTTTCGTTTAAAATCCAATTAGAATATTCTGAATGTTCCGTAACAATGCCTTCAGCTAAAGTAATTGCTGTGCCACTAGGTGCATCTAGTTTTTGGGTATGGTGAACTTCTTCGATAGATACCTTATATTCTTTTAAGAGACTCATCATTTTTGCTAAATTTTTATTTAGTTCAAAAAAGACATTAACACCCAAGCTAAAATTGGAAGCATAAAGAAAAGCGCCATTTTCTTCTTTACATAACGCAACTGCTTTTTCGTAATTATCAAGCCAACCTGTAGTTCCTGATATTACGGGTATTTTATGTTTAAGACAATTAGCGATATTGAAAAAAGCAGCTTTAGGCACACTGAAATCTATTGCAACATCTGCGAGACAAATATCGTAACCATCTTCGTTTGAGGTTTTAATAACTATTTCATGTCCACGTTGTAATGCTATGTCTTCAATGGTTTTACCCATTTTTCCATAACCAAGTAAAGCTATTTTCATGAGTTAAAATTTGAAGTTTAAAGTTAATCCTAGATCTCCTTTATTATCAAATTCATTTAATTGATAATGAGGCATTAGAGACAGGTTGTCGTCGACATTGAATTGCAATAAATGCGCATCCACATTTGCCCAAATAATATTAAGAGCATAAATGCCAATGGTTACTAAAAGTGAAATTTCTCGATTTCTACCAAATTGTTTTTGAGCATCTTGTAGGCCATCATCCGAAATGGTTCCATAAAACTCATCGTCTTCAAAACCGGCTAGTCGACGTTTATAGGCGTCTCTATAACGGTTGTATTCGTTATTATTATTAACGTAGAAATAAATTCCTGCACCAAGTCCGGCATATATAACTGGGATTTTCCAATATTCTTTAAGGTAAGCATGTCCTAAACCAGGTAAAACAGCAGAATAAAATGCTGCACGAGCAGGAGATAATGGATCTATGGGTTCTTTTATAATAGAGGCAGATTCTACTACAAGCTCTTCAGTAGGAGTGATGGAGTTTTTTTTCTTTTTCTTTTCTTTTTCACCTTCTTGAGCAAAAGCTGAAAAACAAAATGCTAATAAAAACACAGATATGATTACAAATCTATTTGGCACGTTTAACAAGTTTTATAATGCGATTAAAATCTTCTTCGGAATGAAACGGAATACTAATATTCCCTTTGCCATTCTTAGAAACTTTAACGTCTATTTTATGACCAAAGTATTCTGAAAATTCTTTAGCTCCTTTTTTTATGAATTTAGGAAGTTCTTGTTTTTTTGTTGGGACTTTAACTGTATTGTCTGTTTGGTACGATTTTACTAATGTTTCAGTATCTCGAACAGATAATTTGTTTGAAATAATTTTTTCGTAAATATCTAATTGAACCGATTGGTCTTCAATATTAATAATGGCACGACCATGACCCATAGAAATAAAACCATCTCGCATTCCAGTTTGAATAATTGGATCGAGTTTTAATAAGCGTAAATAATTGGCAATGGTGGAACGTTTTTTACCAACACGTTCGCTCATTTGCTCTTGAGTTAAATTTATTTCATCTATTAATCTTTGATACGACAAAGCAATTTCGATTGGATCTAAATCTTGTCGCTGAATGTTTTCAACTAAAGCCATTTCTAACGACTCTTGATCGTTAGCTATACGAATATATGCAGGAATGGTTTGTAACCCTATTAATTTTGATGCTCTAAAACGTCGTTCTCCAGAGACCAATTGAAATTTGTTGAATTCTAATTTACGAACAGTTATTGGTTGAATAACGCCTAATTCTTTAATAGAAGAAGCTAGCTCTAATAAGGTTTCTTCGTTAAAATTGGTTCTAGGTTGAAACGGATTTATTTCAATAGAATCGACATCTAATTCAACAATACTGCCAATAACTTTATCTGCATTTTTATCTTGAACTGAAGAGATGTCGTTTGAAGGGTCTTTTAAAAGAGCCGATAATCCTCTACCTAAAGCCTGTTTTTTTGTTGCCTTCGCCATTTTTAGGAGTTTTTAATAATAAGTTCTTTTGCCAAACTTAAGTAATTACTTGCACCTTTGCTACTAGCATCATAATTAATTATGTTTTCACCATAGCTTGGTGCTTCGCTTAGTCTCACATTTCTTTGAATGATGGTTTGAAACACCATATCACTAAAATGTTTTTGAACTTCTTCAACAACCTGATTAGATAAACGTAATCGGGAATCGTACATGGTTAGTAACAATCCTTCAATGTCTAAAGTTTGGTTGTGTATTTTTTGAACACTTTTTATGGTGTTTAATAGTTTGCCTAATCCTTCTAATGCAAAATATTCGCACTGAATTGGAATTAAGACAGAGTCTGCTGCTGTTAAAGCATTTAATGTAAGCAAGCCAAGAGAAGGTGCACAATCAATTAATATATAATCGTAATCGTCTTTAATGTCTTGTAATGCTTTTCTTAGCATGTACTCTCTTTCGTCTTTATCAACCAATTCTATTTCTATAGCTACTAAATCTATATGAGAAGGAATAACATCTAAATTTGGTGTACTTGTTTTAACAATAGCTTCTTTTGCAATGTTGGTATGTTCGAGTAGTTGATAGGTTCCAATTTCAACAGTTTCTACATCAATTCCCAATCCTGATGTTGCATTTGCTTGCGGATCGGCATCTATAAGTAGCACTTTTTTTTCTAAAACACCTAAAGAAGCTGCTAAGTTTACAGAAGTTGTTGTTTTTCCAACGCCACCTTTTTGGTTAGCAATTGCTATGATTTTACCCATTAATGATTTGGTTTTTGGTATCGGTAAAAATACAATTATTTATGAGGATAAAAAACGGAACTTGTTAACAAAAAGAGTCGCTTTTATAAGCGACTCTAAAAAATAATAGTTGTCTTTATTGGAAATTAAAATACATAAGTCGCTTTTAGTTGAAAACCAGATAGTTTGTAAAAGCTTTCATTAACGTAAAAAGTGTTATTAGAAAGAAGTACAAATTTATTTTCAGGTTGATATGATAGATTAAAATCGATTTTTTGTTTTCCAAAATGAATATAAGTTCCAAGCCCTACATTATAGACCAATTTGTTTGTTGTTTCAAAACTTATAGCAGTAGAACCTACAGAAGCCTCTTGAATAATGACATAAGAATTTGAATTAAATATAATCCCTCCATTAAAACCTAAGTAAGGTCTGAAGGTTTTACTTACATTATTAATAGTATATCGAAAACCTATCATAGAATTTATATAGGATAATTTTGATTTTATAAAAACATTGTTGGCATTAGATTCAAATTCTTCTGGAAAAGAATAGTCCACAGAAAGTATAAAGCCAATATTTTCATTTAACATATTGGTATTAAAATATATTTGTGCTCCAATAGTTGGTGCTCCGTAATTATTTGTAACTCCTGGAGAAAAATTTTCAAAAGATGTGTTTAAAAAATTATAACCAATATTAACACCAACTTCAATAGTTTCAGAAGAAGCATTTGCTTCTTTCATAACATTTGATGCAATTTGTGTTTCTTCACTTAAATTACAGTTGTTATAAACTTCTATAATGGATTTTAAGTTGCTTAGAATAATAGAAACATGTTTATTATATGCAAGCTCTTGAGCTTCTAAACATTTATTTATATACAGAGATATTGGACCGTAGTTAAACGCTCCTAGAGTTAAATCATTAAGCTTCTTTCTTTCAATCTCATTAAATCCATATTCTTCATTTTCTAGAAAGTAATGTTCTCCACTTTTGTATAAAGAAAGAGAGCCAGATATTACTGTTTCAAATAAATAAGGTTTACTCTTAGCTGTTTTAACCGTAAAAATTGTGCCTTCATAATTAACTTTAGAAACTCCTACCAAGTTAATTACTTGGTTTTGATTAGTAGTGGTTTTTGTTTCTATCCCAGTAATAAAACCTTCAGAATTAATAGCTAATTGTGCCTTAGAAAACTGTTTCGATTCACCACTGTTATAGTAAATAATAGCTGTGTTATTTTTTTGTGCAAACACGAAGCTTGTAAAAAAAACAAAGAGATAGATTATTGGGTATTTCATATCGTTTTTTTATATTTTAGAGATTCAAAGATATAGTTTCCATAAATTAATTTCATGATTTTTATCATGTTTTTGTTATAGTCTGTCTATTATATTTGCATATATAATAATTAGGATTAAATTATCCGATTTAAAAATTTAAATTAGAAAACACTAAATACTTTATTCATGAAAACAAACCAAAAACCAAACAGAAAATTAAAAATAGTAAGAATAGTGATTTTACTATTGACACCTTTTTTCTTTATCGCTTGTTTTAACGATAAAAAAGAAGAGACTGCAAATGCTTCAGAAATTCCAGTAAATCAAGAAATGTTAGCAGAATTAACAGCTCCGCCACATGTGCCAACACCTATTGGAGCTAGAAAAGCAAAAAAGCTTATTGTAAAAATGGAAATTCTTGAAAAAGAAGGCGAATTAACAAATGGCGTAAGATATAATTTCTGGACATTTGGAGGTTCTGTGCCAGGGAGTTTTATTAGAACTAGAGTAGGAGACGAAGTGGAATTTCACTTACAAAATCATCCAGATAACAAATTACCTCATAACATCGATTTACATGCTGTAACTGGACCTGGTGGTGGAGCAGAGTCTTCTTTTGTTGCTCCTGGCCACGTAAAAGTGTTTTCTTTTAAAACGTTAAATCCAGGTTTGTATGTTTACCATTGTGCAACAGCTCCTGTTGGGATGCACATCGCTAACGGAATGTATGGACTTATTTTAGTTGAGCCAGAAGGAGGTTTAGAACCAGTTGATAAAGAATACTATGTCATGCAAGGAGATTTTTATACTAAAGGTGCTAATGGTGAAAGAGGATTACAGCCTTTCGATATGCAAAAAGCTGTAGACGAAAAAGCTGATTATGTTGTGTTTAATGGTAACGTAGGTTCGTTAACAGGTGATAATGCTATTACAGCTAAAGTAGGTGAAACTGTTAGACTTTTTGTAGGTAATGGTGGGCCTGGTTTGGTGTCTTCATTCCATGTTATTGGTGAGATTTTCGATAAAGTTCACGTTGAAGGAGGCGATTTAATTAATGAAAATGTCCAAACTACCCTAATTCCTGCAGGTGGAGCTGCCATTGTTGAGTTTAGAGTAGATGTTCCAGGAACTTTAATTTTGGTAGATCATTCTATTTTCAGAGCTTTTAATAAAGGAGCTTTAGGTATGCTTAAAGTAGAAGGAGAAGAGGATAAGAAAATCTATTCTGGAGAAATAAGAGACGATATTTATTTACCTGAAGGTCCTGGAATTCAAACCATGCCTACTACAGACGAGATTGTAGAATCTGAGATTCCTGCAAAATCTTTCGAAGAACAAATGGAGTTTGGTAAACAAGCTTATATGCAAACCTGTTTTGCATGTCACCAAGGCGAAGGTCAAGGTATTCCTAATGCATTTCCTCCGTTGGCAAAATCAGATTATTTAAATGCTGATGTTAATAGAGCCATTGATATTGTATTACACGGTTTAACTGGAGAAATTACTGTGAATGGTGAAAAGTATAACAGTGTTATGACACGTCAGTCTTTGTCTTCTGATGAAGTTGCAAACGTATTAACTTATGTCTATAACTCATGGGGAAACAATGGTACAGTTGTTACCAAAGCCATGGTTGATAAAGTAAAAAATAAATAATTTTAATTTTTAAAAACGTCTCATATGAAAATCAATGCCTTCGGTCTAGTTGTATTTTGTTGTGTCTTTCAAATGTTCTTGTTTGCACAGACTGAAGGCATGGTTTTTATTGAAGGAGGTAGATATTTGCCTTTGTATGGTAGAGACTCTACAGTTGTTGAGGTAAACAATTTTAACATGGATATATATCCTGTGACTAATAAAGAATTTGAGCAATTTGTAGCAAAATATCCAAAATGGCAAAAATCGAAGGTCATAAAATTATTTTCAGACGGGAGTTATCTAAGTAATTGGAAAAATGATTTAGAATTAAAAGACACCGAAAACCCTAACAGTCCTGTAACCTATGTTTCTTGGTTTGCTGCAAAAGATTATTGCGAATGCCAAGGAAAACGATTGCCAACTGTAGATGAGTGGGAATATGTTGCCATGTCTGATGAAATAACAAAGGATGCACGAGTAAAACCATCTTATAACGAACAGATTCTTGCTTGGTATGAAGCCCCTCGATCTAACGAAAATTTAATTGGAGAATCACCCAAAAATGTTTGGGGAGTTTACGATTTACATGGTTTGGTTTGGGAGTGGACACTTGATTTTAATTCGGTTTTAATTACTGGAGAATCAAGAAAAGATGTGGATAAAGACAGTAATCTGTTTTGTGGAAGCGCATCGGTAAACGCAACAGATTTAATGAACTATGCTGCTTTTATGCGTTATGCCATTCGTGGTAGTTTAAATGCAAAGTATTCAATGAAAAATCTGGGTTTTAGATGTGTACAAGATATCAATGAAGAAAAATAAATGAAACACTTAAAAACAATAATAACAATCTGTGTCATGGTCCTGACTTTGGCATCTTGTAATTCAAATAAATCTGATAAAGTCTCAGATGAATTAGCCATATACCAATGTCCAATGCAATGCGAAGGAGAAAAAGTATATTTTGAACCCGGAAGTTGTCCAGTTTGTAAAATGGATTTACAGGCTGTGGAGAATCAGAATTCTAAAGAGGTTGAAGATGAAGGGATTTCAGAAGAATCTATTTTCAATCTAACTTCTAAATGGCACACTGAAGAAGGTGAAGAAATTCAGCTTGAAGATTTAAAAGGGAAGACTTTAGTAATGGTCATGATCTATACGTCGTGCAAAGCTGCATGTCCTAGATTGGTTGCAGATATGAGACATATTGAATCTCAACTTCCAAAATCTAATATAGAAAATCTTCAATTTGTTTTAGTAAGTATCGATCCTAAAACAGATACACCAGAACGGTTAAAAGCTTTTGCCATTGAAAATACAATGGATGGGAAACAATGGACTTTTTTACAAGGTACAGAAAGTAGTGTTCAAGAATTTGCAAATGTCTTAGCTGTAAAATACAAGAAAATTTCTCCAATAGATTTTTCACACTCCAACATTATAAGTGTGTTTAATCCTAAAGGTGAACTTATACACCAACAAGAAGGTCTAGGAGTAGATAATAAAGAAACTGTAGAAGCTATTTTACAATTAACTCAAGAATAATATAATTTATTTGAAAGCGTATTTATAACGCAGAAACTTTCTTAAAATAATATTGATGAAAAAAATACTAGCAATCCTATGTATAGGACTTGGCATGGCAAGTTATGCTCAAGAATTTCAGGTCTCAGCCGAGTTAAGACCTCGTTTTGAGTACAGACATGGTTACAAAACACTAGCTGTAGATTCTATAAATGCAGCTACTTTTGTATCTCAACGTACACGTTTAAACTTCGGTTACAAAAGCGAAAAATTAAAGGCATACATAAGTGTCCAAAACGTAAGAGTTTGGGGAGACGTGTCTACTTTGGCAACTTCAGATAAACATGGAACAACCTTACATGAGGCATGGGCAGAAGTACTCTTAAACAATCAGTTTTCTTTAAAATTTGGACGTCAGGAAATAATTTACGACGATCAACGAATGTTTGGTAATGTCGGTTGGGCACAACAAGCAAGAAGTCATGATGCACTTATTGTAACTTATAAGCCTAACGACAACAATAGAATAGATTTAGGCTTGGCGTTAAGTGCAGAAGATGAAACTTTGTTTGAAGTAGATTATAATGTAAATAATTACAAATCGTTTCAATATCTATGGTATCATACCAATTTAAAAAACGTTGGATTGAGCTTTTTAATTCTAAATAATGGCTTAGCCTACAACGATGAAAACGACGAGCAACAAGTAGATTACAATCAGACTTTTGGAACACATGCTACCTTAGGAAAAAAGAAACTGAAAGCAGACGCGTCTTTTTATTTTCAAACAGGAAAAATAGCAGATACAGATGTAAGTGCATATAATTTTGCTTTAAATGCACATTATAACATTGCAAAAAGCTTTAATGTTGGGTTAGGAGGAGAATATTTATCGGGTACAGACATGAATGCAACAAGTAGCAAACTAAAATCCTTTAATCCATGGTATGGAACCAATCATAAATTCAATGGATGGATGGATTATTTCTATGTTGGAAATCATTTAGCCTCAGTAGGTTTAATAGATATTAATGCAACTATTGCCTATCATAAAAATAAATTTTCAGCTAAAATAATGCCTCATATCTTTTCTTCGGCAGCAACTATTGTGAATAATGTGGGAGACGACATGAGTCCTGGTTTGGGAACAGAAATCGATTTGGTTTTTGGGTATAACTTCTCTAAAGACATTAATTTTCAAGTTGGATATTCTCAAATGTTTGCAACTGAAAGTATGGAAATCTTAAAAGGAGGGGATAAGGATGCCACAAATAACTGGGCTTGGGCCATGATTACAGTAAAACCATCTTTATTTAAAACAACTTTTAAGAAAGTAGAAACAATAGAGCAACATAAATAAAATTATTTCCAAAATTCATCATCAAGATTGTCCTTAAAAGGCGCTTCGTGATGAATTTTTTCAATGTGTTGTAATTGTTCTTCGGTTGCTATCTTCTGAATTTCAGGAAAAAGCACACGTTCTTCAAAACGAATATGTTGTTCTAATTCTTCCTCAATCTTGCTAAGAGTTTTAGGTTCAACATCAGTTTCAGAAAACAAACGTTTTAAACGTCTATGTTCTGCTAACGCACGTTTTATTAGTTCGTTATCGCTTTCTAAAATAGAAAAAATATGATTTTCTTCCATATCGAAATGTGGAATCAAATGGGTTTCAAAAAACCAATCGGCATAGGTCTTAATGCGTTTTGGATCAATGTTTTTGTTAAAACCACTTCTAATTTTCCAAGTTAAAAGCAAGCCATGATGATGCTCTCTACTAAGTGGTTGTAATGCTTTATGGCGTTTTTGAGGTTTGGTTTTCATGCTGATTTAGTTTTATAAATATTAAAAATAAGACCTACAATTCCTAAAGGAAGTAAGATACTACTAAAAAACAGTAAGACATAATAGTTTGGTAATAATCCGATTCCAAAATAAAATAAACAACCTTGAATGATTAATATGAGTTCTGTTAGCAAAAAACCCAACACAAAGACAAACATGCTTAGAGTTAAGTTTTTGTTTTGGGTTACTAATTGACTTTGCAAAATAAAAACGAATAAAAACCCTGAAATAACACCTAACATGGTTAAATGTATAAAGCCAATAACAAGATTTCTATGCTGAAATGCCATATTTGAAATTTCAGGAATTAAAGACAGGGATTGCAGGACTATTTTTAAAATAAAACAAAACAAGGCAAACCATAGTATGAATTTTAGATTGTTTGAGCTTGCATTCATTATAGTTTTTAAACGAGGTTTGATGAGTTTTAAAAAGACATGCAAAGATGCCATTAGAAGCAACACACCTAAGCCATTAATCCATAATAATTCAACATGTGGTGCAAACCAATTTACAGGTAATGCAAACGTTAGAATGCTTGAACTTATAAGTAATTTGAAAAACAATTGAAATTCTTTTGAATCTTTGATTTGTAGTTTATGAAATAAAACAGCTAAAACAGCTATTAAAAACCAACCATTAAACTGAAAATGCAAAAAGAACTGTATGGCAATTTGGTAAAAAGCTGAGGCCTGACCAAGAATTCCAACTGCAGGACCTAAACACCAAACTCCTAAGGTTGAAATAAGCATAAATAACAGCGATGCTTTTAATAATAGTTTGGTAACAATGGATTGGGTTTCATGATTTTTCCAAATGAGACGAAAAAAATAATAACTACAAAGAATATGGAGTGTTGAGAAGGTTATTGAAATTGCAGCATAGCCTTGAAAAGGAAAACTTAGCAACATACCGACCACTGCTATTTGTGTTACCCAAAAAAGTGTTGTATAAACAGGTTTCTTTTCTGGAATAAAATAACGAACAAAAAGTGTGTAAAGCATTAAATACACCCAACCCAACATAGCAATATGTGAATGTGCATGTGTTAAATATCGATAATTAAAGGAAATAGGAGATAGATAGGTATAACGTAAGGCCAATCCTAATAAGGCAGCAATAAAAAAATTAATTAAGCAAGTAAGAACAAGCTTTTTAGACATAAAAATAAGTTTTTAAGTAAAAGTATAGAATAAAAAAACACTCCTTTTGAAGTTATAATTTTTAATAACATAAATTTCCTCCTCAACAAATTTAAATATTATAATTATTTACAAAAGAAGTGTTTTAAAAAAAACTACTATTACTAACCTTCAACTGTTTATATTTTAAAGTCTGGAAGCTGTTGGGGACAACTTCCAGCTTTAACTTTAGAAAATACTAATTGCTATTAATCATTCTTAAAGAAACGCTTTTTCTAATTTCGCTGCTTCAGGGAATAATATGTTATTTTCTAAATGAATATGTAGGTGTAAATCTTTTTCAAATTCATCCAACATTGCAAATGTTACTTTATACGTGTTACAAGCATCTGCTGGTGGTGTGTAATTGTCTGTTAATTCGGCAATTTGTCTAAAACGCTCGCCTTCATTTTCATGCTCTTCCATCATGGTAGCAATAGGATTAGCAACAGTTCCAAATTGTGGAGATAAAATGGCTCCTTTATCAATTTGCGCTTTTACCATCTTTTTGATGAAGGGAAATAAAATAAGCTCCTCTTTTTTCATGTGTGATGCTAATTCTCCTGTAGATGCAGTAAACAGCTCATTAATTTTAAATAATTCTGGATGTCTTTCTCCATGAACTTTACAAAGCTTGTCTAAAAACTGACGCAATACAGGTGTTTTCTCTTCTACATATCTGTGGTGTTTTTTCTCTATATACTCAACTAACAAATCTAATGGCCAAGATCTATAATCTATCGATTGATCTGTATTTGTTGTTACAATCTTATCTAAGTCGTTTAATAAATTATTGCTATCAATATTGTTTTTGGTACATACCTCTTCTATAGTTCTATGTCCTTTACAACAAAAATCTATTCCGTATTTAGAAAACACAGATGCTGTTCTGTAATCTTCTGCCACAAACTGACCTATTTGTTTTTGCGTGTCTTTGCTTAATGTCTCCATAATTAATTGTATTCGGATAGTTTTATCCTATTTATATTCAAATTTTTTTTAATTTAAGTTTTTAAAAATGATACCCCAGATTTAATATCTAATGCAAGTTCTTCTAAATTGGTGTTTTCCAACATAAACTTTAATTCGTCTCTAACCGTTTTAAATTTATCGTGAACAGGACAAGGGTGAAGCTCATCGCAGGTATGTAATCCTAAACCACAACCTTTATAGATACTGTCTCCATCGATAGCATTTACAATTTGAGATAATTTAATTGATGCAATAGCATGTTTGTCTATCTCAAAACCACCATAAGCACCTTTTACAGAATTAATAATACCATGTCTAGCCAAATCCTGTAAAATTTTTGCTGTAAAGGCTTCAGGCGAATCTATTTCTTTAGCAATAGCTTTTAAGCTAACTCGGTTACTTTCGTAAGAGTTTAGCGCAATAAAAATGGACGCTTTAATTCCGTATTCGCATGCTTTAGAAAACATATATTCAATTTAATTATAGCACAAATTTAAAACAAAAAATCAATACGGACAAATTTATCCGAATTAATATGCAGTTAAATTTTTGCAACCTTTGATTTAATTGTTAAAAGTTCTTAAAATAGGGTTAATTTGAGGGGTAACTTTTGAAATGTCAATAATATTGTATATGTTCGCTTTGTAACAAAAAAGGTCAATAATCTGACAAAATATGTTTATTATGGTGGACATTTTTAAAAGACAAATTCAGTTTCGACTTACTTCATATAAAGTAAGACATGTTGTGTTTGGTGATTTAAATTACGCACTTCAACCACTAGTTCCAATTAGAAAAACTAAAATTATCTTTCCGAATTTTTAAGCACTCGCGAGTGTGCTTAAAACAATTCTAAAACCTTATACTATCAATTAATAATACTGTGTGCTGTTTGCACTTGGTTTAAACTCGTAAGGAAAAGGTTTAACAATTAGGATTGTCGTTATATTTTCAATTAATTATTAAAATTAAAATAATATATCATGGCAAAAGGTAGAAATTTAAAAGCTCCTACTGTTGATTTAAAGGAGAAAAGACAAGAAAAAATTAGAATGAAACTAGAAGCTAAACAAACTAGAAAACGAAGATAGTTAGTGCTCTTTACCGACTAGAGTTGGTTATATATGTTAAAGTCGGAATATTAGTTAAGTTAAACCCCTTGAGGAGCCATTTTCAAGGGGTTGTTTTTTTTAGTTTTTTCTGTCTGCTACTTTTTTTGATTAGAGATTATATAACCAATATTAAATATATTCCTTAGGTTATGTTCGTTACTTTGTCCACTTTTTTATGGATTCAATAAACTCTTTTTGCTGGTCTATAAAAACACTATGAGAGCAATTGTCTAAATATATTACTTTAGAGTCTCCTAAAATACTTTTAAGATTTTCAATTTGTTCTTCAGAGTATAACCCATCTTCTTTCCCATAGATAGCGAACACCTTAACTTTTTTTGCTTTTAAGTTTTCCAAATTTTCTCTTAATGATATGGTTGTATACTGTTCGTTTTTCCAAAATTTTTGTGGTGCTACGTAGCCCATTTTGGAAGCATATTTTTTAAGCAGAGTGTCTGATTGAAACGTTTTATATAAGGCAATCGCATCTTGATTTGGGCTTTTTGTAGCGTAGAACCCATTAGACATGGCATGCATAAAACTGTAACTGCTATATTCTAAACTTGTGCTATCCATTTTCTCAAGCATGTTAATATAATTAAGACTTACTTTATCATCTTTTTCTAAATAAATAGCTTTGGATTTGGAAACAATATTCTTTAATGTTTCCTGCATGGATACGGGAGTTCCAACTAATATTAATGAGTTTATTTTGTCTGGATAATTGTCGGCAAAAAGCGTTGCAATAACACCTCCAAAACTGTGACCAATTAAAGATACCTTTTTTAAATTGAAGGATTTAAAGATTTGATTGATGTCATCAAAAGTTTCGTTAAACGTGTAAGCTGCTGTTAATGGTTCATTTCGTCCTTCTCCACGTCTATCATAAGAGATTACAAAAAAGCCGTTTTTAGCTAGAGCTTCTGCTGTTGTTTTTTCAAAGGACACACTATTGTATCCTGGTCCACCATGCAAAAAGATGATGGGTTTATCGTTTGCATGTCCAAAAGTTTGTACCTCTAAATTTTGGGCTAATAGGATATTTCCACATAACATTAGAAATAATATTGTTAAAGGTTTTTTCATTAATTTTAGATTGTTTGAGTTGTTTGATGTGTTTTTCGTTTTTTAAATAAAATAGCTATTAATGAGAATTATTAAGAATGGCCACAATTCTTAAAGGAGCACCACTTCCACCTTGAATCTTCATAGGTAAAGCAATTATTTCAAAGCCACTATTTGGTAATTTATCTAAATTGGTTAAATTCTCGAAGGCAGGAATGTTTTGTGAGAGTAATACAACATGACTTTTAAAATATTCAGATTGCCCATAATCAATACTAGGAGTATCAATTCCAATGGCATGAATATTTCTGTTTTCAACTAACCATTTTGCTGCTGCTTCTGAAAGTCCTGGAAAATGTAATTTTTGAACGGCAAGTTCTCCACGTTCATCAGTTCCCAAATATTTAACTTTATTTGGATAGTATTTAGCAAATCCTGTTTGTAATAAAACAATACTTCCATCTGGAATTGTAGTTTTTTCTTTAGTTTCCCATGCTTTTAAATCATCAATACTTATTTGATAGTCCGAATTATTTAAAGCTTTAGCCGAGACATTTATTTTAATGGCTTTTCCCATGAGTTTTTCAAGAGGTATTTCATCAACTGACATACCGTTTTCTGCAAAATGAATTGGCGCATCAATATGAGTACCACCATGTTCTGCCGAACTAAAATTGTTAGCAGAATAATAAAACCCTTTATCTGTTTGACCTTTAAAAACTGTATCTAGTTTGAATTCTTGTGCAGTAACCCAATAAACGGTTTCATCTGAATACACATAAGATAAATCGATTATTCTCTCTCTAATAGTGTCTTTAGGAATTTCTTTATTTATTTCTTGTGTAGCTCTTTGTTTATTATCGCAATAAGCTAATAAACAAATAACAATTAAACTAAAAAAAAAGATTGGTTTCATGTCATTGCTTTTTATGAAAAAGTAAGATGTTAAACTTGTAAAATCTTTAGCTAATATACTCGTTTGATTTTAAATTGCTTAGATCTTGTTTCGTGTATTTTTAAGTTCAAATATTACATTTGACTTGTTTTCTAAATCTTTTCTGTGTCTATTTAATCGAAAGCCATTCCTTTCTAAAAGCTTTATAGAAGGCTTATTGTTAGTATGTGTAAAGGCCTCAATTTTGTTAAGTTTTAAATTATCAACACCATAATTAATAACCATTTTTAGAGATTCATTCATAATTCCAAGACTTTGAAATTTCGGATCTAAATCATAACCAACTTCAGCTGTTTTATTATTGTTTGAAAAATTCCATAAACAAATGGTTCCAATTATTTCAGGATTATTTTTTAAAGTTATACCCCAAGAAATGGACTTGCCTGTTTCAATATATTCGTCTAATTCTTTAATAAATTTGATAGCATCTGCTTGGGTTTTAGTTTTTCTGTCTTCTGGTCTTTCAATGAACTTGGTGACCTTTTTATCTGAACGTAAGAATAAGATCGACCTGCAGTCTGCTTCTACAATCTTTCTTAGTAGAAGTCGTTGTGATTGTAATTCTGGAAATGGTTTAAATGTCAATTTTCTGGTTGAGTGTTGTATTTTGTTTTATTATTTAATGCTCTAAAATCCGATTTTTTAATCAATCAAAATCTCCAATATCTTTATAGCAGCATCACTAATTTTAGTTCCAGGACCAAATACAGCCATGGCTCCAGCATCGAAAAGATATTGGTAATCTTGTTTCGGGATTACGCCACCAACAACAACCATAATGTCGTCTCTACCATAATTTTTAAGAGCTTCGATTACTTGTGGCACAAGTGTTTTGTGTCCAGCTGCTAAAGAAGAAACACCAAGAATGTGTACATCGTTTTCAACAGCTTGTTTCGCTGCTTCTTGTGGTGTTTGGAAAAGTGGACCTATATCCACATCAAAACCTACGTCTGCATAGCCAGTAGCGACTACTTTGGCACCTCTATCATGACCATCCTGCCCCATTTTAGCAATCATAATACGTGGTCTTCTACCATCTTGCTCAGCAAAGGTGTCTGCTAATTGTTTGGCTTTCTTAAAAGATACGTCGTTTTTTATTTCTTTACTATACACACCAGAAAAGGATTTAATTTGTGCCTTATAACGTCCATAAACGGTTTCTAAAGCATCACTTATTTCGCCTAGAGTCGCTCTTTCTCGAGCAGCTACAACAGCTAAAGCTAATAAATTATTATGGCCTTGCAAAAGGGAATCTTTAGAATTTTTAGACCACATTTTGGCTGCATTAGTTAAATTAGTTAAAGCTTGTTTTACTTTTTCAGAATCTCGTTCAGCTTTAATTTTGTTTAATCGTTCTATTTGTTGGGTTCTTACGGTTTGATTATCGACTTCCAATGTTGCTATTGGATCTTCTTGTTCTAGTCTGTATTTATTAACACCAACAATAATATCCTCACCAGAATCTATTCTGGCTTGTTTTCTAGCGGCAGCTTCTTCAATTCGTAATTTTGGAATGCCGGCTTCAATGGCTTTGGTCATGCCTCCAAGCTCTTCAACTTCTTCAATAAGTTCCCAAGCTTTTTGTGCAATATCATGGGTGAGTTTTTCAACATATAAACTTCCAGCCCAAGGATCGACGGTTTTTGTTATTTTAGTTTCTTCCTGAAGAAATATTTGGGTGTTTCTTGCTATTCTAGCTGAAAAATCTGTTGGTAACGCAATGGCTTCGTCTAAGGCATTGGTGTGTAAAGATTGTGTACCACCAAAAACAGCTGCAGCAGCCTCAATAGTTGTTCGAGCCACATTATTAAAAGGGTCTTGTTCTGTAAGACTCCAGCCACTTGTTTGACAATGCGTCCTTAAGGCTAAGGACTTTTTGTTTTTTGGATGAAATTGTGAGACTATTTTTGCCCATAACATTCTGGCAGCTCTCATTTTGGCAATTTCCATAAAATGATTCATCCCAATAGCCCAAAAGAAAGAGAGTCTAGGTGCAAAGGTATCAATGTCCATACCAGCTTCTAAGCCTTTTCTTATATATTCCAGACCATCTGCTAATGTGTATGCTAATTCAATATCGCATGTTGCTCCAGCTTCTTGCATATGGTAACCTGAAATACTGATACTATTGAATTTTGGCATGTTCTTGCTTGTATATTCAAAAATATCTGAAATGATTTTCATGGATGGTGTAGGAGGGTAGATGTAAGTGTTACGAACCATAAACTCCTTTAAAATATCATTTTGAATGGTTCCTGCTAAATGTTCTGGAGAAACACCTTGTTCTTCAGCAGCCACTATATAAAAAGCCATGATGGGTAAAACGGCTCCATTCATGGTCATAGAAACGGACATTTTATCTAGTGGAATCTGGTCGAAAAGCACTTTCATGTCTTCTACAGAATCTATAGCCACACCAGCTTTACCAACATCTCCTACCACACGATTGTGGTCAGAATCGTAACCTCTATGTGTCGCTAAATCGAAAGCTACCGAGAGCCCTTTTTGACCAGCAGCTAAATTTCTTCTGTAAAACGCATTACTTTCTTCGGCTGTAGAAAATCCTGCATATTGACGAATGGTCCATGGTCTACGAACATACATAGTGCTGTAAGGTCCACGAAGATATGGCGAAATTCCAGCTACAAAATTTAAGTGTTCTAACTCGTTTATATCATTTTTGGAATAGGTAGCTTTAATATCAATATTTTCGGCTGTATTGAAAAGCTCACGTTGTTCATCGGCTATTTCTCTCAATGGAAATGATTCTGATGTTTGATTTTCAATTTCAGACTTTAAAGCGATATGTTGAATGTTTTTTCTAGACATTTGAGTTCTATTTATTCCTATCCTTAAATTATCAGTTATTTAACAGCGTTTAGATTATTTTCTAATTCTTCATTTATATTGTTAGATTCTGTTCTTTCGGTAATCTTTGTAGGGTCTACATCAAAAAGCTTAGCATAGAATAGATCTAAAGCAACATACATTGCCATATATCTGTCTCTATGAGCATCTTTAATATGGTTTTTTAAGGGTTCACCAAACAATTCTGGTTTCATACTGTTGGTAGAGACAAGGGCATTAAATGTTGTTTGTAATCCATCTACACTAATATTATTTAAAATGCAGGTGAAAATTTCCGCATGGTAATTTATACTATTATCCTCATTCCAAAGGTTTTTGTCTTTCTTTAATGCTTCAAACACTTTCATGGTATGAGGTGACACAAACGTCTCATAATCTGCTTTATTAGCTAGTGCCTCACTGAAATAAAAAAAATGTGCAAATTGAAGGTTTTTCTGTTCTTTTCCGTAAACCGAAGCAATATCATTTTCAAAAGAAAGTAATGCTTCTACATATAATTTAGTGTCTAAGTTGTCGCAAATTAAGATATCTCCCGGATTGGCGTACTTATAATCATCAAATGTTGCAGAGTCATTTTTACAATTAAATAAAGTTAAGCATAATGCTATAAATGTAAGTTTTACTAGTGTTTTACTCATGATTTAATATTTATTCGGTTTTTAATCTGTTTTGTTCTGAAGTTTCTGCCAGTCTTTTTTCAATTATTGGTTCAATAAGCGTCTTTCTAGGGTTTGTTTTTACAAATGGGTAAAGCTCTAAATCCTGTTTCATTTTATCGTTAGGGTTTGGATGTTTGTTGGTGCCTAACAATACGTCTTCACCAGTATTAAACTGGGTTTGTTCGTTTTGAGCACTTTCTTTAATTTTTCTTTGTATAATACCTTCTTTTAATTGTTTTAGAAAACCAGCGTTGGCTTCGATGTCTTTAAATAATTCAAGAGCTTTTTCAGCTAATTGCTGGGTAATACTTTCAATATAGTAAGTTCCATCTGCTGGGTTATTCACTTTATCAAAATAACTTTCATGTTTTAAAACCAGAAGTTGATTTCTAGAAATTCGATTTCCAAACTCGTTGTTTTTATGATAGATAGCATCGTAAGCCAGGTTGTTTACAGTATTTGATCCACCTAAAATAGCGCTCATACATTCCGTAGTTGTGCGTAATAGGTTTGTATTATAATCGTAAAGTGTTTTATTTCGTTTTGTAGGTGTTGCAAAAATGTGGCAGTCTGAAGTGATATTATACTCTGAAGCTAAAGATTTCCATAATATGCGTAAAGCTCTAAGTTTAGCGATTTCAAAGAAATAATTGGTTCCAACTGAAACGGTGAAAATGATTTTAAGGTCTTTTTTGTTTTCTAAATGATTTAAGTATTCGTTGGTATGGGCAAGAGAATAAGCTAATTGTTGAACCATAGTGGCTCCAGCATTTTGATATAAAGACAGATCGACACTACATGTAGAAGTGTTATTTATAATGGTTTCGAAATGATTATGGTCTTCTTGAAGCGTGGTAAACCAATTGCCAGTTTTTGCGAGATTTCCAACAATATCTGTAAGAATATAAATTTTTGTTTTTGAAGAAAATGCTATTAGTTTTTTAACAAATTCTGAATCTAAAAACTGAAGCTCAAAATACAAGCTTGTTGCATAGGCATCAATACCAATTAGAAGTTCGTTAATTGAAACATCTTTAGACGGAATAATAAACTTGATACTTTGTGCTCCTCTGCTTAAAAATTCTTTAGCAAAATGATTCGATTTTTTTACATCTGAAACAAAAATAGTATCGCAGATTAGCCATTTTGTAGCTTGAGAGGATGACACATTTGGCAAGGAAGAAAACTCTTCTGCATGATAAAAAGGTTTCACATCGATCCCTTCGTTAGTTTTCCAGATAAGGGTTTCGTTGTAATCTGCTCCTTTAAGGTCGGCCTGAATTTTTTGTTTCCATTCTTTAGATGAAACGTCGCTAAATTCTTCAAATAATTTCTTACTCATTTTTCTTTGCTTTAGCTATACTGTCTTGGTATTCAATTATGTATATGTCTTCATTTTCTTTCTTCATATAATATTTTTCTCTTGCTAATTTTTCAATTCCTTCTTCTGTACTTAATTCTTTTATGGCTTTTTTGTCTTTTACAATTTCATTTTTATAAAAATCTTTTTCATCTTCTAATTCGTTTATATCTGAATTTAGCTCGTTATGAATTAGCCATGAATTCGCATCGAAAAAAATCATCCAAACAGCAAATACTGCAATTATTAGAACAAAGATGTTCTTAAAAGGTTTTAAGTATTTGTTTCTGCTTTTTGTCATTAAACGAGTCTTTGATTGATAATGGTTTTAACAATATCTACAGCAACTGTATTGTATTTGTTATTAGGAATAATAATATCTGCATACTCTTTCATAGGTTCAATAAACTGTTGGTGCATAGGTTTTAATGTGTTTTGATACCTAGAGAGCACCTCATCTATATCTCTACCTCTTTCTGTAATATCTCGTTTTAAACGACGAATTAATCGTTCGTCACTATCAGCATGTACAAATATTTTAATATCAAACATCTCTCTTAATTCTGGATTTGTTAGTATTAAAATACCTTCAACAATCATCACTTTTCTTGGATGGGTTAAGATGGTATCGCCAGTTCTATTGTGTTTAATAAATGAATATACTGGTTGGTGTATGTCGTTTCCTAATCTTAGTTCTTTTAAATGCGATTCTAATAATTCAAAATCGATAGAACGAGGATGGTCGAAATTTATTTTTACACGTTCGTCATAATTTAAATGTGAGGTATCTTTATAGTAAGAATCTTGTGAAATAACTCCAACTTCTCCTTCAGGTAGTTGATTTAAAATTTGATTTACTACGGTCGTTTTTCCACAGCCAGTTCCACCAGCAATACCGATTATTAGCATGTATTATTGTTTTTTAAATTAAGCACAAATTTAGTTATTTACATTTTAATTATAGGATGTATTTTTGAAAGTTGATAAACTTGGATGTTTTTATTTATTTGGTAAGAGTTTTACAATACCTAAATTTTCAATACCAATATAAATATAGCCGTCAAGACCCTGTTCTATGGAGCGTACTCGACCAAGGTCTTCCAGTAATTTTTCTTCACTCACAACCTTGTTACCTTTTAAGATACATCTACTAACATATTGAAATTTTAAAGAGCCAACTAATAAATTGTCTTTCCAATCAGGATATATATCGCTAGTAATAAATGCCATACCGCTAGGAGCAATAGATGGCGTCCAATGATGAATTGGCGGTTCCATACCTGGAAGTTCAGTGTTTTCTGTGATTTTTGTGCCAATATAATTGACTCCATAAGTTACTTTTGGCCAACCATAATTTTTTCCTGATTTTATAATATTTATTTCATCACCACCTTTTGGACCATGTTCGTGGGACCAAATATCACCAGTCTTAGGATGTATTTTCATGCCTTGAGGGTTTCTATTCCCATAAGCAAAAATAGCTTTTTTTGCATTTGGTGTGTTGTAAAAAGGGTTGTCTTCTGGAATTTGACCATCATCGAATAATCTATAAACTTTACCACAATCTCTTGTAATATCTTGAGGATTGGTATCTCTATCACCTCTTTCTCCAATAGTAAAAAATAAATAGCCTTTGTTGTCAAAAACAATCCTGGAACCAAAATGTTGTCCTGCAGTACTATTAGGTGTAGCCTTGTAGATTAATTCTTTATTAGTAAGTTGGTTATTTGATAATTTGGCTCTCATTATGGCTGTATTACTCCCTTTACCATCTCCATCTGGGGAAGCATATGAAAAGTAAATCCATCCATTGTTTTTATAATTTGGATGTAATGCAATATCCATTAGTCCACCTTGCCCTCGAACTTCTATATTAGGAAGCCCTTGAATTAATGTTTTTTTACCTTCTTTAAAGTGAATAAGTTCTCCTTTTTTTTCGGTAATTAACATGGCATTATCCGGTAAAAAAGTAAAGCCCCAAGGTATATTTAAGTCTGGAACTATTATTTGATAAGCATTTTCAAGAGGACTATCTTTTTTTGATTGTGCACAGGTTAAAAGACTTAACAAAAGCAACATAAAATATGATATATAATTTAATTTCATAGAAATTTGTTTAAGGTTTAAATTTAAAAAATAAAAACTTGTTTCTTGTTAAAGAAAAGCCATATATTTGCATCTTGAAATTTAGATAACTATTTCGGGGTGTAGCGTAGCCCGGTTATCGCGCCGCGTTTGGGACGCGGAGGTCGCAGGTTCGAATCCTGCCACCCCGACTTCAATAAAAAGCTCAACAACATGTTGGGCTTTTTTTATTTAGAAGAACATTATATCGTTAAGATTATCTTAATTCTTCAGGATTTAACCCCTAAAAGGTTGATGTTCATTTAATAAATTAATAGTTTTGCACAGTTTTATTAAACAAGAAAAAATATAATATGAGTCAAGTAAAAGAAAATGATACTGTAAAAGTTCATTACACAGGAAAATTAAGCAATGGTCAAATTTTTGATAGTTCTTTAGAAAGAGAGCCGTTAGAAGTGACTCTTGGTCAAGGCATGTTAATTCCTGGTTTTGAGAATGCTGTTATAGACATGAAAGTAAATGATAAAAAAACAGTTGTCATTGCTAAAGAAGAAGCTTATGGAGATATTCAAAAAGAATTATTTCATGAAGTTAAAAAAGAGCAGTTACCACAAGATATGGCTCCTGAAGTTGGAATGGGCTTAGCATCTAAAAACCCTGATGGTTCAGAAAATCAATTTAGAGTTGTTGCTGTAAACGACGATCATATTGTAGTTGATGGAAATCACCCTTTAGCTGGTCAAGACCTTACTTTTGATCTTGAATTAATCGAAATAAAATAATATTTTAAGATAAGTAACAAAAGCCTGAGTGAATTCTCAGGCTTTTTTTGTTAAAATATTTATAATCTATATAAATAAGTCAGATTTATGTGGTACTTTAAAGTAAGTCAATTTATTAACTTTAAAAAATATAAATACCATGGGAAAAGAAAGTAGTACCTTATTAGGAATATTAGCAGGAACAGCTATTGGAGCAACATTAGGAATCTTATTTGCTCCAGATAAAGGGTCTAATACCAGACAACGAATTGCAGATGAAGCTGCAGCAGCAAGAGATAAAATGTCTGAAGAAGCACATCATTTAAGAGATAAAGTTGCTGACACTGTGTCTTCAAAAAAAGAAAGTCTTGATGAAAAAATAGAGCATATTATGAGTGATGCAAGTCATAAAACAGAAGATGTTATTACAACCTTAGAAAAAAAATTAAGCGACCTAAAAGCTAAAAATAAAAAATATCAAAAATCTTAAACTAAATGAATATTTTTGAATCGTTAAACGACACAACTAGCAAAATGGTAGATGCAGGAGAGGTGTATGTTAAAAAAACTGAGGAATACTATAAATTAAAGGTGTTTCAACAAATTAGTGTTTCTATTAGCTTTGTTACTAGAGGATTAATAATAGGCAGTGTGTTATTTTTAGCATTATTCTTTCTAACATTTTCATTGGCATTGGCAATAGGAGAGTGGCTAGATAATCTAGCATTAGGTTATTTAATAGTTGCTGCTTTTTTCTTATTAGTAACTGTTATTCTTTATTATAATAGACAGGTTATAAACAAAAAAATTATTCGAACACTTTCTACTAAATTTTTTGATTCCTAGACTTTAAAACACACATGAAACAATATCAATCTTTTGAAGATATAGAAACAGATTTAAAACGTTTAAGTTTGGAGCGAAACATTGCTCTAGAAGAAATGAAACTTTTAAAAAGCGAATTTCAAGACGATTTAAAACCTGCAAATTGGATACAATCTGCAATTAAAACTGCTGGGAAATATGGTTTGTTTTTATTAGCCAAGCGCTTTTTTAAATGAAACGCAAGCATCAAGAAGTAATAAAATCTAGAAAATTGTATTTAACTTATTATTTTAAATATTTAGTTAATTCACACTTCATTTCTATAAAATCCTAAAAATTTTCCGAGAGGGAATGGCTTTTTTTAAACACTTTTATTTGTATTGAGTTAAGTAAAACTCGATTTAAGTTAATCTGAAGTTTTATAAAGGTATAGTTTTATAAAATGAATCAAGTGAATTCAAATAAATTTAAAATGAAGGATTTGCCTTCACTTATAGTTGAAACTTATAAAGCTTGGGACGCTAATAACCCGTTTAGATTAAGTGCAGTTGTAGCTTATTATGCTGTTCTTTCAATGCCAGGCTTATTGGTTATTATTATCAATCTAGTTGGTTCTGTTTGGGGAGTGGATATTGTTCAAGGAAGACTAACAAGCGAAATTTCAAGTGCTTTGGGTAGAGATGCTGCAGATGCTATACAGGCTATGATGATAGAGACCCAAAATGAAGACAAAAGTACTTTAGCAACCGTTCTTGGTATTGCTACTTTAATATTCGGTGCAACTGGTGTCTTTTATCATTTACAACTTTCGCTTAATCAAATCTGGCAGGTGAGTTCAGAAAGTAGTATGACTTTTATAAGAATGCTCTGGAGTCGAGCTAGAAGCTTTGCTTTTATTCTAGCTATGGGGTTTTTGTTATTAATAAGCTTTTTAATGACTACAGCTATTTCAGTTCTTAATGATTATATTAGAAGCCTCCTTCCAGATTTAATAGTTTATATTGCTTTTGTAATGGACTTCTTGGTCTCTACTGGAATAATTACAGTTTTGTTTGCCATGATTTTTAAATTTCTTCCAGATGCAAAAATTAGATGGAAAACCGTTTGGATTGGTGCTTTAATTACTTCAATATTGTTTGTTTTAGGGAAATTTTTAATGGGTCTTTATTTTGGGGAGGCTAATCCAGGATCCACTTATGGCGCTGCTGGAACCATTGTGTTAATTTTAATATGGGTATCATATTCTTGTTTAATTTTGTTTTTTGGAGCAGAGTTTACATGGGTATATGCCAAACGCTATGGGTTAGGAATTCAACCAAAATCATTAAATAAAAATAATACATAAAAACACCTCTATTTATTAATAGAAGTGTTTTAAATTATTGGTGATTGCTATAGAAATTAGCATTTACCAATTTTCAATTTCATTTTTCAGGTCTTCTTTTTTCTTTCCTGTTTTTTCTTGAAGTTTACCTAGCATTTCGTCAAACTTCCCTTCAGCATAAGTTAAATCGTTATCGGTAAGTTTGCCATATTTTTGTTTAAAATCACCTTTAACTTGTTTCCATTTGCCTTCTAATTGATCTTTGTTCATGATTATATTTTTTTAAATTCATAATATTTTAACGATTACAATTTATGGTGTTTTCAACTTTCTCTTTAACTCAATAAAATAATTTATTGAACTTAAAAATTTCTTTTTATTGAGAGTAATATTTTTTTTGATAGTGTTAAATACACTAAGATTTTCAAGTGATATTTGTCTAATAATATATAATTAGACCTAATAAAAAGAACAAAATGGACATTCCAAGTATAGAAAACGAAGCACAATATAAAGCTCTAAGAGATAAAGAATATAGCAAAGAAAAAGCTGCAAGAATAGCCAACACTCCAAATGCTAGTAAAAAAGGTGGAGTAGCTAAACCTTATGAAGAATGGACGAGAAGCGATTTGTATCAACAAGCAAAAAAGGCCGATATCAATGGTCGTTCTAAAATGGACAAAACAGAACTAATTTTTGCATTGAGAAACAATTAATAATTTTAGTTTAAATTCACAGTTCCTATTCAATATCTATGATTAAATCTAGTATAATACGTCAAATCTTTTTACTTCTATTAATACTTTTAATAGGAGTTTTAATTTTTTGGGAAATGATCCCTTATTTTTCTGGAGTTTTAGGCGCCATTACTTTTTATGTCTTGCTTAAAAACTTCATGTCTAAAATGGTTAAAAGGGGTTGGAATGCAAGCTTAGCAGCAGTGTTTTTAATGTTCCTATCTTTTGTTTCTATTTTAATTCCAATAGCTGGAGCTATATTAATGTTGGGCAATAAAATAGGGAAAGCAGCTAACAATTCAGAAAAAGTAATACAAGTTGTTAAAACACAATTAGGAGAATTAGAAAGTCGTTTTGGTTTTGATCTAACGTCTCAAATAGATGCATCAGCTATTTCAAGTTGGTTGTCTAAACATTTACAAGATGTTGCAGGTGGCACATTTAATACTGCCATTGGCATAGCTATCATGTATTTTTTATTGTTTTATATGTTAACGAATAGAAAACAGCTTAAAGAATCTTTAATGGAGTATATTCCTATTAGTAGAGATAATTTAAAAATATTAGGAAAAGAAACAAGACAAATGGTTCGAGCTAATGCCATAGGGATACCTTTGGTTGCAGTTGCTCAGGGAATTGTTGCCCTAGTTGGTTTTTTAATTTTTGGAATAGAAAGTCCTTTTTTTTGGGCTATAATTGTAACTATTGGATCTATGATTCCATTTGTTGGAAATCTTTTGGGAACCATTCCGGTTTTTATTTTAACGATCTCTAATGGAAATGATTTTCAAGCTTGGGGTATATTATTATATGGAATTATAGTGGTTGGCTCTACAGATAACATTATACGTTTATTTGTCCTTCGAAAATTGGATAATGTCCATCCATTAATCACGCTAATTGGAGTTATTGTGGGAATTCCGTTATTCGGATTTATTGGATTAATTTTCGGTCCATTATTGGTAAGTTTGTCTTTAATAATTGTTAGGATTTACAAAAACGAATATGCGCCTAGTAAATTAGACACACATTAAACACTTAGGTCTTTCCTGTTTTTCAATATTATTAAAGTTTATTTAATAGTTGATTAGCATCAATATTTTTTTGCTTACCGTTAAATATTTACTCAATAAATAAATAATTTGCTATAGAATCTAAAGAAAAGAATATGATGAATGCAGCAGAGCAAATAAGATTAGAAAATATAGCAGAGGCAGAATATGAAATATTTGCATTATTAAAACAAAGATATAGTCCAAGAACTTTTAAAAAAGAACCACTTAAAGAGAGGCATTTAAAACAGCTTTTTGAAGCTGTACGTTGGTCTGCAAGCTCAAACAATCTACAACCTTGGCGTTTTATATATGCTGAGAAGGGCTCTCAAGCTTTCAATAAAATATATAATTGTTTAAGTGATTTTAATAAATCATGGACAGAAAACGCACCCGTTTTATTGCTTACGGCTTATAAAGAAAAGACAGATGAAGGAAAGGAAAATTTTCATGCTTTACACGATCTAGGTTTATGTTTAGGTTCTATGACAGTTCAAGCACAATATTTAGGAATTGCTTTGCATCATATGGCAGGAGTAAACTGGAAGAAAGCTGAAAAGGAATTTAACATCCCAGAAGGGTTTCATGTCTCTACAGCCATTGCAATTGGTTATTATGGAGGTGATTTGGATGATTTGCCAGAAGATTTACAAAAACAAGAAACAGCAAAGCGAAAAAGAATTTCGCAAGAAGAATTTGTATATAAAAACGAATGGAATTGAAATTAAGAATTATTTTAAAAATAAAATAATGAAAATAGGAATTATAGGAAGTGGACATATTGGAGGAAATTTAGGCAAGCATTGGGCTAAAGCAGGTCATGAAGTGTTATTTAGTTCTAGACACCCAAAAGAGCTTATTAGTTTAGCTCATGATGCTGGAGAAAACGCAAAAGCCGTTAGTGTTACAGATGCTTTTAATGCTCATGCTGATGCTTATCTTTTGGCTATCCCATTTGAAGCAATCGATCAAATTTCAGAATTATACGCTGGAGAATATGATAATAAAATAATTATCGACGCTACAAATCCTTATCCTAAACGCGATGGAGACATGGCACAAAAAGTTAGAGATGCTAATTATAATGCAACAGAATATACAGCAATGAAATTTAGTACTGCTAACACCATAAAAGCGTTTAATACTATTATAGCCGAGGATTTGCGTGATAAGGCTTTTAGAGATTACGAGAAACTATCCATTCCTTATGCAGCTCAAGATGAAGAAGGCAAAGCTATTGGTAAAAAGCTTATTGAAGACATTGGATTTGATGCCTTTTATATTGGCAGCTTAAGTGATTCTAGTATTATGGATCCAAATCAGGAAATTTATGGTAGATCCATGGAAATAGGAAAACTTAAAAAGTTGGTAAATAGAACTAGAGGTTTTTTAAGAGGTTGATTTTTAAGGTACTCAATAAAAACATTCATAAACTTCATGTTAATTTATTAATTTTAATAAAAGAAGACATGCTTTAAAAAACACACACTAATAAATTAATAGATGAGTTTGGAAATCATTTTAATGTTTTTAGTACTACTTACTACAGTAGTGCTTTTTGTATTTGAGATTTTCCCAATGGATAAAATCGCTTTTTTCATCATTGTGTTACTAATTTTATTAGGGTTGGTAACACCAGAAGAGGGTATAAGTGGGTTTTCAAACACAGCTACTATTGCAGTTCTTGCACTTATGATATTGGCTATTGCCATGGAAGAAAATGGTGTTATAAATTGGTTAACTTCAGGGATGAGTAAGGTGAAATCAATGCCAGTATTTGTAATGGCACCAATTTTTATGTTTGTTGCTGCTGGTATCTCAGCATTTATTAGTACTACTGCTGTAGTAATAGTTTTTATAAAAATGGTTAACCAGCTTTCCGAAAAATATAATATTTCTCAATCAAAACTGCTTTTACCAATTTCTTTCGCAGGTATTCTAGGAGGCTCTTGTACATTAATGGGCACATCAACAAACTTAATTGTCAATTCTGTTTCCACAAACCTTGGAGCTGAAAAATTAAGTTTTTTCGAATTTTCAATATTGGGTCTTATTTTTCTAAGTATTTCTATAGTTTATTTAACGTTTACGCTACGTTGGTTGCCTTGGGGAGATAAACAAAATCTTAACAAAGACTATAAAATAGACAATTATATTACAAGTGTTTGTGTGACCCCAAATTCAAAATTGGTTGGAAGAAGAATTAATAAAAGTTTTTTACATAATAATCCTGATGTCACTCTTTTAAGGCTTACAAGAAATAATCATGCCCATAATTCTCCAGGAAAATACATTAGTTTAAAAGTTGGTGATGAATTACTCTTAATGTGCGATCTTGAAAATTTAGAACGTATAAGCAAGTCCGAGAACATGAATATTGTTCAGGAAAATAAAAATGTCATTGAAGAAAATACATCAAAGAACGTTAAAGCTGAGACCGAAGCTAAAGAGGTTGAAAAAGACGAGCATGTATTTATTGAATTACTCATGTTACCTGGAGCTTCTTTATTAGGTAAAACTTTAGGGAACTTAAGAAGGTTTATGATACAAGATGCGATTCCTATTGCTATCAAAAAAAGAAAAACACTTGTAAATTTAAACGAAAGAATGATCCATAGTAGTACAGATAAGCTTGAACTGAAAGCTGGAGATAGACTCTTAGTGGAGATTTCTAAAGAAAAACTATTTGCTTTAGATACTATGGAGAATGTGGTTGTCTTGCAACAGTTAGACAAGACCCATTCAATCTCCAAGAATAAAAGGTATTTTACTTTTTTTGTATTACTACTAGTGATAGCCATGGCAGCATCAGGGTTGTTATCCATAATGGTTAGTGCATTGACAGGAATTTGTTTGTTATTAGTCACTAACAATTTAAATTTAAATACTATTTATAAAAAAGTAAACTGGCAAATTTTCTTTTTGTTAGCTGGTATGATTCCTTTAGGAGTTGCGATGCACAATACGGGAACAGATATGTGGATTTCGGAAAAATTACTTGGCTTTCTACATCACCAACCTAATTATATTATCATAGGAACTTTATTTATTGTTACTATGGTATTGAGTGGTGTTGTAAGTAATAATGCGACAGCTATTATTATGACTCCAATAGCCATATCCGTGGCACAAGGCATGGGTTTAGATTTTAAACCTTTTATACTAGCAGTAATGTTTGCTGCTAATTTTAGTTTTTTTACTCCAGTAGGTTATCAAACAAACGCATTAGTTTACGGTATAGGTAATTATCGTTTTAGACATTTCTTGTTTATTGGTGGAGGTCTTAGTTTAATCCTGTGGATAGTTGCTACTTTTTTATTAACCAAAATGTTATAAACTATTAATATGAATAATAATTTTTCAATAGAAGATGCGATAAGTAAATTATGGGACAAATTGGATGGCTGGTTAGAAGCCATCATCTTGAAGTTGCCAAACTTAGTGATGGCTGTTTTAATCATGATCCTGTTTTATTTTATAGCAAGAGGAGTAAAAAAAATCTTTAGACAATATCTTCTAAAAAGTATTAGTCAACAATCCATTCAAGATATTATTTCAAAAATAATATTCTTAATTGTTATATTAATTGGTTTTTTTATTGCCCTTGGTGTATTAGAACTAAACAAGGTCTTAACAAGTATTCTTGCAGGAGCAGGTGTTGTAGGTCTAGCCATTGGTTTAGCACTACAAGGTACATTAAGTAATACGTTTGGTGGCTTGATATTATCGTTTATGCCAAAGATTAAGATTAACGATTATATAGAAACAGATAGTGTTAAAGGGTTTGTGTCTGAAATTAGTTTGCGTAGCATAGTACTAAGAAGGCCAGACAATAATTACGTTATAATTCCTAATTCTAAATTTGTTGATAATGCCTTCACTAACTACTCTTTAAGTTCAAGAAGTAGGATTTCAGTATCATGTGGTGTAGGTTATGAAAGTAATTTACAAGAGGTTGAAGATTTAGTTACACGTGTAATTTCCGAAAATTTCAAACAAAATAATGGTGAAGAAGTAGAGTTTTTTTTCACAGAATTTGGCGATAGTTCTATTAATTTTATAACCCGTTTTTGGATTGATATGGTAAAAAGCAAAGAAAAATATGCCGAAACACATAAAGCTATAAAGTTAATTAAAAGTAGTTTTGATGAGAATGGTATTAATATTCCTTTTCCAATTCGTACTCTGGATTTTAGTAAAAACAACATGCAAATTGAAAACAATAGTGGCGAGCAAAATCAATAAAGATTGAATGTTTTTGTTTCATATAACCTGACAAAGCCTTTGAATGTGATAAGGCTGTTAATTATTTTCAAACAATTTTATTTATATGAAATAATTGATATATCTTTAAAATTCTAATGTAGAAGGATCTATTATCAATGACACTATTTGTAAAATACGATTTCGATTTGGTATGTAAGACACTTTTAAAAGAGCAGCTTGATGCCTTAGACATATCTTATACTTTAAACAGTTTAGGAGAATTAATTATAAAGGGAGTTTTGTCTCAAGAAAAACAAGAGACTTTAACAACATCTTTGAAAAAATATGGCATTGAAATTTTATCAAAACAAAAAGTTACTTTAATAGATAGAATAAAAAATGCTGTTGATGATTATTTAAAAAACAAAGAGTTCCGTTCTATAAAATTATCAACATATCTTTCAGATACACTACATTATTCTTATGCACATTTGTCTACTATTTTTTCAGAAAACACGTACACCTCTATAGAGAATTACATGATTCTAAAAAAAGTTGATTTGGCAAAAGATTTAATTTGTAATACCAATTTAACACTTACCGAAATAGCTTTCCGTTTAGATTATAGTAGTGTGGCACATTTATCTGGACAGTTTAAAAAAACCACTGGACTTACACCAAGTGCATTCCAGAGAATTATGAATAAGAAAAAACTCTAAAACTAACTAAAAACACCTGCCTTCATGAGCGATATCATATTAAATATAGCATTAGCAGACGATGATGAAGATGATAGAATGCTATTTAGCGAAGCTATTGAAGAATTAGACATTCGTACAAAATTGTCGCTTTTTAATCACGGTCAAGAATTAATGGATTATTTAACGTTACCAAATATTGTACTTCCAAGCTTGATTTTTTTAGACCTTAATATGCCTATAAAAAATGGGCAACAATGTTTGGTGGAAATTCGAAATAATCCAAAACTGAAAGATTTATGTATAGCCATTTATTCTACGTCTTCTTCAGAAAACGATATAGAAGAAACTTTTTTAAATGGGGCAAACATATATGTAAATAAGCCCAATAACTTTAGTAAATTGCGAGAAGTGGTGGAGAAAGTTCTACAACTCAATTGGCAATACCATACGTCCAATTTAAATAAAGAAACCTTCCTCTTCCGTATTTAAGATGATATAATATTATGGATTTTAAACGTGTATATACTTCTTCTAAAGCGTATATTGTTTTATTGATTGTTGCTTTGGTTTTGCTTGTAACAACAGCAAGCATGACTTATTTGCAGATAATAAATATGCAAAAATCTTCAGAATCAATTAAACATACGCTTCAAGTTTATAATGGTATTAGTAATTTAACAACTCATTATTCTCAAGCAGAATCCGAGGAGTTTAGAAATAAATTATTAAAAACTGGAGGAGCTAGTCAAGATTTTATAGCCTACAGACAAGAAGGACTAGCTATAATTGATAGTTTAAAAGTGCTTACTCAAGACAACCCTTTGCAAATAGACCGTTTAAATTCTTTAAGTGTTTTATTGGAAAGATTATATAAACAGCTTCAATTGTTAGAAGCAGTAAATTTTAAAAACACTCAAGAAGCTCAATCTTACACACAATCACAGAAAATGAAAGTAAGTGGTACTTTGTATCATATTCGTAGCATTAAGAGTGATATGCTTGTTACTGCCCAACAATTAATGCATGAAAGAAAAAGCAAATACGATTCTTATAAGTCTTTAGCCCCTTTAACATTATTAGCATTGACTTTTGTAGCGTTACTAGTCTTTATTCTTTCATTTATTCGTATTTATAAAAATAAACTCCGTTTTCGTGAGTCTGAAGCTTTCTTGAAAAATATTCTAGCGACAACTGATAATGTGGTTAATTACTACGAGCCAATTTTCGATGCAGATAATAAGATAATAGATTTTAAAATTATTTATGCAAACGACTGTAATCGAGATTATTTTGGATTAGAACCTGATGAGATGATGGGGAAGACAGTGCTTGAGATTTTTCCATTCTTAAAAGGAAGTGAAGCTTTTAGCAAGTTTAAAATAAGTTATAACAGTCAAGAAAAAGTAAGCTTTGATATTGAAGTGAATATGAATGATTCTCATATGTGGTTTCAAAGTTTTGTTACGCCATTATCAGACGGAATCTTAATTACAGCTCGAAACTCTACAGCTGAAGAAGAAACCAAACAGGTTCAACTAGCATTTAAAAAGAGATTAGAAAATCAGAACCTTAAACTGTTGGATAATCGTGCTTTTTTAAGCAATATTTTTAAAAGTATATCGCATGTTGTTATGAATTTTAAATGTATTCGAGATGCTGAAGGAAAAATTATAGATTTTAAAATTTTATTTGTAAACGATAGAATCAACCCTATTACTGGAGACATACCAGAAGAGTTAAAAAACAAAAAACTATCTCAAGTTTTTACTAATATTTTTGAAAATGGTGTTTTCAATCATCTTGTAAATGCAGTTGAACTAAATAAACCTGAAGAGTATGAGGTGTCTCATGAAAAGAATGGGCAAATTTTTTGGTTTCATGCTACAGCTATAAAATTTGGAGATGGCGTAACTGTTACAACTAGAGATATCACCGAAGAAAAAGAAAGAGCAAACCAACTATTAAAAGTAAATGAACAACTTATTATTAGAAATTCTATTTTAAGCGATGCCGAAAGTATTGCAAAAATTGGAAGTTTCCTATGGTATGTAGATTCAGATGTTTCAGATTTTTCAGAGAATTTATTTCATTTATTGGGCTATCAAACCAACGAATTCAAATCTTCGTTTAAAACCTTTAAAAAGTTTATTCATCCTGAAGACTTAAATATGGTTGAAAAAAAATATGCACAAGCACTTAAAAGCTTAAAGCCTAACGAATACACTTATCGCGTTATTACAAAACAGGGAGATGTAAAATATTTTAAAACCAACGGACAATTTATAAATAAAGAGAATAAAACAGTGATGATTGGAGTTGTGCAAGATGTCACACATAGTATTGTTGCCGAAGAAAATTTACGTAAAAGCAATTTAGAACTGTTGCAGAGTAATGCTGAATTAGAGTCTTTTAATCGTGTTGCTAGTCATGATCTTCAGGAACCACTTCGTAAAATACAGTTATTTATTTCTAGGATAGAAGACATGGAATCTGATAGGTTCTCTAATAAAGGAAAAACCTATTTTGAAAAAGTTAAGACAGGAGGAAGACGTATGCAGTCTTTAATTCAAAACCTATTAGCTTACTCTAGAATAGATAGCTCTAAAACAGATTTTGAAAATATAGATTTAAATCATGTATTAGAAAAAATTACGGAAGATTTAAATACAAATATTAAGGATACTAATGCTCAAATTAATACTGATAAGCTTCCTGAAATAAAAGGAATCTTTTTTCAAATGGAACAATTATTTTCCAATCTTATTTCAAATGCATTAAAATATAAAAACACTGTTGAGATTCCTGTTATCCAAATTAAATATGAAAAAGTATTAGCAACTAATATTCCAAAGTTGTTTGTTACTATTGGAAAAGAGTATCATAAAATCTCTATTATAGATAATGGTATTGGTTTCGATGAGGTTTATGCAGAAAAAATATTTGAAGTCTTTCAACGTTTGCATCAAAAAAGCGAATATTCTGGAACTGGAATTGGTTTAGCAATTTGTAAAAAAATTGTTGAAAACCATAGTGGATATATGCATGCTAAAGGAAAACTAGGAGAAGGAGCTCAGTTCATAATTTACTTACCTGTTTAATGGTATTATTAGACTCTTTTTGTTTTTCTTACATAAATTAATAATAACTGCTTTTGAAGCTTTTTGCTTCAAAAAGCTCATTTTTACTTCGTTTTTAAGCTTTTTTAACACCTTTTTAACCAAAAACCTATAGTTGTATAACACAATGCGAAAATTGTGTAATAGAAAAACATGATTCTGTAACGACATTTGTAATGACTACAAAAAAGATCGTTTAACTAAATCAAAATTCTATGAAAACTACATATATTGAATCAAATGTTATTAAAGCCATGTTAGAACAGTTACAGACAAATTTTGGTGGAACATTAACTAAAGAGCTGAAAGAGTATACATTAAAAATCAATAACGACATAGGCAAAGGAATTATAAAAGGAATGTCTCTTAAAGGAGGGATTACTTATTTAGAATTTGATATGGTTTTCTATCACGATCTAGTTTTGGCAATCAATACACCAAACGGAAAACCTATCTTTTTCACATATTGTTCTAAGGGAACATTAACACATAGTTTTGGTTCGGAAGGAGAAAAACGTAAACTGGAAAGCTATCAGACCGGAATTTTAACGAGTCATAAAAACGAAGAGAATGTGTTGTATTTTAATAAAAATGAACAATTAAAATCAACCTTAATTACCGTTCAGACTACTAAAAAGGATAATAATCCTGGAACAGATAGTTTAAAAGATAAGCTACAAGAAACTTTTTTTAATGAAAAGGCTGACGAAAATTATATTTATATAGGATCTCATAATTTAAAAATTGCTGAAAAAATTAAACAACTTAACGCCATTTCTCAAAAAGGGATTGTAAGAAGTCTTTTAATTCAAGGATTGGTTCATGTTATTTTAGCATTAGAAATACAACAACATAAAGACGATTTAAATAATAGTCATATTCAAAAAGGCTCTTTAACTCTAAGAGACATGAATACTATTAAAGAAGTAAGTCAATTCATTAATGAGAATTCTGAATCTCAAATAACCATTTCTCAACTTTATAGTCAGTTTGGTCTTTCACCTTCAAAACTACAAGAAGGATTTAAATTAATGCATGGACATACAGTAACTGAATATATTAGAGAAGTTCGTATAAAAAAAGCAGAATCGCTTATTAAAAATACAGACATGAATATTTCGGAAGTAGTTTATACCATTGGTTTGACTAGTAGAAGTTATTTTTCTAAAATATTTAAAGAAAAGTATAACTGTAGTCCGAAAGATTACAAATTTGCACAACGTACTATAGCCATTTCAGCATAATTTTAAATAGAATCATCACCTGATTAAAAGTTATAGAATACAAATACATTAAAAAAGACCCAACATTTGTTGGGTCTTTTTATTTAAAGATTTTAAAGCAGGAAATTTAAACTAAACATTCATGTTCCAGTAAGTTAACTTTTTAAATTTGGTAACTGTGGAACATGAATGTTTATAATAGTTTTACATAACTAACCATTAAAACCATTTAAAATGCAGACCTGAAGCTATTACTGCTATAACTAATATAATTAAAGTTATAATAATAAATTTTGCACCAAATCTCGTCTTTTTATCGTTTTGGAGTAAGTAATCTTCTCTATTTGAATCTTTGTCTTTAATAATTGGCATAATTTTAATTTTAAAGGTTAATATATATTGTTTTTTTATTTACAAATTCAAGCATGCCTTCTTTTGAAAGTTCTCTTCCAAAACCAGAAGCTTTGGTGCCTCCAAAAGGCAATCTAGGATCAGATTTTACTAATTCATTAACAAAAAAAGCACCATCTTCAATTCTCAATATTTGTTCTCTAGCTTCTTGAATGTTTTTGGTAAAAACCATGGTGCCTAAACCAAACTTAGAATTACAGGCAGTTTTATAAGCTTCTTCGGTATTTTTTACTTTTACAATAGCAGCAACAGGACCAAATGTTTCTTCATCAAATACAGGCATTCCTGGAGTAACATTTGTTAAAATAGTTGGTTCAAAAAATGCTTTGTTTTTTTTATTTCCTATTAAAACCTTAGCACCTTTTTTAATGGCATTATCTATTTGTTTTTTTAAAGTATCTGCTAAGTCTTTTCTAGCTAAAACACTAATTTCAGTAGAGTTTTGCATTGGATCTCCAATTTTTAAAGCCTCTACATTATTTTTAAATTTTTCTACAAACTCCTCGTAAATAGTTTCTACAACTATAAACCGTTTGGCAGCAATACAGCTTTGTCCTGTATTTTGCATCCTGGCATTTACCATAGTTTCTAAATGTGTATCCAAATCGGCATCAGCTAAAACAAGACACGCATTATTTCCACCAAGTTCTAAGACTGTTTTTTTGAGATGTTTTCCAGCAATTTCGGCAATATGTCTTCCTGCTTTTTCACTTCCAGTAAGAGATACTGCTTTAATTCTTGGGTCTTCTATAATTTGGTCTATTTGATTGTGGTTTGCAATGAGTATTTGAAAACAACCTTTTGGAAACCCACTATCCTCAAATAAATCCTGAAGTGCCAATGCACAACCCGTAACATTACTGGCGTGTTTTAATAACACGGTGTTGCCAGCTGTAATGGTTGGAATAGCAAATCGAAGAACTTGCCAAAATGGATAATTCCAAGGCATAACTCCTAAAATACAACCTAAAGGATCGTAACTTATAAAGCTTTCTTCAGCATCTGTTTCAATAAGTTCGTCTGCTAGAAATTGATCGGCATTTTTAGCATAAAAATCCGACAGAAACACACATTTTTCAATTTCGGCTAAACTTTGAGAAATAGGCTTGCCCATTTCTTGAGTTATTAATTCACCATATGTCTGTTTGTTTTTAATTAAGTTTTTAGAAAGGTTTTTTAATAGCTTTTCGCGTTCTGAGATTTCTACATGTTTCCATGTATTAAATGTTTTTTCTGAAAGAGCTACACATGTTTCTATTGTAGTTTTAGAAAATAGTTTGTAGCTATTAATTTCTTTTCCATTATATGGATTCTGTGAAATAATTTTAGAAGACATGTTGTTTTCTTTTTTTTGAATTTATTAAATGTACCTTTTTAAGTCTTTAACACTTAACCTATTCCATAAAACAATTAACTCTTTTAAGTATTTTGGTTTAAGGCAATATTTTAATTTTTAGCGTTAAGGGATGTAGGTGTTTTTTCTGAAATTTGATATATAACAAAAAAGTTTAATTAAAAATATATTAGATCATGACAAATAATGGAAGTACAGGATTAGGAGTTTTAGTAGGAGCAGCAGCTGGTGCTGTTTTAGGAATTTTATTCGCTCCAGACAAAGGAAGTGTAACAAGACAACGTATTGCAGATCAGGCCGAATTGCAAAGAGATAGATTAACATCTTCTGCTGCCGATTTAAGAGATAAGATTGCCGACACCGTAAGTGCTGAGAAAAACACTTTAGAAGCCAAAGTAGAATCTATTGCCTCAGATGCAAGTTATAAAGCTGAAGATGTAATTACAACTCTGGAAGCCAAGCTAAAAGATTTGAAAGCTAAAAATAAAAAATTTCAAAAAGCATCATAAATTATGAGTGTTTTTGAATCTTTAGGAGAGACAACAGATAAAGCAACAGATATTGGTGAGACATATATTAAGGCATCTCACCAATATCTTAAGTTAAAAGTATTTCAGCAATTAACCTTGTCAGTTAGTATGATAATGAAATTGTTTGCAATAACTGTATTTGTTTTTACTGGACTTATTTTTTGTGCTGTTGCAGCTGCCATAGCTATAGGAGAAGTTTTAAATAACATGCTCTTAGGGTGTTTAATTGTAGGTGCAATTTTTATTCTTATAGGATTATTTATTTATATAGGAAGAGCAATTATTAATAAGATAGTAATACAAAAAATAGGTCTCAAATTCTTCTCCTAAAACAATAATTCATATAAATTAAAAGATAGTGTTTATGAAACCAACGTATACCAATTTTGAACAAATTGAAACAGATTTAAAACAATTTGATTTAGAGCGTAAAGTTGCTTGGGAAGAAATGAAATTATTAAAAACGGATTTCAAAGAAAGTTTCAAACCTTTTAATTGGGTAGAGCCAATTATTAAAGGAGCAAGTAAATATGGTGTGTTTATGTTGCTAAGAAAATTTTTTACAAAGCGTTGATACTGCTATTAAGACATGATAAACACACATACATTTATTAAACTATCCAAAAAAAAACAATACAATGAATATTTTTGAAGCTATAAGAGAAGATCATGATATACAACGTGATTTATTAAAAAAACTTATTGAAACCTCTGGAGACACAAATAAAAGGGATGCGCTTTTTAAAGCTATAAAAACACAGCTTCATGTGCATGCAGATGCCGAAGAGCGTCATTTTTATAAACCTTTAATTAGTAGCGACATGATGCAAGAACATGCTAAACATGGTATAGCAGAACATCATGAAATAGACGAGCTTATAGAACAATTGGAAGAAACCGATTACGATTCTTCTGCCTGGTTAAAAATTGCCAAAGACTTAAAACATAAAGTAGAGCATCATTTGGAAGACGAAGAACATGCGTTTTTTCAAATGGCAGGAAAAGTATTTAATGAAACTCAAAAAAAGTCATTGGCTACAGATTATAAAAAACATATGAAATCAAACTTATAGTTTCTTGTCTAAAATAGACCCATCAAATTCTTTGGGTTAATTTTTATTTTTTTCAGATTAATCTACCTCTTAGTCTCTTCGTAATTTTATTATATCAAAAAAAATAATTGATAGGATGTCAAACAGCAAGCATCTATTAAAAAAATTGCTCAAAACATAAATACATATTATTATGAACTCATACACAGAAGAAGTTGGAAACAAGTTAAACGCCTTGTTAGAGAAAAATTATGATGCTGAAAAAGGCTATAAAAAAGCAGCAGAAAACACAAAGAACTCCGCTTTAAAAAATTATTTTAATCGTAAAGCTGCAGAACGATACGACTTTGGACATCAATTAAAGTCTGAAATTAGAAATTTTGGCGAAAACCCAAAAGAAAGTGGCAGTGCAACAGGAACAGCTCATAGAACCTGGATGGATGTAAAAGCACTTTTTTCAACAGATAATGAAGAATCCATGTTGGAAGAAGCTATAAGAGGTGAAAAAGCTTCTGTTGAAGAATATAATGAAGTTCTTAAAGAAGCAAGTTTACCAACATCAACAAGAGATCTTGTGTTAAATCAAAAAAACACCATATCTCAAGAGCTAAACACAATTAAGCGTTTGGAGGATATACAATAATATCATCAGCTTACATAGTTAAATCAAGGGGTCTTTTTTAAAGACCCTTTTTATTGTTTTACTACCAATCAACTTCAACAAACTTATTTGAGTTAAAGGATGATTCGATAGAGCAAACTCTAACAAAAATATATAACGATCTTTATATTATAGAGAACTGATAGTCAGTTAGCTTATAATTAACCTTAAAAAACAAACATTATGTTACGTTGGACAATCACCTTTATTATAATTGCTTTAATCGCCGGAATTTTAGGTTTTGGTGGAATTGCTGGAGCAGCAGCAGGAATTGCTAAAATACTATTCTTTGTATTTATAGTATTATTCATCATCTCATTATTTATGGGAAAGAAAAAAATTTAAAAACCGAGTTTAAACACTAACACTTAAAAACGTCATATCATGAAAAAACTATTTTATATATTTCTATTTTCATTCACAATGTCCTTGGTCTTACCAAGTTGTAGAGAGCAAAAAAACAACGATATTGAAGATGTTGCAGACGATGTAGGAGATGCTGTTGATGACGCTGCAGATGAAGTAGAAGATGTATTTGACTAATAATTAGAATCAAGTACTTATTAGTTAGTAAAGATTAGTTAGTTGGTTGGTAGTTAAAGGCAGGTAAGCATTCTTAAAAGCTCGTCTGCCTTTTTTAAATTAATACAATATATTATGAAACACGATAGAAACGAATTAGATCTTATTACAAAATACCAAAACAAAGGTTATACAAGTAATTTTAAATGTGAAGAAGGTTCTTTAATAGAACTTGACACCAAAAACATGTATTCACCTAAACAAATTATTATTGAAAGGGAACACAGGTTTGAAGGGATGAGTAACCCATCGGACATGTCAATTTTATATGTTATTAAAACACACGATGGTGTAAAAGGGATGGTAACTGCTAATTATGGTGTAAATAGCGATACAGAATTGGATGATTTTTTTAAAAACATTCCAAAAGAAAACGATCGATCTAATGAAAATATTTAATGTATTTAGCTTTTAGAGCGAGCATCCTTAGAAATGTCTTCGTTTTCTAAGTATTTAGAAACTTCAGATGGCGTTTCAATAAGATGGTAATTTTCACCATTAATTAATATTGGGCAACGTAAAGTTTCAGGATGTTTTTGTAGTACTTTTATCCAGTCTTCTTTATCTAAGGTGATACCAGAATCGTAATAATCTCTAAAATTTGGATGTTCTTGATTGATTAACTTAGAAAGTATGGTGTGTAAATTTTCTGAAATTTCTAACCATTGTGTTCCAGTTACTTTAGTTTTAGAAATATCTACAGCCAAAATCTTTTTATTTGTCGCTTGTAAATAACTATAAGCTTGTTTGCCTAATTGGTTTTCTGAGTGGTAATAAAGAATGATTTTTCTTTTATCTATTGCAATTGTTCCCATAATTTGTTTTTTAATAAATAAATCTACCTTTTTAAAAAGTGTCCTACTAACTGTAAAAATTATATTATTAATTCATATAAAATTACTTGTTTAACAATGACAGAATTTTTAAAACAAAACAAAAGAGCCATTTATGGAGCATTGATTACGTTTGTGCTAATTAGTATGAGTGTTTTTTTATTAGGTAATATTTCTGGATACGAAGCCAGACAGTTGTTAAGTTCCTCTTTAATGGGGATTAACATGCTGTGTAATACCATAATTCTAGCTTCAGCAACCATTTTAGCATTGCTTTTAACTTTATTAGGAATTAGCTCTGGAACCAAATCTAAACTAAAAGACAGTCATTATTTAGAGGTTTTAAGCATTGCCAAAATAGATACTTTTTTATTTGTAGTGACACTTGTTTTATTTCAGGTCTTTAATATTCCTATAACCGAATCAGATAATGTGCCAAACTTATGGTTTAAAGCTATTTATTGGTTCACATTAATCATGTCATCAATGTTAAGTGGATTAATGGTTTTAGTAATACTCATGCTTTATAATACAGTTCGAAATATTATTTTGATTGTAGGTTTAAAACAAGATCACCCGTTGCTTTATAACGATCAAGAGGAGGCAAAAGAGAATCAAAAGGATTTAGAAAATGAAAATGATTCTTAATTTTATTTGAGATAAAAAAATAGCATCAAAGAAACTAATATGATAATAATAACTTTTAATAAGTTTCATGTAAGGTTTCTTATAAAAATTCTACTTTTGTTGTATATAAATTACATTTCATTATGTCTGATACAATAGAAAAAGTAAAGTGCTTAATAATAGGGTCTGGACCTGCAGGATATACTGCAGCTATTTATGCTGCCAGAGCAAATATGAAACCTGTTTTATACCAAGGAACTCAACCAGGAGGTCAATTAACAACAACTAACGAAGTTGAAAATTTTCCAGGTTATCCAGATGGGATTACAGGACCAGAAATGATGATTGAGCTACAAAAACAAGCTGAACGTTTTGAAACAGATGTACGCGACGGTTGGGTAACAAAAGTTGATTTTTCTGGAGGTGTACATAAAGTTTGGGTAAATGATACAAAAGAAATTCATTGCGATACAGTAATTATATCTACTGGAGCTTCGGCCATGTATTTAGGGTTAGATTCTGAACAGAAATATTTAAAGCTTGGTGGAGGTGTCTCTGCGTGTGCTGTTTGCGACGGATTCTTTTACAGAAATCAAGAAGTAGTGATTGTTGGAGCAGGAGATTCTGCTTGCGAAGAAGCACATTACCTCTCAAAGCTTTGTAAAAAGGTAACGATGTTGGTAAGACGTGATGAGTTTAGAGCCTCAAAAATTATGGCTGCTCGTGTTAAAAATACAGAGAACATTGAAATTCTTTATAACACAGAAACCGATGAGGTTCTAGGAGATGGACAGGTTGTGACTGGAGTAAGAGTATTTAATAATCAAACTCAAGAAAAGCACGAGATTCCAGCAACTGGCTTTTTTGTGGCTATTGGACACAAACCAAATACAGATATCTTTAAAGACTTTTTAGATTTAGATGAAACAGGATATATTATCAATGTACCTGGAACTTCTAAAACCAATATAGAAGGTGTTTTTGTTTCTGGAGATGCAGCAGATCATGTGTACAGACAAGCTGTTACAGCAGCAGGAACTGGATGTATGGCAGCTTTAGATGCCGAAAGATGGTTGGCTTCTAAAGATGCTTCGTTTGAAGTGTCTACGTCTAACTATAACTAAATAGCATATTATAAATTATTAAAAAATCCGAAAACGAAAGTTTTTGGATTTTTTTTGTTTTATGAAGATTAATAAAAACCATCTCAATCCCTTAAAGATTGACATGGTTTTAGTTTTTGGTTGTTAGTAAGGGGTTTAATTTCTTTTTATTGAACCAGAGACACCATCGCTAGTTTTTACAACTTCTGGATTTCCTGAATATCTAATATCGCCACCACTAGAGGCTTTTGCAGTAAGTTTTTTAGAAGTGTTTACTCTAATGTCAGCACCACTAGTAGCTTTTACTTGCGCATTTAATGTCATTAGATTTTCGGCTTCAATAGAACTACCACTTGTTGCTTCTGCAATAAAATTATCTGTCTTACCTGTTAATTCGATATCGCTACCACTGGTTGAGTGACAGGAAACAGATTCGGCATCAATAGATAATTCTATATCGCTTCCACTAGTAGAATTTAATTCTAAATCTGAAACACGAATGGTATTTGTTGAAACGACATCGCTACCACTTGTGGTTTTGATAGATGAAATATGATTGAAATGCAACATCACTTTTTTAGAAGTCGATCTTCCAATGTTTTCACTTGCAGTTATAATAAGCACATCGTTTTCAATGTTTGTAGTAATAATATCGTGAAGATTTTCGTCTGCTTCTACACTTAATCGTTCTGTATCACTTTGTGTTAAATAGACATCAATACCTCTACTCACTTTAATGGAATTAAAAGTGCCATTTAAAGGTCGTTCTTTAATTACTACTTGTCCGTTTCCATTTATTCCTGTTCCAAAATTTCCGTCGAAATTACATGACATCATTAAGATGGCTAGTATAATTGATGCCATGATTTTTGTTAGTGTACTCATAATTGTTCGTTTTTTGATTGATGATTTTATTGATGATTTTATTGATGATTCAAAGATTGCTTTTTATTAAGTTTTTAAAAAGTTTTCTTTTCTGAACTGTTAGATAATATTACTCAACTGTATGATTATCATCAGAAGTAATATTAATACCGTTTTCGTCGATGTTTACTTTCATTGTTTCGCTATTTGCATTGACGCCAGCATCATTAATTTCTAGATTAGAACCTTTCGATTTTATCTCTATGCCTTTGTCATTTATTTTAATATGAGAATCGTTGTCGTTGATGTCTATTTTAAAATCCTCATCTGGACAGTCTGAACATAAAATTTCATTATTCATGATTTTTAAATACTTTTCTTCCATGCCATTCTCTAAAATATCGTCGTAATAGCTTGAATTTCTATGAAAAATATAAGTGTTATCATCTGCATAAAGGGTTGAACCTTCAGGTAAATACAGAATAAGTTCTACTTCTTGATCGCTAAATTTATTTTCGTATGCAGTTGTTAAATAAGCATCTAATAGAAGCTCATTGTCTTTTAATACATAGTTGTAATTAATGTTGTTTGCTCTTTCTTTTGCTTGTTGATAACTGCTTCCTTCTGCACTTTTCTCAATTCTTAAAGAAGCCAAACTATCTTTAGTAGATCTTACAATAAGACGAATGTCTGATGAATAGATGATTTTTTCATCATTTTCATTATAAACCAATCTTACAGAATTACTATTTCTATACACACTATTTTTATAAGCATCATTTGTAGTCATCTTAACTTTAAGTGTATCGTTTGCTGTAATATTAAGAGTTTCCTTGGTGTTTACATTTGCATCAAAAGCATGTTCACTAGCTTGCTTTACACCTATAACCGCTAGGCTAATTACAGCAATAAACCAAAGACCTAGTAATGAGAATTTTGCAATGTTTCCAATAGATTTTAAATTGTTTACTAAAATTTTTAATCCTAAATAGAAAACAAAGAAAAATGGAATGCCAATAGCAAAAAGAATTAATAGAGACACAAGCCAGATAGGTGTATTAGCTGCATTTGCTGCGTCTATAAAATCGAAACCAGGAACATGAATTAAATCGGTTGCGCCAACTGTAAAGAATCCTATTATGAGTCCTATTAACGTTGCAGAACCAATAATGATAAGCATGATTCCTATAAATTTCGCAAATACTTTAAGGAAAAACATGAAGATATCTCCAATGGTATCGAAAAATGACTTAGATGTCGATTTTAGACTATTTCCTTGCTTTTGAAAATTGACGTTTTTAGCAGCGTCGGAAACAGTATTTGAGACATCTTTTGCTTTTTCAGAAAGCGTATCTGATACATTTCTTGCGGCATTTGAAACACCATCAAAGCCGTCCTTGATTTTTTTTTCAATGTTGCTAATATTAACAGGCTCGCCAGTCATGGTTAGCTTGTCGGCAGTGGTTACAGCTTCTGGAACTAAAATCCATAATAAAATGTAAAGTAAGACACCTGTTCCTGCGCCAAAGATTAATAATATCCAGATTAAACGAATCCAAAGTGCATCAATACCTAAGTAATGCCCAAGCCCAGAAGAGACACCTCCTACATAAGAGTTATCTGTATCTCTAAATAGTTTTTTTGCACGACCTGAAGGTCTGCTTTGATGTGTCTTTGGTTCATCTTCAAAGATTTCGTCGTCCACAAGATAATCTTCTGGTTGCCCCATTATGGTAATGACTTCATCAACCTCTTTATTTCCAATAACTTGTTTCTCGTGTTTGACACGTTCGCCAAAAAGTTCTGCAATTCTTGCTTCAATATCAGCTATGATTTCAGATCTTCCTTGAGAGTCTGTAAATGAACGTTTTATAGCCTCAAGATAGCGTTGTAGTTTTAAGTATGCGTCTTCATCTATATGAAAAAAGATACCTGCTAAATTTATGTTGACTGTTTTATTCATTATTTTGTGTTTTTTTGACTGGTTACTATATTAACTGCATTTTGTAATTCACTCCAAGTAGTGTTTAATTCGTTTAGAAACAATTTACCTGTTTCTGTTAGACCATAATATTTTCTTGGTGGTCCTGATGTTGATTCCTCCCATCTGTAATTGAGAAGTCCTGCGTTTTTAAGACGTGTTAGTAAAGGATAAATGGTGCCTTCAACCACTAACAGTTTTGCGTCTTTAAGAGTGCCTAAAATTTCTGCTACATATGCATCCTCATCTTTAAGGACAGATAAAATGCAGTATTCTAAAACACCTTTTCGCATTTGTGCCTTTGTGTTCTCTATCTTCATAGTGTCAATCGTTTTAATTTTTTTAAACTGTTCATTTTTTGATTTTGATTTATACTTCTATGTTTTAACAAAGAAGAATTGATGATTTTATTTTAAAAAGTTAATGGTTAATGGGTATTTGTAATAATCGCCATCTTTTGCTGCCAAACCAGCCTTTACAATAAAAACGAGCTCTAGTATGAATCCCGTAAAAGCTATAAAACCTAATCCACCTGTTATATATAAAAGTGGCGAAGGTTTTGTTAAGCTTAAATGAATGCTGTCAAACGTGTCAATATTTATAAAATCTAAACCACTAAATAGATTAAAAACAAAGAACGGAATTGTTAACATTCCTAAAATAATAGCATATAATAAAATGCTTATCTGAAAATTAATTGCTTGTTTTCCATGAGCATCTACAAATTCTGATTTGTCTTTATTTGCAATCCATAATATTAAAGGTCCTATAAAATTCCCAAGAGGTATAATAAATCTAGAGAAGGTTGAAAGATGAATAAATGTGGCAATATTTTTTTGGTGATTGTCTAACATTTTAAAAGCATATAATAGTTTCTTATGCAAATATATATCTAAAAGAAGGTATTATGCAATACAAAGTACTAAAATTTAACAAAACATTAACAAATTGTAGTTCGGTTATTTTTAATAAATTGGGGTACGATTAATATCGTCTAATTTATAACTAAGTTATGATTAAAAAATTCGCTTATGTCTTGACTATACTGTGTTCAAGTTGTATTTCTCAAACTCATCCTGTTGAAGAAAATATTATGGATGTTGCTTGGAAAACGTATCAGTCTCCAACGAATACACCAGATTATTTAAAGCCTTTTACAAATAAGTTTGGTTATCAAATAACAAGAATAAGCGATGTTTCTGTCTTTGAAGGAGATAGTCAAAGACTAAGACATCACTATAGTTTAGATTCTCCATGGAACAGTAATGAGACCTTTATTAAACTATCTGGTTACCCAGCAGCCATTCTTGATGGAAGCACTTATAAATTTATTAAATGGGCAGATATTCCAAACTCTGCTACCTGGTCTAATACCAATCCAGATGTGATGTATGGGACTTTAAAAAACAGGTTGGTTTCTTATAGTTTAAAGAGTAATAACATTCGAGAAATTTATGAATTCAGTGATTTTGAAAAAATTAGTTATGGACTTAATAAAGGGAATATGTCTTATAATGATAAATATATTGGCATTGTAGGAGTTAATGAAAACGAATTAACGTTACTAGTGTTCGATATTCAAAACAATCAAATTGTTGGCACAGATTATCTTGGTGCTGTTAATTTAGCCTGGTTTTCGGTAAGTCCTTTAGGTAATTTTGCTATTACTGCTTTTTCTGAAGATGGGGAAGAAGAAAATCAGGGATTAAAAGCATACGATATAGATTTGACGAATAAAAGGCATCTAAATAATTACACTACACATTCAGATTTAGGAATTGATACTGAAGGAAATGAAGTGTACGTCGCTTTTGGAGATAAAACAACCAGACCTAATCATTTTTATATGAAAATGGTTCGGCTTTCCGATGGGTTAGTTACACCACTCTTTAAATACACAGAAGCTACTGGTGTTTGGGGAGGACATATAAGTTGTAGAAATACAAAAAGACCAGGTTGGGCCTACGTGAGTGAAGGATGTTGTGAGACGATAGGAAAAAAGGAACTATTTGCTATAAAATTAGATTCAAGCAATACCATAGAAAGGTTTGGAGAACATCATGCAACCTACCATGATAGTTATGAAGAGCAAGCTCAAGCTGTTGTAAATAGAGATGGAACAAAAATGATTTTTGCCAGTAGTTGGAATGGGTTGTTTACAACAACATATCCTCCAGCATTTGTTGTTGAAAAGAAATAAGCGTCCATTATTTTTTAAATTATTGAAATCTTATCTTTGAATGATTAAATCCTATTTTTAATTTCAAAATCAAAACATGAAAATAACTCCCAAAAAACTTAATAGCTTTTTACTTTTTAAATTACCGTCGGCCTATTTTACTGGAGTTCGTACAAAACATTTAGATGCAGAAAGATGTATTGTTAGCGTAAAACATCGATGGATTAATCAAAACCCGTTTAAATCTTTATTTTGGGCAGTACAAGGTATGGCTGCCGAATTAACTACAGGGGCATTAATAATAAATAAAATAGAAGCAAGTGGTAAAAATATTGCGATGCTATTAGTTAAAAATGATGCAAGCTATTCTAAAAAAGCCACTGGAAGAATTACTTTTGAGTGTTCCGAAGGGCTTTTGGTAGATGAGGTTATTAATAAAGCCATACAAACCGAGTTAGGAGAGCAAATTACTTTAAATGTTGTTGGCAAAAACTCTAATAACATAGAAGTGTCAAGATTTACTTTCACTTGGTCTGTAAAAGTAAGAGCTTAATTGTAACAAAATGTTATTTTCTGCAACATATAAAGTATAAATTAAACATAAATTATTATGACAGCACACGAAATAGATTATAAAATATACGGTGAAGAAATGCAATTTGTGGAAATTGAATTAGATCCACAAGAAGGCGTAGTTGCAGAAGCAGGAAGTTTTATGATGATGGACGACGGGATTAAAATGGAAACTATTTTTGGCGATGGTTCTGCTAAAAGCAAAGGGTTTTTAGATTCCATACTTGGAGCTGGAAAACGAATACTTACTGGTGAAAGTTTATTTATGACTGCTTTCTATAATAACTTAACAGGAAAACGTAAAGTAAGTTTTGCCTCACCATATCCTGGAAAAATAATTCCGATAGATTTAACGGCTTTTAACGGGAAGTTTATTTGTCAAAAAGATGCTTTTTTATGCGCAGCTAAAGGTGTTAGTATTGGAATAGAATTTAGTAAAAAATTAGGCAGAGGCCTTTTTGGGGGTGAAGGTTTTATTATGCAAAAGCTTGAAGGAGACGGTAAAGCATTTGTTCATGCTGGTGGAACCATGGTGCAAAAAGAATTAAAACAAGGTGAAATATTAAGAGTAGATACAGGCTGTATTATAGGCTTTACACAACATATTGATTACGATATCGAATTTATTGGAGGTATAAAAAACACCATTTTTGGAGGTGAAGGTTTGTTTTTTGCAAAACTTCAAGGTCCAGGAACTGTATTTATTCAATCCCTCCCTTTTAGTAGGCTGGCTGGACGAGTTTTAGCTTCAGCTCCAAAAGGAGGAGGGAAAGACAAAGGAGAAGGGAGTGTCTTAGGAGGGTTAGGAGATTTGCTTGATGGAGATAACAGGTTTTAAATTTATGTGTACTGTTAAAGTTTTGTTTAAATATAAAACCAATGCTTTTTTTTAGTAAATTTAGACATAGAACTAAACATAAATGCCTATTTAACAAATCTACTTTTTTAAACCAAAACCTAAAATAATTATGGCGAGAGCAATGTTCGAGTACACCAAAACGGTACTTAATAAAGTTAGTTTTGATGCTACGTTGTTTTGCAAAGAAGTACAAAAAGCCCTTCAAAGATTATTACCCTATGAAATTGAAGAGTTAAAGATTTATATCCAATCTCTTGTACTGCAAAATCCAGATTTAAATCAATGTCTAATCTATCTAAAAGAATAATAAAATTAAAAGCGACCAACAGGTCGCTTTTATTATTTAGGTAATGGACTAATTATTTCGACATTTTGGAATTTAATAGCACCCCTAATTATGCCAGAAATTACATTCTGTAAGGCTTCTATTATTTGCATTTTAAGCTCACTTTTATGATAAATAATACTGACTTCCCTGGCAGGACTTGGTTCGTTAAAATGATGTAAATTAAGTTTCGCTTTTTCATTTAAATCTAAAGTGTGTAAATAGGGTAGAAGTGTCATTCCCATACCTTCATTAGAAAGTTTAATTAAGGTTTCTATGCTACCACTTTCTATTTGGAAATGCGAATCTACCTGACTTTTAAATGCTTTACAAAGATTAATAACACCATCTCTAAAACAATGCCCATCTTCTAGAAGTAGCATATCTTCAATATCTAAATCTGAAGTGTTAATTTTTTGTTTACTGTGTAATCTATGATGTTCGGGAATATAACCAACAAATGGTTCGAAATATAAGACTCGTTCTTTAATGCTATCGGTTTCCAATGGAGTTGCAGCAATAGCTGCATCTAAATGCCCTTCGTTTAACCTAGTTATAATATCTTCAGTTGTTAATTCTTCTATTTTAAGTTTAATTTTCGGATACTTTTTAATAAAAGCTTTTAGAAACATGGGTAGAAGTGTCGGCATAATAGTTGGAATTATACCAAGTTTAAATTCGCCTCCTATAAAACCTTTTTGTTGATCGACTATGTCCTGTATTCTATAGGATTCATTGACAATGTTTTTTGCTTGATTAACAATCTTTCTACCAACTTCAGTAAGTTCAATGGGTTTCTTACTTCTATCAAAAATCAAAACATCTAATTCGTCTTCTAATTTTTGTATTTGCATGCTTAATGTTGGTTGCGTAACAAAACATTTTTCAGCAGCTTTTGTAAAATTTTGATTTTCAGCGACAGCTAAAACATAATATAGTTGTGTAATGGTCATGCCAATTAATTTAGACTATAAAAATATAAAAACTATCAATAAAATTTATAACAATGAGTGTTAATAATAGATTAAATGTGTTGTAAATAAAAAAGCGACCAAATATTTATTTGGTCGCTTTTATTTATAGATGTATAATGAATTAGAATCGAATTACAACTTCTATATCTTCATCTACTAATTCAAATTTTGCGTCTGTAAAATTTGGTGGGCCAAAAAGTACAGGGTTATTAGACATACCATAAGATTCACTAGGTCTTCCTGTAGTATCGAAATCCATTTTTTCATTATCATTTGCATCATGGAACACCATAATAGCATAAGTTCCAGGTGTTACATTGTCGAAAGTAACTGCAACAGTGCCATCTACTATCTCGCTTTTAGAGATCTGAACCCCTTTTGCTTTCATAAAAGTGTCTTCTGTATGCAGACCAATTAACATGTGACCTTCATCACTTAAAGCATTATCTACTTTTACAGTAATACTGTAGGTTTCTGTACTTTCTTGAGCAAAACTTAATGTTGAAGTTAAAATAAGTGATAAAATTAAAGTTAGTGTTTTCATTTTTGTTGATTTATTGATTAATACTTTTCAAATGTCTAATTATTATGCCTGTGAAGATAAGAATACTTACCCAATTGTAAATTTAATTGCTTGAATTGTATAGATCTATTCTGTTTTAATCAGAATTTAATCAATATTAGCTTTATTATTGAGTGCTTTTACCTTTATTTTGTACATCTATTTAAGAAGAATGTTTTAGAACAAGAATTTATAAAATATGTTTTACGCCATTGATATATTAGGAACTATCGCTTTTGCCATATCTGGTGTTTTAGTTGCTTTAAACAAAAGAATGGATCCTTTTGGAGTTTTAATAATTGCGTTTGTAACAGCTGTTGGTGGTGGAACCTTACGCGATATTTTAATTGGAGACACGCCAGTTAGTTGGATGAAAAACATGACGTATGCTTATGTTATTCTAGCTTCTACCATATTTACCGTAATTTTTAAATCTAAAATAGATTATTTAAGAAAATCATTGCTGTTATTCGACACTATTGGAATAGGACTTTATACAGTTGTTGGTGTAGAAAAAGGCATATCTGCAGGATTAAACCCTATTATTTGTGTTTCCTTAGGGACTATTTCTGCTTGTTTTGGTGGTGTTATTCGCGATATATTATGCAACGAAATTCCAGTTATTTTTAGGAAAGAGATATATGCTACTGCTTGTATTGTTGGTGGGTTTTCTTATTTTTTAATAAAAAAGCTCCCAATAGATATCGACATAGCTTTTGTTATTGCAGGATTTATTGTGATCTTGGTAAGATTATTAGCTATTCGATTTAAAATTAGTCTACCAAGTTTGTATAAAGACTAATAAAATCATAATTGAAATTTAATTTTGATTTCAATTTTTTAACTATTCTAAAATTTCAACTTTTTCAATGTAAATGTTTTGTAAAGGCCAATCTCCAACATCTGTTTTTTGTTTGGCTATCATATCAACAACATCTAAACCTTTTATTACTTTTCCAAAAATAGTATAATCGCCATCCAAATGGTGTGCACCACCTTCTTGTTGAACAATAAAAAATTCAAATGGAGATGCTAATTTGTATGGATTGTCTATCTCACCACTAGGCATACTTATAACACCTCTATCGTGTTTAAAACCACGCTTAGTATCGGTAGGTAAAAGATACCTGCCAATGTTGTTGCGTTTTTTAGACACTTTAGAATCGTCAGAGTTTCCAGCTTGAATAATAAAATTATTGATAACACGATAAAATTGTGTGCCTTCAAAATAGTTTTGTTTCGTTAAAAAAATAAAATTAGCACGATGAAATTTTGTTTCATTAAATAATAAAATGTCAATGTCTCCAAAACGAGTGGTGATGCGTACTTTATTTTCAGGATTTTCTTTTTCGTATTGAAGAAAAAACTCCATAGCATTTTCGTCTGTTAAACGTTCAGGCTCTTTCTCTATCGTTTTAATTTCGACATCTTTCTCAGAAAAAGTGTCTTTTTTATTTTTTTTGCTTGTTTCTGTAACCGATGTATTTGTTTTTTTATCAGATTGTTTATCTTCACAATTCAATAAGAACAAACTAACTACAACTAGAAAAATATACTTCATAAATGAATTTTGATCCTTTTTTATATTCAGATTTATTAATGGTTGCTTATGTTTTTTGATAGCATTTAGAAAACTATGGAATTTGATAAATTTTGTAAGCTCATTTCAAAAATAGAAAATATACCACTTCCAGCCGAACCTTCTCAGTTAAAAATGTCGCCACCTTTTAGAGAAGCTTTGAAAGAAAAACAAAAGTATGTAATTAAAGATGCTAAGCACGCAGGTGTGATGGCGCTATTTTATCCGAATTTGAACTTAGAGACAAATCTGGTTTTAATATTAAGAAAGACCTATAAAGGTGTGCATTCTGCACAAATAGGATTCCCTGGTGGGAAGTTAGAAAAATCAGATGCTTCCATTGAAGCTGCTGCTGTTAGAGAAACTTTTGAAGAGGTTGGTGTGCCAGAAAATTGCATTGAGGTTTTAAGAAAACTAACACAAGTTTATATTCCACCTAGCAACTTTTTTGTGCAGCCTTTTATTGGAATTTCTAGAATCACTCCTAGTTTTATTAAGCAGGACGAAGAGGTGGAAGATATTTTAGAAGTGACATTGCAAGATTTTATTAACGATATAAATGTGGTGCAAAAAACGGTTGCTACTTCGTATAATAGAGATGTAGTGGTTCCAGCATTTAATTTAAACGGACATATAGTCTGGGGAGCAACAGCTATGATGTTAAGCGAAATTAAAGACTTGTTAAAACAGGCTATGTAAAGGTTCTGTTTTTAGTATCTTTGTGCTATCTAACTAAGAAAAAAATCTTTTATGGGTTTGTTTAAAAGAAATCCTTTCGGACACTTACTTTTTATAAAAAAATGGGTTATTAGAATCATTGGTTCTCTCTCCCACAGAAGGTTTAGAGGGTTTAATGAGCTTCAAATTGAAGGCTCAGAAATAATTAAAAACTTACCAGAAACAAACGTCTTGTTTATTTCAAATCACCAAACATATTTTGCTGATGTCGTTGCCATGTTTCATGTTTTTAATGCAAGTTTAAGTAATAGAGGAGACAATATTAAGAACATTGGTTATTTGTGGAACCCAAAATTAAATATCTACTACGTTGCAGCAAAAGAGACGATGAAGTCTGGATTATTGCCAAAAATATTGGCTTATGCTGGTTCGATTAGTATTGAACGTACATGGCGATCTAAAGGTGAAGATGTTAAGCGTCAGGTTAAAATGAGCGATATTTCTAATATAAAGAAAGCTTTAGACGATGGTTGGGTTATTACGTTCCCTCAAGGAACCACCACACCATTTAAACCTATAAGGAAAGGAACAGCCCATATTATTAAACATTATAAACCTATGGTTGTACCTATTGTCATTGATGGTTTTAGACGATCTTTTGATAAGAAAGGTTTGCGTGTAAAAAAGAAAAATATCTTACAAACTTTTGAAGTTAAAGAACCACTTGTTATCGATTATGATAATGAAAGTATTGCAGATATCGTTGAAAAAATAGAATATGCCATCGAACAGCACCCTTCGTTCTTAAAAGTGATACCTCGTGAAGAATTAGAGGAAAAAGAAGAATTAAATAAAAAACGAAAATGGCGTCTTGAAGATGATTATTAATCTGATTTCTGGACCTTATTAGAGGTGTTATATTTACACTTCTAGTTTTTTAAGTTCTTTATAATTTTTATTAAGTCGTTTTAATAAGATGCCATAAATTAAATAATAAAAACCTAGAATAACGGCAATAAACACTGCTAAAAATACAAGGGTTAAAACAATGGTAATTGCATAAAATTTAAAGGCTTCACCATTTGCCGAAGCTTTTTCCACCAAGGAAATCATGTCTTCATCTCTATCAAACTGAATACCCAAGGCAACAAACGCCGAAACAGCCATATAAATAAGGTTGAAACCAACATAGTGTTTAACGGTTCGTCTTGTTTTCAAGATGTTTTCCATTAAAATTTTGGCGCTATCTGTAGCCGAAATAGTTCTATAATTCATGTAAAATTTATAGAAAAAATAAGCTAAAATGATATAGCCTAATATTAAGAATGGAATCATGATATTTTCAGCATGATAACTTTCAAAACGCTTGTTATAATCGGTGTTTTTAAAAGCAAATGAAATTAAAGTCCAAAGAGCAAATTCTAATATGCTAATAATAAAGATCCATTTGACAATAGAAGACGATTTCTTCAAAATCATTTTATAGATTTCATTATAGGATAGCTTCGGATACTTTGTATCTTCATCTTTTTTCCAGTCTTTTTTTAATAATTCTAATTCATCCATATGTTTACGGATTTAAAATAGTTCTTAATTTGTTTTTTACTCGATTCATCTTCACACGTGCATTAACTTCACTAATTCCTATTGTTTCACTAATTTCTTTATAGTTTTTGTCCTCCAAATAAAGGAAGACAAGTGCTTTTTCAATATCGTTTAATTGATGTACTGCTTTGTATAACAATTTTAATTGTTCCTCTTCAGTATCATCATAAGGTTCAGATGAAATTTTATATTGAAACGCGTCGAATTCTTCAGTTTTAATAGACCGTTTACGTTTTCTATAAAGTGTTATGGCAGTATTTAAACCAACACGATACATCCATGTACTAAATTTTGAATCGCCTCGAAATTTCGGATAAGCTTTCCAAAGTTGTATGGTTATTTCCTGAAATAAATCGTTATGTGCCTCTTGATTGTTTGTGTAAATTCTACACACTTTATGCACAATGTTTTGATTCTTTTCTAACTCTTCAATAAAATTATGTTCTAATTCTTTATTCAAAAGGATGGTTTAGTTATACTATAAGTAGTCTTTTTTAAAATTTGTTACAGTTACTCGAAACATTATTTAAAAATAGTGTTAAACAAGCATAAGTTGTATCTTTGAAATAGATTTTTTTTCTACATATTATGAATATTCCTAAATCTAAGAATCCACGAATTGTTATTATAGGAGGAGGTTTTGCAGGTGTTAGTTTGGTTAAAATGCTTGCAAATAAAAGTGTACAAGTTGTTCTGTTAGATAAGCGCAATTACCATACGTTTCAGCCATTATTATATCAAGTGTCTTCATCTGGATTGGAGCCTGATTCGATTGCCTATCCATTAAGAAAAATTATAAAAAGCCAACCTAATACATTTTTTAGATTAGCAGAGGTTCGTTCAATTGATGGAATTTCTAAAAAGATTGTTACAGACATTGGAGAATTGTCTTTCGACTATTTGGTAATTGCAACAGGAACAAAAACCAATTATTTTGGTAATAAAGCTATTGAGATTAATAGTATGCCAATGAAAACAGTGCCACAAGCTCTAAACATTAGAAGTTTAATCCTTCAGAACTTTGAAAAAGCGGCAATTGCTAATTCTAAAGAAGAGCGAGAAGCTTATCTCAATTTTGTAATTGTTGGTGGTGGACCAACAGGAGTGGAGCTTGCTGGTGCAATTGCTGAGCTTAAAAACCATATTCTGCCTAAAGATTATCATGATCTGAATTCTAGCGATATGCAAATTCACCTTTTAGAAGGAGGACCTAAATTGTTACCTCCAATGAGTGAACATGCCTCTAAAAAATCCCTAAAATTTTTAAATACATTAGGAGTTGTTGTGCATTGTAATACGTTTGTAAAAGATTACGACGGATTAAAAGTATCTACAAACACCAATTTAATACTTGAAACAGAAACCCTAATTTGGGCAGCTGGTGTTACTGGAAACCCAATTCAAGGCTTGGAGAATGTGCTTATAGAAAAAGCTAACAGATATCGTGTAAACAACTATAATCAAGTAGAAGGATATGATGCTATTTTTGCTCTTGGAGATATTGCTTTAATGAAAACCGAAGCCTATCCAAATGGACATCCTCAAGTTGCGCAACCAGCTATTCAACAAGGAAAATTATTAGGAAAAAATCTGATGAGTTTGATTGCAGGAAAACCGATGAAAAAATTTGAATATAAAGACAAAGGTTCTATGGCAACCATAGGAAGAAATAAAGCAGTAGTCGATTTAAAAGCGTATAAGTTTTCTGGTTTTTTTGCTTGGTTTGTCTGGATGTTTGTACACTTAATGTCTTTGGTGGGTTTTAGAAATAAAATTGTTGTTTTATTTAATTGGACTTATAATTATATCAATTTTGATAAAGCAGCTAGATTAATTATTAGACCTTTTAAAAAGCTAAATTAATAGTTTATATAATTGTTGTAAAACTATGGATTACAATATGTTAAATATATGTTATAGATTTAATCTATCGTTGTTTTAAAAGTCCGAAAACAATAAATAATTGTGCAAATGAGTAAGTAAACATAATACTAAAATTTGTAAATGGCAAGGGCTGATAAAATTTGTTTAAAGCTAAAATACTATCCGAAATCATAAATAAAATAGCACCAATAAACACTAAAGTAAAACTAGTTTTAACAACCTGACCTTTTCTTAAAAATGCTGCAGTTGCCATTGCAAAAATAACTAACATATATAGTATAACTGGGATTAACATATTGCCTAAAGAATCTCTTAAAATATAAAATATTAGAACGCCATAAGCTAGTAAAAATCCAATAAAAACGATGCTGTTTTTTGAAGTGTTTCTATGTTTTAAAAACACTAAAACATAGAAAATATGTGCTGTTAAAAAAGCGACTAACCCTCCAATAAAATAGTTTGCCGATTGACTTACAAACATGAGTAGAATATCCCCAAGCAAAGAAAAAACTAAGGCTAATAATATCATGGTTTTTAACTTGATTTCTAGGTTTGAACTTTGTGTCCAAAAAAATATGATTAATGAAATCAGAATAGCTGGTTTTGCTATATAGTTTAGATTAGAAATACTTTCGTAACTTGATGTTGCAATTTCTAATATGAGAAGAAAAATAAATAGAATAGCAAAGGATTTCTCAGTTTTGGTTAGCATAGATTCTAGGTTGAAATCAAATATATTCAATTCATCATATAATTTTTACAATTCGGTCTTTTTTTGTTTTTGTTCAATCATTTTCTAAAGAGATTTGTTTCATCAATCAAAAAATCGAACAGTAAAACAATCAATCATGAAACAAACCTTTTTAATCTTTTTCTACCTTTTAACCTTATCTGCAACCTCACAAACGATTATTAATGGAAATGTAACAGACACTAAAAACCAACCCATAGAAGGTGCTAATGTTTATTTAGATGGCACATACGATGGTACCACTACAGATGAAAATGGAAACTTTTCATTCAAAACCAGTGAAACAGGATTCAAAACTTTGAAAGTCTCCTTCTTAGCCTTTGAAACTTTGTTGTTAACAAAGGATATTTCCGAATTAAACAATTTACAGCTTAAATTACGAGAAGACGTGAATGCTTTAGATACAGTTGTTATTTCTGCAGGTACGTTCTCAGCTGGAGACAATAGTAAAATTTCAGTCTTGAAGCCATTAGACGTTGTTACCACAGCAAGTGCTTTAGGGGATTTTGTTGGCGCTTTACAAACTCTTCCAGGAACCACAACAGTTGCCGAAGATGGCAGGTTATTTGTACGTGGTGGTGAAGCAGAAGAAACTCAAATTTTTATAGATGGTATTCGGGTGTTTACACCTTATGTACCTACAACTAATAACACACCAACTAGAGGTCGTTATTCTCCTTTTTTATTTGATGGTATTACGTTTTCAACAGGTGGTTATTCGGCTGAATTTGGTCAGGCCTTATCTTCCGTACTTCTATTAAATACAATTGAAGAACCAGATCAAGAAAAAACAGATATTGGTATTATGAGCGTGGGAGCTAGTTTAGGTCATACAGAAAAATGGGAATCCAGCTCCCTAAGTGTTAATGGCTCTTATATTAATCTAGCACCTTATGTTGCTTTGTTTCCAGATAGAAACGATTGGATTAAACCTTTTCAAGGAGGATCGGGAGAAGCTGTTTTTAGACAGAAAACAAATACAGGTTTATTGAAATTGTATTCAGCCTTCGAGTTTGGAAGTTTTGATTTAATTCAAGAGGATATTAATTTCTCGGAAGGAATTCATAATAAAATGAACAACCAAAACCTTTATTTTAATGGCTCTTATAAGGGAAGCTTAGGTGGTAATTGGTCTGTTTTTGGAGGCCTAAGCTATACATACAATAAAAGTGAATTTGAAGTGATGGACGATAATATAGCCGATAAAGAGAATTCGTATCATGCCAAATTCAAATTACATCATCGTTTTAGCAATAGATTTAAAATAAATTTTGGAGCAGAATATTTTGTAACTAATTTTAATGAAGCTTATGATAATCCATTTATAAATGACATTTCTTACGGATTTAAAAATAACCTTTCAGCAGCTTTTGCTGAAAGCGATGTGTTTTTTTCAAAAAACCTGGCTTTAAAAGCAGGTTTAAGAATGGAGTATAGTGAGTTGTTTGAGCAATTAACATTATCTCCAAGACTATCTTTGGCTTATAAAACATCTGCTAAGAGCCAAGTTTCTTTGGCTTATGGTAATTTTTTCCAAAATCCTAACAACAACATATTGAAATTTGAACAAGATTTAAATGCTCAAAAAACAGCACATTATATCTTAAACTATCAGTTAAATAATGATGGACAGATTTTTAGAGCTGAAGCATTTTATAAAGATTATAAACACTTGATAAAATACGATACAGAATATGCCGATTTTAATAGTAATTACAACAATTCTGGTTCTGCATATGCAACGGGAATCGATTTGTTTTGGAGAGACAGTAAAAGTATTAAAAACTTAGATTATTGGGTGAGTTACAGTTTTTTAGATAGCGAAAGAGATTATAATAATTATCCTATAGAGGCCACACCAAATTTCGTAAATACTCATAACCTGTCACTGGTTACTAAATATTGGATTGAGAACTGGCGAAGTCAATTTGGAATGAGTTATTCTTTTGCATCTGGAAGAACCTATACCAACCCAAATATGGCAGGGTTTTTAAATCAGAAAACAAAATCGTATAACAGTTTAAGTGTGAATTGGGCTTATTTAATTTCACCACAAAAAATATTATACCTATCGGTGAACAACGTTTTAGGAATCAAGAATGTCAATGGATATCAATATGCAGATACACCAGATAGTAATGGGAATTACGCAAGTAGAACTTTAAGACCAGCAGCCGATCAATTCTTTTTTGTTGGTTTCTTTTGGACTATAAGTGAAAAAGGCACAGACAATCAACTTAAAAATTTATAATTTTTTCAGTGCCTACCTTGTTGCAAACATGATAAATATCATAGTAATCTGATGGTTAGTGTCTTAACTTTAAGAGACTAAATGAGATTGTTATGAAAACTAAAAAAAACCCAAAGGTTGAAGTTGGCAGAAATAGTGGTCTATATTTTGCCATTGGCTTAAATGTCATGTTACTTTTTACGTATCTTACTTTAGAGCATAAAACTTACCAAAGGACAAAAGTCTCAATAGATAATGTTCAAATGGAAGAATTGTATGAAGAAGACATTCCTATTACAGATTTAAGTGTAACACCACCACCACCAACAGTACTTTCAACTCCAGAAATTATTACTGTTGTTGAGAACACTAAGGAAATAGAAGAAACTGTTCTGGAAAGCACAGAAACAGATCAAGAGGAAAAAATTGAAGAGCGAGTAGTGCAAGTTGAAGAAGTACAAGTTGAAGAAGTCGAGGAAGACGTAAGCATTCCTTTTTCAGTAGTAGAGAAAGTGCCTATTTTTCCTGGATGTTTAGACACTTCCAATGAAGCATTAAAAGAGTGTTTTAATAAAAAAATTAATAATCATATTATTAAAAATTTCACTTACCCACAAACAGCTTTAGAGCTAGGAGTTTATGGAAGAGTTATTGTCCTTTTTCAAGTGGATAAAGATGGAAACGTAACCAATATTAGATCTCGTGGACCAGATAAGATGCTTGAAAAAGAAGCAGAACGTATTATTGGCTTGCTTCCAAAAATGAAACCTGGTCTGCAAAGAGGAAATCCAGTAACAGTACCTTATAGTATTCCTATTAATTTTAAGATTGAAAATTAATTGGCATCTATGTAATTCATTAGATAAACACTTTTGTAAATTTATGAAAGTGTTTATTGTTTAATAACAATTCAGAATTAAAATATTACAGTTCGGTTAATCACTTTTTATTTGTTGTATCATTAATCAGATATTTGTCTCAACATTAAAAACGAATACAATGACAATCTTAAAACATTTTATTTTAATTGCAGCCATTTTGTTTACTGCAAACATGCAATCTCAAACACAATATGAACAAGGTATGCAGAAAGCATTCGATTTATGGGAAACAAACCCAATTGAAGCTTCACAGCTGTTTGAACGTATAGCAAACGCTGAACCTGATAATTGGTTGCCTCCATATTATGCTGCCGAAACTTTGATTTTGAATGGTTTTACAAAACTAAACGACAAAAGTGCTTTAGAAGCTCAGCTAAATAAAGCACAAAATTTTTTAAATGATGCTACAGCTATTTCAAAAGAAAATCCTGAAATAATGGTTATGCAAGCTTTGTTATATACGGTTTATGTGGCAAGCGATGGGGCTAAATATGGGATGACGTTATCTGGAAAAGTTATGGCATTATATACTAAAGCCGAGGCCATTGCGCCTAACAATCCCAGAGTTGTTTTAAATAAAGCTGATTGGGAAATTGGTGGAGCCCGCTATTTTGGTCAGGATACTCAGCCATTTTGTAAAGATGTAGAAAGAGCCTTAGAACTTTTTGCTACCTTTAAACCAGAATCTAAATTTGCACCATCTTGGGGAAAAGAAAGAGCCGAAGAAATTTTAAAAGATTGTAAATAATAATACTCATGAATAGTAACACTAAAAATATTTTAATAACCTTTGGTATAGGCTGTATTGTCTTTGTAATAGGTAATGCCATTTTTAACGGTTTTGAATTTGAAAGTGTTAATGAGTTATTGATCCATTTTTCATTCTATCAACTATATGCATTTGTTCTAGGATATTCTAATATGTATTTTTTTGGTTATCTAGAAAAATATCCATGGAAAGAAAATGATAGTATTAAAAGAATTATTTTAGGTATTGTAGGTTCTGTTGTTATTACTCTTATTGGACTGTTTTTATTAAGAATGTTAACAGCCATGTTTTATAATGGCCAATCGATTGAAGTTTTTATAACTAACGAATCTTATAGAAATTACACCTTTGGTTTATGGATTACATTAAGCATTGTAATTACATTCCATGCGTTTTATTTTTTTAAAAAGAATCAGGAAAAAAAGGTTAAAGAATCGCAAATAGTTGCCCAAACGCAAACAGCTAAATTCGATGCTTTAAAAAATCAGTTAGATCCTCATTTCCTTTTTAATAGCTTAAATGTGTTGACAAGCTTAATAGAAGAAAACCCAGACAAAGCACAAGATTTTACAACCTCCTTATCTAAAATCTATCGATATGTCTTGGAGCAAAAAAACAAAGATTTAGTGTCTGTAGACGAAGAACTTAAATTTGCTAAAACTTACATGTCTTTATTAAAAATGCGATTTGAAGATAGTATTGTTTTCGATATTCCAGAACAAGCATCTAACCCAGACAGTAAAGTGGTGCCTTTATCTCTTCAGTTATTATTAGAGAATGCAGTTAAACACAATATGGTTACAGAAAAGAACCCGTTGCATATAAAAATTTACGAAAAAGACGGACTTTTACTCGTAGAAAACAATTTACAGATTAAACAAATAGTAAAAAAGAGCAGTGGCGTAGGTTTGAGTAATATCATGCAACGCTACGATTTATTAACCAAACGAAAAGTCATCATCAATCAACAAGCAGATAGTTTTGCAGTTGCAATTCCAATGCTTACTAAACAAATTACCATTATGGAAACAAAATCAGAACACAACAGAGAAGACGCATATTACAGAGCAAAAAAACAAGTAGAAGAAATGAAAGGCTTTTACGGGAATTTACTTTCTTATTGTATAGTTATTCCTTTTTTAGCATTTTTAAATTACCAAACATCATGGAGTTTTCAATGGTTTTGGTTCCCTATGTTAGGTTGGGGAATGGGCTTGATCTTTCATGGATTTGCCGTATTTGGGTATGGTAAATCTTGGGAACAACGTAAAATACAAGAGATTTTAGAGAAAGAAGAAGAGTCTAATCAAAATAAATGGAAATAATTATGGAACGAGATTTTTCTGAACTAGAACGTTTAGAACGTGCTAGAAAACGGGTGAAAAAAATTAAAGGATTTTACTCCCACTTATTGGTTTATGTTGTAATTAACATCATGATTGTTATTATAAACATTCAAGATCTAAATCCTGGTGAAAGTTATTTTCAGTATAAAAATTTCTTTACTTTGTTTTTCTGGGGAATTGGCTTAGCTGTACATGGGCTAAGTGTGTTTTTACCAGATTTTTTATTGGGAAATAACTGGGAAGAGCGTAAAATAAAAGAGTTAATGAATAAAGATAAAAAACACTGGAAGTAAACTTTTCTAATTGCTATAAATATACACACATGAAAGTCATTATTATTGAAGATGAAAAACCTTCAGCAAGACGTTTACAGAGAATGCTAGATAAAATGGGGGTTCAGGCAGAAACCATGTTGCATTCTGTTGAAGAATCTGTAACGTGGTTCCAGGAAAATGAACATCCAGATTTGATATTTTTAGATATTCAGTTGAGCGACGGACTTTCTTTTGAGATTTTCGATCTGGTTGAGGTAAAATCTTCTATTATTTTTACAACAGCTTATGATGAGTACGCACTTCAAGCATTTAAATTAAATAGTGTCGATTATCTATTAAAACCTATAGATGCTGAAGAAATGGAGCAAGCTCTAAATAAGTTTAACTCTAACCATAAATCTAATCAGCCCATAACTTTAAATTTCGACGATATAAAAAAACTATTAATAAACCCCATTGAGAGAGAAGAAAAAGAATATAAAAAACGCTTTTCAATAAAAGTAGGGCAGCATCTAAAACTCATTTCCATTGAAAACATTGAATGTATTTATAGCGAAAATAAAGGCACCTATTTATACACAAACGATGGTAGGAGTTATTTAATAGATATAACTTTAGAACAGTTAGAAAGTGAGTTGAACCCGGATTTGTTCTTTAGAGTCAATAGAACTTTTTATGTTCATATTAACGCTATAAAAGACATGATAAGTTATACAAACTCGCGTTTGCAAATAAAACTACATACCTATAACGAGCAAGAAGTTATTGTTGCCAGAGAACGTGTTAAAGACTTTAAAGCTTGGTTAGAGTAATTTAATCTTCAATTCTATTGTCATCAAAGGAAGAAGGAAGTAATTTTGGTATAAATTTAATAACCAAAGGCAAAAGTAAAGCGCCTCCAGGTAGTAAAAAAATGGCCAAACTAGGTATGGATTTAAAAATATCTAATAATTGCCCTTGTACTTTTTTTTGCTCTTCGTCATTTAAATCTCGAACGGTCGATTTTGTTAGCAAAACCATTAATTCTTTACTCTCCAATAGCTCTTTTTGAAGCCTCTTACTATTCCTAGAAATTAATTTGGTAACCATTTTACTCGAGTTTGAATAAAAGGTTTTTACAATGTTCTGAGAGCTTAATAAGGCGATTTTATCTTTATTATTGTTGTAAAATATTTCAATAAAAAGTAGGGAGTTATCAATGCGTTCCTGTTCTAAATTTAGATTTTCACCAAGTTTTAAAAGCAGCGATTTTTCATTTTTATCAATTTTTAGATCTCCCCAAGTTGCCATACTGGCAATATCCATAATATAATATTTCTCCAAATCGGTGTTTACAAACTCTAAAGCTTCTTGAAATGTAAGCGTTTTATGAGATTTATATCTTACAGATTGCTCCACTAATTTTATTAAACTATTGTCATATTCGGTTTTTATTGTTTTAGAATTTAAAACCTCGCTAACAATGGCTTCAATAGCAGATTCTAGGTGTTGTATATGCTTTTCGGATATTTCTTGAGTTTGCAAAAATGCCTTATAAGCTAATATGTCTGTAAAAAGTAACGCATTAGTTATAAAATAATTAAAGCTTCTATCAATTAAATTATCGTCAATTTGTATGCGTTTATGAATTATTTTTTCTAATAAAGATTCTGTTTTTTTTCCTCCTAAAATTTCAGAAAAGATAGAAGTTGAATAGGCATTTATTTCAATGTAAAAATTAATAACACTCTCAACAAAATCAACCTGAGTCGTTTTGTTTTCTTGAAAAATATATTTTAAAGCAAGTAAAAAGTTGACTTTACAAATTTCTTCTTCGGTAAATTCAGAATAGTCAAGATATTCTTTTACAACCTTAACATTACTTCCATATATAAAACCACTCTCTCTTAAAGAATCATAAAACGATTGATTATCTGTATGATTCCAGATAGAGGTTGTCTCTAACTCTTTGAGTAATTTTTTTATCCAGCCACTTGCTGATGGATTCATGATTAAAATATTTCTTGGCTGTAAAGATATATTTTAAATCGAAAATCAACTAAAACTTTTAGGTGTAAAAAATATTTAAAACAACTTCTGTAAATTTTTGGTATATAAACTGGAAGTGAAGCCTTATTCTGTGTTTGCAGTCAATTTTCTTCTCCAATATATAATATAGATGGTTCCAATAACGGAAGGTAAAATCCAAGCTATTAAATTTCCTATTCCTAATCCTGCAACAATAAATGCAGTTATGGAAGCAATGAGAGCACCAATCATTTTTCGAACATGATTAATTAGCCAGTTGTTTGTTGGGTTAGAGAGGTTTTTGTAAAAAATAAAATCCATAACTGTTAAGAAAAGACCAAAACCACCAAAAAGAATAAAAAGTATATGGACATAATGACCATTAAATAAACCATAAACACCTAATACAATCATAAAAGATGAAAGAATTAACATGGTTCCTGAAGTTATTTTATCGATAGCATTAGCGTGTTTCTTTTTTCTAGACTTAAAAGTTATCATCCTATTTCCTGAGACTACCAGGTATATAGTAAAGATTCCAATAAGAAATAGAAATAGATTTTTATGATTGGGTAACCAAGAAATTGGTATAGAGATTAAAGAACTAATAATCATCCCAACCGAAAATAATTTCCCCAACCTTTTATGAAGCAGATTTCCTTTTTTTACAGTGATACTTCCCAATCCAGCAATTAACCCTAATCCACCAAAGAAGGCATGTATGTAAATAAATATTCTAAGAGTCTCTTCCATGGTTATTATTTTAAAGGTTTAAACCAAAATACGGGTTTAAGCTTGGGTTTAAGAAATTTATACTACTGAAATGTTGTTTATTTAAGTTGAATTGAATTATTATTTATTAAAATATTTCTCAAAAAACATGATTTAAGTCGCTGACAAACAAATGAATATCTTATGGATTGTTGTGTTTTTAGATGTTTGAATCGGTTTTTAAAAAAAAATATAAAACCGGCCTTTCCTTTTTTTCGTAGGTATGGATGAGAGACAATTATTAATTAACAAAAAACTCACTATTATGAAAAAAATGAAAGTATTATTAGGAATCGGTGCAATTGCAGTTGCCGGTTTCTTTATGGTAGCAGCAGATCATATAGATGCTCCTGCAGTACAAGGTGGTACAAGCGATATCACAGATTTTTATGCCTTCCAAGGGCAGAACACAAACAATGTGGTATTTGTAGCAAATGTTCAAGGATTATTAAGTCCTTCGGCTACAGCAGATGCCAGCTTCGATGAAAACGTTATGATTGAATTTAACATTGACACAACTGGAGACAATGTTGAAGATTTAGTGATACAAGCTATTCCACGAGATGGGAAGATGTATTTCTTTGGACCAACAACTCCTGGAAGTGTAGGTCTAAACAGTTCTGTTGAAACTTCTGCACCACAATCTATGGTAGAAGTAACACCTTATGGTTCTAATGCGATTGTAAAAGAGAGTAATGGACTGAAAATTTTTGCAGGTCCTCGTGACGATCCTTTCTTTATGGATTTTGCGCAATATGGCGAAATACTTGCTGGAAATGCCACCGGATTTAATAACCCTGGCTCAGATACTTTTGCTGGAACAAACGTAATGTCAATTGTAGTAGAAGTACCAAAAGTGATGTTAGGAGGTTCTGGAACCGTAAATACGTGGGTAGAATCTAAAAGAAAACAATAAAAATCTTAAAAAAACACTAGAATTATGAAAACTATATTAAATATAAAAAACATCGTTGCAGTCCTTTTGATCTCTGGATTAGCTTTTAATTGTTCAAACGATGATGATATGAACGATGTAATGCCAATGCAATCAAGTCCTGATTTTTCTGGAACGTACATGCAACAAGATCAAATGGGAAGACCAGCTGTAAATACTGTTTTTGTGTCACCTTCAAGTAAAGATATGTTTAACGTAACAACACCTTCGCAACAAGGTGATGCTTTTCAAAGCATGTTTCAAACAAATTTAATGGCTTTAAGCCCAGCTTATGCTAATCCTGGAGATGCCAATGCCTTAGGATTAGATGCAGCAACCTTTACAGGTTTATTAGCAACAGATGTCTTAAACCTGTCTTTAGATGGAACAACAACGTTTTACGATGGCACCAATGTCTTAACAGGTCGTGCTTTAGCAGACGATGTGATTACAGTAGAATTACTCCTAATTTTTGGAGGTGAAGATTTCTCTGAAAATCCTCAGCTATCTAACGATAACGTAGATGCAAACGACAAACCTTTTTCTGCCTCATTCCCTTACTTAGCTTCGGCTTGGTAATATTATCATTACCATTAGAGTATGGTTGCCATGCTCTAATGGTTTTAATAAAGCCAAAATCAAAAAAAACAACAACAAAAAACAACATCAAGATGAACACGTATAACAAATTCCTTCCAATGGTTTTATTACTTCTGTTTTTAACAAGTTGTCATACAAACCAAAATAAAATTACAGATGTAGAAGATTACAATCTATATCTGAATACAAAAGAAAATATAACGAAGCAAAAAGCCACTGAGGAACTAAATTTTTGGGAAGAAAAGCTAGAAAAAGAACCGAGTCAGTATCCATATTTGGCTAAAATTGCTTCGGCACAATCTCAAATGTTCCATGTTACTGGAGATATCGATTATCTAATTCAAGCTGAAGAAAGCTTGATTCAAGCAAACAAACGTACTAATTATGAGCAATCAAGTTATTTACGAGCTTTAGCAAGAAATTATATTTCGCAACATAAATTTAAAGAATCTTTAGAGCTATTAAAGAAAGCAGAAACTCATGGAGAGAATCTAAAAGGAACTCAAAAAATGCTTTTTGATGTGTACTTAGAACTAGGAGATTACGAATTGGCAAAAATATACCTCTATAAAATTAAGGATGTTTCAGATTTCGATTATTTAATTCGTTTATCAAAATGGAGCGATCATCAAGGAGATTTGCAGTCTGCCATAAAGTATATGGAACAAGCACTGGCAATTTCTGAAGCCTCAAATGTAGCAGGTTTCAAACAGTGGACGTATACCAATATTGCTGATTTTTATGGTCATGATGGACAAATTGATGCATCTTATCAATATTATTTAAAAGCTTTAGCATTACATCCAGACAATGCTTATGCTAAAAAAGGCATTGCTTGGATTGTATATTCTTACGAAAAAAATCCAGACGAAGCACTTCGTATATTAAATAGTATTTCTGAAAATCATCAATCACCAGATTATTATTTGTTTAAAGCTGAAATTGCTGAATATCAGAACAATTTTGAAGCCAAAGATGAAAACCTGAATGCTTATTTTAAAGCAGTTGCAAACACGAAATATGGCAATATGTATAATAAATACAATGTTATTTTATATGCCGAAGAATTACAAAAACTTGATGAGGCTTTGCGAATAGCCCATACCGAAATTAAAAACAGACCAACGCCACAGTCATACGATCTGTTGGCATGGACTTATTACAATAAAGGAAATTATGCAAATGCTTTAGTCATTGCCGAAGAACATGTTGCAGAGAAAACCTTTGAACCAGAGGCCTTGTTTCATTTAGCTAAAATTTATAAAGCTAATGGGAAACTGGTTAAAACAGAAGCTTTAAAGAAAGACTTATTAGAAAGCACTTTTGAGCTTGGACCACTTATGGAAAGAGATATACAAAAAATATAATATTAAAAATTGAAGTAGTCGTAACCAACGAAAAACCTGTTTTTTTAATATAAAAAATAAAATTGAGGGATTTGGTAGTGTTTTTTGTTGGTTTTTTGGGAAGCGTCAAGTTTATTTAAACTTGGCGCTTTTTGTTTTATACGTTTAGATATAAAGTTAGCAATTAAAACCCAAATAGAAACGAGGGTAGTGGGCTGGTGTATGTAACATCTGTGAAGACCTTCGTAAGTAAGCTAGAACTAACAATTAATTTTATACGTTGTAGGCAACTGGCTTTTTGTTAGTCGTAAATTCTAATTATTTCGCCATTTCCTTTTCCGTTTACACTTCTCACATATCCGTTAATTACTTTTTTCATAGGTATCGGATTGTGTCCTGGAAAATAATCTTTGTACTTTTCGTAAGCATCTTCAACCATTCCCGAAGAAACCACATTTACTCTAATTCCGTTTTCAATTTCAAGTGCAACCGCTTTTACAAAGCTGTGTATTCCGCCATTTACCATAGAGGCACTTGTTGTTTTTACAACTGGGTCGTCTGCCAAAATTCCTGTTGATAAAGTAATCGAACCATTTGGATTTAAGTAATTCTGTCCAATGCGTACAAGGTTGACTTGCCCCATTAATTTACTTTTTAATCCAATATAGTAATCATCTTCAGTAAGTTCATTAAAATCTGCCCATTTGGCTTCACCTGCGATACAAATTATAGCATCCACTTTACCAATATTCTCAAACATAGATTTTATGGAATTACTATCTGCAATATCAACAGTTACGTTTCCATTGCTTCTTCCAGCTATTAAAATTTCGTTCTTTTCTTTAAAGTGTGAAACAACAGTTTTTCCTATTGTTCCGTTTCCTCCAATAATTAAAATTTTCATTGTTATCATTTTTAAGTTAAACATTGAGTTTTGTTACATTTCTCGTTTGTATTTCTTGACTTATATATCGTTAAAGTTGCAATGACACTCCAAAGTAAATTGGTTACAAATGGTGGAATTGCATTATAGAAATAACAGTTTACAGCTATTAAAAGTCCTCCAAACAAATTTAAATACTTACCATAGTCTAAATATTTTTTATTTTCTATAAGTGTTAATGCATAGGCAATAATTATGAAGCCTGAACCTGACCAACCTAAAATGTCAATTAATAATTTCATAGTTTGTTATATAGCGAAATATCGATATGTAATAGTAATTTTTTTTTTATGATAGAAAATCCTTAAACTGTTTAATTGTCTTTTCGTTCCTTTTTAAATATGACCATTTTCCGTGTCTTGTAGAAATTAAAAGTCCGCACTTTTCCATATTAGTTAGATAGGTCGAAATGGTCGATTGTGATAACCCTGCTTTTTCTTGTATATATGTAACGCAAACACCATCATCGAAATGTTTTAATGTCTCGTGTGGTGGGAAATGTTTCTCTGGTTCTTTTAGCCATTCCATAATCTGAAACCTAATTTGGTTCGATAAACACTTTCCTATTTCTGTTGCTCTTTTCAAATTCATACTACAAACATATCTATAAATCTCGATATATAAAAATGAATTCTTATTTTTTTCAATTATCTCTGCAATTAATTTAACATCTTTACCTGAAGCATTGCCATTATCCCAATACTTCCAAGTATATCCTGAACCTAAAACCATTCTGCCTTTATTGAAATTTGAAAGATAGATTTCTTCTTCTTCTTTTTGAAACAGGTCTTCCGGGTTTTTATAATAATACCATTTGTTAAGTGAGTCTGAACTTATTTTTGAAATTTCCAATATTGCTTATAATATTTCTTTTGTTCTTTGAAATTAATTGGTTCATTGTTCAGTTTACGATGATATGTGGTTAAAATAATTCCACTCATATCATCAGGATGTCTAATACCATTTAATCTAAAATACGTTTTTATAGGTCCACTTTTCCAGAGATTTTTCCCATTTCGGATGTTTAAACCTAATCCAAAGTGATGTTTTGAAGTAGCTACGTTTTCTGGGGCAATTTTAAAATCATACTTAACGATAATGGACTGATGCATATAATATCTGCGAAGACTTTTGTAAATAGGCTAACTAGCAATGGATTAAGTACGTTGTTGCACTAAGAACTATTATTTTCCCCAATTTTGAAGTCGGTCAAGATATAAATAACTTTCCACGAATTTTTTATGTTCAGAACTTGTCATTTTCTCCAATAAATTCAATGCTGAAATGTAACTTGCCAAATTTCCATTTGATGAACTAAATTTTCCGTCCTCAACAAAAGTCACCAAACTATCATTTTGAACTATTAAATTGGGATAGTCTTTTTGTAATTGTTCTCCACCACCAATCCAAGTTACGATTTTATGTCCATCTGCAATTCCAGATTTTCCTATTAATTGAGCCCCAGCACAATTACTCACAACATATTTAGTTTCTTTATTTTTTTCTTTTATAAAGTTTACAATTTTTTTATTGTGTATTTGTGCATACATATCATAAGCACTTGGCACAAAAAGAGCAGTCAATTTTGGACAATTTTTGAATGTAAAATCAGGCAAAATGTTGATTCCTTCTTCAGTTGTGATTGGTTTTTCAGTTTCTGCAATTGTGATGACATTAAAAATTTGTTTTCCTTTTTCGTTTGGTTTTGCGAAAACATCAGAAGTTGCAATTACTTCGCTTTGTAAAACTCCGTTATACATCAAAAGTCCGATTGTTGGCAATTCCGATTTGAATGGTTTTAAGTGCTTCGTTAGAGTATCCGATTCTATTTCCGTTTGAATTAAATTCTCTTTTCCAAAATTGTTTTTAGATTTTTCAGAGTTGCAACCAATCAGAATAGTTGCGAAAATTATTGCTGTTAAAACTCTAAGTTTTGTCATTTAGAACTATTTTTTCGTATTGTTGGAAACTAGTTTTACACACACTAATATATTAATTATCTATTAATGTTTATGAATAGTAAGTAAATAGAAGATAAAAAATTTAAGAAGCCTGTTCAACAGCACCAAGTGTATAAAGTTGCTCAAGTGTTGGAGATTCGCTTCCACCTGCTGGTTCTAAAGTAATTCCAAAGGCTTCAGTGGCATTGGCATTTTCTATAGTAAAGAGTTTGTTGTCGTCTGTACTAAAATCATCTATAGTACCCAAACTTGTAGGCGTTAACGGATTCAATGTTAAAGACCAAACTTGATACACTTTTCCTTGTGGTGGTTCTGGTAAACCTTGTACGTCTAAAACAACTGTATTGGTTTTTTTATCCCAATAGGCTTTAGCATAAGAGTCTGGTGATACAGCTTGTCCAGCTAGTGGCACAGCAATAATATCTTTGTCTCTTAAGAAGGTGATTAATTGTTTGGTTTCGGTTAAATCGTTACTGTATTTTTCAAGTGTAACTTCCAATAATTCCTTATCAGTTTCAACGGTTTGTATTTGGTCTTTTAAGTTGTTATTTTGGTTTACAAACCACATTAGTCCAAGTCCAATAACAAGTGTTGCTGCCCAACCTACATAACTAAACCAATTTGTTCCTGGTTTGTGTAGTGGTCTTACTGGTGTGTCTTTAGTATTGGAGATGCCTAGTTTTTCTTTTACAGCATTAAACAGATGTTTGGTGTCTGTTGGAGACACAGCTGCAGTTAATGTTACAATGGCAGATTCTATTTTTAGAACTTCGTCAAGTAATTCTGGATGTTTTAATAAAAGCGCATAGATTTCCTGATTTTCTTTTTCAGAAAGTATTCCTGCAACATACAGTTCTAAAATTCCAGATTCTATGTATTCTTTAATATCCATATTATACTTCAAGCATCAACCTTAACTCGTTGATACAATTTCTATTTCTTGTTTTAATAGTTCCAATGGGCATTTCTAATGTTTCTGAAGCTTCTTTTTGTGTAAAACCTTTAAAATATAAAAGCTCAATAACTTCTACACACTTCTTTTTTAACTTCCCAACAAACTTCTTAATACCAATGGCATCCGTTTTGTCGTCCAAATTGTCATGGTCCTGTATAATATCTACGAAATAATCTGCGTTGAGGTTTTTACCTGAGTTTTTAAAGCTTTTAGAACGTATTTTATCAATGGCTGCATTTCGTGAAATGTTTATTAGCCATGTAAAAAATCGTCCTTTTTTTGAAGAATAGCTGTCTGCACTATGCCAAGCTTTAATAAAAACTTCTTGCATCACATCTTGTGCTATATCATGATCTCTAACAATATTATAAATAACACCTAGCATGCTTTCGCTATACATGTTGTATAAGGTTTCGAAAGCCTTTTCATCTTTATCTTGAAATTTAGAAACTAGTTGTTCTAATTGCATACATTGTTTTATAGAGTTCTAAAATACTAATTAAATACTAAGGAGTAATAAGTAACAGGCTTTTATTTGTAAAATTTATTTTTTTAAAACCGACTCGCACTTTTTTTCGTAGGTAATTGTAAGAACACCTAAGACTATAATTTTAACAGTGTTTAAAAGTTAAAAAGCTGTTAATGATAAAAAGGTCTTGATTAGGTCGTCTTATTTTTACCAGTTAATCCATTATCAACCAAAAACTTTCAAATATGAAGCAGATTTTTACTTTTTTTAGTCTTTTAATAATTTTTAACCTCAATGCCCAAAACATAAAAGGGGTTGTCACAGATAAAAATCTACAACCTCTTGAAGGTGTCTACATTTACAATACCAACTCTTCCAGTCATGCACATACGATAGCAAATGGGTCTTTTGTTTTAGAAAATAATAAGGTTGGAGATACTTTAACCATAGGTTTATTGGGTTATAGCAAATTATTAATGGTTTTGGATGAGAATCATTTTAACAAAGGCGTTACAGTAGCTTTAAAAAGTAAAACCATTTTATTGGATGAGTTGGTGATTACTGAACAAATAGATGCCTTAAACAGTATCTCGAAAATTGATTTAGAAACCAATCCTGTAAACTCATCTCAAGAAATATTACGAAAAGTTCCTGGTTTGATTATTGGACAACATGCAGGAGGAGGGAAGGCTGAACAAATTTTCCTTCGAGGATTCGATATTGATCACGGAACAGATATCAGTCTGTCTGTAGATGGCATGCCAGTAAACATGGTGTCTCATGCGCATGGACAAGGTTATAGTGATTTACACTTTTTAATTCCTGAAACTATTAATAATATCAACTTTGGTAAAGGACCTTATTATGCCAATAAAGGCGATTTTAATACGGCTGGTTATGTAGATTTTAATACCAAAGAAGATATTGGTTCTAGTGAAATAAACTTTAGTTACGGACAATTTAACTCTTTAAGAACGCTTGGTATGTTCGATTTATTAGGAAATACACCAAATCAAAATGCTTATGTGGCTTTCGAATATATTCAATTTGATGGACCTTACCAATCTCCTCAAAATTTCAATCGTATCAATCTTTTTGGAAAATATACCACGTATTTAAAGGGGAATGATAGATTATCGGTTTCCTTATCACATTTTAAAAGTCGTTGGGATGCTTCAGGGCAAATTCCACAAAGAGCTATAGATTCGGGCTTGATAGATCGTTGGGGTTCTATAGACGATACTGAAGGAGGAAACACTTCTAGAACCAATGTAAACATTGAATACAATACACTTTTATCTGAAGATTTACAGTTTAAATCCAATGTGTTTTATTCGCAATATAATTTTGAATTGTATTCCAACTTCACCTTCTTTTTAGAAGACCCAATAAATGGCGACCAGATAAAACAGAAAGAAGCTAGAGATATTTTTGGTTTTAATGCAGAATTTACACGTGATTCAAAATTAGGATCTGCCGATGCTACTTATACAGGTGGTTTTGGAATGCGTTATGATTTTGTAAACGATGTAGAATTATCTCATACTTTAAATAGAAATGAAACATTAAATTATTTGTCTTTAGGTGATGTTAATGAAACCAATATGTTTGCTTATATCAATGCTGAAATTGATTTTGGGAAGTTTATTATTGCCCCAGCTTTACGTTTAGATTATTTTAAATTTATTTATAACGATGCGTTGGTAAGCGATTACGAAACCTTATCTGAAAACAAAACCATTGTAAATCCAAAGGTAAACGTCTTCTTTAATCAGAATAAAAATCTACAATGGTTCTTAAAAACTGGTATTGGTTTTCACTCTAACGACACTAGAGTAGTAGTACAACAACAAGGCGAAGATATTTTACCAAGAGCTTATGGAGCCGATTTAGGAGCTATTTGGAAACCCTTTCCAAAAGTGGTTTTTAATACAGCTTTATGGTACTTATTCTTAGAACAAGAGTTTGTATATGTTGGAGACGCAGGAATTGTAGAACCTAGTGGAAAATCTAGACGCTATGGATTGGATTTAGGATTGAGATATCAAATAGCAGATTGGTTATATTTCGATACAGATGCCACTTTTACAGATGCTAGAAGTGTCGATGAACCTTCAGGTGAAGATTATATTCCTTTAGCACCAGATTTTACGCTTACAGGAGGCTTATCGGTTAATAATTTAAAAGGTTTCTCTGGAGGCATTCGTTATCGTTATATAGATGATAGACCTGCAAACGAAGACAACTCTATAGTTGCAGATGGTTATTTTATAACCGATTTAAATTTAAGTTACGAGTTTACTAATAATTTAGTTTTTGGGATTGCTATTGAAAATTTGTTTGATACCGAATGGAATGAAACACAATTTGCAACCGAATCTAGATTACAAAACGAATTAGAGCCAGTTGAAGAAATACATTTTACACCTGGAACGCCTTTCTTTTTAAAAGCGAATGTTAGTTATAGGTTTTAATGGCCTATTAATTTAGGTTATTGTTTCATGTAAACAAGTACTAAACTAGTGGTTATGCCTGCCTGTTGGCAGGCTTTGGCTATTCTATTTTCGTATTTATTTTTTCTATTAATACATGAGCATTTTTTTTGAAATCTCTTAGATGTACTAGATAACTTTGAAAATATAATAAATAAAAGGAGTTCGCCCTATTCATATAATCGTCTGATGTAAGAACATAGTTTAATAAGTCATCATTTTTTACGTAATTAATATAGTCTTTGAACCAAGTTTTGTTATTCTTAAAGTAGAAAAAATCGTCATTATAATTGTTTTCTACTTCCTTAAGAGCAACGCTGATTTCAGTATTGAAATACCCATAAAAATTACTAATATCGATAGAAAGACTATCTAGGTGTGAATTAAAAACAGCGCTATTATCTTCTAATAATTTGACACCACGCGTGTTTAAAGTTATATCTGGGAAACCAAGTATAATAAAACTGCAAAACTCACAATTTAGATACTCTTCTTTAGTGATATCACCATTAATAATTCTTTTAAGAATACTATCTCTTCGTACACTGCCATTTATAACTTTATCAATATTTTCAATATCAGTTACAAGGTCTGTTTTTATAATGGAATAGACGCTTTTCATGGAATTATTAAGTTTTCGGGTTTCATTCCAATTATTTATTTGAAGCGCAATTAAAATTCCAATAACTACTAGAATTATTTCACCAATAGCATATTTAATGTACCTGCCTGCCGTCTGGCAGGAAAGCAGGAACCTTATTAATTAGACTTTAGTTGTTTTTCATTTCTGATTCTATCATGTCAATAATAGATTCAATATTCTCTATGACTTCATTTAAATTATGAATGGTGTTTTTTTCAGATATATCTTTCCATTTATGGGCAGCTTCTAATCCAAGAATTATTTGAGGTAGGTTCTGTTCAATGTTCAAATAAGCTTTTAATTCTGGCTTATTATGTAATCTATTAACAAGGGTTGATGCACCACGAACTAGTCCTAGATTCATTAAAAGATCGGATTTGCCACCATCATTATCTGCCACAATCTTTAAGGTAGCTTCCTGCATACGTAATAAGTCAATTAATTTACTGCGTATTTCTAAAGGGAAAAGAATTAATTCGCCACTACTTCTAAGAGATTCTATGGTGCTTGAATTGAAATCAATAGTACTAGAAAGAATGTTTAAGGCCATCAATTCATTATAAACCTCCATGGGTTTTAATTCCGTATTATTAAAATGTTCTAGATAATTATTGTAAGCCTGTCTGTCAATTTGTAGCTTATTAATAATGTTTTTTGAAAATTGAACATCCTTATGTAAGTCCTCTACTAATTGTATATAATACTTTTGTCTGGTGTCGTTTAGTTTTTCATTTTCCTTATAATTATTAAGTTGAAGAGCTATTAGAATACCAATTACCACCAGGATTATTTCGCCAATAGCATATTTTAGGTATTTACCTGTTTTGCCTGCCTGTCCGGAAGGCAGGTTTTTCTCCATAAGGTTGTAGCGTATTTTTCTAAAGAATTTTATCATGGATTAATGCTATATGTTCATTATTTGCTTTTATCAATCTCATTATTTATAAGGTTAAGTAATTGTTCGTTTTTTTCATTTAGTATTCGGAATTTTTTGACTTCCCATTTTCGCATTCCTTCAGTGAGTGTTAACCAAGAATTGTACTAAGTGTTTTTAACTAACAAATTATAATCAACTGGTTTCATTTTATCCCAAAAACGTAAACTTGTAAAAAGTTCAAACTGTCTTTCTTTAGCTAAATTAAAATTCTCCAAACTCAATTCCTGCAGTTCAAATTGATATCCAACATGTTTATCGTAATAGTCTCCTAGCATCACTCTTAAGCTATCATTTTCAATTAGGTCTGGCCCTTTTATCTTCAAAGTTTCGTAAGGGCTTGAAGTGTGAGCAAACCTTGTAGTATTTAAAGCATTTGCAAAATGAAAATCCAGGGAATCATTGTAAGGTAATTGGTTAGAAAGATGTTCTAACAAAATTGAAATAGAGTTTGCTGTAGAAGCGTGTTCACCAATATTTGATTTTATATCTTCTTTATCACTAATTAATGCCGACTTCAATTCTGTTAATAGTTTGATTTCTTCAGTTTTTAATTTGGTTTTTTCATTCCAATTATTAATTTGAAGGGCAATCAAGATTCCAATAACTACTAGAATTATTTCGCCAATAGCATATTTAAAGTACCTGCCTGCCGACAAGGCAGGCTTGCCTGTTTTCGTGCCAGCCGAAGCTTTAGCAGAGATTGGGTTTTCCATTAGTAAGTTTTGTCTAATTTTTCTAAAGAATTTTATCATATTCATTTCCTGAGAAATCGGGAATCTTAATGGTTGGTTTCTCTAAAGATATGACAATAAATTAAATAGGAGGCTTTATGATGAAGGCTTACTTTTATTAGGTGTAAAATCAAGAGAAAATAGCAACAACTTTAAACAAAAAAATGCTGCCTATTGGCAGCATTTTTTAAATCTATATTTTTAAATCTTATTCTAAACTTATTATACCACCACAACTTACACGTCCACCAGCATCACCAGTTGGTTGCGAAATAAAATCGTCTACACCTTGGTGTACTATAATCGCTTTTCCTAAAATATCTTTATTAGCGTCTCCACAACCTATACACCATTGGTCTGTGCTAAATGTAATAGTTGCATTTCCATTTTCATCTGCTTCCATGTTTCCAATATCGCCTTTATGGTAACCTTTAGCGTCTCCCCATTTTCCATGAGGCTCGTTAGTAGGATTCCAGTGTCCACCAGTAGATTTTCCATCTGGAGAAGAACAGTCAGACTTTTCATGCAGATGAATAGCATGAGTTCCAGGAGTTAGACCATCAAAAACGGCAACCATAGTAACTTTTCCTTCAGTTTCAGTAAATATAGCACTTCCGTTTACGTTACTATCGCTTTTAGGTTCTAGCTTAATCTTTATTTTTTTTACTTCTTCGTTTACAGTTTCAACCACTTTTTCTTCAGTAGCTGTTACTTCTGTTTCAGTGCTTTCTTTTTTGTCATTTTTACAGCTTATTGCAAATGTTAAAGTTAGCAATAGCGCAAATATTATCGATTTTTTCATTTTGAAATATTATTTAATGTTTACTCAAAGTTACATAAATATTAGAAGGATTTAAAATTTTAAACCTGCTAATATGATAAAAGTCATATTTTAAAAAGTGTCTTAAATATACATTTGTATCTGAATAACTTCGTAATGAAAAAGTCGTTAGTAAATAAATACAATGTTGCTGGACCACGATACACCAGTTATCCAACAGTTCCTTATTGGGATATTAATACGTTTTCATCTAAAAAATGGAAAACGTCGTTAGTAAAATCGTTTAATGAGACTAATAAAACTGAAGGTCTAAGTCTGTATTTGCATTTGCCTTTTTGCGAAAGCTTATGCACTTTTTGTGGTTGTAATAAACGAATTACTAAACGGCATGAAGTTGAATCTCCATATATAACAGCTGTTCTTAAAGAATGGGATTTGTATTGTAATTTATTTGATTCGAAACCAAATATTAAAGAAATTCATTTGGGAGGTGGTACACCAACCTTTTTTTCGACAGCTAACTTAAAACGCCTAATAGATGGTTTATTAAAAAGAGCCACTTTAGCTGAAGGCTACGAATTTAGTTTTGAAGGGCATCCAAACAATACCACCAAAGATCATTTACAAACGCTTTACAATCTAGGTTTTAGACGGGTTAGTTTTGGAGTTCAAGATTATAATAAAACGGTACAGATAGCTATTCACAGAATTCAGCCTTTCGAAAATGTTAAACGCGTTACAGAGGAAGCTAGAGAAATTGGATATACATCTGTTAGTCATGATATTATTTTCGGATTACCATTTCAAACTATTGAACACGTAGAAGAGACCATAAGAAAGACTAAAGAACTTATGCCAGATCGTTTGGCATTCTATAGTTATGCGCATGTACCATGGATAAAAGGAAATGGACAAAGAGGTTTTAAAGATGAAGATTTGCCATCTCCTGAAACCAAAAGAAGACAATACGAATTAGGCAAAGAGTTATTAGCCAAAGCTGGTTTTGTTGAAATTGGCATGGACCATTTTGCCTTAAAAACAGATGCTCTTTATAAATCTATAAAACAGCATAAATTGCATAGAAATTTTATGGGTTATACAGCATCTAAAACACAGGTTATGATTGGTTTAGGCGTCTCTTCCATAAGCGATAGCTGGTATGGTTTTGCACAAAACGTAAAAGGATTAGAAGAATACTATCATTTAATAAACGAAAATATTATACCTGTTTATAGAGGTCATATTTTATACGAAATAGACTTGATAATAAGAAAACATATATTAAATCTTATGTGTCAGTTTAAAACATCTTGGGATACAGATGAATCATATTTCAAAGAACTTCCAGAAGTACTTGTAAAACTTCAAGAAATGGAAGCTGATGGTTTGTTAAAAATAAATTTAAACAACATAGAGGTTACAGAAAAAGGAAAACCATATGTACGAAACATTTGCATGGCATTCGATTTATTATTGCAAGAAAAAATGCCAGAAACTCAATTGTTTTCTATGACTATTTAAAGAAAAATACAACCAAATACAATGAAAAAAATAATTGTACCTGTCGACTTCTCAGAATTTTCTGAGTATGCTTTAGAAGCAGCATCTTTTTTGGCAAGAAAAAACAATGCTGAGATTCTAGCATTGCACATGTTGGAAATATCTACAGCTGTAATAAATAAAGCAGATAATATTAAACAATTGGAATCTCTTTTCTTTTTAAAATTGGCAGAAAAAAAATTCAAAGAATTTTTAAATAAAGACTATTTAAAAGACATAAAAGTGACTCCTATTGTTAAGCATTTTAAAGTGTTTAGCGAAGTCAATGAAGTTGCTAAAGAAAATCAAGCAGATTTAATAGTTATGGGATCCCAAGGCGCAAGTGGTATTAAAGAAGTTCTTGTAGGCTCTAATACAGAGAAAGTAGTAAGGCATTCTGACATTCCAGTGTTGGTTATTAAACATAACCCAATATTAATGGAGTTTGAAAATATGGTTTTTGCTTGCGATTTTACAGAAGAAGCTGTACAGCAATATCTAAGAGCCAAAGAAATGGCTAAAAAATTAGATTCAAAAATGCATTTGGTTTATGTAAATATGCCAGGCACCAAATTTAGAAGTTCTGCAGAAATAGAAAAACAAGTAGCAACATTTTTAAGAAAAGCCGATGGTGGAATTGAAAAAATGAACGAAGTTAATTACGTAAATGATTATAGCATTGAAGAAGGTATCTTAAATTTTTCAAATGTTATTGGTGCAGACGTTATTGCTGTAGCCACCCATGGTAGAAAAGGTGTTGCTCATTTTTTTGAAGGTAGTATCTCTGAAGATATTGCTAATCATTCTACTTTACCAGTCATGACCTTTAAAATTTAAATAAGATTTTTAATTAGTAACTTTTACAGAGTTTAAAAGAGTTGAACAATTGTTCAACTCTTTTTTTTATAAAAAAGACCAAATTATCTTAAATATGATTTATATCATATTTTATTCTAAATCTAGCCCTTAAATTTGTCTTAATAAATTAAATATATACCATGAAGTTAACACTAAAAATTATTACCGTTTTATTTATTTCACTACTTGTAAGTTGTGGAGGAAAAGAAGAGAAAAAAGAAGAAACATTTTCTTACCAAAAAAAGGAGGCAACAGAGAAAAAAGAGGCCCCTAAAGTAGAAAAAACAGTTAAAGCATCTGAGAAGATCGACTTAACTAATAAGGGAGTTGGCCCAATTAAATCAGTAGACTTATCTGCAGATATAGATCAGTCTATGGCTACTAAAGGAGAAGATGTATTTAAAAAAATGTGTACAGCTTGTCATAGAACCGACAAAAAATTTATCGGTCCAGCTCCAACTGGCATTCTAGAACGTAGAACTCCAGAATGGGTTATGAACATGATTCTAAATCCAGAAGAAATGACAAAATCAGATCCTCTAGCCAAAGAATTGTTAATGGAATTTAATGGTTCGCCAATGGCAAATCAGAATTTAACAGAAGCAGAAGCTAGAGCTGTATTAGAATATTTTAGAACACTTAAATAATTTAATATGAAAACTACTAACCTAAAATTTTTAGTCACGATAATTCTAGTTGTCTTGTTTTTTAGCTGCAAAAATGAAGCTAATACAACAGGTCAATCAGAAGAATCAACAAAAGTGGCATCAACAGAAGCACCTGAAAGACAAGGGCAAGCATTTATCCAAGACGATGAAGCTACACCAAATGTTTTGCAAATAGCAATAGGTTCACCAGACCATACAACACTTGTTGCAGCAGTGCAAGCGGCTCAGTTAGAAAATGTATTAGTTAATGCTGGTCCATTAATGGTATTTGCACCAACAAACGAAGCGTTTGCAGCTTTGCCAGATGGTACAGTTGAAGGCCTTCTAAAACCAGAAAACAAAGATGCTTTAGCAAATATCTTGAAGTATCATGTAACGCCTGGAAACTATTCTAAAGACTTTCTAAAAAAGTTTAAAAAATTAGGGCAAGCCAATAATGAATATGTTGCAGTAGAAGTAAAAGGTGACGACGTGTATATTGGAGGTGCAAAAATAATTGCAAGTGTTCCAGCAGGAAATGGAATTGTACATGTGGTAGATAAAGTTATGTTACCACCAACAGAATAAACACAAATTAAAAATATTATAACAATGAAAAACATTTATAAATTAACAATAGGTTTTTTAATTACGGTTGTAGCTTTTACAAGCTGTGGCGACCAAAAATCTAGCAAAACGGGTGGAGCTTTAAAATCGAGTAATGCAGAGAAAGTATATGTTGCACCAGGAGAACATGATTCACATTACGCTTTCATTTCTGGTGGATATAGTGGAAACCTAACGGTTTACGGTTTGCCATCTGGACGAATGTTTAAAGAGATTCCAGTATTCTCACAATTTCCAACAAATGGTTATGGGTATTCTGAAGAAACTAAACCATTGCTAGAAACTTCTTATGGTTTTATTCCTTGGGATGATTCTCATCATCCAGACATTTCTCAAACTAATGGTAAATTAGATGGCCGTTGGGTTTTTATTAATGGAAACAACACACCACGTATTGCAAGAATTAGTCTTGAAACCTTTGAAACCGAAGAAATTATTGAAGTTCCGAATAGTGCCGGAAACCATAGTTCATCTTTTATAACTGAAAATACTGAATATGTAGTTGCTGGAACACGTTTTTCTGTGCCAGTGCCACAAAGAGATATGTCAATTAAAGATTATAAAGGAAACTTTAAAGGGGCTTTGTCTTTTATATCAGTAGATCCAGAGCATGGCCATATGGATATTAAATTCCAAGTGTTAATGCCAGGATTTAATTACGATTTGTCACATCCTGGACGTGGAAAATCTCATGGTTGGTTCTTTTTTACAACATATAATACAGAAGAAGCAAATACATTGCTAGAAGTAAATGCCTCACAAAACGACAAAGATTTTATTGCAGCCATAAACTGGAAGAAAATTGAAGAATATGTAAATAATGGTGGTGGTACCATGATGCCAGCAAATTATGCTCATAATGTTTATGATGAAGCAACTCATACAGCAACTTCTACCATGAAGAAAGAAGTACGTGTGGTTAATCCAGCTGAAGTTCCTGGAGCTGTTTACTTATTACCAACTCCAAAATCACCTCATGGTTGTGATGTGGATCCTTCAGGAGAGTACATTGTAGGTAATGGTAAATTATCTGCTAACCTAACTGTGCATTCATTTTCTAAAATGTTAGATGCCATCGAAAACAAAAAATTTGATGGCGATGCTTATGGTATTCCAATTTTAAAATTCGAAGACGTGCTTGCAGGTTCTGTAGAACAACCAGGTTTAGGACCTTTACATACAGAATTTGATGGTCAAGGAAACGCTTATACTACGTTCTTTATCTCTTCTGAAGTTGTAAAATGGAAATTAGGAACATGGGAAGTTATTGATAGAAAACCAACGTATTACTCTGTGGGTCATTTAACTATTCCTGGAGGAAACTCAAGAGAGCCATTTGGTAAATATATGTTCGCTATGAATAAAATTACAAAAGATCGCTATTTACCAGTTGGTCCAGAGATGGAGCATTCTGCACAACTATATGATATTTCTGGAGATAAAATGGAATTACTTTTAGATTTCCCTACACATGGCGAACCACATTATGCAGCAGCAATTCCAGCAGAAATCATTAAAAATAATTCGAAAAAAATCTATAGACTAGCTGAAAATGAGCACCCAAGAAAAGCAACTAACGATGCTGAAGCAAAAATAGTTAGAGATGGTAAAAATGTGCATGTTTACATGACCATGATACGTAGTCACTTTTCACCAGATAATATAGAAGGTGTTAAAGTAGGAGACAAAGTATTCTTCCATGTTACTAATTTAGAGCAAGATTTCGATGTACCTCACGGTTTCGCTATGATTGGTGCAAATAACGCTGAGCTGTTAATAGCTCCAGGTCAAACTAGAACCTTAACATGGGAGCCAAAACAAGTTGGTGTTTGGCCATTCTATTGTACAGATTTCTGTTCGGCACTTCACCAAGAAATGCAAGGATATATTCGTGTATCTCCAGCAGACTCTAACATAGAGCTATCATGGTCTTTAGGTGAAGATTAAATTTTATCATTAACCATATTATACAATTAGGAAAATTTTGTTTTAGTGTTTATTTTCCTATATAAGGCGAGAGTAGATTTGTCTCTCTCGCCTTTCTTCTAAATCACTATTAACTAAATGGTTAACTAAATAATAATTCATATTATGAAAAAGGCTGGAATTATAATGGTAATCGGATCACTTTTGTTACTTGGGCTTTTTAAATTCCCTTTATGGAACATTATGCTTGGTGCTCCACAATATCCAGAACCATTAGGAATGAACATTTACTTGGATGGTATTCAAGGTGTCGAAGAATTTGATCTTCAAAATATTGATGGTTTAAATCATTATATAGGCATGAAAACCATTCCGAAAGCAGAAGATATGTGGGAGTTTTCAGTTTTTCCTAAAGTCATTCTTGGAATGAGCCTACTAGGAGTTCTTATTGGTTTGTTAGGATTTGCAGGTAAAGTAAGTTATAAATTCTTTATTGGATGGTTTGTGCTAATGTCTGTTTTAGGCTTATTAGGCATGTACGATTTTAATAATTGGCTCACTGAATATGGAAGTGATTTAGATCCACATGCTATTTTAAAATTAAACAATCCAGATGGGACACCAATGTCTTACAAACCCCCTTTATTTGGACACCAAAAACTATTGAATTTTGATGTGACATCTTTGCCACATATAGGTGGTTACTTGATGTTTGTTGGTATGTCTTTAACTCTTGTAGCTTTTTGGTTAGGTAGAAAATTTAGCTTAATAAAGGCAAAAGAGTAAGCTTATTAATTTCTTAAATAAAACACTAAAATTATGCAAAGATTAAAACAATATTCCTTTGTGGTCATGCTATTGATGCTTGCTAGTTGTAACGTAGGGCCACAAGCTATAGATTATGGAAACGATGGGTGTCATTTTTGTAAAATGACCATAGTAGATAAAGTACATGCTGCCGAAATAGTAACAAATAAAGGTAAAATTTACAAGTTTGATGCTTCAGAATGTATGATAAACTTTAAAAAAGAATTCGATGACTCTGAAATAAAACTATATCTAACAAACATATATACAGAACCAGAAACACTTGTAGACGCTACCAAAGCTACTTTTTTAATTAGTAAAAATGTTCCAAGTCCTATGGGAGCTTTTTTAACAGCTTTTAAAACAAAAAAAGATGCTGAAATGGTTCAAGCTGATAAAGAAGGAACACTTTATACATGGAACGAATTATTGATTCAATTTAAAGAACAATAACATGAAAATTAAGATTGTATCTTTTTTAATTGTTTTGTTAGTTGGAGGCTTGCATGCACAAACAATTGAGGTATGCAAAGATTGTCCGATTTCAAAATTAAATGATGCTATAAAAGTTGCTAAAAGCTTCGATACCATTGTTGTTAAAAAAGGGACTTACAAAGAGTATAATATTTTAGTAGATAAACCATTAACTATTATTGGTAAAAACTATCCAGTAATTGATGGCGAAATGAAAGGTGAAATAATTACCATAGTTTCAGATAGCGTTACTGTTGATGGCTTATTTATTATAAATGTTGGAACAAGCTATACCGAAGATTATGCAGCCATTCGTGTCAAAAGAAGTAATGATTTTGTGATACAAAACCTGGTATTGGAAAAACTTTTTTTTGGAATTTATATTGAAAAAGGGCGCAATGGAAAAATATTTCATAATAAAATTATTGGAGATGCTGTTGAAGAATACAATTCTGGAAATGGCATTCAATTATGGTATAGTAAGAATATAGAAATAGAACATAATTTTATTGAACATGTTCGAGATGGAATTTACCTAGAATTTTCTGATGATTGTATAATTAAAAACAATGTAAGTGCCAATAATGTTCGTTATGGATTACATTTTATGTTCTCTAACGACGATATTTATCAAGATAATATCTTCGAAAATAATGGCGCAGGAGTCGCAGTGATGTTTTCCAAAAAAATAAAAATGTATAATAACATTTTTAAAGAAAACTGGGGAACAGCCTCTTATGGTTTGCTTCTAAAAGAAATTAACGATGCCGAAATAGAAGGGAATACTTTTAAAGATAACACTATTGGTATTAACATCGAAGGCTCTAATAGAATTAACTATAAAAACAATAATTTTATTAGTAATGGTTGGGCTATAAAAGTACGTGGCGCTTGTTATACCAATCATTTTACAAGTAATAACTTTCTATATAATTCTTTTGATATTTCTTATAACAGCAACATTAACGATAATCTTTTCGATAAAAATTATTGGAGCAATTACACAGGTTACGATTTAAACAAAAATGGGATTGGAGACATTCCATATAGACCAGTAAAGTTGTTTTCTTATATCGTAAACCGAACACCAGAAACTATCATATTATTGCGTAGTTTATTTATAGATATTATTGATTTTTCTGAAAAAGTATCGCCTGTATTTACGCCAGATAATTTACTGGATAATAATCCTAAAATGAAAAAAATAGTATGGTAAGTATTCAAAATTTACATAAAAAATTCGGAAAAAACCAGGTTTTAAGTGGTCTCGATTTAGAGATTAGCGAAGGTGGTATTTTTGCAGTCCTTGGACCAAATGGTTCCGGTAAAACAACCCTTATAAAATGTTTATTAGGAATGGTTATTCCTAATAAAGGTCAAATTTCTGTATTGGGTGAAAATGTGAAAAACGGTTCAGATTACAGGCATAAAATTGATTATTTACCACAAATTGCTAATTTTCCAAGTAATTTGAAGGTGAAAGAATTAATTAAAATGATTAAGGATTTGCGTGAAAACACCACTTTGGATCAAGACTTAATCAATCTTTTTAAACTAGAACCATTTTTAGATAAAAAATTAGGAAATCTTTCAGGTGGAACCAAACAAAAAGTAAACCTAGTTTTAACTTTTATGTTCGATAGTCCATTGGTAATTCTTGATGAACCAACTTCTGGTTTAGACCCCATTTCCTTATTAAGGTTAAAAAAACTAATCCAAGCACAAAAAATGAGTGGTAAGACCATTTTAATTACCTCTCATATTATGAGTTTTGTTGAAGAGATTTCAGATGAAATTGTATTTCTGCTTGAAGGAAAAATTTACTTTAAAGGAAGTATCGACGAGCTTAAAAACAAAACAAAACAACCAGATTTCGAACATGCTATCGCATCCATATTAACAGACAATCATGCTTAAAATATTAAAATATAGTTTTTACGATTTAATGCGAAGCCGTTGGAGTTACGTGTACTTTGCATTCTACTTATTGCTTGGAATAGTCTTATTGTTTTTAAATAACGACCTCTCCAAAGCAGTTATAACACTCATGAATGTAATTATTGTTTTAGTACCATTAATAGGAACCATTTTTGGTGTTATGTATTACTATAATTCCAAAGAGTTTACAGAGCTTCTTTTAGCGCAACCTTTAAAACGATCTTCCATTTTTTTAGGACAGTATTTTGGTGTTGCTATTTCTTTATCTATGAGCTTAATTTTAGGTTTAGGAATTCCGTTTATTTTTTACGGATTGTTTGAATCTTCAGCTATATGGGATTTTTCATTGTTATTAATTACTGGAACATTCCTAACTTTTATTTTTACTGCTTTAGCATTTAATATTGCACTTTCTAACGAGAATAAAATAAAAGGTTTTGGCTATGCTATTTTATTATGGTTGTTTCTTGCCATAATTTACGATGGTATTTTTTTAATGACCTTAATTTTGTTTGAGGACTATCCATTAGACAAATTATCCTTAATAGGAACCATGTTAAATCCTATCGATTTGTCAAGAACTCTTATTTTATTAAAACTAGATATTTCTGCTTTATTAGGTTATACAGGAGCCGTTTTTAAACAGTTTTTTGGAACGAATTTCGGGTTTGTTGTCTCAATCGGCATGTTAGCAATTTGGGTAATTATGCCAGTGCTTAGAATTGTTTTTAAATCTAAAAGAAAAGATTTTTAAGCAACTCTTATTTTAAAGTTGATTAGTGCTTTGATTTCTAAGTAAAAATCGTTAAATTAAGTCATCATTCATGCCTTAAGTTAAATCACAAAAACTTTTAAAATGAAAAAAATAATTGTCCCAATAGATTTCTCAGAACATTCTGAATATGCACTAGAAGCAGCTGTTAAATTAGCAAAAAATAACAATGCAGAAATTCTAGCTTTACACATGCTCGAAATGTCTGATGCTGTTATAAATACAACAGATTCAGAACAATACCAAAAAGCTGTTTTCTTTTTAAGGCTTGCCGAAAAAAAATTTAATGAGTTTTTAGATAAACCTTATTTAAAAGCAGCGACTATTACACCAATTGTTAAGCATTTTAAAGTGTTTAGCGAAGTTAATGATGTAGCTCAAGAACACGATGCAGATTTAATTGTTATGGGCTCTCATGGTTCTAGTGGGCTTTCAGAAATATTTGTAGGTTCTAATACTGAAAGGGTTGTAAGACATTCTGAAATTCCTGTTTTGGTTCTTAAAAGTAGGTTTGATAAAACTGATTTAAAAGATGTTGTTTTTGCTAGCGATTTTTCTTCTAATTCTGTTGAGGTGTATTTAAGAGCAGTTAAACTATTTAATAGCTTAAACACCAACTTACATTTACTATATGTTAATTTGCCTTCAGATAGATTTAGAAGTACAAATGAAATAGATGAGCTTGTAAGTGACTTTCTAATGAAAGCAGATGGTCATTTAGAGAAACTAAAGCACATTAATTTTGTTTCAGATTATACGGTTGAAAGAGGCGTGCTAAACTTCGCAAATAAAATAGGAGCAGACATGATTTCTGTAGCTACACATGGAAGAACTGGAATAGCACATTTTTTTGAAGGAAGTATTTCTGAAGATATAGCAAATCATGCAGTATTACCTGTTATGACATTTAAAATGTAATTATTTCGATATTTAATCTAAAAGAGCCAAAACATTTGTTTAGCTCTTTTTTTTATGCCTTTTATTTTTTTGTAATTTTTTAAATTATCTGATTTTAATCATGTTTTGTAAGTATTTTATTATTTAAATTTGTGTATGTTTTCAGCAATAGCTCATAAAATAACTGCCTTTGTACTTGTATTTATATTATTTGCACATAATATAAATACGCTTGTTATTGTGGGAGAGTTTCTTGTGAATCAGGATTTTATTGCTAAAACGTTATGTATTCAGAAAGACAATCAGCAAGGTTGTAATGGTAAGTGTCAATTAAAAAAACAGCTCTCTGAGAATAATTCAGAAACAAACAGTAAAATTCCTGCTCAAGAGAGTAAAAGGATATCTTTGGATGTTTTTTGTGTTTCTAATATCAATATCTTAGAAATTCAATTTTCTGAGTATAAATTACCTCAAGTTTTATTATCACATATGTCGCCTAAAATCGTAAAAACGTATTTTGACATCGATACACCTCCACCAATTTTTAGTTAATTATTTATTATCACATAAACTCTAAGAGTTTAAGTAGTTTCTGGCTTATTTGTATAGGCGAGACTAACATGCTACATAAAATTTTTAAACTAAAAACACGAAAAATGAAACTAAAATATATAGTGCTAATTCTATTTATGGCCTTATTCACTACTGCTTGTTCTACAGACGATGATACTAACGATTCCCCTCAAGAAATAAGTGAAGTGGAGGGATTAACAAAAATCAAAGAAATTATAAATAACTCACATACCATAGAGTTATATAGCGAATCAGGTTATTTTATAACTGGTTATAACGAAGTAAGCTTAAGAATAAAAGATCATACTAACGACACATATTTTGAAGACTATTCAATTAGTTGGATGCCAATGATGCAAATGCCAACTATGCAACATTCTAGTCCTTATTCTGACATTACAAAAGCACCAGGAAAAGACACTGTTTATCAAGGATATATTATTTACCAAATGACAGGTATGGATGGCTCTGGTTGGTCTTTAACTTTTAACTATTCCATAAATGATGTAGATTATTCTGTTATGGATACCATTACTGTTTTGCAAAACGATAACCAGAATGTAACTAGCTTTATGGGAAGCGATGGTTCAAATTACGTCTTAGCATTAATAGATCCTAAAGACCCTAAAATTGCGATTAATAATATGAAAGTTGGATTGTATAAAATGGAAAGCATGATGTCTTTTCCAATTGTAGAAGACTATACTATAACCCTAGATCCAAGAATGCCAGGAATGGGGAATCATGGTTCGCCAAACAATACAGATTTAACCTATAAACCTGTTGAAGGTACGTATCAAGGAGACTTGTCTTTAACCATGACAGGCTATTGGGTACTTAACCTAAAACTTATGGACCCATTAAATACAGTTCTGAAAGGGGAAGAAGTAACTGAAGATAATTCCCAAAGTAGTCTTTATTTAGAATTGGAATTTTAATAAGTGACAATTCATTTAAACAAAGCAGACACATTGAGATGTCTCAATGTGTCTGCTTAAATCACTAAAAATTATGAAAAAGCTCACCTTATTGTGTGTTTGCTTTCTTTTTGGTGCGTTAGTTTATGCACAGGAAGATCCATATATCAAAGAGAATGACACTACCAAATTAGAAGAAGTTATCTTAATTGGTCAAAGAAAACTAAGCAATTACCGTCAGGAAAAAACATTATCCAGTATTGACGATTATTTAGAGAAATCTAATAGAATAACCATGATTAAAAGGGGGAATTATGCATGGGAACCTACCATGAATAATATGGCTAGTCAAAGATTAGTTGTAACCATCGATGGGATGCAAATCTTTGGAGCATGTACAGATACCATGGATCCAATTACATCTTATGTCGATGTCTCTAATCTAGATAAAGTTAGTGTCGATTCTGGACAGGAAGGAACAGAAAATGGCCATTGTGTTGGTGGAGGAATCGATTTAAAAATGCCTAGTTCTAAGTTTTATGGTACAGGTTTAAAAACAAGTGTCGATTTAGGTTATGAAACTAATGGAAACTATAGGTCTGCTGGTTTAGACTTAGAATATACAGGTAATAAATTCTATATTAATGCCGATGGTATTTTTAGAAAATCTGATAATTATGATGCTGGAGGACATAATGAAGTTCTTTATTCTCAATTTCAAAAGTATAACCTGTCATTACAAGGAGGCTATAAATTATCAGAAAACCATGTATTAGATGCCAATATCATTTACGATAAAGCTACAGATGTTGGTTATCCTGCCTTACCAATGGACGTGTCCTTAGCAGAAGCCTTAATAACGTCTCTAACACATACCTATATAAACGATTCAACTAGAATTAAATCCTGGGAATCTAAATTGTATTTCAATACCATTACACATATTATGGACGATTCTAAACGTCCAGATGTGCCTATAAGAATGGATATGCCAGGTTGGAGCGATACCTATGGTTTTTACACCAAAGCAACCTTAAAGGAAAACAAACATAGTCTGTTGGTTAATTTAAATGGGTTTTACAATCGTTCTTTAGCCGAAATGACCATGTATCCAAACGATTCCAATCAGCCAGCTATGTTTATGTACACATGGCCAGATATTAGAACGTTGTATACCGGAATTTATGTAAAAGATGCATTTGCTTTATCTGAAGATAAAACTATTTCAGCTTCGGCTAGATTTGGATACCATAATAATACCATTGCCGAAGAAGTTGGTTTAGAAAGCTTACAGATTTTTTATCCAGATTTAACCGATTCTAAAACACGTTTTTTAATGAGCTTTTCAACAGATTATCAAATTAAAAAAGATAATTACGATGCTACTTTTGGTGTTGGCTATGGAGAGAGAGCACCTTCTGTTAGTGAAGGTTATGGGTTTTTCTTATACAATAGTTTCGATAATTTCGATTATATAGGAAATCCAAATTTAGAGAACGAAAAAGCTTTAGAGGTCAACGCTACTACAAATTTTTATTTAAACAGATTTAAAATAGGTTTAGAAACATCTTACTTTTATCTCATGGATTATATTATTGGAGACATTGATTCAGATTTAAGTGCAATGACAATTGGAGCAAATGGAGTTAAAATCTATAACAGCTTGTCTAACGCTAAAATTTTTGATGTGTATTTAAATTCTGAATATAAATTATCTGATGCGTTTTCTGTAAATGGAACCATTGGTTATAATTATGGAAAAGGAAGTAATGACGAGTATTTACCATTTATAAAACCATTTTCTTATCTAGCTGAAATTAATTATTCCAGAAATTTATTTAACGCAGCTTTGCAATTAAGCGGAAACGGAAATCAAACAAATTACAGCAATTTTTATGGTGAAAATGAAACAGCTTCGTTTGCTATTTTAAATCTGAATCTAGGGAATATATTCTATTTAAAAGAAAACAAATTGGTTTTAAAATATGGGATTGAAAATATCTTGGACACGAATTATTCAACCTATGCAGATTGGAATAATATTTCACAACAAGGGCGTAATTTTTATATCAATGCATCTTTTGTAATTAACTAATGTGATTAAGATGTGTAAATAAAAAGCAGTTGTTATCTAGATAATCAAAATCAAGAGAAGCTGAAAGACTGTTAAGATATGATGAGTTCAAAAATATTTCTTTATGGGTTTTTGGAATTCTAATTTAACATAACGCTTGGGAGAAAAAAAACAGCACTGTATAAAACAAAGAGCTGAGTTAAAATCAAGCTTATTTTGGCAATAGCAAAAGATTGTTTCAATAAGTAAGGGGCTTATTCGCAATCCATGTCGCCTTTAACCATTTCAACAACTGGAGCAGGAGAGAGGTAAGGAATACCTAAACCCAAACCACGAATAATAAAAAGCAAACCAATAATTACTACAAAAACAGGAATAGCTTTCTGGATACGTTGTTTGATGGTTGCATTTAAAAATTTACCTAAATAAATAGCCGAGGTCATTAATGGAATGGTTCCTAAGCCAAATAGAAACATATATAAACTGCCTTGTAGAGCGCTTGCTGAAGCCAGAGATCCAAATACAGCCATATAAACTAAACCACAAGGAAGAAAGCCATTAAGAAACCCAATAGTTAAAAAAGTATCTGCCGATTTTTTTTTCATTGCCTGTCCTAGTGCAGATTTTACTTTAGAAATCAATTTATAAATAGGTTTCGAGAAATTATATTTGTTAAAGATTCTTGTAGGAATTAATACAACTACAATCATTAAAACACCAATAGCAATGGAAAGTTGCTGCTGAATGCCAAAAAGGTATAATCCTTTCCCAACGAGACCAAATACTAATCCAATAAGGCTATATGCTAATAATCTTCCAAAATGATAAGTGAAAATTTGAACTACTTTTCTTAAAGAATGACTTCTGTCTACAGGCAACATAAAGGCAATAGGACCACACATGCCAACACAGTGGAAACTACCCAATAAACCTAATAAAAGTGCAGACCAAAGCATAAACTTAGTATTATAAATTTGAGAATTGTAGTTTTTAAATATGCTTAAAACATGATTTCTCTTTTGAATAAATAAGCATTATCTTGATATTTCCAATCTACTTTTAAATTCCATCTACCTTTTAACAGTTTATTGTTTGGAATAAGCATGGTGTTATTGGAAATAGTAATAGGTAGTTCGAAATCAAGTTTTTTATTAGAAGTTCTATATAAAGATACCATTCCTGTAATTTCTTGAGTTTCTAAGTTTTCAGGAAAAATGATTAATAAACCTTCATCGCTATTTTTATAACTAATGTTTACAGATAATGTTTTTGCATGTTCTTCTTTGTTTATTTCATCCTGAAAGCCTAATTCTGCTTGATAGTATTCTTCTACAACCAAATCATGATCGTATTTACTATTGGTATTCATATTTATAACAAAATACATAATAAAGCTTATAAAGCATATAAAAGCAATAACGATACCTGTTCCCCAATTTATTTTCATATCTAACTTCCTGCAAAGCAAGAATCTCTTTTAGTTAATACTTATTGTTTTAAATTTAATGATAACTTCTAGGAGCCAAAAAGTTTACAGTTGTCGTTTCAATTAAGTCATCTCCACTATAGACCTCAATCATAAGTTTGTTTTTATCTCCTTCTAAATTTTTCTTTTCAATTTCAATAAACAAAGTGCCTTCTGCCATGCCCTGTTCTGGAACTACAAATGTATTAGAGTTTGAAACTAATATTATTTCACCCTTATATTTTCTTAGTTTAAAGTGAATGTTTTCAATGTTTTTGGTGGTTTTATTAATAAGTTTATATGTAAAAACGTTACTAATAATGTCGCCTTCTTTATGTTCATAAAGTTGTCCTGGTAATCTTAATACACGTGCTTCTACATCGTTCCTTAAAGACATCATTCCAAAAAGGACTCCTGTTAAAATTACAAGAACAGCTATATAGCCTTTCATTCTTGCAGTAACTTTAAACGTCTCCTTCTTTTCAATTTCGTCCTCACTAGCATATCTAATTAAGCCCTTGGGTAGATTAATACTTTCCATAATATGGTCGCATTCGTCTATACAAGCAGTACAGTTTACACACTCTAATTGCGTACCATTTCTTATATCAATTCCGGTAGGGCATACATGTACACATTGTAAACAATCTATGCAATCTCCATGTCCTAAAGCTTCTCTGTCTTCTCCTTTTCTAAATTTCTTTCTTCCATTCTCGCCTTCACCTCTTTTATGATCGTAGGCTACAATTATGGACTTATCATCTAAAAGCACTCCTTGCAATCTACCGTAAGGACAAGCAATAATACAAACTTGTTCTCTAAACCATGCAAAAACAAAATAGAATACAGCTGTGAAAATAATAAGAGGAAATAAGGTTCCTGTATGTTCTAGAGGACCTTCAACGATATATTGTAAAAGTTTATCACTTCCAATGAGGTATGCTAAAAATACATTGGCTATTAGAAACGAAATAATTACAAAAATAAACCACTTTAAGCTGCGTTTTCTAATTTTTTCTGCATTCCATGGTTGGTTGTCTAACCTGCGTTGTTTGTTTCTGTCTCCATCAATCCAATATTCAATTCTTCGGAAAACCATTTCCATGAAGATGGTTTGAGGACAAATCCATCCACAGAAGATTCTACCAAAACTAACGGTAAAAAGAGCTATAAATATAACTCCTATAATCATGGAAATTACAAAGAGATGGAAGTCTTGTGGCCAAAAAGGGAGTCCAAAAATGTTAAAGCGTCGTTCTAAAATATTAAATAATAAAAACTGGTTTCCATTAATTTTAATAAATGGAGCAGCAAATAAAAATAATAATAGAATGTAGCTAACTATTTTACGATATTCATAAAATCTTCCACTTGGTTTTTTAGGATATACCCAAGCACGTTTTCCATCTTCAGTTAATGTGCCTATGGTGTCTCTAAATGATTCGTTTTCTGGAACTTCCATGACTTTAAATTAAAGAGTTAAGAATTAAGACATTTGGTTGGAAGATGTGGTCTTAATTCTTAAATCTATTGATTTTGTTATTTATTCTGTCCAAATTTCTCCTTCTGCTTCTTTAGGTTTTGCAGGTGTTGTACCTGAAAACTGTAGGATATAACTGGATACTTGAGCAATTTCTGATGGTTTTAAACTTTGTTTCCAGGCAATCATTCCTTTGCCGTTTCTACCACCCTCAGAGACTGTTTTAAAGACGTTTTTAATACCTCCACCTAAAATCCAATATTCATCAGTTAGGTTTGGTCCAATACCACCTCCTCCATCTGCTTGGTGACATGCCACACAATTGGCTTCGTATATTGATTTTCCATTACTTAAATCGGATGCACTTGTTAAAAGCTCTACTGTATTAAAATCTACTAAATCCTTGGCTGTTTTCTTATATTCTTCTATGGCTAATTTAGCTTCAGCATACTCGGTTTCAAGCTCATCATATTGATCATAACTTTCAAAAACTTCAAACTTCACTAAATAAATTACAGCAAATATGATTGAAGCATAGAAGCCATACAACCACCAAGGCGGAAGATCGTTATCTAATTCTTTAATACCATCGTAATTATGATCTAATACAATTTCATGTTCTTCTTTAATTGGTTTTTGGCCTAAAGATTTTTTATATACTGTTTCTAACCAAACACCTAATTTAGAAGGCTGTTGCTTTTTAGCATCATATCTAGCCTTGGCTTCCTTGTCTAAACTCTGATAAAGAATATTCTCTATAGAACTAACAATGGCCTCTATAGCAATTATTAACAAAAGAATAAAAACCAAAAACAGTAGCACCATGGGATACTCTACAAACGCAGGCATTTTACCTGAATTAGTAAAATATTCTACTAATGAAAAAACAATAAAAAATATAACGGGTACTCTTACCCATGAAGGGATTAAATGTCTCATAATATTTGGTCTTTTTGGTTATCTAGTGGCAAGTCACTTACTTCGTCGATATACTCCTTTTTGGCAGTAAAAACCCACCAAAACAATACCACAAAAAAAGTGAAAAATATCAATAAGGAAATGATAGGGAAAATTTCGATTCCCTCTATACTATCCATATAATTTTTTGCAAATTTTAACATGATTTATTAGTTTATTGTGGTTGCTGATTCGTCTAAATCTTGTACTTTAATATCTGTGCCTAATCGTTGTAAGTAAGCAATTATAGCTACTATTTCACGATTGCGCATTTCAATAAAATCTTCGCCACCAGCTTGTTTGTCTGCTTCGTAAGTTTCAGCAAAATCTGGATCGGAATACAAGTTTTTCTCAATTTGAGTTCCTTGCTCTAGCATATGTTGTTGTGCATTGGCAATATATTCTTCTGTGTAAGGAACACCTAGTGATACCATAGCTCTTAGTTTGGTTTCTGTATTGGATTTATCCAATTCATCTCTTACCAACCATTGATAAGCTGGCATTATGGAGCCAGAAGATGTGCTTTGTGGATCGTACATGTGGTTTAAGTGCCAGTTATCTGAATACTTCCCACCAATTCGGTGTAAATCTGGACCTGTACGTTTACTACCCCAAAGGAATGGATGGTCGTAAACATACTCTCCTGCTTTAGAATATTCTCCATAACGTTCTACTTCACTTCTAAAGGGGCGAATCATTTGTGAGTGACATCCAACACAACCTTCACGAATGTATATGTCACGTCCTTCTAACTCTAAAGGTGTGTAAGGTTTCACACTTGTTATTGTTGGAATATTAGATTTCACCATAATGGTTGGAACAATCTGTACAATTCCCCCAATTAAGATCGCTATAGTGGCATAAATAGTTAATCTAATTGGTTTACGTTCTAACCATGTGTGCCATCCTTCGCCAGCTGTACGTTTCTTAGAAACGTTTTGTAAAGCAGGTGCTTCAGCAAGTTCATCTACAACTTGAGCCCCATGTCTTATAGTTTGAATGACGTTATAAACTAAGACTAACATCCCAGTTAGATACAGAGTACCCCCAATAGCTCTCATCCAATACATTGGCATAATTTCGGTAACTGTTTCTAAAAAGTTCCCGTAAACTAAAGTCCCATCTGGATTAAACTGTTTCCACATACTTGCTTGGGTAAAACCAGCAACATATAGAGGTAGAGCATACATAATGATACCTAAAGTACCAATCCAGAAATGGAAGTTTGCTAAAGCGTTTGAATATAATTTAGATTTAACTAATCTAGGTATTAACCAATAAATCATACCGAAAGCTAAAAAGCCGTTCCAAGCTAAAGCACCAACATGTACGTGTGCAATAATCCAATCTGTATAATGGCCAATAGCATTTACATTTTTAAGAGATAACATTGGTCCTTCAAAGGTTGCCATACCATAACCAGTAATCGCTACAACCATGAATTTTAAAACAGGATCAGTACGTACTTTGTCCCATGCACCACGTAGCGTTAACAACCCGTTTATCATCCCTCCCCAAGAAGGCATTAATAACATAATTGAGAACGCAACTCCTAAATTTTGAGCCCATTCTGGTAAAGCAGTATATAATAAATGGTGTGGTCCTGCCCAAATGTATATAAAGATTAAGGACCAAAAATGTATAATAGATAATCTATAAGAATATACAGGTCTATTAGCTGCTTTTGGCACAAAATAATACATTAGACCTAAAAAAGGAGTAGTTAAGAAAAACGCAACGGCATTGTGTCCATACCACCATTGAACTAAAGCATCTTGAACTCCAGCATAAACAGAATAACTTTTAAAAGCACTTACAGGAACTTCTAAACTATTAAATATATGAAGAACAGCAACAGTTACAAAGGTTGCTAAATAAAACCAAAGAGCGACATAAAGATGACGTTGTCTCCTTCTAATCATGGTTCCAATTAAATTGGCGCCAAATACTACCCAAACAACTGCAATAGCAATATCGAACGGCCATTCTAACTCTGCATATTCTTTAGATGTAGAAAAACCTAAAGGAAGAGTTATTGCTGCGCCAACAATAATTAACTGCCACCCCCAGAAATTTATTTTACTTAATACATCGCTATACATTCTAGCTTTAAGTAAGCGTTGGGTTGAGTAATATACACCTGCGAAAATAGCATTTCCAACAAAAGCGAAAATTACAGCATTTGTATGTAAAGGTCTTAATCGCCCAAAACTTAACCAAGAAATACCATCGGTTAAATTCGGGAATAAAAACATAAATGCTAATAGTAACCCTACCAACATTCCTACAACTCCCCATAAAATTGTTGCATAAAGGAAATTCCTAACGACTTTGTTATCGTAATAAAATTGTTGTACTTCCATAATAGTTAATTAGTCTTTTTTGGTTTTTTATTTGTTGTCTCTGTTTGTTTTTTTACTAATTCATCTTCAAAAAGCATGCGTACTGAAGGCGTATAACCATCGTCAAATTGCCCACTTCTAACCGCCATAATAAAGATTATGAAAAAGAAGATAGCAACTAAAATGCTGATACCTAATAATATATAAATAGCACTCATACCAACACAAAGTTAAGGTTCAAAAATACTTTTGTAACCGTTTTAAAAATATGATTTTTATCATATTTGTTTATTTTTAATCATTCTAATCTTCTTCCTAACAAATTAGTAGCAATAGTTGTAAAAACTACAATACTAATAGAACTTAACGGCATTAAAATTGCAGCAATTACTGGAGCTAACTGTCCAGTTACAGCAAAATAAAGCCCTATTGTGTTATATAAAAAAGACAATACAAAACTCCATTTTATAATTTTTATAGCGCTTTTTGATGCTCTAATATAATTAATTATTTGATTAAATTTTGAAGCATCTAAAATAGCATCACAAGCAGGAGAGAATACATTCACGTTTTCTGATATAGAAATACCTACATTACTTTGAGCCAAAGCACCCGCATCATTAAGTCCATCTCCTACCATAAGCACCTTGGCACCTTCTGTTTGATGGTATTTTATATATTCTAATTTATCGTTTGGTTTTTGATTAAAAATTAGCTTGGTTTTAGAAGGTAATATTTTTTTTAGATTTTCTTGTTCTCCTTCGTTATCACCAGATAGAATTACTAAATCGTAATCCTTTTTTAACGTATTAAAAAGTTTAGACAAGCCTTTTCTATAATTATTATGGAAGGTATATTTACCTTTGTAAATATTATTTGTACTAATGTGAACAGATGTGTTTAACACACTTGTGTCTGCTAAGTTTCCTACAAAATTTGCAGATCCAATTTTAATATTTGTATCGTTATGAGAGGCCTCGATGCCTTTACCTAAGTGTTCTTCAAAACGATTTAAAGTAATAATATTATGTTCATCTAAAATTTGATATAAAGTTCTACTTAATGGATGATTTGAACCACGAAGCGTATTTTTTAGGAGCATTTCTTCCGAAGCACTCAAAGCTTCGCCTTGGTAGGTTGCGTGACTTTTTTGGCTAGTAGTAATAGTTCCTGTTTTATCGAAAATTATGGTGTTTACTTCGGCTAATTGTTCAATAACTGATGCGTTTTTTACATAAAATTTTAGTTTTCCAAAAATCCGTAATAAGTTTCCAAATGTAAAAGGAGCAGAGAGTGCAATGGCACATGGGCAGGCAATAATTAAAACAGCAGTAAAGACATTAATAGCTTTAGAAGGATCAACAAATAACCAATATGCTGTAGATATAAAAGCAATGGCAAGAACGGTGAAAGTGAATTTTTTACTAATTGCATTTGTTAGCGTTGTAAAACCATCTTCTTTGTTTTTACTAAAAACATCGTTGCTCCAAAGTTGTGTTAAATAACTTTGTTCAACGCTTTTTAAAACATCCATTTCTATACCTCCTGAAGTTTGTTTTCCTCCAGCAAATAGTTTGTCGCCAGATTGTTTGGATACGGTTTCAGACTCTCCAGTTACAAAACTATAATCTATAGATGCATTACCACTAATTAAAATACCATCCACAGGAATTAATTCTTCGTTTCTAATAAGTAATCTGTCACCTTTCTTTACATCATAAACTTGAGTGGGTATTTCTTTCCCATCAGAAGTTACTTTGGTTACTGCAATAGGGAAATAAGATTTATAATCGCGTTCAAAGGATAGATAAGCATAAGTTTTTTGTTGAAAAAATCTTCCTAGAAGTAGGAAAAATATCAAACCAGTTAAACTGTCGAAAAATCCAGAACCATAATCGAAAATTATTTCAACGGTACTTCTTAAAAACAAAACTGCTGCACCAAGCGCAATAGGCACATCAATATTTAAAATTCTGGAACACAGTCCTTTATGAGCTGAAATAAAATAATCTTGAGCAGAATAAAATATAACTGGAACAGAAAAAGCAAACATCAGCCAACGAAACAAATGCTTGTACTGTTCTAACCAGTATTCGCCAACTTCAAAATATTCTGGAAACGAAAGAAACATGACGTTTCCAAAAGCAAAACCAGCAATCCCTAATTTGTATATTAAAGATCTGTTAACGTTGTTTTTGCCTGTTTTAAAATCGTCTAAACTAATATATGGTTCGTAACCTATGGAACTTATTAATAAGACAACGTCTTTTAAGGAGCATGTTATTGAATTAAATGTGATTCGAACATTTTTCTTTCCAAAATTAACTTGCGAAGACGAAATTCCAGGGTTTAATTTATTGAGGTTTTCTAAAATCCAAATACAAGAACTACAATGTATGTGAGGAATGTATAATGTAACAATTTGTGTGTTTTCATTATTAAACTCAAGTAACTTATCAATTATTTTTTGTTGTTCCAAAAAATCGTATTTACCTTGGATTTCTTTTGGAATGGCTCCTGGAGAATTTTGTAAATCGTAATAACAAGTTAAATCGTTTTCAGAGAAAATCTCGTAAACGGTTTTACACCCATTACAACAAAATAATTTCTCTTGAAATGTAATTACATGACGATCACATGAATCACCACAGTGGAAACATAAAGAATGCTTCATAATTGATTGCTCGTTTATACCTTTTACAAAGATTAAAAGATACTAAGAATTTTGATATGATATTTGTCATGTTTTAGTTAATTTTACTGAACTTAATAAAATAGGTATGAGTAAGTGTGAACAGTGTATCATTAGGGAGTTTAGCTCTTTAAAGTCTTTATCTAAGGAGGAGTTGTTAAGCATCTCTGGTTGTAAAACATCTAAGTTTATTAAAAAAGGTGAAACTATTTTTGAAGAAGGAGATACGCTTAATGGAGTTTACTGTGTTAAAGATGGCATATGTAAACTGTCTAAGTTAAGTGCAAACGGTAAAGATCAAATTGTAAAACTAGTTGTTAAAGGTGATTTGTTAGGACAGCGTTCTTTAATTAGTGACGAAGCTGTTAATTTAAGTGCTGTAGCTCTAAACAATATGGAGGTTTGTTTTATTCCTAAAGCCGAAATTTTTGGAAACTTAAAGAATAATTCTGATTTTTCCATGGACATGCTAAAACAGATGGCCCACGATTTAAAAGAGTCTGATAATGTAGTGGTTAATATGGCTCAGAAATCTGTAAAGCAGCGTTTGGCAGAAGCACTCATATATATTCATAATAGTTTCGGTCTAAACAACCAAGGATTTTTAAATGTGGTACTTTCTAGAGAAGATTATGCAAGCGTAGTTGGAACAGCTACAGAATCGGCCATTCGTGTTTTATCTCAATTTAAAAAAGAAAATTTAATTTCCACTTCAGGAAAACAAATTAAAATTGAAGATTTAGAAGGGTTAAAGCGAGTAGAGTAACTTACCAATCGCCTCGACTTTTAATGTTTGCTTCACATAATTTTATAATTTCTACAATACGTTTTTGCCGAGTAATTTCTCTTTTTGCTTGATTTAACCAATATAAATAGCTCTTTCTGTAGGAAGGAGCAAAGTTTTGATAGTTTAAAAAAGCGGTTGAATTTTTATTAAATTCTATCTGCAAATCCTGAGGTATGATATGCAGCCCATGAACCATTTTGTTTCGCAATTTTTATTTTTTGTAAACCACTTTCATGCATTAATTTGGATTTTTTAAGCTCTTTAATATGTTTTTTATTTAAAGCACTCCAAACACTTTTAGAGTTTCTAGGTGTGAAATATTGCCGTCTTTTTCCGTTACCTAAACTTTTAACAGTAGAATCTATCCAACCATAACAAAGTGCAACCTTAACAGCCTCTTCCCAACGCATGCTTTCATTTTCATGAGTTACTTTATAAAATATTAGGAAAACACCTATAGAAACATCATGATTTTGGTGTAGCCAATCACGCCATTCATCATCAGTTTTAAAGTATATTTCTGGAATTGACAATTTGTTAAAGCTTTTTTATCTCTATGTAAAAATTTGGATCTACTTCTATAGTGTCTCCTTCAATTGGTGTCAATTTCCATTCAGCATTTGGATAAATCCATTGTTTTTTATCGTCAAAAGTGACTTGAATTGGCATATCGAAATTGGAGACAATATTGATCCATCTGTATTTTAATTCATTATTTTCTATTATATACTCTAATGTTGGGATTCTGATGTCTCTTAAATATTGATTAAAAAATGCGGTTAAATCAATACCACTATGTTCGCTTAAATAATCTTCAATTTGTTTTGTTGTAACCGTTTGATGGTAGAAGGTTTTGTTCAATCCTCTTAAAATTTGTCGCCATTTCTCATCATCTTCAATTAGCTGTCTTAAGGTATGTAACATGTTTCCTCCTTTTGCATACATATCTCCAGAACCTTCTTTATTTACGTTGTAAGAACCAATAATCGGACTGTCGTTTCTTATGTTCTTTCGAGAACCAATAACATATTCTGAAGACGCTTCTTTTCCATAGAAAAAATCAACAAATAAGCTTTCTGAATAGTTTGTAAAACTTTCATGAATCCACATGTCTGCCATGTCTTTATACGTAATATTATTTGCAAACCATTCATGTCCAGATTCATGAATAATAATAAAATCGAATTTTAAACCCCAACCTGAACCAGTGATATCATTCCCTAAATACCCTTTTTTGTATTGGTTGCCATAGGTTACAGAACTTTGGTGTTCCATCCCTAAGTAAGGAACTTCAACTAATTTAAAACCATCTTCATAAAAAGGATATGGTCCAAACCAATGTTCAAAAGCCTCTATCATTCTTGGAGCATCTTTAAAATGATTTTTGGCTCTAACTAAGTTATCTCGTAATACATAATAATCCATGTCCAATGGGCCTTTTTCACCTTCGTATACTTCAGAAAAATGCACGTAATCGCCAATATTTACATTGACGCCATAATTGTTTATGGGGTTGCTAACAAACCAATTTGAGGTTACAGTATTATCGCTATGTTTTTCAGTACTTCTTAGTTTTCCGTTTGAAACATTCGTTAAGTTTTTAGGCACATTAACGCTAATTAACATGCTGTCTACCTCGTCGTACATATGGTCTTTGTTTGGCCACCATACGCTAGCACCTAAGCCTTGACAGGAGGTTGCAATAAACGGAATCCCGTTTTTATCTTCAGACCAGGTAAAACCACCATCCCAAGGTGCACGAACAGCTTCTTTGGGTTGCCCCTCGTAGTACACATCAATAAATTGGATACTTCCTTTTTTTTGCGCTTCAGTTAGTGTTATAAAATGAGCATTTCCATCGTTTCTAACATTTAATTCTTCTCCATTTTGAACCACCTTGGTGATCTTTAAAGGTTCTTGTAAGTCTATTTGCATTTCTGCATAAGGCTTTAACACCTTATACTGTATGGTGTTTTTACCGGAAATAGATTTCGTTTCGGGCGCTATTTTTACATCTAAATGATAATAGGTTAAATCCCACCATTCTCGCTCTGGAGTTATAGTTCCTCTAAGAGTATCTTGGTGTGTGAAATTATTTTTTTCTGTAAGTAACCCTTGTCCTTGCGTAGTGAATGAAAATAAGAATATAAAGGTAAAAAGAATTAGAGTGTTTTTCATGTGACATATTTTCCACTAAATTAATGAAAATAAAAAAAGTAATTACTCTTTAGGATAGCGATTAATATCTTTATGTTGCCAAAGTATGTTGATGATACTCCATTCACCATCTAATTTTATTAAATGTAGATAGTCCACCCAATTATCAGAAAATACTTTAACAGTTGCAATTCGGTTATATATATCTAGGATTTCTATTTGGTCATTTGGCTTAAAAGGGAATTTGTTATTTGCTTTATTCCAATTATTTGCAAAAGCCATCATGTCTGTTTTTGTGGTTGCTCTTGCATATTCTTTTTTAGTTTCTCTATTATAACCTATACTAACTTTATTTAGACTATCGTTCATTACCTGATTCATGACATCTGGTTTTAATTGCTGTAGTGCTTTTATATATCCTAAAGATGTATTGTGAATTTTTAGCGTGTCTTTTTTGGAGGCAGAAGATGCATATTCTATGGTTGTATTCGAATAAATTTCTCGAGTTCTAATTTGCTCTCCTTTAGTATTAAATTGATTGAGTCTAATCTGGTTGCCAATACTATCATATTCTTTAATGCCATAAGCAAAACCCCATTGATTCATAATCAGATTATCATTTGCATCGTGATAGCTATATTTTATATGGTTATCTTTGTCATCATAAGTGTCTTGATAAGAAGCTGTCCCTTTATCGTTATTTATAATGTTTAAGTTCGTGTCTAAATTATAATGTGCTTTTGGTAGTCCTTTTTTATCTAATAAGATACCAGTGGTACCAAATTGAAAATATGGAGATAAAGGAACGGGTTCGTTTTTTAAATTAAACCTATTTTCAATTATTAATTTTTTGTGTTTTTCCCATTGATACTCTGCAATTCCCCAATTAGACTCCATAGGTTTGTCTTCAAGATCATAAAATTTTAGGTTATTTATAAAGCCATTTTTATTGTGGGAATAAACTTCCTTGTAAATGCCCCTGTCGTTACTGATTCGTTTCCCATTCATATCAAAGAAAGTCCTAGTGACTTTATTTTTTGAGTATTCAAAAACTAATTTGTAAACTCCAATGGATGCCAATGGATGCACTTTTTCTGTAAAATAATGATTGTTAATAATCTCTGTCAATCTGTTGGAACCATCATATTTAAAAATATAATGAGATGTCGATTGAGCAGTAATACTATCTATTTGGTGAGTTCCAGCCAATGGAATATATGGAGACACATGGTTGTAGCGTAGTTGTCTAAAATATTCGGTTGAAAAATTGTTTTGTGCGTTTAAAGAAGTAAAAGTAATGCAAATGAAAAGTAGTAGTTTTAATGATTTCATGATTGATGAGTTTAGTAATAGTTTTTTGATTAAGATGAAACTTTAAATTTAAAAATAATTCTTGTTGCAGACACGATCACAATAATAATACCAAAAACCATCTTTATTCATTTTGTAATGATTTAATCTTGGATGAAAAAGTATCAAAATAAAAAAAGTCGTTTCAATTTGAAACGACTTTTTTTCTTCTAACTAAACTTAATTTTTAAAAGCAATATTTATTTTCTGCTTTTACTTTTTCAGCAATAGCAATACGTAAATCGACAATGTCTGGATAGTTTGCGTATTTTACAAAACGTTTTAATCCCATAAGCAACATACGTTGCTCGTCTCCTTCGGCAAAAGAAATAATACTTTCTTTTCCGTTTTTCTCAACAATGGAAACAGCATTATATAAATACAATTTTGCCATCGCCATTTGTACAGCTTGAGCATCTTCGCCAAAACGTTTCACATTCTTTTCTGTTCTTAATATAGCAGATTCTGCCATATAAATTTCTATTAAGATGTCTGAAGCAGCAATTAGCAATTGTTGATGTTTGTCTAAATCTGGGCCAAATTTTTGAACAGCAGCACCAGCGACCATTAAAAACACTTTTTTCAATTTAGCAACCATTTCTTTTTCTTCTGCAAATAACTCAGAATAATCTGGTGTGTCGAAAGAAGGAATTCCCATAAGCTCTTCTTGAACTTTTTGAGCAGGACCTAGTAAATCGACATGACCTTTCATGGCTTTTTTAACAAGCATACCAACAGAAAGCATTCTATTAATTTCGTTTGTTCCTTCGTAAATACGAGCAATTCTAGCATCTCTCCATGCAGCTTCCATTGGAGTTTCTTCTGAGAATCCCATACCACCAAAAATCTGGATACCTTCGTCTGCACAATTTTGTACATCTTCAGAAACAGCTACTTTTAAAATAGAACATTCAATAGCGTATTCTTCAACTCCTTTAAGCTCTGCTTCTTGATGTGTATTTCCAGCAGCTTGACGCATGGCAATACGATCTTCAATATTTTTAGCAGCTCTATAAGTCGCAGATTCTCCTGCATATGCACTTGAAGCCATTTCTGCTAATTTGTATTTAATGGCACCAAAATCTGCAATTGGTGTGTTAAATTGTTTACGCTCGTTAGCATATTGAACAGCAGTTGTTAATATTCGTCTTTGCGAATCTAAACAAGCACCAGCTAATTTAATACGACCCACATTAAGTGCATTCATGGCAATTTTAAAACCTTCACCACGACCAGCCAACATGTTTTCTATAGGAACAACCGTATCGTTATAAAATACTTGACGGGTAGAAGAGGCACGAATTCCTAATTTATGTTCTTCTTCACCTAAAGTGATGCCGTTCGGATTATTTTTATCGTATTCAACAATAAAACCAGTAATGTTTTTGTCGTCTTCAATACGAGCAAAAACAATCATTAAATGACAGAAACCAGCATTGGAAATCCACATTTTCTGACCGTTAATTTTATAAGATTTACCATCATCAGATAGTGTAGCTGTTGTCTTTCCAGAATTGGCATCACTACCAGCTCCTGGTTCTGTTAAACAGTAAGACCCAAACCACTCACCAGTAGCTAATTTTGGAACGTATTTTTGTTTTTGTTCTTCAGTTCCATACAATGTAATTGGCATAGTTCCAATTCCTGTATGAGCACCAAAAGCTGTACTGAAAGAGCCAGTACCACTAGAAATGTAATCGCAAACCAATAGAGTAGATACAAATCCCATATCTAATCCTCCATAAGCTTCAGGAACAGCAACTCCTAAAAATCCAAGTTGCCCTGCTTTCTTCATCACTTCTTCAGTAAGAGCATAATCTTTTGCTTCAAAACGAGCTTTATGTGCAATAATTTCGCGTTCGTTGAATTCTTGAACGGCTTCTTTCATCATTTTTTGCTCTTCTGAAAAATCTTCAGGAGTAAAAACGTCTTCGCATTTTGTTTCTTTAACTAAGAATTGACCTCCACGTAAGATGTCTTTTTCTGTTGCTTCCATTTTTATAATTGTGTTAAGTATTTAGTATTATTTTAAAAATTCAAATATGCCACAAGCACCTTGACCAGTTCCAACACACATCGTTACTGCGCCATATTTGCCTACCATGTTTTGTTTACGCATTTCATCAAATAACTGGACAGATAATTTTGCTCCAGTACAACCAAGTGGATGACCTAGTGCAATAGCACCACCATTAACATTAATGATGTCTGGATTTAAGTTTAATTCGCGAATAACAGCTAAAGATTGAGAAGCGAATGCTTCGTTTAATTCAATAAGTGCTAAATCGTCTTGTTTTAAACCTGCTTGTTTTAAGGCTTTAGGGATTGCTTTTACAGGACCTATTCCCATGATTCGAGGTTCCACACCTGCAGCAGCATAGTTTACTAAACGAGCAATAGGTTCAAGGTTTAATTCTTTAACCATCTCTTCGCTCATGATCATCACAAAAGCAGCTCCATCACTCATTTGAGACGAATTACCAGCAGTAACGCTTCCTCCAGCAGCAAATACTGCTCTAAGTTTAGCTAAAGCTTCTTTGCTAGTTCCTTCACGTGGTCCTTCATCTTTAGTTACAGTATAAGATTTTGTTGCTTTTTTTCCGTTAGCATCTATATAAGTTTGTTCTACTTCAATTGGAACAATTTGATCTTGAAAACGATTTTCAGCTTGCGCCCTTAATGCTTTCATGTGTGAGTTGTATGCAAACTCATCTTGGTCTTTACGAGATACGTTGAATTGTTTTGCAACAGCTTCTGCAGTATTTCCCATGCCCCAATAATAATCTTCATGACCAGCTTTTACGGTGTCGTAATTTAGTTCTGGTTTAAACCCTGTCATTGGTACGCTACTCATACTTTCTGCACCACCAGCAATGATACAATCTGCCATTCCTGCTTGGATTTTTGCAGTTGCGATTCCAATGGTTTCAATTCCTGAAGCACAAAAACGATTTACCGTTACACCAGGAACATCTACACTATCTAATCCAATTAATGAAATAAATCGTGCCATATTTAATCCTTGTGAACCTTCTGGCATGGCGTTACCAACAATAACGTCGTCTATACGTTTTTTGTCTAAATTAGGAAGTTCTTTCATCATGTGCTGAATGGTTTCAGCAGCTAATTCATCTGTACGTTTGAATCTAAAAACGCCTTTAGGTGCTTTTCCTACAGCTGTTCTATATGCTTTTACTATATATGCTTGTTTCATTTTTTTTAGTTTCTTAAAGGTTTTCCTTTGGTTAACATGTGTTGAATACGCTCTAAAGTTTTACGTTCTGTACATAAACTTAAGAAAGCTTCACGCTCTAAATCCAATAAATATTGTTCTGTTACTCGAGTTGGTTCCGATAAATCACCACCAGCCATAACGTAAGCTAATTTATTAGCAATTTTCATATCATGTTCTGAAATGTAATTAGAGTCTTGCATCGCGTCTGTTCCTACTAAAAACATACCTAATGCTTGTTTACCAAGGACTAGTATGTCGTTTCGTTTTACAGGTTGCGTGTAACCAGAATTTGCCATTAACAAAGCGTGTTGTTTTGCAACTGCAATTTGTCGGTCTTTGTTTACTACAACTACATCTTTTCCTTTTTGCATTAGGTTTAGATCAAATGCTTCATAAGCAGAAGTAGATACTTTTGCCATACCAATAGTTAAGAAATGTTCCTGTAAGATATTTAATTGCACATCGCCTTTTTCGAAAAGATCTTGTGCTCTTAAAGCCATTTCTTTAGAGCCACCACCACCAGGAATAACACCAACACCAAATTCTACAAGTCCCATGTATGTTTCGGCTGCTGCAACAATTTTATCTGCGTGTAAAGAAATTTCACAACCACCACCTAAAGCCATTCCGTGAGGAGCAGAGATAGTTGGGATGGAAGAATAACGCATACGCATCATAGAATCTTGGAAGTATTTAATAGCCATGTTAAGTTCGTCGTACTCTTGTTCTGCAGCCATCATGAAAATCATTCCGATGTTTGCACCAACAGAGAAGTTGGCAGCTTGGTTACCAACAACTAAACCAGCAAAATCTTTTTCGGCTATATCAATAGCTTTGTTTAATCCTGCTAAAACGTCGCCTCCAATCGTGTTCATTTTAGATTGGAATTCTAGGTTAAGGATTCCGTCTCCTAAATCTTCAACAACAACACCAGAGTTTTTAAATACCTCGTTTGTTTTTCTAATATTATCAAGGATGATAAAACTATCTTGTCCAGGTATTTTAGTTTGTTTTTTAGAAGGAATGTCATAAAAGTATGAAGCTCCTTCTTTAACAGAGTAAAAAGATGTATTACCAGAAGCAATCATATCATTTACCCAAGCAGCAGGCTCTAAACCTTCAGCCTTCATTAATTCGATTCCTTTTTCTACACCAATAGCATCCCAAATTTGAAAAGGTCCGTGTTCCCACCCAAAACCAGCTTTCATGGCATCATCAATCTTGTAAAGCTCATCTGAAATTTCCGGAATTCTGTTTGAAACGTAAGCAAATAATGCTGTGAAGCTTTTTCTATAAAAATCACCAGCTTTATCTTTTCCTTTTACTAATACTTTAAAACGATCTACTACTTTATCAATAGTTTTAGTCATTTCTAAAGTTGCGAATTTTGCACGTTTTGCAGAACGGTATTCTAAGGTGTTTAAGTCTAGAGAAAGAATTTCTGAAGATCCATCTTCTTTTCTAACTTTTTTATAAAAACCTTGTCCAGTTTTACTTCCTAACCATTTGTTTTCCATCATGGTGTTGATGAAATCTGGTAATTCAAATAACTCTAAACGTTCATCTTTAGGACAGTTTTCTCTAATACCATTTGCCACGTGAACTAAAGTATCTAAACCTACAACATCTACTGTACGGAAGGTTGCCGATTTTGGACGACCAATTACTGGTCCAGATAATTTATCTACTTCTTCGATAGTTAAATCTAAATCTTTAACGGCATGAAATAAACTTTGTATGCTAAAAATACCAACTCTGTTTCCTATAAATGCAGGAGTGTCTTTAGCAACAACAGATGTTTTTCCTAAGAATTTTTCACCGTATTCATTTAAAAACTCTAGAACAGAAGGATCTGTTTTTGGTCCAGGAATAATTTCAAATAATTTTAAGTATCGAGCTGGATTGAAAAAGTGGGTACCACAGAAATGTTTCTGGAAATCATCGCTTCTTCCTTCACTCATAAAATGGATAGGAATACCAGACGTATTGGATGTAATTAAAGTTCCTGGCGTTCTATGTTTTTCAAGTTTTTCAAAGACTTGCTTTTTAATATCTAGACGTTCCACAACTACTTCCATAATCCAATCGACATCTTTTACTTTGGAAATATCGTCTTCTAGATTTCCAGTAGTAATTCTACTAGCAAAGGATTGATGATATATAGGAGAAGGTTTCGATTTTAATGAGGCCGTTAAAGAATCGTTAACAATTCTATTTCTAACTGCTTTATCTTCTAAAGTTAGTCCTTTAGCTTTTTCGTTGTCATTTAGTTCTCTTGGAACGATGTCCAATAATAACACATCAACACCAATATTGGCGAAATGACATGCAATACCAGATCCCATAATTCCAGAACCAACAATTGCTATTTTTTTTATACGTCTTATACTCATTTTATTCTAAACGATTTTATCTATTAATATTTGTGTTGTTTACTTCGTTGGTATATATTTTCTTATTAGAAATTAAATCGTTTATGGTATCGGCTACTTCATAAAACGTGATTAATTTTTCTAATGGTACATTTTTTCTAATGGCTTCGTTAAATTTTAAAACCCGATCTCTAGAATAGCCTCTTTTCTCTCTCCCAAAATCTGTTAAATAAATTAAAACCCCTCGTCCATCTTCAGGATTAGGCTTTCTTTCAATTAATCCTCGAGTTTCCATCGTTTTTAATATTCTTGAAAGACTTGTTGCTTCCATTCCCATTTTTGGTCCAAGAGAGGTAGAGGGAGTTCCTTCTTCTGGGTCTATGCTTAATAAAGTAAATCCGGTAGCCATAGTGCTTTCGAATTTTGAAGCTTCTTCATTGTACATTTTTTGAACTGTTAACCAGGTAGTTCGTAATACATAGTCAATGGTTTTATCCTTCATATTTAGTGTTTATGAAAACCAAAGATATGAAAATTTATTATGCACGCATAATAAATTGTAAAAATTTAACATGGAATTGAATAAAAAAAACTCCTTAAATAAAAAAAGGAGTTTGAAATTTATGGGCGATATATTTTTTCGTAGAGGTCTTTGTAGATTTCTTTTATAACATTTCTCTTCATTTTCATAGTAGGAGTAAGGTGGCCTCCATCTATTGACCAAACATCAGGAGTTAGCTCAAAGCGTTTAATTTGTTCCCATTTACCAAAATTTTTATTGCAGGTATTTATTTTGTCTTGAATGATATTAATAATTTCATCAGAGTTTGCTATTTCTTTTTCAGATTTTCCAATATTTTTTTCTTCTCTATCAATCCAATTTTGAATATACTCAAAGTTTGGTTGAATTAATGCTGCTGGCATTTTTTCGCCTTCTCCAACAACCATAACTTGTTCAATAAAAGGGGATTGTTTTAATTCATTTTCTAATAGTGTTGGAATAACATATTTTCCGCCAGAGGTTTTAAACATTTCTTTTTTACGACCTGTAATTTTTAAGAAACCATCTGAATCAATTTCGCCTTTATCACCTGTGTGAAAATATTCTCCGGTCATTACTTCTGCAGTTTTTTCTGGATCTTTATAATAACCCATCATTACGTTTGGTCCTTTAATTAAGATTTCTCCATCTTCTGCAATTTTAACTTCAACATTCAAAATTGGTTTTCCAACGGAACCAACTCTAAAGTTGTTGTCTTTATACATTTCAACAGAAACTACTGGAGATGTTTCTGTAAGTCCATAACCTTGCATCACCTGCATACCTGCAGCCGAAAACACTCTAGTTAATCTTGTTTGTAATGCAGCACTACCAGAGACCATGGTATGTAATTCTCCTCCCAAGGCTTCACGCCATTTGCTAAAGATTAACTTATTAGCAATTTTAAGTTTAAATTCAAACCACCAACCATTCTCACCATAGGGTTCCCATTGCTCACCTAGTGACACTGCCCAGAAGAAAAGCACTTTTTTTATTCCTGTTAAATCTTCGGCTTTAACCATGATTTTATCATAGACTTTTTCTAGAAGTCTAGGAACAACGCTCATTAAGTTCGGTTTAATTTCTTTTGCATTTTCCCCAATCTTGTCAATGCCTTCTGCAAAGTAAATAGTAGCACCTGCATATTGATATAAATAAATAAGGACACGTTCAAAAACGTGACAAATAGGTAAAAAACTTAACACTCTATTTTCTTTATGACTCATTATTGGTAATCGATGAGAAGCATCCAGAGCATTACTTGTAATATTATTATGAGACAACATGACTCCTTTTGGCTTACCTGTTGTTCCTGAAGTATAAATGATTGTTGCTAAATCTAATGGAGAAACGGCATCTTTACGAGCCTGTACCTCATTTTGATTACTTTCATCTTTGCCAAGGTCTAGTAATTCTGAATAATGCTTACAGCCTTCAATATGATTAAAAGAATACACATCTTTTATTTTTGTATTTGATTGTACTTTACGTACTTTCTTTAGAACTTCTTCGTCTGAAACAAAACAGTAGATAGATTCGCTATGATTTAAAACATATTCATAATCTTCAGCACAAATCGTTGGGTAGATAGGTATATTCTGAGCTCCAATTTGAAGAATACCTATATCCATGATATTCCATTCCGTTCTATTTGTAGAAGAAATCACTGCAATTTTATCATTCTTTTGAATACCTAATTTTAAAAGCGCACGACTCATTGCATTCGACTTTTCTAGATATTCTTTGGTAGAAGTCTTTACCCATTCACCATTTTGTTTGGTAACAAGTGCAGCTTCCAAATTATATTTTTCAAGTTGATAATATGGAAAGTCAAAAAGTCTGGTAATTTCTGTCATTTGTCTATGAGGTTTGAAGACTTGCAAAATAGGAAAAAAAACTGATAATAAATTGACAGTATAAAAAAAGGGACTTGAATTATTCAAGTCCCTTGATTTATAATTAATTAACGAGTTACTTTTTGTTCTCAATCCATTTTTTAGCATTTTCAAATGCTTCTAACCAAGGAGACACTTCATCTTTTCGGCCTTCTGGATAATTTGCCCAGTTCCATTGGAATGTTGAGCGCTCAATATGCGGCATGGTTACTAAATGTCTTCCTGTTTTATCACACATCATAGCCGTATTAAAATCTGAACCATTAGGATTTGCAGGATAACCTTCGTAGCCATATTTAGCAACAATGTTATAATCTTTCTCTTTGTTAGGTAGACTAAATTTACCTTCGCCATGAGATATCCAAACACCTAATTTGCAGCCTTCTAAACTGGATAGCATAACAGAATTGTTCTTCTGGATTTCCACAGAAGTAAATGAACTTTCGTGTTTTTTGGAATTATTATACGTTAATTTTCCATGTGTATCATGGTCTGGATTAACCAATTCCAGTTCCATCCAAAGTTGTGCGCCATTGCAAATACCAACAGAAAGTGTGTCTTCACGTTTAAAGAAATTCTTTAAAGCTGTGTTGGCTTTTTCATTGTATTTAAAAGCACCTGCCCAACCTTTAGCAGAACCTAATACATCTGAATTTGAAAAACCACCAACAGCTCCAATAAATTGAATATCTTCAAGTGTTTCACGACCAGAAATTAAATCGGTCATATGAACATCCTTCACATCAAATCCAGCTAAATACATGGCGTTAGCCATTTCGCGTTCAGAGTTTGAACCTTTTTCACGTAGAATAGCGGCTTTTGGGCGAGATTCTTCACTAGCGTTCTGAATGGCAGGAAGTTTCCCAATAAAATGTTTAGGGAATATATATTCTAATGGTTGGTTTTTATAATTATCAAATCTGTCTTGTGCCAAACCGTTTGCCGTTTGTTTTTGATCCAATAGGAAGGATGTTTTATACCAAACATCACGTAGTCTTGAAATGGTTAATGTGAAAACTTCATCATCATTAATAATGCTTAACACATCACTTTCTTGAACGGTTCCTATATTGAAGAATTCAATATTTGCGTCTGTTAATATCTGTTCAATTGAATCATCAGCTGCTTGAAAAACAATTCCTGTATTTTCAGAGAAAAAGAGTTTGATAGAATCTGTTTCAGCCAAGTCCGTTAGATTTAATTCGGCTCCTAAATTTACATCTGCAAAACACATTTCTAAAAGTGTTGTAATTAAACCACCTGAAGCCACATCATGTCCTGCAACAATTTTTTCAGCTTTAATTAAATCCTGAATGGTATTAAAAACGGATTTTACAAATTCTGGATTTGTTACATCTGGCGTTTCATTTCCAATGGCATTTAAGGTTTGGTTGAATGAACTTCCACCTAATTTAAAATCATCTTGAGAAATGTTGATATAATAGATGTTTCCCGCATTTTTTTGAAAAACAGGCTCTACAACTTTGGTAATATCATTACAGTTTCCAGCAGCTGAAATAATAACCGTTCCAGGGGAAATAACGTCTTCATTTGGATATTTTTGCTTCATGGAAAGTGAATCTTTTCCAGTGGGAACATTAATTCCTAAATCGATGGCAAATTCTGAAACCGCTTCAACAGCTTCATATAGCCGTGCATCTTCACCTTCATTTTTACAAGGCCACATCCAGTTGGCAGACAATGAAACACTTTCTAATCCATCTTTTAAAGGCGCCCAAATAATATTGGTAAGCGATTCTGTAATGGCATTTCTACTGCCAGCTTTTGGTGAAATTAATCCTGAAATAGGTGCATGACCAACAGATGTTGCAATGCCTTCTTTTCCTTTATAATCCATAGCCATAACGCCACAGTTATTCAAGGGCAATTGTAAGGGGCCAGCACATTGTTGCTTGGCTACTTTTCCTCCAACACAACGATCTACTTTATTAGTTAACCAATCTTTACAAGCCACAGCTTCTAACTGTAAAACTTGATCTAAATAGATGAGTACGTTTTTCGATTTATATCTTGGATTCTTATATTTTCTGACAACCGTATTATCTGTCATGATGGTTTTAGGAGAGCTTCCAAACATATCTGCCAAGGCTAAATCCATAGGTTTTTCGCCAGTGGTTTTAGATTCAAACGTAAAACGGTCATCACCTGTAACATCGCCAACCGTGTACATTGGCGAACGCTCACGTTCTGCAATTTTTTGTAAGGTTTCAATATGTTTGTCAGATATCACTAATCCCATTCGTTCTTGAGACTCGTTTCCAATAATTTCTTTAGCCGAAAGGGTAGGATCTCCAACAGGTAATTTATCTAAATCAATTTTACCTCCAGTGTCTTCAACCAATTCACTTAAACAATTTAAGTGACCACCAGCACCATGATCGTGAATAGAAATAATAAAATTTTCATCACTTTCCACCATACCACGAACTGCATTTGCAGCACGTTTTTGCATTTCTGGGTTGGAACGCTGAACAGCATTTAATTCAATTCCTGAAGCAAACTCTCCCGTATCTGCTGATGAAACAGCTGCACCACCCATGCCAATTCGGTAGTTTTCTCCACCAAGAATAACTATTTTGTCGCCTTCTTTTGGTGTATCTTTTATTGCTTGTTCCGCTTTTCCGTAGCCAATACCACCAGCTTGCATGATGACTTTATCGTATCCTAATTTTCTGGCTTCAGATATGCTTGAAGATGAGTTTTCTTCGTGTTCAAATGTTAGCACAGAACCACAAATAAGTGGTTGTCCAAATTTGTTTCCAAAATCTGAAGCACCATTAGAGGCTTTAATTAAAATATCCATTGGTGTTTGGTACAACCAAGGACGTGCTTCCATTTTTTCTTCCCAAAATCTCTTTTCTTCCAATCGGGAATAGGCTGTCATATAAACAGCTGTTCCAGCCAATGGTAATGAGCCTTTTCCACCTGCTAATCGATCGCGAATTTCACCACCTGAACCTGTTGCAGCTCCATTAAAAGGCTCAACCGTTGTTGGGAAATTGTGTGTTTCTGCTTTAAGTGAAATAACAGAATCAAATTCTTTTATTTGGTAAAAATCAGGTTTGTCAGCCGTTTTAGGTGCAAACTGTTCTACTCGTGGGCCTTTTACAAAAGCCACGTTATCTTTATATGCTGAAACAATGGAGTTTGGATGTTGTTTAGATGTTTCTTTTATTAATTTAAAAAGTGAGCTTGGTTTTTCTTCACCATCAATTACAAAAGTGCCATTGAAGATTTTATGGCGACAATGCTCCGAATTTACTTGCGAAAAACCAAAAACTTCTGAATCGGTTAATGGTCTGCCTATTTTTTTTGAAACGCCTTCTAGGTATGCTATTTCTTCATCATTTAAAGCGAGTCCTTCTTGTTGGTTGTAAGCCGAAATATTATCAATATTTAAAATAGCTTCTGGCTTAATATCAATAGAGAAAGAATCTTGATGTAACCCGTTGTATTTTTCCGAAATCATAGGATCATAATCCTTGAAATCTTCATCAGTTGCTTGAAACTCTTCAATACGGATAATACCTTCAATACCCATGTTTTGCGTGATTTCCACAGCATTGGTACTCCAAGGTGTAATCATGGCAGCGCGAGGTCCAACAAAAAAAGCATCTAGAGATGCTTGTTCTATTTTTGGTTGGTTGCCAAATAACCACACTAATTTAGATATGGTTTCGGTTGATAATTCTTTTGTTGCTTGAACAGCAAATATTTTACTGTTTTGGTTTCCGAAGAAATGAATCATTATGTATGAGTTAGATTATGTTGTTTCTTTTAAAGTGCAAATTTACTTTTTTTCAGCATAATAATTACTATATAAATTATTGAAAATTTAGAGTTATCCACGTCGTTATTAACCAAAAAAAAAGCGACTTTATATTAAGGCGCTTTTTTAATATTTTGTTACACAATGCTTATTGTTTAATTAATTTTTTTGTGGTACTGCCCTTAGATGAATTAAGTTTTACTAAGTAAATACCTTTAGAAAGTCTAGAAATATCTAATTTATTTAGATTTGATGATATGTTTTGAGATTTTATTTTTTTACCTAAAATATCATAAACTTCAACTAATATGTCATCATTAGTCGAAATTGTTACTACATTACCTTTAGCAGGATTAGGAAACATTTTGATTGTATTTGTAATTTCAAATTCGTTTATAGTAAGCTCATTTTGCCAAATATCTAATACGTATTGAGGATTGTCAATAAAAGGGTTTCTGTTTCTTTGTCTTGTGGTATTTCCAATACCATCTATATTATTATTTCTGTCAATTTCACGCTGAGATACAGGATCGTTTACATGCCATGTATATAAGATGTTTAAAAAAGTATCTGTAAAACATTTGTCGTTAGAACCATCAAACATATCGTATTGGTTAAAACTAGTCATGTCATCTTCATATCTAGTTACAAAATAAAAATACATTCTAGCTATATCTCCTTTAAACTCATCGATAGGTTCGAAAACAGTATCTGTATAACCTGCTGAATATCCAGAGTTTAAATTGTTTCCTAATTTTGAACCATTTGTTGTTATTAAAGTTGCATTTTGAACAACTCCAAAAGGGAAATTATCTCTTCGGCCATTTACATATTTATCAGTAGGTACAACAAAATGCGCATCATTTTTCATTGGTGTATCTCCATCAAAAACTGCTTGTGGAATGATATGTTCTCTATTAAAACGTTGTCCTTCTTCTGTACCCAATGTACCATCATCTTGTTGAGCAGATCCATAAGTATACTCATAAGAATCTGTATCGTTTATACCATTTGCTGGTCCAGGAACAGCTATAACACCCTCAGAATACATGTCTAAAAGTGTTCCATTGTTTTCGAAATAAAAATCTTTATCTGATAGTTCAAACGTATCATATAGATCACCATAACTAAGATTAATTGATGTGTACTCGGTTGATAAACCATCGTTTACATCATCAATTATTTTTTTTAATTGTGTTTTTAAGGCGTAACCAGTTCCTGTTGCAGAGCTATAATAATTTGTTGGAATTTGTGCAGAAGCAGTTGTAGCTACTAATAATAATCCTATTATAAAGTAAATGTGTTTCATAAGTATTTATTTTTTATTTTCTAATAATGCCATGTAAAATCCGTCGAAACCAGATTTGTGAGATAAAATGCTTTTATCTTTTACAAAGGTAAAATCTTTTCCCATTTCTGATGTTAAAAAAGTATCCACTTGCTTTTTATTTTCAGAAGGTAGAATAGAACAAGTGGCATATACTAGCTGTCCTCCGGGTTTTACCATTCTAGAGTATTGCTGAAGAATTTCTTGTTGTGTTTGTTTGATGTTTTCAATAAATTCTGGTTGTAATTTCCATTTAGCATCAGGGTTTCTACGTAAAATACCAAGTCCAGAACAAGGTGCATCTATAAGAACACGATCAGCTTTGCCGTATAATTTTTTGATAACTTTAGTAGAATCTATATGTCTAGGCTCTATATTATGTGCCCCATTACGTTTAGCTCTACGTTTTAATTCTTTTAATTTATTATCGTAGATATCCATGGCGATAATCTGACCCTTATTTTCCATTAGAGAAGCTAGATGTAAAGCTTTCCCACCAGCACCAGCACAAGCATCAACCACACGCATACCTGGTTCTACATTTAAAAATTCTGCAACTAATTGTGAAGAGGCGTCTTGAACTTCAAAATGCCCATTTTGAAAAGCGTCAGTAGTAAAAACATTGGCACGTTCTTTTAATCTTAAAGCGCTAGGATGATCTTTTATAAATTCGGTTTCAATGTCTAAATCGAATAATTCAGATTGTAATTTTTCTTTTGTTGTTTTAAGGGTGTTCACTCTTAAAATAACATCTGCTTGTTCGTTTAATGCAGCAATTTCTTTGGTCCAAACAGCTTTTCCAAGTTCTTTTTCACCTACTTCGTCTAACCAGTCTGGAATAGATTCTTTAAATTTTCTAATTTTAGAAAGTTCGTCGAATCGTCCTTTAATTTTTCGTGTAGGTGTGTTTTCGAAATATTTCCAATCAGGTAATTTGATACCTCTTAAGGTGGCCCAAACAGCAAATACTCGCCATAAATCTTCACGACTGTAAGGTTCTTTTACTTCAGCAATTTCACTATATAAGCGCTTCCATCTTACTATTTCGTATGTGGTTTCGGCAACAAAAGCACGATCTCTTGCTCCCCAACGTTTATCTCGTTTTAATAATTGTTGAATAACTTTATCGGCATATTTTCCTTCATTGAAGATTAACGTTAAACCGTCAATTGTTGCAAAACATAAATTCCTGTGTAATCTCATTGTAATTTTATAAGCTTGCAAAGTTACGTTAATTGCTACGATTTCACGAATGTTTTTATTATTTAGATGAATAGACTTATCTTTCCTCAAAAAATTATAAAATGAGATACCTTATTTGTTTTATTCTTGGTTGTGGATTATTGATTTCATGTAAAGAAAATGAAGTATTTATTCCAAGGGATTTTAAGTCTATAGAAATTGAGTCTATTTTAAAAGATTCTTTGTTGAGTATTAGAGCTATTGATATTTTAGATGATGGAAGCCTGGCTTTTGCAGCTAATAATGGCACATATGGACTTTATAATCCAAAGAAGGCAAATTGGCAGATTTCTAAACAAGAACTCGACTCATTACAATTAGAATTTAGGTCTATTGCTCATACAGCAACAGATTTTTTTATGTTAAGTGTTGGTAATCCAGCTTTGTTATTTAAAACTGGAGACAAAGGAAGTATGGATTTGGTCTATTTAGAAGAGCACCCTAAAGTTTTTTACGATGCCTTGACCTTTTGGAATGATAAAGAAGGAATAGCCATTGGTGATACTACAGAAGAGTGTTTAAGTATCATTATAACTAGAGATGGTGGACATACATGGAATAAAGTGCCTTGTAGTAAGTTGCCAATAGGAATTGAAAGTGAAGGTGCTTTTGCAGCAAGCAATACCAATATTGCTATTTCTGGTAATAACACTTGGGTTGCAACAACATCAGGAAGAGTTTATTTATCTAAAAATAAGGGCTTGACTTGGGATGTAGTACAAACTCCAATTATTAACGAAAAAGAAACAGAAGGGATCTATTCTATTGCTTTTTACGATGAGTACATTGGCTTTGGTATAGGAGGAGATTATACAAAACCAGATAACAATACAGCTAATAAAATAACTACTACCGATGGTGGAAAAACATGGAACTTAATTGCCAATGGACAAAATCCTGGTTATAGAAGTTGTGTTCGGTATGTTCCAAACAGAGAAGGAAAAGAGTTAGTAACGGTTGGTTTTAAAGGAATAGATTATAGTAATGATGGAGGAGTTACCTGGCGAAATTTAAGTAAGGAAGGATTTTATACTTTAAGATTTTTAAATGATAGTATTGCTTATGCAGCTGGACATGGAAGAATAAGTAAGCTGAAATTTAAATAAAAAAAGAAGCCAATTGGCTTCTTTTTTTATGGTTTTTCTTTATGTTCGGGATGATGCCTTTTTCGATACTCATCAAACATTTTTCTGTTGAAGTCCATTTCTGCCTTTTTTAGTTGAACAATTTTTTTGGACGAAATGACCTGTTGTAGATCGGTAATCAGATTGTTGTAGATTTTGTATCGTCTATTGTTTAAGGCTTTCATTTCAACCAGCATGGCATTGGCTTCGACCTCAGTTAATTTATTATAATCAATATCTTTTCTGTCTTTATGGCTTTCACTTTTTATAGCACTTTTTTCTTCTTCATATTTATTATAAATAGGCCAAAATTTCTCTGCTTCAGTTTTAGACAAATTTAACTGCTCAGTAATATAAGCTGTTTTAAGAGCTTTTATTTTTTCGTGTTTGTCTTGAGCGAAACCTGTGAGGCTCAAGAGTATTAATAAGGTAATAAGGATGTTTTTTTTCATTTGTATAAAATGTTATTCAGACATGTAATCTTCAAAGTCTGATGAATTGTATAGATAGTTTTCAAGAGATGCATCACTAATAGCATCCTCTAAAATAAATGATGAAATATCGATGTCTTCAATAATTTCAGCCTCCATATCTAACGTTTCTAAATCCTGATTCGAGACATAATTTTCTAAAGCTTCGGTTTCTATCTCGTCAAAAGAGATACTGTTATTAAATATATTAAGATTAAATAATATTACAATGGCAGCTGCAACACTTGAAATGGTTAATATATGTCGTTTAGATATTAATGAAATAACTTTTGTTTCTTTTTTGTCTTGAACTTGATTGATAATTCTATCTTCAAGGGTCTCAAAATAATTTTCAGGAGTTTTAAATGCTGATTTATTTATGTTTTCATTTAGATGTATTTGTGACATAATAGTTTCTTCCAAATTGGAAAAATAATTTTCAGGAGTTTTTAATCCCGATTTTTTTATATTATGGATACTATTCTTTTTCATCTTAATGTTTAGACTGTTTTTTATAATAAAAGTTTAATTGTTAGTTAAATACTCTTCAACTTTTTTTGAAGCAATGTGGTATGATGCCTTTAGTGCTCCTTCACTTGTTTCTAAAATGTCGGACATGTTTTTATAAGTAAGGTCTTGAAAGTACTTCATGTTAAATACCAATTGTTGTTTCTCAGGCAACTTTGCAATTGCCAGTTGTAATTTATATTGAATATCATCTCCTTCAAAATAAACATCAGCTTTCAAGTTATTTATAGCAAGTTGTTGTGCTTCTTCGTTCGAGATTTGTAAATGTTTTGCTCTTTGTTTTATAAAAGTTAAAGACTCATTTGTTGCTATTCTATACATCCATGAAAAGAGTTTGCTGTCTCCTTTAAAGTTATGAATGTTTTTGAAAATTTTAATAAAAGTGTTTTGTAGGACATCGTCTGTATCGTCATGAGATTTAACAATATTTCGAATATGCCAATATAAACGTTCTTTATATTGAGTAATTAACTCTCTAAAGGCAGCCTCTTTTGTGTCTTCTGATTTAAGTTGCTCAACAAGATTTAATTCCTCAGTCACTCGTATGTTTTATTATTAGACACTACAAATTACTAAAAGTTTAATCAAAAAAGAATAAAAAAGCTAATCAATTGTAAATCAATAGTATGAATTAGAAATCATCGACAAACAGCATGTTTAATACGATGAGTAGCATATTTTATTTGGTTTATATACAAATTTGTTTTATGTTTACAGCAACCAACCTACTTATTTGTTAGTTTTCCCCAAGTCTAACAATAGCAAAAAAGGACAGCATGTAAATGTTGTCCTTTTTTAATTTATAAGTTTATTCTAGTTTACTCAAAACTTTGCATGTCGACCAGCTTTTTGTACATACCGTTTTTGTCTAATAATTCTTGATGCGCTCCTTGTTCTACAATTTCACCTTTTTGCATCACGATAATTTCGTCTGCATTTTGGATAGTTGATAATCTATGAGCAATTACTATAGATGTTCTGTTCTTCATCATATTCTCTAAAGCAATTTGCACTAAGCGTTCGCTTTCTGTGTCTAAGGCAGAAGTTGCTTCGTCTAAAATCATGATTGGAGGATTTTTTAATACAGCTCTAGCAATACTTAAACGCTGCTTTTGGCCTCCAGAGAAATTATTTCCTGCATCTCCAACATTGGTTTCAATGCCACTCGGTAGGTCTTTAACAAATTCCCAAGCATTAGCAATTTTTAAAGCTTCAATAATTTCATCTTCGGTAGCATTTGGTTTTCCAATGAGTATATTATTTTTTATAGAATCGTTAAATAGGATGGAGTCTTGAGTGACTAACCCCATAAGATCTCTTAAAGATTTTTTAGTAACATTTTTAATATTAATTCCGTCTATGTTAATACTTCCTTCGTTAATATCGTAGAATCTTGTAACCAAGTTTGCAATGGTGCTTTTACCGGATCCAGACTGTCCAACAAGGGCAACGGTTTTCCCTTTTGGTACTTTAATGCTGAAGTTTTTAAGGACAAGATCATTATCATATTTAAAAGACATATTATTAATAGTCAATTCTTTATTAAAGTCAGATAATACAGTCGCATTAGGTAAATCGGCCATAGTATCCTGTTCGTGTAAAATTTCGAAAACACGATCGGCTGCTGCCATGCCATTTTTAACACGATAAGATGCTTTACTTATAGCTTTTGCTGGGGTTAAAATAGCATAAGACAATCCCATAAACGCTAAAAAATCTGTGCCTTCAATCACTTTATCTACAAGTACCAATTGGCCACCATACCATAACAGAACAGCAATAGTAGTAATTCCTAAAACTTCACTAACAGGTCCAGCTAGATTATTTTTGAGTCCTATTTTATTAGAAAGCCTTAAAATTCTATCTGCTGAACTGGTGAAATTATTTTTAAAAATAGGCTCAGCATTATAACTTTTAACAATTTTTAAACCTGTTAAAGATTCTTCTACAATTGAGATTAATTTTCCAGATTCTTGTTGAGCTTTTAAAGAATTGCTTTTTAAGCTTTTTCCTAATCTAGAGATTAAAAGTCCTGCAACCGGTATAAATAGTAAAACAAATAGTGTTAGTTTCCAGCTAAAGGTAAACATGAAAATTAAAGAGAAAATAATAGTTGCTGGTTCTCTTACAATAAGTTCTAAAACAATAAAGAAAGAGTTTTGCATTTCATTAATATCACCTAGAATTCTGGCCATGACATCTCCTTTTTGTTTTTTAGAATAAAAACTTAAAGGTAGCTCGATAATTTTTTTGTACATATCTTTTCTAAGGTTGTTGAGAACCCCATTTTTAAGATACATCATGTGTTGCATTGAAATATAGCCAAATAAATTTTTAAGTAAAAAGGTAGAAATTACCAAAGAAATAACAATTACCAAAGCCATTTGTGCATTTCCATCTTCTAAATAACTACTAACTTTATAATTTAATAATTGTTCTCCATAAGTTTTTATGCCTTTTATGCCATTCCAAACAGGAGCTTCTGTAACTACAGATGTTTTATCGAATAAAACATTTAACATGGGAATAAGCGAAATAAAAGCTAGAGCACTAAACAACGCATATAATAAATTAAAAAAGACATTTAAAAAAACGTGCTTTTTAAACTTTTTTATAAATGGCCAAAGTTGATTTATTATTTTTTTCATTTAATTAAGTTGCATATCTTTAATGATAGCATCTATCTTGGTTTCCAATTTTTGTTCCGTGATAATAAAATCTGACACATTGTCTAGCGTTGTATTCACGCTAATATAGAATTTAATTTTTGGTTCGGTTCCACTTGGTCGTAATGCTATCTGGCTCCCATCTTCAGTATAATATATCAATACGTTTGATTTTGGAATAGGTATCATTTCTTCGATTCTAGTAACAAGGTTTTTAGCCATTGAACTTTGATAGTCTTCAATTCTAATAACTTTTGAATTATTAATAATTGTAAGTGGTTTTTTTCTGAAATCAACCATCATTTGTTTGATTTCTTGAGCACCTTCAATACCTTTTTTAGTTAAGGATATTAATCTTTCTTTATATAAACCGTGTTTTACGTAAAGTTTGATTAATTCGTTATAAAATGAACTGCCGTTAGCTTTGGCTTGAGCAGCAATTTCGCAAGCAAGTAGTGTTGCAGTTACCGCATCTTTATCTCGTACAAAATCACCAACCATATACCCGAAACTTTCTTCGCCACCACCAACAAAATCGAGTTCTGGGAAGTCTTTAATCATTTTGGCAATCCATTTAAAACCTGTTAAGCCTATCTTGCATTCAACTCCATAAGCTTTTGCTAAAACGCTCATCATTGGTGTTGAAACGATGGTGGATCCAATAAATTGGTTTCCTTGAATTTTCCCTTCAGCATGCCATTGTTTCAATAAGAAATCTGTCATCATTAGCATGGCTTGATTGCCATTAAGCAAGGTCATGTTTCCGTTAAAATCTCTAACAGCCACACCAATTCTATCACTATCAGGATCTGTTCCAATTACAATGTCTCCTTCAACTTTATCCGCTAAATCTAAAGCCATTTTTAAGGCTTCTGGTTCTTCAGGGTTTGGCGAAGCCACAGTAGGAAAGTCGCCATTAGGCTCGGCTTGTTCTTCCACAATATGCACCTTTTTATATTCGGCTCGTTTTAATGTTTCAGGAATAATAGTAATTGAAGTGCCATGTAACGAGGTAAATACAATGTTTAAATTATCTTTAGCTTGTTGTGTAGTGTTAAAACTCCCGTTTTTAATAGATGCGTTAATAAAGACATCATCTACTTCTTTACCAATATATTGAATTAAAGATTCGTTGGCTTCGAATTTAATTTCGGAATAATCCAGATTGTTTATTTCGTTTATAATTTCAATATCTTGAGGTGGTACAAGTTGTCCGCCATCTTGCCAATATACCTTATATCCATTGTATTCTGGAGGATTGTGTGATGCTGTTAATACAATGCCACAATGGCAACCTAGATGCTTTAGAGCAAAAGATAATTCAGGAGTTGGTCGTAAATCTTCAAATAAAAATACTTCAATATTATTTGCTGAAAATACGTTTGCTACAAGTTTAGCTAACGACTGACTGTTGTGTCTGCAATCGAAAGCAATGGCAACTTTTATAGTTTCGTTTGGAAAAGATTGATGCAAGTAATTACTTAGTCCTTGTGTGTTTTTTCCTAGCGTATACTTATTAATTCTATTGGTGCCAATTCCCATAACACCACGCATACCACCAGTTCCAAACTCTAAGTTTTTGTAAAAACTTTCTTTAAGTTCTTTGGGATTGGTAGCAATTAAATTTTTTATATGTGCTTGTGTTTCATTATCAAAAGCTGGTGTGAGCCATGTATTTACTCTTTCTAATAATTCTGGTTCAATGTATATCATATTTTAAAAATGTGATGCAAAAATAAGTAATTCTAAAAGATTCAATTACTTTTAATTAGTTTGAGGTTTCAAATTCAATTCGTCTTTAATTAAATAGCGTTTTTTGTCCTGTTTGGTTCTAAGAATGATTTCACCTAAAAATCCAGCTACAAAAAATTGGGTACCAATAATCATAGTTACTAGAGAGATATAAAATTGTGGACGTTGTGTTATTAATCTTCCAAACGGATTTAGAAACAATTTATCAATACCGAGATATATAGCAAAAGCAAAACCTATGGTAAACATTAAAACACCAAGAGCACCAAATAGATGCATAGGTCTTCTGCCAAAACGTGATAAGAACCAAATGGTAATTAAGTCTAAAAAACCATGAATAAACCGATCCATCCCAAATTTAGTAACACCATATTTTCTAGCTTGATGTTGTACAACTTTCTCACCAATATTGGTAAAACCAGCATTTTTAGCTAGAACAGGAATGTATCTATGCATTTCACCATTCACATCAATGTTTTTAACAACATCTTTGTGATAAGACTTTAAGCCACAATTGAAATCGTGAAGTTTAACACCTGAAGTTTTTCGTGCAGCATAATTAAACAATTTGGAAGGAAGATTTTTAGAAATAACTGAATCGTAGCGTTTCTTTTTCCAGCCGGAAACCATATCGTATTTTTCTGAAACAATCATGTTGTAAAGCTCGGGTATTTCTTCAGGATTATCTTGAAGATCTGCATCCATAGTAATTATAACATTGCCTTGTGCTTTATCAAATCCAGCATGTAAGGCTTGAGATTTTCCAAAATTCTTTAAAAAGCGAATGCCTTTTATATTGGTATCTTTTTCCGATAATTGAATGATAGTTTTCCAAGAATCATCAGTACTACCATCGTCGATAAAAATGATTTCATAAGAAAAATGATTGGATTGCATAACCTTTGCAATCCAATCATGTAACTCGTTTAATGAGTCCTGTTCATTAAGTAGTGGTATAACTACTGATATATTCATGTATGTGTTTTATAAATCGCTTTACAAAAATAGAGAATTTATTCAGTTTCAGGATTGTTTTTCTTGACTATTAAAGCTACAATAAGCCCAAAGATGCAATAAAACAAAAGTCTCCAAACAAACGCTTTTAATTGTTCAATTAACGCAAAATTGTTTTTCTTTTCTGCTTCCATAAGTGCATTTTGAATGGTTTCTTGCGGTGCTCCAAATCCTTCCATAGCTTCTTTTGTCATGATAAGAATTTGTTCGTTTAAATAAGTTGCAGCATCAGGATCCACAAATGTAAAAATAACAATTCCAATAATTGTTGAAATAAAACTTCCAACTGCAATAGTAATAAAATAAGCACTAAAAGCTTGTTTAAAGCTAAGGAAACCTTGTTGTTGTTGCTTGACTTTTATTGCAGAATAAACTCCAATACCAAGTGCTAATAAAAATAAAATAATCCCTACCCACCATTTGGTGAAAAGATCTAGATTTATAGCGTACATTAGCACTGTAATAACAGATAAAATAAGACCTAAAATTAGACCATTATTTATAGATAGCGATTTTAAGGTTTTTTCCATTTTTAATATAGTTTTGTTAGTTAAAGTTATAGTAAGTTAGTAAACAAATATAGGAAAACGTTACAGCTTATTTTTGAAAAATAATAAAACTTAAAAAAATAAAAACAAAAGTATTGTTCATTTGTAAAAAATTCTTAAATTTGCACCTCGAAAATAGAATACAATAAAAGCGATTAGCGATGAAAAAAGATATACATCCAGAAAATTATAGATTAGTAGCCTTTAAAGATATGTCGAATGAAGATGTGTTTTTAACTAAATCTACTGCTAATACAACTGAAACTTTAGAAGTTGATGGTGTTGAATATCCATTAGTGAAAATGGAGATTTCTAGAACATCTCATCCATTTTACACTGGTAAATCTAAATTGGTAGATACTGCTGGTCGTATTGATAAATTCAAAAACAAATACGCTAAATTTAAAAAATAATTTAGCTCGACTATATTATACAAAAGCCTTCAGATTTTTCTTGAAGGCTTTTTTTTGTTTCTATATTTACCTTACTTTTGAATTGATTAACTCTAGGTTTTCATTTTATAAAGCTATAAACACCAATGTCTCATGAATTACATTCTCTTTGATGGTCCTTCTCGAAATAATTTGTTGCCATTTACATATACGCGACCAGTAGCAGATATAAGAATTGGTATTTTAACCATTAGAGAAAAGTGGGAAGCCTATTTAGAGTTTACAACTACTACGGTCACTGAAGATTATTTGTCTGATAAGTATCCCATGGTTGAAATGGATGAAAACATCATGATAAATGCTTCTTTTTTGCCAAATTTGGAATTAGCTGAAATGGTTAAAAGCTTAGAAAGTAATCAAGCTATTTTTAAAAATGAAGATGTTATTGCTTTCTTTACTAAAGACACTCAAGAGGACATAGATTTAGATACATACGAAGCTATCGAATATCATGACCATGTGTTGAGAATTGAACACACTTGGGATATCTTCTCAAAAAATGGTGAAGCTATTCAAGAAGATTTTGAGTTATTAACAAACAATAGGAGGTCGCAACCTATACCTATAACGGTTAATACTATTAATGCAGAATCTATTTTTATTGAAGAAGGCGCTAAGCTAAATTTTGCCACTTTAAATGCCACAAATGGTCCCATTTATATTGGTAAAGATGCCGAAATAATGGAAGGGAGCATTATTCGAGGTCCTTTTGCCTTGTGCGAGCATGCAACAGTGAAAATGGGAGCTAAGATTTATGGACCAACAACTGTTGGGCCTTTTAGTAAAGTAGGAGGAGAGGTTACAAATTCAGTTGTTTTTGGGTTTTCAAACAAAGGTCATGATGGGTTTTTAGGAAACTCCGTTTTAGGCGAATGGTGTAATCTTGGAGCAGATACCAATAATTCTAATCTTAAAAATAATTATGCTGAAGTAAGGCTTTGGGATTACCAAACAGAAAGTTTTGCAAGAACTGGTTTGCAGTTTTGCGGACTCATGATGGGAGACCATAGCAAATGCGGAATTAATACCATGTTTAATACAGGAACAGTTGTTGGTGTAAGCGCCAATATTTTTGGAAGTGGTTTTCCTAGAAATTTTGTTCCAAGTTTTTCTTGGGGAGGAAGTTCTGGTTTTACAACTTATTTAACTAAGAAAGCTTTTGAGGTGGCTAATGTAGTGATGTCTCGAAGAAATTTAGAATTTACGGAACAAGATGCTGCTATTTTAGAGCATATATTTGAGGAAACAAAAAAGTTTAGGAGTACTTAATTAATTCTTTTTTACTTGTTTTAGCTCCAATAAATTAATTGGATTAATGCCAAGCCCTTCAATGTTTTTTCTAGTAAACCGTACGACTTCATCATAAAACAAAGGTACAATAGGGGCTTCTTGCATAATAAGGCTATCCATTTTTGTATATAACATTTCTCTTTGCCATGTGTTTGTTTCGGTAAATGCTTGTTGATACCACAAATCGAACTGGTTGTTTTTAAAATGTGTGTAATTAGGCCCATTTGGAGCAAAATTCTTACTGTAATATAAAGATAAATAATTTTCAGCATCTGGATAATCGGCAACCCAACTGGCTCGAAACATATCTAATTTGCCATTAGCTTTAGCATCTTTTAAAGTGGCAGCAGGAATAACATCAACATAAACTTGAAGTCCAATTTTTTGCAATTCACGTTGAATAAATTCACAAAAACTCAAATAATTACTTGTAGTTGTAATTGTTATTTCTGGATTTTGAATATTAGTCTCTTTTTTAAACTGTTCAATTAGTTGCTTAGCTTTTTCTGGTTGATACGTGAAACCAATAGACTCATCATAACCAGGTAGTCCTTTTGGGATAAAACCACCATTTGCGGGAATACCAATGCCATTGCGAAGATAAATCATCATTTTTTTTCTATCAAAACCATAATTTACGGCTTTTCGGATGAGTGAAGATTGAATTTCTGGAATTTTAGAATCCATTAAAAAAGCTAAGTACTCCGTGTTTAAATAAGGGCTTCTTAACATGTTCACATCTTTCGAATACGAATTTCTAAGCTGTCCATTAGCTGTTAGAATTTCATCTTTATAAGATGCATCTAAGCCAGAAACATAATCAATATTTCCTTGGGCAAATTGAAGAAATTCACTTTGTTTATCTGGTAAAAAAGTAATGGCTACAGCTTCTAAATAAGGGAGCTGATGTCCTTGATGATCATTTTCGAAATAATTATTATTTTTTCTAAAAACTAACTTGATGTTTTCTTCCCAACGCTTAAATTTAAAAGGTCCAGTGCCAATTGGATTCGAACGAAAATCACTCTTATAATGTTCTACAATTTCTTTAGGAACTACAGAACAATATTTCATGGTCAATAGTCCTAAAAATGCAGGAAATGGTTGTTTTAATTTTATCTGAAATGTGGAATCGTTTACTGCTTTATAGGAGTCTACTTTATTCAAAACCCAGCTTCCAGGAGAGGCTAACTTTTTGTCAATTAACCTATTAAAGCTAAATTCAATGTCGCTTGCTTTTACAGTTCTTGTAGAATCTTTTCCAAATAATGAATGCTTATGAAAAGATACATCATTTCTAAGTGTAAAAGTATAATTAAGGGCGTCTTCAGAAATTGTCCATTTTTTAGCTATGCTTGGTTTCACATTTAAACTGGTGTCCATTTGCACCAAACCATTAAATAATTGATTGATAGCCCAAATATCTGCATTGTCTTTTGCAAAAGCCGGATCTAATGAGCCAATATTTTTATGTTCGTTATATCGAAAAACTGCTTCAAGGTCTTTATTATTATCAGAACAGCTAATTAGAAGTATGAAAACTAAGTATTTAAATTTCATTTATAATTAAAAAGGTTTATATTTATTCGTTATTAACATAGAAAATTTAAAATTATGAAAAAAAATTACATTCTAGTTTTATTAAGCATTTTGTTTGGATACACTACAAATGCACAAATTACATTAACTCAAAATACGGACAATATTATTACTGCTACAAATAGTGTTGCTTGTCCTAGTGGAGATAATCAGCAGGCTAGATTATTTGATTTGGCAAGTTTTGGTATTAACTCAGACTTTGAACTAACTAGTGGAGAAATTGGAGTTCAATCTGTTTCAGCAACCTTTGATGTAACTGTTAATGTGTATGATAGTAATGCTTCTTTTCCTACAGGGTTCCCAGGAACTTTATTAGGAAGCCAAGTTGTTACTATACCTTTGGGATCTGACGAAACTATAGTGAGTTACAATTTTTCTCCTTCAATTACCATTCCAGCTTCTTCTACGCATGTAGTTATAGAAATCGCTCAATCTGATACTACTGGATGGTTTATTGGTGGAACAGCAAACGAAACGGCTAATTCCTTTGTTAAAAGTGGAACATGTGGTATAACTACCTATGTTACAACAGATTCTATATCTTTTCCAGATGCACATTATTATATTACAGTATCTGGTGATTTATTAAGTGTAGAAGAATATGATTTAGATAAAATGTCAATTTATCCAAACCCAGTTGTAAATGAACTTCATATAGACCTACATGATTCAATAAAAGTGGTTAATGCCAAGTTGTATTCAATAACAGGACAAGTAGTTTTACAAATTCAGAATAAAAAAGATATTGATGTTTCTGGTTTAAATCCAGGTGTTTATTTATTAAAAATTGAAACTTCAGAAGGTAGTATTACTAGAAAGATTGTGAAATCTTAAAACAGATATTTTATTTTTATTAAATAAAAAAAGAGCGCTTTAAATGGTTAAAGCGCTCTTTTTCATTAATTTTGCAATCATATTTTTATTAAGGAAAAAATCGAAATGTTAATGAGAAAAAAAGTCGCATTTTACACGTTAGGCTGTAAGCTGAATTTTTCAGAAACATCAACCATAGCTAGAAATTTTCAAGACGAGGGATTTGAGCGTGTTGATTTTACTGAAGTTGCTGATATTTATGTTATTAATACCTGTTCTGTAACCGAAAATGCAGATAAACGATTTAAATCTATAGTTAAAAAATCTCAAAAATTAAACCCAAATGCTTTTGTGGTTGCTGTTGGCTGCTATGCTCAGCTAAAACCACAGGAATTAGCAGATGTAGAAGGTGTGGATTTGGTTCTTGGAGCCACAGAAAAATTCAAAATTACAAGTTATATAAACGATTTATCTAAAAATGATTTAGGCGAAGTACATTCTTGCGAAATAGAAGAAGCTGATTTCTATGTAGGAAGTTATTCTTTTGGAGATAGAACAAGAGCCTTTTTAAAAGTACAAGATGGTTGCGATTATAAATGTACTTACTGTACCATTCCTTTAGCTAGAGGAATCTCTAGAAGCGACACATTAACTAATGTACTTAAAAATGCCGAAGAAATATCTAAAAAAGATATTAAAGAAATTGTTTTAACTGGTGTTAATATAGGCGATTATGGCAAAGGCGAATTTGGTAATAAAAAACATGAACATACTTTCTTGGATTTGGTAAGGGAGCTAGATAAAGTTAATGGTATTGAAAGGTTGCGTATTTCCTCTATAGAACCTAATTTGTTAAAAAATGAAACCATAGATTTTGTGTCTAAAAGCGATACTTTTGTGCCACATTTTCATATTCCCCTGCAAAGTGGAAGTAATAAAATATTGAAGCTTATGCGAAGACGATATATGAAAGAATTATATGTCGATCGTGTTAATAAGATTAAAGAGGTCATGCCACATGCATGTATAGGAGTTGATGTAATTGTTGGTTTTCCAGGAGAAACAGACGATTTGTTTCTGGAAACCTATAACTTTTTAAACGATTTAGATATTTCTTACCTGCACGTTTTTACTTATTCTGAAAGAGACAATACTTTGGCAGCAAGCATGGACCAAGTTGTGCCAAAAAGAGTGCGAGCAAAAAGAAGTAAAATGTTAAGAGGTTTATCGGCAAAGAAAAGACGAGCTTTTTATGAAAGTCAGATAGATACAAAGCGTAAAGTTTTGTTTGAGAGCGAAAATAAAGAAGGCTATATTCAAGGTTTTACTGGAAATTATGTAAAAGTTAAAGCCCCATGGAATCCAGAATTAGTAAATTCGTTACATGAAGTTGAATTGACTAAGATTGATGAAGATGGTCTGGTAAGATTAGAGTTTGTAAAAGAATTAGCTGTATAAAAAAATCCGAAGTTTTAACTTCGGATTTAATTTTTATATTCTAACACCTACTGGAAGCATGCGTTTATATTTTCTGTTTTTTCGAACAAATTTCGCAATTTCAGGACTCGTAGGAACGACACTTAAATTACGATCTGCAATATTTTGAAAAACGACAACCAGAAATTCTTTTTCAAATTCCTCCGTATTAATTTCATCTGGAATTATAAGTTTCGTTAAAAATATCTTTCGTTCTTGTAATGAATACTCAATCTTAGCTAAATGTTCATCAATTTTTAATTCATACTGACGTAAAAAGTCATTATCCACAAGTTCAGATGCTTCAATCATAATAAGAAAATTTTTTATTTAAAAGGAATTTTAGGAGTCGGTGCTATTTTTCAATAGTTTTGTCATGCAAATTTACGAAAAATTATTGTAAAAAATCATTATTCACCTACTTAAAAGCTTATGAGTCAAGATATCATACATGTTTATTTTGTTCCTGGAATGGCTGCAAGCCCATTGATCTTTGAGAACATTAAATTACCAGAGAATCAATTTGAAATGCACATGCTTGAATGGCTGATACCTTCTGAAAATGAGTCTATTACTCATTATGCAAAACGAATGGTAGAAAACATCAAACATGATCATGTTGTGTTAATTGGTGTTTCTTTTGGTGGAATTATGGTACAAGAAATGAGTAAACACTTAAACTTAAAAAAACTAATTGTAGTTTCTAGCGTGAAAACGAAGCATGAGTTTTCAAAACGGATGAAACTTGCCAAAATAACAAAAGCTTATAAAGTCATGCCAACTAGTTTAGCGAGTAATGTAGATGCTTTAGCAAAATTTACATTTGGTAATACAATAAAAAAACGAGTTGCTTTATACAGAAGATATTTATCTGTTACTAATAAACAGTATTTAGATTGGGCTATTAAGCAAGTAATATGCTGGGATCAAGATAAACCAATACCAGAAGCTATTCATATTCATGGTGAAAAAGATGCTGTTTTTCCTCACAGATGTTTGGGAGAATGTATAACTGTAAAAGGTGGGACTCATATCATGATTATTAATAAATATAAGTGGTTTAATGAAAATTTGCCAAAATTAATTTTAGATGAAAAATTGGCTTAGAAATTGCTGTATATTTTATAAATTTATAAAAACTATTTAAAGATGAAATGGGTTAAGAATGTGTTTGCTTTTTTTGGGTTATTATGCTTGACAATGTTATTTGTTTATGCCATGCAAGATGCGCCAACAGACGAGAATTTTGAAAAGAAATTAATTAACGATTATAATGTTTATGCGCTTCAAATTCCAGACCATTTGGATTTTGCAGGAGAAGCTTTGCCTTTAGGAGATCCAGATATTTATGAGCGTATGGATAGAGAGTTGTTGGTTAATACCTATTGGCAATCTAACGGATTGTTAATGTTTAAACGTGCACATAAATATTTTCCTGTAATAGAGCCGATTCTTAAAAAACATGGTATTCCAGACGATTTTAAATATTTAGCTGTTATTGAAAGTGGATTAATGAATGTAGTGTCTCCAGCAGGAGCAAGAGGAGTTTGGCAAATAATGCCAAGTACAGGAAGAGAATATGGATTGGAAATAAACGACAATGTCGACGAGCGTTATCATTTAGAAAAATCTACAGAAGTGGCTTGTGAGTATTTAAAGAAATCTAAAGAACAGCTGGGTTCTTGGACTTTAGCAGCTGCAGCTTATAATGCAGGAAATGCAGGAGTTTCTAGAAGGTTAGACGAACAAGGAGTAAAAGATTATTACGATTTACTGTTGGGTGAAGAAACTGGAAGATATTTATTTAGAATAGTCGCTTTAAAAGAGATTTTGGCTCATCCAGACAAGTATGGTTTTAATTTTAGAGAAAAAGATTTATATACAGAAGTGCCAACTTATAAGGTTGCAGTTGATACAGCTGTAACAGATTTTTCAGCTTTTGCAAAAGGTTTTGACATTAATTACAAAATACTAAAAATTCATAATCCTTGGCTTAGAGAACCAAAACTTAACAACAAATCCAGAAAACAATATTTTATTGATATTCCAAAAGAAGGGTATTATAAAACAAACCCTTAAATAATTTTAATCTAGAGATAAAAAAAAAGGCTTAACTTTTAAAAGTTAAGCCTTTTTTTTGCCTTTTAATAAGATCATTACCTGCGTTTCCCTGCTCTTTGTTGTTTATGGCCTCCAAAATGCTGATTAGGCATTTGTGCTTTTTTCATGTTATCTTTCATCATTTTAATTTGTTCAGTCAACATGTTTCTTTTATCAAGTGCTTGAGCTTCATTCAAAAGAATTTTAGCCTCATTTTTTCGTCTTTTGCTAAATGCAATTCCCGCAAGATTTAATTTAGCCATGGCCATATCATGATCCATAGATAAACCTAAAGTTACAGCTTTCTTGAAATATTTCTCAGCTTCATTCATGTTGTCTTGAGAAACCATTATTCCATGAAGGAAATTAAAATAACCTTGTTGTTTTTTTACTAAAGCACCTTCAGGATTTTTAATTCTGTTTAACCATTTTTTAGCTCCATTAAAATCTTGCTTACGCAAACGTAAAAATGCTATTAATATGATTTCGTTTTTAAAATATAGAAAAATAAAAATTGAAGATAGTAATAGATACATAATTCCATTACCTATAAAACCTTCAGTGAATTGGTAAATAGCATACGCGATTATGAGTCCTGCAATAATTAATTTAAATACTTTATTGTACATGTTTTTTAATTTTATATGTTGATTTAGATTTGATAGTTGTTGGTATTTTTACATCATTCATTTGTTTCATAACCGTCGATCCCGTTGTGTTTGAAGTGACTGTAATGAGTTCTGCAAATCCCGTTTTTTTGTTGGCAATAACATGGGTGTTTTGGGTTCCTTTTAACGACATGATATGAGAATCTTCTTCAGTAATCATTGTCACAATGCTTTTTGCAGTCAACTCAATATTTTTGTCCCAATTTATTAATGTCCAGTTATTCTCAGCATTCAGGTCTCCAGAATAATGGTTTATCCAAGAATCTCCTGTCATTACTTTTTTAGTTGGATAAATAAAAGTTAATTGTTCAAAACTTCTGGCTAGACTCTCATTACCAAATTCTTTTTTCATGGCTTCTACCATGAGTTCTTTTGTAAACTCATCGGTAATTCCAGCATCTGTAATCATTTTGTTAATCATGGCTTCTGTGCCAGAAATTTTAATGATTTCCCCCGTTTTTAACATGTCCATTTGTAAGGTGGATTTTGTTAATCCTGAAAATATTTTTGCCTCTAAATTGTCGTCTATTACGCTGTTTTTAGTGTCAATATTTATTAACTCTCCATAAATATTTGATGTTGTTACTAATTTAAACCTATTAAATTTAAAATTAATGACATAAGAACTGTCAGTAATTTCTGTAACAATAAATGTGAAATCACCTTCTAAATGATTGTTCATTTCATGTTTAGAATCATCCATGTCTTGAACAATATCCTGATTAGATATCTGCGTAACTCCCATGTTATCACCTATATTAAGCTTGTACTCTAACGTATTTTGACTTGATAGAATACTTGATATAAGTAAAAAGAAACAAGTTATTTTTAGAACGAATCGGTTCATGAAACAAGGTTTGATTTTGGAGTACAAAGAAACTAAATTTTTATTGAAAAAATATTTTTAAAATAAGGTTTGTGAAATAAAAAAGGCTTTGTATATTTGCGCTCAGTTTTAGACAAAGAGATAGAACAGATTATTTTAGTTATAATAAGAAGATTTTAAAAACATAAGACAATGCCAAAAAGAACATTTCAGCCATCAAAGAGAAAGAGAAAAAATAAACATGGTTTTAGAGAAAGAATGGCTTCTGCCAATGGTAGAAAAGTTCTAGCTCGTAGAAGAGCTAAAGGAAGACATAAAATATCTGTATCTTCTGAAGCAAGACATAAAAAATAATGATTAACAATTGTTGATATATAAAAGGTGTTACTTAACGGTAACGCCTTTTTTTATATCTGATATTTATTAATTTTGCAAACACATTATAACCACATAAAATTTAAAAATGCCTAAAAATTCAAACCTTAAATCTATCTTAATTATTGGTTCAGGGCCAATAGTCATTGGTCAAGCATGCGAATTTGATTATTCTGGAACTCAAGCATTAAGATCCTTAAGAGAAGATGGAATTGAAACCATTTTAATTAATTCTAACCCCGCAACAATTATGACAGATCCTTCTATGGCAGATCATGTATACTTGTTGCCTTTAACCACTAAGTCTTTAGTTCAAATTTTAAAAGAGCATCCTCAAATAGATGCTGTTTTACCAACAATGGGAGGACAAACAGCTTTAAATTTATGTATTGAGGCAGACGAAAAAGGTATTTGGGAAGATTTTGGAGTTCAAATAATAGGTGTCGATATTGATGCTATTAATATTACTGAAGATAGAGAGCAGTTTAGAGAATTAATGCTAAAAATTGGTATTCCAATGGCACCTCAGGCTACGGCAACGTCATATTTAAAAGGTAAAGAAATAGCTCAAGAATTTGGTTTTCCTTTAGTTATTAGAGCATCGTTTACTTTGGGTGGAGCAGGAGCTTCATTTGTGTATAAGGAAGAAGAGTTTGATGAATTATTAACTCGTGGATTGGAAATTTCCCCTATTCATGAAGTCATGATTGATAAGGCTTTAATTGGTTGGAAAGAATACGAGTTAGAGCTATTACGTGATGCTAACGACAATGTTGTTATTATCTGTTCTATTGAAAATATGGATCCTATGGGAATCCACACTGGAGACTCTATAACCGTTGCTCCAGCCATGACATTAAGTGATAGAACCTACCAAAGAATGCGTGATATGGCAATCCATATGATGCGTAGTATTGGTGATTTTGCTGGAGGTTGTAACGTGCAATTTGCTGTTAGCCCAGATGAGAACGAAGATATCATTGCTATTGAAATTAATCCTCGTGTGTCTCGTTCTTCAGCTTTAGCAAGTAAAGCGACAGGATATCCTATTGCAAAAATTGCAGCTAAATTAGCTATTGGTTATCATTTAGATGAATTAGATAATCAAATTACTAAATCTACATCTGCATTATTTGAGCCAACATTAGATTATGTGATTGTGAAAATTCCTCGTTGGAATTTCGATAAATTTGAAGGAAGTGATAGAACACTTGGTCTTCAAATGAAATCTGTTGGAGAAGTAATGGGTATTGGACGTTCGTTTCAAGAAGCTCTTCATAAAGCTACACAATCTCTAGAAATAAAAAGAAACGGTCTAGGAGCAGATGGAAAAGGCTATAAAGATTACGACCAGATTATTAGCAAACTTACTTATGCTAGTTGGGACAGAGTCTTTGTAATTTACGATGCCATCCAAATGGGAATTCCTTTAAGCCGAATTCATGAAATTACTAAAATAGACATGTGGTTCTTAAAGCAATACGAAGAATTATACTTGCTTGAAAAAGAGATATCCACATTTAAAATAGATACCATTCAAAAAGATTTATTGTTGGAGGCTAAGCAAAAAGGTTATGGAGACAGGCAAATTGCTCACATGCTAAATTGTTTAGAAAGTCAGGTATACAACAAGCGTGAAGAGTTAGGTGTAAATCGTGTTTATAAATTAGTAGACACCTGTGCTGCCGAATTTAAAGCTCAAACACCTTATTATTACTCAACGTTTGAAAGCGATGTTGAAACAACAGATGGAAAACGTTTTGCTGCTAATGAAAGCGAGGTTTCAGATAAGAAGAAAATTATCGTTCTTGGTTCTGGTCCAAATAGAATTGGTCAAGGTATCGAGTTTGATTACTGTTGTGTACATGGTGTTTTAGCAGCTGCTGAATGTGGTTACGAAACCATCATGATTAACTGCAACCCTGAAACGGTTTCTACAGATTTCGATACAGCTGACAAATTATATTTTGAACCAGTTTTCTGGGAACATATTTACGATATTATTAAACATGAGAAGCCAGAAGGCGTTATTGTGCAACTTGGTGGACAAACTGCATTAAAACTTGCAGAAAAGTTAGACAGATACGGAATTAAAATTATTGGAACTACTTATCAATCTTTAGATTTAGCTGAAGATAGAGGTCTTTTTTCAAATTTACTTAAAGAAAATAATATTCCTTATCCAGAATTTGATATTGCAACAACAGCAGACGAGGCTGCAGCCATTGCGGATGTTTTAGACTTTCCAATATTAGTAAGGCCATCTTATGTCCTTGGAGGTCAAGGCATGAAAATTGTAATTAATAAACAGGAATTAGAAGAACATGTTGTCGATTTATTAAGACAAATGCCAGGAAATCAATTATTGTTAGACCATTATCTAGATGGTGCAATCGAAGCAGAAGCAGATGCTATTTGCGATGGTGAAAATGTGTACATTATTGGTATTATGGAACACATAGAACCTTGTGGAATTCACTCTGGAGATAGTAATGCAACTTTGCCACCTTTTAATTTAGGTGAATTTGTGTTGCAACAAATTAAAGACCACACACACAAGATTGCTCTTGCATTAAACACCGTTGGATTGATAAATATTCAATTCGCAATAAAAGACGATATAGTTTATATTATTGAAGCCAATCCAAGAGCTTCAAGAACAGTACCATTTATCTCTAAAGCTTATGGAGAACCATATGTGAATTATGCAACAAAAGTGATGTTGGGAGAGAAGAAAATAACTGATTTCAACTTCAACCCACAACTCAATGGTTATGCTATAAAACAACCTGTTTTCTCTTTCAATAAATTCCATAATGTAAATAAACAATTGGGTCCAGAAATGAAAAGTACTGGAGAAAGTATTTTGTTTATTGAAAGCTTAAAAGACGATGAGTTTTATAATTTATATTCAAGACGTAAGATGTATTTGAGCAAATAGAGGTTTTATTCGATAAAACGTATCTTATAATTTATTAATAATTATTACTTTAGCTACTTAAAATCAAAAATATTAAATGTATCAGTTGCGATTATTATTAGTTGGATGTATCTTTATGTCTTTAACAGTATCTTCTCAAAATAATATTTTTGATGTAGCTCGTTCTGGAACTGTTGAAGATGTTAAGCAATTAATGTCCATCAATCCAGATACTATTAATAAAGTGAATAATCGAGGTTATTTGCCTTTAACATTAGCATGTTATAAAGGAAATGAGGCTGTTGGATTGTATTTAATTGACCAGGTTAAAGAGGTTGATGGTGACAGTAAATACGGCACACCATTAATGGCAGCAGTTTTTACTGGGCAAGTTGCTTTAACTCAGGCTTTATTAGAAAAAGGAGCAAACCCGAATATTCCTGATGCTAATAAAACAACCCCTTTGCATTATGCTGTTTTAAATAAAAACGAAGCCATAATTAAATTATTATTAGAAGCAAATGCTGATAGAACGTTAAAAGATAGTCGAGACAAAACTGCTTTAGATTATGCTTTAATGGATAGTAGTAATCCAACAATTATAGAATTATTAGAAAAATAAATGATTATGAAAAAAATTACTTTTTCCTTAATAGGAATTTTTACATTAATAACCTCTCTTTCTTTTAGCCAAACCTACTCTACTGGAGTAATTGAGCTAATTAATGATGAAGACTATTTATATACAGCACAAATAGAAGTTACAACCTCTTTGGTAACATTAACTTTAAGCGGACCAGATAATAAGTATTTAGGTTTAGGTTTTGACGCCATGACTATGTCTGCTGGTAGAGATGTTGTTATTTGGTTAAATGATGGTGAGTTTAAGTTAACCGACAGATATTTTGGATATCCTGGTCAACCAGATGGACAAGTAGCTACAGGTATTATACCTACCTTGGATACCGAACAAGATTGGACTATCGTTTCTAATACAACTACTGGTGGACAAAGAAATGTGGTAGCAACTAGATTGCCAGATACTGGAAATCCTAACGATTATGTGTTTTCTGCATCTGCTAGTTCTATCGATTTAGTTTGGTCTTTTGAAGCTAGTTTGGGATATGTTTTAGCATGGCATGGAGAAAATGTTGGAATTACTAGAGAGTCTTTTACTTTAAGTGCTCCTACTTTTACTAAAGCAGATTTTACAATCTATCCAAACCCAGGAAGAACACATCTTAATATAAATTTACCAGAATACAGTACAGACGCTCGCGTAGAAGTTTTAGATATTTTAGGTAAACAAATATATACAAGTGCATTAAGTTCTTTAAACAATAGAGTTTCAGTTTCTAAATGGCACTCTGGTGTTTATTTAGTAAGAGTGACTCAAGAAAACCAAGTAGTAACAAAACGATTTATAAAACAGTAGTTTTTTTATCCTTTAGAGCATAGCGAAGAATCTGTTAAATAAAATAGATTCTTCAGTCGTGCCTCCTTTAGAATGACATTTTTATACAAAATTGAGGTAAGCTATTCCTGTAAGTATCGCAATTCCAAAACTAATAAGCGTTCCAATTAGTATGTATTCTGTTAGCTTTCTGTGCTTACTTTCCTTTAGGTCTCCAAATCTAAAAACCGATTTCGCAGTTATTAAAAATCCAACAGCTTCCCAGTGATTAGAAATTATAAATACAAAGACTAATAAACGTTCTAACATGCCAATATACCTACCAGCATCTTTGAGAGACTCGTTTCCACTTGTTAATTTTTCTATGTTCCATTTGCTAAAAATAGTCATCATAATTATGGAAACTGGTTGCGTTAAGAAAAGCACACAAGTAATTAATAGCAAGGTATTCTCAGTGAAAAATGATGAGATTTCTAAATGGTGTTCTGTAAACAAAAAGTAAGAAACAAGAATCATGATAACATGTAGCAGTTGGTCTAGAAAGAACCAGACGCGTTTTGTTTTTTTCTTCTGAAATTTTAGTTTTAAAACATCTATTATAAAGTGAGATATTGTAATGGTTAGAATAATTGGCCAAAGCGATATATCCCAAAGTAATAGAGATAGTAACGCAAAATGAATAGCTATATGAATATAAAGTACAGGAGATTTTAACTTCTTTTTCTCTTTTTGTTTGATAGATTTCTTAGATTGAAAGACGAAGTCTCCTATTAAATGAGCCAAAAATAGTTTGATTAGGAGTATCATAATTCCTGAGTTATTTTTTGTTGGTACATGTTGTTAAGTTCTAGGATCTCTTCTAAATTTGCTCGTTTCTGTCTGAGGCTAATGGCATTTTGATTAATTCCGAGATGCTTCCCTAACGCTTCTTGAATGGCATTTGGTTTTTCTAAGCTTAGCTTTACAATTTCAGCCGAATTTACGGTCCAGCGATCCATACTTAACAAGGCTAATTTAAAATAAAGATTTAATTCTTGATTTAATTTTTTATGAGATGTTTTTATTTTAAGATTTTGTTTTTCCTTTTTTAGGGTTTCTAAAGTTTCTCCCGAATATTGAAACGCTTCTCCTTGAGATTCCAAAATGTGACTACCAGAATAAGATTTTGTTCCAATTCCAATAGCTAACCTAACATCCAGGCCCTTAATCGTTTTTATACAGGATTTTAGGTAGATAGCAATTTCAAAACTTTTTCTAATGTCTTTAACTTCTATTTGAAAACTATCTCCTCGATAAATTTCCCACAGAGACCTGTCTGTTTCAACTGTAGTTAAGGCATCTTTTAATGTATGTAACCATAGCTCTGGGTTTTCTATGCTACGAGATTTTACAATATCTCCTGTTATTACACTTGTCATTTCTTTTTGTCTCTAATTAAAAATATTAATATCACGTTAATAAGAAATAAAACAAAACATCACTTAATTAAATGATAAATAAATATATCATCTTATAACATGATAATAAAGGTAGCTTATTTTATGGAATTTACAAGTATATTTTAATAAAAAAGATACTTATCTATAAAAAGAAGAGACAGATATAAAAAATTATAGCGCTACTTTAACCTTGTAAGATTCTAAAACAGGTAAGTAATTTACTGCTGAAAATGACTTATCATTAAATTCTTGATGTCTGGAGTATTTGGAATTAATAAGCTCGATAGCTTTTAAAAAGCGTTTAATATCAGTTTGATTATTTAAAATTAAACCAGGGACAGCTACAGATTGGTTGTCGTCGTTTTTAGCAACCATGGTAAAATAGGAGGAATTACAATGTTTAACAATACCCGTTCTAATATTTTCGGCAATCACCCGAATTCCAACAACCATAGAGGTGTTTCCAACATAGTTTACTGAAGCTTTCATGGTAATTAATTCACCAATCTCAATAGGATTCAAAAAATCGACTGTATCAACAGAAGCAGTTACACAGTATGCTTCAGAATGTTTTGAAGCACATGCAAAAGCTATTTGATCCATTAAATTGAGAATGTATCCACCATGAATTTTTCCATTAAAATTGGAATGTGAAGGTTTCATTAATTCAGAAATTGATATACGAGAGTCTGCTGCCGATTTGTAAAGTGTTTTCATTTAAAAGCGTCTGTTATTACGTTGGGTATCTTCTTCTACTTTAGTGATAAAAAATTTGGTGTCTCCTAACCAAAAGATACTATTAAAGCGTTCAAAATAATGAAGTTTAACGTATTTTCCTTGAAAATCGGTTAAATTTTGAATGGCTTTTTTTTCACTATCTTCAACAGAAAACTCAAATAATTGTCCTTCTGAAACACCCTGACTAATTTCTCCCTCCCAGGTTTTTATAATGACACCTTTTTTACTGAATTTGACTAGTTCGCCAGCTCGAATCCCTTCGCTATAAGTAGCATAATAGATAAATGCGAAATATCCAGCTAGAACAACAATAAGTACTACTAATAATTTTAAAAGAAATTTTTTCATAAAACTAATTGGTTAATTATCTGTATCTCCAGCACGTTTTAAGAGCTTCTCATTCTGCTGTTTACTAGCTTTGGCACCTAATTCTTTTAAAGTTTCAACACGTTTAATCAGGTTGCCTCTTCCTGTAAGTTTTATCATGGCGCTTTCGTAAGATTTTTGAACAGTTCCTATTTGATTTCCAACTTTTATAAGCTCTTCTGTTAAATTAACAAACGAATCGTAAAGTCTTCCTGCTTGCATAGCAATTTCAATAGCATTGGCTTTTTGTTTTTCGTTTTGCCACATGCTATCAATTGTTTTTAAAACGGCAAGTAAAGTGGTAGGCGTAACAATAATAATGTTCTTTTCGAAAGCATCTGAGTATAAAGCAGGATATTCCATGGATGCAATAGCAAAAGCTGATTCGATTGGAATAAACAGTAATACAAAATCTGGACTATCCATTTCGTAAATTTGATGGTAATTTTTTTCGCCCAATTCACTCACACGTTTTCTAACAGAAAGTAAATGATTTTTTAAATGTGTTGCTTTTTCAGAATCATCCACTTCATTGATATATCTTTCGTAAGCCACTAAGGATACTTTAGAATCTACAATTAGTTTTTTATCTCCTGGTAAAGAAATAATAACATCTGGCATTACACGTTTCCCAGATTCTGTAACAAAACTTTGTTGTACAAAATATTCAGAATCCTTTTTTAAACCGCTACGTTCTAGAACACGTTCTAGGACCAACTCTCCCCAGTTACCTTGCATTTTGGTATCGCCTTTAAGCGCTTTGGTTAAATTGTTGGTTTCTTTACTCATTTGCTCATTAAGCTCTTTTAAACCTAAAATTTGTCTTCGTAAATCGGCACTTCTGGTAATATCTTCTTTGTTGGTTTCTTCCACACGCTTTTCAAAATGCTTGATTTTTTCTTCCAATGGTTTTAAAATAGCATCTAGATTATCTTTGTTTTGTGAAGTGAATTTCTTTGACTTTTCATCTAATATGCGATTTGCCAAATTTTCAAATTCTTTAGAAAATTTTTCTTGCAGCTTTTCAACTTCTGCTTTTTGTTCTTTGATTTTTTCCTGAAGATTCTCATATTCTGTGTTACGTCTGGTTAATTCAGAATTTAAGAGCTCTTTTTCATTTCTAATTTCATTACGCTCTATTTCAATTTTATTTGAATCCTGTTTTAAATTATCAATAGTTTGACTTAACTGTTTTTGGCGTTCTTCCAGAGTACTCAGTTCTCCTTTATTTTTAAGTTTAGTAATAGTCATGCCTAGATAAGCACCAATACCTCCAGAAACCAGAATGGAAATAATGAGAATGATGTTGTCGTTCATTTGTAAGATTTTCATTTAAAAGTAAAGATAAAAAAAAGCGCTCTTTATAGAACGCTTTTGCAATGTGTTATTAATATTGTTAATACCAACCACGAATATTATAAACTGTATTTGGTTGGTTTTTACCATAAGCTACGCCAACTTCTTTGGCAGCTTGTATTGCAGATTTTTGTAAATCAATCTCCAGTAACTGAATTTTCCAGTCTCTATCTTGCAAATCTTTAACACGAGCTTCAATTTTTGAAAATAGGCTTTTAACATTTTTAAAGCAAGCAGCTTGAGGGCGTACAGATGCCAGGATTGATCCAGCTTCATTTGCAGCATCAATATCTTGATTGGCTGCCCAAATGGCTTGTGCTTCTCCGTATTTGGTTAAACAGTCTTCATCAATAGCTTTTTGATATAAACTAGGGATTTTGTTTTTTACATTATCAAAACAGTCACTTGCAACTGGTACGTTTACTAATAAAAATAATGCTTCATCAAATTTATTTAAATTTTCCAATGATTTGGATTCCGCTATTATTTGGTTGCAATTAGTGTTATAATAATCAATTATTTTAGCTTTTCCATTTGCAATAAAATCTTCCACTTTTTTATTAGAAGGTTTTAATTGTTTAATGGCTTGCATATAGGCTTTAGTTTCATTTGTGCCTACGCCTTTAAGTTGAAATGACTCACTAGAAAATAAATTTCCAGCAATACCATCTCCAATATAAAGGGTCATTTCTAGATTAAGGGCTATTTTTGTTGGTGCAGAGCCAATAACATCTTTGCTCAAGACTGTTATGTTTGGTGTTATGATAAATCTAGAGTTTCTAACGTCATCACTAATACCATTGCTAGTAATAATTTGTCCAAGTTTATTGTTAAGCATGGATTTTGCACTAGCAGGAACACCTTCTGCTTGGGTTGGTATGTATGCTCCTAAAGAGATGTCGTAATTATTGTCTTGAGCAACACTTATTGTTGCAACAAAGCAAAATACTATGGTTATAATTTTTTTCATAATTTCTTTATTTTCCTCCTAAAATTAATGTTGCACGTCCTAAACCTTTTATAACAAGTTTATTTGGTATGGAAAAGGGTGGGCTTTTTAAGTAATCGCTTAATTCTTTTACAAATCTTCTGGCATCAATTGCACGTCCTTTATCATTAAAAAGAGGCATTCTAACTTGTTCAAATAAAGCCATGTTTTCTGTCATATCTGTTGTGTTATAACGTCCTTTTACAGTATTATCGTCTAACCAATTCTCTATAATATACCCTAATTCTTCACCTTCATCTCCATATTCAGTTTCTAAATCGCCATCCCAATCATCCCAAGTTTGTATTCTTACAATAATTTCTCTGCCATTTTCAAACATATCGTCGAAATGTGTTTGTAGTGTTTCGGTAAAATTATCCATGTGAGCCAACACAGCTTCAGATAACAATACGGAAGTCTCAGCAGAGAAAGATGGTTCTCCGGTTCCTACAGCAGTCGCTACTTGTTTATCTGTATAAGCATCTAAACCTTGTAAGTTAAAAGAGATGGATTTTTTTGGTCCTGTTTTATTGACTGTCCATGTTAGCTGGATAATAATATCTGCTTTTGCTACTTTTTTTAAAGCATCTATTGGACTTTCATTTACTTCGCTTCCAGAATTTTTAGAGGTTCTCATATTGTCTTCAGCTGCATTCGATTCTAAGGTTTTTATTGCAGATTCCATGTTTTTAAGTGGAAATCCACGTTCAGACATCAAGCCATTTATTTGGCTAATTACTTGAAGTACTTCTGCATTTTCTTGGAAAGCTCTTTTATAATCAGGAACATTGGTAATACTTCCTTGATTGTCATAGGTTGTCATGTAGCCATTTTGATTGCACCAAACATCGCTAGGTATAACCATTAACGTTGGCTTTTTTGCTTGAGAAAATCCTATTGAAATACTAAATAGGATAATTCCTAAAGTGAAAATAATATTTTTTTTCATAATTTAATTTTTTTAAAATCCAGAATTTAAAGCTCTTACAACTCCTTCTTTTTCCAGTCGTTTTCTTAATTGATCTGTTTGAACGCTTACAATTACACCAATTTTATATTCACGTTTACTAATTTTTAAACGGTCTCCTGGTGCAATACTACCATCTGTGGCTGCTGTAACATATTTTAAATATTCTCCTCCATCTTCAAAAAAAGCATCAAAAAATGCTTCGTGTTCTTCGGCTACATCGTAATCTGTTACTAAGGCATTTAAAGTTGTACAGCCTTGTCCTCCACCAGCATACCCTTTAAAAATGATTCCATGAACTGCATTTTTCATGGCTTGAGCAATAGCATGTTTTGGATTTTTTGAATAAGACCATACCTTGACTAGTTTTGCGCCTTTTTTTGCGATACCTTGACATTCAATGTCATATCTCCAAATTTTAGTATCTTCATTTGCTTTGTTTTTTTTCCATTGTGCATTGGCATTAAATCCAAAACTGATTAGACACACAAGTAAAAAATAATATTTAAATTTTAGTTTCATAATTATTGTATTTAATTAATTTGTCTGATTAGCATTCCTTGATAATATTTATTTTTTGATCCTTTAAAGGTAGTGTATTCTAATTCTGATTCATTTTCATCGGTTGCCATAAAACGGTTATCCCAAATCAGGTTTTTTTCAACTTTTATAACGCCTATTTGTTTGTATTCTGTTTTACCTTCTTTGTTGATAATTTGTTCCAGAACCTCATATTTGTCACCTTTCTCAAGGCCTTCTTTAAGTCCTATTTTTGCTGTAATTGGATCGCCACTTAATAGTGGTGTTTTTGTTCTAAATACTTCGTAAGTTCTTTGAAGTTTAGCAATAACAGCATCTGAGGCTTTTAAAGTGGCAACTGTAATTAATTCTTCCTCGCTTTGAGTTGTATATTTTGTGCTTTGTAAATCTGCCCAAGCACTTTCCATTCCTATGTATTGTAATTTAAAAATATTGGAGTCGTTAAAAGCAGTTACACGAGTTGTGTCTATATTACCGTCCTCAGTCCAATAATCATTGTAAAAGATGGAAGCAATTTCATCGTTCCAAACAAGTTGATATAAATAAGAATCGGTTTTAATTACATATCCTTTTCCTAAAATATCCACACCTTCTGCAGCTGTATCTACTACTAAACTTAAGTCGCTGGCACCTGCTTGAGAAGCTACACTGGAAACTGCCGATAGGATGCTGTTTGCTTTTTTAGCAACTTCTTCTTTATTGGTGTATTTAAAATTATTAATTACTACAAAAGTGTTATTAATTAATTCTTCTCCAGCATCTGCAATTAAAGCTGTTCCTCGTTCACTATTTCTTGCTATTTTAACGTCTAAATCGGTCGCATTATAATACCCTCTTTCTGAAATTAAATTCATATTAAAACCACCTTCTTCACTTCGGTTAAACCATTTTGCAACCATAAATTTTGCAACGTCGTTTGTTGTTAAAAAATCAGTTATGGCTCGTTGTTGCAAAACGTCCAATTCTTTTTTGGATACTGAATCATTTATAGTTTGAGGAATGGTTCTTTTTTCTAATGAATGGGAATTAAATTTTTCAGGGATAGGATAATTGGTAAATGAATTTTGAATAACTTCTTGATGTTCTTTGTTTTCATCAGAAACCATTAATGTATATAAAGAACTTCTTCTATAAACTAAATCGTTAGGATATGATTGTGAAAAGGTTGAAAAAGAAAATAAATAAATAACTACTAAAAGTAAAGATTGTTTCATAAAAAATAAATTTGGTTAGTTAATTGAAATTAGAATGATGTAAATAGTAATGAGTGAAGTTTTGGTTTGTGTTGATATGATAAGTTATTGTTAGTTGATGGGTTTAAAAATACTTAAATTTATTTCATAACTGTTAAAATACTTTATTTTTTTTCATTAAAAACAAATACATTTTCACAAGAATAATTGTGTTGATTCGAGATGGGAGAATTCAATAATAAGTTATTTTTTCACCCTAAAACTTCCTGTATGTTTGTCGAAAACAATTAAGTCTTCTGGGAAAAGCGTGTTAAAAACCCCTTTGGAAATAAGATTGCATGGAGAATCTGATACAACATCATCTTCTGTCATAACAATCATTTTATCGCAAAGTTGTATGGCTAAATCTATTTCATGTGAAGAAAACAGAATGGTTTTATGGGTTTCTTTAACGAGTTTTTGAAGCAGCTTTAAAATATAAGCTTTGTGATACATGTCTAAATGTGTTGTTGGTTCATCCAGAATAATCAAATCAGTATCTTGTGCTAATGCACGAGCAATTAATACTTTTTGAAGTTGTCCGTCGCTTAATTCAAAACATTTTTTGTGTTTTAAAGTTTCAATATTTGTTAACTCTAAAGATTGATTAATAATGTCTATATCTTCTGTAGATAAATTACCAACCCAATTGGTATAAGGATGTCTTCCTAAAGCCACCAATTCGAAAACAGATAGATTTTTTGAAGCAATAGGTTCTGTTAAAACCAGACTCATAGTTTTAGCTAATTCTCCAGAGGTGTAATCTGAAAGTAATATGTTATTAATGAAAATCTTGCCATTTAATCCACTTTGAACATTTGTTAGTGTACGTAACAACGTAGATTTTCCAATACCATTAGCTCCAGCCAAACCAATAAGTTCACCTTTGTGCAATTCAATATGAATGTTTGAAGCAATAACAATATCATTCTTATTTGATTTGTAACCTATTGAAAGATTCTGTGTTTTTAATATGATATGTTGGTTTGCTTTATCCATTTAAAATATCATTTTACGTTTTCTAACTAACAACCAGATAACCACTGGAGCTCCAATTAATGATGTTATGGCGTTAATTGGCAAGGTATAATCACTTGTTGGTAATTGAGCAATACTATCGCAAATTAGCATGATAATAGCTCCAAATAAAAAGACGGCTGGCAATAATATCTTATGGTTTGATGTATTAAAGACCTGTCTGGTAATATGAGGAATTGCCAAGCCAATAAAAGCAATAGGTCCTGCAAAAGCAGTTATGGTTCCAGCCAATAAGCTAGTTGCAATAATAATAATGAAACGACTTTGTTTGATATTTAGGCCTAAGCTTTTTGCGTAATTTTCACCTAATAATAAAGTGTTTAATCCCTTAATAGAAATAATACTTAGTAATAGACCTAAACAATAGATAATAAAAAAGATAAAAACCTCATTCCAAGATAAATTTCCCAAACTACCAAATCCCCAAAAAATGTATTGTTGTAATTGTTCAGCTGAACTAAAATAGGAGAGGACGCTAACGACTGCAGCTGTAATGCTTCCAAACATAAGTCCAATAATTAGAATAGCCATGGTGTCTCTAACTTTCGACGATACTAATAAAACGGCTAAAAGCACTAAAAAACTACCCAGACTAGCAGCTATCACTACCGTCCACTTTAAGACCAAAAGCGTTGCGAAAACGCCTCCAAAAATACCTGAACCTAAAATCACCAAAGCAACACCTAAGCTCGCTCCAGAACTAATTCCTAATACAAATGGACCAGCCAATGGGTTTCTAAAAAGTGTTTGCATTAATAGTCCTGAAATACCTAAACCAGAACCCACAAGAATAGCAGTAATTGCTTTCGGTAACCTATAGTTTTGGATGATGTATTGCCATGATTCGTGATCTAAAGTTCCAATAAAACTTTTTAAAATAGCTTGATTTGGAATAGAAACTGAGCCCAAACTAATATTGACAAAAAAGCATATAAACAATAATGTGATTAATGCTATAAATGAAAAGGTATATGTGTTTGTTTTAAGCAATTAGTCTAAAGGTTTATAAAAAAATGGTTTATAATCTACTAACAATTCAGGATGGCAAATTTTAATAATGTCTTTTAGTACCAAATCTGGTCTGGCAATTCCTAATTCGTAATATAAAACACCACCAGTAGTTCCGGTTGTGTTTGCTGAATTATAAATGGTTTTGTTTTTAAAAGCATCGAATTTTGTGTAATGGGCATTAGCTTTTTCTAATACTTCAAAAGAGGTGTAATACGAAGGGTTCAACCAAATATCAGCATGTTTCGCTTTGTCAAAAACCACTTCGAAATTTAAAGATAAACTACCACTTCCTATAGTCTCACTCCATAAATAATCTACATTGGCATCTTTTAAAATTTGTGCTTCAGTACTTGTGCCATTAGGTAAATACCAAATATCTTTATGCATGGCACCACTTAAAATAGTAGGTTTGTTTTGAGCATTTGAAGCTAAAGATTTTGCATCTATATAACTTCTTTCAATCGATTTAAAGACTGAGTCTGCTTCTTGTCTTTTGTTATAAAGTACACCAAAAAACTTAATCCATTCGGCTTTTGCTAATGGCGAGTGTTCCACCCAATCGCCATTATAAATTACTGGAATACCAGATTTTTTAATGGTTTCAAACGTTTTGTTGTTGCCATCAATTCCAAAGCCAACTACAACATCTGGTTGTATTTCAAGTAAAACTTCAGTATTAATGCCTTCATTTTTACCCAATTCTCTAATGTATCCATTATCAATTCTTGTTCTTGTTTTTTCGGAAGAAATATAATCTGTTCCAGGAAAACCTACTAAGGTTTCTTCAACTTCTAAAAGTTCTAAAGCAGGAATGTGAGTGGTTGAAGTCACAACCATTTTTTCAATAGGAATCGTAATAATACCATCAAAATCATCCTTATTTAAAGTGATTTTAGGTGCCATGTTTTTTTGTATTAAAGCATAACGATATGTTTTATCAGATTTTGGCCAAGGACTTTTTATAGTTAATGTGCTGAAATTTTCATGATGAATGATTTCAAATCCTTTTGCATAGTTCAAACTTACCTTAGCAACATCTAGTTTTATGGCAGGTTTGGGCGCTTTATTTTTACAATTAAAAAGTAGAAAGCAAAGACTGATTAATAAATATCTTGAAATCATAAATTATGTAACATTTGTAACTGTCTAATTATACTTGAGGTTTTAATTTTGTAAAAAACATAACCATGAGAGACGGTTCAAATTTAACAATATATATAGTAGCAGGAATTATAATATTCCATTTTTTAATTGGTTTTATTTATCTTATTTATAAACTGAATAAGAAAAAGTAAATTTTCTTCAGATATACTTTTATTTTCAATTACTTTTGCAGAGAATTTTGGTTCTTATCAAATTTATTTGATGGATTAAAAGGGAATCTGGTGCGATTTTTACAATCAATTCCAGAACTGTTCCCGCAACTGTAGGCTATAAAGCTTCATGTAAAACTTCAAGTCACTGGGTATTTACCTGGGAAGACCTAACATGAAGACGCAAGTCAGGAGACCTGCCATTTTCAACAAAAAATAAGTCAAACTTTCGGGACAAAAGTTAGGTGTGATTTTCATGCTATTCTCGAGTAATTATTAATTTAAAATGAACAAAAAAACATTTGTTTTTGGTGTACTTTGTAGTATGTCATTATTTTCTGTTGCACAGCAACAAACAGATTCTACTCCTGTAGAAAAATTAGATGAAGTGGTAATTACAGATTCTAAATTTGATTTAAACCGTGAAGAATCTGGAAAGGTCATTACCAAAATCACACAGAATGAGTTGAAACAGTTACAAGGAAAATCGATTGCTGAAATTATTAATACCACAGCAGGTATTGAAATTAATGGTGCCAACAGTAATGCTGGTCAAAATTTGAATTATTATGTAAGAGGAGGAAAAAACAGACAAGTTTTAATTTTAATTGATGGGATTGCTGTTTCTGACCCTTCGCAAATTGCAAACGATTACGATTTACGTTTATTGAATGCCAATCAGGTTGAATCTATAGAAATATTAAAAGGAGCTTCAAGCACATTGTATGGTTCTGGTGCAGCAACTGCTGTTATAAATATAAAATTAAAGGAGGCCTCTAAAAAGGCTATATCTGCAAACTTTAGAAGTATTTTTGGAACCAATCAATCTCAAGAAGATAACAGCTATAACATCAATAATTTTCAAAATAATGTTTCTGTAAATGGAACTATCAATAAGTTTAGCTATTTAGCGAGTTTTGGAAATCAATATACCGACGGATTGTCTGCTCTAGCAAGTGGAACAGAACCAGATGCTTTTAATTCTATCAATGGAAACCTGAAGTTGGGTTACGTTTTTTCTGATGCTTTTAAAATAAACATATATGGAAGCATGGATAAATTTAAAGCAGATTTTGACGATGGTTTTTCTGGTGTCGACACCAACGATCTTTCAACTACAAAACAACAACGTTACGGACTTTCGCCTGAATATACATATAATAATGGAAGTGTTACATTAAACGCTGCTTATAACAAAGTGGAACGAGACATAGAGTCTAGTTATCCTGCGATGTTTAATGCAGAAAGCTTTAATGGAGATTTGTATAATAAATACAATTTTAATGATAAATTTTACACGGTTTTAGGTGTCAATGTTCAACAAAATAATATGGAGAGTTTTACCATTCCTTTTGGTGGAACAGATTTCGAACAAGGGATTAATCCGGATACTGCCGAATATACCAATATCGATCCTTATGCGAATGTGGTTTATGTTTCAGATTTTGGTTTGCATGTGAATGCTGGAGCACGTTTAAACAATCATAGTGAATATGGAAATCATCTAGTTTATAGTTTGAATCCTTCATATACAAAGACTTTCAACTTTGGTTATTTAAAAGGTCTAGCAAGTTATAGCACAGCTTATATTACGCCTTCATTGTATCAGCTTTTTGATCCTTTATATGGAAACACCAATTTAAAACCTGAAGAAAATGCGACGTTTGAAGTTGGAGCAGAAATTCAACTGAAAGATAAAGCAACTATAAGTGTGGTTTATTTTAATAGGGAAGAGGAGAATTTTATCGATTTTGTTGACTTAGGTAGTTGGACTTATCAATATCAAAATGTGGATGAAAAATTTACGGCAAGTGGAATTGAATTTGTTGCAGATTACAACATAACAAAAACGTTGAAGCTAACAGCTAATGCTACTTATACGCATGTTGATGAAGATTTAAGCTTAAGAATTCCTGAGTTTAAAGTGAATGGTTTATTAGGATATCAAGTATGTGAAAACACCTTTATGAGTTTATCATATCAGTTTACAGACGATAGAACAGATTCGTTTTATAACGATTTAACCTATATGAATGAAGAAGTGAATTTAAAAAGTTACAATCTGTTAGATTTTTATATCAGTCAGAATATTTTAGATAATAAAATGAAGATTTTCGCGAATCTCACCAACATTTTTAATGAGGGTTATCAAGAATTGTATGGCTATTCTACAAAAGGTAGAAATGTGAATATTGGATTTAGTTTAACTTTATAGAATTTAATAAAAAAGCCACTACTAAGTGGCTTTTTTATTATCAATCAACATACATCCTGTTTTTTGTTAAAGTAAAATCCTTGCTATCGCCAACAAGTTCTGTACTGTTATAAGGTTGTAATGAAGTCCTGCCATTTTCAAAAATATGCTGTAAAGCAATTGCTAATAAGGTTTCTTCTGGATTTCCTAAAACGCCCAAGTTTCCATAATTTTCATTAGCTGGAAAATCTGGTTCAAGACCATCAATATAATCTGTATTTCCAACAGCATTCAAAGTCTTTAATACCAATGGTTGCATGGCATAGGTGTGAATGGGGTTTACGTCTTTATTGCTAAAATCAGGAGAGTCGTAAAGCGTAATAGAGGCTTGATATTTTCCAGTTGTATTAGTTCCAATTTGGATGACATCTATATAAGGATTTAAACAATTTATTACCAATTCGCTAGCAGAAGCAGTACTTTTTGTTGTTAAAACATAGACTTTTGCTAGTTGTAAACTGTTTAAAGAGCTTCCATCGTCATTATCTGTAAAATTATAAATTAAATCATTTGGATCTATTTGACTTTGAATCTCACTATTCCATTGTTGCGTAGCAAAAACCTGTCCTGTAAATTGTCCAGTTATCATGCTAGACAGTAAAATAGCTGTATTTACCGATCCTCCAGAGTTATACCTTAAGTCCAAAACTAAATTCTGAATGTTTTGAGATTGAAAATAATTAAAGGTTTCGTTTAATTGCGAATCGAAATCTCTTGTAAAGCCATTATACATTAAATAGCCTACATTTTGGTTGTCAACTTCTAAAATCTGTTTTATAAAAATAGGGTTTTCAGTATATGGTGTTTTTGTTAGGTTGACACTTTGGTTGGTTGGATCAATTGAATCGTCGTCTGTTTCTGGAGTGCCATTATCGTTATAGGTTGCTAAGTTTATTGTATAGTTATTCGGACTTAATAAGTTTCTATAATTATCTATATTTAACGAAACGCCATTTACGGCATTAAAAATAATACCACGATGTAACCCTTTACTTTCAGCATCTGTATTTGGTAATACATATCTTACATAACCAAAAACTTCAGAGCTAGTACTGGAAAAACGAACTAAACCAAACTCCATACCGTTGTTATAGGACGTTCCGTTAAGTTGTTGTTGTAATTCAATATAATTGTCGGTTATCCAGCTAAATCGATCAATAGTCGATCTCTGGTAGATGAGACTTTCAAAACAATCTTCAGGTGAAGAAAAACTGTTTAAAAAACTTTCGTATTCAGAATCAGTAAATCTATTGTTAGCTAAATCTGAGACATTATCTTTATAAACATAATACCTATTTAATCCTTTCCATACAAAATCGTTTAAGTCTCTAGTTGAAACAGGGTTGTCGTCTAAATCTTCAAAACAACCAATAGTAATGAAAGATAACGAGCATAATAGAACAAATAATTTGATAGATTTCATAGTAGTTTAGCAACTTTTTCAGTTTAAAAATACTTACTTTATCTTAGATTAAAAATATTTTTGTAACAAATCAATAAATGTATCGTCGTAATAGTAAACAGGCATAAACCAACTGTTACAAACCAAACAAAACTATGACACAGGCTGAATTTTTAAATATAGTCATGCCATTTAAAGATAAAGTCTTTCGCTTAGCGAAACGCTTATTGGTTTCGAAAGAAGAAGCTGAAGATGCAACGCAAGAGATTTTATTAAAACTGTGGAATAATAAAACAAAAATTGAAGACTATAAAAATGTGGAAGCATTTTCTATGACGATGACTAAGAATTTTTGTTTGGATAAATTAAAATCTAAACACGCACAAAATTTAAAAATTGTACATAGTAATTATCAAGACAATAACACGTCTTTGCAGAAGCAGATTGAATTAAACGATAGTGTTAATTGGGTAGCAAAGATTATTGAAAATTTACCCGAACAACAAAAAATGGTTATTCAATTAAGAGATATAGAACAATACGATTTGGATGAGATAGCAAAAATGTTAGATATGAATAATACAGCAGTAAGAGTAGCCTTATCCAGAGCAAGAAAATCAATAAGAGAACAATTAACTAACACACATAGTTATGGCACTAAATAATATAGAACACTTACTAGAAAAGTACGAAAACGGTGAAACAACTCTAAACGAAGAGCAGCAGTTAAAAAGCTATTTTTCTCAAGAAACTGTAGCGCCACATTTAGAAATGTACAAACCAATGTTTGCTTACTTTTCAGTAAATCAAAAAGAAACGTTTACCAAAACCGTTCCATTACAAACTAAAAAAATGTTTAATTACAAGTTGGTTTCGGTTGCAGCAGTAGCAGTTCTTTTAATGGGTTTTTACTTTAGTTTACCAATGTTTCAACAAGAAGAAGATTTAGGTACTTACGATGATCCAATGATGGCTTACAATGAAGTCGTTAAATCTTTAGAATTAATTTCTAGCAGTTTAAATAAAGGTACTGAGAAAGTTGGTTATCTAAATAGTTTAGACCAAGGGGTTTCTAAGGTTGGTTACCTTAATGAAATGGAAAATTCAACCAAATTAATTTTTAAATAAAATCAATAAATAAGAATAAAATGAAAACAATAAATAAATTTAAAACAATTAAAATGAAAAATAAAGCAATCCTTTTCTTAATGGCAATTATGTTATTTCCATTAACATCTATGGCACAAGATATTTTCTCTAAATACAGCGAAAATCAAGATGTTACGTATGTGTCTATTAAACCAAAGATGTTTCAAATGTTAGCAAAAATGGATATTAATTCAGACGATCCAGAAGCACAAGAATACATTAAAATGGTAAACAGTATTACAAGTTTTAAAGTAATAACTACAGACAACAAAGCGATTTCTGCAGACGTAACTAATTGGGTGAAGTCTCGTAAAAGTTCATTAGAAGAATTAATGGTTGTTAAAGATGATGGTGTAAATATGACTTTCTATGTCAAGCAAGGTCGAGACGAAGATCATGTAAGCGAGTTCTTGATGTTTGTAGATGGCTTAAGCGCTATTACTAAAGACGCTAATATAAATATGAATGGTCAAAAACGTGAGTTTGAAACGGTTGTAGTTTCTTTAACTGGTGACATCGATTTAAATCAAATCTCGAAACTTACTCAGAAAATGAACATTCAAGGAAGTGAGCATTTAGAAAAAAAAGGTAAAAAATAATAATTGATATATGAGATCATCAATCAAAATATCATTACTCAGCTTACTAGCATGTTTCATGCTAGGAAGCTGTAATAATGGCGAATCTTTACAAACGTATTTTGTAGACAACCAAGAAACACCAGATTTTATTTCTGCAGATTTGCCTACAACCATTGTTAAACTAGATGAATCTATTTTAACTGAAGAGCAAAAAGAAGCCTATAATTCTGTGAAAAGATTAAATTTTTTAGGTTATAAAATAAAAGAAAATAACCTGGAAGATTATACTTTAGAACTTGAAAAAGTAAAAGCTATTTTAAAAAATAAAAAGTATAACGAACTTATTGTATTCAACGATAAAGCGGCAAAAGTCATTGTGAAATATATTGGAGATGATGATGTAGCAGACGAGTTTGTTGTGTTTGCAAGTTCTGATGAGATGGGTTTTGGAATTGTAAGAATTTTAGGAAACGATATGCGACCTGAAAAAATGGCGACACTCGTAAGTGTTGTACAAAATGCAGATTTCGATGATTCTCAACTAAGTGGTATTGCAGATTTTTTTAAATAAATTGATCGTTAAAAAGTTATATATGTAAAAGGCTTCTAAATTTAGAAGCCTTTTTATTTATGAATTTTCGTTGTTAATTAAATTCGGATTGGTGTTTTTTAATTCCTCTTTTAATGCTTCATCATCATATTCACTAATAGGTTTTTGTACAAAAATATTGATGATAACTAATAAAAAGAGAACTACAAGTACAGCTACAATTACAAAATTTTCTAATAGACCCATAATTCCGGAAATAGAGAATCCAAATACAACTATGGCGCAAAGAATAAGAGATTGTTTATCTGTAAGCATAACTTTAAATTCCAGTATAATTACTAGGAGTAATAGATTTTAGTTCTTTTTTTATAGTATCTGAGACCTCTAAGGTATCAATAAAATTTGAAATAGACGTTTGAGTAATTTTTTCGTTAGTTCTAGTTAACCCTTTTAAAGCTTCATATGGATTTGGATAAGCCTCTCTTCGTAAAATGGTTTGAATTGCTTCTGCCACAACAGCCCAGTTATTTTCTAAATCTTCGGCAAATTTACTTTCGTTTAATAATAATTTATTCAATCCTTTTAAAGTGGATTTAAACCCAATTAGTGTATGTCCAAAAGGCACGCCAACATTGCGTAATACAGTACTATCTGTTAAATCACGTTGAAGTCTTGAGATAGGGAGTTTTGCAGATAAATGCTCGAAAACGGCATTTGCAATCCCTAAATTACCTTCACTATTTTCAAAATCAATAGGATTTACTTTATGTGGCATAGCAGAACTACCAACTTCTCCTGCTTTAATTTTTTGTTTAAAATAATCCATGGACACATAGGTCCAAATGTCTCTGTCTAAATCTATTAAAATGGTATTAATACGTTTTAAACAATCAAACAAGGCAGCCATGTGGTCGTAATGTTCAATTTGTGTTGTTGGAAATGAATGTTGTAATCCTAATTTTCCTTGCACAAAATTCTTACCAAATGCTCTCCAGTCAATATTTGGATAAGCGACTTTATGTGCATTAAAATTTCCTGTAGCTCCACCAAATTTCGAAGCACTTGGAATATCATTCAACAAATTAAACTGCTCTTCCAATCGAACAACAAAAACAGCAATTTCTTTTCCTAAACGAGTAGGAGAAGCTGGTTGACCATGTGTTCTAGCTAGCATTGGGATGTTTTCCCATTCTTGAGACAACGCTTTTAGTCTATCTCGAAGGATAATAAATTCTGGAACATATACATCGTTCATTGCCTCTTTAATACTTAAAGGGATTGCGGTGTTATTAATATCTTGTGATGTTAATCCGAAATGGATAAATTCTTTATATTCTGAAATATCTAAAGCATCAAACTTTTCTTTAATAAAGTACTCAACAGCTTTTACATCATGATTGGTTACTTTTTCAATTTCTTTAATGGCTGAAGCATCTATAGTTGTGAAGTTTTTATAAATAGCTCTTAGTTTATCAAATAAACTAGAATTAAAAGCTTTTAGTTGAGGCAAAGGTTGCTCACATAATGCAATAAAATATTCTATTTCTACTTGTACACGATATTTAATTAAAGCTTCTTCAGAAAAATAAGGAGCTAATTCGTTTACTTTGTTCCTGTAACGACCATCAATAGGAGAAATAGCATTTAAAGATGTTAAAGACATGTGTTGTGATGTTTTGTGCATTGTCACTTAAGTTTTTATGCAAAATTTAAAGATGCAAATATAGTTTTTTTAGCTGGAAGACAGACCTTTGTTTATTGAAGATTTAATTGAAAATTCTCGAATTCAGGTTTTCTTATTGGGTTTTTTCTTTATTTTTTGAAGTATTTGTTTGGCTCTCGCTTTAAAGCCAGAGCTTTGCATTTGGAAATCACGTTCTATAATCAGGATTAACTCTGGGTGAATCCAATCAAATTCATTTCCAAATAAATATAACGTATTCATAGAGTAGGCTTTAGGGGCAATTTTCTCATCATTAATCATATAATCAAAACACGTTTCAATAATGCGTTCTTTGTGTTTGGTATTTAAAGCTTGCTTTATGGGGTTTTCTTGTTTGGAAAAATAAGCTTTCGTGATATATTCGCATATTTTAGCAACTGGTCTAACAGCAGGATCTAAATGTACTTTATGTAGGTTTTCTGTAAAAGTATCTAAAAATGGAATAAGTCTTTCTAATTTTTCACTACACATAAATTCTAAAACCCAAGCAGCTCGACACGAAATTTTATCGTCTACCATGAACAGAATGTTTAATAATTCTGGAAGTAATTCAGGGTTTTTAATAATTAAATTTGCATAATGTAATCGCTTTTCTCGTGAATGATTTACATAATTTAATTCGTTATAAAGTTGGTCTTTAGTCACAGGAAATACTTATTTTTAATCCATAAAATTAATCAAAATGAAAACTATTAAAAAACTATTACTCCTTTTACTTATGGTGTTTTTGGTTGCTCAATTTTTTGGACCAGAAAAAAATGAAGGAAATCTAGCTTCAATAGAACCTTTTCTAATAGAAACCAATCCGCCAGAAAATATAAAAACCATCTTAAGAGAAAGTTGCTTCGATTGTCATTCCAATGTCACTCGTTATCCTTGGTATAACAACATTACTCCTGTAAATTATTGGTTGGCAGATCATGTAAAAGTTGGAAAGAAACATTTTAACTTTTCTAATTGGGAAGGTTCTTCTTTAAAGAAAAAAGACCATAAGTTTGAAGAACTTATAGAAATGATTGAAAAAGAAGAAATGCCATTGCCTTCTTATACTTGGGCACATAGTGAGGCTAAGCTTTCTAAAGCTCAAAGAAATGATCTTGTGGAATGGGCAAAACAAGTACGATTTAAATATAGTTTAGAACCAAAACCAGAATAAATTCTAAGCACACCCAGTTTAGGATTTGTTAAAATTAGCCATTGAGAATTTAAATTTTCATGAATAAAAATTTACTTATAGTTGGATATGTTTGGCCAGAGCCTAAAAGCTCAGCAGCTGGAAGTAGAATGCTGCAATTAATTAACTTGTTTCAAACCGATAATTATAACATTACTTTTGCAAGTCCTTGTGCAAAAAGTTATAATGCTTTTAACCTTGAAATTATAGGCGTCAAGCAGGTGTCTATTGAGTTGAATCACTCAAGTTTTGATAACTTTATTAAGATGCTCGATCCAAACATTGTATTGTTTGATAGGTTTATGATGGAAGAACAGTTTGGATGGCGTGTTGCAGAACAATGTCCAAATGCCTTACGCATTCTCGATACAGAAGATTTACATGGTCTACGAAAAGGCAGACAACTAGCTTTAAAAGATGGAAAATCATTTGATTTAGGCTATTTGTTTAATGATACTTCAAAACGTGAAATAGCGAGTATTTACAGATGTGATTTAAGTTTGATTATTTCTGAAGCTGAAATAGAGATTCTTAAATCAGAATTTCAAATTCCCGATTCGCTACTGTGTTATTTGCCGTTTTTATTAGAAGAAATTTCTAAATCTGACATAGAACAACTCCCAGGTTTTGAAACAAGACAGCATTTTATAACCATAGGAAATTTTCTGCATGAACCCAATTACAATGCTGTTTTATATTTAAAAGAAACCATTTGGCCTCTAATTATAAAGCAACTTCCAAAAGCAGAATTACATGTTTATGGTGCTTATGTGTCTCAAAAAGTGAGTCAGTTACATAACCAAAACGACCGTTTTTTAATAAAAGGTTTTGCTGAATCTGTTTCTAAAGTGATGCAAGAATCAAAAATTTGTTTAGCTCCAATACGTTTTGGCGCAGGATTAAAAGGAAAATTAATAGATGCCATGCAAAACGGCACACCATGTGTTACAACAAGTATTGGAGCAGAAGGTATGTTTGGTTCAGAAACTTCGAGATTACAACCCAACGGTTTTATTGAAGATATTCCTCAGGAGTTTGCAAACAAATGTGTTGCCTTATATAATGATGAAATGCTTTGGAATGAAAAACAAAAAAACGGATTTGAAATCATCCATTTTCGATTTCAAAAAAAACAATTCAAAAACAACTTCCTTACTAGAATAGCTAGAATGTCTAAGGGTTTAGAAAGTCATCGATTACACAACTTTATAGGACAAATGCTTCAACATCAAAACCTACAAAGCACAAAATATATGAGTAAATGGATTGAACAGAAAAATAAACACAATTCTAAATAAAAACTAGCGTCAAATAATTCTTATTGCTTCCACTTAATATTACAACCAATACTTGGTTTCTGAGGCCATGTATTTTCTTTATTTTCTGTAATACTCAGTATGGCATGACGTAAATCTGTGCCAGTTGAAGGAATATCATTTCCTGGTCTAGAACTGTCCAATTGTCCTCTGTAAGTTAATTTTAAATTTTTGTCAAACACATAGAAATCTGGTGTACAAGCTGCATCATAAGCTTTAGCAACTTCCTGTGTCTGATCGTATAAATACGGAAAAATATAGCCTTGTTCAATGGCATTTTTCTTCATGTTTTCAGGCGAATCTTCAGGATACTTTTCAACATCGTTACTGGAAATAGCAATAAAATTAACACCTCCACTTTTGTAATTTTTAGCTATATGAACAAGTTCTTTATTAACATGTTTTACAAATGGACAATGATTGCAGATAAACATGATAACCGTAACTTTTAAACCTTTTAATTGTTCTAATGAATAGTTTTTACCAGAAACCGTATCCATTAGAGTGAAAGAAGGGGCTTTTGTTCCTAAAGGGAGCATATTAGAAGATGTTCTTGCCATTTTATGAGATTTTTATAAAAATAAAAACTACAATTTTATAATCAATTTTCCAAATGAATTAGAATTACTTTGATATACTTATATTGCAAAAGTATTAACTAAAAAGTGTAATTTTCACTTAGAAATAAACCAACCAATTATTTTAATTATGAGTCATGTTGTTCAGTTTGAAGACTTTGTAAAAGTAGATCTACGAGTAGGAACCATTTTAGATGTTGTCGATTTCCCAGAAGCACGAAAACCTGCTTTTCAATTAACCATAGATTTTGGAGAATTAGGCATCAAAAAAACATCTGCTCAAATAACGACACTTTATAAAAAAGAAGATTTATTGCATAAACAAATTGTAGCCATTGTAAATTTCCCAAGAAAACAAATAGCATCTTTTATGAGTGATTGTTTGATTTTAGGTGCTGTAGATGGTAAAGATGTGATTTTATTAAATCCGGAAGTGAAAGTGAAAAACGGAACAACAGTTTCATAAAGTATGCTAGAACTAGATGACGTAAAAATTAATTTCGACAACCAAAGTCTTTGGGTTTTAAACATTGCACTTGCCGTGATTATGTTTGGCGTTGCATTAGGTATTAAAACAGACGATTTTAAACGCTTATTTAAACAACCCAAACTTGTTTTAATTGGTGTTTTATTACAATTTATTTTGCTGCCTTTACTTACTTTTTTGCTTATTTTAATTATTAAACCACAACCAAGTATTGCTCTTGGTATGATGATGGTTGCAGCTTGTCCAGGAGGAAACATTTCTAACTTTATGACACATTTAGCAAATGGAAACTCTGCATTATCAGTTAGTTTAACAGCGTTTGCAACATTTATTGCTGTTTTTATGACGCCTTTTAACTTTCAATTTTATGGTTATTTATACGAACCAACTTCTTTATTATTAAAGGAAGTGCAGTTAGATCCGTTTGAACTTCTTAAACTCGTCATTTTAATACTAGGAATTCCATTGATTTTAGGGATGATATTTCGTGCTAAAAATGAAAAACTTGCTATTTTAATATCCAAACGACTAAAACCACTTTCAATTATTGTGTTTGTACTTATTGTTATTTTGGCTTTTTCAAAAAATATCGATGTTTTTAATGCATACTCACACCATGTTATTGGTATTGGTATTCTTCATAATTTCTTGGCAATTTTACTAGGTTTTACTGTAGCTAGAGCGTTTAATTTATCTCTCGAAAATCAGAAAACACTAGCCATAGAAACAGGAATTCAAAACTCTGGTTTAGGGTTGCTTCTGATTTTTACTTTTTTCAACGGATTAGGTGGTATGGCAATTTTGGCTGCTTTTTGGGGAATCTGGCATATTATTTCTGGTTTAGTTATATCATATTACTGGTCTTTTAAAGAAAAGAAAATACTTAAAGTCTCTTGAAAAAACTTTGGTTACATACTGTTAGATCCTACCTAACTATAGGATTGTTTTTCTATTACAAAAAAATTATTGTTGTTAAAGAAAAACAGATTCCTAGAAACAAACCTATATTGTTTTTATCAAACCATCAAAATGCTCTAATTGATGCGTTGTTAATTGCTACTACTTCGGGTAGATTTTCTTATTTTTTAACAAGAGCCAGTGTGTTTAAAAAAAATATAGTTTCTAAATTATTGCATAGTGTAAACATGTTGCCAGTTTATCGAGTTAGGGACGGTTGGAGTACGATAACTAAAAATAATTACATTTTTAAAACTTGTACAGAGAAGCTGAAAAATAATGAGGCTGTAGCTTTATTTCCAGAAGGGAATCATCACCTAAATAGATCGGTTAGACCATTAAGCAAAGGGTTTACTAGAATTATTTTTGAGTCATTAAGTGCCTATCCAGATTTAGACTTGCAATTAGTTCCTATTGGAATTAATTACTTAGATGGCACAACGTTTGGAGATAGTGTGGCTTTGTATTATGGGAATCCTATTCCTGCAAAATCTATGGTTTCTAAATTCTCTAATGAAGAAATTGTTGCATTAAGGCAAACCATACAAAGTAAAATAAAGGGTTTAACAACTCATATTGATCCAAATGGTTATGCCAAAACCATAACAAAATTAAACAGCTTAAATATAGACTATTTACAACCTAAACTAGTCAATGCATGTCTTGAGACAAACTTTGAAACATGTGAATCAAATCCAAAGCAAACTAAAAGTTGGTTGAAATCATTTTTTATGGTTTTATTAAAGATTAATCTTTTTTTACCAATAGTAATCTGGAGATGCTATATTAAACCAAAAATTGATGAAGTAGAATTTATTGCTACTTTTAGATTTGCAATAGCCATTACTTTAGTGCCACTTTGGTTACTAATTATCTGTATGATTATTACTTTAAATTTTGGCTTGTTATTTGGAATAACTTATTTTCTATCAGTGTTATTAGTAACTTTAATAAGTGTAAAGCTATAGCTTAAACTATAAAAAAAAGCCACTACTAAGTATTGGCTTTGAACTCTATTGTTTTTTAATTTCTAGATGTCATCAAAATTGATATCTGTAAATTTTTCTGTAGATGTATCTTCAACTTTAGTTTCTGATGCAGTATTGTCTGTATCATATTCTTTTTTAAAGTCTTTTTGATGGCGCTCACTTATTACTTCATCTCCTTTTTCATTGATAATGTAATCTGTCATTTCGTTTAAAATACTATTAAATTCAGAAAAGTCCTCTTTATAAAGATATATTTTATGCTTTTTGTAATGAAATGATCCATCATCGTTAGTGAATTTTTTGCTTTCAGTAACTGTTAAGTAGTAGTCTCCAGCTTTTGTTGATCTAACATCAAAGAAGTAAGTTCTTCTTCCTGCTCTTAATACTTTAGAAAAAATCTCTTCTTTCTCCATCATATCATTATTATTCATAATCGTATTGTTATTTTAATAGTTCTTCAAAAATCTAAAAAAAACATTTACCAACCAACAATTTATGTTATTTCTTTTAGTCTAATTAAATTATAGATTATTTTTAGAGTATAAAACTACTGAAAGCCAACATTTTAATTGTTTAAATTATCTGTATTTGAAGTCTCACTTAATTGTTTTAAATATAGATGTTTATAATAACCATCAACATCTATTAATGTCTCATGGTTGCCAGATTGAACAATTTCTCCATCGTCTAAAACAATAATCTGATCGGCATTTTTAACTGAAGAAACTCTATGGCTAACAATAATAGTTGTTTTGCCTTCGGTTAAATGTAGAAGGTGTTTTAGTATTTGCTCTTCGGTTTCGGTATCGACAGCAGATAACGAATCGTCTAGCAATAGAATATTTGGGTTTTTAATAATTGCCCTAGCTATAGATACTCGCTGCTTTTGTCCACCAGAAAGCGTGATACCTCTCTCTCCTAAAATAGTTTGGTAACCTTTATTGAATCCCATGATGTTTTTATGGACTTGGGCATATTTTGCAGCCTGAATAACTTCTTCATCTGTAGCATCCTCTTTTCCAAACTTAATGTTATTACCAATACTATCGGAAAACAAAAAGGCATCCTGAGGGACATAACCAATGCTATCTCTTAAACTTGTTAAATTTAATTTATTAATAGGAGTATTGTCTATAAGTAATTGGCCTTTGTCAATATCATAAAGTCTTCCTATTAAATCTAAAATGGTCGACTTTCCAGAACCGGTTTTACCAATAATAGCTAAGGTTTGACCATGTTTTAAAGTAAACGAAATGCCCTTTAAGGCTTCAATATTAGTATCGTTGTAGGTAAAATGCACATTTTTAAACTCAATATCCCCAATTATTTTAGTAGGCTCATGAACCGTATTGGTAATGTCTGGAGTGATTTTTAGAAACTCGTTAATACGCTTTTGCGAAGCTTCAGCTTGCTGAACTATAGATGTTACCCAGCCCACTGTTGCAACTGGCCAAGTTAGCATATTAACATATATAATAAACTTAGTAATAACCCCTAAACTTATTTCTCCATTAATGTATTGAAGGCCACCAATGTAAATAACGATAATGTTACTAATTCCAATAAGTAAAATCATCATAGGGAAGAAAAAAGCTCTAATTTGTACTAAGCTTAATTGTTTTTGTTTACTGGTTTCAGATAAGTCATTAAATGCTTTTGATGTCTCATTTTCTAATCCGTACGCTTTAATAATAGAAATTCCACTAAAAGATTCTTGTGTGGAAGAAGACAAATGCGATAAATACTGCTGTACAACAGTGCTTCTTTTATGAATTTCTTTACTTAATTTATAAATAATAAACGATAAGATAGGTAAAGGAATAATGGTATAAAGCGTTAATAAAGGAGCCTGTTTGTACATGAATCCAATAGATATAGCAAACAACGTAATGGTGTTGATGCTGTACATAATGGCAGGCCCTACATACATGCGTACACGACCAACATCTTCGCTAATCCTATTCATTAAATCTCCAGTGCGATTGTTTTTATAAAACTTTAGGGAGAGTTTTTGGTAATGTTTATAGACTTCATTTTTTAAATCGAATTCGATATATCGAGACACATTAATAATGGTTTGTCTCATAAAAAAAGTTAGAATACCTGTAATTAAGGCTGCACCAATTATATAGATAATGTTAATAAATAATTCTTTTTTTACAATCGCTAAATCTGTTACCTCACCTTTTAAATAATCATTTACAACATCAATAGAAGAACCAATTAGTTCAGGAGTTATTAAAAGAAATATTTTTGAAATTATGGTTATTAAAATACCAATAATTAGTTGCCATTTATACTTTAAAAAATACTTATTAAGGTGTTGTAATTCTTTCATTTAACTTTTAGGAGCTGATAAAGTTTTTAACAATTTGTCTTTTTAGCAATAATAATTTGTGTATACCTTTATAATGGACTAGTTTTGCACGTTGTTTTAAAAATAATAAAACACAACCTATAACTTTAAATACATATTAAAATGGTTACAGACGTAATTAATGCAGGCGAACTACATAAAGTTGATCCAGTTTTTGGACAACATTCATTCGATAATCATGAGCAAGTTGTGTTTTGCAACGACAAAGATACAGGATTAAAAGCAATAATTGGAATTCATAACACCGTTTTAGGACCAGCACTTGGTGGAACTAGAATGTGGAATTACAATAATGAATGGGAAGCATTAAACGATGTGCTTCGCTTATCGAGAGGAATGACTTTTAAGTCTGCAATTACTGGTTTAAATTTAGGAGGGGGAAAAGCTGTTATTATTGGAGATGCTAAAACTCAAAAGACACCAGAATTAATGAAAAAATTTGGTGAGTTTGTTCATTCATTAAGCGGAAGATATATTACAGCTGAAGATGTTGGAATGGAAACAGCAGATATGGATTTAGTAAGACAAGTAACGCCATACGTTACAGGTATTTCAGAAGAAATTGGAGGTGCAGGAAATCCGTCACCAATTACTGCTTATGGTGTTTTTATGGGCATGAAAGCTGCTGCAAAATTCAAATTTGGCTCAGATGTTTTAGAAGATAAAAATATTTATGTTCAAGGTATTGGAAACGTAGGAGAGGCTCTTGTGGAACATTTAGTAGACGAAGGAGCTAAAGTTACCATTTCTGATATCAATCAAGAACGTCTTGAAGCAATGAGACAGAAATATGGTGTCACTATTTATGGTGGAAATGATCTTTATTCAGAAGATATGGACATATATGCACCTTGTGCACTTGGAGCAACAATTAATGATGATACTATATATAAATTAAAAGCTAAAGTAATTGCTGGAGCTGCAAATAACCAACTAGCTGTTGAAGAAAAACATGGAAAAATTCTTCAAGATAGAGATATTGTTTATGCTCCAGATTTTTTAATTAATGCAGGTGGTATTATTAACGTATATGCAGAATTAGAAGGTTACGATAAAAAAGAGATTATGCGTAAAACAGAAAATATTTATAACACAACGTTAGAGATATTAACAAATGCAAAGACTCATAATATAACTACAAATCATGCCGCTTTAAATATTGCTCAAAATAGGATAGAGACAAGAAAAAAAGAGAATAAGAGATAATTCTTTAAAATAATATTATTTTTGCGAGGCGAAAGTTAAAACTAACTTTCGCCTCTTTAATTAAAAGTAAATTGCGACCTATCTAAAAAAGTAGGTTCAAAAACTAATTAAACTATTAAAGTTCTTTGTACAGATGCTTAACAGAAGACATATTAGAATAAAAGTCATGCAAACTATTTATTCCTTTAAAGGAGGAGAAAGTGATAGTTTTGATAAAGAACAAAAGTTCTTATTACACAGTCTAGATAATATTTACAACTTATACTTATTATTAATGTCTTTGCTTATTGAAGTTCAAAAAAGAGCTGAAGATCATCTGGAAAAATCTAGCAAAAAACATTTAGCTACAAAGGAAGATAAAGATCCAAATAAAAAATTGGTAAATAATCAGGTCCTTTTAATGTTAAAAAACAACATGCTTCTTCAAGATGAATTAGAGGAACATAAAATCAATAATTGGGAATTAGATTCAGAATATGTCGAAATTATTTTTCGCGAAATTCTAGCAAGCGATCTATTTGCAGAATACATGCAAACTAAAACATCTACTTTTAAAGAAGACAGAAAGTTTGTAACAGATATTTTTACTGAAATTATAGCTCCAAATAATAAGCTTTACGATTACCTGGAAGATAAGAACATTACATGGATAGACGATTTACCAGTTGTAAACACAGCCATATTAAAACTACTCCGTAAAGTTAAAGAACAATCCTTAGCTACCTATTTTTTACCAAAAATATATAAGGATTTAGAAGATAAAGAATACGCCATAGATTTGTTTAAAAAGACACTTTTAAATCAGTCTAAATTTACTGAAATCATTCAAGAAAAAACACAAAATTGGGATACTGAAAGAATAGCAAGTTTAGATAATGTGTTATTAAAAATGGCTATTTGCGAAATACAAAAATTCCCATCTATACCAGTTAAAGTAACAATCAATGAATATTTAGAATTAGCTAAAGAATACTCTACTCCAAAGAGTAGTATTTTTATTAACGGGATATTAGATAAGCTTGTTAAAGAGTATCAAGAAAGTGATACTTTAAATAAAACAGGTAGAGGGTTGATGTAGTTAGAAATTATTATTACTTTTACAAATTAAATAAAAAAAACAATTTAAAATGAAAAAAGCGATTTTAGGGTTAACAGCTCTATGTTTAATAGCATTTTCATCTTGTAAAGAAGATGCTTCAAAAAAAATTAATGAAGAAAATGTTGCAGTTGCAGCAGAAAGAGATGCTAATTCATCAAAATTTCCAGTATTAACTTTTGATAAGACTGAGCATGATTTTGGTGAAATTGAATCGAAACAAAATGTTGAAACTGTTTTCAATTATACAAACACTGGAGAATCTCCATTAGTAATTACTGATATTAAAAGTTCATGTGGTTGTACAGTTCCTCAAGATTGGAGTAAAGAGCCTTTACAACCTGGAGACTCAGGTCATTTTACAGTAAAGTTTAATGGAACAGGTGCTAACAAAGTATCTAAAACAGTTACAATTACTGCTAATACAGAAACAGGAAAAGAGACAGTTAAAATTTCTGCTTTTGTTAAACCAGATCCTAATGCACCAGTAAAACCAGCACAAGCATTAAATCCAGCAATTAGTGGTAGCCCAATGGCAACACCTGCTGCACAAAAAAAATCTAGTACTCAACCTGGTCACGAAGGTCATAACCACGATTAATTAAATGGGAGAAGGTATTAGTAGTTTTTTGCCGTTTATATTAATGTTTGTTGTCGTGTATTTCTTTATGATTGCACCACAAATGAAACGTCAAAAACAAGAAAAAAAGTTTGCTGCCGAATTAAAACGTGGCGATAAAGTAATTACCAAAAGTGGTATGCATGGTAAAGTAATCGAATTAAACGATACCGATGCTAGTTGTGTTATTGAAACATTAGCAGGTAAAATCAAGTTCGATAAATCTGCCATTTCTATGGAAATGAGTAAGAAATTAAATCCATCGACAACTACTAAAAAATAATTTACTTACCTAGTTAATATTAATAAAGTCACTTATATTCTAAGTGACTTTATTATTTTAATAAAATATTATTGCGATATTGTTAGAAACTAACCACTCGAAAATGAAAAAAATTCTATGTAGTCTTGCCTTTTTATTGACAATAAATATGGCAAATTCCCAAGTACTTTTAACCTTGTTATTTGGCGATAAATTGAATTCGCCTGATTTAGAGTTTGGGTTAGAAGGAGGTGTTAATTTCCCAGCTGTTTCAGGCTTAGACACTTCTAGTAGGTTTTCAACTTTTAATATTGGGTTTTATTTTGATTTTCGTGTTAAAGAGCAACTTTATATACATACAGGTGTTCTTGTAAAATCTAAATTGGGTGTTAATAAATTAAGTGTATCAGATGTACAAGCTGCAGGTGTTAATTATATTGATGAAAACGGAACGTACAGTCAAAAAATAAATTATTTTTTAGTGCCTGTTTTCGGTAAATATATATTTTCAAATAACATCTTTGTTGAAGCTGGTCCAGAATTTGGTTTGCGCTATAAAGCTTGGGTCGAATATGAAAATGATACAGATGATGTTGAAACTAATATTCGTCAATATAATAAAGACATGATTAATCCAATAGAAGCTGGAGTAGGAATTGGAGCAGGGTACAAGATTGATAAAGTTGGAGGAATGAGTTTTGGAGTTAAATATTTTCAAGGTTTCGTAAATGTGTATAAAGGAAATTCTAGCACTAAAAACAATTCTTTATTTCTAGCGGTTACTTTACCAATTGGTGCTAAAAAAAGTCATGATAAAATAGAAAGTAACAATATTAACAAGCCCCAATAATGAACTTATTTAAATTGATGAAAATGAAAATAAAATGTTTTTTAATTATTGTAATTACTGTTTGTGTTTTTAACCAAACAATTCAAGCACAACAGCCTAGTACTAAAATTAATAAAAAGCATGAGGCATACAGAGATAGTTTAAAACAAGTTGATTATCATTATACATTCCCTTTTATGGGACAAGGTGCTTATAATAAAGGATTTGATATTCCTTACCCTGTTGGTATTATGGGGAATTTTGTCTGGATGGAACAAGGTATTTCTGTTAATAATTTGCAATTAGGTTTAGAAACTAAAAATGTAAATATTGACATGACACCTGTAGATTTTATACAATTTGGTGACAATGTCAATACATCTTATAGTGTTAATGTTAGGCCTGATGTTTGGGTGTTCCCATTTCTAAATGTGTATGGTATTTTAGGTTATGGTCATACTAAAACGGAAGTTAATTTGGTTTATCCTATTACATTGAGATCTGTTGTAGAGCAATCTGTATCTACTTATGGAATTGGTGTTATGGCTGCTGGTGCTGTTGGGCCCGTGTTTTTCTCTGTGGATGCTAATTTTACATGGAACAAGCCTGAATTATTAGACAAGGCTGTACCTGTTAGAGTGACTGGAATTAGAGCTGGACATAGTTTTGTATTTCATAATAAACCAGATAGAAATATCGCAGTTTGGGTTGGTGGTTTTTTTATGGAAACCGGAAGTGATACTTATGGGCAGTTAAAACTTAAAGATGCATTACCTTCAGCAGATGGAACTAAACGAGATAAAATTGTAAGCGATTATTATAATTGGTATGATAACGAAGCTACGATTCCACAAAAAGCTGTAGCAGATCGTATTCTTACACCTATAGTAGAACGTTTAGCAGATGCCGATGGTGAAGCCATTATAAAATACGGTTTAGACAAACAGGTACAACAAAAATGGAATGGTGTAATTGGGGCTCAATTTCAGTATAACAAGCATTGGATGCTACGTACAGAATTAGGTGTTTTAGGGAATAGAAAATCGGTTTTACTTTCTTTAAATTATCGCTTCTTACTTTAAAAATCTAACAATTCTTGTACTTATCGTTCAGCCCAACTCCCTTTAAAATCATAGGTTTTATTTTTTCTAATCGAGAGGCTTTAGTCGCTTCACGTTTGGCTGAATCTATGTAATCGCAATATTCTCGTTGTTTACCAGGTGTGAGTGTTTTAAAGGCATCGAATAATGCTGAATTTGCTTTTAGTTCGTTTTCTAATTCCTTTGGAATAATAACTGTTTTCCCTTTTTTTTCTGGGATTATTTCTTTTCCTAATTTTTGATTTCCTATGGCTTCTTTAACATAAGCTAAAACAGCGTTTGGATCAATGTCTTCTAAGGAGTTGAAACGCATCTGTCTTAAGCCTTTTGTTTTTTCTTGTGCCTGTTCTAAAAGATTGCTCTCATCTTTTAAAAAGACTCCATTAAAAAACCAAATACCAAAATGCTTTTTAAAGGCTCCAAGCCCTACCACATTTTTACCGTTTAAGGCATAAACAGGAGCACTCCATTTTACAGTCTCTTCCAATTCGGTAGAATTAATTAAATCTCTTAAAATAGTTAATGCCTCGCCAAAATGCGCGTTGTTTTCAATGTATTCCTCAACTGAGCTTATTTTTTTCATGATGAGATTTTTAGTTTTGTTAGCGGTTTTGTATATGGTTTCGTTGCTGAAAGACACGTAGGAACCTTTTTCGATAAAGAACTAAGATAGTAAATGTGCGAGGATTTTCAGAAAGAAATTCACTAGCAATGAACTATACAACTAGTTGAGAACAGTTTATTTCATTAATTCTATTTGAAATTTAGTTGCATCAAAAGCCATTTTTAGACCTCTAAGATTAGGCTCATATTTGTTGGTTTCAAATAGGTCATTCAGGTATTCGGTTTGCTTAATTAAACTCTCATTTTCCCTTTGAAAAATCTGATATTTTAAGAGCACTAAATTAGCCATAATGTTATCTGACACATTCAAATCACTTTCATTTAGAATATTGTCTATTGTACTTTTTATCTCTAAATCATTTTCAGGAAGTTCATCGAATAGATATGCATTGGCTAAGTCAGATTTGGTCAGATCTGAATAGTCATTTTCATTAGACATATCTTTTCTATAAGTCATTTTGTCTCCATTTAGAAAATACCATCTTGTGTAGGAGTCGTTCTCAATTTTTATTTCTTTTTCAAATATTTTTTCTTTTGTGCTCCAGTTTGTAAATGCAATTAGAAGCTCAGTTCCGTCATCTTTCTTTAATATAACAAACCGAATTAAATAATTTCTTTTTCCAGGCTTTTCAATTTCAATATCTAATTTGTTTTCTATAGAAATATATTTTTTAAGAGCGTTTAATATAGAGGAAACTTCTTCAGGACTTGCTTCTGGAAATAAACTCTCTCTTAAGAATAAGTCAATATATAAATAATGAGTTAAATAAAAATCATCCGCTTTTAGATAATTTGATTCTTTAAGATTTTCTGATTTAATTTTTATTTTATCCGATTGCGCATAACCAATACTCGATAGTAAAATTATCAATGAAATTATACATATTCTTTTAGGCATATAGCTTGTTTTATATTGGTTAGAACTTTATGGTTTGAATTCGTTTTAATATTGATATCTGGTGCTAACGAAGTTTTTTTTAAATGATGTTTATAACACTATCCAAACTTCCTAACTTTCAGCTTTTAAAGCAGTCAATTCAGCAATCTTACAAATCACTTCAGTAGCTTTTATCATGCTTTCTACAGGTACATATTCATAACGTCCATGGAAGTTATGTCCACCAGCAAAAATATTTGGACAAGGTAAACCCATATAACTTAATTGAGAGCCATCTGTGCCTCCACGAATGGCTTTAATTAATGGTTTTATACCAACTTGCTTCATAGCTTCTTCAGCAATATCTACAATATGCATCACAGGTTCTACCTTTTCTTTCATATTAAAATATTGATCTTTTATCTCTGTAGTAATAACTTCTCGTTCATATTGTTCGTTAATATCATTAGTCAGCTTTATCATAACTTCTTTTCTGGCTTTAAAATGCTCTCTGTCATGGTCTCTAATAATATATTCTAAAACAGTTTCCTCTACTTCACCTTGTATAGAATATAGATGGAAGAAACCTTCGTAACCTTCTGTATGCTCTGGGGTTTCCATTCTAGGTAAAGAATTGATAAACTCGGTAGCGATGTACATGGAGTTAACCATTTTTCCTTTGGCATAACCTGGATGTACAATTTTGCCTTTTATTTTCACTACAGCTCCAGCAGCATTAAAGTTTTCGTATTCTAATTCGCCAATTTGGCTGCCATCCATGGTGTAAGCCCAATCTGCTCCAAATTTTTCAACATCGAATTTATGAGCACCACGACCAATTTCCTCGTCTGGGGTAAACCCTATACGAATAGGGCCATGCTTAATTTCTGGGTGTTTGATTAAATATTCCATTGCCGATACTATTTCTGTAATTCCTGCTTTATCATCGGCCCCTAAAAGCGTTGTTCCATCTGTAGTAATTAGAGTTTGTCCTTTGTACAACAATAAATCTTCAAAATAATCTGGAGACAATACAATGTCTTGTTCAGCATTTAAAACAAGGTCTTTCCCATTATAATTTTCAACAATTTGAGGCTTTACATTGGCTCCAGTAAAATCTGGTGTCGTATCAAAATGCGAAATAAAACCTATGGTTGGAACCTCATGATCTACATTACTTGGTAAAGTTGCCATAATATATGCATTGTCATCTATTGTAACCTCTTGCATGCCAATGGCTTTTAGTTCTTCAACTAATTTATTGGCTAAATCCCATTGTTTTTCTGTACTTGGGGTTGTGTCACTTTTTGGGTCGGATTCTGTGTCTATTGTTACATAGCTTACAAAACGATCGATTATATGTTGCTTGTCTATCATTTGGATGTGTTTGTTTGGTATGAATGATGTTAATAACGTCTTCAAAAATACCAATAATTTATAAAACTTATGTTAGCATTTATAATCAAATGAATAGTATTTTTGCCAAACAAGACAACGACTATGTATAAATTATTAATAAGACCCATTTTTTTTCTTTTCGATCCTGAAAAAATTCATCATTTTACGTTTTCCTTACTTCGTTTTGTAAATAAAATCCCTTTAATACCAAGTCTTCTAAAAGGATTGTATTTAGTTGAAGATAAACGCTTGGAACGTCAATTATTTGGTTTGACTTTTAAAAACCCAGTTGGTTTGGCTGCTGGTTTTGATAAAGATGCTAAACTGTATCAAGAGTTAGGAAATCTTGGTTTTGGTTTTGTTGAAATAGGTACTTTAACCCCAAAACCTCAGGATGGTAATCCAAAAAAACGTTTGTTTAGGTTGAAATCTGATGCTGCTATTATTAACAGAATGGGATTCAATAATGGAGGTGTAGAAGACGCCGTATTGAGATTAAAAAAGAATAAAGGTATTTTGATAGGTGGCAATATTGGAAAAAATAAAGTAACTCCAAACCATGAAGCTGTTGAAGATTATAAGATTTGTTTTCAAACTTTGTTTGATTATGTGGATTATTTTGTTGTGAATGTAAGTTCACCAAACACACCAAATCTAAGAGAACTGCAAGACAAAGAACCACTCACAAATCTTCTTAAAGACCTAAAAATTCAAAACTCTAAAAAACAGTATCCAAAGCCAATTCTTTTAAAAATAGCTCCAGATTTAACGGATTCTCAATTGTTAGACATTATAGATATTGTAAAAGACACAAAAATAGATGGTGTAATTGCAACCAATACAACTATTTCTCGCGAAGGTTTAACAAGTGGAAATAAATCTGAAATGGGAGGTTTGAGTGGGAAACCATTAACCAATCGTTCTACGGAAGTTATTCGATTTTTAGCAGAAAAAAGTCATAAATCGTTTCCGATCATTGGAGTAGGAGGTATTCATTCAGTTGAAGATGCGCTAGAAAAAATGGAAGCTGGAGCCGATTTAATTCAACTTTATACAGGTTTTATTTATGAAGGTCCGAAGTTGATTAAACAGATTAATAAAGCGTTACTTCAGAATTAGTTTCTGAGTGACAGAATTTTTGTTGATGTTTTTTAATTTCACGAGATATAAGCCTTTTTGTAAATTGCTTAAATCTAATTGTACCTTGGAGGTATTGGTTATGGGAGTTTCTTGAACTATCTTCCCTAAGATATTATAGATTTCAATAGTTTCTAAATTAGTAGAATTGGTTATAGTTACATATCCTTGAGAAGGATTGGGGAAAAGCTTCATGTTTGCACTTGAGTTCTCATGGTTAATACCTAACACGTTTGTAAGCGTTATTTCAATATTACCAATGGCATTTCCATTAAAGGGAGCGATACTATTCGACATATTAAAAACAGATATCGGCAAATTGCTATCGGCATTTCCAGAGGTATAATCTGTTCCAGTATCTGTTCCAGCATCATACACATATGTCATAGGAATATTGATTGAAGATTTCCAATTACCAGTTGACTCTAACAATTCTAAATCGTGAATGGCAACCATCCAGTCTGGACTAGGTGCGACCATTGATACTAGCGTTAATAAAGGAAATTCTTCACTAACCTCTAATCCATCAATAGTTATAGTTCCTGAGGCAGAACCAAGTGAAGAACCATTAATATATTGTTGTGCATTTCCGGCATTGATGGCGTTTTCAACATCTACAGTTTCAAATTGCACATTATTTCCAGATTCAGCAATCATTTCTATCCCTAAACTTGCCATGCTACCTACTTCTAAAAAGGAAACGTTGCTATTATGATTTGAGCCAACCAGTTTAGACCAATGTGCATTTGGAGGTATTGATGTGTGATCTGTTGCATTCCATGTGCTTTGAAAAGTAATATTGTAAGTGGCTATGGATTGAGAGAGTAATTGGCAAGAAATAGTTAAAAAAAGAACTAAAGTAATTTGAGTAATGTTTTTCATGATACTTTTTTATTAATAGTCGCTTGCTTTTATTTAAAATTACAATCGTTTAATATCATTCATGTCGTTGAAGGTTTAATTAGTTAAGTGTTTTTTTAATTAAATATGAGTTTGAATTGATAAACTTATCAATAAATCGAAAATCTTTATAGTAGTAAATCATCATTTAAATTTCATTCAACAAAGCCTTGAAAACAGATTTATAATTCTATTTTTACACAAAAAACACACGCTGAATTTCGACATCCTTATATCATTTATAATAGCCACAGCAGCCTTAGCCATGTCTCCAGGGCCGGATAATATTTATGTCTTGATGCAAAGCATCAGTCATGGAAAAAACTCAGGATTAGCAACTGTCTCTGGATTGATTTCAGGTTGTTTGGTTCATACAACACTTGTTGCCTTTGGAGTGTCAGCACTTATTAAAGAAAATGATTATCTATTTATTATTATTAAACTTTTTGGAGCAGCTTACTTATTATATTTAGCATTTAAGGTTTTTAAAAGCGATGGAGAATTGCAATTACATGCTGGAAATATCCCTAAAAAAGGTGGATTCCAATTGTTTAAACAAGGGTTTTTAATGAATGTTTTAAATCCAAAAGTCTCTTTATTCTTTCTAGCCTTATTTCCTGGGTTTTTGTTTAGTGACACTTTAAGCGAAGTGACACAATTTTATGTATTAGGACTTTTGTTTATGGCAGTATCCCTCATTATTTTTTCTTGTATCGCCATTTTAGCAGGTTCAATTTCAAATTATATCAAACAACATAAACATATAGGAAGCTATTTAAAATGGTTGCAAATTATTGTGTTTGTAGGTATTGCAGTTTTCATCTTGATTTCAAAAAAATAGTGCTATTTTTACAGTTCCAACGTAAATAAAATGTCAAATCCAGTAAAAGTTATTGAATGCCCTAGAGATGCCATGCAGGGCATTAAAGACTTTATTCCAACCGAAAAAAAAGTTCAGTACATTCAATCATTACTTCGAGTTGGATTTGATACCATTGATTTTGGAAGTTTTGTTTCGCCAAAAGCCATTCCACAGATGGTGGATACAGCCAAAGTATTAGACCAATTAGATCTAAGCAAAACGGAAAGCAAATTATTAGCTATTATTGCCAATACTCGTGGAGCTCAAGATGCTTCTGGGCATCAACAAATAGATTATTTAGGGTATCCGTTTTCAATTTCAGAAAATTTCCAAATGCGTAATACGCATAAAACCATTGCACAATCTGTAGTAACTCTAACTGAAATACTTGAAATTGCAGATAAAACAAACAAACAAGTTGTGGTTTATATTTCTATGGGATTTGGTAATCCATATGGAGACCCATGGAATGTTGAAATAGTAGGAGAGTGGACAGAAAGACTTTATAATATGGGAGTAAAAATCCTCTCTCTAAGCGATACAATTGGAAGTTCTAATCCTGAAAATATCAACTATTTGTTTTCGAATTTAATACCAAAATATCCAAATATCGAATTTGGTGCTCATTTACATACCACACCTACAACCTGGTTTGAAAAAGTAGATGCAGCTTATAAGGCAGGATGCAAACGTTTTGACGGAGCCATTCAAGGCTTTGGAGGTTGCCCAATGGCTAAAGATGAACTTACTGGCAATATGCCTACCGAAAAACTACTGTCTTACTTCACCCAAAAAAAAGTTTCTAACTTAAATGCATTAAGTTTTGAGAGCGCGTATAACGAAGCAACCAAAATTTTTAATGCATATCATTAAACTTTTACGGCACTTATTTTTCACGAATTCAATTAGTTAAAATTTTTGTTATTTTTTTATTTTAAATTAATCTAAATAAGCTTTGCGTATTTAAAATCCTATACTATTTTTGCAGTCGAAAAACATTAAATTATTTATAATAAGTCTAAATAAAAGTAAAGGTAATAATGAAAAATATTATTCTATCAATTTCAGTTTTAGTTTCAACGATTGGGTTTTCCCAAACTGTTCCAGATTCTTTATATACAAATCCGCAACAACAAGAAAATTCAGCTCAACGTATCTTGTCAGGTAATGTTAGTTCTGGAGTTACTGTTGGTGGTTATGGAGAGATTACTTATAACCAGCCAGAAGGAGATAATGGCGAGTTAGATGTACAACGTTTGGTATTATTATTCGGTTACAAATTTAGCGATAAAGTGCAATTTGTAACAGAAGTAGAATTAGAGCATGTTGAAGAAGTTTATGTTGAACAAGCATTCTTGCAATATAGTTTATCAGACCATGTAAATCTACGTGGTGGTTTAATGTTAGTGCCTATGGGTATTGTTAATGAATACCATGAGCCAACAACTTTTAATGGTGTAGAAAGACCTAGTATGGATAAAAGCATTGTGCCAACAACTTGGAGAGAAATTGGTGTAGGTGTTTCTGGAAGATTTAATGAGATTTCGTTAGGCTACCAAGCATATATCTTTACGGGTTTTGCTTCGGTAAATGGTTCTAAGGTTCTTGGTGGAAAAGATGGTTTACGAAACGGAAGACAAAAAGGAATTCAATCTACAGTAGATTCACCTAACTTATCTGTTAAATTTGATTATTATGGCCTACCAGGATTACGATTAGGGTTATCTGGATACGTTGGTCGTTCGCAAGCAGAAGATGATGTTGAAGATTTAGATGGTTCTAGCGTAGGTTTGTCTATGGTAGGACTTGATGCTCGTTATGCTTACAAACGTATTGCTGCACGGGGTCAAATTGTGTATGCTGGATTGACAGATACTGAAGCTTATAATGAATTGTATTACGATTTAGAAGCAGATCCAACACAAGGACTTGGAAGCGCTATGCAAGGATGGTATTTAGAAGCATCCTATAATTTACTACCACTTACTAAAAAACAACAGCTTTATGCATTTGCACGTTATGAAGATTACGATACAAACGCATCAGTTGAAGGAGATCTATTGATAAATGACGCTTATAATAGAAGCGATTGGACCTTAGGTTTGTCTTATAAATTAACTCCTGGAGCTGTCGTTAAAGCAGATTATCAGTTTAAAAACGATGCGACCAATAATGATTTAGGAAACCAGTTAAATTTCGGAATCGGAGTTTGGTTTTAATATAAAGATTTAGTTTTTAATTTTTATTTGTCCTGTAGCTAGAGAGATTTTTTTTTCACTCTAGCTATTTGGCATTTTAGTTGGTAACATTAAACATTTAAATATCTTTGCAAAATGAATATAAAACTTACTATAATTTTTATTCTCCTGTTTGGATTTCAAGTTATTGGATTGCCAAAAAACCTTCAGAAAAAAGTGGATAAAGAAATAACTGAAACTTTTCAAACAAAAAACTTTACGTTTGAGGCTTTTGTTATCCCCACTAATGTCGCATCAGAATTACCATCTAAATTTGAAACCAATAATTTTTTTCAAATCCATTCAAACAATCAATTGTTGGGTTATGCTTATGTTTCTAAAGCTCCAAGTAAAACAGACCAGTTCGATTATTTGGTTTTATTAGATACTGAATTAATTGTATTAAGTTCGAAAGTATTAGTTTATAGAGAAGATTATGGTGGTGAAATAGGCAGTAAACGTTGGTTAAAACAATTTATTGGTAAAACTCAAAATGACGATCTAAGATATGGCGATAATATTATGGCTATTTCTGGAGCAACCATTTCTGTAAGATCCATGACGACTGCAATGAATAATTTATTACAATCTTTAAAAATTCTTCATTCAAAAAACATGATTTAATATGGAATTAAACGGTTTAATTTATACGTTTCCTAAAGAAATAAAGCTTTTAATTGCAGCTTTTATTATTGTGTTAAGTGTTGGGTTTTTTACAGGGCTGCTTTTTGTTGGCGAAACATCTAGCACTAATCCACATGGTATAGAGGAACAATATTTAGGAAACGAAAACAATGAATCAGCAACCGTGATGAAGTTTAAAAAAAGCGAAAAGGAAATGCTTACGTTGGTTCATAATCATATTTTATCTATGTCAATTATTTTCTTTTTAGTTGGTATAATTTTAAGTACAACCAGATTAAATAAGACTCTTAAATTGTTTTTAATTATTGAGCCATTTCTTTCTGTTATTTTAACTTTTGGTGGACTTTATCTGCTTTGGGCTGGATTTTACTGGACCAAGTATATTGTAATGTTTTCTGGAATTTTAATGACACTTACTTTTTCACTTTCAGTACTAATTATATTAAAACAACTTTTTGATTTTAAAAAAGTGAATAATTAGAATATTCTTGTAAATTTATCTTTCATTAAATTTATATGAAGCTATTTTTATATGTGTTTTTTTTATGCTTTACGACCATAAGTTTTTCTAAAGAGTATAAGAACCTCAATGAATACCAAAAAAAGACTGGAAAACTCCAATTAGAATCTTCCGACTGGCTTAGAAAAGACAGAAAAGATAACACCTTAATTTGGCAACAAGCCAATTTGTATAATTTAAAAAACAACCTTCCTTTAGAATACAAGTCTATTAAAGAACGTACCGATTTTTATTTATGGATATATAACGCATTAGATGCAAAAGGTTCCGAAGTAGTTTGGCCAGAAATGGCACATTTTATATCTAATAAATTAGAAAATATCAAAGCTTTTCCTTTTAATATTTTCACAAGAAAAGAAGTGAAACGATACGCTACAAAAGGAAGTGAAACAGTTTTTATTAAGGCCTTTTCAAAAATGAAGACGCTTTATTTTTCTGAATCGATTTTAAAATCAGATAAAGCATTGACTTGGGATGAGGAGATTATTCATGAAGAACAATATGTTTGGTTGGAAGAAATATATAATCAAGTAGACTCAAAAACTTTGAAAACTATTGATAAAATGGCTAAGGGTAAATGTATTTATAAATTCATGGTGCCCAAAGAAGTTGTATTTTCAGGAGATTTATCCAATAAAGAAAATAGATATCATTATGCTTTAAAGACCCTAAGGCCTTATTGCAAAACGGAATATAAATATTTTAAGAATAACTAAAATTTAGTTAGGTATAAATATTGTATATTTGCACGCAATTAAATGTAATTGCAACATGATATCACATTCAAACAAAATTGTAGGAGAAGGTTTAACTTACGACGACGTCCTACTAGTACCGGCTTTTTCAGAAGTATTGCCACGAGAAGTCAATATTCAAACAAAATTCACTAAAAATATTACAATTAACATTCCTATAGTTTCAGCAGCTATGGATACGGTTACTGAGAGTGCTATGGCAATTGCTATAGCAAGAGAAGGAGGAATTGGTGTGCTTCATAAGAATATGACGATTGCTCAACAAGCTAACGAAGTCCGGAAAGTAAAACGTGCAGAAAGTGGTATGATAACAGATCCTGTAACACTTACCATAGAAGCAAAAGTACTTGATGCTAAACAAAATATGGCAGAACACAGTATAGGAGGGATTCCAATTGTGGACGATCAAGGGTTTTTAAAAGGGATTGTAACCAATAGAGATTTGCGTTTTGAAAAAGATGGAGAAAGACCCATCGTTGACGTTATGACTAGTGATAGATTGGTAACAGCACCTGTTGGGACATCTTTACAACAAGCCGAAGTGATTTTGCAAGAACATAAAATTGAGAAATTATTGATTGTTGATGACAATTATAAACTAGCAGGTTTAATTACATTTAGAGACATTACTAAACTAACCCAAAAACCTATTTCTAATAAAGATGTGTTTGGTCGTTTACGTGTTGCTGCAGCTCTTGGAGTAACCCCAGATGTTGTCGAACGTACAGCTGCTTTGGTAAATTCTGGCGTAGATGCAGTTATTATTGATACGGCACATGGACATACAAAAGGAGTTGTAGCTGTACTTAAAGAGGTTAAAGCTAAATTTCCCAAATTAGATGTTATTGTTGGTAATATAGCAACAGCAGAAGCAGCAAAATATTTGGTTGAAGCAGGAGCAGATGCTATTAAAGTTGGTATTGGACCAGGTTCAATTTGTACTACTCGTGTAGTTGCAGGAGTTGGTTTTCCTCAATTTTCAGCTGTTTTAGAAGTCGCTGCAGCCATTAAAGGTTCAGGAGTTCCAGTAATTGCAGATGGAGGTATTCGTTATACTGGAGATATTCCAAAGGCCATAGCAGCAGGAGCAGATAGCGTAATGTTAGGCTCTTTATTAGCTGGAACTAAAGAAAGTCCTGGTGAAACTATTATTTATGAAGGCAGAAAATTTAAGTCTTATAGAGGTATGGGCTCAGTAGAAGCTATGAAACAAGGAAGTAAAGATCGATATTTTCAAGATGTGGAAGACGATATTAAAAAATTAGTCCCAGAAGGCATTGTAGGTCGTGTTCCATATAAAGGGGAGTTGTATGAAAGTATTCATCAATTTGTTGGTGGGTTAAGAGCTGGAATGGGTTATTGTGGTGCTAAAGATATAGAGACACTTAAAGATAAAGGGCAATTTGTAAAAATAACAGCCTCTGGAATTAATGAAAGCCATCCACACGATGTTACCATTACAAAAGAATCACCTAATTATTCTAGATAGTTTTTTTGTATATCTTTATTTTTTATAATTTTGCAATAATAAACGAGTATAAATTATGAAACCAGAAGTGACTACAGATTTTCAAACTGGTCAAGCAGAAATATTTAAAAATCCAATTTTAGAACGTTTAACAAAAACGGATCCTATTTCAAATATTATTGTTTACGGTTTAATTAATGCCTTTTTAGTCTACTTAGCTATAGGAGTTATTGGATTAAGCGTATGGTCCTTTTTAGGGTTGTTTGTTTTTGGTTTATTCTTTTGGACTTTTGCTGAATACATGTTACATCGTTATGTGTTTCATTGGGTAACAGAAGCTAAATGGTCTCAAAGATTTCATTTTATCATGCATGGCGCTCATCATAATTTCCCAACAGATAAAGACCGTTTGTTAATGCCTCCTGTTCCGGGGATTATTTTAGCATCTTTTTTATTCGGGATCTTCTTTGTTGTATTTTGGGCTACAGGTTTTACGCAATTAGTTTATGGTTTTTTTCCAGGTTTTTTTATTGGGTATTTAATGTATTCATTTGTACACAGAGCTACTCATGTCATGCGTCCTCCTAAACGTTTTAGAGATTTATGGCACCACCATAGTCTACATCATTATAAGTATCCTAACAAAGCTTTTGGTGTTTCTAACACTTTTTGGGATAAAGTATTTGGAACGATGCCTCCAAAAAAAGAAAAAAAGAAAGCTTAGTCTTCTAAAATTTAAATTTAGCAGTTATAAGATAGTGGTTGTTTCTGGAATAGAAACCTAATTCAACGGGGTTATTTTGGTAAGGTTTTGTGAAAATATATGTGCTACCAATACCAATGGCTGCACCTCCTAGGACATCCCATATATCATGCCATCCATCTGGTCCTTCCATTCTACTTACACCAACAATAGAAGCCAATAAATAGGCCCATTTTCCATATTTCCAACCATAGCGTCTTTGGATAAATGAAGCACCACTAAAGGCAGAGGTAGTATGACCTGAGGGAAAAGCATCGTAGAGATTTCTACCTTCAGGACGCTGTTTATGAACTATTTTTTTTAAAGCATGGGCAATTATAAAACTAGTAGTATAAGAAAATGCAAACTGTTTGCTGCCTTCCCAATCTTTTTTGAAAACAGTTGCTAATCCAGCAGCTACTGGTAGTGCTATTTGTAATATATCTCCAGTTCCTTCTAGGACATATTCCCATTTTTCGTGTGTGCTATTTGGATTTGGATCTGTGTTTTGTGAATATGAATAATTCATCATGAATACTTGGATTAGTATGATTATCATTATTCGTAACATTCAAAAAAAGAATATAGTTAGACAAAAATAGAACTCTATTACTGCTTTTAATATTGCACGAAGTAATTAAGAAAGTAATTCTACAAGTTTTTTTACACCTTTAGTAGCAGTTTCAGGGATCACTGTAATTCTTTGGTTATTTACTTTCGCTGGTTTTGGATCTATGTAATAAATTGGAATGTGGTTTGGAGTAAAATCCATCAAGCTAGCAGCAGGGTATACTTGCATGGAAGTGCCAATAATTACAAGAATATCGGCCGTTTCACAAATGGAAATTGCTTTATCAATCATTGGTACAGCTTCACCAAACCAAATGATATGTGGTCTCATTTGATATCCTTTTTCACAAACATCGCCAAGTAAAATATCTTGTTTCCAATCAATAATAGATGTCTCGTTATATATATTTCTAGCTTTTAGTAACTCGCCATGTAAGTGTATGATATTAGAACTTCCAGCACGTTCGTGTAAATCATCTACATTTTGAGTAATAATAGTTACTTTATATTCTTCCTCTAAAGCGGCTAATGTTTTATGAGCTAGGTTTGGATGAACCGTTAGGAGTTGTTTTCTTCTTTCGTTATAAAAATTTAAAACCAACTCAGGGTTCTTTGTAAATCCTTCTAGAGACGCCACTTCCATAACATCATGACCTTCCCAAAGACTATCGGCGTCTCGAAAGGTTTTAATGCCACTTTCGGCACTAATTCCTGCTCCTGATAATACAACGATGTGTTTCATTTTGTGAAATTATAACATTTCAAACTTAAAATAAAATAAAAAAGGAGTGCAACAACACTTTAAAAATTTATATATTATGTGTAATATTACAGATATTTAATATTAGATTATGAAGACACTATTTAAGTCACTAATTTTATTTTTGCCCTTAATTATTTTAAAGGGCTGTAGTGGTGATGACCATATTACTCCCATAGATTCCAGTCAGATTTCTAAAACTTATGCATTAAGTTCTATTAATGATAATAATGTAACTGGTCATGCGAAATTCATTAAAAACGAAGATAATTCCACAACCGTAGAGTTAGATTTCACTTCTATTCCAACAGGTGGTTCGCATCCAGCGCACATTCATTATAATACAGCTGCTGAAGGTGGAGACATAGCTATTACGTTAGGTACAGTAAGTGGAACTACAGGTTTTAGTACTATTACTTTTTCAGCTTTAGATGATGGAACTCCAATAACATACGACGAGTTAATGAGCTTTGATGGGTATATTAATGTCCACGAAAGTGAAACGCAATTAGACCTTATTGTAGCTCAAGGAGATATTGGTCAAAATGAACTTACTGGTGTGTCTAAAACCTATCCATTAGGTGAAAAAGATATGCCTGGAATTTCAGGAATTGCTAGATTTTCAGAACGAGAAAATGGTGAAGCACTTGCTGTAATTGAATTAACAAATACCATAGATGGAAATATGTATCCAGCACATATCCATAATAATACAGCTGCTGAAGGTGGAGATATTGCTTTTACTTTTAATCCAATTAATGGAAATACCGGAAAAAGTTTTACCAATGTTTCTGAATTTGATGATGCTATCTCTTTTTTATATCTAGATGTTATTGATTTTGATGGATATATTAATGTTCATGAAAGCGAGACAAACCTAGGTACTATAGTGGCACAAGGAGATATTGGTCAGAATGAACTTACAGGAGATTACATATCTTATAGTTTAGATGAGGTTGATATGTCTGGAATAAGTGGAACTGCCACTTTCTATGGAAGAACTAACGGTGAAGCTTTAGCCGTTATCGAATTACAAAACACTCCTGTAGACGGTATACATCCTGCTTATATATATGCGAATGATGTGGATACAGCTGGTAACATTATTTTTACATTTAATCCAGTTGATGGAAATACTGGGCTAAGCCAAACGAATGTATCTGTTTTAGATGACGATTCTGTCTTTGGATTTGAAGATGTATTAGTTGTCAATGGTCATATAAAGGTACAACTAAGTACCACTCAGCCTACAATCTTTGTAGCCCAAGGGAATATTGGCTCAAATGATTAAATTTAAAATATAATTGAAATTAAGAGGTTGTTTGAAAAGCTTAAATAATCGTTATTTTGAATTAATTTCAGAATCTTAGCCTAATTTATTACTGGGATTAAAGGAAACTGAAAAAAGTTCTGTTTGACGAAAAATTTACTTTTTAAACAACTTCTTTTTTTTATTTTTAAAATATGGTAGATTTAAAACTTTTGGAATATCTTGAAACCTATTTAACTGAAAATAGAAGACAACGTTTCAATAATGTACTTGCTCAAAGAACAAAACATTTTACAGTTGCAACTGAAGATGTTTATCAACTCCATAATACAAGTGCCGTTATAAGAAGTTGCGACGTATTTGGCATTCAAGACGTCCATATAGTTGAAGAGGTGAATTCGAAGCAAATAGATAGGGAGATTGCTATGGGAGCTCAGAAATGGGTCGATTTAAAGAGGTTTCATTCTGTAAAAGATTGTATTCAAGATTTAAAACATAAAGGGTACCAAATTGTTGCTACAACACCACATACAAACGACTGTTTGTTGCATGAATTTGATGTTTCTAAAAAATCCTGTTTTTTCTTTGGAAGAGAAACTCAAGGCTTGTCACAAGAAGTCTTAGATCAGGCAGATTGTTATTTAAAAATTCCTATGTCTGGTTTTACAGAGAGTTTAAACATTTCGGTGTCTGCAGCTATTATTCTACAACAAGTTACCACAAAATTAAAACAGACTAATATCCATTGGGAACTTACAGAGATAGAGCAACAAGAAAAACGACTAGATTGGATTAAGAAAACTATTAAAAGTTACGATGAGATTGTAGCTAGATTTTACGACAAGACTTAAAAATATACCAATCTATCGCATGATTGAATGTATTGTACTATAATAAAGATGTCTTACAATAATGGGCAAAAAAAAGCAGAAAATAATATTTCTGCTTTTCTATTTTTATAATCTTCCTTTATTCTTGCTCCTACTTAAAACCTTATATTCTTCATAGCATTCACTAATGGCATCTAATATTTGAAGATCGTTTGCTGTTTCAATAAAGCTTTTCGAATAATTACATTGCCTGATTATTTCATCTAAATCTGCACGATCTACTTGTAATAAAGCTGTAAGCATCTCTCGGTCAAATCTATTGGCTAGAAGGGTTCTTATTTCATCATCTTGCTTCATTTTCTTCAATTTTCGCATTTCGTTTGGCTGTTTTCCAAACATACTATACAAAAAGTCTGCTGGGTTAAATACAGCACCAAGGACTCTAGTTACAGCATTTGAAGAAGACCCTCCAGCTTCATAACCCGTTTGAAGTCCAGAAATATTATATCTGTAATTTGTGTTTATTGGTACCTGCTTAATGTCAACTTCAAGAAATCCTGTTAGTTTAAATTCGTTAACAACAACTTCTTCTAATGCAAAAGCTAATTCTGTTAATTGAATGGTTGAAACACCAAACTTTATCCAGTCGTTAGTAACCCTTACTTTTATGGATTTAAAACCTAAATAAGATAAATGAAGTGTGTCTGTTGCTTTTGCTTTAATCTCAAACTCACCTCTAACATTAGTAGTGGTTCCTTTTACTTGATTTAAGTTAACAATATTTACGCTTTCTAAAGGCACGCCTTCAGAAGCATTAATTACAATACCTTTTACAGTAGTTTCTTCTTGACCATAGGTAAAAGAGATTCCAAAAATAAGAGTAAATAGTAAAAGCAGTTTTTTCATTAAAGCCATATTGAGCATAAAAGTAATAAACTAAACGAGAATATATTTAGATGTCTTATATTTTGACTAAAAATTAACAAATTACCTGCCCTAAGGCAAGTAACTTTTAACGTCTAGAGCGTCTTGGTCTTTCAGAACTGGTACTAGATTCAGTACGTCTTGATCGAGTTTCATTACTTGAGGAACTGCGTCTGTCGCTTCTATCACTTCTAGAACCAGAAGAACGTCTGTCACTTCTGTTTCCATCGCCTCTAAAGCTAGAACGTCTGTCTCCTCTTGGTTTATCGTCGCTACGTCTTTTGCTTCCTCCACCATCACGACGTCTTTTGTTTCTACTAGTACCGCCACCTTTATCTTCGCTTATTTCTACATTAACAAAACGACCATCGTGTTTAAAATCTGTAAAAAATGCTAATACTTTTTCTTGGTGTTCTTTTTCTGTATTGAAAAAAGAAAAACTTTCTTTTACGTCTACTTTAAAGACATCGTCTCTTCCAAGTTCTAGAACTTCTTTTAAGAAATCTTTCAATTTCATCCAGTCGTAACCATCTTTTCTACCAACGTTAATAAAGTAACGAGAACCGTTAGAACCTCCACTAAAAGCTCTTCCACCTCTATCTCTATCTTCGCCACGTGAAGTATCTGTTACATTTAGGTTTTTAGTTTTCTGATAGTAATTAAAAAATCTTGTAAACTCTACGGAGAAAAATTTCTTAATTAATTCGTCTTTAGTAGTATCTGCAAATAAGTCGTTGATACTTTCTAAATACTTATCAATTTCATGATTGATTTCTGTATTATTAATTTTATTAGCAAGCGACATTAATTGAACTTCACAAATTTCCATACCATCTGGAATCTCTTTAAGCTCGAATTTTTGATTAATAATGCGCTCAATACTTTTTATTTTTCTTACTTCACTTTTCGAAACAATTACCATGGAGATACCAGTTTTACCAGCTCGTCCTGTACGTCCAGATCTATGTGTATAAACTTCTGGTTCATCAGGTAATTGATAGTTGATGACGTGAGTAATATCGTCCACATCAATACCACGAGCAGCTACATCTGTAGCAACCAGCATTTGTATTTGTTTGTTTCTAAAGGATTTCATAACCAAATCTCGTTGGTTCTGACTTAAATCGCCATGTAATGCTCCAGCTGAATAACCATCTTCAATTAAGTTTTCGGCTACTTTTTGAGTGTCTCGTTTAGTTCTACAGAAAATTACCGAGAAAATATCTGGATTGGCATCTGCTAAGCGTTTTAAAGCTTGGTAGCGATCTCTAGCATTTACTAAATAGTATTCGTGTGAGACTTGGTTGGTACTTTCATTCTTATTTCCTACTGTTATTTCAATAGGACTCTTCATGAATTTTTTTGCAATGTTGGAGACTTCTTTAGGCATGGTTGCAGAAAACAACCAGGTATTTTTGTCTTCAGGAGTATGAGATAAGATGTCGGTAATATCTTCTTTAAAGCCCATGTTTAACATTTCATCAGCTTCATCTAAAACGGAATATTCTATTTTAGAAATATCGACCATTTTTCTTTTAATCATATCCTTCATTCTACCAGGAGTTGCAACAATAATTTGAGCGCCTCTTTTTACTTCTCTGGCTTGATCTGTAATACTTGCTCCTCCATAAATTGCAACCACGTTAAGACCTTTACAATATTTACCATATTGTTTCATCTCGTTTGTAATTTGTAAACAAAGTTCGCGAGTAGGAGATAGGATTAAACCTTGAGTGGTTCTACTATTAATATTAATTTTTTGTAGCATTGGAAACCCAAAAGCTGCAGTTTTTCCAGTTCCGGTTTGCGCTAATGCAACTAGATCTGTTTCTTTTTCTAATAAAATTGGAATAGCTTTGGCTTGGACATCACTTGGGGTCTCAAAGCCCATATCTGTAATTGCTTGTAAAAGGTCTTTATTAAGACCTAAATCTTGGAATGTGTTCATTCGTTTGTATAAGTAATCGATTAAATTATGTGGTGTTACATAAGAAGCGAATCGACATACTTAACCTAAACTTCTAGTAACACATCCTCTCTCTGAGGAATTATTAATCAGAACTTCAGGCTCCGATAAATTTCGTGCAAAGGTACACTTTTATTTTATATAATGGTGTTGAATGTGTAAGAATCTAAAAACTAGTTAAATGAAGTTTCATGGATTCGATTTCAATTTAAAATTAGTTGGATGTTGTTATTGGTTATTCATCTTTTTGAGCAACTTGTCATACAAAACCTCTTTTTTTCAAAAATTTCAATGTTTCCTAAATTTATTTCTTATTTTAATAGGAGTTAGATTTAAATTTAGTTAGTTTTTTTAACCTTAAAACCATCCAAGTAGCTAAGACAAATGGGGCTGTTAACGTTATGATTCCCGTTATTGCCAGTCCGATATTTATCAATGTGGAGAGAATTATTGCCATAGTAATCCACAGTAAATCTCGCCATCCTTTTCCTGAAAGTGCGATGGCACAAAGTATACCATTGTAACCCATAAGTCCAGTATTAATTGATGAAAATGACACTGAAAACAGCCAGCCAGTTATGGAGCCCATTACAGCAGCATAAATGGCATAAATTGCCATTAGTTTATTGTTTATTAAAATAGCAAACAGAAAAAATAATCCCGTAATAACATTTTCTTGAAACATTACTTGACCGATGCCTCGAAATATTGTTTGAGTAAACCTCATTAAATTAATGATAAAGTTGTTTCTATTTGCGTTAATAAAAAAACAAGTTATTCTAAAGATTAAAAATTTCTATAAATATATTTATTTGCTTTTGTCTTTTATTGTATTTGTTGTGAAATAGCACAATCTATTTTTAATTGAGGCTTCCATTAATTTATTGTTGATAAACAGACGTCGTTTAGTTCTGTATATTAGGTAATATATATTTTTCTAAAATCAATTCTGGTTGTTGAAACTTTCCGTTTCTAAAATTTCCAGATGTTATTACTACAACTGTTTCTAATTCTGGAATTACAAAAATATATTGTCCGCCATTTCCTCTTGCTTCAATGGATTTTATAATTTTCTCGTTTACTTGATATGTGTTGTGCCACCACAAATATCCATAACCGTTTTTTTTAGGCACATTTTCTAAATCATGATAATTTTTAAAAGAGTTTACGACCCATTGTTCACTTAATACCTGTTCGTTTTTCCAGATTCCTTTCAGAAGATATAGTTGACCAAACCTCATCATGTCTCTTGGTGTTAAATACATGCCTCCACCAAAGTAGGGACGACCTTTAATATCTGTTTGAATGATGTAATTAGAAATTTCTAATTTTTGAAATAAGTTTTTGTCCATAAATAATTCTAATGGCTCTAAAACCACAGAGTCTATAGCTACACCAAGAAGATAAGGGTTAGCTGAGCCGTAATTAGCATGTTTATTTGGTTTGCTTAACATTTCCGCTTTTAGCACAGTTTCTGTCCAGTCTCTAGAAGGTTGGTAATTATTTTCGGATGCTGTTGATCTTCTCTCCCTTGTATAATCATCTGCATCTAATCCGGAACTCATAGTTAAAAGACTTTGAATGTCTATTTGAGATTTTAAACTATCTTTAAGAGGTTGATATGTATTTGGGAGAAAATCAAAAATAGATTGCTCAACACTTGTAAATAACGATTTGGTTTCTGCAATTCCTACTATGGCAGACGAAATACTTTTTGATGCCGAACGCATGTCGTGAGGAATTTCCTTATTGTATCCATCAAAATAATTTTCATAAATAATTTTGCCATTTTTAGAAATTAAAACTGCATGTGTGTTTGGAAGTGAATCTTTTAAAATTAAATTCTCCAATTCACTTAGCTGAATGTTTTGATAGATTCTGTCTTGTTTTATTGTTTCAAATCCTCCTATTTGCCAATCATTCTTAGATATATTTAATACTATTTGGGTTACTAAATAATGTTCTAGATAAATTGATAGTTGTATTTTTTCATTCCCTAATTCCCCTTTAAATTTCAGTCCAGTTTTAATATCTGAAAAAAAAATGGTGTCATTTTTTTTTTGAAAATTTCCACACCAAGTTCCAGTGAAACGGTTATCTCCTAGAATGGGATATGCTTGATATGAATCGCCTGAACCATTCTCAATACTCAAATAAAAATTTTGAGATTTTAACTCGTCTACCATTAAAATATTCCAAACACCAGTAAATGAGCCCGTTTTTGTTTTGGTTAATTTTACGTGATATAGTAACATGCCAGATTTTATAAAACCATTGATTTCATTACTTTTATTAGATAATACGCCTTGAAAAGATAAATTTTCTCCTAGCTTAACATGTATCAACTTAGGATCAGTTTTCTTAAATGATTGTTCGATGATTGCCTTATTGTTTGAAATAATAAGAATTGGTTTTTCTGTTTGTAATCCAGTTATTTCGATTGAGAAATTGAACACATTTTCATTTTTAATTTTTCCTTCCCAGTTATTTGTATAATCGGCCATATTTTGAGCAGATACACTAAATGAGATAATAGATAAAAAGTAAAGTATGATTTTTTGAAATTTCATTCTCGTTTGATTTTGAATAATCTAGTCTGCTTTTTAGCTTTCAGGTAACGTCTTCTTATAAATCCAAAGATAGTTGATTAGTTTTTTGAAGTGTTGGGTTGTCTATATAAATAATAATCAAGAGCTTTAAAAAGCTATATCTTATTAAGGTAATTTACCAACTGCTTCACAGCCTTGCCACGATGTCCAATCGTATTTTTTTCTTCTAATGAAATTTCCGCAAAAGTTTTTATAAAACCCTTAGCTTTAAAAATGGGGTCGTACCCAAAACCTTGTTCGCCTTGTTTTTCATGAGTAATGTTTCCTTCGCAAATACCTGTAAAAGTTCGCAATTCACCATGTAAATTAAGTGCAACTACAGTTTTAAATTGGGCTTGCCTATTGGGCTTATCTTTTAAGTTTTCAAGTAATAAATTCATATTGTCATTAGCATCTCGTTGTGTACCTGCATAACGAGCAGAATACACACCTGGCTCACCATTTAAAGCTTTAACCTCAAGCCCTGTATCGTCTGCAAAACAATCGTAACCATAATGAGTTTTTATGTATTCAGCTTTTTGTATGGCATTACCTTCAATAGTTTCTTGAGTTTCTGGAACATCTTCTAGACAGCCAATATCTTTTAGACTGAGTAGTTGGATATGTTCAGGAATTAAAACTTGAACTTCTTTAAGTTTATTTAAATTATTAGTGGCAAAAACGAGTTTCATAATTTTTAAATTATTGAAAATTGACATTTAATTTCAAAAAAACGGAAAATAATATTAATTTCATTGAAATATTTGCAATTTCCCGAATCTCTATGTTTAAACAAACTTGCTTAGTAATATGTATTTTAAGTTTTACAATGTCTCTACATGCGCAAAAGATAAAAAAATCTGATTCCTTAAGTACAAAGCAAATGATAGATACATTGTTAATTGATAGAGATATGAATAATTGGTCTGTTAGACTCTTTACTAATTACAAAGGACAAAGTTTTAATTTGATAAATAATGAGGATAAGATATCTTTTAAACCTAACAATAGAGCTGGTGTTGGTTTTGGTCTAGGAACGAGCAAGCTAATTATTGATATAGCTTTTAATTTAAAAGGCAACGAAGAAAATCCAACCCAACGGTTTGATATGCAAGGATCTTTAATTGTAGGCTCTAATCATTTAGTTGGTCTATATGTTCAAAGATATAAAGGGTTTAATGTCAAAAATAATTTTAATGAACCAGAGTTTTTTAGTAGTGATATTACATCACTTTCAATAGGGTTTAGTTATCTATATTCTTTCGATGAGATCTCATTTTCTTCAGCAACTTTAAAAGCTGGATTAGCCAAAGAAGAAAAGAAACATTTCATATCGTATGGAGTTGGAGGTTTTATGGTCTATGATAATTTTTATACTGATAATACTATAATACCATACAATGGCGATTTTAATGAAGATGCTTATTTAAATGAATTTAAGGGAATTGGAGTAGGGGTTTCTGGTGGTATTTTATCTGTTTTTGTGCTTCCTGCTAACTTTTTTGCAACTTTAAATGTCATTCCTGGAATTGGGTTTATGTACAAGAAAGGATATTCGGAAACCAACAATTACAGAGCATCTAACCCAATGCTTTATAAACTAGACTATAATGCAGGTATAGGGTATAATTATAAACGTTTTTATATAACCCTAGTTTATGGAAGTGGCATTTATACAACCAACTTAGATTATGGGTTAAATTATTTGTTTAGCAATACCAAAGCTAAAATCTCTGTAGGGTATAAAATTAAGGTGAATAAAAAGATTAAGACTTCTTTGTAATGTTTTGTTTATTAAGCATGTTTAAATACATGTTCTCTACTTTTGTTCTAGCCCAAGGTGTACGTCTAAGAAATTTCAAACTAGATTTAATAGATGGGTTGTCTTGAAAACAACGAATGTTTATTTGATGTCCCATATATTCCCAACCATAATGCACTTCTAGGTCAGTTACTATTTGTTCTAACTTGACACCATGTAACGGATTGTTTGGTTGCTTTTCCATTTATAAATTAGAAACTAGATTTTTAATTTTTTCAGCTTTCTCAAAATGATCTAATTTATGAGTTAAAATCCACCAAGTGGCAGCTTCCATAAGTAATTCTGGGTTGTCATTTTTATTGGCAAAGAAAGCATAAAAAGACAGACCTACATTAAGTCCTTTTTGCTCAATTTTACGATTACAAACGGCTATTATTTTTTCTTTTAATGCGGGAGTCATACAAGTTAATTTCTACGGTCGTCAGAACGTCTCTTATTTCTTTTAGGACGTCTCGAATTATTTGAAGTATTGCTGTTATTCGATCTGTTTGAATTTTGAGAACGTTGGTTGTTATTGTTAGATCGAGAAGAACGTCCTCCACCTTGTTTTTTAGGTTCTGTTGATGCATTTGGGTCTGGTTCAAATCCTTCTAGAATCTCTTTAGGAATTCTCATGCCAACTAATTTTTCAATATCTCTTAAATAAGTCGTTTCGTCTGCACTTACTAATGAAATAGCTTCACCACTAGCTCCAGCACGACCTGTTCTACCAATTCTATGAACATAATCTTCAGAAATGTTAGGAAGTTCGTAATTCACTACATGTGGTAATAATGGAATATCGAGACCGCGAGCAGCAATATCTGTAGCCACTAACACGCGAACACTTCCGTTTTTAAATCCTGCTAAGGCTTTGGTTCTAGCACCTTGACTTTTATTACCATGAATGGCAGCAGCTGAAATACCAGCGCTTACCATCTTTTTACAAAGTTTGTTAGCGCCATGTTTGGTACGTGTAAAAACCAAAACTTGTTGCCAATTGCCATCGGAAATTAATTTAATAATTAAGGCTGATTTTTTACCACTTGCTACACGATATACTTTTTGATTGATAGCATCTACAGTCGAATTTTCTGGAGTAGCTTCAACTTGAACAGGATGATGTAAAATACCATTTGCTAATTTTCTTATGTCTTTTGAAAATGTAGCAGAAAACATCAAATTTTGACGTTTTGCTGGCATCATATTCATAATGCGCTCAATATCACGTAAAAATCCCATGTCTAACATTCTGTCTGCTTCATCTAAAACCAAGATATCGACATTTTTTAAAGATAAAAGTCCTTGATTCTGCAAATCGATTAGGCGTCCAGGAGTTGCTACTAAAATATCGACACCCTGACGTATAGTAGCTACTTGAGGCTTTTGATTAACACCTCCAAAAATAACAGCACTTCTTAAGTTTGTAAACTCGCTATACTCTTTAACATTTGCATAAACTTGTGCTGCTAATTCACGTGTTGGTGTTAAGATTAAAGCACGAATAGATCTGAATTTCGATGTCTCTCTTTCAGAAAGAATATGAAGTAGAGGCAGGGTGAAACCTGCAGTTTTTCCTGTACCTGTTTGAGCAGATGCTAAAACATCTTTTCCTTGTAAAATGAGTGGAATGGCTTTAAGTTGAATAGGAGATGGTTCATTATATCCTTTTTTGCTGATAGCTTTAAGAATCGCTTCAGAAAGGCCTAATGTGTTAAATGACATATATTGTATTTGATAAATGACAAGTTATATGCCATTTTTTTATTGGTTGCAAAGTTACAGCTAATTTTTTCGAAGTTGTTTAATATTTGAATTTATTGAGAATTGCTAATGTGATTTTAGTCTGTTTTGTCAAAAAAAACAGAAACTTTATACTATCTTTAAAAACCAATCAAAAAGTTATGTCAAATTTCCAATCTCCTCTAGAGGCTTTCTTGCATTGGGAAGCTAATTCGCCAAATCAAGTTTTTTTAAAACAGCCAATTAAGGGCAAATTACGCACTTATACATTTGCAGAAGCTGGTAATGAAGCTAGAAGGATAGCTGCAGCTTTGCAGGATTATAATTTGCCAGATGAAAGTCATGTCGCTTTGTTGTCGAAAAATTGTGCCCATTGGATGATGGCAGATTTAGCCATTATGATGGCTGGTTACGTGTCTATTCCTATTTACCCAACCTTAAACGATATTTCTATTCAGCAGATTCTAGAACATAGTAATTCGAAAGTAATTATTATAGGAAAATTAGATAACTATTCTGCCCAAAAATCTGGAATTAAAAACATCCCTAAAATATGTGTTGATTTATATGATGAAAATGATGGCGAATCATGGGAAGAAATTGTAAATAAAACACAGCCGTTAGAAGACGTAACTTTACCAAGTCTTGATAAATTACATACTATAATTTATACCTCTGGTACAACAGGAACCCCAAAAGGTGTTATGCATACCGTAGGTAATTTTATTAAAAGTGCTAACATTATGAAAAATGTTATGAACTTACCACAAGGGTCTCGGTTTTTTTCTTATTTGCCATTAGCACATGTTGCAGAACGCATGGGAATTGCAACACATGGTTTTGTTATTGGAGCCGAATTTTCTTTTCCAGAAAGCTTAGACTCTTTTGCTTCTGACTTAGAACAATGTCAGCCTCATATCTTTTTTGCAGTACCTAGAATTTGGGCGAAATTTCAAGAGAAGATTCTTGAAAAAATGCCAAAAAAGAAGTTAAGCATTTTATTAACCATACCCATTTTAAATGGTATTATAAAAAAGAAACTAAAACAAAAATTAGGTTTAAAAGAAGCAAAATTCATTATTTCTGGGGCAGCACCATTATCAGTAAACTTAATGTATTGGTATAAAAAAATAGGTGTAGAGATATTGCAAGGTTATGGAATGACAGAGGATTGTATCATCTCACATTTTAATTTACCAAATGAAAACATGATAGGGACTGTAGGTAAAAGGTTGTCAACTGTTCAGACCAAATTATCAGTTGAAGGCGAAGTTTTAATAAAGAACGATTGTCTAATGACGGGTTATTACAAAGCTCCCGAATTGACAGCAAGTGTTTTTACAGAAGATGGCTATTTAAAAACTGGCGATATTGGAGAATACAATCACGAAGGTTATTTAACGATTACAGGTCGTGTTAAAGACCAATTTAAAACAGATAAAGGCAAATATATTTCTCCTTCGCCCATAGAATTAAATTTTTCGAAAAACAATAGTATAGAACAAATTTGTATTGTAGGAACAGGAATACCACAACCTATAGCCTTAATTACCTTGTCTGAGCTTGGTAAATCTAAAACTAAAAACCTTTTGATACAAAGTTTGAAAAATTCTGTCAAAGAGATTAATAAGGACTTAAGTAAACACGAAAAAATTGAAAAAATAATTATTATGAAAGAGGATTGGAGTGTTGATAATGGTATGACCACACCAACCTTAAAAGTAAAAAGGAACAGCATTGAAAAAGTGCATCAACCTTTATATAAAAGTTGGTTTGACATGGAAGATAAAGTTATTTTTGAATGATGTAATTATTATAATCTTAAATATTTTAAAATGAAAAATCTAATATATATACTTGTTTTTACTTTGATATTCTCTTGTAAAAAAGAAAATAAAAAAGCAGATACCCTTGGCGTTGTTCAATTTCAGGTAACAGGTAACAAAGAAGCGCAAAACTACTTTGAAAAGGGACTTTTACTGCTTCATAGTTTTGAATATGATGATGCGAGAGAAGAGTTTTTAAAAGCACAAAAAGCAGACCCAAGCATGGCCATGGCTTATTGGGGAGAGGCTATGACATATAATCACAGTCTCTGGGGAGAACAGGATTATGATGCTGGGTTTTCAGCCATTGAAAACGTGGCACATCTCCAAGATTCTGAAGATTATTCTCAAACTGAAAAAGGTTTCCTTGAAGCCGTCTCCATTCTTTACAAACCAAAAACAGCCAAAGTTGCAAGAGATCAAGCTTATAAAGAGTATATGAAAACCTTGCATGAGACCTATCCTGACAATCAAGAAGTTGCTGCATTTTATGCTATTTCATTATTAGGTTCTGTTCCAGAAGGGCGAGATGATGCTATTTATGGACAAGGTGCAGAGATAGCTAAAAAGGTGCTTGATAAAAACCCAAAACATCCTGGAGCACTTCATTATTTAATACATTCTTACGACGACCCTAATCATGCTCAATTAGCAATAGATGCTGCTAATAGTTATTCTAAAGTAGCTCCAGATGCTAGTCATGCTTTACATATGCCATCTCATATTTATGTGGCTTTAGGTATGTGGGACGAAGTAATAAATTCCAACATCGATTCCTATCAAGCAAGTTTAAATAGAATGGAACGTAAAGAATTAGGCAACGATGCTCGTGGTTACCATGCTTATCATTGGTTAGAATATGGATATTTACAAAGAGGAGATTTTGATAAAGCCAAACAAATGGTTTTAGATATGGAAACCTATACAAAAGAAACCCCTTCAAACAGATCTAAAATTCATTTAGTTTTCTTGAAAGGAACTTACTTAGTAGAAACCAACCTATGGGATTCACCAATTGCTGATATTGAAATTGATGTTTCAAACTTATCTGTAACAGGACAATCACAATATTATTTTATTGAAGGTTATAAGGCTTTTTCAAATAAAAAAGTTGAAAAACTTACATCTATCATAGAAACACTTTCAAAAGAAATAAATAAAGAATCTTTATTAGTAGAAAATATAAGCGATGGATTTACAGTCTGTTCGTCACTTTCTAGAAGTGCTCCAACACAAACCAACATCAATCAATCTCTGGTCATGTTAAAACAGTTAGAAGCATTAAAGTCTTGGTTAGAAGATGATGTTCTTGAAACAGAAAAACTTTTTCAAGAAACAATATCTAACGAACAAGAGCTAAGCTATAGTTATGGACCTCCAGTAATTCAAAAACCAACTAATGAATTGTATGCAGATTGGTTAATGAGTCAGAATAGGTTTCATGAAGCCATCGAGCATTATACTGCTACTTTAGAAAGAGCTACTAAAAGAAGATTGGCCCTTGAAGGTATTGAGAGAGCAATGCAACTATCTGAGGCTGAGAATGTGGGAATTTAAAATATTATTTTCATATGTAGACTAATTGTTAATAATTTGTTAAGGAATCTCCCTGTTTTTTTTGTATATTGCTAATCATCAATCATATAAATATCAATTCTTACTAGTTAATAGTCTAACTAATTATTTGTATTTATTATGAAAACCAAAACTTTATTTAGTGCAGAGAATACGGCAGAAAATGTCTTATTTGGAATTTTTGTTGGAATAGCTATTTATGTAAAAATTCAAATCATCTTGTTTATTATTGATTTATTTCATAGTACAGACATTCAAGCAAGTATTGCTACTTTACTTTAAAAAAATAGCAATTATACTCGTCTTCAATAGCTATTACGCTTAATTTTTTACTTTAGGCAAATGATTGTTTCATTTTGAACAAAATATGATATATATCATTATAATTTGTTCTTTTTTCTTATAATATTGTTATATATTTAATACAATAAAATCAATATTCTATGAACATCATTATTCAATATGTAAATATGGATTCAAGCGAATCTTTATCAAACTATACGAAAGAGAAACTACAAAAATTAGCAAAAAGGTACGATTGGTTAATTGGCTGTGATGTATTTTTTAAACAAGATAATAACCAAAAAGAGCAAGGTAAAATATGTAATATGGAGTTGAGCTTGCCTGGACCAAAAATATTCGCTACTTCTACCGAAAAGAATTTTGAAGCTGCAGTAAAAGAAACGATTAACGATTTAGATATTCAGCTTAAAAAGAGAAAACAAACATTTTCAACACATTAGAAACATCATTTCTTAAGACAGAAATAAGCCACGAGTTCAATAATATGATTGATTTTGTGGCTTTTTTAATGATGATGGTAAGGCTCATTTTTTAGTATAGTAAAGCCTCTATATAGTTGTTCAACAATAAATAACCGAATCATTTGGTGTGAGAAAGTCATTTTCGATAAAGACAATTTACCTTGAGCTTTTGAATAAACAGCTTCTGAGAAACCATAAGGGCCACCAATAACAAAGACAATTTGCTTAATGCCAGAATTCATATGTTTTTGTAAGTAATTTGAAAAACCTACAGAACTTAATTGCTTCCCATTTTCATCTAATAAAATTAAAACATCTTGATTTTGAAGTTTGCTTAAAATCAGCTCGCCTTCTTTTTGTTTTTGCTGATCCACGCTTAAGTGTTTTACTTTTTTTAAATCTGGAATGATCTCAAACTCAAATTTAATGTAAAAGCCCAAACGTTTTTGGTAATCATCAATTAATGCTTGAAGTTGCTTGTTGTCGGTTTTGCCAATGGCAAGAAGTTTTATATGCATGATTAAGTTTAGTCGAGCGCTGTTAAAACGTTATTATTTCCTCTCGACTGCGCTCGAGGGAAATACCTCATTCTTATAATATTCACAAATTTACATATTAATTAGAATTTTGAATTTAGAAAGTAATTAATTTACAATTCAATTAGTACTTTTACATGATAAAATAAAATAAAATGATTTCACAAGAGCAATTTGATACAGAAATTGAATTAATTATAGCCAATGCTATTAGAGAAGACGTAGGAGATGGCGACCATAGTTCTTTGGCTTGTATTCCAAGATCAGCAAATGGAAAAGCAAAACTTTTGGTGAAAGACAATGGTGTTATTGCAGGTGTTGCGTTTGCAAAAAAAGTATTTAATTATATCGACAAAGATTTAAAAGTTGAGACACTACTAGAAGATGGTTCATTAGTTAAATATGGCGATATTGTTTTTTATGTTGAAGGGGCTTCGCAATCTATTTTAAAAGCAGAAAGACTCGTTTTAAATGCCATGCAACGCATGAGTGCCATTGCTACTAAAACAAAGCAGTTTGTCGATTTATTAGAAGGTACAGAAACAAAAATTTTAGATACTAGAAAAACAACACCAGGAATTCGTGCTTTAGAAAAATGGGCTGTAAAAATTGGAGGAGGTGAAAACCATAGATTTGCACTTTATGATATGATTATGCTAAAAGATAATCATATTGATTTTGCAGGTGGTATTACTAATGCTATTAACAAAACAAAAACTTATTTAAAGGACACTAACAGAGATTTGAAAATTATTGTTGAAGCTAGAAACTTAGAGGAAATTAAAGAAATTCTTCAAACAAAAGGGGTTTATAGAATACTAATAGATAATTTTAATTTTGAAGATACTAGAAAAGCCGTAGCTTTAATTGGAGATAGTTGTTTAACAGAGTCTTCTGGAGGTATAAACGAAAAAACCATTAGAAATTACGCCGAATGTGGTGTAGATTATATTTCATCAGGAGCTTTAACGCATTCAGTTTACAATATGGATTTAAGTTTAAAAGCCGTTTAATCTTAAATTTATAATAGATTATCACTTAGAACTTAAAATTAGTAAAAGCAACTAAACACCAAACAGTAGTTAATGACAAAACCTGTAGAAGATAAATTAGATAAAATTCCTGTTATAAATTTGTTAGTTCGTTTTTTAAAACAAATTAAACTTCCAGGTTTAGAAGGTTTGTCGTTTTATGATCTGATTGAATTGTATCTTACGGGAATTATTAAAGGTGCATTAACTACCAGAGCAAGTGCTATTGCCTTTAGTTTTTTTATGGCATTATTTCCTTTTTTACTATTTATTTTAATTGTAATTCCTCTTATTCCAATTGACGATTTTAAAATTGAATTTTTAAATTTTTTAAACTCCATTTTACCTCCAACAACATCCGACTTTTTCTTTAAAAATATATTCGAAAACATTGAAGGATCTCAAAGAGGAGGTCTTTTATCAACAGTATTTCTAGCCTCAATCTTGTTAATGGCCAACGGTATTAGTGCTGTATTCTCTGGGTTTGAAAACTCTTTTCATGAACAACTAACACGTAATGTTTTAAGACAATATCTTTATGCACTTGGAGTGGCATTAATCTTGGCATTTTTATTAATTCTAACAGTTGTAATTCTAGGGTATTTTCAAATTTATATTATTGGTAACTTAGAAAGTTATGGGGTTTTAGAAAAAGAAAATATTCAATTTTGGTTTGTATTCGCTAAATATGTTTTTTTTATAATTATGGTTTATTTGGCGACTGCTATTTTGTATTATTTTGGAACAACTGAAGGCAAAGCTTCTAAATTTTTCTCTGTTGGCGCTTTATTTACGACCATTCTTATTATTTTAAGCTCTTATTTATTTGGTGTTTATATTGAGAATTTTTCAAAATATAACGAGTTATATGGATCTATAGGTGCTTTATTAATCTTATTGTTTTACTTATGGTTAAACGCTAATATTTTACTTTTAGGATATGAGCTTAATGCGTCTTTAAATAGATTAAAAAAAATAAATAAAGATTATGTATAAATTGATTCTGATTGTTTTATTGCTGCCATTAACAATGAATTCTCAAAATATTTTTGGGAAATGGAAAACGATTGATGATGAAACAGGTGAGGCCAAATCTACGGTTGAAATTTTTCAAAAGAACGGAAAAGTTTTTGGGAAGATTATTGAAATTTACAACCCTAAAGATCGTGAAGCTCTTTGTAACACTTGTGAAGGTGCCGAATATAATAAACCAGTTTTAGGATTGATGATTATTAAAGATTTAACACAAGATGGCATTTATTTTAAAAACGGAACGATTTTCGATCCAGAAGCTGGTAAAACGTATAAATGCAGATTATCTCTAGACGAAGATAATCCTGATATATTAATGGTTAGAGGCTACATCTCTTTTCTTTATGCCACACAATATTGGGAGCGTATAGAAAGTTGAAATATCTTTTTCACCAAACACCAAACACCAAACACCAAACACCAAACACCAAACACCAAACACCAAACACCAAACACCAAACACCAAACACCAAACACCAAACACCAAACACCAATTGCTATTGCACTATATAGACGTCATACTTCCCATTCCACTTCCAAAGCTATTTACATATAGTATTATGGAAGCAGAAGCAGGTTTTTTAAAAACTGGAATGCGTGTATCTGTGCCTTTCGGAAAGTCTAAAATATATACAGCTCTGGTTTTTAATATTCATACAAATAAACCTTCGGTTTATGAAGCAAAGGAGATTCATCAAATTTTAGATGATACGCCTATTGTTACTCAAAAGCAAATTAAGCATTGGCAATGGGTTTCAGATTATTACATGTGTACTTTGGGAGATGTTATGCGTGCAGCTTTGCCTAATGCTTTTATTTTAGAAAGTGAAACGATTATTAGTAGAAGCGCTAATGCATCAATTAAAGACACAGATTTAAAAGATGATGAATTTTTAATTTATGAGGCCTTAAATCATCAAACATCACTTAAAATACAAGACATCATTAGTATTTTAGATAAAAAGAATGTACTACCAGTTATCAAACGGCTTCTAGAAAAAGATGTTGTATCAGTCGAGGAGGAGGTTTACGAAAAATACAAACCTAAACTGGTGCGTTATGTTAAGTTAAGCACTTATTATTCATCTGAAATCAAATTGCAAGAATTATTAGATGATTTAAACCGAGCACCAAAACAGAAACAAGTAGTTATGACACTTTTCTCTATGTCTGCTCAAACAAAAAAACCAATTAAGGTTTCTGAATTAACAGAAAAAAGCAAAGCTTCTACAGCAATTATAAAATCGTTAATAGATAAAGATGTTTTAGAGGAATATTACATTCAAACAGACAGAATTCAATATGCAGGAGAAGATAATAATGCAGTAAAAACTTTAAATAAGCCACAACTAAAAGCTTATAATGAGATACAAACTACTTTCGAAACACATCAAATTACTTTATTGCATGGTGTAACGTCATCTGGAAAAACAGAAATCTATGTCAAACTCATTGAAGAAGCTTTAGAAAACGAGAATCAAGTCTTGTATTTGGTGCCTGAGATTGCTTTAACAACTCAATTAGTAGGAAGATTACAAGACTATTTTGGAGAAAAAGTAGCTGTTTATCATTCCAAATATTCGTCTCAAGAACGCGTAGAAGTGTGGAATCATGTGTTAGAAAATTCACCTAAAGCTCAAGTTATTTTGGGAGCTCGATCTTCTGTGTTATTGCCATTTTATCGTTTAGGATTAATTATTGTTGATGAGGAGCACGAATCGTCATACAAGCAATTCGATCCAGCACCACGTTATCATGCAAGAGATACAGCTATTGTTTTAGCTCATTTATTTCAATGTAAAACGCTTTTGGGTTCAGCAACTCCAAGCTTAGAGAGTTATTATAATACCAAACAAAATAAGTATGGTTTGGTAGAATTAACAACGAGATTTAATGATGTTTTGATGCCAGATATTGAGCTTGTAGATATAAAGGACAAACAGAAACGCAAACGAATGACGGGCCATTTTAGCGATAGATTAATTGAAGAAATGGCTGAAACCTTAAAAGATGGTCATCAAATAATTTTGTTTCAAAATAGAAGAGGTTTTTCTCCTATTGTAGAATGTAACACCTGTGGCCATGCACCACAATGTCCAAATTGCGATGTTAGTTTAACGTATCATCAATATAAAGATCAGTTGCGTTGTCATTATTGTGGATATTATTCTGCAATGATTAAAGCTTGCGAAGCTTGTGGTAGTTTAGATTTGGACAATAAAGGCTTTGGAACAGAGCAGGTCGAAGAAGAAGTAAAAGAACTGTTTCCAGATGCTAAAGTGGCTAGAATGGATTTAGATACAACTAGAGGGAAATATGGTTACGAAAAAATAATTACAGCTTTAGAACAGCAAGAAGTAGACATCTTAGTTGGAACACAAATGCTAACAAAAGGATTAGATTTTAGACATGTGAAGCTTGTTGGTATTATGAATGCAGATAACATGCTAAATTTTCCAGATTTTAGAGCCCATGAACGAAGTTTTCAACTCATGTTGCAAGTATCTGGAAGGGCTGGAAGAACTGAAGAACGTGGAAAGGTGCTTATACAAACTTACAACCCTTTTCATAATATCTTACAGCAGGTAACAACCAATTCGTATCAAGATATGTATCGAGAACAAATGGAAGAACGGTTGAATTTTAAATACCCACCTGTCTATAGACTAATAAAGATTACGTTAAAGCATCGAGATTATAACCGAGTAAACCTGGGAGCAGATTGGTATGCAAAATCACTAAGGCTTGTTTTTAAAGCGCATGTTTTAGGGCCAGAATTCCCTCCAGTTTCTCGAATAAGAAATCAGTACATTAAACATATTTTGGTGAAAATCCCACCAAAACAATCTGTTGCAAAAACAAAAGAAGCTATTATTAAAATTAACAATAGCTTCTTCAATATAAAAGATTTTAGGGCTGTAAGAGTAATATTAAATGTCGATAATTATTAATTTTAAGTTGTAATATTATTTAAAGCATCAACTAATTGGGTCTTTTTATTTCTACTTAAAGGAATTTCGTAAGCACCAACTTCAACATTCTTACTGTTAAACCTGTCAATTTTATCTAGATTAACAATGTATGACTTATGGATTCTTAAAAATTTCCCTTCAGGTAATTCTGCTTCAAAAGCCTTCATGGTAGAAAGTACTACCAAGCTAGTTTCTTCAGTTACTAATTTGACGTAGTCTCCAAGGGCTTCAATCCATTTAATATCTTTAATATAAACTTTACGTTTTTTAAGGTTGCTTTTTACAAAAATATGCTCGCCTTCAGTTTCGTTAAAGTCTAGTTTTAATTTGTGTTGTTCTACAGCTTTATCGACAGCTGTATTAAAACGTTCTCTAGTTATAGGTTTGTGCAAATAATCGGTTGCATCATAATTAAATGCTTTAAAAGCATATTCTGTTTTTCCTGTAACAAAGATAATTTGGGGTTTGTTGTTTAGTACGTCTAAGAGTTCGAACCCATTTAATACAGGCATTTCAATATCCAAGAATATCAAGTCTACCTTATGCGTATTAAGTCCATTTTTAGTCTCTAGGGCACTGTTGTATTCAGCGATTAAGTTAAGAGAAGGATGATTTTCAATTAACTTAACTATCGAGAGACGCTGAATTGCTGAGTCGTCTACTACTACACAGTTTAAAGTCATAACATTTAATTTATTTCGGTTAAGATATCGACAATAGTACAAAAAATTCGGTTAAAAACCAAAAAACATCGGTAAAACGTTAATTTTAACATAATTTAACATATTCGAAATAGATGTTAATAATGTTTGGTTTTATGTTGTAATATATAAATAATATTCATATTTTTGCACCCATTTTTAACAATAAAATATATTTATATGAATCATTACGAAACTGTTTTCATCTTGAATCCCGTTTTATCTGAAACTCAGATAAAGGAGACAGTACAGAAATACGAAGAATTTCTTACTTCTCGTGGAGCAAAGATGGTATCAAAGGAAGATTGGGGACTAAAAAAATTAGCTTACCCTATTCAAAACAAAAAAAGTGGATTTTACCACTTATTTGAGTATCAAGTAGATGGAGAGGTTATCAATCCATTAGAGGTAGAGTTTAGACGTGACGAGCGTTTTATGCGTTACTTAACGGTTACTTTAGATAAACATGCTATATCTTGGGCAGAGAGAAGAAGAGAAAAACTTAAACAAAAAGCGTAATTATGTCATCTATAGAACAACAAGCAAAAGGAAAAAAGGACGGAGAAATTAGATATTTAACGCCTTTAAATATAGAAACTAACAAGAATAAAAAATATTGTCGTTTCAAAAAATCTGGTATCAAATATGTAGATTATAAGAATCCAGACTGGTTATTAGGTTTTGTTAACGAACAAGGTAAAATTTTACCAAGACGTTTAACAGGAACATCTTTAAAATATCAAAGAAAAGTGTCGGTTGCTGTAAAAAGAGCTCGTCATTTAGCATTAATGCCTTACGTGGCAGATTTATTAAAATAAAATACTCATAACAATGGAACTTATATTAAAACAAGACGTTGAAAATTTAGGATTTAAAGACGATGTTGTAACGGTTAAGAACGGTTATGGTAGAAATTTTTTAATTCCACAAAAGCAAGCTGTTTTAGCAACTGCTTCTGCAAAGAAAGTATTAGCTGAAAATTTAAAACAACGTGCTTATAAAGAAAAGAAAATAATTGATGAAGCAAATAAAACTGCCGAAGCAATTAAAGTGTTAGAAATCAAAATACCAGCTAAAGCAACTGAAGGTGCTTCAGCAGGAGATAAATTGTTTGGTTCTATTACTAAAGCAGATTTAGTGGAAGCTTTTGAAAAAGCAGGACATACAATCGATAAAAAATTCATAAGCATTACAGGTGGTAACATTAAACGTTTAGGACAGTATAATGCTGTTGTTCGTTTACATAGAGAAGTTACTTTCGAATTACCTTTCGAAGTGATTGCTCAAGCCTAAAATGGTTGATTAACATATTTAAAGCCTCAACTTAGTTGGGGCTTTTTTTTTAAATTTTTTTAGAATGAACCCGTTTACGGTAACCATTTTACAAATAGTAAAATAAGGATACAAAATGAAATATACAAGACTTACAAAAGAACAATTTGAAGAATTACATAAAGAATTTATAAATTTTTTAGCAACACAGTCTATTACTGGTGATGAGTGGGAAGGTATTAAAGCCAATAAACCAGAAGTTGCCGAACAAGAATTAGATGTGTTTAGCGATTTGGTGTGGGAAGGTGTGTTAAATAAAGTGGAGTTTATTGAGCATATTTCACCACAACAAATACATTTGTTTCATTTAAAAGAAGAGAACATGCATTTGATTGCCATTAAAATAAAAAACCCAATAGATCTAACTACAACTGATGGGTTTAATTGGTTACGTGAAAACTTAATGGACGACGATGTTGAATTTTTACAAGCTAAAAAAGAGTATAGCGAAGATAAAAATACCGATAAGTTTAAATTAATAGAACAAGGTGGCGTGATTACCAAAGGCGAATTATTTACTTATATGAATAAGCTTATTAATTAATAAGTTTGTCTGTTCGAGCGCAGTCGAGAACTATTTTTTTAATAGTTTTGTTTATAAATAGTAACTTAAAAGAGTTTCCTGTTTTAGCAGGCAGTTATATATGGCACAAAAACCAAGCATCCCAAAAGGAACTAGAGATTTTACTCCAGAACAAGTAGCAAAACGCAACTATATATTTAACACCATTCAACACCAATTTGAATTGTATGGGTTTCAACCTATAGAAACGCCTAGTTTTGAGAATTCGGACACCTTAATGGGAAAATATGGGGATGAAGGCGATAGGCTGATTTTTAAAATTTTGAATTCTGGAGATTTTTTAAATAAAGTAGATGATAAACTTTATAATAAAAAAGACTCAAATTCTATTACTTCTAAAATCTCTGAAAAAGCTTTGCGTTACGATTTAACTGTGCCTTTTGCTCGTTATGTGGTGCAACATCAAAACGAGATTGAATTTCCTTTTAAACGTTATCAAATGCAACCTGTTTGGCGTGCAGATAGACCTCAAAAAGGACGTTTTAGAGAGTTTTATCAATGCGATGCTGATGTGGTTGGCTCAACTTCTTTATGGCAAGAAGTGGAGTTTGTTCAATTATACGATGCCGTTTTTAAAGCTTTAAAACTAGAAGGTGTTACCATTAAAATCAATAACCGTAAAATATTATCTGGTATTGCCGAAGTTATTGGAGCAAGCGATAAGTTAATAGATTTTACAGTAGCCTTAGATAAGCTAGATAAAATAGGCGAAGAGAAAGTAAAAGTTGAAATGCTTGAAAAAGGAATTTCTAAAGAAGGCATTGAGAAACTTCAACCGTTATTTACACTTTCAGGATCTTTTAGTTCTCAAGTAGAACAGTTGAAATCTATTTTAAGTACTTCTGAAGAAGGTAAAAAAGGCATTGAAGAATTAGAGTTTATAGATAAAGCTATTACAGAACTTGGGTTGCAAACTGCGACATTGCAATTAGACGTCACTCTTGCTAGAGGTTTAAATTATTATACAGGAGCTATTTATGAAGTGTCTGCTCCAAAAACAGTACAAATGGGTTCCATTGGTGGTGGAGGTCGTTACGATGATCTTACAGGCATTTTTGGATTGAAAGATGTCAGTGGTGTTGGTATTAGTTTTGGATTAGATAGAATATACTTGGTTTTAGAAGAGCTCAATTTATTTCCGGATACTGTTTCTAAAAACATAGATGTTCTCTTTATAAATTTTGGACATAATGAAGCTTTATTTTGTTTAAAGGCTATTAAGCAATTACGTGTAAATAATGTGAATGCTGAGTTGTATCCAGATGCTGCCAAAATGAAAAAACAAATGAATCATGCCAATAAGCGTAATATTCCATTTGTTGTTTTAGTTGGTGAGGAGGAAATGAACTCGAATAGCTTTACTTTAAAAAACATGGTTTCTGGCGAACAAGTTAAACTTTCGATACAAGAATTAATTTCTAAATTCAAATAAAAAAGGAGTCCTGAAATTATTTCAGGACTCCAATGAAAAGAATAGTCGAATTTATGATAGATTCAAGACTTTCTTTTTAACTAACAAATACAATTTAATTAACTAACACTTTATTGTTTATCTCTCCAGTTTCTGTTTGAAGCTTAATAATATAAGTCCCAACATTAAGGTTGTTTGTTTTAATGTTTGTATGAATTTCTGTACTAACATTATCAATCGTGAAAATAGATTGACCAAGAATGTTAAACATTTCAACCGATTTAATGGTTACCAATTGTGGATTCTGGATTGTAATAGTTTCATTAGTATTTACATAAGACACTTGAAGAGAATTGACGATTTCGGTTTCCTCAATTCCTAATATCTGGTCTGTAAATGTTACTTCAAAGCGATCTAAGTATTCTCCAGCATTTAGAAATATTTCATATTTACTAGCTCTTAAATCGTGATATATTCCTAAGTCCTTATCATGCAAATAGATATCAATGGTATCGGGTACATTTTCTAAAATATCAATAACTATATTGTTTAATCCTGGATCTGAAGTATGTATTCCTATAGGGAGAACAGTATTTTCAGAAATTTCATTTATAGCCTGAATGGTATACTTTTCATCATCAAGAATCCAATACATATCATCTGTTTGGTTTCTGTATAACAAACCATCAAACCCCCAATCTTTACCTAAAGTAGCTCTAGAGTCTTCAGTTAATAATAGTTGTCTATGAATGGTGTTAATAGAGTTAAATCCAAGTCTAATTTTTATTCTTGAATCTGTATAATTATCAGTAGTTTTACTATTGGCTGTTTGTTTTATATAAACCGAAGAATTGCTGCCTTCTTTTTGGAATCTCCTCTGACCATTATTAAAATTAATAATTCCTGAGCTATTACCAGTTACAAAAAAACCTTGACCTACAGGAATAAACCTATTTGGCATTTTTGTACCAGTACCTGAAAGGGCTACATCTGGATTAGGATTTCCCCATGCTGCAGCCGGAACACCACCAGAATAATTATAGGTTCCATAACCTCCTTGATAATCGGAAGAATTATGCGAGCCACCACCATAATGTTGCCACAAATATAATGTACCACTAATTAATGGTTCTGAAATTAAATCTCCAGTGTCACTGTCAAAACGTGGACCATTATCTTTTATAAATTGTTCTGCGTCGATGGCCGAAGCATAAGGGTTTCCTACTAAATAATCATTACCAACATGTAGTGGTAAAATAACATCTCCATTATTTGGTTTCCCTTGGAACACATAATTTTGTTCAAGAGATAAATCATCGCCAGTATTTTCAATACCTTTCATAGTGAAGCTTTCTCCAGCTAAAATAGTTCCATTATTTCTTACATGCTGCCAGGCAGAATAATCGCTACTAGGTAAATTACCAAACTTCCAAATCCAATAATTGGCGATGCTAATTGGAGGGCCTGCGTTTCCATTATAGCCACCAATAAATGAAATATTTGCAGGAGAAGAAGGTGTGGTTCCGTCTTTTAATATATGGTCGTTTAATGTATAACTATAATTGTTAGGACTTGATGTTGCTGTATGGCCAACAGGAGAACTCCAATAATTATAAGTGTAATAATCTCTAACACCTTGTTGGTCTTTTTCTAACATGCCAGAAGTCCCAACAACCAAATCACTGTTTAATGGTTGAATTAATTGTGACTCACCTTCTAGATCTATCTTTCCATTTAATTCTAAATACCTACTGACATTTAATCCATTCCCAGTATACGTATTAGTAACTTTATCTGTAATACCATTAACGGTTAATGTATTAGAATTAACAATTAAGCCTAATACATAGCTTTCGCGACCTAAATCTGTATAGGTGTCTATATTTATGTTATGGTCTGTTTTTACAATATTCCAATTAATTAATGTTGTTCCATCAACTCCTAAGCTATTTGGAAGATTCCAAACAGAATTTCCATACTTCCATGGTGTTGCTGCCGTAATATCATACCAATCTCCATCTCTTACAGATGTATAAGGTAATGGAGCCGTATCATCCTGATTTGTAGTTATGTTTTTTGGAGTGCCATTATGGTTGTTATTTGAGGCATCATTAGCTAAATTATTGGTCATTGGATAATAAGCCTTCAAATTAGACCATGTTAAATCTCCAGAAATATTTTTTGGTATAACTTTACCTCTTACAGCATTTTCTGAGGCTTCTATTTCTTGATTCATCATTTCTCGAAGCTGCTGCGAAGTTAATGCCACATCCCAAACTCTAACTTCATCAATAAAACCATGAAATAGGTTTGCTCCAATATTAGGTGGATTGCTGCTATTATACATAGCTCCAATCATAAATTTTTCGTTTTCATTCATTGGTCCAATTGTAGAACTCCCCGAAGCAACTTCTATACCATCAATATATAGTTTTGCATCATTACCATTATATGTAGCAGCTATATGATGCCATTTATTATTTGGAATTGCATAAGGGGAAGTTAAGCTTACTATTTTATCTCCAGAGGCATTAAACCAGGTTAAGTTTGGTTGATTATTATTTGTTATAATTAAATGATAGCCTTTTTCGTAACCAGGTTTAGCTTCTCTTTTAGAGAGAATGGTTGCCACCGATGCAGACGTTGTTTTCTGAAGTACCCAAGCTTCAATCGAGAATGAGTCAATTAAATTTAGCTCATCACCAACATCGATAAAATCATTGTTTCCATCGAAATCTATTAGTGTGGTTTCTTCAGTGTTTTCTGAACCTGTGAATATTTGAGAAAAAATATTATTTGAAAATGCTAGGATATAAAATAGCATAGCTATCCTTAACAATGGTCTAAAATTTTTCATAAGTGGTTAATTTAGTTTGGGGCTAAATGTTTTTACTTCTTTATCTGACAAATATAGATAAATATTTCAAAAAACATCTATAAAATGCAAAAAAATCCGATGAAATGTATTTTAGTGAATTAATGATAGTTAATAAATAGAAAATATTTCAATATTAAAGTTGAACTTTTACAGGTGCTATGTTAAAACAACTAAGTTGATTAAGAGTTGTATTCATGATGCTTAATAGGATTATTAATAATTAATATATACCTTTAGAATCAACTACCTAACAAAACCATATAATTTATGAAAACCATAAAAAGTAACCAGATAATTTTAACCTTTTGTCTGTTTTTTGTTTTTAATATATCTGTTTTCGCTCAGTTATCTTCATCTCAAATAGATAGCTTAGTCAACGATGCTATTGAAAAATTTCAAGTAGCTGGTACAGCTGTAGCTATTGTAAAAGATGGTAAGATAATTCATGAAAAAGGCTATGGAGTTATTTCAAAAAAAACCAACGTAAAAGTTAACGAACATACCAATTTTGCAATTGCATCTAATAGTAAAGCATATACTACAGCAGCATTAGCACTTTTAGTCGAAGACGGCAAAATTGAATGGACAGATAAAGTTATAGACCATATTCCAGAGTTTAAAATGTACAATGCTTATGTTACTGAAAACTTTAATATTCAAGATTTATTAACTCATAGATCAGGTTTAGGTCTTGGAGTTGGAGATTTAATGTTTTTTCCAGATGGATCAGACTTTAATATAGACGATTTACTTTCAGCTTTTCAATATTTCAAACCCGTTTCTGCTTTTAGAACACAATTTGATTACGACAACCTATTATATATAGTTGCTGGAGAGTTGATTGCTAGGGTGAGTGGTATGACATGGGAAGAATTTATAACCACTAGAATATTTCAACCCTTACAAATGGATAACTCTTATGCTAGTTTAAGTTTAATAAAGGACACGAGTAATTTGGCAGTACCACATAATACTTCAAGTGGTGATTTTGTTGTTTTACCTAATTTTAAAGAAATGATTAATGGTTCAGCTGGAGGGATTTATTCAAATGTAAATGATGTGTCTCAATGGATGCTTGCTCATCTTAACCAAGGAAAATATGGAGACAGTTTGCAGAATCAATTATTTTCAGTTGAAAGTCAGCATGAAATGTGGAAAATTCACACTACAACAGATGTGAGTAGAAATTCACGTTATAATTCACACTTTTCTGGTTATGGATTAGGATGGGATTTAGAAGATAAAAAAGGGAATATGATTGTATCTCATACAGGAGGACTTCCAGGCATGTTAAGCATAACTGTTTTAATTCCAGATTTAAATGTGGGTATTGTAGTTTTAACCAATACAGATCCGGGTGGAGCTGGCGTATTTTTAGCAGTTTCAAGAACCATTGTAGATAGCTATTTAGGTTTAGATGATTTTCAATGGACTGATAAATTTTATAACTATTTTAAATCTAAAGAATCGGAAGGAGATCAAATAACCAAAGACGTTTGGGAAACTGTTGCTGCAAATAAAAATGTAAAAATTAATGAAGCAGATTACATAGGTGTTTATAAAGACAATTGGTTTGGTAAAATGGAAGTGTTTAAAAAAGGAAATCAGTTATGGATAAAATCTTATCGATCACCAAAATTAAATGGACCCTTACAGTTTTATAAAGCAAACACATTTACTATTAAGTGGGAGTATCAAGATATGAATGCCGATGCATTTGCAATGTTTTCTTTAGATGAACATGGAAAAGCGCAAAGCATAAAAATGAAAGGGATTTCTCCAAATATCGATTTTAGTTTCGATTTCCATGATTTAGACTTACAACGAATCAAAGAAGATTAATTAAAGACATACAACGAAATTATTTAAATGAATTACATCTTAATTTTAGAAATTGTATATGTTGTTATTTTAATGCTTGTAAGTTATCGTGTAATTATCGATACACAAAACACAACAAAAGCATTAGCCTATTTGTTACTGGTCTTTTTTGTTCCAATTGTTGGAATGATCATCTATTTTTCCTTCGGAGTAAATTATCGTATTAGGAAGATGTATGATAAAAAACTCATGACCAATGAAGGTTTACAGCAAAATCTAGAAAAAGAACTCATCTCATATTCAAAAAGTGTTTTAAAAGATGGAGATGAATCTGTTAAAGAAAATAAAAAATTAGTCAACCTTGTTTTAAAAGAAAATTTAAGTCCTTTAACCGATGGAAATAAAGTAAAATTATTCCTTAATGGTGAAGAGAAATTTCCTGAAGTTTTAAAATGTTTAGCTCAGGCAAAAGAGCACATCCATATTGAGTATTATATTTTTTCAGATGATAATATTGGAATTCAAATTATAGACCTGCTTTTAGAAAAAGTAGCCCAAGGTGTTAAAGTTAGATTTATTTATGATGATTTTGGAAGTCGTTCTATTAGAAAAAAACAAGTAAAAAGGATGAAAGATGGAGGCGTTAATGTTTTTCCTTTTTATAAAATTAAACTCATAGCTTTCGCCAATAGAATTAACTATAGAAACCATAGAAAAATTATTGTTATCGATGGTCATACATCATTTGTTGGTGGTGTAAATGTAAGCGATAGATATATTAATTCTGAACCTAATAAAAACCAAGTATATTGGAGAGATACACATTTAAAAATTATAGGCCCAGCCACCTGGTATTTACAATATCTCTTTTTATGCGATTGGAATTTTTGTGCTCAAGACCAAATATCCATAAACAATAAACTATTTCCAGATTACGAGTCTTTTAGTACAAATGAAGACAAACACGTGCAAATAACAGCTAGTGGACCAGATTCAGATGTACCAACTATTAAATTTGCTTTGCTTCAAGCTATTAATCTTGCTCAAGAAGAAATTCTTATTACAACCCCTTATTTTATACCTAGTAATAGCATAAAAGATGCCATCCTTATTTCAGCAAAAAGTGGTGTGAAAGTAAAACTGATTGTTCCAGATAAATCAGATTCTAAATTAGTTAATGCGGCAGCCTGTTCATATTATTCAGATTTATTAAAATCAGGAGTGGAAATATATCGTTACACCAAAGGTTTTGTACATGCAAAAACCTTAGTTATTGATAATGAGATAGCTATTGTTGGAACAGCCAACATGGATGTAAGAAGTTTTGATTTGAATTTTGAGGTCAATGCCATTGTTTACGACGTAGAAATTGCAAACCAATTACGTACAGCATTTTATAATGATATTCAAGATACTAAAAAAATTGATTTTGATGAATGGGAAAACAGACCTTCCTATTACAGGTTCCTGGATAAACTAGCACGATTATTCTCACCTATCTTATAGAATGTCCAGTCTGATTACAGGTAGTCTAAACGCAAAACTCTATTCATCATTGAAACTAATACTCATTTCATTCTTTATTATTAGTTGTAAAATCTCTTTTCTTTTCCATAATTTTGCAAACTTAAAATTTAGTCAATGATTTCAATAGATGCATTAGCAGTAGAGTTTGGTGGACATTCCTTATTTAAAGACGTTTCATTTGTTATAAATGAAAACGATAAAATAGCTTTAATGGGTAAAAATGGAGCAGGAAAATCAACCATGATGAAAATTATTTCAGGAGAGCAAAAACCTTCACGTGGGCATGTTAGAGGTCCTAAAGAGGCTGTTATAGCCTACTTGCCACAACATTTGTTGACTGAAGATAATTGTACCGTTTTTGAAGAAGCATCTAAAGCCTTCAAGCATGTTTTCGACATGCGTGATGAAATGGATACGCTTAATAAAGCTCTAGAAACTAGAACCGATTATGAGTCTGATGAGTACATGTCAATCATTGAAAAAGTATCAGATTTAGGTGAAAAATTTTATGCTTTAGAAGATATTAATTACGATGCAGAAGTAGAAAAAGCACTAGCTGGTCTTGGATTTAAACGTGATGACCTAAATAGATTGACAAGCGAGTTTAGCGGTGGATGGCGTATGAGAATTGAATTGGCTAAAATATTACTTCAAAAACCAGATTTAATACTTTTAGATGAACCTACAAACCATATCGATATAGAATCTGTAATTTGGCTAGAAGACTTTTTAGTAAATAAAGCCAAAGCTGTTATGGTTATTTCTCATGATAAAGCTTTTATCGATAATATTACAAATAGAACAATCGAGGTTACAATGGGCCGTATTTACGATTATAAAGCCAATTATTCACATTATCTTCAATTACGAGAAGAAAGACGTGCTAGTCAGGTTAAAGCCTATCAGGAACAGCAAAAATTTATTGCAGAAAACATGGCTTTTATTGAACGGTTTAAAGGCACTTATTCTAAAACCAATCAGGTAAGCTCTAGAGAGCGTATGCTGGAAAAATTAGATATTATTGAAATAGATCAAATCGATAATGCCTCATTAAAATTACGTTTCCCTCCAGCTCAGCGTTCTGGAGATTATCCAGTAACGGTTCAAGATTTAACGAAGACTTATGGAGACCATGTGGTGTTTAAAAATGCAAACATGTCCATTTCAAGAGGAGAAAAGGTGTCTTTTGTAGGGAGAAATGGAGAAGGTAAGTCGACCATGATTAAAGCCATTATGGGAGAAATTGATTTTGAAGGAAAGTGCAGTTTAGGTCACAACGTAAAAGTGGGTTATTTTGCACAAAATCAAGCCTCTTTATTAGATGAAGGTTTAACCGTTTTTCAAACTGTTGATGAGGTAGCAGAAGGAGATGTTAGAACACAAATTAAAAATATTTTAGGTCGTTTCATGTTTGGCGGAGACGATATAGATAAAAAAGTAAGCGTTTTGTCTGGTGGAGAAAAAACCAGATTAGCCATGGTGAAATTGCTTTTAGAGCCAGTAAACTTGCTCATTTTAGATGAGCCAACTAACCATTTAGATTTAAAGTCTAAAGATGTTTTAAAAGAAGCCTTATTAGCATTCGATGGCACTTTGATTCTTGTTTCTCACGATAGAGATTTTTTGCAGGGATTATCTCAAAAGGTATTCGAATTTAAAGATCAACGAGTTATAGAACATTTTGAAACAATAGATGCTTTTTTAAAGAGAAACAGAATAGAAAACTTAAAGGAAATAGATTTGAAGAAATAAAACTATTCTTGATAAACTTGCCCACGATGAGGTTTTAATGCATCTCGAACTGGTTTCATATCAGTTTCATTTACAACCATAAAGACCATTACATGCATGTTGTTAATAATTTCTACTCCTGTAATTTGAATTGCAAGATTTTCAATGTTTATATATTCTTTTAAATGATGCTCGTGATGTTCTGCTATTTTTTGAGCTGTTGGACCTCTAAAATCCCAGATTAATTTTAATTTACGCATGTGCAACTGACGTTCCTTTTTCAGCAAAATTTTTAAAATCTTGCATATATTGTTTTGTTTGTTTTTTAAAAGCCCCTGGCATGATTAATGTCATCAATCTTAGCATGAATCCGGTAGGTGTAAACTCGTTTTCCGTTGTCCATTTAGTATATCCTTCAGGAGTCTCTGTAAAATAATTTGCCTGAATATTATACATTCCTTTCGTGTCGTACATTGCATGAAATTCATGGGGCATTTTTTTATGAGTCACGGTTTCTATAAGTTCCATATCTCTTTTTCCCATTCTATAAATTAACTTCATTTTTGCACCAACATCTCCAGGTGTTCCAGAAATATAGTCGTAAGCTACTAAACCTCGTTGCCAATGCTTCATGTTTTCAGGGTTATCAAATTTTTTACTAAAGTCTTCTATAGGCACTTTAACTATGATTTCTGTAGTGTATTTCATAATTATTTCAGTTTCAACAACTCCAAGATACAATAAATTACACAGCATTAAAAGCTAGGTAAAAAAGCATACTAAAAAACTTTCTAAAGCGTTTGTTAATGCAGCTTGGATTAATGGTTAATATTACTACTTTTGCAACAGAATAAAAATAAAATTAATAACATGAATAAATATTTTTTAGTAGCTGTTTTTTCTTTGTGTTTTTTTGTGAATAATGCTCAAAACTCTCAAGGGGAAGTACTGTTTACTGTAGACAACGATCCAGTATATGTTTCGGAATTTACAAGAGTTTTTAATAAAAACATAGATTTAGTTAAAGACGAATCTCAGAAAGATGTTGATGAGTATTTAAAGTTATTTATTAATTACAAACTTAAGTTAAAAGAAGCCCACTCCTTGGGTTTAGACACAAAGAAGTCTTATATAAACGAACTGGCTAATTACAAATCCCAATTGGCTAAAAACTACTTAACAGACTCCAAAGTAACCGACGAGCTTATTGAAGAAGCTTATTACAGAACGGTTAATGAGGTAAAAGCTAGTCATATATTAATTCGTATTCCAGACCATCCCTCTCATGAAGATGGTATGCATGTTGAAAATGAAGTTGATACCTTGCAAATCTACAATGATTTATTAAAATTAAGAGAAAGAGTTCTTAATGAAGGTTTCGAGACAGTTAAAAACGATGTTCATAATGGAAACACTATCTATGCTGAAGATTTAGGATATTTTACAGCGTTTAAAATGGTTTACGACTTCGAAAATGAAGCATATAATACAAATGTAGGAGAAGTTTCAATGCCATTTAAAACAAAGTTTGGTTATCATATTGTTTTTGTTCAAGATAAGAGACCTTCAAGAGGAGAACGTACAGTGGCTCATATTATGATTAATAATAAAACAGCCGATAAACCACACGATAATCCAGAATCTAGAATTAACGATATTTATTTAAAACTACAACAAGGTGAAGATTTCGAGGCTTTAGCGAAACAATTTTCTGAAGATCAGAGTTCTGCAAGCAAAGGTGGCATGTTATCACCATTTAGTGGTGGGCAATTAACAGCTATGGAATTTGAAGACCAAGCATTTAGTCTTGAAAATATTGGAGACATATCTAAACCTTTTAAAACAGAATATGGATGGCATATTATCAAGCTTTATAACAAAAAACCTGTAGGAAGTTATGAAAGTATGAAAAATGAACTTGAAGCAAAAGTAAAAAGAGACTCTAGATCGCAACTTATTAATTCTGCATTAATTACTAATCTTAAAAAGCAATACTTAGTTTCTAAGGCACAACCAGATTTAAGTTATTTTGTTTCTATTTTAAATGATGATTATTTTACTGGCAGATGGGTTTTACCTCAAGATTTTAAAGCAGACTTGCCACTTGTTAAATTAGGAAAAAAGCAAATAACAAATGCTGCTTTTGGGGCATTTTTAGAAACAACGCAAAAAAAATACACTAGCAAGATTGATTTAAATAAATTAGTATCAGAAAGCTATGAGCAATTTTTAGAAAAAGAGTTATTACAATATAAAGAAGAACAATTAGTCTTTGAAAACCCAGATTATGCATATATAGTTGAAGAATATAGAGATGGACTCTTGTTATTCGACTTAATGGAAACTGAAATTTGGAATGCAGCTAAAAAAGACTCTGTTGGGCTTCAAGAATATTACAGTACGAATAAAGAAGCTTATTTTTGGAATCAAAGAATAGATGCAGTTGTAGCATCTTCAGCTAAAAAAAGTACCATTAAAAAAGTTAAAAAGCTATTAAGCGAAAATAAAACGACAGAGGAAATTAAATCAATTATTAATTCAGATAAATCAATTGATGTTATTTTTACTTCTGGAATAATGGATGCTCAACACCAGTCTTTACCTACAGATTTTGAGTTTAAAACAGGTGTTTCTAGCATCTATCAATTTAACGATGGGTTTATTGTTGCAGATGTTAAAAAGGTTTTGCCTAAAGAATTAAAATCATTCGAAGAAGCTAAAGGAGCTGTAATAAACGATTTCCAAAATGAAAAAGAGACGAATTGGATTTTAGATTTGGACAATAAATACAAAGTAAAGATCAACCAAGAGGCTCTATCAAAAGTAAAAACTCAGTTAAATAATTAATTTGAAATTTAAAACAAACATATTATATCTATTGCTTGTTTGTTTCCTGTTTGTTTCATGCAATTTTTTTAAAGAAACCGACGACAGGAAAGCTATCGCAAAAGTTAATGACACCTATCTTTATGAAGAAGACATCTTAGATTTAATAAAAGAAGGGATGTCTACGCAAGATAGCACCATGGTTGTTTCAAATTTTATAAATCGATGGGCTACAGAACAATTATTAGTTAGTGGAGCCAAACGCAATTTAACCGAAGCCAAACAGGAGTCTTTCAATAAATATGCTTTAGAATATAAAAACGAACTTTATTCTAAAGCATATTTAGAAGCTTTGGTAGCTAAGAACATAGATACTGTAATTACATCTAATGAAATTGAAGCTTATTATAATGAAAACAAACAGATTTTTAGATTAAATGAAGATTTAATAAAACTGAGATATATTAATTTAGAAGAAAACAGATTAGACTTAAGAGACTTAGAGCAAAAGTTTAAGAGATTCAATCAAGAAGATAAACGCGAGTTAGATTCGGTTTCAATTCAATTTAAATCCTTCTCATTAAAAGATTCTGTTTGGATAAAAGTAGACCAAGTTGTAGATAAAATTCCTGCAATTACAACCGAAAATAAAAACGAACTGTTAAAAAAATCTAATTTTATACAACTCAAAGATTCATTAGGATTATATTTGGTGCATATTAACGATGTCTTGCTTAGAAACAATACAGCTCCATTAGAATATGTAAAGCCAACCATAGAGAAAATCGTTATAAATAAACGGAAATTAGAACTCATTAGAGAATTAGAAAAAGACATTATTAAAGATGCTATTAAAAATAAAAAATTTGAAATCTATAATTAAATTAAACCAGTACGTACTAATTTGTTTAACATTTTTAGTAACACAAGGGGTTTTTGCTCAAATCATTATTGAAGAAGATGAAACTGTTGAGGTCCAGAAAGACACAGTAGATAATTCTCAATCTCGAAGAATTGATGGCGTTGTTGCAGTGGTAGGAGATTATATTATTCTTGATTCCGATATTGACAATACTATTCTACAGTTAAAAGCTCAAGGAGCCTCAATGGAAGGTGTTACCCGTTGTCAACTTTTCGGTAAACTTTTAGAAGATAAATTGTATGCACATCAAGCCATACAAGATAGTATTATTGTTTCGGATGCCGAAATTCGTTCAGCAGTAGATTATCAATTACAACAATTTCTAGATCAGTCTGGAAAAACCATGGAAGAACTTATTGCATTTTATAATAAAGAAGATGAAAAAAGTTTTAGAGATGAAATGTTTGAAATCAATAAAAGCAATAAGCTAGCTAGCGAAATGCAAAGAAAAATTATAGATGAAGTAGAGGTTACTCCAGAAGAAGTTAGACAGTTTTTCAGCAAGATTCCAGAAGACGAAAGACCAACCTTTGGAACCGAATTAAAAGTGTCTCAAATTGTTATTGAACCTGAAGTTTCAGAAGAAAATAAACAAAAAGTTATCGATCAATTAAAACAATTCAAAGCCGATATTTTAGAGAATGGAGCTAGTTTTCGATCTAAAGTTGTTTTGTATACAGACGATAAAGAATCCATTAAAACAGGAGGGCTTTACACTCTTTATAGAAAAAAACCAAGAATGGTAAAAGAATTTAGAGATGTGGCTTTCTCATTACAAGAAGGAGAAATTTCAGAACCTTTTGAATCAGAATTTGGGTATCATATTATTTATTTAGAAAAAATTAGAGGTCAGGAGTTTGATGTACGTCATATTTTATTAATACCAGAAGTCTCTCAAGATGCTATTACTGAAGCTAAAACTAAAATTGAAACCATAAGACAACGAATCGTCGATGGAGATATTTCGTTTGCTGAAGCTGCAAAAGAATTTAGCGACGAAAAAGAAACCAAAAGTGAAGGTGGGTTTTTAATAAACCCAGCAACTCAAGATTATAATTTTGAACTGACTAGAATGGATCCAGAATTATATGGTCAAATTCAAGAATTAAAAGACGATGAGGTAAGTTTAATCTTAACGGATAGAGGAAGAACAGGAAACGTCAAATTTAAAATAATGATGGTTAGCGACAGAATAGACGAGCACGTTGCAGACTTTTCAAGAGACTATTTAAAAATTAAAGAATTAGCACTAAACGAAAAGCGTTTTAAAGTTATTGAAGATTGGCAAGATGAAAAAATTATGGAAACCTATATTAAAATTAATGGGGACTATAGAGATTGTGAATTTTCTAGTAACTGGTTAAAAAAATAAATATGTCGGACGTAGCGAAAATAGAAGAATTAGTTCAAAAATATCAAACATTAAAAACTGAAATTGCCAAAGTAATTGTTGGGCAAGATCAAGTTGTTAGTCAAATTCTAATCTCTATTTTTTCTGGTGGTCATGCTTTATTAATTGGTGTGCCAGGTCTTGCCAAAACATTAATGGTTAATACCATTGCTCAAACATTAGGTCTTGATTTTAAACGCATACAGTTTACGCCAGATTTAATGCCAAGCGATATTCTAGGAAGCGAAATTTTAGACGAAAACAGACAGTTTAAATTTATAAAAGGGCCTATTTTCGCAAATATTATTTTAGCAGACGAAATAAATAGAACACCTCCAAAAACACAAGCAGCTTTATTAGAAGCTATGCAGGAACGCTCAGTAACCGTTGCCGGACATAATTATAAATTAAACCTACCTTATTTTGTACTTGCTACGCAAAACCCAATAGAGCAAGAAGGAACATATCCTTTACCAGAAGCCCAATTAGACAGGTTTATGTTTGCTGTAAATTTAGATTACCCTTCTTTTGAAGAAGAAGTTCAAGTTGTAAAATCTACCACAACAGAAGTTCAAGTAAAAGTCAATTCGTTATTTTCAGCCCAAGAAATTATAGATATTCAACATCTAATACGAAGAATTCCCGTGGCAGATAATGTTATTGAATACGCTGTTAGAATGGTTGGTAAAACTAGACCTAATAGTAAAGAAGCAACAGATTTAGTTAAAAATTATATAGATTGGGGAGCTGGGCCTAGAGCATCTCAAAATTTAATACTAGCGGCTAAAACACATGCAGCTATCCATGGAAAATTTTCGCCAGATATTGAAAATGTTCAAGCTGTAGCTGGTAGTATTTTAAGACATAGAATTATAAAAAATTATAAAGCTGAAGCTGAAGGGATTTCTGAAGAACAGATTATTAAAAGCTTATTCTAATAAGTCTTAAAATAATTTAATCTATTACTTTTTTCAAATTCTTTATTCAAGTAATTGAAATATATCAAAAACTGAATTGTTAATTTATTATTTTATTGCGTAATAAATTGCGAAATCATCAAATTTACATCTAATTATAGACTTTTTTTTGAATTATATTCAAAGATTAATCGATTTTGTTACATATTTTTAAATCTCCTTTAAAATTTGTAATTTTGCAAGACACAAAAATTAAAACTATAATCCTTAAAATAAAAACATATGGCATTCGATATTGAAATGATAAAAAAGGTTTATTCTACAATGGCAGGTCGTGTAGATAAAGCTAGAGAAATTGTAGGTAAACCATTAACACTTTCAGAAAAGATTCTATATTCACATCTTTGGGATGGAACGCCAACGAAAGCATTTAGAAGAGGTAAAGATTATGTAGATTTTGCTCCAGACCGTATCGCATTACAAGATGCTACTGCTCAAATGGCATTATTACAATTTATGCAAGCAGGTAAGCCTAAAGTGGCAGTACCAACAACGACACATTGCGATCACTTAATCCAAGCGAAACAAGGAGCAGTGCCTGATTTAAAACGAGCTAATGAAACTAGTAACGAGGTTTTTGATTTTTTAGCATCCGTTTCTAATAAATATGGTCTTGGTTTCTGGAAACCAGGAGCAGGTATTATTCATCAAGTAGTTTTAGAAAATTATGCATTTCCTGGAGGAATGATGATTGGAACCGATTCTCACACTGTAAATGCAGGTGGACTAGGAATGGTTGCAATTGGTGTAGGTGGTGCTGATGCTGTAGATGTTATGGCAGGAATGGCTTGGGAATTAAAATTCCCTAAACTAATTGGTGTTAAATTAACTGGTAGCTTAAATGGGTGGACATCTGCAAAAGATGTAATACTTAAAGTTGCAGGCATTCTTACTGTAAAAGGTGGAACAGGTGCCATTGTTGAATATTTTGGTCCTGGTGCTAAAAATTTATCTTGTACAGGGAAAGGAACTATTTGTAATATGGGAGCAGAAATAGGAGCTACTACTTCTACTTTTGGTTACGACGATTCTATGGAACGTTATTTACGTGCTACAGATAGAAATGATATTGCTGATGAAGCAAATAAAATCCGTGAATATCTAACAGGAGATGATGAAGTATATGCGTCTCCAGAACAATATTTTGATCAAGTTATCGAAATCGATTTAAATACGTTACGTCCACATTTAAACGGACCATTTACCCCAGATTTAGCAACAGAAGTTGGTGATCTTGGTGAAAAAGCAAGAAAAAACGATTGGCCATTAAAAGTTGATTGGGGATTAATTGGATCTTGTACAAACTCCTCTTACGAAGATTTAACACGTGCAGCCTCTATTGCTAAACAAGCGGTAGATAAAAATATTAAAGCCAAATCCGATTTTGGAATTAACCCAGGTTCTGAGCAAATTCGTTTTACAGCAGAACGTGATGGCGTTTTAAAAATATTTGAAGATTTAAATGCCACGATCTTTACAAATGCTTGCGGACCTTGTATTGGACAATGGGATAGAAGCGATAGAAAAGGTGATGAAAAAAATACCATTGTACATTCTTTTAATAGAAACTTCTCAAAACGTGCCGATGGTAACCCTAACACACATGCGTTTGTAGGCTCGCCAGAAATGGTTGCGGCAATCGCCATTTCAGGAAGATTGGATTTTGATCCAATGAATGATACGTTAATTAATGAAGATGGTCAAGAAATTAAATTAGACGAACCAAAAGGACTTGAATTACCACCATTAGGGTTTGATGTTAAAGAATCTGGTTATGTAGAGCCTGTTAAAGATGGAAGTAAAGTAGATGTGTCTGTTAATCCAAATTCAGAGCGCTTACAATTATTAGAGCCATTTACACCTATTGGAAATAAAATTACAGGTGCTAAATTGTTAATTAAAGCTTTCGGGAAATGTACAACCGACCATATTTCTATGGCTGGACCTTGGTTGCGTTTTAGAGGACATTTAGATAATATTTCTAATAATATGTTAATTGGAGCTGTTAATGCATTTGGTAAGAAAACCAATTTTGTAAAAAACCAATTAACTGGCGAATTTGGCGGTGTTCCAGATGTTGCGAGAGCATACAAAGCAGCAGGAGTAAAATCGATAGTTGTTGGAGATCATAACTATGGTGAAGGCTCTTCTCGTGAACATGCAGCTATGGAACCACGTTTTTTAGGTGTTGCAGCTGTTTTAGTGAAATCGTTTGCACGTATCCACGAAACAAACCTTAAAAAACAAGGTATGTTAGGTTTAACATTTGCGAAAGAGAGTGATTACGATTTGATCCAAGAAGATGATACCATCAACTTCCTAGATTTAGATGGTTTTGCTCCAGACAAACCTTTAACATTAGAATTTGTTCATGCAGATGGTTCTAAAGATATTATTGTTGCAAACCATACATATAATCAAGCTCAGATTGATTGGTATAATGAAGGGTCTGCATTAAACTTAATTAAAAAAGAAAATAAAGGTTAAACATTACCAAATAATTAATATTTAAAAATCCGTTAGAAAATCTCTAACGGATTTTTTTTGCTTTTCTCATTGAAAATTTGCTTTTAACTAAAAGTGTATATTTGTTCACAAATCTAAATCTATACTAAATCTATATGAAAAAACTAATACTTATTTTAAGTATCATCTTGTTTGCTCAGGCAAATAAAATTATGGCTCAAACAATAGAATTACAACCTAAGCTGTATTTATGCGAAAACGGTTCTTTAGTTCTTGATGGAACAGTTATTAATACCTCTGACACAAATATTACATATCAATGGTATCATTCTTTATCATTAAATGTTCCAACAATCCCTAGTAATGAAATAGCTGGGGCAACGAATCCTTTATATACAGTTACTTCTACTAATAATGGTGTTGGGTATTATAAAGTATTAGCAACGCTATCTACTGGACAAGTATATGTAGATACAGCGCAAATTGTTGTAAAAGATGTATTAGAAAATAGTTTTGAAGTGTTTGAATGTAATTTTGCTGTGATTGAAGAATTGAATAGCTATTACTATTTAGATAATACAACAAATATCACTTTTCAGTATTATGAATTTGAGGCTGATGCTATTCTAGGAAATACAAATACCTTATTTTATGTTGATTTATTTTTGGGGTTTACAACCATTTATCTTCGTATCGAAGAAGCTAATGGAGCGTGTATTGATATTCTTCCTTTAGATATAGACACTTTTTTTCAACCATTATATGCAGGTTATGCTCCAGATATGGGGTTTTGTTCTTCTGAATTTAATACCAATACATTTGATCTAACAATTAATGATGAACAAATATTAAATGGACAAACATGGGCAGAGATTAGTTATTTTATAGACTATAATGATGCATGGAACTTAGAGAACCCAATTGCAAATCCAGCTAGTTATACTGCTTTAACACCGAGTCAAACAATTTTTGCAAGAATCTATGATCCTAATGCCAGTAATATAGGCTGTGATGCAAATGATAGTATTACTCAATTTCATTTGTTGTCTATTTCAGAACCAACACCAAACACAGAGGTCAATTATATAGTTTGTGATAATTCAAGTGGTTCAGATTCTGATGGTATTGGTGCATTTGATTTAACAAGTAAAAACTCTGTTGTGTTATCGGGTTTAAGCATGCTTCAGTTTGATATTACGTATCATCTAAGTTTAGTTGATGCACAGAATGGAATAAATCAGATTACTGCTCCTAATAATTTTATTTCTGGCAATGCTCTTATATATGTTAGAGTAGCAAGTAATGTGAATGCTTGTTTTCAAATATCTCAATTAAATTTATTGGTACAAGACACATGCGATGATTTAGAAGTTCACCTAGTGTCGTATTGGACAACTCCAAGACCAGGGTTTTCTTATAAAAACAAATTAATAGTAAAGAATAATGGTGAAACAACCATAGATGCAGGTTCTGTCACTTTTACTAAAGATGCTTTAGTAACTTTTTCAGGAGCAACAGGTTTGAGCGCAGGAAACACTATTACACCAACTACAACTGGTTTCATCTTAGATTTCATAGATTTATTACCTGGAGAAAGTGAAATTATTTTTATTGATTTGTTGGTATCTACGTCTGCTGATTTAGGAGACCTAATTACTAATGTTGCAGAATATACGACTAGTACAAACGATGTAACAGAAGAAAACAATATAGCCACATTATCAGAAATTATTGTAGGTTCATACGACCCTAACGATATCGTAGAATCCCATGGTCCAGAAATAGAATATGCTAATTTTACTGAAGACGATTATCTTTATTACACCATTAGATTTCAAAACATAGGAACAGCAAGTGCTATAAATATTACGATAGATAATCTTTTAGATGAGTCTTTGGATAAAACAACTTTTCAAATGTTAAGTGCTAGTCATTCGTATGGAATTGAGCGCGATTTCGATAATTTGACTTGGGAATTTAATAACATTAATTTGGCTGATGCAACCTCAGATGAACCAAATAGTCATGGATATGTTTATTATAAAATAAAACCATTGGCTGGATACGTTTTAGGAGACATTGTGCCTAATATGGCAAGTATAGTATTCGATTTTAATTCGCCAATAATTACAAACACCTTTAATACTGAGTTTGTTGCCACATTAGGTATACAAGAAGACCAATTGAATGCACAGTTTTTAATAATGCCAAATCCAGCAAAGGAAAGTGTTACTTTGGTATTTAATTCCAGGCAATCACAAGTTGAAGTTGTAATTTATGATGTTTTGGGGAAATTAGTATTAAAAAAAGTATCTCAACAATCTAAAACCATTCCACTAAATGTTTCATCATTAGAACGTGGTGTCTATTTTGTAAAAATAAGAGATGATAAAGGACAGTTAGGTTTAAAAAAATTAATCAAGAAATAATTTATGTAAAAAGAACATCAAAACTCTTGAAGCAATTCAGGAGTTTTTTTATGTAAGTTTATATCAAAATAAACGTCTTTAAATGTTATGAAAAGACCTAAACTAAATACCAGCAACATTATTTTTATAATAGGAATTCTATTATTAATAATTCCACAAACAAGACAACCTATTCAAATATTTTTGCACAAAGGAATGGCTTTATTTGGACCTTCAATTGTAGAAGAATCTAAAAGAGATAAGCTAACAGACTATAATTGGGAATTATTAAGTGATACTAATGAAATATTTGATTTTAATGAGGCTAAAGGAAAGGTAATTGTTATTAATTTTTGGGCAACTTGGTGTCCACCATGTATTGCCGAAATGCCAAGCTTAGAAGCACTGTATGAAAGTTATAATGAGGATGTCGTATTTTTATTTGTTTCAAATGAGGAACCAAAAGTCATTCAGAAATTTATAAATAAAAATAAGTATAGTTTTCAATTTCATACACCAAAAGCAGCTAATCCTAAATTATTTCAAGTAAGTTCAATTCCTAGAACGTTTATAATAGATAAATCAGGATACATTGTAATTGATAAAACAGGAGCAGCAAACTGGAATAGCGAAGGAGTTAGAGAGCAATTAAACAATTTAATAAAAGAATAAATTGTGCGCACGAGAAGATTCGAACTTCCACGAACTAATGTTCACCAACCCCTCAAGCTGGCGCGTCTACCAATTCCGCCACGTGCGCATAATGTGTAAGATATAAAAATAAAAAAAGTTAAGCATGTAGCTTAACTTTTTTTTGTGACCGGGCTGGGGCTCGAACCCAGGACCCTCTCCTTAAAAGGGAGATGCTCTACCAACTGAGCTACCAGGTCAATTTGTTTTTCTCTAACGAGGGTGCAAATATAAGAGCTTTAATCAATATTCCAAACCTTTTTAAAAGATTATTTTTGTTTTTTTGTTTTGTTACTTTGCAAAGTCATTTAGTTAAAAATTTTGAGCAATTATGAAAATTATTTTATTAGGATATATGGCTTCGGGGAAGTCTTTAATAGGCAGTGAATTAGCCAAAATTTTAAAAATAAATTATATCGATCTGGATCAATTTATTGAAGAAAAAGAAGGTAAATCCATTCAGAAAATATTTTTAGAAAAAGGTGAAATTTTTTTTAGAAAAATTGAAAATAGCTATTTAAAAGAGATTATTTCATCAAAAGACGATTTGATTTTATCTCTCGGTGGTGGAACTCCTTGCTTTTCGAATAATTTAGAATTACTCAAAGAAAATAAAGATGTAACCTCATTCTTTTTAAATGTTCCTGTAAATGAATTGGCAAGAAGGTTAATGAATGATAAAAGCAATAGACCATTAGTTGCCTATGTTTCAGACCAAAATGATATGTTAGAATTTGTTGGTAAGCATTTATTTGAACGTTTGCCTTTTTATAATCAGGCTAATTATAAAATAGATGGAAACAAAGTTAAAGCAGAAGTGATAGAAAATATAGTTTCAAAGCTATTTTAAATATGCTTTAAACGCTTTTCCTTCTAAAATGACATCTATGTGCTCGTTTAAGGAAGTAGAAAGTGAGATACCTTTAAAATCCGCTTTAACAGGATATTTTTTATGATTTCTATTAACTAAAACGGCAGTTTTAAATTGTTTTAATGGCACTTCAAGAAAATATTTCACGCCATAAATCAAAGTCGTACCAGAATTTAAGACATCGTCTATTAAAACAACAGATTTATTTTCGTAATCTTTAGTGTTAAGAGATGTTTTAATATCGTTTCTTGGATTTTTCTTATCAATAACCACCTTGCACAAAACTGGAGTAATAGGAGAAATTTTACTTAAGACTGTTTTTAGTTTCTTGGCAAGAATGTATCCATTTTTGTCAATACCTGCTAAGATAACCTCGGTTTCATTTACATTGTTTTCATAAATCTGATAAGCAATTCGCTTGATTTTATGATTTATTTCTTCGTGGTTTAAAATAATATTTTTTGTTAAAGTCATCTTAGATAGTTCTTTGTTCAAAGATAAAATACAAATTTAGAATTTTGGAGATTTTTGTTATTCAATTTCATCTTGATAGTCGTCAATATCTCTTCTATCTTTTTTTGTTGGTCTTCCGGTTCCTTTTTTTCGGTAGTAGTCTTTAGAGTATTTTAAAAGCTCTTGTGCTTCAAATGCTTCCTTGGGTGTAGTGTCTGTTCTATAAATATCGACTAGTTTGGCGCCAACCCTACTTGGAGGTAAATCGTTTATAGTAAACGTATAGTTTATTTGGTCTTTTCTTACTTGAACCTCATCTGTTGGGTAAACTTCACGGCTAGGCTTTATAGGGTCTCCATTAACTTTTACATGCCCTTTTTTACATGCAGTTGTAGCAAGACTCCTTGTTTTATAATATCTTACACACCATAAATACTTGTCAATTCGCATAATATTATCTAAAATCTACGTTAATGTTCTTGTGCAAAATTATTAATAAATTGTATCTTGCACCTCAAAAAAGAAGCAATAATGAAAATTAGAAATATAGCAACTGCTGTTTTATGTTTTGGTTTGATTGTTTTATCTTGTAAAAAAGATGAAGATGATGATAGTCCATATGTTGTACCACCAAGAGATAGACAGGAAGTTTATGATGAAAATATCGTAGAAATAGAGGCGTATTTAGAAACTCATTTTTATAATTATGAAGAATTTGAGCAAAACCAAGTTTATAGTAATTTAGACGTTATGCCTTATATCGTAACACCTAACGATAGTTTTGAAATAGTTATCGATACCATTGCTGGTGCAAATAGCGATAAAACATCATTAATGGATATGCTAGGTGACGAATTGAAAATTAAAGAAGTAACAGATTCTGAAGGCATAGTTTATAAGCTTTATTATTTAGTTGTTAGAGAAGGTTTAGGAGGTGATATTCACCCAATCGATCAGGTTTTTGCTAATTATAATGGGACTTTAATAGATGGAACTCTTTTTGACAGTGCTGTAACTGGAATCCCTTTTCATTTAACTTCGGTTGGTAATTATTTAGGTGTGGTAGATGGTTTTAAAGAAGGCATTATAGAGTTTAAAGCTAGACAAGGTTATACCGAAAATATGGACGGAACTATTACAAATCACAATCATGGTATTGGTGCTGTTTTTGTTCCTTCTGGATTGGGTTATTTTTCTCAAACACAAGCAAATGTGCCTGCATATTCTAACTTAATTTTTACTTTTAATCCAGAAAAACGAACGCTTTTTGATCATGATTCTGATGGTGTATTTTCTTATTTAGAAGATTTAAACAATAATCAAGATTCTTTTGATGATGATACAGATGGTGATGATATTCCAGACTTTGTGGATGTTGATGACGATGGTGATGGGGTTTTAACAAAAGATGAAATAGAAAGAACGGTTTATACTGAAGATGAAAACATGATGCCTTTTACTTCAAATACAGCAGCTCAAACGTATTATGATACCTATGCGGCACCAGATGAAGTATTATATAATATTGTAGATAATAACAATGGGACATTTACTTTAAATACGGTTATTTACACAGATTCAAATAATGATGGGATTCCAGATTATTTAGATAGTAGTGTAAACTAAAAGTAACATTGTAAAACAAAAAAACCTCTTAAATTATTAAGAGGTTTTTTTGTTTATAAAAGAAAAGATAAACTCAAGATTAATTGATCTGGTCTAGTATCAATTCTACTGACATTTAAACCAGAATTACTATTTATAAAAGTAGCTTCGTTTTCACTAAACCCTCTTTCATATCTTAGGTCGATTCCAATTCTGTTGAAACTAACTCCAACGCCAAAGTTTAAACCAACAGTAAAATCATTTTCAATTTCATTAATGTCAATTCCTTCAAATTCTGAATCTAGAATATATTGTAAAGAAGGACCAGCAAAGACATTAAGAAATTCAAAGAATCTTAAACCAACCAATACTGGAGCATCCAGCTTTTGCATTTTAAAACTCCCAGTATTATAGTCACTTTTAGTGCTTGTATAAACCAATTCTGGTTTTAAATAAATTTTACCACCTATCTTACCAAAGATACCAAAGTGATAACCTACATGTCTATCTGGATGTTCTGCATTACTTCCTATAGATTCAAAATAGTCCCCATTTGCATTATAGTTTAAACCTCCTTTAAATCCAAAACCAGATTTGTTTTGTGCTTGAGCAAACGTTGTAAAAACTATTAGAACTATACTTAAATAAAATACCTGCTTCATAAATTTTCGTTTTAGGGTTTAATATAAAACGAAACATTAAAGCAATTATTTTCTTTTTAATACAGTTTCAACGGCTTTAATAATGGCTTGGCTATTTAAACCATATTTTTCCATAAGCTGTTCAGGGGTTCCAGATTCACCAAAGGTATCTTTGGTAGCCACAAATTCTTGTGGTGTTGGTTTTTTTGTTGCTAATACTCGTGCAACACTTTCACCTAAACCTCCAAGAAAATTATGCTCTTCAGCAGTTACTATACTACCTGTTTTTGAAACAGATTTGATAATGGCTTCATCGTCTAATGGTTTTATGGTATGAATATTTATAACTTCAGCAGAAATCCCTCTTTCATTTAAAGTTTTAGCAGCTTCAAGAGCTTCCCACACCAAATGCCCAGTGGCAACAATAGTAACATCTGAACCTTCTACTAAATGAAGGGCTTTCCCAATTTCAAATGTCTGATCTTCAGAAGTAAAGTTAGCCACTTTTGGTCTTCCGAAACGTAGGTAGACTGGTCCTTGATGATTTGCAATAGCAATAGTTGCTGCTTTTGTTTGGTTATAATCACAAGTGTTAATAACCGTCATTCCTGGCAACATTTTCATCAAGCCTATATCTTCTAAAATCTGATGGGTAGCACCATCTTCACCTAAAGTTAAACCAGCATGTGAGGCACATATTTTTACATTTTTATCTGAATAAGCAACACTCTGACGAATTTGATCGTAAACACGACCCGTAGAAAAGTTAGCAAAAGTACCAGTAAATGGAATTTTTCCACCAATCGTCATTCCAGCTGCTAAACCAATCATATTAGCTTCAGCAATCCCTACCTGAAAAAAACGTTCGGGATGATTTGCTTTAAAATCGTCCATCTTTAAAGAGCCAATTAAATCGGCACATAATGCCACAACATTTTCATTCGTTTGTCCCAATTCTGTTAAACCGTCTCCAAAGCCTGAACGAGTATCTTTATTTCCTGTATTTATGTATGTTTTCATGTTCGTTGTTGATTGATAATTAATAGTCTCCTAAAGTTTCTGGGTTTTGCGCTAACCCATTAGCTAATTGCTCATCGTTTGGAGCCTTGCCATGCCATGCATGTGTATGCATCATAAAATCGACACCATTACCCATAATGGTTTTTAATAAAACACAAACTGGTTTTCCTTGCCCAGTTTTACTTTTTGCTTCAGCCATGCCTTTTAAAATAGCTTCGATGTTATTTCCTTCGTTTATTTCAACAACTTTCCAGCCAAAAGCTTCAAATTTTGCTTTTAAACTCCCCATTGGTAAAACGGTATCTGTAGAACCATCAATTTGCTGACCATTTAAATCTATAGTAGAAATAATATTATCTACTTTGTTTCCTGCAGCGTACATAATAGCTTCCCAGTTTTGACCCTCTTGTAATTCGCCATCACCATGCAAACTATATATTAAATGCGAATCCTTATTTAATTTTTTGGTTTGAGCAGCACCTAATGCAACAGACATACCTTGACCTAGAGAACCTGAGGCAATTCGTATTCCTGGTAAATTTTCATGAGTTGTTGGGTGACCTTGTAAGCGCGAATTAATTAAACGAAAGGTGTTTAACTCGTCCACCGGAAAATAACCAGATCTTGCAAGAACACTATAATAAACTGGAGAAATATGACCATTCGATAAAAAGAATAAATCTTCATCAATTCCATCCATGTCAAAATGGGTGTTTCTATCCATAATTTCTTGGTAAAGTGCTACAAAAAACTCAGCACATCCTAAGGAACCTCCAGGATGACCTGAATTTACTTTGTGTACCATTCGAAGAATATCTCTACGAACCTGGGTAGTTAAATCTTTTAATTGTTGTGTGTTTGGCATGTTTATTTTGTTAGTTTTTCAGTTGCAAAAATAATGGTTTAAAATACGTATTCAAAAGGAGTTTTAAGTCACTTATTAACGAATGTTGGTGTTTTGCTAACAATTTTGATTTTATTAAGAAATTCCTCGCTTTATGTTATTTATATTTGCCAACTGATGTTATTAGTATATGATTTTTGAATTAAAAGGAAAAGACACTCAATCAAATGCCAGAGCTGGAGTAATTACAACAGATCATGGTAAAATAGAAACTCCAATATTTATGCCAGTTGGTACTGTTGCATCTGTAAAAGGGGTTCATCAACGTGAACTTAAAAATGATATTAATCCAGATATAATTCTAGGTAATACCTATCATTTATACCTTCGTCCTCAAACAACTATTTTAGAAAAAGCTGGAGGATTGCATAAATTTATGAATTGGGATCGTAATATTTTAACCGATTCCGGTGGATACCAAGTGTATTCGCTTTCTGCTAATCGAAAAATAAAAGAGGAAGGCGTTAAATTTAAAAGTCATATTGACGGAAGTTACCATACGTTTACTCCAGAGAATGTGATGGAAATTCAACGAACCATTGGAGCAGATATTATTATGGCATTCGATGAATGCACGCCTTATCCGTGCGATTATCATTATGCAAAACGCTCCATGCATATGACGCATAGATGGTTGGATAGATGTATTAATCATTTAGAAAAAGTGCCTTTTAAATACAATTATAGTCAGACCTTTTTTCCTATTGTTCAAGGAAGCACCTATAAAGATTTAAGGAAGCAATCTGCCGAATATATTGCCAATGCAGGTGCAGAAGGGAATGCTATTGGAGGTTTGTCTGTCGGGGAACCAGCTGAAGAAATGTATGCCATGACAGAAATTGTAACCGATATTCTACCAGAAGACAAACCAAGATATTTAATGGGTGTTGGAACTCCTATAAATATTCTTGAAAATATCGCCTTAGGAGTTGATATGTTTGATTGTGTGATGCCTACTAGAAATGCTAGAAACGGCATGTTATTTACAGCTCACGGTACCATTAATATAAAGAATTTAAAATGGGCTGACGATTTTTCACCAATTGATGATATGGGAATTACTTTTGTAGATACAGATTACACTAAAGCCTACCTTCGTCACTTATTTACTGTAAACGAGAGATTAGGAGCGCAAATAGCAACCATACATAATTTAGGGTTCTATATGTGGTTGGTTCGCGAAGCGAGAAAGCATATATTAGCAGGAGATTTTAGAATTTGGAAAGATAGGATGGTGAAACAAATGGATAAACGACTATAATTTTGAAAATACTCGATTGGTACATATTAAAACGTTATTTGTTTACATTTTTTATCATGTTGCTATTGTTTATTCCTATTGGAATAACAGTCCATTTAGCAGAGAAAATAGGTAAAATACTTGAAAACGAAGTGCCTTTTGGAGAAGTATTAATCTACTTTTTAGACTTCACAATTTATTTCGCCCATTTATTATTTCCATTGTTTTTATTCCTTTCTGTAATTTGGTTTACTTCAAAATTGGCTAATAACACAGAAGTTATTGCATTTTTAAGTTCTGGTGTTTCTTTCTCTAGATTTTTAAGACCTTACATGATTGGAGCTACTATTGTTGCTATTTTAGCTTTGGTTTTAGGCATGTATTTAGCACCAAATGCAAGTAGAGGGTTTAACGATTTTAATTATAAATACCTTAAAAACAGTAATGATGCACTTAATAATCAGAACGTTTATAGGCAAATTAATGATCACGATTATATTTATGTGAAAAATTTTGACGTGAAACAAAAAATCGGTAGAAATTTTACTTTAGAACATTTTGAAGATGATAAAATGACTTATAAGATTAGTGCTAATACGATTAAGTTTAATGAAGAAGATAGCACATATATTTTAAATAATTATACCAAAAGATTAATTGGAGAAAGCGATGACATTCTTGATATAGTAAGAAAAAAAGACACCCTTTTTCCATTCGATTTAGAAGATTTAACACCAGTAGTTTACATAGCAGAAACATTACCTTATGGCGAGTTAAATAAATTTATTGAAAAAGAAGAAAAGAGGGGATCGTCTTATATAAATAGATATAAATTGGTAAAATATCGTAAATGGAGTTTACCAGTATCTGTATTTATTTTAACGATTATTGCAGTAGCTGTTTCTTCTATTAAACGTCGTGGTGGAATGGGAGTTAACCTAGCTTTCGGAATTTGTATCGCTATGGTTTTTGTGTTTTTCGATAAAATATTTGGTGTGTTAGCCTCACAATCAGATTTTTCTCCATTGGTGGCAGTTTGGTTTCCTAATGTGATTTTTGGTTTTTTAGCGGCTTATCTTCTTTACAATGCTAAACGATAATTTAAAAAATTACCTGCACCTACATCTTCTTGTATTTATCGCAGGATTTACAGCTATTTTAGGTGAGTTAATATCTATAGATGCCGTGTCATTGGTTTGGTATCGTATGCTTATAGCAACTGCCTTAATGTTTATGTATATTATTTTTGCTAAGATAAATATTAAGATCCCATTAAAATCGGTTGCAAAATTAGCCTTTGCTGGTATTATTATTGCTTTGCATTGGATTACTTTTTTCGAATCGATAAAAGTGTCAAATATATCTATTACCCTTGCGATGTTTTCTACTGGAGCATTCTTTGCTTCATTGCTTGAGCCTATAATTTATAAACGAAAAATTATTTGGTATGAAATTGTATTTGGACTTCTTATTATGGTTGGTGTTGCTATCATTACTAATAGTGAGTTTAAATATTTATATGGTATTATTTTAGGAATTGTTTCAGCATTTTTATCCTCTACATTTGCTGTTTTAAACGGCAAATTCTTAGAGAAACATACGGCAACCGTTATTTCAGTTTACGAGTTTATTAGTGGTGTTTTATTTATTAGTTTGTTTATTATTTTATTTGGTAATGGATTTTCAAAAGAGTTCTTTGTTCTAAGCATATCAGACTTTGGTTATCTTTTTGTTTTAGCCTCTGTATGTACAGCATATGCCTTTATTGCTTCAGTTTATGTTATGAGATACGTTAGTCCATATACAGTAGTGTTAACTTATAATTTAGAACCAATTTATGGTATTGTTTTAGCGCTTATTTTATTTCCAAAAAAAGAAATAATGAGTCCGTCTTTTTATTTGGGAGCTTCAATTATTATTGGCGTAGTGATGCTAAATGGAATATTGAAAAACATCAAAATTAAAAGAAAAAGAAAAAGAACTAGTCTAGAAGAGTAGCTAGTTTGTTTTTAAAACCTTATTTTTATTTAATTATTGACATGAAATTTTATGTTTAAATCGAAAATTTAAACGAAATAAAATATGTAATTTTGTAAGCTAACAAAAAACAAACTATAACTTCCAATGGAATATTTAGAATTTGAACTTCCTATTAAAGAACTTGAAGATCAACTGCAGAAATGCCAAGTTATTGGTCAAGAGAGCGAAGTAGATGTTACGGAAACCTGTAAACAAATTGAAAAAAAACTTATAACTACCAAAAAAGAAATTTATAAAAACCTAACCCCTTGGCAACGTGTACAAATGTCTCGTCATCCAAGTAGACCTTATACTTTAGATTATGTTAAGGCCCTATGTGGAGACACTTTTTTAGAGCTTCATGGCGATAGAAACTTTAAAGACGATAAAGCCATGATTGGCGGATTAGGGAAAATTGGAGACCAAAGTTTTATGTTTATTGGTCAACAAAAGGGTTATAATACTAAAACTAGACAATACAGAAATTTTGGAATGGCAAACCCAGAAGGTTATAGAAAAGCTTTGCGTTTAATGAAATCAGCCGAAAAATTTGGAATTCCAGTTGTTACTTTAATCGATACACCAGGGGCATACCCAGGTTTAGAAGCTGAAGAACGTGGGCAAGGTGAAGCCATTGCAAGAAATATTCTTGAAATGACACGTTTAAAAGTGCCAATTATTACCATCGTTATAGGTGAAGGTGCTTCTGGTGGAGCATTAGGAATAGGAGTAGGAGATAAGGTTCTTATGTTAGAAAATTCATGGTACTCTGTTATCTCACCAGAAAACTGCTCTTCCATCTTATGGCGTAGCTGGGATCAAAAAGAACTAGCAGCCGAAGCCTTAAAATTAACAGCTAAAGATGCTAAAAAGCTAAAAGTAGTCGATGCAATTATAAAAGAACCAATAGGAGGAGCACATAGTGATAGAGAAACAACCTTCAAATCGGTTAGTCAGGCAATAATTAAGTCTTACGATGAATTAAAAAACTTATCACCAAAAGAATTAGTAAAACAACGCATGGAAAAATATATGGAAATGGGTGTTTTTAAAAGTTAACTCAACTAAAACCTATAATGCATAAATCTGAAATGTCATATTTCAGATTTTTTTATGCTTATTAACAATATTTTTAAGTTATTAACAGTTAAATTGTTAACTTATGGTGAACAATCAAGAGTTGATTATTCGTCATTTTTCTTTTCAATTTAGCTACTTTCGTAACGTATGAAACAACCGAACCAAATTAAAGGATATCAAGTAGATAAAAGCACAATTATCAATCTGGAAAGAGGTAAAATACCACCTCAAGCTATTGATTTAGAAGAAGTTGTGCTTGGCGCAATGATGATTGATAAAAAAGGAGTCGATGAGGTTATAGATATTTTAAGTGCTAACACTTTTTATAAAGAAGCTCATCAACATATTTTTGAAGCTATTTTTCAATTATTTGAAAATAGTGAACCAGTCGACTTATTAACCGTTTCTAGCCAATTAAAGAAAAACTCAAAGTTAGATTTAGCAGGTGGAGATTTTTACCTTATTTCATTAACTCAAAAAGTGTCTTCATCTGCCCACATTGAGTTTCATGCACGAATCATTCTTCAAAAATTTATTCAGCGAAGTTTAATAAAAATTTCAAATGAAATTATTGAAGATTCTTACGATGAAACCCAAGATGTTTTTGATTTGTTAGATCGCGCAGAATCTAAACTATATGAAGTAACACAAGGAAATATAAAAAAATCTAGTGAAACAGCTCAAGAATTAGTTATTCAAGCTAAAAAGAAAATTGAAGAAATTTCTAATAAAGAAGGCTTGAGTGGTATTCCTTCTGGGTTTACAAAACTAGATAAACTTACTTCTGGCTGGCAAGAAAGCGATTTGATTATTGTAGCTGCTCGACCAGGTATGGGAAAAACTGCCCTAACCTTGTCTATGGCAAGAAATATTGCTGTCACTCAAAACATCCCTGTAGCTTTTTTCTCATTAGAAATGGCTTCTGTACAATTAATTATGCGTTTAATTTCTAGTGAAACTGGTTTGTCTTCAGAAAAGTTGAGAACTGGAAAACTAGAAAAACATGAATGGGAACAACTAAATGTTAAAGTTAAGAGCTTAGAAAAAGCACCTTTGTTTATTGATGACACACCTTCACTTTCTATATTTGACCTTAGAGCTAAGGCTAGACGTCTGTCTTCTCAGCATGGTATTAAATTAATTGTGGTGGATTATTTACAATTAATGACTGCAGGTGGTGGCCAGAAAGGTGGAAATAGAGAACAAGAGATTTCTATGATATCGCGTAACCTTAAAGCATTAGCAAAAGAATTAAGTATCCCTGTAATTGCTTTGTCGCAATTATCTCGTGCAGTTGAAACGCGTGGAGGTAGCAAAAGGCCTTTGCTTTCCGATCTTCGTGAATCTGGAGCCATCGAGCAAGATGCTGATATTGTATCCTTTATTTATAGACCGGAATATTATAAAATAGACGAATGGGACGACGATGAAAGAACACCAACTGAAGGTCAAGCCGAATTTATTATTGCGAAACACAGAAATGGAGGATTAGAGAATATTCGTCTAAAATTTATTGGTCATTTAGGTAAATTTGATAATCTTGATGATTTTGATACACCATTTGGACAAGAGTTTCATTCTAAAATGAATGCTGCAGCAAACGATAATACATTTTCTCCAGATAATTTCCCTTCTGCAAGTGATGCTTTCGGTACACCAGAAGATGATAACGACGTGCCATTTTAAAGCCCAAGTCTATTTTATATAGCTCAAATATTATGGATAAATTAAGAACCACAAACATATTATTATTAGTAATTGTTATCCCTTTAATTTTTTATTTACTAAAAATACTTTCTTTCATTTTTGTTCCATTAGTGTTCTCGATGTTTATTGCACTACTTTTTTTGCCAATTATGCGTTGGTTAGGGAAAAAGAATGTTCCTAAATTCATTAGTATTGTAATTGTTGTTTTACTAATCATTGGAGGTTTGAAAATTGGTGTAGAATTAATCCAATTATCAAGCAAACAAATCCTAAATTCAGATACCGAATTCTTTTCTAAAGCAGAAGTAAAGTTAGACAGTTTATTTCATTTAGCACAAGAAACATTTGGATTCAAACTAGATGATAAAGAAAGTGTTTTAAAACAGTTTCTTGCAAAAGATAGTTTAGGAAACACTATAAACTTCATTCAACGAACGCTTACCATGATACTCATGATAATTTTTTTCGTTGTTTTATGGTTAGCTGAATCTATAAATATCCAAAAAGTATTAAATAGTACCATCCTAAAACAGAGACATACATCTCTTAAAACGTTTTTTAAGATTGAAAAAGATCTTATAAAGTTTATTAAAGTCAAGTTTTTTGTTAGCCTTGCAACTGGAATTGGAACTGGTTTAGCTTGCTTGTTTTTCGATGTGAGTTTTCCAATTTTTTGGGGTCTTTTTGCTTTTGTTATTAATTTTGTGCAAATGGTTGGTTCTATTATTACAGTCGTTTTATTATCAATATTCGCTTTTATTGAGTTAGATCCAACAAGTACACTCCTGTTTTTTATCATATCAATTACAAGTGTTCAAGTATTATTCGGTTCTATTTTAGAGCCTATTTTTATGGGAAAATCATTTTCATTAAACGTTATAACCGTTTTAGTGATGCTTATGTTTTGGGGTTTTCTCTGGGGAGTTCCAGGTTTAATTATGGCCATTCCTATTACAGTTTTTATTAAAATTATCTTAGACCAATTTCCATCAACCAAAGTTCTCTCAGATATTCTCTCAAGAAACAGTTAATAAGTAACTATAGGTTAAATTTTATTTAAAAGGTATTTAGAGGCATAATTTTTAAGTATATTTCAACTGTGAAAAAGCTAGCCCTTATATTTGTCCTATTATTTTCGGTAAACACATTTGCATCATATATCCTTATTCCTATGGATGCAGAAAGTCAGAAAAATCATTTAAAAGCTTACGGAATTACTTATTGGACTTTAGAAAAACAATTAAAAGTAAAATGGTTATTAAATTACAGAGGAGGTTCTTTTTTAATGCCAGATACTGAAGAAATTCAACGTGAATGCCAAATAAGGGGAGTTTCTTTTGAAATATTATCTGATGCCAAAACTGAATCCATACTAGAAGAAATTAGTAGTCCTAGTAAAAATATGGAAGCTGTTGTTTTAGAGAAAGCACCTAAAATTGCTGTTTATACGCCAAAAGGAAAACTACCTTGGGATGACGCTGTAACCATGGTTTTAACTTATGCTGAAATTCCTTATGAAACAGTATATGATGAAGAAGTGTTGAATGATGCTTTATTACTTTACGATTGGTTGCATTTACACCATGAAGATTTTACAGGGCAATATGGTAAATTCTACGCAAATTATAGAACTGCTGCTTGGTACATAGAAGAAAAGAAAGCTTCTGAAGCATTAGCAGCTAAATTGGGTTATTCTAAAGTATCTGAAGAAAAACTTGCTGTCTCTTTAAAAATAAGAGATTATGTAGTAGGTGGAGGCTTCATGTTTGCTATGTGTAGCGCTACAGATAGTTTTGATATAGCTCTCTCTGCAGAAGGAATAGATATTTGCGAACCCATGTTCGATGGAGACGCTAGCGATCCAAACTATCAATCTAAAATAAATTACAAAAAAACGTTCGCATTTAAAGATTTTAAATTGGAAAGAAATCCTATGGTTTATGAGTTTTCTTCTATAGATATGACTCAAAAAAGACAGATTCCTAAAATGACAGATTATTTTACATTGATGGATTTTTCTGCAAAATGGGATCCAATTCCAACGATGTTAAATCAGAACCATACAGCTTTAGTTAAAGGGTTTATGGGGCAAACAACGTCTTTTACAAGAGATGAAATTAAGTCAAATGTATTAGTGCTTGGAGAAAACAAAACCAATGGAGAAGCCAAATACATTCATGGAATAAAAGGAAAAGGTTTTTTTACTTTTTATGGAGGTCACGACCCAGAAGATTATACACATAGAGTAGGAGACCCAAAAACAGAATTAGACCTGCATCCAACTTCACCAGGTTATAGGCTTATTTTAAATAATGTCTTGTTTCCGGCAGCAAGAAAAAAGAAGCAGAAAACTTAACTGCATTAACTCTCTTTGTTATTTGTTAAACTTTGGAATGAATTATAACGTTAATTCAATTTATAAAAATGTATATTGTAATTCTTTAAACAAAAAAACCAACTCAAAAGAGTTGGTTTTTTTATAAGTGAAATATGTTATACAATAGGCGAAACGCCTTATTTTACTTTCTCTATTACAGCTTTAAAAGCCTCAGGATTATTCATAGCTAAATCTGCTAAAACCTTACGGTTTAATTCAATATCATTAGCTTTTAATTTTCCCATAAATTGAGAATAAGATAATCCATGTTCTCTAGCTCCAGCGTTAATACGCGTAATCCATAAAGCACGGAATGTTCTCTTTTTGTTTCTACGGTCTCTATACGAATATTGCATCGCTTTATCAACCGCATTTTTTGCTACTGTCCAAACGTTTTTACGACGTCCGAAGTAACCTTTTGCTTGTTTAAGCACCTTTTTTCTTCTGGCTCTTTTGGCAACAGAATTTACTGATCTTGGCATAATTTAATTGTTTTTTGTAGTAGGCGGCCGATAATCGACACTTTAATTGCCTAACTCCAGGGTTTAAATAATAATTTAACCGAACGTGATTACTTTAATCGTAATTGTTCTTTAATACTGTTCTCATCACTCGCATGTACTAAAGTACTGTGAGTTAATGCTAACTTACGCTTTTTAGACTTCTTTGTTAAGATATGACTTTTAAAAGCGTGCTTTCTTTTAATCTTACCAGTACCTGTTAACTTAAAACGTTTTTTGGCACTAGATTTGGTTTTCATTTTAGGCATCTTGTTCTCCTAGTTTTGTTTATTTCACTTATTATTTTCAACCTGTAAATCAGGATTTATTTTGATTTTTTTGGAGCTATAAACATGGTCATACGTTTACCTTCCAATTTAGGCATTTGTTCCACTTTACCTAATTCTTCTAAATCTTGAGCTAATCTTAAAAGTAAGATTTGACCTTGTTCTTTAAAAACAATCGAACGACCTTTAAAGAATACAAAAGCTTTTAATTTTGCACCTTCCTTTAAAAATTTCTCAGCATGTTTCTTTTTAAAATCGTAATCATGATCATCGGTTTGTGGACCAAATCGAATTTCTTTAACTACAACTTTGCTAGCTTTAGATTTTAAAGCTTTTTCACGTTTCTTCTGTTCGTAAAGAAACTTTTTATAATCCATAACCTTACAAACCGGAGGATCAGCTTTAGGTGATATTTCAACAAGATCTAAACCTTGTTCATCTGCAATAGCTAGTGCGTCCTTAGTTGGGTATACACCAACTTCAACATTATCACCTACTAATCGCACTTTTTCAGACCTAATTTTAGAATTAATTCTGTGTTGATCTTCTTGACTAACTCGTCTAGAGACTTGTTTTCTTCTACGTATTGCTATGGCTTTATAATTTTAGTTAAACTTATTTTTAAAATGTCTTTAATGACTTATTTATCTCTTTATTTATAATATCTGTCAAATCTTGTACAGTAATCATGCCAAGATCTTCTCCACCATGTTGGCGAACAGAAATCATATCTTCTTGCTCTTCATTCTCTCCAACTATGACCATATATGGGATTTTTTTCATTTCGGCTTCCCGAATCTTCTTACCCATGGTCTCATTTCTGTTATCAATTAGGGCGCGAATTTCGTTATTTTCTAACACATTTAAAACTTTTTTCGCGTATTTTTCATATTTCTCACTAATTGATAACACAATTACTTGATCTGGTATCAACCAAAGTGGGAAATTTCCTCCAGTATGTTCAAGTAGAATTGCTATAAAACGTTCCATACTTCCAAAAGGTGCACGGTGAATCATTACAGGTCTGTGTAATTCATTATCACTGCCTTTATAAGTTAAATCAAAACGTTCAGGAAGCGTATAGTCAACTTGTATAGTTCCTAGTTGCCATTGTCTACCAAGGGCATCTTTAACCATAAAATCTAATTTTGGTCCATAGAAAGCAGCTTCACCAGTTTCAATGACAAAATTTAATTTTTTATCTTCTGCTGCATTGATAATTGCCTGCTCAGCCTTTTCCCATAAATGATCATCTCCAATATATTTTTCTGGGTTATCAGGATCTCTTAAAGATACTTGAGCTGTAAAATTTTCAAAGCCTAATGAGCCAAAGACATAAAGTACTAAATCTATAACATCTTTAAATTCTTTATCCAATTGGTCTGGTGTGCAGAAAATGTGTGCATCATCTTGAGTGAAACCTCTCACACGTGTTAATCCATGTAGTTCGCCACTTTGTTCATATCTATAAACGGTTCCAAATTCAGCAAATCGCTTTGGAAGATCTTTATAAGACCACTGGCTGCTATTAAATATTTCACAATGATGAGGGCAGTTCATTGGTTTTAATAAAAACTCTTCACCTTCTTTAGGAGTGTGTATTGGTTGAAAACTGTCTTCTCCGTATTTTGCATAATGTCCAGATGTGACATATAATTCTTTCTGACCTATATGTGGGGTAACTACCATTTCGTATCCAGCTTTTTTCTGAGCTTTTTTTAGAAAGTTTTCTAAGCGCTCACGTAAGGCAGCTCCTTTTGGTAACCATAAAGGTAGTCCTTGACCAACTCTTTGCGAAAATGTAAATAACTCTAATTCTTTACCAAGTTTTCTGTGGTCTCTTTTCTTTGCTTCTTCAAGAAGTTCTAAATATTGAGTAAGCTCTTTTTGTTTTGGGAAAGAAATACCATAAACACGAGTTAATTGCTTATTATTTTCATCACCTTTCCAGTAAGCTCCTGCAACACTTAGAATTTTTACAGCCTTAACAATACTTGTGTTAGGAATATGACCACCACGACATAAATCTGTAAAAGTTGAATGGTCGCAGAATGTAATGGTACCATCTTCAAGGTTTTCAATTAAATCTACCTTATAACTATTCTTACCTTTATAGTATGATAAAGCTTCAGCCTTTGATACAGATCTCATTTTGAAATCATGTTTACCTCTAGCTATTTCTAACATTTTATCTTCAATGCTCTTAAAATCCTTGTCTGAAATAGTTTCTTCTCCTAAATCAATATCGTAATAAAAGCCATTTTCAATAGCTGGACCAACCCATAATTTTGAGTTAGGATATAGTTCTTCTATAGCTTGTGCTAATATATGTGCAGAAGAATGCCAAAATGCTTTTTTACCTTCTTCGTTATTCCATGTATATAAGATTAATGAACCATTGGTAGTTAATGGAGTAGTCGTTTCAATAATAGTATTGTTAAAACTAGCAGAAATAACATTTCTAGCAAGCCCTTCACTAATGCTTTTTGCAACCTCCATTGCAGTCGTATTCTTTTCAAACGACTTAATACTACCATCTGGTAATGTAATCTGTATCATTATATATATGTCTTAAAATAAAGAAGCAAAGATAATAGTATAAAATTTTACATACAATGTTCCATCCATTATTTATATAACATAATGTATCAGATTATAATAGACTAATGTTTTATACTTATATATAGACATGATTCGTTTAGTTTGGATCAAGATGATTTGGATTTATTGTAAGAGATTGGTTATATCAATCTATAAAATTTAGGTATTAATAATATCCGATTTTTTACTAATGTATATATTTTAAAAAAAACTCAATTATATAAAATGCAGTTAATAAGAGTTTTAAAAGGTGTTTAAGAAAAAGATTCAAAAAAGGTTAAAAAAAGTTTGTTTAGGATAAAAAAAGGGTTGTATATTTGCACCCCGAAAACGACGCAAT
>QFWS01000036.1 GCA_003144015.1 Flavobacteriaceae bacterium LYZ1037 | reverse complement strand
AGCGAATTATCTCCTATAATCCACTTTGATATACCACACTCTAGTTGTCCTCACACTCTAGTTGTCCTTTTTTAGCGCAAACATATTCGAATTAAAAGCTTGTTGAAGTCGCGCTATTGCTCACAACAATTGGATATAGACAATTGTCTATATCCATCTTATAACGCTAAGATAGTAAATCTTTAATTTCCAGATATGATTTAATAACTTGGTGAGTATTTATATCTATAGGATTAAGAGTTTTATAATGGATACTTTATTTTAACTAAAGGGCATGTTTTTATAAAAAAATAAGTAGATTTACCCTTTAATAATTACTAATTAGAAAGTCAAAACTGCATACGTTTTTGCATACGATTTCAAAATAAAACAACTCAAACCCCCAGTGTTTGTGTTGAGAAAGCGGTCGAGGTCGGACTCATAACCCGAAGGTCACTGGTTCGAGTCCAGTTCCCGCTACTAAATGTAAATCGTTTGAAATCAATGGCTTTGTTTGCACAAAGCCATTTTTTTATGTTTATATTAAATGAATTTCTAACGAATG
>QFWS01000035.1 GCA_003144015.1 Flavobacteriaceae bacterium LYZ1037 | reverse complement strand
ACCATAGTTCTTAGCCGTTTTAATAAATAAACGTCCATTGGTTGGGTTTGGATACACTTTATAACTACTTGTATTAAAATCTTCAATACTTAAGCTTGTACAATTAGCCAATGAAGGATCGTTTGCTGGAGGCATGGTGAAATCTTCAACCTGATCCACTCTACTAAAAGTAGAACCTTGATCTGCTGCATAACCAACACCTCTATTAGCAAATACTTCCCAAATTAAACATTGGTCTTCACCACCTGTTAAAGCCATATCTGCTGCTAAAATACCATCTCTACCTGAAACAAATCCTGGTGAACAACCTTGTAATTTTAAACCATCCATAACAACTTGCATCACTTTATTGTTTCCACCTGTACCGTTATAAAGGTCTTCATCAAAACCATATTTATCAACATAAGCCCAAGTTAAATCCCAGATAAATGTTGCCCAAACAAAACCAATTCCATGTGGTGCTGCTACATTAGCAGTATCGTTCGTATCATTATAAGTAAAGTCATTAACAGCAAAATCTGTACTATAAGGTGCATTTCTAATACCTACTCCAGTTGTTGGCTGTCCTGTAGCATAAGTACC
>QFWS01000034.1 GCA_003144015.1 Flavobacteriaceae bacterium LYZ1037 | reverse complement strand
GTGTATGATTAGTTGCGTGGTTAAGCAACTAATTTAGCAAACTTTGACGAACCTGTGAATATTCCGCAGGAATATTCGCAAGTAGGGAAGAACAAAGCAATTAATTATACACGGTGTTGGCAAATCGTTTTTTTATTTTTATTCAAATGTTGATTCCAATATCGATTTCTCAATTTTCTGTTTATCAGTTTCATTGTCATAAACAGCTGCTATCGAAAATTCTTTTCCTTGAATTTCTGTTACATAATAATCAGAAGTGTAAGAATAGTTTTGTTCGGAATAATTAATGGTTTTGCTAATCAGATAAAACGTTGTTTCATCAATTATCAGTTCATTAACTTTTACAGTCACTATATTTTTCGGATTATCGTTCTTTGGATTTACCTTGAAATATTCTCCTAATTTTTCAGCATAACCTTTTAGCGTAAACCTTTCAATATTTCCATTGTCTTTATAACTCGCTAAAACAACATTCATTTGTACTGAATCAGTTTTTGCTATTGAGACAAGTATTTTGTCGTCAGTCGAAACTGTAGTTCCGTCATTTTGATTTTTAACATAGTTTTCTCCAGTTTTTCTGTCTTTCTCAAAATTGTCTACTCTCGTAATATATTCGGAAGGCTTTGTGTAACTCCAAATGCTCTTTTCAATTCGATAGTTATTTTGTCCGAAAGATTGTAAGCTTAAAGTTAATAGTAAAATCAGTATAATGTTTTTCATAGATGTTATGTCAAATGTTTGCCAACG
>QFWS01000033.1 GCA_003144015.1 Flavobacteriaceae bacterium LYZ1037 | reverse complement strand
GTTGTAAGCAATTTGACGAAACCCCGAAACTGACCTAAAATTAGAAAATGAACGAAAATAAATTTATTGAAAAATTCCAACATAAAACTGACTCGGATTTAGAAAATATTATTGAAAATAAAGGAAGTTACAATGAACAAGCCGTTTCTGCTTCAATTCATATTTTGAAAGAGCGTAACGGAAAATCTTCTAAATTAGAAACTGTTGAAAAGGAAATTAAAGTTGAGAAGGAAAAGACACTAATAGCGCAAAAGAAGTTTATAGAAGAGGAAAAAAAGAAAAGCAATATTACGGACGACCTAAATGCACCTGAATTATATTCTAAACGTGTGATTCTCGTTTTTACTTTATTACTTTCAACCATATTTGGAGCAGTTTTACTAATGTCTAACATGAAACAAACTGCCAATCCGAAAGGAAGAATTCAAGTTTTGATTTTCGGAATTTTATATACTATTGCCTCTGTTCTTATTATAGACCAATTAAATTTAAAAACTAATCTTGCGCTGATGTTTAATTTTGCTGGAACAGGTATATTAACCGAATATTTTTGGAATAAGTTTATTGGTAAAGAATTTAAACATAGAAAAAGAAGTTGGATTAAACCAGCAATTATATCAACTCTAATTGCGATTCCTTTAATATTACTTGCTATTTATGGACAATAAAAAAACTGCTTACAACACTGTATATAAAAAATGCGTAGTTTAGTGCTAAACCAAAAGAAAGTGCGTACTTGCTTTCATCCGATTTTCGTTCCGAAAATCCTCTGACACAAGCACGCACTTTTCATATACAAAACCGTT
>QFWS01000032.1 GCA_003144015.1 Flavobacteriaceae bacterium LYZ1037 | reverse complement strand
GCTTATACAAAAATCTGAAGGTAATTGATTTTTTAATCCCTTACTTTTCATATACATAACGTTAGCCATAATATAAAACCAACGAATGGACTTTTTAATAATCATAATTGCAATCGTCTTAATTATAGTCGGATTTAGCAGAATGAAAAAGTCGAATAAAAACACTTCGACAACTAATTCTGGAAAAAAACAAGTCGCAACAAGGACAATTAAGAAAGAAGTTGCTTTACAACCCGTAAAGAATAAAAATACTTTCAAACCAATTGCATTAATCCTCGACACAGAAACGACTGGATTAATAAATGACAATTCGATTAGAGTTACAAAACAAAATGTTATTGACCATTCAGACAACTTTCCAAGAATTGTTCAACTCGCTTTTATGTTAGTTGATATAAATGGAAATTACGACGGAGAGACTTTTTATATAAAACAGAAAGAGGATATTCCAAAAGAAGCAATAAAAATTCACGGAATTACGAACGAAAAATGTGAAAAAGAAGGTGTGGAATTAGAAAAAGCTCTATCTGCTTTGACTGTTGCCTCATCAAAAGTAGATGACATTGTTGGACACAATATTGCGTTTGATTACAAAGTATTGCACGCTGAATTTGTAAAAGCTGGAATTCCATTTTCATTAAAGAAAAAGAACAAAGTTGACACAATGAAATTGACAGGAAAACAACTTGGACATAAATATGGATTTAAAATTTCATTATATAATTCAGCTGACAAACTATTTGGAAATAAAAAGGAATGGCAAGCACTTAAACCGAATTTGAAAGAACATAATGCCGAAAGTGATATTATAGTGACTGCATTGATTTATAATATGCTGAATGGAAAATAAAATACTATGGCTAACACCGTATATAATTTATTGCTAGTTCTAGCCTACTTACGAAAATCCTCGCGGATTTTCT
>QFWS01000031.1 GCA_003144015.1 Flavobacteriaceae bacterium LYZ1037 | reverse complement strand
ACCAGTAACAGTAATATCACCAGCACAATTATCAGCAGCTGTTAAATCACCAGCAGCAGGCACATCAGCGATACACTCGTAAGCGATATCAGCAGGCGCACTAGGAGCCACTGGAGCTGTAGTATCAACAATAGTAAAAGTAGCAGTAGAAATACTTTCGTTACCACAAGCATCAGTTGCTTTAAAGCTAACGATAGCAGATCCAGTTAAACCACAACCAGGAGTTAATACACCTTTATAGTCATCATCCCAAGTTATAGTACTACAATCATCACTTGCAATTGTACCACCATTATTATTTATCCATGTTTCTAAATCAGCTATATTACCTTGACCATCACATTCAACTGTTAAGTCACTAGCTTCAGTTTCAATTGTAGGAGGAACTGTATCAGTAATTGCATATGAAGCAGTTGTTGAAACAGAGTTTCCACAAGCATCAGTTGCAGTAAAGATAACATCTATTGGAGTTGAACAATCAGAAATTGTCCCTCCATAATTATTAGTCCACGTAACTTCAGAACAGTTGTCTGAAGCAGAAGCTCCACCATTATTATCTAACCATGTTTGTATAGCACCATTATTCCCAGTACCATCACATTCAATAGAAATGTTAGATGCAGGAGTTACTATTATTGGGTCGATATCATCATTTATTGAATAGGTGTAAATCCAATCTTGCGAGTTTCCAGCACAATCTGTATATGTCCATGTATAAGTTTTATCACCAATACAATTCGGGTCTGCACTAACAATTGGTCCATTTGGAATTATATCATTATTACAATTATCTGTAATTGATGGAGGAGTAGGTACAGTTTGAGCGTCATCAATACATGTAACAGTTGAACTTTCATTATTTGGTAATACAAAGTCCGCAAAATCAATCGTTACTCTATGTACATAATTTTGCGAGTTCCCAGCACAGTCTGTATATGTCCAAGTATAAGTTACTTCGCCTTCACAAGCTGGAGCATCAGATACAACAGGTCCTACAG
>QFWS01000002.1 GCA_003144015.1 Flavobacteriaceae bacterium LYZ1037 | reverse complement strand
ATTGCGTCGTTTTCGGGGTGCAAATATACAACCCTTTTTTTATCCTAAACAAACTTTTTTTAACCTTTTTTGAATCTTTTTCTTAAACACCTTTTAAAACTCTTATTAACTGCATTTTATATAATTGTGTTTTTTTAAAATATATACATTAGTAAAAAAGCATAGTACGTAAAATGGGAAAAAGACCCCTCTTTTATTCATCTTAATAGTTTTTCTAATTATAGAATGACAGGCTATAATTATTCCATTATACAAAAGACTGCCTTAATATTATTCGACTAGTTTCGCGATAAGGATTACTCATTCATGCTTATTTTATTAAATAGGTGTTCGAGAGTGTTTCCTAATTGAGGCATTTGTTAGAGTTACTGCAAAGAGTGACTAATGAAGAGCCTAACTCAGATCTAAGGAAAGGAAACACCAATTTGAAAAAGGTTTATTACACTATAAAAAGAAGTTCCAGACCAATCCGAAACGGATGACAAAATCTCGATAAGGATGATTAGGTGCAGAGTAATAGTCGTAACCAGTCCATGCTGAATTAATATGTTCTGCTTTAATGTAGATTCTTGCTTGTTGAATTTTTGCATTCACGAAAAAGTCGAATCTAGGAAAGCTACCATATTCCCTATCTGTTTGGGTGTAGAACTCTGCTAAAAGAGGATCGTATCCATTCATATAATAGCTAGTGAAGTAATTAAATGTAATTCCTGTTTGCAGAAACAAGGCTTTCTTAAAAAAGTAATCTGAATAATATAACGTGTTTCTAGTTACAAATTCCGGCACATTAAACACTTGGTTGTCGTCTTTTACTGTTTGATATACAATGGTATTGTCTAAAGCAAACTTCTTATACTTTATTTCTTTTTCTAATTTTATGGATAAGTAACTAATAGATTTATCTGTTTGGAAGGGCTTAACTAGCCCTGTATCTGTTACCTTCTTAAAATAAGTGTAATCGTTTATTGATGTTATATTAAATGATAAATTGGCTATTTTATTAGATTGTAAGGTTAATTCAATATTTTGAGTTTCGGTATTATTAAAATTAGATTTCCAATTGTAATTTTTATAGACACTCTGGTATAGGAGATAATTATAATTAGGTGCTTTTGACGCATGATTTATTTTAGCACTAAAGAGAATATCGTCTGTAAACTGATATGATGCTTTACCTAAGATATAATTTCCTTCAAAATCTCCAGAAACATTTAGACCAAACTCTCCTTCTATATTAAATCCTTTAATGTTTTTAAAATAGGCACCTCCTATTGAGACTATATCTCCTTTTAACCTGTTGGTAATTAAATTATTTTCAATATATGTTACTTTATCATACCCGTAATTATAATTATTATAACTAGTATTGAATTGAAGACTTCCAATAACATTGTTACTATAATTTGCATATAGTTTTGTGTTAAAATCTTCTAATGTGACTCTGTCTCTTAAACTTTTGGTTTGGAATGCATCGCCAAAATAATCGTTTTGCGACGTTTGGTTATATTCGTAATACTTGTCTTCAAAAGCAATTTCCTGACCAATGCTTAGCTTGTTTTTGGTTAAAGAGTCAATTTCCTTATTAATAATGTATTTATGGTTTAGATAAAAGCGCTTTCCTTTTAAAACATTTTCGGCATCTTCAAAGTTTACGGCTAATAGATCTCTATCTTTAAATTCAGGGTTTCCAGATTCAAAGTAGGGCACATTACTATCTTGTATGCCACCATTTTCTTCATTCAATAAATCTTGCATAACTATATGCCCATTTGCTATATACCTATTGTTTTTAGTTTTATAGCTAGTTGTAAATCTAAAATTACCTGTGCTTGTAAGTGCATGCTGATATTTCCCTAAAGAACGCAGTCCTTTATAAGCAATAGAAAAATTAAGTTGTTTGGATGTATTGGCCGTAAAAAACGCGTCTACTTGCTGTCCTTGTGTAAAAGCTGTTTTGTAATAAAGCTCTGTAAATGGCGTTGGTACATGATAATAATTAATGTCTTCAATTTCCATATAATTAAAATGCCTTGCTCTTGCTCCAAAAGACGGCATTATACTATTATCATTAAAGGTATATATTAATCTATTATAAGATTGCCCAACATTAGAAAATGGCATGAGGTTAAAATTGTCTTTACGCAAATAGTTGAATTTATATTCTCTCTTAACGGTAAGTGTTGTATCGACAAAGGTTGTATCATTTTTATGTGAAACAATTAGGTACATCTCTATTTTGGCATCTTTATTTTTAATATTTTCGTTGCTAGTACTTTTAGTAGAACCTTGATAGGAATCATCTTGCTGATTATTATTTAAATCGCCTTGATTATTATCTTTACTAATAGTTTTCGTAATTTGAGAAAACCCAAGATTTACCATACCTAATAAAAAAAATGCTAAAAATATGTGCCTCATAATTATTTTTAAGACTCTGCAACAGTCTATTATAGGTTTTTGATTGATACAATTAATAGATAGTAAACAAAAATTTTGTCAAAAATAGAAAATATCTAATTGGTATTTATTTATAATGAACAATATTACAATTAATAATAACGTCTTATTCTTAAGATTTATATAAATGCTAAAATTTAATTATTCTGAATTTACTCTTGAATGTGGCACAGACGAAGCTGGGAGAGGCTGCCTATGTGGCCCTGTAACTGCTGCAGCTGTTATTCTTCCTAAGGGTTTTAAGAGCCCCATTCTAAATGACTCCAAGCAATTATCTAAAAAAAAGCGCAACCTTTTAAAACCTTATATTGAAGAACATGCTTTAGCATATAGTGTCGCTCATATATTTCCAGAAAAAATAGACGATATAAACATTTTAAACGCTTCTATTTTGGCCATGCATCAAGCCATAGAAAAACTAAAAACAACACCTGAATTTATTATCGTAGATGGTAACAAATTTAAATCTTATAAAAACATTCCACATCAAACCATTATTAAAGGAGATAGTAAATACCTTTCTATTGCTGCTGCTTCCATCTTAGCTAAAACGTATAGAGACGATTTTATGGAGAAGCTTGATGAAGAGTTCCCTATGTATAATTGGAAACAGAACAAAGGTTATCCAACTAAAGAACATAGAAATGCCATAAAAAAATATGGTATTACAGATTATCATAGAAAATCTTTTAGACTCTTACCAGAACAATTCAAATTAGAACTATAACTTATTATATTTGCAAAAACCCTCAAGTACATGAAAGGCATTTTTTATTTCATCTTAATTACATTGTTTATTACAAGTTGTAGTGTCGATAAAAAGGTAAGTAACCTATCAGATTTTATACCTGAAAATCCTTCTATTGTATTAAAGTTTTCAAATATTGAAAGCTTAAAAAGTAATATAGATAACAACGATTTTCTTCAAAAGTTTTCAAAATCAACTTCTTTTAAGTCTATTTCTTCTAGAATGGACGTACTCAATCATTTAAAAACGGATAATGAAGTTATTTTATGCTTTCTAAAAGATCAAAACGACAGTCTTCAATACAGTTTTATCACAAAATATCATCAACATATATTTAATGTAGATTCTTTACCAAACCATTCCGTTGAAACTATAAAAACAAAAGCACTAACATTTACTAAAACAACAATTGAAAAGGAGATTATATACAGTATTGTTAAAGATAGTATCCTAATTGGAGCTTCTACCCAAGAGTTATTGGTTCATTCCTTAAAAAAGAACACTAAAAACATTGACATAGCAGAGTTATTACATACAGCCGATGTAAACAGTCCATTAACTATTATCTTAAATGAGGAAACCACCAATGATTTCAACGCTATTTTCAATCATGATTCTATTTTAAACTTAAAGCTTACACAAAAGGTCTTAGTAGATGTCGATTTAAAACAAGATGAAATTTTATTTAATGGAATTACTACAGCTACACATTCTTCAAAAAGTCTCATTAATGTCTTTAAAAACACCATTCCTCAAGAAAACCTCTTAGCTAAAATAACACCAGCGAATAGCGATGGTTTTTTAAGCTTTACCTTTAATAATTATTCTAATTTTAAACAAAACCTAGTTGCATACAAGCAAACAGACTCTTTATCTACAGATACAACTTTGTTTGATAACATTGTAGAAGTTGGGGTAATTTTTGAAAAAAACAATCAAGCTATTGTTTTAAACTCTTTAGATGAGACTTCAACAGATGATGCTCTTTTAAATGAACAATCTCTTATTGAAACTTATAGACAGATTGATATTTTTAATTTTAGCCAACCAGAATTATTTAGTAAAGCATTTTCGCCAATTATAAGCTTCAAAGATGCCAATATGTATTGTATTATTGATAATTTCTTCGTTTTTGCTAATTCAACAGAAATCTTACAAAACATTATTGCAAATTACCAAAACAATACCACATTAAACGAAAGGCCTTATTATGAGGCTATTAAAGAAAATTTAAGTGACGAAGCTTCATTAATGTTCGTTGCAAACTCTAATAAATTAAATCAAATATTAAAAGGTAGTTTTAAAGAAGCACTAAATTTAAATCTAGACACTTATAAGTGTTCTGCCATTCAGTTTATTAACGACACACATTTTGCGCATGTAAATGGGGTTATAAAAAAGAGCAAAACCAAAGCTCTTGAAAATACGGTAACAGAAGAATTTAATATCAAGATTAACGAGGATATTTTAAATACACCTCAATTTGTTACAAATCACGAATCAAACCAAAAAGAGATTGTTCTTCAAGATGTAAAAAACAACTTGTATTTAATTTCGAATACAGGGAAACTACTATGGAAAAAACAACTTGATGGTGCTATTCTTGGAAAAATTGAGCAAATAGACATGTATAAAAACGGTAGACTTCAATTGGCTTTTACCACACCAAATCGCGTATATGTTTTAGATAGGAATGGAAAAGATGTTGCGCCTTTTCCTTTAAAATTTAATGATCAGATTACACAACCACTTTCTGTATTCGATTACGATAATAACAGAAATTATAGATTATTAGTCACACAAGGTAAAGACATTTTAATGTTAGACCAGAAAGGAAAAACGGTTAAAGGCTTTACATTTAAAAATGCTGAAAACGCACTTAATCATCAACCTCAACACATTCGTATTGGAAGAAGAGATTATTTACTTTTTAAAACGAATAATAAACTTTATATCTTAGATCGTATTGGCAAAACCAGAATAACTGTTAAGGAAAATTATAATTATTCCAATCAAGCAGTCTATTTATACAACAACAATTTTACAACAACTACTAAAGACGGAAAACTAATAACTATAGATACAAAGGGTAACACTACAGAACAAAACCTTAATCTAACAGATATTCACAATATTAAAACAACTAGCAAAACACTGGTAGCACAATCTGAAAACAAATTGATTATTAAATCCAAAACCTTGGAGTTGGATTACGGAAATTATTCCATTCCAGACATCTTTTATATTAACGATAAAATTTATGTCTCAGTAACCGATTTACAATCTAAAAAAGTATTTCTATTCGATAGTCAAGGGCAAACTATTTCTAATTTCCCAGTCTATGGAAACTCTAAAATAAGTTTAGATAATATAGACAAAGATAGAAACCTGGAGTTTGTTACAAAAGGCGATAATAACTCTTTTATTATTTACCAAATAAACTAAACAACTAATAGTCAATTACATACTGACTATACATTTTTTCATACCAACTATACACCAATTAGATATAGCAATATCATTATTTCCTATATTTCGGTCTCTCTACAAAATTTAGTATTCCCTTAGAACAATTAATGCATTTAGTATTTAAACTTGATTATCAGGATTTAGGCCTTGATATGCAACATGTTAATTAATACAAATTAATATCTATAGAACATGAAAATTGGAACATCTCTTCCATACTATGTTACAATAGTGACAGTCTGCAGTGCATTATTAAAATAAATTTACACTCAATATTAATTATAAACCTTTTAAATTTTAAAACCATGAAAACAATTTCAAAAATCAAGTATGTAGCCTTAGCCTTTTTAATAGCTTTTAGTGTTTCCTGTTCTACGGAAGATGGCGCAGTTGGTCCAGCAGGTCCAGCCGGAGCAGATGGAACCGATGGTACAGATGGCAATGCCAATGTGCAAACCTTTACATTTGATGCTTCTGGGTTTACTGGGAGTAATAATGCTGTTTCCATACCCGAAATAACGCAAAGCGTTTTAGATAACGATGCAATTTTAGGTTACTTAACAGACGACGGTGCTTATTGGGTGTCAATCCCTAGTCCTTTCGACTCTTACCAGTTTGATTTTTCAGTACAAGTAACTACTAGTCTTGGATATTTTGAGTTAGATTATGGAAATGCTGCAGGAAACGCTTACACTGTAACAGCCGGTGAATTACAAGATCTTAAGGTCATTATTATAGAATCTACTAGCACAACAGCTGGAAAGTTAAATTCTCAAAATCAAGTAATTAACGAGCTTAATCAAGCTGGAGTAAACATAAAAGACTACTACGCCGTTTGCGATTATTACGGAATACCATATTAATCAATACCTTCTTAACTATATAAAACCGAAGCTAAACCCTTCGGTTTTTTTTATATACATCCCTTAACTTTTTCTATCAAAATGCTTAGTATTGCAGTCTTAATATTCAGAACATGATTTCACGTAAAAACGCTTCTATTTCAAAATGTATTATTCATAAAGTGGGTAATAAACACAACAATACAAAAAATGCTTTTTCTGAAAAAGAAGTACATTTTGACGAAGCTAGTTACGAGCTAATGTTGCCGTTTTTATTAAGACCTTTTAGTTCTGTTGTTCAGTCTTACCGGTTTAATCATCATGCTGATATTTCATTAAATGAAATTAACACCTATAGTTCTCAACTGTTTTCTGAAGATGATGTCTTTGTTGAAACTTCAAAACACATTGTAAAACATTTGTTCGAGCAATCTAATTCGGCTCAAATAAAAACAGGAGATGTGCTAATAGTTATGTTTGAAGGTATTGAATTCAACGAAATTACCACCAATGCTTTAGGGATTTTCAAAATTGAAAACAAGGTCAATTTCTTTCAAACCTATTTAGAAAATAATAGTTACGATGTCTTGGTACAAAAAGGTATCAACTCTAAAAAAGTGGATAAAGGATGCTTAATTTTAAATCAATCTGATACTGAAGGCCCAATTATTTTAAGTGCAGATAATAACAATTACGATGCGCAATATTGGACCAATCACTTTTTAAATATTAAATATGCCGATGATGCTAACAATCATACACAGCAATATATCGAGTTGTGTAAAGATTTTTCTGAAGACATTTTGAAAATATCTTATGGCAACCAAGAACAAAACACGTTTTTAGCTAGAACCATAGATTTCTTCAAGGAAAACGAAACCATAAATGTAGAACGTTTTAAAGACGAAATCTTTGAAGAAGACAAACACAAAACTCTTTTTGACTATTATAAAAAAACCTTTGAAAGCGAACAAGACATCCTAATTAGAAATCAATTTGATGTTGCTGAAGCTGTTGTAAAAAAAGAAAAGAAAAAGATTAAAACCGATATAAAACTTGATACCAACATTCAAATAAAACTTGATATAGATGCTCCTGAAGCATCTAGCGAATATTTAGAACGAGGTTACGATGATGAGAAAAAAATGCACTTTTATAAAGTGTTTTTTAATACTGAAGGATAATTTATTGCTTTACAAAAATTGTAAATTAAAGTTTTAAAAAATAAGTTCCGTCTATTTTGTATTTTGGTTGAAAATAAACTCCATGATACAATCCTACAAGCAAAAACCACTTTTACAAGACACTTACCACACCATTATTATTGGATCTGGAATGGGTGGACTTGCAACTGCAGCTATCCTAGCAAAAGAAGGTCAGAGAGTTTTAGTTTTAGAAAGGCATTATACAGCTGGAGGTTTTACACATGTTTTTAAACGCAAAGGCTATGAATGGGATGTTGGCATCCATTATATTGGAGAAGTCCAAAGGGAAAACAGCATGCTAAAAAAACTGTTTGATTATGTAAGTGATGGCGAATTGAAATGGGCTGATATGGGTGATGTTTACGACAGAGTTATTATTGGAAATAAACAATATGACTTTGTTAAAGGAGTGAAAAACTTCAAAGCAAAAATGATTTCCTATTTCCCTGAAGAAGAACAAGCCATAAATACCTATATCGATCTGGTTTTTAAAGCCGTTAAAACTAGCAAAAACTATTACATAAGTAAAGCCATTTCACCATTTTGGAATACCATTTTTGGAAAATATTTAAAAAAACCATTTCATAAATATTCAGATAAAACCACTTATGACGTATTAAGCTCACTAACTAAGAACGAAGAATTAATAAAAGTTCTAACTGCTCAATATGGCGATTATGGATTACCTCCTAAAGAAAGTAGTTTTTCCATGCATGCTTCTGTAGCAAGACATTATTTTGATGGTGGAAATTTTCCTATTGGAGGCTCTTCACAAATTGTTAAAACCATTGATCCGGTTATCGAATCTGCAGGAGGCACCATTCTGGTGAGTGCAGAAGTTAATAATGTTATAATTGAAAAAAATAAGGCGATTGGTGTCAAGATGAAAGATGGGAAGGAGTTTCTAGCAAAAAACATTGTTAGTAGCGCAGGAATTATTACAACTTACAATAAAATATTACCTGAGAGTATCTTAAAAAAACATCAGTTAAATAAACAACTACAAAAGGTAAAGCCATCAGTAGCACATGTTAGTCTATATATTGGATTAGAAGGGTCTCCTGAGGAACTCCAAATCCCCAAAACAAATTATTGGATTTACCCTGAAAATGGCGATCATGACACATGCGTAAAAAACTATTTAGAAGATTTGTCCAAACCTTTTCCTGTAGTTTATATGTCCTTTCCATGCGCTAAAGATCCAGATTGGTTAAACCGTTATCCTGGAAAAAGTTCTATTGACATTATTACTTTGGTGCCTTACGAAACCTTTGAAAAATGGTCTGATACCTCCTGGAAAAAAAGAGGTGACGATTATGAAACCATTAAAGAAAACATAGCGCAACGCTTGTTAAATGAATTATACAAACAATTACCACAAGTGGAAGGAAAAATAGCTTGTTATGAATTATCCACACCACTTACCACTCAGCATTTTGTTAATTACCAAAAAGGAGAAGTTTACGGATTAGCTCATGGCCCTTCCAGATTTAGACAAACCTTTTTAAAACCAAGAACACCTATTAAAAAATTTTATCTTACAGGTCAAGATATCGTAACAGCTGGTGTTGGTGGAGCATTATTTTCTGGAGCATTAACTTCAATGGCTATTATTGGAGAAAACGTATTAAAAAAGATCTAATTATCTCCTTTAAAAAAGCATTTGCTTTTTAATAATAATTGTAGATAACTTTAATACAGTAGATATTTCATACCTTTAACTCTACCTCCAAATTTACCCTGCATTCTAATCCACTGACACCTTAACTAACAACCAACTAGTATGAAGTATGTTTATTTATTTGTTTTATTTAGCATTGGATATATTTACTCTCCAACCATTCAAGGGCAAGTTATCGATCTCAACCATATAGAATCTAAAATCGATGCTTTGATTCCAAAAACAGTTAACGACACCACTCCAGGATTAGTAATTGGGATTGTTCAGAATGGAAAACTCATTTTCAGTAAAGGTTATGGATTAGCAAATATGTCTTATCATATTCCTAACGATTCGAAAATGCTGTACAATATTGGTTCGGTAAGCAAGCAATTTCTTGGTTATGCATTTGCCATGATACAAATTGAAGGGAAAATAAACATAAACGATCCAGTTAGTAAATATCTTGAAGATTGGCCAGAATTTGACCAACAAGTGACCATAAAACACCTACTCTCACATACCAGTGGTTATCGAGAAGCTTACACGATGTCTGGTCTTTCTGGTAGAGACATTGGGGTAGATCGGCTTTCTAGGGAAGAATGCTTGGAAGTAGTTAGAAAGCAACCAGAACTAGAATTCGAACCTGGTTCTAGCTATACATACAATAGCACTGCTTGGGTAATCTTAGCTGAAGTTTTTGAGAAAGCAGTTGGCGTATCTGCAGCAGAATGGGTGAAATTAAACATTCTGAAGCCTTTAGATATGAAGGACACACAAATAGAAACTTATGTTGGGGAGGTCATGATTAATGCGGCTGAATCTTACTCCTATAGTGAAGATAAAGGTTACACAAATGAAAAAAGTAATCGTGCTATTTTTGGTGCTGCTGATGTTAATACGAGTGTTCAAGATATTACAAAATGGATAACTAATTATAGTAAGTCAATGCTTGGTGGAGATGCTGTTAATAATTTATTTCTTGAACCATTTGTCTTAAATAATGGTATTAATTCAGGATATGCTTTGGGCATTAATGTTGGATCCTATCGTGGATTAAAAAGATATAGACATACAGGTGGACATGAAGCTTTTATTACGCAATTAAGTTATTATCCAAATCAAGATACAGGTATTTTTACTGTTTCAAATTTTGGTGGAAAAGGTATCATTTCAACTACTAAAATTGCTGATCTTTTGTTAGAAGAATTCATCATCGACACTGATTATAAATATAAAGGAATCACCATCGAAAAAGAAAAGTTAGAACAATTAACTGGACTTTATTTAGCATCTACCCTAAACCAAACTATTAATTTAACCTTGATTGAAGATACACTTTCCATAAATGGCAGAACAAAACTAATTCCTGTTAAGTCTAACACTTTTCAAATAAATGGTAGTGACGAGCAAATTATAATTGATACTCTTCCTAGCGGAAAAACTCAATTAACGGCTTTAAAAACCAATTCTAAAGACATTTTCGAACGTGTAGAATCTTGGGTCCCAAACCCAGAACAGTTAACTAATTTTGAAGGTGACTATTGGAGTGATGAATTAGAAACCCTATATCATATTCAGGTTGTAAATAATCAGTTAGTTGTTCAACATCGTTGGAATGAAGACATCTTTTTAAAACCTATCTCAAAAGATTTTTTTGCAACAGATTATGGCATGTATGTAAAATTTAACCGTAATAAAAAAGGTGAGGTATCTGAATTAAGTATTTATAGTGGGCGTACTTTAAATGTGATATTTAAAAGAAATAAAATTAGATAGTTAAACAGTTGCTTCTTGTTTTACAATTTCAGCTTCAAACAAAACAGCAAAATGCTTCAATAATTTATGCTTCACTTCAGCTTCATCTACTTCTTTTTTTCCAAGTTCTACATGTAAAGACGTTACGGCTTTCCCACGAATTCCACACGGAATCATATTATCAAAATAACCTAAATTAGCATTTACATTTAAAGCAAAGCCATGCATGGTAACCCAACGACTAGCACGAACTCCCATTGCACAAATTTTTCTAGCAAAGGGTGTTCCTACATCTAGCCAAACACCTGTTTCTCCTTTACTACGCTCGGCTTTAAGGCCGTATTCAGCTAAGGTAAGAATAATCATTTCTTCTAATAAACGTAGGTACTTATGGATATCTGTAAAAAAGTTTTCTAAATCTAAAATTGGATAACCAACTATCTGTCCTGGACCGTGATAGGTAATATCTCCTCCTCTATTCACTTTATAAAAACTAGCGCCTTTGGCTTTTAGTTGCTCTTCGTTTATAAGTAAATTAGTCATATCACCACTTTTTCCAAGTGTATAAACGTGAGGATGTTCTACAAACAAAAAATAATTTTGTGTATCTAGATTAGCATCTTCTCGTCTGTTCTTTATTTTAGTATCTACAATACTTTTAAATAACGATTCTTGGTAGTCCCAAGAATCTTTATAATCTTTTAATCCTAATTCTTGTATTTTAATTGTTTTATTCAAAATCAACTTTTATTTAATCATTTAAAATAACATTTAATGTGGCATTTTCTGGAGATTTTATCATTTCTAAAAAATTCATTTTAAGTGTCACTGTTTTCTTATCGTTACTAATTTCTGCCTTAGTATTTGAAACCGATTTAATGGTTTTAGGAAAATGATAAATCAAGGTATAAGTCATTCCTTCAAAAGTATCCTTAGATTCTCCCATTTGGCTAATCTCGGTATTTAATGCCTCTATATCTTCTGACGAAGGTTTGTAATTTTCACTTAGGGCCCTAGAAAATGTTTTTCCATCATAGGAAAAATCGACATATTCCAACAGGTTCTTGGCAGATTTTGCTACAGCACTTTGTTCCATTTTGGAAAACTGAGCATCATCTTTTGAGTTAAATTCTTTTGCTTGTTCAATTTTCTCTAAAACATCGGGTAACTCATCAAGGTTTTTAAATGTTGAACCAAAACCAAAATCAAAACTACCAGTTGCTTCATCCATTTTAATCCTCATGACTATGGTTTCAAGTGATTGTAATTTATCTTGTTCTATTTGAGATAATTTAGAAATACTGTCTGATTTTTCAGCCAAGATATCTTTAAAATACACAATACTATCTATCTTTTCTTTCTTATCATTTTCATTTCCTTCTTTATCTCCACCCATTTTTTCGAGGGTTTTCATAACTTCACTCAAGTCGTAATTCATGATAAATTCTCCAGATCCATCTGGTTGAAATGTAATCTCTTCAGTAAAATTACAGCCTGTTAATGCAAACGCTAAAAGACCCACAAGTAAAACAAAAAAACGAGACATAAGTATTCTTTTAAGAAAGTTGTTTAAGAATACAAAGATACAATTTTTAAGACTTCGGATTATTCAATATTACTAAAGCTGCAATAACTCCTGGAACCCAGCCACAAAGCCAAAGTAAAAAAACAATTATTATCGAGCCACAACCTTTATCTATTACTGCTAAAGGTGGACAAAAAATGGAAAGTAAAACACGCCAAAAACTCATGTGATTATTTTTAATTGATGAATATACTTATTAGTACAAAAACAAACCTATTTGTTACAAGAATATTTTCCAATATAATAAATTGATATCCTAACTAATAGTAATTATCTTTGTAGCTTCAAAAAATTACAACTCCATATATATGTCGCAATTATCAGAACAAGAATTAGTACGCAGAGACAAACTGTCAAAATTACGCGAATTAGGTATCAATCCATATCCAGCAGATTTATTTCCTTACAACCACACATCAAAACAGGTGAAACAGGATTTTTCTGAAGGCAAGAAAGTGATTGTAGCTGGACGTTTAATGTCTCGTAGAATTCAAGGTAATGCTAGTTTTGCTGAACTTCAAGATAGCGAAGGTAGAATTCAAGTGTATTTTAATAGAGATGAAATCTGTTCTGGAGATGACAAAACAAAATACAATACTGTTTATAAAAAACTTCTAGATATAGGAGATTTTATTGGTGTTGAGGGAGAATTATTCACTACTAAAGTAGGAGAAAAAACCGTTAAGGTAAAAGACTTTGTTATTTTAAGTAAAGCCCTTAGACCTTTACCCTTACCTAGAACAGATTCCGAAGGTAATGTCCATGATGCTTTTACAGATCCAGAATTACGTTACAGACAACGTTATGCAGATTTAGTAGTGAATCCTCATGTGAAAGAGATTTTTATAAAGCGTACCAAACTTTATACAGCCATGCGTAGTTTTTTTAATAATGCTGGCTATTTTGAAGTTGAAACACCTGTTTTACAACCCATTCCAGGTGGTGCAGCAGCCAGACCTTTTATAACACATCACAACAGTTTGGATATTCCTTTATATATGAGAATTGCCAACGAATTATATTTAAAACGTTTAATAGTTGGTGGTTTTGAAGGTGTTTATGAGTTTTCTAAAAACTTCCGAAACGAAGGCATGGACAAAACTCATAACCCAGAGTTTACGGCCATGGAAATTTACGTAGCTTATAAGGATTACAACTGGATGATGGACTTCTGCGAACAACTTTTAGAACATTGTGCTATGGCTGTAAACGGAACCACTAAAGCTACTTTTGGCAAACATGAGATTGACTTTAAAGCACCTTATGCTCGAGTAACCATGGCAGATTCTATCAAACATTTTACAGGTTTTGATATCACTGGTAAAAGTGAAACCGAAATAAGGCAAGCTGCAAAAGACCTTGGGATTGAAGTAGATGACACTATGGGTAAAGGCAAGTTGATTGATGAAATCTTTGGAGAAAAATGTGAAGGCAACTATATCCAGCCAACCTTTATTACAGATTATCCTAAAGAGATGAGTCCGTTATGTAAAGAACACAGAGAGAATCCAGAATTAACTGAACGTTTTGAACTAATGGTTTGTGGAAAAGAAATAGCTAATGCCTATTCTGAATTGAACGATCCTTTAGATCAACGCGAACGGTTTGAACACCAATTAAAACTAGCAGCCAAAGGAGATGATGAAGCAACCGAGTTTATTGATCACGATTTTCTTCGTGCTTTAGAATATGGAATGCCTCCAACTTCTGGAATGGGAATTGGAATGGATAGACTCGTTATGTTTTTAACTAACAATCAATCTATTCAAGAAGTGTTGTTTTTCCCTCAAATGAGACCAGAGAAAAAACCATTGGCTATTAGTGAAGATGCCAAAGCTGTTTTAGAAATTTTAAATAAAGTTGAAAAATTAGAATTAAACGATTTAAAAATTAAATCTGGTTTATCTAATAAAAAATGGGACAAAGCCATTAAAGACTTAACAAAAAACAAAGTTGCTAAAGTAGAAAAAACTGAAGAAGGTTTGTTTGTGGAAATAATGAATAAATAGACTCTAATATAAAATCATACAATATTTAATAAAGGATTTACTTAACTGTAAATCCTTTTTTGTTTTGATTGATAGTAGATGTTAATATAAAAATTGTCACATTTTATCCACTTTATTTCTTATTCATTACAAGAATAAAGCAACAACACCTAGAACAATTTAAGTGATAATCAGTATATTAGTGCTTATATATTTTAACTAACAACAAACACTTAAACCTTAAATATGAAAAAATTAGTTTTTATACTACCATTCCTCATTTTCTTTGGCTTAATAAACACCCAAGAATCCTTCGCACAGGAAATAAATACAGATGAAGACTCCAATGCATGGAAGTCTCCTGATGATGACATTCTTAAAATTCTTTATGCGCCACAATTACCTAGAACATCCACGTCTCCTGCAAGTACACATATGATTCTTACAGATCCAATTTATTACCCTAGTTTATCAGAATTAGCTGGACCTATGCTAAAGCTTGCCGGAACCCGTGTAAACCCAAAAAACAATTACTACCATGGTAGGCACGGAGGTACTTCACCTAGAATCATCACAGTAAAAGATGGTAAAACAGTACCCATTAATATTCCAAAGGATGCTGAAGTTATTTCAACAGACTGGACAGTTGATGGTGAGCGTTTTGCTTTGTCTGTAGGATTTGAAGACCGAATTGAATTATGGCTAGGTGATATTAGTGGTCGAGTAGAAAAAGTATCAGGTATCATTCTTAATCCACTCATGGATCAAGCCGTAAAATGGTTACCAAATCAAGAGCAAATTTTAATTAGAAACATTAACAATCGTGGCGCTGTTCCAAAAGAACCATCGATTCCAAATGGACCTATGATTCTTGAAGATGCAGGTGCATCTGCACGATCAACTTACGAAGCTAGAAACCTTCTTGAAACTTCATATGATGATGACCTATTTAGTTATTACACACAATGTGAGTTGGTAATTTATGATACAAAATCAAAAAAATCTCAAGTTATTGGACCATCGGCGTCTTACATGTCTGCAGATGTATCTCCAGATGGAAAATATTTGTTGGTAGAAAGATTAAAAAAACCTTGGTCGCATGAAGTGGCATGGTGGCGATTTGCAAATGATGCTGAAGTATGGGATCTTAAAGGCAAATTAATAAAAACTGTAGTCAACCAACCTATTGCTAACGAAGTCCCTATACATGGTGTTATTACTGGACCAAGAAATGTTTCTTGGCAACCAACAGCACCACATACTTTGTTTTGGACAGAAGCATTAGATGGTGGGAATCCAGTAGCAGAAGTAGAATACAGAGACAGACTTATGAGTTGGGAAGCTCCATTTAATAACAAACCTAATGAAGTATTTAAAGCAGAACATCGTATACAAGGGACTATGTGGGGACAAAAAGACGGAATGCTTATGGTTTACCAAAGAGAGCGCATGAAAAGATGGCGTTATGTCTGGCTGCTGGATGTTAATAAAGGTAGTTCCAAGCTTTGGTTTGATCTAGATGAAAACGATCGTTACAATGATCCAGGTTATCCGCTTTTCACACAGTTGGATAATGGTAAATATGTATTTAAAGTAGAAGATGGTTCTATTTATTTCCGTGGAAGTGGTGGGAGCGAAGATGGAGATCGTCCTTTTGTAGACCAGCGAGACATTGAAACTGGACAAACCCAAAGAATATTCCGAAGTGAAAAAGACAAGTATCAGTATTTTATAGACTTTGCTGCAGATTCTAACACTTTCATTATGAGTTCTGAATCTACTACAGAAGTGCCTAATTTATATTTAGCAACATTTGGAGAAACCATTGTTGCAGATGCTGGCGAAAGTACCAAAACAATAACAAAACATCCTATTACAACATTTAAGGATCCAAGTCCTGAATTACGACAGATAGAAAACAAGATTGTAAAATACCAAAGGAATGATGGTGTCGAATTAAGTTTTCAATTGCTTTTACCTCCTGGATATACCGAAGGAACCAGATTGCCTACCGTTGTTTATGCATACCCTTTAGAATATTCTGGTGGCAAAACAGCTGGACAAGTTAGAGGGTCCTCCAATCGGTTTATGAGAATATACGGCCCATCTCACAAATATTTTTTAATGCGTGGTTATGCTGTATTAGACAATACTGCCATGCCAATGATTGGTGATCCTGAAACAGTTTATGACACGTTTGTTCCACAATTAGTAGCAGATGCAGAAGCTGCTGTTACAAAAGCTATAGACATGGGTATTGCAGATCCTGATAGAATTGGCATTATTGGTCACAGTCATGGTGGTTTGATGGTTGCTAATTTGTTAGCACATTCTAATTTATTCGCTGCTGGAATTGCACGAAGTGGTTCATACAATAAAACAAATCAACCATACGGGTTTCAAGGTGAACGACGTTCACTTTTTGAAGCAACACAGTCTTATATTGACTGTTCTCCTACATTCTTTGCCGACAAGGTCAATGAACCTATTTTAATTATCCATGGAAATGATGATTCAAATCCAGGAACCCTGACTTTTCAGTCTGAAGTGTTTTATGAGGCAGTAAGAGGCTCAGGAGGAACTGCTAGATTGGTTTTGCTACCATTTGAAGATCATGGTTACAGAGCAAAAGAATCGATCGAGCATGTATTGTGGGAACAAATTAATTGGTTTGACAAGTATGTTAAAAATCGTGATACAAAAGTACTTGAGAAAACAAATACAGAGAAGCCTTAAATAGAAGTAGATTTTGATTTAAAAAAAACATTTAACGAAATAATAAGAAAGGAATTACAGAGATGTAGCTCCTTTTTTTTAAATTTATAGGAAATGTCACATTCTTTAAAACCCATAATCATGAAGAAATCACATATTATCATATTATTAATCAGCTTTTTAAATTTTAACTTAACTAAAGCTCAAACAATTGACACGTCCAATTCAAAAATTGAATTTAAAATAAAAGGTGGTCTTATTTTTAATGTAAAAGGCACATTTAAAGGCATGGAAGGAGATTTTAATTTTAATGAAGATGATCTTGAAAACTCAAGTTTTGATATTTGTATAGATGCAGCAACAGTGAATACAGACAATGAGAAACGTGATAATCACTTGAGAACTGAAGATTTTTTTTATGTAGAAAAATATCCAAACATTTGTTTTACATCAACGTCTGTAAGTGCTAATGGGAAAGATTATATTACAACAGGAGATTTAACCATGCATGGAGTTACTAAAACAATCGATATTCCTTTTAAATTTTCTAACAACACTTTTAGAGGATCTTTTGACATTGAAAGATTAGATTATAAAATAGGCGAAGATACTGGTACTCTTACAGTTGGAAGCACAGCAGATGTGACTATAATTTGTGTAATAAATTAAAAAAATTCTTTGTAATTCGGTTTTTTCGCTTATTTTAGCATTCCAAATCTAATTATATGAAACATTTTTACTTAAGTATTAAGTTATGCCTACTTGTATTATTTATAAGTGCACCTACTTTTTCACAGACCTTTAATTCTTATTATGGAGACATTGTTAGCAATGTATCTCAAACAAACATTACAAACGATTTAATGACGTTTGAAAATTTTGGCGAAAAGAATGTTAATTCTTCAAGAATTACAAATGCTCAAAACTGGATTACTGCTCGATACGCAAGTATGGGCTACACCAATGTAGATTTACATCAGTTTTCCTATTCATCTGGCACAAAAGTAAGTAACAATATTATTGTAACTAAAACCGGAACAACTTATCCAAATACCTATGTCATTATTGATGCTCATTACGACACTATAAATGGACCTGGAACAAACGATAATGGTTCTGGAACCGTATTATTGTTAGAACTTGCTAGATTACTAGCTAATGTACCAACAGAATACTCTATAAAATTTATTCACTTTAGTGGTGAAGAAGATGGATTATGGGGAAGTAAACGTTATGTATCTCAAGTTGTAAACCCACAAAACCTTGATATTAAACTAGTATTTAATATCGATGAAGTTGGTGGTGTTGCAGGAATGACAAACAATACTATTGTTTGCGAAAGAGACCAAGGTTCTCCTTATTCTAATAATGCAGCCTCTTCTGTGGTTACAGACCAATTGGCTACTTGTATAGAGCTATATTCTAATCTAAACACTGATATTTCTTATGCATATGCTTCAGATTATATGCCTTTTGAAGATAATGGTGAAGTAATTACAGGTTTGTATGAATATAACGAAACGACCCATGCACATACTGCAACCGATTTATTAGTGAACATGGATCCAGTATATTTATATGAAGTAACTAAAGGTTCTTTAGGTGCTGCCATGTTTTTTGCTCAAGTTGATTTCAATACGTTAAATACTGAATCTTTTGTTTTAGATTCAAATATCAATATGTATCCAAATCCTTCAAAAGGGCAGGTAACTATTTCTTTTAATGCTGTTCTAAATGATTCAGCTAATTTTAAAGTTTATGACATTCTTGGAAAACAAGTTTTTCAAAAATCTATTACACAGCAACAAGCTACTTTAAATCTAGAACATTTACCAAGTGGCGTTTATATGGCTGTTTTTGAAGTTGGAAATAATAGAACTTCTAAGAAATTGATTTTAAATTAATATAATATATTATTCACAAAAAAAAAGGTCTTCTAGTGAAGACCTTTTTTTTTGTGCTTTATAATTTCGTTAAGGTAATTATTCTCTTATTAGAGGTAAGGTAGAACAGCGCAATAAGCCTTCTTGTTTCGCTATTTCAGCATAAGGAACTTCTTCAACTGTGATACCGTTTTCCCTCAGCCAAGTGTTTAATCTGGTAAAATTCTTTTCAGAAATCACCACATCTTCAGCAATAGAAAACACATTACTATTCATATGATACATTTCTTCTCTTGTAATATGAAACAAATTTTCTCTGCCAAACAAGTTTACCAAATACATATAATCGCTTTCTTCTCTAAACCCACTTTTGTAAATAATACCTTTATCTTTTCCAACTGGTTGAAAACAGCAATCTAAATGTAAGGCATTATCTCTTGGTTCAATTTTAGATTTTACCAAATCGAATTCTTTAACAATTTTATTTGGAAACAAATCTTTAATATATTGAACACCTTCCATATTGGTTCTAGCAGTTATATAGTTTTTATAATCGCTTCCTTTATAAGTACCAATAAAAATATGGTCGTTCCACAGCATTACGTCACCACCTTCAATATGTACTTCTTCTGGAGGTCTAACTACTTTTTCTGGATTAATTTGATCAATAATAAATTGAATAGCCTCTAACTCTTCTTCCCGATTTGGTAGAATATTAGCTTTTACAAATACATCATCAATTACAAAAGCTATATCTCGAGTAAAGATTTGGTTACAATCTTTAATCAATTCTGGTCTAAAGACCTTAATGTTGTATTTCTTAAAAATATTTGCTACAGCTTCCATCTCTAGAACCATATCTGCTTCTACAGGATAAGTTCCTGCTTTTATATGTTCTAAAGATTTAGGGTCGTATGCTTGATCTTCAGTTGGTGTAGGCCCATTGCTTTTAGCTGTTCCCAAAACAACTGCTCTTAATCTAGAAGTTTCGTTTTTTACGTTTAATTTAATCATAATGTTACAAACCTATAATTTATTTAAGTAACTCATTTAATATCCAATTGAAGATAATAAAAAAAAGCTCCATTAAAAAAATGAAGCTTTAGTATTATTATATATCATTAGCGCTTATTGATAGCTTTAAAAGGCCTTAAAGTTTCACCTACATAAATTTGACGAGGACGACCAATTGGCTCATTATTTAAACGCATTTCTCTCCATTGAGCGATCCAACCTGGTAAACGACCTAATGCAAACATAACTGTAAACATATCTGTTGGAATACCCATAGCTCTGTAAATAATACCAGAGTAGAAATCGACATTTGGATATAGTTTTCTATCAACAAAATATGGGTCTTTTAAAGCTTCTTTCTCTAAAGCTTTAGCAATATTTAAAATAGGGTCTTCAACGCCAAGGTCGTTTAAAATTTCGTCGGCAGCTTTTTTAATAATTTTTGCTCTTGGATCGAAATTTTTATAGACTCTATGTCCAAAGCCCATTAATCTAAATGGATCTTCTTTATCTTTAGCCTTAGCCATGAATTTATTTGTATCACCACCATCTTCTTTAATAGCTTCAAGCATTTCTAGAACCGCTTGGTTAGCACCACCATGAAGTGGACCCCAAAGCGCAGAGATACCTGTAGAAAGCGAAGCAAATAAACCAACATGAGAAGAACCTGCAATTCTTACAGTTGATGTAGAACAGTTTTGTTCGTGGTCTGCATGAAGAATCAATAATTTATCTAAGGCATTTATTACAATTGGATTGAATTTATATTCTTCATTAGGCAACTTAAACATCATTTTTAAGATATTTTCAACATATCCTAAGTTTTTATCGCCATAATCTAAGGGTAAACCATTTTTCTTTCTAAACGTCCATGCTACCAATACCGGAAATTTTCCTAGTATCTTTACAATAGCTTTATACATGTCTTCTTCAGAATTTACATTTACAGAAGAAGGGTTAAAAGCCGTTAGTGCACTTGTTAGAGATGCAATAACACCCATTGGATGAGCAGATTTTGGAAAAGCATCTACTATTTTGCGAACATCCTCATCTACAACAGATTGAGCTTTAATATCTGTATGAAATTTATCAAGCTGCTCTTTGGTTGGCAGTTCTCCAAAAATTAAGAGAAATGCAACTTCTAAAAAGTCAGCTTTTTCAGCAAGTTCTTCAATAGAATATCCACGATATCTTAAAATTCCTTTTTCTCCATCTAAAAACGTAATTGCGCTTTCACAAGACCCTGTATTCTTGTAACCTGGGTCTATTGTAATAACACCATCCGTAATTCCTCTTAAGTTTTTGATATCTATGGCAACTTCTTTTTCAGTTCCCTCTATTAATGGGAATTCGTATTTTTTGCCTTTAATTTCTATTGTAGCTTTATCTGACATATATTGTAAAAATATTATTGTAATTTATTGTAGTTTCTAACTTTACGAATTTACGAAATATCTAACGATTAATAAAGCTCTTAACAAAGGTTTTGCTAATAAAAATATTGACAAAATTGATAGTTAAAAAGAAAGCGATTATCCATCTCTAGATAATCGCTTTTTTAATAAATGTATAATACATTTTTACTTAATCTTAAATGCTTTCTTTCCAGGAAAATAAGCCACTTCATCTAACTCTTCCTCTATTCGTAATAACTGATTGTATTTAGACATACGATCACTACGAGATGCAGAACCTGTTTTTATTTGTCCGCAATTTAACGCCACGGCTAAATCTGCAATGGTGTAATCTTCTGTTTCTCCTGAACGATGAGACATGACAGATGTATATCCAGCATTATGCGCCATGTTTACAGCTGCAATGGTTTCTGTAAGTGTTCCTATTTGGTTTACTTTAATTAAAATAGAATTGGCAATTTGGTTGTCAATTCCTTTAGATAAACGCTCTACATTTGTTACAAATAAATCGTCTCCAACCAATTGTACTTTATCACCAATCTTATCAGTTAAATATTTCCAACCATCCCAATCGTTTTCATCCATACCATCTTCGATAGAAATAATTGGGTATTTTGAAGCTAATTCGGCTAAATAATCAGCTTGTTCTTTACTGGTTCTTACTTGACCTTTATCTCCTTCAAATTTGGTGTAATCGTATGTTCCGTTTATATAAAATTCAGCTGCAGCACAATCTAAAGCAATCATAATATCATCACCTAATGTATAGCCGGCATTTTCTACTGCTATTTTAATAGTATCGAGAGCATCTTCTGTACCTCCTGCTAAATTTGGTGCAAAGCCACCTTCATCACCAACTGCTGTACTAAGACCTCTATCGTGTAAAACTTTTTTTAGATGATGAAATATTTCAGTTCCCATTTGCATGGCTTGTGTAAAGTTTGCAGCTTTTACAGGCATAATCATAAATTCCTGAAAAGCAATTGGAGCATCACTATGTGAGCCTCCATTAATAATGTTCATCATTGGCACTGGAAGCGTGTTAGCACTTACGCCACCTACATACCTGTATAATGGCATGCCTAATTCGTTAGCAGCAGCTTTTGCAGCAGCTAAAGAAACTCCCAAAATAGCATTAGCTCCTAATTTTGATTTGTTAGATGTTCCATCTAAATCGATCATAGTTTTATCAATTAGGTTTTGTTCGAAAACAGATGTTCCAAGTAATTCTTGCGCAATGATGGTATTGACATTTTCAACAGCTTTTAAAACACCTTTTCCCATGTATGCATTTCCACCATCTCGTAACTCTACAGCTTCATGTTCTCCAGTTGAAGCACCTGATGGTACAGCTGCTCTTCCCATGATTCCATTTTCAGTAATGACATCTACTTCAACAGTTGGGTTTCCTCTTGAATCTAAAATTTGTCTGGCGTGAATGTTAATAATAATGCTCATTCTTAATATTTTAAAAGGTTTTGATAATTGTTTCTTTATTTAAAAACCTCAAGGAATTAAATCTTCTTTGAGGTTTTAAGTTACTTATTTTTTATGTTTTCTATAAACTGATCGAACAAATATGAAGAATCATGTGGTCCAGGACTTGCCTCTGGATGGTATTGTACAGAAAAGCAATTTTTGTTTTTAATACGTATCCCAGCTACTGTATGATCGTTTAAATGAACATGAGTGATTTCTATGTCTGAGTTTTTTTCTGCTTCTTCTCTATTTATAGCAAAACCATGATTTTGAGATGTAATTTCTCCTTTACCAGTTAATACATTTTTTACTGGATGATTAATTCCTCTATGACCATGATGCATCTTATATGTTGAAATTCCGTTTGCTAAAGCAATTACCTGATGGCCTAAGCAAATACCAAATAAAGGAAGATTTCTTTCTAAAATTTCTTTTGTTAAAGTTCGTGCAGCTTCTAATGGTTCTGGGTCTCCTGGTCCATTAGACAAAAAATATCCATCTGGATTAAAAGTACTCATTTCTTCAAAAGTTGCATTATAAGGAAACACCTTAATATAAGCGTCTCTTTTAGCTAAATTTCTAAGAATATTTGTTTTTATACCAATATCAAGAGCAGCAATTTTATAAGTCGCATTTTCGTTCCCAAAATAATATGGCTCTTTCGTTGAAACTTTAGAAGCTAATTCTAAACCATTCATCTCTGGTACTTCAGCTAATTGTGCTTTAAGATCTTCTAGGTTATCAATGTCTGTAGAAATAACAGCATTCATAGCACCATTTTCTCTAATATATGTAACCAAAGCTCTAGTATCTACATCTGATATAGCAAATAAATTATTTTCATTCAAAAATTCTTCTAATGAAGCATCGGCTGCATCTCGTGAATAATCGTAACTAAAATTTTTACAAATCAATCCTGATATTTTGATTGAATTTGACTCTACTTCTTCTTTATTAGTTCCATAATTTCCAATATGTGCATTGGTAGCAACCATTAACTGTCCAAAATATGACGGGTCAGTAAAAATTTCTTGATAGCCTGTCATACCAGTGTTAAAACAGACTTCACCAAAAGCAGTTCCAGGTTTTCCAATGGCTTTTCCATGAAAAATGGTTCCGTCTGCAAGTAGAACTATGGCTTTTTCTCTTTTGTTGTATTTCATCTTAAAAAAAAGGTTTTGCAAAATTGCATAAAAAAAAGGATAAACTAAAATGTTTATCCTTTTTTATGATTTCTTTATTAAAGAAAATTATAATATTAAAGTGTATTATAATATTTTAAAATCTTTCTTAGATCGTTAATATTTTTAAAACTTAAATCATTCTCTTTGGCATAATCTTTTAATGCGTCTTTTTTATCTGAATCTAACGTTTTTAAAATAGAAGATTTTTTAAGTTGAATAAGCTTTAGAGTTTCATTATCTGCTGTATAAAAGTATTTTTCTTTTATTATCAGCTCATCATCAGTAGTTTTTTGGTGAGTTAATGGGTTATAAATACCTTCTTTTATTGCTGTCTCATATTTTCTTAAAATAGTTCCAGATTTGGTTACGACTAATTCTTCAAAGTAAGAATTTCTTTGAAATTCATTATCTAGATAGCGTTTAAATGTTCTCCCATCCAAAACAACTTTTTCAATGTTTTTAGGGTTAAAAGCTAATATAGAATCTTTAGAGTATTTAGACTCAAAACGTTCTAATCGTACATTATAATTTAGCGTATTAAACTTATATGCTTTATTGTCTTTAGTATAAATTAAAGCATTAGTAGATTTCCAAGAATCAAACAAATATGGTGAACCTTTTATAGTTCTTGAGCTTTCAGAGTTTGTAACCCAGATTCCATCATGACCCATGATTCCTTTTGAATTTGTAAAAGTATTTTCTGCAGCGATGTTTACACCTGCTTGAGAGAATATAAAATTAGTTGTTAATGCTAATATGAAGACTAAATATTTATTCATTGTTTAAAATTTTAAGTTGCAAATATAAAAAAAGGATGGACTTAATAAGTCCATCCTTTGTTAATTAACATAAATTAACAGTAATATTATTCCTCTTCGTTGGAAGCTTTAGTTTCTGCTACAGGAGCAGTGGTTTCAGATGCTTTAGAGCCACCTCTTCTACTTCTTCTAGTTGTTTTCTTTTTAGCTTTATCAGCATTATAGATTTCGTTGAAATCAACTAATTCTATCATTGCCATATCAGCATTATCACCTAAACGGTTACCAAGTTTAATAATTCTTGTATATCCTCCTGGTCTATCTCCAACTTTTACTGCTACTTCTCTAAACAATTCGGTAACTGCTTCTTTTTGTCTTAAACGTGACATAACAATACGTCTGTTGTGAGTCGTATCTTCTTTAGATTTCGTTACCAAAGGCTCTACAAATTGCTTCAAAGCTTTAGCTTTAGCTACTGTTGTATTAATACGTTTGTGCTCTATTAAAGAACAAGCCATATTAGCTAACATTGATTTTCTGTGAGCTGTTTTTCTACTTAAGTGATTTATCTTTTTTCCGTGTCTCATGACATTTGTTTTATCATCTTGCTACCAAACTCGATATCGAGGAGCAAAATATGATTAATTAATCTTTATCTAATTTATATTTTGACAAGTCCATTCCGAAATTAAGTCCTTTAACGTTTACTAGCTCTTCAAGCTCTGTTAAAGATTTTTTACCGAAGTTACGGAACTTCATTAAATCGTTTTTGTTAAATGACACTAAGTCTCCTAAGGTATCAACTTCTGCAGCTTTTAAACAGTTAAGTGCACGAACAGATAAATCCATATCAACTAATTTAGTTTTCAATAGTTGTCTCATGTGAAGAGATTCTTCATCATAAGTTTCTGTTTGAGCAATCTCATCAGCTTCTAGAGTAATTCTCTCATCTGAGAATAACATAAAGTGATGGATTAATGTTTTAGCCGCTTCTGTTAAAGCATCTTGAGGCGTAATAGAACCATCTGTTATGATTTCGAAAACTAATTTTTCGTAATCTGTTTTTTGTTCTACACGATAGTTTTCAATACTATACTTAACATTTTTTATTGGTGTGTAAATTGAATCTGTAAAGATAGTCCCAATTGGTGCTGAAGCTTTTTTATTTTCTTCTGCTGGCACATAACCTCTACCCTTTTCAATTGTAATCTCCATATTAATATTTACTTTAGGGTCTAAATTACAGATAACTAATTCTGAATTTAACACTTGGAATCCTGAAATAAACTTTTGGAAATCACCAGCTGTAATTTGATTTTGTCCTGAAATAGAAATGGAAACAGACTCGCTATCAACATCTTCTATTTGTCTTTTAAAACGTACTTGTTTTAAATTTAAAATAATTTCAGTAACATCTTCAACGACACCTGCTATTGTAGAAAATTCATGATCTACACCTTCCATTCTAACTGATGTTATTGCAAACCCTTCTAAAGAAGAAAGTAAAACTCTTCTTAGAGCATTTCCAACTGTTAATCCGTAACCTGGTTCTAAAGGACGAAATTCGAATTTCCCTTCAAAATCAGTTGAATCAATCATGATTACTTTGTCGGGCTTTTGAAAATTAAATACTGCCATATTTGCTTTTTATATCAGTTATTATTTAGAGTATAATTCGACGATGAATTGCTCGTTTATGTTTTCTGGAATTTGAATTCTTGCAGGAACAGAAACATAAGTTCCTTGCTTTAATTCGTTATTCCATGTAATCCATTCGTAAACTGCACTTGAATTTGATAAAGATCTATCGATAGCTTCAAGCGATTTAGATTTTTCTCTTACAGAAACGACATCTCCAGCTTTTAATTGATAAGAAGGGATGTTTACGATTTCTCCATTTACTGTAATGTGTCTGTGAGATACTAATTGTCTTGCGCCAGATCTAGAAGGAGAAATTCCCATTCTAAATACAACGTTGTCTAATCTAGACTCACAAAGTTGTAACAATACTTCACCTGTAATACCAGGAGCAGCAGTTGCTTTTTTAAACATGTTTCTGAATTGCTTTTCTAATACACCATAAGTATATTTTGCTTTTTGCTTTTCCATTAATTGGATTGCATATTCAGATTTTTTTCCACGACGCTTGTTTGCACCATGTTGACCTGGAGGATAATTTCTTTTTTCAAAAGATTTATCTTCTCCAAAAATAGCTTCTCCAAATTTTCGAGCTATTTTAGTTTTAGGACCAGTATATCTTGCCATTTCTTAAATTGAGTTATGAGAGTGATTATGAATTAAGGTCTTAATCTTATCCTTCGATAACCGTTAATCTCTCGTTGATACTTGTTAATTATTTTTTCAGAGTGCAAATTTACATATAAAAAATTAATATCAACTATTAAAAATAGCTGATATTAATTCTATATAAAAAATAAATTATACACGTCTACGTTTTGGAGGACGACATCCATTATGTGGTAATGGAGTAACATCAATAATTTCTGTTACTTCAATTCCTGCATTATGGATTGAACGGATAGCAGATTCTCTACCATTTCCAGGTCCTTTTACATAAACTTTTACTTTCTTTAATCCTGCTTCTTGTGCTACTCCAACTGCATCTTCTGCAGCTAATTGAGCAGCATAAGGGGTGTTCTTTTTAGAACCTCTAAATCCCATTTTACCAGCAGAAGACCATGATATTACGTCTCCTTTTTTATTGGTAAGTGAAACAATAATGTTGTTAAAAGAAGCTGTAATGTGTGCTTCTCCAACAGCGTCTACTACAACTTTACGTTTTTTAGTACTTGACTTTGCCATATCTAATTTTAGTTTTTAGTAATAGTTAATAGTCGCTAGAATCCTAAACCGTTAAATTTCAAACAGATTCTTTCCAACGTCTAAAGACTAAAGACTATTTGTTATTTAGTTGCCATTTTTTTGTTGGCAACAGTTTTTCTTCTACCTTTTCTAGTTCTAGAGTTGTTTTTAGTACGTTGCCCTCTTAATGGAAGCCCAGCTCTATGACGAATCCCTCTGTAACATCCAATATCCATTAATCGCTTAATGTTTAATTGTGTTTCAGAACGTAATTCTCCTTCAATAGTGAAAGAACCAACAGCCTCACGAATATTACTAATTTCGTCGTCTGTCCAATCTTGAACTTTTGTACTTTCTTCAACTTTAGCTGCTGCTAAAATTTCTTTTGCTCTACTTCTACCTATTCCATAGATATAAGTTAAGGAAATTACTCCTCTTTTGTTTTTTGGTATGTCTACACCTGCAATTCTTGCCATAACTATCCTTGTCTTTGTTTGAATCTAGGATTCTTTTTGTTAATTACGTAAAGTCTACCTTTTCTGCGCACGATTTTACAATCTGCACTTCTTTTTTTAACTGATGCTCTTACTTTCATCTTGTTAGTATCTATAAGTTATTCTAGCCTTAGTTAAATCGTAAGGACTCATTTCTAATTTTACTTTGTCTCCTGGTAATAATTTTATGTAATGCATACGCATTTTACCAGATATATGCGCTGTCACAATGTGACCATTTTCTAGTTCAACACGGAACATGGCATTTGATAATGCTTCTATTATTGTTCCATCTTGTTCTATTGCTGCTTGTTTTGCCATAGTATATATAAATTAAGCTACTGCTTTTCTATTTTTACCTGTTTTCATCAAGCCGTCATAATGTCTATTTAACAAGTAAGAATTTACTTGTTGCATAGTATCAATTGCAACTCCAACCATAATTAATAGTGAGGTTCCTCCGAAAAACAATGCCCATCCAGATTGTACACTCATTAGCTTTACTATAATGGCTGGGAACACAGCTATTAATGCTAAGAATATAGATCCTGGCAATGTAATTTGCGACATTATTTTATCTAAATATTCGGAAGTTTCACCACCTGGTCGAATACCAGGAATAAAACCACCACTACGTTTTAAGTCGTCTGCCATTTTGTTTGTTGGTACTGTAATTGCCGTATAAAAGTATGTAAATACTATAATTAATAACGCAAATACAAAATTGTACCAAAATCCAAATATATCAGCAAAATTTGTTTGCATCCATTGTCCTGCTCCAGTATCTTTTAAGAAAGAAGATCCACCTATTAGACTTGGCACAAACATAATGGCTTGAGCAAAGATAATTGGCATAACTCCAGAAGCATTTAATTTTAATGGTAAAAACTGTCTAGAGCCCATAACGTTTTTCTCATAACCTCCTGAAGCAGTTCTTCTAGCATATTGAACAGCTATTTTTCTAACAGCCATAACTAACATAATTGATGCTAAAATGATGACTAACCAGATTACTAGCTCGAAAAGAATTAACATGACGTTATTCCCTTCTAATCTAGAAGATGCATTTTGCAAAAATGCTTTTGGTAATGTTGCTATAATACCAACCATAATTAATAATGAGATTCCATTACCAATACCTTTATCGGTAATTTTTTCTCCTAACCACATAGCAAAAATACAGCCTGTAACTAGTATAACTATAGATGAAAAATAAAACAATCCTCCAGTACCTAATAAAAAGGCACTTTGTGGAATACCAAATGCTGTTGGTAAACTAGCTAAATAACCTGGTGCTTGCACCAAGCAAATGGCAATTGTTAACCAACGTGTAATTTGAGTTATTTTCTTTTGACCACTAGCTCCTTCTTTTTGTAATTTCTGCAAATATGGAATAGCAATTCCCATTAACTGAACTACAATTGAAGCAGAGATATAAGGCATAATTCCTAAAGCAAAAACAGAAGCATTAGCAAATGCTCCTCCTGTAAATGCATTAAGTAATCCTAATAATCCTGACTCAGTATTGCTTTGCAGGTTCTCTAATTGAGAAGCATCAATACCAGGTAAAACCACTTGTGCGCCAAAACGATAAACTAATAACAGACCAAGTGTTACAATGATTCTGTTTCTTAATTCCTCTATTTTCCAAACATTCTTAAGTGTCTCTATAAATTTCATGCGCTTGTTTGTGATTATAAAGTTACAGTTTCTCCTCCTGCAGCTTCAATCGCAGCTTTTGCTGAAGCGGTAAACTTATGAGCAGATACTTTTAATTTAGCTTTTAATTCGCCTCTTCCTAAAATTTTAACTAGTTCATTTTTTCTAGCTAATCTTAAAGCAACAAGTGTTTCAAAATCTAAAGTATCTTTAATTTTCTTTTCGTCTACTAATTGTTGTAAAGTATCAAGATTAATTCCTTGATGTTCTATACGATTTATGTTAGTAAAGCCAAACTTTGGTACACGTCTTTGAAGAGGCATCTGACCACCTTCAAAACCAATTTTCTTAGAATATCCTGAACGAGATTTCGCTCCTTTATGACCTCTTGTTGCTGTGCCACCTTTTCCAGAACCTTGACCACGACCAATACGTTTTCCTTGACTTTTAACTGAACCTTCTGCAGGTTTTAAATTACTTAAATCCATTTTCAGTGTTATATTTTTAAGCTTCCTCTACAGAAACTAAATGTGAAACTTTAGCAACCATACCAAGAATATTTGGTGTGGCATCGTGCTCTACTACTTGACCAATCTTTTTAAGACCTAGAGCTTCTAATGTACGCTTTTGTCTTAATGTACGCTTGATCGCACTCTTAACTTTTTTTACTTTTATCTTTGCCATCGTTTTCTGTTATTAACCTTTAAAAACTTTTTCTAGTGATATACCTCTATCACGAGCTATCGTTTTAGCATTTCTTAATTGTAATAATGCATCGAATGTAGCTTTAACAACATTATGAGGGTTTGAAGAACCTTGAGATTTAGATAATACATCGTGTACTCCAACTGCTTCAAGTACTGTTCTCACAGCACCTCCAGCAATAACTCCTGTTCCAGGTGCTGCAGGTATAATATTTACTCTTGCTCCACCATATTTACCTTTTTGTTCGTGTGGTAAAGTTCCTTTTACTAAAGGAATACGTACTAAATTTTTCTTAGCATCTTCTACTGCTTTTGCAATAGCACTAGCTACGTCTTTAGATTTCCCTAAACCGGAACCAACGACACCTGCTTCATCTCCAACAACAACAATTGCTGAAAATCCGAATGCTCTACCACCTTTAGTTACTTTTGTAACTCTTTGAACACCAACTAAACGATCTTTAAGATCTAATCCACTTGGTTTTACTAACTCTGCGCTTTTGTATTTCTGATACATAATTTCTTAGAATTTAAGTCCTGCTTCTCTAGCTCCTTCTGCTAATGATTTTACTCTACCATGGTATTGGTATCCACCTCTATCAAAAGAGATTGAATCTACACCAGCCTTAAGGGCTTTTTCAGCTACTGCTTTACCTACTAAACCAGCAATTTCTGATTTGGTACCTTTTGCAGAACTAATGTCTTTATCTCTAGATGATGCTGCACTGATAGTTTTACCAGATACGTCATCAATTACTTGAGCATAAATTTCTTTATTACTTCTAAAAACAGATAATCTTGGTCTAGCTTCAGTTCCTGAAACTATTTTACGAATTCTGCTTTTAATTCTTAATCGTTTTTCGTTCTTTGTTAATGCCATAACTTAATTATTAAGCTGATTTACCTGCTTTTCTTCTTAGTACTTCTCCTACAAACTTAACCCCTTTACCTTTGTAAGGCTCTGGTGGTCTAAATCCACGTATTTTTGCAGCTACTTGACCAACTAATTGTTTGTCTGAAGATGTTAATTTTACTATTGGATTTTTTCCTTTTTCAGAAATTGTTTCCACTTTAACTTCAGATGCAATATCTAAAACAATGTTATGTGAAAACCCTAAGGCTAAATCTAATTTTTGTCCTTGATTTGATGCTCTATAACCAACACCAACCAATTCTAATTCTTTTGTCCATCCTTTAGATACTCCATTAATCATATTATTAATTAGAGATCTGTAAAGTCCGTGTTTTCCTTTGTGTACTTTAGAATCTGAAGGGCGTTCTACTAACACATTTCCATCTTCAACTTTAATTGTAACATCAGAATATTCTTGAGATAATTCTCCTAAATTTCCTTTTACTGTTACAACATTATCGTTAATATCAACTGTAATTCCTGCTGGAATTGCTACTGGGTTATTACCTATTCTTGACATGTCTTATTCGCTTTTAATTAGTAAACGTAACAAAGTACTTCTCCACCTACGTTATTTCTTTGAGCTTGTTTGCCAGTCATTACGCCATGAGACGTTGAAACTATAGCAATACCAAGACCATTTAAAATTCTAGGTAATTCTTTAGAACTTGCATACTTACGTAAACCTGGTTTACTTATTCTTTGAATCTTTCTAATTACAGATTCTTTTGTTTCTTTGTTGTACTTAAGAGCAATTTTAATTGTTCCCTGTACAGCATTGTCTTCGAATTTGTAACTTAAAATATATCCTTGTTCGAATAATATTTTAGTAATTTCCTTTTTTAAATTAGAAGCAGGTATTTCTACTACTCTGTGGTTAGCACGCACAGCATTTCTAATTCTTGTTAAATAATCCGCTATTGGATCTGTATTCATAGTTATTAAATTTCGGAATCGGTTTTTAACTTTATTGTTAAACCTAAAACCAGTTTATAATTCTTTTATATTACCAGCTAGCTTTTCTAACTCCTGGTATTAAACCTTGATTGGCCATTTCTCTGAATGTAACACGAGAAATACCAAATGTTCTCATATAACCTTTAGGTCTTCCTGTTAGTTTGCAACGGTTGTGCATTCTTACAGGGGAAGCATTTTTAGGTAACTTTTGTAATGCTTCATAATCTCCAGCTTCTTTTAAAGCTTTACGTTTTTCAGCATATTTAGCTACTGTTTTTGCTCTTTTTACCTCACGGGCTTTCATTGATTCTTTAGCCATATCTTAATTCTTTTGAAAAGGTAATCCTAATTCTGTTAATAATGATTTTGCTTCTTTGTCTGTTGCAGCAGTAGTTACAAATGTAATATCCATTCCTGAGATTTTATTCACCTTATCGATATCGATTTCTGGGAAAATAATTTGTTCAGTAATACCCAAGTTGTAATTTCCTCTACCATCAAATCCAGTCGCTTTTATTCCATTAAAATCTCTTACACGAGGTAAGGCTGAAGTAATTAAACGGTCTAAAAATTCGTACATTCTTTCACCACGTAAAGTTACTTTTGCACCAATTGGCATCCCTTTACGTAATTTGAATGATGCAACATCTTTTTTAGAGATAGTCGCAACGGTCTTTTGTCCAGTTATAGTTGTTAATTCATCAATAGCATGATCAATTAATTTTTTATCAGCAACAGCTGCTCCAACTCCTTTAGATAAGACTATCTTTTGAAGTTTAGGCACTTGCATGATGTTTTTATAACCAAATTCGTCTGTAAGAGCTGCAGTTATTCTGCTTTTGTACTCTTCTTTAAGTCTAGGTGTATATGCCATAACTATATTACTTCGTTTGATTTTTTTGAAAATCTTACTTTATTATCGCCTTCCATTCTATATCCAACTCTTGTTGTTTCTCCTTTTGAAGTTAACAATGATAAGTTAGAAATTTGAATAGCTGCTTCTTTTTCTACGATTCCACCTTGAGGATTTTGTGCACTTGGTTTTGTGTGTTTCTTAACCATGTTTACTCCCTCAACGATCGCTTTGTTTTTATCTAGTAATACTTTAAGTACTTTACCTTCAGACCCTTTATGATCTCCAGCTATTACTTTTATAGTATCTCCCGATTTAATTTTAAGCTTTGTCATTTTATTTTGTATTAAAGCACTTCAGGTGCTAATGATACAATCTTCATGAATTGTTTATCACGAAGTTCTCTTGCAACAGGACCAAATACACGAGTTCCTCTCATTTCACCCGTTGGGTTTAATAAAACACATGCATTATCATCAAATCTAATATAAGATCCATCTGGTCTTCTTACTTCTTTTCTAGTACGTACTACTACTGCAGTAGAAACAGCACCTTTTTTAATGTTTCCATTAGGTGTTGCATCTTTTACTGTAACAACTATTTTGTCACCTACAGAAGCGTATCTTCTTTTAGTTCCACCTAGAACACGTATGGTTAATACTTCTTTTGCTCCAGTGTTATCAGCTACCTTTAATCTTGATTCTGTTTGTATCATAATTATTTAGCTCTTTCAATTATTTCAACTAATCTCCAACATTTAGATTTACTCATAGGTCTTGTTTCCATGATCTTTACAGTATCTCCAATATTACAATCGTTTGTTTCGTCGTGCGCCACATATTTCTTTGTTTTTAACACGAACTTTCCATACATAGGGTGTTTTACTTTTTTAACCTCTGCAACAACTATTGATTTTTGCATTTTGTTACTAGTAACGATTCCTATACGTTCTTTTCTTAAATTTCTTGTTTCCATCATTTCGGCAGAATTATTGTAAATCTCTTTTAGTTAATTCAGTCGCAATTCTAGCTACGTCTCTTCTAACGTTACGTAATTGAATTGGGTTCTCTAAAGGAGAAATTGTGTGAGTCATTTTTAAATCTAAATAACTCTTTTTAGTTTCACTAAGCTTCTCTTGTAACTCAGCTACAGATAATTCTTTAATTTCTGATTGTTTCATAATATCAAATAAATTATGCTTCGTAATCTCGAGCAATTATAAACTTAGTTTTAACTGGTAGTTTTTGTGCTGCTAGACGTAATGCTTCTTTTGCAACGTCTAAAGGCACTCCACCTACTTCAAATAATATTCTTCCTGGAAGCACAGATGCTACCCAGTATTCTACAGCACCTTTACCTTTACCCATACGTACTTCAAGAGGTTTCTTTGTAATAGGCTTGTCTGGAAATATTTTAATCCATAACGACCCTTCTCTTTTCATATAACGAGTAGCAGCAATACGTGCAGCTTCTATTTGACGTGCAGTAACAAAGCTAGTGTCTAATGATTTTATACCAAAAGTACCACTTGATAAAAGGTGCCCTCTTCCGGCATTTCCTTTCATACGTCCTTTTTGTTGCTTACGAAATTTTGTTTTTTTAGGCTGTAACATTTTTCTTGTTCTTTAAAAAATTACTTTCTACGACGAGGTTTATTATTTCCACCACGTCCTCCGGCTCCACCTTTTCCTTGCTTCTTAGATAATCCAACAAGCGGAGAAAGTTCTCTTTTACCATATACTTCACCTTTCATGATCCATACTTTAATCCCTAATCTACCGTAAGTAGTATGGGCCTCAACTAAAGCATAGTCAATATCGGCTCTGAATGTAGATAATGGAATACGACCATCTTTATAATGTTCGCTACGTGCCATTTCAGCACCATTTAAACGACCACTAATTTGGATCTTAATTCCTTCTGCATTCATTCGCATAGTTGCAGCGATTGCCATTTTGATTGCACGTCTATATGAAATACGATTTTCAATTTGACGAGCAACACTTGCTGCTACTAATTGCGCATCAAGTTCCGGTCTTTTAATTTCAAATATGTTTATTTGAACTTCTTTACCTGTAATTTTCTTAAGTTCTTCTTTTAACTTGTCTACCTCTTGGCCACCTTTTCCGATAATAATACCAGGTCTAGCGGTAGTGATAGTAACGGTTACAAGTTTAAGAGTTCTTTCGATAATTACTCTTGAAACACTAGCTTTGGATAAACGTGCATGTACGTATTTTCTGATCTTATCGTCTTCGGCAAGTTTGTCGCCATAATCGTTTCCTCCGTACCAGTTAGATTCCCATCCTCTGATAATTCCTAAGCGATTTCCGATTGGATTTGTTTTTTGTCCCATACTTCTATCTTAACTTTGTGTGTTATTGTTAGCTCCTACCACTAATGTTACGTGGTTTGAACGTTTTCTAATTCTGTGTGCACGACCTTGTGGTGCTGGACGCAATCTTTTTAACATTGATCCACCATCTACACGAATCTCCTTAACAAATAATTCAGCTTCTTCAATACTTGCATCTTCGTTCTTTGCTTGCCAGTTTGCAATTGCAGACAGTAACAAAGTTTCTAAACGGTTAGATGCTTCTTTTTGGCTAAATTTTAAAATATTAAGCGCTTTCTCTACGCGTTCGCCTCTTACTAAATCGGCTACTAAACGCATTTTTCTCGGTGATGTAGGACAGTTATTAAGTTTAGCAAAAGCGATTTCTTTTTTTGCTTCCTTAATAGCGTCTGCCATTTGTTTTTTACGACTTCCCATAGCTTACTACTTTTTACCTTTGTTTTTAGCACCTGCATGACCTCTAAAAGATCTTGTTGGTGAAAATTCTCCTAACTTATGACCTACCATGTTTTCAGTTACGTAAACTGGAACAAATTGGCGACCGTTATGTACTGCAATTGTTTGTCCAACAAAATCTGGAGTAATCATCGAGGCTCTAGACCACGTTTTGATTACTGTTTTCTTGTTAGTTTCTACATTTGTAGCAACTTTCTTCTCTAGTTTATAATGAACGTAAGGTCCTTTTTTTAATGATCTTGACATGACTTATTATTTCTTTCTACGTTCTACAATATATTTATTACTCGCTTTTGTTTTAGAACGGGTTCTATAACCTTTAGCAGGTATACCATTTCTAGAACGTGGATGTCCACCAGAAGATTTTCCTTCTCCACCACCCATTGGATGATCTACAGGATTCATTACTACTGGTCTTGTACGAGGTCTTCTACCTAACCATCTTGTTCTACCAGCTTTACCTGATACTAACAATTGATGATCTGAATTAGAGACAACGCCTATTGTAGCCATACATGTTACTAACACTAAACGGATTTCACCAGACGGAAGTTTAATAGTTGCAAACTTACCATCTCTTGCCATTAATTGTGCAAAAGTACCAGCACTACGAGCCATAATAGCTCCTTGCCCTGGACGCAACTCTATACAAGAAATAATAGTTCCTAAAGGAATATTACTTAATGGCATAGCGTTACCAATCTCGGTAGGAGCAGTATCGCCTGATACTACTGTTTGACCTACTTGTAATCCATTTTGTGCAATAATGTATGCTTTTTCACCATCTTGATAATTCAATAATGCGATAAAAGCGGTTCTGTTTGGATCGTACTCGATAGACTTAACTTCAGCAGGAATACCAGCTTTGTTACGCTTAAAATCGATAATACGATACTTTCTTTTATGACCTCCACCTATATAGCGCATGGTCATTTTTCCTTGACTGTTTCTACCACCAGACCTTTTGTTCGGAACGAGTAAACTCTTTTCCGGCTTATCAGTAGTTATGGCGTCATACCCATTTACTACTCTAAATCGCTGTCCTGGTGTGATTGGTTTTAATTTTCTTACTGACATTTGTCTTTAATTACATGTTACTGTATAAATCAATCATTTCACCTTCCGCCAGTTGTACAATTGCCTTTTTAACAGCATTTGTTTTACCATGTTGAATACCAGTTTTTGTAAACTTAGTTTTTCTATCTGGACGGACATTTATAGTACGAACTTTTTCAACAGAAACTCCATAAGCAGCTTCCACTGCTTTTTTGATTTCTACCTTGTTCGCCTTGGTATTCACTGCGAAAGTATAGCAGTTTCTTAACTCGCTATCTGCAGTCGCTTTTTCTGTGATTATAGGTTTAATTAAGATGTTCATCTGTTTCTTATTTACTTAAATTCGATTCAATTCCTTCTAAAGAACTCTCTAACAATACTACTTGATTAGCATTTAATATTTTATAAGTGCTTAATTCTGTGTTTGTTACAACTTCAAGCCCTTTTAAATTGCGTGACGACAAATATACATTATTATTTGAAGCACCCAACACAAAGAGAGATTTTTTGTTTTCTAGGTCTAAAGCTTTTAAAACAGCTGTAAAGTTTTTAGTCTTTGGAGCATCAAAATTAAAGTCTTCTAATACGACTATAGATTTCTCATTTGCTTTAATACTAAAGGCCGATTTACGTGCTAAACGCTTTAGGTTTTTGTTTAGTTTGATGCCGTAGTTTCTTGGTCTAGGACCAAACATACGTCCACCACCTCTAAAAACACCAGACTTAATAGATCCAGCTCTTGCTGTACCTGTTCCTTTTTGTTTTTTAATCTTACGTGTACTACCTGAAATCTCAGCTCTTTCTTTCGACTTGTGAGTTCCTTGTCTTTGGTTTGCTAAATATTGTTTAACATCCAAGTATACAGCATGATTGTTAGGCTCAATAGCGAAAACTGCGTCAGAAAGGTCTGCCTTTCTTCCAGTTTCTTTTCCGTTTATATCTAAAACTGCTACTTTCATTATTTTTGAATAATTACATAAGCGTTTTTATGACCAGGAACACATCCTTTAACCACAAGTAGATTCTTTTCAGCAACTACTTTTAAAACTCTTAAATTTTCAACTTTCACTTTATCGGTTCCCATTCTTCCTGCCATCTTCATTCCCTTGAATACTCTTGCAGGATAAGATGCAGCTCCAATAGAACCTGGTGCTCTTAAACGGTTATGTTGTCCGTGAGTAGCTTGACCTACACCCGCAAAACCGTGACGTTTAACAACCCCTTGAAATCCTTTACCTTTAGAAATTCCAGAAACATCTACGAATTCTCCTTCTGTAAAGTGTTCTACAGTGATTGCATCACCTAATTTGTACTCCTCATCAAAACCCTTAAACTCAGCGATTTTGCGTTTTACAGAAGTCCCTGCTTTTTTAGCGTGACCTAAGTCAGCTTTAGTAGCACTTTTTTCTGTCGCGTCATCGAAACCAAGTTGGATAGCACTATAGCCATCAACATCTTCAGTTCTGACTTGGGTAACGATACATGGTCCAGCTTCGATTACTGTACATGGAATGTTTTTTCCATTTTCATCGAAAATGCTGGTCATACCGATTTTTTTTCCTATTAACCCAGACATATTTATTAATTATTAATTATTACTATTCTATTTATTAAAATTCAAGGCTGAAAAATACGTTTCAGCCTTGAATTGTATTTTTCCGTTTTTCCTTAACCATCGTTAAGGACATGTTTACTTACACTTACACTTTAATCTCTACTTCAACTCCACTTGGTAATTCAAGTTTCATTAAAGCGTCAATTGTTTTAGAAGATGAAGAGTAAATATCTAATAATCTCTTATAAGAGCTTAATTGAAATTGTTCTCTAGACTTCTTATTTACGTGTGGTGAACGCAATACAGTGAAAATTTTCTTGTGAGTTGGTAATGGAATTGGTCCCGTTACAACAGCTCCTGTGCTTTTTACTGTTTTTACAATCTTTTCAGCAGACTTATCAACTAAATTGTGATCGTAAGACTTTAATTTTATTCTAATTTTCTGACTCATTTTCTTTTAGTTTTAAGCTTCTACGCCTTTAGCTGCTTTGATTACTTCTTCTGAAATATTTGAAGGAGTTTCCGCATAATGTGAAAATTCCATTGTTGATGTCGCACGACCTGATGATAATGTTCTTAAGGTTGTTACATAACCAAACATTTCAGATAATGGTACAGTAGCTTTTACAGTTTTTGCACCAGCTCTATCTCCCATACTACTCATTTGACCTCTTCTTCTATTCAAATCTCCTACAATATCACCCATGTTTTCTTCTGGAGTGATAACTTCAAGCTTCATAATAGGCTCCATGATTACAGCTTTAGCTGCTTTTGCACAGTTTTTAAATCCTAACTTAGCTGCTAATTCGAACGATAATTGATCTGAATCGACATCGTGATAAGATCCATCTTTCAATGTTACTTTCATTGAGTCTATTTCGTATCCTGCTAATGGTCCATTAACCATTGCCATTTTAAATCCTTTTTCAATAGAAGGGATAAATTCTTTAGGAACGTTACCACCTTTAATGATTGATTCAAATTGTAGACCTACTACTCCTTCATCTGCTGGCTCTACCGTAAATACAATATCTGCGAATTTACCACGACCACCAGATTGTTTTTTGTAAACTTCTCTATGATCTGCAGAAGCTGTAATAGCTTCTTTATACTCTACTTGAGGTTGTCCTTGGTTTACTTCAACTTTAAATTCGCGACGTAAACGATCAACAATAATATCTAAGTGAAGCTCACCCATTCCAGAAATAATAGTCTGTCCTGAAGCTTCGTCTGTTCTTGCTGTAAAAGTAGGATCTTCTTCAGCTAATTTAGCTAAAGCCATTCCTAATTTATCGACATCTGCCTTTGTTTTAGGTTCCACTGCAATACCAATTACTGGATCAGGGAAGTCCATAGATTCTAAGACAATAGGATGTTTTTCGTCAGACATAGTATCACCAGTCTTAATATCTTTAAATCCTACTGCTGCTCCAATATCTCCAGCTTCAATAAAATCGATAGCATTTTGTTTATTAGAGTGCATTTGATAGATACGAGAAATACGTTCTTTTTTACCTGAACGGTTATTCAAGATATAAGAACCTGCATCTAGACGACCAGAATAAGCTCTAAAGAATGCTAAACGTCCTACGAAAGGATCTGTTGCAATTTTAAATGCTAATGCTGAAAAAGGCTCATTAACACTAGGCTTACGTCTTTCTTCATTGCCTGTTTCAGGATTAGTACCTATAACGCTTTCTCTATCCATTGGAGAAGGCAAGTAACGACATACAGCATCTAATAAGAACTGCACACCTTTGTTTTTAAATGAAGAACCACAAACCATAGGAATAATAGCCATATCCATTACAGCAGCTCTAAGCGCAGCGTGCACTTCTACTTCTGTAATAGAATCTTCATCTTCCATGAATTTTTCTAATAAGTCCTCATCATAACTCGCTACCTCTTCGATTAATAAAGCACGATATTTACGTACTTCATCTTTCATGTTTTCAGGAATATCAACAACATCGAAAGTAGATCCGTAGTTATCATCATGCCATACAATAGCTCTGTTTTTAACTAAATCTACAATACCTTTAAAGTCTTCTTCATCACCAATGTTCAAAACAATTGGCACCGCATTAGACTTCAACATGTCTTTTACTTGTTGACAAACACCTAAAAAATCAGATCCTTGACGGTCCATTTTATTAACGAAACCAATTCTAGGCACTTTATAGTTATCTGCTAGTCTCCAGTTAGTTTCAGATTGTGGTTCTACACCATCTACTGCACTAAACAAAAACACTAGACCATCTAATACACGTAAAGAACGATTTACTTCAACCGTAAAATCTACGTGACCAGGAGTATCAATAATGTTAAAATGGTAATCTTGAGCATCTTCTGTTGGCTCTCCATTTTCTTTAGGAAACGTCCAATCACAAGTTGTTGCTGCAGAAGTTATTGTAATACCTCTTTCTGCTTCTTGCTCCATCCAGTCCATTGTAGAAGCTCCATCATGAACTTCTCCAATTTTATGAGACACACCTGTATAAAACAAGATACGTTCTGTTGTAGTGGTTTTTCCAGCATCAATATGAGCTGCAATACCAATATTTCTAGTAAGTTTTAAATCTCTTGCCATTTTATATTAAAATCTAAAGTGTGAAAATGCTTTATTTGCTTCAGCCATTTTGTGTGTATCAACACGCTTTTTAACTGCAGCTCCTTCTTCTTTAGCTGCTGCTAAAATCTCTGATGCTAATCTTTGCGCCATAGACTTTTCGTTTCTTTTACGAGAATAGCTAATAAGCCATTTCATTGCAGTAGAAACTTTTCTATCTGGACGAATTTGCATAGGAATTTGGAATGTTGCACCACCAACTCTACGACTACGTACTTCTACGTGAGGCATAACGTTAGATAAAGCGTCTTTCCACAACTCTAAAGCTGTTTTTTCTTCTTCTGTTTTCTTTTGATCTACAATGTCAATAGCATCGTAAAACACTTTAAAAGCTACTGACTTTTTACCATCCCACATCATCATGTTAACGAAACGTGTCACTAACTGATCATTAAAACGCGGATCTGGTAAAAGCGGTCTCTTTTTTGCTGCTCTTTTTCTCATGTCTTCTTCTTAAGTTTTCTTTAATTAACTTTTAGGGCGTTTCGCTCCGTATTTAGATCTACGCTGTGTTCTTCCTGCAACACCTGCTGTGTCTAAGGCTCCACGAACGATATGATATCTAACTCCTGGCAAATCTTTTACCCTTCCACCTCTAACCAATACTATCGAGTGCTCTTGCAAATTGTGTCCTTCTCCTGGGATGTAAGCATTTACTTCTTTACCATTTGTCAACCTTACCCTTGCTACTTTACGCATTGCTGAGTTTGGTTTTTTTGGTGTTGTAGTATAAACACGAGTACATACTCCACGTCTTTGTGGACACGAATCTAAAGCAACCGATTTACTCTTCTTGGTTATTTTGGTTCTTCCTTTTCGTACTAATTGTGAAATTGTTGGCATATATTTTCTATAATATTTTACTAATACCTCTTATTAGAGGGCTGCAAAGGTAGAAATATATTTTAATTTTTCAAACGTTAATTGATTAATTTTCACTTGATAGACGATTTTTTTTTTGAAGTGTTTAAAAAATACTGAATTCACTTACAGGACACTCCCTTCTAACTTCTATATTTTAAAGCCTTCTAAATAAAAATATACACCTTGATTCTTTCGAAGATTTTATTTGAATTAAAAAAAATAAAGTTGTCAATATATAATAAGTCTGCTTTTTGCGTTAGTTTTACAATTCAAATAGCTATTTACAAATATACGTGTCTAGAATACCCATTTTACTACTTATTATATATAGCCTATTTTCAATAGAAGCTACTTGCCAGACTTTGAATTTAAAAATTACAGGTAAAGACAGTTTAGAGAACAAAGTTATTGACTCTATTAAATATGTCAAGCAGCATAAAGATTATGAATCTGTATCAAAAGAGGTCTCTGAATTTAAATCTAAATTAAATACTATTGGTTATATAGAGAGTGTCATGTCGGCAATACAAAGAGAAAATGACTCTTCTTTAGTTGTTAACATGAATCTGAATAGAAAATTTGAATACATCAACATCTATTTTAATGATAGTTTGCTACCTAGAAAAATCATACAATTAGTGTCTAATAAAATTACAGATAGGTATTTTACAATCGCAATTCAAAATACAGAAAAAACCCTAAACACTATTAATTTAAAACTTTCAGAATTAGGTGATCCTTTTAGCACATTAAAACTTTCGAACATCAAAATTAAAAACAACTCTGAAATTGATGCCACTCTAATATTGTCTGACAAAATAATGATTCGCCATATCGATAAGATTGTTGTGAAAGGTTATGAGAAATTTCCAAAATCGTATTTAAAATATTATTTAAAAATAAAAGAAGGCGACATTTTCAATCTATCTGAAATTAAGAATCAATCCAAATCTTTAAGCGAATTACCTTTTGCTAACCAAATAAAAGATCCCGAAATATTATTCAGCAAAGATTCGACAACGGTATATTTATATATTGACAAAAGCAGGAGTAACAATTTTGATGGTTTCATAGGGTTTGGCACCAATGAAGAAACCAACAACATTGAATTTAGTGGCTACCTAAATTTAGAGCTTATTAATAATTTAAATTATGGAGAGTCTTTTAGGTTAATATATAAAAGTGATGAAAATGAGCAAAAAACATTTAATGTTAAATTAAACCTCCCATATATATTTGGCACACCATTAGGCACAGAATTAGAGTTAGGGTTATTAAAAAGAGATTCATCGTATTCAACCTCGAACCAAAATGCTAAATTATTTTATCAATTAAACCCAAGAAACAAAGTATTTGCAGGAGTAAGATCTATTCAATCAAATAACTTATTAGATTCCATTTATAGAGACCCACTTATAAAGGATTTTAAAACTTTGTTTTATAATGTAAGGTATCAATATAAAAAACGACAAAAAGAAAGTGTATTATTTAGCACGACTTCGTTATTAGATTTTCAAGTTGAAACAGGGTCTCGCGACTACGAGAACACTTCAACAAAACAGTATCAATATTATTTTGATACTTTTCATATATTCCATCTAAACCTTAAAAACAGCATTTACTTTAGAGTTAATAGCTATGGGTTATTTTCCGACACCTATCTCGAAAATGAATTAATTCGTTTTGGAGGTATCAATTCCATAAGAGGTTTTGAGGAAAATAGTTTATCTGCAACTCTATATGGGCTATTTAATACAGAATACAGATATATGTTTAACAATAGTATCTATGTTCATACAATTATAGACGTTGCTTATTTTGAAAATAAAATAACGGAGCAGAAAGAAAAGTTATATGGTTTTGGGTTTGGATTTGGCTTAATTACAAAAGCTGGACTCTTAAAATTTAATTTTGCGAATGGGAAAACAGAAAATCAATCCTTTAAGTTCTCTAATTCTCAAGTACATTTAAGTTTAACAGCATTTTTTTAAGGGTATATTAACTAAAAATGAGGCTATTTTTAAAAAAAAATGAAATTTTAACCCTTAAATATTGTTTAATTAACTTTTTATTATGATTTTTGGCGTAGACTAATTCAAATAAAATATAAAATGAAAACAAAGTTTAGTGGAATTTTAACGCTATTCCTAGCGTTTGTTGTGCAATTTACGTTTGCACAGGAAAAAACAATTTCAGGAACTGTGTCCGATGAAAACGGGTTACCCCTTCCTGGAGTTAATATTATTGTAAAAGGTACGACAAATGGTACACAAACAGATTTTGATGGAAATTACTCCATATCTGCAAGTGCTGGTGATGTCTTATCTTACTCTTTCGTAGGTTATACTAAAAAAGAAATGACTGTTGGAGCTTCCAACAACATGAGTTTTAGTATGGCACCAGATGTTACTGCAATTGATGAAGTTGTTGTAACGGCTCTTGGTATTAAAAAAGAAGAGAGAAGTATTGGGTATTCTGCCCAAAACCTTAAATCTGATGAATTAACCACAGTTCCTGTTACAAACGTCGTTGACGCATTATCAGGTAAAGTAGCTGGGGTTAACATTACTAAATCTTCTGGAGATATAGGTGCTTCTACGCGTATTACGATTAGAGGTATTTCTACTATTTACGGAAACTCACAGCCTTTAATTGTTGTTGATGGTGTAATAATGAACAACTCTACATTTGCAGAAACAAATTCAGGTACAGATTTACCTAATGGTCTTGCAGATATCAACCCTGAAGACATTGAAAGTTTAAATGTTCTTAAAGGTGGTGCTGCAACGTCTCTGTATGGTATGAGAGGTCAAAATGGTGTAATTGTAATTACAACTAAAACAGGATCTAAAAAAGAAGCTTTAGGTATTTCATTATCTAGTAATGTAAGCTTCTCTAACCCTTATATCTTCCCAGATTATCAAAACTCTTATGGTCAAGGTCACTCACAAAGTTACTTTGAATTTAAAGATGGTTTTGGTTATGATGGTGGAGCTGTTTCTGGAGACGGTGGTACTGACGAAAGTTGGGGACCTGCTTTAGATGCTGGTTTTGATTTTATTCAATTCCAATCATTAATTGACAATCCAGACAATCCTCAAGCACAACCATGGGTTTCTAACCCTGACAGTGTGAAAGATGATTTCTATAACACTGGATTATCTACAACAAACACGTTATCTTTAAATGGTTCTTCTGATAATGCTTCTTATAGATTATCTATGGGATTAACAGATGCTGAAGGTATTATCTACAATACAGATTTGAAAAAATACAACATTTCTGCAAATGTGAACTTTGATTTAAGCGACAGATGGAGTGCTGGAGTTACAGCAATGTATGTTAAAAGTCAATCTGATAACAGAAATGCAGTTGGATATGGTGATGTAGACAACCAAATTGGTCAATTAGTATGGGGAGCAAGACAAGTTGATTGGTCTTTATTAAGAGACTGGCAAAACCTTCCATTAATTGAAACCAACAATCCTGGTATCTATACTCCACTAAACTGGAATTTAAATTTCAACAATAACCCTTTCTGGGCACTTGATAACAACTTACACCCTTGGGAAAGAAACAGATGGTTAGGTTCTGTGAATCTTGCTTACGAGATTACAGATAACTTAAACATTTCTGCTTCTACTGGTATCGATTATTTTGATGATACAAGAGAGGTACAACGTTCTTTTGGTACTGTAGATAACCGTAATGGGTATTACAGCTTAACTAATAGAAATAGTTATGAAGTAAATACACAAGCCATTTTATCTTACGATACTAAAATTGGAGCTAGTGAAGACTTTGGTTTAAACTTAAGTGTTGGTGGAAATATCATGAAAACTAAATACAGAGCTTTTCAAGGTATTGCTGAACAATTAGTTTTAGATAAATTATTTAATTTATCAAACTCTAGTTCATCTCCATTAATTACTGATACTAGTTCTGAAAGTGCTATTAACAGTTTATTTGGTACAGGTCAAATTAGCTATAAAAACTATATCTATTTAGATTTTAGTGGTAGAAATGACTGGGCTTCAGTGCTTCCAGCATCTAACAATAGCTTCTTCTATCCTGCTGCATCTTTAAGTGTTGTTGCTAGTGATATGTTAAGCATTGATAAGAACATAGTTTCTTTCTTAAAAGTAAGAGGTTCTTGGGCAAAAACTGGTAGTGCAGGTCCTTTAAGTGCTTACAATGTTGCACCATCTTATAGCTTAAGTGGTTTCCCTTTAAACGGAACTGACCCAACAGCTTTTATTGGAACAACTTTATGGAATGAAAACATTAAGCCTCAAGAAGAAACAGAATTTGAAGTTGGATTTGATGGAAGATTTTTCTCTAACAGATTAAGAGTAGATTTCTCTTATTACAACAAAGAAGCTGTTGATGTAATTTTACCTGTTGATGTATCTGCTGCATCTGGCTTTGCTAGTGTATGGGATAATGCTGCTACTATTACAAATAAAGGTATTGAGTTAGTTCTTGGTGCTGATATTATTAGAAGCAAAGAAGCTGGTGGATTCAATTTTGGTATTGATGTAAACTTTGGTAAAAACGATAACGAAGTTAGCGATATAGCTGGTGATGCTGTAAATTTAACATCAGGTAATTTATGGAACGTAAATACACAAGCTAGAAATGGTTACCCAATTGGTGTAATCTACGGTCCTGCTTTTGCTCGTACTGATAGCGGTGAAATTATTTACGATAATGGTTTACCTGTTTACGATAGTGAATACAAAGTATTAGGAAACTCTCAAGCAGATTGGACTGGTGGTTTAGCACTTAATGCTTCTTATAAAGGATTTAGTTTTAGAACTTTATTCGATGTGAAAAGTGGTGGTGATGTATATTCTCAAACTAATACTTGGGGTATGTTATCTGGAGTACTTGCTGAAACACTTCCTGGTAGAGAAACTGGAGTTATTGGAAATGGTGTAATGTCTGACGGAAACGGTGGATATGTACCTAACAATGTAGTTCAAACAGCTCAAGGTTACTACTCTACTGCATTTAGTCAAGGGGTTGCAGAATCTTCTGTATTCGATGCATCTTTTGTAAAATGGAGAGAACTTTCATTAGGATATTCAATTCCTTCGAAATTATTCAATAACATTCCAATCCAATCTATCGATTTAGGTTTGAATGTAAGAAATCTTGCTATACTTTATAAAAAGGCTCCACATATTGATCCTGAAACTGCATTTGGTACAGGTACTGGTCAACAAGGTTTAGAGTATGCTCAAACTCCATCGGCTAGAACAATAGGCTTTAGCGTAAATGTTAAATTTTAATTAAAAAAAAAGATGAAAAAATATAATAAAATATCTTTATTGTTGTCTTTATTCCTTGCATTAGGACTTACTAGTTGTGATAAAGATTTCGATGAAGTTAATACAGATCCTAATAATCCTACAGAAATTATTGTAGATTTAGAATTAGGTTTTATTGAAAGAACTTTTGTTAATAGAGTAAATGATTACTTTTTAACAGGAGAAGCTGCAAATGCTTGGACGCAACATTTATCTAAGCCAGTATATAACGATGCTGATAGATATTTCCCTAGAATAGGTTCTATAGATAATTTATTTGTAAACATATATACTAGTGTCATTAATGAGGCTCAAGATATGCAAGCCTTAGCTGCTGCTGAAGGTAATAGAGCTGTTCAAGGTGTTGCTTTAACTATACAAGCAATGGCATTTCAAACTTTAGCTGATGCTTTTGGAGATATTCCAGTAAGCGAAGCTAATCAAGGAGGTGCAAACCCATTTCCAGCTTACGACACTCAAGCTGCTGCTTATGGACAGATCTTTAATATGTTAGATTCTGCTATGGCAATGTTAGATGGAACTGGAGCTATTACTCCTGCTCAAGATTTAATGTATGGTGGAGATATTTCTAAATGGAAAAAATTAGCTGCTTCAGTTAAATTTAGAGCCATGATGAGAATTTCTGATACTGGTCAATTTGATGCAAGTGTTTTACAAGCTTTAGCAAATAGTGGTAATTTAATTGTAAATGCTTCTGATGATGCCTTTATTACATATGCAACAGAAAATGCACCAAATACAAATCCATATTACGGAATTGTACAAGGTGGTAGATCTGGAGAATGGTGTATGGGTAAAGCTCTTGTAGATCATATGCTTTCAACTGGAGATCCTAGACTTCCAGTATACGCAAATGAAGTAGATGCTGGTGGATATGTTGGGAAACCAGCAGGATACCTTAATCCAGGTTTAGCAGGTTATGCTCCTGGTTTAGTTTCTGAAATTGGTGATGCTTATATGGCTGCTGATGCTCCTGTATATTTATTGTCTGCTGCTCAAATAAACTTATTATTAGCAGAAGCTGCTGATGCAGGTTATATTGGTGGTAACGCAGCAAATTATTTCCAAGCTGGTATCAATGCTTCTTTAGTTAGAAACGGTTTAGCTTCAGGTTCTTTCTCTCCTGCATTCTCAACACAAGCTATTGCTGAGCAATTATGGGTTTCGACTTATATGCAAGGTTTAGAGCCATGGAACGAGTGGAGAAGAACAGATATCCCTGCTAATTTACCATTAGCTGTAGATAATGCTCCTGGTGTTAATTCAATACCAACTAGATATACTTACCCTACTAGTGAACAATCTTTAAATGCTGCAAATCTTGCTGCTGCAATTGCAAATCAAGGTCCAGATTTATTGACTACGAAAGTAGATTGGGATAGAAATTAATTAAAAAAAAATAAAAAAGATGAAAACTAAATATTTTACAAAAATCATGATTTTGGCTTTATTAGTATCCGTATTTTCTTGCGATACTGATGATGAGTCTGAAGTCTTAAATGATAAAGATACTGCTGGAGTTTTAATTAGCGTATCTACCTCTTCTGGAGCTTTATTAGGATCACCTGAATCAGGGGTACCTATTGAAGATGCAACAGTAACTTTCACAGAAGTAGGGATGACTTTCAATTTATTACAAACTTCAGGTAGTATGGATGGTGTGTCTAAATTAGAAGTTGTTAAAATTTACAATGGAGATTTAAACCAAGGTAAAACTGAAGTAACAGTTGCTGAAACAACAACACTTCCTTATACTTTCAGTCTTACTACTATAGATGAATTCTTAGCTGGTTCTGGAGTAACAGAAGACCAATTAAGAATTGGTGATAACTTTGTATTTAGAGTTAAAATTCACCAAACAGATGGGGATGTATATTACTACCATAATCCAATGGGAAGATATGCACTAACTGTTAATTGCGCTAGTGATTTAAATGGAATCTATACAGTAACAAATTCTGTATGTGGACCTGGAACTACTAATGGTGGAATTCCTCCAGTTGCAATTACACAAAACTCTGATGGTACTTGGTATGCTGAAACTGCTGATGGTGGTTTATTACAATTCTGTACTAGCAACAATATTCCTAACCCAGGTAGCTTTGCTATTGGTTGTGGTGGTGTTGTTGATGCATCTGGTACTTCAGGTGGTCCAGATTACTGTACGTATTCAGGTGGTGCAATTGGTTGTATTACTGGTGGTTCTTGGAATCAAGATACTGGGGTATTACAGTTAGAACATCAAGATGATTTCTTTGGTGTAGGAGCTTATACTTCGACATACGTAAGAAACTAGTTAGTAACACTTAATAAATTTAAACAAAATGAAAAAAATAAATAAATTATTATTCTTATTTGCATTATGTACAGGTGTAATAACTACTTCTTGTAGTGAAGACGATTATACTGGAGATAGTATGATAAACTTTACAGCTCCTACAGTAGCTTTAGCTAGTAGTAGTGCTGTAGATGTTCCTGAAAGCATGATTGACCCGGGAGATGGATATGATGTTAGTGTAACAGTATCTATTCCAGAGGCTGTTAAAGCTGATATATATATTCCTTTAGTTAAAACTGGTGGAACTATTGGTTCAGATTATTATGAGCTTGGAACTATTGCTTTAGCTGCTGGATCAACAAGTGGTACTGGAGTAGTTACTGTTTGGGATAGTGGTATGGCTGGTGCTAAAACTTTACAAGTTGGAGCTAGCGATAACGTAGCTAATGCTAATGTAAACGACTTTACAGTTTCTATTAATTTAGTAGATGACACACTTAATTCTGTATTAGATTGGTCTGGTGAAGTAGTTAGTGGTGGGAATACTTACAGCTTATGTGATGTTGATTTCGACTTATTAGTTATGGATTCAATGGGTAATGATACTGGAATATATGATGCAGCTACTGGTGATTGTCCAGAATATCTTAATTTTGATTCAACACTTGCTGATGGTGTTTACACTTTAGTTGTTAGTTTATATGATAATCCTCTTTCTAGTTTAGGCTTAGGTGCTGAAATGCCAGTTACTCTAAACTATAACGGTTCTGCTAATGGAACTATTATTTTGGATGATTATACAACCAATTCAACAAGTGGTGACATTGAAGTTGCAACCGTAACTAAAAATGGATTTAGTTTTACTGTTACTCCTTTATAGTAAGTAATCAAATTATAATTCTAAAAACCATCTCGAAAGAGGTGGTTTTTTTTATACATTTGTTTTTATGGAAAATAGCACACAAATATTTGGTTTAAGAGCCATTATAGAAGCCATAAATTCTGGAAAAACTATTGAAAAAGTGTTTCTTCAAAAGGGTTTACATGGAGATCTATTTAACGATTTAGAAACGTTGATAAGAAAAGAAAATGTTAATAGTTCTTATGTTCCTGTAGAGAAATTAAACAGGTTGACAACTAAAAACCATCAAGGAGCTGTAGCTCAAATTTCTCCTATAGAATTTCATAATATAGAAGACCTTGTGTTACGTGTAGTGGAATCTGGAAAAGTACCATTGTTCTTACTTCTTGATCAAATAAGTGATGTTAGAAATTTTGGCGCAATTATTAGAACTGCTGAATGTACCGGAGTTGATGCTATAATAATACAGAAAAAAGGTGGTGCACCCGTAAATGGTGATACTATAAAAACAAGTGCAGGTGCTGTATTTAAAGTACCTATTTGTAAAGTAGACCATATTAAAGATGCGATGTTTTATTTACAAGCTTCTGGCATTAAAGTGATTGCTGCTACAGAAAAAACAGATCAAACGATTTATGATGTCTCATTTATAGAACCATGTGCCATAATTATGGGCTCGGAAGGTAGAGGTATTAATCCATCGGTTTTAAAACTAGTAGATGCTAAAGCGAAATTACCATTATTAGGTGAGATAGAATCTTTAAATGTATCTGTTGCGTGTGGTGCTATACTTTATGAAACCATAAGACAAAGACGTTAATTGTTTATTAAGTTTCATCACTATCTACATGTTTCTCTTTAGGAATAAACGTATAGTGGATTGTTGGACTTACCTCCTTTTCTATTTCAAGTACTGTTTCAGTCTCTAAGTGTTCAATAAAGTTACCATTTTCATCGAAATGTTTTAAAAAAGGATCTTCGTCTTCTTTAAAATCCTCTTCTTCCCAAACATATTTTTTAGGTCTAGCAATTTCCTTTTTAAATATTAAAGCAAAAAGCATCCCAGTTACTAAACCAGCCGTATGGCCTTCCCAAGAAACCCCTTCTTTAATAGGTAAGACATACCATATCATACTCCCATAAAGAAAGACAACAAGTAAGGATAAAGCAATTAACCGATAATGTTTTGCTAAAATGCCTTTAAAAAAAGTAAAACTTACCAACACATAAATAAGTCCACTGGCTCCAATATGATAAGATGGTCGCCCTATACTCCAAGTTATTAAACCCGATAACAATATGCCATAAATTAAGATTTTCCAAGCAATAGGTTTATAGAAATAAAATATAGCTGCTGTTAAAACAAATAGAGGAATGGTATTATGATATAAGTGAGACAAGCCAGAATGAATAAACGGACTAAACAAAACACCACGTAATCCTTTAAGGGTTTGCGGATAAATCCCAAATTTTGTAAAATCTAAACCAAATCGAATTTCAATCCAAAATATCGTCCATATAAGTAACACAAAAAAAATGGGTACCAATACAACAGCATTTGAAAATTGAAATTCTTCTTTTGTTTTCATATTTAAATTTAAACTATTTATTACAAATACACGACCATAGTTAATATTCGTGTTAAATTGTCAGAACAATTAAAAAGTACCACATTTCTTTTTAAGAAAATTCAGTCTTCGTCTTATTTTGTGTTATTTTTACATTATGAATGAGCCATTAGCTGAAAGATTACGTCCAAAAACTTTAGATGACTATATCAGTCAAACACATCTAATTGGTGAACATGGTGCATTAACCAAACAAATCAAGCAGGGCTTAATACCTTCCATGATTTTATGGGGACCTCCTGGAATTGGAAAAACTACTTTAGCTAATATAATTGCAACTGAATCTGGCAGACCTTTTTACACATTAAGTGCCATTAGTTCAGGTGTTAAAGATGTTAGGGATGTAATTGAAAAAGCAAAAACAAGTGGAGGCTTATTTACAACTAAAAATCCAATTCTTTTTATTGATGAAATTCATAGGTTTAGCAAATCGCAACAAGATTCTTTATTACAAGCTGTTGAAAAAGGTTGGGTGACTTTAATTGGAGCCACTACCGAAAATCCTAGCTTCGAAGTTATTCCTGCACTTTTGTCAAGGTGTCAAGTTTATATTTTAAATTCTTTTAGCAAAAACGATTTAGAAGCGCTTTTAAAGCGTGCAATTGAAAAAGATGAGATAATATCTAAAAAAAACATCAAGCTTAAAGAAACAGACGCCCTATTACGTCTTTCTGGAGGAGATGCTAGAAAATTATTAAACATCTTCGAACTGATAGTGAATTCTGAAGCGACAGAACATATTACAATTACAAACGAAGCTGTTTTACAAAAAGTTCAAAACAACACCGTTCGATATGATAAAACAGGTGAACAGCATTACGACATTATTTCAGCATTTATAAAATCGATTCGTGGAAGCGACCCAAATGGAGCTGTATATTGGTTAGCTAGAATGATTGAAGGTGGAGAAGATGTGAAATTTATTGCTAGAAGATTACTTATTCTTGCAAGTGAAGATATTGGGAATGCCAATCCTACAGCTTTAATTATGGCCAATAATACTTTCCAAGCAGTATCTACCATTGGGCATCCAGAATCGCGCATTATTTTAAGTCAATGTGCTACGTATTTAGCTTGTTCGCCAAAAAGTAATGCTGCATATCAAGCTATTATTAAAGCACAACAATTGGTTAAAAACACTGGTGACTTATCGGTGCCATTAGAAATTAGAAATGCACCAACCAAATTGATGAAAGAACTGGGTTATGGCGACAATTATAAATATGCCCATAATTATCAAAACAATTTTGCTGAGCAAGAATTTTTACCCGAGGAAATTAAAAATTCGAAGTTATACGATCCAGGTAACAATGCTCGAGAAAATGCCCATCGTGAATTTCTAAAACTTCGTTGGAAAGATAAATACTCCTATTAGAATTTAATATTTAATCTGGTATCTTTTACCTGACCATCGTTTTCAGACACATACCAAAAAGTGCCTTCCTTTATTACAATGGCATTTTTATCTTGAACAATAAACACTTCAGGGTTTCTGGTTTGCAATAAAACCATAACGACTTTTGAAGCATTATTTACCAATTGATAACCACTGTTTGTTTTCTGTGCAAATAAAACAGTTTCTTTTGTTTCAACACTTTCAGAAGCCAGCTCTGGTGTTTCATTTACAACAGAATCGACAGTTGATACAGCAACTGCAGTTTCTGAAACTATTTGAGTTTCTTTTTCTTGTTTTAAGATAGCAATTTCTTCTTTTAGTTGTTCTATTTCTTGGTCTGCTGCTTTATTTTTTGAACTTCCCTTTGCTAAAATAGTTTCATTAGGCTTGTAGTTATAATTTAAAGCATTTACATATAAAAAAGCATCTCTTAATGCTTTATTATAAGCTATTGAATAAGTTTTTTCAGTACTCTCCCCTTCTTGTGATAGAAAAATGACTTCGTTATTGCAGTTTTTTAATTCTATAATTAGTTTTCTTTTAAAAGTTCCGGACACATCAATAACATCCGATTTTAAACCTAAGCATGGATTAAATATTAAATCTTCTGGAAATTGTTCGTCTTCTTTTAGAGCAATAAAACCATATTTATTAAATAAAAAATGAGAAATTGAATTTAGCTGAAATTCATCTGGTTCGTCCAAAAATCTGAATTCACTTGGAACAATAACGTATTTATAGTCATTAACACTGTTCTGTGAAAAGGCTGAAAGCGAAGAAAAGATTACTATAGCAATACAAAGAAATTTCTTAAACATTTTGAGTACAATTTAATTCGTGTAAAGATAACTAAGATTTATAAAAATAATTTTAATTCATTTAGATTATTTACTTGCTTCAATTGGAGTTTATCTAATTTCTTTTGATAATTAAAATAAATAGCTTCCATACCAATATGTAAGGCTCCTAAAATATCTGCTTCTATATTATCTCCAATCATGACGCTAGTTTCTGGTTTTGCATTTCCTTTATTTAGAGCATAATTAAAAATCTTCGGATTTGGCTTCTTAACACCTATTTGTTCAGAGTCTGTAACCGTTTTAAAAAAATGTTGAATGTTCGAGTTCTTTAATTTACTTGCTTGGGCTTCTTGAAAACCATTGGTTATTATGTGTAAATGGTATTTGGGTTTCAGATAGTTTAAAATATCAATGGTATGTTCGAATAAATGATTAAATGTGGATAGATGTGCAATATAATCTATAGAAAGTTTATTGATTAAGGTGCTGTCTGCCTGGAAGGCTACTTTATTAAAAGTATCATTTAATCGGTTATACCTTAAAGATTCTTTGTCAATTTTTTCTTCTCGATACAGTTTCCAATAATCTAAATTGATGGGCTCGTAGTGACTTAAAAACGCGTCTAAATCTACAGGAACCTTATGCATTTTAAAAATTTTATCAAATGTCAGAGCTGAGTTTTTATCAAAATCCCAAAGGGTATGATCTAAATCGAAATAAACATCCTTAATACCGTTAATCTTCATGTGTTGATTCTAAAATAATATTGAATAATTCTTTATATCCTTTCCATCTATCGACTTCGCTAAAGGTATAATTATGAAATACCGGAACAAATTCTCCACGTACTTTTTTAATCTGATAAACAACTTCGTTTAAAGCCTTCTTTTTATCCAAAAGAGAATGGTATTTTAGTAAGGAATAATCTAATACATGGTAGGAATAGATCTTTAATGGCGTCTGAATTTCATAATCTAAATCGTAAAAGAAAAAAGGGGTACAGGTACCTGCTCTAAATCCAGGGTGGTTGACATAACCCATGGTATAGTCTTCTAAAATCTCTAATTCCACTAAGTTTCTATAGGATTCTGGTAAATTTAATTTAGAAAACGAATGCCTTGAAGCTGTTAGAGAGGTGTTTAAAATAGACTCCATTCTTAACTTTTCTTTCTTTAAAACAGCAATATCCTCTAAGGCAAAATAAGATGCTTTTAAACCAACTTGGCAATAATCTGCCACTTGTTTTATAAGCGAAATAAACTTCTTCTTTTGTGCATCAATTCCCTTGTCGTAAGTTGAATAATCACCAATTAAGAAAAAGAACAGGAACTTAAATTGGCTGTGTTTTTGTTTGTTAATAATGTACTTAAACGTATCGTAAGTATCGCGTTTAAAACCAAAAAGCACCATATATCTGTAATACAGTTTCTTGAAACTAAAACTAAAGATATCTTTTACGGTTCCACCTAAGGTTCTTAAGATGCCTTTTAATTTGAAGTTATAAGCCGATGGCACATCGATAATAGGTTTTATGGCATAGTGTCTTTCAGGGAAAACGAAATCTGGAAAATTTTCTTCTAATACCTTTCTAAATTTATAAGCCCAAATATCTACCACTGGTTGATGCAAAAAATGATGCTTAAACGCTAAACTCTCCTGAGCTGTAAATCGGCCATACTCATCTTTTACATGTGGCAAATACTCTTCGTATCTACTTAGCAAATAGAAGGAAGCTGAAAAAATATCGAAAGGAATGGCACTTTTTTCTCCACTGGAAAAAAAACACTTGGTTTCCTCCCAGTCTTGCACATGAATCTCAACATCTTCAAGGCCTTGTTCGTATAAAATATCGTGACTTTTTACAAAAATCTCGTTACTTAATGGTTGTCTGGTATAAGACATTTTTAAGCTGTCGTGAGCAATAAAATCTTCGATAGTTGTTGTAAAATTAACTGGAATGCCTAATATTCTTGTAAAGATATGCTTAAAGGCATATTTTAATCGAGGTGATATTTTATGGGTATAAACTAAAAGCACTTAAAAGATATTTTCGTCAGCAAAGCTAAAGTAGGCATTTTCGGTTACGATTACGTGATCCAAGACTTTTATATCTAAACTTTCTCCAGCGTGTTTCAGCTTTTGTGTAATTTGCTTGTCGGCTTCACTAGGCTTTAAAGTACCCGATGGATGATTATGTACCAAAATAAGTCCAGTTGCACCAACTTCTAAAGCATTTTTAAGAACCAAGCGTACATCTACCAATGTACCTGTAATGCCACCTTTACTCAATTGGTTTTTTTGAATGATTTTATTGGAATTATTTAAATAGAGAATCCAGAATTCTTCATGAGGCAGCTCTCCAAGAATGGGTTGCATGATTTGAAAAACCGACTGACTGGAGGTTATTTTCTTTTTTTGGACAACTTCCTCTCCTCCTCTTCTTCTACCTAACTCTAAAGCAGCAGCAATGGTTATAGCTTTTGCTTCTCCAATGCCTTTGAATGTCATTAACTGTTTTAATGACAATTTCCCTAAAGCATTTAAGTTGTTATCTGCACTCGCTAAAATGCGTTTACTTAGGTCTACAGCACTTTCATTTCTGCTTCCAGAACCAATAAGAATTGCCACCAATTCTGCATCGCTAAGATTGACTTTACCTTTATCGCGTAGTTTTTCACGAGGCTGGTCGTCTTGATTCCAGTTTTTTATAGAAAAGGATGTTGGTTTTTCCTGCATCTAGTAAAGATAAATATTGTAAATTTCAACTGCAATAAAAACTTTTAATATGAACTCTTTATTTAACACTGATACACAAGCAGATATTATAAAACGTATAAATAATCTCCATGAAAAATCGCAACCAAAATGGGGAACGATGGATGTTGGTCAAATGCTAACTCATTGCCAAAAACCATTAGAAGTTGCCAATGGAAATTTAGAATTAAACACCCAAATAGGCTTTGCTAAAAAACTCATGTTTAAACTTTTTAAACCTGTGATGTATAACGATAAACCTTGGCAAAAAAACCTAGGGACTGTAAAAGAATTTAGAATTACAGACACCCATGAGTTCCATGCTGAAAAGGATAAATTAGTACATATTATCAATGAGTTTTCTACAAAAAAAAATAAACAAGACTGGCCAGCACATCCTATGTTTGGGACTTTTAACACGGAACAATGGGGGAAAATGCAGTACAAACATTTAGATCATCATTTAACGCAATTTGGGGTTTAATTATGAGTGCCTATCCACCAAAACATCACCAAGAGACCGACTTGACGCACCTGCTTGAAGTGGTTAAAGCCTATCCGTTAGCAACCGTAATTTCTGTAAAAGATAATAACCCTATAGTTACACATTTGCCATTAATTTACGAGGCTGGGAAATTAATTGGGCATATAGATAGAAACAATCCTCAAGCTGAATTATTAAAAAAGGGGCATCCTGTAACTCTTATTTTTTCTGGTCCACAGTGTTATATTTCGCCTAGTATTTATACCACCAATCAATTACCTACCTGGAATTATATTAAAGTCCACGTTACTGGAACTGCGTTTGAAATAACCAATTTAGAAACCGTAAAGCAGTCTATGATTGCTATGACAGAATTTTTGGAGGCTCCTGAATACAAATACGTTTTAGACATGGACAATGACAAAATGAATCAGTTTATAAACTATGTGTTAGGTTTTGAAATTAACATAACTTCATGGGAAGGTAAGTTTAAGCTCTCTCAAGATAAAAAACCACAAGATATGGCTAATGCTAGGGCTGAATTGTTACGTGCCAATCAAGAAAGTATTAAAACGTTTTTGGACAGCGTGTTTTAATTTAATAAGCTGTTTTTTTTTAAGCTCTAAAGCAGAATTCTATAAACACTGGAAGCTTTAGTTGAACTAAAATAGAAAGAAACTTGAAGTTAACCCGAACTAGACCTAGGTGAAAAACGGGCAAACTATAAGTTTCTTCTTAGTAAACAGATGATTTAAAGCAAATTACGGGCACTATTTATTGCTTTTTAAAAAATATCCCGAACTTAGTTCCAATCTGTCAAAAGGTGAACGCACCATGATATAATTTACATGTGCTGTACTTGTTTCAGTATTAAAACAGATTCATATATATCCGTTGTGCTTCATTATTAAAAACTACAAACCAATGATAAAATACTTTAGAAAAATACGTTACAACCTTATGGACAAAAATAAAACTGGAAAGTATTTAAAGTATGCCATAGGTGAAATCATACTAGTTGTCATCGGAATTTTAATTGCACTTCAGGTTAATAACTGGAATACAAAACGAAAAAGCGATAATGATGCATTAAAGTTAATGTCGAGAATATTAGTAGAAAGTGAACAAAATCAAGAAGAATTAAAAATTAGAATCCAAGTAGTAAACTCCTTATTAAATAGCGCTGAAAATTTAATAATATTATTTAATGATGAATATACGAACAATAATATTAGAACTGTCGATTCATTGATTTATGATTTACTTTATACACCACGTTTTAATTATAAATCTTCTACATTAGATGAAGCGTTAAGTTCAGGAATTGTCTCACTAATTCAATCAGACAGTTTGCGTGATCAATTATATCAAGTACCTAATGCTTTTAATAATGTTTTATTTTTTGAAAAACTGATTTTAGATGATTATAAAAATAATTTAATGCCCTATCTCTATGATAATATTTCTTTACGACAAATAGACGGAACCTTTGCGGCTATAAAAAACAGATTAGGTAAGAGTAATTTAAGTAAGGTTGACAATAGAATAGTTTTAAGTGATGTAAAGTTTGAGGGTATGGTCGACAACAAAATGTATGACTTTAATTCTGTATTGGAAAGTTATGATGCTTTTTCAAAATTAAACACTAGTAATATTTCACTATTAGAAAATGAGATAAAGGAATTGAATAAAAACTAAATAACGAAAGTTCAATTACGTACATAATCCAGAAGAGAAAACTCAAATAAGATTAGTATTCTATGATGGAGAGTTATTATTTAATCAACCCTTTAACTTCTTCAAAATCCAATCCACCATAATTTCCGGAACTCATTAACAACAAGGCTTTATTTTCAAAGTTTTGTTTAAACAAGAAGCCTTTAAATTCTTCGGGATTTGTATAAACAATTAAATCGTCTCGCTGAAAAGCATTGGCAATTTGCTCGTGGGTGACTTCTTCTAACTTTTTAATTTCTACAGCATGTGGTGAGTAAAAAACAACAGCAACATCTGCTTTATCTAAAGCGCCTTTATATTCTTTTAAAAATTCAGCATTTAAACTACTATAGGTGTGTAGTTCTAGGCAAGCTACCAAGGTTCTATTTTCGTATTGTTCTTTTACAGCATTTGTAGTGGCTTCCACTTTGGAAGGTGAATGTGCAAAATCTTTATAAGCTACAGCGTTTTTGCTTTCAGCAATTTTTTCCAGACGTTTACTAGCTCCTTTAAAGGTGGCAATGGCTTCGTAGAAATCGTCTTCATCGATGCCCATATGTTGGCAAATCCACTTAGCTCCTGCTAGATTGTTAAGGTTGTGTTTTCCAAATACTTCAATTGGCAAAGGCCCTTCAGGCGTTTCCAAAAGGGTTTGTCCGTTATCAACAGTATAATTAGGTGTTTGATAAGGTAACTTTCTAATGGTGTTTAAGCTTGCCTCTACCACTTTTACAACTTCGGCATCTTCTTCATTATACGTGATGCTTCCTCCTCTTACAATGCTATCTACAAAGATGCTAAACTGCTCTAAGTAATTCTCGTAAGTTGGAAAAACATTAATATGATCCCAAGCAATACCACTTAACAAGGCAATGTTAGGTTTGTAGAGATGAAACTTTGGACGTCTGTCTATAGGTGAGCTTAAATACTCGTCGCCTTCCAGAACGATAAAGTCGTTGTCTTCGGTTAGTTTTACCATGACATCGAACCCTTCCAGTTGTGCACCAACCATATAATCGACATCGCGATTATGATAATGCATCACATGTAAAATCATGGATGTAATGGTTGTCTTTCCATGACTTCCACCAATAACCACACGTGTTTTGTTTTTAGATTGTTCGTACAAAAACTCTGGATAACTATAAATCTTTAAGCCTAATTCTTGCGCTTTTAAAAGTTCCGGATTATCAGCTTTGGCGTGCATTCCTAAAACTATGGCATCTAGGTTCGCAGCAATTTTTTCTGGAAACCAACCATAGGCTTCAGGCAATAATCCTTTAGCTGCTAATCTGGATTTTGAAGGTTCGAAAATGGTGTCGTCACTTCCTGTAACTTGAGATCCTTTATTGTGCAAGGCCAGAGCTAGATTATGCATGGCAGAGCCTCCAATGGCTATAAAATGTACGTTCATTGTTGTAATTTGTAATGGTTTCAAAGATACTTTTTTTGAAACTAACTTGCGAATAAAAATGGCAGTTGTTTAGCTGTTAATTGAGTCTTTGATTTAAAAAAAAAATTAAAATGCCAAGATAATTTCACGTTCTTCCTTAAAAACCTTAATCTCTGGAAGTTCTTTAATAGCAAGGTTGATGTACTCTAAGGCTTGTGCTTTATTGTTTTTATTTTTGTAAATCTGTGCTAATCTGTAATTTGCCCAAGCTATGGGAACACCATCTTCAGGAGAATAATTTTTAATATAGTTTTTTAAGCAAGCTTCACCTTTAGAAAGCTGTACGTTATATTCGGCAGACACCTTTCCTAACTGATAGTGCAAAGCATTACGTTGCAATTTATCTTGAGCTTCCTCAATATTAATAATAGCTTTTTCTGGCTGATCTTGTTTTTCGTAAAACTCACTCAATTTAGTATAGCAAGTTAAAGACCCTCCTACATGAATGGCTTTCTTATAATATAATTCGGCAAGTTCTGGCTCGTTGTCGTACTCATAAATATAGCCTTTGGCTAGATAACCATCGACTTCGGAAAGTTGTTCTAATTCGTTTGCATATTTTATTGAGGTGCTAATACTTCCTCCAACAATAGCAGGTAATTGCATGTACAGTTCTACCAAAGCCCAACGGGTTTCTATATGGTTCTCATCTAAAGCTGCAGCCGTTAAAAAGGCTTCTTTAATATCGCTTAAATAGGTTAATGCTAAGAGTTTGTTTACCGAAAGGGCTTTCATGCCTAAAGCACCTCCATACTTGTAATGGTAATTGGCTACCTTGGGCTTTAAGTCCACTAACTTCTTATATTGACCGATAGCTTCATCCCACTTTTCTTGATAGCCATAAGCATCACCCAATAATTCTACGGCTTCCAGATTATTTGGATTTTCAAGCACCACTGGTTGGATTAATTGCTGTGCTTTGACATAGTTTTTTTGTTCCATTTGAAATTCAACTTCATAGAAAGCTGTTTGCGAAACGCACAACATTGGAAATAGTAAAAATAAAACATACCTGTTCATATACATATCGTCGGAATAACAAAAGTAACCTTTCTTAATCACTTAAAAAATGTCTATTTTCACACTAGCAAGTACAAATATTATAGCTGTGTTTTTTTTTGGAACACATTTTGATTTGCTACTGACACAAAATCTTACAAATGAAATACTACGTTACAATATTAATGGTTTTACTATTCTCAAATTTTTCTGAAGCTCAAAACAATGATTATGAAAAGCTATGGAAACAAGTAGAAGCTTTTGAAAGAGACGATTTACCAAAATCTGCTTTAAAGATTGTTGAACAAATTTCCGTTCAAGCCATCAAAGACAAAAACAAACCTCAACAAATAAAGACCTTGCTTTTTAAAAGTAAGTTTGCCTTAATTCTTGAAGAAGAGGCGCAACTAAAGGTTGTAACAGATTTTAAAACTGCTATTTCTAAGAACGAAGCTCCCATAAAGAATGTGTTAGAAAATATGCTGGCTACTATCTATTGGCAATATTTTCAGCAGAACAGATACAAATTTTACAATAGAACCAAAGTAGCTGATAAAACTGTTGCTACTGATTTTAGAACCTGGGATTTGGAAACCCTTTTTACTGAGATTCAACTGCATTATACCAATTCTTTAAAAAATGCTGAACTTCTTCAGCAAGAAAATTTAAAGACCTACTCCAGCATTCTGCTTGAACAAAAAGATTCTAAAATATTCAGACCAACGTTATTTGATTTGCTAGCACATAATGCACTTGGTTTTTATCAAACCTCTGAAAATAGCATTACCAAACCGGCTTATAAATTTGAAATTGATGATGACGCTTATTTAAGCGATTCCAAAACTTTTTCAAATTTAAACATCACTTCAAAAGATTCCACGTCGTTAGAATTACAAGCTTTAAAAGTATATCAAGATTTAATTCGGTTTCATCTAAAAGACAACAAACCTGATGCGTTGGCAGACGTTAATATTTTACGATACAACTTTGTAAAAGAACATGCCACCTTTAAAAATAAAGACAACTTATTAATTCAAGCATATGCCACAGAAGCAGAACGTATAAAAACACATGAAGCTTCTGGTTTATATACTTTTGAGATTGCCAATATTTACTATAAACAAGGGCAAGATTATCAGCCAATAACCAATGAAACCAATCGCTGGAAAATAAAAGATGCCGAACAACTATGTCAGAGTATTATCATCAAATTTCCTAAGAGTCATGCAGCTGTGAAGGCACAGATTCTTTTAAAAAAAATACATCAAGAGTCCTTAAATATACAGGCTGAAAACTATTTACCAATTCAGCAAGATGCTAAAATATTAGTGAGGTATAAAAATTTAGAGCAGCTAGATTTTAGTGCTTATAAGATATTTGAAAAACAGTTTGAAGCCATCGACAAAATCCATAATCTAGTTGATAAGCTTGATTATATTAACAAGCTAAAAGCAGAGACCTCTTGGAAAAGCACTCTAAAAAACGAATTAGATTTTCAACAACACTGTACCGAGCTCTTATTGCCAAAGCTTGATAATGGCAGATATTTAATTGTTGCAAAAACCCATAACAAAGAAAACATCTTTGCATACAACACCTTTCAGGTGACCAACATTGCTGTTGTTGAAAAAACAGAACAAGACAAACAAATCTATCAGTTTATTGATAGAAACAACGGAAAACCATTAAGCAATCTTCAAGTTAACATCACGTATCGTAAAAATTATAAAGATAATCAAAGTAGTAAAACGTATTCAACAAATGCTTCTGGAGAAATTGCTTTGATTAAAGGGTCTAACACATGGTCCAATGTTCGCATAGAAGCAACTTGTTCAGACGAAAAAGCCTTTTTTGGAGATTATTATCTCAATAGAAAATACGACTGGGAAGACGATACAGAGGATTATAACGCCTTTTTATTTACAGACCGAAGCATATACAGACCTGGACAAGTTGTCTATTTTAAAGGGGTAGCTGTAAAAACTAAAAATGGTAAATCAGAAATAATTGCAAACGAATTATTTCATATTGAAGTTTATGACACAAACTACAATGAAGTTACAGAACTAGAATTAACAACAAATGAATTTGGTTCTGTTTCTGGAGAATTTATGCTACCCAATTCAGGATTAAACGGAGAGTATAGTATTAATTTTTATGGTGCTGCTAATGATGTTGATATTGAGTATTATTTTTCAGTTGAAGAATACAAACGCCCCAAGTTTGAAGCCCAATTTAAACCTGTTACAGACAGTTACAAAGTAAACGATTCTGTGACCATCAAAGGACATGCTCTGGCTTATGCTGGAAGTAATATTACCAATGCTAAAGTAGTTTATCGCGTACATAGACAAGTGCAATATCCACGTTGGTATTATTGGTACAGACCTTCCTATTCTAGCGAGTCGCAAGAAATAACTCATGGTGAAGCTACCACTAACGAGAAAGGCGAGTTTGAAATCACGTTTAAAGCCCTTCCAGATACAAGTGTTAATAAAGATAATCTTCCTATTTTTAATTATGAGGTGACAGCAGATGTAACCGATTTAAATGGGGAAACACGTTCTGCTACAACCACTGTTCATGTTGGCTATCATGCTTTGCTTGCAACGGTTTCAGTAGATGTAACTTTAGATAAGACAAATAAAGAACACCTCCTTAACATTGAAACAAAAAACCTGAATGGCGAATTTGTTCCTGCTCAAGGAACCGTAAAAATCTACAAGCTTCAAGCACCCGATTTTGTATTGCGACCAAGACCTTGGAAGGCTCCAGATTATCAAGTACTTTCTGAGAAAGAGTTTAAAACCAAGTTCCCTTTTGAAGCCTATAAAGGTGAAGACAATCCTAATAACTGGAAAAAAGGAGACCTTGTTTTTGAAAAGTCTTTCAATACCGAAAAGTCTAAAACATTAGAGTTAGGAAACATAAAGAAATGGCTCTCGGGACAGTATGTTGTTATCTTGGAAAGCAAAGACAAATTTGGACAAGAGGTGAAAGACGAAGTCAGAACCACGTTATTTAGTAACACCGATAACACACTTGCTGACAAGCAGCTTTTTAGCCTATCGACCGATAAAGTAACGTACAAAATAAACGAAACTGTTCTACTAACGTTGGCTTCGGCTGCCGAAAACATATCAGTAACAGTTGAAATTGAAAAGAACAAACAAACTGTAAATACCTATATCATTCAACTAAATAATAGCAAGAAAACATTAAGCATTCCTGTTAATAAAGCAGATTTAGGTGGTTTTGCCGTGCATTATAGTTTGGCTTATGCCAATAGTTTTGAATCTGGCACCAGATCTATTTCTGTGCCTTATCCTAAAACCGATTTAGAGATTGAAACTACCTCGTTTAGAGATAAGCTTCAGCCAGGACAAGATGAGACTTGGAGTTTTAAAATTAAAGGCCCAAAAGGCGAACAGGTATCTGCCGAAATATTAGCTAGTATGTACGACATGTCTTTAGACCAATTTAAACCTCACAACTGGAGTTTTAATCCAATAAATCTTCCTACTTATTATTCTAATAGCTATAGAAATGCCAGAATTAGTTTTTCTACTGAAGGGTTTAGAGTTCAAAACATGCAAAGATATCATGCTTATTATCCTCAGAATAACTACGACCAATTAGATTGGTTTGGGTTCCATCTTGGATATAATAATCAATATGAAGTATTCTATGATAGCGTAGAATTGGAAGAATCAGTTGTTGTAAAAGCATTATCTGGTAAGGTAGCGGGTGTTCAAATTACAGAAGACAGTGCTGCTCCTGGAGCTTCTTCAAATATTATAATTAGAGGAGCTTCTAGCTTAAATGGCAATTCAGAAATGGATGATTTAAGTAAAGAAAAACTCATTGAAAACCCAACTAACACAACAAAAGAAGACTTCACACAAGTAAAAATTCGTAAAAACCTTCAGGAAACGGCTTTTTTCTTTCCACAATTACAAACAGACAACAAAGGCAACGTGAGTTTTAGCTTCACAACACCAGAAGCTTTAACAAAATGGAAACTGCAATTAGTAGCACATACCAAAACGTTGGAGTCTGCAACAACCAGTTTAGAAACAGTGACTCAAAAAGAACTGATGGTGCTTCCAAATGCACCACGTTTTTTACGTCAAGGAGACCAAATAACCATCAGCACTAAAATTGCAAACTTGACTAAAAAAGAATTGTCAGGACAAGCCATTTTGCAACTTTTTAATGCAACCAATGGCAAAGCCATTGATGCTGATTTAAACAATACTCAAAATACAAAGGCTTTTACTGTAGATGAAAAAGGGAATACAGAAGTATCTTGGAGCTTGTCTATTCCAGATGATGTAGATGCTGTTCAATATAAAATAATTGCCAAAGCTGGCGATTTTAGCGATGGCGAGCAAAATGCCCTTCCTGTACTTTCTAATAGAATGTTGGTTACTGAAACGCTTCCTATGTGGATCCGTTCGAACGAATCTAGAACCTTCACTTTAGATAAACTAAAGACAAATACCTCAACCACCTTAAAACATCATAAGCTGACGTTAGAGATGACCTCGAATCCTGCTTGGTATGCTGTGCAAGCATTACCTTATTTAATGGAATATCCTTATGAGTGTAATGAACAAATATTTAGTAGATATTATGCAAATTCCTTGGCAAGCCATATTGTCAATTCGAATCCTAGAATTCAAGAAGTCTTTAATCATTGGAAAAACACAGATGCCTTACTTTCTAATTTAGAAAAGAACCAAGAACTAAAATCGATATTGATTGAAGAAACGCCTTGGTTACGAGATGCTGAGAGTGAAAGCGAACAAAAGAAACGGATTGCTTTGCTGTTCGATTTAAATAAAATGACCAGCGAATTGGAAGCTAATATTCGCAAGTTGGAACAAAACCAAATGGGTAATGGAGCTTGGGCCTGGTTTCAAGGTGGCAGATCAAATAGGTATATCACACAACATATCATTACTGGTTTTGGTCATTTAGATAAGCTAGATGTCAATCAGAGTGATAGCGAAGAAACTATGATTAAAAGAGCTATGTCTTATCTAGACAAAGAATTTATTGAAGAATACAAAGACATCACCAAATACAACGCCAAGGCAGATTTAAGCTTAGATCATTTAAGTTATACCCAATTGCATTATTTATACATGCGAAGCTTTTTTCCTGAGATTAAGAAATCGAATGAAGTTGAAAAAATCATCGCCTATTACCAAACACAAATTCAGAAATATTGGGCAAGCCGTTCGTTATATTCTAAAGGCTTAATGGCCTTAGTATCGCATAGATTAGAGGATGATGTTACAGCAGTAAAAATCCTAAAGTCTTTAAAAGAAAACAGTATTACAAGTGATGAGTTAGGCATGTACTGGAAAGCAAACACAAGCTCGTGGTATTGGTATCAGGCTCCAATTGAAACACAAGCCTTGCTGATTGAAACCTTTTCAGAAATTGAAAACGACATAGAAACTATTGACAACCTTAAAATCTGGCTTCTAAAAAATAAGCAAACCAACCGTTGGAAAACCACAAAAGCAACCACCGAAGCTGTCTATGCCTTATTGCTTCAAGGAAGTGATTGGTTATCTGTAACAGATATGGTTGATGTGGTTATAGGTGGCAATAGCATAGAACCTTCTAAACTGGAAGACGTGAAAATAGAGGCTGGAACCGGTTATTATAAAACGGCTTGGACTGGTTCTGAAATTAAACCAGACATGGCAGAAGTGACCTTAACCAAAAAAGGCGAAGGCATAGCTTGGGGTAGTTTATACTGGCAATATTTTGAAGATTTAGATAAAATTACTTCGGGTGAAACCCCTTTAACTCTTAAGAAAAAACTCTTCTTAAAAACCAACACAGATTTGGGTGAAGAACTTTCTGAAATATCAACTTACACCCAATTAAAAATTGGTGATTTGGTTCGCATTCGTATAGAGCTAACAAGCGATAGAGACATGGAATTCCTTCATATGAAAGACATGAGAGCAAGTGGTTTAGAACCCGTTAATGTGTTGTCTCAATACAAATGGCAAGATGGCTTGGGTTATTATGAAAGCACTAAAGATGCTGCTACCAATTTCTTTTTCGATTATCTACCAAAAGGTGTTTACGTATTCGAATACGATTTACGCGTAAGCAATGCTGGAAACATGAGCAATGGCATTACCACCATTCAAAGCATGTATGCACCAGAATTTAGTAGTCATAGCGAAGGTGTTAGAATTCAAGTAAATAACGATTAATTGTTAGTAACCAATTTATAATACGACAAAAGTTTCATATTAGCGAAATAATTATTTCCTAAATTGTATTACTAACTAATAATCAAAATATTATGAATTCAAAAGTCATTATGGTTTTAAGAATACTCTTGGGTGTTTTTATCTTAGTCTTCGGATTAAATAAGTTTTTTAATTTTATTCCAATGGATCCACCAACAGGAGATGCAGGAGCCTATTTTGGTGCTTTAGCAAGCTCTAAAACACTAATGTTAGTCGGCATTGTAGAGATTACTGCTGGAATAGCTCTCTTACTTAATAAATTTGGCGCCTTGATGGCATTAATACTTATGAGTATTTCCATTAACGCAGTCCTTTTTCATGCTACTTTAGATCCAGATAACATTGCAGGAGCTGTAGTTTTATTAATCCTGAATATCATTGCTATCTATGGTTATAGAGATCGATATAAAGATTTGCTTCATTAATTACATACATATTTTAAAAAAGAGGCTTCTTAAAAGCCTCTTTTTTTATTTATACATCTCATTCGCACTTTAATTATTAACTTTACGGCATTAATCTATATTAGGTTTTGAGTGAAAAATCCATTGAAATTATTAACTGTTTTATTTCTAATACATTCGTGCGCTAGTAGTAACGATTTAACTAATAATAAAAAAGAAACACCAAAAATCGTGTTCTTAACTTATAATATTAAAAAAAACACAGAAAAGGAAACAGAAATTATATTCGAAAAACTAAAAATTGTAAATGGAAAAATTAAAGGTTTTTCGAATAATAATCAGAACCAAACTATGGGTGATTTAGAATGCTCTTTTTTAGATAAAAACAAGAACATATTACAAATTGTACATATAAAAAACCCTCTCAAAAAATTAGTGGAGTTTGTAAATAATTCTGGTAATTTAGAGAAAAAAATATTTGAGATGGATAGTACCCAATTTGTTATTAGAGCTCCTTATTTTGCTAACACCAGGTTTATAGAAATTAGTGAGAAAACATCAGGCAAAACATTAAAAAAAATAATCACAACCAAATTGTAATTATATGAAACGCACATTACTTTTTATTATTACTGTAATTACTTTTCAAATTTCATTTTCACAAGTATTTGAAGTTGAAAACATAAAATTTACTGGAGATATTGATAAAAGAATTAATATCGTGATTATGAGTGATGGTTATCAAACTAGTGAATTTCCACAATTTGTAATCGATGCGAATGCCATTGTAACGGACATGTTTAGCCAATCGCCATTTTCTGAATACACCAATTTTTTCAATGTATATATAATAAAAGTACCTTCAAACGAAAGTGGAGCTAGTCATCCTGGCACTGCAACCGATGAAGCAAGTTATAACGTTCCTGTAGCAACCGTTGACAACTATTTTGGAACTAGTTTCGACAGTTATGGGTATCATAGATCCTTATATACAGAGAATTCTGCGACCATTATGAGTGTTTTACAAGATAATTTCCCTCTCTACGATCAAGGTCTTATTCTTGTTAATTCTCCTTATTATGGTGGAAGTGGTGGTGAATTTCCAATAGCTTCAACACATACAAGTTCCAGCGAAATTGCCATTCATGAAATGGGACATTCTTTAGTAGATTTAAAAGATGAATATTATCCTGGAGACTTTTGGGTAGAGGAAGGCATCAACATGACTCAAGAAACAGATCCTAATTTGGTAAAATGGACCAACTGGATAAATGCTAACGGAATTGGCATATATGCTTATGGAACATCTGGAGTTGCTAAAGATTGGTATAGACCACATCAAAGTTGCAAAATGCGTATTTTAGGAAATGATTTTTGTTCAGTTTGCACACAAGGCATCATTGAAAAAATTCACGATCTTGTTTCGCCAATCGATTCTTATCTTCCAGAAAACAGTTCTATTCAAGATCCTAGTTTTCCTATTGAATTTAGTTTATCTCTAGTTCAACCCTTTCCAAACACTTTAGAAAGTTCATGGTCTCTAAACTCTAATAACGTCGCTTCAAATGTAGATGTTGTTAATATTCTGGAATCTGATTTGATTGAAGGTGATAATAATTTAACCGTTGTAGTTACAGACAATACAAGCCTACAAAGAATCGATAATCATGAAACCATACATGCTTATATGGTAAATTGGACTATAAATTCATCAACAATAGGTATTGCTGAAATTACTAGCGAACAAAACAATATTAGCATTAACATGTTTCCAAACCCTACGCAAGACCTTGTGAATTTCACTTCTAAAAGCTCTTTAGGGTCTCACTTATCTGTAGAAATTTTCAGCTTAGATGGTAAAAAGCTAATGACAACTAATTTTTTTAATAATGAAACATCAGCCATTGATATCAGTCAGTTTAATTCAGGAGTTTACCTAATTAAGTTTTATTCAGACAAAGTGCTAATAGCCAATAAGAAGCTAGTTAAAAAGTAAAATAAGTAAAATTATAAAGCTTCGTTTTATTTATTGTTTTGGGAGTCGTTTTTTAAGTAATAAGATTTGTCCTAAATGACTTGATTGATGTTCCATTACGTGAAACCAAGCCCAATGATTATTCATATTATAACCTTCTGGCACACTAGCAAACCAAGCATCGTCCTTCTCTTTCATCAAGTTTATAGTTTTCTGTCTAACGGATTTATAGATATCTAAATAATAATTGACATCATGTCCTTGGTATGTTTCCCGAGCTTCATCACCAAGACTCATGGCTACTTGCCATTGTTTCGCTTCTGATTTGTTAAATTCTCTGTTTTCAAATGTATAAACTTGATAAAAAGCTTCGGTTGCAGCCAAATGCATGATTAAAGAGCCAATTCTATTGGCATTGTCGTCCATTAAGAAATCTAATTCTTCAGTGTTCAAATCTTTAACTGTGTATTCTACGCGGTTACTTAAATCGTTAAGCATGGACACCATGGTTCCTATTTTAGGTGTAAATCCTTCTTGAGGGCCAATTATGTTTTGTGCCTGAGTTGTGATTGAAATTACAAATAATGCAAGTAGTCTCCCTAGTGTTCTCATGTTTTTAGTTGGTTTTAGTTTTTCAAATTAACGCAATGCAAACTAAAACATGTTTCTATTTAACAGAGACTTAACTCTAAACGACTTGCAACTTACTTATTAGATGTTTTGCTAGGTCTTACTTCAATTTTACTTGGTAGGGTTCTTGGATTCATTTTTAATAAATCGACTACCAGTTCTCCAATATCTTCAATTTGAATTTTCCAAGCATCGCTTTCATCGGGTTCATTGCCATTAAAATATGTAGAAACCGAACCAGGCATAATGGTACTAACTTTGACTCCATATTGTCTTAAATCTAACATAACTGCTTGAGTAAATCCAGTAACACCAAATTTACTGGCGTTATAAGCTGAACCACCAGCAAAGAAGTTAGTGCCTGCTAAACTTGAAATAGTGATATAGTAACCTTTGGTTTCTTTTAACGCATCTATACTAGCTTTTATAGAATTAAAAACACCAGTTAAATTGGTGTCAATTGTTTCATCCCATTGCTCTTTAGTTAAGTCTTCAATACTTCCAAAATGACCTAAACCTGCATTAGCAATTACTATGTCTAATTTCCCAAACTGATATTTAACCTGTTTTACAGCTTGTTTCTGACTCTCTAAACTACGAACATCGGCTTCCAAACCCACTGCTTTAGCAGATGTTTTAGAATATAGATTTAATTGTTTAGCAGCCTCTTCTGCAGCATCCAAGCTTCTACTAGTTATTGCAACATTAACTCTCTGATTAATTAGTGATTGAGCAATTCCATAACCTATTCCTTTAGTGCCTCCAGTGATTAAAGCCACTTTATTTTGTAATGTTTCCATGAAGTAAATTTTTAAATGAACCCAAAGTTACAAAACGAAATAACGCTTTGGCATTTTGAAATGTTATGAAAATGATAAAGTTGTTGTCATTTTTTTGGAGGAAATCCTTCTAGAACTTTAGTAACTATTTGTTTAAACTTGGCTTCACGTTCTTCAGGATAGTCTCTTGGAATATCTGTTTCACTACTGATGGCTTGCCAAAATAATTGATTGGTATTCGCATCGACAAATTCGAATGTTATTTGTCGAGACATGTTGGCCTGACCAATAGGAATCCCTACCGAGACACCTCCTCCAACATTGCCTCCACCTCCTCCAACGCCAACACCTACGGACGATCGACTTTGTACTTCTTGGAAGGTTGCGCTTTTAATATTTATGATAAAATCAGAATCTTCTAAGAGTGTCATTCCTTTTAACGCCATAGCATCATCTAAGGCTTTAAACAAGCGCTTGGCATCAAATTCACTCAAACCTGTATCCATGTTCGTGAAATAACTGTATGATTTGTATTTGGAAAAGTCAGTGGCTTTTTCGTAATCGTAATTAACGGTAACACCACAGGATAAGCAAATAAACAGAAAAAATATTGAGGCTAACTTTTTCATTTTTCTTTTAAAGATAAGAAATCCTCTTTAAACGTTTTAAGAATTATTTCTCTGTTTCATTATGATCTACAGATTTTGTTAATGCAGAAGAAATAATTCCTGTAGGAATAGCCACAATTCCTAGCCCAATTAATAGTATAAAAAAAGTAAACACTTTACCTCCTACTGTAATTGGGTAAACATCACCATACCCAACAGTTGTTAGCGTTACAATAGCCCACCACAGACTGTCGAATATTGATGAAAAATGTTCTGGTTGCGCTTCATTTTCGAAATAATAAATACCCACAGCAGCAAAATAAATTAAGATTAAAGTAATAAAAAGAAATAGGAGTATTTCTTCTTTAGCAGATTTTATAGCCGTTGTAAAATGGTTCATTGCACGATTGTAACGCACTAATTTTAAGATCCTGAAAAGTCTTAAAAAACGCAAAGCTCTTAACGAACGTAAATCGACACCAAAACTTAAATAAAATGGTAAGATGGCAAGTAAATCTATAATGCCAAAAAAACTAAAAATAAATTTTAGTTTTTTGTCTCTAACATAAATACGCATGAGGTATTCAAGAGTAAAAACAATAACACTAAAAACCTCGATAACATACAAAATGGATCTGGTTCTAGGTTTTAAGTTGGGTAAGGTTTCTATAGTAAAAGTGACTATAGAAATTAAAATTAGTACTTGAATAAAAATAGCAAAGACTTTACTAGCCTTATTATCATTTATTTCAACAATGCTTTTTATTCGTTGTTTCATAAGGATCTACACATTCAGCATCTTCCAGAGTTTATCTTTTAATTCGGTAAGGCCTTGTTGTGCTACTGAAGAGATAAACATATATTCAACTGGTAGAGTTTTATCAAGTTCTACTTTAAGTTCTGCTTTTAATTCGTCGTCTAGCATATCGCTTTTAGAAATAGCAATAAAACGTTCTTTATCAAGAATTTCTGGATTATATCGTTTTAATTCATCAAGCAGAATATCGTATTGTTTTCTAATATCGTCTGCATCTGCAGGAATTAAAAATAACAAAACAGAATTACGCTCAATATGTCTCAAAAAGTAATGGCCTAACCCTTTACCTTCGGCAGCACCTTCAATAATTCCTGGGATATCTGCCATAACAAAACTTTTAAACTCACGATATTCTACGATACCTAAATTTGGTTTTAAGGTCGTAAACTCGTAGTCAGCAATTTTAGGTTTTGCAGCACTTACTACAGAAAGCAGCGTTGATTTTCCTGCATTAGGGAATCCTACCAGACCAACATCAGCTAATACTTTAAGTTCTAAAATAATATCTAATTCTTCACCAGGGGTTCCTGGCTGTGCATATCTTGGAGTTTGATTTGTAGGTGTTTTAAAATGCCAGTTACCACGTCCACCCATGCCACCTTTGGCGATTATTTTTTCTTCTCCAACTTCAGTAATTTCAAAAATAATCTCGTTGGATTCTCTGTCTCTAACAATAGTTCCTAAAGGGACATCCATATAGACATCCTGACCATCTGCTCCAGTACTTCTACTTTTACTTCCATGTTCTCCATGTCCAGCTCTAAAATGTCGTTTAAATTTATAGGTGTAAAGTGTCCATAAATTAGGATTACCTCTCATAATTACATGACCTCCACGTCCACCATCTCCACCATCTGGACCACCTTTTTCAATAAATTTTTCACGATGTAAGTGCATAGAACCCTTACCTCCTTTTCCAGAAGATACATGAAGTTTAACGTAGTCTACAAAATTTCCCTCAGTCATAGCATTTTCCCAGTCAAATAGGGATTGTATTTAATGAAACTTTTACTTTTATTTTTCTTCCTTTATACTTTTCAAGTTCAGTTTAAACATCAAGAAAAAGTTATTATAATTTATCTATTACAGAACTTAATCGATTAGTAATATCTTCTATACTTCCTACACCATCTACTCCATAATATTTATTTTGAGCAGAATAATAGTCTTTTAGAATTGCTGTTTTATTGTAGTATTCTTTAATTCTATTTCTAATAATACCTTCATCAGCATCATCACGACGCCCACTTGTTTTTCCTCGTTCTAACAAACGTTCCACTAAAACTTCGTCTGGAACTTCTAGAGCAACCATGGCATCAATTTGAGAATCTTTGCTGTCCATTAATTTATCTAATGCATCCGCTTGTGCATTTGTTCTAGGAAAACCATCAAAAATAAAACCATTGGCATCGGCATTTTTCTCAACTTCAGCATTCAACATATCTATAGTAACTTGATCTGGTACTAGCTCGCCTTTATCCATATAAGATTTAGCAATCATTCCAAGAGCCGTTTCATTTTTAATATTAAAACGAAACACATCACCAGTTGAAATATGGATTAATTGATATTTTTCTTTTAAAAAGTTTGCTTGTGTTCCTTTTCCAGCACCTGGAGGGCCAAATAGTACTATGTTAGTCATATGTTGTGTTGTTTTTAATTGATATACAGATGGTAAATCTCTACCTAACCCATTGTAGTCTAATCCATAGCCTACTATAAATTTATTTGGAATTTCAATACCTATATAATGTAATTTATAATCTTTTTTATAAGCTGCTGGTTTATAAAATAAAGTGGCAATAATTAATTGTTTAACGTTTTCATTTTTAAAAATTCTATGAACTTCTTCTAGGGTATTTCCAGAATCTATAATATCTTCTAAAATAACGACTGTTCTACCACTTAAATCTTGTGTTAACCCAATTAATCGTTGAATATCCTCTGTAGATTTCACACCTTCATAAGAAGCTAATTTAATAAAAGTAACTTCGCAAGGTTTTGGATATTTTTTAACAAAATCGCTAACAAACATAAAAGACCCATTCAAGATGCCTATAAACACAGGCACTTCGTCTTTTAATTCACTAGCTATCTCATTTGCCAAACGTTGTACTGTCGATTGAATTTCTTCTTCAGAAATAAAAGGCTTAAATTGTAAATCGTGAAGCTTAACCACTTGTTATATTTTTTTTTTAGAAATGCAAAGATAATCATTTGATTAAGGTTATACGAATTCTTGAATATTTTGTTGGGTATTAAGTTTTAAAAAAACCACTGGTCTAAGGATTTATGTAATATTTTTATACAAAAAAAGGACATCTTATTAAGGTGCCCTTTTTTTGTATAAAAATATTACAATTAAATTACTGTTTCTGGATTTTAATTGTTTGAAAATTATTACCACTGTATATTTTAGCAATATAACTTCCAGTTGCAACTCCACTCATATCTAATTGAATTGAAGTGCCTTGATGGTTATTATTTTCCAGAACCTTCTTTCCTAATAAATCATAAACTTCAACAGACGTTATTTGAGAAGAATGAGAAATATAAAATGTGTTTTTAACCGGGTTTGGATAATAAGATAATTCCGTTATACTAAAATCTTCAACCGATAGTGGTGCTAGTCTAATAGTAACATCATCCACATTCAATCCTCTTGCCCAATTTGAAGTACCTTCAAAAGCAACATAATAAGTCGCAGATGGATTTGGCAATGTTAAAGTAACATTTGTCCATTGAGTTTGTTCAGCAAGATAATCTGTCCCTATTTGCACCCATGGTTGAGAAGCATCAGTTTTATAAAAAACACGTAACTCATCAATATCACCTACCCAATTTACATTGGCATAATAAAATTCCAATTCTGGATTTGTAGCACTAGATAAATCTAAAGGCTGTGACACTAATTTCGTTTTTGCTCCTGTAGTACTTGTTCTAAACTCTGCCATAGTGTTACCCGTTCTTGGTGTAATTGTACCATTTCCATTTTGAGAAACGAATGTCCATACTGTAGAACCTACAACTGTTTCGTTACTCCAACACACAGGAAGTACACCACTTTCAAATCCTTCTTCAACAGGAAATGCTGTGTTTGCTTCGCAAGGTGTATTGAAAGCAATTGGTCCTACCCAAACACTATAATCAGAATTGCCACAATCTTTTCTAACATAATACTCATAAGGTGTATTAGGTGTTAAACCTGTTAGAGTTGTTGAAACTGCACCTATTATAGCAGGAGCAGATGTACCAGAGCCAATACTAAATCCTGGAGCACCATATTCAACTTCAAAATCTCCAACATCAGAAGTCCATGACAAATCTGCTGTAGTTGTAGTCACTGCATCGACAACAGGATTAGCTGGCTCCAAACAAGATGGAATAAAAGTAACCTGGACATCATCTAAATCAAAAGCAAACATATCGTTTGTAGTTGAGTGAAAACCGATATAGATTGTTTCTCCCACATAATCAGTTAAATCGTACTGATATTTATAAAAATCAGGGCCACTAGCTGGAGCAACATTAGCATCCAACGTAACTGTAAAATCGGAAGCAGAATTACCTGAAGTCGATAGTTTTACACTAATAGATTCAGGATATAATGGGTCTCTACTCCTTGCCCAAAAAATTAGAAAATCTGAAACGCCTGCAGTCACAGTTACCTGTGGCGAAATTAAATAATCATCGTGAGGAGTACTACCATAAATTATATAAGCAATATTTGTTCCACTATGAGCAGTAAGCTCGGAAGCTGACAAATCAATAACATCCCAGGTATTACTAGCATCTCCACCGTCTATTACAGACCAACCTGCGGGTATGGTTTCACCACCTTCAAAATCTTCAAGAAATTGAGCTTGACTTAACATGGGCAACACCATAAAACTCATCAAAAAAAGTATTTTTTTCATCATAATAAATGTTTTAAGTTATTATTTTAAATATAAATAAAATAAGTTTTATAAAAAAATAAGTTTATATTTTAATAGGTCTATTTATCTTTGCTTTCAATCGAACAATCAACTTTCCTACACCTGGAATTAGTTTAAACTAAAAAACATATGAATTACTTTTCTTCAAAATTTAAATTAGGCATACTAGGTGGTGGACAGTTAGGTAAAATGTTACTTTATGATACTAGAAAATTCGACATTTACACAACTGTTTTAGAAGCAAACAATGAAGCACCTTGCAAAATAGCTTGTAATGAGTTTCATTTAGGAGATTTAATGGATTTTGATGCTGTTTACAATTTTGGTAAGAATGTAGATGTGCTAACATTTGAAATTGAAAACGTAAATACCAATGCTCTAGAAGCTCTAGAAAAAGAAGGAGTGAAAGTGTTCCCTTCATCTAAAACATTGAAAACCATTCAAAATAAAGCAACCCAAAAACTATTTTATAGAGATCACGACATTCCAACGGCAGAATTCTCCCGATTTGCTTATCCTTCCGAAATAAAAGATGCAATACACAATGGTGGATTAAAATTTCCTTTTGTTTGGAAAAGCGCACAGTTTGGATATGACGGCAATGGGGTAAAAATTGTTAGAACAGAAGCCGATTTAAAAGAGCTACCAAATGTTGAATGTATTACCGAAAGCCTAATTCCTTTTAAAAACGAATTGGCAGTAATTGTTGCAAGAAATCCTGATGGTGAGGTTGCGGTTTACCCTGTAGTTGAAATGGAATTTCATCCAGAAGCTAACCAAGTAGAGTATGTTATTTGTCCAGCAAGAATAGACCATAAAGTAGCTGAAAAAGCTAAAGAAACAGCCTTAAAGGTTTCTCAGGCATTTAATCATGTTGGTCTTTTAGCCGTTGAAATGTTTCAAACAGAAAATGATGATATTTTAGTTAACGAAGTAGCTCCAAGACCTCATAATTCTGGGCATCACACCATTGAATCAAGTTATACCTCGCAATTTGAGCAACACTTAAGAGCCATTTTAAATTTACCGTTAGGAAAAACCGACAGCCAAGTTGGAGGGATAATGGTAAATTTGGTTGGTGCTGAAGGCTACACTGGACCTGTGGTTTACCAAAATATTGATGACATTATGAAAATGCCAGGAGTAACACCACATATCTACGGTAAAAAACAAACCAGACCTTTCAGAAAAATGGGTCATGTTACCATCGTTAATAAGGATTTAAATGAAGCACGAAATATTGCCGAAAAAGTTAAAAACACCATTAAAGTTATAAGCAAATAATTATGAGCAAAGTAGGAATTATTATGGGAAGCAAAAGCGACCTTCCAGTTATGCAAGAAGCCATAGATATTTTAAAAGATTTTAAAATTGATGTGGAAGTAGATATTGTTTCGGCACATAGAACACCAGAAAAATTGTTCGATTATGGAAAACATGCACATACACGTGGATTTTCAGTCATTATTGCTGGAGCTGGTGGAGCAGCACATTTACCAGGAATGATAGCATCTTTATCTCCACTTCCTGTTATTGGAGTTCCTGTAAAAAGCAGTAATTCTATAGATGGTTGGGATTCTGTTTTATCCATTTTACAAATGCCAGGAGGTGTCCCTGTGGCTACAGTAGCTCTTAACGGTGCAAAAAATGCAGGTATTTTAGCAGCTCAGATTATTGGAAGCTCAGACTGTTCTGTTTTAGACAAAATTATACATTATAAAGAAGGATTAAAAGCAAAAGTGATTGAGTCTGCAAAAGACTTAAAATAAAAAACCCCAACTACAGTCAGGGTTTTAAACGCTATTAATCAATTATTTAAAAGAGTCACTTAAAACTCTCATGAAAAATCTGATGCAAAAGTAGAATTTAAATTCAAATAAACTCTTAAAATAACGTTAATTATCAGAAAATCAAACTCTTAGTAAGAAAAGTAGGACATAGATTTTTTGACAGATGCCATTAATAAATGAATATCCTTAACAAACCATTTGATACACAGTTTCATACTTCTCCTTTTTCAAAAATAAAAAATGAGCACTTTTTACCTGCTTTTATAAAAGCGATAGAAAAAGCAAAAAATGAAATAGATGCTATTACAAATAATTCTGAAAAAGCAACTTTTAAAAACACAGTTGAAGCTCTAGATTTTTCTGGGGAAGAACTTGACAGAATTTCAAGTATCTTTTTTAATTTAAATTCAGCAGAAACCAACGAAGATATCCAAAAAATCGCTCAGGAAGTGTCACCGCTTTTATCTGAATTCAGCAATGATATTACTTTAAATGAAGAACTATTTGCACGTATTAAAACTGTTTATCAAGAAAGAAACACCTTAAACTTAACGACAGAACAACACACATTATTAGACAAAAAATATAAAGGGTTCTCTAGAAATGGTGCTAATCTACCTGAAGCTAAAAAACTTCAACTTAGAAAAATTGATAAGGAATTAAGCAAACTCAAATTAAAATTTGGCGAAAACATTCTCGCTGAAACCAATAAATTTGAAATGCTAATCACAAACGAAAAAGACTTATCTGGTTTACCTGAAGGCGCTAAAGAAGCTGCTCAACAATTAGCAGAATCTAAAGACAAAAAAGGTTGGTTAATTACCTTGGATTACCCTAGTTATATTCCATTTATGACCTATGCTAATAATCGAAAATTGCGCAAAACATTAGCCATCGCATCTGGGACTAAAGCATTTAAAAATGACGCATTAGATAATCAAGAAAATGTGTTGCAAATTGTAAAACTTCGCCATCAAAGAGCTAATTTATTAGGTTATAAAACACATGCCCATTTTGTTTTAGAAGAACGGATGGCAAAAACTCCAGCAAAAGTAGAAGCTTTTTTAAATGAACTTCTAGAAAAAGCTAAACCTGCTGCTTTAAAAGAATTTAACGAGCTAGAAGCTTTTGCTAAAGAATTAGACCAAATCGATCGATTAGAAAAATGGGATGGTTCTTATTATGCAGAAAAATTAAAACAAGAACGTTTCAATTTAGACGACGAGAAACTTAAACCCTATTTTAAACTTGAAAACGTGATTCAAGGTGTTTTTAAAGTTTCTGAAAAGCTATATGACCTTCATTTTGAGGAAATTTCTACCATCGACAAATATCACGAAGATGTGTTGACCTATAAAGTAACCAATAAAAAAGGCGAATTGATTTCCGTTTTTTATGCCGATTTTTTTCCAAGACCTGGAAAAAGAAATGGTGCTTGGATGACCTCTTACAAACCTCAATACATTAAAAACAATGAAAACTCACGTCCTCACATTTCAATAGTTTGCAACTTTACAAAACCCACAAAAAGCAAACCTTCACTTTTAACCTTTAATGAGGTTACTACGCTATTTCATGAATTTGGACATGCACTACATGGCATGCTGGCAAACACAACTTATCCAAGTATTTCTGGAACTAGTGTCTTTTGGGACTTTGTAGAATTACCAAGTCAGGTGTTGGAAAACTGGTGTTACGAAAAAGAAGCTTTGGAGTTATTTGCAACTCATTACGAAACAGGAGATCTAATTCCAATGGATTTAATCGAAAAAATTAAAGCATCATCAACGTTTCATGAAGGCATGCAAACTTTACGTCAATTAAGTTTTAGTTTATTAGATATGAGTTGGCATGCTAGCGATTCTCCAGAAACTATAACAAATGTAAAGTTACACGAAAAGAAAGCATTTGAGAACACAAAATTATTTCCAGATGTGGAAGAAAATTGTATGAGTACAGCATTTTCGCATATTTTTCAAGGAGGATACAGTTCTGGTTATTACAGTTACAAATGGGCTGAAGTTCTAGATGCAGATGCTTTCGAGTATTTTAAAGAAAAAGGTATATTCAATAAAGACGTAGCTACAAAATTTAAAAATTACGTCTTATCTCAAGGAGGAACAGAAGACCCAATGATTCTTTACAAACGCTTTAGAGGACAAGAACCTCAACCAGATGCATTATTAAAACGAGCTGGATTAATAGAAAAATAAATATTTTACCTATTTTTGATAAAAAAGCTAGCTAAAGAATGCCAAAACACCAATTAGATCCAAATACTTGGATTGACCGTTATTCAGATTACTTATACAATTTCACCATAACTCGTGTAAACGATAGGGAAATTGCTAAGGATTTGGTTCAGGATACCTTTTTTGCTAGTTTAAAATCGATGAAAAACTTTAAAGGTGAAGCAAGCGAACGCACATGGTTGGTTTCAATTTTAAAACGAAAAATAATTGATTATTACAGGAAAATTAATTCAAAAAAAGGGAAAGCTGAAGTCCGAATGGATTTCAAGTCTGATGATGATGATGAAGGTAATTGGTTAGAAGAAAGAGTTGCAGATTCTCAATATAAAACAGCTGAAGAAACTCTAATAAACGAGGAACTTGGTGAGGCTATATTCGATTGTTTAAATAAATTGCCCGAAAAACAGGCTACCGTTTTTAGAATGAAAACCATTGAAGGTTTAGAAACTGAAACAATTTGTAATGAATTAAATATCACTGCGTCTAACCTTTGGGTCATTGTCCACAGAGCTAGAATTGCAATGGCAGAATGTATGGAAAAAAACTGGTTTAAATAGTCATGAAAAATAAATCCTTTTTATTTATATCATGTGATGAAGCAAAGCATATTTGCGATAAAGCACAATATAATGAAGCCACTCCTTGGGAAAAATTAAAACTAAACCTACGATATCTTTGGTGTCAGATCACCAGAGCTTATGTTAAAAGGAATAAAAAGCTTTCAAAAGCCGTAGAATCTTCAAAAATTACTTGTTTAAAAAACTCTGAGAAAGAGCAATTAAAAAACCTTTTTCGAGAAGAATTAGAAAATCAGCATCATTAATAACAACCAATAAATAGGGATTCCTTCTACAAAAAAAGAGCTATAATAGCTTCCTTGTTTTTTTGTTGAAAACACCAAAAACAATAGACTTATAAAAGTAATTATTAACAAGATTATTACGCTATAAGCATTCATTACATCTTTAAGATACTCTAAGAAAAAGAAAATCATCAGTAATATAACGCCAATTATTTTTGTGTTTTTGATTCCTATTTGTTGTGGAATGGTTGCTAATTTCAAACTATCATAATTTAAGTCCCTAATCTCAAATGGCAACATTAAAACTACAACAAACACAAACCTCTGTATAATTGTAATAATCACATCTGCATTGATAGGTATGTTATTATTTATCAATGGCAAAACAACTGTTACTCCAGACCAAACCAATGCAATAATATAGACTTTTAAACCACTAATATTCCTTAAGTTTTTATGTTTGTCATAAATCACTTTACTAGGCAAAAAAGGAATCGCATATAAAAAAGTAACCAAACCAAAGACCAAAATAACCATTTGGGTTTTAAACTTTAGTTGCAAAGCATAATAACACATCAGTAAAAAACAAAGCAACGAAAACAATTGAATCCATTTAAGCCAATTAGCCAAACTTCTATGGTGAAAACGTGCTAACCCAAAATACTTCACAAAATTATAACCAGAAATTGAAGCAAAAAAAATAAAGTAAAGGACAACACCATCAAAAGGAATACGAAACTCTAAGAGTGTTACCCATGACATAGCAAAAACCGCTAAAGCCACGTGAATACTACTGTCTAGATAGAAATTAAATATTTGTTTCCAAAAACGCATAAAACAAAAGTACGCAAAGTGTTAATAATCTTTATAATTGGTTAAAAACTTTAGTTTTCATTAACAAAATAACATGAATTATTGCGTAATTTTGCGCTTGAAAAAAGGGCTATTACTATTTAATTTATAGCCACATTAAAACGGTCATTTTCGAGACATCGAAAACTTAACACAACTCATTTTTAATGAACACAACTAATTTTGCACTTCGTCACATTGGTCCTAGAGAAGAAGACCAAAACCTCATGTTAAAAGCCATAGGTGTAGACTCTTTAAATCAGCTTATTTTTGAAACATTACCAGATGGTATTAAATTAAAAAAAGCACTGGAACTTAGTGAGCCAATGAGCGAACAAGAATATTTAACACATATTCACGAACTCTCAAAACTAAATAAGACCTATAAAACATATATTGGTCTTGGATATCATCCAACCATATTACCACCTGTTATTCAACGTAACATCCTTGAAAATCCAGGTTGGTACACTGCATACACACCTTATCAAGCTGAAATAGCTCAAGGTCGTTTAGAAGCTTTATTAAACTTCCAAACCATGGTTACAGACCTTACAGGAATGGAACTAGCTAACGCTTCGCTTTTAGACGAAAGCACAGCTGCAGCTGAAGCTATGAGTTTATTGTTTGCTGTTAGAGAAAGAGATCAAAAGAAAGCTAATGTCACTAAATTTTTTGTTTCAGAAAATATTTTACCTCAAACGCTTTCATTACTTGAAACTAGAGCAAAGCCTATTGGTATTGAATTGGTTGTAGGTAATGAAGATACTTTCGATTTTTCAACTGAATATTTTGGAGCCATTCTCCAATATCCAGGGAAAAACGGTCAGGTAACAGACATTAAATCATTTATAGAAAAAGCCAATAAAGCCCAAATTAAAGTGGCTGTTGCAGCAGATATTTTAAGTTTAGTAATGCTTGAAGCTCCAGGTAAATTTGGAGCAGATGTTGTAGTAGGTACTACTCAACGCTTTGGTGTACCAATGGGTTATGGTGGACCACATGCAGCATATTTTGCAACTAAAGAAGCCTATAAAAGGGATATTCCTGGACGTATTATTGGTGTTACCAAAGATGTCAATGGAAATAGAGCTTTACGTATGGCTTTACAAACAAGAGAACAACATATTAAACGAGACAGAGCAACTTCAAACATTTGCACAGCTCAAGTATTGTTAGCTGTTATGGCTGGTATGTACGCCGTATATCATGGCCCAAAAGGTTTACAGTTTATAGCAAATAAAGTACACAATACAGCATCTACTATCTCTAATAGTATAGAAAAATTAGGGTTTACACAAACAAACACCTCTTATTTTGATACCTTAAGCATTCAAGCTGAGGCTTCAAAAATTAAAACTATTGCAGAGAAACATCATGTTAACTTTTATTATCCAGAAAAAAACACAGTAACTATTTCAATTAATGAAACGACTAACTTAAAAGATGCTAACGAGATTATTGCCATTTTTGCAGAAGCTGTTGGAAAAGAAACTATAGAAATCACAGCCCTTCAAGAATCTAATCTAATTTCTGCAAATTTGCAAAGAACATCAGATTTCTTAAGTTTAGATATTTTCAATTCTCATCATTCTGAAACAGAATTGATGCGTTATATCAAAAAATTAGAACGCAAAGATTTATCTTTAAATCATTCTATGATTTCATTAGGGTCTTGTACCATGAAATTAAATGCAGCTGCCGAAATGTTGCCATTAAGTTCGCCTAATTGGGGAAGTGTGCACCCATTTGTCCCTGTAGAACAGGCTCAAGGGTATCAAACCATTTTAAAAGAATTGGAAGATCAGTTAACAGAAATCACTGGTTTTGCGGCTACATCTCTTCAACCTAATTCTGGAGCTCAAGGAGAATTTGCCGGATTAATGGTTATTAAAGCCTATCACGAATCCCGTGGAGATCACCATAGAAACATCTGTTTAATTCCATCTTCGGCTCATGGAACCAATCCTGCAAGTGCTGTAATGGCTGGTATGAAAGTAGTTGTAACAAAATCTACTGAAAAAGGAAATATCGATGTTGAAGATTTACGAGAAAAAGCTGAATTGCACAAAGACAATTTATCTTGTATCATGGTAACCTACCCATCAACACATGGTGTTTACGAATCTGCAATTATGGAAATTACGCAAATAATTCATGATAATGGCGGACAAGTTTATATGGATGGAGCCAATATGAATGCTCAAGTAGGATTAACTAATCCTGGAAACATTGGCGCAGATGTGTGTCATTTAAACTTACACAAAACATTTGCCATACCACATGGTGGTGGTGGTCCTGGAGTTGGACCAATATGTGTTGCAAAACAATTAGTGCCTTTTTTACCTGGAAATCCTATCATAAAAACAGGAGGAGACCAAGCCATTACAGCAATATCTGCTGCTCCTTATGGCTCATCATTAGTTTGTTTAATTTCATATGCCTACATTAAAATGTTAGGCGCTGAAGGTTTAACACAGTCCACTAAAATTGCTATTTTAAATGCTAATTACATCAAACATCGCTTACAAGGTCAGTTCGATACCTTATATTCTGGAGAATGTGGTCGTGCAGCACACGAAATGATTGTAGACTGCAGGCCTTTTAAAGCCAATGGTATTGAAGTAACAGACATAGCAAAACGTTTAATGGATTACGGATTTCATGCACCAACAGTGTCGTTTCCAGTTGCTGGAACTTTGATGATTGAGCCAACAGAAAGCGAAAGCAAAGCTGAAATGGATCGTTTTTGTGATGCTATGATATCAATAAAAAAAGAAATTGATATGGCATCTAAAGACGATGATAACAATGTTTTAAAAAATGCACCACATACCTTAGAAATGCTAACATCTTCTGAATGGCTCATGCCTTACAGTAGAGAAACTGCAGCTTTTCCTTTAGAATATGTAAAAGAAAATAAGTTCTGGCCAAGCGTTAGACGTGTAGATGACGCTTATGGAGATAGAAACCTTATTTGTACTTGCGCACCTATTGAAGAATACATGGAAGCTTAATTTTTAAAATACTTAAATTAGAAAGTCCTCATTTGGAGGGCTTTTTTTTATATAAAAACAAAAATAAGCCTCAATTAATGCGAATTTGACAAATATTGACTAATAATTAAAAAATGAATACATTAACAATTTAATAATGATTAATTTAGCAAAGCCTAACACTTAATAGCAACCTAATGGCAATAAAAATTACAGGAACTGGCAGTTACATTCCGAGTACCATTGAAAAAAATGAAGATTTTCATCAGCATGAATTTCTTAATGAAGATGGTTCATCCATAAATCATCACAATGAAGTAATTATTGAAAAATTCAAAGCTATTACTGGAATTGGCGAGAGACGTTACGTAGAAAGCGATTTAAACACTTCAGATATCGCATACTTTGCTGCTCAAAAGGCAATTGAAAACTCAAAAATCAATCAAGAAGAGATTGATTACATTATTGTTGGTCATAATTATGGCGATGTTAAACACAAAGCAGAACAAAGTGATACTGTTCCTAGTATTGCCTCTAGAGTAAAACATCTTCTTGGAATAAAAAATCCAAAATGTGTGGCTTACGACATTTTATTTGGCTGTCCAGGTTGGAATGAAGGGGTTATTCAAGCAAATGCGTTTATTAAAGCTGGAATTGCTAAAAAATGTTTGGTCATTGGAGCAGAAACCTTATCTCGAGTTGTAGATAAACACGATAGGGATTCTATGATATACAGTGATGGAGCTGGAGCAGTTATTGTTGAAGACACTTCTAATGAAGGTGGTATTATTGCTCATGAAAGCGCCACTTATGCTCTTGATGAAGCTCATTTTATTTATTTTGGAGAAACAAACCATCCAGAAATTACAGACAAACGTCGATACATAAAAATGTATGGCAGAAAAATATATGAATTTGCTCTAAACAACGTTCCTGCTGCTATGAAATCTTGTCTAGATAAAAGTGGTTATGAAATTGGAGATTTAAAGAAAATCTTAATTCATCAAGCTAATGAGAAAATGGATGAAGCCATTGTTCAACGATTCTACAAGCTTTACAACATGGATATGCCAAAAGGCATTATGCCAATGACCATCAATAAACTAGGAAACTCAAGTGTTGCAACGGTTCCAACTTTATACGATTTAATTTTACAAGGCGAACTTGAAGGACATTCTATTAACGAAGGTGATGTGATTATGTTTGCTAGTGTTGGTGCAGGAATGAATATTAATGCCATTGTTTATAAATATTAACTCAAAATAAATCCCGTTTTAAAGGAAACTCTAGATGTACGAAAATACTTTTCCAAATAAACGTTTTAAACATACTTCTGCTTTTTTAAACAAACACATTTCTACCCATTCTAAGATATTAGATTTAGGTGTTGAAAATCCGTTTACTCAAATCATGAAACAGCAAGGTTTTTCTGTTGAAAACACGAAAGGTGAAGATTTAGATTTAGAGACAATAACCATAGAAAATTCGAATGCTGAAGTTGTTACTGCTTTTGAAATTTTCGAACACCTTCTCTCTCCTTTTACGGTTTTACAATCTATAAAAGCTGATAAACTTGTAGCCAGTGTTCCCTTAAAATTATGGTTTTCTTCGGCTTACAGAAGCAAAACAGATATGCGAGACAGACACTATCATGAGTTTGAAGATTGGCAATTTGATTGGCTTTTAGAAAAGGCTGGATGGAAAATTATTGATAGACAAAAATGGACTAATCCTACTAAAAAAATTGGAATCAGACCTATTTTACGATTGTTTACACCAAGATACTATATTGTTTATGCTGAAAGAGTTTAACTTTGAATTTTAAAAACTTAAACTTTTGAACTTTTACATTGTCATTCCTGCCCATAACGAAGAAGCTTGCATCCAGCAAACTTTGAGCTCTTTGGTTAATCAAACTCTTTTACCAAAACAGCTAGTTGTAGTGAATGACCATTCTACAGATAAAACACAACAGATTGTAGCTGAATTCACTTCAAAACATGACTGGATTACTTTAGTGAACACTATCTCCTCAGACACACATTTACCAGGATCAAAAATCATTAATGCCTTTTATAAAGGCTATGAAACACTAGATAACAATTATGATGTAATTTGTAAGTTTGATGCCGATTTAATTTTTCCGAAGAACTATTTAGAACAATTAGCTTTTCATTTTAAAGTAAATGAGAAACTTGGGATGGCTTCTGGTTTTTGTTATATCGAAAAAAACAATCAATGGGTATTAGAAAACCTCACCAGAAAAGATCATATTCGAGGTGCTTTAAAAGCCTATAAAAAAGCATGTTTTGAACAAATTGGAAAACTAAAAACATCGATGGGTTGGGATACGGTTGATGAGTTATTAGCCAAATTTTATGGTTGGGAATTACTAACAGATGATTCTCTCCATGTAAAACATTTAAAACCTACAGGAATTAGTTATAACAAAGCATCCAAACACCTTCAAGGAGAAGCCATGTACAAAATGCGTTATGGTTTTTTGATAACGCTTATATCAGCTTTAAAATTAGCTTATAAAAAAGGTAGTTTCAGTTTATTTAAAGAGTATATGGGTGGATTTTTTAAAGCAAGAAAAGAAAAACTTCCTTATTTGGTTTCAGAAGAACAAGGAGAATTTATTAGAAACTTGCGTTGGAAAGGGATTTTTAGTAAGCTTAAATAATTTCAAGGAATCTTAAAAATAAAATACTTCGACAGCGTTCTGTATGAGACTAGGAATTTAATTAAAACTCCAATCTTTATAACTCGAAGAGGCTTCTAATTCATTTTCAAGAGAGGCTTCTAACTCAGGAAAGAAGTCAATTCCTGTAAGTGTTTCAATGGAATCTACTGACACGACAAACTTATATAAAGGTTTTTGAGAATTTACATGAGGCATTAAGAAAGCAATCATTTTTGTTTTTCCAGTATTGTTGTCTATTAAGATTTTATAAAACTGATTTGGAACAGAAACTCGCTCATCACCTATGGTTTCCATATCGCCATTTAAAACACCTCCAGTAATTACAAAAACACCATTGTATTTACTTGCCCAATATCTTACTTTTTGTTCTAAAGAATTCCAAATGCCAGAATTAAACTCATGATTTTGAGGACTTATGTTACTAGTTAAAAAAGTTTCATTATAAGCCTTTTGACTATAGGCCTTGTCACCTGCAGGACATAAATGACCTCTATCGAAACCTGATTTTTTATAATTCCTCCAATGTGCAGCTCCTGTTTTTACAGCTGGATCTATTTCAAAATAAGGGCGTTTGAAATTGGTATTTGATAGATGTTCTTTCTTTAATTCGTAAGCCACCCATTCTGCTTGTTCATGAGGTTCACTATAAGATAAAGAATAGCCTTCATGATGGATTATTTGTCCCGTGGTACTTGTTGGCAAAAAGAATTCGTTCGTATCGCTTTTTACAGTTTTACCAGTATCTACAATGTCTTGTTGTTCTTTTTCATCTAAATAGATTTCAAAATATAAAACACCACAAAAAAGAAGAATGGCAATGATGGAAAATGTGGTTCTTTTTTTCATATAAAAAACCTACAACATTATAAAAACCTTGTAGGTTGATAGATTTATTGTAAGGATGCCAAACTAGCTTTCAATGTCTCAATTTTAGCCAAAGCATCAGCTTCTTTATTACGTTCGTTAGCAATAACTTGTTCTGGTGCTCCAGCAACAAAACGCTCGTTTGCTAATTTCTTTTGAACAGATTTTAAGAAACCTTCTGTATATTTTAACTCCTCTGAGAGTTTTTTGATTTCTTCTTCAACATTGATAGCTCCGGCTATTGGTATAAAATATTCATTAGATTTCACTCTAAAAGTTAAAGCGCCTTCAATAGCTTCTTTAGTATAATCTATAGCTTCTAAATTCCCTAATTTTGCTATAACTTCATCAAAGGTGTTTTTAGTATCTTCATTATTTATTACTGAAAAACCGATAGCATCTTTAAAGGCAATGTTCTTTTCTTTTCTAATGTTTCTAATGCCTGAAACGACATCTTGTGTAAATTCAAATTCAGAAATCAAAGTATCATTAATAGGTTTAGTCTCTGGCCATTTCGCAATTATTAAAGCATCTTCTGGTGTTCTTTCAGTAATATATTGCCAAATTTCTTCAGTAAGAAATGGCATAAATGGATGTAACACTTTTAGAATATCCTCAAAAATAGCTACGATACTTTTTAATGTTTTAGCATCAATAGGTTGTTGGTAAGCTGGTTTAACTATTTCCAATAACCAAGAAGCATAGTCGTCCCAAATTAATTTATAAGTAGACATTAAAGCATCAGATAATCTGTATTTACTATAATGATCTTCCAGTTCTATTAAGGTTTTCTGGAATTTTGCTTCAAACCATTCTATAGCAATCGCACTTGATTTTGGTTGTGGGATGGTATCATCAATCTCCCAGCCTTTTACCAATCTAAACGCATTCCAGATTTTATTGGCAAAGCCTTTTCCTTGCTGACATAAAGCTTCATCGAACATCAAGTCGTTTCCAGCTGCCGAACTCAACAACAAACCAACGCGAACGCCATCTGCGCCATAATCGTCAATCAATTTTAAAGCATCAGGTGAGTTCCCTAAGGATTTACTCATTTTTCGACGTTGCTTATCACGAACCAATCCTGTTAAATAAACATTATTGAAAGGTTTTTCGTCTTTATACTCATAACCCGCAATAATCATACGTGCTACCCAAAAGAATAAAATATCTGGACCTGTTACCAAGTCGTTAGTAGGATAGTAATATTTGATGTCTTCATTTTCTGGATTACGGATACCATCGAATACAGACATTGGCCATAACCAAGAAGAAAACCAAGTATCAAGTGCATCTGTATCTTGACGTAGGTCGTTTACTGTTAACTGTTGGTTGTTTGATTTTGTTTTTGCAAGCTTAACGGCATCTTCGATGCTTTCAGCTACTACAAAATCTTCTTTACCATCGCCAAAATAATAAGCTGGTATTTGTTGTCCCCAAAGTAATTGTCTAGAAATATTCCAATCGCGAATATTCTCCATCCAATGTCTGTAGGTGTTTTCAAACTTTTTAGGGAATAACTTAATTTCAGCATCTTCGCCTAAAACGGCTTCAATAGCAGGTTTTACTAAGTCTCCCATTTTTAAGAACCATTGGTCGCTTAATCTTGGTTCGATAACAGCTTTGGTGCGTTCAGAAGTTCCGACTTTATTAATATGTGTCTCAGTTTTTACCAGAAACCCTTTCTCTTCTAGTTCTTTTGAAATTTCTTTTCTAACAACAAAACGGTCTTTTCCTTCATAATGTAATCCAAAACTATTTAATGAAGCATCATCATTAAAAATATCAATTACTTCAAGATTGTGTTTATCTCCAAGGTTCTTATCATTTTCGTCGTGAGCTGGAGTTACTTTTAAACATCCAGTTCCAAATTCTACATCAACATACTCATCTTCTATAATTGGAATGACACGATTACATAAAGGCACTATGGCTTTTTTTCCTTTTAAATGCGTAAAACGCTCATCGTTTGGATTGATACAAATAGCAGTATCACCTAATATAGTTTCAGGACGTGTGGTTGCTATGGTTACTTTTTCATCACTTCCTTCAATGTTATATTGTAAATAATACAATAACCCTTGACGTTCTTCATGAATCACTTCTTCATCAGAAAGGGTTGTTTTTGCCTCTGGGTCCCAATTTACCATTCTGTATCCACGATAAATCAAACCTTTTTTATGTAGATCCACGAACACTTTAATGACAGCCTCAGACATATCGTCGTCCATGGTAAATTTAGTTCTATCCCAATCGCAAGAACAACCTAATTTTTTAAGTTGTTCTAAGATAACACCTCCATATTCATGCGTCCAATCCCAAGCATGTGCTAAGAATTCATCACGTGTTAAATCGTTTTTATCTATACCTTGTTCTTTTAGTCTGGCAACTACTTTTGCCTCGGTAGCAATTGATGCATGATCTGTTCCTGGAACCCAACACGCGTTTTTACCTAACAAACGTGCACGACGAATAAGTACGTCTTGAATTGTATTATTAAGCATATGTCCCATATGCAGAACTCCTGTTACGTTTGGCGGAGGAATTACAATGGTATATGGTTCTCTTTCGTCTGGTGTAGAATGAAAATAATTGTGTTTCATCCAGTAGTCGTACCATTTACTTTCTACTTGACTAGCATCATATTTTGATGGAATTTGCATACTTTGGAATAGTTTTTGAAATATAACATGCAAAAGTACTTATATTTATTTTTTTATAAAATTATCTGGATGTATAATGTCCTTATATCTAAGTTTAATATTAATACAACTAGGTCATACGTCTAAAAATTTTGTAAAATGAATAAAAAGTAAGTAAGTTTACCACATATAAATAATAAAATTATGAAACATTTATTTACATTATTGTTCATCGGTTTATTAAGTTTTTCAGTTACTGCACAAGAAAAAGCAGCGAAAATTGAATTTAAAACAGATGTTATTGATTATGGGACAATCGAAAAAGGAGCTGATGGAGTTCGTGTATTCGAATTTACCAATACTGGTAATGCGCCATTAATTATTTCTAAAGTAAATTCTAGTTGTGGATGTACTGTTCCAAAAAAACCAGAAGGACCAATTCAACCAGGAGAAACTGGACAAATTGAAGTTAAGTACGATACTAATAGAGTAAACCCAATTAGAAAAACAATAACAGTAATCTCTAATGCAGATACACCAACTGTAGCTTTAAAAATTAAAGGAGAAGTTATTGACCCAAGCAAAACAAGTGTTCTTGAAAAAAAGAATGAGAGTGTTATGCAACAATAATTATTTTCTTTTATCAATATATTAAGCCTTAAGAATTTCTTAAGGCTTTTTTATTGTTTAAAAACATCTTCTAAATAGAAAACAAAAGTTAAAATGGCCTCTCCTCTTTCAACAACTAATTTGATGCGCTCATCTTTATCTTCAAAAAACATCTGCATTAATTCTTGAAGACTATACTTGTCAGTAGATTTATTGTTAATTGACAAAAGATAATCTCCAACCATCAATCCCGCTTTTTCAGCAGGTGAATCTGGCCTTAATTCCACAATTGAATAAGCTGGTTTTAATGCTAGCTTATATTTAGTTTCTAATACAATGGTTGAACTTGAGGTTTTCTGGTTACTTCCAAGAAATTTTATTTTATCTGAATAATTGTAATCTTTTTGCTTTACAAATCTAACACCATCTTGCTCTAATTCAATACCACTTCTGTTATAAGTAAAAGGGTCGGAAAAATACTTATTTTTCTTAAATGTTATTAAACTTTTTTGATAATCTACAATTAAATTAAATCGTTTTAAAACATTACCAGCAATACTACCATTTCTATCTTTATGCAGCTTCACATAGACTAAAGATGTCGGTTCTGGAAAAGACACATTTACATGATCTAGGTCAAAGCTATTGATGGAAAACCCTTCAATTTTAGAACGTTTTCCATAAACGCTACCTGTTAAGCCATGACCTAGAAAATCGTCAAAAAAATGATCGCCAACTTGTATTCCTAAACTATCATCTTCAAAAAGCCATAAAGCATCACTCCCTCCAGAATCAATCAATAATTTAACAGGAATTTGTTTCTCTCTTATTCTAACATTCGCATATATATATGGTTTATTTTTATAAAATTCCATATTTAATGTTTCGCAAGAAGCACAGGTGTTATATTTATACTTATTTGAATTAGTTAGTGTTATTTTTCTTGAAGAATAATTAATTTCTACAACCAAATCCTTAAATAAATCATACCCAATAATTCCATGTAATTGTACTCCTAATCGTGGTGCAAAATTGAGGTTTGGGTTATAAACTGCAAACAGTTCTTGATCGAGATTAATAGCATCACCTACTTTTAAAGTATTCCCTTTAGACTTTAACGCTTTAATAGCTTCCCCTTCTCCTAAACCTCTTAAATAGATGGTTTCAGTGTTTTTAATTTGAAGTGAATCTGTAATGTTTAGGAAATTGAAAATGATAGATTTATTAACTCCTGTATCTAATAAAAAAGATAATTCTACACCGTTAATTTCAACTGGAATTATAATTAAATTATGAATTAGTTTAAAACGGATCTTATCTGACCCATTTTTATTTTGAACAATAAACTTACTTTGAGAAAAGCTTAGATTATTAATAAAACACATAATTAAAATAATCCAGATAATATTTTTCATAGGCAACAGGAGGGAGTTTTCCTTTAAATTTACGAAACTTTAGGTTTTGAATTATCATTTATACCGAATTTTAAAAAAACTTTAAGATTAATTTCGGAACTTTGTTTACTTAATTTAACTGTATCATGCCAAGTATATCAAAAAAAGGGCAACTCATGCCACAATCGCCAATAAGAAAATTAGTTCCTTTTGCTGAAGCAGCTTATAAGCAAGGAAAAACTGTTTATCATTTAAATATTGGACAACCAGATATTAAAACTCCCGACATCGCTTTAGACGCTGTAAAAGTGCATTCGTTAGATATTTTAGCTTATACCAGATCTGAAGGTTCTGATGAGTATAGAACCAAAATAGCTAATTATTATAGTCAGCATGATATTCATGTTACAAAAAAAGACATCATTGTAACTACCGGAGGTAGTGAAGCCCTATTGTTTGCTTTTGGAACCATTATGGATACAGATGATGAAATTATTATTCCTGAACCATTCTATGCTAACTATAATGGTTTCTCAACAGCCTCAGGCGTCAACATTGTTCCTGTAATTTCTAAAATAGAAGATAATTTTGCATTACCACCTATTGAAGAGTTTGAAAAATTAATAACACCTAAAACAAAAGCTATATTAATCTGTAATCCTGGAAATCCAACTGGATATTTATATTCTAAAGAAGAAATTAAAAAATTAGCAGGCATCGTAAAAAAGCATAATTTGTTTTTAATTTCAGATGAAGTTTATAGAGAATTTGCATACGATGGTGCAAAACACTACTCCATTATGCAAGAAGAAGGCATTGCAGATAATGCCATAATGATTGATTCTGTATCGAAGCGTTATAGTATGTGTGGTGCTAGAATTGGTTGTTTGGTTTCAAAAAACAAAGAAGTTATTTCTACAACTTTGAAATTTGCCCAAGCCAGATTAAGCCCTCCAACATTAGCTCAAATTGCTAGTGAAGCAGCTTTAGAAACGCCACAAAGCTATTTCGATAATGTCATTGATGAATACGTAGGCAGAAGAAATACGTTAATTTCTGAATTAGAAAAGATAGATGGTATAAAAGTAGCTAAGCCAAAAGGGGCTTTTTATTGTATTGTAGAGCTCCCAATTAAAAACGCAGACCATTTTGCACAATGGTTATTAGAAAGTTTTGATATTGATGGAGAAACTATTATGGTTGCACCTGCTGCTGGTTTTTACTCAACTCCTGGAGTTGGATTAAATCAAATTAGAATAGCCTATGTTCTTAACAATGAAAGTTTAGTTAAAGCTGTAAATATCTTAAGAGAAGCACTTAAAATTTATAAAGATTAGTGCAAATTAAACACAACATATCTTTAAAACCTTATAATACGTTTGGCATCGACGTGCTTGCCAAACAATATATCTCTATTGAAAGTATTGAGGAACTTAAACAAGTCCTTTCTCTAAATGAATATCCAGATATATTTATTTTAGGAGGAGGAAGCAATATGCTTTTAACGAAAGATATTGAAGCTCTTGTGATGCATATCAATTTAAAAGGGATAACCATACTTTCTGAAGATGAAGACTTTGTTTTAATTAAAGCAAATGCAGGGGAAAACTGGCATGAGTTTGTTCTGTGGTGCTTGAATAATAATTTTGGCGGATTAGAAAACTTATCGTTAATCCCAGGAAACGTTGGCACTGCGCCAATTCAAAACATTGGGGCTTATGGTATTGAATTAAAAGATTCTTTTGTTTCGTGCAACGCTTTACATATTGCAACCAAAACAATAAGAACATTTACAAAAGAAGACTGCCGTTTCGATTATAGAAATTCGGTCTTTAAACAAGAAGAAAAAGGAAAATACATTATTTGCAATGTCACTTTTAAACTCTCAAAAAAAAATCATACACTCCATACATCTTATGGCTCTATTTCAGACCAATTAAGTGTTATGAAAATAGAATGTCCAACCATTCAGGATGTGTCTAATGCGGTTATAAAAATTAGACAATCGAAACTTCCCGACCCGAAGAAAATTGGCAATAGCGGGAGTTTCTTTAAAAACCCTGTAATAACTAAAAAGGCCTATCTTAAATTAAAAGAAAACTTTCAGGATATTCCCGGATACCCTGTTTCAGAAACAGAAATTAAAGTTCCTGCTGGTTGGTTAATAGAAAAAACGGGGTTTAAAGGAAAACAATTTGGCACTTATGGCGTTCATAAAGCACAAGCTTTAGTGCTAGTAAATTATGGCAATGCTAAGGGCTCAGATATTTTAGAATTATCTAAATTAATCCAACATACCATTAAATTAATCTTTAACATATCTATAGAAGCCGAAGTAAATGTTCTTTAATTAAAAAGAAATCTCTAACTTTGATAGTATAGACACTAATCACATTAATTTTCAAAACCTTGACTACACCAATCGAAAAGGAAATAGTTAGGCTTCTTCAAAAAGGAGATAAAAAAGCCATAACACTGTTATATGAGAATTATGCAGACGCACTCTATGGTGTTATTTTAAAGGTTTTAAATAACGAAGAACTTGCTCAAGATGCCCTTCAAGAAACCTTTATTAAAGTTTGGAAAAAGCCCAAATCTTATAATCCTGACAAAGCAAAACTTTTCACATGGCTCTACAGAATTGCATACAACACAGCCATAGATAAAGTTAGGTCCCAATCAAATAAAGACAGTAAGGAAATCCAAATGGATGCTTCTAACGTATATAAGTTAACATCTGAAAGTTTAAATCAAGATGTTATGGATATTAAAACCCATCTAAAATCAATAGATGAAAAATATCAAATTGTTATTAATGCCCTCTTTTTTGAAGGCATGACACAACAAGAAGCAAGCGATGAACTAGAAATTCCGCTTGGTACAATAAAGTCAAGATTAAAAATTGGATTACGTGAATTGAAAAAAATTTACGATCCCGAATAAAACAAGTCATGAATGATAAAATAACTACATTTTTAAATTCTGACCTATTAGAAAAATATCTTTTAGGGAATACGACTTCTGTTGAAACAGAAACAGTTGAAACTTACATTTCTAAATATCCAGAAGTACAGAATGCATATAATACCTTACAGACTAACTTAGAAATAGTTTCTAAGAAAAATGCTGTTGAAGCACCTAAAATGCTATTAAACAATATTTTAAACGAGCTAGACAACACACCTGTTGTTATATTAAAACCAACAAAGAGATATAAAAAATGGTATCGATTTAGTGTTGCTGCAAGTGTTGCAGCCTTGATATTTGCAGGAAGCTCATTTATTTTTTATGTGCAAAACCAAAATTTAAAAACAGAAAACCAAAAAATTGTAGATGAGATTTACGATTTAAGAAATGATATCACATCAAATAACAGTAAGTTAGACGATATCATGCAACAATTTAAACAACTTAATAATCCTGAAACTGAGAAATATATTATTAAAGGAAACAATAGAGCTAAAAACTTAAAAACAGTTGCATACATTAATCCAAAAGAAAAAACATCAATGATTGATGTGGTTTCTTTACCTCAATTACCAGAAGAACAATGCTATCAAATTTGGGCAGAAGTTCAAGATAGAATGGTTAGTCTAGGTATTTTAAGCGAAACAGATAGAGAGCTTAAACAAATACCTTATACAGAAAATGCTCTTGGATTAAGTATTACTATAGAAAATAAAGGTGGAAATCAAACCGGTTCTAAAGAAAATGCTGTTGCAGAGATAACCCTTCAAAAACACAAATAAAAAGTTCCCTCAACTTTTTAAAATAAAGCCTCACTTTTAAATTATAAAGTGAGGCTTTATTATTTAAAAGTGTCATTAAAAATCTGTAAATTTGCAGAAATTTAAAGGCACCTTAACAAGGTTCCTTCTTACTTAAAAAATAAGAAAACTCATGAAATTACTCTTAATAACTTTACTCTTATTAGGTATTGCAGTTGCAGGAATAGCTATTAAACTTTGGGCAAAAAAAGATGGGAAATTTGCAGGAACTTGCGCAAGCCAAAACCCGATGCTTAATAAAGATGGTGATGCTTGTGGTTTTTGTGGAAAAACGCCAGACCAATTTAGCGATTGCAACGAACCTAAACACTCATAATACTTTATGATATTACTTGATTTAGTGTTCTACACCTTTTTATTTGTAGCATGTATTCAAGTGTTGTACTTTATCTTAATATTAGGGAAATTTGCTTTTCTAAAAGACAAAAAAAAAGCACCTTATAATAATGTTCCTATTTCAGTGTTAATTTGTGCAAAAAATGAAGCTGAAAACTTAAAAAAATTCTTACCGGCTATCATTGCTCAAGAATATCCAAATTTTCAAATTGTTTTAATTAATGATGCTTCTTATGATACTACATTAGATGTTATGGAAGATTTTGCAAGCAGGCATCATAACATTAAAATAGTAAACGTTTTAAATAACGAAGCTTTTTGGGCAAACAAGAAATACGCTCTAACACTTGGCATTAAAGCTTCAAAGTATGAGCACCTGCTTTTTACTGATGCAGATTGTAGACCAGTTTCAAAACACTGGATATCTGAAATGAGCGCCTGCTTTAATCAAAGCAAAACAATTATATTAGGGTATGGTGCTTATAATAAAGTCAAACATTCGTTTCTTAATAAATTAATTCGCTTTGAAACACTTTTAACGGCGCTTCAATATATTTCATTTGCAAAAATTGGTTTACCATATATGGGTGTAGGTAGAAACTTGGCCTATACTAAAAAAGATTTTTTTAATGCAAATGGGTTTATGAACCATATGTATATTAGATCTGGAGATGACGATTTATTTATCAATCAAATTGCAAATAAAAACAATACTGAAATTTGTATTTCAAAAGATAGTTTTACAGAGTCTATCCCTAAAACAACCCTTAGAAATTGGATAAGGCAAAAAAGACGACATATTACAACGGCTAACCATTATAAAACCAAACACAAAAGCCTTTTAGCCTTATTTTACATATCGCAATTCTTGTTTTGGCTTTTAGCTATAGTATTATTAATCTCTTTTTTTAAATGGCAATTTGTGCTATTACTAATTGCTATTAGACTTCTAGTTCAGTTTATTATTTTTGGAAGAGTGTCAAATAAACTCAATGAAAAGGATTTAATTTTATACTTGCCAGTATTAGAACTTTTTTTAATTGCTTTGCAATTAAGTATCTTTATATCAAATCTAATCTCTAAACCAAAACATTGGAAATAGAAGAAGCTATAAAAAAAGCAAAAAATAATGACCAAAAAGCATTTAACTTCTTGCTAGACACTTATTGGGATTATGTGTACGGATTTCAATTAAAACGCATTGAGAATGAAAATGATGCTGAAGATATAACTATTCAAGCCTTTTCTAAAGCCTTTGATAAGATTCATACTTTTAATGAAAGCTACACTTTCAAAACTTGGCTAATAACTATTTCAAAAAACATTCAAATAGATTTAATTAGAAAAGAAAAAAACAATTTTTCCCAAACCATTTCTAACGATGACAACCATTCGTATCATCAAATTTTAGACGAAAGTCCATCGGCTGAAGACAAATTAATCACCGAACAAAATCTAGATAAATTACTAAGAGATATAAAAAAGCTTAAGCCTCACTATCAAGAAGTTATTAATCTAAGATATTTTCAAGAATTAAGTTATAAAGCAATTTCTCAAGAATTAAATGAACCAATAAATAATGTGAAGGTTAAATTATTACGTGCAAAAAAACTGCTTGCCGAAATAATTAAAAACAAAACCATTTAAATTACAGCTTTCATTCCTTTTCCATTTTTAATTCCTTAAAGTCATTGTAACATATTACTTTTGTATCTTTGCATTACAAAAACAGACAGTAAATGAACACCAAAACAGCTTCGAATATTTTACCTGCCAGGGAAGCAAAACCTAAGTGGTTACGTGTAAAATTACCAACAGGTAAAAAATATACCGAACTACGTAGTCTTGTAGATAAATATAAATTAAATACTATTTGTACATCTGGAAGTTGCCCAAATATGGGCGAATGCTGGGGAGAAGGAACAGCAACTTTTATGATTCTTGGAAACATTTGTACACGCTCATGTGGTTTTTGTGGTGTTAAAACAGGAAGACCAGAGACTGTGGATTGGGACGAGCCTGAAAAAGTAGCACGTTCTATTAAACTTATGAGCATAAAACACGCCGTTTTAACAAGTGTAGATAGAGACGATTTAAAAGACATGGGAAGCATTATGTGGGCAGAAACTGTAAAAGCTGTTCGTAGAATGAATCCTGAAACTACATTAGAAACTTTAATTCCAGATTTTCAAGGAGTAGAACAACATATCGACAGAATTATTGAAGTAGCCCCTGAAGTTGTATCTCATAATATTGAAACCGTTAGAAGATTAACCAGAGAAGTTCGAATTCAAGCCAAATACGATAGAAGTCTTGGTGTTTTAAAATATTTAAAAACACAAGGACAACGCAGAACAAAATCTGGCATTATGCTTGGACTTGGTGAAACTCGGGAAGAAGTTATTGCAACCCTTCATGATCTTAAAGACAATGATGTGGATGTAGTAACCATTGGACAATATTTACAGCCAAGTAAAAAACATTTACCTGTAAAACAATTTATTCTTCCGGATCAATTTGATGAATACAAACAAATTGGATTAGATCTAGGTTTTAGACATGTAGAAAGTAGTGCCCTAGTTAGATCTTCGTATAAAGCCCAAAAACATATCAATTAATGATACATGTTGCAATTAACGGTTTTGGACGCATTGGCAGACGTGTTTTTAGATTATTACAAGATAATAAAGACATTCAGGTTGTTGCAGTTAATGATCTAGCAGACACAAAAACACTCGGTCATTTATTAAAATACGATAGTATTCATGGTATTTTTAAAGAAGCTATTTCTTCAGATGAAAATCATGTGATAGTAAATGACAAGAAAATTCCATTCTCAAAGGCAATACACCCTAAAGATATTAACTGGAAGCCTTATCAAGTCGATTTTGTCATTGAAGCTACGGGGAAATTTAAAACTAGAGAAGCATTAGAATATCATATAAAAAATGGAGCAAAAAAAGTTATTTTAAGTGTACCTCCATTAGAAGACGATATTGAAACTATTGTTTTAGGTGTTAATGACGAAATATTAACAGGAGAAGAAACCATGTTGTCTAACGCTTCATGTACAACCAACAACGCAGCTCCAATGATTGATATTATCAACAAACTATGTGGTGTAAAACAAGCGTACATAACAACGGTTCACTCCTACACGTCCGATCAAAGCCTACACGACCAACCACATAAAGATTTACGACGAGCCAGAGCAGCTGGACAATCTATTGTTCCAACAACTACTGGAGCTGCAAAAGCATTAACTAAAATATTTCCAGAATTATCTAGTGTTATTGGTGGCTGTGGCATAAGAGTTCCTGTTGCTAACGGATCTTTAACAGATATTACATTGAATGTTGAAAAAACTGTAACTATAGAAGATATAAATAGTGCTTTTAAAGATGCCTCTTTACACAGCTATAAAGGCATTCTAGAATATACCGAAGACCCTATTGTTTCTATTGATATTGTTGGAAATACTCACTCTTGTATTTTCGATTCTCAAATGACTTCTGTTATTGGAAATATGGTAAAAATAATTGGTTGGTACGATAATGAAACTGGATATTCTAGTAGAATTATTGATTTAATTTGCAATTTATCGATGAAAAAGTAACTTTTATCGAATAAATATTTATATTTGTTTTTATAAGAGATATAAAAAATGTCCCAAATCAGCAATTACATATGTGCTATTATACTGTTGTTGAGTTTTCATACTTCAGCTCAAACATCTTTTGACGAAGACCCTGAAACTATCCAAAATACAATAGATTATAGAATTAATCAAGCACAACTTGACATAGATAAAAACGCATATTTTGATGCTCGTGAAAAATATGATGAAGCATTACAGCTTGCCATAAAAATAGACAATAAGAAGAGTATTGGAATTATTTACTCTAAAATTGGAAAACTTCAATATATTATTGAAGAACCAGACGAAGCTATTAAATCGCTAATTAAAGCTAATGAAGTACAACGATTTGCAAAAGACGATATCAATCTAGCAGAAACCTATAAAACATTAGGTAATGTTTATACAAGTAAAAAACAATACAAACAAGCATTAGATTATTACAAGTCTTCAAAAACACTTTTTGAGCAAGAAGATTTAAATAATTTCGTCGCCGAAGTTTTGCTCAACGAAGGAATTACTTATATCTATTTAAAAGATTATAAGAATGCAAAACAACATTTACTTAAGTCTATAACTGTTTCTAAAAGATACGATTTAGATAAAATATTAAGTAGCGCCAAAATAAACTTAGGCACAACACTATTCTATTTAAACGATCCAGAAGGCGCTTTAAATCAAGCAAATGAAGGCTTAGCTTTAGCTAAAAAAAACAACTTTAATAATGTTATAAATAATGGTTATTTAGTACTAAGCACCTTAAATCAAGAAACAGGAAACTATAAAGCGGCAACCGAATATTTAAGAAAGCATATTGCGTTATCAGACTCACTACTTGAAGCTAAAAGAAGTAGTCTTTCTCAAGAAAAGAGAATGCAATTATTAATTGAAAATCAAACTGAGTACCAGAAAAAGCAACTTGCCGATTTAGAAGAACAAAAAGCAGCCAACAATTTAAATAAATTAACTACTATTTTAAGCATTGCTTTAATTACTATTCTGTCGTTATTAACGCTTTCCTTATATAAAAACAATAATATTCGATTAAAAACAAACAACATGCTGCATAAAAAAAATGCAGAATTAATTGTTTCGAAAGAAAAAGCAGAGCTAGCTTCGAAAACCAAAGCAAACTTTTTATCGACGGTTACCCATGAGTTAAGAACACCTCTCTACGCTGTAACTGGATTAACCAACATGCTATTAGAAGAAAACCCTAAACCAAATCAAATACAACACCTGAAGTCTTTGAAGTTTTCTGGAGATTATCTATTGACATTTATTAACGATATTCTCCAAATCAATAAAATTGAAGCCAATAAAGTAGAAATTGAACCTGAAGCTTTTAGTCTTAAAAAGAAAATGACAAATATTATTGCTGCTTTAAACAATTCTGCAACAGACAACAATGTGCAAATTCACTTAGAATACGATTCCAATCTCCCTAATAATTTCATGGCAGATCAAATTAAAATATCTCAAATTTTAATCAACTTAATTGGTAATGCTATTAAGTTTACAAAAGATGGAGATATCTGGGTAAGAGCCCATGAAGTAGACAAACAAGGCGACCAATATAATGTTCGATTCGAAATAGAAAATAACGGAATTGGTATTAGTCAAGAAAAACAAAATCAACTTTTTGAAAGCTTTTCTCAAGGGTCCATACAAATTAACAGAAAGTATGGTGGCACAGGCTTAGGACTCTCTATTGTAAAAGGCCTCATTCAAATTTTAAATGGTAAAATATCTTTAAAAAGTGAACTTGGTAAAGGTTCGAAATTTACGTTTGAGATACCACTTAAATATGCCGAAAAAGTAGCTGAAGTTAAAGAAGTAAGTTACTTTAAAGACATTAATGAAATAGACCTAAAAGACATTAATATTCTGGTTGTTGAGGACAACAAAATCAATCAAATGATTACCAAAAAGATCCTTAACAAAATGAAGCTTCATTGTGAAGTTGTTGATAATGGTGAAGACGCTGTTAGCATGGTAAAAGACAAAAACTATCATGTTATTTTGATGGATATTCACATGCCTGGAATTAGTGGCTTGGAAGCAACTAGAATTATTAGAACTTTTAATAAAGAGATAACTATTTTTGCGCTTACTGCAGTTACTTTAGAAGATAAAATGCATGAATTTGATGAAGCTGGCTTCGACGATATTATCTCTAAACCATTCAAACAAGAAGATTTTGAGAAGAAACTTTTTGACACTTTAATTAAACAAGATCCAAAAACGGCTTAACGTTTCACAGTATCTAAAACTAAATTATTAAACATTTCTTCCTTATCTATCGAAAACTCTATAGGCAGATAAAATAATTTTTCCTGTAATTTACTTTCAGATTTTAAACGCATAAAATCCTTTTCGGTTGTAACAATACAATCTGATTTCGATAATTCTTCAATCTCTTTTTCCGAAAACACATGATGGTCATTAAAGTTTAAATGTTCAAAATCTAACGCTTTAAATTTTAAATAATCCACTAATGGAGTTGCATTAGCAATGCCTGTTACCAAGGTAAAGGCTGACAATTGAGAAATCTCTTGCTTAGTTGATAAAGAAAATACATAATTAGAATACGTTATAGAACTAAAAAACACATGCTGTTCTTTTCTTGGCTTTAATTTAGTAATGATTTGTGTTTTTTCACTTTCAGCAATTGTATTAGGGCATTTAGTAACCATAATAATATTTGCACGTTTAGCTCCACTTTTGGGCTCTCTTAAATTACCAGTTGGCAGCAATATATCATCACAATACAAATCACCATAAGAGGTGAGAAGTATATTAAAACCTGCTTGCACTTTCCGATGTTGAAAAGCATCATCTAGTAAAATAACATCGAGATTATTATTTATGTTAAGTAAATTTGCAATACCATTCTGTCTATTAGCATCAACGGCAACTAAAATAGTTTCACCAAATTTATTAAAAAATTGAAAAGGTTCATCTCCAATTGTTTTAGCCGAATCGCTTGCATCAGCCAACTTAAAACCACTTGTTTCTCTTTTATAACCTCTACTTAAAGTGGCCAATTTATAATCCATTTTTAATATGCGTATTAAATACTCAATCATTGGCGATTTTCCAGTACCACCAACGCTCAGGTTCCCAACACAAATAACAGGAATCTTATAAGATTTACTTTTTTTCCAGCCAAAATCGTATAATTTATTTCTTGCCCAAGTCACTAAAAAGTAGATTGGAACAATAGGAAGCAAGATGTAACGTAAGAATTTCATTAAAGCGAATTTAAAAATTTTATCTTTGTTAGAAACTTAATAACATAAAATTATGATTGTTCAAGATGTCATAAATCATATTGAAGCACTTTCACCTTTAGCTTATGCAGAAGACTTTGACAATGTTGGTCTGTTAGTTGGAGATAAAAACAGTAAGCTAACAGGAGTTTTGGTAACATTAGACACATTAGAAACAGTAGTCGATGAAGCCATAGAATCCAATTGCAATCTAATTGTTAGTTTTCATCCTATAATTTTTAAAGGTTTAAAAAAACTCACCGGTAAAACTTATGTAGAACGTGTTGTTATTAAAGCTCTAAAAAACGATGTCGCCATTTATGCTATGCATACTGCTTTAGACAATTCCTTTTTAGGAGTAAATGCTATGATTTGTGAAAAACTAGGTTTAACAAACAGAAAAATATTGATACCTCAACCTCAAACTATAAAAAAACTCATCACATTTGTACCCAAAAATGAAGCTGAAACGCTTAGAAACGCTTTATTTGAAGCTGGTGCAGGAAGTATAGGAAACTACAGTCATTGCAGCTTTAATACTGAAGGCATTGGCACTTATAACGGGAATGATGATTCCACCCCAACTAAAGGCAAAAAAGGGGAAACACACTTTGAAAACGAAACGCAAATTTCGGTTATTTTCCCAAAACATTTAGAGTCAAACATCATAAAAACACTTTTTAACACACATTCCTACGAAGAAGTAGCATATGAAGTTACAACACTTGAAAACACGAACCAACACATTGGTATGGGAATGATAGGTGAACTTGAAAACGACATGTCTGAAAATGAGTTTCTTAACTTTTTAAAAAACCACATGAATACTGAATGCATTAGACATTCTAAATTATTACATAAAAACATAAAAAAAGTAGCTGTCTTAGGGGGCTCTGGAAGTTTTGCTATAGCTGCTGCAAAAGCAGCAAATGCCGATATATTTATTACTGCAGATTTAAAATATCATGACTTTTTTATGGCTGATAATCAGATTCTTTTAGCAGATATTGGACATTATGAAAGCGAACAATTCACAAAAAACCTTTTAGTTGCATATCTTACAAAAAAAATTACTAATTTTGCAATCGTTTTATCAAGGACTAACACCAATCCTGTTAAGTATTTTTAAACTATGGCAAAAAAGAAAGAAGCAACTGTAGAAGAGCGTTTAAGAGATTTATACGACTTACAACTTGTCGATTCTCGTATCGATGAAATTAGAAATGTTCGTGGAGAACTTCCTTTAGAAGTTCGTGATTTAGAAGATGAAGTTGCTGGATTAAGCACCAGATTAGAGAAACTTGAATCAAGTTTAGACTCTATTGACAATCAAATTGGCGACAAAAAGAATCTTATTGAAGAATCTAAAGCGTTAATTAAAAAATACAGCGAACAACAAAAAAATGTTAGAAATAACAGAGAATACAACTCAATTACAAAAGAAGTTGAATTCCAAGAATTAGAGATTGAATTAGCAGACAAGCACATTAAAGAATTTAAAGTTCAAATTGAGCAGAAAAAAGTAGTTATTTCTGAAACCAAAGAACGTTTAAAAGCTCGTCAATCTCATTTAAAGCATAAGAAAAGTGAATTAGATGCTATTTTAGCTGAAACTGAAAAAGAAGAAGCTGCTTTAATAAAGAAATCTGAAGATTATAAAGCTAAAATTGAAGAAAGATTAGTAAAGGCATATACAAGAATTAGAACCAATGTAAAAAACGGTCTTGCAGTAGTTGCTATTGAAAGAGGTGCGTCTGGCGGTTCTTTCTTTACTATTCCACCACAAGTACAAATGGAAATTGCTTCTCGTAAAAAAATCATTACAGATGAGCATAGTGGACGTATACTTGTTGATGCAGCATTAGCTGAAGAAGAAAAAACAAAAATGGAAAAAATGTTTGCAAAACTATAAATCCATTCAAACTATATAAAAAAAGCCTTCATTTTTATGAAGGTTTTTTTTGTACCTTTTTTGATAGGAATTCCATTCTTGACCGACTTAGAACACAAATAAAACATATATGACTATTACAAAATCAATATTCACCACTTTCGTTATTGTGTTATTATTTAGCTGTAATAACATGGCTCAAGAAAAGCCAAAACAGCAGTCGGTTATAAATGCTGAACCTGTTGAAGTACCAATACAGAATGGACTTGCCAAAGCTTATTTTGCTAGTGGTTGCTTTTGGTGTGTAGAAGCTGTTTATGAAAGTGTTATTGGCGTAGAAGACGTAATTTCTGGTTATGCAGGAGGGCATACTAAAAACCCAACCTACGCGTCAAGCAACACTGGAAGCACTGGACATGCAGAAGCTGTTGAAGTTATATACAATCCAGATATTATAAGTTTTTCAACTTTAGTAGATGTGTATTTTGGATCTCAAAATCCAACACAGTTAAATGGCCAAGGCCCAGATACAGGCTCTCAATATCGTTCTATTATTTTTTATCAGAACATGGAGCAAAAACAAATTATAGACTCAAAAAAAGTAGCATTAGCAAAAAAACTTAACGCTACTATTGCGGCAGAAGTATATCCTTTTACGAGATTTTGGATAGCAGAAGACTATCATCAAAACTACGAGAAACTTCATCCAAAAAACTCATATATACAGAGTGTATCTATTCCTAGGCTTAACAAATTTAAAGCGAAATTTCCGGAGTTATTAAAAGAAAATAAGCAATAAAAGTCTCTTCAATTTTAGTATTTTAAAATTGTATAGAGAACTAAGCTTTTGTGGCTTTTATCTCAAAAATCAATGGATATAATTTATCTTTTGTAGTAAACATGCCTGATTCATTTTCAACCAATTCTGGCAACACATTATACGGACTTTCATCATATTCATTTAAGAATTCAATTTGCAATCCAGCTTCAACTAACGCATTAATAACTTCACTTAATCCATGATTCCAACCATACTCTTTGCTTACCATTTTTGAACCTGTATCTGCATAAGTACCTTCGTATTCTTCGTATATGGCTTCATCTTGCATATAACCATACGTCATAACTGGTTTTCCTTCTAAATAATCAAACATCCAAACTATGGGATGAAACTCTACCATATAAAACGATCCACCAGGTTTTAGTCGCTCAGCAATCATTTGTCCCCAAGGTTTTAAATCTGGCAACCAACCTATCACGCCATAGCTAGTAAAAACTACATCAAATGTGCTTTTAACATGCTTAGAAGTATCTAAAACATTACAACATACAAACTCTGCATCAAGCTTTAATTCTTCATTCAAAGCTTTAGCAAGCTTAATACCCTCATCGCTTAAATCAACACCTACACAGCTTGCCCCTAGCCTACTCCAACTCAACGTATCTTGTCCAAAATGACATTGTAAATGCAATAGCGATTTTCCAGAAACATCTCCCAAAGCTTTTAATTCGTAAGGCATTAATGAAGACTTTCCTTTCTTAAAAGCTTCGAGTTGATACATATCACTTTTAGAGTGAATCTTCACTTTATTATTCCAAGTGGCTTTATTGGTTTTAAAATACGAATCGAATTTACTCATCATTAAAATATTAAAAACCGAAGATATTATATAATTATTTAAGGAATTAGCACTAATTTGTTTTTATTAACTTAGCCATTAAAAATCATGAATAAAATAAGTGTCATCTTTGGTATTCTACTCCTACTTTCAGCCTGTAAAAGTGATCAAAAGAAGAGGACTTTGGATTCCAAAACCATGCTTACAACTGCTGAAAAAATAGCTCAAGCTTATGGAATTTTAAATTGGAACAATGTAAATGAAATTGCTTTTACTTTTAATGTTAAAAGTGATAGTATGCATTTTAAACGCTCTTGGATTTGGAATCCAAAGGCAAACCAAGTTACATTAATTTCGAATAAGGACACCATACAATACAACAGAACTCAATTAGATAGTACCAATATAAATGCAGACAAAGCTTTTATAAACGACAAATATTGGCTATTAGCTCCATTTAATTTGCTTTGGGACGAAGGAACAACCATTTCTAACCCAACGGAAGAAATGAGCCCGATAAGCAATAAAATATTAAATAAAATAACGCTTACATATTCAAATGAAGTTGGATACACACCTGGTGACGCTTACGATTTTTATTACAACAACAATTATATAATTGAAGAATGGGCTTATAGGAAAGAAAATGCTAAGATTCCAACTTTGATTACTACTTGGGAAAATAATACCAAATTCAACAATATCACTCTTTCTTTAAATCATAAAAAGTCAGACGCTAATTGGGAGTTGTTTTTTACCAATGTGTCAATAAAATTAGAATAGAAACATCCAAAACCATTCTTTGAAACGTATATATAGTGTAAATATCCCGCTATATGCGCCTATATATATTCAAAGCGCTTCATCTTAAAAAGTTGAAGCGCTTTTTCTTTATCCTATAAAATTTTGTTTAACGTGAGTGCCATCACAATATGGTTTATTATGTGAGGCTCCACATCTACAGAAAGCAGTTGTTTTATTTTTGACTTCTAGATCACCATTTTTATGAGTAATTTTTAATGTGCCATAGACTAACAAAGGACCATTTTCCATAACCTCAACTTGAGTTTCTAGAACTTCAGCAGAATTATCTTTAGCATCATTCATAAAATAACTTAAGGCTCCAGAAGGACAGGCTTTTACTTGCTTCACTAATGCATCAGTTGAAGCTGCATCAATTTTAATCCAAGGTTTTTCTTTTGGTTTAAAAACGTCTCCCAAACCTTTCACACAAATCCCAGAATGAATGCATTTTTCTGGCTCCCAAACAATAGTAACCTCATCATTTGTATAATTTTTAGTTTTACCCATAACCTGATATTTTAATAAATATACAAAAAATACAGATTTAAATTATCTCTTCCTTAAGACTTCCTTCCTAAAATTATAATTCTTATTTTTGTTGGAAACCGTAAAACAACTCACTTTGTCCAACTATAAATTAGGTCTTGAATTCGCTAAAGAACAAGACAAAAACGATACCATATCGCACTATAGAAATCAGTTTCACATTCCAAAAGACAAGCAAGGAACCGATTGGTTGTATTTTACGGGAAATTCGCTTGGTTTACAACCAAAAAGCACACAGAAATACATCCAACAAGAATTAGACGATTGGGCAAATTTTGGTGTAGAAGGACATTTTGAAGCTAAAAATCCATGGATGCCATATCACGAATTCTTAACAGAATCTATGGCAAAAATAGTTGGAGCAAAACCTATAGAAGTGGTAACAATGAATACCTTAACAACCAATTTACATTTGTTAATGGTATCGTTTTATCAACCGACAAAAACCAAATACAAAATTGTTATTGAAAGTGATGCCTTTCCTTCAGATAGATATGCTGTTCAAACGCAATTAGAATTTCATGGATATAATGTAAATGAAGGTTTAATTGAATGGAAACCAAGACCAGGCGAAGAATTATTAAATATAGATGACTTAGAAAGCATCCTTGAAGAACAAGGGGATGAGATTGCTTTGCTACTTATTGGAGGAGTTAATTATTATACAGGACAATATTTAGACATTAAAAAAATAGCTGAATTAGGGCATGCAAAAAACTGTATGGTTGGCATTGATTTAGCACATGGAGCTGGAAACATCAACCCAGAACTTCACGCTTCTGGAGTAGATTTTGCAGCTTGGTGCACTTATAAATACTTAAATTCAGGACCTGGAAGTTTAGGAGGTTTGTTTGTACATGAAAAACATGCACACAATAAAAAACTTAAGCGTTTTGCAGGTTGGTGGAGTCATAATAAATCCACGCGATTTAATATGCGCCAGCCATTAGATGTGATTCCAGGAGCCGAAGGTTGGCAATTAAGCAATCCACCTATTCTATCTATGGCAGCCATTAAAGCCTCATTAGACATGTTTAATGAAGTTGGTATGGATGCACTTCGTAAGAAATCTGAAAAGCTCACAGGCTATTTCGAATTTCTTTTAAACGAATTGAACAACGACAAAATTAAAATTATCACACCATCTAATCCGAAGGAAAGAGGTTGTCAACTTTCTATTCAGGTAAAAGATGCCGACAAAACATTGCATAAAAAATTAACAGACGCACATATTATTACAGACTGGAGAGAACCAGATGTTATACGTTGTGCCCCTGTACCTTTATACAACACGTTTGAAGATGTGTATAGAATGGTTGACAAATTAAAAAAGATTTTAAGTGAATAAACAACAAAACATACTCATCATTGGAGCTGGACTTTGTGGTAGCTTACTGGCCTTAAGATTAGGTCAGAGAGGGTACAACGTAACGCTTATGGAAATGCGTCCAGATTTACGAAAAGTAGACATTAGCGTTGGACGCTCCATTAACTTGGCTCTCTCAGATCGTGGTATTAAAACTATGCAATTGGTTGGGCTTGAAGAAAAGGTAAAACCTTTATGTATTCCTATGAATGGACGTATGCTTCATGACTTAGAAGGCAATACTGTTTTAGCCCCTTATAGTGGTCGTGAACATGAATATATCAATTCTATTTCACGTGGATTATTAAATGGATTATTATTAGATGAAGCTGAAAAACACGACAATGTCGCCATTCATTTCAATAAAAAATGTGAATCGGTGGATTTTGAAAGCACCACAGCATTATTTACAGATACAGAAACTAATAAGCCTTTTGTAGAAGATGCCGATATTATTATTGCTACTGATGGTGCTGGTTCTGCTATGCGAAATAGTTATTATTTAGGAAAAAAATTCTTATTTAGTTTTTCTCAAGACTGGCTGTCCCATGGTTATAAAGAACTTTGTTTTCTTCCTAACGAAAATGGAGATTATAAAACTTACAAAAACGCACTTCATATCTGGGGACGAGAAGCTTTTATGCTAATAGCTTTACCCAATTTGGATGGTAGCTTTACAGTTACATTATTTTTAAGTTTCGATGAAGGAGAATATAATTTCAATAACTTAACAACCAAAGAACGTGTTCTAGAATTTTTCAGCAAATACTTTAAAGATGCACTAGAACTCATGCCAAATCTGGTTGATGACTTTTTCGAAAATCCAACTTCTCCACTAGGAACCGTAAAGTGTTCGCCTTGGCATTACAAAGGCAACACCCTTTTAATGGGAGATGCAGCACACGCTATCGTGCCATTTTATGGTCAAGGCATGAATGCCTCATTTGAAGATGTTACAGAATTTGACAAAATTTTAGACCAAGGGCATCCTGATTGGGAAACTGTATTTAAAGCCTATGAAAAATCTAGAAAAAAAGATACAGATGCTATTGCCGATTTAGCAATCGACAATTTTCATGAAATGAAAGGACATGTCAACCATGCAAATTTCAGAGAAAAACGCACCTTGGAAATGGCTTTTGAAAAAAACTTTCCTAATGAGTATTCCTCAAAATATTCGTTGGTAACCTTTAATGAAGACGTTAGCTATAGAGACGCCATGTTACGTGGACGTGCTCAAGACAAAGCTATTTTGAATATGTTATCTGATGGAGATATCACCACTGTTAATAATCTAACAAACGATCAATTAAGGAACACTTTAGATAAAGTAAAAACTGCAACAGAAGCTATTTTAGAAGATGATAGAATTGCAGGCTTAAAATAACATATTATGAGCGAAAAAATTGTAACACCAAGAGGAGCCTATCCACACACTAAGCGTGTTGGAGATTTTATTTTTGTATCTGGCACGAGTTCTAGAAGAGCAGATAACACCATTGCAGGTGTCGACATTATTGATGAGATGGGAACCAAACATTTAAATGCAGAAGTACAAACGCGAGAAGTCATCTTAAATATTGAAAAGAATTTAGCCAAAGAAGGAGCTAGTTTAAAAGACGTTGTAGATGTCACCTCCTTTCTAGTTAATATGAATGATTTTGCAGGCTATAATAAAGCTTATGCAGAGTTTTTTGATAAAGAAACCGGCCCAACAAGAACAACGGTAGCTGTGCACCAACTACCACATCCAGATTTAGTAGTAGAGATTAAAGTGATGGCTTATAAGAAATTGTAAATCACCATGAAATTATTTCGTAAAATTAGAGCAGACATGATTCAAAAAAAGAAAATCATAAATTATATACTTTACGCTATAGGTGAAATCTCACTAATAGTTATAGGTATCTGGTTAGCTCTATATCTTCAAAATAAAAATGAAGATGCTAAAATTCAAGAAACTGTTCAAACTTCTATTCGTTTGTTAAAGGATGAAATTGTTACAAATCGAACTAAGATAGACAATGTAAAAGACTATCATATTATGGTTCGAGATACATTACAAAAATTTGATTTTACAAAAAGTGAAATAGAAATTTCTAAAAGGTTTGGTTTTTGGAAAGGCGTACGAACACCTAGATTACAAGATGCTGCTTTTCAAACTAGCATTCAAACTGGTGTTAGTAAAGAATTAAATCCAAAACTATTACAAGCTTTAAACAACCTTTATACCTACCAAGATAGCTATAATAATTTTACATCTCAATCAACCCAAATATTTTTTAATGCTGATTTTACTGATAAAAAAAGCATTGAAAGAACTTTAACTTTGGTGAAAATGACCATGAGTGATCTTTATTATTATGAAAAAGGATTAACCGAATCTTTCGATTATTGTCTAAAAATAACAGATTCATTGTATCCATTAAAAACATTAAAGTGAACATTCAAAACTACATAAACGGCAACTTTCATAATCCAATTCATGATAACTGGATAGACAACTATAATCCATCGAATGGTGAGATATATGGACAAATACCAAACTCATCAAAAGAAGATGTTGAAAATGCCTATATCTCAGCAAGATCTGCTTTTCCAAGTTGGTCTCAAACCACATTAGAAGAACGTAGCAGAATTCTGATTAAGATTTCAGAATTATTGGAATCAAATCTACAACGTTTAGCAGAAGCAGAAAGTAAAGACAATGGCAAACCCGTTTCTTTAGCAAAGGCTGTTGATATTCCAAGAGCAGCAAGCAATTTTAGATTCTTTGGAAATGCGATTACGCAATTCTCTAGCGAGAGTCACGAGAGTGTTGGTCAAGATGCTATTAACTATACCTTACGCCAACCTATAGGTGTGGTTGGATGTATTTCGCCTTGGAACCTGCCTCTCTATTTATTTACATGGAAAATTGCTCCAGCTCTTGCAGCCGGAAATTGTGTGGTTGCCAAACCTAGCGAAGTCACTCCTATGACAGCCTATTTATTAAGTGAGATTTGCAATGAAGCCGGGCTCCCTAAAGGCGTTTTAAATATTGTTCATGGACTTGGTGGTACAACTGGTCAAGCCATCATAGAACATCCAGATATTAAAGCTATTTCCTTTACTGGAGGAACAGCCACAGGAGCTCATATTGCCAAAGTAGCTGCTCCCATGTTTAAAAAATTATCTTTGGAATTGGGTGGGAAAAACCCAAACATCATTTTCGCTGATTGTGATTATGACGACATGTTAGAAACAACAGTTCGATCATCATTCGCTAATCAAGGTCAGATTTGTTTATGTGGTAGCCGAATTTTTGTAGAAGCATCCATCTATGAGAAATTCAAAACTGATTTTGTTAAAAAAATAAAAGCTCTTAAAGTTGGGCATCCATCCGAAGCTTCAACAAATATTGGTGCTTTGGTTTCAAAATCTCATCTTGAAAAAGTGATTGAATATATTAATATTGCTAAAGAAGAAAACGGAAAAATTCTTTGTGGTGGCAATAAAGTCACAGTAAAAGGTTTTGAAAATGGCTATTATTTAGAACCAACTGTCATTGAAGTTCTTAATGATGACTGTAGAGTTAATCAAGAAGAAATTTTTGGACCAGTGGTAACCATCATGCCATTTAATAAAGAAGACGAAGTCTTACAAATGGCAAACAAAGTAAAATACGGTTTATCGGCCACGCTTTGGACAAACGACTTAAAACGAACCATGCGAATGAGCAACCAACTTCAAGCAGGAATCGTTTGGGTAAACACATGGATGATGCGTGATTTAAGAACACCATTTGGTGGTGTAAAAGCTTCTGGTGTAGGACGTGAAGGTGGTTTTGAAGCTTTACGCTTTTTTACTGAAGCAAAGAATGTTTGTATAAAATACTAATCGTCACATCGAGTGATTTTTCAAAGAAAATAGTATCGAGATGTCATTCGTTCTCGATACAAAAATTTAAAAATAAATTTTCACTCGAACTGACGCAATAAATTAAAAATGAATCTAAACTTAAACAACAAATACACCTTAGTTTGTGGCAGCACAGCAGGAATAGGGAAAGCAACAGCTATGTCTTTAGCTGCCGAAGGAGCAACAGTTACCTTAATTGCTAGAAACGAAGACAAACTAAAAGCTGTTTTAGCCGAATTACCTCAACAAAGAAATCACGACTACATTATCGCTGATTTTTCAAACCCTGAAGAATTAAAAGCAAAAGTGTCTGACTATATTTCTAAAAATCACGGCTTTCATATTTTAGTTAATAATACAGGAGGACCAAAAGGTGGTCCTGTTTTTTCGGCTGAATTAGAAGAATTTGAAAATGCATTCACACAGCATTTAAAATGCAATCACGTTTTGGCACAAGCAGTCGTACCTTTTATGAAAGAAGCAGAGTATGGTCGTATTATCAATATTATTTCAACCTCTGTCAAACAGCCTCTAGATGGTTTAGGCGTTAGTAATACCATTCGTGGTGCTGTAGCAAACTGGAGTAAGACATTAGCTAACGAATTGGGCTCTTTTGGAATTACTGTAAACAACGTCCTTCCTGGAGCAACAGGAACCGAACGCTTAACAGAAATTATAAAGAACAAATCAGCTAAAACTGGAAGTTCAGAAGAAGAGGCTGCTAATGCCATGAAAAATGCAGTACCTGCTAAACGTTTTGCTAAACCTGAAGAATTGGCATATGCTGTTACTTTTTTAGCGAGCGAATGCGCAAGCTACATTAACGGAATAAACCTTCCTGTTGATGGTGGTAGAACAAAATCTTTGTAACTTTATATCATTATTCAATTAACAACATAAAATCATGAGCAAACTAGTATCACCCATAAATTTCAAAGCTTGGATTGAAGAAAACAGACATTTATTAAAGCCACCTGTTGGCAATAAAGTGGTTTGGAAAGATGGCGATTTTATTGTCATGGTTGTTGGTGGTCCAAATAGCAGAAAAGATTATCATTACAACGAAACTCCTGAATTTTTCTATCAAATAGAAGGAGATATGGTTCTAAAAGTCATTGATGAAGGCAAACCTAAAGACATTCATATTAAAGAAGGAGACATTTTTTTATTACCTCCTAAGGTGCCACATTCTCCACAACGTGGAGCCAACACTGTTGGATTGGTTATAGAATATCCTAGAGAAAAAGGCGTTCAAGATGCTTTGCTTTGGTTTTGTGAAAATTGCACCACCAAACTTTATGAAGAAGATTTTACGGTTGAAAATATTGAAACAGATATGCCTAAAATTTTCGACAAGTATTATGGAGATAAAGACAAAAGAAGCTGCCCTAATTGTGGCGAAGTGATGCAACCTCCAAAGAAAGTTCAGATTGAAGATTAGACTGTCATTCAAAACATTCCGACTAATATTAGAGTTGAAGAAGCTAAAAAACACTTCGACTAGTTATACTTGACAAAAAACAAATTAAAAATAAGATGCTTCGACAGGCTCAGCATGACATATGAAAGAAAAACGCAAATTACGTATTAACGGTCACTCTCACCTTCTTCCTTATCCTGAAGAAATTCCTCAGTTCATGAAAGACAAAGGGATATTTTGGGTTGATAAAGACAGAAAATATATGCTTCAAAAAGATTGGAGTCGTCCTGTAACGGATTCAAGTTTCTTTTTAGATGACAAATTAGCTTGGATGGATCGATTTAAGATTGACCATGCTGTGGTGTTAAACTTATCTCAATTGTATGGAAATGGTTTGCGTGTAGAGGAAATGAAACAAGCTTTGCGCTTTCAAAACGATTTTAATGCCAAAGTACAACGTGAAAACCCAAGCAGATTTACCTGTGGTTTTGTGGTTCATCCTGGATTTGTTCGTGGCGCTTGCTGGGAAATAGAACGTTGTGTAGAAGAATTAGGCATGCAATTACTTTGTTTGCCTACCCACTACATGGATACTATTGGAACTTGGCGTTGTATTTTTGACGAAGAAAACGAGCCTATTTTCGAATTGGCAAACAAGTATAATCTTGCCGTAGAAATTCATCCTTATGATGGTGAAAAATTTATCAAATTAGAAAATATTTCTTGGCGTTTCCATTTAATATGGATGTTAGCTCAATGTGCAGATGCTTACCATTTCTTAACTTTAAACGGATATCAAGACAAATATCCAAACATGAGAACTTGCTTTGCTCATGGAGGACAATTGGCACAAATCAACTTAGGAAGACGTATCCAAGGATTTGATGGCAGACCCGATTTATTTGAAGGTAAAAGCCACCCTAGAAAAGCTGTTGGACATAAAAACATCTTTTTCGACACTTTGGTTCATGACACTGGAGGCTTGGAGTTGCTTATAAAAAATCAAGGTTCAAAACAAGTATTGATGGGATTAGATGATCCATATCCTTTAGGCGAAATGGAAAGCACGAAACAGTCTTCTTATCCTGGAAAAATTTTAGATTTAGCTGTAGAGCGAAAAATTATAAATGAAGTTGAACGTGATGCTATTTGGGAAGACAATGTCATTCAATGGCTATGTGGAGAAGATGAAGCTGCCAAACAAAAATTAGTAAATAGAATTTTAGGGTAATGCACTTTCTACCAGAAAAACTTGACGAATACATAGTTGCTCATTCTGAAACTGAACCAGAATTATTACAGCAATTAACTCGAGAAACCTATCAGAAAATATTACAACCTATCATGCTTAGTGGTCCTTATCAAGGACGCGTATTAAGCATGATTTCAAAATTAATAAACCCAAAAACCATCCTTGAATTAGGAACCTTTACAGGCTATGCCACTTTATGTTTGGCTGAAGGCTTACAAGCTTCAGGAGAAATCCATACTATTGATGTCAATGAAGAACTAGTAGATTTTCAACGCAAGTATTTTGATAAGTCGGATTATAAAAACCAAATTCATCAACATTTAGGAAACGCTTTAGATGTAATTCCAACTTTAGACAAAACCTTTGACTTAGTGTTTATTGATGCTGATAAACCCAATTACTCCAAGTATTTTCACGCCATTATAGACAAACTAAATCCTGGAGGTATTATCATTTCAGACAATGTGCTATGGCATGGAAAAGTGATTGAAAAACTGGATCCAAAAGATGTGTCTACAAAGGCTGTTTTAGATTATAATACGCTTTTAAAAAATGACAATCGAATAGAAACGGTGATGTTGCCAATAAGAGATGGTTTGACGATTAGCAGGAAGAAATAGCGTTGGACTTTCACAAAATAATAACCTAATTTCGTTTACAACTGATATAAAACATTAAAACGATACCATATCAGTCCGTTACCTGCAAGCTGAAAAGAAAATTGAAAAAACATATTGAAATAACATCAAAACCAAAATTATCATCAGTTTTAATACTGATTATTGGTGGATTTTTGGCTACAATATTCGGATCAATATTGATTATTAAAGGAAATTGGTTAATTGGAACTCCATTTCTAGCTTTAGGATTATACTCTTTATATTGGATTTTAAATTATGACACTTTACAAATCACAAACGGAAAATTGATTTTTAAATCAATAACTGGTTTTACTAAAAAGACCATTGCTTTATCCGAATTCAAATCATATACCGAAATTGAAAAGGAAAATGCAAAATACTCTTATGAAGTTGGTTATATGAAATGGAAAGATTTGACTTTGATAAGCGAAAATTTCAGTTATAAAATATCATCAACTTCTTATAGCAATTACTACGAATTGAGAAAAGAATTAATTAAGGGATTGAAACGCAATAAACAAGCTGAAAACAAATGGAATAAAAAAAATTTGATTTTATGGGGAATTGGATTTATTTCATTTGGAATATTAGTTGGTTATTGGTTTTGGAAAGCAAGTAAAGATAATACTAACGAAAAAATAATTACTGTTTTAATGGCAGTTGGTTTTATCGTATATGGAATATATTTATTAATAAAAAAAAGTAAAAAGCCAGCAAGTAGGTAACATCGTATAAAAAAAATTGCTAGTTTTAGCTAAACCAAAGTTAGTAGCTCGTTTGCTAGCTTCTGATTTTCCTTCGGAAAATCCTCGCACACAAACACGCAACTTTCCTTATACATAACCGTAAACGAAACTAATTTTTACATTTTTCGTCTAACAGAGCCCGTAAAATCTTCTAATTCGTCTTTTACTTTATTGAGTTCGTCTTGAACATCTTTAGTTATGCTGGTATCAATGCCATTCTTTTCGGCACTTTTTGCAATTTCAGACTTGACATCGTTGGTGGCATCTTTAAGCATACGCATGCCTTTTCCTAATCCTCTAGCGATTTCAGGAATTTTATCTGCACCAAAAACCATGACCACTATAAATAGGATGAACATGACCTCGGTAGTGCCTATAAATAAAATAATGCTTGCTTGTATCACAATGCAAATATAGTGAGTTGATTCTTGAGAATAAAAAAAGCCGACTCATTTTTATGGTCGGCTTTTAAATATTTAACGTTTCAGATTAATCTTTAACGTCTTCCTTAAATTTATCAAAGTCACTTTGTTTAACTTCTCTAGGCCAAGAGTTGTTAGACGTATCTACATCTGCTGTTTCTAAATTAGGATCGACTGTAATTTTAACAATCTCTTTATCTGACGCAACTGCTTTGCTAACTTCTTTATCGTTTAATCTCCATATTTGTGCTGGATATTTCTCTGTTTTAGACGTGCCATCTGCATAGGTGTATTCCACGATAATTGGCATAACCAATCCACCTGGCTTCTCGAAAGTCACACTATAAAAGTATTTAGGTTCTTTCATTGCTTTACGTTCTGCTTCTGAAAAATTATCCATGACATACTCTTTAAGAGGTGTTGAGTTTTCTAATAACGTTCCATTCTTCATGTTTTCGTTAAACTCATCGCTTCCTTCTTCAACCATATAGACTAAAGGTGGTAAATCTGACAATTCCATACCATAACGTTTAGCCATCATTTTTGCGTATGCATTAGGTTCAGAAGATACATAATATTTCTTTACCTCTTTTACTCCCATATCCACATAGTCTGTGGTATAGAACCAACCTCTCCAAAACCAATCTAAATCAAATGCTGAAGCATCTTCCATGGTTCTAAAGAAATCTTCTGGTGTTGGGTGTTTAAACATCCAACGATGAGAATACTCTTTAAAGGCATAGTCAAATAACTCACGACCCATAACTGTTTCACGTAAAATGTTTAGTGCAGTACCTGGCTTTCCGTAGGCATTGTTTCCAAATTGGTAAGTGTTTAATCCTTTGGTCATAATAGGAGCTATAAAATCTTGATCGCCTCCCATATAAGGAACTATATTTGCAGCTGGACCACGACGAGAAGGATACTTATCATGTCCTGGAGACAAAGCAGCTGGATACCACTCGCCAAAATCTTGTTCGGCTACATATTGTACAAATGTATTTAAACCTTCGTCCATCCATGTCCACTGACGCTCATCACTATTTACAATCATAGGGAAATAGTTGTGACCTACTTCGTGGATAATAACACTTATCATTCCGTATTTAGTTCTATCAGTATATTTTCCGTTTTCATCTGGTCTACCATAATTAAAGCAAATCATTGGGTATTCCATCCCTTGTTGTTTTGCATGAACCGAAATGGCCTTGTGGTATGGATAATCAAACGTCATACGTGAGTATGATTTTAATGTACTAGCTACTGCATAAGTTGACCATTCTTCCCATAAAGGATTTCCTTCCTTAGGATACATAGACACTGCCATAACATCTTTATCTCCTATTTTAACAGCCATCATATCCCAGATATACTTTCTTGAAGTTGCAAAAGCAAAATCACGTACATTTTCTGCATGGAATTTCCATGTTTTAGTATCTGTAGCATGGCCTTTTTCAGCTATTTCAGCTTCAGCCTGAGTTACAATTAAAACGGGTTTATCGTAAGATTTTTTTGCTTGTTCGTAACGATTCATCATGTCTTTAGTAAACACTTCTTTACGATTCATCAACTTACCAGTTGCATCCATAATATGGTCTGATGGCACTGTAATATTTACTTCATAGTTCCCAAATGGCAAAGCAAACTCATCACGTCCCCAGAATTGGGAATTTTGCCAACCTTCTACATCGTTATAGACAGCCATTCTTGGAAAGAATTGTGCAATAATATAATTTCTGTTTCCATCTTCTGGAAAAAACTCATATCCTGAGCGTCCACCCATATTAACATAGTCGTTAATATTATACCACCATTTAATTGAAAAAGAGAATTTTTCTCCTTTTACTAAAGCTTTAGGTAATTCAACACGCATCATGGTACGATTAATCATGTGGGGTAAATCTTTTCCACTTAAATCTTTAACAGCTTCAATTTTAAACCCACCATCAAAACCATCTGTCATATAAGAAGATGCAAATTTTCCTGCTTGTTGTGCTTCGGCTACGCCTCCACCTTCTATTAAAGGTGTTTGAGAATCTTTAGCACGCATGTTTTGATCTAATTGTACCCAAAGATATTTTAAAGGATCTGGCGAGTTATTAGTGTATGTAATTGTTTCAAAACCAGATATTTTAGCATTCTTATCGTCTAAAACAAGGTCCATTTTATAATCTGCTTGTTGCTGATAATAAGCTGGCCCAGGAGCTCCAGAAGCCGTTCTGTACATGTTTGGAGTTGAAAATTCGTCGTAAAGTTGTTTAAACTTGTTGTTGTTGGTATGACCAGGTTTGCGTTCTGGCTGGTCTTGTTCTTGAGCAAAAGAATTAGCTGAAATAAACAAAACAGTAAGAAAAAGATACTTTAGTGTTTTCATGTGTTGATAGTTAATGTTTTAATTTGGTCAATTAAACATCCTAAATATTTATTCTGAAAAAGAATATAACTTAAACAACGGATGTTTTTATGATTGGTTTAGTTACAAAAAATTGTAGGGGAAATTAACGAATTTTTAAGATTTTAATTCATTTTATTTAAAGTTTAACAAACCTTTATCATTTTCTTTTATCAAGATAAAGCTCTTGTTTTTTGAATTCATTTTAGTTCTTACAATGTTTTGTTGTTCAGCATATAAATCGAAAAGAACGGCGTTTTCAACTTCAAAAGTGCTAATTTCTTTTACACCTTCAATTTCTAAATAACAAACTACTATATCATTATCTATTTTTTTTCCAAGATAATTTATTTCTTTTTCTTCGCCATTAATAGAAATTCTGAGCTTTCCTTTTAAATATTTTTCAATATAAAGATTCACTTCAGGAGCTTCATTTTCCTTTTTAATTATTAAATCATCACTATAACGAAGTTGAAGTACGTCTTCTAAATCATCAATAAAAATCCGAGATGTAATTTGAACAGATTTCTTTTCTTGAATAAAATCTATTTGCGTGACACTTACATAATATTTATGAAGCGTTGTGAATGCTAATAAGGGTAAGATAAAAACTAAACAAACAATTTTAAAAACTTTCATAATTCTATATAATTAAGCAAATCTAATAATTTGAATGTTCAAAAAACATTCCATAATCCATTAATTCGTTTCAATTTTTGAATTCAACTTATACTGCACCAACTTATCTTTTAAAAATTCTAATATTTCAAGGTCACTTTTCCCTTTACAACGGTTTTCAAAACTCGGATCTTCGGAACAGAAATAAAAAAATTCGGTTCTCAAATTTTCTGTAAGTGTTGCATCTGAGAACAAAATAGGTTCTAATCTCTTTCTAATATCGTATAATAAATCGTCTTGTTGTTCTAATTTAATTTGATTTTTTAATTTTTTTGTCCTCCCTGTTATAGCATTAATAATAGGAAACAACGGAATAAAGCCTCCTCCTGTTGTCGCTTCGTTTAGCTTTCTTTCACTTTGTGTTTTTAGTTTTCCTTGATAGCTTGGTATGCCTAACTGTTTGGCTGTAATAGATTGCCCCTCAACATTTCCAACGTCTTTAAGTAAATCTCCTGTAAGTATGCGTCCAACTACCACCTCGTCTAAAGCGTAGATAAGTTCTTCTAATTGAACATCTATCTCTTTCTGAATAAGAATACTAACATCCACTACAACCTCTTTTAATTGATGTTGAATGGATGAGAATTGTAATGTATCGTTTAATGAAGCTGTAATTTTAAACCCACCAAAAGCATTAGTTGTTGTAAACACTTGTGCTGTTTTATTAATAACATGAATATTTTCAACATCTGAAGACGCTGTTACTTTTCCTGTAATTTCAACAGCTTGTGAAAATGCTGTCTGAAGATACAAACAACAGAAAGAAAGGAAAATAAAGTATTTCAAATTGGTTTGGTTTGGTTTGATAAAGAAACTATTTCAAATCTTAAAATTAATACAATATCAAACTAAACTTATGTTAAAACAGAATAACGTAAAAAAAACCTGGCCGTTTTAGAACATTAATTCTTACCAACTTCCGTCTCTAAATACAATTTGCTCTGATCCACTAAGTATTGAATTAGTTCTATATCTTTTCCATTATTATAAATTGACACATCTTTATTATTGGCTTCTGCGAAAGCAATAAAATCGGTTACATTATCTTCAGGAATATTAAAATTGGAGCTTATAAAATCTTTGGTATAGGTATCTCTTAAAATATCAAAATTAGAATTTTCTGCATTACTAGTATCTATAGAAGTAGATTTAGAGGCAAATAAAGGTTTTATTAACCAATTAGTAATTTTAACAAAATCTACACCATTGTAAAATTTGTCTTGGTTTAAAATGGTGTTTTCAACTTTTTGGTAATATATATCTGCATTTGGGTTGTGTTCAAAATCAATATCACCAAAATAAATAGACTCAAATTTTGGGTTAAAGTCTCTCACTTTACTTAAGTCTGCTTCTAAATCTCCAGTTAAATTAAAGGGCAAGATGACAATTTCATCTAAAGTAGTTAATCTTTCATCTAAAAAAACCGTTATCTGTTTTGAATCCAAAATATCTTGAGTTACAATAATTAGAATAGTATCAAATTGCAATGCTGATATTTTAACCTGATCATTTAATGCAACATAAAGATCAAACTTTCCGTCCAAATCTGTAACAGCGATTCTGTTTGATGTTAGATTATTAACGGTAAGTCCTTCTACATCGTTAGAATCAACAATTACTTTTCCTGATATTTGAATTCTCTCCTCAGTTTGGGCTGTTGCGAAGGACAGAATTAAAAAGAAAATAAATGGTAATACATTTTTCATAGAAGTCGTATTTGAGGTTAATATTTACAACTCAAAAGCTTATATACTTTTGTTACAAGTTGTATTTACTTAAATTTACAACAAAATAATGTAAATGAAAAACTTAATTATTGCTAGTACTTCGACCATTCATGCAAGTGGTTATTTGGATTATTTATTAGACGAATTATCGTTGTTTTTTAAAGATGCAAAAACCATCCTTTTTATTCCTTATGCAAGACCAAGTGGCATATCGTATGACGAATACACAGCAAAAGCAAAAAAAGCCTTTCATACAATAAACAAAAATCTAAAAGGAATTCATGAATTTGAAAACCCTATAAAAGCAATTGAAGAAGCTGAAGCCTTATTTACTGGTGGAGGAAATACATTTGTATTATTAAATGCTTTGTATAAAAATCGTCTTCTAGCTCCTTTACAAAAGGCAATTCAAAATGGGACTCCTTATTTAGGCACCAGTGCTGGAAGTAATATTTGTGGTTTAACCATCAATACAACTAACGACATGCCTATTGTCTACCCACCCAGTTTTAAAGCCTTGGGGTTGATACCTTTTAATATCAATCCGCATTATTTGGATCCTATTTCAAATAATAAACACATGGGAGAAACCAGAGAAACTAGAATTAAAGAGTTCCATGAATTTAACACACAACCTGTTATTGGACTTAGAGAAGGGAGCTGGTTAAGAGTGACAGGAAATTCTATTGTCTTAAAAGGCGATTTAACGGCTAGAGTTTTTGAATATAATAAAACACCTTTTGAAGTAAAGACAAGTACAGAACTAAACCATATAAAATAAAGAAAGCTCCATCGTAATGATGACGCTTTTAGAGCGAGAGACTGGGTTCCCTTCGACTGCGCTCAGGATAAACTTCTCACCCTAACTTTTGCTTAATACTAAACTTGAATTAAATAAAAAAAGCCTCATCATTAAGACAAGGCTTTTTAGAGCGAGAGACCGGGTTCGAACCGGCGACATTCAGCTTGGAAGGCTGACGCTCTACCAACTGAGCTACTCTCGCATTTCCGGTGCAAATATAAATAAGTATTTCATCTAATAAAAGAAAAAAATTATAAGTTTACTTCATGAAAGTCATCTTTAAAACTAAACGCCTCTATTTGAGGGAATTTAATATTCAAGATGCCATACATTTTTATAAAATGAATGACGATCCTGAAGTTATAAAATACACTGGAGATACTGCGTTTAGCTCCTTAGCCGATGCAAAAATTTTCTTATCTCAATATAAAGATTACAAGCTTCATAATATGGGAAGATGGGCCGTTTGCCTAAAAGAAAACGATTGTTTTTTGGGTTGGTGTGGATTAAAATATCATCCAAACGAAAAACTTGTTGAAGTTGGGTATCGTTTTTATAAAGAAAATTGGAATAAAGGCTATGCAACAGAAAGTGCTAAAGCTTCCATAACTTATGGTTTTGAAACCTTAAAACTGAAAGAGATTTATGCACATGCACATATTAAAAACATCCCGTCCCATAAAGTTATAGAGAAATGTGGTTTGCATTTTATTCATGAAGCCATTTACGATGGTATGCCTGCAAAACTTTATAAAATTGAAAACCCTCTTTAAGTTATAAAAATAAGTTTTATCTAAAAAAACGATTTATACTAGACATTTTGTTTCATGAGAGTGAATCCTTATTGAAGATGGCTCTCTTCAATCTTGGAAGTCATCTATATTTTTTTATTCATTTCAAACGTAAAGCATTTTTAAACTTTTATCTTTGACTTACAAAGTTATTTACCATGAATAAAAAAGTTATTTTAATGATTCTTGATGGCTGGGGGAAATCTCCAGACCCTAAAGTCTCAGCTATAGATCATGCCAACACACCTTTTATAGATTCCCTCTATTCAAAATACCCAAATGCTAGTTTAAGAACCGATGGTTTGCATGTTGGCCTTCCGGAAGGACAAATGGGAAACAGTGAGGTGGGACATATGAATTTAGGCGCAGGACGTATTGTTTATCAAGATTTGGTTAAAATAAATTTGGCTGTAGAAAATAACACTTTATGTCAGGAAACTGTGTTACTTGAAGCATTTCATTATGCAAAAACCAATAAAAAACCCATTCATTTTTTAGGTTTGGTTAGTGATGGTGGTGTACACTCACATATCAATCATTTAAAAGGATTAATTTCTGCAGCAGAAGCATCAGGTGTAACGGAATCTTACATTCATGCTTTTACAGATGGTCGTGATGTGGACCCTAAATCGGGTTATGGTTTTATAACACTTTTGGAAGAATTTATAGTAAACACACCAACCAAAATAGCAACTATAACTGGTAGATATTACGCCATGGATAGAGATAAACGCTGGGAACGCGTTAAATTAGCTTATAATGCATTGGTAAATGGTGTTGGTGAGTTTTCTAAAAATGCTTTAAAATCCATTGAAAGAAGTTACGAAAATGAGGTAACTGACGAATTTATCAAACCCATTGTTATGGTTGATGACAACAATCAACCTGTAGCAAAAATCAAGGATGGTGATGTTGTAATCTTTTTCAACTTTAGAACAGATAGAGGAAGACAACTTACTGAAGCCTTAACACAAACAGATTTTCATGAGCAAAACATGCACAAATTGAACTTGTATTATGTTACCATGACCAATTACGACGACACTTATAAAAACATCCAAGTTGTATATAATAAAGATAACCTTACAGATACTTTAGGCGAAGTTTTAGAAAAACATCATAAAAAACAAATCAGGATTGCTGAAACAGAGAAATATCCTCATGTTACTTTTTTCTTTTCGGGAGGTCGAGAAACCGTTTTTAATGGCGAAACACGTATTTTACGTCATTCGCCAAAAGTAGCTACTTACGATTTGAAGCCCGAAATGAGTGCTTTTGAATTGGCCGATGCTTTAATACCTGAATTAAAGAAAGGAGATGTCGATTTTGTGTGTTTAAACTTTGCAAATGGCGATATGGTAGGACATACAGGAGTTATGGAAGCTGCCATAAAAGCCTGTGAAGCTGTAGATGTATGTGTAAAAAATGTGGTAACAACTGCATTAGAAAACAATTATACAACCATCCTGATTGCAGATCATGGAAATTGCGAAACCATGATAAATCCTGATGGTTCACCAAATACAGCTCATACTACTAACCCTGTTCCTATTATTTTAATTGATAACGATTTAATAGCTATAAAAGATGGCGTTTTAGGAGACATTGCTCCTACCATTTTAAAGCTTATAGGAATTGATCAACCTGAAAAAATGACGCAACATTCGTTAATCTAACATAATAAATTACGTATTTTTGAAATCAATAATCAAGTATGAATTTTAACGACAAACTTATTCTAGCAATCGATTTCGATGGAACCATCGTTGATGATGCTTATCCAAAAATAGGGAAACCAAAACTTTTTGCTTTTGAAACTTTAAAACGATTACAAAAAGATGGACATAGACTTATTCTATGGACTTACCGAAGTGATGTCAAACTTCAAGAAGCCGTTGATTTCTGTAAAAACAACGGTTTAACATTTTATGCAGTTAATAAAAGTTTTCCTGAAGAACAATTTGATTATTCTAAAAGCAGAAAAATCCATGCAGATTTATTTATAGACGACAGAAATATTGGTGGTTTTATTGGTTGGGGAGAAGTCTATCAACGACTTTCAAACCCAAATTACAATCCTCTAAAACAAGAGAAAAAGAAAGGTTTCTTTTCGTTTTTTAGAAAATAATAACCGGTCTCATATTTTAATTAATACCCTATCATTTCAAAATATTGCTTATCAATAGCTTCTTGATGATCTGGATGTGCAATGTTTACCAATGCTTTTACACGCTCTTTTATAGTTTTACCATATAAATTTGCAATCCCATATTCCGTCACGACATAATGTACATGAGAACGCGTTGTTACAACTCCAGCTCCAGGTTTCAAAGTTGGCACAATTCTACTAATTCCAGATTTTGTGGTTGATGGCAAAGCTATAATAGCTTTTCCTCCTTCACTTAAAGAAGCTCCTCTAATAAAATCCATTTGCCCACCAACTCCAGAGTACATATTTGCTCCTATAGAGTCTGCACAAACTTGTCCAGTAACATCTACTTCAATAGCAGAGTTTATAGCAACCATTTTAGGGTTTAATTTTATAATTGAAACATCGTTGGTGTAATTTGAAGCTCTCATTTCTATAAACGGATTATCATCAACATAGTCGTATAAACGTTTAGAACCCATTAAAAAAGTTGCTAAAGCTCTCCCTCTATTGATGCCTTTATAATTTCCATTAATAACATCTTTTAATATTAAATCGATAACACCATCAGAAAACATTTCGGTATGCAATCCTAAATCTTTATGATTTGTAAGCCTTGACAATACTGCATTTGGAATATTACCAATACCCATTTGTAAGGTGCTTCTATCCTCAATTAAACCTGCAACATGATTTCCAATTTTACTTTCAATCTCTGTAGGTTCAGTAACACCGTGAACTGGCAATGACACATCGCATTCAACAAAAGCATTAATCTCTGAAGAATGGATAATTCCAGCTCCATGAGTTCTAGGCATTTGCTTATTAACTTGAGCAATCACATAATCTGCATTGTCTATAGCTGCGAGCGTTGCTTCTACCGATACTCCCAAAGAACAATACCCATGCTTGTCTGGCACAGAAACATGTATTAAAGCAACTTGCAAATCGACAATATTTCTTTTGAAAAGCAAAGGCACTTCACTTAAAAAAACTGGAGTATAAGAACCATTTCCGGCTTTTAAAGTGTGTCTAACATTCTTTCCTATAAAAAAAGAATTCACATGAAAACTATCTTTAAATTCTGGATTAGCATAAGGCGCTTCCCCTTCAGTATGTAATTGGCAAATTTGCACATTTCTTAATTCTTCGTGTCTTGCAGTCATGGCATTAATTAACACCTGTGGTGCTGCAGCTGCTGCTTGAATGTATACCTTATTATTAGACTTAATGATTTTTACTGCCTCTTCTGCACTAACCGATTTATACATAATGTTTCATTTAGACCACAAAATTATTGAATATACTCAAACTAAAACATGTCGAAAGTCATGTTTCATAAAAAAGATTCCCATTTTAATTTTATTTATCTTTGCACATATTTTTTTAAGAATGATTATAGTAAAAACAAGAGAAGAGATTGAATTAATGCGTGAAAGTGCCTTGGTAGTATCAAGAACATTAGGCATGCTTGCTAAAGAAGTAAAGCCTGGTGTAACCACGTTACAATTAGATAAATTAGCTGAAGAATATATTCGAGAACAAGGAGCCATTCCTGGTTTTTTAGGTTTATACGATTTTCCTAACACACTTTGTATGAGTCCGAATTCTCAAGTAGTACATGGGTTTCCAACAAACGAACCTTTAAAAGAAGGAGACATTATCTCCATTGATTGTGGTGCTATTAAAAATGATTTCTATGGCGATCATGCCTATACTTTTGCAGTAGGCGAAATTGCTCCTGAAACCCAAAAACTGTTAGACGTTACTAAAGAATCTCTTTATGTTGGAATTCGCGAATTTAAAATTGGTAATCGAGTTGGAGATGTTGGTTATGCTATTCAAAAATACTGCGAAGATCATGGTTATGGCGTTGTTAGGGAACTTGTTGGTCATGGTTTAGGAAAAAAAATGCATGAAGACCCTGAAATGCCAAACTATGGAAAACGTGGTCGAGGTAAAAAATTTATTGAAGGCATGGTTGTAGCAATAGAACCTATGATAAATATGGGAACGCATCGCATTAAGCAACATAGAGATGGTTGGACCATTACAACTCTTGATAATAAACCTAGTGCGCATTTTGAACACGATGTGGCTATTTTAGATGGTAAACCCGAACTACTATCTACATTTGCCTATATTTATGAAGCTTTGGGAATTGTTTCCAATGAAGAAGATGCGTTTAGACAGAAAGCGTTAGTGCTTTAAAAATGAAGCGACTTTTTAAAACAATTCTTAACGTTATTCCTAGACCTATATTAATTAGGTTAAGCTATCTTGTACGTCCTGTTTTAGCTTTCTATTTAAAAGGAAATACTTTTACAGATCCAATAGACGGTAAAAGTTTCAAATCTTTTCTACCTTATGGTTATGGCATACAACGAAATAATGTTTTATCACCTTCTACACTTAGTTTAGAGCGTCACAGATTATTGTGGCTGTATTTACAAAATGAAACTGACTTCTTTTCAGCAGAAAAAAGTGTACTGCATTTTGCACCAGAACAATGTTTTTTAAATCGCTTCAAAAAATTAAAAAACTTAGATTATACCACAACAGACTTATTATCTCCTATTGCTGATGTAAAGGCAGATATTTGCAACCTTCCATTTAAAGATAATAGTTATGATATTATTTTATGCAATCATGTTTTAGAACATATTCCTGATGATACTAAAGCTATGCAAGAATTATATCGAGTATTGAAACCTGGAGGATATGGCATATTTCAAATTCCACAGGATATATCACGAGAAAAAACGTTTGAAGACGATAGCATAACTGATAAAAAAGAACGTGCTGCCATTTTTGGGCAGTACGACCACGTACGTATTTATGGACGTGACTATTTTGATAAGTTAAGAAGTATTGGTTTTAAAGTAGATGAAGTTGATTACACCTCTACTCTTTCCGAAGAAGACATTACTAAATACTGTTTAGCTAAAGGTGAAATAATTCCTGTGGTTTATAAATAATAAATCTGTGCAAGCTATTTTTATTTATTTGAATATTTTGCTAAATAGTCGTTTAACAAAGGTAGTTGCTGATCTCTATAAACTAAAACATTTTTCCCATTAACTTCCTGTAAAATTTTATATTTTCCGTTGCTGTCTTTTACAAAATTTGAGTTTCCTGTGTAACTACCACTTTCGTTCGAGTTTTCTTCAAATTTTAAACCATCAACATCCATCCAAAGGTGATTTTCATTTTCAATAATTTGAAATTTTCCACTACAAAAAGCTCCAAAATGGCTGTAGTAATCAGATGTGTAAATGTTTCCATTAAAGGTATTTAAAAAGCCATAAATTTTATTATTATGAAATAATGGGTGAATTCCACCTCCAAGAGCATCGCCTAATTCATACCAGTTTTTATCTATTTTAATTTGAAAATCGCTATTATATTTTTCAATAATATCGTTTTTCTTCAATGTTTTCAAGTATTCTTTTTTATCGAAACCTTCTTGAAATTTCTGAGTATTTAAGTCGAAAACAAGCACATTTGACACATTATTAGGATATGCCACCAACAAACCATTAGTTCTAGGAAGCATCACTTTTCCATAGTGGTAAGCTTGAGGGTTAAACTGTGTAACACTTGGTAACTGATACCCTTCTTTGGTTGTAGCATTGTAGCAAAACAATCGGGTTGGTTTTTCTTTATTATCCATCAGCAACACATAACCATCATAATCTATAGCATTTTTATAGGTATTTGCCTCTATAATCACATTCCCAAAATGATCCATAAGTCCAAGGTTATCATTCACTTTATAAACTGCTAGATTATATTTATTAAAAGTTCCAATGCTGTCTATCTCTATAAAAAAAGCTTCCGATTTTTGAGTCCAAAGGTTCGTTATTGAATCTATTCGTCTTTTTTCATTTTCAACTCGAAGTAATTCTTCTTGTGCTTCAACATAGGCTATTTTTTTAGCTTCTAAGGCTTCCTCGATACTTACATATAATTCTAGCATTTCAAGATATTCATCGCTTGACTTATCAGGTTCTAAATCGAAATATCTTTTGGTTAGAATTTGAGCTTTTTGGTAGTCGCCAATATTATCACTTAAAAGCGCACCTATTCTGGCAACTTTGCTATCGTCTATTTCTTTAATATATAATCTTGCCTTTCTAAAATAGTCTCTTGCAGCATCCATATCATCTTCTTTAAAGCTTTCTTCAGCTTTATTAATATAGATTGAACCAATTTCTTGATCTGTTTGTGCATGAAGCGAGAAAACACCAAGGAGAAGAGAAAAAGTGAGTATGAGGGATTTCATTTTTATAAATTTAGTTTAGAAAAGAAATTGATATGCGCTTAACAACAACATATCAACCAGTTAATAACTAAAATATAAAAGTTCTGTAGGAAAAAACAATAATTATTAACTTTTCGCTGAAATGTTAAATTATTTCTTTTAAATACCAATTTCACAAAGCCTTCTTGCTTTTTTTTTAAGATAAACACTTAAAATTGATGATGAAACTATTATAACTTATATAACTTAAAGAATAAGAGCCAAGCACATTATAAATCTACGCATCAAAATATTCAAAAAATTGGAGGCACAAATTAGTTCTCAGGAAAACCATTTAATGACAACGTTTCAAATTCGTTAATATTATTCTCGAAAATTAAGAAAACTATAAATACACTTACTAACTCATAAAATAGTATTAGAAAAAGTTCTTATTTATTCCGTTTTAAATAATTCATAATATTTTAAAAAATAAGCTGGACTACATATGTAGCCCAACTTTAAAAAAAAATGATTAATAGCACCTTTATTTTTTCACAAATCGTTTGGTTGAAACGTTTCCGTTTTCGTCTTCAATTTTAATTAAGAATACACCATTTGATAAACCAGAAACATCAATAGTTTTATCTTGAGTTCTTAACACTTCAGCACCTAAAATAGAATAAATAGACACGTGTTTTAAGTTTTGAGTCATTCCTATATTTAAAATTGATGAGGTTGGATTAGGATATAATTTTATGTCATTTTCATTTAACACCACATCATTAATTCCTAAAGTCGGGTTATACTCATAAGCTCCCATATCTACATCTGTATTATACACTCTTACATGATTTAACACATCTGTTGTAATATGACTTGGTAAGTAATTCATATTTCCTGCATCTATTGCTGGAGAGGTTGATTGCAACGTAAAATCATTATTAGTTGTATTGACAAATAATGGATCACTTGGGTTACCACTCAATTGAGCACCTTGTATAATGTTATTATTTGAAGTTGGAGTATTTCCTGATTGTTCTATGGGTTGAAATCCGCCATTATCATAAATAATACTATTTTGAATTTTACAATACGATACATTACTTAAAGAAATTGCTTTATTAATGCCCGAAATATTTTTAGTAATTGTAGTATTAATAACATCAACTCTACATACAGAACCATTACCACCTGCAGCAGACAACCTAATTACCGATGCAGCATTTACACTTTCATTATTATAAATCACACAGTTTATAAAACTACCATATCTAGAATTACTATAAGTTCCTGACGCACCATAATCTAAGTTTTGATTCCCTACTGAATAATTATCTCTTAAAATACAATTTTCAAAGTCCACATCAGAAAACGTTCCACTTGCTCCACATGGACTAAATGTAGAAAATACAGCTACTTTAGAAGATGTATTTTTTTCTATGATACAATTATTAAACAATGCGCTTACCGAACGATTGGCATTATCTGGATTTGCATAAATAGCACCTGCTCTATCATGTGCATATTGCTGTGGGCCTGGTGTTGAACAACTATTACTTAATGCACCATTAGCATTTGCTCCACTTATAGTAAAACCATCTATTATAGTTCCTGAATTAAAATCTCCTTTTAAGGTGACCACATGATAGGCATTGTCTTGCCTTGTAACTTCAGCATCTGTAATTATTGCATTATCGTCACCATTTAAATCTCCTGATAAAACTGTTACATTTGTTGCTGGGTCTCTTTGTGCAATATCAGTTTCAGTGCCATCAAAACCACCATATAATTTAACAAGATCTGTAATTAGAAAAGTATCCGTTCTACTTGATCCAGTGGTATAAGTACCTTGAGCCACCCAAATTTCAGACAGACCAGGTGTCGTTATATCAATTGCAGTTTGAATATCTGTTAAAGCATTAGCCCAAGAACTACCATCGTTCAATCCCGTTGCATTTGCATCTACATAAATGGTCGCTAATGGCAAATTAATATCATAGCTTTTTACTGATACTTTATTAGCCTCCATATAAGCGATAAATAATGTTGTGCCATCTTGGCTTAGTTCTATTTTAGCAGATGAGTTTGCTTGCATAGTTAATCCAGGGCTTATATCTGTCCAAGTGTCTGTATAAAAATTATTTTCTACAACACGTAATGCATAATTTGACTGAATATAAAATGCATAGTGATTATAACTAAAAGGATTATAAATTAATTGATGAACACGTTCTTTAGTATTTTGGTTATCTGGTGGAGTAGAAATACCATTTTCACCTGTTAATAATGGATTCCCTCCATTATGTGCATTGTAAATAACTTTATTGTCATCACTTGCCATAACACCATCATTAAAAGCGGTTGCAGTAACTGTATTATAAGTGTTCGTCCATGCATTAGCAATATATTCATAGATATATCTTTTCTCGCTTGCACTTACAACACCAGTTTCTCCTGCTGCAATTTTATTTGCAGTTACTAAATCAAAACTTCTACTTGTTACAACTATTGAAAAATCATTAGCCCAACTCGTTTCACCATTATTTTTTCTCTTTACACGTAGTGTTTCTCTGTATTGTAATGAGTGTGCAAAAGTTGCCGCAATAGTAGCATCTCCATTGGCATCAAATTTTAATTGTACTTTACTTAAAGGTTCGTAACCAAATACATCAGCTGTATCAAGCAACCAGTTTGTGCCGTCAAATTTTTTCACAACCTGTCTATTGGTGCTTGTATCTTTATAAGACACCCAAGGGTATCCCGTTATTGGATGAATAGCAATTGCTAATTGTATTGGAACAATAGCTGGAGACACATTAGTTCCAACTTCAACCCAATTGGTACCATCAAACATTTCTACATGCACCATTCCATCTACAGCCGTGTCAGAATAAGCAACATAAGGCACATTTGTAGCATTTAATGCGAATGCGACACCTGCACCATCATTAGTAAATTGAGCTGCTCCAACTTGATTCCATGTTTGAGCAAAACTATAACTACTAATTAAAAGTAGTATAACAAGTAATCTTGTTTGACTCACGAGACATTTATGGATTAACTGTTCGTGAAAAAGTGTAATTTTTCTCATAATAAATTTGGTTTTAATTGTTGTTAATGAACCAAATATCTAATATGAAGCTTAAAAAAATATGGGGTAATTTCTGAAATGTCCGTTTCGACTTCTAAAAAATTCTAGCCAATATTTTGAACAATCATTAAAAACTCATCTTTCTTTTCTTTTGATATAGACACACTTTCATTATTGTCCATAATAATATAGCCACCATCTCTTTTGGAATATTCTTGAATGTACTTTAGGTTAATGAGATAAGAACGGTGTGGTCTATAAAACGTTGGAATAGACGCTAACAACCCTTCAAAATGCTTCAAAGGCTTACTAATTAATATTTCTGAAGCCTCATGAATACTTACCTTAGTGTACATGCCATCTGCTTTTAAAAGAATAATATCTTCAAAATTGATAAATTTTATGCCATCTGCAACAGGAAGCCCTATTTTTTTGAAGTTAGAAGATTTTAGACTATTCTGAAGTTCTTCTAGCTTTAAGTTAATATGAGATTTACCAATATTAGATATCGCTTTTTCAATAGCGTCGACTAATTTATCTGCTCGCAATGGTTTTAATAAATAATCTACAGCCGAAAGTTCAAAGGCTTTAATGGCATATTCGCTATAAGCGGTTGTGAAAATGATTTCAAAATTAGCCGTTGTACTATCAATAAAATCAAAGATTTCTAAACCCGAATGCTCTGGCATTTCAATATCTAAAAATACAATTTGAGGTTGTTCCTTTTTAATAATTTCTACACCACTTAATAAATCTTCAGCTGTAAAAACAGATGTAATTTTAGAGCAGTTTTCTCTTATTAAAATTTCAAGTAATTTTCTAGCCTTTGGCTCATCGTCTATAATTACTACGTTCATAATTCTAGGTTTAGGTTGTAAAAGGAATATTAATTTCTACTTGTGTTCCGGACGGTTTGTCATCTTCAAACAAATCTATTATAGTGACTCCTACATGCTTTTGTTTACCATAATTTAATAATGCCAATCGATCTTGTGTTGCTTTTGTAGCAAACGATTTATGTTTCTTATTTTTTCGGGCTTTAAACGCTTCAGCCTTAGCTCTACCAACACCATTATCTACAATAGTGCATTTAACTGTTTTTGCTTTGTCATTAATAAAAAAATCAATCTTCAATACGCGGTCTGTATTGCGATGCAACAAACCGTGTTTTAGTGCATTTTCTACATAGGGCTGAATGAGCATTGTTGGTATATAAACCTCGCCTGTGGTTAAACTACCAGAACTATGAATAGTATACTCTAGTTTATCTTCAAAGCGTAATTTCTCTAATTCTAAATACATGTCAAGACAATCTATTTCCTCTTGAAGTGTAATGCGACCTTTACTACTATGGTTTAGGTATGTTCTGATTAAATCTGCAAATTTACCCAAGTATATACTTGCTAATATTTTTTGGTTTAAAACGATATATTCTTGAATAGAATTAAGCGCATTAAATATAAAATGCGGATTCATTTGCGAACGTAAATTTTCTAATTTCAAATTGATAAGCTCATTATCTAATGATAATTGCTTTATCTCTAATTGACGTTGTTGTTCTTTCTGTCTTATTTTTCTTCGGTAATACAAAACCGTTGATCCTAATACTAAAATCGAAAGTCCTGAGATAAACCACCACGTTTTCCAGAATGGTCTTTGTATTGAAAATTTGAGTTCTTCAACAGCGTTATCGTCACTATCAACACCTAACACCGGCTTCACCTGAAAAGTGTAATTCCCGGCAGGTAAACTATTATATTTAACCGAATTAACACCTGTCGCTGTAGTGATCCAATCGCTATTTAAACCAAGTAATCGATACGTATATTTTCCTTTTTGATTAAATTGAAACCCGTTGACATTAAATTCAATTTTTATAGCATTTTGGTTGTAATCTAACTGATAATTAGAGGTCATCTCTACAACTTCTTCATTCACTTCAACATTACTAAAATACACATGGTATTGTATTGATGCTTTAAACCCTTTCCCTTTATCTACAGCAAACACCCCTAAATTACTAGAAAAATAGACCTTGTCATCTAACAGTTCTATACCAGATATGTCATAAGATATAATACCATCTCGCTTCTTTAGCGTTTTAATTTTTTTAGTTGCTATATCTAATAACTGTATACCATTATCAGTCGCAATCCAAAGCTTATTTTGATCTGCTTTTATTTTTTCAATTCTGTTAGATACTAAACCATTATCGGTTGTATAATGAGACTCCACTTTAGCTTCCTTTATACCATATATCCCATCTTTAAATGTAGATACCCAAACCATCCCATTATCGGTTTTGGTTAGCGTCGTTGCAAAAATGGATTGCTCATTATGCCTAATAGGCTTTGGTTTCCAATCACGATCGTAAATCATTAAATCGTCTATAAAACCAATATAAGTGTTTTTGTTTTCTGCATCATAAAATGAGGTAAACGTCCTTTTATCTGAAGAAATATCCTGTCCTACTTTATTAAAATTCTTACTATCTAATAAACGCACATCCGCATAATTTGTAAATAATAGGTTGTCATTATTTATAATTGATAAGCTTTTTGCCGCATGAAAATTATTAAAGGCTTCAACCTGTTTTGTTTTGTTATCTAATAAAAAACCCGCATCATCTTTACTTATAAAAGTTAACTGTTCTTTTGCATGGTATTTTATGGCTGAAACTCGCGCTGTTGATGGCAGATCTATAATCTCTTGGATATGATTTATAACATCATAAAAACCAACATCTCCGCTATTGGTACCAAAAAGTAAGGTATGATCATCTATCTTTTCTAAACAACTTATATTACTATTACCATCCGATATATTTAATTGTTCTATATGAATATTAGGAATTACAAAAACACCATTATTAAGCGTCGTAAACCAAAAATTACCATCCTTATCTTTTATTATTTTGGTAATGTGATAAGCTTGTAAAAATTGCTTTTCTAATTTGAATGTTTCATTGTTATACGAATACACTAAAACACCCTTATTTGTAGCGACCCATAATTGCCCCTCATTCTCAAAATATGAGAGATACCTCTTATTGACTAGTGCCTCAAAATCATAAATTTCAGTGTATTCTTTCTTGTTTATATCGAGCTTAAAAAAACGATTGTTTTCACTGCGCTCCCTTCTAAAGAATAACGTGGCCCCTAATTTAAAGAGTTCTGATTTTTGATTTACAGCATACTTGCCGTTCTTGTTAGATTTTGGTAATTGGAACTTAATAAGATTTTCTTTTTTAAAACCTTTACTTAGTTTACATACATAATCTAACGACCCAAAAAGGATATCATTATTGTACTCAAAAGGCTGTCCAAAAGCAAGATTAGTCTTATGCTGTGTGGTGACTTCCTTACTCAATAAATCGACAGAATAAATCTTATATTTGGTAAAAACAATGAGGTTTTTTGTAGTAACTATAAAATCTGAAAGTTCACCTTTAAGTTCTTTCCTGAGGTCTATAAACGTTTTAAGTTGGTCATTTTCTACATAAAAAAACTGACCTGAAATATTAGTACACCAAATACGTCCTAAATGGTCTTCAACAGGTTCAAAAACAGATAAGCCTCTTTTTTCTTGATTGCTGTAGTTTTTAAAGACTTTTCCATCATATCTAAAAAGCCCTTTATCTGCAGCTAACCAAATAAATCCTTTACTGTCTTCAATAATATTATAGAATTCTTTGTCGGGCAAGCCATCCTTTTCAGTGAGGTGTACAGACACGGGCTCTTGTGCTTGCGTATAACTTAAGCACAATTGAAATAAAACAAAAACGAGAATTTTCTTCAGCATCATAATATTGCAGTTAAAACTACAATAAAATACCATTTACAAGCCTATTAGCTTTTAAAAGTGGGTTTTTAACTGCTGAAAATAGTTTTTCTATCCTGGAAAGTTATTTAAAGACAAGGTTTCAAATTCTTTCATATCATTCTCAAAAATCAAAAAGACTTTAAGTTCTGGGTGCTTGATTAAAAAAGCTTTTGTTTTTTCTAAACCCATTGCTTTAAAAGCTGTTGCATAAGCGTCTGCAGTCATACAGTCTTGTGCAATAACAGAAATACTTAGTAAATTGGTTTTACTAGGGTAACCTGTTTTTGTATCAATAATGTGTGAATACCTATTCCCTAAACTATCTGTTTTAAATTTTCTATAGGTTCCTGATGTTGCCATAGATTCATCGTGAATAGATATGGCTTTTAAAATAGATTGTGTGCCATCAAAATGTGGTTCTTCGACACCTACTTTCCATGCAGCTTGTTTTTCTATGTTTTTCCCTCTAGCTCTAATTTCCCCACCAATTTCAACCAAGTAATTTTGGATATTTTTGCTTTCTAGAAACAAGCCAATTACATCCACACCATATCCTTTGGCAATGGCATTAAAATCTATAAATGTTTGAGGATGTTGTTTTTCAATTTTAAAATGATTCCGAGTTACTTTATCCAACCCAACACCAAGCATCAAACTATCAATTTTTAAGCTATCTAAACGTGCAATTTTTCCTTCTGGACCAAAATCCCAAGCATTTACAACAGCACCAATGGTTGGATCGAAAACACCTTGAGTTTGTTTGTAGATTTCTTTTGATGCATCAAAAACATGAGCAAAATGGGTATCGATATCAAACGCTTCATTACTATTTATTTTGGAGATGTCTGAATTGGCTTGATAGGTTGACATGGATTTATTAATAACATAAAACAAGCTATCAAATTGCTTTTGGTAATTAGTATCAGAATCGTAAATCACAGAATAACTAGTTCCAAAAACTTCACCATTCAACTTTGTGTTTTTAGGCTCTTGTTTGCAAGAGAACAAACATGAAATAAATAAAATTATTAATACTCTTATCATTAATTTAAATTAGTTTCAATGACCTGAATGCCATTGTATTCAATTAAATATTCTTCGTTTAAATAAATAGGTAAATCTTCGCCTTCGGGATTCCCAAGACCAACTCCTGCATATAGTACTTTAGCATCTTTTTCTGTAGCATGTTTCTTAAAAGACTCCATCCAAACAATATCATAATTGTTTGGGTTTTCGGGAAGTATGACTGCTCTAACAATAACAAAAAAATATTGACTTTTTTTATCGATACATACAAATTGTGGATGCTTCTTCAACTTGCTATTGATAGCAATAAATTCAAAACCCCGTTGTTTTAAATCTTTCCCAACATGATTCATTGCTAAATTGTGAAGTTCTTGTTCTGTAAGTGCTTTGCTCATGGTGCAAAATTAATATTATTTATTTGTCTGTACTAGAATTAAAAAATGTTTAACTTTAAATGCTAAACCAACCAAAGCTATCAATACATTTTCACCTTCTTACAACCCTTGTAAGTGAATGATAAAATTTTTTAGAAAAATTCGTCAACACCTTTTGGCGGAAAATAAATTTAGTAAATACCTTTTGTATGCGGCTGGAGAAATCCTTCTTGTAATGGTAGGCATTCTTTTAGCACTACAAGTAAGCAATTGGAATACTGCCAAACAACATAGAAGTATTGAACGAAATTATCTAAAAAATTTATTGAATTAATAGATACAGATTTAAATAGTAAATAAACATATAAACCATGGGAATATTTTGGGACTTATTACAACAAGATGAATTAGAAAAGCAAAAAAATCAGGCTGATAGCGTCGAAGATCGTGTAAAACATTTAGAAGAAGAATTAGCCAACACAAAAGTCTTACTTAAAAAAACATTAATTGCCTTAGAAACACATTTAGTAAAAGATATTGATGGCGATGGGAAAGCAGGTTAAATATTAAACTACTTAATAAGAACAGTAATTATTATAAAAAACAAAACATATGGATACTAAAACCATCATCAATATAATAGCATTTGCTCTTATTTTACGCATCGTATTTCGGTTAATTTCTAGATATAGAAAAGATCAAAAAAATACAGAAGAAAGCAATGATTAAATTCTTTAGAAAAATCCGTCAAAACCTCCTAATGGAAAATAAAACAGGAAAATACTTTAAGTACGCCATTGGAGAAATTGTATTGGTAATGATAGGTATTTTACTTGCACTTCAAGTAAATAATTGGAATGAGAGTAGAAAAGAACAAAAAAAGGAACAAGTCTATATTGAAAGATTGCAAGAAAACATTACTTCTGATTTAATACAACTTGACTTAAACATCGCTTTTTACACTAAAGTTTTCGACTATGGAAATTTAGCACTTGCCTATGCTGAAGGAGATGATGTAAAACCAAAGAGTCAATGGGAAATTTTAGTTTCCTTTTTTCATGCAAGTCAAATTTGGCCTTTTATAGCTACTACATCAACATATGAAGAATTAAAAAGTTCGGGAGAACTCTTACTTATTCAAAGCGTAGATTTAAGAAATAACCTCTCTTATTATCATGGAGGTGGTCTTCAAAGATACAACCATACAGTTGGCATTAAGCCTCCATATCGCAAAATGGTACGTGGACTCATTCCAACAAAAGTTCAAAATTATATGTGGGAACATTGTCATGTAACAGAAGGTGACACACAAATTCTTAAAGATTGTGAACCTTTTATTAATGAAATAGAAAGTAAGCTCATCTTAGATCATTTAACAAGCAACTCCGTTTTATTAGAAGAACTTCGGTATTATATGTCAGGAATTAAAGTTGGGTTGACAACTATAATTGAACAACGTAAACTGTGCCAACTTATGCTAGATGAAATTAATAAAATTCAAAACAAATAATTATTTGTATGATCAAATTCTTTAGAAAAATACGCTACAACCTCATGGAAACAGGAAAAACAGGCAAGTACTTTAAATATGCCATTGGTGAAATCGTCCTAGTCGTTATTGGGATTCTTATTGCCCTTTCTATTAATAACTGGAACGAAGACAACAAGTTATCCAAACAAGAAGTTATAAAGCTTAAAGAAATTGCACATTCTTTAAAACAAACCAAAGAAAACATACAAGAAGCACGAATTGACGACATCAGATGGATGCATTATAATGAAACCATTTTGGATTATATAGAAAACAAAAAACCTTATGACCCTCAATTAGAGGTTTGCTTTGGAAGTTATTTTTGGTTTTCACGGCCAGAAATAGAATTTTCTACTTTTGAGCAATTGAAATCAACAGGGTTAGACTTGATATCCAATGATAGTTTGCGCAAAGAAATTGTGAAAATATTTGAAAAGCGATTCCAATTACTTCACACAGAAAATAATCAGTGGAATATTGCATTTATAAATACCACATTACCGATTCATATAAAACTATTTCGTAAAATATTTCCTGAATCTTGGTCTCCTAGCGATGATGAATACGCCTTGCCAATAAATTATACAGAACTATTTGACAATGACGAATATAAAAATTTACTAGCTGAAACCATTGCACTGCGTAAGTTTGAGATTTCTTATTACGAAATCGCTATTAAGGAATGTGAATCTCTTGTTATAGCAATAGAAAATGAAATAAGCCATTTTTAGTAAAGAAGACAGCTTACTACTATGGTATTAAAACCTATAAATTATGATTAAGTTATTTAGAAAAATAAGATACGACCTCTTGAATCAAAATAAAACAAACAAGCCTGCCTTGCCGACAGGCAGGTACCTAAAATACGCCATAGGCGAAATCATTCTCGTGGTTATTGGGATTCTAATTGCTTTACAAATTAATAATTGGAATGAAGCTAGAAAAAGTGAAGACATTAGAAACAACTATTACAAGCAAGTTTTACAAGATTTAGCCAAGGACTATAAGTCTATTAATAACCAAATTAATACGCTTAATTCTAATATAGCTTTGTATAATGAATTTGTAGCAGCCTTTCCAAATCAAAAAACCCCAGAAGCACTTGTTATGAGCGCAGCTAAACTTAATTATACATTTGCCTATCTACAATTCAATTCAAATACTATTGAAACGCTACAAACTACTGGTGACATTAAATTACTACCCTCGGAAATCAGAAATAAATTGATTGATTTAAAAAATATGCAAAACAATACTATAGCCCAAGCCTATGGTAATAATGATAATTTTATAAAGGAATTTTTAAGCGCAATAAAACTAGGATACTCCCCCAATACGTTATTACTAAAAGGTGCAAGCCCACAATCAAATCAACTTTACACAGATTTAAAAGTTGCCAATAACTTCTCTGAAATCGCTCTAATTCTCAATGCAGCGTATGGCTTGAAAGATTTTACAGAGCGTGACCAATTAAAAGGATTTCAAGCCATAATCGAGAACATTAACACGTTATTCACGCTAATTAATAAAGAGTTAGGCAATCCGTACGAGAATATTGAAACTGTTATTAAACGTCTCAAAAAACTGGAAACGCTTTTAGAAGAAGGCAAGAGCATTGATGAAATTATTGTTGTGGCTAAAAACCAAGACAGAGGAGCACCAGAATATGATATTTCTGAAAATTACATCAACGCATTGGGTTATTTTGTTATGAATACCATGAAGCAAAATAATGAAGCCTTAAAGCTTTTTAAACTAAATATAGATTTATATCCAGATGCTTTTAATACATATGATAGTTATGGCGAGTGCTTATTACTTATAGGAGACAAGGAAAATGCCATAAAGGCATACCAAAAATCTTTAGAGTTAAATCCTAGTAATGAATCTGCAATAAAAGCACTTTCAGAATTGAAATAAAAACAGATACCAAGACAAATAATAAATGATTAAATTCTTTCGAAAAATCCGTCAAAACCTTCTTATGGAAAACAAAACATCCAAATATTTCAAATATGCCATTGGAGAAATCATATTAGTAGTTATTGGAATTCTTATTGCGCTTCAAATAAATAATTGGAATGAAAAACGTAAAACTAATGACACTATTAATGGCATTTATACCATTATAAAAAGTGACTTAGAAGCTGACGTTAAAACAATTGATTGGCTACTCACTATAGAAAAAAAACAGGATAGTTTATTTAAGCGTGTTATTAATAAAGAGATGACCTACGATGATTACGTGAACTGTAGTCCTTGTACATCTATTTTAGGTGGCTTTCCAGATATAAGACTTAATACAAGAGGACTAAAATTATTAGAGGAAAATAGTGCCTTCTTAAACTCAAATCAAGATAGTCTTTCGTTTAGCGTTATAGATTTTTACGCTTATTTTAACACTGAAATCGATGTCGCATTGCAAGAGGTTGCTAAAGATTTCTATGAAAATTATTTCTATTTTAAAAAAATGCCTTGGTATGAAGATTTTAAAAATAAAAAGTTTAATAAAGAACTTACCATATACGTACTTACATCTATAGATTATAGAAATCGTATAATTTCATTTTACGACATATATTACAATGGTTATTTATGGTATTTAAGGCAATATAAAGAAGAAGCACTCGTGTTAATTGAAGCTATTAAAACGAAAATAAAATAATTAAATAAATTCGCACTTCACAACTAATGCACATATCAACAAAAACATTACCAATGAAAACAACTCTGAATCCCCTTTTTACTATCCTTTTAGGTCTTTCTCTTTTTATCAATTCATCCATTTCATTTGCACAATCCTATGCCAAAAACGGCATGGTGGTTACTGCAAGTAAAATAGCTTCTCAAACAGGAGTTGATATCTTAAAACAAGGAGGCAATGCTGTTGATGCAAGTATTACAACGGCATTTACTTTGGCTGTTACGCATCCAACAGCTGGAAATATAGGTGGTGGTGGCTTTATAGTTTTTATGAATTCTGAAGGAAAAACAACAACCATCGACTTTAGAGAGAAAGCACCTTTAGCTGCTACAGAAACCATGTTTTTAGATGAAAACGGCAAAATTAAAGACGATAGTAACCATAAAGGATTATTAGCCGTAGGTGTTCCTGGCACAGTTGCTGGCTTGTATTTAGCACATCAGAAATATGGGAAATTGCCCTGGAAGGACTTAGTACAACCTGCTATTAAATTAGCCGAAAACGGATTTGAATTCAATTGGACTTTGTATGGTGAAGCATTATATTTTAGAAGTAAAGCAGATGAATTCCCTTTTATGACAACCTATTTTAATAACGAAAAGGGGGAAATATCTCAACCAGGAGACATATGGAAGCAACCTGCTTTAGCCAATACTTTAAAACAAATTAGAGACCATGGACGAGATGGATTCTATAAAGGTGAAGTCGCAAAGAAAATTGAAGATTACATGGCTGCTAATGGAGGTGTTATTACAAGAGAGGATTTAGCTAAGTATGATGCTATAGAGCGTGAACCCATAAAAGGTACTTACAAAGGTTATGATATTTATGGTATGCCTCCACCAAGTTCTGGAGGTGTAGCACTTATTGAAATGATGAACCTTATGGAGTTAGTTAATTGGAATAATATTGAATTTAATTCAACCGAATATGTTCACATACTTGCTGAAGCCATGCGTAGAACTTTTGCAGATAGAGCTGAATTTTTAGGTGATCCAGATTTTAATCTCGATATGCCTTTAGATAGATTAACATCTAAAGAACATGCTAAAAATAGGTTTGAAAATATAAATATGGCAAAAGCTTCAGTTAGCGACTCTACTAAATTTGGACAAATTTATGATGGCAAAAACACCACCCATCTTTCGGTAATCGATAAAGACGGAAATGCTGTTTCACTTACTTACACACTAGAAAATTGGTATGGTGTTAAAATGGGTTCCAAAGATCTTGGCTTTATATTTAATAATGAAATGGGAGACTTTAATCCAATTCCTGGTTTTACAGACTCAGGCTGGTTAATTGGTACAAAACCTAATTTAATAGCTCCAGAAAAACGTATGCTTTCCAGTATGACTCCTACTATTGTTGCAAAAGATAGCAAACCATATTTAATTATTGGAAGTCCTGGAGGACGAACCATTATCAATACGGTTTTTCAAACCACTCTAAATGTTTTAGAATTTAATATGCCTATTGATAAAGCTATTGAAGTTATGAAAATTCATCATCAATGGTTACCAGATGTTCTTACTTATGAAGTTGATTTAATGTCTCCAGATACAAGAAAGGCATTAGAAGCTATGGGACATTCATTAAAAGCAACAAGCTATTTAGGCGCCTTAATGGGAATTACAATAAATCCAGAAAACAATATAATTACTGGAGCTTCGGATTCTTCTCGTCCAGAAGGTGGAGCCATTGGGTATTAAAATAAAATTAATAACAATTTCTAATGATTAAATTTTTTAGAAAAATACGATACAACCTAATGCAAAAAGGGAAAACAGGCAAGTATCTTAAATACGCCATAGGCGAAATTATTCTTGTAGTGATTGGAATTTTGATTGCGCTTCAAGTTAATGATTGGAATGAAAACAGAAAGGCATTTCATAGAAAAAATGCCTTACTTAAATCTTTACAATCGGAGTTTAAACTTAACTTATTGCAACTAGATTCTGTACTTTACTATGACAATTTAGCTGTTAAAAATTCATTAAAATTATTACATCTTGATGCATCAAAAATAAAAAATTGGCATAGAGACTCATTGAGAATATTAATTCAAAACTCAAGTTGGACTTGGACTTTTGACCCCTTAAACGGTGCCTTAAGATCTGGTGTGTCTTCTGGAGATATTAATTTAATCCATAATGATAGTTTAAAAATATTAATTTACAATTGGCAAGACGTTGTAGCTGATGCTAAAGAAAATGAAAATCGTGCACATAATACTAGGTGGAATGAGAAAGTATTAGAAAAACACATTAGAAATGTAGATTATAGAAGTGCTGACAGAGCAGAATTAGGAAAAAGTAAATTTCAATCGGATTATAAAAGTCTTATACAAGACCCTCTTTTTGAAGATTATATCTCTAACAGATATGCTCGAATTAGAGAAGCTGTTATAGAACTAAACCAAGTAAGAGCACAAAATGTAACAATACTTAAATTGATTAATCTAGAAATTAATGTTGATAAACAATAATCAATTTCATTATAAAAATATACAATCTCTTTTGAACATATAAAAAACAACTTGTTATTCCGACATAGCCATTCTACTGTCGCTCAAGATAAGCTATAAGCAACGAAGAATCTCATTATGGGATAACTTGACAAAATAGAAATAACAAAACATCTAACTAAAGTATGTTAAAATAAAAACCCAACACTTTCGTGTTGGGTTTATTTTTGTATTATATATTCTTCGCACAAGCTCAGAATGATATTTATAATATAAATAGTGATTATCGCCTAGCCACCAAAGTCATCAAATCGAATATGCTCATCTGGAATGCCAAAATCTTCACCCATTTTCTGAACAGCCTGGTTCATTAATGGTGGTCCACAGAAATACAATTCGATATCCTCTGGAGTTTCATGATGATTTAAATAGTTTTCAATTACACAGTTATGAATAAACCCTACAAACCCATCTCCTGGAGCATCAATATTTTCTTTAACTTTCCAGTTGTCTTCTGGCATTGGCTCAGATAATGCTAAATAGAACTTAAAGTTAGGGAAGTCTCTCTCTAATTCAGCAAAGTGTTCTAAGTAGAATAACTCGCGTTTCGAACGTCCACCATACCAATACGTTACTTTCCTACCTGTTTTTAAGGTTTTGAATAAGTGGTATAAATGCGAACGCATAGGTGCCATTCCTGCTCCACCTCCAACATAAAGCATCTCGCTTTCAGACTCATTGATAAAGAACTCACCATAAGGACCGGAAATAGTTACTTTGTCTCCTGGTTTTTGGTTAAATATATATGAAGATGCAATCCCAGGATTGACATCCATCCATCCACCTTTAGCACGATCGAAAGGAGGAGTTGCAATACGAACGTTTAACATAATTTCTCGTCCTTCGGCAGGATAAGAAGCCATGGAATAAGCTCTTTCAACAGTCTCAGTGTTTTTCATTACTAATGGCCAAAGTTTAAATTTATCCCATTCAGCTTGAAATTTATCTGGAGTTTCGTGTTCTTCAGGATGGGCAGTAATATCCATATCTTGAAACTTAATCTCGCAAGGAGGAATTTCAATTTGAATATAACCACCAGCTTTATAACCCATATCTTCAGGGATTTCAACTACAAATTCCTTAATAAATGAGGCTACGTTATAATTACGAACTACGGTTGCTTCCCATTTTTTAATCCCGAAAACTTCTTCAGGAATGGTAATTTCCATGTCTTGTTTCACTTTTACCTGACAGGACAAACGTGCTCCATGTTGTAATTCTTTACGTGTAAAATGAGGGGTTTCAGTAGGAAGTGCTTCGCCTCCACCTGAAAGCACATGACATTCACATTGAATACATGTTCCACCACCACCACAAGCCGATGGTAAGAATATTTTTTGAGACCCTAATGTAGATAACAAACTATCTCCAGAGCCAACCTCAATTTCTCTTTCACCATTTATTAAGATCTTTACGGGACCTGAAGGTGATAATTTTTGTTTTACAACCAATAATAATGTAACTAATAACAATGTAATTATTAAGAAAGCGATTACGGTTATTATGATTGTTCCTAATGTACTTGCTGCTAATACTATCATGCTATTCAATTACTTTTAGTGTGTTATCAGCTAATGCTTCTGTTTTATTTTCTTCTTGTTCAACAACAGGCTTTACAACGGCTGTTTTCACTTCAGTTTCTACTTCTTCGTCACCTCCAGTTAGCATGCCTCCAAAGCTCATAAAACCAATAGCCATTAAACCTGTAATTATAAATGTGATTCCTAATCCTCTTAATGGAGCTGGCACATTTGAGTATCTAATTTTTTCACGAATCGCTGCAATTGCAAGAATTGCTAAAAACCATCCAATTCCAGAACCAATACCGTAAGTTGTTGCTAATCCTAAAGTAGCTATCTCTCTTGATTGCATAAATAATGAACCACCTAAGATGGCACAGTTTACAGCAATTAATGGTAAGAAAATACCTAGAGAGTTATATAATGAAGGAGAAAATTTCTCAACAATTATCTCTACTAATTGCACCATAGTAGCGATGGTAGCAATAAACATAATAAACGAAAGGAAGCTTAAATCGTAATCTGCATATTCTGCACCTAACCATTTTAAAGCTCCTGGTTGTAATAAATATTGATCTAGTAACCAGTTTAATGGTACTGTAATAGCTAATACAAAGATAACTGCTGCTCCTAATCCAACTGCAGTAGCTACTTTTTTGGATACAGCAAGGTAAGAACACATTCCCAGGAATACTGAAAATACCATGTTATCTATAAATATTGATTTGAAAAATAATTCTATATGTTCCATTTTTTTCTAGTGTTCAGTATTCAGTGTTCAGTGTTCAGTAACTACTTACTGCGACTGCCAACTGATTACTAATTTTAGTCTTCTATTAATGCTTTGTTTTTACTACGTTGTACCCAAATAATAATTCCCACAACTATTAACGCCATTGGAGGCATAATCATAAATCCGTTATTTTCGTAACCAGTTGCATATAAGCCTGTTTTTGCAATTGGATCTCCTAAAACTGGAATTCCAAATAATGTTCCAGAACCTAATAGTTCTCTAAAGAATCCAACAATAATCAAAATTACACCATATCCTAAAGCATTTCCAATACCATCAAGAAAAGCACGCCAAGGACCATTTCCTAAAGCAAATGCTTCAAAACGTCCCATAATGATACAGTTGGTAATTATTAAACCTACAAACACAGATAAGGTTTTACTTAATTCGTATGCAAAAGCTTTTAATACTAAATCTACAATAATTACTAAAGTAGCCACTACGATTAGTTGCACGATAATTCTAATTTTAGACGGAATAATATTTCGCATTAAAGAAATAACAACGTTACCGACTCCAAGTACGAATATTACTGAAATTGCCATTACTAGAGAAGCTTGAAGTTCTGCAGTAATTGCTAAAGCAGAACAGATACCAAGTACTTGAATAGTAATTGGATTATCATCTGCTAAAGGATCTAATATTAGTTTGGCATCTTTTTTAGATAAAAGTCCCATAAATTATTTGTTTTTTAAGTTTTCAAAATAAGGCACATACAATTTTAACTCGCTTCTAAGCATGGCAGAAACACCATCTCCAGTTATTGTTGCTCCAGCTATTGCATCAACCTCGTTATCTGTTTTATCTATGTTTAAAGGGTCTGCATTACCTTTTGCAACTGCTATTCCTTTAAATTTTCCATTATGCATTAAATCTTCACCAATAAAATCGTCCATAAAGAAACGTTTATTGATGTTAGCTCCTAGACCAGCCGTTTCCCCTTTATGGTCGAAAAAAGCACCTTGTATAACCATGTTTTCATCCATAGCTATGTAAGCCCATATTGCATCCCAAAGACCTTTTCCTCTAATTGGAGCAATATAATAAGTAAGCCCTTCTTTTTCACCTATAAATAACGGTAACCTTCTTTCTTTACCTGCTTTTGCATTGGTTTGTTCTTTCTTAACATCAATTAAATAAGCCTCGTTATCTTCAGTAACATTATCACCTTGAATAACTATTTGCTTTTTAATGTATTCTGAAAATAATTTTGGAGCTTCTTTAGTTGAAACAAAAATAGCATTGCTATCATCGTTTTCATTGATTCCCATAGCATACAAAATGTTTTGTTGCTTTTCTAATTCTCTATTAGTTGTAATCCTATCTTTTAGTGATGAGGATGCATAAGCTAATAATGAACCAACAACCAATACCATACCTATGGCAAAAATGATGGTGTATGAATTTTTATCTGTTCTCTTTTCCATTATTATGCGTTTTTAACTTTAAGACGTTTCATTCTTTGTTTCACATTACCTTGAACCACATAATGATCGATTGTAGGTGCAAATACGTTCATTAACAATATAGCTAACATAACACCTTCTGGATATGCAGGGTTGAATACACGAATCATGATGGATAAAAACCCAATTAAGAATCCATAAATCCATTTCCCTTTATTTGTTTGTGAACCTGTTACAGGATCTGTAGCCATAAAGACGGTTCCAAATGCAAAACCTCCAATTAATAAATGCTCCCAAAATGGTGTACTCATTAATCCATAAAATTTGCTTCCTTCTGAAATAATATCTGCATTAACAAGTCCATTAAATATTAAGCCCATTATTAAAGCTCCAACAACAGAGGATAACATGATTCTCCAACTTCCTATTTTTGTGAATATTAAGAACAAACCTCCTAATAGTATCAATAACGTGGAAGTTTCTCCAACCGAACCAGGTATAAAACCGTAGAACATGTCTGATATTGAATAGACAACTTCTTTCCCTTGAGCTAAAGAACCTAGTATTGTTTCACCAGAGATGGCGTCCAGTTTTTCTCCTGCTGCAATTAATTGATCTCTTTCTACTGCTCCATGCACCCATACTTTATCTCCTGACATCCAAGTTGGATATGCAAAGAATAGAAAGGCACGTATGGTTAAAGCAGGATTTAAGATATTCATTCCTGTTCCTCCAAAAACTTCTTTTCCAATAACAACACCAAAGGCAATTGCAACAGCAAGCATCCAAAGTGGTGTATCGATTGGTACAATAAGAGGCACTAACATTCCAGTAACTAAGTATCCTTCTTCAACTTCATGTTTGTTTATAACAGCGAATAAAAATTCGATGGCTAAACCTACACCATAAGAAACGATTACTAGAGGTAATATTTTTATCAATCCAACGTAGAAGGCATCCCAAGACAAAAATTCTACTGGTGTACCGAAGGCTGCAAAATGCTGATAACCAGCATTAAACATCCCAAAGATTAAACATGGTACCATAGCCATAATAACTATGTTCATGGTACGTTTTAAATCGTCTGCTACTTTAATATGAGTTCCATTATGTGTGGTCTCATTTGGTAAGTATAAAAAAGTATGAAGTGCGTTAAACGCAGGAGCCATTTTGGTTCCTTTATACTTTTCTTTTAAATTATGTAATGTGCTTTTTAAACCCATGGTTCTTTTTTTAATATTTTCATTTCTTCTAAAAAGAAAAAAATGAATAACATGTTATTTTTCATTTCTCTTCACAAAATGAATAATTATCCAATTTCTTTAATCATTACGTCTAATCCTTTTCTAATAATTTCTTGATGAGGTTGCTTAGACACACAAACAAATTCTGTTAAAGCAAAATCTTCTGGTGCAACTTCGTACATTCCTAAAGCTTCCATTTCATCTAAATCGCTATACATACAAGCTTTTAATATTTGCAATGGATAAATATCTAAAGGAAAAACTTCTTCGTAATTACCAGTTAAAACAAAAGCTCTATGTTCACCATTTGTATTGGTATTTAAATCGAATTTTTTATTTGGTGTTAACCATGAAAATGTAAGCGCTCTTGATTGTGATATTTTATTAAAAACTGGTTTGTTCCAACCAAAAAACTCATAATCATCTCCTTCAGGGATAACGGTAATTACATTGCTGTAATAATCTAAATTACCATCAGGTTTTACTTGTTTTCCTGATAAGACGTTTCCAGAAATAATACGGTCGTTACCATCTTTTTCAACGCCATTATCATAAACCATCGTCGCAATCTCACTACCAATTTTGGTTCTAAAATATCTTGGTTTCTTAATTGAAGATCCAACTAAAGCAACAATACGCTCTGCATTGAATTTTCCAGTTAATAATAATTCACCAATAATAACAAGGTCTTGGGCATTTATAGTCCAAACTACTTCTCCTTTATTTACTGGGTCAATTTTATTAATCTGTGTTCCTACATTCCCAGAAGGGTGTGGTCCAGAAACCGTATGTAAAGTTACACCTGTTAATCCAGAAAAAGGGGAGTTCCCGTTTTTTGCAACAGACACATGCACTTTACCTTCTGTTAATTTTCCTAATGCTGTAATTGCAGCTTGAAGTTCTGCTTCTTTACCTTTTAAAGTATAGTCTAAATCTGCAGCTAATGGTGCACTTGCATAACCTGAAATAAAAATCGCTTTAGGAGATTTATTTGGGTTTGCAATAACATCATAAGGACGTTGTTTTACAAATGGCCAACATCCAGTTGCTAACAAATGAGCTTTAACGCTATTTGCATTTGCAGAATTAACATCAAATTTCCCATGATCTTGGAACGATTGTACTTTATCAGCTTGAATTTTTATAGCTAATATTCTTCTTTTTTCTCCACGAGGAATATCTAATATTTCACCAGAAACTGGTGAAACAAATTTTACAGCTTCATTAGATTTATCGTAAAATACAGGTTCACCTGCTTTTACTTTAGCTCCAACTTTCACTAATAGTTTTGGAATTACTCCATGGAAGTCCTCAGGTCTCAAAGTGCAGAAGTTGCTAATTATAGCGTTTTCTGTTGCTTTTTCAGCTTCACCCTTAAGTTTAATGTCCAGACCTTTTTTAATCTTAATGTCGTTTGACATATTTATAAATCTATTTGTTAATAGTAAATGTGATTAATAATTTTTAATCGACTTAAAAATCGGTGCAAATTTACTAAATTCTATATGAATTTATACTAGAGTTTTATGAAGTTTGTTATTTATATCTATTCTAAATAGTTTAAATTAGTTAGGCACAAAAATTGTTTATCTTTACCCAACTAATGAGACTCAAAATGACACAAAGCATTAAACAATCTATTTTATTACTCTTACTCCCTTTTTTAATTTATGGTCAAGCCGAAGAAGTAATTCCACCCGACTATATTAAAACGGTAATCTTTAGTGGAAAAACTCCAGAAAGTCAATTACCAATTTTAAAGCTAGGAGACAGAATTGTCTTAGAATTTGATGCTTTAAATGGGAGTGAAGATGATTTTTATTATAAAATTGCTCATTTTGATTTCGACTGGAAACCATCCAATCTTAGTAAAGCTGAGTTTATGATTGGATACGATAACAACCGGATTAGACATTATGAAAACTCGTTTAATACCTATCAAATATATTCACATTATAATCTTACCATACCAAACGATAGAACTCGAGGTTTAAAAAAATCCGGTAATTATATGCTTGAAATCTATAATGACTATGACGAATTAGTGTTTTCAAGAAAATTCATGATTCACGAAAACCAAGCAGATGTAGGGGTTATAGTTAGAAGATCTAGAGATGTTAAATATTACGATGAGAAACACACCATAGACCTCAATATATCTTCTTCAAGTATTTTATTTAATAATCCTACAGAAACAGTTAAGACCCTAATTATTCAAAATAACAATTTAAATACTGCTATTTCAAATCTAAAACCACAATACACATTAGGAAACGAATTAATCTATAAATACATTAGTGAATCTAGTTTTTGGGCTGGGAATGAATATTTAAATTTCGAAAATAAAGATATTCGTGGAGCCAATGTTGCCATACAGTATATAGATTTAGAAGACCTGTACAACAACTTTTTGTTTACAGATATAGTTAGAGCTAACAGACCTTACACATTTAATCCAGACATTAATGGGAATTTTGTAATTACAGCTTTAGATACAGAAAAACCTTGGATTGAAGCAGATTATGCATGGATACATTTTTCTTTATTACCAAATGAATCTATAATGAATAAAAACATTTATGTCTATGGTAATTTTAATAATTATGAATTAACAGAAACTAATAAAATGCATTTTAATAGTGATCGTGGTGTATACGAAGCACAAATTTTATTAAAACAAGGGTTTTATAGCTATAAGTATGTTTTAGTAGACGAAAAGAACCACCTGGACGAGGGGGCTATTAGTGGTAATTTTCACGAAACTGACAATAATTATAAAGTGTTGGTTTACTATAGAGATTTAGGTGCTAGATATGATAGACTTATTGGAATTGGTGAGGCTAATTCCATAAATATTATGAATTAGAGCCTGTTTTAAGTAACAATCATCTTAATATTTGTTTTATTAACACAATTATTTTATAATTTTGCTATATTACAATGCATTGAAACCTTATTAGTAAATGATTCAACAAGTAACAAAAGGGATTAAAATTTCGGTAGAAACTTCTTTCGAAGGCACATTTTATAAAAATTATAAAATACAATTCGCTTTTGAATATAAAATAACTATTGAAAACCAAAGTAAAGACTCTGTACAACTTCATGCTAGAGAATGGACTATTTTAGATGCCTTAAACAATGTTGAAGTTGTAACAGGTGAAGGTGTTATAGGTAAAAAACCTGTATTAGAACCTGGCGAATCTCATACTTATTCTTCTGGCTGTTTGTTAACCTCTCCTTTTGGAGCCATGTATGGACATTACAACATGATAAATTTTACAACTTCTAAAAAGTTTAATGTTGCCATACCTGCTTTTAAATTAAGCGCACCATTTGCCCTTAATTAATATTTATTCTAAGATTCTATTAAATTTAAATATGTCATCCTCTTGTTTAATATAAAGAGTCTTACAATTAGAATGATGCAAAAATTCAAAGTCTTTATTATATTTAAATGACTTATTTTCCACTTTAAAAATGGTTTCAACATCTACTTGTCCAAAAGCTGAAATACGCCTAAAAACAAATTCTTGTTTTATTTGAGACTCGCGTAATTCAAACCAAGCTCCTGCTCCTATTCCAGGTAACCATTGAGCAAATTCTTTAACATGATCAAAAGGCTTGGGATACAAGTTTCCTTCTAAATTAGGCACATGCTGCCTTAATGTATCTAAAAAACAAGCTCGATTAATTCTATTAACCGAAACTTTATTATTTATAAACTTTCCTGTCTCACTTAATTGATACACTTTCTTATTTGAAGCTGAAATAACCACATTACCAATAGTACTTGGTGTGAACCACTTAGAACGACGCAATCTTTTTACAATGGAGCTATTGGTAACTGAAGCAATTAATACTTCTGTAACAAAACGAGCACAATTACTAGCTTCATTTTTAAAAACAGCATATCTAACAAACTGTTTTTCCTGCATGTTAGTAATATAATTTTTAGCCAATCTATAATCTACTAAGTTACAAACCGAAGCATACATGGTTCCTTTGCCATGAGTCAGTTTAGGATTGGTAGCTAAGTATTCTAAAATCTCATGTAAATTTACAATCGCCGCTTCTTTAATTTTTGCAACCAAATGAAACTCTAATTCGGAATCAGTAACTTTACTTCTAACACGTCCATTTGGTTGAGATGTAATATATCGACCAAAATCATAATATTCCAAAACTCCCGTTTCTTTATCTATTAAAACCAAGGCAGCATGTCCAGCTCTAACATAGTTTTTTTTCCCAATTCCTAAATAATGTAAATACCTTAAATACCATTCATCTGAAATCCTAACAACCGTTTCTGGATATGCCAATGTGATAATAATTCCTGAATTAATCATGGCTGGTTTTTTCTGAAGTAAAAGTGGTAGAAGACATTTTATTTTTCTGAAGATTTAAAAATCGCATTTCTAAATTACCCCCTTGTTTTTCAACCTGTGTAATACTAGTGGTTTTTACAAATCCTCTATTCATTATAACCCCAAAATCTTGATTTCCAGTTCCAGCAGTGTTATGAAAATCCCAAATAGACTCTGAATTAAGCACATACTGATTTCTAAATGCTTCAAACCAATCCACCCGAGCTTGCTTCATGTTTTTTGAATACAAAGTTGACGAAGACCATATGTTAGGTTCTAAAGGCAATTTTTTAATATGCTTTGCAACGCCATCCCAAACCAACTCATAAAAATGCAACTCTTCCTGCCAATCAACTAATACAATAGTAAACGGCTCAATTCCTAACAGGTTATAACTTTCTATTAATTCTAAAAAATTAGAAGCAATCAACAAATCTTTCACTACAACACCTCGGCTAAGCCTATAATTATCTTGTCTTTTATATGCTGCGAAACCACCATTCAGCAAACAAATCAATCTGTTTTTTTTACTTAAACCAATCCAAGTCCCTCCAGCTAACACGTCTTTAGGGTATAAAAGACCCACACCTCTTTCTAAGTAAAAATCAGGCTCAAGAGTTTCTCTATTTGGTGCTTCATCTCTATTTGAAGTAAGCAGGAAATCAGTCTTTCCTAATGGTATTAAAGTTACTGTACACATAAATAACATAGTCCGTTAATGCGATAGCAACTTACAAAAAATAACTAGAATTTAACGTCTCTTTAGGATTGTAAAAAATTATAAATCGGCAAAATTATTGTACCTTTGCACCTGAATTTTTTACAAATTACAAAACAAATACAATCATGGGAAAAGGATTTTTTAATGTACCAGTTGCTGTTAACGAACCTGTTAACAGTTTTGCTCCAGGATCTCCGGAAAGAGAAGCTGTATTAAAAGCTTATAAAGAAATGTATAACAGTCAAGTTGATGTACCAATGTATATTAATGGAAAAGACGTTACTACTGGAAACACTAGAACGATGTCTCCTCCACACGATCATAAACATATTGTTGGAACGTATCATCTAGCGGAAAAATCTCATGTAGAAGAAGCCATTGCTACAGCTTTAGAAGCAAGAAAATCTTGGTCGCAAATGCCATGGGAACAACGTGCTGGTATCTTTTTAAAGGCTGCCGAATTAATTGCAGGTCCTTACAGAGCAAAAATTAATGCTGCCACCATGATTGCACAATCTAAAACAGTACATCAAGCAGAAATTGATGCTGCTTGTGAGTTGATAGACTTCCTGCGTTTTAATGTTCAGTTTATGACAGACATATACATGGAACAACCAGAGAGCACAAGCGATGCATGGAACAGAGTAGAATACAGACCACTTGAAGGTTTCACCTATGCTGTAACGCCTTTTAACTTTACTGCTATTGCTGGAAATTTACCTTCTTGTATGGCACTAATGGGTAATGTTGTTGTTTGGAAACCAAGTAACAATCAAATTTATTCAGCTAAAGTTATCATGGATGTCTTTAAAGAAGCTGGTGTACCAAATGGTGTTATTAATGTTGTTTTTGGAAATCCAGGAATGATTACAGATACTGTTATGGCAAACCCACACTTCTCTGGATTACATTACACAGGATCGACTCCTGTTTTCCAGAATTTATGGAAACAAATTGGAAACAATATTGAAAACTATAAAACCTACCCAAGAATTGTAGGTGAAACTGGAGGAAAAGATTTTATTATTGCTCATAAATCAGCTAATGCGAAACAAGTTGCTACAGCAATTTCTAGAGGCGCTTTTGAATTCCAAGGACAGAAATGTAGTGCTGCATCTAGAGCTTATATCCCTAACAACATATGGGAAGACGTAAAAAAATACGTGATTGCAGATGTTAAGTCTTTCAAAATGGGATCTCCTGAAGATTTGAGCAACTTTGTTACTGCTGTTATTAACGAAGGCTCTTTCGATAAATTAGCTAAATATATTGACGAAGCTAAAGCAGCTACTGATGCTGAAGTTATTGCTGGAGGAGGTTACGACAAATCTAAAGGTTACTTTATAGAACCAACTGTTATTGTGACTACTAACCCTAAATACGATACCATGTGTACCGAATTATTCGGTCCTGTTATCACTATTTATGTGTATGATGAAAATAAATTTTCTGAAACTTTAAAACTGGTTGATGAAACTAGTGAATATGCATTAACTGGTGCTGTTTTATCTACTTGTCGTTATGCAATTATAGAGGCAACCGAAGCGTTACAAAATAGTGCTGGAAACTTCTACATAAACGACAAACCAACAGGAGCTGTTGTAGGACAACAACCATTTGGTGGAGCAAGAGCATCTGGAACTAACGATAAAGCTGGTTCTGCTCAAAACTTAATGCGTTGGGTTTCTCCAAGAATGATTAAGGAAACATTTGTTACTCCTGTAGATTACAGATATCCTTTCTTAGGTTAAAATTATATGAATTTAAAAACTCCCAAACTCATTGTTTGGGAGTTTTTTTTTGCTCTTTTAGCTCATCGGTTTTATATTTTCATTAAATTGGAAGAATAAATTGAACTTATTGTATAAACAAGTCTTTTTATTTGCTATTAATCAATCCAATTCCAATGAAAAAAATTTCCCTTTTATTTGTATTCATTTCTACTTTTTCATTTGCACAAAAAATGCAAACATTAGATTATTCAAAACTTGATAAGTCTGATATGAAAACAGATCTATTTATTAAAAACGCCTCACCATTCTCACCAATAGGAAAAAACTACTCACAAAATGGCATGTACACGTTTATTCAAGCTTATAAAGAACTATCTAACAGCGACGAGTTAAATAGGTTTTCTGCCGTAAAACAATTGCAAAATTTCACAAAAACGGTTTCATATGCAGAAACAATAAAAATTGGTTTACTACATGCTGAATATGAATCTTTAAACAAACAAGTTTTAAACGAAGGTAAAATTAGAATTGAAGACCTTACCGTTTTACGAAATACTTCTGAATACATTTTCACAGAAAACACTTCAACAATTATTGCTCCTTTAAGCATTACTAAAAAGGGGTTGAAAACCAATTTTGAACTGGAATCTGATTTTTATTTTAACAATACACAACAAAACATTATTGAAGTTAAAGCAGATTTTGATGATGGCAGAGGTTTTCAAACACTAAATTTCAACGCTCCAATCCAAGTAAATTATATTAGTGGTGGCAATAAACACATCCAATTTCAAATTCAATTTTCAGATGGAAGTAGTATAAGTAGAACATCAAATCTTAAAATACAATCTAACAATTCTGATATTCATGCTGCAAATAATCAACGTATTGTTAATGAAGTTATCTCAACAGATGTTCCAGATTTAAGTGTTTATAGCGGAACCGTAAGCACAGCTGGGATGGCAGAATACGAAGTGTTTTTAGGAGCAGACAATGTTTTAGATAAACCTATTTTTCTTATCGACGGTTTCGACCCAGCAGATTCAAGAAACACGACAGACATCTATGATTTATTAAACTATGTAGTAAGTCCCGGAGATACTCTGAACCTTGGAACTAGAATTCGAAATGAAGAAAATTTTGATATTGTAATTATCAATCATCCTCAATATTTTATTTTATCTAATGGCTCTTTTCAATCTATGGCTAATTCTACCGATGTAAATAACGATGGCGTGATTGACACTGCAGATTATGCTGGAAGCACTTTAATTGATGGTGGCTCAGATTATATTGAACGAAACGCAATGTCTACAGTAGAGGTTATAAATCTTATCAATTCTCAAAAAATTGGCTCAGAACAAAATGTTGTTATTGGCCCAAGTATGGGAGGTCTAATTTCTCGTTATGCATTAAACTTTATGGAAAACCAAAACCAAGACCATGAAACTAGGCTTTGGATGTCTTTCGACTCGCCACATTTAGGGGCAAATGTCCCAATTGGTTTTCAACATTTATTTAATTATTTAGGTTATGGATTAGATACACCATTGGGCGATTATAGCATTGAAGCAATAAGACCTGTTGTTGAAGGCATGTTAAAATCTGGAGCAGCTAGACAAATGCTACTTGACCAATATGAAGCGCATTTAGCAAGTGGAAACAACCTAGACTTCGATCCAACAAAACTTCTACCTGAAGCTCATCCATTTAATCCCATTTTCTATAATAGAATGAATGCTTTAACAACTTCTGGCTACCCAGAAGACACACGAAATGTCTCATTGATAAATGGTAGTGGTATTGGTGCAGCATATCTAAATAAAAATAATACTCCTGTAACAGCTGGACAGCAAGTTTTAGATGTATTTATTGAAAACGTTGCAGTTTTAACTGATGCTTATTTAGACGCTTGGTTAACGCCTAAAAGCAATACAACTGCAAAAATTAGTGAAGTATGGATAGACATTGTTTTTATCTGTTTTTGCGACATAGAAACGGATGAAAGTGCTAGAGGCCCTGCATATTCAGACGGCATAGATGCTGCACCTGGGGGGTTATTCGACATAGGAGCATTAGCAGCCGACTTTGGAGGCGACCCAACAATCGATGCGTTTTTTGCTGGCTTAAGCACCAATTACTTTAATTTTATTCCTGCTGTTAGCGCTATGGCATTGGTTAATGGAGGAGCATCAGATTGGTATCAAGATATAAATTTAGGAGCAGGAGACACACCGTGGGACGCTACAACAACCACCAACCCAAATACACCTTTTGTAAACTGGTATATTCCAGACAATAATGAAAGTCATGTTACCCTAACACCAAACAATGTTACATTTGCTTGGGAAGAAATTGTAAACACCAATACTTTAACTGTTTCAAATAATACTTTTGTTGAAGACGATATTAAACTAAAGCAAAACCCAATTACAAATAGTCTGACTTTAATTAGTACAACAGATTATCAAGATGCCAGTATTTCTATTGTAGATATGACAGGAAAGCTTGTTTACAAACAGAATACAGATCTTAGCAGCAGAACAACTCTACCAATACATTTAGCCTCTGGCATGTATGTCTTGAATGTAGATACCCAAACTAATTTGAATTTAAAAACAAAACTGATTATAAAATAAAAGAACTACGATTAAAAAAGTAAAGCCTTTCAAATACTGGAAGGCTTTACTTTTTAATCTATTTATTTTAAGGATTACCCTCTAAACTTCATAGGCAAATGCACCACTTTTTTTGTTTCGAAAAAGTCTTCCTGAAAGAAGTCTGTAATGTTATAAATAGTCGCTGTTTTATAATTCTGAAGCTCTTCACTTAAATCGCCACCTTTTAAGTATATAATACCATTCTTTAACTCATGATTCTGTTTTTTGGCAATTTTCCCTTTTACCCAGTGCACAAAAGTTGGCATAGCAGCAACAGCTCTACTTACAATAAAATCGTAGTTCCCCTTTATTTCTTCAACACGTTTATTGGTAGTTTTTACATTTTCTAAACCGAGACCTTCAACTACCTCATCTACTACTTTTAGTTTTTTTGCAATACTATCTACCAAATGAAAAGAACATTCAGGGAACAAAATAGCTAAAGGAATTCCAGGAAATCCTCCTCCTGTACCTACATCCATAATTTTAGATCCTGGCTTAAAGTTTATAACTTTAGTAATGGCTAAAGAATGCAACACATGTCTTAAATATAATTCATCTATATCCTTTCGAGACACCACATTTATTTTCAAATTCCAGTCTTGATACAACCCTTCTAGTTTGGTAAATTTATCAATTTGATCGTCGGTAAGGTTAGGAAAATACTTAAGTATTAGTTGCATGAATATGTAATTTTGCACAAAAATAGCTAAATTATTGTGCATTTTTATGAAAACTTTATTAAGATACACATCATTATTATTTATCTTTGGCACCATATATGATACTCGATTTATAACGTTGTATGATAATAAACTTCCTCAAGAAAACTCTTGAGGCATTATTTAGGTTAGCGATTTAATTTCGTGAAAAACCTTGGAGCAATTTTAAATCTCGATTATTGAGTAAAAATAATAGCATGACAAAACAAACATTAACTTTCTCTAGAACAGACTCTGCAAAATTTTTCAGGACACTAAACAAACGTGTTAACAACTATTTCAAAGAAAATAATATTAAAAAAACAGGTAACTGGAAACTATATATAAAAGCTATAGTTATGTTTACCTTATTACTTGGCCCTTTAGTTTTATTACTTACTGTAGATTTACCAACTTGGTTGCAAATTATCTCTATGATGGTGATTGGAATTGGAATGGCTGGAGTTGGCATGAATGTGATGCATGATGCAAACCATGGTTCTTTTTCTAGTAAAAAATGGGTCAATAGATTAATGGGAAGTAGCATCCATATTCTTGCTGGAAATGATTATAATTGGAAAGTACAACACAATGTTTTACACCATACATATACAAACATTCAAGGACATGACGAAGACATTGATGCTGGAAGAATCATCCGTTTTTCGAAACATTCTAAATGGTTGAAAATTCATCAATTTCAAAAATACTATGCCTTTTTGTTATACGGATTACTAACTGTTAATTGGGCAATTACTACAGATTTCAAACAAACCTATGTGTATTTAAAAAGGAAATTATCTTATGGAGATTTTCCGAAACCAGCTACGCAATGGACCAAATTAATAATTGGTAAAATAGTTTATTATTCTATCTGGGTAGTTTTACCGTTGGCGTTAGGCTATGCTTGGTGGCAAGTTTTAATTGGCTTTCTAATCATGCATTATACAGCTGGAATTATCCTAAGTGTTATTTTTCAATTAGCGCACGTGATGCCTAATACAGAAATGCCATTACCCGATGAAAATGGAAACATGAAAAACACTTGGGCAATTCATCAATTATTTACTACATCTAATTTTTCTCCTAAAAGTTGGTTGGTAGAATTCTATACAGGAGGCTTAAACAGACAAGTAGAGCATCATTTATTTTCAAACATAAGTCATGTGCATTATAAAAATATAGCAAAAATTGTTAAAGAGACTGCACATGAATTTAGCTTGCCATACAATGAGTACAATTCTATTTGGACAGCCATTGCTGAACATTATCAACAATTAAAAGTATTAGGAAAAAAGCCTACAATGGCCTAAACTAATTTGCACTATTAAACAACTAACCAACATGAGCCTACTTTCAGAGAGAGTTTTAAACATGTCAACGTCTGCTACTTTAGCTATGGCAGCAAAGACTAGAGAACTTAAAGCACAAGGAAAAGACATTATTGGGTTAAGTCTTGGCGAGCCAGATTTTAACACACCAGATTATATTAAAAATGCGGCTATTCAAGCCATCAACGAAAATTATAATTCCTATTCTCCTGTAGATGGATATGTAGAATTAAAAGAAGCCATTATTACCAAGTTTAAACGCGATAATAATTTAAATTACAGCTTACCTCAAATTGTTGTTTCTACAGGTGCAAAACAAGCATTAGCAAATGTGGCTTCTGTATTAATAAATAAAGGTGACGAAGTTATATTGCCTTGCCCTTATTGGGTAAGTTATGCTGATATTGTTGAACTTTTTGAAGGTGTTCCAGTAGAAGTAAAAACATCTATTGACAACGATTTCAAAATGACTCCAGAACAACTGGAAGCTGCCATTACACCAAAGACAAAAATGATTTGGTACAGCTCTCCTTGTAATCCAAGTGGGTCGCTATACAGTACTGAAGAATTACGTGCTTTGGCTGATGTACTTCAAAAGTATCCAGATATCTACGTGGTTTCAGATGAAATTTACGAACACATCAATTTCACAACCGAGGGTCACGCAAGCATGGCTCAATTTGATGATATGTTCGATAGAACTGTTACAGTAAATGGTGTTTCGAAAGCTTTTGCTATGACAGGTTGGAGAATTGGGTATATTGGAGCTCCAGAAGTTATTGCTCGTGCTTGCAATAAAATGCAAGGCCAAATTACAAGTGGTGCCAATTGTATTGCACAGCGTGCAACTATTACAGCTTTAAATGAACCTCCTACACGTGTTAAATTCATGATTGACGAATTTAAAATCCGTAGAGACTTGGTATTAAATTTACTTTCAGAAGTTGAAGGTTTTCAAACCAACACACCAGAAGGTGCTTTTTATGTGTTTCCAAACATCTCTTATTACTTCGGGAAAACCTTAAAAGGAAAAACCATTAATAATGCAACCGATTTTTCATTATATCTTTTAGAAGAAGCGCTAGTTGCAACCGTTACCGGTGAAGCTTTTGGAAATCCAGATTGTATTCGCATCAGTTATGCTGCAAGTCAAGAACAAATTATTGAAGCTATAAAGCGCATTAAAAAAGCTGTTAGTTAGTAGTCAATAACACTTCATAAAAACACAAATCCACTATTTCTAGTGGATTTTTTTTTATTAAAAAAAGTACATAATCACACGCAATAATAAGCACATAAAAACACTAAATATAACGGTTGTTTTTAATAGCATTTGTTTTCTTTCTTTTTGAAGTCTTAACCTTATTCTTATTAAATCTTCTTGAGTTGAAGTATTGTTAAATTCAAGTTTTTCACCAGAATAACTTCCATTAATAACACGTCGATCTTTCCTTTTAGTCAACATACTTTTATTATTTCTTAAAGTATGTATCATTTGCATCATTGATCCTTCTCCACCCATAATAATAGTTTTTAAAATGAAACGAGTAAAATAGTACAACAAATCAAATCATGTTTACGATGTTGATTCTATAACATATAAAAGATAGTTTGTATTGAGGTCACACTCAAAGAACATCAGTTTTCGATCTATAAAAGCGCTTTATATATAAGTAGTAAATACTTACAAAATGTTACAACTAAATGAGGAATAATTAACGATTACGCCAAAAGAAAGGCGTTAATAAAATAAGAACCGTAAATAATTCTAAACGTCCTATAAGCATTAAAAAAGAAGCCCATAATTTACCAAGAGGTGGCAATGCTGCATAGTTGTTTACGGGACCAAAATTACCAAGAGCTGGACCAACATTTCCTAAACTTGACGCTGAAAGTCCAATAGACGACATAAAATCTATATTAAACATAGAGAACACTAATGCACCAACAATAAAGGAAAGCATATAAAGTATAAAGAAAGCAAGGATATTAAAAACAATATCTCCAGTTACTGCTTTGTTATTATATCTAACAGGTAAAATAGCATTTGGATGCAAGGCTCTTTTAAATTCTAAAAAACCGTTTTTAATAAGTATCAAATGCCTAACGACCTTAACACTACCGGAGGTACTACCTGCAGAACCACCTAAAAACATGAGTCCAAAAAAGAACACCATTAAAAAGGGTGTCCACAAGGTGTAATCTGCTGTTACAAAACCAGTGGTTGTTACTATGGAAAGCACTTGAAACAAGGCATGTCTAAAAGAACTTTCTGCTTCACCCCAAACCATAGGATGATAGATGGACGATTCAGATAGATCTGCTTTAAAATAAATAATTAGTGAAGCTATAACAGTAAAAATTACAATAAATTTAAAGTATAGTTTTAGCTCTTCATCTTTTATTATTTTTTGAACTTTTCCTTTAAAGGCAAAATAACTTAACACAAAATTAGTTCCTGCCAAGAACATAAAGACAATAATAATATACTGAATAACAGGTTGCCCATTCCAATAAGCAACACTGGCATTTTTAGTTGAAAAACCTCCAGTGGATAACGTACACATAGAATGATTTATGGCATCGAAAAAAGACATCCCTGCAACTTTTAGCAGGATGGTTTCTGCAACAGTATATCCAAAATAAATAAGCCACAAACGCTTTGCAGTATCAGTAATTCTTGGATGTAATTTATCTGCACTTGGGCCTGGTGCTTCAGCTGCAAACATTTGCATTCCTCCAATACCAAGTAATGGTAAAATGGCTATGGCTAAAACAATAATTCCCATACCACCAATCCAATGGGTTAAACTTCTCCAAAATAAAACGCCCTCTGGAACAATTTCAATATCATTTAAAATAGTGGCTCCCGTAGTTGTATAACCAGACATGGTTTCAAAAAAAGCATCTGTAAAACTTGTTATACTCCCAGTTAATAAATAAGGAATGGTACCAGACAACGCCATAACAATCCACCCAAAGGCTACAACAATATAACCTTCACGTTTATTCATTTCTTTGTTGTGGTCTTTGGTATTGTACATGGCTGTAAGACCTAACAATATAGTTAATCCTCCAGAAATAAAAAGTTTGGAAGTTACGCCGTCTTTATAAATGAAACTTATTAAAGAGGACAACAACATAAAACCACCATTAAATAATAAAAGCAGTCCTAAAAAATGAAATATTATTTTATAGTTGAGTTTCACAGATTTTTATTATAGGAATAATTTTTCTACTTGTTTAATAGACCTAGGCAAACAACAAACAACTACTTTATCTGCAACACCAATTTTAAAATCTCCAAGTGCTGTATGTCCTTTTCCGTTTCTAATAACACCTCCAATAATTGCTGATCTTGGAAAATCGACATCTTTAATTAATCTGTTACAAATTTTTGATGTGGGCTTTACTTGAAACTCTAATAACTCGGCATTCATGTTATTAAGCTTTGTCATAGCAATAACTTCACCTTTTCTAATATATCTAAAGATATTATTAGCTGCTAATAGTTTTTTATTAATTAAAGTATCTATTCCTATGGAATGAGATAATTCAAAATAATCCATATTTTCAACCAATGCAATGGTCTTTCTAACACCTTTGGATTTAGCTACCAGACAAGACATGATATTGGTTTCAGAATTTCCTGTTACGGCAATAAAGGCATCCATATCCTTGAGGCTTTCTTCATCGAGCAAATCGACATTCCTACCATCTCCATTAATTACAAGTACATCGGATAGCTCATCGGCTAAGTCGAATGCTCTATCTCTATCTTTTTCGATAAGTTTGACATTGGAATAAAATTTACTTAAATCTCTAGCTGTTTTATAACCAATTTTACTTCCACCCAGAATCATGACATTTCTAATTTCAGTATTGATTTTCCCCGTAAGTGTACAAAGTTCTTGACCACCACCTTCAGAGGTAATAAAAACGACATTATCTCCTTCCTTAAATTGTGTATCTCCTCTTGGAATAATCGTGTATTGTGTTCCAAAGCGTTGAATAGCTATTGGTACAAAATGAATTTCTGGAAATATTTTAGCAGCTTCCTGAACCGTTTTCCCAACAAATGCAGCAGTTCTAGACAAGCTTAATCCAACCATTGTTAAAGCACCACCTTCAAACTCATAACTATCATTAAAAGCCGATTGATTTAAAAGCAATTCAATTTCTGATGCAGCTAAAGCTTCAGGTGAAATTAACTCGTCTATTCCTAGTTTGGTGAAATCTATTTCTTCTTTATGATTAATTAATTCGGTATTCGAAATTCTAGCTATGGTTCTTTTAGATCCAAGCTGTTTTGCTAAAACACAAACGGTTATGTTTGTAGTTTCAGAAGAGGTAACTGCTATTAATAGATCGCTAGATTCAATTCTAGCGTCTTTTAAAACTGAAATAGATGTTGCATCGCCTTTAATTACTTTGATGTCTAAATGATTGTCTGCATACGTAAGACTCTCTTTATTGGTATCTATTAAGGTAATTTCTTGAGATTCGTAAGACAATAATTTTGCTAAATGAAATCCAACTTCACCAGCTCCAGCAATAATTATTTTCATGTGTTTTCAAATAATAAAGTAGGGCAAATATACTGCAAAATAGATAGATTAATAAAATTTCAAGACATATAATTCCATGATTTCAAGATACTAAATAGCATTTTGCTTGAATATTTTTCAGTAAAAATTCATTATTTTTAAAAAAAGGATATGTATTAGCCACTAATGTCTATTTTGAGTTTCTTTGAGTATTTTAAATTAAAAATAAATATGTAGGTTTGTGCAAAAATATCACATTGACAAAAGTTAAGCCATATAAAGACAGTGATCTAGGAAAAAAGGAGCAAGTAACAAAAATGTTTGATGCTATTTCTAAAGAATATGATGGATTAAATCGCGTTATTTCTTTTGGAATAGATATTAAATGGCGAAAAAAAGTTATTAAAATTGTTGCAAGTTCTCAACCTGAAATGGTGTTAGATATTGCTACTGGAACTGGTGACATGGCTATAAACTTAGCCGAAACTAGCGCTAAAAAAATTATAGGTTTAGACATTAGTGAAGGCATGCTAAATGTTGGAAAACAGAAAATATTAAAAAAAGGACTTGAGAATAAAATTGAAATGGTTGTTGGCGACTCAGAAAATTTACCATTTGAAAATAATACTTTCGATGCTATTACTGTTGGTTTTGGAGTAAGAAACTTTGAATCTTTAGAAAAAGGTCTTGCTGAAATTTATCGGGTATTAAAACCAAAGGGAGTTTTTGTTATTTTAGAAACTTCTGTTCCAACCAAAACCCCTTTTAAACAAGGTTATAATTTTTATACTAAAAGCATTATGCCTATTATAGGAAAACTATTTTCCAAAGATCAAAGTGCATATAGATATTTAAGCGATTCTGCCTCTGTTTTTCCTTATGGCGAAGCTTTAAACAATATTTTACGAGAAATTGGGTTTATAAATGTTACAAACAAACCTCAAACATTTGGGGTTGCAACCATTTATACATCATCAAAAAAATAATATGAAAAAACTTTTTTTTCTAATCACTTTCTTTTGCATCTTCCAATCAGTATCTGCTCAACTGTTTTCTAAAGAAAAAGTTTTAAACGATGAGAATGCTGATAAAGCGTTATTGAGTTACGGTTATTTTATTGGATTTAATAGCTACGATTTTAATTTCGATTATTTTAAAGACAAACCAGATATACAAGTTGCAAAAACAACAGGGTTTAATGTTGGTTTAGTAGGAAACTTACGTATTAACGATTACGTAGACTTAAGGCTTGAACCAGGGTTATGTATTACCACTAGAACTTTAGAGTATGATGAAAAATATTTTAATGGCATAGAACACACCCCAGCAGATCTAGAAAGAGAAGTAAAATCGACTTACATTCATGTGCCTTTGTTATTAAAATTTTCAACAAAGCGATTAAATAATTTTAAACCTTTTATAGTTGGTGGCCTATCTACTGCTTTAAACTTATCTAGTAATCAAGACAACCCAGACGATAATAGTGCTGGGAAGTTTAGGACTAAGAAAAATATGTATTTCTACGAAATAGGTTTTGGTATCGATTTTTACTTATATTATTTTAAATTCACGCCTTCGATTCGTGGTGTATTTGCTATAAACGACGAGCTTGTTAGAGATGCAGATCCAAACAGTCCTTGGACTGGAAATATTGCGACTATGAAAACACGTGGTGTGTTTATTAACTTCACGTTTCAATAGCACCTTTTGTTAGATAGAATCCATTAACGAATAACAACTAACTTCTTCTAAATTCACTAAGTAATATAGCTGTTGCTGTTGCAACATTTAAGCTTTCGGTTGCTTGAAGGTTTCCAAAACGAGGAATAGTTATTTTTTCAGAAACCAAATTCTCGATATCTTTAGAAATACCATTAGCTTCATTACCAAAAATTAGAATCCCTTTTTCAGGGAGCTGCTTTTTGTAAACAGTTTCTCCATCCATAAACGTTCCAAAAGAGGTCATTTTTGAGTTTATTATAAAAGTCTGTAAGTTTAAATAAGTAATATTCACTCTTGTTATGGAACCCATTGTTGCTTGAATTACTTTTGGGTTATAACAGTCTACTGTTTCTAGATTACAAACCAAATCTTTAATTCCAAACCAATCGCAGAGTCTTATAATCGTTCCTAAATTTCCTGGATCTCGAACATCATCCAAAGCAACTATTAATTGATTATCTTCTATCTGTTGCTGTTCTGGTATTTTAAAAATTGCTAATGCAGTATTTGGCGTTCTAAGAAAGCTAATTTTTTTTAATTCTGCTTCTGAAATAAGGGTTTCAAGATTGGCATCAATTTTGAATGATTTTACTGTGAAAATATGATGCAATTTAAAATTAGAAGCCATTAATTCGTTAATAACTTTAACACCTTCAGCAACAAAAAAACCATGTTGAAGTCTATATTTTTTCTGTTTTAAACTGCTTATTAATTTTATTTGATTTTTAGATAACATTCAAACTTATTTAAATATATTTTTCAATGGAAATAGTGTATTTTTGAGTTTAAATGACGTTTTTAATAAACATGAATCATTTATTACTTTTAAAAACAACAACCTTTTTATTACTAGTTAATTTTATTTGTATTTGAAACTACATTCCTCAAAAATAGTATTAATTATTGTATTTACAGGTTTTTTATATTCTTGTAATTCTGTAAAAAGGGTTCCTGAAAATGAGCATCTGCTTACCGAAAACACTATTTATGTTAATGATAAGAAAAACAATACAGAACGCATAAACAATCTTCTGTTTCAGCAACGTAATAAAAAGATTATTAATATTCCATTAAGACTATACATTTACAATTCGGCAAGACCTAACATTGATTCAATTATCAATACCAATATTGATTCAAAACCTAATAAAAGAAAAAAATTAGAAAATTTTCTTTCTAAAAAACAATTAGACAAATATATTGAAGCCAGAATAGGCTTTAATAATTGGTTAAAGAAAACTGGCGAAGCTCCTGTAATTGTTAAAGACATAAAAACTCAAAAATCTGAAAAACAACTAGAGGCCTATTATTTTAACAATGGATGGTTTAATGTTGAAGCTACTTCCAAAACAACTAAACTAGATAATAAAACGGCAACAATTGATTACTATGTAAAAACTGGAGACCCCTATATAATAGACTCTCTAACTACCAAAATTTCTTCTCCAGTTGTAGATTCTATATATCAGCTAACTAAAGATAAATCTTATATAAAAAAGGATCAGCAATACAGAACCCAGACCTTTAATTTAGAAAAAAGTCGAATCACATCGACTTTAAGGAATTCTGGAGTCTATCATTTCAGTCAAGACTATATCTATTTTGAAATGGATACAGTTAATACAAACAAAAAAGTACAAGTAGAATTACAAATATTAGACCGTGCTATTAGAACTCAAAATACTGTTTTGAGAGAACCTTTTAATATTTATAAAATAAAGGAGGTTAATATTGTTACAGATTATTCTTACGAGAAAAAAGATTCTAATTATTCAGATTCATTAATTTTTAAAAATTACAATTTATACAGTATTGGTAAAATGCGTTTTAAACCAAAAGCCATTACTGATGCTATCTTTATAACACCAAATGATGTTTTTAAAGACAAAGACAGATCTAACACATTCAGACATATAAACAATCTACAAACGTTTAAACATCCAAGTATCGATTATGTAGAAAATCCAGACACTACCTTAACTGCTAATATTTTATTAACTCCTTTAAAAAAGTTTGGATTGAATTTTAGTGCTGAAGTTTCACAAAGCAACATTCAATCTATTGGATTAGCTTTCAACCCAAGTATTTTGATGAGGAATGTATTTAAAAGAGCAGAAACTTTAGAACTTTCTGCTTTTGGTTCTATTGGAGCGTCAAAAGATGGTGGAGATGAAAGCGACCCGTTCTTCGATATTAATGAACTTGGAGTTGATTTAAAATTAACCATTCCAAGATTATTATTTCCAATTAATACAGAAAGGATTATTCCTAAAACCATGTTTCCAAGCACAAGAATATCTGTATCTACTTCTAGTCAGACAAATGTAGGATTAGATAAACAAACTGTTTCTGGCGTGTTCAATTATAAATGGTTCGCTTCAAACTTAGTAACTAACAGGTTGGATTTGTTTAACATTCAATATGTTAGAAACTTAAATCCAGACAATTATTTTGGAGTTTACGGAAACTCTTACAATGAATTAAACGACATCTCTAAAGACATAGATTATAATAACGGAAACGATTTAACATATCCAAATGAAACAGATATGTTTATCAACGATGTGCTATCAGGAAACACAACTTTACAACCTGGGGATCCAGAATACGACGATGTGTATTCCATTAACGAACGAAAAATCAGACTTACAGAAAACAACCTCATATTTGCTACAAACTTTAACTATACTAGAGATAACAGGGAAAACCTTTACGATGAAACTTTTTCAATCTTTAGATTTAAAGTCGAATTAGCAGGGAATTTATTTTCTGCCATCTCAAAAATTGGAAACCTTAAGAAAAACGATGCTGGTCAATACGAAATGTTTAATGTAGCCTATTCACAATATGTAAAAACTGAATTTGATTATATTAAACACTGGGATTTAAGCAAAAAAAACGTTTTAGCTATAAGAAGCTTTTTAGGGATAGCTATTCCATATGGAAATTCAACTAATATTCCATTCTCAAAAAGTTTCTTTGCTGGTGGTACTAACGATAATCGTGCCTGGACTGCCTATAGTCTTGGCCCTGGAAGTTTAGACAGTAACGACGAATTTAATGAAGCCAATCTAAAACTTGCTTTTAATATTGAACATCGCTTTAACATCTTCGAAAAATTTAATGGCGCCCTTTTTATCGATACAGGAAATATCTGGAATGTTTTTGATGATGTGACCGACCCTAAAGCAACCTTCACGAATTTTGCATCGTTAAAAGATATAGCTATTGGCTCTGGTTTTGGTTTAAGGTACGATTTTGGATTTGCTGTTTTTCGTTTCGATATAGGCTTTAAAACCTACGATCCTTCTTATCCGGAAAACAACAGATGGTTTAACGATTACAATTTTTCAAACGCTGTTTATAACATAGGTATCAATTACCCTTTCTAAGCTATTTAATTTTCTTATTTTTGTCTTTTCAAACTTTATAATTATACAATTATGGCTCATAATATTAAACCTGGAGTTGCAACAGGTCAAGAAGTTCAAAATATTTTTAAACTAGCTAAAGAAAAAAACTTTGCGCTACCTGCAGTAAACGTTGTAGGGTCAAGTAGCATTAATGGCGTTTTAGAAACTGCTAGAGATTTAAATGCACCTGTAATTATTCAGTTTTCTAATGGTGGAGGTGTTTTTAATGCCGGTAAAGGATTAAGCAACGATAACCAGAAAGCAGCTATTGCTGGCTGTGTAGCTGGAGCAAAACATGTTCATTTATTAGCAGAAGCCTATGGAGTACCGGTTATTTTACACACAGACCATTGTGCTAAAAAATTATTACCATGGATTGATGGGTTATTAGATGCCAGTGAACAACATTTTAAGGAAACAGGAAAATCTTTATACAGTTCTCACATGATTGATTTAAGTGAAGAACCTATTGAAGAAAACATTGAAATTTGCAAACAATATCTTAGCAGAATGAGCAAAATGGGGATGACTTTGGAAATTGAATTGGGTATTACTGGTGGTGAAGAAGATGGCGTAGATAATACAGATGTGGATGACTCAAAATTGTACACACAACCAGAAGAAGTCGCTTATGCTTTCGAAGAACTAAGTAAAATAAGCAATCAATTCACCATTGCAGCAGCCTTTGGAAATGTGCATGGTGTATACAAGCCTGGAAATGTAAAACTAACACCTAAAATTCTTAAAAACTCTCAAGAATATGTGTCAAAGAAATTTGGGGTAACACACAATCATATCGACTTTGTGTTTCATGGTGGCTCAGGATCTACAGTTGAAGAAATTCGTGAAGCTATAGGTTATGGTGTTATTAAAATGAATATCGATACAGACATGCAATATGCCTTTACTTCTGGTGTTCGTGATTATATATTAGAAAAACAAGATTATTTGCAGTCGCAAATAGGAAATCCAGATGGCGACGATGTTCCAAATAAAAAATATTACGACCCAAGAGTTTGGTTACGTAAAGGCGAAATGACCTTTGTTGAACGCCTAAAAAAGGCTTTCGAAGATTTAAATAACGTCAATACTTTATAAAATTTATAAAAGAGAAAAGAGGGCAATTCAAATTAAACGTTTAATTTTGCCTTTCTAACTAACAATAGAACTAATGGTTTTTAGGAACTAAAAATCGTTAATCATAAATCTAAAATCGTTAATCGATATGTCTTGGTTTAAAAGAAAAGAAAAAGGAATTCAAACCACAACCGAACAGAAGAAGGACACTCCTAAAGGCTTGTGGTATAAATCTCCAACAGGAAAAATAGTAGATACCAAAGAATTAGAACAAAATTTTTATGTAAGTCCAGAAGATGGCTACCACGTAAGAATTGGAAGTAAAGAATATTTCGAAATTTTATTCGACGATAATAAGTTTAAAGAACTAGATGCCAAATTGGAATCTAAAGATCCTTTAAATTTCGAAGACACCAAAAAATACCCAGAACGCTTAAAAGCTGCTCAAGAAAAAACCAATTTAAAAGATGCCGTTCGTACTGCTGTTGGTAAATCTAAAGGAAAAGATTTAGTTGTTGCATGTATGGATTTTTCTTTTATTGGAGGCTCTATGGGTTCTGTTGTAGGTGAAAAAATAGCGCGTGCAGCAGATTATTCTTTAAAAAAGAAAATCCCATTCATGATTATTTCAAAATCTGGTGGAGCTAGAATGATGGAAGCCGTTTTATCTTTAATGCAACTGGCAAAAACTTCGGTTAAATTAGCTCAATTATCAGATGCAGGAATACCTTATATTTCTTTATGTACAGACCCAACAACAGGTGGAACAACTGCATCCTTTGCTATGTTAGGAGATATTAATATAAGTGAGCCTGGAGCTTTAATTGGTTTTGCTGGACCTCGCGTTGTAAAAGACACAACTGGTCAGGATTTGCCAGAAGGTTTTCAAACTTCTGAGTTTTTATTAGAACATGGTTTCTTAGATTTTATTACACATAGAAAGCATCTTAAAAACAAGGTGAATCAGTATATCGATTTGATTACCAATCAACCAATAAGAGAATAATTTCAACTATATAATAATAAAAAAAGCGACCATTAGGTCGCTTTTTTTTATATATGTTTCTTTTACTACAAAATAATATCAATGGTTGCCCCATCGGTTAATGTAAATGTCGCAAAATTATCGCAAGCTCCATTTCCATAATCTAAAGTACCACCAAAAAAGGTGCGTTCTACCTCGATAGATCCACTTACAAAATAGTAACAAGAAACTTCACGACGTAAGGGTAAAATAATCTCGTAATTATGAGTACTACCATTCATAAAGGTAGCGTTCCAGTAACCTGTAAACTCAAAAACACTATCCGTAAAAACTCCCGATCCAAAACCTTCCGTCCATTCTCTTATAATTTGTCCTTCTCTAGAAGCTTGTAAACCATTTGGCCAAACAACTGTTAAATCTACAGTATGTGTAAATTGTGGATTTCCGTTGTCATTAGCAAGTTCTTTTAAAATAGAATTATTACCTATAACCTGTTTATTATCAAACTTGTAATCATTTAAAACATAGCCTAGAAACACTTGTTCTTCTAAAGGATCTCGTTCGTAAGTAATAACAATTTGTCCTTCGTGTAAATGACCTCTCACCATACAACCTCCTTCAGCAAAGTCTACGGTCAGTTCTCGAAAATTTTGTTCCATAACCAAAGTCACAGTAACACAATTAGGGAAAGAATTTCTGGAGCTAATAACACCTCTGGCTTCAGCACTTTCTTGGTCTTCATATACTTCAATAATAAAATCTTCTAATGATGCAGACAAAGCGTCCATTTCTGAAGATTGAACCACTTCATTTAATTCCTGGTCTTGAGATACAGGATCTGGAGAATCATTTTCTGTACAAGCAGTAAACAAAAGCCCTAGAATTATTAGAGCAAACAATCCATTCGATTTCAATTTCAATGTTTTCATAATCAATTTTTTAAGGTTAAGATGCTATTAAAACGGATAGAATAGAAAAAAATTACAATTAGATATAAAATAATATTTTCACAAAAGATTACAATTAATGAAAAAGTAGTATATTTGCAGCTCGAAAGAAAAGCTTTCGTGTACATAACAATCATTTACAATAATATTAGAATGTATTTAACAAAAGAATCTAAAGAGGAAATCTTTAAAAAACACGGTAAAGACGCAAAGGACACTGGTTCTGCTGAAGGACAAATTGCATTATTTACACACAGAATTGAGCACTTAACACAGCACTTAAAAAATAATCGTAAAGATTATAATACAGAGCGTTCATTAGTAATGTTAGTAGGTAAGAGAAGAAGCTTACTAGATTACTTAATTAAGAAAGATATCTTAAGATATCGTGCTATAGTTAAAGAATTAGGATTAAGAAAATAATCACATTTAAGAGGCTTCGCGCCTCTTTTTTGTTTTAAAATAACTAGTTACATGTCATTCGAGCGAAGTAACCAACCTGTGCTTAGCGCAGTCTAAATATGGTAATCTCTTATAATTAAAAAAGATTATCTCATCACTTTAAAGGATGATTCTCAATGACAAAAATAGAAGAAGCTATTCATAGTTTTTCATTGGTCACAACAACTACTACTACAACAACACAACGACCATTGTTTAATTTAGAATTAAAAAATTTATGATTCCAAAAGTTTTTAGAGAGGTCATTGACCTTGGTGATGGAAGAGAAATCTCCATTGAAACCGGAAAATTAGCAAAACAAGCTCATGGTAGTGTTGTTGTGCAATCAGGAAAATGTATGTTACTATGTACTGTTGTTTCCAATTACGAACAAAAAGACCTAAACTTTCTACCTTTAACGGTAGATTACAGAGAGAAGTTTGCTGCTGCAGGTAGATATCCTGGAGGCTTTTTCAAAAGAGAAGCAAGACCAAGTGATGGCGAAGTATTAACCATGCGTTTAGTGGATAGAGTATTACGTCCATTATTCCCAAAAGATTATCATTCTGAAACACAGGTGATGATTCAATTAATGTCTCACGATGAAAATGTGATGCCAGATGCTATGGCTGGATTAGCTGCTTCTGCTGCAATTCAATTATCAGATTTACCTTTTGAATGTCCAATCTCTGAAGCTAGAGTTGGTCGTATAAACGGTGAATTTATTATTAACCCAACACTTGCTCAATTAGCAGAATCTGATTTAGATATGATGATTGGTGCTTCTGCCGATTCAGTTATGATGGTAGAAGGTGAAATGGATGAGATTTCCGAAGAAGAAATGGCAGATGCTATTAAGTTTGCACACGAAGCTATTAAGGTTCAATGTGCTGCTCAAGTGAGATTAGCTGAAGCATTCGGAAAAAAAGACGTTCGTGAATACGAACCAGCAAGAGAAGATTCCGATTTAGAGAAAAAGGTGCATGATATGGCTTACGATAAAGTATATGCCATAGCAAAAGCTGGATCATCTAAACATGAAAGAAGCGCTGCATTCGAACAAATTAAAGAAGATATAAAAGCTACTTTTACAGAAGAAGAATTAGAAGATTACGGTGGATTAGTTTCAGATTATTACAGAAAAGCTGAAAAAGCAGCTATTCGCGACTTAACCTTAAATGAAGGGTTGCGTTTAGATGGTAGAAAGACTGACGAAATCAGACCAATTTGGTGTGAAGTAGATTACTTACCATCTACACATGGTTCTGCACTTTTTACACGTGGAGAAACACAAGCTTTAGCTACAGTAACTTTAGGAACTTCTAGAGACGCTAATCAAATAGATATGCCATCTCAAGAAGGTGAAGAGCGTTTCTATTTACATTATAACTTCCCTCCTTTTTGTACAGGTGAAGCAAGACCAATCCGTGGGACTTCTCGTAGAGAGGTAGGTCATGGTAACTTAGCGCAACGTGCTTTAAAAGGCATGGTGCCAGATGAAAGTCCATATACAGTTCGTGTCGTATCTGAAGTGTTAGAATCTAACGGTTCATCATCAATGGCGACTGTTTGTGCTGGAACAATGGCATTAATGGATGCAGGAGTACAAATGACAAAACCAGTTTCTGGGATTGCGATGGGATTAATTTCTGATGCTGCATCTGGAAAGTATGCTGTATTATCTGATATTTTAGGTGATGAAGATCACTTAGGAGATATGGATTTTAAAGTGACTGGAACTGCTGATGGTATTACAGCTTGTCAAATGGATATTAAAGTAAAAGGATTAAGTTACGAGATTTTAGTGAATGCACTAAAACAAGCTCGTGATGGTCGTTTACATATCTTAACGAAGTTGACAGATACAATTGCTAAACCAAATGCAGACGTTAAAGAACATGCACCTACAATGGTAACAAGACGTATTCCTAACGATTTTATTGGTGCCTTAATTGGACCTGGTGGAAAAGTGATTCAGGAAATGCAAAAAGAAACTGATACAACGATTGTTATTAACGAAGATCCTGTTACTGAAGAAGGAATTGTTGAAATTTTAGGTGTTGGTAAAAAAGGTATCGAAGCTGTTATGGCAAAAATAGACGCTATATTATTTAAGCCTGAAGTTGGTAGTGTATACGAAGTAAAAGTAATCAAAATGTTAGATTTTGGTGCTGTTGTTGAGTATACGGATGCTCCAGGAAACGAAGTGTTATTACACGTAAGCGAATTAGCTTGGGAACGTACAGAAAATGTATCTGATGTTGTAAACATGGGAGACGTTTTTGATGTGAAGTATTTTGGTATAGATTCTAGAACTAGAAAAGAGAAAGTATCTAGAAAAGCTATTTTACCAAAACCAGAAGGCTTTAAAGAAAGACCTCCTAGAGATAATTCTAGAGACAATAGAGGTTCTCGTGATAATCGTGGACGTGATAACAGACGTGCCGATAGAAAACCTAGAGAAGATAAAAAAGAAGATTAATTCTTTATTTACTTATATTTTAAGAAGCCCATCAAAATAATTTGATGGGCTTTTCTAATTTTTAATTAAACGTTTATTGGGGAATATACTTTTTCATTGCTCCCTTTTGATTGTCATCTAAAATGGAACCCATCTCTTTTCGAAAACCTTGATCACTTAATAAAGTAGATTGAATTTTTTTAGTCATGTCTGAACTAGACCCAGAACTCAATGCTTTACTATTCCCCATGCTTCCAATCATTTTTTGGAACTTTTCACTTTTAAACTGGCTAACTACCAACCCAGAAACTTGTTCTTGTTGTTTTTCGTTTAAATTCAACTTTTCTGTAAAGCTTTTTACTTGATCAGCAACCAAGTTTTCAATCATTGAGTCACTTGAGGAAGCATCACTTTTAGACTGTGTCGATAAGTTTTGGGCTGAAACTTGCATCATTCCAAATGCAAATAATAAAAATATTAATTTTTTCATGTTCTTAATTATTGTTTTATAAAGGCTTAATATACTATAATTATGTAAAATTATATTCAAATATACTTTCAAAAAATTTATTTGTACCTTTCTGTAACAAAATTTACTATTTGTACGTATAATTATTACATTCGTATAACTTAACTTATTTATAGGCATTCATTAGATGAGACAACTTAAAATTACAAAGCAGGTTACTAATAGAGAAACCGCTTCGTTAGATAAATATCTTCAAGAAATTGGAAAAGTTGACTTAATTACAGCAGACGAGGAAGTAGAATTAGCACAACGTATTAAAGCAGGAGACCAACTTGCATTAGAAAAGTTGACAAAAGCTAACTTACGTTTCGTTGTTTCTGTAGCTAAGCAATATCAAAACCAAGGTTTAACCTTACCAGATTTAATTAATGAAGGAAATTTAGGACTTATTAAAGCAGCACAACGTTTCGATGAAACGCGTGGTTTTAAATTTATATCCTATGCCGTTTGGTGGATTAGACAATCCATTTTACAAGCGCTTGCAGAGCAATCGCGTATTGTGCGTTTGCCTCTAAACAAAATTGGTTCTATTAATAAAATTAATAAAACATTTGCCTTTTTAGAGCAAGCTCATGAGCGCCCACCAAGTGCTGAAGAAATTGCCAAAGAATTAGACATGACTATTAACGATGTTAAAGAGTCTATGAAAAATTCTGGTCGTCACGTAAGTATGGACGCACCTTTGGTTGAAGGTGAAGATTCTAATTTATATGATGTCTTAAATTCAGGCGAATCGCCAAATCCAGATAGAGATTTATTACATGAATCTTTACGTACCGAAATTGAAAGAGCCTTAGAAACATTAACACCTCGTGAAGCAGATGTCATCCGTTTATACTTCGGTTTAGGGAATCAACACCCTATGACTCTGGAAGAAATTGGAGAAACATTCGACCTAACAAGAGAACGTGTTAGACAAATTAAAGAAAAAGCTATTCGTAGATTAAAACACACGTCTAGAAGTAAAATATTAAAAACCTATTTAGGATAGTAATTTAAAATAATTACGACTAAATAACCGTAACAAACAGTTACAAAATAACTGTTCGTTTTTTGATTGATGAAAGAAGCCAGAGCTGATTACTCTGGCTTCATTTTTTTACCTATTTTTGTAAAAACAATACAAAACACCACAATGAACTCCAAATTAATTGCTCCTTCCATGCTAGCTGCCGATTTTGGCAATATGCAACGCGATGTAGAAATGGTTAACAACAGTGATGCCGATTGGTTTCATATAGATGTTATGGATGGACACTTTGTTCCAAACATTTCTTATGGCATGCCAGTAATTCAAGCCATTAAAAAACACGCAACAAAACCGTTGGATGTCCATTTAATGATTGAAAAACCAGAACGCTATATTGAAGAATTTGCGAAAGTAGGAGCAGATATTATTACGGTTCATTACGAATCTACAGTGCATTTACACAGAACACTCACACAAATTGAAGATGCTGGATGTAAAGCTGGTGTGGTTTTAAATTTAACAACTCCAGTTTCTGTTTTAGAAGATATTCTACCAAAGTGTTATATGGTGTTATTAATGTCTATTAACCCTGGGTTTGGTGGTCAGAAATTTGAAGACATCACTTATAACAGAATCAAGAAATTAAGACGAATGATTGACGAACAAGGACTAAGCACCAAGATTGAAATTGATGGTGGAGTAACAGATAAAAACATCAAACAATTAGTAGATGCTGGAGCAGATGTTTTTGTCGCTGGAAGTCATGTATTTAAAAGCAGCAATCAATTACAAACCATCAAAGAATTAAAGACGCTTGCTAATAGTTAAAAAGGAAGTTTAGATAAATCGATATTTCCACCTGAAAGAATCACACCTATTTTTTTATTTTTAAATTGTTCTTTTTCCTTTAATACTGCAGCAAGAGCTACAGCACTAGAAGGCTCAATTACTATTTTTAGACGTTCATAAATTAATCGCATGGCATCTATGATTTCATGTTCTTGAACACGAATAATTCGTTCAACATGTTTTTGAATGATTGGGAAATTAATATCTCCTAATTGCGTTCTTAAACCATCTGCAATGGTATTAGCAGTCTTATTTGTTTCAATTTTACCACTAATTAAAGAACGATAAGCATCATCAGCTTCAAAAGGCTCTCCACCTATTACTTTACAGTTTTTTCCAAAATAATGAGCGGCTAAAGCTGTACCAGCAATTAAACCACCTCCTCCAACTGGCGTAAAAATATAATCTAAATCAGCAACATCTTCAAGTAATTCTAAACAAGCAGTACTGTTACCTATTATAACATCTAGATCATTTGACGGATGAATAAAGGTTGCTCCTGATTTTTGAGATATTTGCGAAGCAGCATTTTCTCTAGCTTCAAGTGTAGATTCACAATGAGTAACGACTCCTCCATAACCTATTACAGCATCCACTTTAACTTGTGGCGCAGAATTTGGCATTACAATATAAGCCTTAATTCCTAAGCTCTTTGCAGCTAAAGAAAGTGCTTGGGCAAAATTTCCAGAAGAATGTGTAACAACACCTTTACTTTTTTGCTCTTTGTTTAATTGTATGATGGCATTTGTTGCACCACGCATTTTAAAAGCTCCCATTTTCTGAAAATTCTCACACTTAAAAAACAAGTCTGCTCCAACAATGTCGTTTATTAAATGAGAAGTAAGCACAGGTGTTCTGTGAACAAAAGGCTTTATTTGTTGGTAACAATTAATAAGGGTTTGTTTATTCATAATATCTTAAAACTACAAGATACTTATTTTGGATTATAATTTTATTAATCTGTTTAACTACATTAAAAATTGAAAAATTCGTCTTTTTACAAGTTTTAGATTTCCATGATTTGGAAACTTTATAGCATTATTGAGCCTTACTACATTAAAATCAAAACAAAATTTAAAAACAAGCTAATACCCTTTAAAATTAAAATTCAGCATCTGTTTTACTAAGCTATAAACCTTTGGAAATCGGTAATTAAACTCCTTTGGCGATTCGATAAAAGTTTCTAAAATTACTGCAAGTAATTCAAAATCGTTAGTAAAAGCATAATCTCTAATGTATTCTGAACTCACTAATTTAGCCTTTAAATTCTCATCAACTAAAAGTATGTCTCTAAGTTTATTAAATGTATCTAGAAATATGACGGAATTAATATCGTTTTGATACATACTATTAAAATGAATGGCATGAGCCAATTCATGAATTGCTAGGTTTAATTTATCGTCTTCGATTCGAAACCCATCTTGAAAATTATCCCAAGAAAGTACTAAGGTTTTCAAATTAACATTATACTCTCCTTTATGATAATCTTCGCTAACGCTAGAATAATAATGAGTTGGGTACACAATAATATTTTTTATGGATTTAATAATAAAATCTCTAAATCCAAATGTTAACATAATAGCTGTTGCAGAAATTAAAACTCTTACTTCTTCTGTAATTAAAAAACCGTCTTTACCTATAAATTGTTTATTCTCAATAAAAGCTGCTACTCTGTGCCTGAAATAGGCTTTGTGTTTATTACTTAATCTGTTATAAAAAGTAAATTGTTGCTTTAATATACTCTCTTGACGTGTTTCTATTTTTTTTAAAAACGGGTGAAAATATATAAACATTGGACGTTTTGTAACAAACATATATCCCATTTCAATACCACCAAAAACGCTTACAATAATTTGACGTATCCATATAAAAACAATAATAAGTAAAAAGCCAACAAGGATGGTTAAAATTAAAGTTCCTATATAAAAATCTTCTGTTGGATTTATTAAAAGCATAGAGTTAAAATGTAAACATATAATTAAAGAAAAAAAAATTTAATAATAGCCAATATGGCATATACAAATTAATATCAACTTAAGTAAATAATAGTAATAGGAGTTACTTTGCTTTACTCAAGTCTTTTGAAAACAATGCTTTGAAAACAAAAAATCCTAAACTTACAAATTCAAGCGAACTTGATTTGACATTTAGGAATTTTGTTTATTTGTGACCTCGAGAGGATTCGAACCTCCAACCCTCAGAGCCGAAATCTGATATTCTATCCAGTTGAACTACGAGGCCAATTGTGACACAGGAATGTTGTTAAGCTAACTTTGCTCTAACAATATTAGAAATAGTTTTCCCATCTGCTTTTCCAGCTAATTCCTGACTCACTATTCCCATGACTTTCCCCATATCTTTCATCCCTTCTGCTCCTACACTTTCAATAGTCATAACAACTACTTTTTCTATTTCCGCTTCGGATAATGCTTCTGGTAAAAACTGATTGATAACCTCTGCTTCTGCTAATTCTGGAGCAGCTAAATCCTCACGTCCTTGTTCTATATAGATTGCTGCACTATCCTTTCGTTGTTTAACTTGCTTTTGAAGTATTTTCAGTTCTTGTTCTTCGGTTAAATCTTCTTTAGCACCACTTTCAGTTTGAGCCAATAATATAGCCGATTTAACAGCTCTAAGGGCTGTTAATGCTGTTTGATCTTTAGCTTTCATTGCTTCTTTTAAAGCTGCCATAACCTCTTGTTGTAAACTCATTTTATATTTTTTGAAAGCACGAAGATACTAAGAAAAAAGAATCTTCTTTTGTGAGAATTCTAAAAATTAGAAAACCTCAAAATTATCAATTTGATATCTTGAGGTTTTCACGAAGCTTAAACACTAAACTTAATTGTTTCTAATCTACATTATCGTGTAAAAAAGAGTTGTTACTTCTAAATTGTAAATCATCATTTTCATCTGTACTTACGCTTGTTCCAGACATACTTGAGTCGGATGAATGTTGTGTATTATCTAAATTAACTCCTTGACGTTTATAGGCTGGTGTTTTTTCTATATCGTCAATTTTAGAATTATTAAATTTATAATTAAAATCTTTCATTTTACGTCGTCGCTCTTCGGTACGTTCTTTAAGTATCTCTGAAATAGGACTGTTCATAGGATCAAATTCCTCTGTTGTTGGCTGAGTTGTTTCTTGATTAAGTACTTTCTTTTCGAAAACTATTTCTTCATCAAGCTCTTCAGAAATTTCTAAGGTTTGTTCCTGTTTTTTGCTTTTATTTATTCCTGATTCTATTTCAATATAATCATCAAGTGCATATCTTGTTTCTCCATGTTCGTTTGTTTCGGTTACAGGGATTAATTCTACATAATCGTTTACGGGAATTTTTTTAATATTTTCCTCTAAATCATGAACAACAAAGTCGTCGTCTTTATTTTCAATTGTTGATTCGCTTAATGGTAAATCGAAAGTTAAAGTGATTTGTTGTTTTTCTTCTTCAATTTCTATTGGCTCTTCCTTTTGGGTTTCAGATTGCACATCAGTTATAACAAAATCTTCTTCTTCAACAGTATCTAATACTTCATCATAAACAACGTTTATATTTCTTATTAATTCTGAAGTTGGAATTAAGTCGTTTTCATTTGACACCTTTTTTGGAGTATCAAGTTCTTCCAATTCATTAAGATCTAAGGTATGTTTAACTATTGGAGACTCCTTTTTTTCTTCTAACTCAATATTTGGAGTGATGATAGCTGGAGCTTGTTCTTTTTTTGTTAAATCCTGTTCAAAAGGTTTATCTTCCTCTAAAGCATGAATGACTTTTTTTGTTTCAGTATTAGAAATTTCGTCCTGTTGATCGATATTAAAACCCGTTGCAATAATTGTAACTGCAATAGATTCTTCTAAAGATTCATCTTCACCAACTCCCATAATAATGTTTGCGCCATGTCCAGCTTCGTTTTGAATATGATCGTTAATTTCACCTATCTCATCAATCGTTATTTCTTGTGAACCGGATACAATTAGCAGCAATACATTCTTGGCTCCAGTAATTTTATTATCGTTTAACAATGGTGAATCTAGTGCTTTGGAAATAGCATCGTGTGCTCTATTTTGACCAGAAGATGATGCAGAACCCATAATGGCAGTTCCACTATTACTTAACACGGTTTTAGCATCACGTAAATCGATGTTTTGTGTGTAGTGGTGTGTAATTACTTCGGCAATACCACGAGCAGCAGTAGATAAGACTTCATCTGCTTTAGAGAAACCAGCTTTAAATCCAAGGTTTCCATAAACTTCACGAAGTTTGTTGTTATTAATTACAACTAAAGAATCTACAACGTTACGTAAGTTTTCAATACCAATTTGGGCTTGTTCGTTACGCATTTTTCCTTCAAACTGAAATGGCATGGTTACAATTCCAACCGTTAGAATGTCTAAATCTTTTGCCATTTTAGCAATAATAGGTGCAGCTCCAGTTCCTGTTCCTCCACCCATTCCTGCAGTAATAAAGATCATTTTTGTATTGGTATCCAACATGCGTTGGATATCTTCAAAACTTTCTATTGCAGATTTCTCTCCAACATCTGGGTTTGCTCCTGCTCCTAACCCTTCGGTTAAGTTAAGACCTAATTGAATTTTGTTTGGGACACCACTATTTTGGAGGGCTTGTGCATCTGTATTACAGATAACAAAATCAACTCCTTTTATGCCTTGTTGAAACATGTGATTGATAGCGTTGCTACCTCCACCTCCAACACCAATAACTTTAATAACATTTGATTGATTTTTAGGGAGATCAAATGATATACTGCTTTCGAATTCTTTGTTGCTGCTCATGAATTTCGGGTTTTATTTATTCTATTACTTTTTGCGATATTTAAAAATATCTTTTGGATTAATTCTATGTTTCTTTGCTTTTTAGACTACTCTGCGTTATCTAAAAAATCTTTTACGCGTTCTGTTAATTTATCTAAGAAAGAGCGTCTTTCTGGTTTTTGTTTTATTTCTTGCTCTTGTTCTTCTTCAAACTCATTTATGGTTTCTTCAATAATTTCTTCTTCAACTTTTTCGGCTCTTTTGCGCTCTTGCCTTTTTAAACCGTCCATCACCAAACCAACTGCTGTTGCATATAATGGGCTGGTTACCTCATCGTCGCTATCTCCAGCTAAATGCTCGTTTGGATACCCAATTCTAGTATCCATTCCAGTTATATATTCTACCAGTTGCTTTAAGTGTTTAAGTTGTGCGCCACCTCCTGTTAAAACAATTCCAGCTATGAGCTTCTTTTTTTGCTCTTCGTGTCCATAATTTTTTATCTCTACATAAACTTGTTCAACAATTTCTACGACTCTTGCATGAATTATTTTAGACAGATTTTTAAGTGTTATTTCTTTTGGATCTCTACCTCTTAAACCTGGAATAGATACAATTTCATTTTCTTTATTTTCACCTGGCCAGGCTGAACCAAACTTTATTTTTAATAATTCTGCTTGTTTTTCTATAATTGAACAACCTTCCTTGATATCTTCAGTGATTACATTTCCTCCAAAAGGAATCACTGCTGTATGACGAATAATACCATCTTTAAAGACGGCCAAATCGGTTGTTCCTCCACCTATATCAATAAGTGCCACACCTGCTTCTTTCTCTTCTTGACTTAAAACAGCATTAGCAGATGCTAATGGTTCAAGCGTTATACCTTCCAAGTTGAGTCCTGCACTTTTTATACAACGACCAACATTTCTAATTGAAGATACTTGCCCAACTACCACATGAAAATTAGCTTCTAGCCTACCTCCATACATACCTATTGGTTCTTTAATTTCGGCTTGACCATCCACCTTGTATTCTTGAGGTAATACATGAATAATTTCTTCACCTGGAAGCATCACCAATTTATGTACTTGATTTATTAATCGCTCAATATCTTCTTCATCAATAACCAATTCTGAATTAGGTCTAGTTATATAATCGCTATGTTGTAAACTTCTTATATGCTGACCTGCTATACCAACTGTAACATCTTCAATTTTACATTCTGAAGCTGCTTCAGCTTCTTGAGCAGCTAACTGAATAGATTGAATAGTTTGTGTAATATTATTCACCACACCACGATGTACTCCAAGACTTTTAGATTTTCCTATGCCTAAAATCTCAACTTTACCATATTCATTTTTACGACCAATCATGGCCACAATTTTTGTGGTTCCTATGTCTAATCCTACTGCTATATTGTTTTCCATAGTTTATTTTTTAGTACACACAACCTGACTTTCAAACTGTAAATTAACATTCACGTAGTTATTAAGTAATTTATCTTTTAAAGCTTTGTTATAAAACGCTTTTAGATTCATGATTTTTTTATCTAAATTTTTCAAACTTCCTAACTGTATTGTAAAAGGACACTGTCTAAACTTTAAAAAAAATGTCTTTTTTTCTGTTTGTTGAATTTCAATAACATGTTTTTTTAAAAAGGTATCCTCTTCTACTTTTTGAGCTATTTTAAAAACATCTTCCAAGTTATTTTTTTCAATTTGTCCAGTTACAAGTGGCACTCGTGCAGTATAATTTGATGACAAAGGCATATAACTTCCCTGATCATCGATATAATATGATGCATTTGTACGTACTCTTGCTATAGGTTTTTTTTGTTCAATATCGGCCGTAAGTGTCCCATTTACTGATAAATACACTTGAGCCGACTTAACCATTTGATTAGAATTCAGGGCAGCTTCTAAATCATTCAAATCTAAAGTTTCTTTAGGCTTATTTTTAACACTCTCTTTATTTTGTATTAACAATTTACTAACATTCTCATGTGTCAAGTAAAGGTTGTTATCTCCTTTAAAATTTATTACTGGATCAGACACTTTTCTAAACGTATTTTTTGTTGAGGAAAAGGCATATAAAAACACTACTAAAATTAGCAGTATCACCATTTTTATGTAATTCCAATTAACTTGCAACGCTTAAGGCTTTTTTTATTTGTTTGACTTCTTCTCCTATATCTCCGGCTCCAATTGTTAAAACAATCTGGGCTTGACTTTCTTTTATTTTTTCAATAATCTCTTTTTTACCGATTAGCTGTTTATGCTTATTATTGATTTTTTCTAGCAACCATTTTGAGGAGATTCCTTTAATAGGCAATTCTCTAGCGGGATAAATATCTAATAGCAACAATTCATCAAATTGCGACAAGCTTTTGGCAAAATCGTCTGCAAAATCTCTTGTTCTACTAAATAAATGCGGCTGAAAAATAGCTAACACTTTTTTTCTAGGATACATTTCGCGAACCGCTTGGTGGACCGCATTGATTTCTTCTGGATGATGAGCATAATCGTCTATATAGACCAACTCATCTGTTTTAATATGATAAGAAAATCTACGTTTAACTCCCTTGTAGGATGCTAAAGCTTTGGCGAGCTGCTGGTGAGGGCAACCATACTCTACAGCCATCGCCAAGGCTATTAATGCATTCGACAGATTATGTCTACCAGGTAGGTTAAATTGTAAATTTTCAAGTGTTGTTTTTGGTGTTTTTACATCAAAAACATAGACACCATGTTCTATTTTTATATTGTGAACTGAATAATCTGATTGATCTTCAATTCCATAAGTAATTCCTTTAATTGGTAAGCCATTTTTAATAAACAGCTTGCCATTTGTCTTGACTCGTTTTGAAAAATCTTCAAACGATTTAATTAATTCAGACGCATCACCATAAATATCTAAATGATCAGCATCCATGGATGTGATGCAAGCTATATCTGGAGAAAGTGTTAAAAATGACCTATCAAATTCGTCTGCTTCTACTACTGAAACTTCTGTTCCATTCAAAATTAAATTTGAATTGTAGTTTTCGCTAATACCGCCAAGAAAAGCTGTAACAGGAACATCACATTTATTTAATAAATGCCCTAAAATGCTTGTTGTGGTTGTTTTTCCATGTGTACCTGCAACTGCCAAGCAAAAGGTGTTTTCGGTTATAATTCCTAAAACTTCTGATCGTTTTAAAAGTCTAAAGCTTGGTTGGTTTTTAAAATAAACCAATTCCATATTGTTTTTTGGTATGGCTGGCGTGTATATAACTAAAGTAGTATCGTAATTAAAAAATGCATCAGGGATGTTTGAAACAGAATCGCTAAAATGCACTTGAATTCCAAGTGATTCTAAGCTGTCTGTAATGTCTGTTTGGGTTTTATCGTATCCAGCAACACGCAGTTTTTTTGCATGGAAATATCTGGCTAAGGCACTCATACCAATACCACCAATTCCAATAAAATAAACGTTATCTATGTTGTCTAAATTCATTTACAATTTACTTTTCTAATAGTTTTTCAACTTCGTCTGCAATTTGTTTTGTTGCATTTACTAAGGCTAATTTTTTTATATTTTCACTTAACTCATTTTGTTTCTCTATAGAAAGTAATAATTGTGAAAAATTATTTTGAAAATCTACTTCTAAATCGGCTTCCTTAATTAACAACGCTGCTTTTTCATTAACAATTGCCATGGCATTTTTAGTTTGATGGTCTTCGGCCACATTTGGTGAAGGAATAAAAATAACCGGTTTCCCAACGATACATAATTCTGAAACAGAACTTGCTCCTGCTCTTGAAATAATAACATCTGAAGCTGCATACGCAAAATCCATGTTGTTTATAAAGGCGTGCACCTGTACATGTTTTGTATTGTTATAGATTTTGTATTTATCGAAATACAGCTTTCCACACTGCCATATAACTTGAATGTTCAGGCTTAGAATAAAATCTAATTCTTTTTCTATTAATTCATTTATACGCCTAGCTCCCAAACTTCCACCTAAAACAAAAAGTGTTTTTTTATCTTTTTCAAGCGCGAAAACATTTTGAGCTTCATCTCTTTTAGAATCTATATCTAGCAGGCCTTGTCTAACAGGGTTTCCTGTTTTAATTATCTTATCTTCAGGAAAGAATCGCTCTAAACCACTATAAGCCACACAAATTTTACTGGCTTTTTTTGAAAGCAACTTATTTGTAATTCCCGGATACGAATTTTGTTCTTGAATTAAACTAGGAATGCCTTTTGAGGTAGCAACCTGCAATAATGGTCCACTAGCAAAACCACCAGTTCCAATAACCACATCTGGATTAAATCTATTGATAATTTTTCTTGCTTTATACAAACTACTTATTAATTTAAAAGGGAAACTTAAATTTTTTAAGGTTAATTCTCTCTGAATTCCCGAAATCCAAAGCCCTTCAATCTCATAACCAGCCTGAGGCACTTTATCCATTTCCATTCGATCTTTAGCGCCAACAAATAAAAATTTGGCATCAGGAAAACGTTGTTTCAATTCATTGGCTATAGCAATGGCTGGATAGATGTGACCACCTGTTCCACCTCCTGATAAAATAATTTTATATGTTTTTTTCTCTGACACTTTTCTTTTTTCTTTTTTTAAATAGCCTCTGAAAGGATTTCCAACGGATTATCTTCTCTATCTTCTTGTTCTTTAATTTCTTCTCTTTTTGCACTGACGCTAAGTACAATACCCAATGCCAGACAAGTCATCCATATGGAGGTTCCTCCACTACTTATTAATGGTAAAGTTTGTCCTGTTACCGGAAATAACTCTACAGCAACTGCCATGTTTATTAAGGCTTGAAATACTATTGGCAACCCAACTCCCAACACTAATAACTTACCAAAAATAGTATCTGCTTTTTGCGATACAATAACAATTCTAAATAACAACCACAGATAAAAAACCATTAACACAAAACCACCTATTAAACCATATTCTTCAACTATGATAGCATATATAAAATCTGATGAAGATTGTGGCAGAAAATTCTTTTGAATACTTTTTCCAGGTCCAACGCCTTGAATACCACCAGAAGCAATAGCTATTTTAGCTCTTTCAATTTGATAATCTGCTTCTGTATCTCCACCATCAGAAAAATTTTCAATTCTACTCATCCAGGTATCAATTCTATTTGGCATAGCATCTGGAAAAGCCTTCGCAATTAAAACAAATAGCATTAAGGCCAAAATTCCAGTTCCAATAATAATGGCTAAATATTTTATTGGATAACCACCTAAAAACACTAACATAAGCACCATTACAAACATAATAGCAGCTGTTGAAAAATTTGCAGGTAGAATAAGAACTAAAACCAAGAAAACTGGTACCCAAAGTGGCAGGATTGATTCTTTGAATGTAATATCTTCATCTTTAATCTTAGACATGTAACGAGCTACAAAAACCATTAAAACAACAAATGCAAACGTAGAAGTTTGGAAAGACATGTTTACCAAAGGAATCTGAATCCATCTGCTGGCATTTGCTCCATCAATCGTTGTGCCTTGTAACATAGTAATTACTAACAATACTAAAACAACAGGTATTAAAACAATAGACAACCCTCTGAAATAACGATATGGAATTTTATGCACACCAAACATTATAGTAAAGCCTAAAAACAAATGCATTAGATGCTTTAAAAAGAAGGAAAAGGTATTTCCACTTTCTGCTATATAAGCCAAATTACTAGCAGCACTATAAACTGGAAGGAATGAGAAAATAGCTAGCAATGCAGCAATTGCCCATATTAATCGATCTCCTTTTATGTTATTAAATATGCTTTTCACCCTTTTAGGATTTTAACTCCAAATATTCTTATAAATTTCTTACTGCATCCTTAAATTGTCTTCCTCTATCTTCATAGTTTTCAAACAAATCGAAACTTGCACAAGCTGGAGATAACAAGACATTATCGCCTGCTTCGGCTAATTTATACGCGATTTTTACTGCTTCACTCATAAATTGAGTTTCAATAATAACATCAACCATAGTGCTAAAGTTTTCTAATAACTTTTCGTTATCCACGCCAAGACAAATAATCGCTTTCACTTTCTCATTTACAAAAGGATATAATTCTTTATAATTATTCCCTTTATCCTGACCACCCACTATCCAAACAGTAGGTGCATCCATACTTTCTAATGCATAGTATGTTGCATTGACATTGGTTGCTTTAGAGTCGTTTATATATTGTACTTTATTAATCTTTAGTACATTTTCCAACCTGTGTTCTACACCATGAAAATTTTCTAAACTCTCTCTAATAGTCTGTTTTCTTATTCTTAATAGTTGAGCTACTGTTGAAGCAGCCATGGCATTTTTAATATTGTGATTTCCTTGTAATGCTAAATCCTTTGTAGGCATGTCTATTCTGTTGTTATCTATTGTTATTATTATCTTTTCTTTATCTAAATACGCACCATTTTCTATTTTCTTTATAAGTGAAAATGGCAATAATGTGGATTGAACTGAATGTTTTTCTAACCAATCTAATATTACTGGATCATCTGCATCATATATGAGATAATCTTCCTTTGTTTGATTTTCAGCAATTCTAAATTTTGAAGCGATATAGTTTTCAAATTCATAATTATATCTATCCAAATGATCTGGTGTGATATTAGTAATGACAGCTATATGTGGCTTAAAATCGGCAATATCATCTAACTGAAAACTGCTAATCTCCAAGACATAGTTTGGGTAATTATTTTCTAAAACCTGTTTTGCAAAACTGTCCCCAATATTACCAGCCAAACCAACTTCTAATTCTTGTTTAAGAATATGATGTGTTAAAGATGCTGTTGTGGTTTTACCATTACTTCCAGTAATTCCAACAAGTGTAGCCTTGGTGAATTTTGAAGCAAATTCAATTTCTGAAACTACCTGAATTTCCTTTTCGCGAATTTGTTTTACCAAAGGTGCTTTATCAGGAATTCCTGGACTCTTCATCACTAAATCGGCGTTTAGAATCTTTGATTCTGTATGGGTTTCATTTTCCCATTCAATCTCATTATGTATAAGAACTTCTTTATATTTTTCTTTAATTATTCCTTTGTCCGAAACAAAGACTTCAAAACCTTCTGCTTTTGCTAAAAGTGCTGTTCCTACACCACTTTCTCCTCCTCCTAATATGACTAATCTTTGTTTTTTCATTCTTTTATATTTTGAGATGCTTCGACAAGCTCAGCATAACAAAACTTTATCTAATCTTCAATGTAACAATGGAAATAATAGCCAATAGGATTCCTACAATCCAAAACCTTGTCACTATTTTACTTTCATGGTATCCTGATTTTTGATAATGATGATGCAAAGGCGACATTTTAAAAATACGTCTGCCTTCACCATATTTCTTTTTGGTGTATTTAAACCAACTTACCTGCATGACTACTGATAAATTCTCTGCTAAAAAAATACCACACAACACAGGAATAAGCCATTCTTTTCTAACTGCAACAGCTATAACCGCTATAATACCGCCAATTGTTAAACTTCCTGTATCTCCCATAAACACTTGCGCTGGATAAGTATTGTACCACAAAAACCCTATTAAAGCTCCTACAAAAGCAGCTATATAAATGGTGATTTCCTCTACTCTTGGTATGTACATGATGTTGAGATAATCTGAAAAAATGATGTTACCCGAAACCCAAGCAAAGATCCCAAGCGTTAACACAATTATGGCTGAAGTTCCTGCTGCAAGTCCATCTATACCATCTGTTAAATTGGCCCCATTTGAAACGGCTGTAATAATGAAAATAACGATTGGAATGAAAATAATCCAAGCGTATTTAGCCCATTCCGGATTGACCCATGAAATAATTTCAGCATAATCGAATTCATTAGACTTTACAAAAGGTATAGTTGTCTTTGTTGAACGTTCTTCATCTTGAAATAATTTTGAAGACTCCACTTTAGGGTTTGCAGCTAATATTTCCTGTTGTTGTGCTATAGGCAACTTTTCTTTTAATGTAACATCTGGATGAAAATATAAAGTGGTTCCAACAATAATCCCTAAACCAACTTGACCTAGCACTTTGAACTTTCCTTTTAATCCTTCCTTATCTTTTTTGAATTTTTTAATATAATCATCGATAAAACCTATAGTACCCATCCAAAGGGTTGTAACAATAAGCAGAATCACATAAATATTTTCCAACCTAGCGAGTAACAACACTGGTATAAGTGTTGCAAGAATAATAATAATTCCTCCCATAGTTGGAGTTCCTGCTTTTTCTACTTGACCCTCCAAACCAAGGTCTCTAATGGTTTCTCCTACTTGCTGTTTTTGTAAATATTTAATAATGCGTTTTCCGAATATGGTAGATATTAACAACGACAAAATAATTGCCATAGCAGCTCTAAAGGTTATATAACCAAAGAGTCTTGCTCCAGGAATTTGGAAATGCGTGTCTAAATATTCGAATAGGTAATACAGCATATTATTTTTGTAATTGTTTTAAAAATTCTTGTACTATTTTAAAATCGTCAAAATCAAATCTTTCGCCTTTAATTTCTTGATATGTTTCATGACCCTTACCTGCTATTAGAATGATATCGTTTGGGCTTGCCATCTGACAGGCAGTTTTTATGGCTTGTTTTCTATCGGTTATCGAAACAATTTTTTTAAAATTTTGAGGTTCAATACCTTTTTCAATATCATCTATAATGGTTTCCGGAATTTCATTTCTAGGGTTATCACTAGTAATAATCACTTTAGTACTTAAAGCCGAAGCAATATGCCCCATCTTTGGACGTTTAGTTTTATCTCTATTGCCACCACAACCAAAAACAGTAATTAACTCTTCATTTTTAGTTCGAATACTATTAATGGTTTCCAATACATTTTTTAATGCATCTGGTGTATGCGCATAATCTACAATGGCCGTTATTTTTTCATCTGATATGAGATATTGAAATCTTCCAGCTACACTTTCTAATTCACTAATAATTCTTAAGTTTTCAACCTTTTCTAAACCTAATAATTCAGCAGTAGCATAAATAGCTAAGACGTTATATGCATTGAAATTCCCAATTAATCTAGTCCAGACTTCGCTTTCATTTATTTTAAGCAACAAGCCATTTAATTGGTTTTCTAAAATTTGAGCTCGATAATCGGCATACCCTTTTAGTGCATATGTTAACTTCTTCGCTTTGGTATTTTGAAGCATCATCAAGCCATTTTTATCATCAACATTTACCAATGCAAATGCTGAAGTCGGCAACTTATCGAAAAACGATTTTTTTACATCTCTATATTCAGCAAACGTATCGTGATAATCTAAATGATCGTGAGATAGGTTGGTAAAAATACCTCCTTCAAATTGCAAGCCTTCAGTTCTATTTTGATGAATGCCATGAGAGCTTACTTCCATAAAACAGAAGTCAACACCTTCATCATTCATTTCCTTTAAATACTTATTTATAGTTAAAGAATCTGGCGTGGTATGCGTTGCCTTGTATTCTTTATTATCCACCATAATTTTTACAGTTGATAATAATCCAACTTTAAATCCTGCCTTTTTAAATAACTGGTATAGCAATGAGGCAATTGTGGTTTTTCCATTCGTACCAGTTACCCCAACAAGCTTTAAGTTTTCGGAAGGATTCTTATAAAAGTTTGAAGCCATAATAGCCAAGGCTCTTGAAGCACTATCTACTACAACATAAGTAATTCCTTCTTGTATATTCTGTGGAAGCTTTTCGCAAATAATGCCAACTGCTCCTTGATTGATAGCTGTATCGATAAACTCATGTCCATTAGAAACAGTTCCCTTGATGGCTACAAAAACATCGTTTATAGAAATGCTTCTAGAATCGAAATTGATATTTTTAACAGACACACTTGTGCTCCCAACAACAGCATTGAGGTTTACTTTATATAATATGTCTTTTAGTGTCATCATGAGGCCTGAATAACAATTGTTTGATTCTTCTTAACTTTTAATCCTTTATCTAAAGATTGAGACTTTACGATTCCAATTCCTTGGATTTGCACTTTCAATCCCATGTTTTCTAAAAGTGCAAGCGCATCCATTAAAGGCAATCCAATTACATTTGGCATAATGGTTTTATAAGTTTGAGCTGTTGAATAATAACTATCAAACTCTTTTTCTGCCTCTATATCTTTGACATTTAGTGAGTTTACCTCGTCAATTATTGGGGTGTCGGTAAATATTTTTTGTGCGATACGTTTAAAGACTGGACCAGAAACATCTGCTCCATAATATCCTTTTTTTGTACTTGGCTTATGAATGATAACAATGCAAGAATATTTCGGATTCTCAGCTGGAAAATAACCAGCAAAAGACGACACATATCTTGGGTTTTTATCCCAATCTTCCATCCAATACTCAGTTTGAGCTGTTCCTGTTTTTCCTGCCATAGAAAAATATGGCGAATACAAAGATTTTCCTGTACCACGAACAACCACATTCTTAAGAATCTCTTGCATTTCCTTGATGGTTTTATCGGAGCATATTTTATTGTTAATTATCGTTCTTTCGAAAGTTTCAATTTGTTTATTTAACTCTCTTACTTCTTTAATGAATTTAGGTTTTACCATAACACCATTATTTGCAATGGCATTATAGAATGTTAAAGTCTGTAATGGTGTTATATCTAAATTATAGCCATAAGACATAGAAGGCAAGGCATTTTTACTCCATTTTGGATGACCAGGCTCATATATTTTAGGCTTTCCTTCTCCTAAAATTGGTAAGCCTAATGGTTTATCTAAATTCCAGCTTTTTAAACGGTTAAGAAACTTTTCCGGATTTTTAGAATATGCTTCATCAATAATTGTTGCCAATCCAATATTTGAAGACACTTCTAAAGCTCTAGCAACTGAAATTTTTCCATAACCACCATGCTTAGAATCTCTAATTTTTCGTCCGTAAAAAGTTTTTACTCCATTTTTAGTGTCTACAACCGTTGATGTATCTACTAATTTATCTTCTAAAACTGCCATTAAAGCCATAACCTTGAAGGTAGAACCAGGTTCGTGAGACTCACCAACAGCGTAATTCAATTTCTCGTAATAAGACCCTTTTTCTGTTCTGCCTAAATTTGAAATTGCTCGAATCTCACCAGTAGCCACTTCCATAACAACCACGCAACCATGTTCAGCTTCGTAATATTCTAATTGTTGCAACAAGGCATTATGCGCGATGTCTTGAATATTAACGCTTATTGTTGTATATAAATCGTATCCATCTTGTGGCTCCACTTGGTTATAGTCTGCAATGGGTTTCCATTGTCCATTACCAATTTTCTGTTTTAACCTCAAACCATCTGTACCTCGAAGATATTTAACACCAAAGGCACCATCAATTCCAGGCCTTGTAACATTTCCTGCTTCATCAAAGCGCTCGTAACCAATAGTGCGTTCTGCCACACCTCCCATTGGATGTTCTCTTTTTGTGGTCTGTTCTACAATCAATCCCCCTTTATAAGCTCCAAGATTTAATAATGGGAAATTTCTAATTCTTATATAATCTGAATATCCAATATCTCTTGCTAAGAGATAGTATCTGTTTTTATTTACTCTGGCTTTTCTAATTTCTTTTTGATAATATGAAGATGGTTTTTTCGAAAATTTTGAAAGTGAGTCTGATAATGGTTTCAAATATTTTTCAAAAGTTGCAGAACTTGGTGTTATAGCATCTATTCGAATATCGTATTTAGGAATGGACGTTGCTAGTAAATTCCCATTAATAGAGTACACATTACCTCTATTTGCTGGGATAACTACATTTTTAATAGTTCGTTCTTCGGCCAATTCTCTATACTTATCACCTTGAACAAACTGAATACTCAAAAGTTTAAACACAACTGCTAGAGCGAAGATGAACATACATCCTGCTAAAAAATACAATCGGTTTAATATGTTCTTCTCGTTTACTGCCAAGCTGAACTAATTTTGAGGTTTAACTTTAATTTTTGTTGGTGGAATCTCCGATATGGCTAAGCCTTTTTCTTTCATTTTCAATTCTACCATTGATTCTTTTTTGAGCTCCATGAGCTTTTTTCTTCCATCTACAAATGCCGATCGCAATTCTTTTGCTTCATTATTCAATCTGGCTATTTCATGTACTTTTTTATCTGCACTATGCGAACTAGCTATCATAATTAACGCCAATGAAGAAACAAATAGAATCATACGCCAGTTTTTAAATGCATCATCATTAACTAGGAATGTTCCCTTTAATATATTTAGAATCCCTTTCTTCATTTATAATTTTTCAGCAATTCTTAACTTGGCACTTCGTGCTCTATTATTTATTTTTATTTCTTCTTTACTTGGAACCACCAATCCTCCTACTTTTTTTAATGGCACTTCAAAATTTCCAAAAACATCTCTTTCTGGTTCTCCTTCAAATAAGCCATTCCTAATAAATCGTTTTACCAATCTATCTTCTAAAGAGTGATATGAAATAACACTTAATCGACCATCTTTATTTAACAAATCTGGTGTTTGCAACAAAAGCTCTTTTAACGCTTCAATCTCTTGATTTACTTCTATTCTGATAGCTTGATATATTTGTGCCAACACTTTATTTTCGTGTTTTGGTGGCAAAAATTTCTTTAGAATACCTTTTAACTGTTCACTGGTTTTAATTGGTTCAACAGCTCTATTTGAAATTATTAAACTTGCCATTGCTGGAGCAGATCTTAATTCGCCATACTGCATCAAAACATCTTTAAGTTGCTCTTCGCTATATTCATTAACTACATGATAAGCTGAAAGCTTACTTTGTTGATTCATTCGCATATCTAAATCGGCTTCAAACCTCGTTGAAAAACCTCTCTCTGCAACATCAAATTGATGTGAAGACACACCAAAATCAGCTAAAATGCCATCCACTTTTTTAACACCATAAAACCTCAAAAACCTTTTAATAAATCTGAAGTTTTCATGGATTAAGGTGAAACGCTCATCGTCAATTTTATTTTCAAGCGCATCAGCATCTTGATCGAAAGCAAAGAGTCTTCCTTTCTCCCCAAGTCTTTTCAAAATCTCTCTACTATGACCTCCACCTCCAAAGGTGACATCTACATAGACACCATCTTTAACGATGTTCAAACCATCAACGGTTTCTTTTAATAAAACTGGATTATGATATTCCATGCTCGTCATCTTGTCCCATAACTTCTTCAGCTAAATCTGCAAAATCACCAGTAGCGTCATCAATAGCTTGTTCGTACCTGTCTTTATCCCATATCTCAACAATATTAATTGCAGACGAAACCACAATCTCTTTTGAAATACCTGCAAAAGCCACTAAATCTTTTGGAACCAATAAACGACCAGTAGCATCAACTTCTACAACTTTTACTCCAGCTGTAAAACGTCGGATGAAATCGTTATTCTTTTTCTTAAACCTGTTAAGCTTATTGATGTTTTGCATTAAAGCCTCCCATTCAGCCATTGGATACAATTCTAAACATGGCTGAAAAACAGCTCGTTTTAAAACAAACCCATTTTGTAAAACAGGAGCCAATTGCTTTTTTAATGCAGCAGGAAGCATAAGCCTTCCTTTAGCATCTACTTTACATTCGTATGTTCCTATTAATGAGTTCAAAGGGTTCCGTTATCAATTTTGTGTTTAAGATTCAAATATATTGAAAAATATACCACATTTTACCACATTCTACCACTTTGTTGATAAATTTTCGATTAACAGCATGATTTATTCGGTATTACCTGAAATTATATTTTTTTAGAGCCTCAAAATTAACAGGTTACACTTTTAAAGAAATCTAATCAACAGCTTGTTAATATCTCATTTATAAGACATTTGAATCCCATAAAATTTATATGGATATATTATGAATGATTTACCTATATTTGTTTTTATTGTAAAGACTTACTACTTAATGGCGCATAGATTAAAAACGGAAAAAGATTTTAGATATATTGAAGTTGGAGAAGGAACACCAATTATTGTGTTACATGGATTAATGGGAGGATTAAGTAATTTTGAATCTGTTACCAAACACTTCAGCGCAATAGGCTATAAAGTAATTATTCCTGAATTACCAATCTACACAATGTCTTTACTAAAAACCAATGTTAAAAGTTTTGCTAAATATTTACATGAATTCATTGAGTTTAAAGGCTTCGATGATGTTATATTATTAGGGAATTCTTTAGGAGGACATATTGGTTTATATTACACAAAACAATATCCAAAAAAGGTAAAAGCCTTAATAATTACTGGAAGTTCTGGTTTGTACGAAAGTGCAATGGGTGGCGGTTACACTAAGAGAAGTGATTACGAAGTAATAAAAAAGAAAGCTCAAGACGTATTTTACGATCCCGAAGTTGCAACTAAAGAAATTGTTGATGAAGTTTATGAAACAGTAAATGATAGAAACAAACTTATAAAAACCTTAGCCATTGCTAAAAGTGCCATAAGACACAACATGGCTAAAGACTTACCAAAAATGAAAACTCCTACTTGTATTATTTGGGGAAAAAACGATTCTGTGACACCACCAGATGTCGCTGAAGAATTCAATGAGCTTCTACCAGATTCCGAATTGTTCTGGATAGATAAATGTGGGCATGCTGCTATGATGGAACACCCAGATGAGTTTAATAAAATTTTAGAAAGTTGGCTTAAGAAAAGAAACTTCTAAAAAAGAAAAACGTTAAAGAAGATCTTTTCAATTTCACAGAACATTATTATGGAAATAAAATCGGCAGAATTTGTAATGAGCAATTCTGATGTTGCTAAATGTCCAAAAAATCTTATTCCTGAATATGCGTTTATTGGTAGAAGTAATGTCGGGAAATCGTCATTAATCAATATGCTAACAAGCAGAAAAAGTCTTGCAAAAACTTCCGGTAGACCAGGAAAAACTCAACTTATAAATCATTTCTTAATAAATAAAACCTGGTATTTAGTCGATTTACCTGGTTATGGTTATGCCAAAGTTTCGAAGAGTGCTAAAAAGACATTTCAAAAATTTATTACTCAATATTTTAATTTGCGAGAGCAATTAGTTTCTGCTTTTGTTTTAGTAGATATTAGACACCAACCTCAACCAATCGATTTAGAATTCATGCAATGGTTGGGTGAAAACGGAATTCCATTCTCTATTATTTTCACTAAAGCCGATAAGCTGAGACCTAAAGCTATTGAAAATCATGTTGAAGATTATAAAAATATTCTTTTAGAAACTTGGGAAGAAATGCCTAAATATTTTATTACCTCATCTTCAAAAGACATAGGGAAAGAGGCTGTTTTAAAATATATTGATGATTTAAATAACAACATGAAGCTTGACTAACTGCTTTTCACATCTAACGCATCTCGCAGCGCATTACCAATTAACATAAAAGCCATAACCAAACTCATAATACAAAATCCTGGAATTAAAGCTAGATAAGGCTTCCCTAAAATAATGTAGTTGTAATGGTCTTTAATCATAGCTCCCCAACTAGCCATTGGAGGTTGTGCACCAATACCTAAAAAACTCAAACCACTCTCAATTAAAATAGCAGCAGCAAAATTAGCTGCAGAAATAACAATAACGGGAGCCATAATATTTGGCAGAATGTGTTTGGTAATAATTCTAAAATCGTTAAAACCCAAAGCTCTTGCTGCTGTTACATATTGCATTTCTTTCACGCTAATAATTTGTCCTCTTACCACTCTTGCAACTTCAACCCACATGGTTAATCCAACTGCAATAAACACTTGCCAGAACCCCTTACCTAAAGCTAAAGTAATGGCTATAACTAGCAATAAGGTTGGAATAGACCAGGTTACATTTATTATCCACATAATAAAGGCATCTACCTTTCCACCAAAATAGCCTGCAATACTTCCCATAAAAATGCCAATAACTAACGATATAAAAACAGCCACAAAACCAATAAAAAAAGAAATTCTGGCACCAACTAAAACTCTACTCAATAAATCGCGACCATATTTATCTGTACCAAAAAGAAAAGTCTTGTTTTGAATTAAAGCATCAATCTGTTTTGAATTAAAATTGGTTAAGACCAATTCTTTTTCAGCACCTTCAAGACCATCTGAAGCATATTCTTTATAAAACAGCTTATTATCTAGAAGCTGATATGATGAAATTGGTATTTCTGTTTCTGTGTTTTTTTTACCAAAAAATAATTTGTCAAAAAAAATTTGATTGTTTTCAATAGAAGAAGGCAAAATTAACATTTGCGTTTTAAATCCTGGTTTTTTAGAATGGATTGACAAATGCATCTGATTGGCATATTGTGAATTATCTGGAGCAAATGCATAAGCAAAAACAGAAATAACACCTACTAAAACAATAAACCAAAAGCTAAAAACGCCCCAAAAATCATGTTTAAATTTCTGGAGCGCTAATTGACTTAATGAGCTTGAATTTTGACTCATTTATTATTAATCTTTAACTGTAGAGGCTACTTTTTTAATTGAATAAGACATTTTTAAATCTTCAAGAACATTTATGGCTTCTTCAACATATACATCTTGACTTAAACTCTTATGCCATCTATCTCTTTTTTCTTTTAAGATTGTATCTGTTTTAAAAATCTCTTCTTCGTAAGGTAAAGACACAAAAGTTAAATTGGTTTGGTAATCAGAAATTTTATCAAATCGTTTAGACTCTTCTTCATTAAGGTCTAATTGTGCTTTATATTTTTGGTAATTTAAAGAATGTATATTTTCGTCCATTCTTGCTTTTATCCATTTAGCATTTTCCCCAATTAGCTTCAATTGTTCGTTATCATTCATTCTTTTTGTACTGTTTGCAATTGTTTCGTTATAATCGAAATACCCATCCCAGAATTTAAAATCCACAGCACTAATTTTATCCCATGGCAGTGGATTTCTTTGATCTTTTTCGCCAATATCGATAAAACTGTATCTATCTAAAACAACGACATCACTCTTGACACCTTCCAACTGTGTTGAACCACCATTAATTCTATAAAATTTTTGAGTGGTTAATTTTAAAGCTCCTAAATCACCATCTTTATTATTTCGAACCATATTATTCAAATCTAAAAAGGTTTGAACAGTACCTTTTCCATAGGTTTGCTTACTACCAATTACAATAGCTCGTTTATAATCTTGCATTGCAGCTGCTAAAATTTCGGATGCTGAAGCTGACAATTCATTGACCATAATTACTAATGGACCATCCCAAACAATGGACTTATCTTTATCTTCTAACACTTCTTTTGGTTCGCCTGTAGCTCTAACTTGCACCACAGGACCTTCTTTTATAAACATTCCAGCAATATCTACTACAACTGGAAGTGAACCTCCACCATTATTTCTAAGATCTAGAACAAGGCCTTCCATACCTTCTGCTTTTAAACGTTCTATCTCTTTTTTAATATCTGATGCTGCATTTCTACTTTTATAATCTTCAAAATCAACATAAAATTTAGGGAGATTTATAACTCCAAAACGCCTATCGTCTTTAACAACCATAGATGTTTTAGCATATGTTTCTTCTATTTCAACTACGTCTCTAGTTATGCTAATATCTTTTATTGTACCATCTACTTTCTTAACGGTAAGCACAACTACTGTTCCTTTTGGGCCTTTAATAAGTTTTATAGCATCGTCTAGACGCATTCCAACTATATTTACAGGTTCGTCTTCTTTTTCCTGACGCACTTTCATGATAATATCTCCAACCTCTAACTCATTTCCTCTCCAGGCTGGACCACCAGAAATTAGCTCAACAATCTTCGTATTATCCATTCGTTTTGACAAACGAGCTCCAATACCTTCTAGTTTTCCAGATATTTGTTGATTGAAGTTTTCTTTGTCTTCAGGTGCAAAATAACTTGTGTGTGGATCAAATTCTCCAACAACGGCATTTACATACATTGAAAACCAGTCTTTTCTCACTAAATCGTCAATATAGTCGTTATAGTATAAATTGATAGATTTTAGCGTTTCTGCACGTGCTTCTTCTTCAATTTGAACAGGTGTTTTCTTTTCTACTTTTGCTTTTTGTTTTTTGGTTTCTTCATTATTTAAAGTATCATCATCCAAATTTTCATTATCTACTGTTTCATATAAGTTGTTATCGGCTTTTGCTTTTTCTTGCTCAACCATTAAAGCATCATAATTCACTAAATTCGAGAATTTAAGTTGTTGTCTCCAACGATCTTTCATTTGTTTTTTACTTTTAACATACCCAATGCTTTCGTAGTCGGAATTAAATTCTTCATCCAAAGAATAATCGAATGGTATTTCTAACACTTCCTTATAAATAGCTTTAGACTCTTCAATTCTTTGTACTAGTCTTTCATGAGTTAAATTAAAGAATGAAATATCATATGCTTTTAATTGATCGTCCAGTTGAAATTTGAATTTTTCAAATTCATCTATATCCGATTTATAAAAATATCTTTTTAATGGATCTAATTGATCTAAATATTCTGCATAAACTTCAGCAGAAAAATCATCATTTAAATCTTTTGGGTCGAAATGTCCTCGCTGAAGCACGTAAGTAATTACCTGAATTAGTAATTTATCTTTATCGGGATCTTCAAAAGTTTTAGTAGTAAAACTGCAAGATGCAAACGCTAACAGAAGCACTAACATTAAAATTTTATAATTCCTTTTCATAAATCTTATCATATTTATTTATCAATGTATTGTAGAAGTAATTTGATTTGGGCTATAATAATACATAAAACGTAACTACAATTCAAAAAGTATGTCTATTATTTTACTAAATTAAAGAAAAAACTATGCCAATAATATCAATTGGTACTAATTTTTTGTTAAACCAGATAAAATAATGTGTTACGTAGGAAATTATGTATTTTAGCAATGTTAATTCAATTTTTATTTATGGTTAAGAAACCACTTATTTTAGTAACAAACGATGATGGTATTACAGCGCCTGGTATTAGAGCCTTAATTGAAGTCATGCTTGAGATTGGAGATGTTGTTGTAGTTGCGCCTGACAGCCCTCAAAGTGGTATGGGACATGCTATTACCATTAATTCGATGTTACATTTAGAACGTGTTTTTATTGATAAAGGCGAGCAATTAGAATATAGTTGTTCTGGAACACCAGCAGATTGTGTTAAACTTGCTGTTAGGGAGATTCTAGACAGAAAACCTGATTTGTGTGTTTCGGGAATTAATCATGGATCTAATTCTTCTATAAACGTAATTTATTCTGGAACCATGAGTGCTGCTTTAGAAGCTGGTATTGAAGGTATTCCTGCTATTGGGTTTTCTCTATTAGATTATAATTACAATGCTAATTTTGAGGCCACAAAAAAATATGTAAAAAGTATTGCAATAAATGCATTAGAAAATGGTATTCCTGATAATGTTGTATTAAACGTCAATTTTCCTAAGTTACCTAAAGAAGCTATTAAAGGTGTTAAAATATGCCGACAAGCAAAAGCCAATTGGGTAGAAGAATTTGATAAACGCCAATCACCACAAGGAAAAGATTATTATTGGCTTACTGGTAAGTTTGTAAATTTAGACAATGGAGAGGACACTGATGAATGGGCTTTAGAACATGGTTATATTTCTGTGGTTCCAGTACAATTCGATCTAACGGCACATCATGCAATATCAAACTTAAACACTTGGAATTTTAATGATACTGAAATAAATTAAGCTTAAATGAAAAAAGAAATACTAATAGGATTTATAATTGGACTTGTTGCAAATACTATAGGGCTTTATTTCGCGGCTTTAGCTTTTGGAAATGGTAACGATTTTTTTACCGTTTTAAGGTCTGCCTCTTCAGAAGGCATTCTAGGAAAACTAATTAGTCTAGGTGCCATATTAAATCTTGCAGTCTTTTTTATTTTTATAAAAAAGAAACAAGATTATCGAGCAAGAGGTGTACTTTTAGCTACAGTAATTATTGCTATTTCAACTTTTGTGTTTAAATTTATCTAGAAAAACGGCTATATGAAATACTACATTATTGCTGGAGAAGCCTCTGGAGACCTACATGGCTCCAACCTCATGAAAGCCTTACTCAAAGAAGATGTTAATACAACATTTAGATTTTGGGGTGGAGATTTAATGAGTGAGGTAAGCAATACTTTAGTTAAACATTATCGAGACCTAGCTTTTATGGGTTTTGCTGAGGTTATTATGAATTTAAGAACAATAGCCAACAACTTATCTTTTTGCAAAAAAGATATTAAAGCATTCAATCCAGACGTAATTATTTTTATTGATTATCCAGGTTTTAATCTTCGAATAGCCAAATGGGCAAAACAAAATGGATACAAAACACAGTATTATATTTCACCACAGATTTGGGCATGGAAGGAAAGTAGGATTAAATCCATAAAGAGAGATGTCGATAAAATGTATGTTATTCTTCCATTTGAAAAAGATTTCTACGAAAAAAAACATAACTATCCTGTGGAATTTGTTGGTCATCCAACGATTGACGCTATAGCCAATAGGACACAAATAAACGAATACACATTTCGGGCAGATTACGAATTAAACGAAAAACCCATTATTGCCATTTTACCTGGTAGTCGTAAGCAAGAAATAAAAAAAATGCTTTCAGTAATGTTATCTATAACTAAAAGCTATCCTAATTACCAATTTGTTATTGCTGGCGCGCCAAGTCAGGATTACAGTTTTTACAAGCAATTTATCAAGAATACCAATGTTCGTTTTATATCTAATAAAACTTACGATTTATTGTCTGTTTCAACAGCTGCTTTAGTGACTTCTGGAACTGCCACTTTAGAAACTGCTTTATTTAAAGTTCCACAAGTAGTTTGTTATAAAGGCAATTGGATTTCTTATCAGATAGGTAAACGGGTGGTTAATTTAGAATACATTTCTTTAGTGAATTTAATAATGAACAAAAAAGTGGTAACTGAACTCATTCAAAATGAATTCACTGAAAGTAACTTAAAAAAAGAACTAGACAACATTCTTGATCCTTATAACCGTGCCACACTTTTTTTAGAATATTATGACCTTGAAAAGAAATTAGGAGGTAAAGGAGCCAGTGATAAAACAGCTAAATTAATTTACAATTCCATTAAAAACTAACATGCGTAAAATTACCTACTTATTAATTCTTATATTAACCATTTCGGCCTGTAAATCAACAAAAAACACTAAAAGCAACAGTCGAAAAAGCACAAAAACGACAACGATTACAAAGAGTTCAAACAACCATAGAAACTCTACAGATAATTCCACCATAGAGAATATTATTACTACTGCCGAAAAATATAATGGTGTTCGTTATAAGTATGGGGGAACTACAAAAAAAGGCATAGATTGCTCTGGACTTATAACCACTGCTTATAGTAGTGAGAACATCTCGCTACCAAGAACCACTGGAGATTTAGCAACAACTGGGAATTGGGTAGATGTAAAAGAAGTCCAAAAAGGCGATTTATTATTTTTTGCAACAAAGAAAAACAGTCGATCAATTAACCATGTTGGTTTGGTTACTGAAGCCAGGTCTGGTTATGTAGAATTTATTCATTCAACAACTAGCAAAGGCGTTATAACCTCAAGATTATCAGAGAAGTACTGGTACTTTGCTTTTGTACAAGCACGCAGAATATTGTAAGATTTTCACTATCTTACTTATGTGAAACTACTTGATTTTGTTATTATTAAGCTAACCATCTGTTTGGTTATAGGCATCTTATTGTCTCATTATTTTCCTATTTCTCTATTTCATGCTAGTGTAATAACTATTGTTTTATTCTGTGCTTTAGCCATCGCATACATTATTTCAAAACCTCTTTATAAAAAAAACATATGGTTTGGTTGTATTGCATTTTTGACTATGATTTCTTTAGGAATTTTAATTGCAAACATTCACGATCATAGAAATTATAAAAGCCATTATACACATCTAAAAAGTTTTTATAATGATTCTACATCTTACATGACATTAAGGATTACGGACCCCTTAAAATCAAATATCTATAATGATAAATATGTGGTTGAAGTTTTAAAAATTGATAGCATCAAGACATCTGGATTGGCACTATTGAACATTAAAATCGATTCTGTTTCAAAACCATTACAAGTTGATGACCTATTCATTATTAACGCGAAATTTTATCCGTTACTTAATCCTTTAAACCCAAATCAATTTAATTACAAGGCGTTTCTTGAAAACAAAAATATTTATTCAAAACTATTTACAGATTATCAGTCTCTATATATTGTCAGTCATTCAAAACAAACCATTTTTGGTTTTGCTGATGCCATTAGATCAAAAATAAATCAGAAACTAAAAAACTATACCTTTACCACAAACCAGCTTGCTATTATTAATGCGCTTTTATTAGGCCAGAGAAAGGAAATAAGTGATGAGATTTACGACGATTACAAGAAAGCTGGAGCGATACACATTCTTGCAGTTTCGGGTTTACATGTTGGTATTATTTTACTTTTTTTAAACCTGTTGTTTAAACCCATTGAATTAGTAAAACATGGTCATATTTATAAAATCGTCCTTATTATTATCTGTCTTTGGAGTTTTGCAATAATTGCAGGATTATCTGCATCGGTTTCTAGAGCAGCAACCATGTTTACTTTTGTTGCTGTTGGCATGAATTATAAGCGCCCATTAAACACTCTTAATACATTAGCGTGTTCTGCCTTTATATTACTTCTTATTCGACCTAGCTTTGTCTTCGATGTTGGTTTTCAATTAAGCTACTTTGCAGTAATTGGTATTGTTACTTTTTATCCATTTTTTTATCGCCTTTTTAAGCCCAAATATTGGGTTGTTGATAAGCTTTGGCAAGCTTTAGTTGTTTCTGTTGTTGCACAATTTGGCATACTACCTATTAGTTTATTTTATTTTCATCAGTTTCCAGGGCTATTTCTATTATCTAATGTAATTGTTATTCCTGTTCTTGGAATTATTTTAGGATATGGCTTAATAGTTATCGGAATGGCGTTACTTAATATATTACCTGATTTTATAGCTTCAATATATGGTAATATTATTAGTTGGATGAATGATTTTTTTAAATGGATTGCCCAACAAGAAGCTTTTTACTTTAAAGACATTTCATTTAATCTCATTGAAGTTTTTGTCAGCTATCTGTTCATAATAGCCTTTTATCAGTTTTATAAAATTAAATCATTTAAGCATGTTGTCTATGTTTTGTTAGCCATAATTTTATTTCAAAATATCCAGATTTTTACCAAGTATCAGGAACAATCGAAAAACAGGTTCGTAATATTTCAAAAAAACAGGCAATCACTAATTGGAATTCAAGAGGGCAAATCATTACTTCTCAATCATAACATACCAAATTTTAATAAAACATCAGATTATGTTATTTCAAATTTTGTAACAGAAAACAATATTTCAACTATTATTGAAGACTCCATGAAATCCTTATATAAAATAAATAAGGAGTACATTTTAACTATTGACAGCCTAGGGGTTTATAAAGTAAGAAGGTTAAAACCTGATATTATTTTACTTAGAAATTCACCAAAAATAAATTTAATTCGGGTGATAGATAGCTTAAAACCCAAACGAATCATTGCAGATGGTAGCAATTACAAATCATACACAAATCGATGGGAAGCAACTTGTCAAAAACTAAAAGTCTCTTTTCATAGTACATATAAAAAGGGGGCTTTTGTTATAAATTATAATTCAAATTAATTTGAAAACTCCGGTTTAAAGGCACTGTAATAAGCAGAAAAGTCTTCTTGTGTTTTCATATTAACATGTGCATTTTCATTAAACAATTTTAAGTACACTTCTATTTGTTGGGGTGTTTTATAACCTATAACAGGAGATAAAAGCTCACCTTTTTCATCTAAATAAATAATAGTTGGATAGGATCTTACACTAAAATATGCTGCTAATTGATGAGGCGAATTACGTCTATTGGCATTTGCAGGGTTGTAACTAGGGTTTGTAAATGTGTTTCCTTTAAACTTAATAGTCTCATTGCCTTCTGCATTAAATTTTACTGCATAATAATGTTTATTTACATAATCTGCTACATCTTTATTTCTAAAGGTGTTTTTGTCTAACATTTTACAAGGCCCACACCAATTAGTATAAGCATCAATCATGATTTTTCTAGGTTCTTTTTTCTGAAGAGCCATAGCATCTTCTAAACTAACCCAGTTAATTTCTTGTGCATTAACATTTACAATAAATAATAAAATGGCTAAAACGGATAATATTTTTTTCATAGTAATATATAATTTCAAACTTAGTAATTAAGTTTAGTAGGTTTTCAAAAACTGTTCCTAAAATATAAAAAACACTCCTAATATGGAGTGTTTTCTATTAATTTTAACGAAAAATTCGATTAACGAACGTTATGCATTAACTTTTTAAGTAAGGGATTTAATACAATTGAAATAACACCAACCCCAATTGGAATTAATGTAAATATTAAAAAGAACGTCCCAAGCGAGTATTGTTCGGAAATTTTATCAATCATTCCTCCCATAGTTCCAGCTGCTTTTTGACCAACTGCAATGGCAAGATACCAGACACCAAACATAAAACCAATCATTCTAGCTGGCACTAATTTACTTAAATAAGATAAGCCTACTGGAGAAATACACAATTCTCCCATGGTGTGAAGTAAATAAGCTAATATTAAAAAGATAATACTAACTGAAGCTGTTTGAGCACCAGATGGTATGTCGGAGGCTCCATAGGACAGAATCGCAAAGCCTAATCCTAATAAAATTAGACCAATACCATATTTCATAGCTGCACTTGGATTGTATTTACTTTCCCACCATCTTGAAAATAATGGAGCCAAAGTAATAATAAAAAACGAATTTAAAATTCCAAACCAAGTAGCTTCTATTTCATTTCCTTCTTGAGAAAATTTATCTATTAATCTAAAAATGACTAGAAACCATAAGCCTGCAAAAGCTATGGCCAAAATAATATTAGACATCCCAATTCTTGAAAAAGTCTTTTTAGCTAATAACCAAAGTACCCAGGTAATAATCATTAGTGGGACTGTAGTTAATAAAGCATCTACGACCTTAAATATTAAGGCTGAATTTCCAACCAAGGTTCTATCTGTATAATCTCTTGCAAATAACGTCATAGAACCAAGGGATTGTTCAAAAAATGCAAAGAAAAACACAGTAAACACACCAAAGATTGAAACAGCAATAATCCGATCTCTAACTATAGGTAAATATCTAGAAATTCTTGTTACCAATAAGATTAAAAACAAAGCTAAAGCACAAAGAACCACAAAATTAGAACCACTTAAAGAACCTACTTGAAATGGCACCAAACTAGAGCCATCAATTTTTTCTAAAGGATCATTAAACAAATATATTAATCCACCTACAGACGATAATACTACCAATATTTTATCGAACATGGTAAATGGGTTCAGTTTTTCATCAACAGCTGCATCTTCTTGTTCTTTAGGGGCATCTTCGTTAATATTCTGAGGGATTTCTACGACATGTTTTATCGAAGGTTTTCCTCCAACATTACCAAATAAATCTTTTGCTAACCAAAATTGCAACATTCCCAAAAACATAAAAATACCAGCCAAACCAAAGCCCCAAGACCATCCGTAATTTTCAGCTAAATAACCACAAAGCATCATTCCGAAGAAAGCCCCTGCATTCACTCCCATATAAAAAATGGTATAAGCGCCATCTTTTTTTGACTCTTTACCTTTATACATTTCTGAAATAATCGAGGTAATATTTGGTTTAAAAAATCCAGTTCCAACAACCAACAAGGCTAAACCAATATAAAAAGTCATCGTGGTTTCTAAAGCCATTGAAGCATGTCCTAAAGTCATAATCAAACAACCAATAACCACAGCTACACGATAGCCTGTTATTTTATCTGCAACCCAACCACCCACAATAGGTGTTAGGTATAGTAATGATGCGTAGGTTCCAATTAATGCTAAGGCATGTTCTCTTGGCCAATCCCAACCTGGATTATCACTTAAAATTGGAGCTGTTAAAAATAACACCAATAAAATACGCATTCCATAAAATGAAAAACGCTCCCACATTTCAGTAAAAAACAACACAAATAGACCAGCTGGATGACCAATTACCTTGTCTTTAAATAGATTTTCAACATCTGTATTCATATATAATTAATTTAGTTAGTATATTTTTTAGTGGACATTACCCATTAGTTTTTTCATTAATGGAGAAAATATTAAAACAACAAGACCTGCTCCCAATGCATATTTCGCGATTAAACCAAAACCATCTGTATATATTGCTAAGGTCTGTAAGCCTCCTACATTCACATCTGTACTTTCTACAGCTAATTGTTTTGAAATAAAACCTACAATTTGAAAAGCATAAGCTGAAGATAAGAACCAGATTCCCATCATGAATGCTACGATTCTTTTTGGTGATAAATCTGTAATTTTAGACAATCCAACTGGTGACATAAATAATTCTCCAATAGAAATTACTAAATACATAATAAATAAATATGCAAATGGCACCATCCCGTTTTCATCTGCACTTCCTGCACTCATGGCTAAAATATAAAAACTGGCACCTGCCAACACCAATCCAAGACCAAATTTATATGGTGTTCTAGGATTTAAGTTTTTCTTAGATAAATAAGCCCAAAGCAATGAAATAGGAATTGCTAAAATAATGATAAACATAGAATTTAAAGCGTTTGTTTGACTCGCATTAATTAGAGTCAAGTCTACATTTCTTGAAGCAAATAAGGTAATAACACTGCCTGATAATTCATGGAATCCCCAAAAAAGCGTCATGAAAAATGTTATTAAAACTGCCATGATTAGTTTTTTTCTTTCTTCTAATGTTGCTTTTATCATAATTCTTATTAGATAAATTAATATAGCGACACCAATAACTTTAAATATGATACTCACAATAGTTTCTTCACCAAGAATAGCCTTATATTGCGACAATACATAAGCAATAACTGGAACTGCTAAAACCGAAATAATAGGAATTAAATTCTTCTGAGGTATCCCAAACATTTTCTTTTCATATACTTCCATATTAGGAGGTAAACCTCTATCTCCAAAAACATTCTTTTTAATACCACTCCAAAAGAATATTAAGCCTGTTAACATGCCAATACCTGCTAATCCAAAACCGTAATGCCAACCATATTCTACAGCTAACCAACCACAAAGTAATGGAGCTACAAAGCCACCAATATTAATCCCCATGTAGAAAATAGTAAACCCGGAATCTTTTCTAACATCACCATCTTTATATAAAGATCCTACAAAAGTTGAAATATTGGGTTTAAAAAATCCATTTCCAACAACAATAAATGCCAAGGCAGTAAAAAATGCCATATTATTCTCTATGGCTAGGACAAAGTGTCCAATGGCCATTAAAATACCACCTAAAAATATCGAGCTTCGCATTCCTAGAATTTTATCAGAAATCTGCCCTCCAATAACAGTAGAAGCATAAACTAACGACCCATAAGAGGCATAAACAACAGCTGTTGCTGCATCTTTATCTACTAAAGCTTTGAATATTTCTTGAACCATGTAAAGGGTTAACAAGGCTCGCATACCATAGAAACTGAAACGCTCCCATAGTTCAGCAAAAAATAAATAGAACAATCCTTTAGGATGGCCGAATAATTGAGGTTCTTCTTTAAAATGGTCTAATTGATCTGACATATTTTATTTGTTAGTTAGTATAATATTTTTTTATCCTTTAATCTTCGTTTTTTCTTCAGTCTTTTCAACTTTTTGATTTATTTTATCACCTAAAGTACTATCAATAAAATTGGACATTTTAGTATATAAATGTAAACGTGTGTTGCCTCCATAGATGCCATGGTTTTTGTCTGGATAAATCATCCATTCAAATTGTTTGTTGGCTTGTACTAATGCCTCAACCATACGCATGGTATTTTGCACATGCACATTATCGTCTGCTGTACCATGAATCAACAAAAAGTCACCTTTTAATTTATCTACATGGTTTATCGGTGAATTATCATCATACCCACTCGGGTTTTCCTGAGGTGTTGTCATATAACGTTCTGTATAAACAGTATCGTAGAAACGCCAGCTTGTTACTGGTGCTACCGCAATAGCCATTTTAAAAACATCGTTTCCTTTAAAAAGCGCATTACTACTCATAAATCCACCATAACTCCAACCCCAAATCCCTATTCGAGACGCATCAATATAAGGTAATTGTCCTAATTGTTTAGCTGCATCTATTTGATCTTCGACTTCGTATTTGCCTAGTTCGTTTTGAGTCATTTTTTTAAAATCTGCACCTTTATATCCTGTTCCTCTACCATCAACACAAACGACAATATAGCCTTTTTGAGCTAGATATTGATACCAATAATCGTTAGCCCCATTCCAACTGTTAGAAACGCTTTGCGACCCTGGTCCTGAATATTGATACATGAAAAGTGGATACTGTTTAGATTCGTCGAAATTGGCAGGTTTAATCATCCACATGTTTAAATCGTTTCCATTTATACTTATGGTACTAAACTCTTTTTTAGATGTTTTATAGTCTAATAATTTGTCTGATAGCTTATCGTTATCCTTAATGCTTTTTATTAAGTTTCCAGATTTTGAATCGTTCAAGGTGTATTCTGGTGGCGTTGTAGCACTAGAAAATGAATTTATAAAATAAGAAAAATCTGCACTAAATGATGCTCTGTTAGTTCCTTCGTTTTTTGTTAATCGCACTTTATCTCTTCCATTTAGTTTTATGGAATAAACTTCTCTGTTGATAGAACCGTTTTCGGTAGATTGATAGAAAATTTTATCGTGTTTTTCGTCATAACCATAATAGCTAGTTACTTCCCAATTCCCTTTAGTTACTTGATTAATCAAGCTTCCTTCTTTAGAATAATGGTAAATATGATTAAAGCCATCTTTTTCACTAGTCCAAATAAAACTGTTATCTTTTAAAAAGGTTAGGTTGTCTGTTACATCCACATAAGCAGCATCTCTTTCTTCTAAAACTAATTTAGCAGATTGCTTTTCAGCATCAATTAACCACAAATCTAATTCGTCTTGGTGTCTATTTAAATAATGGGCACTTAATACATCTGGATCATTTGTCCATTTAATTCTAGGAATATAAAAATCGTTATAATCTTTATTCACTTTGACTTCTGAAGCTTTATCTGTATCTAACTTATATAAATGAAGCGATACAATGGCATTTGCTTCACCCGCTTTTGGATATTTAAAAACATCTTGTGTTTGGTAGAGTGCTGAACCATACACATCCATTGAAAATTCTGGCACAAGGGTTTCATCAAATCTAATAAAGGCTATTTTATTACTATCTGCATTCCATTCAAAAGCTCTTACAAAACCAAACTCTTCTTCGTAAACCCAATCTGTAATACCATTAATGATTTTATTTTTCTCACCATCAAACGTTATTTGAGTTGTTTTACCAGAATTTAAATCTTTTACAAAAAGGTTGTTGTTATAACCATAAGCTATTTTTTTTCCGTCTGGAGAAAAGGTAGGTTCTTGTATTTTTTCTTCTGCAACCAACGTTACTTGCTGCGTTTTTGTATCGAAAATAAAGTATTTCCCTAAAGAGGAGCGTCTAAAAATAGATTCCACATCTGTTGCTAAAAGAATCTGACTTTCATCATCACTAAACGTATAATCTGTAAAATATGTTAAGGCTTCAATTGCACTTGAATTAACTAATGTTTTTACTTTTTTTAAAGTTTTATAGTCGTAAACATCTATAGATGTTGTACCTGAAGCTCTATCGAAATCAAGAACAGAATATTGTTGTCCGTTTTTCATGGAATGCAAGGCATCCATACGTTCAGTCCTAAAGGTTCCATCCCATATTTCTTCAAGTGAGATTTCTTTGTTTTGTGCTGATGCTAAAAGGGTTGCGAAAAAGCAAAAAAGGAGCAGGTGCTTTGTGAATTTCATTAAATAATTTCTTTAAGATAAAATAATGTCAAGTTTACTAAAAAATAAGCAAAAAACCGTAAATATTAACAGTTAAATAGGCTTTTGTAGCGTAACTCAGATATTATTAGTATCAAGTACATTATCTTTGTGTTTTCAATTTAAATTCCATGAGTAAATCTATTTCCGGCTTTTCTAAACTTTCTAAATCGCATAAGATCGATTGGATTGTAGCCACCTATTTCAACAATAATGATAATGCCAAAAACATTATCAAACAATATTGGAATTCAAACATCAAGCTACAGCAATTACACGACGAGTTTATAGAAAACACCATTACCAATTATTATTTGCCTTTTGGGGTGGCTCCAAATTTTTTAATAAATAATAAAATGCACGCCATACCAATGGCTATAGAGGAAAGCTCTGTTGTTGCTGCTGCTAGTAAAGCTGCCAAATTTTGGTTTGAAAGAGGTGGTTTTAAAGCTGAAGTGTTATCAACTACCAAAATTGGTCAAGTACATTTTATATTTCATGGCGACTTTCCGGTTTTAAATACTTTTTTTAAGACAGTAAAATCCAAACTTATTCAAGCCACACAACTCATTACCAAAAACATGGAAAAACGCGGTGGTGGCATTTTAGATATAGAGCTTCGTGACAAAACTGAATGTATTGATGGTTATTTTCAGTTGCATGCTACGTTTGAAACTCTAGATGCCATGGGAGCCAATTTTATCAATTCCTGTTTGGAGCAATTTGCTAAAACCTTTAGAGAAGAAGCGCTACTATATGATGGTTTTTCAGAAAAAGAAAAGGACATTGATGTTATTATGAGTATTCTTTCCAATTACGTTCCTAATTGCTTGGTAAGAGCTGAAGTAAGTTGTCCTGTTAAAGATTTAACCGAAGATCCATCTATCAATCCAGAAGAATTTGCAAAAAAATTCATTCAGGCAGTTAAAATAGCAGAGATAGAACCTTTTCGGGCCGTAACACACAATAAAGGCATCATGAATGGTATTGACGCTGTTGTTCTAGCTACAGGGAACGATTTTAGAGCTGTTGAAGCTGGTGTTCATGCTTATGCTTCTAGAAATGGCATATACAGCAGTTTAACGCATGCAAAAATTGAAAACGATATTTTTTATTTTTGGATAGAAATCCCTTTGGCTTTAGGAACTGTGGGAGGCTTAACTAGTTTACACCCATTAGTAAAATTAGCCTTAGAATTATTACACAATCCAACAGCTAAAGAACTCATGCAGATTGTAGCAGTAGCCGGATTAGCACAAAACTTTGCTGCTTTACGTTCTTTAACAACCACAGGGATTCAGGAAGGACACATGAAAATGCACTTAATGAATATTCTAAATCAGTTTGAGGCTACTCAAGAAGAGAAGAATACGTTAATAGAATATTTTAAATCACATACTGCAACACATAGCTCTGTTGTGGAAGCCATAAATAATTTACGAGAACAATAAAGTCCAAATATCTAAACTTTGAATTTTAAAGATGACATCCGAAACCCATTATAGCAACGGAAAATTATTACTCACAGGTGAATACGTGGTTTTGGATGGTGCTTTGTCTTTAGCAATTCCAACAAAATTTGGACAGTCTTTAGAAATCCAACCTTTAGATGAATCTAAAGTTACTTGGAAAAGTTTTGACTATGAAAATAATATTTGGTTTGAAACGACTTTTATTTTAAGCAATCATGAGATTCTGAAACACGTTAAAGATGACCATAAAATAACAAATCGTCTACTAAACATCCTTCAAGAAGCAAAAAAGCTTAATCCAGAGTTTTTAGATACTGGATGTTACGTTGAAACGAAACTGGGATTTCCTCAAGATTGGGGACTAGGGACTTCATCTACTTTAATCAATAATATAGCTAATTGGGCTCAAGTAGATGCCTACAAGCTTTTAGAATTAACATTTGGTGGTTCTGGATATGATATTGCATGTGCTGAAAACAACTTTCCTATAAGCTATCAATTAAAGAATAATCAAAGAACCATTAAAGAAGTTGTCTTTAATCCAACTTTTAAAAAGGTACTTTATTTTGTGTACTTAAACAAAAAGCAAGATAGTCGTGACGGTATAGCCCAATATAAAACCAATGCAACTAATAAAGCTAAAACCGTAAAAGAGATAAATAACATTACTTCAAAATTAATTTCATGTTCGACTATTTCAGAATTTAATTTGCTAATAAATGACCATGAAAGGATTATTTCAAACATCATCCATCAAGCTCCTGTAAAAGAACAACTATTTTCAGATTTTAAAGGTTCCATAAAAAGTCTTGGAGCTTGGGGAGGAGATTTTGTTTTAGTGACTTCTGAAGAAAACCCAACTGATTACTTCAAGGGTAAAGGATATGAAACCATAATCCCTTATTCTGAAATGATAAAATAAGTCCATAAAAAAAGCTCCACATGTCTGTGAAGCTTTTCAAAATATCTAAAATATTTTTTACTGTACTGTATTTGCTCTATTATCTTCAATGTCTGAAGCGTCTTTTAAAGCATTGTAAAGATTCGTGTTTACATTACCAATCTTACTAGCTCCAACTTGATTAGCAAATCCTTGATAGTTATCTAATTCTGTAGCTGGCGTTTTTTTAGTTACTTGAACCATGTAAACCCCTTTTTCACCTTCAATCAACTTAGATGTTTCGCCTTCTTTTAATCCAAAAGCAGTACCAACTACGACACCTTCTTTTCCGGCACCTGAGATAGTTGGATTTTTCATATTAATTGCTAAAGCTGTTTTAACAGTTTGTCCTTCTGCAGCAGCAACATCTTCAACAGTTGTTGCAGATATTCTATCTTTAATTAATTTGGCTTTCTTTTCTTTTCTAATAGCTGGTAAAGCTGTAACAGAAGCTTGCTCTGTATTCATTAAACCTTCAGGGTTTTTAGCTGTTATTTGCACAATAGCGTAACCTCCATTCAGGTTAAAACGTTTAGCATCTCCAACATCTGTTCCCTTTTCAAATGCCCAACGAACCATTGCTCTTTGGCTATTTAATCCTGGAATATTTTCATCTAAAATTTTAATACCATTAACTGGAAGCACAACATATCCTTTTGATGAAGCTGCTTCTTGAAAATCACCCTTATCAATAGCAATTTCAAAATTAGAAGCATCTCTAAATACTTGATTAATGGTTGTTTCAGATGGCTCAATTAATCTAGCAATTGTTCCAACTTTTATAGCACGTTGTAGGTTTTTCTGACCTTCAATTTCTATAATATGGAATCCAAACGTTGTTTTAACCACATCCATATCTCCCACCTTGTTTTCGAAAACAAAATCTCTAAATTCTTCTACCATTGTTGGATAGGTAAAGTAGTCGTAACTACCACCTTTTTCAATACTTCCTTGATCTGAAGAATAGGTTGTAACAAACTCTGGGAATCTAGATTTATTAGACTTTAAGATTGTTAACAAACTATCTGCTGTATGCTTAGCTTGAGTTTCTGTTTGTGTAACATTTGGCTGAGCACTTGAAGCACCAACAAATGGAATTAATATATGTCTTGCTTTAACAGAATCTGGCATTTGAATAGCAGCAACTACTTTAGATAGTTTAAAGTGAGTACCATCTTTATAAGGACCGTATACTTCGCCAACATTCATTTTAAAAATTGTATCTGCAATTGATGCAGGTAATTCCGATTTAAATACAAATCGATCTTCAAATTTAAGATCTGAATTGGAATTGATATAAGCTTTGTTATTCTTTACATGTGCAAAACCTTTAACGGTATCGTTATTTTTTGTCACCTCGTTGTAAACCACTTGGTCTTTCAACAGGTTGCTTAAGTCTTCTTTAATGATGTTTTCGTCTTCTACCGTAGCAAGTTCTTTAAATTCTACATATTGAAGATCTCTAGTTGCATCTACTTCATATTGTTTTTTATGCTTATTGATGTATGAAGTGATTTCCGATTTAGACACAGAAACAGTACTATCGACTATAGAAGCATACGGAATTTGAACATATTTAATATCTACTTGTTCGTTTTCTAAGGTGTGCTCTAATTTTCCTTCCGCTAAAGTTCCAGACATTCCAGCTTTAACCATATTAAAATAGTCTTGTTGTAAAGCACTAACAGCAATATTGTTTTCGTAATCAACCCATTGCTTATAAGCAACTGCAGATGTTTCTTTTAGATTAGCGATATATTCGTTTAATTTATTTTCGTCAAAAACACCAACTTCATTTTGAAACTCTGGGCTATTTGCTAAGTTTGTTCTTAACAGATCTCTCATTTGATCTTTTTCAACTGTAATTCCAAGTTCTTCAAATTGTGTTTCTAATACAGCTTGTCTTACCTCTTGATCCCAAACTCTATTCATTGCTTGCGTGTTGGTTCCATTAGCACCAAGTTGTCTTTGAGCCAATTCTACCTTTTGCAAAAAGTCATCACGAGTAATATCTTTCCCGTTAATTGTTGCCACAATATTTTGAGATTTTCCTACTAATGCATCTGTATTTCTAAACAAATCTCCAATTACAAAAGAGAATAACGCTAACGCAATCACTATGATTAAGAAAAGTCCACGTTGTCTAATTTTATTTAAAACTGCCATTTTTTATTTCTATAAATTATAAATTATCGTGCGCGAAAATACCATTTTCTATTTAATAATAAAAGTAGAAAGATGCTTTAATTATAATAAGGTTAGGAAATTAGTCGGAGTCTAATATTTTAAGTTCTACTAAATCGATTTTAGTATTAGAAACTTCGAGAATAGTAAATTGAAATCTATCTATTTTTACAATACTGTTTTGTTGAGGAATCTCCTCTGTAAAATCGACAATAAACCCTCCAAGAGTTTCATAATTCTCACTTTCTGGAAGATTTATTTTAAAGGCTTCATTAATATAATCGACTTCTAATCTAGCTGAAAACTTATATAAATCGTCATCAAGTTTTTCTTCAATTAACACTATAGTATCATGTTCGTCTTCAATTTCGCCAAAAAGCTCTTCAACTATATCTTCTACTGTTATAATTCCTGAAGTTCCTCCATATTCATCTAAAACAATTGCAATACTTTTACGCTTCTTAATTAGATTACTCAAAATATCTTTTATCAGCATGGTTTCAGGAACAAATTCTACTGGAACCAGAATAGATTTTAAACTTTTAGGTTTTTTAAAAAGCTCGAAGGAGTGTACATAGCCTAAAATATCGTCTATAGTATCTTTATAAATTAAGATTTTAGAATACCCTGTTTCGGTAAAAAGCGCATTCAAGTTCTTGGAAGACTCACTTACATCCACAGCTGTAATTTCTGTTCGAGGGATCATGACTTCTCTAGCTTTTACTTCAGAAAATTCTAATGCATTTTGAAAAATTTGAATCTCGGTATCTATATCGTCATGTTCTTCTACAGATTCCATTTGCTCACTGATATAATTTACCAGTTCTACTTTAGAAAAAACTAGTTGTATTTGGTCTCCTTCGGTTTTAAAGAATTTTTTAAGTACTAAATCTGAAATCCAAATAACAAAATCTGAAATAAAGGTGAATAAGCCATAGAACAAATAGGCTGGAATTGCTAATAGTTTCAATAATGAATTAGCATAAATTTGAAAGAATACTTTTGGTAAAAACTCGGCTGTTATTAAAATAACGATGGTAGAAATAATAGTTTGTGATAACAGACTAAAATCTACTAATAAAAAATTTACTGTTTGAGAACTTGAAGGTAGAAAAGATTGAAACCAATTTACTAGCAAATCTCCCATAAAAAACCCATAAATAACCAATGCAATATTATTACCAATAAGCATGGTAGCAATAAATTTAGATGGTTTTGCAGTAAGTTTGGTTAATATCTTGGCAAGAATCCCTTGCTGTTTTTTCTCAATTTCTATATGAATTTTATTAGAAGACACATAAGCAATCTCCATTCCAGAGAAAAAAGCAGATAAAATTAATGAGACTATAATTATAATGACTTCTGGGTCCATTATTTGTTGTCCTCTTTATTTTCAAATTTCTTGTTGAACTTTTTTCTAAAGAAAAACATAAAAACTGCTGCTCCTGCTAACAGTAATGAGGTATAAGCAATGGTTCCTGTTTCCATGTATTTTGAAATTGCGTCATACACAAAAATAATAGCAAAAAGTAAATAGGCGTATTGAAAAAACTTAAATATTTTCATTTGAATAGTTTAAAAATGGTTGGGTAAAGATACTGATTTATTCGTCAAGTGTTATGATGCCATCAATTTCTAAAACTTGAGCTTGATTAAACTTGGTGTCCGAGTCGAACCCCTTGCCATTTATAACATCTTGACCCGTTCTAAAAGTAACAGGCTTGTTGGTAAAAAGCCATTCTCGGTTTTGGTCGTAATAAAGTTGTTCTGCAAACAAGGTGTCTTTATTTGTTGAAGAAAGCACGACATTGCCTTGTAAGTCTATAATGCCTGTTTTGTCGTAAACTATAGCATAATCTGCTATGACATTACTTTTTTGGTTTTGTTCATCGAATAAATCTAAATCAATGCCATCTGGAAATTCGTTAAAAGCAAATTCTCTATTCGAATAATCTAACATCTTTGGGCTTTTCAAATTAGCTGTGACGCGACCAGAATCTGTGTATTTTAAATCTATATGTTCTGCAATCCCTATAGGTGCATTTTCTGAAATTCCAATTTTTTTAACTTCTTCGAAGTTGTTTTTACATGAAAAAAACATAGTCACAGCAATTGCTGTGACTATGTTTCTAGATATATGTAAATATGTTTTTATCATTAGATACTTGGTACGGTAACACTTGCACCAATCCAACACCCTATTGCAATGTTTTGACCTGCATTACCCTCGCTAAAAATTTCAGATTTCTGAGGTGCTTTTGCTCTATAACTAGCTGCAGATTGTGCTGCTGCACTTTTTAATGTTGGATCTACACGACCAGCTTTTTCTGCTTCATCTGCTGCTAACCAGAAAACAGCTCTTTTATTAAAGTTAGTGTCTCCACAGTTATTTGCACTTCTGTTATACATATCTGCAATTTTTAAATGTGGTCTTCCATTAGATGGATTAAATTTTAATGCGTTTCTAAAGTAACCTCTTGCAGAGCCATAATTTCCTTTCGCTTTTAATTTATCACCAATTTTTTCATAAAGCTTAGCTTTTTTGAAACTATCAGATTGTAAGCTAATTGCTTGTTCGTAAAACTTAATAGCTTCAGAAGTTTTACCTTCTTTATCTTTTAAGATTCCTAAGTAGTAAGCAGAATTAGCCGAAGGACTGATATTATGGTATGCATTTACTAGTTTAAAGAATAATGGATCGTCTGTACATTCTTTAGCAGACATATTTCCAGCAGCTCTTTGTAACCAAACTGCATTTGTTTTGTTAGCTTCAAAATCTTTAGTGTATAATGGTATTAAGTTTTCGCAATTAGCTCTAGAACCTAGTTTACTGTTAATACTTCCAGCAATTTGATCGTAAGCCTTTAAATAACTTTCATAATATTTTTTATAACTTTTTTCTTTACTTGTTAAAGCGGTTCCTGCATCTTCTTTTTCAATAAGCACATTTAAGCTTTCAGAATAATTTCCTACTTCTTGTTCAACTTTCTCAACAACATCATCGTATTTATTAAATAACTCTGAAGCTGTCTTATCTCCTGCATCATATAAATCGACCATTAAAGAAAAGTAAGTGTATAGAGATTTTGGATTGGTAAACGTTTCTGGATCCGCTTTGTAAGCTGCATCAAAACAAGCAAATAAATCACCATCCGTTTTATTTAACAACTCTCTATTATCATACATTAACTGACATGCTTTAGCACCATACTCTCCTTTAGGAGTTTTACTTGCAAAATATTGCTCACGTTCTTCCCAAAGTTTAATTAGGTCGTTTATGTAAGCTGTTTTTTCTGCACCAGATGCATTTTCGATTTTATGATCTAAAATATCCTCCCCATAGGTATAGATTGCTCTATTAAGTTGTGGACATTTTTTTCTTACTTTCATCCAAGAATCAAATGCAGCATCATAGTTTTTAGCTTTTGCATATTCAGAGAATATAGACAAGTTAGTCATACATTCTTCGTCTTGTTGCGCATTTACAACATTGAACCCAAAAAACAGCAAAAGAGCTAGTAATGTAATCTTCGTTTTCATAATATCTAGTTTATTGTTTAATTAAATTTTTGTCTTTGGAACCATCTAGCGTTAAATGACAAACTTAGTTGGAGGTTTATAAAATTCTCTTGAATAAGATTTTGACTGGTTGTTCCCTTTTTACCAAATTCAAATCCAAAGTTTGCATTTGAGAAAGCACTAGCGCTTCCCATTGGTAATCCTACTCCAAAAGATATGCCAAACTCATTTATGTTTTCATCATTAATATTTAAACCTGTTCCTTCGAATCGAACTCCAGCCCTATAAACAACTCTTTTTAAGTAACTTGAGAAAGAGTTGTAATCTGGAATATAAAACCCACCTACCGAAACTGTTGAAGCATTTTTATATTTAACATTTCCTGCTGAATCACTTGACTCATATAAAACGTTAGAAAACTTACTCGTATTAAGCAACGTATACTCTGCACCAACAAACCATCTATTTGGTTGTCCTAAACCTGCCCCTAATGACAACTTAGAAGGTAGCGCTAATTTTGTTTCTTTTAATCCTTGTCCTTCTAAATTTGCTTCAATAGAGTTTACAACCAATTCATTACCATTAACTGGATTTATTACAATGGTATTGAAGGTTCTAGAATTTTTTGAAGTAAGATTCGTTTTAGGCCTATAAGTCAAACTTGTTGTTAATTCAAAACCATTAGAAAGAACCGTTTTGTAAATAGCTCCAAAATTTAATGTAATTCCAGTTAAATCTGACCTATTATCTTCTCTACTTTGATATTGTGCTAAGTCTCCTTCGTTAGTATAAACGTATTGAATGGTATTGTTTTTTATATTTCCAAAATTAAAACCAAAATCGACCCCTAAGCTTAGCTTGTTATTTACCATATACCCTAAAGAGGTATAGGCCTTATTAACACCACCTTCACCTCTAAATTGGCTATAAAGTTCATTGTCATCATTTAATGATTCTAATTTATAACCGACAGAAGTATATGGAATTAATCCAAGTCCAAGTCCAAATTTACCAATTGGAAAAGACATGGCTAAATAATCGAAGGTTGTTGAGTTTACCTCGTCTGATGAAGTATCGCTTTTAAGTTTAGAATTTGTATGTCCACCACCTATAGCAAATTTAACAGGTCTGCTTTCATTATTATATGCTTCAATATTTTTAGAACCATAAGACGCTGGATTACTTAGATTAATATGGATACTATCTGAGAATACGCTAATTCCTCCCATACTCCTATTTTCCACTGTTCCTTTAAATTTTAAACTACCTATTCCATAAAAAGAATAAGGTGAAGCAGTCCCTTCTTGAGCGTAACTTTGAATTGCAAACATTGCAATAAAAACTAATACAAGTTTTTTTATCATTCGGTTGTATTGTATTGTAAAATATAATTCAATCCTTGTAAAAGGAAATTTGAGTTGGCAAATATGCTACTTTTTAATTGTTTAGACAAAAAATTAGCGTCTCCACCTGTTAAAATAACTGTTAAATCTGAATATTTTTGTTGATATTGACTAATTGTACCTTCAATTTCATTTAAAACCCCAAAAACGACACCAGAGTGAATAGCGTTTTCTGTTGAGTCTCCAATAATACTATTTGCCACATTTGTTTCTAATAACGGCAGATTAGCTGTTAAATTATTTAAGGACTTATAGCGCATTCTAATTCCTGGAGAAATGGCGCCTCCTAAGTAAGTGTTTTTATTAGATATATAGTCGTAAGTAATACAGGTTCCTGCGTCGATAATAAGGGCATTTTTATTAGGAAATTCTTTTACAGCTGCACTCACTAATGCCAATCTATCTACACCCAAAGTTTTGGGAGTTTTATATAAATTAAGGAAAGGCAGCTTAGTTTCTGAGTTCAAAATGACAACTTTTAATGATTCCTGAAGCACATTAATGCTTTCTTTATCTAAATTTCCTACAGATGAAACAATACAATGAATCAAATTACTGTATTTTTTCTGTATAACCTGAAATTCTTTTTCAAATTGAAAAACGTCTACTGAAGATTGAAAAACAAGGTCATCTGCCTGAAAAACAGCAAACTTAACAAATGTATTCCCAACGTCTATAATTAAATTCATACCTATATTAGAGGTTGTAAATTTACAAAACCATTTTTTATTTATTTTCTTTTGGCGAATAATAAAAATGAATATATATTTGCAACCTCAATTTAAGAGACTGGTGCCTTAGCTCAGTTGGTAGAGCAATGGACTGAAAATCCATGTGTCCCTGGTTCGATTCCTGGAGGCACCACCACTAAAAACCCGAACATTTGTTCGGGTTTTTTTGGTTTAACTCTTTATTTTATATGCAATTATAATTTCAAGAATCTTCAGAAAAAAATTAATTCAAATCACTCGAACCTAAATTTTGAATGATAAAAAATAATCTATTAAATACACCATCAATGATTTTTGAATTCTTCAATTTTAATTATTATTTAACTTATTTATTATTCAAATTTTAAGACCTTGCATCTTATAATTAAAAAACCATGAACAGCAACAGAGCATACGGAATTGGTGGCAGCACACCAGAAGAAGAACTTTTAAAATTAAGTCCTTTAACTGCTAAACCTGCACCTATTGATGATAAGGAATACCAAAACAGACTAGACAAAGCATGTGACGCTTTAAAATCTAACCATTTAGATGCACTTTATATCAATGCAGGAACCAATTTACAGTATTTTACCAACACCCAATGGAATCCATCCGAACGCTTAGTTGGCGCTCTTCTTTTTGCCGATGGAACTCTACGATATGTAGTGCCAGAATTCGAAATAGGCACTTTCAATGATTTTATTGGTGTAGCTGGCGAATTTATTCCTTGGTTAGAACACGAAAGCCCTATACAAAAAATAGCAGAAGTACTCGCTGAAGGCACACGATTAGCTATAGATGATTCCACGCGCTTTACAGATGTTTCGCGCTTTTTGGAACACAAGAAGTTTAGAATTAGCAGTGCCGAAGTGTTAATTAGAGATATTCGAATGCTTAAAAGCAAAGCCGAAATTGCTCACATCCAATACCCAATGAATTTAACCATGCAAGTACACCAAGCAGTGGCTAGAATTTTAAAACCAGGTATCACTACTAACGAGGTGGAGAGCTTTATTCATCAAGCACATCAAAAATTGGGGATTGAAAGTGGTTCATACTTTTGTATAGTATTGTTCGGTAAAGACTCAAGTTTTCCACATGGTGTTAAATCACCAAAAGCATTAGAAGAAAATGAAATTGTTTTAGTAGATACAGGCTGTAAATACAAAGGCTATCTATCAGATATCACTAGAACTTATATTTATGGAAACGCAACTGATAAAGAAAGGAAAATCTGGACAAACGAAAAAGCAGCTCAATTGGCAGCTTTTAATGCTGCAAAGCTAGGCCATACTTGTGGTAATATTGACGATCAAGTTAGGATTCAATTAGAAAAAGACGGACTAGGCCCTGCTTACGATTTACCTGGCTTACCACATAGAACAGGTCATGGTATTGGTCTTGAAATCCATGAGCATCCATTTATTGTTAAAGGAAATGACATCAAATTACAACCTGGAATGGCATTTAGTATAGAGCCAATGATTGTGGTACCAGATGCATTTGGCATTCGCTTAGAAGATCATGCATACATGACCGTAGAAGGACCAAAATGGTTTACAGAACCAGCATACAGTATAGATAACCCTTTTGGTGTGTAAGTAATGAATAGGTTATTATTCATTTGGATAAAACAAATGCCCATCAAAAAAATCACGCCAAGCAAACCAAGCAGCCATATAAGAGAATTCTGGTTTTTGTAATGAGATTCCAGTAGCACTATTTCCTAAAATATCATATTTAATATTGTTAGATTTTAAAATATAAGGAAATTCTAAATCGTCTAACAATTCAAAATCATCAAAACTTGTTACTTTATATGCATTCATAACTTGTTTTGAAGCATTTCCATAGATAATATATTTTTGACCTCCCTGTATAATAACGTCCTTTCGCTTAGAGTCTCTAAAGTCAGCATATCTAAATGTGTGGACATTATGTAAATTATTTTCAACTATCCCATAGGTTAATTCAGCATCAGAAGGCATTTCTATATCATCATCTTCATCACTAGGCAATTGTGGTACCTTAGCTAATTCTGGTCTATTATATTGTTTTATAACCAGAGCATTAGGATAGTAATCTTTTACCGTTCTCCAAGAGGTTTTAAGTACTGGGATTTTTTCTAATCTTCTATTAGGATTATCTCCATTTATTGCTTTTCCTAACATTTGAGACCAAATTGTTTCTGTGTTTTCATCCCAAGGCGTCATATTTTCTTTATACAAATATCCAGATGCTCTAAATATTTGATCTCTTTTAAATGCAATAGAGCTTTTGGTTATAGGGCAATAACTAAAGGCATAGTCAAAACCATTGTAACTTGTATTAATAATCTCAAATTGATATACAAAATCATTAGGAAAAACCAAAACTGCCGAACCAATTGATACAACACCTACTAAGCTACCATCGCTTAAACTAGTTTCTGAAACTGTTGTAAATTCTGGATTTAAAGACAAAGGAAATAAATTGAAAGCACCAGAAATATCTGATGAATTTACTAACCAATCTCCATTTGAAGTATCACCTTTATTGGAATCATCTGACGAACAATTTAGAAAAGTAATTGCTAAAAATAATAGTAGTATCTGTTTAATAACTTAAAGATTTAAAGAGATTTATATATAAATTATGTCGTCAAATACATTATTACTTACAAAGTTTAACATATTAAAAAACAGACATGTTCAATTTGTCTCATTAAATATAGCTGCTTTTTATTATTCTGCTTTCAAGACTTTCAAACTGGCTAGTAATAATTCTGAGCTTAACCGCACTTTATAATTAGGATTAATATATTCAAACAAAATATCTCCAAAAGTATTTAATATCATAACCGTTGGAACAGGAAGAATATCTGTAGCATCCATTTTTGTTTTGTTTGCAATATACATTTTTGCCATACTTGGAGTTTTAAAACCAATGCCCATATCTTGAATTAATATAGCTTCAGGATCTGCATACAAGTTGTAAGTAACTTTATCTGCTTCCATAGTCGATTTTAAATTCTCATAATGATCTGGACTTATTGCGACTATTTGGTAACCTAGTTCAATGATTTCGTTTTCAGATTCTGCTAAGCTTGATAATTGAGTATTACAGTATGGACACCAACCTCCACGATAAAATACAAGGACAGTTGGTTTTACTTTTATAATATCCTTTAATTGAATTTCATGACCTTCAACATCAAGTAGGTTTGCGTTTGGAATACGTTCTCCAATAAGTAAAGGGCTTATGTCTTCAGCCTTATTAGGTATTTGAGATTGGGCTTTAGTTGCATGTGTAATCCCAAAAATTGTGCATATAAATAATAGTTTTTTGATCATGATTTCAAGTTTTCAAATTGGTCACCCTTCAATTTAAAACCTTACATTCAAAATGGAATTAAATAAAAAAATGATTTATCACAGCTAATTTGGAGTTGGAGCATAACGTTTCACCAATTTACCAAGTGACAATCCTTGAACTACAATAGAGAAAACAACAATAAAATAGGTAATTACCAAAAACAAATCGCGTTCCATGTCCATAGTTAACCCCAAGGCTAACGCTATAGATATGCCTCCACGCAAGCCTCCCCAGGTCATAATCAAATTTGTTTTTGGCGCAAAATCCAATCGTTTTTCAAAAAACTTTACTGGTATTAATAATGACAAATAACGACATAACAACACTAAAGGTATTGCAACGATACCAGCAAACATATAATTTGCTTCAAACGTCAATACCAAAATTTCCATCCCTATAAGCACAAACAAAATAGTATTTAATAATATGTCTAAGAGTTCCCAAAATTTATCGACATAACTTTCAGTTATATGAGACATAGAAGAATTTCTAATGGTATCATTTCCTATAAGTAAGCCTGCAGTAACCATTGCTAAAGGTGCTGATAAATGATACGTTTGTGCAATAACGGTTCCTCCCATAACTGCTGCTAAAGTAATAATAACTTCAATATCATAATCATCAATAGATTTCATTAAGCGATACGTAATCCAACCAATAACGAGACCTAGAACAATACCTCCAATAACCTCAACGGCAAAAAGCTCAAAAATGGCAGAAACTTCAATGTCACCAGTCCCTATTTGTGCAATTTTAAAAATGGTTAAAAACACGACAACACCAACACCGTCATTAAATAAGGATTCTCCAACAATTTTGGCCTCTAATTGCTTAGGTGCTCCAACATTTTTCAAGATACCCAAAACAGCTATCGGATCAGTTGGCGAAATAAGTGCACCAAATAACAGACAATAAATTAATTCAACATTCAAACCTAACAGAGGTAGAATGAAATAAATACCAAAACCAACTAAAAAAGTTGAAGCTAAAACACCTAATGTTGCGAATACTAATACTGGCCAACGTTGAACTCGTAATTGTTCGAAATTAGTATGCAAAGCACCAGCAAATAGCATAAAACTCAACATAACATCTAAAAGTACTTCCTTGAAATCTATTTGTGTGATGATTAACTTTTCGGCTTCTAGCAATGCTGGTGAGCCAAAATAATTTAAAACAAATACGACTAAGGTAAAAACGATGGTTATCATCATTAAACCAATCGTATTTGGAAGCTTTAAAAAGCGCACATTAACATATCCAAAAATAGCCGACATAACTATTAGAATAGCAATAATATTAAAGTAATCCATGAATATATTTTATTTCTCATGCAATATACTATTTTTCGAATTTTTCAAGAGTTGAAAAACCTCATAATTTTATGTAATCTTTAATATATAACTTCGACTTAATACAGTATATTTCATTTTTTCAAACTGAATTCAAACATATTATGCAAAAAACATATTACGATCCAGCAGATCTTAAAAAATTTGGTAAAATATCAGAATGGAACGAAGAACTTGGTTCTAAATTCTTCGACTATTACAACTCTGTTTTTAAGGAAGGAAAACTTTCTGAACGCGAAAAATCGTTAATAGCGTTAGCAGTAGCACACACCATTCAATGCCCATATTGTATAGATGCTTATACTGGTGATGGATTACAACGTGGCATAACTAAAGAAGAAATGATAGAAGCTCTACATGTAGCGGCTGCCATACGTGGTGGTGCATCTTTAGTGCATGGTGTACAAATGATGAATAAAGTTAATAAATTAGACGGTTAAAACTTAAAACCTTTTCTTCATTAATTTCGTAAGCATATTAAATAAGACCCCATAAATAATGGCAACAAAGTCCTTAAAAAAACTAGGAAGCGATTTAGCGCAAAGCAATAGGCAATTAGAAATCCTCTCAAACGGTATTTTTAAAAATGGTGAACTACCTACGTTTAAAGACAAAATTTCAAAAACAAATCAATTTCCTCTTAAAGCAAAAAAATTAGAAATATTACAAATCAATGTTGGTTATATGTGTAATCAAGTTTGCGATCATTGCCATGTAGATGCTGGTCCAGACAGAAAAGAAATTATGACCAGAGACACCATGAAACAATGTCTTGAGGTTATTAAAAAATCTGGTGCACATACTTTAGATTTAACAGGTGGCGCTCCTGAAATGAATCCAGATTTTAGATGGTTTGTCGAAGAAGCTGCTAAAGTTGGTATTAAAGATTTTATAGTTCGATCTAACTTAACCATTATCAGAGCCAATAAAAAGTATCACGATTTACCAGAGTTTTTTGAAAAACACAAGGTTCATGTGATTTCCTCCATGCCACACTGGACTAAAGGAAAAACAGACAAACAAAGAGGTGATGGTGTTTTTGACAAATCAATTAAAGCCTTACAGGATTTAAATGCTATTGGCTATGGTATGCCAGGAAATAACTTAAAATTAGACTTGGTCTACAATCCTTCAGGAGCCTTTTTACCAGGAGATCAAACTGCATTAGAAAAAGACTTTAAAAAAGCATTACTTGAAGATTTTGGCATTCAATTTCATAATTTATTCGCCATAACAAATTTACCTATTGCACGATTTTTAGACTATTTAATAGCATCAGAAAATTACGAAGATTATATGTACTCTCTGGTTGAAGCTTATAATCCTGCTGCTGTTTCTAATGTTATGTGCACAAACACCTTATCCATTAGTTGGGACGGCTATTTGTTTGACTGCGATTTTAACCAGATGCTTGAATTACCTGTAAATAGCAAATCAAAACATATCTCTGAGTATAATGAAGAATTATTAGAAGGACGAGATATTGTTATTTCACAACATTGTTATGGCTGTACAGCTGGAGCAGGAAGTAGCTGTCAAGGAAATATTATTTAATATGAAACAATTATTTTTAACCATACTTATTTTAATCCCATGTATTAGTTTCTCCCAGGAATCACTTTCGGAATTATTAAAGTCACATAACAATCATCATATCCCTTATATCTCAGTAGAAGAATTAGCCATGCCTAAAACACAAGCCATTATTTTAGATGCTCGCGAATTTGAAGAGTATCAGGTAAGTCATATTAAAGATGCCATTCCTGTAGGCTATAATGAATTTAATTTACAACAAACAGCATCTCAACTAAACAACAAACAGCAACAAATAGTTGTGTATTGTACTTTAGGAATTCGTTCAGATAAAATTGCTGAAAAATTAAAAAAATCTGGATATACAAACGTCTATAATTTATATGGAGGTATTTTTGAATGGAAAAACAAAGGTTTTGACGTATACGACTTCTACGAAACAAAAACTGAAAAAATTCATGTCTTTTTACCACAATGGGATAAATGGCTTACATCTGGACAGAAAGTCTATAATTAACTATTTTTAAGCATGGGAGTATTAAGTACAAAAGACACTAATAGCGATAATGAAATGGCTTTCGACTTTCATTTTACAACGTCAAAAAAGGCCATAATTATCTTTGCTAGAAATCCTGAATTAGGAAAATGTAAAACCCGTTTAGCAAAAACTATTGGAGATGAGTCTGCTTTAAAAATCTACAAGTATTTATTACAACATACAGCAAAAATCACTGAGAAAATTTCAGCTGATAAGTTCGTGTTTTACTCGAAACACATTCATAAAAATGATATTTGGAGTGACTCCATTTTTATAAAAAAATTACAACAAGGTTCAGATTTAGGGATTAAAATGAAAAATGCTTTTATTGAACTTTTCGAATCAGGTTATGAAAAAATTATCATCGTTGGAAGTGATATTTTAGACTTAACAACAGAACATATTTCTGAATCTTTTCTTAAATTAGAAACAAACAATGTTGTAATTGGCCCAGCTTTAGATGGAGGTTATTATTTACTAGGAATGAAACAGCTTCAACCACATATTTTTGAAAATAAAGCCTGGGGAACAGCAACCGTTTTAAAAGACACTTTAACAGATTTGCAACAGGAAAGCGTCTATCATTTAGAAGAATTAAATGATATCGATACCTTTGAAGATCTTAACAATAACAAAACTCTTAAAGACCTAATTATCAATGATAAAATTTATTAAAGAAACAGCAGAATACTTAGAAGAGAAAGGATTTATCAACCCTGAAATCGGCATTATTCTTGGCACAGGATTAGAAAAACTAATTAACGACATAGAAATTATAGCTGAAGTTAGTTACAATCACATTCCTTATTTTCCAACAGCAACAGTTGAGTTTCATAAAGGAAAACTCTATTACGGAAACCTGGAAGGCAAAAAAGTAGTAGTCATGCAAGGGCGTTTTCATCTTTACGAAGGCTACACGTTACAAGATGTCACTTACCCAGTTCGTGTTATGGAAAAGTTAGGTATTAAAACGCTTTTAGTTTCTAATGCGTCTGGCGCCATTAACAAAAGTTTCAAAAAAGGGGAACTTATGTTAATTGAAGACCATATCAATCTACAAGGAAGTTCTCCATTAGCATTTAAAGGCGTCGAACTTTTAGGCGAACGTTTTACAGACATGAGTGAACCTTATAATAAAAGTTTAAATCAAGCTTTTAAACAAATTGCAAAGTCTAATAACATTACATTACACGAAGGCGTTTATGCTAGTGTAGTAGGACCACAACTTGAAACCAGAGCAGAATACAGAATGCTTAAACTTATTGGTGCAGATGCAGTTGGCATGAGTACGGTACCCGAAATTATTGTAGCCAATCATTTAAACCTTAAAACAGCTGCTGTATCAGTATTAACTGACGAATGCGATCCTGACAATTTAAAACCTGTTAATATTAATGAAATTATAGCAATGGCAGGAAAAGCAGAACCTGAAATGATAACATTATTTAAAGAGTTGATTAAAACATTATAATTTATGAGCTACTTAGACACCACACATAATGTATACAAAGAAGCAGCATTAACACCAGATGTTGGTTTGTGTTGCACTACCAATCCTATTTGGGAATTACCAGGTTTAAAAATTCCAAGAATCATGCAGGAAATGAATTACGGCTGTGGCAGTACTGTACATGCTCGTGATTTAACCAATAGCCCAAAAATGCTATATGTTGGTGTTGGTGGTGGTATGGAACTTTTACAATTCTCCTATTTTAATAGGCAAAAGGGAGGTGTTATTGGCATTGATGTTGTTGATGAAATGCTTGAAGCTTCTCGGAAAAACTTCTTAGAAGCTGAAGCTCAAAACGAGTGGTTTAAATCTGATTTTGTTGAACTAAAAAAAGGAGATGCAATGCATCTGCCTGTTGAAGATAATAGCATTGATGTAGCGGCTCAAAATTGCTTATTCAATATCTTTAAGGCTGATGATTTAAAACAAGCCATTGCAGAAATGTATCGTGTATTAAAACCTCATGGCCGACTGGTTATGAGCGATCCAACCTGCGAACAACCTATGAATGATGAACTTCGTAACGACGAACGCTTAAGAGCTTTGTGTTTAAGTGGCAGTTTACCAATTGCCGAATACGTAAAAGCATTAACAGATGCAGGATTTGGAACCATTGAAATTAGAGCAAGAAAACCATACAGAATTTTAGATCCTAAAAATTACCCAACAGACGAGCTAATCTATATTGAATCTATAGAAGTCGCAGCCATTAAAGACCCAATGCCGGAAGATGGACCATGTGTGTTTACAGGGAAAGCGGCTATTTATTATGGAGATGAAGATTATTTTGATGATCAGGCAGGTCATATATTATTAAAAAATCAACCTCTTGCTATTTGTGATAAAACTGCAAGCGCACTAAAATCTCTAGGTAGAGATGATATTTATTTCAGCGAATCTACGTACCATTATGATGGTGGTGGATGCTGTTAAATTATAACCAACTTAATATTTAAAAAACACTCCATGGAAAAGTACCTGGAAATAATACTAAATTCTTATTCTGGCTATTGGAATTATTTAAAAAATGAAATAATTACAGTGAATCATTGGGATAATTATTTTTATGGATTAATAATAATTTCATTACTTGTGTGGATTCTTGAAATTGCTTTTCCATGGAGAGAAGAGCAGTCTATTTTTAGAAAAGATTTCTGGTTAGACACCTTCTACATGTTCTTCAACTTTTTTTTATTAAACCTAATTATTTTAATTGCGCTTTCAAATACTGTAGCCGAGTTTTTTAACGATATTCTAGGACTTATAGGTTTATCGCTTTCCAACTTTCAATTATTTGAAGTCAATAATCTACCAAAACCTTTAGGTTTATTTATCTTTTTTATTGTGGCAGATTTTGTGCAATGGAACACACATAGGCTTTTACATCGTGTGCCAATACTTTGGAATTTTCACAAAGTACACCATTCTGTAAAAGAAATGGGCTTTGCTGCTCACTTACGTTATCATTGGATGGAACCTGTGGTCTACAAATCAATCTTGTATATTCCCTTGGCAATAATTGGAGGTTTTGAAGCTCAAGATGTGGCCATTGTTCATTTTTTTAACATTACTATTGGTCATTTAAATCATGCAAACTTGGGTTGGGATTATGGAAAATTAAAATACATTTTTAATAATCCTAAAATGCATATCTGGCATCATGCCAAAGAACTACCAAAACATGTAAGGTATGGTGTAAATTATGGACTAACTCTAAGTATTTGGGACTATCTGTTCAAAACAAATTACATTCCAGCTAATGGTCGCGACATTGAGTTGGGCTTTTCTGGAGATGAATCTTTTCCTAAAGATTTTGTAAGTCAGGAATTATATCCAATTAAATTTAAACGTAAAAATGAAGACTAGAACTCTATTGACACTTATTATATTTACTTTATCAACTGTTTTACAATTAGCTAAAGCACAAACAGTAAATTATAATTCTTGGGATAGTTTTCTTCAAAAACATGTCAATAGTAATGGAGAAGTTAACTACAAAGCCATAACATCTGACAAACAATTGTTGCAAACTATTTTAGACGAGTTTTCAAAAAATAAACCAGATCATACTTGGACTAAAAACGAAACTCTTGCTTATTGGATTAATGCCTACAATGCGTTTACAATAAAACTCATTATCAATAATTACCCTGTTAAAAGCATAAAAGACATTAAAAAACCTTGGGATCAAGAATTTATTTCAATTGGCAAAGTTCCTATGTCATTAAATGAAATTGAACATGAAATCTTAAGAAAAATGAATGAACCTCGCATCCATTTTGCCATTGTTTGTGCTTCATTTTCATGTCCTAAATTACAAAACAAAGCCTTTACTGCTAAAAATTTAGATTCTCAATTAACAACAGCCACCAAAGAATTTTTAGCAGATAAAAACAGAAATAATATCTCAGAAAACGATATAGAAATTTCTAAAATATTTGATTGGTTTTCAAAAGACTTTACCGAAAATGGTACTTTATTTGAATTCTTAAATCAATATTCAGACATCCAAATTTCTCCAAATGCCAAAAAGCGATTTAAAGATTACAATTGGGCTTTAAATGAATAAAATCTCCATCATTATTCCTATTTTAAATGAAGCAGAAACCATAGAGCATCTGCTCAATCATGTTTTAGAAAATGCTTCAAAAAAAACCATAGCCGAACTTATTATTGTAGATGGAGGAAGTATTGATGGTTCACAAAAGATTGTGAGATCTTTTTTTCAAAAAAACTCTAATTTATCTTTTCAACAAAAATTTTGTTTCATAGAATGTTCAAAAGGTAGAGCTTTACAAATGAATACTGGTTCTGAAATAGCTACAGGAACTATATTATACTTTCTACATGCAGATTCATTCCCTCCTAAAAACTTTGATCAATACATTATTAATGAAGTTGAGAAAGGCCATTTAGCCGGTTGCTTCAGATTACAATTCAGTCACAATCACTGGTGGTTACGTTTAGCCAGTTGGTTAACCCAGTTTCATTGGAGAGCCTGTAGAGGTGGCGATCAAAGTCAGTTTATAACAAAAAAATTATTTGATGAAATTGGTGGCTTTGATGAAAACTACGCAATCTATGAAGACAACATTCTTATCAACGAACTTTATAAACGTAAGCAATTTAAAGTTATTAATAAAAAACTAATAACCTCAGCCAGACGTTATGAAACCCATGGTATTTGGACATTACAATATCATTTTTGGGCCATCTATGTTAAAAAATGGTTTGGTGCTTCAGCAGAAGAACTTCACAATTATTATCTAAAGTATATTGCTTAAAACTTGTTAATAATCTGTAACTTTCTGATTGAAAATTTATTGATAAATTAATTTGCGTTTGTTACTTTTGTAGCGAACATTCGCTAAATTTTCAATAAACACACAACTAAATATGAAAATCGGAAAAGTACTTGTAGCCAACAGAGGAGAAATAGCCATTAGGATTTTTAGAGCCTGTACAGAAATTAATGTCAAAACAGTTGGTGTTTACACCTTTGAAGATAGGTATTCTTTACACAGGTATAAAGCCGACGAGTCTTATCAAATTGGTGAAGATAACGATCCATTAAAGCCCTATTTAGACATAGACGAAATAATTAAAGTGGCCTTAAAATGTGGAGCAAATGCCATTCATCCTGGCTATGGTTTTCTTTCAGAAAATGCCCAGTTCGCAAAAAAATGTGAAGAAAACGGCATCATATTTGTCGGTCCAAAAGTATCTGTTTTAAAGTCTCTTGGTGATAAAATTACTGCTAAGGAAGTGGCTGTAGCTAATAATATTCCCATAATACGTAGTAACAAAAGATCCTTAACAGACATTAATATTGCTTTAAGTGAAGCCGAAATTATTGGGTATCCAATCATGCTAAAAGCTGCTTCTGGTGGTGGTGGTCGTGGTATGCGAGTAATTAGAAAACCTGAAGAATTAAAAGGCGCATTTAACGAAAGCAAGCGTGAAGCCTTAAATGCTTTTGGCGATGACACTGTTTTTTTAGAAAAATTTGTTGAAAACCCTAAACATATAGAAATTCAAATAGTTGCTGATAATTTTGGAAATACTGTTCATTTATTCGAAAGGGATTGTTCTGTACAACGTCGCTACCAAAAAGTAATTGAGTTTGCTCCTTCTTACGATTTAAAACAAGAAACAAAAGTGGCACTTTACCAATATGCCATTAAAATTTGTAAAGCTGTTGATTATAATAATATTGGAACCGTTGAGTTTTTAGTAGACGACGATGATTCCATCTATTTTATAGAAGTAAATCCTAGAATTCAAGTAGAACATACAGTAACTGAGGTGGTAACGAATATCGATTTGGTAAAAACACAATTATTTATTGCTGGTGGTTACAAGCTTTCCGATCAACAAATAAAAATACCTAATCAGGAAGCCATTAAAGTTACTGGGTATGCTTTACAATGTCGAATTACAACCGAAGATCCACAGAACGAATTCAAACCAGACTATGGAGAAATTACAACCTATAGAAGTGCTTCTGGTTTTGGAATTCGTCTAGATGCAGGGTCGGTGTACCAAGGTGCTATTGTCTCTCCTTTTTTCGATTCCATGCTTGTAAAAGTAACTGCAAACAGTAGAACTTTAGATGGCGCATGTAGAAAAGTACGTCGTGCTTTAGCAGAATTTAGAATTAGAGGCGTTAAAACAAACATGCTCTTTTTAGACAACATATTAAAACATGAAACTTTTAGAAAAGGAGATGTAACGGTAAACTTTATAAAACAAAATCCTGATTTATTTGTTTTTAAGGCGCCAAGAAACAGAGCGACTAAATTAGTCACTTATTTAGGAGATGTGATTGTTAATGGGAATCCTGATGTTAAAAAAATAGATACTTCTAAAACGTTTGTAAAACCAACCGTTCCTAAGTTTGATGCTCAAGCAGCTTTTCCTGAAGGCACAAAAGATTTATTGACAAAATTAGGACCAGATAAATTTTCTCAATGGTTAAAAAATGAGAAGAAGATTCATTTTACAGATACAACCATGCGTGATGCGCATCAAAGTCTATTAGCAACTAGAATGCGAACATTTGATATGCTTAAAGTGGCAGAAGGTTATGCTAAAAACAATCCTGACATTTTTAGTATGGAAGTTTGGGGTGGAGCAACTTTCGATGTGTGTTTTCGTTTTTTACAAGAAAACCCATGGGAACGCCTACAATTATTACGTAAAGCCATGCCCAATGTATTGCTCCAAATGTTAATTAGAGGATCCAACGGTGTTGGTTACACAGCTTATCCTGATAATTTAATTGAAAAATTTGTAGAACAATCTTGGGAAAATGGTGTGGACATTTTTAGAATTTTTGATTCTCTAAACTGGATGAAATCTATTGCTCCTTGTATTGAACATGTTAGAAACAGAACACAAGGTTTAGCAGAAGGTTCTATTTGTTATACAGGAGATATTCTAAATCCAAAAAACACCAAATACAATCTAAAATATTACACCACACTTGCAAAAGATATTGAAAATGCTGGAGCACATATTTTAGCAATTAAAGATATGGCAGGTTTGCTAAAACCATATGCTGCTTTCGAATTGATTTCGGCTTTAAAACAAGAAATCAATATCCCGGTTCATTTACATACACATGATACGTCTTCCATTCAGTCTGCAACCTATTTAAAAGCCATTGAAGCTGGTGTTGATGTGGTAGATGTGGCTTTAGGAGGCTTATCTGGTTTAACATCTCAACCAAATTTTAATTCGGTTGTAGAAATGTTGAAATTTAATGATAGAGAAAGTCAATTAAACATTGATTCCTTAAACGAATATTCTAATTACTGGGAAACTGTAAGAGATTATTATTACCCGTTTGAGTCTGGCTTAAAAGCTGGTTCAGGCGAAGTTTTTAAACATGAAATTCCAGGAGGACAATATTCCAATTTAAAACCTCAAGCCCAAGCATTAGGTCTTGAAGATAGGTTTCATGAAATCACTAAAATGTATGGTGATGTGAATCTTCTTTTTGGCGACATAGTCAAAGTAACACCAAGCTCAAAGGTGGTTGGAGATATGGCTCAATATTTAGTGAGCAATAACCTAACCGTTCAAGACGTCCTTGAAAGAGGTGATACTATTTCGTTCCCACAATCTGTTGTGAGTTTCTTTAAAGGAGATTTAGGCCAACCCGTCGGAGGCTTCCCTAAAGATCTTCAGAAATTAATTTTAAAAGATGAAAAACCTTATACAGATAGACCAAATGCACATTTAGAACCTATTGATTTTGAGTCAGAATATAAAGATTTTAAAAAAATATTTGAAAAAGATTTAAGCAGACCTATTACTATCACTGACTTTTTATCTTACAAACTCTACCCTAAAGTATTTACAGATTCATATAATAAGCATTTAAAATATGACAATCTAATGAATCTACCAACTAAGAATTTCTTTTATGGAATGGACATTGGGGAAGAAATTATTGTTGAATTAGACAAAGGAAAAACACTTCTAATTACTTTGGATTCGGTTGGAAAATCAAACGAAGATGGTATGGTTACTGTCTATTTCAAAGTTAATGGTCAAGGTCGATCTGTACAAATAAAGGATGCAACAATTAAAATTGATAAAGTAGAACATGTAAAAGCCGATAAAGCCAATTCGAAAGAAATTGGAGCGCCTTTACAAGGGTTACTTTCTACTATTTTGGTTAAGAAAGGTGACAAAGTGACTAAAAACCAACCATTATTTATTATCGAAGCCATGAAAATGGAAACAACCATTACTGCAACTGAAGAAACTACTGTAAAACAATTGGCTTTAAAGCCAGGAGTTATGGTGAATTCTGAAGATTTAGTGATTATATTAGATTAGATGAATCATAAAAAATCTATTATTAAAGTCCGTAATGGGCTTTAATAATAGATTCTACTGGTTTGTTTTGAGGTGTAAACTGATTGTTATCTTCTCCTCCACTTTTTTCATGATTATGAAACCATTTCCAAATAAAACCACCTGCAAACCAATCTTCTTCCCAAAAGGTTTCTAACAAAGCTTGCGTGGTATTATTTTGTGCTTCAAAATTTATTGATTCCATATTTCTATCACTGACCCAAGGTTCTTTTCCAGAAAAATCGACGTTTCTGTAACCATATTCAGTAAATAATACAGGCTTATTAAATTTATCTGAAACCTCTTTTAAAGTTGCTTTATGTACTAACCAACCCTCTAAGCACTCTTCAATGGTAGGCGTTTTAGAATCACTTACAGGGAAATAAGCGTCTACACCAATATAATCTATTTGATTCCAGAAAGGTGTTCGTTTAAATTCATCCCAATTAGCAGCATAGGTCAATTTTCCTTTATATACCTTTCTAATTTCAATAATTAAGTCTATCCAAAATTCTGGTCTATTTTCAACAAACAACTCCAGTTCTGTACCTATACATAAAATTTCAGTATGTGTCTCCTGGGCAACCTGAGCAAATTTTAAAATAAATTTGGAGTAAGTCGTTTCTAACATCTTCCAATTCTCTTCAGAATCCATTTCAATTAAACCAGTATATTCACCATTCCAGACCCAAATTTGAGGTTTCATCATTGTTTTAATGCCAGTTGCTCTTAAAGCTTGAATATTTTGTTTTGTTCCTCTTTCTGTTTCACCAAACCATTGTCCATGAGAATTAAACACAATTTCCGGATGTTTTAAATTCTTAATGAATCCAAATGGCATCACTGCAGCAAAATTGGCATTTATATTTAAAATAGGTTTTATATGTGTTTCTGATATGGAATCTTTTGAAGCGACTAAACTTACTCCATTTATTTTTGAAGATTTATTAGTGATTAAACTACAAGAGTTCAAAACAAATATCAAACAAAGCCCAAAAACTATCCTCATAAGTGTTAATTAATTTCTAAATTTAAACAAACTGAAATTATTCGGTTAAGGTTTTAACATACCTTTCGACAAAACAAACAATTAAACCAAATTCATGGAGCATATTGTAATAATTGGAAACGGAATTTCTGGTGTGACTGCTGCCAGACATATTAGAAAACTTTCCGATAAAAAAATTACCATCGTTTCTGCAGAATCTGACTATTTCTTTTCTCGTACAGCATTAATGTATGTGTACATGGGACATATGAAATTTAAGCATACGCAACCTTATGAAAATTGGTTTTGGAAAAAAAATCGTATTGAACTAAAAAAAGGTTTTGTTAAAAAAATAGACTCTGAGAATAAGTTACTTCTTTTTGCTGAAGACGACTCTCTTTCTTACGACAAACTTATTATTGCTACAGGAAGCAAGCCTAACAAATTTGGATGGCCTGGGCAAGACTTAAAAGGCGTTCAAGGATTATACAGCAAACAAGATCTAGAAAATCTTGAGGTGTACGCTCCAAACAATCAAGTTTGTAAACATGCTGTTATTGTTGGTGGTGGTTTAATAGGCATTGAATTAGCAGAAATGCTTCATTCTCGACATATTCCAGTAACGTTTTTAGTACGCGAAACTAGTTTCTGGGATGGCGTTTTACCCAAAGAAGAAAGCGACATGATAAACAAAGAAATATTAAGAAATGGTATTGATTTGCGTTTATCTTCCAATTTAAAAGAAATTATTTCTGATGAAAACGGACAGGCTAAATCTATAATTATTGAAGAAACTGGAGAAGAAATTCCTTGTAATCTTGTTGGCTTAACTGCAGGTGTATCACCAAATATCGATATTACAAAAACTTCGACTATCGAAACTGGTAGAGGTATTAAAGTCAATCGTTTTTTAGAGACTAATATTCCTGATATTTATGCCATTGGCGATTGCGCCGAACAACATGAGGCCATTGGAAACCGGAATCCTATTGAAGCTGTCTGGTACACAGGACGCATGATGGGAGAAACTGTTGCTCAAACTATTTGTGGTAATAAAATGGCATATAATCCAGGTCACTGGTTTAATTCGGCAAAGTTTTTTGATATCGAATATCAAACCTATGGATGGGTTTGGGCCCAACCCAAAGAAAATGAAGCACGTTTTTATTGGGAACATAAAAGTGGTAAAAAATGCATCCATTTGAATTACGATAAAAACACCAAAGAGTTAATTGGGATCAATAATTTCGGAATACGCATGCGTCATGAATTTTTTGATAAAATGCTCAACGAAAAACAAACTGTCACTTATGTCTTAGAACACTTGGCAGATGCTAATTTTGATCCTGAATTTTACAAACTTCATGAAAAAGAGATTGTAGCAAAATTCAACCTAGAAAACAATACAAACATCCAATTAAGAAAGAAAAGTTGGAAGCGCATTTTCCAAACGTCATAATAGTCAAATGAAAAATATACAAAATTTAGGTCTCGGTTTATTTTTAATTGGTCTTACCATATTTACATCATTAATTTTTTTGGGAAAATACGAAGTAACACCTCAAGTTCTAGATGAAATTATTTCCAACAAAAGCATCAAAAGCGAACATTTAATTAATGATTTAAAGACAAATGTTGTTGGCAAGGAGTTTTCTAATCCGTTTTTATTTTCTTCAGAAATCACCTCAGCATTAGAAATTGCAAACGAAACTCACAAACAAAATAGTGAATGGGGAAAAGTGATTTGGGACAAACCTCATAGTTTTTCATACGAAATAGCCAAGAAATCAGGAACAGGCATTATTAAAGAACATAAAGGGCTTTTTTGGTGGCTAACCTTTGGGCTTGGTATCCTTGGAGCATTACTTTATATTATTCCAAATGTCATTACTTTAGGTCCTCCAGGTATAAAAAATAATGGAATTTGGCTTCATGCAGCCACCAACAGAGGTTGGATTGGCTGGTTTGCCTTTGTCTTTTTAGTTGGGTTTTATATATTGCTTTATTTTAGGCCAGATTACATTGTCAATTGGACATACATTGTAGATCCAATAAGTGAAAGTTTAAGTGGTAATTTGGCTAGCCAGTGGTTTTTATATGGCTTTCTATACTGTACAGTTATGACTGTGATGGCAGTGAGAATGTATATTAAATATCGTCATAATAAATATCAAATACTACGAACCACTTCTGTATTGTTTTTTCAAATAGTTTTCGCCTTTTTAATTCCTGAAATATTAGTGCGTTTTGAAAAGCCTTGGTACGATTTTAAAAATGCCTTTCCACTTGATTACGATTTCTTTTTTAGTTGGAATTTAGATCAACTTATAGCTAGTGGTGGTTTAGGCATATTTATTTTAGTTTGGGGAATTGTACTCACACTCGTTATTGTACCGGTTATGGTTTATTTCTTTGGGAAACGCTGGTATTGTTCTTGGGTTTGTGGTTGTGGAGGTTTGGCTGAAACATTAGGAGACCCTTACAGACAACTCTCAGACAAATCATTATTTGCTTGGAAGTTTGAACGTTGGATCGTTCATGGTGTTTTAGTCTTTGCATTGGTAATGACAGGTTTTACACTATACACCTATTTTCAAGGTGCCGAAGCTGTATTAGGTATAAAAACACAAACCATTCAAGACATATATGGCTTTTTAATTGGTGCTATTTTCGCTGGTGTTATTGGCACAGGCTTTTACCCTATTTTCGGAAATCGTGTTTGGTGCAGGTTTGGCTGCCCTTTAGCTGCATACTTAGGTATTGTGCAACGTTTCAAGTCACGTTTTAGAATTACTACCAATGGCGGACAATGTATTTCTTGTGGAAACTGCTCCACCTACTGTGAAATGGGAATTGATGTAAGAGCTTATGCGCAAAAAGGTGAAAACATTATTCGTTCTAGTTGTGTTGGTTGTGGTATTTGTGCAGCTGTTTGCCCTAGAGGGGTTCTAAAACTAGAAAATGGCCCAGAAGACGGGAGAATCAATCCTACTGAAATCCTTTTAGGTAATGATGTTGATTTATTGGATTTTTTAAAACAGAAATAACAATAAAACAATTGTATTTTTGCAAAGCCTTTTAAACACTCTATGAACCTAATAAAAGTTATTATTCCTGCTTTTAACGAAGCCGATTCCATTGCAAATGTTATAAATGACATTCCAGAAGTTGTTGATGAAATTATTGTTGTTAGCAATAATTCCACAGACAAAACAGAAGCAAATGCCAAACAAGCTGGAGCAACCGTATTAACAGAAACCAATAAAGGTTATGGTTATGCCTGCTTAAAAGGGATGGATTATGTTTCTAGGCAAGAAATAAAACCAGATATTATTGTGTTTCTTGATGGCGATTACAGCGATTATCCAGAAGAATTAACCAAAATTATTCAACCCATTGTAGAATACGATAATGATTTTGTAATTGGTGCACGTGTAAAACGACTTAGAGAAAGTGGCTCTATGACCAAACCTCAAATTTTTGGAAATTGGTTAGCTACATTTTTAATGAAACTCTTTTTTAAATCAACCTTTACAGATTTAGGCCCTTTTAGAGCAATTAAATATGAAAAGCTACTGGCTCTTAATATGGAAGACAAAACTTATGGATGGACAGTAGAAATGCAATTAAAAGTATTAAAACAAAAAATGACATATATTGAAATTCCTGTCAATTACAGAAACCGAATAGGAGTATCTAAAGTATCAGGTACTATAAATGGCGCTATTATGGCAGGTGTTAAGATATTAGGATGGATTTTTAAATACAGTTTTAAATCATGATTTTAATATATAGTATTATAGTTGTTTACTCGATAGCACTTGTGTTTATTTTTTTTTATGCTTTGTCACAACTTAACTTACTTTCAAACTACTTATCTGTTCAGAAAAACACCTCCAAAGAAGCTAAATATAACTTTTCAAATCCAGATGAAATTCCTTTAGTTACAATACAACTCCCGGTTTATAACGAAATGTATGTTATGGATCGTTTGCTGGAAAATATCTCGAAAATTGAGTACCCAAAAAGTAAATTGGAGATACAAGTTCTGGATGATTCTACAGATGAAAGCTTAGAAACAACCACAATACTCATAGATAAACTAAAAAAAACAGGCCTGGATATTGTTCATATTTGCAGAACAGATAGAACTGGTTTTAAAGCTGGAGCTCTCAAAGAAGGTTTAAAAGTTGCAAAAGGGGAATTTATAGCTATTTTTGATGCCGATTTCCTTCCTAAGAAAAACTGGTTAAAAAAAACCATCCCTTACTTTAAAAATGAACAAATTGGTGTCGTGCAAACACGTTGGAGTCATTTAAACAGAGAGTATTCCATTTTAACAAGAATCCAAGCTTTTGCACTTGATGCGCATTTTACTTTAGAACAAGTAGGCAGGAATAGCAAAGGACATTTTATTAACTTTAATGGAACAGCTGGCGTATGGCGAAAAGCCTGTATCCTTGATGCTGGGAATTGGGAAGGAGATACACTTACAGAGGACTTAGATTTAAGCTATAGAGCACAACTAAAAAATTGGGAATTTAAATATCTTGAAGATGTAGAAACACCTGCCGAACTCCCTATGGTTATTAGTGCAGCAAGATCGCAACAGTTTAGATGGAATAAAGGTGGTGCCGAAAATTTCAAAAAAATGGCATGGAAAGTAATTTCCAATAAAGATATTTCAGCTAAAACAAAAGTTCATGGACTCTTACATTTATTAAACTCAACCATGTTTTTAAACGTTTTAATTGTAGCCATATTAAGTATTCCAATGTTGTATATTAAAAATGAATATGCGCATTTAAAACCGTATTTCTATGTGATGAGTTTCTTTGTAATCAGCTCCCTTATTTTCTTTGTTTGTTACTGGTTTATGTATAAGAAAATATATGGAAGCAGTCTTAAAGATTTTATACAATATATCGTTATGTTTTTTACATTTTTCTCCATTGCAATGGGTTTTTCATTACACAATTCTATGGCAGTTATAGAAGGACATATGGGAAAACGTAGCGACTTTGTAAGAACACCCAAATTTAATATTGGGGCTTTTAACGACCACTGGAAAAACAACAAATACCTCAATAAAAACATATCTATATATGTATATTTTGAAGGCTTACTAACCCTCTATTTTGGATTTGGAATGTATTTAGCTTTTGTAGTCGGAAATCAAGGGGGCGATTTTGGACTCTTCCCTTTTCACCTGATGTTGTTTCTTGGTTTTGGTTTTGTGTTCTTTAAATCTATTACTTCTAGAGTTTAAAATTTGGTAACATCAATTTTAAAAAGTTCTGCAGCATTTTTCCAAAGAATTAATTCCTTCTTTTCATCTGCGAGCTCTAATTGATCCATAAATTTTAAATAAGATTTCATATTAGAAATAGGCCAATCTGTGCCATATAATAAGTAGTTTGGATCTCCAGCATAAGTAATCATTTCTTCAATTTCTTTTTTCATATAACGTTCAAACTTTTCTGAAAAATCTCCCAGAACCAATCCTGAAATGTCGGCATAAACGTTTTTATTTTTATACACGACTTCCATACAATCTTTAATCCAAGGATTCCCTACGTGACAAATGACAATTTTTAAATTGGGATAATCCACTGCTAAATCGTCTATATGAAGTGGGTGCGAATATTTCACTTTCCCAGTTGGAGCATACGTGTCTCCTGAATGAAACATGACAGGCACATCATATTCGATAGCCATTTCATACCATACTTTTAATCTTATATCGTTTGGATAAAAAGGCTCATATCCAGGGTAAAATTTTAAACCTTTTATCAGGCCTTTCTCCAAATATTCGCTAATTTCAATAATGTCTCTATAATTATAATTAAGATAGCTAATACCTGAAACCACGCCTAGATTATCTCTCCCTTTAATAGCTTCAACCACTTGTTTTGTACTTGGTCTATGTTTGTTAACTTTATAAGAGGACAAGACTAAAGAATAATCTACCTTGTTTTCTAACATGGTATCTGTGAGCTGGTTTAAACAATCGTTAAGAGAGACTACGCGATCTTCGTGGTAATTGTTTATGTGTGTGTGCACATCAATAATCATATCTACTTTTTTTTAATTAATCAATAGTATTTTCTATATCTACCGATTGCTCAGCCGGTTTTAATGATGAAGCTATAGCTCTAAATAATTCAACATTCAGTAGATCGTTACTAGGCAAATAATCGTCGTCGTTATATTTAGGATTGGCAGACAGTTTAACAATCACTGTTTTGGTGGCAGGATTGATATAAATATACTGTCCGTAAACTCCCATGGCCATGTATTCACCTTGTTCACTTTTAGGAATCCACCATTGATACCCATAACCAAAGCTTTCACCTGGCTGTACATGTGGAGCATCTGGTGTTGTAGACGCTTGAACCCAATTTTTAGGCACGATTTGTTCTCCTTTAAAAGCACCTTCATTTAAAAATAATGATCCTACTTTGGCATAATCTCTTAAAGTTAAGTTTAAACCACCAAGCACCATTTCCATTTTATCACCATCTAAAAGCCAATAACCATCAAATTCCATTCCTAACGGATTATATAATTTTTCTTGCATATAGTCTGTGATAGTTTTACCCGTAGCTCTTTTAAGAACCATTCCTAAAACATGGGTATTTATACTCACATAATGATTGACGGTTCCTGGTTCCAATTCGCGTTCTAGGGTTGTAGCAAATACATCTTGAGAAGTTCCCATGGCAAAACCTCTTCCCCAACGGTTAATATCGCTAAAAAAATCGCCATAATCTTCGTTAAATTTAACTCCTGTAGACATTTGAAGTACATCCTTTATTCTTACACCTTCATAGGCAGAGCCTTTTAATTCTGGTGTGTATGTTTCAACAGGCTCCTCAATACTTTTTATATGACCTTCTTCAACAGCAACTCCAATTAATGCAGATATAACCGATTTGGCCATAGACCAAGAAATATTTCTTGTAGTTTCGGTATTTCCTAAATAATAGTTTTCGTAAACCAAGCTATCGTTTTGAATCACAAGAAACCCTGTGGTCCATGAGTCTTCAAGAAATTTTTTGGTATTAAATTCTTTGTCTTCATATTGAAATTTTTCAGGTAATTTCATTGTATTTCCTTTTGGATAAGGGTGCTTGTTTAATGGTGCTTCTAAAATTGAAACCGGCCATACAGCATCAAACGATCTAAAATTATGCACAATTTGATCTTCATCAAATAGATGCATTGCTAGGTTTAGCCTTTTGTATTTTGGATAAAACCAAATACTAAATATGACAAGTATACCTAAAAGTATTAATCCAATTTTTTTCCAAGTTTTCATAAGATAGAATAAGTCATTTTAAAACAGCTTGTAAGATAGTACCAAAAAAGGATTTCACTATAAAAAAACATCTATTTTATTTAATAAATAGGTTTCTACTTTTATAAATCTAAAATTTAAATATATCTATCTTTGGATGATGTTTATTAATACCACATTTTTAAAACTTTATAAAATCCCCATACTATTTTCAATATCTAGTATGCTATTCTATTTTAGTTTTGCTTATAATTTACAAAGAACAGACTCCATTAAGCTTATAACTTTGTATGTGGCGTTATTTTATTTGTTTTATAAACTGGTACAAACCAACAAAAGCAATTTAAAATTTCTAACAGCCATAGCTTTTATCTTTCGAGCTGTTTTTATTTTTGCTATCCCCAATCTGTCGCAAGATTTTTATCGTTTTATTTGGGATGGACGCATGATTCTTGAAGGCATGAATCCGTATCTATTTACTCCGGAATCTTTTATTTTAAAAGGAGAAATTCCAATAAATCAAGCTCAAGAATTATATAAAGGCATGGGTAGTTTGAGTGCAGGACACTATACCAATTACCCACCATTAAATCAATTGTGTTTTGTTCTTGCCAATCTATTTCCATGGCAATCTATTTTAAGTTCCGTAATTGGTCTCCGGCTTATAATTATTGCAGCCGATTTTGGAACTCTTTACTTTGGAAAAAAATTGCTTGAAAAATTACAGCTTCCTACTTATCATATTTTTTGGTATCTTTTAAATCCGTTTATTATTATAGAACTTACAGGCAATCTTCATTTTGAAGGTGTCATGATTTTCTTTCTAGTTTGGAGCATGTATTTGTTGTTCCTAAATAAATGGAAATTAGCAGCTGTTGCATTTGCCTGTTCTGTTTCCATTAAACTAATACCACTTATATTCCTACCGCTACTTTTCAATAAATTAGGTTGGAAAAAAAGTTTGTTATTTTATGTCCTTGTTGGAATGGTTACGGTGTTGTTTTTCATCCCTTTTTACTCGCAACAATTTATTACTAACTACTCTGAAACAGTCGGTTTATGGTTTCAAAATTTTGAATTTAATGCCAGTTTATATTATATAGCTAGAGAAATTGGATTTGTAATTTCTGGTTATAATCAAATTGCCATAATTGGAACATTTTCTGCCATCATGGTCTTTGTTTTTGTGATTTTACTTAGTTTTTTCAGAAAAAACAACACATTGCTACAGCTCATAACAGCTATGATTTTCGTTTTATCCTTTTATTATTTTACGGCAACAACTGTTCATCCATGGTACATTGCGACACTTTTAATTTTAAGCATTTTTACCAACTATAAATTCCCTATGGTTTGGAGCTTAGTAATCATTTTAAGCTATTTGGCATATAACAATGTAAACAACTCCGAAAATTTATGGATTATTGGTTTAGAATATATCATAGTTTATAGTGTATTTTTGTATGAAATTCTAAGAAAGAAACCTATTGAAAATAAATTTTCCTAAAATACTTCGACGCATAACAAGAATTGTGGTATCGCTTTTACTACTTTATATCCTTTCGTTAGTTTTTGTATATTTTAATCAAGAACGCTTTTTTTTCAACCCGAAATTATTAGCCAAAGATTACCAATATGAATTCAAAGAAAATTTTGAAGAGCTTAATATTCCGGTTGCAGAAAACACAAATCTGAATGCTGTATTATTTAAAACTGAAAACCCAAAAGGCGTTATTTTATACTTGCATGGCAATGCAGGAGCTATACACGACTGGGGGAAACGCGCTACGTTATATTTAGAAAATAATTATGATATTCTGTTTGTAGACTATAGAGGTTATGGGAAAAGTGATGGCACATATTGTAATACCAAAGAGTTGTTTAGCGACATGCAAAAGGTTTATAATTTTACCAAAACACGATATAACGAAGACAACATAGTTGTTTTAGGCTTTTCATTAGGTTCTGGTTTAGCAAGTTATTTAGCATCTAAAAACCATCCAAAAATGTTGATTCTTAATGCGCCTTATTATTCCTGGAAAACTTTAATTGCTGACGAAATTGCACCTCCAATTCCAGAATTCATTATTAAATACAACATCCCAACATATCAATTTTTAAAGAAAGTAACTTGTCCAATAAAAATATTTTATGGCACGCGAGATTTTTTAATTCACCCAGATACAAATGCCAAAAAACTGCAAGTCTTACAACCAAATAACATCACTATTTTCCCAATTGAAGATGCCGGACATAATGGATTACATATAACCAGACAATATTACCAAGATCTTAAAAAAGTACTTTAAACTTGATCTTTACCCTTTTTAATATTCCTTCTATAAGACAGAAGTACCCCAGATAGTAAACCTAGCAAAAAACAACCGAGAATGACTAATACTCTTGACATAGAAATATCGAAGGCAAGGAATTTAATGGTAACAACCTCAGTATTTTGTATGGTAAAAGTTACAATTAACAAGATAAGGATGATGGCAATTATGGTTTTAAAATTCATAACTTTAAGTCATTTTGCTTAAAAAAAGGTTGTTATTCTAAGTTGTTTTCAATTTGAAATTTTTACTATTTCAAACCAATAACTTTAGATTAGGCTTTAAAGACACTTTTTGAATCTGTAAAACATTTAAACTCCAGCATATAATCGTTTGGGTCTTTTATAAAAAAAGAGTTGTGTTCTCCAGCTTTATTTTCTAAAAACGTAGTTTTTTCAACAACTTCTAAATCTAATTTTTTTAGTTTCGAATAGATGTCGTTCCATGTGTTCTGATCTACAATAACTCCAAAATGAAAGGAAGGCAAAATCTTACCTTCAAACACATAATTAGGACTATTAAAATGAAATTTTTCGGCTTTTATAAACGTTAATTGGTGTCCAAATAAATTTATATCTACCCAATTTTGGGTATGTCTGCCAAGGGTTGCGCCAATACTGTTTGTGTAAAATACTTTTGTTTCTTTTACACTTAAACATGGTAAAGACATGTGAAATGACGTGTTCATAAATTTACAATTTAAAGAGGTTTTAAACTTTCTACTCTGTAAATTACAAAATCTTCATCATTATTTTGAGAAACTTCAATAAAAGTTATTTTAAAAGATTTATTAATAAACGTTTCATCATTTTTTAAATCGAACTGCTTTAAAACTCTAGGATGAATTTCGTCGAAAATCAATTCTTCACCATTTTCAAACATGAAGGTGTAAAAACCATCGTTATAAGATAAAAATTCTGCTTCTCTCATCTCATAATAGTTTTAATCTTCATCTTCATCAACATCTTCATCGGCTACGTCTTCAACATCATCTAAATCATCATCATTATCTTCAAAATCCAAATCTTTTGCAGCAACTTCTTCAACAACATCTTCATCATCGTCATCATGATCATCTTCATCATGATCTTCCATAGCTTGAACCAATCTCACACCTACTTTAACTAAGTAGATGGTATCTTCAGTTTTCACTTCAACAGCTTCAACAATTTCATTTTTAATGTTTCTGAAAGAAATGATATCTTCATCATCATAACCATCAGGGAATTTTTCAACAAGAAGATCTAAAATATCTTCATTTAATTTTTGGTAGTCTACTATTACTCTTTTCATTTTAAAATAGGTTACATGTCTAATAAATAAGCAAATATTAATGGTGCAACAATGGTTGCGTCGCTTTCAATTATAAATTTAGGCGTATCGATATCTAGTTTCCCCCATGTTATTTTTTCGTTTGGGACTGCGCCCGAATAAGATCCATAACTGGTTGTAGAATCACTAATTTGACAAAAGTAGCTCCAGAATGGTGTTTCTGGTCTTTCCATATCTTGATACAGCATTGGCACGACACAAATTGGAAAATCTCCTGCAATACCTCCTCCTATTTGGAAGAAACCTATACCATTTTCTGAATTCTCTGTATACCAATCGGCTAGAAACGTCATGTATTCAATTCCAGATTTCATCGTGCTCGCTTTTAATTCTCCTTTAAGAACATAGCTTGCAAAAATATTCCCCATAGTACTGTCTTCCCAACCTGGACAAATAATTGGTAAATTTTTCTCTGCTGCTGCATACATCCATGAATCTTTTAAATCTATTTCATAGTATTCTTCAAGCACTCCAGAAAGCAATAATTTGTACATATATTCATGTGGCAAATAACGTTCTCCTTTAGCTTCAGCATCTTTCCATATTTTTACAATGTGTTTTTGCAAGCGTCTAAAAGCTTCTTCTTCTGGAATACAGGTATCTGTAACTCTATTAAGTCCTTTTTCTAATAAAGCCCACTCGTCTTGAGGCGTTAAATCTCTATAGTTTGGCACCCTTTTGTAATGTGAATGAGCAACCAAATTCATGATATCTTCTTCTAAATTCGCTCCAGTACAAGAGATGATTTGTACTTTATCTTGACGTATCATTTCTGCAAAAATCTTTCCAAGCTCAGCTGTACTCATAGCTCCTGCAAGAGAGACTAACATTTTAGCTCCTGAATTTAATTGCTCTTCATATCCTTTTGCTGCATCGACTAAAGCTGCTGCATTAAAATGTAAATAATATTTTTCTATAAAATTTGAAATAGCTCCTTTAGTACTCATCGTCTTCATTAAATTTTGAATTATTATTTTTATTTATGTTTGTATTATCGAAAGAGTTATCATAATCATCCTCCACACTTTCATTTTGAAATTTATAACTTAACATCTTATAATACAATTTTGCAGCTAAGAAATCTGAAGATTTTTCAGTTTCATTAGGGCATAACTCTACAATATCGAATCCAACAACGTTCTTTTCTGTAAAAATTTGTTTTAAAAACTCTAAGGTCTCGTACCATAAAAGCCCACCAGGTTCTGGCGTTCCCGTACTTGGCATGATGGAAGGATCAAACGCATCAAGATCAATAGTAATAAACACATTCTCCGTCATTTGATCAATAGCAGAATCTATCCAAGTATCATCCACAGCCATATCATGTGCAAAATAGGTTTTTTCTGTATCCATAACGGTTGTTTCCATAACATCCATAGATCGAATTCCAATTTGAAGCAGGTTTGTATTCTGGCTTGCCTCGTATAATGCGCATGCATGATTACATTTTGAACCATGGTACTCTTCTCGTAAATCGGCATGTGCATCAAGTTGTACAACGGTTAGATTGTCGAAACACTCGTTAAAAGCTCTAATAGTTCCAATAGAAACAGAGTGCTCCCCACCAAAGGCAGTTACAAATTTATTTCTTTTTATATATTTTTTAGTGGCTTGATGAACCGCATCAACCATGGCTTCTGGTGAAGAATTTTCTGTTATAGCATCGGCTAAATATACACCTTGCTGATATACTTCTGTACCAGTTTCAATATCGTAAAGCTCCATGTTTTCCGAAGCATTTAAAAAAGCTTCCGGACCTTTATCGGCTCCTTTTTGCCAAGTACTTGTTCCATCGTAAGGTACAGGTATTAAAACAATTTTTGAACTGTCTAATTTTGAATATTCTTCTGCTATTCCAGCATACGTTTTATTGTCCATCGTAACCTAAAATTTTAAGTAAGTCTTCACTTTTTTGTTGTTCACTAAATAAGTTTGTATTGATGTTTCCATCTTTATCCTTGTCTATTAAAATATGTTTTGGTGAAGGGATTAAGCAGTGTTGCAGCCCCCCAAATCCACCAATGGTTTCTTGGTACGCTCCTGTGTTAAAGAAGCCAAGGTATAAAGGTTTTTCTTTGTTGTATTTTGGTAAATAAATAGCGTTCATGTGTTGCTCGCTATTGTAGTAATCGTCGCTGTCGCAAGTTAAACCACCTAAGAGTACGCGTTCATAACTTTCGTGCCATCTATTAATTGGCAACATAATAAAACGTTTATTAATTGCCCAGGTATCTGGCAATGTTGTTATGAAAGACGAATTAATCATGTTCCATTTTTCACGATCGTTTTGTTGTTTTTGGTAAAGTACTTCGTAAATAGCTCCACCACTTTCCCCTACGGTAAAACTACCAAATTCGGTAAATATATTTGGTACAGGAACTTCTTCTTGCTCACAAAATAATTTAATTTGATTGATAATTTCATCAACCATATATTCATAATCAAAATCGAAAGCTAAAGAATTTTTAATTGGAAAGCCGCCTCCAATATTTAAACTATCTAAAGAAGGGCATATTTGTTTTAAGCTTGTATAAACCTTTAAACATTTAGAGAGTTCATTCCAATAATAAGCTGTATCTCGAATTCCTGTATTGATAAAGAAATGAAGCATTTTAAGCTTTACCTTTTTATTATCTTTAATCTGTCTGTTATAAAAAGGAACAATGTTTTTATAACCAATTCCTAAACGAGACGTGTAAAATTCAAATTTAGGCTCTTCTTCTGAAGCTATACGAATTCCAATATTGTATTTTCCTTTAATTTCTTGTGAGAGCAGGTCTATTTCTTCATAATTATCAATAATTGGAATACAATTCTTTTGTCCATTATTAATTAACCTGGCGATATTAGTTACATATTGGGCACGTTTAAAACCGTTACTAATAACATAAGTGTCATCTGTAATTTTTCCTTCAGCTTTTAAATTTTCAACAATATCAATATCGAAAGCTGAAGACGTTTCTATATGAATATCGTTTTTTAAAGCTTCGTTTAGCACATGTTTAAAGTGAGAGCTTTTTGTACAATAGCAATAGTGATACTTCCCTTTATATTTATGATTTTTGATAGCTTTTGAAAACCATTGTTTAGCACGACCAATATTATTAGATATTTGTGGCAAATATGTAAATTTCAATGGTGTTCCATACTGTTCTATCAATTCCATTAGATTGACATCGTGAAACTCAAGTGTTTTATTTTCTAATTTAAATTCATCCTGTGGAAAATCAAAAGTTTGATTAACCAAGTCTATATATTTTGTATTCATTTAATGCTTTTAAAATGTAAATATTTTATTCTATTTGAAACTTAAAGTTTAAAAGTAAACAATAATGATTACATATCAAATTTGTATTTGAGGATGAGTTGTAGGTATGAACCCAAACAAATGTTGGCTCATTAAAATGTAGTAAACGGAAGTTAGCTCTAAAATTCGGTTACTTAATCTGTAAGCAGCTTTTGAATATGACTTCCTAATTTTCAAAAGCCCGAACATAAAAACATCGTTCAATTTGTTCAGCTAATTCGAGTACAAATGAAATACTTTTTTTTATAAAACTAACTTTTTTTATATATTTTTTTTGGATATTAATTACGTCTTTCAACACCTTAAAATTGTGACATAAATATCAGATTTCACTTATTAGAATCACGCGAAATTCATCACCTTGATTTACGATGAGTATATATTAGAACTGCATAAATATATTGAGGAGAATTTTTATAAACTTTATACCAAGTAGGTTAAATAAAGTTAATTATTAAAAAGAAAAGTCATGAGCTAAAAATTTCGATTAATAACTTTAAATTTAAGGGCAAATTAAACGCATATAAATCCAATTAACACCATTCTAAACTTGTTTGTCTCAATAGTAATCTATTTCGCAAATGAGAAACTTACAAAAAGTAAACCGAATGAATAGGCAGTCCAAATTGATCGTATTATTTTTTTGTGTTATTAAATTAACTTTACATGTATTAGCAGACTGTCATTCAGGGTTTCAGGGAGATGAGTTATTACATATAGAAACTGGCAAGCATCTTGCTTTTGGCTTTATGGAATTTCCGCCATTAATTGCTCTCTTAGCTTTTATCCAAAATATATTTCAATCTAATTCCGTATATATTCATCATCTTTTTTCTCATTTCGCCTCTATTCTTATCCTTATTTATACCGCTAAAACAACATTTGAATTGGGAGGAAAAAGCAAAGCTATATTTTTAGTGCTCTTGGCTATTATTATTGCACCAGGTTTTGGACGTTCTCAACAACTATTTCAGCCTGTGGTTTTTAGTCAGTTATTTTGGGTTTTAGGGTTCTACCAGCTCTTACGATTTGTAAAATATCTTGACAAAAAATCCTTATGGAACCTTACCCTCTTTTGCATTCTAGGTTTTTTAACCAAATACGACAGCTTCTTTTTTCTTTTTGGACTTACTACCTTAGTTCTCTTTAAAAGCACTAGAAAGGCTTTAATAAAACATAAATTTTGGATGAATGTTTTTGTGTTTCTTTTATGTATTACACCAAACATTATTTGGCAATACCTGAATGATTTCCCTTTATTACAAATGGTCAACAGACTTTACGAAACCCAACTAGATAAAATTAGCAGAGTTGAAAACCTGATTAATTTACTAATTGCCATAAACCCAATGACATCGTTATTATTGGTAATTCCTGCTATTTTATTCCTTCTAAATTCCAAGAGAGCAAGCGTAGTTCATATTGTATCCATTGGAATTGGATTGTCTGCTTTATTACTCTTATACAAAAATGGGAAAGGCTACTATTTCTATCCTATTATTTTGACACTTATTCCATTTGGAGCTGTCTTTTGGGAACAACTCTTTCTTAAAAGTAAAAAGTGGATCATATATCCTATTTCAGTACTAATGCTTTTTGGTGCTATTCTTATTCCTTTTGGCATGCCTGTTTATAGTTTTAATAGATATCTTGAAAAGGTTTATCCTTTTGAAAAAAAGGATGTAGAAGGAGGTGAATTTGGAGTAAAATATGATGAATACTACACACAAGAAAAATGGAAAAACACCATGATTGAATTAGCAAAAGTGTATGATAGTCTTCCAAAGTTAGAGAAACAAGATTGTTTAATTTGGGGTAAACATTATAGCCAAGCTGGAGCTGTAAACTTGTTTGGAGAATTATATCATCTTCCAAAGGCATTCTCTTATCACGGAAGTTTTTACAGTTGGTCGCCTAATGGCAATATGCCTCATACAGTTATAGCATTGAGTTATCAGGTTGGTGATTTTTTCATAGACTACTTTGAAGAGGTAACTTTAGTCAAAACAATTTACAATCCATATGCAGACAACGAAGAAGAGCTTTATCAGAAAATTTACATCTGTAAAAAACCTAAACAAAACTTCGAGACTATGAAACTTTTGTTTGAGAAAAGAATATTTGAATAATGAAGGGTTGAACCTGTAAAAAATTATAGCATTTTCAAGGTGTTTACCTCTTGCTCTGTTAAATGTTTCCAATGTCCTCTAGGAATATCTTTTTTAGTAAGATGACCAATTGCAACACAGTCTAGGCTAATAATATCGTATTTAAGCTCATCGAAAATAGTTCTTAATATTGTATTTCCTGTGTTTTTTATTTTAAGGCCAATCTCTTTTTTAGAAGCTCCATCAATATAGCTTATTTCTTCTACAGCAATCAATTTTCCATCGACTTTAAAACCTTCTCTTATTTTTTTAAGGTCTTCAATCTTTAAATTTTTATCTAATTCTACTTGAAACAAACGTGGAACACCATTTTTAGAATTGGTGAATTTTTTTACAATTGTTTCATCATTAGTAAATAACAAAAGTCCTTTAGAGTTTCTTCCTAAACGTCCAATAGGTTTAATTCTTGAGGTTGTTGCATTAGCTACTAAATCCATAACCGTTCTGCCTTTTCCTTCGGCAGTAGTTGTTGCAAAACCTTTGGGTTTGTTAAGTAATACATATGCTTTCTTTTCTGGGTTGATACGCTGACCATCATAACGAACCTCATCTTCTAGTTTTACTTTGTAACCCATTTCAGTTACTATTTGTCCGTTTACAGACACTAATCCTATAGCAATATGAGCGTCTGCCTCTCTACGTGAACAGATACCAGAATTAGCAATATATTTGTTTAAACGAATCTCATCTGGATGAGATGTGGTCTTGGATTGCGCTTTTTTCTTTATAGGCGAATTTCCTCGAGCATAACTTTTACTTTGTGGTGAACTACTACCACGACTCGATTGGTTAGCTCTTTCTTTTTGCTGCCCTCTTCCTGAAGATTTCCCTTTACTACTGCTACCTTGATGTCTGCTCATGATTCCTAATTTTTTTGCAAAGATACAGAAAGACCAATTGCTTTCAAGCAACTAAATAATAATTATTAAATTCTATTAAGCAGTAAATGAATATTTATTAGCATAATACTAAAAACACCAGCTACAATTATAAATTTCAAGATATTATGTAAAATTAAGTAATGTGTTTTAGATTTTGAAGCCCAAAGTAAAACCATGAAAATAAGTAATAAAAAAACACTTAAATAAAAGAAGTATACCATTTGACCAACATGAAAATGACACACCAAAAAATAGGTTGGAACAGCTGTTAACAGAGCTAAAGTAGTAAGCATTATTTTCGATACATTTTCACCGTAAACAACAGGAATAGTATGATAATTTAAAACCAAATCACCTCTTATGTTCTCTAGGTCTTTTGTCAATTCCCTCATAGAAATAATTAAAAACAAAAAAGCTGCATGAACAAAAATGACATGCTCGTAGTTTTTGTAATACATAAAAATGGCGAAAAAAGGCGTAATGGTTAATATGGCAGATGTTAAATTACCAATAAATGGCATTTTCTTTAATTTATGCGAATAAAACCAAATACAAAAAATATATAACGAAAAGAAAATAACAGCTCGAAAAGACACATAACTTGACATAACAACTGCCATAAAATTCAATACAAAATACAACGACAGCTTGGTGTTCTGACTTACTAATCGATCTAATTTGGATTTATTAGGTCGGTTTATTAGATCCTTTTCAGAGTCGTAAAAGTTATTAATAATATAACCTCCAGCAATGGTTGCTGAAGATGCTAAAACTAACATTAAAAGATTGACATCTAAAACAACTTCCCGTAAAGGTAAATCGTGAGCAAGAATGTAAACAGACGTTAAATATTGTGCTATTACAACAATAAGAATGTTGTAACCTCTAACCACAGAAAACATACTAAAAAACTTTAGTAAAATGTGTTTGTGTTTTCGAGAAAGCATCGTTTGAAAATTTAGAAGTTATAAACAACTTCTAAGTTATAATCTTTAAGAGATTTTTTAGCTTTGTCTATATCTTCGGTAAAGCCTAAAATATATCCACCACCACCAGAACCACAAAGTTTTAAGTAGTATTCGTTAGTTTCTATACCTTTCTTCCAAAGTTCATGAAACTGTTGTGGAATCATAGGTTTAAAATGATTTAATACCACTTTTGAAAGCTTCTTAGTGTTTCCGAATAAAGATTTAATATCTCCTTTCAAGAAATCGTCCACACATGCATCTGTATGCTTTATAAATTGTGTTTTAAGCATTTTTCTAAAACCTTCCTGTTTCATGTTTTCCATAAAAATACTTACCATGGGTGCCGTTTCTCCAATAATTCCACTATCCAATAAAAATACCGCATTTTTACCATTGGTGTTTTGAGAAGGAATACCTGTTGCTTCAATATTGTCTTTAGAATTGATAAGAATTGGAATACTTAAATAACTATTTAAGGGATCTAGTCCTGAAGATTTACCATGAAAAAAAGATTCCATTGCTGAGAAAACAGCTTTTAATTTTAATAATTTTTCTCTAGTTAAATTCTCTAAAACCGTAATTTTATCGAACGCGTATTTATCATAAATAGCTGCAACCAATGCACCACTACTTCCTACACCATATCCTTGAGGAATTGATGAATCGAAATACATTCCTGCATCTACATCTAGTTGAAATTTTTCAAAATCGAATGTTACTAAATTCGCGTTAATTGTATGAAGGTATTCCTCAAAGCGCTTTAAGCTTTCATTAGATTTCAATGCTGTTTCAGACGCATCATTATCCATCTTTAAAGCACCATTATAAAAATTATAAGGAATCGACAATCCTTTAGAATCTTTAATAATTCCATACTCACCAAAGAGTAAGATTTTTGAGTAAAACAGAGGTCCTTTCATGTATTTATAGAGCAATTACTAAACAAATATACGTATTATTCTTTTATTTGGTTTGCACCAAAGCCAATTTGATCGCAAATATATTGTTCGTTCTGACAATATACAACTAATTCATTCTTAATGAATTCTAGTATCACTTTGGCTTCATTCTTTGGATATAGTATATGTACGTTTGCTCCAGCATCTAGTGTAAAACCTATATGCAACCCTGTATTTTTTCTAAAATTCCAGATTTTATTGATAATCTCAAGTGTATTTGGTTTCATTAAAATAAAATACGGCATACTTGTCATCATCATAGCATGCAGTGTTAAAGCTTCACTTTCAACTAAAGCAATAAATTGATCTAAATCTCCAGATTCTAGAATGGGTTTTAATTTTTCCAAGTTTTCGTGTGCCTGTTTAAACCTATTTTCAGCATAAGGATGCTCATACATTAAATTGTGCCCAACAGTGCTACTTACTTGCTTTTCACCTTTATCAACTAATAAAATAGTGTCTTGATATTCCTTAAAGATCTCGTGAACTTGATAAGGATATTTTACACCAAACAAATCACTGCTTCCATTAACTGCCTTTGTTTCTCCCCAAACAATCAAATCGCCTTCAATACTTCTACAAGCAGATCCAGATCCTAATCGTGCTAAAAATGAAGCTTTCTGGTAGAAGTACAAGTCTGTTATTTCTGGATTATTCAGTTTCTCTAAACTCAATAGACATAATGCCATGGCGCTCATGCCTGAAGCAGAAGAAGCAATACCTGAACTATGTGGAAAAGTATTTGAGGTTTCAATTTTAAAATGAAAATCCTTTAAAAAAGGCAAATACGCTTCAACTCTTTCAAAAAAGGTTTTAATTTTTGGCTTAAAATCGTCCTTTTTCTCTCCATCTAAAAATACTTCAAATGAAAAATCATTACCGGACTCTTTTTTTGAATAACTCAACGTTGTAATAGTTTTACAATTATTCAACGTAAAGCTAATGGATGGGTTTTCAGGAATTTGATGTTTCTTTTTTCCCCAATATTTTACCAATGCAATATTACTAGGCGATTCCCAAGTTACTTGCCCTTTTTCTTTTGAAATTTTATATTCTTTCGGGATAAAGTGTTGTTCTGTCATAGTCATTATTCAGAAGACAAAGATAATAACTTTACCATTGTATTATAGTTTCTAGCTGTTCCAAATGTCTTTAGCTTTCTCTCGAAAAAATTTGCATTAAATTTTGCTTGACCCATCCCTTTCTTACAGTAAAAATAAATGCAATTGTTGATGATTTCGTACTCTTCCCCTTCATACACTTTTTCTGAAGCAACTGATACCAACTCTTCTAAAGGCGTATCGTGCAACATCAGAAAATAACTAGCTTTCTTTTTTTCTTCTAAAAATGGGTTATCATTAAAAATTTGTTCCAATTCTTGCCTTGTTTTTGCTAGAACAGATACTTCGAATCCAAAATGAGCCATAATTGCTGTTTGAATATTATTTTCAATCATTTTTGATTTTTCTGAAGACTTCAAAATAACATTCCCACTTTGAATGTAAGTTTTCACATTCTCGAAACCAGATTTTGTAAGTAATTCACGTAACTCTGCCATGGGAACTTTTTTATGTCCACCAACATTAATTCCTTTTAAAAGTACAATATGAGTGTTCATCCTGAAATTGATTTAGCCACAATAAAAGCTCCTGTCCATGCATTCTGAAAATTAAAACCTCCAGTAATGGCATCCACATTAATAACTTCGCCAGCAAAATATAAGTTTTTATGAAGTTTACTTTCAAAGGTTTTAAAATTAATTTCTTTTAAATCTAAGCCTCCAGCAGTAACAAACTCTTCTTTAAAGGTGCTTTTTCCATCTACTTTAAAAATAGCTTGTGTTAGTTGTTTCGCAAAATCTTCTAATTGCTGTTTGTTTAAATCTGCCCAACGACTATCTTGGTCCAAACTTGACGCCAAAACTAATTTGTGCCATAGACGTTTTGGCAAATCGAATTGAGTAGATTTAAAAACTGTTTTCTTTGCTAATTGCTGTTTTAGTTCTTTTAATTGTTCCATACAATCTTCAAAAGATTGCTTGATAAAATTAATTTCAATTTCAAATTTATAATGGCGTTCAGCCAATTCAATGGCTCCAAATGCAGAAAGTTTTAAAATGGCTGGAGCACTCATACCAACATGTGTAATTAATAAAGGCCCTTCGCTCGACAAATCGGTTCCAAGAACCTTCACCTCAACATTTAAAGCGACTACTCCAGGAATATCTTTTATACGTTCGTCTTTTATATTAAACGTAAATAGCGATGGAACAGGTTGTGAGATTGCATGGCCTAAACCTTCCAGTAATTTCCAAATTTTTGGGTTGCTTCCTGTGGCTATTACTAATTTTTCTGATGAAAACTCGTCTTGATTTGTGCTGATTTCAAAATTTAAACCTCTCGACTGTGTTCGAGGTGACACAAAAATGTTTTTTACTGATTGATTATATAAAACTTCTACATGGAGTTTTTTTGCTTCGTCAAGGAAGCAGTCAATAATTGTTTGAGACGAATTTGACACAGGAAACATTCTACCATCCTCTTCAATTTTCAATTCAACACCACGCTTTTCAAACCATTCGATGGTATCTCCTGTCATAAATTGATGAAAAGGACCCAATAATTCTTTTTCACCACGTGGATAATTTAGCACTAATTCTTGTGGAATGAATTCGGCATGCGTAACGTTACAACGTCCACCACCAGAAACTTTCACCTTTTGTAAACCCTCTTTACCTCGTTCTAAAATAGCGACTTTTAGTGTGGGGTTTTGTTCGGCAATATTAATAGCTGCAAAAAAACCTGCTGCTCCACCTCCAATTATTATAACATCTTTTTTAATCATAATCTATCTGGAACATCTGAGATTATTCCGTCTACTTGATAACTTTTCATTCTATTAATAGTTTGCTTATCATTAACCGTCCAAGTGTACACTTTATAGCCTTTTACTTGAGCTAGTTTTACATTTTCTGAAGTCAACAACGCAAAATTTGGATGAATAGCTTGAGCATTTATAGTTTTCGCAAACTCAATAGCTTCTGCAACATTGGCTTTGGTTAAAACACCTAAGGGAATATTTTTATCTAATTGAAACACATCTTCCAATTCGTGATGCTGAAAACTTGAGATAATAAAGTTGTTATAGCTCCAGTCTCTCTTTTTAATATACTTCGAAATAACATCACAAGTTTTTGATGCTGTATGTTTTCCTTTTAATTCAATATTTAAAAGACATTTTTTATCTATAATATCTAAAACTTCTTCTAAAGTTGGAATTGAAAATTGCTCATTTACCTTCAGTTTCTTTAATTCTTGTAATGACATTTTACTAATTTCTCCAGTTCCATTAGTCATTCTATCTAAAGTAAAATCATGAAAAACTACTAATTCTCCAGAAGCACAGACATGCACATCTATTTCTATGCCATCTACACCAAAATTTAATGCTTTTTGAATGGATTCTATTGTGTTTTCTGCAACATACCCCTTAGCTCCTCGATGTCCTATTTTTAGTATTGTACTCATTGATCTTTAGGTCTCATTAACCCTTCTTGGGCTACTGAAGCAACTAGTATTCCTTCTCTTGTATAAATATTCCCTCTAGCAAATCCTCTAGCATTCGATGCATTGGGTGATTCCATAGAAAACAATAACCAATCGTCCAGATCAAAATCTCTAAAATACCACATAGAATGGTCTAAACTTGCTGTTTGCGTATTTCCCCAATGTGCTACACTAGCATGAGGATTTAGTGCAGAAACCAAGATATTATAATCTGAAATATATGTTAATATTTGTTGCTTAGTTGCTAAATCCAGAGCACTTACATCTCCTTTTAATTTAAACCAGACATTACTGTATGGAGGTAAATCTTTTCTATCTAATGGATTTACAGTCTCAGTTGGTTTAAATTCTACTGGACGTTCAATTTCCAGAAATGATTTCACATGTTTAGGTAGAAAATCTCCAAATTGATTGTAAATGTCTGTCCAACTTAATAGTTCTTCTGGTTTTTTAACCTTTTTTTCCAAGGGGATTTGATGACTATATCCCGTCTCTTTTTTATGAAATGACGCTGATAAAATAAAAATAGTAGTTTCGTTTTGTTGTGCAGTAACTCTACGAACAGAAAAACTTCCACCATCTCTTACTATACTAACATGATAAGTAATAGGCAACTCTAATTTTCCAGCTTCAAGAAAATATGAGTGCATGGAATGTAATACTCTTTGATTAGTAATCGTTCTGCTAGCTGCATTAATTGCTTGAGCCAAAACCTGGCCACCAAACACATTTGGGCTACCAACTGGTTTGCTTGTACCTACATATTCGGTCTGGGTTATTTTTTCTAATACTAATAAGTCTAATAGGTTAGTAACTGATGTCATAAAATAAAATTCTAAGCTTTAATTTATCAAAACTATTAAAATCATTTTTGGGTTTGTATATTTTTTATAATTAGTTTTGAAAGATGCCTTATTTCGATAAAAACATGAAGCTTCAACCTTTAAGCCTAATAACATTAATACTACTATTAATATCCTGTAAATCTGATCATTTAAATATTATTGGAAGTTTTCCTTTGTCTTTAACAGAAGTTTCTGCTGCTGAAAAAACGCCTTTTTCAACTCTTATTTGGGTTATTGAAGATTCAAGAAACAAAAACACGTTATTTGGTGTAAACGAATCTGGAGAAGTTGTTAAAGAATTGCATATTACTAACGCAGTAAATAATGACTGGGAAGATTTAACTAGTGATTCTTTTGGAAATATTTACATTGGAGATTTTGGGAACAATAAAAAAAAGCAAAAAACTTATACAATTTATAAAGTAAAAAAGCCAAATAAAAACACCCATAACACCACTGCTGAAAAAATTACATTTCAACTTCCAGACAAAATGAAACCTGAAAACTTTGAGGCTTTTTTTATTTACAACCATCATTTTTACATTTTCAATAAAGCAAATAAAAAGGGGAAAATGTTTAAAGTTTTAAATGAAATTGGAGGACAGGAAGCTGAACTAGTTACAGAATTTAACCTAAAAGGAAAGAAGAATAAAATTACATCGGCCGATATAAGCGAAGATGGTAAAACCATCATATTATTAAACAACGATAAATTATGGAAAATATCGAACTTTAAAAAAGATGATTTTTTTAATGGAACCATAGAATCTATTGACTTTAACCATCTAACTCAAAAAGAAGGCGTTTGTTTTAAAGACAAGCAAACGGTTTATATTACCGATGAACGCATTGGGTTTATTGGAGGACAAATTTATACATTAAATATTGAATAATTATTGTACAACAATGCCATTACAGTTGTTTAACTAAATTCCTACTTAATTTAGTTTCAAGTCTTTTTAAAAGCTATCTATACTAATTCTGTGTCTATAATAACTTCTTTCTGCAACGTTTTATGAACGGGACATTTTGATGCAATTTCTTTTAAACGTTGTTTTTGTGAATCGTCTAAATTTCCTACAAATTTTAATCGTTTTTGAAGATGATCCATTCGTGTTGGTTTTTCAATATCTAGCATCAAATCATCACTATGCTTTTTAGAATATGTAATGTATGCATACACTTCTTGTAAATCCCATTTTTTACGTTCAGCATAAAGTTTTAATGTCATTACTGTACAAGCCGCTAATCCAGCGCTTAAGTAATCGTAGGGAGAAGGCCCAAAATCATCACCACCAACACTCTCTGGTTCATCAGCAATAAAATTATGCTTTTTAGTTTGAATAGACGTTGTAAAATTGTCTTCTAGCAGGTTTAAATGCCCAACTAATTGTTCGCCTTCTGTACTTAGCATGTCGTTATCTTTAGGTTCAAAATAACGTTGCACCCAAGCCCCAATCATATTTCCTGCATATTTACTGTCACGCCCTTTAGACAGTAAATGATCTGCTTGATCCAAGCTTACAAAACTTTTTGGATGATGTGCATTATGATATAGTTTATGAGCATTCTCGATACCAACAACAGTATCAAAAGGAGCATGCATAATTAGTAAAGGTTTTCGTAAGTTTTTAGTAATTTCTGGCAAATTGGTTTTACCAAAATCTTCAACAAATTCTTGGTTAATTTTAAACGGTCTGCCACCAATATTAATTTCAACTTCTCCTTTTTCCTTTACCTCATCAATACCATGAGAAAACAAATGTGTAACATGATCAACCGTTGCTGGAGCTCCAATGGTGGCTATAGCTTTTATGTTATCTAATTTAGATGCAGCAACAATAACTGCTGCACCACCAAGCGAATGACCTATTAGTAAACTAGGTGCCTGATAGTTGTTTTCTAAATAATTGCTAACTGCTATTAAATCTGCAACATTAGCTGAGAAATAACTCTCTGCAAATTCGCCTTCGCTTCTACCTAAACCAGTAAAATCAAATCGAACGACTCCAAAACCATGATTTGTTAATGCACGACTAATATTTTTTACGGCGCTTAAGGTACTTGAACAGGTAAAACAATGAGCAAATACGGCATAATAATTAGGTTTTTGATTGGCAGGCAATTCTAAATAGGCTTGTAATTTATGACCTTTATTATTCTGAATATTGAGTTTCGTGCTTTTCATATGTTTCTAATTGAATTAATTTATCTTGTTTGGTATAAGTAGAAAATTGCTTTAGCAACAAGTTTAATTTTGGGTTAATAAAGGTTTTACAAAATGGCTTTTCTGGGTTCTTTTGATAATAATTCTGTATGGCTTCTCGAGATGCTTTGAATTCTGAAAAAGGAAAAACCTGTGTTATTAATCTTTGATCAAAATCTTCCTGAAAACTTTCAATATGCTTTATGGCTTCGCGTTGTTGGGTTTTAGAAAACGTATAAATTGCCGAACGGTATTTATTTCGCATACTGTGATTTGAAGTACTTTTATGAGTATACAAATGAATTTCCACAAGTGTTTTAAAAGAGATTTCTTCCGAGTTAAAATGTACAATCACAGCTTCTGAAAAACTACTATTCGCATCAATTGAAGCCACATAACCTTGCTCTACGTTTTTAACCCCTTTTAAAAATTGAAATACAGCCTCCGTACACCAATGACAACCACCTCCTAATGCTATTTTTGAAAATTCTTTCTTAATCATTTTTCAATTTCTTAATCAGTTTCCATATTAGAAACTAAAGCTTAGTAGTATATTACTACATTAATGTGTTTTTAACCCTGAATTAAATGACTCATAATAGCGTTTTAAGCGACTTTATTTTAAAAACTGATGAAAGTGTTATGTTACAATTGCCCTTTCAAATTGATTTCAATTTATCAGCATGTAACTCACGAAGTTTTGCTAATTTAGGTGTAATAACAAAGCTACAATATCCTTGTTCTCGGTTATTTTTATAATAATTTTGATGTGCTTCTTCTGCTTTATAAAAAACTCCTAATTTACTTATTTCGGTCACAATTTTATTTTCATAATAAACAGCCATTTCTTTAATAACAACTTCTGCAACTTCTTGTTGCTCTTTGTTATGATAAAAAACAACCGAACGATATTGAGTCCCTCTATCTGCACCTTGACGGTTTAAGGACGTTGGATCGTGAGTTGTCATGAAGATAATTAAAATATCTTCATAAGTAATTATGCTTGCATCAAAAGTTACTTGAACAACTTCGGCATGACCAGTTAATCCAGAACAAATTTCTCTATATGTTGGTCTTCCTGGAACATTTCCACCGGTATAACCAGAAACAACTTTTTCAACACCTTTTATTTCTAGAAAAACAGCTTCTGTACACCAGAAACAACCACCTCCAAGTGTAGCTTGTTGCATTTTTTTAAGTGTCATTTGTATTCCTTTCTAACACTATTGATTCCGAATTGACGCAATATCTTAAACCACTTGGTTCTGGACCGTCCGGAAATACATGTCCTAAATGCCCATCGCATGTATTACACATCACTTCTACACGAACCATTCCTAAAGTCCCATCTTTCTCATACTTAATAGCGTTGTCTTTAATGGGTTGAGTAAAACTAGGCCAACCTGAACCTGATCCAAATTTAATTGACGAATCGAACAACGGTGAATCGCAACAAACACAGTTGTACTGACCTTCATCATATGAGCTACATAGAGCTCCGCTATGTGGTCTTTCTGTACCCTTTTGTCTAGTAATTCTAAATTGTTCTGGAGTTAATTGCGCTCGCCATTCTGATTCTGATTTTTCAATACGTCTGTCAGGTTTTAGATTCCCTCTCACACTGAAATTAATAACGTCTTTCCAAGTTAGCATAAGTAATGTCCTTTCTTTTATTTAATTATATTATTATGCCTTTCAAGCTTCATATTAAGTCGACAAGCAATTCAATTCCTTACATCACGTAAATATTAATCTTTTAACAACACATAAATTATACTAATTTAATAATTCCACTCTGACATTGACCATTGATAATCGAATAAAAAAGTAACTTTAACGAATTAATTCACCAATTTTTCTATTTCTTTTTAAAAATGAATATCTTTTCAGTTAGCTATTATTCAAAATCAATTACTCATATCGCTTTATGAAAAATTTCAAGAGTTTAATTACTAAGAAACTCTCCCTTAATTTGTTTCTCTTTTTGTCCTTCATTCCGTTTGGAAACTCCGTATTGAGTCAGACTTGGACAAATAAGAATGAAAATGAAAATTATACTGCAAGACATGAATGTAGTTTTATACAGGTTGGTGATAAATTTTTACTTTTAGGAGGTAGAGAATCTCAAGTTGTAGACATTTATGATTACGCAAATAATACTTGGACTCAAGGGGCTTCATCTCCAATTTTATTACACCATTTTCAGGCTGTTGAATATGGAGGTTTAGTATGGGCTATAGGTGCTTTAATAGATAATAACGACCCAAGTGAAGCACCTGCTGAATATGTTTATATGTATAATTCAGCAAGTGATCAATGGATTCAAGGAGTTGAAATCCCCTCCACAAGAAGACGTGGCGCTGGTGGCTTAGTCATGTATAACAATAAGTTTTATTTTGTTGGTGGAAATGAAGGTGGGCACAATGGTAACTATCAATCTTGGTTTGACGAATACGACCCATTGACAGGAACATGGACTCAATTAACAGATGCACCACATCAAAGAGATCATTTTCAGGCAGCATTGTACAACGATGAATTATACCTTATAGGAGGAAGACAATCTGGTGGACCTGGTGGTTCAAGATTACCGACCGTTCCAGAAATAGATATTTTCAATTTTACAACTCAAACATGGAGCACTTTAGACGCTTCAAAAAATCTCCCTACACCAAGGTCAGCTGCAGCTGTTACAATTTATAATGATGAAATTTATGTTATCGCTGGAGAGATTGTTAATGCTTTTGATATTGTTGAAGCTTACAGCCCAATTACTAATTCGTGGACTACTAAAAACCCAATCAACAATTTAAGAGATGGGACTCAGGCTATTACTTCTGGAAACGGCATTTTTATTACGGCTGGAGCTGGTGGAAGTGGACCTTTAAAGGATATGGAATATTACAACCTAGATGCTCCAACTGGTAGTCCAAATATAGCAAGTACCTTTTCTGCCGATGAATATGTAAAATCTTTTATTTATTCTGAAACTGATGGAACTGTTGTTTTACAAATTACACTTTCTAATAGCTTAGGAACAACTGGTACTTTTATAGACTCTATTGAGTTAACTGGAGCTAATTACAGTCTGTCACAAACCTATAATGATATCTTTTTAGGCGCAAATTCAGATTTAGTTTTCGAAGTAACTCTAAGCAACACAACGCTTCCTGAAAACAACGGTTTAGTAACTGTTACATACAATAATAGTAATTCGTTTAATATTTCACTAGAAGGAGATTTAGATAGCACTTTAAATATCAATTCGGTTGAAAACAGTTTAGACAATATTAAATTATATCCAAACCCAACAAAAACATCTTTCTCAATAAATAAAGCATTAAACAAAGTACAGGTTTTCGATATTACTGGAAAACTAATGACAGAGTTTATTGGTAATTTCAATAAAGGAACGAACTATGATGTTTCCAACCTACCACAAAGTATGTATTTTGTTACAGTTGAAAATAAAATAGGGCAAAAGCAGACAAACAAATTAATCAAACTTTAAAACAAAAGGAATAAAAAAAGCTTCAACATCATGTTGAAGCTTTTTGCTTATTCTGTGCGGGTGGGGAGACTCGAACTCCCACACCTCGCGGCACCAGATCCTAAGTCTGGCGTGTCTACCAATTCCACCACACCCGCAATAAGGAGTGCAAATATAAAAATTTGTTTTAATATACAATCGTATCTTTTAATAAAAAGTTCTTTGTGATTTTGTATTTTTGATAAAAATCAAAATATTCTTATGGAAAATATAACAACTTACGTCAAAGAACATAAAGATCGTTTCTTAAACGAGCTTATCGATTTACTTAAAATTCCATCTATTAGTGCCGATTCAGCATATAAAAAAGATGTTTTACAAACAGCTGAAGTTGTAAAAAAAAGATTAGAAGAAGCTGGATGCGACCATGTTGAAATTTGTGAAACAGATGGATATCCAATTGTTTATGGCGAAAAAATAATTGACAAAAATTTACCAACTATTTTAGTTTATGGGCATTACGATGTACAACCACCAGATCCATTAAATCTATGGAACTCACCTCCTTTTGAACCTGTTATTAAAAACACAGATTTACACCCGGAAGGAGCTATTTTTGCTCGTGGAGCTTGCGATGATAAAGGACAAATGTACATGCATGTAAAGGCTATGGAATTTATGACTAAAACAAACCAGTTGCCTTGTAATGTCAAATTTATGATTGAAGGAGAAGAAGAAGTTGGCAGTTCCAATCTAGCAGTTTTTGTTAAAAACAATCAGGAGAAATTAAAAAACGACGTGATTTTAATTTCAGACACGGGAATGATTGCTAAAGATGTCCCGTCTATTACTACAGGATTGCGTGGCTTGAGTTATGTGGAAGTTGAAGTAACTGGTCCGAATAGAGATTTACACTCTGGATTATATGGTGGAGCCGTAGCAAACCCAATCAATGTTTTGACAAAAATGATTGCTTCGCTACACGATGAGAACAATCATATCACCATTCCAGGTTTTTATGATAAAGTAGAAGAACTTTCAAAAGAAGAACGTGCAGAAATGGCCAAAGCACCTTTTTCGCTTGAAGCTTATAAAAAATCGTTAGATATTGAAGCCGTATATGGAGAAGCAGGATACTCTACCAATGAACGAAACTCCATTCGTCCAACCTTAGATGTTAATGGAATTTGGGGAGGATATACTGGAGAAGGCGCTAAAACTGTTATAGCTAGCAAAGCATTTGCGAAAATATCTATGAGATTAGTACCTCATCAAAAATGGGAAGAAATCACCCAATTATTTAAAACCCATTTTGAGAGTATTGCTCCTAAAGGCGTTACAGTACTAGTAAAACCTCACCATGGAGGGCAAGGTTATGTCACTCCTATTGATAGTATTGGTTACCAAGCAGCAAGTAAAGCTTATTTCGATTCTTTTGGAAAAACACCTATTCCACAACGTAGTGGTGGAAGTATCCCTATTGTTTCCTTATTCGAACAAGAATTAAAAAGTAAAACGATTCTAATGGGATTCGGCTTAGATAGTGATGCAATTCATTCGCCTAATGAGCATTTTGGTTTATTTAATTATTTTAAAGGAATTGAAACAATTCCGTTATTTTATAAATATTTTACTGAGTTAAGCAAATAATCAAATTAAAAAAAATCCGTTCAAAATCTGAACGGATTTTTTATATGTTATAAATAATCTTATTCTTTAATAACTTTAAAAGTGCTAGATTTTTGATTTGCTTTTATTTTTAAATAATAGATGCCTGAATCAAAAGAAGACACATCCATTTTTGACTTCTTCTTATTTGAAGTCGTTTCCAATACTAATTGTCCAGAAACATTATATAAATAAATAAAAATGGGAGTTTTTAATGAAGATTCTATTGTTAAAGTGGCTGTTACAGGGTTTGGTGAGATTTTAAAATAATCTGAAACAGACTCTTCAATAGAGAGTGTTGCAATTGAAATACAATCGCTCATTTCTGTACAAGAACCCATAGTAACTTTAACGGCATAATCACCATTAATTATAGGATAAAAAGTTTGATTTGTTTCTCCAGGTATTGGAGTGTTAGTCTCACAATTAATCCACTGATAACTAGCAGCGTTTTGGTTTGCTGTCAACATTGTAGTTGAAGAGCTAACCGTATTATCAACTGAAAACAACCCACCTTTAGTAACCATATAAGCTGCTACAAATTTTGTTAACTCATGAAAGTATGGTAGATCTAAAGTACTTAATCTATCGGCAGAAGAATGATAATAAATAGATTCGTCATCTGTTTCCCATGATTCACCAACCAAAACAGCAGGAAAACCCTTGTTCCAAAATGATGCATGATCACTTGCAGTTGTACCTGGGTTAACCACTCTTGGATCCAAGTTAAAAGTATAATCATCCAAAATAGTAAGCAAATTGTCTTTAATAACTAAAGACCCATGTAAGTCTCTCACATCAATATCAAAAACATTATCTCCAGATTCACCAGGTTCATCACCATCATAACCCATCATATCCATATTAATAACACCTTGAATATTTAGATTGTTTGATTGGGCATAGTTTGCATAATAATTAGAACCTCTTAGCCCAATTTCTTCTTCATCCCAAAGTGCATATACAATTGTGTTATCTAAGCATTGTGTAGATAGAATTCTAGCAATTTCTAGTACGGCAGCAGCTCCAGTGGCATTATCATCTGCGCAATAATCAGCAACAGCGTCATAATGTGCGCACACTAAATAAATGTTATCTGGATTTGTTTTACCTACTTGTGTTGCAATAATGTTTTTACCATAAGTATTAAAGTCTTGTTCTACAACCGTTAGATTATCTAATAATTGAAGCTTTTCTTTTAAATATTGAGCTGCCAAATCGTTATTAACATGTTGCCTATTGATAATAGTTACTTCATTTCCGTTGACAATAGTAGTTTGTTCACCACTAAACTCACTAACGGTTAATTCCAATCTATTAACATCTACCTTATCAATTAATTCTTGAACAGATTGTCCAATTACTGAAAAAGAAATCAAAAACACGCTTAACGAACTGATAATCAGTTTTTTCATATTAATATTACATCTTATTTATATGCGCAAATATATGTTATTATAAAAAATAATCATCAAAATATTTTGATTTATAAATTTTTACTCTACATTTGTAGAATATATTCTAAACTCGTAGAACAATGCAAAGCTTATCTAAAACTGAAGAAGATTTAATGAACCACTTATGGAAGCTAGAAAAAGCATTTATGAAAGACCTTCTAGAAGCATATCCTAACCCAAAACCTGCTACCACAACAGTAGCTACGTTATTAAAAAGAATGACAGACAAAGGTTTTATAGACTATAAACTATATGGTAAATCTAGAGAGTATTTTCCACTGGTAAAAAAGAAAGATTATTTTTCCAAGCATGTTAATGGGTTGATAAAGAACTTTTTTAATGATAGTGCTTCTCAATTTGCATCTTTTTTTACAAAAGAAACCAACCTTACTAAAGAAGAACTAGAAGATCTAAAGAATCTCATTGACAACGAAATTAAAAACAAATAACCATGATAGGTATTCTTATAAAATCCACTGCTTGTCTTGCAATTTTTTTGCTTTTCTATAAATTGTTTTTAGAGAAGGAAAACATGCATGTTTTTAAACGGTTTTACTTATTGACATCAATATTGATTTCCATTATTATTCCTTTTATCACTTTCACACAATTTGTTGATATTCCCATTAAACTCAATGATTTAGCAATAAATAAGACAACAAATCCAATAACAATCCAAGAAGAATCTGTCAATTATCTTCATTTAATTCTATGGAGCATCTATCTTGTAGGAGTTTTAATTTTTAGTCTAAAATTCATATTCAATTTATATAATATATCGAAAAAAATAAAACGAAATCCGAATTTGAAAACTCAAAAATCAATTCATGTTTTATTAGAAGAACTGATAGTGCCACACACCTTTTTAAGCTACATATTTCTAAATAAAACACATTTTGAAACACAGCAAATCCCAGAAGAAGTATTGATTCATGAAGAAGCACATGTTATCCAGAAACATTCGTTAGACATTTTATTTATTGAATTATTTCAAATTGTATTCTGGTTTAATCCGCTTATTTATTTACACAAAAAAGCCATTAAATTAAATCATGAGTTTTTAGCAGACCTAGAAGTGATAGAGAAAGGTGTAACACTTTCAAAATATCAACAAATTTTATTGGCATTCTCATCTAATGCTTTAGAACCACAATTGGCAACAGCCATGAATTATTCATCCATCAAAAAACGATTTACAGTTATGAAAACACAAACATCAAAAACAGGTATTTGGTTGAGAAGCATTGTACTTCTTCCAATACTAGCAGTTTTAACTTACAGCTTTAGTACTAAGAAAGTTATTCAGAAAGAGACAGAACCTTATAGTGAAATTGTTAATGAAACACAACAAAAAGCAAGTTTAGAAGAACTTGCAGAATATAACAAATTGGCTAAATACTATAACTCACAACCTGAAAATAAACGTTTAGTTAAATTTAATGATTTAGAGCGAATGGAATATATTTTTAAGAAAATGAGTGAAGAACAAAAAGCTAATTCAGAACCATTCCCAAAATGTCCACCTCCACCTCCAAATGCTCCAGAATTGAAAATGGCTGACTTACCTCCACCTCCTCCAATTCCTACTGATGCTACACCTGAGGAAAAAGTAAAATATCAAAAGACTATAGATAAATACTATGAGATGCGTTCAAATATGGTTAAGAAAGGTGAAGAATCAAACATTCCTCCACCACCTCCTCCTCCAAAATCCCCCTTAGATTTTGTTATTGATATGGCTAAAAAAGAGGCTACTTTCTATTTTGAGGGTAAACAAATATCTTCAGATCAAGCTATAAACATTTTAAAAGAAGATAAGTCTATGAATATTTCAGCTAAAAACTCGTCTTCCAAGAACCCAAAAGTTTACTTAAGCAAAGAACCAATAACAATAGATTAATAGTATCATTCAATAGAATTGATATTAAAGCCTCGAAATTTCGAGGCTTTTTTTGTAACAAATCATTAAGAATTGCGTTCTAATAGTTTATCAATCAAAATCAATCACATCATGCTAAAGAAATTCTTCATCCTTTGTTCTGGATCAGATTCAGATATTTTAGATACCTGTTCCAATGGCGAACAAAACAAATATGCAGGTATTGGAGCCACTGTATTTTTTACTGCTGTTATGGCATTTATAGCTTCCAGTTATGCACTTTATACTGTTTTCGATAATCCTTTTATTGCTATAAGTTTCGGTCTTATTTGGGGTTTGCTCATTTTTAATTTAGATCGTTATATTGTTTCAACTATAAAAAAACGCAATCAGTTTTTAGATGAATTTATTCAAGCATTCCCAAGACTAATTCTAGCTGTAATTATTGCCATAGTCATTTCTAAACCTTTAGAATTGAAAATTTTTGAGAAAGAAATCAATCAAGTTCTATTAGAACAAAAAAACGACTTAACCTTAGCAAATAAGGAGCAAATTGCAAAACAATTTGATCCAACCATTTCAAATATTAAAAATGAAATTACTGCATTAGAACAACAAATCATTACAAAAGAAACTGAAGTAAATGCACTTTACGACACATATATTTCTGAAGCCGAAGGCACAGCTGGAACCAAATTATTAGGAAAAGGTCCCGTTTATCAAGAAAAAAGAGATAAACATGATGCCTCATTAGCTGAGTTAGAACAATTAAAAAAAGACACTAAATCTAAAATTGCAAGTCTTGAAACTCAAATTGCAAATTTAGGAACCAATTTTAATTCTAAAATTGAAACAACCCAACCAATTATAGATAGTTTTGATGGTTTGATGGCACGAGTAAATGCCTTAAACTCATTGCCTTGGCTACCTTCATTCTTTATTTTTCTGTTATTCTTAGCTATTGAAACATCTCCCATTTTTGCAAAAATACTTTCTCCAAAAAGTGAATACGATTTTAAAATAGAAGATGCTGAAAGCGCTTTAAACACTTGGGTTGAGCGTAATGTAAAAGAAAGAAACACCATATTACAAACAGATATAACGCTTAATAATAAGATTTATAATGATATAGCCGACGAAGAAGAACTCTATAACTACAAACGCAAAAGCAAGAGAACTCATGCAATTACAAGCAGACGCCTTTTTTAGAAAGCAACAAAAAGTTATTAAATAATTTGTTCTGCATAAACATTTTCAATTTTCTAACTATATTTAAGCTTACCATAAATATATAACTATGAAACCCATCTATTTTCTGCTTGTATTTCTCGTGTTTTCTTGTAATTCTAAACTAGAAAACCCTACTAGTCCCGATGAGGATAAAACGGCCATTTTAAAAGTAATGAGTACTCAAGAAAAAGCATGGAACAATCATGACTTAGAAGGATTCATGCAAGGTTACTGGAAAAGTGACTCATTAAAATTTTATGGTGGAAATGGTCTCACTTTAGGGTGGAAAAACACCTTAGCCAACTACAAAAAAGGCTATCCAACAAAGGCTCAAAGTGGCACTTTAAAATTTGTAATTAACGACGTATCTCAAATAGAAGCCAATAATTATTGGGTCATGGGAGAATACCATTTAACTAGAGATGTAGGTAATGCCAATGGCGTATTTATTATAATCTTTAAAAAAATTGATGGCGAATGGAAAATAATAGCAGATATGTCTTGCTAATTATGCTGCATCATTAGATTTAAAATGATCGTATAAATCTTTACAACCAAAACCAATTATAGATAATTGCTTATTTAAGGTAAGTGATTCATTATGTAATTTTGCTAAAGCATTTACACCATCTTTATCGATACTTTGAAGTCCCTCGATACTAATTGTTACAGACTGAAGTTTTTCAAAAACATCTTGAAATTCTTTTTGAAATATTCCAACTGAATGTCTGTTTAAAATACCTGTAACTTTAAAAAAATTATTGTAATGTGTAATTGTAAGGTTCATAATAACATAAATTAAATTAGTCAATCTGGTTATGCTATTAATCAGGTTCGATGGTGTAAATATATATTGAATAGCGATTTACAAATAAAAAAATCGATAAAAACCCTAAGAATTAGATAAATGAAAAATTGGTGTTTTTTTACTCGACTAACTACCTAAATTTAATCCATTAGATTTTAATTAACTGTAAATCAACACAATTGCAGTTTATGTTTTCTTAACATACTTGGTAATAATAACAATATTCTGACCATCTACTCTACCTTCAATATATTCGGCATTTTCATGATCTAATCGAATATTTCGTACTGCCGTTCCTTGCTTTGCAACCATGCTTGAACCCTTTACTTTTAAATCTTTTATCAATACCACTGAGTCGCCATTATCTAATATAACACCATTTGAGTCTCTGTGAATTATTTTATTAGCCTCATCTTCATGTTCTCCAGTAGCTCTTGCCAATGCTAAAGCTTCTTCGTCTAAATACATCATATCTAGTAAGTCTTTTGGCCAACCTTCGTTACGCAGTCTTTGTAACATCCTCCATGACAGAATTTGTACTGCTACATGCTCATTCCACATGCTATCGTTTAAACAGCGCCAATGATTGATATCCATATCTACATTCTCTTCAATTTGATCTAAACAATCTTTGCAAACCAATACACTATTATCTACATTTTCATTTAAAGAAGGTGGTAAAGTATATTGTGTTAAACCATTGGTTGAAGTGCATAATTCGCAAGTATTCTGGCTTCTCTCTTGTAATGTTTGTAAAACGCTCATGAAGATTAAAATTTAAGATTTATTGATTGTGCAAACATACTATTTTATTGAAGAGAATCTCGCATTTTTTTAGTCATGCCATTTACAACCATATTATACGAATGATCTATAAGTTCGCAGATTAATTTTGTAGACAGTCCTCCTTCGTGAATATAAAGTGTGTTCCAATGTTTTTTACTCATGTGGTAACCAGCCCGAATACTGCTGTATTCTGCTCGAAGTTCTTCGGCATAATCAGGATCGCATTTTAAATTTATGGCTTGTTCTCCAGCTTCCCATTTTTTGAGTCCAATTAAAGCGTACATCTTACCTAGCACTTTAAATACTAAAGTATCTTCATCAAAAGGAAAATCTTCTGTAACGCCTTTTTTATTTAAGCAATAATTGTGAAGTTGTTCTATATTCATTTTAGTATTCTTTCCATAACTTTTTCTGAATGCTTTAAGTTGGAATAACCAAACTGTTTGTATAACTCATGTGCATCACTAGTTTTAAGCAACCAAACCTTACAAGACTGCAATTCTGGTTCTTTATTTATAGCATCCATTAATTTCTTAGCATACCCTTTTCCTCGATATTCAGGCAAAATAAACACATCCATGACATAAGCAAAAACCGTATAATCTGTTACTACTCTTGCAAAACCAACTTGTTTATCTTTTAGATAACCGCCAAAACAGAAACTATAATCAATCGTTTTTTTTACCTCATTTAGTGTTCGACCTTTTGCCCAATAGGCTGTTGTTAAAAACTGATGAATCATTTCCAACTGTAACCTGTTTTTATCTGTCGAAATTTCTATCAAAATATTATAATTTACCTAAATGGGTGTGTTTAAAACCATCCGTAAATTTCATTCCGTAACCAAATACCCTATCCATAGAAGCATGTGTAAATAATATGATTCCTATTAATTGGAGCATCTCATTTTGAAAATAAACTCCTAACAAATAGACGCCTATTGCAACGCCTTTATGATGAAATACATTATAAGTAAAAGCACCAATTTTTAAATTAATAAGGTATCCTAACATACCAACATCTGGCAGAAGAATAAGCACCAAAAACCACCACCAAGCAAAATCAAGTTGATTAAACGCGAGAACGCCAAAAACAAACATTAATACCTCCTCTAGTTTTAAGCTGTTTCTCATGGCTTTTCCATTATTTTATATAAAACAGGCTTACTAGGTGTGGCATCATTTTCAAAGGGGGCAATTTGTAAATTTAAAAAGTACGTGCCATCTAAAACGGTATTAGGCACAAAAATAAACTCTGTAATGGTTGCATCCATTCTCATTCTTCCAGCAGTATTCCAAAAGGCGTTGTGAGCTTTCAATTGCCCATCGTCCTGTTCTTTATCTACACTAGGCAAGTCTATTAGCAAGTGTTTCACACCCTTTTCGCGTAAATAAATAGCTGCTTCAGACAATAAAAATGCAGGGTTAGTGTGCGAATATTGATGCGATAATTTTTCGTTGGTATTTGGAATGGTTCTTATAACTACGGCATCTCGTTTTTTGTTTCCTAAAGCAAACTGAAGTTGTTTTTTTGAAATCACAAAGTCATCCCCTTTATTTTCCGGAGCAACTGTAATGACTTCAGCTAAAAAGAAAAACTGCTTTAAATTCTGATTAATTGAATGTACTTTTTTTGTAATATGCCCAACGCACTCTGTATGTGTACCATGTGCATGAGGGTTAAACCAAATATTATTAAAATTAAAATCGGCACCTTCTGCCACACTTGCTATCCATTCGCCATCACTAACAGGTTCTATTTTTGGTTGCTCAAGATACCAGGCATTAACATTACTTTTTGATGCCCTTAATGGAATAGAAATATCCAAAGGTTTCGTTAAATCTATTTGAAGTTTTTTTGAATTGTATTTTATGGTTGCAATCATCTTCAAATATAATCAAATCATAAATAATTCTGAAGCAATTCCATCGCTTAAAAATTTCCCTTTTTTAGTGATTAACAATTTGTCTTGATCTATATACAACAATTGCTGATTTATATATTTCTGTGCTTGCTCTAAAAGATACTTTTTATACTCGACACTAAAATCCTGTTCAATCTTTTCTAATGAAACTCCCCAAATGGTTCTTAAACCTGTCATGACATATTCGTTATACTGTTCTTGAATGGTTAAGGTTTCTTGGATACTAGGCAAGTTGTTTTCATTAATCCTCTTAATGTACTTGGTATTGTTAGATACATTCCAACTTCGTGTTTTCCCATGAAATGAATGTGCTGAAGGTCCTATTCCAATATAAGGTTTACCTTGCCAGTAACTGGTGTTATGCTTCGAGAAGTAATTTGGTTTTCCAAAATTTGAAATTTCATAATGCACAAAACCCTGTTTATTGGTTTCTGAAATTAAATGACTAAAATGGTTTTCTACTAACGCATCATCCATTGGTGGATACTTCCCGTTTTTAATAAACATATCCAAAGCTGTTTTTGGTTCTACGGTTAAAGCATAACTAGAAATATGATTCACGCCAAAACCGAATGCTATTTGCAAATTTTTATGCCATTTTTCCAAGTTCATGTTTGGAATGCCGTAGATTAAATCGATAGTAATATTATCGAAATAGCGTGTTACTTCCGACAAACATTCTTTTGCTTCTGCTGAAGAATGTGCTCGATTCATAGACTTTAAATCGTCTTCAAAAAAAGATTGAATACCAATACTCAATCGATTAATGGGACTTATAGAAAGCTCTATGATGCGATTATTTGTTAAATCGTCTGGATTTGCTTCTAAAGTAATTTCAGGAAATGAAATTACTTTGTAATGTTTATAGACTTCATCAATTAAAAATTGTAATTCTTGATGGGTTAACAAGGAAGGTGTTCCTCCTCCAAAATAGATGGTTTCAACCGTTTGATTTTTAAATTCGTTTTTTCGTAAAAATAATTCTTTTGCTAAAGCCTGAATTAACTCGTCTTTTTTCTTTAATGACGTAGAAAAATGAAAGTCGCAATAAAAGCAAGCTTGCTTACAAAATGGGATGTGAATATAAATTCCAGCCATATATTTTTTAAATTTTCAACAAACAGTTATTTGATTCTATCTTCATTTTGCTTTACAAAAGCACTCCATCCAGAATAGCTTTTTCCAATCTCAATTCTACCTTCATTGTAAAAATGACAAACAGCAGCTGCCAAGCCATCCATAGAATCTAAATTTTTAGGCAATGTTTTTATACCTAATAAACTTTGGAGCATTTTAGCAACCTGTTCTTTACTGGCATTTCCGCTTCCAGTAATAGCCATTTTTATCTTTTTTGGCGAATACTCTGTAATGGGTACTTCTCTACTCAAGCCTGCTGCCATAGCAACGCCTTGAGCCCTACCTAACTTGAGCATACTTTGTACATTCTTGCCAAAGAATGGGGCTTCTATAGCAATTTCATCTGGATGATGAGTTTCAATAAGCTCTATAGTACGCTCAAAAATAAGTTTGAGTTTTAAATAATGATCGTCGTATTTTTTTAAATCCAATTCGTTTAACTGTATAAACTGCATGTTTTTTCCAACCACTTTTATAAGACCGAACCCCATAATGGTTGTTCCTGGATCAATACCTAATATTATTTTTTCTTTGCTCATTAATCGCAATAATAGCAACCACTTAGAGAATAAGATACTCCTATTGTTGCTGTTAATAAATTTCCGTTAAAGGATCCAAAACCCTCAGTCACTGGATCGAAATCACTACCAAAACCATAGATATATGAAGTATCTAAATAAACCGTTAACACATCGGTAATACTGTAATGGAACTCAATACCAGCCATGACATTTAAAAAAGATGTTTTGTTTTCACCATAAACCCCTAAAGGTTTTATCATGCTAAACCCTGGGCCTGTATGTGCAACCACTCCAAAACCAAGTGGCAGAAAGGTCATTATTGGTGTCGGGTCGTAAACTAATTGGGCATTTATTCTTGTATAATTGGTTTTAAATTCTGTCGAATTGTCTGAGCTTGAAAATCGGTTATAACCAAAATCCAGTTTTGCTCCAAACTGTCTTTTAAACATGTGTTGAATTCCTAAATTTACGGTCGGGAAATTAATAGGTTTTGCTTCAAATCCTGATACAAAACCATTAGAACTTGGACTATTAACCCCAATAGCAATCTGAGCTTTCCATTTGCTAGTTTCAGCTTGACTAAAACTAAATAAAGAGATCAACAAAAAAATAATTGAGAACGAAGTTTGCTTGAAGCTTACAAAAAATGTGTTCATAAAACTATAATGTTTAATTTGCGGCAAATAAATTTGATATTCGAAAAATGCTTAGAGCCTTACCATACAAAACTAATCAATTCTTATTTGTACTTCTAAAAATAAGCTTAGTAGTTGGTGCATTTTATTTTATCAATCAAAAACTCACGAATAACAATCAATTAGATTTTGAAGTTTTTAGTGAGTTTTTGACAAAAAACAGAGTGTTTTCATTAAAAAACATCATATTTTTACTTCTTTTAAGTAGTTTTAATTGGTTTTTAGAAATATTGAAATGGCAAAATTTGGTCTCGATTTTTAAAACCATTAGTTTCAAAGAGGCTCTTAAACAAAGTTTAGGATCTTTAACAGCTTCATTATTGACACCAAACAGAATTGGAGAATATGGCGCCAAGGCTATTTTTTTTACTTCAAAATTTAGAAATAAAATTGTCTTGTTGAATTTGCTTGGCAATAGCATGCAAATGCTAACAACTATATTATTAGGAGTTTTTGGATTGTATTTTTTTATTAGCAAATACCCAGCCGATATTAATTATCAAAAATCTCTTAAATTTTTAGTCATTTTATTATTTATATCAAGTGCTTCATTTTTTGTGTTAAAGAAAAAAGAAGTAACTATTAAAGGAGTTTCTATTGAAAAAGTATTACGCTTTTTTAAGCACATTCCATTAAAGCATTATGTCTTTTGTTTCACTTTATCTATCTTTAGGTATCTAGTTTTTTCGTTCCAATTTTACTTTTTATTACATTTATTTGGTGTTGAAGTAGATTATAAAAATGCAATGATAGTTATTACTTCTATGTATTTATTAGCATCAATAGTTCCTTCTATTTTTATTTTCGATGTGGTTATAAAAGGAAGTGTAGCTGTTTATTTATTTTCTATTGTAGGCGTCAATGAACTCACAACCTTGAGCATTGTTACGTGTATGTGGTTGCTCAATTTTGTATTTCCAAGTCTTCTTGGTAGTGTATTTGTTTTAAAATTCAAACTTCCAAAAAGTGTCGAGTCATGATAATAATCATTCTTTGTATCACTTTTTTATATCTCCTTTTAATAGGAAGTTTTATATACGGTTTTAATAAAGTCAAAATTTTTCAATTTGAAGAAACATCATTAAAAACAAACTTTTCTATAATAATTCCATTCCGAAATGAAGCTGAAAATCTTTCCGAATTATTAGGTTCCATCTCAAAATTGAAATACCCAATTTCATCTTTTGAAATTGTTTTTGTTAATGATTACTCTGAAGATATGTCAGTTCAAATTATTAAAAACCATTTTGAAAAAACTGAAATAGACTTCAAAATTATTCAAAATATAAGAAGATCAAATTCTCCAAAAAAAGATGCTATTTCAGCAGCTATTGATCTTGCTAAAAACGATTGGATAATCACTACAGATGCTGACTGTTTATTACCTAAACTATGGCTAAATTGCTTTAACGATTATATCAACAAATCTCAAGCAAACATGGTTTCTGGTCCAGTGACTTATTACAATCTCAAAACTTTTTTAGATAGATTCCAAGCCTTCGATTTTTTGAGTTTAATTGGAGCCACTATTGGTGGTTTTGGAATACAATTCCCTTTTATGTGCAATGGTGCCAATTTGGCTTACAAAAAAAACTTCTTTAAAACCTTGAATGGATTTGAAGGCAATAGAGATATTGCAAGTGGAGACGATGTATTTCTATTACAGAAAGCCATAGAAAATTACAAAGACTCTGTATTGTTTTTAAAAGCTAAGGAAGCCATTGTTTTAACAAAACCACAACCAAACATTGCAAGCTTAAAATCGCAACGCATTCGATGGGCATCTAAAACAACACACTACAAAAACAACTTTGGAAGATTAACTGGACTTATTGTACTTTTAATGAATGCAGGCTTAATTAGTTTATTACTTTTCGTAATTACCGATTATTTGGACGCCATATTTTTATTCATTGTTTTTTTACTAAAAATTACAATTGATTTGATATTACTCATTAAAACAGCATCATTTTTTAATCAGAAAAACATATTCGGCAGTTATATTTTAAGTGCTTTTATTTATCCTTTTTTCAGTACATCCATTGCTGTATTCTCCATTTTTTCAAACTATAAATGGAAAGACAGAGCCTATAGAAAATAGTGTAAAAATCATTTATTTTTGTTAGATTTACAGGAACTGAAAATCCTAAATCTAATGAAAAAGCTCTTTTTTATTTTGTGCCTATTACTGCCTTTGGCAACCCTTAAAGCTCAAGATACTTATACCATTAATGGTGAAACACTTCAGTTGAAAACTGAAGTAGAAGGTAATTTAGATTTACTTTGGAATATTTTTGATGGACAATACAGATATTTTGTTAGAACTGAAGATGGTTCAATTCAAGAACTTAAAAACACAAAAAATCCAGACACTAAAAAATACCAAGAAGAATATAAAACAACTTTAAATGCTTTAACTCAGGAGTATGGATTATCTGCTGAAAAAGTCAATTTAACACTTGCTAGCTTAAAAGAATACATTAACATGTACGATTCTACAAGCGATTTGAGTTTTAATTATGAACCTAGAGCGAGAGTACAATCTCGTCTAGGAGTTTTTGGAGGCCTAACCAATCAGCCCTTTGTTAATAACCTAAACAATGCTTCTGTTCCGTTTTTTGGAGCTGAATTTGAAATTTATAGCGACTCTAGCTTTAAGCGTCATGCTGGGTACTTTAATATAATGACAGCTCTGGATGCAGATGACTTTGAATACTCATCAACACAATTAGGTTTAGGCTATAGATTTCGTTTTATCAACAAAAGTAATTTTAGCATTTATGGAAATATAACTTTTATAACTTATACCTTTTACAACGAAACCGTAAGATACGAAGACCCTCTAAATCCTGGTACTTTTATAACTAGTGACAACTCTGATTCTAACTTAGAAGCACCTTTTATTTTTGGATTAGGAAGCGATATTAAAGTAACAAAGAATGGCTATATAACCCTTGCTTACAACAATTTGTTTGCCTTATTTATTGAAAATCAAGGAAATTTCCCAATAGATTTTGCTGTTGGTTTTAAATTTAACTTGTAATACATGCGCATAGACAAAACTTCTAATCCTGCTTTTAACGATTATTTTTGGGATACTGATAAAAGTGCTTCAGAAAAAATGAGCGTTCGTGGCATCATTTTAAAATCACTGTTTTCCATCTTAATAATTGCAAGCATAGTCGTGTATGTTTGGAATTTATACGTTTCTGGAACAGATATTAAATGGTTTGTAACTGGAGGAATGATTTCTGCCATTGTAATAAGTATTGTTATTTCAGTTAGAAAAGAATGGGCTAAATTTTTAGTTCCACTTTATGCCATTGCAAAAGGTTTCTTTCTTGGTGGCATAAGTAGCTACGCACATGCCAAATTTCCTAATTTGCCTTTTCAAGCTATTGGCGTTACGATTGTTACTTTTTTTGTGATGCTTATTCTCTATCAAACCCAAATTATTGTAGTTACAAAAAAACTACGAAGTGTTATCATTACAGCTTGTGCTAGCATATTTGTTATCTATTTAATATCATGGGTTTTAAGCTTTTTTGGAATTAAATCTTTTATTAGAGGAACCTCTTGGGTAGCCATTATTTTTAATGTATTAGCGGCCATTTTTGCTTCATTGGCTTTACTTTTAGATTTCGACTATATAGAAAGACACAAAAACAAATCTCCAAAAGACAAAGAATGGCTAGCTACTTGGGGACTTTTAGTAACCCTTGTTTGGTTGTATGTAGAGATATTAAGACTGATGAAGAAATTGGCTATTAGGTTTTAATTCACCTGAATAATAACAGGCAAAGTAAACGCTGTTTTTACCTGTTGTCCACGCTTGATAGCTGGATAAATTTCAGGCAAAGAATCTAGGCTATTTCTTAGAAGTTCATCTATATTTGGAATTTCATGACGAGTAATAGAATCTACCTCAGCCTCTATTAATGATAATTTTCCTTTTTCAGAAATTTGAAATTTGATATATATGGTATCATCAATATTTTGTGAAACAACAATGGTGTCTCTCTGAATTCTATTGGTAATAATGGCTGTTAAGGTGTTTTGAAAACAGGATTTCTTTTCTGCTTTTGAATCATCATCGTTACAAGATGCAAAAGAGGGATAATTGTCCACTTCGCTCCAATTAAATGTTTTTAACTCTTCATTTAAAATAGCGTCCGACGTTGTTTTCTTCACATCAAAATAATTGCAAGAAACAAGCAACAAAAAACCAAGAAAAAGGCACAAATGTTTCATACACAGATTTGAAACCGAAAAGTACAATATTTTTAGATTTTAATCGGTTTTCATAAACTTTTCTTGTTTCAAAACAGATAATTGCGCTGCAGCTACAGCATTAAGAATGCTATCAGGAAATTCTTTTATAAATATTTCATACAAATTTATTTTTGTATCAAAATCCTCATAATACGCGTTTTGTGATTGAAGCAGATAAAATGCGGCTGTGTCGTTTTTAGAGTTTTCTTGTCGTGCTTTATTTAATACTTGAATAGCTTCAGCGTAGTTTTTCTGATAATTAAGCACTCTTCCTAATTGCATATATTGTTTATCTAAAGGAACATCTTCAATTTCTAATGCTTTTACATAATAAACTTCTGCCTTTTTATAATCTTTGTTTTTCTCGTAAAGCCGTCCTTGATTAAATAGGTTTTTTGTATTATTTGGTTCATATTTTAGTGCTAACAGTCCTTGTTCTATAGCTTGTGGAAGTCTATAAGTTTTTGCGTAACATATACTTAATTTTTCATGTATAAACTGTGACGACTCTCGCAATTCTACTAATTTATTAAACCAAATAATCGCTTCATGATAGTCCTGTTTCCAAAAATAATTTTGAGCTTTTAAACTCATCAACTCCAAGTTAAATTCGTTTGATTTTAAGCCAATGTCTACTAGTTTTTCAACCTCATTAAACTCTCTTTTTTGCAACTTATATTTTGCGACTTTATAAATAGCTTTTTGATGCAAACGGTCTAGTTGGAATGCTGTTATATACGCCTCAAGAGCTGAAGAATCATTCTGTTTTTCTAATAGTGTGCCATATTCGAAATGATAATTTGGATTCAAGGAATCTAAAGAAATTAACTCTTCAAATTCTAAAGAAGCTGTCTGATAATTGTTAGTTTTTGATAATAATTTAGCATATTCATACTTAAGTAAGGCGTTGTTTGGATTTGCTTTGATACTTGCTCGATAATTTAAAAGCGCTTCGTTGTAATTTCCAATGGCCATGTATGATTTGGCTATTTTTTCATAAACTTGAGAAGGATTTTCGTAAATTTTATATTGTTCAATGGCTTTGGAATAGTATCCATTGACATACAAACTATCTGCAAGCATTAAAACCGAAGTTTGGGCTTCGGTTTTAAAAAAAGATATTATGATAAATAAGACAAGATATTTACTCATTAATTTCAAACTTAATAGGCAAGTAATAAGGTACATTTACAGCTTTGCCGTCTTGCATTCCCGGTGTCATTTTTGGTAACATTTTTATTACTCGAAGGGCTTCCATTTCTAATTGTTCGTGTGGGGCTCTAGCTTTGGCATCTGTTATGTTTCCGTTCTTATCAATTTTGAAAAACACCGAAATTTTTTGTAACCCTTTTAAACCAAGTTCTTCACCAAGTTTACTATTAAAATTAGCACCTACATGTTTAGATATGCTTTGTGCAAAGCACTTTCTTGAATCTTCAGCATTTTCACATCCTGGGAAAACAGGAACATGCTCGATAACTCCAAAAGGTATTTCAGCGCGATCTACCACGTCCTGGAAAAAAGGTTCGTTTAATCCGTTTTCAGATACGAGCATCAATAATGTTTTTAACGCTTTTTCTTCTTCTGTAGTCATTTCACCATTAGCAGCTATCGACTCCTTTAACGTGGCAATGTTTTCTAATATGGATGAGTCATTTTTTGATAAACTGGTGGTTGTAACTTCATTTTCTTGCGTTGTATCACTACACGACGAATAAATTAACATCCCAAATACCATGGGAATTAATAGGGCATACCTTAATAATTGAACTTGTTTTGATTTTGATTTTTGTAACATAACGATTCGTTTTTTGATTAATGATTCTTTAAAAAATGGATTGATAAATGAGACCTGCTCAGCATGAAAAACTTGCGATAACAGGTTTTGATAATATTGTGCTTTATTGTGTTTTACGGCTTCGGCATCTGCAAGAAATTCGTGAACCACAGAAATTCTATTTTGGTACATATAAATAAATGGATTGAACCAAAATATCACACGAAGGATTTCGAAAAATAACATATCGAAACTGTGTTTTTGTTTTACATGAACCAGTTCATGCATTAAAATGGTTTCTCGTTCTTCGTTTGCCAATTGCTTCCCAATAAAAATGTAGTTGAAAAATGAAAAAGCATCCCGACTGTTTTTTAAACTCACGATTTGCAAATTAGATTCCTGTTGTTTTGGATTACCATATATTAATTGGATAATTTTAATCAGTTTATACGCAAAAATCGAAAAAGCAATGGCTGAGCCCAGATAAAACAGGTACATCCAAGACCATGAAAAACTAGATGCCTGGTTGACGCCTTCAATAAAAACTTCGTCTAAAACAATTGGGTTCTGTTTCCCAATAATAACGTCTGGCAGTGTGATAATAAATTGTTGTGGTACAATATTTTTAAACATTTCAATTTTAATAAACGGCAAGACAAATGATAAGATTGCTGTTATTAAAAGATAGGCTCTGTTCCAATTAAAGAAGGTTTCTTTTTTTAAGAATACATCGTAAACTATTAAAAAGAAAAGCTGAAATGCAATTGCCTGAATAATATAGTGTGCCATGATTACTCCTTTTTATTAATGTCTTTTAAAACTGATTCCAACTCGTTTAAGCTAATGTCGTTTTTCTTTACAAAAAAAGACACCATACTTTTAAACGATCCTTGAAAGTAATTATCCACCAAAGTGTTTAAACTTTGATTGCTATAATCCTGTTTTTTAACCAAAGGGAAATAAACATGCCCTTTTCCTTGTTTTTCGTAATCTACAAAGCCTTTACTTTCTAAAATTCGAACAATAGTTGAAACGGTATTGTAAGCTGGTTTTGGCGTTGGTAAAAGCTCTATAATTTGTTTGACATTGGCTTTTTCAAGCTGCCATAACACGTGCATGATTTCCTCTTCGGCTTTGGTAAGTTGTTTCATAATATATTTTCTTAAAACACTGATTTTTTTTTAGAGACTCTTCAACAAACTCAGAGTAACATTTTAACTTTTAAAACTGAAACTAAACACTTAGTTGAATACAAATATAACTAAATATTTAGTTTGAACTAATTTTTTAGTTTAAAATTTTGTAACAATCATTTCATATCTTCGTCTTATAAAGAAAAATCTATGGATATTTTATTAACACTTATGGGTTTCCTATTTATGATTGTTGGCATAATAGGAAGCTTCTTACCTGTTTTACCAGGACCTCCTTTAAGTTGGGTTGGCTTGTTATTACTTTATTTAACTGATGCTATTCCAAACAACTGGTTGTTTCTAGGTATTACACTAGCCATTGCGTTATTAGTTTTTACGTTAGACTATTTAATTCCTGCTTTAGGGACTAAAAAGTTTGGAGGTAGTAAATATGGTGTTATTGGTACAACACTTGGGTTATTAGTTTCTATTCTTTTTCCTGTTTTAGGTGTTTTTGGAATTATTGTTTGGCCTTTTGTAGGTGCTTATATTGGAGAATTATTAAATAAAACCGACTCTAAAACAGCAGTAAAAGCAGCCTTCGGATCGTTTCTTGGTTTTTTAACAGGAACATTTATCAAGTTTATAGTTGCAATAATATACTTTGGTTTTTTTATTATGAAAGTATGGGAATATAAAAGTGAAATCTTCACTTTCTAAAAAGAAGAAACCTCATGACTTTTATTAAGAAATAAAAATCACGAGGTTAGTGTAAATGCTATTATCAACGAAATATCTTTTGAGGGATTAATTAATTGCTGTTGATACTTCAAATATAAATGGAACTTTTAAACTTTTGTTACGGTAAAACCACAAATTAATTACGGAAAAACCGTAATACTCAATGAATACAAAGGTTTATAAGGTTTTTAGATAGCTATAAAATTTTAATTTTAACACTTTTTGTTGGTATAGGCTTTATACAAAGCCTTTTTTTCTAGCTTTTTCAAGCAAAGTTTCGTCACTTCCATCTTCAATCATAAATATTTCTTTTAGGTGCTTTTTTCTTTTTTCTATAGCACTCATAGATAAATCGATATGATCTGTTAAGCTTTTTGTTTTAACTCCTTGAGATAATAAATGAAGAATTTTTCTATTTACCTCATCTACTATAATATCATTAGAAATGGTTTTTCTAATAATACTATTTACAGTTCCACTATAGAATGGTGGATTATTAATAACCGCCTGAAAGGCACTTGCTAATTCTTTAGAAGTTAAATCGCTTTTAATTAAAAAGCCTTCTGGATTAATAGTTTTTACAATGTTATGGACACGATACGTTTCATTAAACATTGTTAGAATTACAATTTTTGCTTTTGGCATAATGCTTCTAGCATACATAGCTAGGTCTTCACCAGAAGTATATTTTCCATCGCTTGAAGGAGGTAAACTAATATCCATAAATAGGATATCATAAGGATTTTCTTGAGCGACTGCTTGATCCATAAACCTTATAGATTCATCGCAACTATTAGCTATACTAATTAATAAGTTTTGAGATTCTTTTTTTGTAGCAATTAATGTATTTTGATACCCTTCAATAATCATAGGATGATCGTCTGTCATTAATATGCGTATGGTTTCTTGCATGAGGTTTTTTAGGTTTTAGATAGGGGCTTTAATTATTATTTCTGTTCCAGTATTAATAGTTGATTTGATGTCTAGTTCTCCATGAATTTCTTTTACTCTAGAATTTATATTTTTTAATCCAATTCCTTTTCTAGCTTTATTGACATCGAAACCAGTACCATTGTCTGAAATAGATAAGCAAATTACATTATTTTTTTGGTTAAAGCTAATATGTATTTCTTCTGCATTAGCATGCTTATATATATTTTGAAGTGATTCTTGGATAATTCGGTAATAATGAATTTTTGTTTTATTAGATATACTATCCCAATCAATTTTATCATCGTTTCTTAAAACATATTTTAACTTATAGGCTTTAGTTTGTGTCTCTAAAAGAGATTTTATAATACTAATGTAGTTGGTTCCAGACACAAAATCGGTGTTCAGTTCATGAGATACTTTTCGAATGTCTTGCTCTATCTCTTTTAAATCTTCTAAATATTTTTCTCTAGTTTCAATAGCCTCTGGTTTTGTACTCATATTCAAGCTATCTAAACTCAATCTTATTCCAAACAAACGACCTAAAATGCCATCGTGTATTTCTTCTGATATTCGCTTTTTTTCAGCAACTCTTGCTTCATCTATTTTATCTTGCTGAGATAACATTAAGTTATAAATCTCTTCGTTTGTTTCTTGTTGTTGCTGGTTAAATTTTAATTCCTTGTTTTTAGTTCTTTGACTAACTATAATATATAATAATAACAAGGTTAGTATTAAACCAATAGATAAAATTAACAACCAAAGCCTTTCTTTTGCAATTTGTTTGCTTCGTTCTACAATTTGATCTGTTTCAAATTCTATTCTTGCAAATTTATTTCTAATAGCACGTTCATTATTTAGTAAGCTATCGCTTAAATTCACATACTCTGTTAAATACGTTTTTGCCTTAACATCGTCTTCAATTTTAGATTTTAGCATGAGAGATCGTAAAATCACATCGTTTGTTTTGTTTTCTTTGCTAAGATTGTAAGCTCTATTTGCAAAAAAAAGCGCAGAATCTTTATTGTTTAAATCGTTATAAAACTCTGATGCATTTAAACTAACAGACATAATACTATATGGATCTTGTAGACTGTCGCTCATTTTATATGCTTCATCAAACATACTGGCTATTTCATTTGATTTATATTTATTGGATAAATGTTTAACAAAAGCATAATCGGCTAAAATAAGGGCATAATTTTTAGGTTCAAAAAGGAGAATTTCTTTGTTTTGAAATAGATCTTCGTATATTTTTAAAGCTTTATCATACTGTTTTAATTCTTTATAAATTAAAGCAATGTTGCTATTAGAATATAATGTGTAAATGAAATTATCTTCAATCTTGTCGCTATAAGTAAGTGCTTTATGGTGGTATTCAATAGCTTTATCATATAATTCCAATTCATCTGAAGCAATGGCAATTAAATTGTGTAATGACCATAAGTAATCTAAAGTTCCTTCAGTTTCAGGAAGGCTTTGAAATAATCTAATAGAAGCTACGGCATTTTGTTCACAACCAATATAATCGCGTTGATTAAATTGAATATCTGACATTTCAAACAACGTAAAAGCCTCATTTTCTACATCATGAATCTTGTTAAATGCTTTAGAGGCTTTATAATAATAATAATAAGAGCTATCTATTTGGGCTTTTTGTCCATGATACCAGCCTAAAACATTGGTTATATTAGCGATAGCAATAGAATCTTGCAACTTGTTTGCAAGTTTTAAATTTTCATGGTTCAAGCTATATAAAGAATTAGCATCTCTTTCTCTAAGATAGAGTGTTGATAGTAAACGTTTACTTTTTAAAATAGTAGAATCTTGATTGGTTGCTTCAGATAGTTTAATAGCATATTTGGCATATTGAATTCTATCTTTAGTATTTAAAGATTTTTCTGCTAAATCTCTGTAATAGTATATACTATCTAATTGCCTATTAAAAGACGTGTTTTGCGCATTTAATGGTAGGAAAAAAAATAATATGAATATGAAGATTATTTTTTTATACAATACAATTTTATTTCAAAGTCATTCAAATTTATAATTTTTTATGACATGAGAGTAATGTATTGAATATAATGAATAAAAAAAACATAATAAATATGCATACACACCCTTTATATTGCTATGAGGTGTGTATATGCATAAATTATAAAATATTTTTTATCCTTGAGAAGGAACTCCTCTTCCTTTCTTAACATGTCTATTAACTTCAAAGTTATATTCAAAGTTATCTGTACTTGAAACAGTTTGCTTTTTTGTTGGGTTAGTAACTACAGTATCTTTAAGGTTAACTCCAGATACGGTTACACAAAATAATGCTACTAATAGTGTAATAGTTAGGGATTTCATAAATTCTCAATTTATAGTTATACAATTAAATTAATGTTTAACAAGCCTTGCATTTTGCAAAACCTTAATTGAGGGATTAATGGATAATTAATTTTTTAAAATATGCGCATAAACTAATTACTAACATATTTTAACAACATGAGGGAATAAGACTTAACTAGTCTTGAATGGAATAATTAACCTTTTTAAGTTGAATAAATCGATTTAGGGACTTAAGAAGGATTGCTAATATAGAATAATCTCATCTCTTAACTAATAAATAATCGATAAAATGCATAATTACATCGATAAAATGCACAAATGTTGCTTTTCATTTAAGAATTTCTATTCATTATTAATAAAATTTTGAAAAAATCAACTTGGTTACTGGCTGAAAAAGATGCTAATACAAATCTTATAACACTCAAAAAGAAACCAAAACCAGTCTAAAACAAAAAAGCATCCCAATTTTCAACAAAGAAAAAAGGAAAGCTTTCCATTGGTTTAACTACTTAAACCTTTGATAGACTACTACATCTATCAAAACAACACAACTAAATTTTATTGCTAAAAAAAGCTCCAATCTCTCGGAGCTTTAGCAATTTTAGCGGTCTGGACGGGACTCGAACCCGCGACCTTCGCCGTGACAGGGCGACATTCTAACCAACTGAACTACCAGACCGTTGCTTTATTGCGAGGGCAAATATACATTGCTTATTTAATATGTCAAATGTTTTTTTAGTTTTTTTTGAAAAAATTACATTTATTAAAATCTTTGACGCTCTATCATGTAGGTGGTCAATATATTATCGAAATTTTTATTAGTATCTGCTTCAACATACTTTATTTTATATTGACCACATTTTAATCTAATTGCATTAAAATAATCATTAACTGCTGTTTTATAAGAGTCTTTTATGTTTTCTGCATATAAATTAATATGCTCACCAGTTTCAACATCAACATAGCGTTTTGGAGTGTTATCAAAATCGAATAACAGCTCTTTTTCTTTATCAAATACATGAAATAAAACCACTTCATGTTTATTATGTTTTAAATGCCTTAAAGCATCAAACAGTTTGTCTTGATCCACATTTGTTTGCAACATATCAGTAAATAAAAAGACTAACGAACGTCTTTTTATTTTCTCAGCAATTTGGTGCAAATAGGTATAGGTTTTTGTCTGTTTTTGTTCTGGCTTGGAAATAACTAACTCGCTTAATTGATGCAATAACATATGATGATGTCTTTCGCTGCCTTTCTCTGGTGAATAAAAACTATACGAATCACTATAAACACTTAATCCTACTGCATCTCTTTGTTTCTTTAATATATGCATTAAAGATGCAGAAGCTAATGCTGTAAATGCTATTTTATTTAAATTATCTATAGAAAAAGATTTCATTTTAGGAAAATGCATCGAGCTACTATTGTCGATAATTAAATGACATCTTAAATTGGTTTCTTCGTCGTAACGTTTTGTATAAAGTCTATCTGTTTTAGCAAAAAGTTTCCAATCTATATGCTTGGTACTCTCTCCTTGATTATAGATTTTATGTTCGGCAAATTCTGCAGAAAATCCATGAAAGGGACTTTTATGCATCCCAGAAATAAATCCCTCAACAACCTGTTTGGCTAGTAAATCTAGGTTTTTAAACCCTCCTGTTTTATTAAGTTCTTTTTGTAAATCCATTAGTTTTTGTCGCAAGAGTCACTTTTCACACTTCAACTGTGCTCAGCACAAGTTGGGAAGTATTCAACATTTCTATTAATACATATCAATCTTCTAAACTAAAAAAGGTTTGCCGTTAAAGCAAACCTTTTATCTTTTCTTTTAGTAAGTATCTTATAAAAGTGAATCGATAGCATCTGTATAGGCACTTTTTTGTGCTACACCTACTTGCCTTCCTACTACTTCTCCATTTTGAAATACTAAAACGGTTGGAATATTACGAACACCGTATTTGGCAGCAAATTCTTGATTTGCATCAACATCTACTTTTCCTACAACAGCTTTACCATCATATTCTGTACTAATTTCGTCAATAATTGGCCCAACCATTCTACATGGTCCACACCAAGCTGCCCAAAAATCTACCATAACTGGCTTGTCACTCTTTAATACTGTTTCTTCAAACGTTGCATCTGTTATCTCTAATGCCATAATTTATAATTTAATAGGTTCTACTTCTGTTTATTATGCAATATTAGTCAAAAATTTTGCCAAAGCTTACACCCTGACAATTTGTTTTATTTATCCTTAGATTACTTGAAGCTATACTGACAATATTGGCATCTTAATCTAAAAAGAAACAGGCGTAATAATTATATGCAACCCAAAAGTTGCGTATAGTTATTTTTTATGATATTTTAGCAATCAACAAGTTGCATGCCTGCCTGATGATTGGTAAGTTAATAAATCCAAATATTATGAAAGATGTCATTATTAAAGAAAAAATATTTAATCATTCCATAAACATAGTATGGAATGCCATATCTAAAAAAGAAGAAATTTCAAAATGGTTCATTAAAACAGATTTTAAAGCAGAAAAAGGATATCAATATAGGTTTTCATCTGAATCTAACAAAAAAGACTGTACAGATATTACTGGAACAGTTGTTGAAGCATTCCCATATACATTAATTTACACCTGGTTGGTAGCAGGTACAAATATAGAAACTACTATAACCTGGAAATTAGAATCTGTTACTGAAGGCACTAAATTATATTTAGAACATTCAGGAATTTCCAAGTACAAAGGAGATACTGCTATAACAATGTTTGAAAGTTTTAATGGTGGCTGGAACGGTTGTATCAATCAATTAGAAAATTACTTAAAGCTAAACATAAATGCAGGATAGATGCACGATACTTTTTAAAGCCATTGCAGATCCTACTAGGCGAGATATATTTCATGCCTTAGTGATTGCTACATCTGCATTAACTATTTCGCAAATTTCAAATCAATTTGAGATGAGCAGACAAGGAGTTACTAAACACATTAAAACTTTGGAGGAAGCTGGTTTAGTTTATATAGACGAAATAGGTAGAGAACGTTTTTGCAATGCCAATATAAAACCTCTTAAGGAACTTCATAAATGGTTTAGTTTTTACGAGCAATTCTGGGACGATAAATTGGACAATTTAGGAGACTACTTAGATAGCAAAGCTATATGATTTAAACATCCTTTTTATCAAACTTCCCTAACTGATAATAACCATAAATCAAACTTGAACCACAAACTAAAGAAATTATTTGATCAGAGAATGACTCTCCTTGAATGAGGTTATAAATGGTAAATGAAATAGCTATAATACCTATAAACAATAAGACATATTTTGTATTTTTCATAATTATTTATTTACATATAAGTAGACAAAATTTAAAAAAGTTACAAAAAGTGATCAATTCAGCTTATAAAAAATATCATTAGATTCTAATTCATCCAACAACTCTTGAGATATCTTGACCTTTTGTTTTCTACTTGGCATATTTAATTTGATTTGCTCATCAGTATCATATATAATAAAGTTTAGCAGATTGTCCCCAGCGTGCATAGTAATCAATTCTTTAAGCTTTCTTATACGCTCTTCTTGCAAATCGGACACCTGTAATTGTATAGACAATTTTTTGGCATAGGTATCCATAACATCATGTAACAATTGAAAACTATTAAACTGAATTCTTGGATCACTCTTTTTACCTGTTTCTCTGTTTATCCATCCTTCACGAACAAATAATTTGACATAGATAAACGAGTTTTTCAATAAGAAATGTCTGAATTTTAAATACTCCTCTCCAAAAATTCTAAATTCAAAGCTGTCTGTATAATCTTCGACCGTAAATATTGCCCAGCCTTTGCCTTGTTTACTCACGCGATGTTGTACATCTGAAACAACACAGCCAAAAGTTAGCTCTCTATTTAAAAACACCTCTAAATCTTTTAATAACGCTAGATTGGCATTACAAAATGTTTTCATTTCTATTCTAAAATCATCTAATGGGTGACCAGAAATATAAATCCCAACCACTTCTTTTTCCCGAGCTAATTTCTCCATGGTCCCCCATTCTTCACAAGGAGGAACTAAGGGTTCTGCTATCTGAACATTACTTGCTTCCCCAAACAAGCTCACTTGAGAAGAATTTTCGTTTTCCTGGTGTTTGGCACCATATTTAATGGCCTTTTCAAGAAACGTGATTCCATCGCCATCATCATGAAAATACTGTGCTCGATGTGTATTTTCAAAACAATCAAAACCTCCAGCTAAAGCTAAATTTTCAAATGCTTTTTTATTGGCTGCTCTTAAATCAATCCGTTTAGAGAAATCGAAAATTGATTTAAAATTCCCATCTTCTTTCCTGTTTTTAACAATGGTTTTAACGGCACCATGTCCAACACCTTTAATAGCTCCCATACCAAAACGAACAGCATAATCTTGATTTACGGAAAACTTATAATATGATTCATTAATATCTGGCCCAAGCACGTTTAATTTCATACGCTTACATTCTTCCATAAAGAAAGTCACCTGTTTGATGTCGTTCATGTTATTAGAAAGTACAGCTGCCATATATTCAGCTGGATAATGCGCTTTTAAATATGCTGTTTGGTATGCAATCCATGCATAACACGTGGAATGCGACTTGTTAAATGCATAACTAGCAAACGCCTCCCAATCTTTCCAGATTTTTTCTAGCTTGTCTTTATCATGTCCCTTCTCTCCTGCTTGTTCAATAAATTGAGGTTTCATTTTATCTAGAACAGCAATTTGTTTTTTACCCATGGCTTTACGTAGCACATCGGCTTCACCTTTAGTAAATCCTGCCAATTTTTGAGATAGTAACATTACTTGCTCTTGATACACTGTAATACCATAGGTTTCTTTAAGATATTCTTCCATAACTGGAAGGTCGTATTCAATATCTTCATCGCCATGTTTACGTCTTGTAAAACTTGGAATATATTCCATTGGCCCTGGACGATACAAGGCATTCATGGCAATTAAATCTTCAAAAACGGTAGGTTTCAGCTCTTTTAAATGTTTTTGCATTCCAGGAGATTCGTATTGGAACACACCTACAGTTTCTCCTTTTTGAAAGAGTTCGTAGGTTTTTTCATCATCTAGTGGAAACGTATCAGGATCCAGTAAAATATTGTGTTTGGCTTTTACAATTTTAACTGTGTCTTTAATTAAAGTTAGTGTCTTTAATCCTAAAAAATCCATCTTTAACAACCCAGCATCTTCTACAACCGAGTTATCGAATTGTGTAACATACAAATCTGAATCTTTAGCTGTAGCTACAGGAACAAACTTGGTAATATCGTCTGGTGTAATTATCACACCACAAGCGTGAATCCCAGTGTTTCTAACAGAACCTTCTAACATTCTTGCAAGATTGACCGTTTCGGCTTCTAAATCGTCACCATCAGAAATATTTAAAAGCTGATTTACTTTTTCTAAGTCTTCAGCTCGAAACATGTTTTTCAATCCCTTTTCATCTGCTCCAAAAATTTTATGAAGCTTAGACATGGTTGGAATTAATTTCGCGATTCTATCGGCATCAAATAAGGGTAAATCTAATACACGTGCTGTATCTCTAATGGATGACTTGGCAGCCATGGTTCCATAAGTAATTATTTGGGCTACTTGATTGCTTCCATATTTTTCAATAACATAATCCATAACACGACTACGGCCTTCATCATCGAAATCGATATCGATATCTGGCATACTTACACGATCTGGATTTAAAAAACGCTCAAAAAGCAAATTGTATTTAAGAGGATCGATATTAGTTATTTTTAAACAATATGCTACAACAGATCCTGCTGCAGAACCACGACCTGGACCTACAGACACGTCCATATTTCGAGCTTCACGAATAAAATCTTCTACAATTAAAAAATATCCTGGGTATCCTGTGTTTTCAATAACACTTAACTCAAAATCTAAGCGTTCTTTAATTTCATCAGTAAGTTCGGGATAACGCTTCTTAGCACCTTCATAGGTTAAATGTCTGAGATATGCATTTTCACCACGTTTGCCACCATCTATAATATCTTCTTCGTTTTTAAATTCTTCAGGGATATCAAAAGCTGGCAATAAAACATCTCTTGCTAACTGAAAAGCTTCTACTTTATCGACCACTTCTTGTATGTTTGAAATGGCTTCAGGAATATCTTTAAAGAGGTTTTTCATCTCTTCAGATGATTTAAAATAATACTCTTTATTTGGCATTCCATAACGATAACCACGACCTCTACCTATTGGAGTAGCTTGTTTTTCTCCATCTTTTACACAAAGTAAAATATCATGAGCATTTGCATCTTCTTGCTTACAATAATAGGTATTATTAGTCGCCACAAGTTTGATGTCATGCTTTTTTGAGAATTCAATTAATACAGGATTAACACGATTTTCATCTTCCTGATTATGGCGCATTAATTCAATATACAAATCCTCGCCAAACTCCTGTTTCCACCAAAGCAAAGCTTCTTCTGCCTGATTTTCGCCAATATTCAACACTTTACTTGGTACTTCCCCATATAAATTCCCTGTAAGTACTATTAAATCTTCTTTATATTGTTGAATGAGTTTTTTATCGATTCTTGGTAAATAATAAAAACCATCGACAAAGGCATGAGACGATAATTTTGCTAAATTATGATACCCATTTTTATTTTTTGCGATAAGTACTATTTGATATCCATTGTCTTTTCTGCTTTTATCTGAATGATCTTCGCAAACAAAAAACTCGCAACCAAGTATCGGTTTTATTTCCTTTAAAGTAGGTTTAACACCTTCTTCTATAGCCTGTTTGTTTTTGGCTTGAATGGTTTTGTTATGATTATTAACAGCTTTTACAAAGTGAAATGCCCCCATCATATTCGCATGATCTGTTAGAGCAACGGCTGGCATGTTTTGTTCTGCTGCTGCAGTCACTAAATCTGGTATACTAATAGTAGATTGCAACACTGAAAATTGCGAATGATTATGAAGATGAACAAATTCTACATCGGCTAATTCTGTGATGTTCTCTTTTATTTCAGCTTCAGATAAATCGACCGATTGTTTATCCTGAATGCGTTTATTGATTTTAGCACTTTCCTGTTTGAGATTGATGTGCTTTAAACCAATAAGCTGTATTTCCTTCGGATTGACTTCAGAAAAGTTCTTAAAATAATCTGGTTGAACATCCAACTCTTCGTTGGTATATTCTTGACGTCGGATTAGTTCTAAAAAACAACGCGTTGTTGCTTCCACATCTGCAGTAGCATTATGGGCTTCGGCAAAAGGTTTATTAAACAAAAACTGATGTAACTCGGTTAAAGTTGGAAGCTTGAATTTTCCATAACGTCCTCCAGGTAACTGACAAAGCGATGCAGTGTGTTCTGTACAAGTATCTAAAACCGGAAGTTCTTGTAATTGATTATCTATATTTTCTCTAACAAATTCGGCTCCCATGATGTTGAGATCGAACTTGACATTTTGCCCAACAACAAACTTTGTTTTAGCTAGTGCATGATTAAATTTTTCTAATACCTCAACCAAAGAGGCTCCTTGCTCTTGAGCCAATTCGGTAGAAATGCCATGAATTTTCTCAGCATCATAAGGAATATTAAAGCCTTCTGGTTTAATTAAATAATCTTGATGTTCGATACAGTTTCCCATATCGTCATGCAACTGCCAAGCAATCTGGATACATCTTGGCCAATTATCTGTATCTGTAATTGGTGCATCCCAACGTTTTGGTAATCCAGTAGTTTCGGTATCGAAGATTAAATACATCTATTGTTAAATTGTTTATGTTTAGTCGTTAAGCTAGTTTATAGCCACGAATATTAAAATATATATCCAAAAAATTATGGTTGATTTTCTTTAGAAGAAAAGTTTTTAAAAATACAGATAATTATCGCTTTCAGGAAAGAAAATTATAAACAGTTATAAACAAAAAAACGCAACCCTTTCGAGTTGCGTTTTCATTATCAATTTTGGGTCTATTAAGACACTAATTCTTCATGCACTTTTTCAGTATTGATGGCTGCTTGAATAGCATTCTTATGTTTTATCAACAACGAGTCGATACTTGGGGGTAAGTTTCTTTCTTTTAGAATCTCGTTATATTCCTCCAAACTTGCTTTTTCACCTTTAATGGCCTCTTCTAAGATAGCCTCTTCATCGTTTGATGTGAAAGTAGATTTTAGTGTCATCCAATTTCGGTGCATCGTTCCTTTAAAACTACCTGAGTCTGTTGGAATTTCACCATATTGTAAGATTTCTGTTCTTAATTCTTTTGCAAATTCACTACGCTCTGTAGCTCTTCGCTTAAAAAACATTTTTAAATCAGAACTTGCCACGTTATTTATGGCATTGATATAGCCTTTTTCTGCATCATAATTCTTTTCTAATAATTCGTTTAACTTGTTTGAAATTTCTTCTGTGTACTTCATGTGTCTTTTGCATTTAAATTTCAATAATTTTTTTATAGATGCCTATTGTTTCACATCTATTTTAATATAACAGTTATATAGGCTATAACCAAGTATACAGCGAGAAACTTAAGAAACTTTAGGATATATTAACAAAAAAGCGACCCTAGAGGTCGCTTATGTTAATTTTTTTAATAGTATAAGATTATGGAATACAATCTCCTAAAGAATCTATGATGGCTTGTAAACCACCTGTATCATCTCCACAGGCAGTTATCTGGGCCGTTAAGGCTACTTTATAAGCATTACATAGATCTGTATATTCTGGCATAGTAGGGTTTGTAGCTGCATAGTTTTGTCCAGCAATGTTTGCGTCCTGCGTTGCTTCTAAACAGTTACTTCCGTTTGAAACCAAACCACCTAATAATGGTACTTTATAAAATATCCCTTTACTAAAATTTACGACTTGTAATCCATCTTCAGTATAAGCATTAAACCAAAACGTACCTAAAATCGATTTTGGATCTCCATTATCTATATCATCTACAACTATTTGTCCATCTGCTGGATATAAAGAAATACTTGGATCTGGATTATTAGCTGTTGAATAAACCAATCCTTGATCATCAATATAAATGGCTTCACTGCTATTTCCTTCGCCTAATTCAAAAGTACCACGAGAGTCGCTACTCGTTATTAATTGAACTGTTCCAAAATTATCTATTCCTTCAATAATAAAACCACCATAATCTATATCGGCAGAATAAGAAAGTGCTTTCCAGTTTGCACCATCTTTTTTCCCTTGCATTGCAGGTGAATTAAACTCTATATCATCACCGCAACTTAAAACTGTCAACAAGGTTAATGTAAGTACAAATAATTTTTTCATAATCAATATTCATATTTATAATAAGAACTCAAAAATATAATAAAAAAAGCAAACAATTAGTTTTTATATAAAAAGTTGAAATTTAAAAAAATATAGTATCTTTGCACACTTATTAATAATAGAGGTCGCGAACCTCACTAATTAATTTTTATGTCAGTTAAAATTAGATTACAAAGACACGGTAAAAAAGGAAAACCTTATTACTGGATTATTGCAGCAGATGCAAGATCGAAAAGAGATGGTAAATACTTAGAAAAATTAGGTGCTTACAATCCAAACACAAACCCAGCAACTATTGAATTAGATGTTGATAGTGCTGTTAAATGGCTACAGAATGGTGCACAACCAACTGATACTGCCAAAAATATTTTATCATACAAAGGCGCTTTACTTAAAAATCATCTAGTAGGTGGTGTAAGAAAAGGAGCTTTAACTGAAGAGCAAGCAGAAGCTAAATTTAATGCTTGGTTAGAAGAGAAGTCTGGTAAAGTTGGTGCCAAAGTAGAAGGATTAGCAAAAGCTAATGCAGATGCTAAAGCTAAAGCATTAGAAGCTGAAAAAGCTGTAAATGAAGCACGTATTGCTGCTGCAGCTCCAGAAGAAGAGGTTGTAGAAGAGGTTGTTGAAGAAACAACTGAAGCAGCAGCTACTTCAGAAGAAGCTTCAAACGAAGAAGAATAAAAATAATTTTTTTATACTTTTGAACCCAGACTATAATAGTCTGGGTTTTTTATTATTTAAAACTCAGTAACGTTTTATGTAATAATTCTCACAACAGTGAGAATCTTATAAATTTAAGATTAATACAAAGGTTTCCGTTGTTTTGGAAACAAAAATCAAAATTTCGATGAAAAAGGAAGATTGTTTTTATTTAGGAAAAATAGTGTCTAAATATAGTTTTAAAGGAGAACTTTTAATAAAACTAGATACAGATGAACCAGATTTATATGAAAACTTAGACGCCATGTTTGTCGATTTACGTAACAACTTAGTGCCTTTCTTTATCGAGTCTTCACAATTACATAAATCTGATTTATTACGAGTGCGTTTTGAAGATGTAGATACGGAAGCTGATGCAGATGCCTTAATGAAATGCGATATATATTTACCTTTAGAATTTTTACCAAAACTAGAAGGGAACAAATTTTATTTTCACGAAATTATTGGATTCAAAGTTGAAGATATTAATTATGGCTCTGTTGGGGATATTGTGTCCATTAACGACTCTACAGCACAGGCTCTTTTTGAAATTGAAAAAGATGGGGTGGAAATTTTAATTCCGATGAATGACGAGTTTATAGACAAAATAGATAGACCTAACAAAACCGTTTTTGTTAAAACTCCTGTAGGACTGATTGATTTATACCTAGAAGAATAGTTTTTTTCATTCTAAACAAAAGTGAGGAATCTATAAGATTACAAACTAGATTCTTCAGTGATTTCTTCATCTGAATGACAAAACAATACATTATGAATAAGCCATTCAAATTCAAACAATTCTCAATAAATCAAGACAAATGTGCCATGAAAATTGGAACAGATGGTGTCTTGCTTGGAGCATGGACGTCGATAGAAAAAAAACCTTTTTCCATTTTAGATATTGGTTCTGGAACAGGTGTTCTTGCTTTAATGTTAGCCCAACGAAGTGATGCAGAGATTATTGATGCACTTGAAATAGATGATGAAGCTTACGAGCAATGTGTCGATAATTTCGAAAATGCGCCTTGGAGCGATAGACTCTTTTGTTATCACGCTTCACTTCAAGAATTCACTGATGAAATAGAGGACAAATACGATCTAATTATTTCCAATCCACCTTATTATTCTGAAGACTACAAAACAGATGACAACCAACGTAATTTAGCTCGTTTTACCGATGCCATGCCTTTTGAACATTTAATTGATAGTGTTTCAAAATTATTAATGGAAGATGGCGTTTTTACAGCTGTTATTCCGTTTAAAGAAGAAAAACGTTTTTTGAGTTTGGCTTCAAAAGCCAACTTATTTCCAATTAGAATTCTACACATAAAAGGCTCACCTTCTTCAGATACAAAACGTAGTCTTATCGAGTTTTCATTCTATAAAACTAAGACAACCATCAAGCAACTTATTATTGAAACTTCAAGACATCAATACACTTCAGACTATATAAATTTGACAAAAGATTTTTATCTTAAGATGTAACAAATTGTTACATTTGCTTTTCTAACAAAAAGATTTAAAAATGAAGCCTGATTTATTTGAAGCTCCTGATTACTACAATCTAGACGAACTATTAACTGACGAACATAAATTAGTACGTGATGCAGCCCGAGAATGGGTTAAACGCGACGTATCTCCTATAATAGAAGAATATGCTCAAAAAGCCGAATTTCCAAAACAAATCATTAATGGTTTGGCTGAAATTGGAGCTTTTGGACCTTACATCCCACACGAATATGGAGGAGCAGGATTAGATCAGATTTCTTATGGCCTCATCATGCAAGAAATTGAACGTGGAGATTCTGGCGTTAGAAGTACAGCTTCGGTACAATCGTCTTTAGTCATGTATCCTATCTGGAAATATGGAAACGAAGAACAACGTAATAAATACTTGCCAAAACTAGCATCTGGAGAATGGATAGGCTCTTTTGGATTAACAGAACCAGATCATGGCTCAAATCCTGGTGGTATGACCACAAACTTTAAAGATATGGGAGACCATTATCTTTTAAATGGTGCTAAAATGTGGATTTCCAATGCACCATTTTGCCAGATAGCTGTAGTTTGGGCTAAAAATGAAGAAGGCCGAATTCACGGATTAATTGTAGAACGAGGTATGGAAGGTTTTACAACGCCTGAAACACATAATAAATGGTCTTTAAGAGCATCTGCAACCGGAGAACTTATTTTTGATAATGTAAAAATCCCAAAAGAAAACTTATTACCAAACAAATCTGGATTAGGCGCACCACTGGGATGTTTAGATTCTGCTAGATATGGTATTGCTTGGGGAGCTATTGGAGCAGCAATGGATTGTTACGATACAGCTTTAAGATATAGTAAAGAACGTATCCAGTTTGGAAAACCAATTGGTCAATTCCAATTGCAACAAAAAAAATTAGCTGAAATGATTACAGAAATCACCAAAGCTCAATTATTGGCATGGAGACTTGGTGTGATGCGTGAAAATGGTACAGCAACCTCAGCACAAATATCTATGGCAAAACGTAACAATGTGGATATGGCAATTAATATCGCTAGAGAAGCAAGACAAATGTTAGGAGGTATGGGAATAACTGGGGAATACAGTATAATGCGTCACTCTATGAACCTAGAAAGTGTAATTACTTACGAAGGAACTCATGATATTCACCTTTTAATTACCGGATTTGATGTTACTGGTTTAAACGCTTTTAAATAGAGTCTTTAGAGCCTTAAACTTATTTGATTATCTCACTCTGAGGGAATCTATGTAAAATATAATTTATAAAAATGCGTCTCAATTAAGAGAGGCATTTTTTTGTTAATATTCCTTTAGAAAATCAACAAGATTTTCTGTTTTATTCTAAATCAATGAGTTTTATTTATCAACTTTCAAAACACCAATCTCAGAGAAAAAATCTATAATTAATTAATTTTTAAGCATCTATCGATTTTTTTTTATTAAATTAGTCAAGCTATTAATCAACCAAATATTTATTTATTTACAATTATTTTCCTTTTTTTTTGATTTTATAGTTGCCTTTTCTACTAAGCTACCTATTGGTGTTATAAACTAGATATATATCAAGTTTTAAAACCAACTAACAATGACCAAAAATTACATTTCCACAATTTTTGTAGTGTTCTTCACAACTATATTTTCATTTTCTCAAACTTTTAATGGGACAACAGGGCCAATAACTGACAACAATTGTGCGACTACACCTAATACGTTTTCAACCACAGTTACAGGTGCAACGTCATCAAATCTGGCACATATCGATATCGATATAACACATACCTATATTGGTGATATCTCATTAACACTAACGCATGTAAATTCTGGAACTTCAGTCGTTTTAGTTAACCCTGATGCAACAGATAATGGAGACAATTATACAAACACCGTTTTTACTGATGGCTCGAATACAAGTATTACAGCTGGTGTAGCACCATATAGAGCTGGATTTTTACCTGAAAATAGTTTAAGTACATTTAATGGCTTAAGCCCTAATAGTGAATGGACTTTAACCGTTTGTGATGCTTATGAATTTGATACAGGTACACTTAACTCTTGGTCTATTACGTTTGCAGGTTATAATGAAAATGATAATTTTATAGGACCACTTAATTTAATAGTACCTGGTGAGCAATTTTCAGATGATCCTATTACTGCTAATAATACAGGAGCAACAGCTTCTGAAATTAATGATTGGACCAATTTAGATATTCCAACAGGATGTGGCACCATTGATAATGGTGGTTATTTTGGTGGTGATTTATGGTTTGAATCTTGGGCTTCTAATAACGGAACCATAACCATAGAAACTGCTGCCGTTCCTGGTTCTGATGTGACAGATACAGCCATCGCTATTTATGACACATCTAATAACCTCATTGCTTGTAATGATGATAAAAGTGGTTCAGATTTCTTTTCTAAAATTGAAATAGGCGGATTAAACCCTGGTAGTCCTTACATTGTAAGAGTCTGGGAATTCAATAACAACAACTTTGGTGACTTTCAAATTTCTGCTTACGCTAATGACACTTATGTCCCAGATGATAATTTTGAAAACTACCTAGAAACGCATGATGCTTCTGGAGCTGTCGTACCTCTAGGCGACCCAACAAGTATGGGAAATGGTACAGTTAATGATAATTTTGTGCCTACTTCAAAAATTGATACGGTTACACATTTAAATGTTAGTGTCCTAGGCATATCAGACCTTACAGGTATAGAAGATTTTACAGCATTAACGGTTTTAGAATGTGACGAAAATAATCTAACAACCATTAACGTATCGAATAATATTAATCTAACAGATCTTCATTTAACACTAAATTCATTAACTGCTATAAATGTTGATACTAATATTAATTTAGAAACACTTGACATTCGTCTCAATAACATAACAAACTTAAACCTTAGTCATAATTTAGAATTAAAATATTTATGGCTTTCATTTAATAACTTTGGAACTTTAAATGTAACTAATAATAGCGCTTTAGAAACTTTAGATATTCAAGGAATTAATATTAGTGAGTTAGATGTAAGTAACAATGTTAGTCTAACTTATTTAGATTGTAGCAGTAATAATTTGGAGTTTCTAGATCTAACCAATAATGTCGTTTTAAATAACCTAGGGTGTTTTGGCAATCAACTTAGTTATTTAAACGTCGCTAATGGTAATAATACAAACTTTGTTGATTTTAGAAGTCATAGCAACCCTAATTTAAGCTGTATAAAAGTAGATGATGCAGCTTATTCAACAACAAATTGGACTAATATAGATCCTGCTTCTTCTTTTAGTGAAGATTGTGGCACCTATGTCCCAGATGATAATTTTGAGCAAGCACTAATTGATTTAACTTACGACGTCGGACCTCTTGATAATTATGTGCCTACTGCTAATATAAATACGGTTACAGTTCTATACGTAAATAATAAAAATATTTCAGATTTAACTGGAATAGAAGATTTTAGTGCATTAACTACTCTAGAATGTTATAATAATAATCTCGAAAATTTAAATTTGTCTTCTAATACAGCTTTAATAAATTTAAACTGTACCGACAATAGTCTCTTAAACTTAAACCTTTCTAACAACCTACTATTAGAAAGTTTATATTGTTATGATAATAATCTCGAGGATTTAGATGTTTCCATTAACCTTGCCTTAATTCAAATAGACTGTAGTAGCAACCCCATCTCCAATTTAGATGTTTCTCAACATACTGCTTTATCTTATTTAGTTTGTCACAGCACCAATATAACAAGCTTAGATGTTTCTGAAAACATTAATCTAACACAGTTACACTGTTATAATAACAACTTATCGGCTTTAAATCTTGCAAATAGCAATAATACAAACATGACTCATGTTAATGTAAGTAACAATACCAATCTGCATTGTATAGAAGTAGATGATGTTTCTTTTTCGAACACAAATTGGGCTACTGGTAATTTCTTTTTCGACTCGCAATCCTATTTCAGCATCGATTGTAACTTTAATGACATTCCTGAAAAAGCCTATACCTTAAATGTAGGTCATGATTTTGAAGATCAAGTTCAAATTGGTGATAATACCATTGCTACAGCGTCTGAGCTTATAGACCCTTCTATACCTTTGCCTACAGCTTGTGGTGGTGGTTTTGATTCAGCTGAATATAATGGTGATGATGTTTGGTATGCGGTTAGCATTCCAGATGATGGTAGTGTTATTATAGAAACTGAAGTTAATGATGGCTCCATTACAGATACTGGATTAGCGCTTTACTCTGGTGTTCCTGGAAGCCTTGTCCAAATGGCTTGTAATGATGATATAGATGTTGGTGGAGGCGATTTCTTTTCAATGATAACTTTAACTGGACAAACACCTAATGACCTTATATATATTAGGGCTTGGTCTTGGCAAAATAATGAAACAGGAACCTTTAAAATTTCTGCCTATAGAAATCCTGCAATCAGCACCTATGTGCCAGATGATAATTTTGAAAACTATTTAGAAACACATGATGCTTCAGGAACGGTTGTACCTCTAGGCGACCCAACAAGTATGGGAAATGGTATTGCTAACGATGGTTTTGTACTTAATAATAGAATTAATACAGTAACAAGTTTAAATGTTGGAAATTTAAGCATTTCAGATCTTACTGGCATAGAAGGGTTTACAGCATTAAATGACTTAATGTGTTCTTTAAATAATTTAACTGAGTTAGATGTGAGTAATAATACGGCTTTGACAAATTTAATTTGTGATTTTAATAATTTAACAGAATTAAATGTATCTGAAAATATAGCATTGACAAATTTAGGTTGTGGCTATAATAATTTGACAGAGTTGGATGTATCTACAAATACTGCTTTGTCAGTTTTAGGATGTGATAATAACTCTTTAACAGTTTTAAATCTTGCAAATGGTAATAATTTGTTTTTTAGTGTCTTACGTGTTAATACCAACCCAGGTCTTACGTGTGTGACTGTAGATAATCAATCCATAGCAGATAATTGGAATAATGATAATATTTTACCGAGCATTTTTTTTAAAGATTATCAAACCCAATTTAGCACCAATTGTGGTGAGGTGGTTATAGAAGCCAAGGCCTATTTACAAGGGGCATTTTTAAACCCACGACTTGGTGAAGAAGCTTTTATGCGTGATGATTTACGCGCCAATGGCTATTTACCAACAACGTCGCCTTACGCAGATAACGCTACAGTAATTGGCACACCTTTTAGTACAATTGGCACAGATGCCATTGTGGATTGGGTTTGGGTAGAGTTACGTGACGATACAGATAACACCATAATCATAGAAGGGCAATCGGCTCTTTTACAACGTGATGGCGATATAGTCGCTCCAGATGGTGTGAGCCCATTAGTATTTTCACAACAGGCCAAACATTATAATGTGGTGCTAAAACACCGTAATCATGTTGGCGTAATAACAAGTCTTAAGCAACCTTTCCCGCTTAATCAGACACAAAATTATATGAATGGAAGCACGACTGTTTTAGGCGCGAATGCTCTAATTAATTTGAACGGGACCTTTGCTTTATGGACTGGTGATGTTGGTGGTGATAGTCAAATTAAATTTTCTGGCTCTAATAATGATGCCAATGCCATAAAAGATGGCGTCCTTGACGATCCTGCTAACGGCTTTAACTCGGCGACATTTACATCGTCTGGATATTTAAATTATGATTTAAATATGGATGGTAACGGAAAATTCTCTGGCGCCAATAACGATGGGAATATTGTTAAAGACAATATTCTGTCTCATCCTGGAAATGGATTTAACTCACCGGCATTTACCATTAACAGTTATGTACCTGAAGATTAACAAAAAATATTAAATATTGACACAAAAAATAAATCTTATGAAAACATATATTACAGTTATTCTATTATTATTTTCTAGTCTATTTATCATGGCTCAAAGCTATCAATTTGGAATTGTTCATCTATCGGGAAATCAGTTTAAAATGATTGCTACTCCAGATTTCGATTCAGACGAATATGGCCCTAATGCCAATACAGATGTATCAGATGTTGGTTTTACACTTGTTCTGCCAGCAGGACCATCGCATATTACCAATCTGGTAAGTTTTTTTCCTAGCAGAACATTTGATTTATACGATTATGATGCAGCCTTTATAGCTGGTTTAGGATATGTTGGATTTGATATAGATGTCTTTCAATTTAACATGCCACCAGGACAAACTATCTTACAGCATACGGCTGGAGTGCCAATAGACTTAGTGAGCTTTGAAGTAACAAATCCAGGAGCTGAAACCCTGTTTATTATGCCAAACGATCATGACCTAAATGTGCAAGCAGGAAATATCTTCGAGAGTTTTTATAATTCGGATATTGATGGCCCAGGAAATGGCAATGGAACTTTAAACTTATATACTGGAAATATTCCAGGACTGGAAAGCTTTAATTTAGAAACACTTTCTGTTCCTAGTCAAGTGTTAGAGGGTGGATCTATTTCGGTGTATCCAAATCCAACGTCAGACTATATACATATTGCAACAACTTATAAAATTCAACAGGTAGAAATTTATGATATTTTAGGAAAGAAGGTAAAACAAGTTGCAGACAGTCCTAAAATTAATGTCAACCACTTACAAGCTGGAATCTATCTTGTAAAAATATTTACAGACAACGGACAAATTACTAAAAAAATTATTGTTGAATAATTACCTCCCCTTAATTATTTAGTAGCAAAAAAGCTCAATGTAAAAATTGAGTTTTTTTTATGCTTTTTTACTTACATTTACTTTATGCTTTCAAGTAAAAAACGGTTAGATAGGGCTTACAAAAATGCTAAAATCATCAACTTTGATGATTCTAGTAAATTCATTTTATTCAGCGATTGCCATCGAGGTGACAACAGCTTTGCCGACGATTTTGCCAACAACCGAAACATCTATTTTCATGCATTAAAACACTATTATGCTGAAGGATTTCAGTATTGTGAATTAGGCGATGGAGACGAACTCTGGGAAAACATTTCCTTTAAACCACTTTTTGAAGCCCATAAAAATATTTATTTACAAATGAAGTTGTTTCACGAACAAGAAAGACTTCATTTAATATGGGGTAATCATGATATGGTATATCAAAACCCTGATTATTTAGAAAAGAATTTATCGACTTATTTCGATCCAAAATTAGAAAAAGATGTAGATCTTTTTTGTAATATTAAATACCATGAAGGCATTATTTTAAAGCATAAGAAAACCCAGCAAAAATTATTCTTAACTCATGGTCATCAAGCAGATTGGTGGAATTATACCTTCTGGAAATTGAGCCGTTTTATGGTTCGTGTTTTATGGAAACCTTTAAATGTGATGGGAATTGCAGACCCAACAAGTCCAGCAAAAAACTATAAAGAGCTCATTAAAATAGAACGTAAAACAAAGAAATGGATTATTGAAAATGATAATTTAATTACTATAACTGGTCATACGCATAGACCACGCTTCCCAAACCCTGGCGAGATAGCCTATTTTAATGATGGGAGTTGCGTTCACCCTAGAAGTATAACTGGTATAGAAATTGAAAAAGGCGAAATCTCTTTAATTAAATGGTATATTGACACTACTGAAAGTGGCACTTTACAAATAGTAAGAGTTCTACTAGAAGGTCCAAGAAAATTAATAGATTATAAAACGGAGTAAACAAAAAGACTACCCTTTTGTTCTTATTATAGAAAGCGCAATTCTATAGTTTTAAAATCAATCTTTAAGGCAAAACTATTAAAGGTGTTTGTCCCTCATAAACTAAATCATTAATTAAGAATCTTCTAAAAACCTGATTAGTTAATAGCCGTGAACCTTTTTGAACTATCAGAATTTCATCAATTTTATTGTTGATGACCTTCTTAATATCATCTAGTCTATTTTGTCCTTCATAAATAGCAAAATCCGTGTTAAATCTGTCTGCAAACTTTTCTGATAATTCGCGTAACTGATTTTCTATACTAATTGTTTCTTCGTCTAGGTTAGCCAAATAGAAAAATGTAATGTTGGTGTTTTGATTATCTATAAATTTAAGAAAGTTGTTCAACTCCAACATATTTAATGGCTTCTTTTTATTTACAGCAATAAATATTTTTTCATGCGAATACCTATCAATTTCATTAGGCATTGCAACAATAACATTATTTGTACTACTAATAATTTGAAGAGCCACGCTTCCAAGAAATATTTTTTTAAGCATCCCAGTGCCTTTCAATCCAACAAAAATTAAGTTTTCAAAGGATTCGGCTAATAACTTAGATAATACACTTTGGAAAGAGTGTTCTGAAACTGAATATGAAACATGAATTGTTTCTGGAATAAATTTATTTGCAAGTGCTTTTAATTTTTGAAACGCTACATTATTAGCATCCTTAGCAATCTGTAATTTAGCATCGCTATCGGCAAGTGTAGGAGACAACACAATAGTTTGATGAACCAAAAGAATTTCAGCGTTTGCTTCTTTGCTCCAATCAGAAGCATACTTTATCAGATTATTAGAATATTCCGAAAAGTCAATAAGTAAGATAAATCGTTTTCTCATTTCTTAAAAAATTAAATTGTAATATCTGGCATGATAAGACAATCGTTAACTTTAGCTAAATCTTTTTGATTATCTGCAAGCACCACCAAAACGTCATTGAGTTTAATTTCAGTTGAACCACCTGGACGGATAAATTCTCCGTTTCTCTTTATCATTGCGATAAAAGTAGAACTAGGAAAATTTAAGTCTACAATTCGCTTATTGATGGCATACGCATTAGGTGAAATGTCAATTTCCTTTAAAATTGTTTTAGGAGTATTTAATATAAGCTTATCTATTTCTGTAATTCGTTTTTTCTCTTCTGGCATAGCAACACGTAACCATTTTGCAACAATAGATAAGGTTGTACCTTGAATAAGGACAGAAGTTACAGAAATAAAAAATACAATATTGAAAATAATATTTGCTTTATCAATTCCTGCTAAAAGTGGATAAGTGGCAAAAACAATTGGTACGGCGCCACGCAAACCAACCCATGAAATGTAAAAACGTCGTCTTAATTTCATTTTAAAAAACATGAGACTTAGAAACACAGCTATTGGTCTGGCTATCAAAATTAGGAACAAAGAGATAAGAAGACCAATTCCCATATATGGAATGATTTGGGAAGGAAACACAAGTAATCCTAAAGTTAAGAATAAAACTATTTGCATGAGCCAAGCCAAGCCATCAAACATTTTCAATATGGTTTTCTTATGTATTAGATCTTGATTTCCTAAGTAAACTGCACAAATATAAATAGCAAGAAAACCATTTCCTCCTAGAAAATCTGTTGCAGAGAATGTAATAAACATAAGAGCGATAACCAATACAGGATAAAGTCCTTCAATACCAAGTTTAATTTTATTAATGATTAGTTTACTAAGCTTTCCAAAAACAAAACCTAAAATAGCTCCTACAAACATCTGTTGAAAAAACAAGGGGATTATGGAAGTGAGATTTTGATCTTGGTTCACTACTAAAGTTAAAAACGCAATAGTTAACACATAGGCCATAGGATCGTTACTTCCACTTTCTAACTCTAATGTAGGTCTAATATTTTTTTTGAGCGACAAACTCTTAGATCGTAAAATTGAAAACACGGCAGCTGCATCTGTAGAGGAGACAATGGAGCCCAATAGCATACTTTCGTATATGGTAAAATCGGTAACTGCCCAAACAAATGTTCCTAAGGATATAGCTGTGAATAGAACACCTATAGTAGATAATACTAGGCCTTCTTTGAGAATAGGTTTAACTGTTTTCCAATGAGTATCGAGTCCTCCAGAAAATAAAATAAAATTAAGTGAAACAATACCAATGAACTGTGCAATTTTAGGATTGTTAAAGTAAATTCCTCCAATGCCGTCTGTTCCTGCCAACATACCAATACCCAAAAAAAGTAATAAAGTTGGAACACCAAATCTGTAGGAAGATTTACCAGCAATTATGCTTATAAAAAGTAAAAGAGAACCAATTAACAGTATGTTTTCTATTGTTATATTCATACTTTAATTCTCCTTTGTTTATACATAAAAATTATATTTCTAATTATTCATCTTGTCAACAAAGGTAATGAGTTTTCTTTTCATTAGTTAACCAAGTTAAAATCAAAAATCATTAACTTTCAGGAGCAAGCTCAACTTCCAAACCTTCCATCTCTGGAGTCATCTGAATCTGACAACCTAAACGTGAATTATCTTTAACATAAAATGCTTCGCTAAGCATAGCTTCTTCATCGTCTTGCATTTCTGGCAATTCAGTGTTGCTTAAAACATAACATTGACATGAAGCACACATTGCCATCCCTCCACAGATTCCTATGGTTCCTTCTGGAGCCAGCTCGTAACTACGAACCACTTCCATTAAATTCATAGCCATATCTGTAGGTGCAACTATGTTATGAGTTACGCCTTCTCTATCTGTAATTTTTATATTTATGTCTTGTTCCATGGAAAAAGTTGCTATAATATTAGTTAATAGCTTTAACAACAGCTTTTGGCGCTTCTTTTCTTGTACCATCAAAACCATCAACGCCACTTACAGTGGTGTACTTCATTACATATTTTTTTCCTGGATTAATAATTTGATAAGCTGCTTGGCACATCAATGTGGCTTCATGAAAACCACATAAAATCAATTTTAATTTCCCGGGATACGTATTGACATCTCCAATGGCAAAAATTCCAGGAATATTGGTTTGATAGTCTAGGGCATTATTTACCTTAATAGCATTCTTTTCAATTTCAAGACCCCAATTAGCTATAGGTCCAAGTTTTGGAGACAATCCGAATAATGGGATAAAATGATCACAATCTATTTCAAATTCTCTTTCAATATGCTCAGCCTGACTAACAACCACAGCTTCCACTTTATGATGTCCTACAATATTAATGACCTCTGCAGGTGTTACCAAATTTATTTTTCCTTTATTTTTTAATTCTTGAACTTTTTCAACAGAATCTAAATGGCCGCGAAATTCATTCCTTCTATGAATTAAAGTTACTTCACTTGCAACATCGCTTAAAAAGATACTCCAATCTAAGGCTGAGTCTCCACCACCAGCAATAACAACACGTTTGTTTCTGTAAATTTCTGGGTCTTTAATCATGTACTCAACTCCTTTATCCTCAAAACTTGCAATGTTATCAATTAAAGGTTTTCGAGGTTCGAAGCTTCCTAAGCCACCTGCTATAGCAACTACTGGCGCTTGATGTTTCGTTCCTTTATTTGTTGTTACAATAAAACTTCCATCTTCTTGTTTTTCAATAGTTTCAGCACGTTCCCCAAGGGTGAAACCCGGTTCAAATTGCTTACATTGTTCCAAGAGATTTTTAGTTAAATCGTCTGCTAAGATTTCTGGAAAACCAGGAATATCATAGATAGGTTTTTTAGGATAAAGCTCTGAGCATTGTCCTCCAGGTTGTGGCAAGGCATCAATTAGGTGGCATTTTAATTTTAAAAGTCCAGCCTCAAAAACGGTAAATAAGCCAGTTGGACCAGCTCCAATAATAAGTATATCTGTTTTAATCATGAATTGTAAATTTCAAGAGACAAAGTTATTATTTACTTTATGAAATAAATGTGACAAAAATCACATTCAAGCTTTTTAACTTATTAAGCTTCCACATTAATAACTTGTTCAATTTGAGGCGCGTATTTTTTAATGGTCATTTCTACACCAGATTTTAGTGTCATTTGGTTGACACTACAGCCCACACATGCTCCTTCTAACTGTACTTTTACAAGAGTATCATTTTCTATGGATAGCAATGAAATATCGCCTCCATCACTTTGTAAAAACGGACGAATCTCGTCAAGCGCTTTTTCAATATTGATTCTTAATTCTTCTGTAGTCATAACCTTATTTTGCCTCTCCTTAACCCTCTTTGTTCAACTGTATTTAATGAAACTCAAGAGTAAATAGGAATTAAATTTATTTTTTTATTGCTGAACATCCAGCCATAGTTGTAATTTTAATGGCTTCCGTTGGTGGTAAATCTGTATTTCGTTTTACCACTTCTTGAACCACATGTTGTGTTAATGTTTCAAAAGCTTCTTCTAATGGAGTTGCTATTTGTAAAGCAGCTGGTCTACCAATATCTCCAGCTTCTCGAATACTTTGTACCAACGGTAATTCACCCAAAAATGGCACCTTTAAATCTTCTGCTAAATGTTTAGCACCTTCTTTTCCGAAAATATAATACTTGTTTTCTGGCAATTCTTCTGGTGTAAAATAGGCCATGTTTTCAATAATCCCTAAAACAGGCACATTGATACTTTCTTGCTGGAACATAGCAACACCTTTTTTAGCGTCTGCTAAAGCTACATTTTGTGGTGTACTAACTATTACAGATCCTGTAATAGGTAAAGACTGCATAATGCTTAAATGGATGTCTCCAGTTCCTGGAGGTAAATCGATTAACATAAAGTCTAATTCTCCCCAATGAGCATCGAAAATCATTTGATTTAGAGCTTTTGCTGCCATAGGACCTCTCCATACAACAGCTTGATCTGGTTGAGTAAAAAAGCCTATGGATAAAATTTTAACTCCATAATTTTCTACTGGTTTCATTTTAGATTTTCCTTCGATGTTTACAGCCAATGGCTTTTCGTTTTCCACTTGAAACATAATTGGAATAGAAGGTCCATATATATCTGCATCTAAAATACCCACTTTAAAACCCATTTTCGCTAAGGTAACTGCCAAATTAGAAGTTACAGTAGATTTACCAACACCTCCTTTTCCAGAAGCCACTGCAATGATATTTTGAATACCAGGAATACTTTTCCCTTTTATAACATTAGGCGCAGATTTTGTAGGTGCGTCTACTTTTACATTAACTGTTATTTTAGCCTTTTCATACACCAATTTGTGTATGGTTTGCAAGATCTCGACTTCGGTTTTCTTTTTGGCTTGTAAACTAGGATTATTTATGGTAATATCTACAATTACCTCATCGGCGAAAGTTACGACATTATTTACAGCGCCACTTTCTACCATATTTTTACCTTCACCAGGAGCTGAAATGGTTTCAAGTGCTTTAAGTATGTCTTGTTTATTTAGTTTCATTATTTATGTAAGACTATATAAAATAGAGTCTTTAGATTAGACGCTATTTTTTGATTTTTTATTAAGATTAATTCTAAACAGCAAATATACAGCGAAATGTTTAGAATTTGAAATAGATTAATTGAAATGATTGATGCTTGAATTTAGTTTTGTTATTGATTGTAATATTTATAATTATTTTCAAATTTCAAATAATTTACAACTAGTTACAATTCATTTGCAGGATCCCAAAAAATCTTGTTAAAGTCTTGAATTTGTAAGTCTTTAACCTTAATCCCTTCGCTTTCTAGTAGCTGTTGCATCAAGTTCGTTCCTTCAAAATGATGCTTTCCAGTAAGTAACCCTTTTCTATTTACTACACGATGTGCAGGCACCTCTTTATTATGCGAGCCATTCATGGCATAACCAACCATTCTAGCGCTTTTTGCTGCACCTAGATACTTTGCAATAGCTCCATAACTTGTAACACGACCGTAAGGTATTAGCTTGGCTACTTGATAAACTTTTTCGAAAAAATTAAGCGTTTCTTTCTGCATATTAAAGTATTAATAATATTTTCTAAGGATGCTTATTAAAGTAATAATAGAAATAATTCCAGTAATTATACCAATGATATAATTCATCTTTTTTTGCGAAGTTTCTTTAGTCTTTTTAATTTTATCGAAAAAGAAAATATACACATATAAGTTAATAAAAGATCCTATAGCAGCTCCTGAAACGTACGTTGCGATTCCAACTTTATCTAACATTAGCCAGCCAAAAGAAGCAAAAGTAATAGTCATATAAGCTTGAAAGGGAATAGGAAACATATTAATACTTGACAAAAATAATCCTTGAAAAAAACGACTTCGTTTGCTTTTGGTTTCCAAGTCTTTTTCTGGTTTGTTTTCTTTTTTGGCTATCAATAAAAAATAGATTGTAATTAACACAAAGATGACAAAGGCGACTTGTTGTAAAATATCAATAACATCTGGATGCATACTTAGATACCTAGCAAAAACGGTAGCAATAAGCGTTTGACACATGAAAACTAAAGAAGCACCAAGAGAAAACATAACACCTCTTGTAGAACCTTCTTTTAAGCTAATTTTTGCTGCAGTCATATTCAACAACCCAGGAGGCACTGCTGATAAAAAAGCGACAAGCATCGCAATAAAAAAAATGGCTGTTAAACTCAAGGTTTATTTAATTTTAAACCGAATATACGTAATTGGTTTGTTTTGTTCTAAATATTGACTTTCATAATACGTCTGAATACTAGTTACTTCCTCTGGACTACCTTCTTGTTTATACACATTATGATTGGCGTAAAGCACTTCGTGTCCAGCACCATGAAGCAATCCAAGTGTATAACCATGCATGAATTCGCTATCTGTTTTCAAATTCATAACACCATCTGGTTTTAAAACGGTTTTGTAACGTTTTAAAAAGTCAGAATTGGTCATTCTATGCTTGGTACGTTTATATTTTATTTGAGGATCTGGAAAAGTAATCCAAATCTCATCCACTTCACCTTCAGCAAAAGCATAATCAATTAATTCAATTTGGGTTCGTAAAAAAGCGACATTAGGAAGGTTTTCTTCGAGGGCCGTTTTGGCGCCTCTCCAGAAACGAGCTCCTTTAATATCGATTCCGATAAAGTTTTTGTTTGGGAATTTTTTAGCTAACGCGACACTATATTCACCTTTACCACATCCTAATTCCAAAACCAAAGGGTTGTTATTCTTAAAAAAAGAGGTGTTCCAATTCCCTTTTAATTCATATTGATTAGCAACCAACTCATCTCTTGATGGCTGAAATACATTTGCAAACGTTTCGTTTTCTTTAAAGCGTTTTAATTTATTTTTACTTCCCACTGAATGACTTTTACAATTAAAATATAATTTGGTAAAATTAAGCAATTATATGCAAGTGTTAATATCCTTATCTTTGTTTTTACAGATATGAACAAACGAATTTTAGTTGCGCCTTTGAATTGGGGATTGGGTCATGCTACTAGGTGCATTCCAATTATTAATGCTTTAATTGAAAACAAGTTAACTCCAGTACTTGCAAGCGATGGCATGGCTTTGGAGCTTTTGAAAAAAGAATTTCCAGATTTAGAACATCTTGAACTTCCTGCTTACAATGTAACCTATGCAAAAAACAGACATGTATTCAAACTGAAATTATTACTACATGCCCCAAAATTATTGAAAGTTGTAAGAGCCGAAAAAAAAGCGATAAAGCAACTTATTGAATCCAAAAACATCCATGGAATTATTTCAGATAACAGGTTTGGTGCTTATAATAGTTCAATTCCTAGTGTTTTTATAACACATCAGTTACAAGTTTTAAGCGGCTCTACCACATGGATAAGCACTAAGTTGCATTTAGAATTTATAAAAAAATTTAATGAGTGTTGGGTTCCAGATGTTCAAGAAACTCCAAATTTAAGTGGAGAATTGAGTCATGTAAATACTGAAGATATTTTAATTAAATATATCGGTCCTTTAAGTCGCTTTTCAAGAAAAGACACTCCAATAAAGAACGATCTTATGGTATTGCTTTCTGGTCCTGAACCACAGCGAACCTTACTTGAGGAGAAATTATTGGAAGAACTAAAACACTTTTCAGGTACAGTTTTATTTGTAAGAGGGGTTGTTGAAGAGCTTCAAACCATTGAGAAAATTGACAATTTAACTCTTTATAATTTTATGACGAGTAGTCTTTTAGAGACCTCTTTAAGCGAAAGCAAACTCATTATTTCAAGATCTGGATACACAACGATTATGGATTTAGCAAAATTAGGAAAACAAGCCTTTTTTATTCCCACTCCAGGACAGTTTGAACAAGAATATCTAGCCAAAAGATTAGATTATCAAAAATTAGTTCCAAGTTGTAAGCAAGAAAATTTTAGTTTATCTAAGCTAGAAACAGCTTCTAAATATAACGGATTAAGTGATTTTGAATATCATGCTAACTACAGCAAACTATTCAGTCTTTTCAAGACTAAATGAAAATTCGCTACCTACACCATATTCACTTTCAATATATATTTTTTCGTCGTGTGCTTCAATAATATGCTTCACAATGGATAAACCTAAACCAGAACCACCTTCTTTTCTAGAACCACTTTTATCAACACGATAAAAACGTTCAAATACTCTGGCTAAATTTGCTTTATCAATGCCTTCCCCATTATCTGTAATTCTTACGATTACTTTATTTTTAATCAGGTTTTCTATACTAATTTCAGTTGTTCCTTTTTCTCTACCATATTTTATTGAGTTTACAATCAGGTTTGTTAAAACTTGTTGAATACGCTCAATATCTGCATTTACCAGAATAGGTTTGTTGTAGTTTACATCGAATGTTAAGGTAATTTTTTTCTTGGAAGCTTTCATTTCAAGAAGATCGAAGACACTTTTAATCAATTCTACAATATCGAAGGATGTAATGTTTAATCTTAAATCACCAGCTTCAAACTTGGTGATCATATCTAAATCTTTTACAATATAAATAAGTCTTTCAACGCCCTTATTAGCTCTGTTTAAATACTTTTCTCTTATTTTTTCGTCGTGAATAGCTCCATCTATTAATGTTAACAAATACCCTTGAACCGTAAACAATGGTGTCTTTAATTCATGAGAGACATTACCAATAAATTCTTTCCGGTACTCTTCCCTAATTTTCAAGGTTTCAATTTCTAACTTTTTGTCCTTAGCATATTTATCTATCTCTTTAGTTAATGTAGCCATGTCTGTAGTTATAGGCTGTTTTGTCAATGAAGTAGATTCTAATAGAGTTAAATCGTCGTAGATTTTTTTAACACGTCTGTAAATAAATCGCTCAACCCGATATTGAATAATAAAAAAACAAATTATATAGCATAGTATACCAAAGAGAAGTACATAGACATTCAGTTTTTCTATTACATATAAAAAAACACTCAAAAAGAGTGTAAGAACTATAGAAATGTAGCATGCTGTTTTAATAGCAAATTTGTATGTTTTTTTTATTTTTTGCATTATTCTACAAACTTATACCCAACCCCTTTGACTGTTTTAAAGGAGTCGTCTCCTATTTTTTCACGAAGTTTTCTAATATGAACATCTATGGTTCTCCCACCTACTACAACTTCATTTCCCCAGACTTTATCAAGAATTTCTTCTCTTTTAAAAACTTTACCAGGTTTAGATGCTAATAAAAAAAGTAATTCAAATTCTTTTCTAGGCAAAAGAATTTCTTCGTTTTTTAAAGTTATTTTATATTCTTCTCTATTAATAATTAGATTTCCAATTTGCACAATAGAGTCGTTTTGTTCCGTTTCTTTTAAACGCCTTAACAAAGCTTTCACTTTACTAATTAAAACTTTTGGTTTTATAGGTTTTGTAATATAATCGTCTGCTCCTGCATCAAATCCAGCAACTTGCGAATAATCTTCTCCTCTAGCAGTAAGAAAAGTGATAATGGTATCTTTTAATTCTGGAATTTTTCTAATATTCTCACATGCTTCAATACCATCCATTTCTGGCATCATCACATCTAGAATAATCAATTGTGGTTTCTCTTTTTTGGCTTTTTTAACAGCTTTTACACCATTTTCTGCAGTGATAACTTGATACCCTTCATTAGATAAATTATATCCAATAATTTCTAAGATGTCTGGTTCATCATCAACCAGAAGTATTTTAATATCCTTTTCAGTCATTTACAATATGGTTTACTTTCAAAACGTAAATATAACATTTTAGCAAAGATTGAAGTTCATAACAAAAACAATTAACGTTAAAGTAACTTGATAGTGACATAGAATTAACATTGCTATTTTTATTTGAAATGTTTAACACTTTTTTTGGTTTAAATGTTGTCTTTTTTTTTAAATTTAGTTAAACTTTCATTTTATGAAAAAGAATTACATATTTCTATTATTTTTTTTAATGGGATTGGCAAGTTTTAAAGGGTTTAGTCAGTCAAATGATGTTGTTAAACCAGCAGATTCTAACATTGAAAACCTTACCATATATCCAAATCCTGTAAGTCAAGGTAAAATTTATATTACCACTTCAGAATATGCTTTAAAGAAAATTGAAATATTTAATGTTTTAGGAAAAAAAATTCTTTCAGTTTCGCTATATCAAAATGAGTTAAATATTTCAAAACTAAAAACAGGAATTTACATCATTAAAATCACCGAGAATAACACAACAGCTACAAGGAAACTTATTGTTAAGTAATGGTTATGAATGTTATATAATTGTAAAAAAACATTTAATTGATTTCATTTTTTAGCTAAAACGCTAAAATCTCCTTATATTTGTTATCCTAATTTTTATATATAAACAATTAATCATGAAAAAAATTTACTTTTTATTATTTACATTTATTGCAACTCTTTCCTATGGGCAGGAATTACTAGTTAATGGTAGTTTTGACTCTTGGGATGATGCAAATACGCCAACTGGTTTTACTCATATTGAGTCGGTTGATCAAGAAGCTTCAGAGTTTCATACGGGACTTTATTCTGCTAAACATACAGGTGGAACTAGCGATTTAGGTCAAACTATTACTGGTATTGTACCTGGAACATCTTATACTTTATCTTTATGGTATAAAGTTGAAGCAGGCACAGGAGATGGTGATGACGCTAGAATTTGGTCTAAATGGGCTATGGATGGTGCTTTAGACCACACGACTGATGCTGCAGTATTACAGGGCCCAGGTAATGCATATTTTGACAATAACGGAAACGTTTGGACAGAGTATTCTGTTACTGTGACTGCTCCAGCTACTGCAAATGAATTTTATTTTGAAGTTAGAACATATTCAGGTGCTGTAGTTTATTGGGACGATTTATCTTTCTTCCAAGAAGCAGGTGCTGTTCCAACTTTAAGTATTACATCTCCTACTGATGGTGAAACTATTCCAAGTGCTGATGTTGATATAAACTTTAGTGTTCAAAATTTTGTGGTTGGGAATCCAGGCGCTGGAATTGACGGTCACTTACATTATTATTTAGATGGTGCTGGTAGCCCAACTATGATATACAATACAGATCCTATTAACTTAACTGGTTTAAGTGCAGGTACTCATACTTTAGTTTTAGAATTGGTAGACAACAGTCACCAACCTTTACCAGACCCAGTTTCTACATCTGTAACTTTTGATGTAGTTGTACCAACTCAAGTAGCAGATTTAACAGAATTAAGAACTGGTACTATTGGAGAATTTTATCAAATAATGAATACTCCTACGGTTACTTTTACAAGAACAAATAGAAACCAAAAATACATTCAAGACAGCAGTAATTCAGCAATCCTAATTGATGATGCTCCAGGAGTAATATCAACAAGCTTTGCAATTGGTGATGGAATGAGTGGTCTTGTTGGAAAATTAGGTGCCTTTGGAGGTGTTCTACAATTTATTCCTTCTGTTGATGCTTCTGTTACAACAGGTGCTACAATAACACCACAAGTTGTAACTATTAATGATTTACTTACAGATTGGGAACCATATGAGTCTGAATTAGTACAAATTGACAACACTACTTTTGCTGATGCTGGTGGAACTTTTTCAGTAACAAACTATGATATTAGCGATACATCTGGTGGACCAATGGTATTTAGACCATTTAGTGGTACTGATTATATTGGAGAAACAATTCCTTCTGGAGCTATCTCTATGGTAGCAATTGTAGCTGAATTTGGTGGAGCTCCACAAGTAAGTGCTCGTTCATTAAGTGATGTTACTTTATCTACATCTTCTTTTGAATTAAATGAGTTTAGTGTATATCCAAACCCAACTTCAACAGGTTTTGTAAACATTTCTAGTAAAACAAATGACACGATCCAAGTATCTGTATTTGATATTCTTGGAAAACAAGTATTAACAAATACTTTAAACAACAACAGACTTAATGTTTCTACATTAACAACTGGTGTTTATATTATGAAAATATCTCAAAACGGAAATTCAATCACTAAAAAATTAGTGGTTAGGTAATTAGATGTTTTCTTAAAATTTAAAAAGACTAGCAACATGCTAGTCTTTTTTTTTGTAATATATTTGCTGCTAATTTTAAAATTTTTAACCCAAAACTTATTCTATGAAACACATTTACTTTTTATTATTTACACTTTTTACCTTGACAATGAATGCTCAATTAGCAACTGGAGACATCGCTTTTACTGGATATCAATCAGATACTCCTGACAGTTTTTCATTTGTAGCATTAGTAGATATTCCTGCAAACACAACTATTGAATTTACAGATAATGGTTGGTTAGCTGCTGGGGGATTTAGAGCTAATGAAGGCACAGCAACTTGGACTTCTCCAGGAACAATTGTTAATGCTGGATCAGAAATTATTGTAACAGATGCCAATGGAATAGTTAACATTGGAACTATTACTGCAAGTGGCTTAGCTTTATCTACTTCTGGAGATCAATTGTTTGCATACAATCCTAGCAATGTTCCTTCTGCAGGAAATGAAACAGGATTTTATGCTGGTATCCAAATGAATGGTCCATGGGAAGCAGATGCAACAAGCTCTAACACCTCTGCACAACCTACATCCTTAATTGGTTTTTCATTAGCTATCGATCCTGAGTTTGATAATGCTTATTATGATTGCTCTACAACAACTGGCACTATAGCTCAGATTAGAACTGCTTTAATAAATCCGTCTAATTGGGTAGGAGACAACAATGCTATTACTTTACCAAGCTGTAGTTTTAACCCAACACTCTCAGTTATTCAAAATAACATTTCAGAATTTGTAATATATCCTAATCCAACTTCAACAGGATTTGTAAACATTTCTAGTAAAACAAATGATACTATTCAAGTAGCTGTTTTTGATATTCTTGGAAAGCAAGTTTTAAAAAATACTATAAACAATAACAGACTTAATGTTTCTACTTTAACTGCTGGTGTTTATATAATGAATATATCTCAAAATGGAAATTCTATTACTAAAAAATTAGTAGTTAGATAAGTTCCTTTTTTAAATACTTTTTAAAAGCGTTATCAAAATTGGTAACGCTTTTTTTATTTTATTTACTTTTGTTTGAGACCATATATTAAATGATAGATTCAATAGACATTTTTAAAACAGATAACGAAAAAGACTTTGAAAAGTTGGCTTTAAACATCTTCAAATTTCAATTTGAACATAATGCTGTCTATCGTTCTTTTTGTGATTTACTTTATAAAAACCCGAGTGATATTCAATCTTTAAAAGACATTCCATTTCTTCCTATTCAGTTTTTTAAAACTCATCATATTATTAGTACAAATGATGCTATTCTAAAAACATTTTCTAGTTCCGGCACAACAGGAAGCACAACGAGTAAACATCATGTAACCGATTTAAACATCTATGAAAAGAGTTTTAACAATGGTTTTAAACAGTTTTATGGAAACATTGAAGACTACACTATTTTAGCATTATTGCCAAGCTATTTAGAACGTGATGGCTCTTCTTTAATATATATGGTTGACTCATTAATAAAACAATCCAAAAAACCTAAAAGCGGGTTTTATTTAGATAACCTTTCCGACTTAAAAGAGACTTTAATTCAGTTAGAAGCTAACAATGAGAAAGCACTGTTAATTGGTGTCAGTTTTGCACTTTTAGATTTGGTGGAAATCCATCAATTTCAATTAAGAAACACGCTTGTTATGGAAACTGGTGGGATGAAAGGCAGACGAAAAGAATTGGTTAGAGAAGAACTTCATTCCATTTTAAAAGAAGGTTTTGGTGTAGAACAAATCCATAGTGAATATGGTATGACCGAATTATTAAGTCAGGCGTACTCCAAAGGCAATGGTGTTTTTGAATGTTCTAGAACCATGAAGGTTTTTGTTCGAGATACCGAAGATGCTTTAACTATTCTAGACAATAATAAAACAGGAGGCATCAATATTATTGATTTAGCAAATGTAAATTCTTGTGCGTTTATTGCAACCCAAGATTTAGGTCGTGTTTATAATAATGGAACTTTTGAAATTATTGGAAGATTCGATAACTCTGATATTCGAGGTTGTAACTTAATGGCTTTGTAAGTATTTAATTTATTAACCGACTATTTTAAAACTCTGAAAAAGAGAAAATGGTTATAGTTGATTTTTAAAGAAAACGCCTGATTTTTTAATCAGGCGTCTTCTATTAACTTACTTTAACAATATACGTGTTTTTCTTCCCTTTATTAAGGATGATATATTTGTTATTAATTAAATCTTCAGAAGTTAATTTGTAATCTTCAGTTACTTTTTCTTTATTAACTGAAACAGCATTTTCTTTTAAAGCTCTTCTAGCCTCACTATTTGATGCTAAGAAATTTGTTTTAGCAGAAAGTGCTGCAATCATGTCTAATCCTTCATGTATGTCTTCTTGCGAAATTTCAGCTTGTGGAACACCTTCAAAAACATCTAAAAAAGTGGCTTCATCTAACGTTTTAATATCTTCTTTAAACGATTTACTAAACAGAATATTTGATGCTTTCTCAGCATTTTCAAAATCTTCTTTAGAATGCACAAAAGTTGTTACTTCCTCAGCTAAGCGCTTTTGTAACAAACGTAAATGAGGCATGTTTTTATGCTCTTCAATTAAAGCAGTAATGATTTTTTTATCTAAAAAGGTAAATATTTTAATGTATTTCTCGGCATCTTCATCACTTGTATTCAACCAAAACTGGTAAAATTTATAGACCGAGGTTTTATCAGTATCCAACCAGATATTGCCTCCTTCACTTTTACCAAATTTAGAACCATCTGCTTTAGTAATTAACGGGCAAGTCATGGCAAAAGCTTTTGCTTCTTCTCCAACATTCATGCGTCTTACCAATTCGGTTCCAGTGGTAATGTTTCCCCATTGATCACTTCCTCCCATTTGCAATAAACAATTGTAGTTTTTGTGTAAATAGTAAAAATCGTAACCTTGAATTAATTGATATGTAAATTCTGTAAAAGACATTCCAACACTTCCTTCGTCTCCAGAAAAACGTTTTTTAACCGAGTCCTTGGACATCATGTAATTTACGGTTATTCGCTTCCCAACATCTCTAGCGAAATCTATGAATGAAAAGTTTTTCATCCAATCGTAATTATTCACTAAAACAGGTGCATTTGCTGCATTTGAATTAAAATCCAAAAAACGAGAAAGCACCCTTTTTATACCTGCAACATTTTTATTTAAGGTTTCTTCATTTAAAAGGTTTCGCTCATCACTTTTTCCAGAAGGATCTCCAATCATTCCTGTTGCTCCACCAACTAAAGCCATTGGCTTATGTCCAGCTTTTTCAAGATGTACCAAGAGTATAATAGGAACCAAACTTCCAATATGTAAAGAATCTGAAGTTGGATCGAAGCCTATATACGCCGTTGTACTCTCTTTACTTAATTGGTCTTCTGTTCCGGGCATGATATCGTGAACCATACCTCTCCAACGTAAATCTTCAACAAATTTATTGGCCATTATTTCAGTTTTAATCATTTAATTTGGGCAAAGATAAAAATCAATGATTGATTACTGTCTCTTTATTAATAATTCTTTAACTTAGTTTCATGATATTAGTTACTGGAGGTACTGGTTTGGTTGGCTCGCATTTATTGTATGAACTAGTTAAAAAAAATAAACCTGTAAAAGCCATTTATAGGAATGAAAAAAAGCTAGCTATTGTTAAAAAAGTGTTTGCTTATTATAGTGATGATCCTGATGCTCTTTTCAATAAGATTGAATGGGTTCAAGCCGATTTATTAGATATCCCTTTACTCACCGAAGCTTTTATAGATGTCTCATACGTATATCATTGTGCAGCTTTTGTTTCTTTAGAACCTAACAAATATTATTTACTTAGAAAAACTAATATTGAAGGAACCGCTAATATTGTTAATCTATGCATTACACATGCAGTTAAAAAATTGTGTTATGTAAGTTCTGTTGCTGCATTGGGACGTGCAAGTAATAATAAGGAGATAGACGAGGATACACTTTGGAATCCAGAAGCCGACAACAGTGCATATGGCATTACAAAATATGGTGCAGAATTAGAGGTTTGGAGAGGGACACAAGAGGGGTTAGACGCTGTTATTGTTAATCCTGGCGTGATTGTTGGCCCCGGTATTTGGCGTTATGGTAGCGGAAATATTTTTAAGCAAGTAGCAAACGGGTTAACATATTACACAACCGGAATAGTTGGTTGTGTTGATGTTTTTGATGTTGTAACCTGTATGATTCAGTTATTAGAAAGCAATATCCAAAACGAACGTTTTATTTTAGTTTCAGAAAACTGGGAATATAAAAAATTTACAGAGTGCATTGCTAAGGCCTTAGATGTAGAACCACCAACAAAAAAAGCCAACTCCTTATTATTGCAGATAGGTTGGAGACTTGATTGGTTATATTGTAAAATAACTGGAAAACGAAGAAGCTTAAGCAAGCAGTTAGCAAATACTTTAGAAACGAAATCTATTTATAATAATAGTAAAATAAATCAATTTTTGAGTTTTAATTTTAAGCCCATAGAAAGCAGTATTAAAGAGGTTTCAAAAGTTTATTTAAAAGAACACAAATACTAGTCTTTATTTTTTAAAGATTTAATATTTTTTGATATTTTACTTTTATTTTTTTGCTCTGCCCTTCTAATTGAGTCTTTTTTCCTTGTTTCTTTTTCTTCTTTTTCTACAAGTTTACTATAGTCTTCTCTTAATTTCTTTAGACTGTCTTCTACCTTTGTAATAATATCTTGATATTCCTTTAAATGATAGGTGTAGTATCTATTACTTTCTGCAAATTGCAAGCTATCTATTTGGTGCTTATTAAAGATAAAGCTCTCTGGAAATATGCCGTTGTTCTCAAGCTTCGACTTATTAATTCCTTTTGCAGAAGATAATAAAGACATATCTAATAAGACGTTTACCATCTGCTCTTTAGAAATTAAGTTTTTGGGTTTTTTAGGCTTATTAACGCTAGTACAAGAGATAAAAAAACTAATAATAATTATGTAGATTAAGTTATATTTCATCTATTAAAGGTTAATCGTTTTCCATGTTTGCTAGTACTAAGCCTAGAATTTTCATAAACTACATGCCCATTTAGTATGGTGTGTGTTACTCTAGATTTAAATGTCATTCCTTCGAAAGGCGACCAACCACATTTATACATGATGTTTTGATTATTAACTGTCCAAGGTTTATTTAAATTAACAATAACAAGATCTGCAAAAAAACCTTCTTTAATAAATCCTCTTTTTTCAATTTGAAATAAAATAGCTGGATTATGGCACATTTTTTCGACAAGTTTTTCTAAAGAAATTTTTCCTTTATGGTGTGTCTCTAACATAGCCACTAAGGCATGTTGCACTAAAGGCCCTCCAGAAGGTGCTTTGGTGTAAACTTGCTTTTTTTCTTCGAGTGTGTGTGGTGCATGGTCTGTTGCTAAAACGTCGATTCGTCCATCTAAAAGTGCCTTCCAAAGCTCTTCTCTGTCTTTTGTTGTTTTAACAGCCGGATTCCATTTTATGAAAGTGCCTTTTGTCTCATAATCTTCTTCTGAAAACCATAAATGATGCACACAAACTTCAGCTGTTATTTTTTTATCTTTTAAAGGAATTTTATTGGTAAATAGCTTGGTTTCAATTCCAGTTGAAAGATGAAACACATGCAATCTGGCTCCAGTTTTTTTGGCTAACTCTATGGCTTTAGATGATGAAATATAACACGATTTATCACTTCTAATATGTGGGTGAAGCTTTATTGGAATATCATCGCCATATTCTTTTTTATAGGTCTCTAAATTGGCTTTTATGGTAGCTTCATCTTCACAATGCACAGAAATAATCATGTCTGTACTCGAAAATATTTTTTCTAAAATTTCAGGATTATCCACAAGCATATTTCCAGTAGATGAGCCTAAAAATAATTTTAAACCAGCAACCTCTTTAGGATTCACTTTTAAAATTTCATCTAGATTATCGTTTGTCCCACCGAACATAAACGAATAATTAGCAAAAGAGGTTTCAGAAGCAATTTTAAATTTATCGTTTAAAGCCTCAATAGTTGTTGTTTGTGGGTTGGTATTTGGCATCTCAATATAAGATGTAATCCCACCAGCAATTGCAGCTTTAGATTCAGATTCAATATTGGCTTTATGTGTCAATCCAGGCTCTCTAAAATGCACTTGATCGTCAATAACTCCTGGGATGACATAGTTGCCTTCGGCATCAATGATTTGTACACTCGATGTTTTGGCACTTATAGAGCTAGAAATCTCTTTTATAATGTCGTTTTCAACTAAAATATCGCCTTCAAAAACATGACCTTCATTTACTATTTTAGCGTTCTTTATAAGTAGTGTGCTCATATTTATTTTCTATTGAAAAAACTCTTTATCTTCATTTTAATAACTCCAAAAATGGCTTCTGAAATAATGCCTCCACTCATTTTAGATTTTCCTTTTTTTCTATCTGTAAAAATAACCGGAACTTCGACAATATGAAACTTTTTCAAATAGGCTTTAAACTTCATTTCTATTTGAAAAGCATAACCAACAAATTCAATGTTATCTAAATTAATGGTTTCTAGCACAATTCTTTTGTAACAAATAAATCCAGCTGTTGTGTCTTCAATTTTCATTCTGGTAATAAATCTTACATACTTCGATGCAAAATAAGAGAGTAAAATTCGACTCATAGGCCAATTAACAACATTCACTCCTTTAATATATCTAGACCCAATAGCTATATCTGCTTGGTCTATATAACAAGCGTTATAGAGTTTTATTAAATCGTTTGGATCATGCGAAAAATCGGCATCCATCTCAAAAATATATTCATAATCTTTTTGTAAGCACCACTTGAAGGCATCAATATATGCAGAACCTAATCCTGTTTTTAACTCACGTTGTAACAAAAATAATTTACTTGGAAAACTATCTTGCAACTCCTTAACTTTTAATGCTGTTAAATCTGGAGAATTATCGTCAACCACTAAAACATGAAATGCTTTTTTTTGAGAAAATACAGCTTTAATAATAGCTTCAATATTTTCTATTTCATTATAGGTTGGAATAATGACAATGGCATCCTTCATTAAAAGCATTTAATTTTAACAAATGTAAACTATTTAAAAGAGATAGTTTTTTAAATATTCCTTAAAAAATATGAAATAAGTAATATTTTTTATGATAATTTTACATCATGTTACGTCCAGAAACTTCAAACGATTTATTTGTTATATTAATTGTAATAAGCTTAATTTTTGTTGCAATAGCAAAATTGTTATTTGAAAAAAGATTCAATCATTTTGCCTCTATATTAATTAATTCTAGTTATTTAAAAATTTATTCTAGAGACCAAAAGTTTTTAGATTTGTTTGATGGGCTATTGTTTTTAAATTTAATTTTTTCAGTCTCTATTTTTAGCTTTATAGGGTACAATACATTTCATGAAGATGTAAGTATTTCTAGTATCTTTATAATTAATTTAGTTGTTGGAATAGGTGTTTTTGTTTTAATTAAAGTCCTAATAGAAAGGCTTATTGGAAGTGTATTTAATATAGATAATTTAATAGACAAATATCTTTTTCAGAAAACAAGTTATAAGAATTTTTTAGGAATTGTTTTAACACCAATAAATGTTTTTCTTTTATATAGTATCACACCAAATAAATATATAATAGTCAGTGTTATTTTTCTACTTTTAACAATAAACGTTATAGGTTTGGTAACGTCTTTTAAATCAAATGTTAATTTGATAAAAAGAGAGTTTTTCTATTTTATTTTATATCTTTGCGCTCTTGAAATTGGACCTTACATTATATTATATAAGGTTATTGTTGAAAATAAAGTTTAAAACATTCTTAGCCTATGAAAGTGAAAACAATTTTAGTGTCTCAACCAGAACCTAAAATAGAAAATTCGCCTTACTTTGATCTTCAAGAGAAGCAAAAAGTTAAAATAGACTTTAGACCATTTATTCATGTTGAGGGAGTTGATGCTAAAGAAATTAGATTACAAAAAGTAGATTTAAAAAATTATTCTGCTATTGTTTTAACTAGCAGAAATGCTGTAGATCATTTTTTTAGAGTAGCAGAAGAAATGCGCTTTAAGGTTCCTGATTCTATGAAATATTTTTGCCAATCGGAGGCTGTTGCATATTACTTACAAAAATATGTTGTTTATAGAAAACGTAAAATTTATGTTGGCAAAAGAAACTTTGCCGAGCTATCTCCATTAATTAAAAAATATAAAGACGAAACCTTTTTATTACCTACAACTGACAAACTAAAACCTGAAGTTCCAGCTATTTTAAACGACTTAAATGTTAATTGGAAAAAAGCCGTGTTTTACAGAACTGTCATAAGTGATTTATCTGATTTGGCTAATGTATATTATGACATTCTAGTGTTTTTCAGTCCTTCTGGAATAGACTCTTTATTCCATAATTTTCCAGATTTCAAACAAAACGATACACGTATCGCTGTTTTTGGAAACACCACTATAAAGGCAGCTGAAGCAAAAGGTTTACGTGTTGATATAGCAGCACCAACTCCTGAAACACCTTCCATGACGATGGCTTTACAGAAATATATTAACGATACTAATAAAAAGAAATAATATTTTCTTTGACATATATTCATAAAAAAAGAGCGACTTAATTAAGTCGCTCTTTTTTTTATACTTGTTCTAAAATTAATTATTTAATAATTAATTTCTTAGTGTCTACTTTGTTTTCAGTTACAAACCTTGCAATATAAACACCTGAAGCTAATTCAGAAACATTGATTCGATTCTCACCAAAATTTAGTTTTCTATCCATTATACGCTTCCCTGTAATATTGTAAATTTCAACAGTTGCATTTTCTAAATTAGAAGACACAACAACTCTATTTGAAGCAGGGTTTGGATACATTGTAAAATCTACAGTCTGGGTTGTTTCTATCCCTAATGTAGAAGAATCGTAAGAGAATGCTATTTCCGCAAAACCTGATTCGGATGCATCACCATGATTTGATAATACCTCCATACGAATAAATGCTGCAAAAACGTTACTAAAAGTAAATGTCTCTGGTGGAGATAAAAAAGTAACAACTTCTTGTATGGATGTTGGTGCTCCAGGTATAAGAGTATAATTTACTCCATCTGTAGATGCATAAAAATTCACGCCATTCACACCTGTATCGGTTGATGGTCCTCCTGCATTTTGATTCCAGAAATAAATTCCATTAACAGGAAAGGTTCCTCCTAAATCAAAGTCAATAGTCCCAGTAATTGAATTAGCAACTAAACAATTTCCTGCATTATCTGTTGCAGTATGATCTGATGTCATACTTGGAAATGTCACTAACCCTACTCCGTTGTATGTGTTAACCAATTGTGTGCCTGCAACGGGCGTAAAAGTTGTTGTTGCAGAAACAGGGTTTAACACAACAGTTTGAGACTGAAGGTTGATAAAAGAAGCAATAAAAATTGCTAGAATATAAGTAGTTTTTTTCATAATATATTTTTTGAGTTATGGCTATAAAATTACGCTATAATTAAATTAAAACCAAAAAAAAAGTCAGCTATATAGCAGACTTTAAAATACTTTAAATAATACCTTATTTAACGTTTGGAGCGCCAGCTAGAATTTCTTCGTTGGCATACTCTTCAAATTTTTTAAAGTTTTCTCTAAAAGAATCCGATAATTTATAAGCTGCTTTATAGTATCCTTCATCGTCATTCCATGTTAATCTAGAACTTAATACGTCGTCTGGAACCCCAGGACAAGTTCTAGGTTGTTTTAAACCAAAAACAGAATGTGTTCTATATGTTTCATCGGTAACTTCATCTAAATCACCATTAAGAGCAGCACTAATCATGGCTCTAGTATATTTTAATTTTATTCTACTTCCTACTCCATAAGGACCACCAGTCCAACCTGTATTAATCAACCAAACATTCACCCCTGAAGCTTTCATTTTAGCGCTTAACATTTCAGCATACTTTGTTGGATGCAACGGCATAAATGGCGCTCCAAAACAAGCCGAAAAACTTGGTAACGGCTCATCTATTCCTGCTTCAGTTCCAGCTACTTTAGCTGTATAACCAGAAATAAAATGATAGGCTGCTTGTCCAGGAGATAATCTAGAAATAGGAGGCAACACACCAAAAGCATCTGCCGTTAAAAAGAAAATATTCTTAGGGTTTTTGCCTATAGAAGGGACTTGTATGTTGTTAATATGTTCTATTGGGTAACTTACTCTTGTGTTTTGAGTAATTGAAGTGTCCTCAAATTGAACCTCTCCTTTATCATTCATAATCACATTCTCAAGAATTGCTCCTGGTTTAATGGCATTATAAATATCTGGTTCATTTTCTTCAGAAAGATTAATAACTTTCGCATAACACCCACCTTCAAAATTAAAAACGGTGTTTTCGTTTGTCCAACCATGTTCATCATCTCCAATTAACCTACGTTCTGGATCTGCTGAAAGCGTTGTTTTTCCAGTACCTGAAAGACCAAAGAAAATAGCTGTATCTCCCTTTTCTCCAACATTAGCACTACAGTGCATTGGTAAGGTGTTTTTAAAAACAGGTAAAATAAAGTTTAAAGCAGAAAAAATACCTTTTTTAATTTCTCCTGTATATCCAGTTCCTCCAATTAAGGCAATCTTTCTACTAAAATCTAAAATAGCAAAATTGTGCTGCCTTGTTCCGTCAACATCAGGATCTGCCATAAATCCTGGTGCATTGACTATCGTCCACTCTGGAGTAAAGTCTTTTAACTCAGCTTCAGTTGGTCTTAAAAACATGTTTGAAGCAAACATGTTACTCCAAGGATATTCATTAATTACACGAATATTTAGTTTGTATTTTTCGTCTGCACAAGCATAACTATCTCTTACAAAGACTTCTTTTTCAGATAAGTAAGCAGTTACCTTGTCGTATAATTTTTGAAATTTATCGGATTCAAAAGGGATGTTTATATTTCCCCACCATACTTTATCTTCTGTAACAGAATCCTTTACAATAAATCTATCTTTAGGTGATCTTCCAGTAAATTCTCCAGTGTTTACAGCTAAGGCTCCAGAAGATGCTTCAACACCTTGTCCTTTAGCAATCGTAATGTCATGAAGTTGTTTTGGGGATAATTGATATTGTACTTTGGCATTTTTTATTCCATAAGGTTCTAGTGAAATCTTATTAGATGCTTGAGTATGATCTATCATAATTGTTTTTGTGTTGTTTATAGTGCAAAATTATAATTTTATTTTAAAGTAAGCATCAATTTTATGAAATATCAGTCTTCATTTTTAAAAAGTTTATTAACAATATTATCCATGAAATAATTAAAAGTAAACCACCTATTGGTGTTATAAATCCAATACTTTTAAAATTGAAACCAGTAAGTTGGTTGGTTGCCAAACCGTAAATAGATCCAGAGAAAAACAATATCCCTATAAGAACCAAATAAAAAATACGCGTTTTTGCTTTTAAGCTAATTAAAGACGTACTGCCAACAAACAATAAGAAAATAGCGTGATACATTTGATATCTTACTCCGGTTTCAAAAGTATGTTGCGCTTCTTCAGAAATTAACTCCTTTAAACCATGAGCAGCAAATGCCCCTAAAACAATACTCAATATGCCTAGAATGGTTGCAGTGATTAATATTTTTTTGTTCATATAAAAATACTTTTAGAGTTTCGAATGCACTTAGTATTTATTACATTCGTAGCTACAAAAATACTCAACAATTCTCAATATGCGAAAGATTTTAGTAATAGGTGCTGGAAAATCTGCATCATACCTCATAAAATATTTATTAGACAAATCAGAACAAGAAGATTTACTCATTATCGTTGGCGATGTCAATTTTACTCATGCTAAAAAACTTATAGGAGATCACGAAAATGCTCAGGCTATTATGCTTGATGTATTCGATAAAAAATCTCGTCAAAACGCAATCCAAAATTCAGACATAGTTATTTCTATGCTTCCTGCTAGATTTCATATTGAAGTAGCAAAAGACTGTATTAGTTTTAATAAAAACATGGTTACGGCATCTTATATCAGTGAAGAGATGCAAAAGCTTGATAAAGCGGCTACAGATAAAGGCTTAATTTTTATGAACGAAATTGGTGTCGATCCTGGAATTGACCATATGAGTGCCATGCAGGTCATTGATAGAATTCGTGAAAAAGGCGGCCAAATTATTCTCTTTGAGTCTTTTACAGGAGGTCTCGTAGCACCTGAAGATGATAACAACTTATGGAATTATAAATTTACTTGGAATCCAAGAAATGTAGTAGTTGCTGGCCAAGGTGGTGCAGCAAAGTTTTTACAAGAAGGGACTTATAAATACATTCCTTATAACCGCCTTTTTAGAAGAACAGAATTTCTAGATGTTGAAGGGTATGGGAGATTTGAAGGATATGCTAATAGAGATTCATTAAAATATCAATCGGCTTATGGTTTAGATAATGTAAAAACACTTTATCGTGGAACTATGCGACGTGTTGGCTTTTCTCGTGCTTGGAATATGTTTGTTCAATTAGGAATGACTGATGATGAATATACCATTGACGATAGTGAAAACATGAGCTATCGTGATTTTGTAAATGCCTTTTTACCTTACAGCCCAACGGATTCTGTGGAGCTTAAATTTAGACATGCTTTAAAAATTGATCAAGACGATATTGTTTGGGACAAGCTATTAGAAATCGACCTTTTCAATAATAAAAAAATGGTTGAACTTAAAAAAGCAACGCCTGCACAAATACTTCAGAAAATTTTAGAAGAAAGCTGGACACTTAATGACCATGAAAAAGACATGATAGTTATGTATCATAAGTTTGGATATGAACTAGATGGCAAGATGCATCAAATAGATGCTACCATGGTAACATTGGGAGAAGACAGGGTTTATACAGCTATGGCTAAAACAGTTGGTTTGCCTGTTGCAATTGCAACTCTAGCTATTTTAAATGAAAAAATAACGACTCCTGGAGTGCAAATGCCAATAACTAAAGAGGTTTACGACCCAATTTTAAAAGAACTAGAAACATATGGCATAACGTTTAAAGAAACTGAGGTGCCTTATTTAGGTTATAATCCATTAAATTTATAAACATATTACTTGAAAGTTGTCAATCAAAATATTGAAATTGATGGTATCGATAAAGCCATACTTCGTGCTTTAATGAGCGATGCCAGAACACCTATTTTAGAAATTGCTAGACAAGTGGGTATTTCTGGAGCAGCTATACATCAACGTTTGAGAAAGCTTGAAAAATCTGGTATTATTTCTGGTTCTAAATTTGTTATTAATCCGAAAGTTTTAGGTTATACTACCATGGCGTTTATAGGTATCTATTTAGATAAAGCTATGAGCAACCCAGAAGCTGTTAAGCAACTTAAAAAGATACCTGAGGTTTTGGAATGCCATTATACCACAGGAAACTGGAGTATTTTTATTAAAATACTATGTAAAGACAACGAGCATTTAATGCACTTGTTAAATAAAGAAATTCAATCTATAGAAGGAGTTTCAAGAACAGAAACCTTTATCTCTTTAAATCAGCAAATAGATAGACAGATTAAAATATAAAAAAACTCCTGAGAAATCAGGAGTTTCTTAATTATATAATTTTCTATTATTTAATCTCTAGACATAAAAATGCTCAAGATATACCAAAATAAGAGCATTAAAGATGCAAATAAACCTAAAGCGGCTGGAATATAATCTTCTGTTGTATATTTATTCACCAAGTTAGATGTTTGGTACAAGATAGAACCTCCTGCTAATAAACACATGCCTACAGAAAACCAAAGTCCCATATTGAATCCAAAAATAGTTCCGGCTATAATCAAACCTATAGCAATAAAGAATCCAATAGTCAAGCCTGTTTTTAAAAACGAAAAGTCTTTTTTAGTTACAAACACCACGGCAGATAAACCGGTAAACAAAGCTAAGGTTACAATAGCTGCCTGATTTAACATGTCTGGACCAGCTTCCATATAATAAGCGGCAATATAAATTAGTGGTACAAAAATAAATGCTTCGGCTAGAATGTATAAACCAAAAGCAAGGTATTGTTTGTTCTTGTCTGGCGATTTCATAGTCATTCTTTCAGCATAGTTGGTTATAAACATAAAACCTCCTAACATAATGAGCCATCTGTATCCTTCCGTCATCGATAATGCAAAATCCACAATAGCTTCACTTTGAAGCAATAGATATTCAAATAAAATAAAAACTAGAACACCTCCAGCCACATGTGAATAGGTTTTTTTATAGAAGGCCACTCTATCTGTTTCAGATAGTGTCGCTAGTAAGACTTTTGTTTCTGTAGGTTCAAAAGGATTTTGAGGTTGATTTTCCATAAGTAGTTAATTAAGTAGTATTTTTAGTTGGATAAATGTAATAAAAAAAATAAACCGAACACCTTATAAAAAGCATTCGGTTTAAAAATATGTATTCTTTTAATTAGTCTCTACTACCACCAAAAACTTGCAAAGCCCAATATAATAATGAAGCTAAAGCTCCAATTGCAGCTACTAAATAGGTTCTTGCTGCCCATTTAAGCGCATCTTCTGAGCCTTTATATTCTTCAGGAGTTACCATATTCTTTGCTTTTAACCATGCTAAAGCTCTATTACTAGCATCATATTCTACTGGGAGTGTAATAAAACTAAATACAGTTGCCATTCCCATGAAAATAACACCTAAAACGGCTACATACCAACCTAGGCCAATACCTGCTGCTCCACCTAAAATCAAGCCTCCAATAATTAACCATTGAGACATTCCAGATGTCACACTAACCATAGGCACTAAAGTAGAACGCATTTGTAACCAGCTATAAGCTTGGGCATGTTGTACAGCATGACCACATTCGTGAGCTGCTACTGCTGCAGAAGCTGCATTTCGTTGATTATAAACAGACTCACTTAAGTTTACCGTTTTGTTTTTCGGATTGTAATGGTCTGTAAGTTGCCCAGGAGTTGAAATAACCTCAACATCTGTAATGCCATTATCTGCCAACATTTTTTCGGCAATTTCTTTCCCACTCATGCCATTACGTAATTGCACTTTCGAGTAGAAAGCAAATTTCTTTTTAAGCTTATTGCTTACCAACCAACTTACAAGCCCAATGGCTCCAATTAATATATAATATCCAATCATTTTTTATTTTGTTTTAAAAGATAAAATTACTTGTAATATAGCAAATTCTAAGCCAAATTTTCGTTAAGAAATTTTGTCAGTTTATTGTTTTATAAGATGGGCTTTTTGGACTGCAAAAACAGGGTAAGAAACCACCTCTGAAGCATCTTCTCCTGTAGTACCTGTAGTTACTTTTTGTGTTTTGTTGGTGACTGTTATTTCAAAATCCATTGCTTCTTTATAGAAACGTTCGGTTGTAGTTAAAATATTGTCTTGCACTTCAAACATGCTGTAAATGGTGTTATCGATAAGTTTTGCATCTAATAAAATGCCATTGTTTTCGTCTACAATATATTCGCCTTTTGAAACATCTTTTTCAATGAGGTTGTATTTGCGTTCTTGGCGTTCGCCATTCATGGTATAAACCAACATGTATTGGTGTTTGCCAATGGTATCTGTTTTATTTAAATGAAATTCCATTTGAATGGTTTGTCTGCCACGCGTATTTACAATGTGCAAATCGCCTTTATAGATGCCATAAAAATCTTGTGGGAATTGCAAGGAATCGGTTTGAGCATTTGTTGCAAAGCTTGCAACAAGAAACATGAATAACCAGAGAGATTTCATAATATGTGTTTAGCCTCTAAAATACGAAATATTATGTTTTGGATGTTCTCGATACAATTTTCAGTTTTAAAAACTGAAAATCACTCGAAGTTAGGTAAGACTTTTTTATATATCAATCTACAATACTTCGAGTGATTTTTGAGGAACGAAAAAATTGTATCGAGAAGTTACTCAACAATATTCACAATCTTTCCAGGAACAATAATTACTTTTTTAGGTTCGCGACCTTGTAATTGTGCTTTGGTTTTTTCGTGAGACATAACTGCTGCTTCTATCTCGTCTTTACTCATATCCATTGGTAATTCTAGAGTAAAACGCATTTTACCATTAAAAGAAATGGGGTAATTCTTAGAGCTTTCTACTAAATGACTGGCGTCAAACTTAGGAAAAGGTGCAGTTGAAATAGACTCGTTATAACCTAACTGACTGTATAATTCTTCAGCAATATGTGGCGCATAAGGCGACAGTAAAACCAATAAAGGTTCTAAGACTTTTTTGCTTGTACATTTTTGAGTTGTTAACTCATTAACGGCAATCATAAAGGTAGAGACTGAGGTATTGAAAGAAAAATTCTCAATATCTTCTTCTACTTTTTTAATGGTTTTATGAAGCGTTTTTAGATTGTCTTTTGTTGGTTCTGAATCATTGACATGAAGTCCGTTTTCTCCAACATACAATTTCCATAGTTTTTTAAGAAAGCCATGAACCCCTGTAATTCCTGCTGTATTCCAAGGTTTTGCTTGTTCAAGAGGTCCTAAAAACATTTCGTACAAACGTAAACTGTCTGCGCCATATTGCTCGCAAATACTGTCTGGATTGACCACGTTTAACCAACGTTTAGACATCTTTTCAACTTCTCTACCAACTGTAAAAACTCCTCCTTCATCTTCTATGTGTCCACTATCATTTATAAAAAGGGCATTTTCAAATTCATTCCAAAGCTTCATTTTATCAAAATCAATAATTTCATCTGAATTATTAATATTGTTTACATCGATTCTAATTGGGTCATAAGTAATCTCTAAAACACAATTTCCATCTAAAACTTGTTCAAGATATTCGTTTTCAACTTCAAACAACTTCATTAAAGAAAAAATCAATTCTTTATTTTTTGCTTCAAAAAATAATCCAGAATTTGTACTTGAAGGTTTTATCTCATTATTAGAAATAGATACTAAATAATTATAGGAAGCAAAAATGTTTGATTTAACAGAAATATACTTAAATGCTCCATCAGAAATAATTCTATTTTTTGAAGCATCTACAGTTTTGATATTAATTCTATAAACGATAGCACTCGTCCCCAAAATCATCCCTTGGTTAATGAGCTTTTTAAAAGGTTCTTCTACATTTACAAAGCCTCTATCTTTCATGAATTTTACCCAAAAACGAGAGTATAATAAATGTCCTGTAGCATGCTCGCTTCCTCCAATGTATAAATCGACATTTTCCCAGTAATTCAAGGCATCTTCGCTTGCAAATTTCTGATCATTATGTGCATCCATGTATCTAAAGAAATACCAGGAACTTCCAGCCCAACCAGGCATGGTGTTTAGTTCTAGTGGAAACACTGTTGTATTATTTATCTTATCGTTTGAAACTACCAAATGGGTTTCTGTACACCAAGCCCAAACATCGGCACGACCTAAAGGTGGTTCGCCTGTTTCGGTAGGCAAATATTTTTCAACGTCTGGCAAACGGATTGGTAAGTGGGCTTTATCAATCATTTGTGGTTTGCCATTAACATAATAAACTGGAAATGGTTCTCCCCAATATCTTTGACGAGAAAACACAGCATCACGCAATCTGTAATTGGTTTTACCTTCGCCTTGACCTAATTGCTCTAATTCGAAAATAGCACGTTTGGTCGCTTTTTTGTAGTTCATTCCGTTTAAGAAATCGGAATTAGCAATAATGGTATGGTCTTTATCAGCATGTGCTTCTTCAGAAATATCTACACCTTCAAAAATATTAGGAATTGGAATATTGAAGTGTTTTGCAAAATCGTAATCACGTTGGTCGCCACAAGGCACCGACATAACGGCTCCTGTTCCATAACCAGCTAATACATAATCGCCAATCCAGATTGGAATAGGTTCTTTGCTAAATGGATGTTCGGCATACGCGCCTGTAAACACACCAGAAATGGTTTTTACATCTGCCATTCTATCGCGTTCGCTACGTTTTGCAGTGGCTTGAATGTAAGCTTCAACTTCAGCTTTTTGTTCTGGAGTCGTGATTTCTGAAACCAATTCGTGTTCTGGGGCTAGCGTCATAAAACTCACTCCAAAAATGGTGTCAGGACGTGTTGTAAATACTTCGATTTTATGAGATGCTTCGACAAGCTCAGCATGACACTCTTCATTTGAAAGCACTTTAAAAGTGACTGATGCTCCAACCGATTTCCCAATCCAGTTTCTCTGACTTTCCTTTAAAGAATCTGTCCAATCGATAGTATCCAAACCTTGAAGCAAACGTTCAGCATAAGCTGAAATTCGCATAGACCATTGGGTCATTTTTTTTCTAATTACTGGGTGCCCACCACGTTCTGAAACGCCATTGACTATTTCATCGTTTGCTAAAACAGTTCCTAAAGCAGGACACCAGTTGACTTCGGTTTCAGCTAAATACGTTAATCTGTATTGTAATAAGATGTCTTGTTGTTTTTCAGATGAAAAACTATTCCACTGTTCGGCTGTAAAGGCTTCGATGTTATCATCGCAAACTGCATTCACATGGGTGTTTCCTTCCGAAGCAAATTTTGAAACCAAGGTTTCTATAGCTTCCGCTTTATTTGAATCGTTATTATACCAAGACTCAAATAACTGGATAAAAATCCATTGGGTCCATTTGTAATAACTTGGATCAGACGTTCGCACTTCGCGAGACCAATCGAATGAAAAACCAATCTGGTCTAGCTGACGTCTGTATGTTTTAATATTTGTTTCTGTAGTAATTGCTGGGTGCTGACCCGTTTGGATGGCATACTGTTCAGCAGGTAATCCAAAACTATCATAACCTTGAGGATGCAACACATTAAAACCTTTATGCCGTTTGTAACGCGCATAAATATCACTAGCAATATAACCTAGTGGATGTCCAACATGCAGTCCTGCTCCACTTGGATAAGGAAACATATCTAACACGTAATATTTAGGCTTATTACTCTGGTTTACGGCTTGAAACGTTTTGTTCTCAGCCCAATATTTTTGCCATTTGGCTTCTATCTCGTTGAAATGGTATTGCATTGTCTTGGTTTTCGCTTGTAAAAGCGCAAATTTACGGTTTATTATATGATTGTAAAAGGAAGAGTGATCAAAAAATAGGTTGCAAAAGTTTACCAGAATATAAGACCCAAATCATTGAAAGTATGGCACTAAGATTCATAGCAATTCCAAATAATTTCATTTGATTTAAAGTATATGGCTTTTCTTTAAAAATGAAAAACACATCTGCAATTAACCATAACGAAAATATGCCTAAAAAACCTGCAAGCACATAATCCTGAAACCAATATGCAAGAATAAAAGTTTCTAACACTAGTAAAAACAGCATTAGTAGTTTGGTGTTTTTTCTTCCAATAAGTGTTGCTGTGGTTCTTTTACCTGCTTTTAAATCGGGTTCTATATCCATAATCTCTCCAGCTATATGTGCCTGAAATGCAAACAAAGTTAAGTATAGTATGGTTTGCCAAGGTAACATATCTAAATTATTTAGTTGCACACTAAAAAAGGCTGTGAACACATATCCCATTTGAATACAAATTTCAAAAGGAGGTCGTTCTTTAATTCTAAAAGGCTTGAAGTTATAAATAATATTAATAAACACCATAAACATTAGTAAACACAACATTCTCCAACCAGAAACAACTGTAAAATAAATAATAAATGGAAGCACTACTAATGCAACTTTTCTAGGAATGGATGCTAATTGCTTAGGAGTAGATTTGGCTCCAAAAAGAAAATTTCCTTTTCTTTCATTTAGTTCATCGGCATTAAAATCGTTATAATCATTCAATCCATAAACTAAATAATTAAGAGGAAAGGTGACAAAAAGTAAACCAATCCAAAAATTGATTTCTAACCAATACTGGATTTGCAAGCTAAAAGGCACTAAATAAATCCATAGAGTTGGAAAATATAAACCTGGACGAGATATTTTTAAATCGTGGAGCAAATGTTATAAGTGTTTTGCATCAAATTTAAACTTATTATAACAATGTTGAAAGTTTAAACGTTGTAAACCACAACGGATAAGAATTCTTTTATATTTTTACATCATTAACTAAACATTTATGAGTTCATCTTTTGATAAGTATCAAAAACGCAGATTAATATCTTCCTATTTTTCGGTAGTTTTAAGTATTGCATTGGTTTTATTCCTTTTAGGTCTCTTAGGCTTACTGGTTTTGAATGCAAAAAAAGTGTCCGATCATTTTAAAGAGCAGGTAGTTGTTACCATCTATTTAAAGGAAGCTGCTAAAGACGTAGAGATTAAGCAACTTGAAAAAAGTCTGGCGATGTCTGATTATGTGAAATCGACAGAATATGTATCTAAAGAGCAAGCTGCCGAATCTATGAAAGCTGAGAATGGAGAAGATTTTATGGAGTTTCTTGGCTATAATCCGTTACAGAATTCTATAGATGTGCATTTAAAAGCCGATTATGTAACTTCTGAACATTTGGAAACCATTAAAGACGAAGCACTTTCTAAAAACTTTGTAGACGAAGTACGCTATGATAATGACTTAGTGACTTTAATGAATAACAACGTAAAAAAAATTAGTTTTTGGGTATTAGTAATTAGTGGCATTTTTACTGTTATTGCTGTGTTATTAATTAATAGCTCAATTAGATTATCGGTTTACTCCAAACGATTTACCATAAAAACCATGCAAATGGTTGGCGCTACAAAGCATTTTATTAGAAGACCTTTTGTTTGGAAAAGTGTGCGTTTAGGAATTGTTGGAGCACTGGTAGCCTTAGCTGGAATGGCTGTTGTTTTATACTATTTAAACCAAACATTCCCAGAGCTCAACTTGTTACAAAGTCCAATTTTAATTGGCGCTTTATTTGCGACTGTTTTTATTTTAGGAATTGTTATTACATGGATAAGTACCTTTATAGCAACACAGCGATTCTTAAACTTAAAAACAGATCAATTATATTATTAGATAATTTATAACCTCTTTAACGTTCTTTTTTAATTAAATCCGTTAATTTGTATCTTTATTTATATTAAGATTATGGGAGAACAAAAACGTAAGGAACAAACCAAAAACGACTTTATCTTTGGAAAGAAAAACTATAAGTTTATGCTCATTGGTTTAGCTTGTATAGCAGTAGGTTTTGCTTTAATGTCTGGTGGAGGAAGTAACGACCCGAATGTTTTTAATCCAGATATTTTTAGTTTTAGAAGAATTAGACTAGCTCCAACACTTGTATTAATTGGTTTTGGTATTCAGGTGTATGCAATACTTTTAAATCCTAATTCAAAAAAATAAATTCCAAAACCTTTTTTTTTCATCATTTCATCATTTGAAATTGATATTTTTGCCTCATGGATATTTTTGATTCGATTGTTTTAGGGATTATTCAAGGTCTCACAGAATTTTTACCAGTTTCATCCAGTGGACATTTAGAATTAGGTAAAGCTATTCTAGGCGACCATTCTATTCCCAAAGAAAGTTTAATGTTTACGGTTGTACTTCATTTTGCTACGGCTTTAAGTACCATGGTTATTTTTAGAAAAGATATCTTGCTTATATTAAAAGGCGTCTTAAAACTTGAATGGAATGACGATTTGCAATTTGTTTCTAAAATTGCTTTATCCATGATTCCAGCCATCATTGTAGGCTTGCTTTTTGAAAAAGAATTAGAACAATTATTTAATGGCAATATCATGCTTGTTGGCTTTATGCTTCTAATTACAGCTGTCTTATTATTCTTTGCAGATAAAGCTAAAAACACTCATAAAAAAGTAAGTTTCGGAAACGCCTTAATTATTGGGATTTCGCAAGCGATAGCTATGCTTCCTGGGATTTCAAGATCTGGAGCAACGATATCGACTTCCGTTTTATTAGGTAATGACAAAACACGTGCTGCACGATTTTCATTTTTAATGGTCGTGCCTTTAATCTTTGGTAAAATTGCCAAAGACCTTGTAAGTGGTGATTTAACTTATGAAAGTTCTAATTTCATATCCTTAAGCGCAGGATTTATTGCAGCATTTGTTGCAGGCTTATTTGCATGTACTTGGATGATAGCACTGGTAAAGAAAAGTAAACTAACCTATTTTGCTATTTACTGTGCCGTTGTTGGAATTATCGCAATTATATTCGCATCTTTAAATTAATATGAAAACAGCCGAAGATTATCTTTCCGGACAGGTTTTATTAATAGATAAACCTTTGCATTGGACATCGTTTCAAGCTGTTAATAAACTTCGTTGGGAAATTCGTCATGCCTTTAATATAAAAAAAATAAAAGTTGGTCATGCTGGAACATTAGACCCATTGGCTACGGGTTTATTGGTTATTTGTACTGGAAAAATGACCAAACAAATAGACACATTTCAAGGACAAATTAAAGAATACACTGGAACTTTAATTTTAGGAAGCACGACACCCTCATTTGATTTAGAAACAGAAATCAACGAGACTTTTCCAACAGATCATATTACAGAAAAAGCAATCCTCGAAGCCACCAAGCAATTTATCGGCGAAATTAATCAATTTCCTCCTGTTTTTTCAGCTATAAAAAAAGATGGAAAACGCTTGTATGAATTTGCCAGAGCTGGAGAAGACGTTGAAATAAAATCTAGAAAAGTGACTGTTTCAGAATTTGAAATTACTCGAATTGAAAATAATCAAGTGGGTTTTAGAGTGGTTTGTAGTAAAGGCACTTACATACGCTCTTTAGCAAACGATTTTGGAAAAGCTCTAAACTCAGGCTCTCATTTATCTGTTTTAAGACGCACTAAAATTGGCGATTTTAATGTTGATAATGCATTGACTCCAGAAGCCTTTATAGAAAACTTAACAACCAAATAGCCCTATTTTTCGTATATTAGATTGAAGCCCATCAAGGTTTTGTACCCAACATTTGACTTTTGAATTTAACGAACAAACATAAATCGCTTTTAATTACCCTATTGGTTTCTGGAACCATCGTGCTTGGCTTATTCAGTTTTCATATTAAAAAACAAAACGAATTAATAGCAGAAAGCTACTACTTGCTGGAGCCTGAAGAACCAAAAACTCCTGATGAACTTGAAGCTGAAAAATTAGCCGAGGCTGAAGAAAATCAAACTACTGAAACTAATAAAGCTTTTAACGAAACTCAAGAATATAAGAAGTTTGCACAAGCATATCAGCCAATTGCACCCCCAAAAGATTATGTTCCTACACCTTCAGAAAGTATGACTGAAAATGACGCTTCAGAATCTGGTTCTACAAATAGCGTTTCTGAAATTGATGAGGATGTTTTGTCTTCTTATAGTAGCGTAAATGATGTCTTAAACAAAAGAAAACCAAGCAATAGTGTGCAATCTGTAAACAAAAAAAGTAGCATGCACTACTCTTTGGTTAACAGAACACATGAATATTTACCAACACCTATTTACTTGTGTGAAGAAGGTGGAAAAATAGTTATCAATATTACTGTAAATGCTTCTGGTTTGGTTACAGACGCCTATGTAAATGCATCTTCAACATCTGATAACGATTGTTTAGAAGAGCACGCTATGGCTTATGCTAAGGACGCTAGATTTAGTACAGATGTTTCTAAACCCTCTCAAATTGGCACTATTACCTTTTATTTTGAAGGTAAAAACTAAACAGAAACGGTTAATAGATTCATTAAATCATTAATCACACTTTGACCTTTGTCTTTATTATACCATTGCTGTAATTGCTCCTTTATTTCAGGAGTTATCTCACCATGTTTTGCTTTGTAATCTACAACCAACTTTGTTGCTTCAGCAGGTCTTGGGCCAAAGGAATTAATAACTTTGTTAGAAGCCTCATCAATCAGTATCAATTTTGGAATAGATTTTCCTCCATTGGTTAAAAACTGGTTCATTAAAACATCGTTGTCATCACGAAGTACTAATCTTAAGTTAATGTTATTGTTTAATTCTGCTAGCTTATTAAATACAGGAACTACATGAGCTGCATCTCCACACCAGCTTTCAGTAAGAACTAACCAGGTTTGTTTACTATCTATATTAGCTAATTCTTCTTTTGCGCTATCTGAAACTTTTAAGGTTTTATCCCAACGCTTCATTCGCTGTTCGTTCAACTTGGTATAATTTACCATGTCTTCACTTTTATCGTTTCCTGTGGTCGATTCGTTTTCAACCATTTTTGCCATTAATTCTCTATATGCTTGGTAAGACATGCTTTTTGCCAAACCATCTTTGATTATTTGTTCCATAGGTATTGTATTGTTCTTACAAAAATAAGGGGTTAATCTTTCTTGTTTTATGATTTATGTCATATCTATGTCTATCTTTATGGTAGAAACTTACAATTGTAAAAACTTATGGCAAAGCATAAATGTGGCTGGTGTGTTGGAGACGATTTATACGAAGCGTATCACGACCAGGAATGGGGTGTTCCAATAAAAGATGATGATATTTTCTTTGAGTTTTTAATTTTAGAGACTTTTCAGGCTGGCTTAAGTTGGATTACCATTTTGCGAAAACGAGACAACTTTAGAAAAGCTTTTGATAATTTTAATTACAAGAAAATTGCCAATTACAAACAAGATAAAATTGATAGTTTGTTGTTAGATGCTGGCATTATAAGAAACAAATTAAAGGTAAACTCAGCTATTACAAACGCTAAATTATTTATAGAAATCCAGAAAGAATTTGGAAGTTTTAATAATTACATTTGGACGTTTGTGAATGGGAAACCTATTAAAAGTAAATACAAAAACTACCAAGATGCTCCAGCAACAACAAAAGAATCTGATACTTTGAGCAAGGATTTAAAAAAACGTGGTTTTAAGTTTGTTGGTTCTACGGTTATGTATGCGTTTATGCAAGCTACAGGCTTGGTAAACGATCATGAGGTTGGATGTTTTAGATACGATGACGTTTAAAATTAAACTTTTAGACACCCACGAAATCCTCTGGCAGCATAATAGGATTCTGCACCATTATGGTAAATAAACACTTTCCCAAATCGATTATCACCAAAAAGAGCTCCACCTAATTCCCTAACATCTTTAGGTGATTTTACCCAACTGGAAGTTTTTAAATCGATGGCTTCTAATTTTTGTAGTTCTTGGTATTGCTCAATTGTTAAAAGTGTAATTCCCATAGCTGTTGCAACATCTATCGCATTATTTTTTGGTTTAAACTTTTTTCTGGATTCAAGAGCTTTTTTATCGTAGCAAAGACTTCTACGACCATTTGGACTTTCTTTAGAACAATCGTAAAAAATATATTCATCAGTCTGTTTATTATAAGCAACCACATCTGGTTCTCCTCCTGTTTGTTCCATTTCGTTAAGCGACCACATTTTTTTTGGATGAGCTTCTATCTTTGTCTGAATTTTAGACCAATCAAGACCTTCATGACGATGCTTGTTTTTTTCAAAACGTTCTTTTAATACTTTAATAAGTGCTTCATGTTCAGAAACCGATATTTCACTATTGTTCTTCATAATCAAAAAATTAGTTCTTATCTGTTGATTTTTCAATAGAACTCGCATGGTCTTTAATTATATACCATTCCCCTTCAATTTTTTTAAGATCGTAACTCACAATCATTCGGTTAAAATAGGGTCCACCATTTCTTTCGGGTTCTCTGTATATTATTTCGGTAATTACCATACCCATAGTTTCACCTATTTCTGTATTAAGAATCTTTGTTTCGAAAGTCCAAGAATCATCGCTAAACCACTCTTTGTGGTAATCCATAAATCCATCGACTGTATTAATAATTTCTGTGCCTGGCAATATTAACTGCATGTTGCCTTTTGGAGACATGGTACGCTTTAACGTTTCAAGGTCTCGATTGGTAACAGCATTTAAATGTGTTTCAATAGTGTTTATAAATTTCTGTTCACTTTGTTGAACTTGATTTTTAGTTTCCTTTTTATTATCAGGTGTTTGGTTACATGAAAATAAAACAACTATAAAAATGATTATAAATGATAGAATATATTTTGGTCTCATTATTTTATGGTTTAAAAGTTTCATTAATAAATTCAATCAATTAACTGATAATGTGTTCTAAAAATAATAAATAAATTATAAATACGTCAAAAAAGCTTCTCTAGAAATCTCTTCGGCACCTAAACTTGCTAGGTGATTTGTATAGACTTGGCAATCTATTAATTTGTAATTGGTATTTTGAATAAAGCTAATAAAACCAACTTTACTCCCGTTACTAACTGTAGTAAACATGCTTTCTCCACAAAACACGCCATTGTTTAAATCGACGCCATAAAAACCAGCCACAAGTTTTTTGTCTTGCCACACCTCAACAGATTTTGCCAATCCTTGATCATGTAATTTTACATAAGCATCTATCATATTCTTAGTAATCCAAGTGCTATGTTGTCCTTCTCTTTTGGTAAGAGCACATTGTGTGATTACTGCTTTAAAGTCTTGATTAATTGTGACCGTAAAATCTCTATTTCTTAAAACCTGTTTCATGCTTTTGGACACTTTTAATTTTTCCGGGAATAGTATAAATCTAGGATTTGGAGACCACCACAAAATAGGTTGATCTTTTTCAAACCAAGGAAAAATGCCTGTATTATAAGCAAGAACGAGACGTTCTACAGAAAGGTCTCCACCAAGTGCTAACAAACCATCTGCATCTGCTAGATGCACCTCAGGAAAATTAATTTCTGCTGTTAAATAAGTAATCATATTAAGAGAATAAAAAACCTCAACGTTTACACATTGAGGTTAAATATATAAGATTTTACTTTTAAATGTAATCAACAATTACTTAAAATGGTAAATCGTCATGATCGTCTTCATTTAAATCATTAGCTGGTTCAAAAGCTTCAGCTGGTGGCATAGGAGGCATGTCTCCAGAAGCTTCTGGTTGAGCTGCTTCAATTCTCCAACCTTGTATTGAGTTGAAATATTTTACTTCTCCTTGTGGGTTTGTCCACTCTCTACCACGTAAATTAATACTTATTTTTACTTGCTGACCAACTTGAAAATTATTTAATAAATCGGTTTTATCCTGAACAAACTCAATCATGATATGTTGTGGATATTGCTCTTCTGTAGTTACAACCACTTCACGCTTTCTAAACCCATTGTTTCCAAAGGTTTGCGTATCTCCTACTAATTTAATTCTTCCTTGTACTTCCATTACTTAATTTAATTTAACTTTTAATATTCCTTAAATAGGAATTTGAAATTTTACTTTATGATAATAATATTTTCCAGGCGCTTTGAATGTCGCCAAAACTCAAATAATTATGAGCTAATTTATGTTTTTCTCTATGAGAAGCTGTTTTAATATCCGGATAGCGGACGCTTACAGATTCTAAAAACGCACTTACTTCTTTATCCGTTGGTAGCGCATCTACATTTGCCAACATGCCAATATCGTTTCCGGTTAAAATCATGCTATTTTTAACTTCCTCAGGGAAATTATCCACTCCAATTCCTAAACTTGATAGGGGTTTTGGTAATTCGAAAAAACCACTTCTAGCACGACTATAATAATTACCACCAGCTCTAGCCACCAAGTCTAATTTTTCCTGATCAATAAACCCTTCTTTATCTAAAATATCATCTTCCAGATGAATCTTAACGACTTCACAAATAACCAAATTTCCAGCTCCACCTTCAGAACCTAAAGCAACAACTTCGTTTACTTTACATTCAAACTGAACAGGGGATTCGGCCACTCTAAAAGGTTTTACCAAATCGGATTTCAACATGGTTAAACCAGCTTTATCAAATTCATTAACACCTTCGGCATACTCTGTACTACTTAAAGATGCTTGATGCACCATATCATAATTCACCACGTTAATGACTACTTCTTTTGTTTTTAACACATTTTCTAAAGTGTGTTTTGTGGTATTATTTCTTACGCGTCTAGCAGGAGAAAAAATAAGGATAGGAGGATTAGCACTAAACACATTAAAAAAGCTAAAAGGAGATAGATTTGGGTTTCCATTCTCATCCATAGTACTTGCAAAAGCTATAGGTCTAGGTGCCACAGCACTTAACAAATAACCGTGCAATTTTGCTACTGATAAATCTTTTGGTTCGTATGATGTCATTAATCTTTTTTAATTTGCACAAATGTAACTAATCTGTTATGGAACTAAAAATGATTTGTTTACTAGTAACACAATATTATTAACAGATTTACATTATATTTCAAAACAAAAAATGTTATATGCTTTTTTCTAAACACAGAAATTTAACACGATGGGTTATAGTAGTAGCATCGTTTGGTATTATTTCGCTTATTTTATGGAATACCTATGTGTTTTTTCAAAAATTTAAAGTTGAAGAGCAATCTAAGATGGACATTTGGGCTGCTGCTCATCAGGAAATAAATTCCAATCCTTTAGATGAAAATGTTAATCCTTTAGTTGATAAAGTTTTTACTTCTGAAATTACAAATCCTATGTTTGTTTATAATAATGGAAGTGTATTACTATCAAATAATATTGATGAAAACAAGGTAAATAACGCAACTTATATTTCTAAACTAATTAAAGAATACACCCAAGAAAACACACCCATTGTTATTTCTTATGTCGACAACGAAACCAAAGAAACCGTTGTTTATGGCACCTTGTATTATGGAAACTCTGAAGTATTAAATAAGTTAAAATACTATCCTTTAGCCTTATTATTGATTATCTTTTTGTTTGGCGCAGTTGCCTATTTCTTTTATCGAAGTTCCAAAATTGCTACGCAAAACAAATTATGGTCTGGAATGGCAAAAGAAACAGCACACCAAATTGGAACACCTTTATCTTCTTTGATTGGTTGGGCTGAAATTTTAAAATCTGAAAACATCAATCCAGAGTACATTGTTGAAATTGAAAAAGACATTAGCAGGCTTCAAACTATTACCGAACGTTTTAGTAAAATAGGCTCGCTTCCCACCCTTGAAAAAGCAGACATCGTTAAAGAAACTATAGATTCTTACGATTATTTAAAAGCTAGAAGCTCGAAGTTAATAGATTTTGAACTTATAACGCCATCTGAAGAAATTTATGTAAATTTAAACAAACAATTATATAGTTGGACCATCGAGAATCTGGTAAAAAATGCTATTGATGCTATGAAAGGGAAAGGGAAAATAATCATTGAAATTTCTCAGCTAGAAAACACTGTTAATATAGATATTAGTGATTCTGGAAAAGGACTTTCCAAGAACCAATATAAAGCCATTTTTGAAACTGGTTATACCACTAAAAAAAGAGGTTGGGGATTAGGACTTTCGTTAGCTAAAAGAATTATTGAAGAGTTTCATGGTGGTCAAATTAAAGTGTCTCATTCTGAAATTGGAAAAGGAACGACCATGCAAATTTCAATGAAATCGATTTAAATTATGGAAGAGAAGTTTATTACTATTAAAGAAGTTGCTTTAAACAATAATTGTCCTGAATGCTATAATACAAACGGCCTACAATTAACTTTTTTGCAAAAATTTGTTGAAACTAAATTTTATAAATCTATTACTAGAGAAACATCACATCTTTTAGAATGTAACACCTGTAATACGAATATTTATCCTATAAGTTGGACTGAAGACATTGAACGTGTTTTTAATTATCACCAAAAAGCTTTTACACCTAAAACACCTTCAATAAAATTAAAAAAGTCTGCCAGGTTACTAATAATAAGCGTCTTGGTTATAACACTTACCATTCTAGGTCTTATTGTTTTTCCGTATCTATAAATACGCTTTGATAGCTTTTACAGTATTTTGAAATTCTTGAGTCGTTAAAGATGCTTTATTTAAAAACCTTATATCTTCCATAGAATTTAAAGGAATTAAATGCACATGTACATGTGGCACTTCTAAACCAACAACAGTCATTCCAACACGTTTACAAGGAATGGCTTTTTCGATAGCTATAGCTACCTTTCTAGAAAATACCATGAGATCTAAATAGGATTTCTCGTCTAAGTCGAAAATTTTATTGACTTCTTTTTTAGGGATGCAAAGCGTATGTCCTTTAGCATTTGGGTTAATATCTAAAAAAGCTAAAAACTCATCGGTTTCTGCTATTTTATAAGATGGAAGTTCACCAGAGATAATTTTTGAAAAAATAGATGCCATAATTATTTTCGATATACTTGTAAATATAAAAAGATTCCTGTTTTGCAGGAATCTTTTTAAGACTATTCTTTTAGAAATTTTTCTTAAAAGAAGAATATATTATCTTGAGATTTCCAAAATATCGAATTTCATCACGCCATTTGGCACTTGTATTTCGGCTACTTCGCCTACAGTTTTACCAAGTAAACCTTTTCCTATTGGAGAGTTTACAGAAATTTTTCCTGAGGCTAAATCTGCTTCACCATCGGCAACCAATGTGTAAAGCATTTCCATACCATTGGTTTGGTTTTTAATTTTCACTTTAGAAAGCACCAATATTTTTGATGTGTCCATTTGCGACTCATCTATAACTCTGGCACCTGCAAGTTGATCTTCTAATTTGGAAATACGCATTTCCAACATACCTTGAGCTTCTTTAGCAGCATCGTACTCGGCATTTTCACTTAAATCACCTTTATCTCTAGCTTCAGCAATAGCTTGAGATGCTTTTGAACGCTCAATATCTTTTAATTGTTTTAATTCGTTTCTTAATTTTTTTAAACCTTCTTCCGTGTAATAAGATACTTTACTCATAACTTCATCGTTTATATATTATAAATATCCCGAAACACATTCCAACATTCTAAGGAGAAATCGTTCGGGAATAACGCAAAAAATCTCGTTAACACGAGATTGCATTACAAATATACAAAATATTTATCTGTGTTTACTTTTTGTTGTAAATTGTAACCGAAAATTTTAAGAAAAAATGAATCGTATTTATTCCATTATTTTACTAGCTCTAATAGTTGCTTCATGTAACAAAAGCGATGATGATGCAAATACTAACAATCAATATCTACCAAATATCAATTTCGATACTGGAACCTTAGTAAATACCAATTTACAACCATATGATGTGCTACAATTTCCAAATAACTATGTCATCTTAAATAACAACTATGGCATAAATGGTGTGGTTTTATTTTATGCTGGAGGTGATAATTATAGTGCTTTTGAATTAAGCGACCCAAACCATGCTTTAAGTGATTGTTCTACCCTATCAGTTGAAGGGGTGATTGCAACTTGCGATTGCGATGATGGAAATAGTTACGAAATTCTTAATGGTATTGGACAAACGGGTACCACTGGAAATTTTGCACTAAAACGTTATTTTGTTGAGGTTACCGGAAATATTATTCGGGTTTATAATAACTAACAAAACTATTTAAAACATACTATTTACAAAAACAGAAAGCCACTCTTATTGAGTGGCTTTTCTTATTAAAATTATAACTAATTAGAATTAAAGCTTTAAAGTTACTCCTACCAAAAAGTTTGTAGTTGCTTGTGGAAAATAACCAGTTCCTTCAATTGTTGTTATTTGGCTTGGATCCGACCAAGTATCATCATAAGTGTAATAAAAACCATTAGAACTGTATTTCTTACCAAAAAGATTGTTTACCAATCCAGAGATTAAAATAGATTTAAAAATAGAATTAGTTTCTATTTCGTACATCACATTAAAGTCGTTTACAAAATAACTGTCAAGTTTAGAGGCTTCAGCATCTGTATTTCCCATATATTGTTCGCCAACAAACTTGCTTAAAAGAGACATTTGCAAACCATTAATTGGCTTAAACACAAAAGCGTTTCCCGCCACAATATTAGGTGAAAACGAAATGTTAGTAGATCCAAGATCTACTAGTTCTCCATCTATAGACACGATAGTTTCTTTATTTTTATTGGTGCTTAATGCTACATTTGGCTGGATGCTAAATTTATTAGACACATTAATAACGGCTTCTACTTCTATACCTAATCTATAACTTTTTCCACTGTTATCTCGAAGCGGATTACCAACATCATTTATTTCTCCTGTTAATACCAATTGTTCATTATACAACATATAGTATAAATTGGTATTGAAATTAAAGACATTAGATTTGTGCCTCCAACCCAATTCAAAATCGTTTAGCTGTTCTGGTTTAATGTCTGCATTGTTTTCGAAGTCGTCTCTATTTGGTTCTCTATTAGCTCTTGCATAAGAGAAATACAAATTGTTGTTTTCGTTGATATTATATGTTATTCCTGCTTTAGGATTAAAGAAATGATAATTTTTATCTACAATAAAAGGAGCCACATCTGAATTTGTTCCAGTAGTTTTATAATTTACATAACGCGATTGTAAATCGAGATATAAACTAACATGATCATTTAATCTATAGGTTGCCTTTACAAATTCACTTACATCTATTTTCTTCCCATTACCATCATAATACCTATCTCTTATCATTAGGTTACTGGCATATTGCGCCCAGATTATTTCTCCAAAATGATCTCCAGAATACGAACTATAAGACATGCCAAAAAGAACATTTAATGCATCGTTTTTATAATTAGCATTGGCATTAGCAACATAGAAGTCATTATCTAGCCATCGACGTCTTATTAAGTCTGTTTCGGTAATGGTCTCTGTTCCAATTTCGACATCACTAAAACCATAGTCTACAAATTCTTGGTCTTCTTTATATTGTTCAAAATAACCTTTCCCTTTGGTGTAATTTAGGGCTAAATTGGTAGACCAATTATTATTTATTTTTTGATTCCAGTGTAACTGGTAATGGTCTTGTTGGTAATTATCTATTTCGTTATCGTAAAACTGTGTATCACCATTGTCATCTGTGTACATACCTGCAGAATTAAAGGTTCTATCATGTTCTAAAATGTAAGGATCCTCAATCCCATTCCATGATTGATAAGTAACTTCTTTTCCACTAAAAGTAATCGCTTTAATTAACGTTGTGGCGTCCACATAAGATGCTTGAAGAAAATACGATTTCAAATTTGACGTGGCTCTATCTACATAACCATCAGATTTTATTTGAGACAATCGACCTGCAATTTCAATACGATCATTTAGTAATCCTGTACTAAACTTAGCCGTATGTTTCCAAGTATTAAAACTGCCAAAACTATTCGCAATTTCCCCATAAGCTTTATCTGAAACAGCATCTGTTAGCACGTTAATACTAGCACCAAAAGCTCCAGAGCCATTGGTAGATGTTCCAACACCACGTTGTAATTGAAGACTTTCTACAGACGAAGCGAAATCGCCTAAATTTACCCAGAAAGTCCCTAAAGATTCAGCATCATTATAAGGGATTCCATTAATAGTTACGTTGGTAGATTGCGCATTCACACCACGTACTCGAATGCCTGTGTAACCAACACCAGCTCCAGCATCTGAAGTGGTAACAACCGACGGTAAATAATTTAAAAGAATAGGCACATCTTGACCTAAATTCCGTTTTTGTAATTGCTCTTTGGTAATGTTAGAATGTGTAATTGGCGACGTTGCGTCTACACGAACAGCCTTTACCAAAACTTCGTTTAAAGTTTCTAATTGTGTAGAGTCTTGTTGTTTTTCTTGCGAATATGCAGAAAAACTAATACATAAAAAAAGTAAAAATACTTGAGAGCTCTGCCTGCTTATAAATGACAGATTGTTGAATAAAAATTTCATCCGATAAATAAATTTATACGAATAAAAAGAGGTTATTATTCTGGTTAATAATTAATTGTTTTTGAAATAATGAGATTGCCACGTCGTTCTAAAAACTCCTCGCAATGACGCCATTATTTAATTTTAAATCCCTAAACAGCATTACCTGTTCTAGGTTCATTGGGTATGATCTCAGCCGATAATAGGCACCCCTTTTTGAGAACGATGCAAAGATAGTTATCCATTAAGAATTAACAACTAAGAATAAGAAAATATTTAGTTTATTTCTGGCGGTTTTCTATTGGCTTTTTTATCAGCTTGTTGCTTCTTTTTAGATAAGCGTTTTAATTTAACAGCTCTTGGAACTTTTGTTGGTTTTCTTTTTTTAGGCCTTATTAAACTTTGTTTAATAAGTTCTAAGAAGCGCTTTATTACAAGTTCTTTATTTTTATGCTGACTTCTACTCTCATCACTTTGTAAGATTAAAATTCCCTCTGTGGTTAATCTGCTTGATAAATTTTTGAATAATAAGGTTTTTTGTTCTTCAGAAAAAACCTGAGAATTATTTAAGTCGAAATTTAAAACCACTTTAGAAGACACTTTGTTTACGTGCTGACCACCAGCACCAGAGCTTCTAATAGCTTTGAACGTTAATTCAGTAATTAAAAAATCGGCATCAAACATGTTATTTTACTTGATGTGTAGGTTTTAATAAGTCTGTAACTGTTTTAACTGGATTAAATGTTATAAGTGGGACTTCTACAAAAATAGTATTCCAATTAGCCATACTTCCATTCCAAAGACCTGGTAACTCTAAAGCTTTTAAGTCTTTACCTGTTTTGGTCTTCATGGTAATAAATGCTGTTTTATGATCTACAAATTGTTCTAAATTAAATTTATTTCCTTTGTAATCTTTAATACCACAAACCAAATCAACTGGATTAAAGTGCGTAGCATTTTTAAGTATTTCTTTTTGCGATTTATCTTTTTTATTAATTTGAGCCGACTCAACAATTTGCAGAGATATTTGACCACTCTCATCTTTCACCCAAAATGGGCCTCCACCTGGTTCTCCTTCATTTTTAACCATCCCACAAACACGAATAGGTCTATTTAACTTAGAGATTAAATATTCTATTTGATACTCGTTTGCATATTTTTCAAATTCTGACGAAATAACTACATGCATGTTATTAGTTAGAAACTTAGCAATTTCAATAATCTCCGTTTCAGAAAGTTGTTTGTTTTCTAACTTTTCAAGATATTCAAAGGCTTTTGTTTGAATATCGATTAAAATACCTGCTAACATTTTTTTGTATTCACTAACTTCATTTTCATATTTAAAAACCACCACATTATCTATGTTTTTAATAAAGATAATATCTGAATTCAAATCGTTTAAATTAGAGAGTAAAGCGCCATGACCTGAAGGTCTAAATAACAAGCTACCATCTTCTAATCTAAAAGGTTGATTGTCTAAATTGACGGCAATAGTGTCTGTGGCTTCCTTTTGATATGAAAAAGAAATTTCGAATTTCGTGTTTGTTTTACGTTCAACAATGGTTTGAATTTTTTTAAATTCATCGTCAAAAATATCTTTGTATTTTTCTGAAATAGTATAATGTAAGTTTGCTCTGCTTTTGCTTGAAGCGTACAATGCAGCTTCAAACAGGTGTTCTTCGAAGGCCGTTGCAATATGCTCTTTATATTGATGAAATGGCAGCAAGCCTTTAGGATAAAACCCATAATTTAACTTGTCTGTTTCTAACATGGTTTTTACAAACATGTATCGTTGTTTGTCTGAAGAAACATTGTGATAATCAGGGTAAACTTCTTCAATTTTATCTAAAATTAAATTGTAAAAAGGCAACTTTTCCAAACCAACAAAAAACACAGCTAATAAAGATTCTTTTGTTCTGTTTATGTATGCATTAACTGTTTCCTTTTCCGGATTATAATCTTCTATAAAACTAAAAAATGACTTAAACATTCTTGTAGCTGCACCAGAAGCTGGTACAAACTTTATTATGGTATAATTGTTTCTTTTAGCATCGAACAGGTTTATTGCTGTTTTTTTATCTTCTTCTGAAAATTTTAAAATACCATTATTAATAGTTGCTGCAGATTGTAGGTTTACAAATGGTAAGCCTGTTTTAAACAACTCAATTTGAGAAGTTACTTTATTTAGAGTTAAGCCCTTACTTTTAATTTGATCTATGTCTTTTTCTGAAAACATTCAGTTATTTTTTTAATAATTTATCTATGTGTTTTATGGCTATTTTTAGTCGTTGCGCTAAACTCCCACTTAGCAACACATAGGGTAATTTGTTTTTAATTAACTCGTTTTGAAATGCCTTGAACATGTCTTCTCGTTCATTTGGTTTATCACGAATTCCATCATCCTCCCAAGGGATATCAATATTAGTTAAAAAATAAATATTATACTCATTTTCAGTTGCAAATTTGTTCAATAACCTAGGTGAATACCCGTTATAATAGGTCTCACTATAGACTTTCGTTTCTAATAAATTGGTATCGCATATTAATAAGTTAGTGACTTGCTTTGTTATTAAATTCTCTAAAGCCATTTGACCTTTAGCTATAGGTAATACATCTTTTTTTGTTAGACGTTCGTTATTGTTTGCTTTTTCTTCAGCATATAATCTTGAGAATTCTGGAACCCAAAGCGTCTTATAGTATTCAGCTAATTGTTTTGCTAAAACTGTTTTTCCTGTAGATTCAGGTCCAAATAAAACTACTTTTATGCAGTTACTGTCGATTTGTTTGAGAGTTTCCTCCATGCTAAATATCCATATATTGCAATTATTGTAAAACCTAAATATTGTAAACTAGTAAAGGTAAATCCTTTATAAAAATATAGAGGAATTGATATTAAATCGCCTATAATCCAAAAAATCCAGTTTTCTACTTTCCTTCTTGCCATGAGCCACATACCAACAAAAAAAATGGCAGTAGTAACCGTATCCACATATGCAACCCAACCGGTCCACATATTGAAAGTTTTATAGACAATAAACACAAATAACAAGGTTGCTATAAAAATCCAAACGCTTGTAACTTTTTCATTTTTAGTAGTAACCGAAATGGGAGTAACATGAGTTGCATCTACTTTTCTTGTCCAAATATACCAACCATAAACACTCATTATAAAATAGTAGGCGTTAATCATCATATCGCCTAATAAAGACCATTTAAAAAGTAAGTATACAAAAATACTTGTGCTAATCATTCCAGTTGGAAAGACCAAGATGTTGTTCTGTTTTGAAAACCAAACAGACAAAAACCCAAAAACAACGGCAATAATCTCTAGTGTAATATCTATGGCTTGATAACCTGCATATTGCTCGAAGAAAAAATTAAAAATCTGGTTCATAGTCGCTTCTATCGGTTTTTACAACCTTCATGGTTAAGACACATATTTTTTGTTCTTCGAACGACTTATGGATTAGCCCTGTTAAAAAAGGCATCAACTCGTGATATTCTCCAAATATCTGGGTGCTTAAAGGGTTTTCCAAAACTATAAATTTAGAATCCCTTAAACTTTTTATAAAATTTATAACATGTATTTCGTAATCATCTTGCAAAGGCGATAAGGTTAAATCTACTGATATTTTCATTGCTATATTATTTTTATTTCTTGAGGGTAAGAATTTTATTTTAACTTATTTAATTCTTCAAAAAAAACTTCATCCTCCTCAAAAGCAGTTCCAATAACTACTAAATCTGCTCCAGATTGATATGTTAATTCCAATTGTTTTTTCGTTCTAATACCACCTCCAACAATTAGAGGAACACTTAATTCATGTTTCACTTTTCTTATTATGTCTGAAGAAATTGGATGCAAAGCACCACTTCCAGCTTCTAAGTAAATTAACTTCATACCTAATAATTCTCCAGCTTTTGCTGTATCTACAATCTCCGGAATATGATTTATAGACATGGGTTTCGTATCTGTTACTTTTTGAACAGCCGTTTCTTTTCCATTTTCAATAAGCATATATCCCGTTGGAATCACCTCAAGCTGCATTTGGCGTAATTTTGAAACCGAAGCCACATGCTTCCCTATTAGATACTCTGGATTTCTTCCAGAAATTAAAGATAAAAATAACAAGGCATCTGCTTGACCTGTTAATTGAGAGACATCTCCTGGAAATAATACAATAGGTAATTTCGTGTGTTTTTTTATTTCGGATACTAGTTTACTAGTAGCTGATTCTTCAACTGTGCTTCCACCTACAAAAATGTGCGTTGACACAGATTTATGAATCTTCACAACAAAGTCAGATAAGCCTTCAGGCTTCATTTTATCTGGATCGATTAAAACAGCCAATAGCTTTTCTCCTTTAGAAATAGATTGTAATAAGTTATTGTATATGTTTTCCACGAATTATTAATTCTAAATAATTAAAATGGTAAGGCGTAAGCACAGGTAAAACCTTCAAACTCAAAAAACTCTGTATAAAACCTGTGTTTCTTATCTTCATAATCAATCCACGCCATAGTTGATGCTTCTTCAATAGTAAACGGAATGACTAACGTATGTTGTAAAAAACTTAAACCGGGTGTTGAAAATAATTTATAAAGAGATTCTTTGACACACCAGATCACAGTCAATTTATTAATATAATCAGCTGCTTCTTTTTTTAAATACTGAAATTCATATTCCATAAATTTATGGGCTATAACTCCAATTTTTTCTCGTTGTTTTTCAATATCAATTCCTACTTTAAAATCGCTAACAACAATTCCAGAAAACGTAAAAGAATGTGTAATTGAGATGTGCTTTCCATCTTTTAGATGTGGTTTCCCATTTTCATCGTAATACAAGTCTGAATCTGCATATCCAAATTCAGCTAGCAACTTTCTAACACTTAAGAACCCTCTTCGGTGCAATTCACTTTTCATTCCTAAAACACGTTGCAAGTTTTCAGGTTTTAAGCTAACTGACTGAAATAAATCGGAATAAGACTCTGTTATCTTCCAGATTTTAACAGTAGTTTGTGAATTAGGACTAAGGGTTTTATAAAGAGGCATTTAATATTCTAAAAGTTATTAGTTATCTTTGCACTGCCTAAGGCAGATTTAACAATTCTGACAAGCGAATTTAACTATTTTAAGTGCTATTGCCAAAGTTGTTAGACTATAAAAACATTAAGAAAAAATAACTATGAGTACAAAAACTATAGCTTACGTACCTAACAAGGTAAAAGATATCTCACTAGCAGATTGGGGAAGAAAAGAAATTGAATTAGCTGAAGCTGAAATGCCAGGATTAATGAGTTTACGTGAAGAATACAAAAACTCTCAACCTCTTAAAGGAGCTAGAATTGCTGGATGTTTACACATGACCATTCAAACTGCTGTTTTAATAGAAACTTTACAAGCTTTAGGAGCTGAAGTAACTTGGAGTTCTTGTAATATATTTTCTACTCAAGATCAAGCTGCTGCTGCTATTGCAGATGCTGGAACAGCTGTTTATGCTTGGAAAGATATGACAGAAGAAGAATTTGATTGGTGTATCGAACAAACCTTATTTTTTGGAGAAGACCGTAAACCATTGAACATGATTCTTGACGATGGTGGCGATTTAACCAATATGGTTTTAGATAAATACCCTGAGCTTGCAGCTGGAATAAATGGGCTTTCTGAAGAAACAACTACTGGAGTTCACAGATTATACGAGCGTATGAAAGCAGGAACATTACCAATGCCTGCAATTAACGTAAACGATTCTGTTACAAAGTCTAAATTTGATAACAAATACGGTTGTCGCGAAAGTGCTGTAGATGCTGTTCGTCGTGCAACAGATATCATGATGGCTGGAAAACGTGTTGTTGTTTGTGGATATGGAGATGTTGGTAAGGGAACAGCTGCTTCTTTTAAAGGTGCAGGAAGTATTGTAACTGTTACGGAAATCGATCCTATTTGTGCTTTACAAGCTGCTATGGATGGTTTTGAAGTGAAAAAACTAGAAACTGTTGTTGGTAATGCAGACATTGTTATTACAACAACTGGGAATAAAGATATTGTTCAAGGGCGTCATTTTGAAGCTATGAAAGACAAAACCATTGTTTGTAATATTGGACATTTCGACAACGAAATTGACATGGCCTGGTTAAACAAAAATCATGGTCATACAAAAAACACTATTAAGCCACAAGTTGACAAATATACTGTTGATGGAAAAGATGTGATAATTTTGGCTCAAGGTCGTTTGGTAAATTTAGGCTGTGCTACAGGACATCCTAGTTTTGTAATGAGTAACTCTTTTACAAACCAAACATTAGCTCAAATTGAACTTTGGACAAACAGAGATGCTTACAAAAACGAAGTGTATATGTTACCAAAACATTTAGATGAAAAAGTAGCGCAATTACACTTAGCAAAAATTGGTGTCGAGTTGACTGAACTTCGTGAAGATCAAGCTAAATATATTGGTGTGGAGGTTGAAGGACCTTTTAAACCTGAATATTACAGATATTAATAGACATTCTGAGCTAAAGCAAAGAATCTTAAAATAACATATTTAATCCCAAACTTTCAAATGAAGGTTTGGGATTTTTTTTTAGCATCTATTAATTATTACCTTCACCAATATAAAAAATCATTTTATGAACTCAAAAAAATTACATCTTTTAATTAATACTTTAGAAAACCACATAGAGCAACAAGAGGTTGTAAATCTAAAAGTTTCTAAAGCCAGCATTGGTTGGCATATCGATCATAGTTTTAAAGTGATTAATCAAGTGGCTCTAACTCTTCAATCTTCAGATCCAACTTTATATAAAAATAATTTTAGCTTTTTAGGAAAGGTATTCTTTACACTTGGTTTTTTTCCTAGAGGAAAAGCAAAAGCACCAAAACAAGTTAAACCACCAGAAACAGTTTTAAAAGAAGACCTTATAAAACAACTTCAAAACACAAAAACTAATATTGACATAATTCCAGATTTAGATGCAAATGCGTTTTTTAAACATCCTCTTTTTGGGAATGTTAACAAGAAAAGAATCTATCGGTTTTTGGAGCTTCATACCAATCATCATTTAAAGATTATCCAAGAGATTGTGGCAAAATAAAAACCCTCTCAGTTTCCTGAAAGGGTTTTAAAAATATTTAAAAGAACTGTTTCTTAAGCCTCGAAAGGTTCAATAGAAACATAAGATTTATTATCTTTTTTCTTTGTAAATTTCACAAGACCGTCCACTTTAGCGTGTAACGTGTGATCTTTTCCACCATACACATTTTCACCTGGGTGATGTGTATTGCCTCTTTGTCTTACAATGATATTTCCAGCAATAGCAGCTTGTCCACCAAAAATCTTTACACCTAAGCGTTTTGATTCTGATTCTCTACCGTTTTTAGAACTACCAACTCCTTTTTTATGAGCCATTGTCTTAAGGTTTTATTTTGTTAATATTAAATGAAACGAAAATTACTTTTCAATTCCACCATCTAATTTGTCTTGTAATTCTTTTAGTTCATCCCACTTACCATCTGCAGCTAATTTAGCTTGTTTTGGCCAAGTGTCTGTAACTATATGTGCTAATCTTGAGCTAGCTTCAGATAAAACAGCACTTAATGCTTCAGGCTTCGCTTTTGCTACTTTAGCAAAGGTATCAAAACCTGCGTTTACTAATGCTTCAGCAGCTTTAGGTCCAGCACCTTCAATTTTCTTTAAATCGTCTGCTTTTGCAGTTGATTTTTTTGGAGTTGCTTTTTTAGCTTCTGCTTTTGGTTCAGCTTTTTTAGCTGGAGCAGCTTTCTTTTCTGCTTTTTTCACTTCTTTTGCTGGAGCAGCTTTTTCAGCTTTTGCTGCTGGCTTAGCTCCTGAAGCTACTATGTTTTCAATTAAGATTTCTGTTAAAGATTGTCTGTGTCCGTTTTTTACACGGTAACCCTTACGTCTTTTCTTTTTGAAAACGATTACTTTATCACCTTTAAGGTGCTTTAAAACTTTGGCTCCTACTTGAGCTCCAGTTATAGCTGGGGCGCCTACAGTAACTTTGTCTCCATCAGCTAAAAGAAGTACATTGTCAAAAGACACTTGTTTTCCTTCTTCTGTTGCTAATCGATTGACAAAGACTTTTTGGTCTTTTTCAACTTTGAATTGATGCCCTGCTATCTCTACAATTGCGTACATAGCGTAACTTTTTATTAATTAATTTGTTCAAAAAATGAGTGCAAATATACTGCTAATTAATTAAACTACAAACGTTTTATTAATTTTGAGTGAGATTTTTACTGTTTTTAAATATTTGCATAAAAGTTAAGGTAAGAATGGTTGATGAAGAGAGCCCTTCTATGAGAATTATAAATATTAGGATGCCTCCTCCATGATTATAATCTTGAAACCAATCTTTAAGCAGATTATTCATAAAATCAACATCTAAATGAAACATATAGATACCCATAAAAAGAGCAAAAATAAAAGTAGCAAGAAAACCGGTTAACAAGCCTGTTTTAAATCCATTAATATAAGTGAATGTGCTGCCAGAAATTAATTTATAATTCTTTATTGCTAAGAAAATTCCTAAGGCGACAAAAAGACCATTCAACATTCTAAACCAAGGATTATTATGCAATCCTATGACTTTTAAAATTAAAAAATAAGCAATTAATAAGATGGTAGTTATTAAACCATACTTAATCGAAATTTTAGCAGAAGTATTCATTTTTAAGGAATTAATGTTACTAAATTTCGTGATTATTTTACAGAAAGCATAATTTTTTATAGAATTTATGAATTGGAATCTTTGCTTTTAAGATATTATTAAGGCTGCCGCTTATGAGATAAATAAACACCTATCAAAATAATTATCGTAGCAAAACCTTGTAACACTGTAAATGCCTCTCCATCTAAAACACCCCAAGTCAAAGCAACTATTGGCATTAAATACGTAACAGACGAAGCAAAAACTGGTGTTGACAACTGAATTAACTTATTAAATAAGACTTTTGCTAAAGCTGTTCCAAAAAACGACAAAATGGTTACATAAACCAAAGACATTTTAAAATGTGGATTTGAGAAGGTTTCTGCTTTAAAAAAATCTGAAAACAACAAAACTATAATAGCTGGAATAACAATAACGACATAATTTCCTGCAGCAATACTTAAAGGCTTTATGTTTTGTAAATGTCTTTTTATTATATTGACATTTAAGGCATACATAATGGTTGAAATAATAACATAACCTGCATATAAATAATTTTGTTCCGGGTTTAACTCAGCACCTTTAAGAATAAGAATAGCAGTTCCAATAAAACCAATTATAACCCCTAGAACCTGCCGTTTGGTTGATGCTATTCTAAAAACAGCAAATCCTAACAATATCGTATTTAGTGGCACTAAAGAGTTTAGTATAGAAGCTACAGCACTATCAATTTCGGTTTCTGCAATAGCAAATAAAAAGGCAGGAATAAAAGAACCTAACAATCCTGTAAGGGCAATCCATTTCCATTGTGTTTTTTCAATTTGCTGAATGCTTCTAAACCCTACTGTAAATAAAAACACACCTGTAATAATGGTTCTTAAAGCGCCTAATTGAAAAGGAGTTAAGCCAAGAAGGGATTTTTTAATTAATATAAACGATGTTCCCCAAATTAATGACAGGACAACTAAATACAACCATTTAATCTGAATATTTTTCATACATGTGTTTCAGCTCACAAAATTGCTGTTTTTGATACAATAAACAGTAATATTTACTAATTTTGTCACTAAATCCATATTTAAATCAAATGAAAGTATTAAAAAATATTATCGGACTATTATTACTAACTGTTTTTATAACAGCTTGTAAAAATGAAACAACTCCTGAAGTTGTGACAATTGAAACAGAAACACCTACAGAAGAAGTAGCTACCTTAGACCCAAATGCAACATATGCAAAAGCAGAGTTTACTATTGAAGGGATGACATGCGCTATGGGATGTGCCAAAACCATTGAAAAGAAAATGGCTAAAATGGATGGTGTAAAATCTGCAACCGTAGATTTTGATAAAAAATTAGCGATGGTTGAATACGACGAAGCAAAAGTAACACCAACGTCTTTAGAAGAGGTGGTGAAAAAAACTGGCGATATGTATTCTGTAACAGACATGCATACAGTTGATACTTTTGGTGAGAACGTAGCTGCTGAGAAGAAAGCTTGCGACAAAGACTGTAAAAAAGCTTGTTGCTCAGACAAAGCTGAAACTTCTGAAACTACAGCTGATAAAAAAATGGCATGCAAAGCAGATTGTAAAAAGGCTTGCTGTGCAGATAAAGGCAAAGCGTAAGCTTACTGATTTTTATTTATAAAAAAAGCTAAACAGATCTGTTTAGCTTTTTTGGTTTATATTTTTTACCTGTTTTTGTTTTATTTCATCTTGGATCTAAACTAACTACACCTATATATTTAGCACCTGCTGGGTTACCAATACATTCTGTTCCAGGTCCATTCCAAACAAAGACACAAAAAACTTGACTTGGATTATTATACCTAATTAATGAGTAGTCATGTAAAAATATCTTTGCTCAAAAAGTATTTAGGGAACGATAAATCAAGTTTTTTTTAATTGAAATAATCTTTAAATGGAATTCTTCGAACCCAACAATTATTGGAACCCTCTGAAGGATTAGTACTTTCTTTTTACTTAAAACTCTATAACATCACTTTCTGAAGGTAACTTTCCAATAAAGTTTACATTCATGGTTGGGCTAAAAGAGGTTATAGGTGTTTCATCTAAATAACCTGGTTCTAAGGCTCCTAATTTAACGAATTCAGGAAATTTATATGGTAGACTTTCCATATAAAGACCATCTGCATATTCTACTAAAGATTTGTTTTCTGGATTTGTAAGAACGTGCATGTGTAAGTGAGGTGCAAAAGAATTCCCAGAATTTCCTAGACGACCTAAAACTTGACCAGTAGTTACAAAATCGCCAACATTTACCAGAATAGAATTTGGTATTAAATGACAATAAACACCAATAGTCCCATCTAAATGCTCTATATACACAACATTCCCAGAGGCATTAGTCATATCTGTTGGATAGTCTAATTCTCCTGGAGTAAGATTATCTGGAATATTATTTTCGGTAAAAAGTATCTTGCCTCCTTCTGCAGCTTTTACCGGTAAATTATAACAATGCCAATCGGTTAAGTTTTTTCCATCATTTTTATAAGGAAGATTGTTTTCGAATAAGGCATAATCTATGGCATATCGTTGTGGATTGTTCCCAATCAAGTAACCGTTTTGTTCTTCATCATATATTGGTTCTTGAAAGGGGAAAATAGCTCTTGTATGATATGAAGAAACCCCAGGGGCTCCTTCTGCCAACCAGACACCTTGAGGCACTGGGAATTCGACTGTTTTGGGATTTGGATATTCTCTTTCAACTTTTAAATTGAATGAATGTAATTCTGGTTGATTTATAGAATTCTGATACTGAAATTCATGGGCTAAATGTTCTTTCACCCAACCATCTTGAGGGTATTCAAGCCAAATACTCGCAATATGCAAATTATCACGTGTTATAAAATTGGTATAAGTTAGTAACGGAATATCGTCGTGAAACACCACTACCTTTTCTATGTTTGGAGTTTTAATATGCAAGTCGTAAACCAACCAAGATCCACTTGTGTTTACAACTTTTACAGGGTCTGTAGGAAGTGCAACATAGAAATAAGAATCATGATTATCTTCATTGTCATTCTTGTTACAAGATAAAAGAGCAGTAAGAACTAATATTATTAAGGTTTTATAATATTTATAAATCATTTTAACATTTATATTTTATTAAAGTATAAATATAAAAAAGAAGATTTATTTCCAGGAAACAGATTCCATAATATGTTTGATGTCTTTTTCTAGATATTTTGCTGCTGGATAAATAGAGTCGTAATTTGGTTTCGCATAGAAATACAAAGAGCCTGTTAAAAAATGATTTGTACTATCGGTAACATAAAACTGAGATTGCGAAGCTGCATTACCCCCAACTTCGTAAATCATGCCGTAGACATGTCGTTTTTCATCTTCAAAGACCTGCTCGACTATCTCATCGGCTTTCTTAGTGTGTTCTTGTGTAAATTTTTGAGCATCACGTAAAAAAGCCATTAAATGTTCCTGATTATTATCTATGCTTTTATAGGTAAGATAAATAGCTCCTTTTAAACTTGGGTATTGTAAGGTTACTCCGTAGCTTTCTGTTTTGCCTTGTAATGATTTAGCTTCAATTTTTGTGGCCAATGGATTTTTTTCAAAAGTAAAAGGCAAATCTAATTGTAGTTCTTGATATTTAGCTTCTGGAAATTCCAATCTTAGATACGCATTGGGTTTTGGAATAGGATCCTGACCACAAGACATAAAAACAACTAGAATACAGAAAACCAAAAAACTATTCTTCATAATTAAGGCAAGGTTATTTTTACACGTTTAATGCGTTTTTTATCTAAAGCTTCAATAGTAAAAACGTAATTTTCGAAATTTATTTTACTTCCTGTTTTTGGAAAACCACCAGAAATTTCTAAAACAAATCCTGCAACCGTTTCTGCTTCTCCCTTTTGGTCTTCAAAAAGCGTATCTATGTCAAGTTTAATAATTTTATAGAAATCTTTTAAAGGTGTTTTCCCTTCAAACACAAAATTTTTATCATCTAATTTCGAATATATTAAACCTTCGTCATCATATTCATCACTAATATCTCCAACAATTTCTTCAATAATATCTTCTAAAGAAATTAATCCAGATGTGCCTCCATATTCATCTACAACAACGGCTAAATGCACTTTCTTTTCTTGAAATTCAGCCATTAAATCATCCAGCTTTTTGTTTTCTGGCACAAAAAACGGTTCTCGTAAAAGGGATGTCCAATCGAATTGTTTTCTATCAATATATGGTAATAAATCTTTCACGTATAGAATTCCTTTAATAGTATCTATATTATCTTCAAAAACCGGAATTCTAGAATAACCATGACTAATAATTTCTGGGATAATTTCTAAATATTTCAGATTGATGTTCAATGCAAAAATATCAATTCTAGGACGCATAACCTGTTTGGTATCGGTATTCCCAAAAGAGACAATTCCTTGAAGAATCTTTTGCTCTTCTTTAGTGGTATCATGTTCACTTGTTAGCTCTAAAGCTTGTGAAAGCTGATCCACACTTAAATTGGATTTTTGCTTTCCTAGTTTATTATGGATCCCTAAAGTAATGCTTCGCATGGGCAAACTTATTGGTGAAAATATTACATCCAAGACTTTTAATGGATAAGCCATAAAGTTCGAGAACTTTACTTTATTTCTACTTGCATAAATTTTAGGAAGTATTTCTCCAAAAAGCAAAATTAAAAAAGTGACAACTACGACTTCTACTAAGAATTTAATGAGTGGTGTTTCAATACTTTTAAAAATAAAATTTCCTAAATAAGCAAACAGAATAACAATGGCTATATTTATAAAATTATTTGCAACTAAAATAGTAGCCAATAATTTTTTAGGCCTTTCTAAAAGTTTGATAATTATTTTAAATGTGTTTGGATTTTCTTCAACACCTTCTTCTAAATCTGTTCTATTTAAAGAAAAAAGAGCCACTTCTGCCCCAGAAATAAGTGCTGAACATAATAATAGCACAGCCAATAACACAAAGCCAAAAACAATTGAAAAATCAACTAGACCAACTGCATCGTTTTGGTAAGTGGGCAACATTAAGGAATAAAATCTCGTGGGTTCAGGATCCAATGAATGTTTCTTTAATTAAAAATATATGGTTAAAACGGAAGGTCGTCGCTACCTTCTTCATTTTGATTACTTGATAGATTTTGATCTGCTGGTTTTTGAGCTTCTTGATTTGCAGGCTGATTATTTCCACTTTCATTTTTAGTTGTAAGAAAGGTAAAGTCTGTACAGTGAATTTCGGTAGAATATCTATCGTTACCACTGTCGTCCTGCCATTTTCTTGTTTTAATTCGGCCTTCGATATAAACCTTATCGCCTTTGGTTAAATATTTTTCGCAAATCTCGGCTGCTTTATTCCTTACAACAATATTGTGCCATTCGGTATTTGTAATACGTTCGTTAGTTTGTTTATTTGTATATGTTTCATTAGTTGCTAAAGGAAAACGACCAATACAATTTCCACCATCAAAGTAGTGCATTTTAACAACATCTCCTAGATGGCCAATGAGCATCACTTTATTTAAAGTTCCAGACATAATATGTTTATCAGTTAATAATCAGCAAAATTACGTAATTGCTTTTCATTTCTTTAAAATTAATAAAAAATTATGAGTGAATTTGTTAAAGGATTAAAAATTAAAATCGTCAATAAATTTTTCTATTAAAACTGGAACTGCATAATCTTTAATTTTATTTGAAGGTATTCCTTTTATTGGTAATTTTTTTGTTGTTAAAATCCAAAACTTTGTATGTAGATGTTGATGTGATAATTTATGAACAATATCGACATCATTAAATAAAGATAGATCAAAATCTAAATGAGTGGTTAAATGATGTTTTTTTAAAGTCAACAACAAAGAATCTAGACTAACAGTTTTTTCAGTCTCTATCAATGGAAACTGGTAGAGGTTTTTCCAAATTCCTTTTTCTTGGCGTTTTTCTAAAATTGTTTCACTTGAATCTGAAATAAAAACTAAAAAGTTAAAATATTTTTTTACAGGTTTATTAGCTTTTATTTTCACTGGTAATTCAGAAACCCTATTTTCTCTAAAAGCAACACAAGATTTATTAAACGGACAAATTGAACAATCGGGATTAGAAGGCGCACATTGTCTAGAACCAAAATCCATAATAGCTTGATTGTGTTCTGCAGGATGTGTCTTATCTAATACATCTTGAGCTAAAGTTTTAAAAATTTTAAATCCAGATGTAGTATTTATAGGAGTATCAATACCATAATATCTAGATAAGAACCTATAGACATTTCCATCTAAAACAGCTGTTTGTTCATTAAAAGAAATGGAAGCAATAGCACTTGCAGTATAATCACCAATACCTTTTAATTTTATTAACTCTTTATATGTTGTTGGAAACTCACCTTTTAAGTCATTTACAATATACTTTGCTGTGGCATGTAAATTTCTAGCTCTAGAATAGTAACCCAAACCTTGCCATAATTTCAAAACATCACTCTCATTAGCATTAGACAGCTGGAAAACAGTAGGGTATTTGTTTACAAACAATTGATAATAAGGCAACCCTTGTTTAATTTGGGTTTGTTGTAAAATAATTTCTGAAAGCCATATTTTATAAGGATCTGTGGTTTCCCTCCATGGAAAATCACGCTTATTAACTGAATACCAAGATGTTAAAATTTTTGTTACAGACATAAAAATTATATGAGAATGGCAAAAATAAAGGTTTATTAACTTAAATTTAAATGAATTAGGTTTGAAATATTGAATTTTAAATTCCTATATTTGCATCCCTTTAATAATTAATAGTAACTTAAATAAATTAAAAATGACTAAAGCTGATTTAGTAGCAAAAATTTCTGACAAATTAGGAATTGAAAAAGGCGATGTTCAAGCAACTGTTGAAACATTTATGGAAGAAGTGAAAACTTCCTTAGAAAGTGGTGATAATGTATATTTAAGAGGTTTTGGTAGTTTTATTGTAAAAACTAGAGCTGAAAAAACTGGAAGAAATATTTCAAAAAATACAACTATCAAAATTCCAGCACACAACATCCCAGCATTTAAACCTGCAAAAGTTTTTGTAGAAGGAGTTAAAACAAACGTAGAGGTTAAATAAGACCTATAATATTAATTTAAAAAAAGCATTACTTATGCCAAGTGGAAAAAAAAGAAAAAGACACAAGGTTGCTACGCATAAGCGTAAAAAAAGAAGACGCGCTAATCGTCACAAAAAGAAGAAATAAGTCGAAAAAGTAGTTAGATAACTACTTTTTCGGTTTTATAGTATTCACGTTCTTTGAAATGAGTTAAAAACACAATTTTGACCTATTGTAGTTTGCAACTCCACGGATTTTATAAAATCCTGTGAAATATCAAAATAGATTGTTGGTTTTACCATATTCTATTTTTGGTATTGAATCTGGCTATAAAAATTATAGTTGGATAAAAATATTGTATCATCCATCTGTATAATTTGGTTTTGGGGTGTTAGTTATTGGTTGTTGTTCTAAAAAAAAATCAACTCTTAACTTTTAACTCTTAACTGGAGCGTATGGATAAAAATTAACAAAATGGATAAAGAATTGATTATTCGATCTAGTTCAGAACATGTTGATTTTGCCTTATTAAAAGATGGAAAACTAATTGAATTACAAAAAGATGAAGGAAGTAATAATTTTTCTGTTGGCGATGTGTTTATTGCCAAAGTAAGAAAAGCTGTTCCTGGTTTAAATGCGGCGTTTGTAAATGTTGGCTACGAAAAAGATGCCTTTTTACATTACCATGATTTAGGACCAAAACTCCCATCATTTTTAAAATTCACAAAAAGTGTAAGCACAGGTAAACTAAGAGATTTTACTCTTAACAAATTCCCATTTGAAAAAGATATTGATAAAGACGGCAAAATAAACGACGTCATAAAATCAAATCAGTCTATTTTAGTACAAATTGCTAAAGAACCTATATCTACAAAAGGCCCTAGAATAAGCTCAGAGCTTTCTATTGCTGGTAGATATATTGTTTTAGTCCCTTTTTCTGATAGAATTTCTATTTCTCAAAAAATAGAAAGTAAAGCAGAGAAAGACCGTTTAAAACGCCTTGTAAAAAGTATTACTCCACAAGGGTTCGGTATAATTGTACGTACTGTAGCTGAAGGCAAAAAAGTAGCCGAACTAGATAAAGATTTACAAAATTTGTTAGGTCGTTGGACCGCAATGTGTAAAAAGCTACACAAAGCCCATCATCCAAGTAAAGTATTAGGAGAACTCAATAAAGCATCGTCTATTTTACGCGATATCTTTAACGACTCCTTTACGAGCATTCATGTTGATGATGAAGAGCTTTACATTCAAATAAAAGATTATGTGCAAGAGATTGCACCAAAAAAAGAATCAATAGTTAAATTATATCAATCTAATGTTCCCATTTTTGAAAAGTTTGGCATTGAAAGACAAATTAAAACGTCTTTTGGAAAAACTGTTTCAATGGCAAAAGGAGCTTATGTTATTATAGAACATACAGAAGCTTTACATGTTATTGACGTAAATAGTGGTAATAGATCTAATAAAGAAAACAACCAAGAAGATACTGCCTTAGAAGTAAATTTAATTGCAGCTTCTGAAATTGCAAGACAATTAAGCCTTCGAGATATGGGAGGAATAATCGTGGTTGACTTTATTGATATGAATAAAGCTGAAAACAGAAAAAAGCTCTTCAATCATCTTAGAGATGAGATGAAACACGATAGAGCTAAACACAAAATATTACCTCCAAGTAAATTTGGATTAATACAAATAACAAGACAGCGTGTTCGACCAGAAATGAACATTAAAACCAGAGAGGACAATCCTAATGGTGTTAGTGGCGAAGAAGTTGAAGCACCAATTGTATTAATACAAAAGATTAATCACGATCTGGAGCAATTATTTAAAAAAGACTATACAAAGATAACTTTAAACACACATCCTTTTATAGCAGCCTTTTTAACAAAAGGTTTTCCATCTATTCGTTCAAAATGGTTTTTTGAACATAAGAAATGGGTTAAAGTTTTACCAAGAGATGCTTACACATACTTAGAATATCATTTTTCTGATAAAAATGGTAAACAAATTAAATAATAAAAAAGCCTTGCTATTCATTTAGCAAGGCTTTTTTTATGAGATTTATTTTAGACCTTTTTCTAGTTAAAGTCCTCCACTAGTAATTATAAATTCTGAACGTCTGTTTGTTTGATATTCTTCTTCTGTACACTTAGAACCACAATCTATTTTTGGTTCACTCTCACCTTTCCCAATACCTGAAATTCTACTAGCATCAATACCCTTAGAAATGACATATTGAACGGTAGATTTTGCACGTCTGTCAGACAATCTTTCATTATAACTTGCAGGACCTCTACTATCTGTATGAGATTCGGCTAGAATAACCATATTTGGATACTTTGTCATAACGGCTACTAACTTATCCAATTCAAAAGCACCTTGCTCTGTTATGTTCGATTTATCGAAATCAAATAATATTGGATTAAGAACTACTTTATCTTCAACAATAATAACTTCAATAGGATCTAAATTAAGTTGTAACTGATATTCTTTTTCTTTGCTTCCAGAATATGTAATTGCATTACTTAAGTAATCTTTTAATACACCTGAAACTTCTAAGGTTTTATCGCAAGAAACAGCATATTCTACTTGTCCATTCTGGTTTGTTGTTTCAGAAGCAACAACACGTCCTCTAGCATCTTTAATAGTTACTGCTACTCCTGCTAACGGATTGTTAGTTTTATTATCAACAACTGTAGTGATAAGATTTACAATACAAGGCTCTAATCGTTTAAGTCCATAAATATCATCACCTCCTTTACCTCCATCACGATTAGAAGACACGTACCCTTCTCCAGTTTCTTCGTTTATTGTAAATGCTAAATCGTCTGAATTACTATTAACAGGTACTCCTGCATTAACAACATCGCCAGATTTAGTAGTATGAAACACGTCTAAACCTCCTAAACCTAGATGACCATTAGAAGAGAAGTAAAGCACGTCTTTATCGCTGATAAAAGGAAACATTTCTTGACCTTCAGTATTTATTTTTGACCCTAAGTTTTCTGGGGTTCCAAACACTCCATTTTCGCTTAGGCTTACCTTGTAGATATCGAATAAACCATGACCTCCAGGCATATCTGAAGCGAAGTATAGTGTTTTTCCATCCTTACTTAAAGATGGACTTTTAACAGAATAAGCTTTATTGTTTATTGATAAGGGTTGAATATCTACCCATTTCTCACCGTCTTTAGTCGCTTTAAATAAATACAATAAACTTTTCTTAGTTTTTGCTTCTTTATTTTTTTCAAAATCACCTTCAAAGAAACTTTCTCTAGAGAAGTACATAGTATTACCATCTGGACTAAAAGTCACTAATCCTTCATGATATCTAGTATTTACACCATTAACAGTTTCGGCCTCGATACCTTCAGCATCTCCGCCAACTGCAACACGATAGATATCTAAAAATGGTTCTGCATTCCACCCGTAATCTCTTCTAGATTTGTTTCTAGCAGAAGAGAAATACAGATTTCCATTGTTTACAGTTCCTCCAAAATCGGTAAATTCTGAATTGAACTCTAAAGATTTAATATCGTATAATTTTTCGCCTTCTAAAATTCCTGGTATGTAATCTGGATTTGCTTTAAAAGCTTTAGCTCTTTCATCTTTAGGTTTCGCATCTGCAAATTTTTTCATCCATTTATTAGACTCATCATACTTGCCATTTGCTTTAAGCATTTGAGAATATTTGTAAATCATTTCTGGATCTTGATCAAATTCAAGTGCTTTTGCATACCATCTTTCAGCTTCAGCAGTACTGAAAATATTATAATTTGCTTCAGCAAGCTGTCCATAGATATAGGCATCTCCTTTTCCATTTTCAACTAGCTTGTTATAAGCTTCAATAGCTTCAACAAATTCGAATTTATTAAAATGCTTATCGGCATTTTGGGTGTCTTTGTTTTGAGCAGTTATACTTAAACTACTCATTAATAAAAGTGTAAAAAATATTTTTAATTTTTTCATAATGTTTAGCTTAAGTAATTAGAAATAACGAGGTGAACGAGACACTTTCTTTAACAGAGGAATATCGAAATTAATAAAAATCTCATGCGATGCATTTGTTGCCACGTCTAAATCTGAAACAACACTGTCGTAAGCATATCCAACTCTTAAATTAGGTGTGATTAAAAAATTAACCATCGCACTAAAAGAATCTTCTAAACGATAACCAACACCAACCTCAACTAAATCGTACATAAACACATTGGCATTTATATCGAAACTAACTGGTGCATCGAAAGCCATTTTAAACATGGTATGTGGTTTCAGCTTAAAATTGTCTGAAAGACTAAACACATAACCTGCAGCTGCAAATAGATGTTGTGTTTCAGAACCAATTTTGTAACCATTGGCATCTAAATGAACAGAATTTAACATGTTAGGCATTGAAACAGACACATAATATTTATTAGGTTGATATAAATAAACACCTGCTCCAATATTTGGCGTTGCTTTATTAATATCACTCTGTAAGAATGGATCGTTAGAATCAATGGCATCTAAACCAACTAGTCCTATATCATGAAACGTTGCACCAGCTTTAATACCAAATGCTAACTTGTTTTCACCTCCCATTGGAAGTGTATAGGAGAAATCGGCATAGACATTATTTTCTTTTACTGGACCTATTTCATCAGAAATAAAGGAGAGTCCAACACCTACTCTTTTTCCCACTGGGGCACTTACATTAAAAGTTCCAGTGTTTGGAGAGCCGTCTAAACCAACCCATTGACTTCTGTATAAAAGTCCAATGGCTACGCCGTCGTAAGACCCAGCATAAGCTGGGTTTACAACATTCATATTATACATATACTGTGTGTATTGAGGGTCTTGTTGTGCTTGCATTTGTATTGCAAACAAGAATACGAGAATTATATATAGTTTTTTCATTATAATAATTTGGTTGTGTTAGTTTACTTTTCTCTATTAATATATACCCAAGCAGATCTTACTTCGCTTCCTTGATATTTCATTACATAGAAATAAGTTCCAGTTGGAAGCTCATCTCCTTTATCAGAAACTCCTATAAATTCATTTGAATAATTATTTCGACTGTAAACCTTAATGCCATTTCTATTAAATACTTCCAGACTACTTACATTAAACCCACTTAAATCGAAAGAGTCGTTAAACCCATCTCCATTTGGAGTAATAACCTGAGGAATAACACAAGTTTCAGTTGTAGCTGCTTCAATGGTTGAAACAGGACATGGTCCAGAGGTAGTGTATTCTATGTAATAAGTAGAATTAGAAGATCCTCCAGTAACTTCACCAGTCTGAACATTAATAGTCACCATTTCATCTGGAATAGGATTAAAAGCAAATGTACCTCCAGTGTCACCAGTTATTTCAACAATAACACCTTCGCAGGTAGTTGAAACTATATTAAACGAGGCATCTTCTGGACTAGTTAATAATGTAACCATAACAGAACTCGTTTCTGGACAGGCTCCTGAGGTTGTATATTCAACAGTATAGGTTTCTTCAGAAACACCATTAGTAATTTCACCAGTTACTGGATCGATAATTGCTCCATCGGTTGGTACAGGATTAAAAGCAAATGTTCCACCCGTATCTCCAGTGATAGTTGCTGTTGCTCCATTACAAGTTGCAATCAAACTAAATGTTGCATCTTCTGCCGTTAAAACTATAACTGTTTGCGTACTTGATGCTGGACAAGGTCCAGAGGTCGTATATTCTACTGTATAAGTTGTTCCAGAAACACCATTAGTAATTTCACCAGTTGCTGGGTCGATAGTAGCACCATCGGTTGGCACAGGATTGAAAGCAAAAGTTCCTCCTGTATCTCCAGTTATTGTTGCAGTTCCACCATCGCAACCTGACGTCATAGTAAATGACGCATCATCTACACTAGGAATAGTAACAGTTTCTGTAGTCGTTGTAGGACAAGAACCAGTTGTTGTATATTCCACTGTATAAGTGGCTCCTGTAACACCATTAGTGATTTCACCAGTATTAGGATCAATTACTGCTCCATCTGTTGGAATCGGGTTGAAAACAAATGTTCCACCTGTAACTCCTGTTATGGTTGCAGTTGCTCCAGTACAATTTGCGCTTAAAGTAAACGAGGAATCGTCTTCTCCAACAATGGTTACGGTTTGTGTACTTGATTCGCTACAAGGACCAGAAGTCGTATATTCTACAGTATAGGTTGCACCAGCAACTCCATTTGTTATTTCTCCTGTTGTAGAATCAATAAGGGCACCATCTCCAGGTTCTGGGTTAAATGAGAATATACCACCAGTATCTCCAACGATGGTTGCTATAGCTCCATCACAATTTGCTGTTAAAGTAAATGTGGCATCTTCTAATGGAATTAACAAGGCTTCATTATGAATTGCAGGACATGACTCTGCCCCAACAGTATACACAACAATATAAGTTTCTCCTTGAGTAGCGTTTGTAACTTCTCCAGTAGTAATATCAATGGTTGCTCCATCAGTTGGAACTGGGTTAAAAGTAAACTCTCCACCAGTATCTCCTAAAATGTTAGCAGTTGCGCCATCACAAGATGGAACTAATTCAAAAGTTGCATCGAATGTTGAAAGATTGATGTATTCAACTTCAACATCATCAGTCACTGTTGCTGTACCACCTGTACATAAATCGTAAGTGACAGCAAAAGTATAAGTAGAAGTTCCGGATGGAGTTACTGTAACTGTGTCTTCATTACCTATAACATTACCGCCCTCATCTAACCACTCTAACGTGTAATTAGGTGTTCCAGAAGGTGAAAATCTCCAAGATTCTTCTTGTGTAACTGTCCATACTCCAGTATTTCTACCAGGAGGCGTAGTTGCTTGAGTATCATCGACATTTTGTAAACCAATTACAGCAAGGCCGTCATTCCAACCAGTACAAGTTGGCTTACTTAACACATGAATATCAATGTTATTTGAGGATTCATGAAGGATAACCTGTGAAGTTGATGTATTCGAATTACATTGAGAACCAAAATGGCAAACTGCGTTATAATTAACAACAAATTGTCTATATGGTGCAGAACCAAGAATCACATAATCAATACTTCCACAAACAGATGGGTCAATATCGTGACCTACACCAAAAATATTAGCTTCTGTTATGGTAGTATTTGTTGCGTTAGGTAAAGTAGATGGTCCACCTCCGAAAGGTTGTAAATCCCATTCATTATATGTGTTTGCATTTTCAATTTCAAAACTAATAACACCATTAGAACCAATAATTACTTGATCGTAAACACCGCCATAGAAGCAGAATTCAAAACCTAGATCAAGAACTTCCGACCAAGTATCATCAACATTGATACTGGTTGGAGTAGCTCCATCAACTGGTGGTGATGGACAGGTGTCAATTCCATTAATTTCATAATTTGTAGTGTCTTGCCCGTACAAATGGAAGTTACCAGTTAAAACTGCGTCTGGTGTGTTACAGTCTACTGACGTATCATCACCAGCAAAAACTATGGAACAAGGGTTTGGTGGAGGAGGGCAAAAGAATGCTAAAGGATTGCTTTCTACAATACAGTTAGAATCGTTCTCGTTTGCAACAGTTATAACAATATTTGTAGTAGCTGGATAAGGTCCAAAAATTAAAATCCCTGCTTCTGTTGCTGTTTGAGGAGCACTACCTTGATTGTCTGTTACAATTAAGGATGCCGCATCTCCCATATCTGAAATATCTACTTGAACTTCAAAAACTGGGTTGTTTGGATCTGTAATACAGTCGCCATTAACCACATCAAAACTTACTGTTTGTGGGATACAAGTTTGGCACCAGACATCGAAATCCCATGGTGTGTATCCACTGCTTGCACAACTTCCACTACCATCAGATTCATATAAAAGTGTTAATGTATCTCCAGAGGTTGTATATGCAATCCCTGTTAGGTCTCCACCATTATTTCCATCGTAAAGTATAGTTCCATCTGAATCTAATATTCTAATATTATCATAAGGATCTTCAATTTCTCCTGCATTGAATAATATATTTAAAGGGAATCCTCCTGCACTTTGAAACGTATAAAGTTCAACATATGTGTTATCCCCATTTTCATAACAATAAACTGTATTGATAACTTCACCTGCAGCACAATCTACCAAGAAAGGTGTCTTGAAATCCTCAGGGCCTTCCCAATCACTTAAATCATCGGCAGCACAAATACCTCTTACATATACTTCGTATTCTGTTCCAGGCGTTAAGCCTTCGTATAAATAAGGGTTGTCTGTTGTTTGAATAATTTCGGGCTCTGTTCCATCTGGATAACCCGTTCCTAAAGGTTGCACAATCACTTCCCAAGTAGTTTCAGCTCCACCTGGAGTCCAAGATACTTCCACTGAAGTTGGATTCACATCAACAATAGTTACATCGTCTGGTCTTGGACAAGTAGGAGGTGTACAGTTTACAATGCTAGTAAATAAAAGTGTTCCTTGAAGTGCTCCATTTCCATTAAGCATGGTGAAAATTTCATCATCAAACGCATCTGTTACAGAAATCATCACTTCGTTTGCGAAAGCTCCACCTTCATTCCAAAATAATTCAAAAGGAAGTCCATCGCAAAGTGGTACTTGAACATCCAATGGTCCTGCACCAGCTGTCAATTCTAATATTTGAACAGGAACCCCATTTTGAGATACAGTCATGGTATTACCATTCCAACTGTCTCCAAAACTATCTTCAAGGGTAAAGGTAAATAGACATTGATCTACAGCGTCACAAATGGTTGTATCGAAAGCTAATGGGCCTTCCCAATCGCTTAAGTCATCTGCAGCACAGACAGCTCTAACATAAACCTCGTATTGTGTTGCTGGGTCTAAACCTCCATATATATAAGGATTATCCGTTGTTTGAATAATCTCTGGTTCCGTTCCATCTGGATAGCCATCTCCTAGAGGTTGTACTATAACTTCCCAAGTAGTAGCTGTTCCAGTTTCTGTCCAAGAGATTTCTACATCTGTCATGTTTATAGCACCAATTGTTACATCTGATGGTCTTGGGCAAGTTGGTGGTGTACAGTTGACCATGTCTGTAAACAGCAAGGTATTTTGAAGACCACCACTACCTGCTGGCAGTGTATAAATAACATCGTCAAATGGATTTGTAATTGAAATCATAACTTCATTAGCAAAAGATCCTCCTGCATTCCAGAATAATTCAAATGGAATTCCATCACAAAGTGGGATTTGAATTTCTAATGGCCCAGCACCTCCTGCCAATGTTATAATTTCTATTTCTAACCCATCTTGAGATATTGTCATGGTATTACCATTCCAACCATCACCAAAATCATCTTCAAGGGTAAATGTAAAGACACATTGATCTGCAGCATCACACTGATAAGGATTTACCTCAGTTTCAAACGTGTTTTCATTACAATTTACAGCTGAACCGTTATCGTTATATGGCGTAATAGTTACATAAATTGTAGACTCATATGGTAAAATATTTGCTGGTGTATAATTAAGAGCATTACCAACATCTACGTTATCGGCAATATCTGTTCCTCCAGATGTAGTGCCTATTGAAATAACATATCCTGTCACTAAAACAGATGCAGGAGTCCAAATAATTTGTGTGGCTACATCTACATTTGTGGCTCCGTTTAATGGTGTTGCTAAATTGGCATTACAATTTGGAAGCGCAGTTTCATCTACACAAGAGACATCGAAATCTAAAGGCTCATAACCAGCTTGACAACTACCAGAAAAATCACTATCCATTTCAATATACATAAAACCACTTGGTGCGATTTGAGAAAAACCGGTCATATCGCCGCCATTATTTCCACTATATAGAAGTGTTCCAGTATTATCAGTTCCGTCGTAAATATTAATATCATCACAACAAGATTCTAATTCTCCAGCATTAAAAAACACGATTAAAGGTGCTCCTGTCGAACTTTGAAAGTTCCAGCCCATGGTATCGTTATCTACATAACAATAGGTTGTATTTACTGGCACACCAGAAACACAATCTACAGGTTGATTAGGATCAGCTCCAGTTGTAAATATCTGTTCTTGACAATTTACAGCTGGACCATTATCGTTAAAAGGTATAATATTTACATAATATGTTGTAGAATACTCCAAGTCAGGTAAATCGTAAGTTGTAGATAAACCAACACCTAAATTGTCTATTAATTCTGTTCCTCCAGAAGTTGTCCCAACAGAAAGGGTATAACCTGTAGGTAAACCTGTAGCTGCTTGCCAACTTAAATTAGCTGTAATTGCGACTCCTGTTTGTCCATTAGTAGGTGAAATTAAGTTCACACATGATGGAGGGTCAACAACTACTTGTGTCGCAGTTACATTGTCTATATAGAAATAATAATTTCCTGAGAAATAAACATTTTCAAATCTTAATTTAAAATCCGTACCAGTTGGGATACTTGCAGCTGGCAACACAAAACTAATGTTAGCACACGTACTGAGAGGCTGGTGATTGGCATCATTTATGGTACCCATTGTAGTCCAAGTAGTTCCATTATTTGTAGAGTACTGAACCAAAAATTCCCCCCAACCAGGAGGGGTTGGGTCTACTGCTGGTGCCCAGTCAACAATTTTATAATCGAAAGCAACTGTCAAATCAGTTCCATTAGATTCTCCAACAATATTTGGTGAAATTAAATCGGAAGATAAGTTTGTGTCACTTAAATTGGCTCTTAGTGAAACCACACCACATGGATTAAATACAGTTCCGGAATATCCAGCACCTGTCCATCCTGGAGGCAAGGTTAAACCTGCGTCGAAATTTTCTACTAATCCAATTTGGGAAAATCCAAAAAACGAAATAAGCCCAAAGAGAAGAGAAAGTGTAATTTTTTTCATTTTATAAAAAATAGGTTAGTTATTTTAATCAAGCTGCTATTAATCAGTAACTTGTATTTTCTTTCTTTTGAAAAGATTTACCGAAAATAAATCGATGTAAAAAATTCCAAAAACCTAAATTATAAAAAATCTCTTTTAACATTCACTTAACGTTTACTTAATAGACAAACTACTCTTTTCTTCGTTGAATTGAGAGGATTTAATGTGTTCCGTTAAATTAATGTTAGTTTAAAAAATTATGGTGCAGGATTAGGCCACTTTGTATGCACTTTATTTATAGAATCTAAAAGTTCTTGATTTAATGATAGGTGAATACTATCAATATTTTCGTTGAGTTGCTCAAGAGTTGTAGCTCCAATAATATTACTAGTAATAAATGGTTGTTGTGTTACAAAAGCTAGAGACATTTGAGCAAAAGACAAATTGTTTTCTTCAGCTATTTTTAAATATTGTTTGGCCGCTTCGGTAGATTGTTCTGAACTATAACGAGCAAATCGTGGAAAGAGCTTTAATCTAGAATTATCACTTGCAATTCCTTTTATATATTTTCCTGATAAAACACCAAATGCCATTGGAGAATAGGCTAACAACCCAACGTTCTCTCTTAATGCAATTTCGGCCATATCACCTTCAAAAACTCGATTTATTAAAGAATAAGCATTTTGAATGGTAATTATTCGAGGTAAATTATTTGTTTTTGATTCTTCAAGATATCTCATAGTTCCCCAAGCTTTTTCGTTTGAGATACCAATATGACGAATTTTTCCTTCTTTAATAATCTCATCAAAAGTGTGAAGAATTTCATTGAAATTGTCTTCCCATACATCTTCCGAATGATGTGTATAATCTCTAATACCGAATGTGTTTGTCTGTCTTTCTGGCCAATGGAGTTGATATAAATCGATATAATCTGTTTGGAGTCTTTTTAAACTATTATTCACGGCATCTTTTAATGCTTCTGGACAAAACCCATTCGTTCTAATATGTGCTGTGTAGTCTCCTGGTCCAGCAATTTTTGTTGCTAAAACCACCTCGTCTCTTTTACCAGTATTTTGAAACCAATTACCAATTATCTGTTCTGTTTTAGAATAGGTTTCAGCAGTTGCAGGTACTGGATATAATTCAGCACAATCAAAAAAATTAATTCCTTTTTCTGTGGCTAAGTCCATTTGAGCGAACCCTTCTTCTTGAGTATTTTGATTTCCCCATGTCATGGTTCCTAAACAAAGCTTACTTACTTTAATATCTGTATTTGGTAATGTGGTATATATCATTTTAATTATTTCAATTGAAAAAAAATATAAAATTATTGATTCGAATTCAACTCTTGTATAATACTTTGTGCTTCATTCATTTTTCCTTGCCCTTGATAAATCAAGGCTAATAAGTATTTAAAATCCTGGTTTGTTTTTTCTAATTTTAATGCTTTTTTAATTGTTTTTTCACCTTCTATATAGTTTTTACTCTGGTAATAATAAGTCGCTAAATTATACATGGACCTTGTGTCTAACGGATCCAATTGTATGGCATGAATTAAGTCTTTAACAGCTAGCTCTGGTTGTTGCATTTCAAAATACAATAAAGCTCTTAAATAATAAGATCTAGCTAATTCCGGACTTTTATTAATTAATACATTTAAAATATTTAAGGCTTGGCTTGGTTGTCCATCTATGCTATAGCAACTAGCTAAATTAGAATATGCAGGAAGCATTAAACTGTCTTTTTTTATGGCAACATGATAATGTTTGATAGCCTTTTTTATATTGTTTGTTTGAAAGTAATAATCTCCTAATTGTAGACGTCCATTTGAAAAATCGGCATTACTATAAAGCATTTCTTCCAGTTCGGTTCTAGATTTTGTTAAACCACTTATATCTGCATTTTTTAAGGAATTAAAATCTAAATCCAATAACAATTGTGCTGCGCCAATTCGGACTAGTTTTGTGGTATCATTGGTGTGTTTTAATGCAATGCTTGTTCTATCTTCTAAACTCAAACCTCTAAATTTCTGTAAAGCAGCAAAGCGTACCATTGGAGAAGCATCTTCTAAACCTTTAATTAGTGCTTGGTATTGATTTGTTTCGGTTATTTGCAAATTATCAATAACTGATGCTCTTGCAATAGCAGGAAAATTTAAATCGTTAATAAATTTATCTAATGCAGCACGTTCATCCGTTGTTATATGATTTCTACTACTCAATAATAAAGCATCGGAAAAGTGCGCTTGTCTCTTTGAGCCATACCATTCTACCACCTTATTAGCAGCCCATTTATTCGTTTTATCAGCATGACAGGTATTACATGCATTCGGAGTTCCATACTCAACACTTTGATCTGGTCTAGGCACTCTAAAACTATGGTCTCTTCTATAGTCAACTCCCATATATGTAACGCCAGTCATGTGGCAATTGATGCACTGAGCTCCTTCTGTATTTTGGGAATGAAAATGATGGGATGGCTCATTATATCTTGGTTCATGACACTGCATACACAAGTTGTTACCTACTTTTTTTAGTTTAAGTGTATGTGGATCATGACAATCTGTACAAGTCACATTATTATGATACATTTTACTTTGTAAAAAAGAACCATACACATAATCTTCGGCTTCTATTTGACCATCTCCATGGTAAAATTCTTGAGATAAATTTTGAAGGAGGTATTGATCTTCAAAGTGCGTTCCAGGTTCGTAATTTTGAGTTAGTTTTGCTCTTCTGGAATGACAAGATGCACACATATTCATTTGTTCAAATTGCGATTTACCAGCTAAAATATAGGTGTTAATATGAAGTGAATCCTGTGGGCTTTTTGCCCAATTTATATGTTTCTCTGCTGGACCATGACAACTCTCACAACTAACATTTATAGATGAATATGTGGTATTAAACCTATCTTCATCAACAATATAATTTTTTTGAAGATTGGTGGAATGACATTCGGCACACATGGTATTCCAGTTTTGAGAACTCTCTGTCCAGTGCATCCAATCGTGAGGACTTACTTCATCTCCAGAATATTGATGATACCACTTATTATCTATAGCATCCCAAGTAACTCTTAGCGCTTGTTTTTTACCATTATCAAAATCTATCAGGTATTGCTGCAAAGGAGTTACTCCAAATGTATAAGTTATCTTATAAGTGTTTTTAGAACCATCAATTTCAGTAATATGAACGATAAAATCTGAGTCGTTTTTGGTAAAGAAATAAGTAACACCATCTAGTGTTATATTCACATCATTAAAATCTCCTAAAACAGTTTTTTCGTTTGCAACTTGCATGGCCAAGACGTGGTCTGAACCCTTCCAAGATTCTACAGCATCTTTATGACAAGCAATACATTGCTCATCGCCAACATAACCGTCTTTGTGGATCGATTTTATTTGATCTATTTCAACATACGAATCCTTTTTTGAATTGTTTGAACAGGAAACAAAAACTAAAATAAGTACGATCCAAAAAAGGTTTTTCATTTAATAAAAAAGTGATTTGTTATTCTTTGTTTAGCAATTTAGTAATTTCATCTAACTTAGGAGTTAAAATAACTTCTATACGTCTGTTTTTTGCTTTGCCTTCAGCTGTGTCGTTAGTCGCTATTGGAGCATATTCTCCTCTTCCTGCTGCTGTTAAACTTTCTGGATTGATGCTGGCATTTTCTCTAAGAATCTCTACTATTGCAGTTGCTCGTTTGGTAGATAAGTCCCAGTTTCCTGATAGTGTTCCATTTCCAGAATATGGTACATTATCTGTATGTCCTTCTATAAGTACATTAATTTCAGGATTATCTGCAAGCACACTTCCTAATTGCTTAACTGCTTTTTTTCCTTCAACGCCAACTGCCCAGCTACCAGATTGGAATAACAATTTGTTTTCCATTGACACATACACTTTACCATCTCTTTGTTCTACAGTTAGCCCTTTACCTTCAAAATCTACTAAAGCTCTTGAAATCGCGTTTTTTAATTCGGTCATGGCAGCGTCTTTAGCTGCAATCATGCTTTCTAATTCAGCTACACGATTAGAACGTGCTTCTAATTCTTTTTTCAGGGCTTCCAATCTAGCATTTTCAGTTTCTAAGGCTTGTTCTTTTGCTTCTAATTGTGCTAACAATTCTTTATTTTTCTGAACATTTTCTGCAATAGCAGAGGAGCTGTTTTTTTCTAAAGCATTATATGAAGCTTTTAAATTATCTAAGTTCGCTTTTGTGGCATTGTAATCTCCTTGTAGTTTATCTCGTTCAGCCAAAGCTTCATTATAAGCATCACGTAATTGACTTAACTCATTTTCTGTTGTATTTTTTGAATTCAACAAGCTTTCATTATCTTCTTTTAATTGCTTATTTTCATTTTTTAACACACTGTATTTACTCTCTAAGTCTTTATAAACTTTAGGTGAAACACATGACGATAATAAGACTCCAAAGGTTAAGGTAAAAAAAACGTACTTTTTCATTTTTATAAATTTTTATTTTTCAATTTCAATTAATATTGGGCAATGATCGCTATGAACGGCATCTGAAAGTATAACGGCTCTTTTTATTTTTTCTTGCAAAGGTTTAGAAACCATAGCGTAATCTAATCTCCAGCCTTTATTATTTGCTCTTGAATTAGCTCGATAACTCCACCAGCTATATTCTTGTTTTTCAGGATGTAAATACCGGAAAGAGTCTGTTAGTCCACTATCAATAAATCTTCCAAGCCATTCCCTTTCTTCTGGTAAAAAACCTGAAACACCCTTCATTTTTGGATTATGAATATCGATTTCTTCATGACAAATATTAAAATCGCCACAAATAATTAGATTAGGAATTTGAACTCTCAACTTATTAATATAGTCTTGAAACATATCCATATAATCGAACTTATGTTGTAAACGAGCATCATTAGTTCCTGAAGGCAAATACAAACTCATAACTGAAACATTGTCGAAATCTGCTCGAATATTTCTTCCTTCAAAGTCCATAGATGGTATTCCTGTACCAAATTCTACATGATTGGGTTTTGTTTTGCTTAAAATAGCAACCCCACTATAACCTTTTTTTTGAGCACTAAACCAATAATGATATTTGTAACCAGCTTCCTCAAACAAATTTAAATCCAACTGTTCTTCCATAGCTTTTATCTCCTGTAAACAAATTACATCTGGATTGGCTGCTTCTAACCAAGTTAGAAACCCTTTGTTTAATGCTGCACGAATGCCATTAACGTTATAAGAAATGATTTTCATATTAATAATGTAAGAATTTCAGCTAAAATAAATAATGCTTTACATTTACACTATTAATTTAAAACCGATTTAACAAAAGCTATCAACAAAATATTTTTATTGATATGTAGTTTAGTACTTCATGAAGTTAATATTCCTTTTAATAACACTTCTCTTTGGTGCTTGTGCTTTTGCACAAGATCACAATTCTAATTACAGAACAAAAACAGTTGCTGTAAGTGATACTATTGTTATTGATAGTGTGAGTATTAATTCAAACTTTTTTACCATTAAAAAAAAAGATAGTTCTTTTGTTGATACGTCTTTTTACGATATTGATTTTGAAAATGCCCTACTAATTATTAATAAACCTATAGAGGCAGATTCTCTAATTGTGAATTATTTAAAATATCCGGAATATTTAACTAAAACCTATAGACAAATAAGCGATAGTATAATTGTTGAGAATACAGGGAATCTTGCAAAACTGTACAAACTCTCACAACCAAGCGAAAAACAAACCTTCACACCTTTTGATGGACTAACAACCTCTGGTAGTATTTCTAGAGGTGTTGTTATTGGAAACAACCAAAATTCGGTTTTAAATAGTGAGTTAGACTTACAAATTACTGGAAAGTTAAGTGAAAAAATATCTTTAAGAGCTTCCATTCAAGATGCCAATGTGCCCTTACAGGAAAGTGGATATTCGCAACGATTAGATGAATTCGATCAAGTTTTTGTTGAGCTTTTTAGCGACAATTGGAAAATTAGAGCAGGAGACATTGATTTAACAAACCCGTATTCTTATTTTGGAAATTTTTCAAAACGTGTTCAAGGTCTATCACTTGGCGCTACTTTACATCATCCAGAATCGCAAACCAACCTATTTGCTTCTGGTGCTTTAGTTAGAGGGCAATTTACAACCAGTCAGTTTTCAGCTCAGGAAGGAAATCAAGGGCCTTATAAATTAAAAGGTCCAAACGATGAATTATATGTTTTAATTGTTTCTGGAAGTGAAACAGTTTATGTAAATGGTGTCGCATTAGAACGTGGCGAATACAACGATTATATTATAGATTACAATGCAGGCGAAATTATTTTTAATTCTACTTTTCCTGTTACTTCTGAAATGAGAGTCACAGTAGACTATCAATATAGTGATCGAAATTATTCCAGACTATTAGTCTTTGGTGGTGGAAGGTATGAAAGCGAAAACTTAAACCTTGGCGTTTCTATTTACAGTGAAACCGACTCAAAAAACAACCCCTTACAACAAAACTTATCAGCAGAACAAGTTGATATTCTAGCTGAAGCCGGAGACGATAGAACTAAAATGGTTGCTCCTTCGATAACTCCAGAAGCCTATAATGAAAATAGAATCCTCTATAAAAAAGAATTAATTGGTGGTGTTGAAGCACTTGTGTTCTCAAATAATCCCGAGGATGACTTATTTAGCGCCCGTTTTACACTAGTTGGCGACAATCTTGGAAATTATATAATAAGTAGCAATGATGCTATTAGTACCATTTTCGAATATATTGAACCCGTTGCAGGTGTTCCTCAAGGAAATTACGAGCCCATCATCCAATTGGTCGCTCCTACAAAGTTACAAATGGCAATTATTAATGGAGATTATAAACCTTCTGATAAAACAAATATCGCTTTTGAAGTGGCAGGAAGCAAAAACGATTTGAATTTATTTTCAAATATAGACGATAACAATAATGATGGTTTTGCTGGAAAACTTAAAGTAAATCAAGCCATAATTAAAAGAGATAGTTTATGGAATTTAGATGCTTTTGCTGATATCGATTATATTCAAAAAGATTTTAGATCTGTTCAGCGTATTTATAATGCCGAATTCAATAGAGATTGGAACCTGGGAAGAACAACAAGCCCTACAACGGCAACTAGTTTGGGCACTCAAACTTTTATTAAAACTGGAGCTCAAGCTTTCCACAATCAAAAAGGCATAGCTAGTTACCAGTTTGAGTACTTAAACTATTCTAAAAATTTCAATGGCAACAGACATATTGTTTCTGCAAATCTCCTATTAAATAATTGGCAAATAGTCTCACTTTCAAGTTTATTAAACACCTCTTCAACAACCAATAATTCAACATTTTTTAGAACTTTTAACATGCTAACATATAGCTTTAATCGTGCTTGGGCAGGAACCAAGTTGGCTATGGAAGATAATCAGGATAAAGACAGAGACACAGAAGCTTTTTTACCAAATAGCCAGAAATACAAATCGTATGAAGTATTTACAGGAATTGGTGACAGCACCAAAGTGTTTGCCGAAATTGGTTATAAATTTCGTGTAAACGATAGTATTAGAAATACCCAATTACAAAAAGTAAACACCTCGAACACCTATTATTTAGATTCAAGAATTATCCAGAATGAACGTACAAATTTATCGTTTTATGCCAATTATAGAGTTTTAAATAACACTGATGAAACCCAGGAAGACGAAAGATCTCTAAATTCAAGAATTCAATATAGTCAACGTTTTATTAAACAGTTTTTCTTATGGAATACCGTTTACGAAACAAATTCTGGAACCTTACCACAGCAAGAATTTACTTTTGTTGAAGTAGAACCTGGACAAGGTAATTATACTTGGATCGATTATAATGAAAATGGTATTCAGGAACTAGAAGAATTTGAAATTGCCCAATTTCAAGACCAAGGAAAGTTTATTCGTGTTTTGTTACCAAACCAAATATTTATTAAAACACATCAAAACAGGCTAAGTCAAACATTAACCATCAACCCTCAACAATGGTCTAGTGAAGTAAGTGGTTTAAAAAAGGGATTGTCTCATTTTTACAATCAAACGTCTTATATTGTTGATAGAAAAAACAAACGCGAAGGTAATAGCATCAATTTAAACCCGTTTAAAAGTAATCCAGATACTGAATTAGGACTACAGCTTAATTTTAGAAATGTCTTGTTTTTTAATCGTGGTAAACAACACTATACCACTTCTTACACCTTCTTAAAAAGCGACACAAGAAACATTTTAACCGTTGGCTATATTGAAAATTCTTTGATAAGCCACATGCTACATTTCAATCACAAATTTGCAATAAACTGGTTGATAAATTTTCAAACAAGCTTAAACAATACAGAAAGTGTCAGTGAAAATTTTTCTAGTAAAAATTATAATATAGATGCAGTAAACATCAACCCAAAACTGTCTTATTTATTAAATGATTTTACACGATTCGACATATTCTATCAATACACAAATAAAGAAAATTCTATTGGTGGTTTTGAGACTTTAAAACAACAAAATTATGGTGCTTCATTTTCGTTTACAAATTTTCAAAAAATGTCAATTATAGGAGAGTTTAACTATTTTTCAAACAACTTTAATGGAAACTCAAATTCGCCTGTTGCCTACCAAATGATGGAAGGCTTACAACCCGGAAAAAATTACACTTGGAGCCTGTTGGCACAGAAGAAAATTACATCTTTTCTAGATTTAAACCTTAACTATCTTGGAAGAAAAAGCGAAACCAGCAAAGTTATTCATACTGGTAGCATTCAATTAAAAGCATACTTTTAGTACATGTAACTTATGTTACGCTTTAAGCCGTATTTTTTTCGTAGTTTTGTAATACAAATGAACAAGCTAATAGCCATATCTTATTCTTTTTTGATACTTTTTCAAAGTTTCAACCTTAGTTTTGAAGATTTTTCAAAGCTAAGTACTCTTTTAGAACATGCCCAATATCATCAAGAAAATTATGGAGATTCGTTTGTAGATTTTATTTCAGAACATTATGGCGATGCCAAGTTTCAGCATGAGAATAATCATGAAGAACATGAAGATTTACCCTTCAAACATCATCATCAAACATGTGTTCATGCTAATGCAGCTTTTACGCTTCCTACATCAAATTTTACATTGGAATATCAACCTTTTATTGAAATTCCATGCAACTTCTTTTATAAAGAATCTATTTCTTTATTCGAAAAATCTTCAATTTTTCAGCCTCCAAAATTCGCATAATTCACTCGTAATTTAAATCATTTATTATAAGCTATTTTCTTAATAGCTTACCACTTTTTACATACGAATTATGTTAGAAAACATCATTAAATTTAGTTTAAAGAATAAGCTTATTATTCTTTTATTCATGGCTTTTGTTGTTGGCTTTGGAATAATTTCTTTAACTCAGATTCCTATTGGAGCTGTTCCAGATATCACCAACAATCAAGTGCAAGTTATTACCACATCGAAAAATTTATCCACTCAAGATGTGGAACAATTTATTACCTATCCCGTTGAGTTGGAAATGGCTAATTTACCTGGAGTGGTCGAAATCCGTTCTGTTTCAAAGTTTGGACTATCAGTTGTAACCATTGTGTTTGAAGACGATTTAGGCACATTTCTACCCAGACAATTAATTGCAGAAAAAATTAAATCGGCTTCTGAAAAAATTCCAGAAGGTTTTGGTGCTCCAGAAATGGGACCAATTACCACGGGTTTGGGAGAGATTTATCAATACATTCTAGATGTCAAACCTGAATTTAAAGATAACTATTCCATTACCGATTTAAGAACCATTCAAGATTGGGTTGTCAAACGTCAATTGTCTGGAATACCAGGAGTGGTTGAAGTAAATACCTGGGGAGGATTTTTAAAACAATACGAAGTCGCTATCAATCCACAAAAACTAAATGCCATGCATATTTCAGTTTCAGAAATATATGATGCATTAGAAAAAAATAATAGTGTTGCAGGTGGTGGATACATTGAAAAAACCAATCAAGCGTTTTTTATTCGTGGAGAAGGCTTGGTAACATCTCTAGAAGATATTGGAAACATCGTGGTTAAAAATGATGGTGTCCCAATCTACATAAAAGATATTGCAAAAGTAGGTTTTGGTAGCGCTACCCGTTTTGGGGCTATTACTGGAAATGGTGAAGGCGAAAAAGTTCTTGGCCAAATCATGATGTTAAAAAATGGAAACTCTAGTCAAATTATTAAAGCTGTTAAAGAACGTGTAGAATCTATTCAACACACCTTACCGGAAGGTGTCTATATTAACGGTTTTTTAGAACGAACTGAGCTAATAAACAAAACCACTTTTACGGTTGCCGAAAACTTAATCTTAGGTTCCCTGATTGTTATTTTTGTAGTGGTTTTATTATTGGGAAATTGGCGTTCTGGTCTAGTTGTAGCATCAGTAATCCCGTTAAGTTTGTTATTCGCTATTTCGTTAATGAATGTCTTTGGTGTGGATGCCAATTTAATGAGTCTAGGTGCTATCGATTTTGGAATTATCATTGATGGAGCAGTCATTATTGTCGAATTTATAGCCTTTCAAATTACAGCTAAAAGTGCCAAAATCACCACACTTTCGAAACAAGATCAACAAGCAGATATTGATACTATTACATTAAAAAGTTCTTCAAGAATGATGAATTCTGCCATCTTTGGACAACTCATCATTTTAATTGTCTTTATTCCAATTTTATCCTTAAGTGGTATTGAAGGTAAAATGTTTAAACCTATGGCTATGACCTTCAGTTTTGCATTAATTGGAGCCATGATTTTCTGTCTGACTTATGTCCCTGTTATTTCTTCATTGGTTTTAAAACCAAGTGTTCAAAGTGATAAAAATATTTCTGTTCGCTTAATGAAATTCTTAAATAAAGTTTATAGTCCAATAATCAATTGGGCATTATTAAATAAAAGATTGGTTGTTTCACTTTCAATCATCTTATTAATTTCAAGTGCTTGGATTTTTAATAGCATGGGTGGCGAGTTTATTCCAACCTTAGATGAAGGTGATTTTGTCATTCAACCCGTTTTAAAAACAGGAACATCTTTAAGTAAAACCATTGAAATTACGACAAGAATTGAACAAATATTACTCGATAATTTTCCTGAAGTGGAGCAAGTAGTGAGTAGAATTGGTGCTGCTGAAGTTCCAACAGATCCCATGTCTATGGAAGAGAGTGATGTAATTATTAAACTGAAACCAAAAAAAGAATGGGTTTCGGCTTCCAGTAAAGATGAATTGGCAGACAAATTTAAAAAAGCACTTTCGATAATTCCAGAAATGGATGTGGAATTCACCCAGCCCATAGAAATGCGATTTAATGAATTGATTACTGGAGTTCGTGCAGATGTGGCTATTAAAATTTTTGGTGAAGACTTAACCATTTTATCAAATAAAGCCAATGAGGTTAGAGAACTTATTGAAAAAGTAGAAGGGGCTTCAGATATTATAGTTGAGAAAGTGGCTGGATTACCTCAAATGAGTGTAAAATTCGACCGAAGTAAAATTGCACGTTATGGACTAAATATTTCCAGTTTAAACCAACTTATTTCCATGGGATTTGCTGGTGGAACCGTTGGCTCTGTTTTTGAGGGAGAAAAACGTTTCGATTTAGTGATTCGTTTGGAAGAAAACCAAAGAAAAAACATTGAAAGTCTTCAAAATTTGTATGTCGATACGCCAAATGGCTCTAAAATTCCTTTAAGTGAATTGGCTAAAATTACCTATACAACTGGTCCTGCAAAAATTTCTAGAGACGACACTAAACGTCGTATTGTAGTAGGTATCAATGTAAGAAATAGAGATTTACAATCTGTTGTGGACGACATTCAAAACATACTTGACAAAGATTTAAAACTCCCAACAGGTTATAGCATCACTTATGGTGGACAATTCGAAAATTTACAAAGTGCTAAAGCACGTTTAATGGTAGCCGTTCCAATAGCTTTAGTACTCATATTTATACTTCTCTATTTTGCTTTCAATTCGGTAAAGGATGCGTTACTAATTTATTCTGCCATTCCACTTTCGGCTGTTGGAGGCATCCTCTTATTATGGATTAGAGACTTACCTTTTAGCATTTCAGCTGGCGTGGGATTTATTGCCTTATTTGGAATTGCTGTTTTAAACGGCATCGTACTTATTGAACATTTTAAAGAGTTGAAAGAACAAGGCGTCAAGAATATTGAAGAACGAATAAAACGTGGTACAGCTGAACGTTTGCGTCCAGTGTTGTTAACAGCTACTGCTGCTGCACTTGGATTTTTACCCATGGCAATTTCTACTAATGCAGGAGCCGAAGTCCAACGTCCTTTAGCGACTGTTGTTATTGGTGGTTTGGTAAGTGCAACTATTTTAACCCTTGTGGTGCTTCCCGTATTGTACGCTTGGGCCGAACAAAAAAAAGATCTTAAAATGAATAAAAAGGTTTTAACAGCTATTGTGATTTTGCTTTTTTCATTTCAAATAAAAGCACAGCAACTTCCATTAACTATTGAAGAAACTGTCAATTTAGCTATAGAAAATAATTCAGGATTAAAAGCGTCGTCTTTAAAAATGAATGAAGCAGATGCTTTAGTTGAAAGTGCATTCAATTTTGATAAAACATCCATTTATTATAATTACGATGAAAGCAATCTAGCAGGAAACAATGAGCCATTAAATATTTTTGGCATCTCTCAAGACTTTAAATTTCCAACGGTTTATTTCGCTGATAAAAAAGTAAATCAAGCACAATATCAAGTTCAGAAATCCAATCATAATATTAGATTTCAAGCTTTAAAACGCGATGTAACTTCAAAATATTATCAGTTAAGTTATGCGAATAGTAAAGCACATGCTTATCAGTTTTTAGATAGTTTGTATCAAAATTTTGCTATCTCTGCAAAACGTCGTTTTGAGTTGGGTGAAACCAATTATCTAGAAATGATTACAGCGCAATCCAAACAAAAACAGCTGGAAACGCTTTACAAACAAGCTTTGCAGGAGGTTATTTTAGCAACTGAGCAATTAAAAATGGTGGTTCAAGTGGATAGTTTAGTAATTATAAACAAACCCCTTAACAAGCTAGTGCTTGAAAACATGTCTATTGATGATAACATTGGCTTGGAGGCATTTGAATATTCTAAAGATTACTATAAAGCGTTAAATAAAAAGGAAAAACAGAGTCTTTTGCCAGATTTAAATGTCGAATACTTTCAAGGCACAAACAGTGGCATCGACAGAAACTTTGTTGGCTATACGTTTGGTGTGAAAATTCCTTTATTTTTTAGTGGGAATGCTTCAAGAATTAAAGCCTCGAAAATTGCACAAAACATTGCAGAAGAACAGCAACAGGATTATCAGGTGAAATTAGATACCGAATATCAATCCTTATTGGCTAAACTTCAGCAACACGAAGAAGCTATCAATTATTATGAAACGCAAGGCAAAAAACTTTCAGAAGAAATAATAAAAACAGCTGAACGCACTTTTAAGGAAGGTGAAATAGATTTCTTTCAGTACATACAAAGTATTGAAACTTCTAAAGACATCGAACTCACATATCTCGATAATTTAAACACATACAATCAAACCATAATTGCCATCAATTATTTAATTTTATAAAAATGAAAAACCTATATATATTATTATTTTCATTGGTATTAGTAGCCTGTGGAAATTCAGAAAAAAATACAGAAACAGCTGAAGAAATTCATGTAGATTCAAACGAAATAGACATCACCAAACAACAATTTAAAGGCGAAAACATGGCTTTTGGCTTGCTTAAAGAACAAGATTTTCCTGAAACTGTAAAAGCCAATGGCATGATAGATGTTCCTCCTCATAATAAATCGAGTGTGACTTCTTTTATTGGGGGCTATGTTACAAAAACACCCTTATTAATTGGCGATAGAGTGAAAAAAGGACAAATGTTAGTGACACTTGAAAATCCAGAATTTGTAGAAATTCAACAAAATTATTTAGAGATTTCTGAACAATTAAACTACCTGAAATCTGAGTTTACCAGACAGAAAACTTTGTATGATGAAAACATTACTTCACAAAAAAACTTCCTAAAAGCCGAAAGTACTTATAAAAGCAATTTGGCACAGTACAATGGCGTGCGTAAAAAGCTACAAATGATGAACATCAATCCAACTTCAGTAGAACAAGGAAATATTACATCAACTATCAATTTATATGCGCCTATTGCTGGCTCGATAACCAAGGTAAACGTAAGCAATGGCACTTACGTATCACCTTCAGATATTGTTATGGAAATTGTGGATACAGATCATATTCATTTAGAACTTTCAGTGTTTGAAAAGGACATTTTAAAGATTAAAAAAGACCAGGACATCATTTTTACAATTCCTGAAGCTTCAGATAGTGTTTATAAAGCTGAAGTGCATCTGGTTGGCACAACCATAGATGAATCAAACCGACGTGTAAAAATTCATGGTCATATAGAGAATGATCAAACCCAATTTATTGTAGGAATGTTTACTGAAGCCAATATTATAATAAAAAACGAAAAACGCATGGCATTACCTAAAGAAGCCATTATTAATGTGGAAAATGATTTTTATGTATTAGTTTTAAAAAATGAAACTGAAACTGAATTTCAACTTGAAAAAGTAAAAATTAACAAAGGAATTGAAACCGAAACGTTTGTTGAAGTATTAAATTTAGATACTTTAAAAAACAAGCAAATCTTAACAAAGGGCACCTATATGTTGTTAAATGAAGGTGGTGGTGGACACGGCCATTAATTAGAATTATATGAATAAAGAAGAAGACACACATAACCACCAACATGGTGGTATTTTTGGTAAGAAAACAGATTTATATTTTTCTGTGTTTTGTGGTGTCATTTTACTACTTGGATTTATTTTGGAAAAAACAACCTCAAGTCCTTCATGGGCTTATTTAGGAAGCTACATTATTGCCTACTTTTTTGGTGGTTATTTTATTTCTATTGAAGCAGTAAAGAAAATACCTAAAGGACACTTCGATATCGATTTTTTAATGATTGCTGCAGCTATTGGCGCTGCATATATTGGGAGTTGGGCTGAAGGTGCTTTGCTTTTATTCTTATTTAGTTTAGGTCATGCTCTGGAAAGTTACGCTATGAATAAAGCGACTAAATCCATTGAAGCTTTAAGCGATTTATCACCAAATACAGCAATAGTAAAAAAAGATGGACAACTTATAGAAACACCTATCGAACAATTAAAAATCAACGATGTAATTGTTGTACAACCTCATACAAAAATTGCAGCCGATGGTGTTATTATTGTAGGAAACAGTAGCATCAATCAAGCTCCAATTACTGGAGAAAGCATGCCTGTAGATAAAATGGCTATTCCTAATATTGATAATTTACCAGACTTTAGAGAGATAGATAAAACCCATATTGTATATACAGGAACTATTAATGGCGATGGGCATATAGAAGTTTTGGTATTAAAACTTAGTAAAGATTCTACAGTAGCTCGTTTGATTAAAATGGTAAGCGAAGTTGAAACACAAAAATCGCCAACCCAACGCCTTACAAAAAAGTTTGAAAAAGTGTATGTACCAATAGTTATATTATTAGTTGGTATTTTGTGTTTTGCATATCTTATCATAGACGAAACCTTTCAAGAGAGTTTATATCGAGCTATAACTGTTTTAGTAGCAGCTAGCCCTTGTGCCCTAGCAATTTCTACACCAAGTGCTGTTTTAAGTGGAATTGCTAGAGCAGCCCAAAAAGGTGTTTTAATTAAAGGAGGAAAGGCACTAGAAGATTTAGGGTCGATTACAACCATTGCTTTCGATAAAACGGGAACACTAACAGAGGGAAAACCCAAATTAACAAACGTTATTCCTTTTAACGAATTCAATGAAACTGCCTTTGTGCAAATGATATTAGAAGTTGAAAGTTTAAGCAACCATCCATTAGCAAAAGCCATTTCTAAAGATCTCAAAGAAAAATATAACCTTGATTACCTAGGAAAAGCTTCAGAAATAAACGCCATTCAAGGAAAAGGCATTCAAGCGATTTATAAAAACGAAAACGTCTTTATTGGGAATACCAAACTTATGTTGGATGAAGGCATTCTGGTTAATGATTCCATACAGTCAAAAATGAATGGATTATTACAACAAGGACATACAGTCATGCTTGTGGCTTTTAAAAATGATATTGTAGGTTTAATAAGTGTAATGGACGTTCCTAGAGAAACTGCAATTAGCACTTTGAAACGCTTAAAAGAGATTGGTATCAAACGTATGATTATGCTCACAGGAGATCATCAGAATGTGGGAGATACCATAGCAAAACAAATAGGGTTGACTGAAGCCAAAGGAAATTTGTTACCAGAAGATAAGGTTGAGTCTATAAAAAAACTGTTGCAAGAAGATAAAAGAATTGCCATGGTTGGAGATGGTGTTAACGATGCTCCTGCTATGGCTTTAAGCACTGTAAGTGTTGCTATGGGAGCAGCAGGTAGTGATGTAGCTTTAGAAACTGCTGATGTTGCCTTGATGTCTGATAAAATTGAAAGACTTCCCTTTGTTATAGGGTTAAGCAGACAATCTAAGCGCATTATCAAACAAAATATTTTTATTAGTTTGGGAGTAGTCTTCTTATTGGTACCTATTACTATTTTAGGACTAACAAATATTGGATGGGCAGTTGTCTTCCACGAAGGCTCTACTATAATTGTGGTTATAAATGCCTTGCGCTTGCTGCGTTTTAAGATGGATTGAATTCAAAAAAACTCCCAAACTGAATAGCTTGGGAGTTTTTATTTTTAGATTTCTCACATTACACTTAAACAGACTCAGTATAACATTCGTTTTGCCTTTTTTATTTCATTTTTTGAAGCCAATGTTTTACATCTACCTCAGCTTTAATAATATTTTTTAAATCTGTTATCTTCACACGTTTTTGCTCCATCGTGTCTCTATGACGAATGGTAACGGTATTGTCCTCCAAAGTGTCATGATCTACAGTAATACAAAAAGGTGTTCCATTAGCATCTTGACGTCTGTAGCGTCTTCCAACAGCATCTTTTTCATCGTAATCCACATTAAAATCCCATTTCAAGTCTTCTACAATCTGTTTTGCAATATCTGGCAAACCATCTTTTTTAACCAGTGGCAGAATAGCTGCTTTTACAGGAGCTAAAACAGCAGGTAATTTTAAAACGGTTCTAGTTGTATTGTTATCTAATTCTTCTTCAACCAAAGCATTTGAAAATACTGCTAAGAACATTCTATCTAAACCAATAGATGTTTCAAGCACATAAGGCGTATAACTGGCATTGTCTTCGTGATCGAAATATTGTAATTTTTTACCAGAAAATGCTTCGTGCTGTTTTAAATCGAAATCGGTTCTAGAATGAATGCCTTCTAATTCTTTAAATCCAAACGGAAATTTAAACTCGATATCTGTTGCAGCGTCTGCATAATGAGCTAATTTTTCGTGGTCATGAAAACGGTAATTGTCTTCACCTAGACCTAGAGAATTATGCCATTTCATTCTGGTTTCTTTCCAATATTCAAACCATTCTTTTTGTGTGCCTGGTTTGATAAAGAATTGCATTTCCATCTGTTCAAATTCACGCATTCTAAAAATAAACTGTCTTGCTACAATTTCGTTTCTAAAAGCTTTTCCTGTTTGCGCGATTCCAAAAGGAATTTTCATACGTCCTGTTTTTTGAACGTTTAAAAAATTCACAAAAATTCCTTGAGCAGTTTCGGGACGTAAATATAAATCCATAGCATGTTCTGCACTAGCACCAAGTTTGGTTCCAAACATCAAGTTAAACTGCTTGACGTCTGTCCAGTTTCTTGATCCTGTTAATGGATCTGCTATTTCTAACTCTTCAATAAGTGCTTTGACATCTAATAAATCTTCAGCTTCTAAAGATTTTCCCATTCTGGAAAGAATCTCATTTATTTTTTCTTGATAACCTACAACACGTGGGTTTGTAGAGATAAATTCAGCTTTATTAAAAGCATCGCCAAAACGCTTTTCGGCTTTTTTAACTTCTTTATCTATTTTAGCTTCAATTTTAGCACAATAGTCTTCAATTAAAACATCTGCTCTATAACGTTTTTTAGAATCTTTATTATCAATCAGAGGATCATTAAAAGCATCTACATGTCCAGAAGCTTTCCAAATAGTTGGATGCATGAAGATTGCAGAATCTATTCCAACAATATTATCATTCATTTGCACCATGGCTTTCCACCAGTAGTCGCGAATGTTCTTCTTTAATTCTGCTCCATTTTGTGCGTAATCGTATACTGCACTAAGTCCATCGTAGATTTCACTACTTTGAAATACGTAACCATACTCCTTAGCGTGAGAGATTACTTTTTTAAATTGATCGTCGTTTGCCATAGTGCAAAAATAAAAAACCGTTCCAACTAATGGAACGGTTTTTACAAAAATATAATTGGTTAGTTAATTAAGTTCTAATTCTGTGTTTCCTATTCGCAAATTGTCTTGAAAAACAATGACATTATAGGTCCCTTCTTTCATAGATTTTTTAGATGGAACGTTAATTTTGGTACAAACATCTATATTACTATAATTATTATTTACAACAGTCATCCCGCTATAACTTAAAGATGTATCATTAAAGTTAACATGGCCTCTTTCTGCAACTAACTGATTATCAGGACCAACGATCTGTACATAAATATTTTTATTTCCAACAGGTGTAAATTGGTTACTTAAAAGTGTTAGACAAACTTCAATATTATCTAATCTATCAATACGGCTCGTTTTGATATCTGCACGAGTATTTAAATTATTCAATGCTATGGCACTTACATTAATAGCCGAAAGTGAGACCATTTTATTAATGGTTAAAGAAAGGTTTTTGTTTTCTTCTTCTAAAGTAAGTAATTGATTGTTCTGTGAATTTAACTTTTCTGAGACAGATGATAACTCATCCTGTAAAGACGTGTTTTTTTCTTGAACTAATGTTACACGAGCAAGTAATCTAGATTGCTCCCTTTTTAGAGCTATCACTTGATTTTTGTACTTAGTAATTAAAGTTACATCTAGCTTGGAGGTTAATAAAGACTCTAAAGCAGCTTCTAATTCTGCTTTTGTGTTCTCTAATTCCAATTCAACGGCATTGTTGTCTATCTTTATTTCATCATAACTCTTAATCATTTCATTCAATTCATTTTGAACAAGTAATGTTTCCTGTTCAACAAATTCTTGATGACTTCTAAGAGATTTATAATTTGATAAGCTATAAGACCCTAGTACAACAATTGCTATTACCAATGTACCAATAATTAATCTGTAGTTAAATAATTGAGGGTTAACTATCATCTTAATTTTATTTTACCACACGAAGCTATAAATAAAGATGTTGTTATTTTATTTTAATCGATAAAGTGATAAAAAAATTGTTAAAGTTCTAAATTGTTTGTTTAATTTACTATTAATGAATGAAATGTTATTAATATCTTTAAGTAAATTCTAAAAATAATGCTTCAATCGGTTTTTGATTTATTTTTTCCAAAAGTCTGTTTTGCTTGTCAATTACAATTAGGAGATAACGAAGCCTATGTATGTACAAGTTGTAGACATAAACTGCCTGTAACAAATTATCATTTAGATGGAGATTTAAGCGTTTCAAAAATATTTTATGGTCGAGAAAAAATTGAACAAGCAACAGCCTTATTACGCTTTGAAAAAAAAGGAATCACTCAGCAATTAATTCATAATCTTAAATATAAAGGTCATGAAGATGTTGGCGTATTTTTAGGCAAATGGCTTGGAGCCGAATTAAAAACTGTAAACACCTATAAAACCATTCATGCTATTATTCCTGTACCTCTACATAAAAATAAATTAAAAAAAAGAGGATTTAATCAGGTTGCAAGATTTGCTGAAGAAATTGCCAAACAATTAGAAGTTGAATATTTAGACAATGTACTTATTAAAGTCTCTAACACAACATCTCAAGTAAGCAAAAGTCGTTTTAGTAGATGGACTAACAACGAAGAATTTTTCACCATACAAAACAAAGAGAAGATAAATGATAAACACATTTTATTAGTTGATGATATAATAACAACAGGTGCAACTATGGAGGCTTGTATTGCTGTTTTACATAAAGCAAAAAATGTTAAAGTTAGTGTGGCATCTATGGCAATAGCATAATGTTAGTTTCGTTAATGAGAATTTAATTGTTTCTTTGTACAACTTTAAAAATGAAAAATGAGTAACGCTTTTTACAAAACCATATATCTTTTTATTATTTGTTTGTTTTTATTTAATTGCGCAAATAAGGGTAGACCAAGTGGTGGTGAAAAAGACATAGCTCCACCAGTGATTATTAAATCGGAACCTGAAAATTTTTCAACCAATTTTTCTGGTAAAGAAATAAAAATAACTTTCGATGAATATATTAAAGTAAACAACTTACAAAAACAGTTAATTATTTCGCCTCCAATGGATCCTGCTCCAGAAATTACACCTCTTGGTAGTGCCAGTAAATCTATAACTATAAAAATAACCGATACACTAGATGCCAATACAACCTATGCTTTTAACTTTGGGAATAGTATTGTAGATAATAACGAAGGTAATCCATACCCTTTCTATAGATTTGTTTTCTCAACAGGAGATTATATAGATTCACTATCTGTAAAAGGACATATTATTGATGCAACTTCTCTTAAACCAGACGAATATGTGTCTGTTATGTTATATGAAATGGATTCCACGTATACAGATTCTATAATTTATAAGAAAAAACCTAAATATCTAACAAATACATTAGATAGTACAACCACCTTTTCAATAGATAATATTAAAGCTGGCAAGTACAAACTCATTGCATTAAAAGACGAAAATCAAGACAGCAAATACCAACAAAGAAGTGATAAAATAGGTTTTTTAGAAAAACATATTACAGTTCCAACAGACTCTCTATATACCATAAAACTATTTAAAGAAGAAGCTGACTCTAAAATTATAAATCCTAGGCTCATCTCTGGTGAAAAAATAGCTTTTGGTTATGAAGGCGATTATGAAAACATGAAGATTCAAATAACTTCTAAAGTACCAAAAAACTTTTCGTACAGAATAACCAAAGATGCTAAATCTGACTCTCTTTATTACTGGTATAAACCAAGGTTAAAAAATACAGATTCTTTATTATTTAAAGTAACAAACAACAACTATTCAGAAGATTTTAAAGTTAATATAAGCGAACAAGCTAGAGACACGTTAATTGTAAAAGGAACCCCTTCAGGAAGCATCAATTTTGAAGAAGATTTTACACTTTCTGGAAACATTCCTTTTAAAAGGAGAAGAAACAATAAAATTAAAATCATTGATAAAGACTCTATAAATATAGATTTTAAATCAGCATATGACTCATTATCAAATAACTATATTTTAAAATTTGAAAAAACTGAAAGTAATAGATATTACATTCAAGTATTACCAAAAGCCATTACCGATTTTTTCAACAATAAAAACGACACCTTAAATTACAGTTTAAGCACGAAGTCTTTTGCAGATTATGGTAATATTAGAGTGAATTTAAACAATGTCACGTATCCCGTTATTGTTCAATTAACCAACGAAAAAGGCGAGGTAAAAGTGGAGCAGTACAGTAGCAAACCAGAGCCCATAGATTTTAAACATGTAACTCCAAGTAAATATTATCTACGAGTTGTCCATGACACCAATAAGAATGAAAAATTTGATACAGGAAATTTTCTAAAAAATCTGCAACCAGAGAAAATTAGTTACTATCCAGAAATGGTAGAAGTAAGAGCCAATTGGGATCCTATTATCGATTTTACCTTACTCTAATGTAAAAACATCTTTATCATTTAAAAAGTTGAGTTTTTCCCTATAGGTTTTTATATGCGATTTACTTAATGTAATTATTTCAATAGCTTCTTGATTCTCTTGAATAGTATCTAATTGGTGGCCAAATACGTCATAAACTGCTGTATGCCCAGAATATTCATGGCCATTTCCATCTACTCCTACCCTGTTCACTCCAACACAATAACTCATGTTTTCTATGGCTCTTGCTTTTAAAAGTGCAACCCATGCTGCAACTCTAACTTTTGGCCAATTGGCAACATAAATCAAAACATCGTAATCCTCCACATTTCTGGCCCAAACAGGAAAGCGCAGATCATAACAAATTAGAGGGCAAATTTTCCAACCTTTATAAGTAACTAAAAGTTTGCTTTGTCCAGCTGTGTAAACTTTGTCTTCGCCTGCTAGTGTAAATGTATGCTTCTTATCGTAAGTCTCAATAATGCCATTTGGATGTACAAACAACAATCTGTTATAAAAACACCCGTTTTCTGAAATTACCGTACTTCCAACAATAGCTGTTTGCTTCTTTAGAGCAATTTCTTGCATCCAAACTACTGTTTCGCCATACATGGTTTCTGCTACCTTTTCTGGGTTCATAGTAAACCCAGACGTAAACATTTCAGGTAAGACAATAAGATCTACAGCGTCAGAAATATCTTCAAATTTTTTTGTAAAATGAACTCTGTTTTGTTCTGGGTTTTCCCAAAACAAATCAGATTGAAGTAGTGCTATTTTTAATTCGTTTTGCATTTTAAATATTAAATTTTGTTTAAGATTTCTGCAGCCTTATCTAAAGTCTCATCAGTCTTTGCGAAACAAAAACGTAGCACCTTATTATCTAAATGGTTTTCGTTAAAAACAGAAAGTGGAATGGACGCTAAACCATTTTCAATAGTTAATCGCTTGGCATAATCCACATCATATTCATTCGTAATTTCAGAATAATCCAATACTTGAAAATACGTGCCTTGAGAAGGTTTAAATTGAAATCTAGAATCTTTTATCAAGCTTAAAAACAGATCGCGTTTCTCCTGAAAAAATTCAGATAATCCTAAATAGGTATTTGGTTCTTGCATATAATCTGCCAAGCCTTTCTGTACAGAATGGTTCACGCTAAACACATTAAACTGATGTATTTTCCGAAACTCCTCCATCAGCTCTTTAGGGGCACAACAATAACCTGTTTTCCAACCCGTATTATGAAATGTTTTTCCAAAAGAAGCAGTAATAAAACTACGTGATTTTAAATCTGTAAACAAACAAGCGCTTTGGTGTTTTTTACCATCAAAAACAATATGCTCGTAAACCTCATCGCTCAACACAATTATATTGCTGTTTTTGGTAAACTCTTGAAGTTTTAACATATCTGCCTCACTAAAAATAGTGCCACTTGGATTATGTGGTGTGTTAATGATAATCATTTTGGTATTAGACGACATTTTTTGCTTTACTTCATTCCAATCGACCTGATAATGTGGTGCTTCTAATTGAATAGAAACTGGTTTTCCTCCATTTATAAGAATAGAAGGTTCGTAGCAATCATATGCTGGTTTTAAAATAATTACTTCGTCATCTGTCCTAACAAAAGCTGTAATCACATCGTAAATCGCTTGGGTGGCTCCAGCTGTAATGGTGATTTCATATTCTGGATGATAAGAACTTCCGTAGAGCAAATCGAATTTTTTAGCAATAGCTTCACGCAATTCCATATTTCCAGGCATCAATGCATATTGATTATAACCAGAATTCATCGCATTGGAAACCAAATCAATCAGTTTCTGGTCGCTTTTAAAATTTGGAAAGCCTTGCGATAAATTAATCGCTTCGTGTTTATTTGCCAAACCACCCATGACCGTAAAAATGGTGGTTTCGATATTTGGGAGTTTAGAGAGATGTTTCATCTATTTTAAATTTTTACCAAAACTTATTATTCAGCTAGATATTATGTTGATAGTAATGAACATTTTTGTCAAACACCCATTATGGGTCTTCATAGCCTAAAGATACAAGTTAGACCGATAAATTTAGATCATTTTAACATCTTTTATAGCTTGGTTCTTTATCTTTGAAACTTACTAAATTAACTGATTATGAAATTCTTTAAAATTCTATTACTTTTTATCACGCTTCAAGTGTCAGCACAACAAGGTGGCATGTGGATTCCTTCATTATTAGAAGGCATGAACGAGCATGAAATGACAGATCTTGGTAGCAAATTGACTGCTCAAGATATTTACGATGTAAACAACTCCAGTTTAAAAGATGCTATTGGGCATTTTAATGGTGGGTGTACCAGTGAGGTGATTTCTCCAAAAGGATTGATACTAACCAATCATCATTGTGGTTTTAGCCAGATTCAATCGCATTCATCTTTAGAAAACGATTATTTAAAAGATGGTTTTTGGGCTATGAAATTAGAAGAAGAGCTACCTAATCCTGGATTATTTATAGAATTTATTGTTAGAATTGAAGACGTAACAGCCCAAGTTTTAAATGGTGTTACAGAAGACATGACTGAAAAGGAAAAGCAATCTACAATTTCTAAAAACTCTAATGCTTTTGAAGCTCAAGTAGAAAAAGAAGCTTGGCAAGACACTAAAATCAAATCGTTTTACAAAGGCAATCAATACTTTTTATTTGTAACTGAACGCTTTAACGACATTCGTTTGGTTGGTGCTCCACCATCAAGTATCGGGAAATTTGGTAGCGATACAGATAACTGGGTATTCCCTAGACATACCGGCGATTTTTCGATGTTTAGAATTTATGCAGATAAAGACAATCGTCCAGCAGAATACAGCACAGAGAACGTGCCTTATAAACCAAAACACTTTTTACCAATTTCTTTAGATGGCGTTGAAGAAGGCGATTTTACCATGGTTTTTGGTTTCCCTGGAACAACAGACGAATATTTACCAGCTGTAGCCATAGAGCATATCACTAAAGAATATAACCCAAGTAATATTGCAATTCGCGAAGCAGCTTTAAAGGTTATCGATGCCAATATGAAAACGAGTGATGAAGTGAGAATTAAATATGCTTCGAAACAAGCAAGAATTGCAAATGCTTGGAAAAAATGGCAAGGTGAAAATTTAGGAATTGAAAAAAGTAACGCCATTGAAAAAAGACATGAATTTGAAGCAACATTCCAAAAAGCAATAAAAGAAAAAGGACTGGAAGACAAATACGGAAATATCCTTCCTGAGTTTGATGTGCTTTATGAAAATTTTGGAGACGTAAACATTAAACGAAGAAGTTTTATTGAGGTCTTTCTGGTGACCAATGAATTAATGGAAATGACTTTTAGAACCTATCAATTTGAACAAGCGATAATTAATAATCCCGATGTGTTTGAAAAAGCCAAAGCTTCCATAGAAGGAACCTTAACTGGAGTTCATAAAGACTATGATGTGAATGTAGACAGAGGCGTTTTTGAAAATGTGATGCCTTTCTACACTAAAAATGTGGATGTGTCCATCTATGATAAGACAGCTTTTACACATATCGATTCAGCTTTAAAATTATTTGAAGGTTCTCAAGAAGAGGTTATAAAAAACCTCAATAACGATGCAGCATATGCGTATGCAAAACCAATGATTGAAGATTTCTATAATAACATCAATCCAGAGTTTCAAGCTAAAAACGAACCAATAACGGCTTTGCAAACTGTTTATATGACAGCATTAATGGAAGCCTTACCAAATGCAAGATACTTCCCAGATGCTAATAGCACTTTACGTGTTACTTATGGACAAGTTAGAGGGTATTCTCCAAGAGATGCCGTTTATTATTCCCCTGTTAGTTATTTAGATGGTGTGATTGAAAAATATGTGCCTGGAGATTATGAATTTGATGTGCCTCAAAAATTAATCGATTTATACGAAGCTAAAGATTATGGACAATATGCTGATGCCAACGGGAAAGTGCCAGTTTGTTTTTTAGGAACTAACCATACAACTGGAGGGAACTCTGGAAGTCCAGCCATTGATGCTCATGGAAATTTAGTAGGTTTAAATTTTGACCGTGTTTGGGAAGGCACCATGAGTGACATGTATTACGATCCAGAAATTTGTAGAAATATTATGGTCGATTTACGTTATGTATTGTTTATTGTAGATAAATATGCAGGTGCTAAACACCTTATTGACGAAATGAAATTAGTACATCCAAAAAAATAATATATAGCTAAAATAGTTTAACTAAAAGACCAGTAAGATTATAATCTTGCTGGTCTTTTTTTCTGTGTTTGTGTATTTTAAGTTTTAAAAAACTTGAAAATTGTATCGAGAACAATGTACATTTCTCAATACTATTTCAACCCATCTAATTACTCAATGTGATGGTTCATTCTTTAATGTTTAGTTTCTTCAACAAATCTTGTTTAAATGTTCTGCCTATTGGAATTCGTGTTCCTTGAACATAGATTTCATTGCCCGAAATTTTTTCAACGTAAGCTTTATTAATAATAAACGATTTATGCACTTGTATAAATTGGTTATCGGCTAATTTACAAGTCCAGTTTTTTAAAGAGTCTATATATGTTAGTTTTTTATTTTTTGTTATTACAGAAATATAATTTCTGCTAGATTCAAGATAGACAATACTATTTGTTTCAATTTTATGTAATGTCTTATCTACGTTTAAAAAGAAAAATTCCTCTCCTTCTATTTTAGAAATTGGTATAGGAACCCTTATGCGTTCTTTCGCCTTATTTATTGCTTTTAGAAACCTATCGAACGAAAAAGGTTTTACCAAATAGTCGACAATGGTTTCAAGCTCATAACTACTAAGTGCATAATCAGGATAAGCCGTAGTCATAATAATAGCTGGAGGGTTTTTAATGGTTTTTATAAAATCTATTCCAGAGATATCAGGAAGATTGATATCTAAAAAAACCAGATCAACCTGATTGTTGTTTAAAAAAGAGTTGGCCTCAATGGCTGCTTTAAAAACACCTTGCAATTCAACATTAGGAAGTTTTTCCAAATAATTTTTTAAAATTCTTTGAGCCGGAATTTCGTCTTCTATAACAATACAGGTCATACCAATTCTAATTTTAAATAGACTTTAAACATCTCCTGCTTTTCAATTTTATATTCGTATTTATCTTTATAAATTAATTGTAAGCGTTTTTCTAAATTTTGTAATCCTATTTTAAACGATTCCAGATTTGTTTCATTTTTATTATATTCATTCTCACACATGCATTCTAAAGTACCTTGCTTTTCCTCTATGTCAATTTTAATATGACTATTCAGAATGCTGTGTTTAAATGCATTTTCAATAATAGTAATTAAAAGAAGTGGTGCAATATTAAGGCTGTCGGATTCTATATTTTTTGAATAGGTGATGGTTTTGACACCTTCGGTTCGTAATTCTTGAAATTTCATATAATTATCAATAAACTGTATTTCTTTTTCAAGGGAAATTGTTTTAGCATTACTTTCATATAACACATGTTTTAAATTATCTGAAAGCATTAAAATAAGTTCTGGAGCTTCATTTGGTTTCTCTAATGCATAAGAATAAATGGTGTTCAGATTATTGAACAACACATGAGGATTGATTTGCGATTTTAAGAATTTCAACTCCATTTCTAGATGTTCCTTTTTTACTTGTTCTACTTCATCTTGCTTATCCAAAAAACGATACAGCATCCAAATAAAAGAAAAGAAAATAAGTGGTACTAAAGTTTGCCACAAATAATCACTCAAACACTTCATGATGGAACAACCACATTGCGCAAAAACGTTGCAATACAATTGTGTGGCAAAAAAAGAAATGGCTGCAAACACAAAAGCGTACAAAATATAGAGTCGTTTTTTTATGAAAAACGGCAACAACAACAAGTTATTAACGTAAACAATAACCACCAAAATAGAGACATATTGCAAAAAGGGATTTTCTCGCCAATAGTATTGAGAAAACACAAATAAAGACACAAACACAAACAACATCCAGAATAGGATGTGTACTAAAATTTGTGAGGTATGTTTTTTTAAAGGTCTCAAGTTAAATTATCTTTTGTTGAAAGTAAATAGAATTATTTATTCCATCAAACTAAATGTACAAAAGTCAATAATAAAGCAACAAACAACCATTTATACCTAAAAAACCCCCTTTGGTATATTTAAATATGTTGAAAATACAGATAATTAGTTACTAGACTCTTAACATCATACTTTTATAAAAAAAACGAAACAATTATGAAACGAACAATACTAATAGCAATCGCTCTTTTAAGTTTTTCAATTATTGAGTCGCAGACTTTAAACCAACATGTTTTAGATGAAGGAGGCAAAGACATGCTCTTAGGGACTATTAATAAAGAAGGTCTTTCTAAGGCGCCATTTAAGGAGTGGTTTACTAAAAATTATGACGATTATGAGGTAAATGAAAAAATAGTAGAAAAATTAAAAGATTCTCTAAATCAATATACAATCAAAGTGTTTTTAGGAACTTGGTGTGGAGACAGTAAACAAGAAGTTCCCAGATTATACAGCATTTTGGAAACTGCAAATTTTCCTGAAAACCAATTAGAAGTTATTGCTCTAGACCATTCAGATGCAGCTTATAAAAAAGGGCCAAATGGCGAAGAAAAGGGTATGCGAATTCATAGAGTACCAACTATTATTTTTTTAAAAGATGGTAAAGAAACAAATAGAATTGTAGAACATCCTGTTGAAACTTTAGAGCGTGATATGCTTAATATTGCAAATGGAAAGCGTTATACACCAAATTATCCTGCAGCAAATTTTTTGCAAAATCAATTAGCAGAAATTACAATAGATAGTTTACAAAAAGATGAAAACAGACTGGTTTCTATGCTATCTGAGTATGTAAAAGGCAGCAGAGAATTAAATACTTTAGGTTATGTTTATTTAAGAGCAAATGACATTGATAAAGCTTTGTATGTTTTCGATTTAAATACGAAAATATTCCCCTATAAATACAATGTGTACGATAGCTTAGGGGAAGCCTATTATAAATCTGAAAATAACACAGAAGCCCTAAAGAATTATTATAAAGTTTTAAGTTTAAAGCCAGACGATAAAAATGCTGTTGAAATGATTGAAAAGATAAAAAAAAGCTAAATAATCTCCATCTTTTTCAATAAGAAACTCGCATTCATATTTTGGCAAATACCATCTTTAAATTTATAATCGAAAAAAAGTTCATCATTAATTATTTGAGCATCAAAAAAGTGGTTTTTAACTTCGGATAATTCTTTGGAAATTTCACACAAACTTAAATCGTGTGTTGCTATAATTCCAGTGGCATTTCCTGCAACCAGTTTTTCAACAAACTTACGAGAACCAATAGCTTTGTCTGTAGAGTTTGTCCCTTTTAAAATTTCGTCTAAAATAATGAAATAAGAGTCTTTTGCAATTTCATCAACAATAAACTTCAGTCTGGTTAATTCTGAAAAGAAATAACTACTATCATCAGTTAAAGAATCGCTTGTTCGCATGCTTGTTACTAGTTTTACTGGAGCATATTTACTAGAAGTTGCACAAACTGGCAAACCTGTATTTGCCATAATAATATGCAAAGAAACCGTTCTTAAAAATGTGCTTTTCCCAGCCATATTAGCTCCAGTTACAATAAAGAATTCCTGATTATGGATTTCTAAATTGCTAGCCACGCGTTTATTTTTATCTAATAATGGATGCCCTAAATCTACAGCTTCAATAACTGTTTTAGTGGCTACAATTTCTGGGAATACATACTCTGGGTGATTAAAGGCATAATTTCCTAAGCTGTTATAGGCCTCGAAAAACGAAACCACTTCAAACCAGTGAAACACTGTTGTTTTATATTGAGAAATCCACTGTTCAATGTTGTATGTGTTTTTTAAATCTGAAAGAAAAAAACCGTTTCCAAAGATGGCAGAAATCATATTATTTCTATTGTCTAATGCATCTAAATGTTTTGAAAATTTAGAAAATATGTCGGATGCTTTTTTGTGTTCTTGCTGAATATATGCTTGCTTATTTTTTAATAATTCTGAAGAAAAAGTCTCGTTCTCAATTTGCTTAAGAAGCAATGCATATTGTCTAAAGGTATCTCTTACTTTGTCTGTATGACTTGCTAAGATGTTAATTTTTTTTAGGTACAATCCAGTAATAATTAGACCTAATAACAACCAGTAACCAACAAAACCTAAACTTATTATTTTAAATATTCCAAGAGCTACAACCACTATAGATGCTAAAGAAAAAACTTTTGGCAACCATGTCATTATTTTTGGGAGAAATACTTCATGACTATTTAACCATTTTATTATTTTTACAGCTGGTGTCTCTGCTTCAATTAATGTTGCAAAAGCTGAATACTGTTGTCGCCATTCTGGTTTATCTGCTAATTCTTTAACGGCCTTTTGTTTTAATTCTATCTCATCAATAACATTTGCTATTAAAGCTTTCGCCAAAGTTTCTGCACCTTCATTTATAGTGGTTCTATTTATAAATTGAAAGAAAGATCCTCTTCCAAATAAATCGATATCTAAACTATAATAATGAAGTGGATCCTGAAATTGTTCGCCTGTATCTCTATGATGAAAATCTCCTGAAGCAATTTTTATTTCTTCTTCATTTATTGCTACCAAAGCTTTACTAACATCTCGTAAGCGCTTAATATCTGTGTATTTTGACAATAAGAAAATAAAGATGGTAACTCCAATAATTCCTATTCCTAAGGCCACTTGCCACATGTTAAACGTGACATAAATTCCAGCAAACACAAGTAAAAAAATAAGCAGTCTCAAACTACTCATTCCAATTAATTTCTTATTGAATTTCTTTAAGTCTTGTTGATGTTTTTCAAGTTGCTGTTTATAAAATGTACTCGGATGATTCATAACGAAAATTGAACTGTAAAGAAACAAAAATCCCAAGACATAGCTTGGGATTTAATAATTGAAATTGATTTATAAGTTACCTGTTTCACAGGAATAAATTACCCTTTTAAACTTGCTTTTAAATACTCTCTATTCATACGAGCAATATTTTCAAGTGAAATTCCTTTTGGGCATTCTACTTCACAAGCTCCAGTATTGGTACAGTTACCAAAACCTTCGTCGTCCATTTGTTTTACCATATTTAAAACTCTATCTGTAGCTTCAATTTTCCCTTGTGGTAACAAAGCAAACTGAGATACTTTTGCAGACACAAATAACATGGCACTAGAGTTTTTACAACTAGCAACACAAGCACCACAACCAATACAGGTAGCTGCATCAAAAGCTGTATCTGCATCGTGTTTATTAATTGGAATAGCATTCGCATCTATGGTATTACCAGAGGTGTTTACAGAAATAAACCCTCCAGCATGTTGGATACGATCGAAAGATGTTCTATCTACTATTAAATCTTTAATTACTGGAAAAGCTGCTGCTCTAAATGGTTCGATATAAATTGTATCTCCATCTTTAAACATTCGCATATGTAACTGACAGGTAGTAACACCTCTGTCTGGACCATGTGCTTCTCCATTAATATAAAGTGAACACATACCACAAATCCCTTCACGACAATCGTGATCGAAAGCTACAGGCTCTTCGTCTTTATTAATTAAGTCTTCATTTAAAACGTCCAGCATTTCAAGGAAAGACATATCTGGAGAGACATCATTGACTTTATAATCAACTAAACCTCCTTTATCTTTAGCGTTTTTTTGACGCCATATTTTTAACGTTAAATTCATAGCTTTCCTATTTGTAACTTCTTTGTTTTAATTCAATATCTTTAAACTCTAAATCTTCTTTATGAAGAACCGCATCGCTTGGCTCTCCTTTATATTCCCATGCAGCTACATAAGCAAAATTTTCATCGTCACGTTTTGCCTCTCCTTTTTGCTCACCATCAAGCTCAACAGCATCTTCTCTAAAGTGCCCACCACAAGATTCTTCTCGATGTAAAGCATCCTTTGCGAACAACTCTCCTAATTCTAAATAATCGGCAACACGTCCAGCTTTTGCTAACTCATCGTTAAATTCTTCGTTAGTTCCAGGCACTTTAACATCTTTCCAGAATTCTGCACGAAGTTCTTTTATTTCTTTAATGGCTTCGGTTAGACCTTGAACGTTTCTTGCCATTCCAACTTTATTCCACATGATTTTTCCAAGTTTCTTATGGAAATGGTCTACTGTGTGTGTTCCTTTATTATTTATTAAATGATTGATTTGGTCTCTAACACCTTTTTCAGCTTCCTCAAATTCTTTTGAGTCTGTAGAAATTGGTCCAGTTCGGATATCATTTGATAGATAATCTCCTATCGTATAAGGCAATACAAAATATCCATCAGCCAAGCCTTGCATTAAAGCTGAAGCTCCAAGTCTATTAGCTCCATGATCTGAAAAATTAGCTTCACCAATACAATATAACCCAGGAACAGTTGTCATTAAGTTATAGTCAACCCAAATACCTCCCATCGTATAATGCACAGCAGGATAAATCATCATAGGTGTATTATATGGGTCTTGATCTACAATTTTCTCGTACATCTGGAATAAGTTTCCGTATTTATTCTTGACAACTTCTTGTCCTAATTTTTTCACTAAAGCAGCATCGTTGACATCTAAATGATGAATAAGCGCTTGTTCTTTTCCGTAGCGTTGAATAGCAGAAGCAAAATCTAAAAAAACGGCTTCACCAGTAGCATTGACTCCAAAACCTGCATCGCAACGCTCTTTGGCTGCACGAGATGCCACATCTCTAGGTACTAAGTTTCCAAAGGCTGGATAACGACGTTCTAAGTAATAATCTCTGTCTTCTTCTTTTAACTCTTTTGGTTTTAATTTTCCAGATCTTATGGCTTCGACATCTTCTTTTCTTTTTGGCACCCAAATACGTCCATCATTACGTAAAGATTCAGACATCAATGTAAGTTTAGACTGATGATCTCCCGAAACAGGAATACATGTTGGGTGAATTTGTGTATAACAAGGGTTTGCAAAGTAAGCACCACGTTTATGAGCTTTCCAAGCAGCTGTTACATTTGAACCCATAGCATTTGTTGAAAGAAAGAAAACGTTACCATAACCACCAGTTCCAAGCACAACAGCATGTGCTGAATGTCTTTCAATCTCACCAGTAATTAGGTTACGAGTTATAATGCCACGTGCTTTTCCATCTACAACAACCACGTCTAACATTTCGTGACGGTTGTACATTTTAATTTTACCACGACCAATTTGACGGTTCATAGCAGAATATGCCCCTAATAATAATTGTTGTCCTGTTTGTCCAGCAGCATAAAATGTTCTGGAAACCAAAACCCCACCAAACGAACGGTTGTCTAAATACCCTCCATATTCACGAGCAAAAGGAACACCTTGTGCCACACATTGATCGATAATATTTGCAGAAACTTCTGCTAACCGATAGACATTAGCTTCACGAGAACGGTAATCTCCTCCTTTTACAGTATCATAAAACAATCTATAAGTAGAATCTCCATCACCTTGATAATTTTTTGCTGCATTAATCCCACCTTGTGCTGCAATAGAATGTGCACGTCTTGGAGAATCTTGAAAACAAAATGCTTTAACGTTATACCCAAGCTCTGCTAGAGTAGCAGAAGCTGAGCCTCCTGCTAATCCTGTTCCAACTACAATAACATCGATGTTACGTTTGTTTGCAGGATTAACAAGATTGATGTTGTTTTTATAATTAGTCCATTTGTCTGCAATTGGACCTTCTGGTATTTTAGAATCTAAAGCCATATTAGATATATTTTTTAGTGATTAAAATGATGAAATAACGCAATAACGATAAATCCTAATGGAATAAGAATCGCATATGCTTTTCCAAATCCTTTTAATCCTTTTGTGTATTTGTTATTTGCTCCAACAGATTGGAAAGCAGAATTAAAACCATGTAATAGATGAAGTGCTAAAAACACGAAACCTATGCAGTATAAGGCTACACGCCAAATTGGAACAAATTTTTCCTGTAATTCATGAAAATATCTAAATTCACCATCGTGCATTCCAGACATGTCACCAATTATATATTTGGTATTAATTTCTGGAAACCAAAAATCTAAAAAGTGAATAATTAAGAAAATTAAAATGAAAAGTCCACTGTAAATCATGTTTCTGCTCATCCATGTTGAATTGGCAGCACCATTATTTTTGGCATAACTAATGTGTCTTGCTTTTCTGTTTCTAATTTCTAACACAAAACCCATGATAAAATGGAACAACACACCAAACATTAGGATGGGTTGCATAACAAATTGAATTAACCAATTGGTTCCCATAAAATGAGATACCTCATTAAAGGTGTCTGCACTAAATACTGACATTAAGTTAATTGCAAAGTGTTGTAGTAAAAAAATCATTAGGAAGAGTGCCGAAAGTGCCATGGCAAATTTTCTTCCAATCGAAGAATTCAAAATTCCGCTCATTGTTGAAGTTTAATTTATATCTAACAAAGATACACTTCCAATCAGTTTTAGACAAAAGCGAAGCACTTTAATATAAGTATTTAGAATGATTTTAAACAAAAACAAAAAGTCGATTAGTTGGAAACCATAGGCTTCAACCCTCTCAATCCCATATCAACAACTTGTTCGCCAGCTTCAGGTTCATATTTCCCGTCGGCATTGACTTCGGTCCATTCAAAACTATTGTTAATTGAAAAAGATAAGGTAACCACCACATTTTCAATTTCGTTTCCAGTTAGAGTTAATCCATTTTCAAATTGTCCAGTTACTACACAAGACCCTTGAGGTATTGGTGATGAGTCAAATAATGGATTAGGTACTGTTGTTGCTCCAGGAGGCGCTTGACCTTGAGAGGTGAAACCTAACGTTTCAAAAGCCCAAAATCCTTGTAATTTATTTTCGTTAACACTAAAGGTGCTTCCATTTAAATTGAATGAAGAAACATAGGTGTTATAACCTACAAAACTGGCTAATGTTCCTGTGTAATCTACACCATTAACCAATAAGTCAATATCTCCTTCTTGGTAAGCCAAAGACACCCGAACCCAATTGTAATCTCCTGGAGCTACTTGACTAAGTGGAACTGATAAGAACACCTCATTATTTCCTGCAAAAACAGCATTTTGAAAATCGATTGCTTCTGGTCCTCCGGCTGTTGTTTTAACGCCTTCAAAAATAATTTCACCATCACCTAAACCCGTTAAAGCATCCTGAGCAAACTCAATATAATTAGCACTCATTTTAGAAATGGTTGGCGATTGAGCTGCATTACCTACTGGAACACTTGCCGGTTGCCCAATATTATTTAATCGTTCTTGATTGGGATCAAACTTTAGTTTTATAATTAAATTAGCTTCAGATTCCGACTCCAGATCTATACAACAATCTATATCCTCATTGTTATTACAAGAGTAAAAAAATAATACAGATAATAAAAAAAGAGATTTTAGTAATTTCATAACTTGGGATTATTTATTAGTAAAGCAAAATAATGACTTATAAATTCATATTAATAACTTGAAAAGCAACCAAAAAGTATGTTTCAGTTAAATATTTTATAAAGTAAGTCGTCTTTTATATTTGCCAAAAGGAAATCCGTATTTTTGATGAAACAATTAATATAATTTCCTGAGAGACGGAAATGAAAAATAAATTTTTTATGAAATATCATTTAATCAACAACAACCTTTTTATAAAAAACCGTAAAAACTTTACTGCTAAAATGAAGCCCAACAGTTTAGCTGTTTTTAATTCGAACGATATATATCCTATTGGAGCAGATAGCACAATGCCTTTTCAACAAAATCGAGATATTTTTTATTTAAGTGGTGTCGATCAAGAAGATAGTATTTTGGTATTATTTCCAGATTGTCCAAAAGAGAAACATCGTGAAATTTTATTCTTAAAAGAAACCAACGATCATATTGCAGTTTGGGAAGGTGAAAAATTAACCAAAGAGGCAGCACTTAAAACTTCTGGGATTAAGACTGTTTATTGGCTACAAGATTTTGAAAAAATAATGCATGAATTAATGTCTCAATCAGATACTGTCTATATTAATACTAATGAGCATTATAGAGCTAATGTTGAAACAGAAACTAGAGAAGACCGTTTTAATAAATGGCTAAAGAAAAAATACCCAGCACATGCTGTTGCCAAAAGCAATCCTATTTTGCAAAGGCTACGTTCAGTTAAAGATTCTATAGAGTTAGATTTATTACAACAAGCTTGCGATATTACCGAAAAAGGTTTTAAACGTGTTTTAAATTTTGTTAAACCAAATGTTTGGGAATACGAAATTGAAGCTGAGTTTATGTACGAATTTTTAAGAAACCGTTCTAAAGGATTTGCTTACACACCAATTATTGCCTCAGGAAATAATGCAAATGTGTTGCATTATATTGAAAACAATCAACAATGCAAAGCAGGCGATTTAATCTTAATAGATGCAGGAGCAGAATACGCTAATTATTCAAGCGACATGTCTAGAACCATCCCTGTTTCTGGCAGGTTTACCAAGCGTCAGAAAGAAGTTTATAATGCTGTAAATCGTGTAAAAAATGACGCCACTAAATTATTAGTACCAGGAACAATTTGGGAAGATTACCATGTGGAGGTTGGAAAATTAATGACTTCAGAATTATTAGGCTTAAAACTATTGGATAAAACTGATGTAAAAAACGAAAACCCAGATTGGCCGGCGTATAAGAAATACTTCATGCATGGCACCTCTCACCACATGGGATTAGACACACATGATTATGGTATTTTAACAGAACCAATGCAAGAAAATATGGTCTTTACCGTAGAGCCAGGAATCTATATTCCAGCTGAAGGTTTTGGTATAAGATTAGAAGACGATGTGGTGATTCAAAAGAAAGGAGAACCTTTTAACTTGATGAAAAACATTCCAATTGAAGCTGAAGAGATTGAAGATTTAATGAATTAATTTAAAATCTTTTAGCGAATAAAAAACCTCATCTGTTAAAAACTCATGAGGTTTTTATATTTTTACTCTTAATAACAAAAGCAAAAAACTAAATTTACTTTAGAAAAAATTCAAATCTTGAATAAAACAACATCTTACATCTTTCTACTTTTTTTGTTTTTAGTTTTTCCTTTTAAAAAAGTGATGGCTCAAAAAACGGATACCATATACCATGTAAATAAAAATATTCTAACTGGAGACTTTAAAAGTTTATCTTATGGCATAGTTACATGGAAAATGGACGGCATGGGTACCATTAGCCTTGAAGAAATAAAAATAAACACCATTATTTCGAACAAACAATTTGAAATAAAAATGAGAGATGATTTAATGTATTTTGGATCTCTGGAAGCTTCAAACGAATATCGTAAAGTTTATATAGTTACTATAACCGATAAAATACTTGTAAAAGTAGAAGATATTGTAGAAATATATCCCATAAAAAGTAGTTTTTGGATGAAAATAAGTGGCGATTTCAGCTTTGGATTTAATTATTCTAAGGGTAGTGATGTTGGTAACCTTTCTTTCTCTGGTAATATAGATTACAGAAAAAAGAAAACATTTTTTGAATTGGATTGGGATCAAAATAACACCTACCAAGCAGACACCTTAGGCGCTCGAAAAGCAGACGTCACAATTTCATGGCAGCGTTTGCTTAAAAACGGTTGGTCTTCACAAGTTTCTACTGGGTTTAATCAAAATTCCGAACTTGGGTTAAAAGAAAGATGGATTGTTAATTTAATGGGAGTTAAAGACATTTCCTATAATAACTGGAACCGACTTTATGGAGGTGCTGGTCTTAACCTTTCGCATGAAGTACCATATGGTGGTGTGTCAGAACAAAATGATCTTGCAGGTGTTTTCCAAGTTGTTTGGAAAGTTTATAAATATAAAGAACCAAAATTATGGGTTGATGCGGATATTAGTTTTTTACCTTATTTTACTGATTCGGGAAGATATAGAACCGAATTCAACTTAAATCCAAAAATAAATTTATTCACGAACGACTTTAAATTTGGAATGAAATTTTATTACTCCTACGACAGTAAGCCTCCTACCGAAACAGCTTCAACTAATGATTATGGTGTGAATTTCCAATTATCTTACTCGTTCCATTAATTATAAAATATGTTCTTTTTTCAAAAGAATAATATTTCCCAAAATAAAAGTTAAAATTGCTGGCAACACCCAACCCAAACTATATTTAGCTAAGGGAATTAAATCGATTATTGGTTGTATTGTTTCGATAGAAATTAGAAACTTTAAAAAATCTGGAATACTAAAAATAAATGTTACTAAAACAACAGCTCTAAAGACCCATTGAGAAGCAAATTTATTAGGAATCACATTTAAAATAATTAGGACAATGGTTATTGGGTAAATAAACATTAGGGCTGGTAACGCAACTTCAATAATAAAACCAACATGATAACTCCCAACGACAACTCCAATTATACAACCTATTAGTGCTGTTACTATATAAGCTATTTTAGAATTGTTAAACAATCCTTTTATATAATCTGAAGTTCCTGTTACAATTCCTACAGCAGTAGTAAAACATGCCAAAGCTACCAAAACACTTAAAAACAAAGATCCAATATGTCCTAATGTCAATCTGCTTAATCCTGATAACACTTCTATTCTTGTAGCACCCTTAGGGAATTCGGTTTGAAACAAAGATCCACATAAAATTAAACCAGCATAAATAACCAGTAATCCAGCTCCAGCAATCCAAGCAGACTTTGTTAATAATTCTCTTTTGGCTTGGTAGGAACCGTCTCTTTTTAATTTTAAAGAAATTACAACAACGGCTCCAACAACTATTGCACCAATGGCATCAAATGTTTGGTAGCCTTCTAAAATTCCATTAAAAATAGGAGCTTCTAAAAAGGTCTGACTAACTGCCACTGGAGATGTAATAATTCCAATAAAAATTATTGAAAGTAAAATAACCCCTATTAATGGCGTTAAATATTTTCCTATAACATTTAAAATTTTAGAACGATTTATAACAAACACAAATACTAAAGCAAAATAAATGGTACTAGTAAATAAGGCACTTGAATTAAAAAATGGCGCTATAGCAATTTCATGAGTTACAGATGCTGTTCTAGGCGCTGGTAAGGAAATTGAAATTATGTAAACCAAAAAACAATAAACAGAACTAAAAATAGGAGATACTTTTTTTCCAAAATCGAACATGGTGCCTTGTAGTTTTGCATGTGCTAAAATTCCTAAAATTGGAATTAATACAGCTGTAATTACAAAACCTATAGTAACAATAAACCAATCGTTTCCAGAAGTGAATCCTAAAAATGGTGGAAGAATTAAATTTCCTGCTCCAAAAAATAATGAGAAAAGTGCAAACGATGTTACAAGAACTTCTTTTGTTTTATTCATAAACCTTCTAGTCTTTATATCTTTGCGCAAGATAGTTTAAATATGATTTTAGAGCATAAAGGCATTCAAATAAATTACAATGTGCAAGGAGAAGGTGATGCCATAGTACTTCTTCATGGTTTTCTTGAAAATAGTAGCATGTGGGATTCATTAATTCCAGAAATTATAAAAAAGCATCAAACAATTTCCATAGATTTATTGGGGCATGGCAAAACAGGCTGTCTAGGCTACATCCACAGTATGGAACTTATGGCAGAAGCTATTGAAGCTGTTTTGGCCTTTTTAAAAATTGAACAAGCTGTATTTATAGGTCACTCTATGGGAGGATATGTGGCCTTAGCTTTTGCTGAAAAAAATCCAGATGCTATTATTGGTTTATGTTTAATGAATTCAACATTTGAAGCAGACGATGAAGACCGAAAACTTTTAAGAACAAGAGCTAACAAAATGGTGAAAACCAATTTCAAGAATATGGTTAGAATGTCTTTTACCAATTTGTTTAGTAATGAAAGTAAAATTCGATTTAAAAATGAAATTGAAGTCGGAATTAATCAAGCTTTAAAAACCCCTTTACGAGGATACATGGCTTGTAATGAAGGAATGAAAATTAGAAAAAATAAGGAACATTTTTTTAAAAGCCTTCCTACAAAAAAATTAATAATCATTGGAACTAAAGACCCTGTAGTTGAAGTAGATATCATAAAAAAGAAGCTAATCAATTCTGATGTTGATATAATAGAGTTTCCCGACGGCCATATGTCTCATATTGAAAATACGAAAGAATTAACCTACAACTTGATGCATTTCATCGAAAAATAAGTGCTTTTTAGCTGTGTTATTGCTTTTTTATTTAAGTTAGTCTTCCCAAACACCAAGAAAATGAACAAATCTACCAACAACCGAAACCTACTTAAAGTTTATTGCGATCTTTTTGGACACAATTATGAAGTCTCCAAAAAGATAACATCTCACGTTAAAGAATACACCTGCAAGTGTTGCAAAAAAGAATTAACTACAAATAGCAACGGAAATCTTATAGAACTCACCCCTAAATACCGGGAAATAAACAATTTATTAGAAGATTTTTATAACAGACGAATGATGCGTTTAAAGAACAAATCACTCGTTTCGTCTATTTATTAGCATCTTTCACGACGTTTCATTTATATTTTGTTATATTAATTTTCTGAAAAATAATTGATTATAGCAAAACCATGAAAAATCTGATTTGTTCCCTCGTAGGTCACGATTTTAAAGTAACAAAAAAAGTGACCAATCATGTCAACGAATTTCAGTGTTTACACTGCAAAAAACAAATGACAACAAATAGTAATGGAACTCTTTCTCCATTAACAGCTAAACAAAAAGAAATAAACTTCCTTCTAAGTTATATACATAATAAAAAGAAGAAAAAACAAGCGCATTTAACTACTAATTGCTAAAAGAACTCCAGCCTTGTGCTTTTAATGCAATACTAGTTTCTGCTCTTGTTATTAAATGCATTCCTGCAGAAGCTTCTTTCATATAGCCAATGACAGTAAAATTAGGATTGCCTTTAATTTTTGCAAAATCTTCTTGAGAAACTGTAAAAAGCAATTCGTAATCTTCACCTCCATTTATGGCAACCGTTGTACTATCTATATTAAATTCTTCACAGGTAGAAATCACCTGAGGGTCTAAAGGAATTTTATTTTCATACAAATCACAGCCAACATTACTTTGCTTACATAAGTGTAATATTTCAGAAGATAATCCATCGCTAATATCAATCATAGAAGTTGGTTTTACCTCTAATTCCTTTAATAGCTTAATAATATCTTTTCTGGCTTCAGGTTTTAATTGCCTTTCAATTATATATGTGTAGTTCTCTAAATCTGGTTGATTTTGCGGGTTTACTTTAAAAACTTCTTTTTCTCTTTCTAAAACCTGTAACCCCATATAAGCAGCACCTAAATCTCCCGAAACAACTAACAAATCGTTTGGTTTTGCGCCACTTCTATAAACAACATCCTTAGCATCAACAATACCAATGGCTGTAACTGAAATAATTAATCCAGTAGTTGAAGAGGTCGTGTCTCCTCCAACAACATCGATATTATAAATATTTGCTGCTGTATTTATTCCATCATAAAGCGCTTCTAAAGCTTCCATAGGAAACCTATTTGAAACCGCTATAGAAACTGTTACTTGTGTAGCCTGAGCATTCATTGCAAATACATCAGACAAATTAACCACAATAGCCTTATAACCTAAGTGCTTAAGTGGCATATAACTTAAATCAAAATGCACTCCTTCTACAAGCATATCTGTAGTAACTACTACTTGATTGTTATTTAAATCTAAAACAGCAGCATCATCTCCAACACCTTTAATTGTGGAGTCATGCTTCACCTTAAAGTCTTTTGTTAAATGCTCTATAAGTCCGAATTCTCCTAACTCACTCAATGGAGTTTTACTCTGGTTTTTATCTTCTATCATAATGCAAAAATAAGAAGCTTAATGATATGTCCATGCATAAATAGTTGATAATTCCGTACATAATTTTACAAAAGATTATACATTTAATACAAAATTAGATAGGGAAACAACTCCTTTTTGCATTATTCTGTTATTTTTGTGGGTATAAATCTATACTCAACTATAAATGAGTCTGAAGGTTTTAAATAATAACTAAACAATATTCATTTATATGAATGCGTTTAAACACAATACCCTATCTCAATTATTAACATAAAAACTTGCTAATGCTTACCTTTAAAAAAACATTGAATTTTTTAAAAATATTTTTATTTGGATTTGTTATCTTAACCTGCTTTCTGGCTTGCGATGACGAGCCTGTAGACCCCTTAGTTATTGTTGACACGGATGACGATGGCATTCCAGATGCAACCGACAACTGTCCAGAAATATTTAATCCGAATCAAGAAGATTTAAACGATAACGGAATTGGTGACGCTTGTGAAGACATTGTTAATAATGATTTAGATGATGATGGCATATTAAACGACGACGATAACTGTCCATTAGTTGCAAATCCTGGACAAGAAGATTCTGATAATGATGGTATTGGTGATGCTTGCGATGATGTATTTAATTTAACACCATTATATCCATGTGAAAATGGCATGGCTGGACCATACTCCTGTAACGACTACGATTTAATGGGTTATATTCCACTAGACGAGTTAGCCGAGCCAGGAGCAGAAGGAAACGATTCTTGGGGATGGACAGACACAACAACCAATAAAGAATATGCGCTTATTTGTTCAACACATGGAACTGCATTTGTCGATATTACAAATCCAACAGCTCCTATTTTACTTGGTAAATTAGCAAGTGCAAATCCTGGACATAGTGGCAATGTGTGGAGAGATGTTAAGACTTATAATAATTATGCTTTTATAGTTAGTGAAGCAGCTGGACATGGTATGCAAGTTTTCGATTTAACCAGATTAAGAAATGTAGCAAATCCACCCGAAACATTTACTGCTGATGCACATTTTACTGAATTTGGAAGTGCACACAACATTGTAATTAACGAAACTTCTGGTTATGCATATATTGTTGGAAGTAATGTAAATTCTGGAGGCCCTTTATTTATTAATATTCAAAATCCAACAAACCCTGTAAACGAAGGTAGTTTTCCTGGATATTCTCACGATGCTCAAGTTGTAACGTATAATGGCCCTGATCCTGATTATACTGGACAAGAAATTTTAATTGGGTCTAATGCTAATGAAGTTGTAATAGCAAATGTTACAGATAAAAATAACCCTACAACCATTGCAACGGCAACTTATAACAATATTGGCTATGTCCATCAAGGTTGGTTTACAGAAGATATGAATTATTTTATATTAGGAGATGAGCTAGATGAACAAAACTTTGGAAACAATACCAGAACACTTGTGTTCGATTTCACAGATTTAGACAACCCAAGTGTCCACATGGATTATAATGGCCCAACAGCTGCAATAGACCACAATGGATATGTAAAAGGAAATGATTATTACCTCTCTAATTATTCGGCAGGATTGAGAATCATTGATATTTCTAATATCTCCTCTAATACTATGAATGAAACTGGTTTTTTCGATACACATCCCGAAAATAACAATGCAAGTTTCGAAGGCGCATGGAATGTGTATCCATATTTTCCAAGCGGTAATATTATTGTAAGCGATATTGAAAGAGGCCTATTTATTGTTAGAAAAAGTGGCACTTAATAAAAGTAACTTCATGTTATTTAATAGACACATAGCATCTATACTACTTCTACAATTCTTTATTTTATTATGTAGTTGTAACTCAGATGACAACCCTACATCTTCAGATGAACCTCAAAATTCAATGGGATTTGTTACCACTTATGGTGGTTCAAAAAACGATAGAGCCCAATCTGTTACTAAAACTAGTGATGGTGGTTATGCCATATTAGGGTACACACAAAGTAATGATGGTGATATTTTAGATAAACCTCTTGAAGGCTACAACTATTGGGTTTTAAAATTCGATTCTTATAATACACTTCAATGGTCTAAAACCTATGGAGGTTCGGCAGATGATAGGGGGAATAGTATCATTCAGACTCATGATGGTGGTTATGCCATTTTAGGATATACTTATAGTAACGACCAGGATATTTCATTTAATGCTGGACAACAGGATTACTGGGTTTCAAAATTAGATGCATCTGGAAACATTCTTTGGGAAGCATCTTTTGGGTATGCTGGTTTAGATAATGGCACGTCATTGATTCAAACTACAGACAATGGCTTTCTTCTAGTTGGCGTTTTAGATGTTACTGCTTCCGGAGGCGATGGCGACACAAAAATGAATAATTACAAACATGCTGGCGGAGATTATTGGGCTATTAAGCTTGATGCTGGTGGCAATAAACAATGGAGCAAATATTATGGCGGATCTTTTACAGATACACCTTACGATGTTGTTCAAACTTCAGATAACGGCTATATCATTGTTGGATCCTCAGATAGTAACGATGTAGATATTTCTAACAACTTAGGAGGATACGATTTTTGGGTTATTAAAATTACTGAAACAGGAGAACTCCTCTGGGAAAAAAATTACGGTGGCTCACAAATTGATGAAGCCAGATCTATTGTCGCTACATCTGATGGTAATTTTTTAATTGTGGGAGACACAAGGAGTAATGATTTAGATGTGTCTCAAAATTCAGGTGGCGCCGATGTTTGGGTTATTAAAATTGCTGAAACAGGAGAACTCCTCTGGGAAAAATCCTTTGGCGGTAGTAGTTTCGATGTCAGTCGTTCTGTAAAAACAACTCAAGACGATGGGTTCTTAATTGCTGGAAGCTCTAGAAGTGCCGATGGCGACTTAACTAAAAACCAAGGGCAAAATGATGCTTGGGTCTTTAAAATAAATTCTGAAGGCTCGCTGATTTGGCAAAAATCAGTTGGTGGTTCAAACATTGATTACGCTTACGATGCCACAGAATTAAATGATAATTCTATAATCGCAATTGGCGACTCTGAAAGTACAGATGGAGATCTAACCCAAAATAAAGGGTTTTCAGACGCCTTAATTATTAAAATAAAATGAAAATGAAAAAAATAATGACCTTTGTTGTTTTTTGTTTAGTGATTATTTCATGTAAGAATGATGATGACGAAATAATCTGTTGCCAACAACCAATAGTTACAGATGTCACATTTACATTTTCTCATAATTGGGATGATAACGACGTTAATAGTAGTGACTTTAATACCACACAATACACCAATGCCAATGGAGAAATATTAACAATTTCAAAAATTCGTTATTTGTTATCTCATTTCGAATTAGTAAATACTAATGGCAATAGCTTTCCATTAACTGGTTATAATTTAATCGATTTGTCTAATCCTGATAGTTTTACATTCAACACAACTATTGCAGATGGCATTGTTTATCCAGGACTTTACACCTTAAAATTTAATTACGGCTTCAATGAAGAAGATAATATCGATGGTGCCTATCCTGATTTAAACTCAGCCTCGTGGAATTGGCCAACAATGCTTGGTGGAGGTTATCACTTTTTACAGTTTGATGGTATGTTCAATGTCAACACAACAGCTCCAAGCCCTTTTAATTACCACAATGGAACAGCTAAAATTAGTGATGGGGTTTTTGAACAAAACTTTGTGAGCTTTGAATTTTTTCCTGAAATTGTAATAGAGCCTAATTCTTCTATTGAAATAAAAATGGATCTATCTGAATTCTTTAAAAACCCAATAGTATGGGACTTAAACACCTACAATACATCATTAATGCCAAATTACGATGCTCAAAAAATGATGCAACAAAATGTAGGTTCCGTTTTTTCTATAGGACAAATAACTCAAGAGTAATGAAAAAATGGTTGGTTTATAGCATTTTGTGTATTTGTTTGTCGTGTTCAAACGAACCTACAGATGCCGATACAGATATGTATGTGCCAACGCCTAGTCCGTTGCAAATTCCCGAATTATTTGAAAATTTAATCATTCCTCCGGTCATTCCAATAAATAACCCTCAAACTGTTGATGGTATTTCACTTGGTAAAAAATTATTTTTCGACCCTATTCTTTCTGCCAATAACTCTCAAGCTTGTGCATCATGCCATAATCCACAAAATGCTTTTACAGATAACGCAAAGTTTAGTATAGGCATCGACGGCATAGCTGGAAATAGAAATTCCATGCCCTTATTCAATATGGCTTGGAATTACGATGAATTATTTTTTTGGGATGGCCATGCCTTTAGTTTAGAGCATCAAGCTCTAGAGCCTGTTACAAACCCGATAGAGATGCACAATACTTGGAATGTTGTAGTTTCAAGACTTCAAGAGAGTACCGAATACCCAGAGTTATTCCGTAAAGCGTTTGGTAATGTACCAATCACTAAAGAATTAGCAACTAAGGCCATTGCTCAATTTGAAAGAACATTAATTTCTGCTAATTCTAAATTCGATCGTTATTTACTTGGCGAAGCAGTATTAACTCCCGAAGAAGAAAATGGTTTAAATGTCTTCATGGATGAAAATCGAGGCGACTGTTTCCACTGTCATGGCAATCCTAATAACCCTCTATGGACAGATAACATCTTTCACAACAATGGTTTAGACGCCACGTTTTCAGACCTTGGTTTGGGACAAGTTAGTGGTGACCCTGCTGATAATGGAAAATTCAAATCCCCTTCTCTTAGAAATTTAGCTTTTACGGCTCCTTTTATGCACGATGGTAGATTTAACACTTTAGATGAAGTCATAAATCATTATAGCGAAGGGTTAGTATATTCGCCAACTATTGACCCATTAATGAAGAAAGTAGACGAAGGTGGTGTACATTTAACTCCTCAAGATAAATCAGACCTTAAAGCCTTCTTACTGTCTCTTTCAGACCCCTCATTTATTAACAATCCAGACTTCCAAATGCCATAACTAAAACCTATTGACTTATATGCTAATATAATGTTAGGTTCCATGGTAAAATAAGACATATATTGTATCTTTGCGTTTCTATTTAGAAACCTTCTTAATAAAAACCACTTTATTTAAAAGTGGTTAAGATTATAAAAGGTTGAACCTTGCTAATAGAATATTAATAAACATATTGAATTAATCTATTTAATTTATGATTAAAGTATCTGAAACAGCCAAAAAGAAAGTAACCGAATTAATGTCTGAAGATGGTTTTAACGCAACTACAGACTACATTCGTGTTGGCGTGAAAAGCGGTGGTTGTTCTGGTTTGTCTTACGATTTAAAATTTGACAAAGAACAACAAGAAGAAGATAAGGTTTTTGAAGACAATGGGGTTAAAATTATAGTCGATAAAAAAAGCTTTTTATATCTTATTGGAACAACTCTTGAATATTCAGGAGGTTTAAATGGCGCTGGCTTTGTATTTAACAATCCCAATGCAAATAGAACTTGTGGTTGTGGTGAATCATTTTCGCTTTAAAAACTACCAAATCTGCCAAGGGGCAGAAACGTTTTCCTAAAAAGGAAAGCTTTTTAAAAATTATTAGAATCTATGACTAAATATACAGAAGACGATTTAAGAGAAGAGTTAAAAACCAAAGAATACGAATATGGTTTTTATACTGATATTGAATCAGACACGTTTCCTGTTGGCTTAAACGAAGAGATTGTTAAAGCCATCTCTCTTAAAAAGGAAGAACCAGAATGGATGACAGCTTGGCGACTTGAAGCATTTCGTGCTTGGAAAGAAATGATTGAACCAGAATGGGCTAATGTTGATTATGTAAAACCCGATTTTCAAGCTATTTCTTATTATTCTGCTCCAAACAGCAAACCTAAATACGATAGTCTTGACCAAGTGGATCCAGAATTATTAGAAACCTTTAAGAAACTAGGTATCTCTATAGACGAGCAAAAAAAACTAACTGGAGTAGCCATGGATGTCGTTATTGACTCCGTTTCAGTTGCAACCACATTCAAAAAATCCCTTAACGAAAAAGGCATTATTTTTTGTTCTATCAGTGAAGCTATTAGAGAACATCCTGAATTAGTAAGAAAATATATTGGCACTGTAGTTCCGCAAAAAGATAATTTTTATGCGGCTTTAAATTCTGCAGTTTTTAGTGATGGTAGTTTTTGTTACATCCCTAAAGGCGTTCGTTGCCCTATGGAATTATCAACCTATTTCAGAATCAACCAGGCAGGAACAGGGCAATTCGAACGTACGTTATTAATTGCAGACGAAGATAGTTATGTAAGTTATTTAGAAGGATGTACTGCTCCAAGTAGGGACGAAAATCAGTTACATGCTGCTGTTGTAGAACTTATTGCCATGGATGGTGCCGAAATTAAATATTCAACCGTTCAAAACTGGTATCCAGGAAATGACGAAGGAAAAGGTGGTGTTTACAACTTTGTAACCAAACGTGGAATTTGCGAAAAAAACGCTAAAATATCATGGACACAAGTAGAAACAGGATCAGCAATTACCTGGAAATACCCAAGTTGTATCTTAAAAGGAGATAATTCGGTTGGCGAATTTTACTCAATTGCAGTCACCAATAATTTTCAACAAGCAGATACAGGAACTAAAATGATTCATTTGGGAAAAAACACCAAATCAACCATTATTTCTAAAGGTATCTCTGCAGGTAAATCTCAAAACTCATATAGAGGGTTGGTTAAAATAGGTCCTAATGCAGACAATGCACGAAATTTTTCGCAGTGTGATAGTTTGTTAATGGGTAACGAATGTGGCGCACACACGTTCCCATACATAGAAGCTAAAAACAAATCAGCTATAATAGAACACGAAGCTACAACAAGTAAAATTGGAGAAGATCAGATTTTCTATTGTAACCAACGTGGTATCGATACTGAAAAAGCCATTGCTCTAATTGTAAATGGTTTTAGTAAAGAAGTCTTAAATAAGCTTCCAATGGAATTTGCCATTGAAGCACAAAAACTATTAGAGATTTCTTTAGAAGGAAGTGTTGGATAAAAAATGTTAGGTCAAGTATAATCGAGATACTAGACCAGGAATTTAATAAAAATGTTTAAAAATTAATTATGAAAAAAGTATTCATCTTAATCTTAACTGTTGCAACTTTTATAAGTTGTAAAAATGATTCTAAAACGGAGACTGTTGAAACCGAAAATGGTAAAGCAGCATTTCAACACGACGGTTTAACTTTATTAAAAGGAGAGTTTGTTTATTATGCAGATGCTGCAGTTCTTCAAACAACTCAAGAAGTTTACGGTGTTGTTATTAATGAAAAAATGCACGAATTAGATAATCAAGCAAAACCATACAAGTTAGAAGCAACAGACATGGTTCCTGTAGAAGTAAAAGGTAAAATTATTCCAAAGCCAGAAGGTGAAGAAGGATGGCCGTTTAGAGTTGAGATTATAGAAATAATTAAGGTTAACAAGCCAGATCCAAATAAAAACGATGTGGTAAAATTAGGAGGTCAAGAGTAGACTACATTACTAGAATTAATAAACAAAAAAAATATCAGACACCTATTAAAAGGTATCTAAAGATTAAATAATATGTTAGAGATAAAAAACCTACACGCAAGTGTTGAAGATAAAGCGATATTAAGAGGCATTAATTTAGTGGTTAAGCCTGGTGAAGTTCATGCTATTATGGGACCTAATGGTTCTGGAAAAAGCACATTAGCTTCAGTCATTGCTGGAAAAGAAGAATACGAAGTTACAGAAGGTGAGATTCTTCTTAACAATGAAGATATTGATGAGTTAGCTGCTGAAGAACGTGCACATAAAGGTGTCTTTTTATCGTTTCAATATCCAATTGAAATCCCTGGTGTTTCGGTAACTAACTTCATGAAAACAGCTATTAATGAAACTCGTAAAGCTAAAGGCCTTGAAGAAATGCCTGCAAAAGACATGTTGAAACTGATTCGTGAGAAAGCTGAACTTTTAGAAATCGACAGAAAATTTTTATCACGTTCTTTAAACGAAGGGTTTTCCGGTGGAGAGAAAAAAAGAAACGAAATTTTCCAAATGGCCATGTTAGAGCCTAAACTTGCCATTCTAGACGAAACAGATTCTGGTTTAGATATTGATGCTTTACGTATTGTTGCAAACGGTGTTAATAAACTAAAAAGTAAAGACAATGCTGTAATAGTTATTACGCATTACCAACGTTTATTAGAATATATTGTCCCTGATTTTGTTCACGTTTTATATGACGGAAGGATTGTAAAATCTGGAGGAAAAGAATTAGCACATCAACTAGAAGAGAAAGGCTACGACTGGATTAAAGAAGAAGTAAACGCTTAAAAAGTTTACAATAATCGTTGACAGAAATCGACTTTCATATTGAACAAGCTTGAAATAGAGCATTGAACATTGAAAAAATGGAATTAAAAGAAAAACTCATATCATCCTTTTTAGCATTTGAAAACCATGTGGATTTAGATTCACCAATTCACGATGTTAGAACTGAAGCTATAAAAATATTCGAAAACCAAGGTTTTCCTACTAAAAAAGAAGAAGCTTGGAAATACACGTCTTTAAATAGTATTTTAAAACACGATTATAGCGTGTTTCCAAAACACGAGAAAAACATTGAGTACAACGATGTTAAAAAGTATTTTATCCACGAAATAGACAGTTACAAAATTGTTTTTATCGACGGGAAATATTCTTCACACCTATCTCAAACCACACACGATGGTATAGATGTTTGTTTGATGTCTGCTGCTTTAAACAAACCAAAATACCGATTAATTATTGAAAACTATTTCAATAAAATTGCTCCTAAAGACAGTTTAAACTCTTTAAATACCGCTTTCTCTCAAGAAGGTGCTTATATACAGATTCCAAAGAACAAACTTGTTGAAAAACCAATTCAAGTCATTCACTTTTCAACAGGCAATGAAGCTGCTTTAATGAATCAACCACGAAATTTAATTGTGGTGAATGAAAATTCGCATGTGCAAATTATAGAACGTCACCAAAGTTTAACAGACAATCCTGTATTAACTAATAGTGTTACTGAAATTTTTGCAAACAAACGTGCTATTGTAGATTACTACAAGATTCAAAACGATAACGAACATGCCTCTTTAATTGATAATACCTTTATCAATCAAAAACAAGAAAGTCATTGTTCGATTCATACGTTTTCATTTGGTGGAAAATTAACACGTAACAATCTTAATTTTTATCAAAATGGCGAACGCATCGATTCGACATTAAAAGGAGTTACCATTATTGGTAAGAAACAGCATGTGGATCATAACACATTAGTGCATCATATAGAGCCAAATTGCGAAAGCCATCAAGATTACAAAGGTATTTTTGATGATAGTTCAACTGGTGTTTTCAACGGAAAAGTACTTGTAGATAAGGAAGCTCAAAAAACAAATGCGTTTCAATCAAACAACAACATTTTAGTAAGCGACAAAGCATCTATAAACACGAAGCCTCAATTGGAAATTTTTGCAGACGATGTAAAATGCTCTCATGGATGTACTATTGGGCAATTAGACGAGAGTGCCATGTTTTACATGCGTTCTCGTGGTATTCCTGAAAAAGAGGCCAAAGGTTTGTTAATGTATGCTTTTAGTAATAATGTATTGAGTTCGGTTAAAATTCCAGAAATTAAACAACGAATTACTAAAATTATTGCTACCAAATTAGGTGTAAATATTGGATTTGATTTATAATGAAAGTAAATTCATCAAATAATTTTAATATAGATAAAATAAGAAAAGACTTCCCCATACTTTCAAGAAAAGTAAACGGAAAACCTTTAGTGTATTTAGACAATGGAGCTACATCCCAAACTCCAACACAAGTTATTGATGTAATTGTAGATTATTACTCTAACTATAATGCGAATATACATAGAGGCGTACATACTCTAAGCCAGGAAGCAACAGACAAATACGAAGAAGCCAGACATAAAATCCAAAAACATTTTAATGCCAAGCATGCACATGAAATTATCATGACGTCTGGCACAACAGAAAGCATCAATTTAGTGGCTCATGGTTTTGGGTCTTTACTTACAAAAGGGGATGAAATTATTGTTTCAGCCCTAGAGCATCATAGTAATATTGTGCCTTGGCAAATGTTATGTGAAAAAACTGGAGCTACTTTGATAGTCATTCCTATGAATGATGCAGGTGAACTGGTTATGGGTGAATACAATAACTTACTTTCAGAAAACACAAAATTAGTTTTTGTCAATCATATTTCAAATGCTTTAGGAACTATTAACCCTATAGAAGAAATTATTGAAAAAGCCCATCAAGTTGGAGCTGCTGTTTTAGTTGATGGTGCTCAAGCCTGTCCTCATGTAAAACCAGATGTACAAGCACTTGATGTTGATTTCTACGTCGCTTCAGCTCATAAAATGTGTGGTCCAACAGGTGTTGGCATGCTTTACGGAAAAGAAGCTTGGCTTAACAAATTACCACCATATCAAGGTGGTGGCGAAATGATTGCAGACGTTACTTTTGAAAAAACAACGTATGCAGATTTGCCTCATAAGTTTGAAGCAGGAACTCCCAATATTTGTGGTGGCATTGCTTTTGGGGCTGCTATAGATTATTTAAATGGTATTGGTTTCGAAAGTATTGCAGCTTATGAACATGAGCTTTTAGAGTATGCCACTAAGAAATTATTAGAGATTGAAGGGTTGAAAATTTATGGCACTTCCAAAAACAAGACCTCTGTTATTTCTTTTAATTTAGAAGGCATTCATCCATATGATGTAGGAACCATTCTTGACAAATTAGGAATAGCTGTTAGAACAGGTCACCATTGTGCTCAACCTATTATGGCATACTTTAAAATTCCTGGAACAATTAGAGCTTCTTTTGCATTCTATAACACCAAAGAAGAAGTCGATGTTTTAGTAGAAGGTGTGAAGAAAGCAAAAATGATGCTGACTTAAAATAGTTTGGCTTCCTTTTTGTATCTTCTATCTAAATTAAAATACAACACCATGAAATATTTGACAATTTTACTTAGCCTATTTACTTTTATGTCTTGCGGAAATTCTAAAGATGCCAAAGCTATGGAAAACAGCAATCAAATTATGGCTCAAATTCCTGGAACTTATCAAGTAACTTCTATTGAAAAGAATGATGCTTCCTCAAATAATTTAACCCTTCAATTTGATAATATAACTAAAACTGTTTCTGGGTTTTCTGGTTGTAACAGATTTACTGGAAATTATAAATTGGATGGAAATTCTATCACTCTAGGACCTTTAGCATCAACAAGAATGGCTTGCAAAGGCTCAGAAAACACAATAGAACAGAAAATGTTACAGGCTTTAAGTCAGGTGAATGTCATCCGATTTGAAAACCAAGAATTAATCTTATCAAATAACGATCTAGAACTTTTAAAAGCCACAAAATATTTTGAAGATAAAATAGCGATTGAAAACAATTACGTTATTGAATATACTGCTCAAACAAGAGGGTTTTACAATCACTATATATTTGAAAATGGCAGCTTATCTATTCAAAAAGACAGAACAACTTTTCCAGTAATTAAAACTTGTTCTCAAGAAGACATAAACATTTTAATAAGAGAAGTAGAAGCTATTGACCTAGAAAAATTAAAAACATTAAAAGCTCCAACAGAGAAAAGATTTGTAGATGCTGCAGCAATAGCTGTCTTGAAAGTTACATATCAAGGAGAAACATATCAAACTCCAGAATTCGACAATGGAGAACCAAATACGTACATTTCTTCCTTAGTTACATCCTTATTAGGATTAGCTGAAAAACAGTAAATAATTGATTAGGAGTAATACTTATTGTATTTTTGTATAAAATAAATTAAAGTGAACATTCAAGAAATTCAAAACGAAATTATAGATGAGTTTGCCATGTTTGACGATTGGGAAGAACGCTATCAATACATGATAGATTTAGGTAAAACCTTACCTCTTATCGACCAAAAATATAAAACGGACGACAACTTAATAAAAGGTTGTCAGAGTAAAGTCTGGGTTCATGCAGATTTAACAAACAATAATATTGTTTTTACTGCAGATAGCGATGCTATTATAACTAAAGGTATTATAGCTATTTTAATTCGTGTGTTTTCTAACCAACATCCAAAAGATATCATGAATGCAAATACAGATTTTATAGACGACATTGGTTTGAAAGAACATTTATCGCCAACACGTGCAAACGGTTTGGTAAGTATGATTAAACAATTAAAAATGTATGCCATTGCATACCAAACACAATTAAACTAATTTCGTTGATTGTTGTGTTTTAAAACAACTTTACAACAAATAGCTTAACAATAAATTTTAGAATCATGAGTAAAACAACCATAGACACAAACGCTTTAGGCGAAAAAATAGTCACTGTATTAAAAACTATTTACGATCCAGAGATTCCAGTAGATATTTACGAATTAGGTTTAATCTACGACGTTTTTGTAAACGAAGATTACGATGTGAAAATTTTAATGACACTTACTACTCCTAATTGTCCAGTAGCTGAGACCTTACCATTAGAGGTTGAAGAAAAAGTAAAATCGTTAAACGAGGTAAAATCTGCCATTGTTGAGATTACATTCGATCCTCCTTGGGGGCAAGAATTAATGAGCGAGGAAGCCAAGCTAGAACTTGGAATGCTTTAATAAACGTTCAGTAATCATTTTTACAATTTAACGTCAAAACGACAAACAATTAACCTTGGAAAAAGAAATCATAAATCGCGTTGCGAGCAGTAAATTAGTTGTCCTAGATTTAGAAGATTACTATCCAGAAGGAAAGCGCATAATATTTGACATAAAAGATTGGCTTTTTGAAGGGTTTGTATTGCGTGAAAAGGATTTTAGAGAACATGTGAAGCAACACAACTGGACGCAGTACAAAAATAGCTTTGTAGCTTTAACATGCTCTACAGATGCTATTGTACCAGCTTGGGCCTACATGTTAATTGTCCTAGAATTAGAATCTTTTGCTAAAAAAACCATAATTGGGGATCTTAACATGTTAGAATCTGCCATTTATCAAGAGATTATCAATCAATTAGATTTAGAACCTTTTAAAAACAAACCAGTTATTATTAAAGGCTGTTCTAATAAACCAGTACCAGTAAATGCCTATTTATTGATTTCAGAAAAGCTAAAACAAATAGCAACATCTATTATGTATGGGGAAGCATGCTCTTCTGTCCCTCTTTTTAAAAAACCAAAAATTTAACACTATTATATTTTTTAGTTATATTTACTTATTAGACTTTTCTATTTGATAAATATGAGCTAACCCTTATATTTGCAGACTTTTAATAATTAATTAATCTTTAAACACCCTTAAAATGACTAAAAAATTACTCACAATCCTTGTTTTAGTTTTTACTATTTCAACTGGTTTTTCTCAAACTAGAGAAGAATTAAAAGCTGAGCAAGCAGCAAAAAAAGATTCTATTAGTGCTCTTCAAGGGCAAGTAGATGATTTACAGAAACAAATAGATCAATTCCCAGGATGGAAATTTGGTGCTTTTGGTACTATTGGTGCTAGTTTTTCAAATTTCAATAACTGGTATGGTCAAGGTTCTCCTAACAATTCTGCAGGAAACATTACCATTACAGTAAATCCTCATGCAAAATTAGACAGAGAGAAATATTTTTGGTACAATACAGGAAATATCAACTTAAGCTGGGTTAAATTTGATGATAAAGATGACCCAAACGATGATGATAGTTTTAGAGAATCTAGTGATGTGTTTAGTGTCACTTCTCTATTTGGTTATAAATTAACAAAAAGCATCGCTGTTTCTACCTTAGGAGAATACAGAACAACTATTATTAAAAACTTTAACGACCCTGGTTATTTAGATCTTGGTGTTGGTATTACTTGGACTCCAATCGAGAATTTAATTGTTGTAGTACACCCATTAAACTACAACTTTGTATTTGCAGATAATGATGCCATTTTTGAATCGTCTCTTGGTGCTAAAGTAGTAGCTAACTATAACAGAGAATTTGGTGGTTTAAAATTTAACTCAAATCTTTCGGCTTTTATGAGTTATAAAGATTCCGACTTATCTAACTGGACATGGATTAACTCTTTAAGTTATACTGTTTGGAAAGGGATTGGTCTTGGTTTTGAAGTTGGTTTAAGAGACAGCAAACAAGAAGCACTTAATTACGCGTTTGGACAATGGGATCCAGCAACTGAAGTTGAACCTAATTTTGAAAACGTAGATAACGATGTTCAAGTGTATACCACATTTGGATTAAGTTATAATTTCTAACATAACAGATGCTTTGAAAAACGCCTTTTTGGTTACAACCGTAGCTAGAAAGACGTTTTTTTAATTTAAAAACAATCGGTATTCAAAAAATGATTTTAAGTACCATAAAAATTAAGACACAATGAAAAAAATATTATTATTTTTTGGTTTCATTTTCTCTGTGAGCCTTATGTATGGACAAACTTCAGAAACAGCTAAAGACTCATTAGAAGGCTGGTCTCATGAGGGTAAAATCACACTATTAATTAACCAATCTGCATTTTCAAACTGGCAACCTGGTGGCGACAATAATGCTGCTGCAAACCTAAGTGTTAATTATGCTTTCGATTATGTAAAAGGGCCTTGGCTATGGGATAATAAAATTCTTGCTAGCTATGGGGTAACCATCAACGATGATGATGGAATGCGTAAAACAGACGATAGATTAGAACTTAACTCTGTACTTGGACGTGCCATGAAAAAAAAATATTGGAGCTTTTCTTTCTTCATGAATTTTAGAACTCAATTTAGTGATGGTTACGATTATAATGACGATTTCCCTGGAGACAATGAAGATTATCCTGTATCTGGTTTTTTTAAACCAGCCTATTGGAGTTTTGGACCAGGTTTTTTATGGAAAAAAAGCAATAAATTAAATGTCAATTTAGCTCCTGTAACTTCTAAATTCACCTTTATAACAAGTGAAATTTACACTATTAATGACGACGATGGTGATAATGTATTCTATGAGTCTAGTAACGATGTTGAAACATATGGTGTAGCTCCTGGAAAGTCTTTACTATATGAATTTGGTATGAATATACGTGGATACTATAAGTTTGATATTATGAAAAACATATCCATGGAAAACATCTTAAACCTCTATTCTAATTACTTAAACAAACCAAAAAACATGGATATAGATTATACCATGAATATCGTTATGAAAATAAATGACGTATTTTCAACAAATCTTACTTTCCAAACAGTATATGATGATGATGCCTACCAAGGCTTTCAAATTCGAGAGGTTTTTGGTTTGGGCTTGAATGTGAGTTTTTAATAAAATAGATCCAAAAAAAAAGCGCCAAAATTGGCGCTTTTTTTATTCTTCTTCGTTATAATCTGGATATAAGAAGTTGTTATATGGAAAACGAGTAACATGAATCTCTCGAACCTCATCGTAAACCCGTTTTTTAAAATCATCTATATTTTCTTTATTTAATGCCGAAATAAATAAGGCATTATCCCCAACTCGATTCATCCAGGTCTTTTTCCATTCCTGTAAGGTATAATGTGCTTCTGATCTCTCTGCAATTAAATCGGTTTCGTCGAAAGGTTCTGGATGGTAGGCATCAATTTTATTAAAAACCATGATGGTTGGTTTGTCTGAACTATCTATTTCACCTAAAATTTTATTGACAGAATCTATATGGTGTTCAAAATTAGGATGAGAAATATCAACAATATGTAGTAATAAATCGGCTTCGCGAACTTCATCTAAAGTACTTTTAAAACTATCTACCAATTGGGTTGGTAACTTTCTAATAAACCCAACCGTATCACTTAATAAAAATGGCAAGTTTTGTATAACCACCTTTCTAACGGTTGTATCTAAAGTAGCAAAGAGTTTGTTTTCGGCAAAAACATCACTTTTACTAATCACGTTCATTAAAGTAGATTTCCCAACGTTAGTATAACCAACTAGAGCCACACGAACCATTTTACCACGATTCCCACGCTGAACAGCCATTTGTTTATCGATGGTTTTAATTTTATCTTTTAAGAGTGAAATCTTGTCTCTAACAATACGTCTATCTGTTTCAATTTCTGTTTCACCAGGTCCACGCATTCCAATACCTCCTTTTTGACGTTCCAGATGCGTCCACATACCTTTTAATCGCGGTAATAAATACTCGCATTGGGCTAGTTCTACTTGCGTTCTAGCATAGCTGGTTTGTGCTCTTTGGGCAAAAATATCTAATATTAAGTTGGTTCTATCTAAAACTTTACATTCTAATATTTTACTAATATTTCTTTCTTGAGCAGCAGATAACTCGTCATCGAAAATGGCTGTTCCAATATCGTTTTCGCTAATAAATTTCCGAACATCTTCAATTTTACCTGTTCCAATAAATGTTTTTGGGTTAGGCATATCCATTTTCTGAGTAAAGCGTTTAATAACTTCGCCTCCTGCAGTATATGTTAAAAACGCCAATTCGTCTAAATACTCTTTAGATTTAGCTTCGTCTTGTTGTTTAGTGACAACCCCTATTAAAACAGCTCTTTCTAATTCAAAATCTTTCTTCTCTATCATAAATCTAAATAAAGTACAAAGTTACATAATTGTAAGCAGTTTAATTTGTATATTTTTGAAGTAAGATAAAAGACTACATCACTGTTTGTATCAACTTCTCCTGGAGTCTTTAACAGTTATATATTAACATAGTTTTAATTAATTTTGATTCATGACAGATTTATCTGGAACTCTAAATGATAACAACCTACTAACAGTCGCTTTTTACAACACTGAAAACTTGTTTGATATATATGATAGTGAAACCACTAATGATTCCGATTTAACACCAACTGCAGATAAAAGGTGGACTTTGAAACGCTATGGAAGGAAAATAAATAACATTGGCTTTGCAATTTCTAAAATAGGAATGCTGGAAACAAATAAACACCCAGCATTAATAGGTTTGGCCGAAGTTGAGAATGAATCTGTAATTAAAGATTTAATAAGCTCTAATCATTTAAATCCCTTTAATTATCAATATGTCCATTTTGACTCTAAAGATGAACGTGGAATAGATGTCGCTCTTCTTTATAATGCTTCAGTATTTAAAGTTGAAACTGCTTCGCCATTTTTTATTGAATTATATAATAATGCTGGAAAACCAGATTACACAAGAGACATTTTATTAGTGACTGGTTTTTTAGATAGTGTCAAGATACATATCATTATTAATCATTGGTCTTCAAGAAGAGCAGGTGAAAAAGAAACTGAGCATAAACGCTTGGCTGCATCAAACAAAGTAGGTGATATTATTGCTACAATAAAAAGCACTGATTCTGATGCGAAAATTATTATTATGGGAGATTTTAATGAAGACCCTTCAAGTTTTAACATCAAGCGTTTAGTTGACGGCTTTCAACTCGTCAACCCAATGACAGCACTTAGAACTTATAGTAGAGGAACATCTAACCATAACAGACAGTGGAATGTTTTCGATCAGATTTTTTTTACTAAAAACATCTTAGAATCGGAAACCAGTCATATTCAGTTTGAAAAAGCAGATATTTTTGATGCTAATTTTCTTAAAAAATCCAATGGAAAATATAAAGGATCTCCTTTAAGAACTTATGTAGGCAAAAAATATCATGGAGGTTATAGCGATCATTTTCCAGTATATATTACGCTAAGTATTAAACTGCCTGCCAAATAATTAAGCCCAACAAAACACAAGCTACAGGTAGCAGCCAAAGCATAAAAATTGGATAATTTTGAGATTTCTTTTTAAGCATTTTAGCATTCAACACTTTTCGCTTTTTACCTGCATATTGAATCCAGTTTTTAAAAAACATAAAAACTGCTATCAATACAAACAAAAACCACGCTTTATCTGGAGACATGGTATCCATATGCATCTGCCTAAAGAACCCAGCAAAAAAAACACCTAACATAAACAAAATAGCACATTGCAATATGGATATATAAATAGTAGCTATTTGATTCGCTTTTTTGCTTTTAGCATCTTTATAGTGTTTAAACACATTGAAAAAAAGGGAATCGAAAAGTGTCATAGGTATTGTATTATGAAAATTAAAAAAACCTGCTAATCTCTAAAAGTCAGCAGGTTTTAAGATATTTATTAGAAAGCTATATTAGTTAGCTAAAATTTTGTAATTATCTATTTGGTATGCACCATCAAGAGTTTCGTCTGTACCAGAACCTGTAACTTTAAAGGCTAAATATATTGTTCCAAAATAATCTGAAATATCAATTAATCCAGAATTTACAAACTCATACCAAGAATTTGCTTGCGTTGGTAGGTTTGCTGAAACTGGTTCCCAAGTAGCCCCTAAAACATCTGAGCCATCAAAGTCTGAAGAAATAAAAATTTCTAAAGTGTTTTCAGGAGAATCTAAGTGATGTTGTGCAGCTTCAAAATTTACAAAAGCATTATCTAGTGTTGACATATCAATACCAGGTGTTACTGTCCATGCGATATTTACAGCATCTCCAGAACCAAATGTACTAAACTCTATATACCCGTTTCCAGAAAACGTTTTTTCTCTCCAAACACGAGATCCCTCTTCAGAGAAATTAGTCCAACCTGGAAAATCAAAATTTGTATTGTTTACAGCAGCTTGAAAATCTTCATCAAGAACTAAGGTGAAATCATCTATATTTAAAGGAGTACATCTAGTTCCTTCCATAGCAACATCATCTGTAGAGTTTAATGCTAAAACAAGACTTGAACCATCATAGGTTTTATTAACTACGGCAGCAATAGATCCATTACCTGTTGGTAATAAATAATCTCTAAAAGTTGAAAAACTACTTGTTTCTAACTGAAACGTTGAATATCCAAAGCCTGCGCATGCTTGTAATGTTCTATGAGTATCGAAATCCTGTGATGGATCGAAATAACGTTTTCCATTTAAATCATCTGCAAATTCTGCATTATCAACCTGAACAAATACACCAACTAGACCACCATTAATTTCAGAAAAACTAAGATTAAGTGGAGTCATTTCTTCTGTAGTTGGAGATCTAAAAACATGAGAGTTTGTTTGAATTCTCCCTAAGCTTGTTACTGTTGTTCCATATTGGTCGGTTTCAGTACCACCTCCAATAGTGATAACACCATTTTCAATACGCTCTTCACCTACATAAAGATCTTTTAAGCTAACATATACTTCTCTACCAAAATTAAATTGATTGTATGTGTCAACTTCATTAACTAAAACCTTAATTGCAATTGTTGGGTTTGTTGGACTGTCTTGAATAAAGAATTCTTTAAAAAAATTTCCAGTTCTGTCTGACGAAGATACATACCCTTTTATATAGTCGTTTAAATCTATAAGTACAGCAGAATTGTCTCCTGGATCTGGCTCTGTAAGATACTTCGCTTTAAGTTCTGCCATGGTAATTTCTGTTCCATTAGCAATTAAATTATTTAAATTGGTGTTTTCTTCGTCACCCATACTACTTGGCACCGTATAATCGTCGTCTTGCACACAAGATGCAACAGTGAAAATCACCATTAAACCAAGAGCTATTTTTAAAAATTTATTTGTTTTCATGAGTAATAATTTTTAATTAATTTTTTCTTTTTCTTTTTTAGAATCTAAAGTTAACATTTAAAAAATAAGTGGTTCCACGTCCATACCAATATTTTGAACCGAACACAGGTTTATCATTACTTTTATCTGCTAATAACTCATTGTAATTAGCATTTCTTCCTTGTTCAAAACCACCTGTTTTATAGACTTCGTCTAATAAGTTGTTGATACTTGCAAAGAACCCAATATAATAATCTCCTATTTTCCACGATTTTCCACCTGTCAGGTTAACAACCATGTAACTATCAAACTCTTCTTGCTTTAATAATTGATTTGCCACATCTTCATCGTAATTATTAATTGGTAAACCATCACTAGCTAGATAGAAGTTTTCAGTTCTAGTTAACGGACTAACATCTACGTATGTGTTGGAGAAGAAATTTGCAGTTGCTCCAAACCACCAATAATCTGGGTCTCTATATTCAAAACCAACCGAATAGGCTTGTTGAGGACCACCTGCAATTTTATAGTCTTTTAAATTAGATGTATAAGTTGGTGTTCTTCCTAATTCTCCATTTTCACTAAAACTTGATGAAGTTAAATATAAATTTGGATTATTTGAGTAAGTATATTGACCTATAGAAGCAACTCCTTTTAATAAAATAGTTGGTGTTACTTGTGCTTGTATTCCTAATTCTGCTCCAATATGTTGCTTATCTATACCGTATAAAATTTCTTGAACAAAAGCAGAAGTTTCGTTAAATACTACACTAGCATTAGTAACACCATCAGCATAGTAAAATGAAACTTCATTAGCATCTTCAATTTTAGAATAGAAGCCAGTAAGTTTTGCTTTAACAATTGGAGATCTATAAATATAGCTGATATCTGCTGAGGTTATTTTTTCTTCAGTAATATTATCTACTACACTCTTATTTTCTCTTGAATTAGAATACGTGTTTCTTATAGAAGGTGCTTGAGTAATATAACCAGCGTTCACATCTATTAAATGTTTCCCTGTAATTTTATAGGTTAATCCACCTTTTGCTCCAATTCCAGTAAAAGAAAGTTTTTCACCTTTCCCCGAAGAATTATCTATTAACACATTTCCTGCATCATCTGTTTTAATATAACCTTCATTTTGCCACAACCCATCTCTTTGGTATGTGGTATTTGTTAAACTAGCAGACAGGTAAAAATCTACTTTGCTGTATTTAAATTGTGCTTGAGCATAACCTGAAACAACTTCAGATAAAATGTTGTAGTTATATCTGTATTTATCACCTTCACTCACTAAACGGTTTGGATTTTGGTAATCGTATTGAAAACCATCAAAAGAATCAACATTTAGATAACCTACAGTTGAGCCTAATAAATCGATAATTTCTCCAAAGTTTTCAGATTTTAAATTTTTATAGGTAAATGCTGCATTAACTAAAATATTCTCGTTAACCTCAGTGTTAAAAATAGAATTTACAGACAATTGTGTGTCATCACTTCTATCTTCGTATAAGACGTAAGCACCAGGTTTTTCGCCATTTACAGGATTATTATTAGTAAGGTTGGCATCTAAAATACGTTCCCAATCTACTTGACCTCCATTAATAAAATTCTGCTCAGCTATATAAGCTCCAGCATAATCTGGACCATCAGTATCTGCAAGAAAATAACTAGGTAATAATTGATAATAAGCTGGACTTGGGTTTCCTCCACCACCATAATCTAAACGGCTGTTTCCTATTTTACCAAATTGGTAACCAATATTCGTGTTTAAGCTAGTTTTACTACTTATATCCCAATAATGATTTAACATTAAAATTGGTTCTACAACTTCTTTGATACGTGAGTTTTTCTTTTCACCATCTAACCAACCCCAATATTCGTTGTATTTAATGTCTTTTAAATCGTATACTTCTTGTGTGTTTGGCGAAGATTTCCCTCTACGGTTTGGAGTATAAATAGATGTAAAGTTTAAGCTATGTTTTTCGTTAATAACCTTTTCAACTGAAGCAAAGAATGAATTGGCATCGTATAAAGTACCATCTTGATAGCCTTCATTACCCCAACGTCTTCCTGCCATAATGGTAAAAGCCCATCCTCCATCTAATAAACCAGATGAATAACTTCCCATAACTCTATTGGTATAGCTTCTGTTAGATGAAGAGTAGGTAATACGACCACCTTCTCTATATTGAGACGCTCTAACAATCATATTTGTGGTTCCTAAAATACCACCAAAGTTATAACTAGAAGGTTTAAGTCCTGTGGTTAATTCTTGATTTCTAAGAACGTCGTTTAAACCTCCCCAATCACTCCATTGTGGTCTACCATCATATAATTTGTTCATTTCAATTCCGTTAATTAAAACAGAACCATTTTCTGAATTTAAACCTCTTACTTTAAAGAAAGATGAGCTAAACTCGAAAGCTGCTGTACGTTGAAACAAGTCCATTGAAGATTGTAACAGTCCAGAAATATTATCTAAACCGCTATCGTCGCTATCAAGTTCATCGTCAGACAATGAAATTGTAAACAAATTGGCATCAGCAACATCTTTAGTTAAGGTCATGTCTGTAATGTTTAACGTTTGACCTTCATTTACTACTATTGGGTATCTCTTAGAAGCAAACCCATTTTTAGAAATGTGTAGCACTTGTTCTCCTAATGGCACTTGTTCTAGAAATTGAAACTCACCTTTTGCGTCAGTTTCAACTGATAGTACAGTACCTTCAACAGTAACAGTTACACTTGGAATTGGTTCAAAAGAAATGGCTTCTGTGACACTTCCCTTTACAACAGTCTCCTGAGAGACAGCTGTAACAGTTGAAAAAATTCCGAATAGAAAAATAAAAAAACTTTTTTTCATACTTGAATTTATAGTTAATAGTTCTTATTTTATTAATTAATAATTAATTAAAGCGAGCAAATTTACATTATTTATAATAAATATTTACTTTTGGCAGAAGTTTTGTATTAACATAACAATAACATAACAATCTAATTAGATGAAAAAATTAAAATTCTGGGTAATTGCTATTCTAATAGCTTCATTTATCAACGTAAATGCTCAAGAAAAAAAGTCCTTTAAAATACATACTGTTGCATTTTATAATTTAGAAAATTTATTTGATACGATAAACGATACCACTAAAAATGATGAAGCAAGTCCTATCATGGAAATGAAAGGCGATATTGAAACGGTCTACAAAAAGAAGGTTCATAACATGGCTCGTGTGCTTTCGGATATTGGAGCAGATGTGGCAAACAACTCTCCTGCAATAATTGGTGTTTCTGAGGTTGAAAATAGAAGCGTCATGGAAGATGTTGCTAACGATCCTCAATTAATTGACAAAGATTACGGGATTATTCATTACGATTCTCCAGATCGTCGTGGTATTGATGTTGGTATGTTTTATCAGAAAAAATTATTTACACCTTTGTATACTAGTAGTCATGAACTTGTAATTTATGATGATAGTTCGAGAGAGCGTGTTTACACGAGAGATCAATTATTGGTAAGTGGCAAGCTAGAAGGAGAGATGATTCATGTAATTGTTAATCACTGGCCTTCTAGAAGTGGTGGTGAAGCTAGAAGCAGACCAAAACGTGTAGCTGCTGCAAAACTTAGCAAAAAAATTATAGACTCATTACAAACTATCGATCCTTATGCTAAAATATTTATCATGGGAGATTTAAACGACAACCCAAATAATGCAAGTGTTAAAGACGTTTTAAAGGCTGAAAAAGACAAAGAAGATGTTGGCCTAAAGGGTATTTACAATCCAATGGAAAGCTTCTTTAAAATGGGCTTAGGCTCTAATGCGTATAGAGACAGCTGGAGTTTGTTTGATCAAATTTTAGTAACGCAACCATTAATTGAAAAAGACTACTCGTCTTTGAGATTTTATAAGGCTGGAATTTACAATAAAAACTACCTTGTAAATAAGAGAGGTCGATGGAAAGGGTATCCTTTACGTAGTTTTGCCGATGGCGGTTTTACAGATGGCTTTAGCGATCACTTTCCTGTTTATGTTTTTGTAATTAAGGAAGTAGAATAAACCCTATAATAACACATAAAAAAAACGACTCTAATGAGTCGTTTTTTTTTATGTGTTTATTTAGCTTAAGCTAACCAAGTACTCCATGGAATTCTCGATAAAAACAAGATTAAAGCCAACGTATAGAATATCGATAAGGTTTTAAATTTTGCTTCAGAAAGTAATTTCTTTTTATGCTTAGAATACCCAACTGTAATAAGTATAATTGCTATAATATTTACCAGTGGATGTTCTACCAAATACAATCTATCTACAGAATTTTTCATTATTTCTCCCATTCCAGATTCACTAAACAAACTAAATCTTGGTGACACAAAATAAAGTATCAATCCTAATAATAATTGAATATGAGATACAATTAAAGTGAATAAAGCAATTCTAAAGTCTTTGGCTCCATATTCTTTTTTACCTACCAGTTTAATAATACTATTAATTACTGCTAACACTAAAATTAAAAGCACCAAATAAGCCCAATAAGAGTGAAGTATTTTTACCATGTTATACATATCTATGATTGTTTTGTTGTTATAACACAAATGTAGTAATTAAAACGCATAAAAAAACCTCTTCGTGAAGAAGAGGTTTTTTATAAAATATCATTTTAAATAATACTAGAAGTTAAAACGGATACTTGTATTCCAAGTTCTTCCGTAACCAAAACGTCCTGTATTACTTGTATTAACACCTTTGTAGTTGTCTTCAGGATTTATTGAAGCTGCAGTGTTTCCATTTACAGACTCTAAATAAACTTCTCCAAAAACGTTGTTAACGTTCACTCTAAATTGAAGTGAATTTCTATCGTCTTTTCCTACTAACATTTTGTAAGATAAACCAGCATCAACCATATCGTAAGAAGGCATTGCAATAGTAGGCTCTGCTAAAGATCCTGTAGAATACATGTCATTATACCAGTTCCATGCAGCATCTACACTTAATCTTGGTAAGAACTCAAAACTAGCATTAATTCCAGCATTTACTTGAGCAGCACCACCAACATTAAATCCATCGATATCGATATCTATTGCAGTACCTATTTCATTTCCATCAGCATCAAACGTTCTTTGAGTTGCACTATCTTTATATTGCCATTCTCCTAAGGAAAGGAATCCGTTTACTCTTAAGTTATCTAGAGGTTGTGTAAACACTTCCAATTCTGCACCATAATGTACTTGCTTCACACCCTGTGTTTGATAGCTTTCATAGGCAGGAGTATCTTGATCTTCTCCATTATTACCTAATAAAGTTCTCTTTGCCCAAGTGGTGTGGTATAAGTTTAAATTTGCTTGAATTTTATCACCACCAAATTGATAACCAGCTTCAAAACCAGTAATTTCTTGATTTTCTACCTCTGGAATAATTAAATCATTAGAACTTCTTGTATTTACAAATAGGTCATCATGGAATGGTTGACGCGAATAAAAACCAGCATTTACAAATACTTTATGCATATCTGTAATCTCATAAGCAGCACCTGCTTTTACATTGAAACCAACATTATTTACTTTTTCTGATTTTTCGGATTGACCTTCATTTTCAGTAAAGAAAAACTCTTCTCTTTGGTGAGATTGGTTAGACAATGCTCCCTGGAAAAAGGCTGATAATTGGTCTTTAGAATACTCTAATTGACCAAATACTCCATAATAAGTAATTACTTCTTCATAATCTCTATCCATTCTTTGGTCATGCTCCGTATTAGGATTAAATAACATGCCCCATGGATTAACTCCACCATAGGTGTTTGTTATTTCATAAGTCCCTGAATAGCCACTCGTTTCACTATAAGAAGTTTGTCCACCAACAAATTCGTTGATTCCTCTAAAATGAATACCGTTATAAGATCTAACATCTGCACCAACGTTAAAGTTTAATGTTTCTGTTAACTGGTTGTTATAATTAGTTACTAAACCATACCAGTTATGGTTGTTATAAGAACCTCTTACATATCCAACGCCATCTGAAATTTTTTCTGCAGCAAAAGCTCCTCTTCCCATAGAACCATATAAAACTGTAGAAAGTTCAGATTTGTCGTTAATTGTCCAATCCCAGCTTAAGTTAGCTACGGGCTTGTGGTAAATATTTCTACCACCTGGATATACACCACCATGTAAATTGTTTGGGCTGTTTACTCCGGTTTCATAAGAACCATTCCATCTTCTTCCTCTATCACTATCTAAAAAATCTTGGATACTACCTCGACCAGCTGTTGCGTGCCATTGTGGTGCTCCTGTTAGCATAAAATTTAAGGCGTGGTTATCATTTGGTTGATACCCTACAGAGATATAATAAGTTTGTCCTTGACCTTGTGTATAATCTACATAGCCATCACCTTGCCAGTATCCAAATAAAGCACCGAAAGACCAGCCTTTTTCGTTTACTCCTGTAGAGTAATAAGCAGTCGATTTCAAGTAGTTATCATTTCCAACCATTTGTTGTACAAAACCACCTTCTCTTCTATCGATAGTTTTAGTAACAATGTTTACCGTTCCACCAACTGAAGAAATAGCTAATTTAGAAGCTCCTAAACCACGTTGTACTTGTACTGCGTTTGCAACATCTAATACACCAGACCAGTTAGACCAGTACATTTTACCGTCTTCCATACCATTAATTGGTTGTCCGTTTAATAAGAAAGCTGTGTTTGTTTGGTCGAATCCACGTAAAAACATTTGTCCATCACCAAAACCTCCAGCTTGTACGCTTTGTACAGAAGGCGTCGATTTTAAAACTTCTGGTAAATCTGAGCTACCTGCTTTTTCTCTAATTGTGTTTGCAGTAATTGTAGAAACAGCCACAGGCGTTTTTCTATCTTCTGCTAAATCGATAATACCACTACCTATAATAACAACTTCTTCTAAAGAGTTGTCTGAAGTAAGTGTAATATTACCAAGGTCTGTACTTCCACTAAACTTCACCAATACTTTACCAAAACCAACATAAGAGATTTCAACTTCTCCTTCTGTAGATTCTGTTATTAATGTGAAATTTCCATTGAAATCTGAAGACACGCCATTGGTTGTCCCTTTTTCAATAATGTTTGCACCTGGAAGTGGCGCAGCCATTTCGGCATCCATAATTGTTCCTGTTACAGTGGTCTGTGCCATTGTAAAAGCAGTAAACATAAAAGCTCCCGCTAAAAATAATAATCTTGTAATTTTTTTCATTGTATTAAAAAGATTTGTTCCTAAATTTTTTGCAAAATTACACTTAATTAATTGATAATTATTATGTAATTGTTAAGAATTTTAACACCATGAAGGTATATAATAAAGAGACTGTTATTACTTTAATAAAATAAAAGCTATTAACATGGTTTTCAACACCTTTTATGTTAAATTTTTATAATACTGCAACAGATTTAAGGTAGAAGCATCATGATTGATAAAAGTGTTATTTTTTACTTCTTTCAATATTTTTCCAGCTAACTGTTTGCCTAATTCAACTCCAAACTGATCGAAACTAAAAATATTCCAAACAATACCTTGCACAAATATTTTGTGTTCGTACATAGCAATAAGTTTTCCTAAGCTTTCAGGAGTTAGTTTTTTAATGAAGATGGTATTTGTGGGCTTGTTGCCTTCAAAAAATTTAAAAGACATTAACCTGTTTATTTCTTCTAAAGAGAGTTGCTGTGCGTCTAATTCTTTTAAAACGTCGTCTTTTGTTTTACCATTTAAAAGTGCTTCGGTTTGGGCAATAAAATTAGAAATCAAGATGTCTTGATGTGCTTTATTTCCATGTAAGCTTTCTACAAAGCCAATAAAATCGGCTGGAATTAATTTTGTTCCCTGATGGATTAATTGAAAAAACGCATGTTGCGAATTAGTTCCTGGCTGCCCCCAGATAACCGAACCCGTTTGGTAGCTAATAGGCTTACCATTTCTATCCACACTTTTTCCATTACTTTCCATAAAACTCTGTTGCAAATAAATTGAAAATCTATTTAAATATTGAGAATATGGAATAATAGCTTCGGTTTCAGATTTAAAAAAATTATTATACCAAACACTTATGAGTGCTAAAATTACTGGAATATTCTTTCCAAACTCTTCCGTTTTAAAATGTGAATCCATTTTATTAGCGCCTAGTAGAAGTTTACTAAAATTATCAAAACCTACAGATAAGCTTATAGATAATCCTACAGCACTCCAAAGAGAGAATCTGCCTCCAACCCAATTCCAAATTGGGAAAATATAAGATTCGTTTATTCCAAAATCTTTTGCTTTATTAATATTTGTTGAAACAGCAACAAAATGTTTTGAAACTGCCTCTTGGTTTGAGTTTGGGATTTGGGTTAAAAACCAATCTTTAATGGTATTTGCATTTGTCAACGTTTCTTGAGTAGAAAATGTTTTAGAGACAATAACAAAAAGAGTGGTTTCTGGATTTAGTTTTTTTATTATTTCGTTTACATGGTCGCCATCAACATTACTAACAAAATGGGTGTTTAAATGATTTTTGTAATATTCAAGGGAGCTAACAACCATAGAAGGTCCAAGATCTGAACCTCCAATACCTATGTTAACAACATCGGTAAATGCTTTTCCTGTATACCCTTTTTTGGAACCGGATATTATTTGTGTTGAAAAACGTTCAATTTGTTTTTTTACTTGAGAAATTTTTGGAATAATATTTATGTTATCAACACATATTTTATCTGTGTCTTTGGCTCTTAAGGCTGTGTGAAGTACTGCTCGATGTTCTGTTTCATTAATTTTTTCACCAGAAAAAAAGCTTTTAATAGCCTCGTCTAATTTCACTTCCTTTGCAAGCTGTACTAATAGCGAAAGAGTCTCTTCGGTTAATCTATTTTTAGAATAATCCACATAGAAATCTTCCCATTGAACCGTTAATTTATTTGCTCGTTCTTTATCCTGAGCAAATAAATCTTTCATTTGAATCTCTTTTACAGATTGAAAGTGCGCCTGAAGTTTATTCCAGGTAACAGTAGATGTTGGATCAATCTTTGGTAAGCTCATAAAATTAATTTACCTGAGTAATTAACTTATCTGAAGGTTGTGCTGTTTCAACTTCAAATTTAATCGTATCTAATTGAACTTTTAAAGGGGCAATATATTCTAAGTATTTTGCTTTCAAAACACTTGATATTGGCTCAGCTTCAGGTAATTTTTCTCTAAACGGATCGACTTGCTTTCCGTTTTTCCAGAATCGATAACATACATGAGGCCCAGAGGTGTTTCCAGTCATTCCAACCCAACCAATAACATCGCCTTGTTTTACATATTGACCAACCTTCACATTTTGTTTTTTCATATGGAGGTATTGAGTTTCATAGGTTGTATTGTGTCTTATTTTCACATAATTACCATTGCCTCTTGTATATGCAGATTTTGTAACCGTTCCGTTAGCAGTTGCTCGAATTGGTGTACCAACACTAGCAGAAAAATCTGTTCCTTTATGTGGTCTTATTTTATTACCATATAAAGCAATACGCCTTTTAAGGTTGTATCTAGACGATATACGTTTATATTCCACGGGGGCTTTTAAGAACGCACGACGTAAATTATTGGCTTCCTCGCTAAAGTAATCTTTTAAGCCTTTTACGCTATCTGTTTCAAATTCGAAGGCATAAAAATTTTCTTTTTTATGTTCGAAAACAGCTGCTTTTATATTGTCTATTCCAGCATATATTGTGTCGTCAATATATTTGTCTGTATAAATAACTTTAAATCTATCTCCTTTTTGAAGTCTTGTAAAATCTATGGTCCAAGCATAAATGTCAGACATTTTATAGGCTAAAATAAAACTAATTCCTTTTTGGTCTAGAGTTTCGGAAATATTACTAGAAATTACGCCAGACACTTCTTTTTCAACATATTTAATAGGTTTTCTGCTTGTATACGCATGTATTGAGTCTTGAAAATTTAATACAATATACTCTTCTCTATTAGGCTGATAGATAAAACATTTAGGCTCTTGTAATGAGTCTTTAGAACACAAAATAGTATAGGGTTTCCCTATTTGAAGTTTTCTAATATCGAAGCTATCTCTAGCTTTTTCAGCTATTTGAAATATTTGAGGATACCCAATTTTATGACGTTGCATAATTTCGCCAAAACTGTCTCCAGCCCTAACGGTATCTCTTTTTACGTAAAAATCGTTTAGATTAAAACCAAATTCGAAGATGTCTTCTGGTATAACAACAGCAAGTTCTTCTTCTTCAATTATCAAGGGCTTATCTTCTTTACAACTATTTAATCCTAAAATAATTGCAAAAATTATTAGACATCTTTTCCCCAATCTTGTAATTCTTGTTTGGTCCATAGTTCTGGAAAAAATATTCTTCTTTGATATTTTGGATGCATGTATTTTACCCATTCACTTCCTCCTGTTGCTTCAGCTGTTTTACCACCAATATTTAAATAGTGATTTGCTGTGTTATAATGTGCCATAACCCATTTTATGTTTACTGTATAATCATAATGGCGCATGGCATTTACTAAATCTTTATTTTCTCTAACCTCCTGTGGTAGCTCTTTAAACTTGGTCCACAAATTATTGGAATTATAGAATTTGGCAAATCTAATAAATTCATCTTTGTATCGTTCTTCAAAAACTGTTAATAAATAACTTTTTTTGCCTGTTTTATAGTCTTTTCCAGCAGCTTGCCAATACAAATGGTTAAAAGCATGTTCAAAAGAGGTATTTCTATCAATGGTTTCTCTAAATCTGTTATCTATTAAATTGATAAGTTCTGTAGACGCTAATTCAATTTTCCGGTATTGTGCACTTTGGAAGCCACTTGCTGGTGTAAGGGTGTTTCTAAATTTATTATATTGTTCTACATCCATGCCATCTCTCATAATCTCGAAAGAAGATGTAAGCATATCAAAATATCTGCTAACTCGCATTAATTTGGTTGAAAAGAAATCAGCTTGAATATGGACAGTTTTGGCTACTTGGTCTATTTCCCAAAGTATCATTTTAAACAACAATTCGTTGATTTGATGATACATAATAAAAACCATTTCGTCTGGCAAAACAGTACGTTGCGTTTGTAGGTCTAAAAGTGCATCTGTCTGGATATAATCCCAATAATTTATGGGCTTGCTATATAACAATCCTTTTAAATGAACATCTAAATCTTGTCCTATATCGTCGAATTTTTCTTTAAGCTGATTGGTTAATTCTTGGTCTAATTCCATTAGTTTTTTGCTACTATTTTAAATGGGTGTTTTAATCCTTTAAAAGCATTTAAATCAGCTCTTAAAGAGCCAACTGCTAGATCTGCTTGGATACGTAAAGGTACTTTATTTTTATCATTTGAAACCCATAATGTCAAGCTTTCTTCTTCTTTAAAAACTCTTCCAGCCATTACATATGGTCTAAATTTTAATGCTCTAATTTTTCCAAATTCTGTATCGATAGTTTCTTTGCCTAAATATTTTAATTTAAAGCCATAATTTTCATCATCGAAAAACATATCCACATGAACTTCATCTCCTTCTTTTAAGGTTGGAATATCTAAGTTTTCTCTTAAATAATAAAAGGTGGAAACCATGTCCTGAATATTTGGTTTAGTATCGAAAACCTTTTGTTTGTTGTGTTTGATGTTATTTACGTAGGCTTTATGTTTAACCTGATCGAAATCGATTTCAATATTTTTTGTGTGTCCACCTTCGTTTATATCTCGAATAAACTTATATGGCATGATGTTTTGTTTATCAAAATAGCTTTCATATCTATCTTCCACCTTAAAAAACCATTTGATAGCACCAGTAGTCCAGCCTTTACCAACAACATGATATACGGGTTTATTTTTGTAGGTCGCGTTTTTAACTGTAAGAGTTGCTTCTCCTGCTTTTAAAAACCCACTATAACTCATTTCAAACCGAAACCATTCGCCAACATCAAAAGAACTTTCCTTTTGAGAAAAAACTGATTGTACAAACAGGGTTATTAAAATTATTAGAAGTGATTTTTTCATACTTTATAATATCTGTAACTGTAACTTATGGAATACATTTTTATTGTCTGCTTTCCATATTACAATTACCATTCCAAATGTATAAAACTAAAAAACTCTATCCATAGTTTGGATAGAGTTTTTAGCTGTATATTTAGTTAAATATTTGTTATAATGTCCCTCTTAATTCTTGTTCGCGTTCAATAGATTCAAAAAGGGCTTTAAAATTCCCAGCACCAAAACCACGTGCTCCCATTCTTTGAATAATTTCGAAGAAAAGAGTTGGTCTATCTTCTAAAGGTTTTGTGAAAATTTGCAACAGGTAACCTTCTTCGTCGGCATCAATCATAATACCTAATTTTTTTAGGGTTTCAATGTCTTCACGCAATTCATGGCTATAAGTTTCTAATCTTCCAGGAACAGCATTGTAATACTCTTCTGGAGGTGTAGATAGAAACTCAATTCCTCTAGAACGTAAATCTGCCACAGTTTTAATTATGTCGTCTGTTGCAACTGCTATATGTTGTACGCCAGGTCCTTCATAAAAATCCAAATATTCTTCAATTTGAGATCTCTTTTTCCCCTCTGCAGGTTCGTTAATAGGGAATTTGATTCTACCGTTCCCATTACTCATTACCTTACTCATTAAGGCTGAATATTCTGTATGAATTTGTTTATCGTCAAACGAAAGGAAATTTACAAATCCCATAACATCTTCATACCATTTCACCCACGTGTTCATTTCTCCCCATCCAACATTTCCTACCATATGGTCTATATATTTCAAACCAGTAGGTTTTGGATTATAATCTGATTTCCACTCCTTAAAACCAGGCATAAAGGTTCCTTTGTAGTTTTTTCGTTCAACGAACATGTGAACAGTTTCTCCATAAGTATAAATTCCAGCTCGAACAACTTCGCCATGTTCGTCAGTTTCCACTTTTGGCTCCATATATGATTTTGCACCACGCTTTGTTGTTTCTTCGTAGGCACTTCTAGCATCGTCTACCCATAAAGCAACTATTTTAACACCATCTCCATGTTTTACAATATGATCGTTAATTGGTGATTTACTGTTTAAAGGCGTTGTTAAAACCAGTCTAATTTTATCTTGTTTTAACACATAGCTAACCTCATCTTTTGACCCGGTTTCTAACCCTTTATAAGCATAGGACTGAAAACCAAAAGCTGTTTTATAAAAATGTGCTGCTTGTTTGGCGTTGCCAACATAAAATTCCACATAGTCTGTTCCTAATAAGGGAAGGAAATCTTGAGCTCCTTCAAATATTTTCTCTAATCCGTAATCTACTGATTTTATTTCTTTACTCATTTTTCAATAATTTTAATGATCTAACCAAGATTTAAAATAATCCTCGTCTGCTATTTTTAATGCTTCTTCTGTAATTTTTAATGGTTTAAACGTATCCACCATAACTGCTAATTCGTCTGTTTTAACTTTTCCAATACTACGTTCTACTGCTCCTGGGTGTGGACCATGTGGAATTCCTGCTGGATGTAAAGATATATGTCCTGCATCTACATCGTTTCTACTCATAAAATCGCCATCCACATAATATAAAACCTCATCACTATCAATATTACTGTGATTGTAAGGTGCAGGAATTGACAACGGATGATAATCGTATAATCTTGGCACAAAGCTACACACTACAAAGGCATCTGTTTCAAACGTTTGATGCACTGGAGGTGGCTGATGTATACGTCCCGTTATAGGTTCGAAATCGTGAATTGAAAGGGCATAAGGATAACTATATCCATCGTAACCTATAACATCAAACGGATGCGATGCATAAACCATTTCGAAGATGTCGTCTTGTTTCTTTACTTTCATTAAAAACTCTCCAGATTCGTTGTTGGTTTCCAATTCTTGTGGTTGACGAAGATCTCTTTCGCAAAACGGTGCATGTTCTAATAATTGCCCAAACCAATTTCTATATCTTTTTGGTGTATATATTGGTCTTCTGGATTCTACAATAAAAAGTCTGTTATCTTCTGAGTCAAAATCCATTTTATAAATTGTTCCTCTTGGCACAATTAAATAGTCGCCATATTTAAAATCTAGATTTCCTAAATGTGTCCGTAATTTTCCAGTGCCTTTATGAATGAAAATCATTTCATCTGCATCGGAGTTTTTATAAAAGTAATCAGTTGTAGACTGTTTTGGTGCTGCAAGAATAATACTGCAATCGCTATTGGTAAGAACTATTTTCCGGCTTTCTAAATAATCGTTTTCTGGTTTTACCTGAAAGCCTCTTAAACGATACGATTGGATGCTATTTTCTTTAGCAATTTTTGGGGCCACACTATATTGTTTTTTTATAGCTTTAACTTGGGTTGGCCTTTGTTCGTGATATGAATTTGTAGACATACCATCAAATCCAATGGTGCCAAATAATTGTTCGCTATAAAGGCTTCCGTCTGGTTTTTTAAACTGTGTATGTCTTTTAGGAGGAATATTTCCTAGTTTATGATAAAATGGCATTTTTTATAAAATTATAGATTAAAAGTGATGAGTTATGAGTTGGAATTTCAACTTCATAAAAACTCAAAACATTCTAAAAACAAATTGAATACTAAGGTACTAAAATTAATAAGATTTCTACTAATGTAGAAGTGACAAATACGACTACCTATTCTGGGTTTCTTTTAAGAAGAAACTGAAGATGACTTAATAAGTTTTTCCAAAATGGTTTCATAGTTTTACAAATATCGGAAATTTATCTGATATTTTATTTTATCAATTATTACAATATGTTTTTATAAAAAAAACACTCTAAAACCAGAATCCGAGATTAAAATACCAAATACTTTGATCGGCTTCAGGAGAATAAGAATACTTTATTTCTATAGGTCCTAAAATAGTTTCCATAGAATACCCTAAAGCATAACCTGTATAGTCTGGAGATGTTATCCACTCGCCATCATCAAAAATATTATCTGCTATATTAGAATAGTTAGCTGCAATATTTAAATGGTTTTTCTTAAAAATTTCGTAATCTAAAGATAAAACTCCTTTAACAAAACTATTTCCTGAAATGGAAATAAAATCGTAACCATAAAACGATTCAAAATTATTTATAAAATCGTTTCCATAACCTCCAAGTGCAAAGTTTAAATACGGATTATCATTCTCTCCAATATTAAAACCTCCTTGTGTTGTAATGTTTGCAGTAAATTTATCTGAAAAACTATATGCATAACCTATCGTGGCTTTTGCAATTGAAAATTGATTAAAATTGTTATTAAAATCTGAAGAATATAAATACAAATGGAAGTCGCTGTCAAAAAAAATGCCTTCGTTTGGAAAATACTTATTATCGTAAGAATCGTATTTAACCTTTCCATACAAACTTAAGTAATCGCTGTTTTCAAAAACAGTCCTTTTTTCGTTGTCTCCCGTTAAAACAGTCTCTGAAGTTATTTTAAGTCTTTTATGCTCTGCACCAAGAATTAACGACAAGTCTTTGGTGAAAAGTGTTTGCAAATAAAACTGATTGGTAAGGTCTTTTAGTTGCACATCTAATTTGTTCACATTTATGGTCTCTAATTCTTCATCTGTTAATAAACCTGTTGCTGGAATGACTTTTTTAAATTGGTTATAATTAGATTTTAAACCAATACTCCAGTAAAATCCTTTATCAATATAATATTCAAAATTATATCTAATATTATCTCCAACTATAAAATCGAAAGAAAGCACATCGTTTTTAAATAATAATTGCCTCTTAGTTAAATTTACTAAAGCAGCCGTTTTATACAAATCGTCATAATGAACTCCAAGCTTGAAGAATGTTGTAATAGAACTCTCTTTTAAGGTTAGATACATATCATATCCATCGTTACTTACAGATGGTTTTAATTGATTAATGACACTTTCAAAATTATTGGTTGCTGCTAAGTTGTTTACACCATCAACATATTGATTGTATTTTAATTTAACTCTCTGTTTAAATTTTAGTTTACCTAAAATATAAGCGTCTGTATATTTTTCATTTCCTTCAATATAAATCTCGTTAATTTTAATACTGTCTACGGGTTGTATATGAACATGTTTTGCAGGTTTTTGAGTTTGCATTGAAGCAATATGTTTTAAAGCATCTATTTTTTTACCTGCAGCTTTTTCGCCATTTGAAATTATAGCTCTTCCATCACTAAAAGAGATAACGGTATAATCTGATATGTCTGGTTTTATATAAACATCTGTTTTTTTAGATTTCTCCTTCATATCATTAATCGTTCTGTAATTATTAATTTGAAGTAGTATGTCTGGAGCAGATATTAATTCTTCTCTAGTTGCTAAACCATCTTGAACATCGACACCAATAATCAAATTCATGCCTTTTGCTTTTAATTCATCAATAGGGTAATTGTTTACAACTCCTCCATCTATCAATATTTGATTGTCTATGGTTACAGGCTGAAATAAGGATGGGAACGCGCCACTTGCTGTAATAGCTAATGGTAAACTGCCTTTATCCAGAACGACAGCTTGACCGGTTTCCACATTAGTAGCCATACAAAAAAATGGGATGGGCAATTTACTAAAGTCATCTACATCGCTAACATGCAAGGTTAATTTAGATAGCAAGCTAAGCATGTTCTGACCACGAGATAAGGCTGAAGGTAATTTTATTTTAAAATGTTCAAAAGGTAAAGTAAATGCATATTTTTCTGAATTATCTCGTTCATAAAAAGTTTTTGCTGCTCGTGGTAATTCGTCGTTAATAATTTTATCGAAATTAACATCTTTAAAAATAGAATCGATATCTTTTCCTGAATAACCTGATGCATAAAGCGAGCCTATTATAGCTCCCATACTTGTTCCTGCAACATAATCTATTTTAATTCCAAGGCTATCAATAACTTTTAACACGCCAATGTGAGCTAGTCCTTTTGCGCCTCCTCCACTTAAAACCAAACCTATTTTAACATCGTCAGGTTTTTGTTCTTGAGAGAAGGTGTTAAATGAATAAACTAATAATATGATTAGAAAAAAGTATTTCATGAATTGTGATAGTGATTATATATTTTATTAGCTCTTGAAATTCCAACAACATCTTCTAACTCATCCAATTTTGCATTAGATATACGTTTTACAGATTTAAAAGTTTTTAACAGCTCTACTATAGTTTTGTCTCCAATACCTGGAATGGTTTCTAGTTCTGTGTTTAAAGCTGTTTTGCTTCTTTTATTTCTGTGATGCTCAATCCCAAATCTGTGGGCTTCGTTTCTAAGTTGTTGAATGATTTTTAAAGTTTCACTTTTTTTATCTAAATATAAGGGAATTGGATCGTCTGGATAAAATAATTCTTCCAAACGTTTCGCAATTCCGATGACTGCAATTTTTGAGCGTAATTGTAACGCATCCAAACTTTTTAATGCAGAAGAAAGCTGTCCTTTACCTCCATCGATAATAATCAATTGCGGAAGCGATTGCTTTTCATCCAACAGCCGTTTATAACGTCTATACACCACTTCTTCCATAGAGGCAAAATCGTCTGGACCTTCAACTGTTTTAATATTAAAATGACGATACTCTTTTTTACTTGGTTTCCCATTTTTAAACACGACGCAAGCTGCCACTGGATGTGTCCCTTGGATATTAGAGTTATCGAAACATTCTATATGCCTTGGTTCTTTAGTTAAGCGTAAATCGGCTTTCATTTGCGCCATAATTCTATTGGCATGTCTGTCTGGATCTACAATTTTCACTTGCTTTAATTGTTCTAAACGATAGTATTTTGCGTTGCGAATAGATAAATCTAAAATATGTTTTTTATCTCCTAATTGAGGCACAACTACTTTGATCTCTTCTCCCAAATTAATTTTAAATGGTACATAAATGTCTTTCGAGTTAGAATGAAAACGTTGTCTTAATTCAATAATTGCTAGCTCTAACAAATCCTTGTCTGACTCTTGAAGTTTTTTCTTTATCTCCAAGGTATGAGAACGAATGATGGAACCATAGGACAATTGCAAAAAATTGACATACCCATAACTTTCATCGCTTATAATTGAAAACACATCTACATTGCTAATTTTTGGATTTACAATGGTCGATTTTGCTTGATAATTTTCTAATACTTCAATTTTTTCTTTAATTATTTGAGCCTCTTCAAACTGCATAGCTTCAGAAAGTTGCTTCATTTGCTGCTTAAATTGCAATAAAGAGTCTTTAAAGTTTCCTTTTAAAATTTCTTTAATGGCGTGAATTCCTTCATTATAATCTTCAAGGGTTTGGAAATCTTCACATGGTCCTTTACAGTTTCCCAAATGAAACTCTAAACAAACTTTATATTTTCCAGCTTGTATTTTTTCTTCAGACAAATCGTATTTACAAGTCCGTAGTTTATACAAACCTCGAATTAAATCCAGCAAGGTACTAACGGTTCTCATACTGGTATATGGTCCAAAATATTCGCTTCCATCTTTTATAACACGTCTGGTAGAGAACACTCTAGGAAAACGTTCGTTTTTAATACAAATCCACGGATAGGATTTGTCGTCTTTTAAAAGTACATTGTATCGAGGCTGATACTTTTTAATTAAATTATTTTCTAATAAAAGAGCATCCGTTTCTGTATTTACCACAATATGCTTGATGGTGGCAATTTTTTTGACAAGCACTTTGGTTTTTCCGTAATCATGCTGCTTCGTAAAGTAAGAGCTAACCCTTTTTTTTATATTTTTAGCTTTTCCAACATATAGAATAACCCCATCTGCATCAAAATATTGATACACCCCTGGCTCACTTGGTAAGGTTTGCAATTGTATTTCAAGCGAGGTTTTGCTCATTAACGAATACTAGGTCTTTTTAGATGTTAAAAAGTATGTTTTTAGAATGAAATAGCTTTTTAAGAGCTTTTACCAAAGGTAATTCTTTTAATTTTTTTAGTTTTAAAATCAGTCTTAAATTATTTTAAAAAAAAATAAATAAATAAATTACATCAACATACTATTTAACTAACTTGCTTCACTTTTTTAAAACTTTGAAATGGAAAAACAAATTATAGGCAGAGTTGATAAAATTGACTTTCCGAAGTTAGATTTATTTCATATTGATGCTAAAATAGATACTGGAGCTTATACTTCGGCCATACATTGTTCTGAAATCATTGTTGAAGGTGAAAAACTAAAATGTACCTTTTACAGTAAGGGGCATCCAAATTTTAGTGGCAAACAGGTCGTTTTTGATAGTTACTCTAAAACCGATGTAAAAAGTAGTAACGGTTACAAAGAAAATAGGTTTAAAATTAAGTCTGAAGTTATCATTTTTGACAAAACATATAAAATTAACTTAACTCTAAGTACCAGAGACGATATGAAATTTCCGGTTTTAATTGGTAGGCAATTTTTAAGTAAAAAATTTCTTGTAGATGTCGATGAACAGGATCTGTCATTTAAAAAAAAGCAATCCATCTAATTTTAAATATAAAAACAAACACATGAATATTGTTATTTTATCTAGAAACCCACATTTATATTCAACCCAGAGATTGATTGAAGAAGGGAGGAAAAGAAACCATAAAGTAGAAGTTATCGATCCTTTAAAGTGCGACATTATTATTGAAAAAGAAAAGCCTAGCATATATTATAAAGATAGATATTTAGATTATGTAGATGCCATTATTCCAAGGGTTGGAGCATCAATAACCTTTTATGGCTGTGCTGTTGTAAGGCAATTTGAAATGATGGGAGTGTTTTCTATTGTGTCTTCTGGAGCTATTTTACGTTCTAGAGACAAGTTAAAAAGCTTACAGCTTTTAAGCAAAGCCGGAATTGGCATGCCCAAAACAGTTTTTACTAATTATTCAAGAGATGTTGAAGAAGTTATAGAACATGTTGGAGGGGTTCCGGTAATTATTAAATTATTAGAAGGTACCCAAGGTTTGGGAGTCGTTTTAGCTGAATCAAAAAATGCTGCAGAATCTGTACTTGAAGCCTTTAATGGATTAGAAGCTCGGGTGATTGTCCAAGAATTTATTAAAGAAGCAAAAGGAGCCGATTTAAGAGCATTGGTTGTAGATGGACAAGTGGTAGGAGCTATGAAACGCCAAGGCAAGGAAGGTGAGTTTCGTTCTAATTTACATCGTGGTGGATCTGCTAATATTATTAAACTAAGTACAGACGAATTAAAATTAGCCATGAATGCAGCTAAAGCCTTAAAACTTCCTGTTTGTGGTGTAGACATGTTACAATCTGCACGTGGCCCACTATTATTAGAAATAAACTCCACTCCAGGGTTAGAAGGCATTGAAGGTGCTACTGGAAAAAATATTGCTAGAGCCATTATTACTTATATTGAAAAAAATAAATAAATGACTTACGCACATAAAGAATACATCACTATTCTAGGTAAAAAAATTAAAGCTGGCGAAAGTTGCGAGCTTAATTTTGGCGTTGCAAATTTACATACGTCCTCAAGCATCGATGTACCTGTTTTTGTTGAAAGATCTAAAAAACCAGGTCCTGTAGTTTTGTTTACTGCTGGCATTCATGGTGACGAAGTAAATGGAGTTGAAATTGTAAGACAGATTATTGCAAAAGGTATTAATAAACCGAAATCTGGAACCATTATTTGTATGCCAATTATTAACGTTTTTGGTTTTATAAATTTAAAGCGTGAGTTTCCTGATGGTCGTGATTTAAATCGTGTTTTTCCAGGAATTAAAAAAGGTTCTTTGGCTAGTCGTGTGGCTTTCGAGCTAACAACAGAAATTGTTACCGATGTCGATTTTATTCTAGATTTTCATACTGGAGGAGCTGGAAGATTTAATGCACCTCAAATACGAATTGCGAAAAACAATCCTAAATTAAATGAGCTAGCTAATGTTTTTGGAGCTCCTTTTGTCTTTTATTCCAAACATTTAAAAAAATCTTTTCGTAATACCAGCTATAAGCTAGGAAAGACCATGTTGCTTTTTGAAGGTGGAAAATCTTTTCATATAGACAATAATGTAACCAATACAGGTGTTAATGGAGCTAAAAGAATTTTACATCATTTTGGAATGTTACAATCAAAATTTAAAGTATCTCCACCCAAAAAAGAACCTCTTTTTATAACAGGTGGTAAGTGGCAACGTGCTAATTACTCTGGCATGTTTAAAGCATCAGCAACTATAAGCACTAAAGTAAATGCTGGAGATATTATTGGAAATATAACAGATCCATATGGCAAGTTTAACCATTTTGTTAAGGCAAATTATACAGGATATATTATTAATGTCAACGAATCTCCTATTGTTTATCAAGGTGACGCGTTGTTTCATATCACCACAAATTTGAAAAAATAGTTTGATGCTAAAAGCCGAATTACGAAAAATTTACAAGCTAAAACGTCAAGAATTAGATTCTGAAGCAATTGAAGAATTTAGTTTACAAATTGCTAACCAGCTTTTAACCTTATCTATTTGGGATTTTTCATTCTATCATCTTTTTCTTTCTATTGAAGAGCACAAGGAAGTAAATACAGATTATATTTTAAACATCCTTTCAGGAAAAGATAAAAACATTGTGATTTCTAAAAGTGATTTTTCTACTGGAAATATGGATCATTTTCTTTTAACTGATGGAACTGTTATTAAAAAAAATAACTATAACATTCCAGAGCCTGTAGATGGAATCGAGATTTCTAATCAAAAAATTGATGTGGTTTTTGTGCCTCTTTTAGCTTTCGATTTACAAGGACATCGTGTTGGTTATGGTAAGGGTTTTTACGATAGATTTTTAGCTGAATGCAAACCAGAAACTATTAAAATTGGTTTATCATTTTTTGAAGCAGAAACCAACATCGAAGATATATTTGAAAACGATATGGCTTTAAATTATTGCGTAACGCCAAAGCAGGTTTATTCGTTTTAATTAATCTTCAGTAAACGCTTTTTTATTAAAGAAAACAAGCAATCCAAAACCTGTACTTATAGCCACATCAGCTACATTAAAAACGGGTTCAAAAAAGGTAAAATAGTCTCCTCCATAAAATGGCAACCAATCAGGTAAATAGCCTTTCCAAATAGGGAAATAGAGCATATCTACAACTTTCCCATGTAGCAATGTATCGTAACCTCCTTCCGTTGGTAAAAACGAAGCCACTTGCCCAAAACTATCATTAAACAAAACACCATAAAAAACGGAGTCCAAAATATTTCCTAAAGCGCCAGCAAAAATAAAAACAATTGCCCAAATTAATACCCTAGGACTTTGTTTTTTTACAGAATCAAATAACCAGTAACCAATCCCAAAAATGGCTACAATTCTAAAAATAGTCAAGGATAATTTGGCTGTTCTATCTGAAATAAAGGAAATAAAATCGCTTAACTTGGTTCCCCAAGCCATACCATCATTTTCTACAAAATATATTTTAAACCACGAGAATACCTGAAGCTCTTCGCCAATAACAAAATGAGTTTTAATGTAGATTTTGCTTATTTGATCGATCAATAAAATAAGGATGATGAAGAGAATGGATTTTTTTATGGTCATATTATTTCCCACGATCCCGATTTTCGGGAGGAATATTTTATATTAATAGTAGATTTTTTTTTCAAAAATAGGCATATTATTCAGTTTTGGTAACAGTAATATTCCCATTTATCGAATTTAACAAGATTTCTCGACTTCCTTGGGTTAAAACCTCTTGCTTTACATCTCCATGTTTACTTGAGGCTTGAACTGTAACCAGATTTGTTGCTACATGAATATCACCATGAATGGTATTTACTAAAAGGTTCCCTTGAAAATTTTTAGATTGAAAAGAACCATTAATTAATTCTGTAGTCACTTGATTATAGCTTCCCGTTATAAACACCGAAGCAATGTTGCTTGTAATAATAATGTTTAAATGTTCAGGAATTAGTATTGTTAATTCGATGGAAATAAGTTTATGAACACTCCTTTTATCATCATCTGCAACAAACAACGGCTGATAAACACTTGAAACCTGTAATTGATTGTTTTGTAAATGCGTTACTAAAACCACATGCTCGCTGTTTTCTCCTTCAACAAAAGATTCTATTGAAATATCTTTAGTTTTTGCTGTCTTAATTGTTATTTTAAAAACAGAACTCCCATCGATATTAATCGTTGAAACCCCTTCAGAAGAAAAAAATTTATTTGTAGTTTTTTGAGCTTGGATTTGAAACACAAAAAATAAAAAGACAATGTATAAAGATGGCTTCATATATTAAAAATTAAAACCTTTGGGTTTAAACAAAACCTATAAAAAAACGCCTCAAAAAATTGAAGCGTTCGTGTATATTAAAATGGGCTCCTTTATTATCAGGAGTTTATTGCATGTTTTTAGCTTCAATACTCAATGTGGCATGAGGCACTAACTTTAAACGATCTTTGTTTATTAGTTTTCCAGTTACTCTACAAACACCATAGGTTTTGTTTTCAATTCTAATAAGTGCATTTTTTAAGTCACGAATAAACTTTTCTTGTCTAATAGCTAATTGCGAATTTGCTTCTTTACTCATGGTTTCGCTACCCTCTTCAAACGCTTTAAAAGTAGGCGACGTATCGTCTGTACCATTATTTAAATCGTTCATGTAAGCACTTTTTATTAAATCTAAATCGTATTGTGCTTTTACAATTTTCTCCTGGATTAACACTTTAAATTCTGCTAAATCCTTATCTGCATACCTTATGTTTAATTCGTTTGCCATGTTCTTAATGTTTTTGAATAAATAACCTCGTATTTACATCGTCAAATACAACTTCTATACCATTATTTATCTGATCAATAATTTCTAATTCTTCTGTTAAAGTTTCTGCTTTAATATACATCATATTCGCTTGTACAGCATCCACTATTTTATCATCTTTTTGAAGTTGTACATCTATCCTATCTGTTACTTCAAAACCTGAATCTTTACGTAAGTTTTGAATACGATTAACGAGCTCTCGTGCAATCCCTTCTTTTCGTAATTCTTCAGAGATAGTGACATCTAAAGCTACAGTTAATGCACCTTCGTTAGCAACCAACCAACCTTCAATATCTTGTGATGTTATCTCTACATCTTCAAGCCCTAAAGTAATACTTTTTCCGTTAATTACAACCTCCATTTCACCACTTTGCTCGATTTTTTTAATGTCTTCCGAAGTGAAACCAACAATTGTATTAGCTATCAATTTCATATCCTTACCAAATCGTGGTCCAAGAGTTTTAAAATTAGGTTTAATTTGTTTAACTAAGATATCTGAAGCATCTTCTAATAGCTCTATTTCCTTAACGTTTACTTCATGTTTGATTAATTCTGCAACTGCTAGAATCTCTTCCTTTTGTTGTTTAGAATCTATAGGAATCATGATTTTTTGTAGTGGTTGTCTTACTTTAATTTTCTCCTTAGCTCTTAACGATAATACCAAAGAAGATATTGTTTGGGCTGCTTCCATTTTGCGTTCTAAACTCTTATCTACAAAACTTTCATTAAATGTTGGAAATTCAGCTAAATGTACACTTTCAAAAGTCTCTTTTCTCGATACTGAATTTAAATCCAAATACAACCTATCCATAAAGAAAGGTGCTATGGGTGCTCCTAACTTAGCAATAGTTTCCATACAAGTGTAAAGCGTTTGATAAGCTGAAATTTTATCTTGCTGGTAATCGCCTTTCCAGAAACGCCTTCTACTTAAACGTACAAACCAGTTACTCACGTAATCTTGTGTGAAATCTGAAATAGCTCTGGCTGCTTTTGTAGGCTCGTAATCTGCATAAAAAGCATCTACTTTCTGAATTAAAGTATGTAATTCTGAAAGAATCCATCTATCAATTTCAGGTCTTTCGTTTAATGGAATATCTGTTTCAGTATAACTAAAATTATCCAGATTTGAATATAAAGTAAAGAAGGAATAGGTGTTGTAAAGGGTTCCAAAGAACTTACGTTTTACTTCCTCAATGCCATCTACATCAAATTTTAAATTGTCCCAAGGATTGGCATTCGCTATCATATACCAACGAGTAGCATCAGCTCCATAAGTCGATAAAGTCTCAAAAGGATCTGTGGCATTCCCAAGACGTTTGGACATTTTCTGTCCGTTTTTGTCTAAAACCAAACCATTTGAAACCACATTTTTATATGCAACCGAATCGAAAACCATGGTTCCTATAGCATGAAGCGTATAGAACCAACCACGAGTTTGATCGACACCTTCTGCAATAAAATCAGCTGGAAAAGCCTTTTTCTCATCAATTAATTCTTTATTTTCAAACGGATAATGCCACTGTGCATAAGGCATAGAACCAGAATCGAACCAAACGTCAATTAAATCTGCTTCTCGTTTCATGGGTTGTCCAGACTTCGACACTAAAACAATTTCATCTACAATGTTTTTATGCAAATCGATTGTTGCATAGTTTTCTTCGGAGTTGTTACCAATTTCAAAATCTTCAAAAATATCTTTTGAAAGAACTCCTGCCTCAACAGCTTTAGCCATTTCAATTTTCAATTCTTCTACAGAACCAATGCAAATTTCTTCTTTCCCATCTTCAGTTCTCCAGATTGGCAATGGAATTCCCCAATAACGCGAACGCGATAAGTTCCAATCGTTGGCATTGGCTAACCAATTTCCAAAACGACCTGTTCCTGTTGCTTTTGGTTTCCAATTGATGGTTTCATTTAACTCAAACATTCTCTCCTTAACATCAGTTACTTTAATAAACCATGAATCTAATGGATAGTATAAAATTGGTTTATCTGTTCTCCAGCAGTTTGGATAACTGTGTTTATATTTCTCAACCTTAAAGGCTTTGTTTTCTTCTTTTAATTTAATGGCAAGTTCAACATCCACAGAGCGTTCTGGCGCTTCGCCATCGTTATAATATTCGTTCTTTACATACTTACCTGCATATTCACCCATTTCTGGCCTGAATTTTCCTTGTAAGTCAACCAATGGAACAAGATTATCATTCTCGTCTTTCACTAACATTGGTGGCACTTCTGGCGTTGCCTGTTTAGCAACCATGGCATCATCTGCTCCAAAAGTTGGGGCAGTATGTACAATTCCTGTTCCATCTTCCGTAGTTACGAAATCTCCTGAAATGATTCTAAAAGCATTTTCTGGATGATCGTTTGGTAACGCGTAAGGCAACAATTGTTCATAGGTAATTCCTACCAAATCTTTCCCTTTAAATTCTTTTACAACGTAAAACGGAATTTTTTTATCTCCAGATTTATAGTCTAATAATTCTGGTTTCGTTTCTACTTTCTTAAATTTTCCGTCGAACTGTTTGTTAACTAAAGACTTTGCTAAAACAACGTTAATTGGCTCAAACGTATATTGATTGTACGTTTCAACTAAAACATAATCAATTTTTGGTCCAACGGTTAATGCTGTATTACTTGGAAGTGTCCAAGGCGTTGTAGTCCAAGCCATAAAGTAAATCGTTCCTTCATTTTGTAAAAAATCTGGAAGTGAATCTTCATTGGCTTTAAATTGAGCAACAACTGTTGTGTCAGTAACATCTTGATAGGTTCCTGGTTGATTTAACTCATGCGAGCTCAATCCTGTTCCTGCTTTTGGCGAATAAGGCTGAATGGTGTAGCCTTTATACATCAAGCTTTTGTTATAGATTTCCTTTAACAACCACCAAACAGACTCCATGTATTTAGGATCGTAAGTAATGTATGGATCGTCCATATCTACCCAATAACCCATTTTTTGGGTAAGGTCATTCCAAACGTCTGTATATCTCATGACAGCTTTTCTACAAGCTGCATTGTAATCTTCAACAGAAATGGTTTTACCAATATCTTCTTTGGTAATTCCTAATTCCTTTTCAACACCAAGTTCAATGGGTAATCCATGTGTATCCCAACCAGCTTTACGCTTTACTTGGAATCCTTTCATGGTTTTATAACGAGGAAAAATATCTTTAATAGCACGAGCTAACACATGGTGAACCCCTGGCAATCCATTTGCCGAAGGAGGTCCTTCGAAAAACACAAAGGGTTCATTACCTTCTCTTGTTGTAACGCTCTTTTCAAATATGTTATTTTCTTGCCAATAGTTGCTTATTTCATTCGCTACATTTGGCAAGTCAAGTCCTTTATATTCAGGGAATTTTGTACTCATTGTATCATTCATTCTTTTCGACCTGCGAAAATAATGATTTTTAAGAAAATAGGCATTGAAATTGAAGTGAAATCCCTAATTAATAATCTTATCTAGTTGCTATTGGCAAAAACATGGGTCCCAAATAAAAAAACCAAACTATAAAACTAATTATTGATACCGGAAAAACTATGAACAGAATTTGTTTTTTCATATTTACATTACAGACTTTAAAGAAGAAATATCCAGCTAAAAATAGGATGAATCCATTTTTAATAATTCGGATAAAGTGCTTGTTAATATTATCCATATAAACTGAAAAATTACTGAAAAAATTCAATAAAAACTCAAGGCTGTCAATTAATGAAAAACTAAATACAGCTAACAATATCCAATCGATATAACTAAAATTTTGCTTTTCTGAAACCCTTCTTTTTAAGAAAAACCAACTTCCTATAGCTAATAAAAAAAAGAATGAAATGGTTGTTGAATTAAAAATTTCAGACTTAAAACCCAATGTTTCCTTTAATTCTTGAATTTCAAGGCACCCAAGCAAAAATCCCAAATAATTATAAGTAAAAATTTTTGATATTTCTCCTCCAGTTACTATAGAGTCAAAAAGAAAATAAATGAGATTATAGAATTGCGTTTTCAAGGGGAAAAACAATAAGAATAATACAAATGCAAAAATGACTTGTTTTGTAATCCATGATTGTTTTTTGGCACTATTCATATTATAATGATTTTAAAAAATGAGATTAATTTTTTGGAGTTGCAAATTGCTACCAAAAAATTTCACTTTAAATCAAACAATAAACCCAACCAAATCTTCAATTTTAGAAATCAATTGAATTTTAATAACCGTATTTTTCAAGGCTATTTTATTGTATTTAGATACAAATATGGTTGAGAACCCTAATTTTTCAGCTTCTAGAATACGTTGTTCGACACGCTGTATTGGACGGATTTCTCCGGATAAACCTACCTCAGCTGCAAAGCAAACATCTTTTTGTAAAGCTTCGTCTTCATTCGATGATAAAATGGCTGCAACAACTGCTAAATCTATGGCTGGATCATCTACTGTAATACCACCAGTAATATTTAAAAATACATCTTTGGCACCCAATCTAAAACCTGCTCTTTTTTCTAAAACTGCCAAAAGCATGTTTAAACGTTTGGCATTAAATCCTGTAGCAGAACGTTGTGGTGTTCCATAAACAGCAGTACTAACCAAGGCTTGCACTTCTATCATTAATGGACGCATACCTTCTAGGGTTGCTGCTATAGCATTTCCAGAAAGCTCGTCATCTTTTTTAGAGATTAAAATTTCACTAGGGTTTGACACTTCCCTTAAACCTGAGCCTTGCATTTCGTAAATACCTAATTCGTTAGTTGATCCAAATCGGTTTTTGTTGGCTCTAAGAATTCGGAACACATGATTTCTGTCGCCTTCAAATTGTAAAACCGTATCGACCATGTGTTCTAAAATTTTTGGTCCTGCAATGTTACCATCTTTGGTTATATGACCAATTAGAATTACTGGAGTTGCAGTTTCTTTTGCAAATTTTATTAGTTCTGTAGTGCACTCTTTTATTTGAGAAATGCTTCCTGAAGAAGACTCAATATAATCGCTATGTAAAGTTTGAATAGAATCTATGACAATGATGTCTGGTTCCAGATCCTCAATTTGCTTGAAAATGTTTTGAGTTTTTGTTTCGGTTAAAATGTAACAATTACTACTATTTGGATTGATGCGTTCAGCACGCATTTTTATTTGCTTCTGGCTTTCTTCACCAGAAACGTATAAGGTTTTATAAGGTAATTTTAAAGCTATTTGAAGTAATAAGGTACTTTTTCCAATACCAGGTTCGCCTCCCAACAATATTAATGAACCAGGAACAATACCACCACCAAGCACGCGATTAAATTCTTGATCACTTGTTGCCATTCTAGCATCTTGAGAGGCGTCAATCTCATTAATTAATAAAGGTTTTGAAACTCTTTTTGATGCTGAAGTTGGCGATTTCCAATCGCTTTTTTCTGCTTTCTGAATCACTTCCTCTGTAATGGTATTCCACTCCTTGCAAGCCGTACATTGCCCTTGCCATTTAGAATATTGTGTGCCACAATTTTGGCAAAAAAAAGTTGTTTTTACTTTAGCCATGTTTACCTTCCGAGACATCGGAAATCTTTAATTAATAACCGAAATCTGCTTTAATTTCATCTGCTTTCTCCAAAACTAAATCTTTTGTAATACCTCCAATTTCTTCTAAAACATAAGCGGATTGATAGGTTTTCATTGCTTTCTTTGGTTCTCCAGTTTCTTCATAAAAACGAGCTAAATAATAGCTTCCTAACATGGTTTCAGGATACTGTTTTCTAGCAATTTTACCCAGATCTTCAAAATACGCATACTTTTCCGTTTTTTCAATAGCAGCTTCAATCGCTTTAAAATCGTTAATAAGAATTTGTTTATCAATACCAAATAAATCCAGAATGGTTTGATACTTTTCTTCTAAATAAGTTACTGGAGACGATTCCAGTTTTAATATGGTGTCTTTATATTCCTTTTTACTGATAGGTTGATATACAAAAAAGATTTTCTGCAATGCGTCTGGAATGATATAAGCCGGTAAAGAATAATGTGAAGGTTCTTCTAGTTTTTTAAAATTATAAAGAATATTCTTGTTGTCTATTCCTGAAATGGCAGTGTTTAAAGCTTCTGTATTGGTTTTTATGGATGCAACATCATTATCTGAAGTTGCTAAATAATAAAATATTTTAGTCTGAAATTTACTAAGCTTTTCAGGAATGTAGGCAGTCATATCTGGTGCTAAATCTGGGCTAATAGCTATGTAAGCTTTGAATAACGGATCACCTTTTAATAAATAATAATTGATAAAATTAGCCGTTTCTCCATGTCCAATTGCTACTCTAAAGCTTTCTGTTCTATAATTTTTTTCTATATGAGGAATTAATTCCATACCTATAAATTCGAAAAAAGCTGCACCTGATTCAATAGGCAACGAGTTTTGTTCTGAATAATACACATCATTATTTCTAGTATCTATCTGATTAACACCTACAACAATAGCATCTGGCATGTCGTCCCAATAGGAATAATAATCGACATTTCCAGCTACTGCCTCAAACATATAATCGCCATCAAAAACCATAATTATGGGATATTTTTTATCAGGATGATCATCGTAACCTCTTGGTAATTGAATTTTTACTTCTCGCGTTTCTGCTAATTTTGCAGAATTAAACGGTTCGTAAATAACTTGTGCTTTTATAAATTGAACACAAACAAAAAAGACTAGTAGGTAGATGTATTTTTTCATTTTAACATGGTTAAGGATGCCATGCAAGGTAGTAAATTACCAATAAGATTTAAAATAATAGGTATTTAAACTTCATCTTTATTATTGCAAATTTCTTCTTTTCTATTCTTATTTAAAATTGGCAATAACATTAAAGATACGCCTCCTCCTAGGACAAGTAATAATGTTTGCGAAGTCCAGACAATCCAGCCAAACGCAATGCTTGGCGACTCTGGAATAGCAAAAAGTGAAAAGGCAGCATACACAGCAATTGGATAAGACCCAATACCACCATTTGTTGCTGCAATACTAAAACTAGCAGAAATGAAGCCTATTAAGATAGCCCCAAAAGGAATGCTATTTAACTCGGTTAATGAAAAAGATGTTACATAAAACATGGCAATATACATGCTCCATATAAAAATAGTATGCCCAATAAAAGCCCATTTCTTTTTCATTTTAAAAATACTTAAAACACCTTCTAATAGACCAGAAACAAAAGTTTTTATTTTTACTGCAAAGACTGATTGACTAGTTTTAATAACTTTAAAACCAAGAAGCAGAAAACCTGAAACAGCAAATAACCCAATAACTAAATGTAATGGATTAAATTTTTCAGCAAAAAACTGATAGATAAAATCGAATTGTATAAAAAGTGTGATGCATATAATAATTATCATTACCAGTAAATCTGCCATACGCTCTGAAACTATGGTTCCAAAGCCTTTTTCAAACGGAACATCTTCATAGGTTGTTAAAATGGATGCTCTAGCAACTTCACCAGCTCTTGGGATGGTATAATTTATTAAATAAGCTGAAAAAACAGCCATAATACTGTTGCCTAATTTCACTTTACACCCTAAAGGCTCTAGTAGGAATTGCCATCTATAAGCCCTTGACAAATGACTTAATAGTCCACAAAACATACCTAATAAAATCCAGCCGTAATTGGCATTCTTAAAATAATTAAGCAATTCGTTTAAAGGAACTTTCGATAAAGAATACCATATTAAAAAAACTCCCAATAAAATTGGGAGCAGGATTTTAAGATATTTTTTAATCAATGGATTCAATCTTTATATCAATCTATTGGTTGCTTCGTCTGGAAACACTAAAGATGGCTTGAATATTTTAGCCTCTTCAAGATCCATAAATGCATAGGTAATTAGAATAAGCGTATCTCCAACAGCAACTTTTCTGGCTGCTGCTCCATTTAGTGTAATTTCTCCACTATCTCTTGGACCTGGAATTACATAAGTTTCCAAACGTTCTCCATTGTCGTTATTTACAATCTGAACTTTTTCACCTTGAATAATATTAGCGGCATCCATTAAATCTTCATCGATAGTAATACTACCAATATAATTAAGGTCTGCACCTGTACATTTTACTCTGTGAATTTTAGATTTTACAACTTGTATTTGCATGTGGCAAAGGTAATTAATTTAGTGCGATATTATCAATTAATCTGATATCGTCTGCATACACAGCAATAAACGCACGATAGGTTTTATTTTTTGTTTTTCTCTTAACAGGTTTTAATGTTTCTTCATCAGCAATAATAACATATTCTAATGTTAATAATTTATGCTTAGAAAATTCATTCTCAACCCATTCTATAACTTTATTAGCACTTTTTGTGCCAAACTTTTTCTTGGCAGCTTTTAATGTTTTGTATATAAAAGGTGCTGCTTGCTTATAGTCTTTCTTTAATCTTACATTTCTAGAACTCATGGCTAATCCATTGGTTTCCCTAAATATATCGCAACCAACAATAGTTACAGGAATCTGGTGCTTTTCAACCAGTTTTTTTATAATTGTTAATTGCTGAAAATCTTTTTTACCAAAATAAGCGTAATCTGGTTTTACAATTTCAAACAAGCGCTTAACTATCGTTCCAACACCATCAAAGTGCCCTGTTCTAAATTTACCTTCCATTTCAAATTCTAAACCGTCAAAAGAAAAATGTTCAGCAATGGTATTTGTGCCATAAATATCTATTACAGTTGGTGCGTAAACAATAATATCTTTATTTAAACTTGCTAATAAATGCGTATCTGCTTCTAATGTTCTTGGATATTTCTTAAGATCTTCTTTATTGTCAAATTGTGTTGGATTTACAAAAATACTTACAATAACAACATCGTTATTTTTAAAGGCTTCCTCGACTAAAGATAAATGCCCTTGGTGCAAAGCTCCCATTGTTGGCACAAAGCCAATAGACAAATCTTTTGTCTTGATTTGCTTGATGGTTTTTTGAATTTGAGTTTTTTCAGTAAAAATCTTCACCTTTAATAAAATATTAACGCGTGCAAACTTAATATTTTACAATGAATCTGCATAAATTTTTGTACTTTTGCGTGTTTTTTATTTTGAATTACCAAAAGCAATAAGTATATGAAAGATAAGAGGATATTATACGTATCATCTGAAGTTGTACCATATTTACCTGAAACTGAAATTTCTTCTATGTCGTTCGAAGCGCCAAGAATGGTAAATCAACAAGGAGGGCAAATCCGAATTTTTATGCCACGATATGGGAATATTAATGAGAGAAGACATCAGTTGCATGAAGTAATTAGGCTCTCTGGTATTAATTTAGTTATTAATGATTTGGACATGCCTTTAATCATTAAAGTGGCCTCAATCCCTAAAGAACGTATTCAAGTTTATTTTATAGATAACGATGAATATTTTAAAAGAAAAGCTACGTTAACTGATGAAGATGGAAATTTATTTCCAGATAATGACGAACGTGCCATTTTCTTTGCAAAAGGCGTTATTGAAACAGTTAAAAAATTAAACTGGTCTCCAGATATTATTCATGTTCATGGTTGGTTGGCATCGTTGTTGCCATTATACCTAAAACAATATTATAAAGATGAACCTTTATTTAACGAAAGTAAAATAGTGACGTCTATTTACAATCAAAGTTTCGAAGGAACGTTAAATAAAGATATGATTAACAAAGTAAAGTTTGATAATATTAATGAAAGTTATATTAAAGAGCTAGACAAACCAACCTATAACAGTTTAATGAAAATTGCAATCGACCATTCTGATGCCTTAATTATAGGCTCGGAAGAGATTCCAGAAGAATTAAACAAACATTTAAAAAAATCCGAAAAACCTGTTCTAGATTTTAAATCAAAAGATGAATTTGGTGAAGCTTATGTCGAATTTTATAATACCCAAGTCTTAAGCTAAACCATAATCGTCCAAATTAAATTATGAAAAGAAAAATTAAAGCCTTTAAATTTTTAGGCATTTTAGCACTTACGTTATGTACTGTCCTTGCTTGTGAGAATGATTATAATTCTTTAAATAGTGATATTCAAGGAATTCAGAATTTCGAAACTAATAAAGACAAGTTTGCAGTTGTAGCATACAATAAAAGAGTGAGACCTACTCAGACTAATAATATTCCTTCAAATTTTTTGGGTATTTATTACGACCAAATTTATGCAGGAACAATCAACAATATAATTACCCAAGTTGTACCGAGGAACTACAATCCAAGTTTTGGTACAAACCCAGTGTTTAAACATGCTTATTTAACCATTCCTTATTATTCATCAGTTTCTAGTACCTCTGGAGATGAAACGTATTATGATCTAGATTCTCTTTATGGAAACACACCAATAAAGTTATCCATTTATAGATCTAATTATTTTCTAAGAGATTTCAATCCAGCTACTGATGATGTTGATCCACAATACTATTATTCTAATAATGATGAGTTTGGAATCGATAGTAATTTAGGAACCCTTTTATATGAGGATTTGGCTTTTAAGCCTAGCAATAATGAACAAATAATTTATGAAGATGATGAGCAAGGCACTCCTATAGAAGTAAACAGAATTTCTCCAAGTTTATATGTAGAACTAGAAAACCCTGGTGGTGACTATTGGAAAACCTTGTTTTTTGACAAAGAAGGCATGCCAGAATTAAGTAATCCAAATAACTTTAAAGATTATTTTAGAGGCTTATATTTTAAAGTTGAACCTATTGATCCTAATGCAGGCAGTGCTATCCTGCTTAACTTTAATAGTTCTGCCGCCAATTTAACTATATATTATGATAATGAAGATGAGAATGGCGAACTAGTTTTAAACAACAAGTTTATCATGAATTTTAGAGCCAATAGAGCTAGTACAATGACGGCAGACCCTTTAACAACTTCTCTATTAAACAACTTGAATGATACAGCAGATAAAGTAAATGGGGATCAACAATTATATTTAAAAGGAGGCGAAGGATCTATAGCAGTTGTGAATCTTTTTGAAGATCCAGCTGTTTTAGACGAATTTAATGCGCTTTATAAAGATAATAACGGTAATCCTGCTCGATTAATTAACGAAGCTAATTTGGTTTTCTATGTAGACCAAGATGTTACAGATGTGTTAGATGAAAATCAAGAACCAAATAGAGTGTTCTTATACGATATAAAAAACAACATTCCAATTGTTGATTATTTTTACGATTCTACAACCAATACAACAGATCCTATAGAATCTAAACTAAACTACTCTTCTGCCTTAGAAAAAGATGCTAGTGGTAAAGGCGTAAAGTATAAAATAAAACTAACTGAACATTTAAATAATATTTTACTAAGAGACTCTACTAATTTTCAATTAGGGTTGTATCTCACAACTAATATTAATGAAATTAGTAATTCTACTATTTTAAATGATGACATTTTAGAAGGAATTCCTGCAGGCACAGTCTTATCTCAAAAAGGAACTGTTTTACACGGAAGCAACCAAAATGTTCCTGAAGATAAAAGAGTTCAATTAGAAATATTATATACACAACCAGATAATTAATAAACTATGTGTGGAATTGTAGGATACATTGGACATCGTGATGCCTTCCCAATAATTATAGAAGGACTTAAAAGATTAGAATATCGTGGCTATGATAGTGCAGGAATTGCATTATTTGACGGAAAAAATCTTAAAGTATCTAAAACTAAAGGGAAAGTTGCAGACTTAGAAAAAAGAGTTAATAAAGAAATTTCTACAAATGGCTCCATAGGTATTGGTCATACACGTTGGGCAACTCATGGCGTTCCAAACGACGTGAATGCACATCCACATTATTCAAATTCTGGCGATTTAGTAATTATCCATAACGGAATTATTGAAAATTACGAATCTCTTAAAAAAGAGCTTGTTAAAAGAGGTTACACATTTAAATCTGATACAGACACCGAGGTTTTAATCAATTTAATTGAAGACGTAAAATCAAAAGAAAACGTAAAATTAGGAAAAGCTGTTCAAGTTGCCTTAAACCAAGTTGTAGGTGCTTATGCCATTGCTGTTTTTGATAAAAACAAACCAGACGAAATAGTTATTGCTAGACTTGGTAGCCCTTTAGCCGTCGGTGTTGGAGAAAATGAGTTTTTTATTGCTAGCGATGCCTCTCCTTTTTTAGAATATACAAAAAACGCCATTTATTTAGAAGATGAAGAAATGGCTATTATTAAGGCAAACAAAGAAATAAAAATTAGAAAAATTAAAGACGATTCGTTAGTAGACCCTTATGTTCAAGAACTACAAATGAATTTAGAGCAAATTGAAAAAGGTGGTTACGATCACTTTATGCTTAAAGAGATTTTCGAACAGCCTAGCGCTATCAAAGACACCTATAGAGGTAGAATGCTTGTAAAAGAAGGCATCATTAGAATGGCTGGTATCGATGATAATATTGAAAAATTTATTAATGCCAATAGAATTATCATCGTAGCTTGTGGTACATCTTGGCATGCAGGTTTAGTTGCAGAATATATTTTTGAAGACATGGCAAGGATTCCTGTTGAAGTTGAGTATGCTTCAGAGTTTAGATATAGAAATCCAGTAATTACCAATAAAGATGTGGTTATTGCTATTTCACAGTCTGGTGAAACTGCAGATACATTGGCTGCCATAAAATTAGCTAAAACACATGGTGCTTTTGTTTTTGGCGTTTGTAACGTAGTTGGCTCTTCTATAGCTAGAGAAACACATGCTGGAGCTTATACGCATGCTGGACCTGAAATTGGAGTGGCATCTACTAAAGCCTTTACAACTCAAATTACCCTTTTAACTTTAATAGCCCTAAAATTAGCTAAAGTAAAAGGAGAAATTTCGAACTCGGATTATAGATATCATCTTCAAGAATTAGAATTAATTCCAGAGAAGGTTGAAAAAGCGCTCAAATCTGAAGAGCATATAAAAATGATAGCCGCAAAATATAAGAATGCTCGTAACTTCTTATACTTAGGTAGAGGTTATAATTTTCCAGTTGCTCTTGAAGGTGCTTTAAAACTCAAAGAGATTTCTTATATACATGCAGAAGGTTATCCAGCTGCAGAAATGAAACATGGTCCAATTGCATTAATCGACGAAAACATGCCTGTTGTTGTTATAGCAACTAAAAAAGGGCATTATGAAAAAGTAGTTAGTAATATTGAAGAAATAAAAGCAAGACAAGGTAAAATTATTGGAATAGTTACTGAAGGAGATGTCAACGTGAAAAAATTAGCCGATTATGTTATTGAGGTACCAGAATCGTTAGAGTCTTTATCGCCTTTACTTACGACCATTCCTTTACAACTGTTATCTTACCATATAGCAGTTATGTTAGAAAAAAATGTAGATCAACCTAGAAACCTAGCAAAATCTGTTACAGTAGAATAGCTTATTAAAATTTACGTTTTTTAAGTTTTAGTTTTTGATAAATGCTCTCTGTAGTTTCCAAAATTTTTGGGTCGCAATTGGATGTGTCTATTTTTCTTGTATTTGTAAAGGGTTCTATGTACGAATAATCAAAAGACATGTTCATGCTGTTTTCAATATATTGTAACACCTCTTTTGGCTTATTTAAATAATCTTCATATTCAATTAGCAAATAGTCATCATCAACTAGATTCATCAGATAACTGTAATAGTTTTGCCAAATACATAACCAGTAATCTAAGGTGTTTTTATCGTATGAAATGACAGGTTTTTCATCACTAAATTTAAAGACTTTCTGGTTTTGTCCAAATTCATGATGTCCTAACCAGTTTAAATAGGTTTGCATAAATTCATCTTCATTTTGAAATTCTGAAAAACGTTGATGTTGATTCAATAGAGAATAGGCATGCTCTTCTGGCTTTCTAAATAAAAAAATAATTTTGAACGCTTTATTATATTGACGCAACGATTCATATCTTAAAATAATATTATTATTTTTAGAAAGATATGTTGCATTGTTATCTTGTCGGATTAAAGATTGGTATTTAATATAGTTACTATAAACCTCATCATTAATTTCGTGCTTTTCTAAATAATAATCAGAAATAAATTCATCATTTAAAAACACTTTAAAAAAATATTCTTCGAGTGCTTCAATTGTGTTTAGACCAAATAACATTTTGTCACCATGTTTGCGTTCTTTTAAAGTTACCTTTTTTGGATTGTACATTTTTTTCCAAAGATTAGGTGCTAACAATAAAGGCATATTCGAATAATCTAAAGAACTAAAAGCTCCAGCTTTAAACAGTTGGTCTGTTAAACTTGTTGTTCCAGCTCTAGCTAAACCAGAAACAATTAAAAAAGTGTCTTTGTCTTGTATTCTTTCCCCTTTTTTAAATCTACGGTCGAAAGAAAACAACATTTTAGACAAGTTGTAATTGTTTAAAATGAGCTTGTGAAAAAGAATGGATACTTCGGAATAATCTTCGGTAGGTTTTTTTCTATGAATTAAAAAAGGAAGAATTGTTCCTATTGAAAAACTAATTATAAACCAAATAGAGCTTAAATCTAAATCTTGAAGAGTTACACGCTTCATCAACTTAAAAATATAAATCGGAATACAGGTCAAAATAATAATAACACAAATTAAGCCAATGGAAATACCTAAAGAAGCTAACATTCTTTTTAACGCAACTATTAGTTTCTTTTGCTTGACAGTTTCTTCATCTTTAGATAATACAGCATTAGATAAACCTAAAGTAGATTCTAAGGCAACAAAAAAATGTTTGCGAAAATAAATAAGTAAACTAGAAAAAATAATTCCAGAAACACCTAAAAGTGTGTAATAAATCATTGTTTTTTTCTAAATATTTTTCGAAAAAATTGTTTTATAGGAATCCATAAAACAATTCCAAAAGCAAAAATCACTAATAATATAATAAAAACAATAATTAAAAGTGTTCCAAGTCCTATTCCAGGGCCAATGTATAATGACATAATTTTTATTTTAAAGATTCCAACTCACTATCTAAATAGGTTGTCGTCCAATTAGGTAAATAATGATAGCCTTCAATATCGCTTTTCAACGTGGCTTTTAAAACGACACCAGATTGATTAATAACCCATAATATTCCTGATCCTTGTTCTTCAAAAAACAAATCTCCATTAGGAAACAAACGATATAAACCTTCTGCTCCAGTAAAAATATCATGCTCTATAAATTGGGCTTCATAAAGAGAACTATAAGCATCTTCCTCAAAGTTATAAATAAGTACATTCGAATGGTTTATTTTTCGCTCAATCGACTGATTTGTTGGTTTAAATTCAATTTCATTATAACTAACTTGAGTTACTATGGTATTATTATTTAAAATAGCAATAGAGTTTGGAGAAATAATATCTATATCATGCTGAAACGTGAATGGTCCTTCAATAACTTTAATAACTTTATTTGTTAAGGGTCTAAATTGAACTACAAGAGAATTACTTCTAAAACTTAAGAACAAATCACCTTCCTTAAAATAATCAGTACTTTCTAAAACAGGTTGAATATCGTTTAGGTGAAATGGGTCAATAACATAAGGACTTTTATTTATTAAATGTGCTAAATTATTTTCTAGAAAAATTTCTGTTAGCGATTTACTATAAAGCGTTTTTCCTGTGTTTGCATCTACCTGAACTATTAAATCGTCTCGATAATTAGTGGTATGTCCTTCAACCGAAACTGTCATTGGTACCATGAGGCCATTTTCATGTTTTACAGCTGGAATCCACATATGTCCTAAGGAATCTAAGTTCATAGCATGATGAAAAATAAAATCATTATTAAACCATTTTTCTTTAGAGTTAGAATCCATTCTAAGTAATCCTGGCCTTTCGTTACAAGACACAATAATATCAAAATTTTGCATGAGAGTTGCAGGATATAATCTGTCATTCCCATCTACTTGGTAGGCTTCAGATAATCTACTTACAGGAACCTGCCATTCATGTTTTATCGAATTATCTTTGAAGTTTTTTAACTCAATTTTAAAAGCATCACCATTTCTGTAAGAATATAATCCGTACAAATTATAATCTAAATTATTAATGTTTAATGCGTCTGTATCTTTGGTTTTAATATAATAATCTGGAGCTTTAAATATATAAGTGTACGTTTTTTTTATATTTGATAATACTTCAGAAAAAGATTTAACAGGCTCTGTTAATATTCCTAAACTTCGTTCTCCTAAACTAACATTTCTTACAAGCCCACTCCAAACCATTAATAAAAAAAGGACAATGATTACTAAAGCAATTTTCTTTATTATTTTCATATAAATACATTTATAGTCAAACAAATATAGAATAAAAAATTACGCGACTGATTGCACAGTAAAAATTTGTATTCTCAACAAAACCTACATATTTTGATGATACCACAATTTTTAACAGTCTTTTTTGTTAAAAATTTATTATGCGCGCATAATTTTCTAAAAAACTTCTTAAAGTTTTCATAATATTATATATATTGCCTAATAATAATTAACTAAAACTATAAAATGAAATCAATCTTTTCACTTTTATTGTTGTTTATCTGTGGAATAACATATTCACAAACAACAATTTCAGGAATTGTTACGGACGAAAACAGTCAGCCAATTCCTGGAGCAAACGTTATCATAATGGGTACATCAAGTGGTACCGTCACAGATTTTGACGGAAACTTCTACTTAACAGTAAGCCAAGAGCCCCCTTTTACTTTACAGGCAAGCAACATTGGTTTTAGTACTGAATCTCAAGAAATTACAGCGAATAATCAAACCGCTAATTTTATCTTGAAAGAAGGAACGTCTTTAGACGAAGTAGTTATTTCTGCTTCTAGAACTCCTGAAAGAATTTTCGAATCGCCAGTAACTGTTGAACGTTTTGGATTAAAAGAAATTAAAAACACGGCTTCTGCAGATTTTTACAACGGTTTAGAAAACTTAAAAGGTGTTGATGTCAATTCTAACAGTTTAACATTTAACTCCATTAACACAAGAGGTTTTGCCACCTTTGCTAATACGCGTTTTATGCAATTAGTAGATGGTATGGACAACTCGACTCCTGCTTTAAACTTCCCTATAGGAAACTTAGTAGGTATGATTGAAACTGATGTGATGAGTGTTGAGTTACTGCCAGGTGCAGCATCTGCTTTATATGGAGCAAATGCTTTTAATGGAATCCTTTTCATGAGAAGTAAAAGTCCTTTCGATGTTCAAGGTATCAGCGGGTATTACAAACAAGGTATTACCTCTCAGGATGCAGCTGGGGATAACACTTACAGAGATGTAGGCGTTCGTTTTGCTGCAAAATTCAGTGATAAATTTGCCGCTAAAGTAAACTTTGGATGGTTAAAAGGAACAGACTGGGTTGCTAATAACTACCAAGGGAAACCAGGTACTGGAGCAACTAGAGCTAGTGTAGGTTATGATGGGTATAACATCTATGGAGATGAAGTATCAACCGATATTAGAGAAGTTGCTGTTAAATTAATAGACAAAGGCATTCTTCCTGCTGGAGCTGAAGCTTTAGTTCCATCGGTGGATGTTAGTAGAGTAGGTTATGAAGAAAAAGTATTAACCGATTATAATGCAGAAAGCATTAAAGCAGATTGGGGATTATACTACCGTCCTTGGGCTAACGATTTTGAAGTTGCTTATGTAGGTAAAGTAGGTACCGGATCTACTATTTACCAAGGAACCAACCGTTATAATATCGATAACTTTTTCCAACAACAACACAAAATAGAATTTAGAAACGACAACTTCTTTGTTAGAGGTTATGTAGTTGCAGATAAAGCTGGAGATTCTTACGATATGGTGTTTACTGGAATTAACATTAACAGAGCCTGGAAAGACGATGAAACTTATTTTGGTGAATATGTAGGTAATTATTTTCAAGCTACCTTAGGTGGAGCAACAAATGATGAAGCACATGCGATAGGTCGTGCTGCTGCAGAATACGGTCGTTATGAACCAGGATCAACAGGTTTTAATGAAGCATACACTAGAAGTATTAATGACCCAGATTTAACTACTGGATCTAAATTCCAAGATGCATCTAAATATTACCATTCTGATGCTAATTACAATTTTACACACCTTTGGGATGTTGTCGAAATACAAGCAGGTGGTTCTTACAGACAATACGATCTTAATTCTTCTGGTACCATTTACACAGATTACGATGGATCTATCAATTATTCTGAATATGGAATCTATACACAACTACAAAAACAATTTGAATTAAGTGATGATTTAGAATTAAAACTTACTGGTTCTGCTCGTTACGATAAATCAGAATTTTTCGATGGTTTTGTATCTCCTAGAATTTCTGCAGGTTTAACAATTAATAGAAATCATAACATTAGAGGATCTTTCCAAACTGGATTTAGAAATCCAACTACACAAGATTTATTTATTGGATTAGATGCAGGACGTGCTATATTAATTGGTGGAGCTCCAGACAACCCAGCTAGATACTCTAGAAACTTTGATGTAAGTACAACTGGTCAAGTTGTATATGGCCAAGATGCAGTAATTACACAAACAGGAGTTGCTGCTTACCAAAATTCTTACTCAGCATCTTCAGTTCAAACTTTTGCTGAAACAGAAAACCCTGCAGATTTAAAAGTAGGAAATCCAGAATTAGTAAAACCAGAACAAGTAACTTCAGTGGAAGTAGGTTATAGAGGAAAATTAAATAAAGTTACTGTAGATTTAAGTGTATACTATAACAAGTATAAAGATTTTATTTCAAATGAAAACGTTGTAGCACCATATTATGGAACAGTAGGAGATAATTCCTTGTCTTTGGCTGCTCTTGCTAATGAAGATTACCAAGTATACCAAACATATACAAATTCTGATGCAGATGTTAATTCTTATGGTGGCTCAATAGGTGTTGGTGTTAAAGTATTAGGAGATTTCGATTTAGATGGAAGTTATACCTATACAAAACAAGATTTTGATCAAGCTGCTAATCCAGATTTCAGAACTAGTTTTAACACTCCAGAACATAAAGTAAAATTAGCATTTGGTCATACTGAAGTGGTTAAAAACTTAGGCTTTAATGTGGCATGGAAATGGAGCGATTCTTACTATTGGGAAGCAACATTTGGAGATGGAGACATTCCTTCATACCATACTTTAGATGCACAAATAAACTATAGAGTACCAAAAATTAAATCAACTTTTAAAATAGGTGCATCTAACGCTTTAGGTCAAGAATATTATACAGCAATAGGAACTGGAAGCATTGGTTCTATATATTATGCTTCTTGGACAATTAATAACTTATAAAAAAATGAAAATGAAAACAAAATATATATGGTTACTAGCTGTTCTTTTAGGTTTTACAGCTTGTAATAACGATGATGATTCTTCATCTTCAATGAACGATAATTTACCTCCTTTAGTAGCAGGTGAAGCCGATTTTTCTAATTACGTTGCTGTAGGAGCTTCTTTTTCTGCTGGATTTACAGATAATGCACTATTTATAGCTTCACAGGAAAATTCTTTTCCTAATTTATTATCTATGAAATTTGACATGTTAGGTGGAGGCAACTTTTCTCAACCTCTAATGAGTGATAATATTGGTGGGCTTTTATTTAATGGCATGCAGATGCCTGATGGAAGTTTTGCTCAAAGATTATATTTTGATCTTAGTACTTCAAGCCCAACACCATTACAAGATACTCCAACTACTGAAGCAACAACTGTTTTAAGTGGCTCTTTTAACAACATTGGAGTACCTGGCGCAAAGAGTTTCCATTTAGGTGTTGAAGGCTATGGCTTTGCAAATCCATATTTTGGTCGAATGGCATCTAACCCAATGGCTTCAATGATGGGAGATGCTGTAGCTCAAAGCCCAACATTTTTTACGCTATCTGAAATAGGTGGAAACGATGTGCTTTCTTATGCTACTTCAGGTGGTTCAGGTGTAGACCAAACAGGAAATTTTAACCCTGCAACTTATGGAAATAATGATATTACAGACCCAATGGTGTTTGCTGGAGCTTTTAATGCTGCTGTTGACGCTTTAATATTAAATGGTGCCAAAGGAGTTGTTACCAATGTACCTTATATTACTAGTTTACCTCATTTTACTAGAGTACCTTATAACCCAATTCCATTAGGTGCTGGAACAGCGCAACAATTAAATATTGGATATGCAACATATAATGGTGGTTTACAATTTGCTCTTGCAAACGGTCTTATAACTGCTGATGAAGCTGCTGCTAGAACAATTGTATTTGAAGAGTCTGAAACTAATGCCATGGTGTTAATTGATGAAGATTTAACAGATTTAACCGTTTATGGAATTCCTAGCTACAGACAATCAACATCAGATGATTTATTTGTATTAACATTGTCTACTTTAATTCCACAAGGATATGGAACACAAATTCCATTAGAAGACAAATGGGCATTAACACCTCAAGAACAACTAGCTATAAGAAATGCTACTGATGCTTATAATGTTACTATTGAATCTGTTGCTTCAACAAAAGGTCTAGCCTTGGTTGATTTCAAAAGTATTTTAATAGAAGCTTCAACAAGTGGTATTGATTCTGGAGATTTTACACTAACAACAGATTTGGTTACTGGAGGTTTAGTAAGTTTAGATGGAATCCATTTAACCTCTAGAGGCTATGCTGTTATGGCTAATGAAATGATGAGAGCTATAGATGCTACTTATGGTTCTAACTTCGAAGCTTCAGGTAATTTTTACGACTGTGGAAACTACCCTACAAATTATGGGAAAAATTTTAGATAAACTTTCAATTATACATTCAAAAAAACGCCTTCAAATAGAGGGCGTTTTTTTATGCCTTAAAAAGGCAAAAAAATAGCTATTATTTTTAAATTAAAAGGCATATATTTGCAGCGCGAAAAAACGCTTGTATTCAACTAACTAGTATAAGTCGTTTTTCATATTAAATTTTTAGAAAATTAATAAAATTATAAGTAATGTCTAAAGTTACAGGTAAAGTTGCACAAATAGTAGGACCAGTTATCGATGTTGAATTCGAAGCAGGAACTGAACTTCCAAAAATTTACGATTCATTAGAAATTAAAAGACCTGATGGTTCATTATTAGTATTAGAAGTACAATCTCACATTGGTGAAGATACTGTACGTACTATTGCTATGGATTCATCCGATGGTTTAAGTAGAGGAACCGAAGTTCAAGCAACTGGAGCTCCAATACAAATGCCAATTGGTGAAGATGTATATGGCCGTTTATTTAATGTTATTGGAGACGCTATTGATGGATTAGGAAATTTATCTAAAGCTGGTGACGCTGGTTTACCTATTCACAGACAAGCACCTAAATTTGAAGATTTATCAACGTCTACCGAAGTTTTATTTACTGGAATTAAAGTCATCGATTTAATTGAACCTTATGCTAAAGGAGGTAAAATTGGATTATTTGGTGGTGCTGGTGTTGGTAAAACTGTATTGATTCAGGAGCTGATTAACAATATTGCAAAAGGACATGGTGGACTTTCTGTTTTCGCAGGAGTAGGTGAAAGAACTCGTGAAGGAAACGATTTACTTCGTGAAATGTTAGAATCTGGAATTATCCGTTATGGAGATGATTTCATGCACTCTATGGAAGATGGAGGATGGGATTTATCTAAAGTTGATAAATCTGTGATGAAAGATTCTAAAGCTACTTTCGTTTTCGGACAAATGAATGAGCCTCCTGGAGCTCGTGCTCGTGTGGCTCTTTCAGGATTAACTATCGCTGAATATTTCCGTGATGGTGCTGGAGAAGGACAAGGAAAAGATGTACTTTTCTTCGTAGATAATATTTTCCGTTTTACACAAGCTGGTTCTGAGGTATCTGCTTTACTTGGTCGTATGCCATCTGCTGTTGGTTACCAACCAACTTTAGCAACTGAAATGGGAGCGATGCAAGAACGTATTACTTCAACAAAAAGAGGTTCTATTACATCTGTACAAGCGGTTTATGTACCTGCAGATGATTTAACGGATCCTGCACCTGCTACAACCTTTGCTCACTTAGATGCAACAACAGTATTGTCTCGTAAAATTGCTGAGTTAGGTATTTACCCAGCGGTAGATCCATTAGATTCTACATCAAGAATTCTTACTGCTGATATTTTAGGAGCTGAACATTACGATTGTGCACAACGCGTCAAAGAGTTATTACAACGTTATAAAGAATTACAAGATATTATTGCTATTCTTGGAATGGAAGAATTATCTGAAGAAGATAAAATGGCCGTAGGTAGAGCAAGACGTGTACAACGTTTCTTATCTCAGCCTTTCCACGTAGCTGAACAATTTACTGGTATTCCTGGGGTTTTAGTTGATATTAAAGAAACTATTAAAGGGTTTAACATGATTATGGATGGGGAATTAGACCACCTTCCAGAAGCAGCCTTTAACCTTAAAGGTTCTATAGAAGAAGCTATAGAGTCTGGAGAGAAAATGCTTGCAGAAGCATAAACCAAACCAAGTGCTGAATTTATTTTCGGCATCAGTTAAATTATAATGAGACTTCCGTTTGCTCGGAAGCTTTTAAATAAAATTTAAAAGATGTATTTAGAAATTGTATCACCAGAAGCAACATTGTTTAGTTCAGAAGTAGATTCTGTTGTTGTACCTGGAGTTAATGGTGAATTTGAAATGTTAAAAGGTCACGCTCCAATTGTGTCTCTTTTAAAAGAAGGAACTATTAAAATTCATACTCATACTCAAAGCCACTTGGTTTTTGATGAATTACATGCTGAAGTTCACCCTCATAATGACGACGACAGTATCTTAACTCTAAAGATACAATCTGGTACACTTGAGATGAAAGACAACAAAGTCATTATTCTAGCTGATTAAGCTATTAACTCTATACCTTATTAAATATATATAAACTCTGCTATTTGCAGAGTTTATTTTTTTATATCATATTTGTTTAAGTATCAACCAAATTTAATAATCATGCGCAAAACCTTACTCTTACTTTCTTTATTTATAACATCTATAGCTTTTTGTCAGGAACAATGGCAAACTAAGATGTATGATAGAGAAGCTAACTTCAATGACATTCGACAAGATTTTGAAAAATATTACCAAAAAACCATCGATAATACGAACAAAATACCAAAAGGAAAAGGTATTAAACAATTTAAAAGATGGGAATACTATTGGAAACAACGTGTAGATGAAAATGGCAACTTTCCAAGTGAAGGCCATGTGTTAAATGAAATGACTCGCTATAAGAATTCACAAACTTTAAATAGGGGTTATTCCACCAATACTGGGAACTGGGAACTAGTTGGCCCAATAGCTTTACCAAGTAATGGTACCGGACAATTAAACGGAAATGGTCGTGTAAATTGCATCGTATTTCACCCAACGGATCCAAACACTATTTTTGTTGGTGCTCCTTCTGGTGGTTTTTGGAAAACTACCGATAATGGAAGTACTTGGACCGAATATTCTAATGGATTAGTTCGTCTGGGGATTTCTAGTATTGTAATAAACCCTAACAACCCAGATATCATTTATTTAGGAACAGGAGATAGAGATGGTGGTGATGCGCCAGGTTATGGTGTTTATAAAAGTACAGATGGAGGTCTTACTTGGACCAGCAGTAATAATGGAATGGGAAATAGAACTGTTTATGAAATATTAATGGATCCTACCAATTCGGATGTTTTAATAGCAGCAACAAGTGGTTTCCGAATTTATAAAAGCACAGATGCAGGATTAAATTGGACCTATACTCCAACGAGTTCCTCAATGAAAGATATTGCTTTTAAGCCAGGAGATTCTAATGTAATTTATGCTTCAGGAACGACTGTTGAAGTTTCGACGAATGGTGGGGCATCTTTTTCTCAAGTATTTAACGGAGTTCCAAGTGGTGCTCAAAGAATTGCTTTAGCTGTTTCTGCAGATCAACCTGATTGGGTGTATTTAATTGCAGGAAGTAGCAGTGGTTTAATGGGTGTGTATCGTTCTACAGATAGTGGGGTGAGTTTTTTAACTAGAACAACCACTCCAAACATTTTAGGGTATGACACTAATGGAGGTAGTGGTAGTCAAGCTTGGTACGATTTAGTTATTGCTGCAGATCCAACAGATGCAAATATTATTTATACTGGAGGTGTTAATATATGGAAGTCTATCGATGGTGGTACAACCATGAATATAAACACCTATTGGGTTGGTAGTACTGGAACGATTGATGGAGTTCATGCAGACCAGCATGCTTTTGAGTTTTCACCACATACCAACGATGTATACAGTGGAAATGATGGAGGTGTTTATTTTTCTTCAGATAATGGAGCTAACTGGAATGATATAAGTAGCGGATTAGCCATTGCGCAAGTTTATAAAATTGGGGTGTCGCAAATTTCAGAAAATCTTGTTATTAACGGTTATCAGGATAACGGAACTGCCATAAATAGAAATTCTATTTTTACAACCGAAATAGGTGGAGATGGCATGGAATGTATTATAGATCCAACTGATGACTTATTTATGTATGGAGCACTATATTATGGAGATATAAGACGTTCTAGCAATGGAGGGTTTTCGTTTTCAACCATTGCAGAAAATGGCACGAATGGCATTAATGAAACAGGTGGTTGGGTTACACCATATACTTTAGACCCAAACAGTCCAGCAAGAATGTTTGCTGGGTTTGATAATGTTTGGAGATCGGATGATGTTAAAACTCCTGCAACTAATTCTATTGTTTGGACAAAAATTTCAAATTTTGGAGGAACTTCAAATATGGTAGATTTAGCCATTGCTCCTTCAAATAGTAATACCATGTATGCTTCAAGAAGTGGATCTGGAAGGTTTTATTACTCTAACAATGCCTTATCGGCTTCTCCAAGTTGGACAAATTTAACAGCTAACCTACCTACTTCTTCCGTACCAAAAGATATAGAAATAGACCCAACAGACGACAATCATCTCTTTATTGCTTTAGGGAATGATATTTACGAATCTGTAGATGCTGGAAATAGTTGGACAAACGTGTCTGGAACATTACCAAATATCTCTTTAAACACAATTGTTATTGATGCAGCAAGTCCTCTAGACGCTATGTATGTTGGAATGGATGTTGGTGTATATTATAAAGATAATACACTTTCAGATTGGATGCCCTTTTATACAGGTTTGGCAAATTTAGAGATTACAGAATTAGAGATTCATTCTAATACAGTGGATTGTAACAGTAAACTCTTTGCATCTACCTATGGACAAGGCTTATGGAAAAGTGATTTAATGGATCCTGGCAATGTGGCTCCAACAGCTTGCTTTAAAGTTAATACCACTCAAGGTTGTATTGGTAGTAATTTTAAACTAACGGATAATTCAGATTTTGCACCTACCTCTTGGTCGTGGACAATTACTCCTGGATCTTTTACCTATACCAATGGTACGTCTTCTACGTCTCAAAATCCCGAAGTTATCTTTAGTAGTTCTGGAGACTATACGGTTGAATTAACTGCTAGTAATGCCATTGGCAACAATACAAACACAAAAGTAGATTTTATTAGTGTTGTACCAGGAGCCCAAGCTACAGATTTTAATATCGATTTTGAAGCAGAAGTTTTATGCGCAACCACAACGGATTGTGGTGCTACAGCCTGTAATTTAGCTTCTAGCTTTTGGACGAATTTAACAAATGGAGTTAACGATAATGTTGATTGGAGAGTAGACGAAAATGGTACGCCTTCGCAAAATACTGGACCAAGTGTTGACTATAACCCAGGAACCTCAACTGGAAATTATATCTATTTAGAAGCATCTTCATGTTTTAACCAAACTGGAATTTTAGAAAGTTCTTGTATGATTTTAGATGCTAATTTTACCTACGATTTAAATTTTGCATATCATATGTATGGGTCAGAAATGGGCAGTCTCCATATCGATATACTTTCTGATGGATCATGGAGTGAAAACATTATTCCTGCAATTTCAGGTAATCAAGGTACATCTTGGCTAACTGCAACGGTAGATTTATCAGCGTATAGTGGAAAAACAGTCAAAATAAGATTTAGAGGGGTTACTGGTCCTGGTTATGAATCTGACATCGCTTTAGATGACATTAATTTGGTTGCTAACCCACTTTCTATCCAGGAAAATGAAATTGTAACCAATGAAATTACAATTAAAGGTTTAGACCATTTATACATTGAATCTAAAAAAGAACAAATAAAACATATTGTTGTTTATGATCTTTTAGGAAGACAATTATTTAAAGAAGAGGAAATAAACAAGAACGCCTTTGAAGTAAAAGCCATCAAGAAATCGAATGTCGTGTTATTACTTAAAATTACATTAAATAATAACCATGTAGAATATAGAAAAATATTATTCTAAAGCGTATTCATACTTTCAAAACAAAAATGCCAAACATACAGTTTGGCATTTTTGTTTTATAAAATAGTCACTTTAATTTTTTTCCAAAGCTTTATTAGGATTATACCAAAAATAATAGCTGCTCCAATGAGTAATAAAGCATTGGTGTATTCGCCATAAATAACATATCCAGTAGCAAACATTACGCTGTAAATTAAAGCGCAACCAACCAACATCGCTAAAATTCCAGAAGGTACACTCCAACCCTCTTTTGTATCTACCAGTTCAATATTTTCATTTCTAGCTTCTGTGACAATTTTTTGCCAACCTGGACCTCCTGGCTGAATTTTTTTATAAAACTTTTGCAAAACCGTTTTACTTTCGGCTTGAGTTAAAAATGTTACTGCTACCCAAACAATTGTTGTTACCAATACTACTGTAGGAAATTTAGCCCAAGCAGGAAAAAGACCTTCAGTTCCAAAAAAATAAGTTCCTAATTCCGTAAAATTTAAAAGTATAGAGACAATTCCTGAAACAAACATGGCAGAAATTTCACTCCAAGCATTGATGCGCCACCAAAACCAGCGTAATATAAATATCAATCCTGTACCAGCTCCAAACATTAAAATAATATCGAATAACTGTAGGGCATTTGTAAGCACTAAAGCTAATAAAGCACTACAAACCATTAGTACAATAGTTGCGATTCTACCAACAGCTACCAATTGTTTTTCAGATGCTTCTGGATTAATTTGCTGTTTATAATAGTCGTTTACTATATATGATGCTCCCCAATTTAAATGTGTCGAAATGGTACTCATATAGGCTGCCACAAGAGATGCTAGAACCAAACCTAATAACCCACTTGGGAGTTTGGTTAACATGGCAGAATAAGCTAAATCATGACCTAATTTATCTTCAGCTACTAAAGGAAAAGCTTCATGTATACTCGCAATATCGGGAAACACAACTAAGGATGCTAAAGCTACAATAATCCATGGCCAAGGACGCAACGCATAATGCATAATATTAAAAAAGAAAGTGGCTCCTATAGCATGATTCTCATTTTTGGCAGCCAACATACGTTGGGCAATATACCCACCTCCTCCTGGTTCGGCTCCTGGATACCACGAACTCCACCATTGCACAGCCAAAGGAATAATTAATAAAGTAATAAGTGCTTCCGTATTACTGAAATCTGGTAGGATGTTTAATTTGTCTACGACGTTTTCATGCTTCAGCATAGCTTCTAATCCACCAACTTCAGGTAGACCTACTAAATAATAAGCAGCACCTAAAGCTCCAGCCATAGCAGTAAAAAACAAAATGAAGTCTGTGTAAACAACGCCCTTAAAACCACCTAATGCACTAAAAATAACAGTTATGGTTCCAGCATAAATCACGGTTTCCCAGGGTTGCAAGCCTAACATAATAGCACCAATTTTTATGGCTGCTAAAGTAACAGCAGACATGGCCAAAATATTAAATATTATGCCTAGATATATGGCTCGAAAAGCTCTTAAAAAACGTGCTGGCTTTCCTCCATAACGCAATTCGTAAAACTCAATATCTGTAGTAACCTCCGATTTACGCCACAACTTAGCATACACAAAAACGGTAAGCAATCCTGTAAGCAAAAAAGCCCACCAGACCCAGTTTCCTGAAACCCCATTGGTTCTTACAATATCTGTTACCAAATTGGGAGTGTCTGTAGAAAAAGTTGTTGCTACCATTGAGACACCTAACAGCCACCAAGGCATATTTCTACCGGAAAGAAAATACTCTGAAGCGCTTTTTCCTGATTGTTTGGAAACATAGATTCCTATAAATAGTGTAATTGCGAAAAATATAAGAATGAGAGAGATATCTAGTGTAGAAAGATGTACCATAAGTATGTCGTTTTTCTTTAGCTGTTGTAAGTTATACCTTTTTAATCACATTGGTAACAATACCCCAAATAACAAAATCGTTTTCTTCGGTAATTTGGATGGGTTCGTAATTTGCATTTTCTGGTTGCAACCAAACACCATCTTTTTCAACACGTAAGCGTTTTACGGTAAACTCGCCATCCAAAAAACAAACAGCAATTCTATTATGTGCAGGCTCTAGGCTTCTATCGATTACTAGTAAATCGTTATCATCCAGTCCAGCATCTATCATACTTTGACCTGAAACACGTGCATAAAAAGTAGCAAGTTTATTTTTTACCAGAATGTTGTCTAACGAAAGACGTTCTTCTTTAAAATCTTCAGCTGGAGAAGGAAATCCTGCCGAAATCCCTGCATCAAAAAAAGCAGCTCCAGAATGCTCTGAAAAATCGGGTGTAAAAAAAGTTAGGGTTTTATGTATATGTCGTATCATGTTCTGTTTATTTCACTTTTATAATGTCATTAATATTGGTTGTAAAACGTGGTGACAAGCGTTCCTGGCGCATTTTCCAAGTACGTTTTAAATCTTGGTTTGCTAATTTTAATTTATAATTGCCATACTTAACATTTAGCTTATCTATGGTATTCATTAAAGGTTTGTGTTTCGGATTTTCGTGTAAAAATAAATTTAATTGGTGGTTATGTGTTGGTACCAAACCCATGACAATAACACCAGCACGTTTGTACTTAATCCCTTTTTTAAACATCACTGTTGCTGCTTTTACAGCCTCATTACTTATAATAAGTGAAGAGTCTGTTGCGTAAGGTAAGTTTATTATTTTGCTTGCACGATGTTGGGGCAAATCCTTTTTATGTCTATCGCTACTTAAAGTTACCAAAATCATGTGACAGCTGCTTTGCTGTTTTCGTAGTTTTTCGGCACAACTTGTTGCAAAGGTTGACACACGCTCTTTAATATTATCGATATCTGAAAACGTATATTCGAAGCTTCTAGTGGTTGCAATGGCTTTTTTGGAGGCTACTTCTTCTAATTGCAAGGTTGAAATACCTTCCAAATCTTTTTTTAAACGCCATTCGACTATAGAGAGGTTTTTTATAACCCATTCATCTGAAAGTTGTGTAAATTGATAAGCTGTAAGAATCTGTTTTTGATGTAACCGTTTGCACAAAGCTCTACCTATTCCCCAAACATCTTCAATTTTCAACCATTTAAGTGCTTTGATGCGTTTTTCTTCTGAATCAATCACATAAACGCCTTTGGTTTTATCTGGAAATTTACGTGCTACTTTATTGGCTACTTTGCTAAGCGCTTTAGTTGGTGCTACACCTACAGATGTTGGAATGCCTGTCCATTTTAAAATACGCCTTCTAATTTGTATTCCGTAATCATTAAAATTATAGGCATCAAAGCCTTTAAATTGCAAAAAAGCTTCGTCTATACTATAGATTTCTACATCAGGCGAAAATTGTTGTAAAATAGACATCACTCTATTACTCATATCTCCATACAACGGGTAATTTGATGACTGCACTTTTATGTTATTCGTTTTACAAAAAGCCTCCCATTTAAATATCGGTGCTCCAAAAGGAAGTTTCAAAACTTTAGCTTCATCGCTCATAGAAATAACACAACCATCGTTATTGCTTAAAATAGCAACTGGTTGATCTTGCAAATTAGGATTAAAAACCCGTTCGCAAGAGGCGTAAAAATTATTACAATCTACAAGAGCATACATGGTTTAAAGGTATTGAATATTCCATTTTATTTTTAACGGATTTCAACAATTTTTAAACATTCTTTGTATTTATAAGTTACAGCTAGTAATTTCTGTTACTCGCAAGGTATTTACCATCCCTTTAGCCTGAATTGGCATAGCTGCTAAACTAATTAACATATCTCCTGCATCTAAGTATCCTTTTTTACAGGCTATAGCATTCACATCTTCAATTGTTTCGTCTGTGCTTACAAACTTATCGTAATAGAACGCTTTAACTCCCCAAAGCAAACTTAATTGTGTTAATATGCGCTTGTTAGAAGTAAACACTAAAATATGTGCACTTGGTCTCCATGCAGATATTTGAAAAGCTGTATAACCACTATTCGTTAATGTAGAAATAGCTTTAGCATCAATTTCATTAGCCATGTTTGCAGCATGATAACAAATGGATTTGGTAATGTATCTTTTAGTACGAATATGTGGTGGTATTTGTGGTACTTTTATTAAAGAAGAATCTTCAACACTCTTAATAATATTAGACATTTGTCTAATAACTTGAACAGGATAACTCCCTACCGAAGTTTCGCCAGATAACATAACAGCATCTGCTCCATCCATAACGGAATTGGCGACATCGTTTACTTCGGCACGTGTTGGTGTTAAACTGGAAATCATGGTTTCCATCATTTGTGTGGCAATTATAACTGGAATTCTAGCCTGTTTTGCTCTTAAAACTAGTTGTTTTTGAATTAGAGGCACTTCTTCAGCTGGAATTTCAACACCTAAATCGCCACGAGCTACCATTAAACCATCGCAATAAGCAACAATTTTATCAATGTTTTCGACAGCTTCTGGTTTTTCAATTTTAGCAATAATAGGAATTTTATGATCGCTATGCGTTTTAATTAGTTCTTCAAGTTGCATTAAATCTTCAGCATGTCTTACAAAAGATAAAGCCATCCAATCTACTTTTTGATCGATTGCAAATATGGCATCTTCAATATCTTTTTCTGTAAGTGCAGGTTGCGAAATATTTGTGTTTGGTAAATTAACTCCTTTTTTTGAGCGTAAAGGACCTCCTTGAATAACCCTAGCTATTACTTCGCTTTTTTTATCGGTAGAGACAACTTCAAAAATTAATTTTCCATCATCTAATAAAATGCGTTCCCCAGGTTTTGCGTCTTGTGGAAACTTGTCGTAAGTCATATAAACGCGTTCTTTAGTTCCTTCAAAACGTTTCCCTGTTGCAAAAACAATTTCATCGCCTTCATTTACAAAAACCTCGCCTTTCATAGTTCCTACTCGAAGTTTTGGCCCTTGTAGATCGGCTAGAATAGCAGCATTATAATCAAACTCGTCGTTTAATTCGCGTATCATTTTAATACGCTCTTTTACATCTTTGTAGTCTGCATGAGAAAAATTTATTCTAAACACATTAACACCTTCATCTAGCATGCCTTTTAATATGTCTTTCGTACTTGTAGCAGGCCCTAAAGTTGCTACAATTTTCGTTTTTTTCCTTTTTAACATTAATTAAAAATTAAATTGTTTTTTGATTTAAGTTGGTCTATATCTATCTGATAAGCTGCAACAATATGTGTTATCTCTTGAATTTGACTTACAATTCTTTGGTGTTTTTTAGAACTTAATTGATCGTCGCTAATCTTTACTATATAATTTACTTTTTTAAATTCTGGAAGTAAATAAACTATTTCAGATACTTTACGAGTGTTATTAAATAGATTATTTTCAATAACTAGATTATCGGTCTCAATTTTACACATGTTAGAAACCAAATTCCATGTATTAAGTTGTCTTTGGTCTTCCCATTCAAATATTGAAAATTGAGAAGTATCTTTAAAATCTAGATCTTTTTTCCTTCGTTTAAGGTTTAAATTTAACTTTGCGTTTAATAAATAAGCAAGTCTGTAATCTTCGATAGACGTATGGATGCCGATAAGCGTAAAATCTGCTTCATCAAAAAAATCTTCTAAACTAAGTTTTTTAATTGCCATAGCTCACATTGATTTGTAAAGATAAGACATACCTTTTTATTAATATGACGTTTTATTTAATCTTAACAGTATCCTAATTATAATATTCTACTTCGAAGAAAATATCTAGAAATCTTTAGATATTTGTTTTTGAAAGACAAAAAAAGCGCGTTTGGAAGCTTTTTCTTCGGCTTTCTTTTTTGAAGTTGCTCTGGCTTTTGCAACCACTTTATCGTCGATTGAAAGTTTTACCGAAAAATGTCTAACATCGTCGTTACCTGTATCTTCGTACACATTGTAATCGAATGTTTTCTTTTCTTTCTGGCACCATTCTATAAGCAAGCTTTTATAACTAATAACTTTACCCTCTAAGGTTTCAATATCAACATAAGGGATAATTACTTTTTTATAGATAAATTTTTCACAATATTTATAGCCTTTATCGAGAAAAATGGCTCCTACTAATGCTTCAAAAAGATTGCCATGAATATTATCTCCAAACTGCCCTTTAGGGATTTTACTTTCAACTAGACTTATTAAGTTTAATTCTTTTCCAAGCTCATTTAAATGCTCACGACTAACAATTTTAGAACGCATTTTGGTAAGGTAGCCTTCGTCTCCACTTGGCACTTCTAAATATAAATGAGATGCAATAACTGCGCCTAGTGTAGCATCTCCTAAAAACTCTAACCTTTCGTAATTCACGGTATGTCCATGACTATCTTTAATATTCATAGAACGATGCGTAAACGCCGTTTTATAAATCTTTAAAGACTTAGGTTTAAATCCCAGAATCTTATTAATAGACACAAAAAAATTCCCGTCATTTTTAGAACGGGAATTTAATATGTTTCGAATGTTTTTCATTCGTTAGTTTAATCTAATTTTTTGAATAATACACAAGCATTGTGTCCTCCAAAACCAAAGGTATTACTCATGGCTACTTTAACATTACGTTTTTGTGCTTTGTTTAATGTTAAATTAAGTTCAGGATCAATATTTTCATCAACAAACTCATGGTTAATGGTAGGAGGAACAATACCGTGTTCCATAGCTAATATAGCAGCAATAGATTCTATAGCTCCTGCAGCTCCTAACAAATGTCCAGTCATAGATTTTGTTGAGTTGATATTAATGTGTTTTGCGTGGTCTCCAAACACTTCAGAAATGGCTTTCAATTCTGCAACATCTCCTAGAGGTGTTGAGGTGCCATGTGTGTTGATATGATCAACTTCTTCAGGTTTTACACCAGCATTTTCTAAACAATTTTTCATTACAGCAATAACACCTCTTCCTTCTGGATGTGGCGCAGTCATATGGTAAGCATCGGAAGAGAGACCTCCTCCAAGAACTTCAGCATATATTTTTGCCCCTCTTGCTTTTGCGTGTTCATAATCTTCAAGGATAATAGCTCCAGCACCTTCACCTAATACAAATCCATCTCTGGTTGCATCAAAAGGTCTTGAGGCTGTTTCTGGGCTTTCATTTCTTGTTGATAAGGCATGCATGGCATTAAATCCACCCATTCCAGCAATAGTTACAGCTGCTTCACTTCCACCAGTTACAACTACATCACAATGTCCTAAACGTATATAGTTTAGAGCATCAATCATAGCGTTTGCTGATGAGGCACAAGCAGATACAGTTGTATAGTTAGGGCCCATAAAACCATGTTTAATGGAAATGTTTCCTGGAGCTATATCTGCAATCATTTTTGGGATAAAGAACGGATTAAATCTTGGTGTTCCATCTCCTGCAGCGAAGTTTAAAACTTCGTCTTGAAATGTTTCCAATCCTCCAATTCCTGCTCCCCAAATAACACCTACTCTTAATTTGTTTATAGCATCTAAATCTAATTTAGAGTCTGCAATGGCTTCATCGGAAGCCACCATAGCATACTGCGTAAATCGATCCATTTTACGTGCTTCTTTCCTATCAAGAAAATCGGTCGCGTTAAAGTTTTTTAATTCACAAGCGAATTTCGTTTTGAACTTTTCAGTATCAAAATAGGTAATAGGGGCAGCACCACTTTTTCCACTTAATAGTGCCTCCCAATATTCGTCTTTGGTATTGCCTATAGGTGTTAGTGCTCCTAAACCAGTAATTACAACTCGCTTTAATTCCATAAATTTGGGTGAATTATTTTGCTGCTTCTATATAAGAGATAGCTTGACCAACTGTAGCAATATTTTCTGCTTGATCGTCTGGAATTTGGATATCAAATTCTTTTTCGAATTCCATGATTAATTCTACAGTGTCTAATGAATCTGCTCCTAAATCGTTTGTGAAGCTAGCTTCAGTTACAACTTCGTTTTCATCAACACCTAATTTGTCTACGATAATCGCTTTTACTCTTGATGCAATGTCTGACATAATCTTTTAATTTTAAGTTTTAATTAGTTGGCAAAAATAAAAAACTTTATTTTTAAAACACACCTTTAGTTTAAAAATGTGTGTGTAATTTACTAAATAACCCTGAAGTATTTTAATTTTACGCGCTAATTGTTAATATTTAATCTTTTTTTGTTCAAATAATCAAACAATTTAATTTGTAAATAAAACAAGTATCATTCATATTAACAAACATTCCCTTAAATTTGAACACTATTTCACCAATCTACATCTTAACAATGTTAGATATATTATTATAAATAGATGAAACGTATTGTAATTTTTGCTTCCGGAAGCGGAACGAATGCTGAAAATTTAATCTCTTATTTTAAAAACAGAAATCATGCGTCTGTTATTCAAGTGTTAACTAACAATCCTCGTGCCAAAGTTTTAGACCGTGCTAAAATCCTAAAAGTAAGCGCTTTGTCTTTCAATAAAATAGCTTTTTCTGAAACAGACGATGTGCTAAATATCTTAAAAGCCAATAACCCAGATTTAATTGTGTTAGCAGGCTTTTTATGGAAATTTCCAGGTTTTATCTTAAATGAATTTCCTAATAAGGTGATAAATATTCATCCAGCTTTATTACCGAAATATGGTGGAAAAGGCATGTATGGAAGTTATGTGCACGAAGCTATTGTGGCTAATAAAGAGGTTGAAACAGGCATAACCATACATTATGTTAATGAACATTATGATGAAGGTGCTGTTGTTTTTCAAGCTAAATGTGATGTACATATTAATGATTCAGCCGAAGATGTAGCAGCAAAAATTCATGAATTAGAAATGGAGCATTTTCCAAAAGTGGTTGAAAAATTATTAAATAATTAACTTGTGCCCTTTAGAAGTAGACAAGACTGAAGAATCTCCACGCCTTAAATAAAAAGACTCTTCGCTATCCTTCTAATTGATAAAAAATAAGACACCCACTTTCGTGGGTACTAAAGATGAGCAAAAAGAAAAAAAAATATTATACAGTCTGGAAAGGTCATCACACAGGAGTTTTCGAATCTTGGAACGATTGTAAAGCACAAATTAAAAATTTTGAAGGTGCTCAATACAAATCTTTTGAAACTTTTGATGCTGCAAAAAAAGCTTTAAATGGCAACTATAAAGATTATATTGGAAAATCTAAAAAGTTCTCTTCAGGACTTTCAGAAGCACAACTCAAAAAAATAGGACAACCAAACTACAACTCTATTTCTGTGGATGCTGCATCTAGTGGCAATCCTGGTAAAATGGAATATAGAGGCGTGGATACTAAAACAAAAAAACAACTTTTTATACAAGGTCCCTTTAATGAAGGCACTAATAATATAGGAGAGTTTTTAGCCATTGTCCATGGTTTGGCTTTTTTAAAACAACACAAAAGCGACCGACTGATTTATACAGACTCTAAAACTGCTATCAGCTGGGTAAAAAAGAAAACTTGTAACACCAAATTAGAACGTAACGAAAAAAATAAAGCCTTGTTTGAATTGGTGGAAAGAGCCGTAAACTGGCTTAAAACAAACAATTATAAAACAACTATTGTAAAATGGGAAACCAAAGCTTGGGGAGAAATTCCAGCAGATTTTGGTAGAAAGTGATTATTTATTTAAAAAAATCATTCTTGTATTCGTATCTAAATACCTTATATTTGCACCAAATTTTCAAACCTCAACATGAGCAAATTAGTAATAGTAGGAACCGTAGCTTTTGATGCTATTGAAACACCTTTTGGAAAAACAGATAAAATTCTTGGAGGAGCAGCCACCTATATTGGTTTAGCAGCTTCACAATTTAACGTAGATGCATCAGTAGTTTCAATTGTTGGAGGAGATTTTCCTCAAGAATATTTAGATTTACTTTCAAACAAAAACATCGATATTTCTGGTGTTGAAATTATAAAAGAAGGAAAAACGTTTTTTTGGAGTGGAAAGTATCACAACGATATGAATACACGAGATACTCTAGCTACAGAATTAAATGTTTTAGCAGATTTTAATCCAGTAGTTCCATCAGATTTTAAAAATGCCGAAGTGGTGATGCTAGGAAACTTACACCCTATTGTCCAACTAAGTGTATTAGACCAGATGGAAAGCAAACCGAAACTTGCTATTCTAGACACTATGAATTTCTGGATGGATTGTGCGCTTGAAGATTTGCATAACGTTATAAAACGTATTGATGTTATAACCATTAATGATGAAGAAGCTAGGCAACTAACTGGAGAATACTCTTTAGTTGTTGCTGCTCAAAAAATTCATGAAATGGGCCCTAAATATGTGGTAATTAAAAAGGGGGAACATGGTGCATTACTGTTTCATGAAGACAATGTTTTTTATGCTCCAGCTTTACCTTTAAAAGAAGTTTTCGATCCTACAGGAGCAGGAGACACATTTGCAGGTGGGTTTGCAGGATATTTAGCAAAAACTGGAGACATCTCTTTTGAAAACATGAAAAATGCAGTTATTTATGGTTCTACATTGGCATCTTTTTGTGTAGAAAAATTTGGGACCGAACGCATGATTAACTTAAAAAGCAAAGAAGTGCATCAACGTTTACAAGAATTTAAAAACTTAACCCAATTCGATATCGAATTAACATAAACTAACGCGCTCGTAATTGAGCGCGTTTTTTGATTAAAACAACAATTACAACATAACTAACAATGAGTGACGCTTTAAAACACGAATGTGGTATTGCACAAATTAGACTTTTAAAACCTCTTGAGTTTTATAAGGAAAAGTATGGGAGTGCATTTTACGGAGTGAACAAAATGTATTTAATGATGGAAAAACAGCACAATCGTGGTCAAGATGGTGCTGGGTTTGCTAGTATTAAATTAGATACGAATCCCGGAGATCGTTATATTAGTCGTGTACGTTCTATTGCGCAGCAACCTATTCAGGATATTTTTGCTCAGATAAACGACAGGATTAATAAAGAAATGCAGGAACATCCCGAATACAAGGAAGATGTAGCGCTTCAAAAAAAACACCTTCCATATATTGGCGAAGTCCTTCTTGGACATGTTAGGTATGGCACCTTTGGCAAAAATAGTGTAGAAAACGTCCATCCTTTTTTAAGACAAAACAATTGGATGCACAGAAATCTTATTCTTGCCGGAAACTTTAACATGACAAATGTTAATGAGTTATTTGATGAGTTAGTTAGAATTGGGCAACATCCAAAAGAAATGGCAGATACCATTACTATTATGGAAAAAATTGGTCATTTTTTAGATGATGCAGTAGCTAAAAAATACAAACAACTAAAAAAGGAAGGTTATAGTAAAAATGAATGCTCTCCTTTAATAGCCGAACGACTTAATGTTGCAAAAATATTGAAACGCTCATCAAAAAATTGGGATGGAGGTTATGCCATGGCTGGACTTTTAGGACATGGAGATGCTTTTGTTTTAAGAGACCCAGCAGGAATTAGACCTGTTTATTATTATAAAGATGATGAAGTTGTTGTTATCGCATCTGAAAGACCCGTTATTCAAACCGTATTTAATGTGGCCTTTGAAGATGTCGAAGAATTAGAACCTGGCCACGCCATAATTACAAAAAAATCTGGGGAAGTATGTATTAAGAAAATTATTGAGCCTCTTGAGCGTAAAGCCTGCTCTTTTGAGCGCATTTATTTTTCAAGAGGAAGTGATGCTGAAATTTACCAAGAACGTAAAACCTTAGGAAAGTTATTAATGCCAAAAGTTTTAGAAGCTATTGATAATGACACTAAAAATTCGGTGTTTTCCTACATCCCAAACACAGCAGAAACCTCATTTTTTGGAATGATTGAAACTGTTGAAGAACACCTTAATAAGAAAAAAACACAAGCTATTTTAGATGGAAACGGCAAGCTTTCTGCTGAAAGAGTTACACAAATTCTTTCAGAACGTCCACGAATTGAAAAAATAGCCATTAAAGATGTTAAATTAAGAACATTTATAACAGAAGACAGTAGTCGCGACGATTTAGTGGCTCACGTTTACGATGTCACTTATGGAGTTATTAAACCAACAGACAATTTGGTTATTATAGATGATAGTATTGTAAGAGGAACCACACTTAAAATGAGTATTATTAAAATGATGGATCGATTACATCCTAAAAAAATAGTCGTGGTTTCTTCTGCACCTCAGATACGATATCCTGATTGCTATGGAATAGATATGGCTAGACTAGAAGATTTAATTGCCTTTAGAGCCATGTTAGAATTGCTAGAGGAAAATAACAAATATCATTTAGTTCAAGAGGTTTATGAAAAATGTAAAGCTCAAGTAGAACTGGAAGACAAAGACGTTAGAAATTTTGTAAAAGACTTATATTCTCAATTTTCTGCAGAAGCCATCTCTAGTAAGATAGCCGAGTTAATTTCAGATAAATCTGTAAAGGCTGAAGTGGTAACTATTTTTCAGCCTGTAGAAAATTTACATAAAGCCTGTCCTAAAAATTTAGGCGATTGGTATTTTACAGGAAACTATCCAACTGTCGGAGGAAATCGCGTAGTAAATAGAGCTTTTATCAATTTTTACGAAGGAAACAAAGAAAGAGCTTACTAGATAAGTTGTTAATTTATAACGCTTTATCTAACAAAAACGTACTTTTATCTGAAATATATGCATTTCATCTGAAATATATAAAAGTTTAAAAAAAATAAAACTACATTAGTTTCACCATAACATAAGTAGGTTAAGTTCATGGTAGATTTGGGGCAAAAAAAGGTGAACTTTCGTTCGCCTTTTTTTATTTTACACCATAAAAATTAAGAATTTCTTCAACAATTACACAAGGTTATTATTCTTGTTTCTATCTAATTCTTTATTAATTACACTTTTAGACTAATATATAAGCCGTTTATCTAATAATTCTCACTTTTCTTAGAATACAATCATATATTTGAATCACCATAACATAAGTAGGTTAAGTTTATGGTAGATTTGGGGCAAAAAAGGTGAACTCTCGTTCACCTTTTTTCATTTTAAATCCCCAAGGTCGGAATTCCATCTGTTAATTTTTGAAACTATCTTACTATTGAAAAGGTTGTGTGTTTTTTTCATCTGAATTTTAAAAAAAAAAGCGAATCTTTTCAGATTCGCTTATATCAATTCATTATTTAAATTCTCCTAATTAAATCTTTGAAGGAATTAAATTCAACCTTACTAGATTTTTAGACCTAAATGGCACTAAGAGTTTTATTTAGCTTCAGCATAACGTCTTTCAACTTCATTCCAGTTAATTACATTAAAAAAAGCATTAATATAATCTGGACGTCTGTTTTGATAGTTTAAATAATATGCATGTTCCCAGACATCTAATCCTAATATTGGTGTTCCTCCACAACCTACTCCTGGCATTAATGGATTATCTTGATTAGGTGAAGAACAAACTTCAACTTTACCACCTTTATGCACACAAAGCCAAGCCCAACCTGATCCAAATTGTGTTGCAGCTGCTTTACTAAAGGTCTCTTTAAAAGCATCTACAGTACCGTAAGCAGCTTCGATAGCGTCTTTTAACTCTCCAGATAAATAACCTTTCCCTTCTGGATTCATTACTTCCCAAAACAAAGAATGATTATAAAAGCCACCTCCGTTATTTCTAACAGCTTTATTATCCATATCTAAATTAATAAGGATATTTTCTATCGTTTTTCCTTCTAAATCTGTACCTGCTATAGCATTGTTTAAATTATTTGTATAACCTTGGTGGTGCTTAGAATGATGTATTTCCATTGTACGAGCATCTATATTTGGTTCAAGTGCATCGTATGCATATTTTAATTTCGGTAATTCGAAAGCCATAATCTTTTGTTTTTTAAGTTAATAATTTAATTCTTTCAAATTTACGGATAAATCATACCAATTAAAAATAATAAATACCTATCAAATCATCGATAGTTTTTATCTTGTGTAAAATTTAACTTTATGGATAATAAGAGTTCTTTTCTAGTTTATAATGCTTCTGCAGGAAGTGGCAAAACATTTACACTTGTAAAAGAATACTTAAAAATTATTTTAGAATCGCCTTTTAACGACAAATTCAAACACATCCTTGCTATTACTTTTACCAATAAAGCAGCTAGCGAGATGAAAGAACGTATTATTGATACTTTAAAATCTTTTTCTTCGAAATCTATTCTAGAAAACCCAACCGATATGTTTCGTATAATTTGCGAGGATTTGAATAAAGATCCTGAAGTTATTCATCTAAAATCTAAAACCTTATTAAATACCATTGTTTTTAATTACGGTTTTTTTGACATCTCAACCATTGATGGTTTTACACATAGAATTATAAGAACTTTTGCTTACGACTTAAAATTACCTTTAAATTTTGAAGTCGAGCTAGATCAAGAAACACTTTTAGCTGAAGCCGTAGATAGGTTAATTGCTAAAGCTGGAACAGAAAAAGAATTAACCAAAATATTAGTTGATTTTGCTCTTGAAAAAGCAGACGACGATAAAAGCTGGGATGTTTCTTTCGATTTTAATAAAATGTCTAAACTGCTTATAAATGAAAATGACATTCCTTTTATTGATGCACTAAAAACTAAAACTCTTGAAGATTTTAAAACTTTTAAAACTTTTTTAAAACAAGAAATTTCGCAAACTGAAAAAACATTAAAAGAGAAAGCAAGTGCCATTCTAATCTTAGCTGAAGAAGCCGGTTTACAATTTGATGATTTTTCGGGAAGTTACTTGCCAAAACATTTTGAAAAATTATCTAATTTAAATCTGTCGGTTAGTTTTACTTCAAAATGGCAAGAAGATATTGAAAATAAAACTCTATATCCAAAGCGTGTTACACAAGATATTGCTTCAGTAATTGAAGATATTCAACCTGAAATAGCAAGCAGCTTTTATGAAACGAAACACCTTGTTTTCAATCACAAATTTTTAAAAGCCTGTTATAGAAACATGACACCTCTTTCTGTGTTAAGTGCTATAAATAAGGAATTAACTGTTTTAAAAGAAGAACAGAATAAAGTGCTTATATCTGAATTTAACAACATGATAAGCAACGAAATAAAAGACCAACCTACGCCTTTTATTTACGAACGTTTGGGCGAGAAATTCAGTCATTATTTTATAGATGAATTCCAAGACACATCAGTTTTACAATGGGAAAATTTAATTCCTTTAATAGACAATAAGTTATCTCAAGAGAATTTAAATAACGAAATAGGATCTTTAATGATTGTTGGAGATGCCAAACAGGCAATTTATAGATGGCGTGGAGGAAAAGCTGAACAATTTATAGATTTATTCAACGACGCCAATCCGTTCCACATAGAAAAGAGAATTGTTAATCTGCCACAAAATTACAGAAGCTTTAAAGAGATTTTAACTTTCAATAATGGTTTTTTTAATCATCTAGCCAATACTGTTTTTAATGCAGAAAGTCATCAAAACATCTACCACAATGCCCATCAAGAAGTTACAAAAAATCTAGAAGGATTTGTAAGTCTAGATTTTCTTGAAATAAGTAAAGAAGATAATACAGATGCTATATATACTGAAAAAACACTTGAAACCATTACATCTTGTTTGCAAAACGGATTTGCCTTAAGCGACATTTGTATTTTAGTTAGAAAAAACAAACAAGGTGTTGCAGTTGCCAATTATTTAAACGAGCATAACATTCCACTTATTTCTTCTGAAACCTTATTATTAAAAAATGCTCCGGAAGTTGAATTTATTATCCATTTTCTAAAACTTTTGTTACAACCTAAAAACGACGAAGTAAAAATTCAGGTTCTAAATTATTTGACGACATCTCTTCATATTAAAGAGAAACATCCTTTTTTAGAAAAACACATCAATCTAAATTTAGAGGAATTATTTACTTCTTTGAATATTTTCGACATCCATATTAATTATAATAACTTATTACAATTATCTTTATATGAATTAGCTGAAACTGTAGTTAGATCTTTCAATTTAGTTAAAACTTCTAATGCTTACGTTCAATACCTATTAGATTTAGTGTTTGAATATTCGCAAAAAAACCAACCAGATTTAGCCGGATTTATTAATTATTACGATAAAAAGAAAGATAAATTAAGTATTGTTTCTCCTCCTGGGCAAGAAGCTGTTCAAATAATGACCGTTCATAAGTCCAAAGGATTAGAATTTCCAATTGTAATTTTTCCATATGCCGATTTAGATATCTATAAAGAAGTGGAACCAAAAGAATGGTTTCCATTAAACCCTGAAAATTTTCAAGGTTTCACACATACGCTTTTAAACTACTCTGGCGATTTTGAAAATTTTGGAGAAATTGGCAACGAGATTTACAATAGACGACGTTCAAATCTTGAATTAGATAACATAAATATCTTATATGTGGCACTAACAAGAGCTGTTGAGCAATTATATATTATTTCTAAAAAGGATATTAATAATAAAGGAGAGATAAACAGTAAAACATATTCAGGTTTTTTTATCAATTATTTAAATCAGTTACACCTTTGGGACAATAATCAATCAAAATACACATTTGGAAAACCAGAGAAGAGTTCAGAAAAAAAATCTGTTTCAAGTCTTACTTTAGAACAAAAAGAATTTATTTCTACACCTAAACACGAACACAACATTAAAATAGTAACCAATTCGGGATATTTATGGGATACACTTCAGAAAGAAGCCATAGAAAAAGGGAATCTCATTCATAATATCATGTCTCAAATTAAAACAAAAACAGATATCGATTTTGTTATTGAAGAATTTACAAATTCAAATTTGATAACTAAAGAGCAAGCTCCCCTTTTAAAAGAAGTAGCATTTCAAATAGTAACCCTTCCAGATTTGACAGCCTATTTTACGGATAATCTAACCATCTATAATGAAAGAGATATTATATCGAAATCTGGAGAAATAGTGCGTTTAGACAGATTGATTTTGGACACAAACAACCAAGCAGTGATTATTGATTACAAAACAGGCAATGAAGATCAAAAGCATATTAATCAACTAATAAAATACGAAAACATTCTTCTAGAAATGCATATAAAAACCATAAAAAAGATACTTGTTTATATTAATGAAGGAATTCAAATAAAAGAATTTTAAATTTGTAAAAATCATCAAACTCATGTACGGAAAAATAAAAGAACATTTAGAAAACGAAATTCAAGAGATTAAAGATAATGGTCTGTTTAAATCAGAACGTATTATTACATCGGCTCAAGGAGCTGAAATAACCCTAAACACAGGCGAGAAAGTTTTAAATTTTTGTGCTAATAATTATTTAGGACTATCATCTCATCCAGAAGTTATTCAAGCAGCAAAAGACATTATGGACACCCATGGTTTTGGCATGTCGTCTGTTAGATTTATCTGTGGAACTCAAGATATACATAAAGAATTAGAACAAAAAATTGCAGAGTTCTATAATACCGAAGACACTATTTTATATGCTGCAGCCTTTGATGCTAATGGAGGTGTATTTGAACCTTTATTTGGTGCCGAAGATGCCATTATTTCAGATTCTTTAAATCACGCATCTATTATTGATGGGGTTAGATTGTGTAAAGCTGCAAGATACCGATATCAAAATAATGATATGGCAGATTTAGAAAAACAACTCATTGAAGCAAATAAAAATGGGGCTCGTTTTAAAATAATAGTTACAGACGGTGTATTTTCAATGGATGGCCTAGTAGCGCCATTAGATAAAATTTGCGATTTGGCAGACAAATATGATGCTTTAGTTATGATTGATGAATGCCATGCAACAGGTTTTATAGGTGAAACTGGTATTGGAACACTAGAAGAAAAAGGCGTTTTAAACAGAATCGATATTATCACTGGAACTCTTGGAAAAGCCCTTGGAGGTGCCATGGGTGGATATACAACTGGAAAAAAAGAAATAATTGAAATTTTACGTCAACGATCAAGACCTTATTTATTTTCTAACTCATTAGCACCAGCAATTGTAGGCGCTTCTATAAAAGTGTTTGATATGTTAAAAAACAACACTTCTTTAAGAGATAAATTAGAATGGAATGCTAAATATTTTAAAAAAGGGATGAAAGAAGCAGGTTTCGATATTATAGATGGAGACTCGGCTATAGTTCCAGTTATGTTATATGATGCCAAATTAGCTCAAACAATGGCGAGCCAACTTTTAAAAGAAGGAATTTATGTAATAGGTTTCTTTTTTCCTGTAGTTCCAAAAGAAAAAGCTCGAATTAGAGTGCAACTTTCTGCTGCACACGAAAAAACTCATATAGATAAAGCGGTAAATTCCTTCATAAAAGTCGGGAAGGAACTAGGAATTATCTAATTTTTTTAGACAATCATGCAGATTTTAGGTAAAATATTCAATATTTTTCTATATTTGTCTTTGTTAATAATATTTAACAACTTACTTTTGCTTACAATTAACACTTAAAAATTAAATTTTTGAATATGAAAAATCTTAGCAGATTATTGTTCGCAATGTTGCTTATGTTAAGTTATAGCAGCATTAATGCACAAGATGAAAACAATCCATGGGCTTTAAGTCTTGGAGTAAACGCCGTTGATTTCTATCCAACAGGTGAAGATGCTCCACTTGGAGATTACTTTGATGAGTATTTTAATGCTCGTGACCATTGGAACATTTTACCTTCTTTGTCAAGTCTAACAGCTTCAAAGTATTTTAGTAATGGTTTCTCTTTTGGAGTAACTGGATCTATCAACAGAATCGAAAGTTGGGGAGACGCTGACGTAAACGATTTATCTTACTACGGATTAGATGGAACTGTAAAGTATAGTTTTGCAAAATTGATAAACTCTAAAGTTGTAGAGCCTTTCTTAGGAGTAGGTGGTGGTTACACTTGGGTAGACAAAATTGGAGCTGGTACTTTAAATGGATCTGTTGGTCTTAATTTATGGTTATCAGAAAACATTGGTGTAACTCTACAAAGTACTTACAAACATGCCTTTGAAGATTACTTATCTACACACTTCCAACATTATGCAGGTTTAACATTTAAATTTGGTGGAAAAGACACTGATGGTGATGGAATCTACGATAAAGATGATGCTTGTCCAGAAGTTGCTGGTTTAGCTGAATTTAACGGATGTCCTGATTCTGATGGTGATGGTATTGAAGATAGTAAAGACGACTGTCCAAACGAAGCTGGTTTAGCTGAGTTTAACGGATGTCCTGATTCTGATGGTGATGGTATTCCAGATAACTTAGACGATTGTCCTACAGTTGCTGGTCTTAAAGCTTTAAATGGTTGTCCTGATGCTGATGGCGATGGAATTGCTGATAAAGATGACAAATGTCCAAACGAAGCAGGTCCTGCTGCAAACAATGGATGTCCTTGGCCAGATAGAGATGGTGATGGTGTAGCTGATAAAGATGATTTATGTCCAGACGTAGTTGGAACTGTTGCTAACAACGGTTGTCCAGAAGTAACTGAGGCAGTTAAGAAAGCTTTAAATGCTTATGCTAAAACGATCTTATTCGATACTGGAAAAGCAACTATTAAAGATCAGTCTACTGCTGTTTTACAAAACATTGTTGATATCTTAAATGAATATCCTAATGCTAAGTTTAACATCGAAGGTCATACTGATAGTGTAGGTAGCGATGCCCTTAACATGAAATTATCTAAAGAAAGAGCTAGTTCAGTTATGAATTACTTAATTTCTAATGGAGTTGCATCTAGCAGACTTTCTCACGAAGGATTTGGAGAATCTAGACCTATAGATTCTAACAAAACTAGAGCTGGTAGAGCTAACAACAGAAGAGTAGAAATTAACTTAAAAAACTAAGTTAATTAACACATAAAAAATAGTTTTAAAAACGCTCCGAAATTTCGGAGCGTTTTTTATTTTTATAACATGGTAACATTTATTTACGAGGTATTATTAGAACTACAAGAGAAAAATGAAGACATTTCTAACCTTACGTTTGTTCTTCCAAGTAAAAGAGCCGGTGTTTTTCTAAAACATGAAATAAAAAATGTTTCTAAAAAAACTATATTTTCTCCACAAATATTAAGTATTGAAGATTTTACAAGAGAACTTTCTCAATTAAATCCTATATCCAATACAGAACTATTATTCGAATTTTATAGCGTATATCTTGAATTAACAAAATCAGCAGACCAAGATAGTTTTGAAGTGTTTGCTAAATGGGCACAAATAATTCTACAAGATTTTAACGAAATTGATAGATACCTTATACCTCCTAAACAAATATTTGAATACTTGTCTGACATTCAAAAAATTAATCATTGGTCAAAACAAGAAAATCAAACAGATTTAGTTAAAAAATACTTATCCTTTTGGAATAAGCTTTTTGAGTATTACACACATTTAACTGAGCACTTGATGTCTAAAAACATAGGCTATCAAGGATTAATTTATAAAGAAGCTGTAGCAAATATTGAGACATATATTCAAACTAATCCAGATAAAAAAGTTATTTTCCTAGGATTTAATGCTTTAAATACCGCTGAAGAAACCATCATCCAGGAACTTCTTCAGAATGGTATTGCTGAAATATATTGGGATTTAGAAGATACATTCTTTAAAAATCCAATTCATGATGCAGCCATGTTTATCAGGGATTATCGTGAAAACTGGTCTTATTTTAAATCAAATCCATTTAAATGGCTTACTACAAATTATTCGAAACCAAAAAACATATCCATATTTGGTGTTCCAAAAAACATAGGCCAAGCAAAGCAGATAGGAACTATTTTAAAAGGTTTAAATATCAATCAGGAAAATTTAAACAATACAGCTATTGTTTTAGGTGATGAAGCCTTATTAATGCCTGTTTTAAACTCTTTGCCTTCATCCATCGACGCCTTAAACATTACCATGGGACTTCCACTCAATTCTGTTCCTTTAGCATCCTTATTTGAAAAAATATTTGATTTACATAAAACAACTAACAAATCATTTTACTATAAAGACGTTATTAGCATCTTATCACATCAAAATATCAATTGTCTATTTCAAAATAATAAGGTTTCTGATATAATTAAAACCATTCAAACAAACAATTTAGTGTATCTAAATTTAGAGCAACTTAAAACACTCTCATCACCCTCTGAAGATATAATGACTCTGTTGTTTTCAAGCTGGGAAAACAGCGCAGAAATAGCATTAAAACAAACAAAAAAACTAATTTTAAAAATAAAGAATTATCTAGATACTGACAAACAGAGAAATATTTTGTCTTTAGAATATCTATTTAGATTTAATGAACTATTTAACGAGCTTACTAGGTTAAACTCAAATTATGTTCACTTAAAAAACAGCAATACATTATTTGAAGTATACAAAAACCTATTAAGCACTGAGACTCTAGATTTTAAGGGAGAGCCGTTACAAGGTCTCCAAGTTATGGGAATGCTCGAGTCGAGAGTATTAGATTTTGAAACAGTTATAATCTCATCTGTTAATGAAGGTGTTCTTCCTTTAGGTAAAAATCATAATTCGTTTATTCCTTTCGATGTCAAATTACAGTATAATCTTCCAACTTTTAAAGAGAAAGATGCCATTTATGCTTATCATTTTTATCGATTGTTACAACGTGCTAAAAACATCTACATTCTATATAATACAGAGACAGATATACTAAATGGAGGCGAAAAAAGTAGGTTTATTACACAGTTAGAATTAGAAGCTGCCCATAATATTTCTCAAAATATCGTACTACCAAAAGTAATGAGTTCCAAAAAAGAACTTTTGCAAATAAAAAAAGATGAAAGTGTAATAAATAGATTAAAAGAAATAGCTTTAAAAGGCTTCTCTCCGTCTTCATTAACTAATTATATTAGGAACCCCATAGATTTTTACAATCAAAAAATATTAAAAATTACAGAATACGAAGAAGTTGAAGAAAATATCGCTACAAATACATTAGGTACTGTAATACACAATTCTCTAGAAGATTTATACAAACCCCTTCAAGGTACATACCTCTCTATTGATATTTTAAAAGGTATTAAGAAAGAAATAGATGAACGGGTTAATCATCATTTTAAAGACCTTTATAAAGAAGGTGATATTACAAAAGGTAAAAATTTAATTGTTTTTGAAATAGCAAAAAGATATTTAAATAATTTTTTAAACTTAGAAATTGAAGATTTAAAAAAAGGAAATGAAATAAAAATTATTGCAATTGAAAGTGAAAATAAAGTAAAGCTTAAGTTAGACACCATAGATTTCCCTATCTATCTAACCGGAAAAGTTGATAGAGTTGATCAATATAATGGCACTACAAGAATTATTGACTATAAAACCGGAAAAGTTGATGGCAGCAAGGTATCTCTTATTCATTGGGAGGACATTACAACAAATTATGATAAGTTTAGTAAGTCTTTTCAAGTTTTAACATATGCTTACGCCATGGTTAAAGAGGGGAAGGTTAATCTTCCTTTAGAAGCAGGTATTATTTCGTTCAAAAACCTGAGTGCAGGATTTTTAAAATTCACTAAAAAGGAAAGTGTTTACGATAAAAATAAAATCACTCAAATTTCTGAAGAAACCTTACAGTCGTTCGAAATCGAATTGAAAAACCTAATCCTTGAAATCTGCAATCAAGATATGTCTTTTATTGAAAAAACCATTTAATGTCAGAAAAGAACCTTGTTTTATATAGAGAAAACCAAAAACCAATTGTTTGGGATGCTTTATATAATAAAACCGGTAATCCAAAGCCATTAGTAATATTTTGTCATGGATATAAAGGATTTAAAGATTGGGGGAGCTGGAGTTTAGTAGCAGATGCTTTTAAAAATGAAAATTTCTTTTTTGTGAAATTCAACTTTTCCCATAATGGAGGTACTGTTGAAACTCCCATTGATTTTCCGGATTTAGAAGCTTTTGCAGAAAATAATTATTCGAAAGAGCTAAAAGATATTGATGATTTATTAAATTATTTACTATCAAAAAACAACCCTTTTGTCAATGAAATCAATAAAAACAACATCTCACTCATTGGGCATTCACGTGGAGGTGGAATTGCAACCATCAAAGCTTCAGAAGATGCAAGAATCACATCATTAATAACCTGGGCTAGTGTTTGCGATTTTGCTAAAAGAACAGCAACCATAGGAAATTTAGAACAATGGAAGAAAGATGGTGTAAAGTATGTTTTAAACAGAAGAACCAAACAACAAATGCCTCATAATTATCAATTTTATAAAGACTTTAAAGCCAATGAAACTCGTTTAAATTTAGAGATAGCTACAAAAAAAGTCAAAATCCCACATTTGATAATTCATGGAGATTCAGACACATCAATATCTTTTAATGAAGCGAAATTATTACATCAATGGAATCCAAATAGTGTTTTAGTTCTTATTGAAAACACCAATCATGTGTTCGATTCGAAACATCCTTGGGAAGACAAAATATTGCCTAAAAAATTGAAACAAGTTGTTGAAAAAAGCATCCATTTTATAAAATAAAAAACGCCTTTATTTGTTATAAAGACGTTTATTATTTGTGGAGAATATCGGATTCGAACCGATGGCCTCTACGCTGCCAGCGTAGCGCTCTAGCCAACTGAGCTAATCCCCCAAATTGTTTTATTTTAATCCACTTAAAACTAAAACTGGTAAAGTAGAGCTTTGAAAATCCTTTTTCAATATGGTATTATTTTCCCAAAGCTTCGTAAAAAAACCTCGTTTTCGTCTTACAACACATAATAACTCTGGATCGTTTTCCTTATAATGTTCTAAAACGCCTTGAAAAGTAGTTGCATTTTCAGAGTAGGTTGTATTTGTAACAATACTAGAAAGATGATCGTCAATCTCAAAATCACCTTCGTTATGAAAAGGTGTTTTAACTAATAATAAATTCACAATAGATTTATAGTGATTTTTAATAGCAATTAATGGTTTTAAAGCTTCTTCATTTTTAATGATGGCCGACTTTAAAGCCATTAAGATATAAATAATAGGTCTATATGTATAACCTTCTGGCACAATAAGCGCTGGAATATTGGTTTGCTTAATAATTTTACCAGATGTTTTCCCCAAATAAACCTCTTCTTTTATAGAATTAGTTCTAGGTTCCAACATAATTAAATCTATGTCTAAAGATTTAGCTATTAGTTCTAAAGTGTCTACCAACTTCCCCTTATAAGTTTTTATACTTATTTCTACACCTTTAGTATCTACTTTAGCAACATGAGATTTTAAAAACTCTAAACTTTCACGTTCTAATATATGATCGATTTTAATCATGGTTCCTGCTTTGGTATAGACATTATATATTTGTACAACATATAATCTTGCACCAAAGGCTTTAGCAAAATCTACAGCATATTGTAAATGGCTTGCAGCATTTTTAGATGACCCTACTGGAACTAAAATATTCTTCATAATCAATAATTAAAAACTAAATTTGCAGTATAATTTATGCAAAAGTAAACATTAAAATTGATTCGGAAAGCTACTTATAAGGATATTGATTGCATTTTGCAAATAACGAAAGCTTGTGCTGCATTTATGATAGATAAAGGTGTTTTTCAATGGAATGAACACTATCCAAGCAAGTTAGCTTTTAATAACGATATTCTAAGAAACGAATTATATGTCTTAGAAAATGAATCAAACATCATTGGGTGTATTGTTATTTCAACTTTTATGGATGAAGAATACATTCCTATTAATTGGTTAACTCCTAATAAAAATAACATCTATATTCATAGATTAGCTGTTCATCCAAATCAACAAGGGAAAGGGTATGCACAAATACTTATGGATTTTGCTGAAGCATTTGCAAAAAACAATGATTATAAATCCATTAGATTAGATACCTTTTCGCAAAATAAACGGAATCAAACATTTTATGAGCTTCGCAATTATAAACGTTTGGGAGACATTTATTTTCCATTGCAAAGTAAGCATCCTTTTTACTGCTATGAATTAATCTTGTGAGCACAAATATAAGTTTAAAACATATTAATAAGTTAGCCATTCCTGCATTAATTGCTGGAGTATCTGAGCCTATATTATCATTAACTGACACAGCTATTGTTGGTAATGTGGATTTTAACGCCACAGAGTCCTTAGCAGCTGTAGGAATTGTAGGCGCTTTTATTTCCATGCTTATTTGGGTGCTAGGGCAAACAAGAAGTGCTATTTCATCTATTGTTTCACAATATGTTGGAGCCAATAATTTAGATAAAGTTAAAAATTTACCAGCCCAAGCCATCTTTATTATTACCTCTTTAAGTATTTTAATAATTTTAGTAACCTACCCTTTTGCAGAACAAATATTCAAGCTTTATAATGCGTCTCATGTAATCTTAGAATACAGTGTTTCATATTATAAAATTCGTGTATTTGGTTTCCCATTTACCTTATTTACTATTGCTGTATTTGGAACTTTTAGAGGTTTGCAGAACACCTATTACCCCATGATAATCGCTATTGCTGGAGCTGTTTCAAACATTGTGTTTGACGTTATTTTAGTGTATGGCGTTGAGGGATATATTCCTGCCATGCATATACAGGGGGCTGCCTATGCAAGTGTTATTGCGCAACTTTTAATGGCTATATTATCTGCTTATTATTTACTAAAAAAAACTCCAATTTCTTTAAAATTAACCCTTCCTTTTAATAAAGAAATGAAACGTTTTACGGTAATGATTCTCAACTTGTTTGTTAGAACTTTAGCCTTGAATGTCACTCTTTATTTTGCAAGTGCTTTTTCAACTAGTTATGGAAAACAATACATAGCGGCATATACCATTGCTATTAATTTATGGTTTTTAGGCGCTTTTGTTGTGGATGGGTATGCTAGTGCTGGAAATATTTTATCAGGTAAATTATTAGGAGGTAAAGAATATAACAAGCTTATAGAGTTAAGCAATAAACTTATTCGTTATGGTGTTACATTAGGTATCGTTTTGGCTGCCCTTGGTAGTTTGTTTTACTATTCTATAGGAACAATTTTTACTAAGGAACCAGATGTTTTAAAAGAGTTTTATAACATATTTTGGATGGTTCTAGCCATGCAACCTTTATGTGCTATAGCCTTTATTTTCGATGGCATGTTTAAAGGGCTAGGTAAAATGAAGGATTTAAGGAATTTATTATTACTTTCTACCCTCCTAGTGTTTGTTCCAATTTTATTTTGGTTAGACTCTTTAGATTTAAAATTGTATGCTATTTTTACAGCCTTTACATGTTGGATAATAGCTAGAGGTTTCCCATTAATTATAAAATTTAGAATAGAATTTTTACCACTTTCCCAAAACCATTAACTTTAACAAAAAAATAAAATAATGTTTTCTATAATAAGCTTACTTCAAAAAGTAGATATCAACGAAAAAATTAATAATGCTCCAGATAACTCTTATGAAATAGGTGTGTTTATTGGAAGCTTGCTGCCTTTTGTAACACTTGTTATTATTGCTTACGCTATTTTTAGATACAACAAAAACAAATCAAATAACGAATAATATGGATTTTTTAAATTTTTTAAGTGGAAACGGATTGTTTCTAGTTTTAGCAGTCGTATTAATTATTATTTACGTGTATAATCGTAGAAATAAAAGGTAAACTAGCGTGTTTTTAACCAACCTGTAATACTCATTCTTTCTGTTTTTACAGGTTTCACTTCGTGTTCTATAACTTGGCTTTCAAAAACAACCAAACGTCCAGGAAACGGATAAATCACTTTTTCTGTTTCTTTACCGTTTTCATCTAAATACAATACCAGTTCACCACCATTTTCTTGTATCCAACCAGCTTCATTTAAATAGCAAACAATAGACAGCTTACGTCTATCATCATTTTGAAAGGTATCTATATGTCTTTTATAAAACGTGCCTTCAGGATATAATGCATAATGAAACTCTTTATGTAATATCCCTAAAAAACAGGTTTTGTTAAGATAGCTTACCAAACTGTTAATCTTGTTAAAAAAAATCATTTCAGCTTCATTTGCTTTCATCTCGTCAATCCATAAAATAACATCTCCACGAATCGATTTTACAATAATTTCGTTGACACGATTTCCAATAGCTGCTTTTTTAAAAGCATCTTCTTCATGTTTTTCTATTAAAGACTGTCTTAAAACCAAAACCTCTTCATCTGTAAAAAAATCTTCAACAACGCTGTATTGTCTTGCTAAAATATCCTCAATAATACGCTCGTATTGAGGGTTTTCAACAAAAGCAATTTCTTCAAAAAGCTGACTCATTAATATGCTCCATTTATTTAAAAGCGCGCAAATGTAGTCTAAAATCAGATTGGTTTAACAAAACGATTATCTTTGCACTCATAATAACGTTTACAATGAGTAAAATAAGAATTACAAAACAATTTTCTTTTGAAACTGGTCATGCGCTTTATGGCTACGATGGGAAATGTAAAAATGTCCATGGACATAGTTATAAATTATCTGTTACCGTAATCGGCACTCCAGTTTCGGACACAAACAATGTCAAGTTTGGAATGGTTATAGACTTTGGTGATCTTAAAAAAATAGTAAAAAACGAAATAGTAGATGTTTTTGATCATGCAACCGTTTTTAATAAAAACACACCACATGTGGAGTTGGCTAAAGAACTTGAAATTAGAGGACATAGTGTGCTTTTAGTAGACTATCAACCAACCAGTGAAATGATGGTGATTGATTTTGCTGAAAAAATTAAAAGACAATTACCAAACCATATTTCTTTATTTTCTCTAAGACTACAAGAAACAGATACAAGTTTTGCTGAATGGTATGCTTCTGATAATTAGTTAACAGTCACAGTTTTCAGTTAAAGCGCTTTTACAAATAATCATTCGTGAATTCGTGGCTATTTTATTTATATTTACTTCATGAATATTCCCAAAGGAAAAAAAATTTATTTCGCTTCTGATAATCATCTTGGAGCTCCAACACAAGAACAGTCACGTCCTCGTGAAAAGAAATTTGTGGCTTGGTTGGATGAAGTTAAACAAGATGCAGCAGCTATTTTTTTAATTGGTGATCTCTTCGATTTTTGGTTTGAATATAAAACTGTTGTCCCAAAAGGGTTTACTAGAACTCTTGGGAAACTTGCAGAAATTAGTGATTCGGGAATTCCTATTTACTACTTTGTTGGGAATCATGATCTTTGGATGAATGGCTATTTTGAAGAAGAACTAAACATTCCAGTATATCACAAACCCAAAGAATTTACTTTTAACAATAAGACGTTTTTAATTGGTCATGGAGATGGTTTAGGCCCTGGTGACAAAGGTTATAAACGCATGAAAAAAGTGTTTACTAATCCGTTTAGTAAATGGTTGTTTCGTTGGTTGCATCCAGATTTAGGTGTGAAACTGGCTCAATACATGTCTGTAAAAAACAAACTGATTTCTGGAGATGAAGATGCGAAGTTTTTAGGCGAAGACAACGAATGGCTGGTGCAATATTGCAAAAAAAAGCAAGAAGAGAAACACAGAGATTATTACGTGTTCGGACACAGACATTTGCCTTTAAATATTGACTTAAACGAAAACTCTAAATACATTAATCTTGGCGATTGGATTAGTTATTATACTTATGGTGTTTTTGATGGTGACGTTATGGAGTTGAAGGAGTATTAGTCATCCTTCTCATGTTCCTCAATATCTTTTCTCAAATCTAATTTTCTAAACGAAGGAGACACAATTCCTGTAGTAATTACAGTTATTAATGTCATGGTTCCTCCAAAAACTACAGCAGTCACAGTTCCCATAAGTTTTGCTGTCACGCCACTTTCAAAAGCACCAAGCTCGTTGGATGACCCAACAAACATAGAGTTTACCGAAGACACACGACCTCTCATGTGGTCTGGTGTTTTAATTTGTAAAATGGTTTGTCTAATAACCATGGAAACACCATCTGTTACACCACTAAAAAATAATGCCACAACCGAAATCCAGAAAATAGACGACAACCCAAATACAATAATACAAACTCCAAAACCGAAAATAGCTGCAAGTAATTTCATTCCAGCATTTTTGCTTATTGGAAGATACGCCGTTGCCAACATGGTTAAAAAAGCGCCTACAGCAGGAGCAGCACGTAAAACCCCAAATCCTTCACTTCCAACTTTTAAAATATCTTGTGCAAATATTGGTAGTAAGGCAACCGCTCCTCCAAAAAGTACAGCAACCATATCTAAAGTAATAGCTCCTAAAATGGCTTTGGTTTTAAACACAAATCGGATACCTTCTTTTAAGCTTTGCATAACAGGTTCTCCAATTTTAGGGTTTAAAATAGGTTTCTTTTTTATTTGCGATAACGTGATTAATGAAAACATAACCAAACCAAATACAAAACATAAAGACCAATGCACACCAATAATGCTAATTAAAACACCAGCCGTTGCTGGTCCTAAAACGGATGCCATTTGCCATGTGGAACTACTCCAAGTAGCGGCATTTGGATAAATTTTCTTAGGAACAATTAACGCAATTAATGAAAAAATGGTGGGTCCGAAAAAGGCACGAATAAATCCACCAAAAAACACCAAGGCATATATACAATATAACACCGAATTCGTTGACCAGTCTTGAACAATTTTTGGCCATGTTAGTAGAAAAAGACCTAAGCTTATTAATGAAAAGAACGAAATACATATAGCTAACAAATTTCGTTTTTCTTTTTGGTCCACAATATGTCCAGCAAATAAGGCCATAGACAAAGCTGGAACAATCTCCATAAGTCCAATAATCCCTAAAGACAAAGGGTCTTTAGTTATACTGTATACTTGCCATTCTATAATTATAAATTGCATAGACCATGCAAAAACCAAAGCAAAACGCAATAATAAAAAAATATTGAATTCTTTAATTCGTAAAGCTGCGTAAGGATCTTTTTTGTTGGGATTTTTCATAATATCCAATCCTTTATTAGATGTTGCAATCTAAAAAGGCTATTTAGTATTTTGCACAAATGTATATTAGAAATATCTTTTATTTTAATTTTTGACAGAAATCTAAATACTCTTTTCTTATTCTTTAAGATCTCTCAATTTTAATTGAAGTGAGGTGTTGCCTTGCCAGTGATTTTCATCTATAGAATAAACAGCTTTAAAAGGCTTTTTGTTTTTAATTAGACTTAACTTGTCTCCTAAATTAAAGCCTATGCAAACTAATTTTTCTACGCCTGTTTGTGTAACCGTTATTCGTAAATGTTTATCATCTTCGCCGACACATTTACCATAACCTGTATCTCTAAGATTTTCAGACATAAAAATAGGTGTCATATTTCCTGGGCCAAAAGGCGCAAACTGGCATAAAATACGCCATAACTTATTATCAATTTGTTGTAGGTTTATTTTAAAGTCTATTTTAATTTCTGGAACTAGTAAATATTTATCAATAGTTCGCGAGACTTCATCTTCAAAAGCTTGTTTGAAAGCTTCGTAATTTTCTTCCTTAAGTGTTAATCCTGCTGCATATTTATGGCCTCCAAACTGCTCAATATGTTCGCTACAAGCTTCCAAAGCATTATACACATCAAATCCTGAAACCGAACGAGCCGAAGCAGCTAATTTATCACCACTTTTAGTAAACACTAAAGTGGGTCTGTAATAAGTTTCTATTAGCCTTGAAGCCACAATTCCAATAACACCTTTGTGCCAGGTTTCATGATATACAACGGTTGTAAAACCTTCATGTTCTTGGTTGATTTCTATTTGTTGAAGCGCTTCGTCTGTAATGCGTTGATCGGCTTCACGTCTATCAGTGTTAAATGCTTCAATTTCTTCTGCATATTGTTCGGCTAAATCGTAATCCGTTTCACTTAATAAGGTCACGGCATAATTTCCATGTTTCATGCGTCCAGCAGCATTGATTCTTGGAGCGACAATAAAAACAACGTCGGTAATAGTAAGTTCCTCTTTTTTCACCTGATTGATGATGGCTTTAATTCCTGGTCGTGGATTGGTGTTGATTACTTGTAGTCCCAAATAAGCCAAAACCCTGTTCTCTCCAACAATAGGAACAATATCTGCTCCAATGGCTGTGGCAACCAAATCCAAATATTCGGTTAATTCATCAACTGATTTTCCTTCATTTAAAGCTAAAGCTTGAATAAGTTTAAAACCTACGCCACATCCACAAAGTTCTTTGAACGGATAGTTGCAATCGTCTCGTTTAGGATCTAAAATAGCAATGGCATCTGGAAGGTTTGTTCCTGGTCTATGATGATCGCAAATAATAAAATCAATCCCTTTTTCTTTAGCATATGCTACTTTATCGATAGCTTTGACACCACAATCTAAAGCGATAATAAGCGAAAAATCGTTGTCGTGAGCGAAGTCGATGCCTTTTATGGAGACCCCATAACCTTCATCATATCTATCAGGAATATAAGTGGCAACTTGCTCTGTCCTTGTTTTAAGGTAAGTTGACATTAAGGCCACCGAAGACGTTCCATCTACATCATAATCGCCAAAAACTAGAATGTTTTCATTATTTGCCAAAGCCAGTTGGATGCGTTCAACAGCTTGATCCATATCTTTCATTAAATAAGGATCGTGCAATTGCTTTAAATTTGGCCTAAAAAATGCTTTAGCCTCTTCATAAGTTTCAATACCTCGTTGCAACAACAAAGTAGCTACAACCTCATCTACTTGAAGGGCATTTTTTAAGGCTGTTAATTTTTCAGCTTCTGGTTTTGATTTAATGGTCCAACGCATGTTTTTTAACATTTAAGCCACTTTGAAAGTAGTGTATAATTTCGCATAGAGATGCTTCGACAAGCCCAGCATGACAATTATTACTTGTTATGATAATGTATAGAGGTCTTTACAGTTGAAAATTTGCGAAACATTTCCATAACACCACAATATTTTTCAACGGATAAATCGACGGCTTTTTTAATCTTTTTTTCATCTAAGTTTTCGCCATAAAAATGATATTCTACGGAAACCGTATGATAATATTTTGGATGTTCTTCGGTTAATTCGCCATAAGTATCCATTCTGAAATCTGAAACCTTCACCTTCATTTTGTCTAACACTGACACCACATCTAAACCAGAACATCCAGCAAGTGCAGAAAGCATCATGGCTTTCGGGCTCAGGCCTGAACTATGACCTCCATGTTCTGGACTGGTATCCATTAGGACGGTTTTTCCGTTGGGGTTGTCCGATTCAAATTGTAAATTGCCTTTCCAATGTGTTGTTACTTTATTAGTCATTTTTATAGTTTTAAGTTATGTATGTCTAAAATACTTAAAGTTGTTGTTTAAAACTTTAAATACTTATAACTTTAGCACACTTTAAGTACTCTTTTAATCAAAAATACCAATAAAATTTAGACTATGCCATTAGTAACACCATTATCAGCCGATCATGATTTAGAAACCAAGGAATTAGCAGAATTCTTTAATGAAACGCTTGGATTTTGTCCGAATTCGGTTTTAACCATGCAACGAAGACCAGCTATTTCTAAAGCTTTTATTAATTTGAATAAGGCCGTAATGGCTAATGAAGGTAGAGTCACTTCTGCTTTAAAGCGTATGATTGCTTGGGTTTCTAGTAATTCTACTGGTTGCAGATATTGTCAAGCACATGCCATTCGTGCTGCCGAACGTTATGGAGCAGAGCAAGAACAACTAGATAATATTTGGGAATACCGAACACATCCAGCTTTTAACGAAGCCGAACGTGCTGCATTAGATTTCAGTTTGGCTGCAAGTCAGGTGCCAAACGACGTGAATGCTGATATTAAAAAACGTTTGTACGAACATTGGAATGAAGGAGAAATTGTAGAAATGCTAGGTGTTATTTCTTTATTTGGCTACTTAAACAGATGGAACGACAGCATGGGAACAAGTATTGAAGAAGGTGCTGTAGAAAGTGGTAATAAATACTTAGGAAAGCATGGCTACAATGTTGGAAAACACGATGGATCTCAATATTAGTATTCTCATTCTTGTGAAGGTAGGAATCTAGATTGTTAGATTTTTAGAGCGCTTCGCTTTTAGATAAATTAGATAAAAACCTTACTAGAGATAGTGAGGTTTTTTTATTGTTAATAATAGATTGTTTTTAATAAATGATTGGGATACTTCTTTCAATATCATTATTTAGAACATTTCTAAATACTTTTAAACAATACATTTGTTTTGATAAACATTCTAAGGCAAATGATTTCATGTCTTAACAAAATTTAGAAAGGCTATTTATTTTTGTGGCAGTCGTGTCACTGTTCGAACAAAACGCCTGCATTATTTTATCAAAAAATTGAAATATATGGGACTTTTTAATATAAATATAAAAGGGAAATACACATTGATGTGTTTAAAATTTTTAGTGTATTCAACAGTACTACCTGTGCTTATTGCTACTATTTATTTAGTAATCTTTCAAACTGAAAAAATAGAATCAATTTTAAAAATCATATATAATCCTATTACTGGTTCAGGATAGTTTTCACTGCTCGTTTTAACTCAGGAATAACCTCCTTCACAAACCAAGGATTCTTAGATAACCAAAACCTATTTCGAGGGCTTGGATGTGGTAACGGCAAATATTTTGGCAAATAGGTTTTGTATTCGGCTACAGTCTCAGTTAAAGTTCGTTTTGCTTTTTCTTTTAAATAATATGTTTGAGAGTACATGCCAATAAGAATAACTAATTCCAATTTAGGCATTTGGTCTAATAATTTTTGATGCCATTGTGGAGCACATTCTGGTCTTGGAGGTAAATCGCCACTCTTGCCTTTTCCAGGGTAACAAAACCCCATTGGCACTAAAGCTATTTTGGTTTCATCGTAAAAAATTTCTTCAGAGACATTGAGCCAATTTCTTAATTGTCGACCACTAGGGTCATTCCAGGGAATTCCCGTTTTATGCACACTTGTACCTGGAGCCTGACCAATAATAATTATTTTAGCTTCTGGATGAGCAAACACAATAGGTCTTGGACCAAGAGGTAAATGTTCTTTGCAAATAGTGCATTGCCTAATATCTTTTAACAGATTCTTCACTTTGTTAAGAATGACAATAATTAATTATCCTTTTCAAGGTTTTCCTCCAACAATTATCACAATCTCTCCTTTTGGTGGTTTGTTGGTATAGTGTTTAAGGACTTCTTTAACAGTTCCTCGAATGGTTTCTTCGTAGAGTTTAGTTAATTCGCGAGAGACAGAAACTGGTCTATCTTCACCAAAATACTCGCAAAAATGCGTGAGTGTTTTAATGAGTTTGTGAGGGCTTTCGTAAAAGATAATGGTTCTGGTTTCTTCAGCTAGCAATAACAATCTGGTTTGTCTGCCTTTTTTAACTGGTAAAAAACCTTCGAATACAAATTTATCGTTTGGTAAACCACTATTCACTAAAGCTGGAACAAAGGCTGTGGCTCCAGGAAGGCAATCTACTTCTATATTATTTTCAATACAAGCTCTAGTAAGTAAAAACCCAGGATCTGAAATGGCTGGTGTTCCTGCATCACTAATTAATGCAATTGTGACACCGCTTTTAATTTTATTAATCAACCCTTCAACTGTTTTATGCTCGTTATGCATGTGGTGGGATTGCGATGGTGTGGAAATCTCAAAATGTTTTAACAATTTCCCGGAAGTTCTTGTGTCTTCAGCTAGAATTAAATCGACGTCCTTTAAAACCTCAACAGCTCTAAAAGTCATGTCTTTTAAATTTCCAATGGGAGTAGGAACAATATAAAGTTTACTCATTAATTAAATTTATTTTCTAGAATTTCCATAAAACGTATTTCGAATTCTTCTTTGCCTTTCCAGTTATTATAATCTGGTTTCACCACATTTTGAATAAGATTCTCGGCTTCATTAAAAGAACTACTAGTATTAATTTGTGAAAGAACACGATCGTAATCGGTAGCTTTTCCATCGAATAAATGTTTAATAAACGCTAGTTTATCGTTTAATCCAATATTAAGACCGCCACTTTTAAGTTTATCGTTTAAAGACTTTTTTGCGTCGTTATTTTTATTACCATTTGTTACAGGTTCAAACTCTGGGATTTCTTCAAAACCTGCTGTTATTTCTTCTAAATCGTTTTTATGGTATTGTTTTTTTGGAATCGCTTTTTCAAAAATGGTATCTACATGCTGCGCTTCAATTGGCATTTGGGCTACCATATCTTTAATTTTTTCTATAGCAGGTTCCATGATTTCATCATGCTCTCTATCGTCTAAATTGACATAGGTTCTGTCTTCAAACTCTATGTTATCACTCACTTTGTTATTAAATGCCACATCTAACATATCAAAAAATGAAGAATCGTTACCAATCGTAGGAATATCATCTTCAAAATTCTCTTTAGCAAATTTTAAAACCGTTAATTTTTCGTAAAGTGCAGCAACTTCTTGGTGCATTTTATCAATATTATCTTTTCCTTTTAATTTTAAAATTCTATGAGCAATACTCATTAATTCTGCTTCAAGTTTCTTCTTCATAACTTTTAAAATTTAATCTATTTTATGCTTTTTATTTTTAATAAATTTACGCCACCTTTATACAAAACGAAATTTCGCTTTGTTTTAGTGTTAAAATTACAAAATGTTTCTCGAAAATACAGTAAATCATAAAGAACAATTTGGTTGGATAGAAGTAATCTGTGGTTCCATGTTCTCTGGAAAAACCGAAGAATTGATTCGTAGGCTTAAACGTGCACAATTTGCAAGGCAAAAAGTGGAGATTTTTAAACCAGCAATCGATACTAGATACGACGAAGATATGGTTGTGTCTCACGACTCTAACGAAATTCGTTCAACTCCTGTTCCTGCAGCAGCAAACATTCCTATTCTAGCCGATGGTTGCGATGTCGTTGGAATTGATGAAGCCCAATTTTTCGACGATGAGATTGTTCGAGTTTGTAATGATTTGGCAAATAAAGGCGTTCGTGTTATTGTTGCTGGATTGGATATGGATTTTAAAGGGAATCCATTTGGCCCTATGCCAAATTTAATGGCAACTGCAGAGTATGTTACTAAAGTTCATGCTATTTGCACCCGAACTGGAAATTTAGCCCAATACAGTTACAGGTTATCTAAAAACGACAATCTGGTTTTACTAGGTGAAGTAGATGAATACGAACCATTAAGTCGGGCTGCATATTATAAAGCGATGATGCGTGATAAAGTGAGAAATATGAAAGTGAATGATGCCGAAGAAATCTCTTCAAAATCTGATAAATAGCATGCCTAAAACTCAAGATACAGTCCTTGAAATAGACTTAAAAGCGCTCCAACATAATTTTGAATATCTTAAATCCAGAATCACTAAAAACACCAAATTATTAGTTGTTGTTAAAGCTTATGCTTATGGCAGTGATGCTCAAGAAATAGCTAACTATTTACAAAATTTTGAAGTAGATTATTTTGCAGTAGCTTATACAAATGAAGGGGTCGCTTTAAGAGATGCTGGCATTACAAAACCTATTCTAGTCTTACACCCACAACCCATAAATTACAAAACCCTTATTGAGCGCTGCCTTGAACCAAGCTTGTACAATTTTAAAAGTTTTAACTCATTTCTTGAGGCTGCTACTTTAAAGAACCAGAAAAATTATCCCATTCATATTAAGTTTAATACAGGTTTAAATAGATTAGGTTTTAATGAGACTGATATTCTAACGATTCATGAAAAACTACTTCAATCAACATCGGTAAAAGTAACATCGATATTCTCTCATTTAGCAGCAAGTGAAGATTTAAACGAAAAAGAATTCACTTTAAATCAAATACAATCTTTTCATTCTATCTCTGAAAAATTTATAGAAACTGTTGGTTATAAACCAATGCTTCATTTATGTAATACGTCTGGAATATTAAATTTTCCAGAAGCCCATTTAGACATGGTTAGAAGTGGCATAGGAATTTATGGTTTTGGAAATTCAGAAAAAGAAAATAAACATTTTAGGCCAATTGCTACTTTAAAATCTGTTATTTCTCAAATACACACCATTGAAAAAGGAGAAACTGTTGGATATAATAGAGCTTTTAAAAGTGACAAATTTATGCGTACAGCAACCATACCTATTGGTCATGCAGATGGTATAGGCAGGCAATATGGAAATGGCAAAGGTTTTGTAACCATAAATGGAAAACCAGCATATATAGTAGGTAATGTATGTATGGACATGATAATGGTTAACGTGACAGATATTGATTGTCAAGAAGGTGATGAAGTGATTGTTTTTGGCAAGCAACCTAATGCATCTCATTTTGCACAAAGTGCCAACACCATTTCGTACGAAATAATTACAGCTATTTCGCAACGTATTAAACGATTGATAATTAAATAGTTTTCTTTTCTATTTTTTTTATTTAAATTAGTCACTTACACTAACTATTAAAAACACTAATTATGTTAAAAGAATTTAAAGAATTTGCCATGAAAGGCAATTTGATTGACATTGCCGTTGGTTTTGTCATGGGAGCTGCATTTAAGGAAGTAGTAACTGCTTTTACAGGAGGTATAGTATCTCCTTTAATTGGGTTGATATTCAATGCAGACTTTAAAGATTTAAAATACAAATTACAAGATGGAACATTAAACGATGCCGGAGAAATGATAGGAGAAGTTTATTTAGAATACGGAACATTTTTAACTAATGTTATAGATTTTATTATTGTCGCTTTTGTGATGTTTATGGTTGTAAAAGGCGTTAATAAAATGAAGAAAAAAGAAGAGCCAGCACCAGAAGCACCTGCAGGGCCTTCAGATAATGATCTTTTAAAAGAAATTAGAGACGCCTTAAAAAAATAGATTTAAAATTTTATTAGATTAAAAAAACAGCTTCCAATGGAAGCTGTTTTTTTATGCTTTTTTTAGAATGACTACATGATTTAATTTATAAATTTGTCTTATAAATATTTTTCTATGAAAGTTGCAGTAGTTGGAGTCACAGGAATGGTTGGAGAAGTCATGTTAGAAGTCCTAAAAGAACGAAATTTTCCATTAACTGAATTAATTCCAGTTGCCTCCGAAAAATCTGTTGGTAAAATAATTTCTTATAAAAACAAGGATTACAAAGTAGTATCTCTAGCGACAGCAGTTTCTATGAAGCCAGATATTGCCTTGTTTTCAGCAGGAGGCGAAACCTCTATTGAATGGGCTCCAAAATTTGCAGAAATTGGAACGACTGTTATAGATAACTCATCAGCATGGCGAATGGATTTAGACAAGAAATTGGTAGTTCCAGAAATTAATGCCAATTCACTAACGAAATTAGATAAAATTATTGCCAACCCAAATTGCTCGACCATACAAATGGTCATGGCATTAGCACCTTTACATAAAAAATATAAAATTAAGCGAATTGTAGTTTCTACCTATCAATCCATTTCCGGAACTGGTGTAAAAGCCATAAAACAATTGGAAAATGAACTTGCAGGTGTAAAGGGCGAAATGGCTTATCCGTATCCAATTCATAAAAATGCGTTGCCACATTGTGATGTCTTTGAAGAGAATGGTTACACTAAAGAAGAAATGAAATTGGTTCGTGAAACGCAAAAAATTCTAGACGATAAAACCATTTCTATCACAGCCACTGCAGTACGAATCCCTACTTCCGGAGGACATAGTGAAGCTGTGAATGTAGAATTTAAAAATGATTTTGTTGTGTCTGATATTCGTCAACTTTTAAGCAATACTGCTGGTGTTGTAGTGCAAGACAATGTAGATGTTAATATGTATCCCATGCCAATTTATGCTCATGGAAAAGACGATGTTTTTGTAGGAAGAATTAGAAGAGACGAATCACAACCAAACACCTTAAACTTATGGATTGTAAGTGATAATTTAAGAAAAGGTGCTGCCACAAATACCGTTCAAATAGCTGAATATTTAGTAAAAAACAGACTAATTTAAACTCGGATATTTAGATGAATTGCTTTATCAATTTTTAAGAAGTTCATATACTTATAATCTATTTATTGCTAAATAATTGTATTTTATGTAAATTACACGCTATTTTGTTGGTAAATGATTAAAAAATACTTTTCCCTATTTTCTATTATCTTAACTTGTCTTGGATTTTATTCTTGTGCAGCAGATGATGACTATATTCCAAACCCAACACATCAACCAGAACAAACATCACCTGTAAACTTTAATATTGATGAAGTTCCTTATCAAACGTTATCAGAATATAATTTTTTTGAAGGGGAACTTAAAAATTTAAGTCCTGTTTATGGCGTTTTACCTTTTGAGCTTAGTTCTCCTCTATTTTCAGATTACGCTCTTAAAAAAAGATTTATATGGATGCCAAGTAATGTAAGTGCAAGATATCTCAGCGATGGTGAAATTTTAAATTTCCCAATAGGCACCATTTTAATAAAGAATTTTTATTTTGAAAATGTCCTCCCAAACCAAAATACTCAAATTATAGAAACTCGATTAATGATTAAAAAACCTGAAGGTTGGGTTTTTGCAGAATACATCTGGAATGAAGATCAAAATGAAGCTGATTTCGATTTAAACGGTAGAGATGTTTACATTCAATGGGATGAAAACAGTACTACAAACAGTGTTAATTATAGAGTCCCCTCTGGAGCCGAATGCCATACTTGTCATAAAACAGGAGATGTTTCAATACCTATTGGTCCGAAACCTAGAAATCTTAATAAACTTTACAATTATGATACCGGAACTAAAAACCAACTTCAAAGGTGGTCTGAAATGGGTTATTTAGAAGACACCTACCCAGCCGATATCGAAACTTTACCTAGTTGGGATGATACCTCACAATCATTAAATTTAAGAGCTAGATCATATCTAGATATTAATTGTGCACATTGCCATTCTGAAGAAGCACATTGCGCATACAGACCTATCAGGTTTGATTTTGAATCTACAGCCAATCCTGTAAATTTAGGAATTTGCGTAGAACCAGATACCGAAATTGTTGGAGCAGGATTAACACATATTGTCAACCCTGGATCTTTTGGTAGATCAGTTTTATATTATAGAATGAATTCAGTTGTAGAATCCGAAAGAATGCCACTTTTAGGGAGAACACTTAAACATGAAGAAGGCGTTCTATTAATTAAAGAGTGGATTAACTCATTAACAACACAATGCAATTAACACCCAAAACCATGAAAAAAATTATTTTCCTATTAGCTTTTCTATTTAGTAGCTTTTACTCGATAGCACAAGTATTAAATCAACCTGCTAGTTGGCCCAATACCAATTGGACTCTAGCTGGATCTTTTGATGCAGATCCATTAATATTTACTGGAGATCCAACCGATTCATCTACACATTTTTCTTTTGATGATGATCAAGGTGGTTCTGGATCCATTAATCATGTTGCAGTTCAATCTCCAATAATTAATCTAACAAACGCTTTTAATGCTGGGGAAACAACACTAAAAGTAAATTCAACTTATGTCCTTGATGTTTACACTAATGAAACTATTACCCTTCAATATTGGGATGCTGATGCTGGTAGTTGGATAAATTGGGGCACTCCATTTAGTGAAGATACTTCAGCAACACCACATGTCGATTTTTGTTCAGCTAGTTTTGATCCATTTAGCAGTACCGATCTAAATATTGCCTCTTTCACAAGTACACAATTAACCGGCTTTAGATACCGAATTTATTATAATGATAATGGTTCTTATGGTTGGGGTATGTGCTATGCATCACCTACAATTACCTCTTCAACACCACCTGCTTGTTTACAGGTTTCTAACTTAAATGTAAGTAGCATTACTCATAACTCTGCGAACCTAAGTTGGCAAGCTGGACACAATGAAACCTCTTGGCAAATTGTTGTACAGTTAGCTAGTACTACTCCGCCTAGTTCTGGAACAGGCACAGTTTTAAACAATCCATATCCAGTAACTGGTTTAACTCCAAATACAAATTATAAAGCTTACGTTAGAGCAAATTGTCTTAGTGATGGTTTTAGCGAATGGGTTTCAATTACCTTTACTACAAACGAGGCTCCACCTAATCCTGGAGATTTTGTTTTTATTCTTGACAATAATATTTCCATGAGTGGAACTAGCTACGCTGTTGTAGACATGAATAATGATGGTTTGGACGATTTAATTGCAGCAACTTCTTCAGGAATCAGCATGAACCATCAAACCGGAGGTGGTTTTAATTACACTTATTATGCGGCTGGAACAAGTTATGGACCAGGATGGAGTATTGCTGCTGGAGATATAGATGGTAATGGGTATAACGATTTATTATATGGAGCTACAAACGGCGTTTCTATTGTAAAGGCTAACGACACTGGAACATCGTACATACAATCTAGTCAATCTAGCTCTTATGTATTTTCTCAACGTTCTAATTTTGTAGATATTAATAACGATGGAGATTTAGATGCTTTTGTTTGTCATGATACACAACCAAATGTATATTTTATTAATGATGGAACTGATAATTTAGATAATTTAGACTTCTATCAAGGAGCTTCAGCTGTTGTTCCAAATGGCATAGGAATGCATCCAAATGGTGGGAATTATGGTACTGTTTGGATTGATTACGATAACGATAGAGATATTGACATGTTTATAGCCAAGTGTCGTGGTGGTAACGTAACCCATAAAATTAACGAATTATGGCGAAATGATGGAAATGGCGTTTTTGTAAATGTAGCTACAAGTGCAAATCTTGCAGATCCAGTTCAAACATGGTCCTCTGCATGGGCAGATTTTGATAATGATGGAGATATGGATGTGTATGTTGGAGCAAGTTCAAATTCAGATGGTTCGCATAAATACATGTTAAATAATGGTGATGGTACATTTACCGATGCTACTGCTTCTGCAAATGTTAGTGGTGCTCCTTTTGGAATTGAAAATGCTCCTGGAGATTTTAATAATGATGGCTATGTAGACATACTATCTAATGGTAGAATATTACTAAATAATGGAGACAATTCTTTTACAGTAGTTTCAACAGATATGCCACCAAGTGGTGCTATTGGAGATGTTGATGGAGACGGCTTTTTAGATGTTTTTAATGGGAGCCTTTATAAAAATAATGGTGGAAACGGAAACAACTACATCATGATTCGTACGCAAGGAGTTCAAAGTAATTATAATGGCATTGGAGCAAGAATTGAAATTCATACAGATTCTGGAACACAAATTAGAGATGTAAGAAGTGGTGAAGGTTTTGAATATATGAGTTCGTTAAACGTTCATTTTGGATTAGGTACAGATACCGAAATTAATAATCTAGTTATTTACTGGCCGTCTGGAGTTGTAGATAATTTTCTAAACCCTAATATAAATATGCTTCATACATTTATTGAAGGCCAAACAATTTCTATTAAAGACGAAACACTTTCAGACCTCGTTATGTATCCTAACCCAACTGAAAATGTACTTAATTTTACAACCTCAACAGATATTTCAAATAAAGTAGCAACTGTATTCGATATTACTGGAAAGAAAATTTTTAGTTCTAAACTTCTAAATAATTCTATAAATGTATCGCAACTTAAAACTGGTGTGTACTTTGTTAGATTGGAAGAAAAAGGTAAAATAATTAATAAAAAGTTTATTAAAAAATAATTTGAATTATGAATTATAAAAGTCACTTTTTAGAGTGACTTTTTTTTTGATATAACCTATTTGGAAAGGTTTTTGCGTATTTATAAATATACTTTGTAAATTACATAATACGGATTTATGACTAAGAACCACATACAACATTTATATTCTCGGGCAGGTTTTGGTATTCAACCAAATCTACTTGAAGAACTTTCTACAAAACGTAGAGAAGAGATTGTGTCTGATCTTTTGAATCAATCAAAAAACTTTAATCCGTTATTAATAAACACTGCAGAATTTGACACACTCACCTTTAATGAGTTTAATAAAACAAACAAAATACATAGAGCCTATATTGAAAAAAGCAAATTATTGATTAAAGAACTTAATCGTGCTTGGATTCATAAAATTTCCAATTCTAAAGAAATACTTCGTGAAAAGATGACCTTATTCTGGGCAAATCATTTTTCGTGTCAAGACAGATTTATCTTATATATTCAAAAATATAACAACACACTTCGTTATTATGCTCTTGGAAATTTTAAAGATTTTGTAAAAGCCATTTCTAAAGAACCTTCAATGATTACTTATCTTGATTTGAAACAAAATAAAAAAGGAAAACCTAATGAAAATTTTGCAAGAGAGCTTTTAGAGTTATTTACTTTAGGTGTTAGTAATTATTCTGAAGAAGACATTAAAGAAATTACAAAAGCTTTTACAGGATATGATTATGATTTTGAAGGGAATTTTATTTTTAAGGAAGAGAACCATAATGATGACTTTAAATACGTTTTTGGAAAAGCAGGACATTATGATGGAGATGACATTATTGATTTAATATTTGAAAAAAAACAATGTGCTAGGTTTATTTGTACTAAGCTATATCGCTACTTTGTAAATGATGCTATAAATGAAGACCATATAGAAGAGATGACGAACGTTTTCTTTCCAAATTATCAAATTGAACCTGTTTTACTATTTATGTTTTCTCAAGATTGGTTTTATAATCCAGGACATATTGGTAATAAAATAAAATCGCCTGTCGAGCTATTAGCTGGCATTTCTCAAACAATTCCCTTAACTTTTAAGGATACAAAACAGTTACTTAGCATTCAAAGAATGTTAGGACAAATGCTTTTATATCCACCAAATGTCGCTGGTTGGAAAGGTGGAAAAAGTTGGATTGATAGTAATACCATGATGACGCGTTTAAAACTACCTTCATTTTTAGTATCAGACGGAAAAATTTCTACTAAAGAAAAAGGCGAATTTCATGATACTTACAAAAAATATTACGAAAACAGGAAAGGAGAAAACGTTGCAAAAGCGTCAGCAAATTGGGAAGTTTTCAATAAAAACTATCAAAATATTGACATAGAAGCATTGCCTAATTATTTATTGCAATGCCCTATCAACCAAAACACCAAAGATTATTTAAATAGCTTAAGTAAAAAAAGCAAACGAGACTATTGTGTTCAACTTATGTCTTTGCCAGAATATCAAATGTGTTAAAAATGGATAGAAGAAAATTTATAAAAAACTCATCATTAGCTAGTAGCTTGTTTTTTGTACCAAGCTTTGTTAAAGCTTTTAGCGATGTTATTACTTCTAAAACAGGTTATAAACGCTTAGTTATCATTCAGCTTTCAGGTGGTAACGATGGCTTGAATACGCTTATTCCTTTTAGAAACGATGTTTATTATAAAGCAAGGCCAACCATTGGTATAAAAAAAGAAAACTTAATAAACTTAAACAATGAATTAGGCTTACATTCCAGTTTGCTTCCTTTAAAAAAACTATACGACCAAGGATATGTTTCCATAATTAATAATGTAGGTTATCCAAACCCTAACAGATCGCATTTTAGAGCTACAGATATTTGGCAAACGGCAAGTCATTCCAATCAGTATTTACAAAGTGGATGGATCGGTAGATATTTAGACAACTTCAATCAGAATCCCTATGCGGCAATCGAGATAGACGTAAGTCTTTCTTTAGCTTTAAAAGGAGAAGTTCAAAATGGTATGGCTGTTAAAAGCCCAAATACTTTATACAAAACAACGCAAGACCCTTATTTAAAAAAAGTTGTAGAACATTATGAAGAGTCGCATTTAAGCGAACATAATCTAGGGTATTTATACAAAACCATGATAGACACGGAGAATTCTGCTAAGTATATTTTTGAAACTAGCAAAACGGTTACTCCTTCTCAAAATTATCCTAATAATGGGTTTTCAAAACAGTTAAGAACCACTGCTCAATTTATAAATTCAGGGTTAAAAACTAGAGTTTTTTATGCTTCACTAAATGGTTTCGATACACATGTAAATCAGATGAACGTTCATAAAAGACATTTAAAAACGTATGCAGATGGCATTGATGCTTTTGTAAAAGATTTGCAATCTAAAAACACATTCAACGACACGTTAATTTTAACTTTTTCTGAATTTGGTCGTCGTGTTAAACAAAATCGTGGGAATGGAACAGATCATGGTTCTGCAAACACTCTTTTTATCATAGGCGGAAATTTAAAAAAACCCGGAGTTTACAATGAAATGGGCAGTTTAGAAGATTTAGATGATAATGGAGATGTTAAATTTGAAATAGACTTTAGAAATGTTTATGCAACGGTTTTAAAGCAATGGCTTCACGTAGAAGATAATGTTGTGTTAAATCAATCTTTTAATCAATTAGACTTTATATAAAACCTTGCTCTCAAACACAAGTAGTGCTTAAGAAACAAGGTTATAATGATAATTGATTAATAGCAACACAAAAATATTAAAAAAGTAAACACCTTAAAAAATTATGTGACGATTGGTAACGTTTATTGTACAGTTGGTAGTGATATGCGTATAAATGTCTTTTAACTATACTTCACTTTTCTCAAAATCCGAATCGATTCTTTGTAAAGCTTGTAAATTTCTTCACTATAATCTTTTAAAAAAGGTTTTGCTTCATGAAGTTTATCTATGGCTTCATGAAACAGATTTAAATAACAAATAAGATAGGTGGCGGGAAGATTTTTTAGATCTTCTGTTTCATTTTTATTTAGTGTTAATCCTTTTTTTAGCTTTTCTAAAATCGCATTATTGGCATTATAAATATGATGAAGGACTTTTTTATCAAACTGTGGTGCTTCAAAAATTAAAGTTGTTTCAATAAGATAATTGACGTTATTAGAAAAATGAATAACCGTTTCTTCTAAGGGATAATATTTATAAGAATTTTGCAGTCCTAGATTCACAAATTCAATAATTTTAAAAGAATCTTCATCAAAAGAAATCGAAACCTCATCAAGTGTAGAATAAAATAAACGTACTTGCTCGTTTATTAATTTAATGTCCACTCTAGAATAAAATACTTCGTCTTTTACAACCTTTTTAAGTCCTGACCAGCACAGTACAAAATACTCTTTAAACACTTTATATTTTGGATTGAAATCTTTTCTTGTATTTAAAAAGTCGAAAACACCGTCAAGAGTATGTTCCATATTATTTTGTGAATGATTTTCAATGGCTGAAACTATTTCAGAATTAACATCTTTAATTTCAATATCAAACACTTTTGGCATACTCATGCTTCCATCTCTAAAAAAGACAGAACCTCCATAATATTTCCAAATATTTTTTCGAAGAGATGTAATTTTTTCAATTGATCTAATGGTTACTAAACCAACAACCTTATCTTCTGGTAAATGTGGAAACGGAATATTTTCGTATTGAACAATAGGTGGATGTGTTAAATACGCATTAATCAAATTTTGGATTTTACTGTCATCAAAAAAATCGACTCCAACAATGTTGTTGTCTTCATCTTCTACTCCAATGACGATGTATGAATTGTTTTTAGGATTACTATTTGAAAGTGCACATACATGTTTTAAAAACTTTGCTTTTCCTTCTTTTTGGCTGATATCAATTTTTCGCTTTTTATCATAAAAACTATTCTCATCATTATGAGCTAATAGGTTTTTAATAAGTAGGCGTTTATTAATCATGATAATTTCCTGCAAAGGCAGAATCTTTTAATTTAGAAATTCTTTTTAACAATAGTAGACGAAGCTTGAGCTGTTGGAAACACTAATAAATCTGCAATATTTACATGTGGAGGACGCGTAATAGCAAAATATATAATTTCTGCTATGTCTTGAGGCTGTAAAGCTTTATAACCTTTATAAACATTATCTGCAATGGCATCACCTTTAAAACGTACCTGAGAGAATTCGGTTTCAACCAAACCAGGATTAATGGCACACACTTTTATTCCAAAATCGTTTAAATCTATTCGCATGCCTTCAGTAATAGCTAAAACGGCATGTTTGCTAGCGCAATACACATTTCCTTTAGGATACACTTCTTTTCCTGCCGAAGAACCTATATTAATAACATGTCCTGTTTTGCGTTCTATCATTTGTGGAATTACAGCTTTACTTACATAAAGTAATCCTTTTACATTTATATCCATCATGGCATCCCAATCGTCTGTATTTCCAGTTTGTATTGGGTCAAGTCCATGTGCATTTCCAGCATTGTTAATTAAAATATCGATATTTTTAAAAGGCTCTGGAAGAGAAGCAATTGCAGATAGAGTTTCTACTTTATTTCTAATGTCAAAATTTAAAATATGAACATCTGTTTGTTTCTTTAAAGCTTTTTGAATGGTTTCCAGCCGTTCTTGTCGTCTTCCACATAAAATTAAATGAATTCCATGATTGGCAAATTCATGAGCTGTTGCTCGTCCTATACCACTTGTTGCTCCTGTAATTAAAGCTATTTTTTTCATAGAAAAATTATATATATTGTTGTTTTAAGAGATCTCTTTTTAACGAAACTTTAAAACTATAAAAGATAATAGTCTTAAAGTTATCTAAACTTGTTAATTTTTAACCAATTATTAACAACAAAACAGCAAAAATTTTAACAATTTGCAGAGCTCAAATAAGGATACCATATTTGTGTGTTTTAAAAATTAAAAAATGATGGAAGATACTAGTACAATTGATATTAAATCAATTAACGAGAAGATTGAAAAAGAAAGTGCTTTTGTAGATTTACTTACATTAGAAATGAATAAAGTAATTGTTGGTCAAAAACACATGGTCGAAAGATTACTTATTGGATTACTAGGACAAGGACATATATTATTAGAAGGTGTTCCTGGACTTGCAAAAACATTAGCTATTAACACACTTTCTCAGGCTGTGGATGGAAGCTTTAGCAGAATTCAATTTACACCAGATTTACTTCCTGCCGATGTTGTTGGAACCTTAATCTACAACATGAAGCAAAACGATTTTACAATAAAAAAAGGACCCATATTTGCAAATTTTGTCTTAGCAGATGAGATTAACCGAGCGCCAGCTAAAGTACAATCTGCTTTACTGGAAGCCATGCAGGAAAAACAAGTAACCATTGGGGACGAGACTTTTATTCTGGATAAACCATTCTTAGTTATGGCTACCATGAATCCAGTAGAGCAAGAAGGAACCTATCCGTTACCAGAAGCTCAAGTGGACCGTTTTATGCTTAAAACAGTCATCGACTACCCTAAAATGGAAGACGAACAATTAATTGTAAGAGCAAATTTAAAAGGCGCATTCGAAAAAGTAAATCCAGTTATTTCCGTACAACAAATTCTAAATGCCCAAAAAGCTGTTAGAGAAGTTTATATGGATGAAAAAATAGAAAAATACATTCTTGATATCGTATTTGCTACACGTTATCCAGAAAGATATAAACTTGCCGATTTAAAACCGTTAATTTCGTTTGGTGCATCGCCACGTGGAAGCATCAATCTAGCAACAGCAGCAAAATGTTATGCGTTTATTAAGCGTCGTGGCTATGTTATTCCAGAAGATGTTCGGGCCATTGTTCACGATGTCTTAAGACATAGAATTGGAATTACTTACGAAGCTGAAGCAGAAAATATCACTTCCGAAGATATCATCAACAAAATTGTAAACGAGATTGAAGTACCATAAAAAGAGTTTTAAGTATTCAATTACAGTTAGCAGTTGCTTACTCATAATTGAATACTTAAAAGAAAAATTGACGGTTTATTGATAACTGAATACTGCGACTGAAAACTGTTTACTGAATAGATGGATACTAAAGAATTATTAAAAAAAGTACGAAAAATAGAGATTAAGACACGTCGTTTGTCTGATCATATTTTTGGAGGTGAGTATCATTCCACCTTCAAAGGTCGTGGTATGACTTTTTCTGAAGTAAGACAGTATCAATATGGAGACGACGTTAGAAACATCGATTGGAATGTAACTGCTCGATACAACGAACCACACATAAAAGTATTTGAAGAAGAACGCGAATTAACCATGATGCTTATGGCAGATGTTTCAGGCTCAGAATTGTTTGGTACTGAAACGCAATTTAAAAATGAAATTGTAACTGAAATAGCCGCTACTCTAGCATTTTCTGCCACTCAAAATAATGATAAGATTGGGTTGATTCTATTTTCAGATGAGATTGAATTATACATTCCACCTAAAAAAGGACGCTCTCATGTGCTCCGAATTATTCGAGAACTTATTGAGTTTAATCCAAAAAGCAAACAAACAAATATTGCTGAAGCTTTAAAGTTCTTATCGAATGTCATGAAGAAAAAGGCCATTGTATTTATGTTGAGTGATTTTATTGCCGACGATTATAAACAAACGCTTAAAATTGCCTCAAACCGTCACGATGTAACTGGTATTCGAATTTATGATAAACACGAAGCCGAAATTCCAAACCTTGGAATGGTTCAAATGCAAGATGCAGAAACTGGTGAGTATATGCTGGTTAATACATCTTCTAAATCTGTAAGACGTAATTATAGCAAGTTTTATAACGATAAAGTGGCTTACTTTAAAGATAGTTTTACAAAATCTGGAGCAGGAAGTATTGACTGTCGTGTAGATGAAAGTTACGTTAAAAAATTACTAGGCTATTTTAAACAAAGAGGATAAATGAATTACGAATTAAACCATAAGACAATTTTTAAGAGCAGTATGTTACTGTCTTTTTTCTTTTGCCTATTTTCTTCTATCAGTTTTTCTCAGCAATTAGCTTCGTCTATAGACTCTACCAAAATAAAAATAGGAGAACAAATAACTTATAGAATAGAAATTGAAACAGATACAACAGACTTAGTCGTTTTTCCTGAAGGTCAAACATTTTCTCCTCTAGAAATGATTGAATCTTACAAAATAGATACCACAAAAAAAGATGCCAAGTTTAAACTTATTAAAAAATATGGTTTAACACAATTCGATTCTGGTAACTACACCATTCCAAGACAAAAAATTCTAATTGGAGATAAAACATTTTTTACAGACTCTTTAAAAGTCTTTGTAAACAACATAGCTATAGATACCACTAAACAAGGCTTGTACGATATTAAGCCCATTATTAGTGTAGAAAAAAGCGCAAGTAATTGGTGGAAAACTCTCCTAATTATTTTAGCAGTAGTTAGTATTGTTGGTGGTTTAATCTATTGGTTTGTTTGGCGTAAAAAACCATTGACTAAAGAAGAAGAAATAGCTTTACTACCTCCTTATGAAAGAGCCAAATTAGCATTAAAACACCTGGATGAAAGTCATTATTTAGAACATTCAGAGTTAAAAGAGTACTATTCAGAATTAACCTTCATTATTAGAAAATACTTAGACGAGAAAGTGTACGATCGTGCTCTAGAAAGCACAACAGATGAGCTAATCTACAGATTAAACCTACTAAAAGATGGTAATCAAATAGATATTTCTAAAGAGGATATTAAGAATTTAGAAAGCATTTTAAAACGTGCCGATTTGGTGAAATTTGCTAAATCTGCTCCAGATATAGAATTAGCTAAATTAGATAGGAATACCATCGATTTAGAAATTGATAACGTTAAAGAAGCATTACCAGAACCAACAGAAGAAGAAAAACTTCTAAACCAACAATATAAAGAAGCACAGGCCCGAAAAAAGAAACGCAGAAAGAAGCTTATTACTGGTGTTGCTATTCTAGGGTTACTAATAGCTATTTTTATTGGTTTTGGTTTGAAATATGGCTTCACTTATGTTAAAGACACACTAATTGGTCATGACAGTAAAGAACTACTTGAAGGAGACTGGGTAAGAAGTGAATATGGAGTGCCTCCAATTGAAATTTCTACACCTAAAGTTTTAAAGAGAAATAACCCTTCAGCTCCAAAAGATATAAGCTCACAAATACAAACAACAGCGTTCAACTATGGAACTATTCAAGATGAATTATATATTTCATTAAGCACAACAACTTTTCCAAAACAAGCCGAAGGTGAAGAGAAAGAAAAAATTGATCCAATTGTAATTGCTGAAGAAAGTATTTCTAAACTAGAAAAAGAAGGCATTGTAGATATTTTTGTGAAGCAAGAAAAATTTGCTACACCAAATGGTGCAGAAGGCTTAAAAACATTTGGAACTTTAAAAGTACCCGTTTTAAATTCAGATAAGTATCATGAAAGACATTATGTATTGCTTCAGTTTATTTCAGATTCTTCTGAAGTATTGCAACAAATCATGATTACTTGGGACATGGATGACACCTATACGAATCGTATTTCGGAAAGAATAATTAGTTCTATTGAACTTAAAAAAGCAGCACAATAATGTTTGAAGGCATTGAATTTTTAAATAAGGAGTATTTCTGGTTGTATTTACTACTTCCTCTAGCTGTTGTATGGTATTTATTTAAATTTAAAAAACAAACAGCCGAACTAAAAATCTCTAGTCTTAAAGGGTTTAAAACTGGAAATTCATTTCTTCCAAAATTAAAACATGCTCTTTTTGTTTTACGTCTATTGGTTTTAGGGTTATTAATAACAGCTTTAGCAAGACCAAGAACGGTAGATGTGTCCACAAAAACCAAAACAACCCGAGGTATCGATATTGTTATGGCCATAGATGTATCGGCAAGTATGTTAGCAAAAGATTTAAAACCTAACAGATTAGAAGCGTTAAAACAAGTTGCTGCACAATTTATTAAAGAACGACCTAACGATAGAATTGGACTGGTAGAATACGCAGGAGAGAGTTACACAAAAACACCTATTACTAGCGATAAAGCCATAGTATTACGCTCTTTAGAAAGCATTAAATACAACACAATTATTACTGGAGGAACAGCAATTGGAATGGGGTTAGCCACATCCGTAAACCGGTTAAAAGACAGTAAAGCAAAAAGTAAAATAATTATTCTTTTAACAGATGGAGTTAATAATTCTGGATTTATCGACCCTAAAATTGCTAGCGAATTAGCCGTTGAATATGGTATTAAAACATATACCATTGGATTAGGAACAAATGGAATGGCATTGACACCAATGGCTCTTTTACCCAATGGAAATTTTCAATATGGTCGTGCACAGGTAGAAATAGATGAAGATTTACTAAAAGAAATTGCCGAGGTTACTGGAGGGAAATATTTTAGAGCAACAAATAACAAAAAGCTCGCTGAAATTTACGAAGAGATTAACAAGCTTGAAAAAACAGATATAGAAGAATTTAAATATTATAATTACGAAGAGAAATACAGACCTCTAGTGTTACTAGCTGGCATGTTTTTACTTTTTGAATTACTCTTAAGGTTTACCATTTTCAGGAGTTTTATATAAAGCTTTTGTCATTTCCTAATAGAAAGAAATTTCAAGAAGAAGCTAAGAGAATAGAACACAGTATAAAGACAGAGTTTATAAAATGTATCAATTAGAAGAAAAAATATGGTTTTGGGTTTTAGCTGTTATTCCTGTAATAATGGTACTTTTTTTGGTGCTTCAACTATGGAAACGCCATGCAAGAAATAAATTTGCAGACAAAGAATTATTAAGAAAACTAAGTCCAAATCAATCTCTTTTTAAATCTGTATTAAAACTCATTGTATTGAGTTTAGCAATAGCGTCTTTAGCCATCGCATTGGTAAATCCAAAGGTAGGAACAAAGCTTGAGACAGTGAAACGCGAAGGTGTCGATATTGTTTTTGCAGTAGATGTGTCTAAAAGTATGCTAGCTGAAGATATTGCGCCAAACAGATTAGAAAAATCAAAACAACTAGTCACTCAAATAATCAATAACCTAGCAAGTGACCGGGTTGGAATTATTGCTTATGCAGGAAAAGCCTTTCCACAATTACCTATTACAACAGATTATGCATCGGCAAAAATGTTTTTACAAAACATGAATACAGACATGCTATCGTCTCAAGGAACTGCTATTAACGAAGCCATTGAATTAGCAAAAACGTATTACGACGACGACGAGCAAACCAATCGTGTTTTAATCATTCTTTCAGATGGCGAAGACCATAGTGAAAAAGCTGAAAAAGTAGCCAAAGAAGCTAGCGATGAAGGTATAAGAATTTTTACTATTGGAGTTGGAAATACTAAGGGAGGACCAATTCCAATTAAAAAAAATGGCATTGTTTTAAATTATAAAAAAGATAACAATGGTGAAACCGTAATAACGCGTTTAGATGAAGAAACACTTAAAGCTATTGCAAAAGGGGCTAATGGTGCCTATATAAATGGAAGCAATACAAACGAAGTTGTAGAAAGCATTAGAGACATCCTAAATAAAATGGATAAAAAAGAATTTGAAGCCAAACAATTTGCCGATTTTAAAGATCAGTTTCAATGGTTTCTGGTGTTTGCAATCGCGTTTTTATTCTTGGATATCTTTTTATTGGAACGAAAAACGGCTTGGTTAAAAAAACTAAATTTATTTAACGAAAATTTTTAATAGCATCAAACTCCTCTAGTTTATAAAGTCAAATTTTATAAAACCTTTAACTATCAGTCATACAAGTCTTTTATATATTTGAGATTGCTTAAATACAAGACTAAAAAGGTCAATAATAAAAATGAAACAATTACTTATATTCATATTCACTATTATTTCTGTTACAAGCTTTGCTCAAGATAAAGACAAAGAAAAAGAACAGTTAAACGCATTAAAAAAAGCGAATAATTATGTGTATGAAGGCAATGAATTAGCCGTTAACGACGATTTTGTTTCAGCAGAGATGGCCTATAGAAAAGCCATTTCAAAACAACCTACAACTGTTGCAGGAGCCTACAATTTAGGAACTTCATATTACAATGAAGGCAGTTATAATGAAGCACTATATAGATTACAACAGGCTACCAAAAGCGCCACTTCAAAAGAAGAAAAACATAAAGCTTTTCATAATATCGGAAATATATTAATGAAAGAAAATAAGTGTCAAGAAGCTGTAGATGCTTACAAAAACGCTTTAAGAAATAATCCACAAGACGATGAGACTCGTTATAATTTGGCTTTAGCAAAAAAATGTGCCGAAGATCAAAAAGACAATCAAGATCAGCAAGACGATAGTAAAGACGATCAGAACAAAGATCAAAATCAAGATCAGAATCAAGACGAAAACAAAGACAACCAAGATCAACAAGACAAAGAAGAAGGAGATAACAAAGAAGACCAAAAAGACAAAGGCGATCAAGATAAAAAAGACGGAGAAGATCAAAAAGATGATGAAGGAAAGCCAAAAGACGATAAGCAAGATCAGGGTAAAGGAGATGAGCAACAAAAAGAGCAACAAAAACCCCAGCCACAACCTGGTCAATTGTCTCCGCAACAAGTGAAAAATTTGTTAGAAGCCATGAATAATCAAGAACAAAAAGTTCAAGAAAAAATGAATGCTGAAAAACAAAAAGGAGAAAAAATTCAAACAGAAAAAGATTGGTAACCTTTATCTGGGAATTATTATCTAGAAACTTAAAATGAAACTAATAAAACACATATCATTAATTCTAATCGTACTAACAACTAGTCTTGCTAGTGCTCAAGTATCTTTTGAAGTAAAAGTAAGCAAGAAAAAACTAGGTGTAAACGAAAGGTTACGAGTCGATTTTGAAATGAATAAAGATGGAGATAATTTTAATCCTCCAGATTTTCAGAATTTTACAGTTATTGGTGGACCAAACCAAGCCGTGAGTACATCTTGGGTGAATGGAAAACGTTCCTATAAAAAAACATACAGCTATTTTTTATCTCCAAAAAAAAGAGGCTCCTTTAGTATTAAACAAGCAACCATAGAAATTGATGGCGAAATTTATAAAACATCTCCATTAACTGTCGTTGTTACAGCTGCTGTAAATAATCCAAACGCACAGAATAGCCCAGAAACCATTGCTGATGATAATATTCATTTAGTTGCTGAAGTATCCAACACAAACCCTTACTTAAATGAAGCTATTACTGTTGTTTACAAACTTTATGTATCTCCAGATACAGGCGTCAGTAATTGGAGAGAAAAAGACAATCCAAGATATAATGATTTTTGGAGTCAGAATATCGATATCAAAAATTTAAAAGTTCAAAACGGAACCTATAAAGGAGAAGATTATAGATTTGTTATTTTACGTAAAACCGTATTATATCCTCAAAAAACTGGTAAGCTCGACATCGAACCGTTAAGTTTAGATGTGACTATTGAAGTTCCAACAAACAGAAGAGATATTTTTGGTGGTAGACTAATGACCCAAGGTCATAAAACCATTTCTGCTGGAAGCAGAACCATTCATGTAAAAGAATTACCTCAAGCAGGAAAACCAGCAGATTTTACTGGAGCTGTTGGTGACTTTGAGTTTAATGTTATAACGTCTAAATCTGAATTAAATGCTTCAGAATCATTACAAGCAAGAGTTGAAGTAAAAGGAAATGGAAACCTCAAATTATTTGAACTTCCAAAACTAACCTTACCTAGCTCCTTAGAAGTTTACGAGCCGGAACATACTGAAAATATATCCACAAATTTAAATGGGATGCAAGGTGGTATTTCAGATGCTTATACCATTGTTCCACAATATAAAGGAAAGTATCCAATTCCAAGTATTACATTTTCATATTTCGATTTAAAAACAAAAACATATAAACGTATTTCGTCTGGAGAAATAGTAATCAATGTCCTAGATGGTCCAACAAATACAACCGCTTCAGATAATAATATTGCATCTGCAGAAAATGGAAAACAACCTGTTGTTGTTAATAATAATCAATTTGCTTATATAAAGACAAACACTAGTTTAACAGCTATTAAGCCCAATCATTTTTTTAAATCAACAGGTTTTTGGACAGGCTTGTTATTACCTCTTTTAGCCATTCCGTTAGCCATTGTTATTAGAAAGAAAAAACAAGATCGAGATGCAGATGTAGTTGGAAATAAAATTAGAAAAGCCGACAAATTGGCTAAGCGTTATTTAAGTGAAGCTAAAAAAGCATTAGGCAAAAAAGAAGCCTTTTATGTCTCTCTAGAAAAAGCATTGCATAATTATTTAAAAGCCAAGTTAAATCTAGAAACTAGCGATTTATCTAAAGACAAAATTGAAAATTTATTAAAAAGTAAACATGTTGAAAAAAGTGTTGTATTAGAATTCGTAGAGATTTTACAAAATTGTGAATTGGCTCGATATACACCTATTACAAATGTGGAAATGCAACAAGATTATGAGAAATCTGCTCAAACAATAACAGCTATAGACAAACAATTTAAATGAAAAATTTAATTTACATATTTGCGTTTTTATTGAGTATTTCTGCTTTTGCACAAAACACCTCTTGGTTTGAACAAGGAAACGCACTTTATAATGAAGGAGATTTTGAACAAGCCATATTAAAATATGAAACCATTTTAGAAAATGGTGAACATTCTGCCGAGTTGTATTTTAATCTTGCAAATGCGCATTATAAATTAAATCATATAGCGCCAAGTATATATTATTACGAAAAAGCATTACAGCTTGCTCCTAACGATAAAGAGATTAAAAATAATGCAGCGTTTGCCCGCAACATGACAATTGACGCTATTGGTTCTGTTCCAGAAATTGGACTTTCTAATTATATTAAAAACCTAACTAATAAATTAAGCTTTGATACGTGGGCCAAAGTATCCGTTTTTTTTATTTTCTTATTTGTAATTCTTTTTCTGCTTTATTATTTTGCTTATTCAACTACTAGAAAACGTTTATCTTTTGTTAGTAGTATGGTGTGTATTGGACTTACCTTTATAACATTGGCATTTGCTTTCCACAAATATAACTTAGATAAAAAAGATCAACCTGCAATAGTGTTTGTTCAAGAAAGTCAAATAAAAAGTGAACCTAATTTACGTAGCACAGAAGCCTTTATTCTTCACGAGGGCACCAAAGTTCAAATAATAGATACCGTTAACAACTGGAAGAAAATCAAGCTTTCAGATGGTAAAACAGGATGGATTTTGAATCAGGATATTAAAGCACTTTAAAAATTATTTAACTAAAATAAAAAAATTGCATTGTATATTTGCATTTCTATATGAATAGAATTGGATGAATAAAACTACAATTTCCATTTTTTTTACATGTTTATTTATGTTGTTTATAACAGCACCTTTGGTGATAAATGTTATTGACAAGTCTATTGATATCTCTATTTTTTATAGTATAAACGAAGAGGAAAATTCTCAAAATGAAGTTTCTAAAAAGTTAGATGTTAACTTGTTTACAAACAATCCAAACTTGGATGTTTTACTAGAATCGACAAAAAGAAATAGATACAATTACTACAGAGAAAATTACAAAACTTTAGCTCTTGATAATTTTTATCCACCACCAGAATTGATTTAATTACTTAGTTATTAAAACATTACACAAGTAACTGTTGATTATTTTTAAATCGATTTAATATATATTAAAATTTATGAAAAACTTTTTTTCAAATCTTAAAGGCGATGCCTTTGGTGGTATAACTGCAGGAATTGTAGCATTACCTTTAGCTTTAGCTTTTGGAGTATCATCAGGATTAGGTCCTAGTGCTGGACTTTACGGAGCCATCTTTTTAAGTTTCTTTGCGGCCCTTTTTGGTGGAACCAATACACAAATTTCTGGGCCAACAGCACCAATGACAGCTGTAAGTATGGTGCTAATAGCTGGATTATTAGCGATACATGAAGGCGATGTTACTAAGTCGCTTCCTATAATTTTAGCTGTATTTATTTTAGCCGGACTAATGCAAATTGGTTTAGGAATTTTTGGCTTCGGAAAGTATATAAAATACATTCCCTATCCTGTAGTTTCAGGATTTATGACAGCCATTGGGCTTATTATTATCATTACTCAAATCCTTCCTTTGGTAGGATATTACCCAGGAGAAGATCAAGAATTAATTAAACAACACATGCCCCATGCCGAAGAAATGCTTTTAAATGATATCTTAAAAGATGAAGCAGGAGAAGGTATTCTTGTGCTTGAAAATTTTAAGGAAACCGTAAATAGAGCAGGAAAAATAACTCTAGCAGAAATGGAAAGTGAAGCGTCTATATTAGCTGCAAATTCAGCTTCTGGAGCATTGGGTTCTTTAAAAGCAATTCCAAGAGCTTTACAAAACATTAACTGGTTAGAGTTACTTTTAGCACTAGGAACTATTATATTAATTTATGGTTTTAAACGAATAACCACTGCCATTCCAAGCACCTTGGTAGCTTTAGTAGTAGTCTCTGGAATAGCCATTGGGTTTGGTTTAGATTATAGGCCTATTGAACAAATTCCTAGTGGTTTTCCTATGATTAATATGGGAATCTTTACAGAGTTTAATTTTGGAAATTTAATGCCATATTTCTTTACTGCATTTACTTTAGCATTATTAGGATCTATTGACTCGTTATTAACAAGTGTTGTTGCAGATAATGTTACCAAAACAAAACACAACTCCAACAAAGAGCTTATAGGTCAAGGTATAGGGAATAGTATCGCAGCGCTTTTTGGAGGCTTGCCAGGAGCAGGAGCAACTATTAGAACGGTTGTGAATATTAATGCTGGAGGTAAAACTAGGTTATCTGGAATGATAGCAGGTGTGTTATTGCTTGTTATTCTTTTAGCATTAGGTCCTGTTGCATCTCAAATACCAGCTGCTGTTTTAGCTGGAATATTAATTACTGTTGGAATTGGAGTTATGGATTATAAAGGACTAAAAGCCATTCCTTCAATGCCAAAAGATATAAAAATAGGACCGCTTAAGTTGAGTTCTGAAGTCTTAATCATGATAGTCGTTTTACTGCTCTCTACCTTCTGGAACTTAGTTTATGCCGTTGGAATTGGTTTGGTAATTGCCTCTTTAATGTTTATGAAAAAAATAGGTGATTTAACAGCAGAACGAAGTGATGTTAAAGCTCTAGCTAAAGAAAAGGCTTGGGAGGATGAAGCAGATTTTCCTGAAAAATTAAAAGAAGAAGTGTTTATTAAACATCTTAAAGGACCTTTATTTTTTGGTTCAACTAGCGATTTCCAAAATTTATCATATCAAATTCCTTCAACCGCTAAAACAGTTGTTATTCGTTTAGGACGCATGCAGTATATGGATCAGTCAGGTCTATATGCTATGGAAGATGTACTTCATGGACTAAATAAAAATAAGATTACCGTTTTGTTTGTAGGCTTATTAAAGCAACCAGAATATATGATGGAGCGTATTGATATAATTCCAGATTTAATTCCTAAAGAGCATATCTTTAATACATTTAAAGAATGCACACAATGGATAAAACTAAATGTAAAAGACAACCATTAAAACACAAATTATGAATTTAAAAACAGTTTTCGAAAATAATAAAGAATGGATACAGAATAAATTAGATGTCGATCCAAATTATTTTAATGAATTAGGAAATGGACAAAGTCCAGAACTTTTATACATAGGTTGTTCTGATAGTCGTGTGACTGCCGAAGAACTCATGGGAGCTGCTCCTGGAGAAGTCTTTGTTCACCGAAATATTGCTAACATGGTTATCAGTATTGATTTGAATGTCATGTCGGTAATAAACTATGCAGTAGATCACTTAAAAGTAAAACATGTTATTGTTTGTGGCCATTATGCCTGTGGTGGTGTAAAAGCTGCAATGCAGTCGGCAGATTTAGGAATTCTAAATCCGTGGCTACGTAATATTCGTGACGTATACAGAATTCATAGAAAAGAATTAAATGCTATTGAAGATGAAGACAAACGTTACGATAGACTTGTGGAACTTAATGTTCAGGAACAGTGTGTAAACTTAATTAAAACAGCTGCAGTACAAAAAGCTGTTCGAGATAGAGGTTTAGAGGTACACGGTTGGGTATTCGATATTCATACCGGAAAATTAATTGATTTGAAAATCAACCTCGCAAAATATTTAGAGGATATTCAAGAAATTTATCACTTAGATTAAATAAAAAAAGCCACTTTTAAAGTGGCTTTTTTTTGTTTTTATAAAACCTATTGCAATAAGCTGTATACAAATTCAGGATGTCCACGTTCTCCTTCATTATTTGTTAGAGCTAAAAATTTCAACTTATAAAGGTTTCCATCTGTATCATTAACAACATAAAAAACATTGTCTTTTAAAGACGGTTGAGAACCAGGTCCTCCACCATTTCTCCAACTACTTCCTATAATTCTTTGATCATTATAAATAAGATTCGCATCAACAACATTAGCTAAAGTGAAATTATCATAGGATAATTCTGTATTCACTGTTGTATCAATCTTATAAACACCTACATTCCCTTTCGTATTATTAGAAACAAAATCTCCATAGAAATAAGCTCCATAACTATCTGGTCCAGCAAAAACCTCATCAGTGAAAACCGTAAAGTTCAAATCCCATAATAATTTATTAGGCTCTACATTTACTTCTGCTCCAGTATTAAAACTAAAGAAGGTAAAATTAAATCCTATGCTTTTAGAGATGGTTATTTCTTGATGTGTTGTGTCATCCAAATCGGCATATTGTAAAACATAGCTATCCCCATCTTTTAAAACTCGTATTTTCATCCAACCTCTTTTTATTTCTCCCAAATCAACACTTCCATTCGCTGGTGTTTCAGTTCCAACTTCTTTCCCAAGGTTCAGTAAATAAACTTTGTTTTCAGAATCAATATCAGATATTTCGTTTATGGCAGTTTCTAAAATATTTCCATCAAAAGCATCTACGTAGGCTAAATTACTATTGTTAAAAGTTCCTACAGCAACTTCTGGTTGTAAATTTAAAACTTCTGTATCATTAGAATCAACTGCATCTATATCGGTAGTTGAAAGTTCTGCTACTGCCATTGCTATAGATCCATTTATTACCACTCTAAATTCTGATCCAGAATAAAACCCTAAATCCCAAGAATCTCTTACAACTTTAGTTGAAGTATTTGTACTTAAATCGATATATACTTGGTTTTGTTGGTTTGGCCCTCCAACTTCAGGTGTTACTGATGCGCCTTCAACAATAACACTGATTGGCCCTGAAGATGAATCGTCGTCGTTACTACAACTAAAGGTAGTTATTAATAAAATTCCGAAAAGGATTGATAAAAATTTGTTTGTCATAATTAGTGATTTTAAAAATTTAGATTATATAATAGTTTTATGTAGAATGATCGTCCATACCCTAAGGACAAATTGTTGTTGTTACTAGCATGTGTCCCCCCTGTAGCATTTGCGTTTTGGATAGAAACTGAAGTAATATCTAGTAAATTTCTAGCCCCAAGGGTTACTTGAAAAGCTTCTTTAAAAAAATCTTTTTTAACAGAGGCATCCAACCAGCTATAAGCATCCAATGTTTCTTTTGTAAAAACAGTATCGCCATTAGTATCTGTACCAGTACTGACATAGCTTTCTTGTTCGCCATTGTATTTATAAAGTACCGTAAAAAAAGTATTCCATTTTTTTAGGTGATAAGTAGCGCTGGAATTTATTTGAAAAGCATATAAAAAGTTATCGTTTGCATTTGCTTCGTTACCTAAATCTCTAGAAACTCCTTGCAGAGTAGCGCCCAAATTAAAGGTCCAATTACTGGATTGGATAGAATTATCTAAAGTAAGTCCCCAAAGTTTATAACTGTCTATATTTATATACTGATATTGAAGTGGGCTAGTGTTTATTATAGCTAAGTCAATTTTATCTTCTAATGAAATGTAACTGAACTTTATTTCATTCAATAAAGAGATATCATCAAACCAACTCCGTTTTTTTAAATTTACGAATGTTGTAAAACCATTTTCCGGATTTAAATTTTCATTGCCTCGAACATCATGATTGGAGTCTACAAAATAGTAATATAGTTCTTCAAAATTAGGTGTACGGTAAGAAGTACCAAAATTGGCACGAAGTTCAAAACCACGAGACATTAAATATCTAGCGCTTAATGAACCCATAAGTTTGGATTGAAATTGTGAGTTATATTCAAATCTTAATCCAGGTCTAACAGAAAATTTTTCAGAAAACTGATATTCTACTGAAGCATAGGCTGCTAGATTATATTGAGATTGTGTTTTATCGAATTGCGTATAGTCTCCAGAAGCCTGAGTATCGAAACCTTTAATATATTTTGTTTCGTACCCTAATTGAAAATTAAAATAATCGTTTTTAATTAAATTGTTTACTGAGCCATTTGAGAAAAAGACTTTAGTAGATTGGTATGTTTCATCGGTTTCATTTGTTTTGTCTCCACTTAAAATATAATAATTAAACCTATTTAAATTTCGTTCTTGCTGTTGGTAAGAAAAAGAAGCTTTATAGTTAATCCCGGAATTTAAAGCTCCTGAAATGTTTATGTTGTTTACAAACCTATTGGTTGTATAAATTTTATCGGTCGAAGAAGGGTTGGATGTTTGATTGGCAACATCTATATTGGGTCTAACCGTTGCATCATAATAGTCTAAGACTTCATTAAAATAATCAAATCTATAGTTTAGTTTAAAGCTATCTTTGTTATAATTTAAAAGGGCATTGGTGTTAATCTGTGCTTTTGGTAACCATTCATACCCTCTTAGACCATCATTGTTATAATAATTTTTACCCTGTTTGTTTCCTAAAAAACCAGCAAATTGGTTCCTATTAAACCCAACTCTAGCATACCAGTTTTCACTGAGATTATGAGAAACATTTATAGCTTGAATATGTCGTCCTTCATCAAACCAAGCATATTCATCACCTACAGTCTCTTCTTGAACCGAAGCTTGAATTTCCCAATCAGTATCAATAGTTTTTTTGGTAATAATATTAATCACACCAGAAACAGCATTCGCTCCATATTCAACTCCCATAGCACCTTCAACAATTTCTATGCGCTCAATGTCATCAAGATTGACTTGTGTTAAATCGATGTTGTTTCCCAAACCATTATCACTAACCAATGGAATATGATCTACAAGAATATTAAAATATTGAGAGTCTAATCCAAAAAATGAAATTTGAGATTTTCCTGTTTGGGCATTTGGAATAATGGTCAAATTTAAATTGAAGTTTAATAAATCTGCTAAATTATTTGCAGCTTGGCTTTCAATTTGCTTTCTATCTATTACAATGACATTATGAACAGATTTTTTAATTGACTGTGGATTATACTGCCCAGTAATTACTACTTCATTAAGTTCTTGGGTTCTTGTAGAATCTGCTTCAATTTCTTGAGAAAAAACCATTGGGCTTAAAAAAAGTGAAAAATAAATGAAGATATTATTTTTATTTAGACTCATTCTTATTTAAATTTGCTGCAAATATAAAATCTTATTTTAAATCAGTCTAAATAAGAATAGGAAAATTTAATATTTTTTTAAAACATTAAAACAATCAATTAATAATGAAACAATTAGCCCTATTAGCCCTTTTAGCAACCACGACTATTGCTACAGCTCAAAACAAAAAAGAACAAGACGAAAAAGCCATTAAAGATATGTGTGGCTGTTATGAGGTTACTTTTAATTTTGCAGAAACTTTCGAATATTCGGGAGATTCAACATATATAGAATCAAAAACAAAACATGATAAAGGTTTAGAATGGGTGAAATTAATTCAGGATGATACAGACAAAATATCTATGCAGCATATATTAATTGTTGGTAGACCAGAGAGTCCGCATATCGTGAAACATTGGAGACAAGACTGGCAGTTTGAAAACACCAAACTTTATGTTTATGACCATGATAATAAATGGTCTTTTGTAAACCTGCCAAAAGATAAAGTAAAAGGACAATGGACACAAAAAGTATTTCAAGTAGACGATAGTCCTCGTTACGAAGGCTCAGCATCCTGGGTTCATATCGATGGAAAAAGTTATTGGGAAGACGAAACATCTGCTCCATTACCTAGACGTGAATATACCACACGTAGCGATTATAATGTTACTGTAAGACGAAATAGACATGAGATTACAAATTACGGTTGGTTACATGAACAAGATAATGATAAAGTGGTTCGTGAAACAGGGAAAGAAGATGTAGTCTTAGCTCAAGAAAAAGGGTATAATACCTATGTAAAAGTAGATGATAGCCGATGTGAAGCAGGACAAAATTATTGGAAAGTAAATCAAGAAAAATGGGCCTTGGTAAGAGCAAAATGGGATGAAGTTTTTGCAAGAGATACCGATTTAATTCTTGAAGATAAAGTAGACAATAAAGTCCTGTTTAAATACCTGTTAGACGACGAAAATTATAAAACTGCCGAAGATATTAATCCTGTCATTGACGCTTTCGTAAAATCATAAAACCATGTTATATTTTAAACAATTAACAGTCGCTTTATCATTAATATTGGGGGTCCAATCAATTGCCCAAGAAAATGTTTTTTTAAAACGTGATTTCTGGGATTCAAATCCAACTATAGAAAATATTGATTCAAAAATTAATCAAGGATGTGATATAGCTCAGGCAAATAGCAACAATTTCGATGCAGTTGTTTATGCAATTTTACAAGATGCACCTATTAGCACCTTACAATACATCCAATCTAAACCAGGAAATGATGTCAATAAACTAACTCACGACGGAAGAACATACATCTTCTGGGCTGCCTATAAAGGGAATGTAGAATTCATGAAGTACCTTTTAAAGAAAGGAGCAAAAACAGATCTTACAGACGACAAAGGCAATACCATCTTAAACTTTGCAGCTGGTTCAGGCCAACAAAACACCAAAGTATATGATCTATGTCTAGCTAATGGCGCTAACCTTAAAAAGGATCTGACGCCAAATGGAGCCAATGCCCTACTACTAGCAGCCCCTTTTGATACAGATTTTAAGCTTACAGAATATTTTATTTCTAAAGGACTTGATATAAAAAGTGAAGATGCTGAGGGGAATAACATTTTTAATTATGTTTCTAAAACCGGGAATATAAACATGCTTAAGCAACTAATAAACAAAGGCATTAAAGGTACAGACAATGCATTTATATTTGCAGCTTATGGCACCAGAAATAACACAAATGGTCTAGAATTTTATCAATTTTTAGAATCTGTTGGTTTAAACCCAAACACTAAAAATAAAGATGAAATAACGCCTTTACATATTGTTGCTTCTAGAAGTCAAGATTTAGACATTATAAATTATTTTATTTCAAAAGAAAATAATGTAAACCAAACAGATAAAGATGGAAACACACCTTTTTTAAATGCTTCTAGTAGAAACAATATAGATGTCATTACTTTATTATTAAAGCAAGTAGATGATATTAATCTGGTAAATAAAAAGGGAGAATCAGCATTAACCTTAGCCGTTGAAAATAACTCCAATAAAATAGTTGAACTATTAATTGAAAAGAAAGCAAATGTCTCAGTATTAGATGCCAATGGAAATAATTTAGCTTATTATTTAATCCATTCTTTCAATTCTGAAAAAATAAAAGATTTTGAATTAAAAGCCTCTTTATTAAAATCTCATGGACTAGATCTAACATCCAATCAAACTAACGGAAATACCTTATACCATTTAGCTGTTGAAAAAAACAACTTAGATTTAATTCAATGGGTTCCTAATGACAAAGTAGATATAAATGCTAAAAATAAAGAAGGTAATACAGCATTGCATTTAGCTGCAATGAATGCAAAAAACACCGACATTTTAAAGTATTTAGTATCCAAAGGAGCCAAATTAAATGAAGTTACAGAATTTGAAGAAACCGCTTTCGATATAGCCTCTGAAAATGAAATTTTAAAAACGAATAATATATCAATAGATTTTTTGAAGTAGTTAATTAAATAAACCTACAAGTATTCGTAAAACATCTTGTAGGTTTTGTTTTTATGTAACCTAATAATTATTTTAACAAATGAAAATAAAACAACTATTACTTTTAAGCATCCTTACTTTAGGACTTGTATCTTTTACCACATTTTCTGAATCTACAAAATATAAATGCATGATTCAAATGACGAATTATACTGGGGAAGCTGCTTATGTGGTTGTATCATTAATCAATCCAAATGGCGAATACGAAAAAACACTTTATGTACAAGGAGATGATGAAGAGTGGTATCATGATATTTCCGATTGGTGGAAATTCTACGGTAAAAAACGCAACAATTTAGACGCCATTACTGGAGCAACCATTGCAGGAGGAACCAGAACTATTAGTGTAATAGATATTGAAGATTCTAAAATTGATGCTGGTTATAGCATACGCTTTGAAACGGCTGTTGAAGATCAAGAATATTACACAAAAGATGTGGAGTTTCCATTAACTTCAGAAACTGTTAAAAGTAAAAATGAAGGAACTGGCTTTATACGTTATGTACGCATGATGCCTAACTAAAATTAATAACCTGCAAGATGTATTAGTTTTGTACTGAATAAAATTTAATAAAACATGACCATTTCAATATGGAGATACAGTCATCTTGCATTGGCTGTATCTTCTTTTGTTTTTATTCTATTAGCATCTATAACTGGATTTATTTTGGCATTTCAACCTATTGCTGAACAAATCCAACCATACAAAACAGCCGATTTTAATACCATAACCTTAGCAGAAACAATCCACGTATTAAAAGAAAACTATCCGGAAATAATTCATTTAGATATCGATGTCAACCAGTTTGTATCTGCTTCAGTAATTACCAACGAAGGGAACAGTTTAAATGGCTATTTTAATCCAAAAACTGGGGCTTTTATTGGAAATAAAATAGAGCCTTCCAGGTTTTTTCAATTTACAACCAATTTACACAGATCGTTATTTTTAAAAGGTGTCGGACGTTTTTTTGTTGGCCTATCTTCTCTGTTATTATTCTTAATTGCAGTTTCAGGTTCTGTATTAATTATTAAACGTCAAGGCAGTTTTAAAAAAGTATTTTCAAAAATTGTCAATGAAAATTTCAATCAATATTGGCATGTGGTTCTTGGACGCTTATCTTTAATTCCAATAATTATTATAACAATAACTGGTGTTTATTTATCGGTAGAAAAATTTAATCTGCTACCAAAATTCAAAACATCTCATGTTATAGATTTTAATACCATACAAGAAACACCAAAAATTAACACTAAAGATTTTGTGGCTTTCAAAAACATTCTACTATCTCAAGTTAAGTCCGTAGAATTCCCTTTTTCAGAAGATGTTGAAGATTATTTCACCATTGCATTAAAAGATAAAGAACTAATTGTAAACCAATATACAGGAGACGTTTTAAGTGAAATCGATTATCCTTTAGTCAGTTTTTTCTCAAATTTAAGTTTAAATCTTCATACAGGAAAAGGCAGTATTTTATGGTCACTTATTTTAGCCATTGCAAGTGTAAATATTCTATTTTTTATTTACTCAGGTTTTGCCATGACCTTGAAACGCAGAAAAACAAAACTCAAAAATAAATTCCAGAAAGATCAAGCAAAATATATTATTCTTGTTGGTTCAGAAAACGGAAGCACCATTCCTTTTGCGAATGGCTTATACAAACAGATCATTCAGGTTGGAGAAACCGTTTTTATTTCAGAGCTTAATAGTTATTCTACTTATAGAACAGCAGAACATATTATTGTTCTTACTGCTACTTATGGTCAAGGTGAAGCCCCAACTAATGCTAATAAATTTTTAAAGCTACTTAAAGAAAATAAGCAAACGCAAAACATCTCTTTTTCGGTTGTAGGTTTTGGGTCGTTATCTTATCCTGATTTTTGCCAGTTTGCTTTTAATGTGGACCAAGCATTAACCAATTATTTCAAACAAACTTTGGCGCCATTTACTATTAACGACAAATCTGTTGAAGCCTTTGATCAATGGGTACAACAATGGAGTAAAAAAGCAGGATTGCAAATACAAATTCCAAAAGAAACATTAGTTGTAAAACCAAAACTATCTAATAAATTAAAGGTTATAAATAGAACAGATGTTGCTAAGAATCCAGATAACACATTTTTAATAAACTTGAAACCTAAAAAAACCCTTCGTTTTAAATCTGGAGATTTACTAGCCGTCTACCCCAATAAAGACTATCGTGAACGGTTATACTCTATTGGCAAAATTAACGGAAATATTCAACTAAGTGTAAAATATTTTGATCGTGGTTTGGGGTCCAACTTCTTGAACAACCTGAAGTTACAAACAAATTTTAAAGCTAGAATTATTAAGAACAGCTCGTTTTATTTCCCTAAAAAAGCCTCTCGCGTTATCATGGTTGCTAATGGAACTGGAATAGGTCCGTTTTTAGGCATGTTACATGAAAACAAAAAGCATATAGAAACCCATTTATATTTTGGTTTAAGAACAATAGAATCTTTTAATCTCTATAAAGAACAAGTTCAAGAGTATGTTTCAGAAAATAAATTAAAAAAATTACAGTTAGCCTATTCGCAAGAAGCAGACAAAAACTATGTACAGGACATGTTATTTAAAGATGCACAATTTATAGCAGAAACGCTTCAAAATAAAGGAGTCATCATGGTTTGTGGATCTTTAGCCATGCAAAAAGGTGTCTTGAGTGTTTTAGAGCATATTTGCTCAAACTTTAATAACAAACCATTACGTTTTTACCAAAGCAACCAACAATTAAAAATGGATTGCTATTAGATTTCTCCTTGTGTTTCTGTTTCTTTCTTTAACTCATGTTCTTCAGCCTTTATTACAAACGGGAAAATTAATGGTACAATAGATTTTACAGGTTCATAAAGTATGGCATTTTCTGTATGTTCTTCTTCTAGAAATGTAATGGTTGTATTCAATTTATCAAAGATATTAAGGAGCACACTTAAAATCAATGCTATTTTTAAAACCCCAAACAAAGCTCCTAAAAGTTTATTTAAAATCCCTAATGCTGCAAAATCTGCCAGCTTAGTTAATGCTTTTCCAGCCAAAGAAATAACTAAAACAATCACTACAAAAGTGATGGAAAAAGCTGCAACATTAATGGTTTTTTCGTCCCAATCAACTTTCTCCATAAGAAATTCTGCAGCATAATAACTAAAATGAATGGCTCCATAAATTCCAGCAATTAAAGCAACTAATGAAGCAACTTCAACAAAAAAACCTTTTAAAAACCCACGTACCAGACCAAGTAATAAAAAGCCTAATAAAACAATATCAATAACACCCATAAATAGTAATTAGAAAATATTTCTCAATATTCTTATCGAGAATTCCGTTAAAACGTATTTTAAAAAACTTGTTTCGGGAACTAAAATAAAGAATTTAACCCTTTAGGGAAATTATTTATTTGTTTAAATATAACTTAACTTTGCACAATATATTTTAAGTTAAACCAAAATACTCCTGTTTTTACAGGAAGTGAATATGTCTAGAGACGAACAATTAAAACAACGTTGGGAACAAGTTGTCATTAAACTATCCAATCAATTTGCAGATGGAGACACCTTAGATTTAGATGCAATCATCTATTTGATAGGTGTTCAAGAATTGGGTCAATTAGATAGAAAATTTAAAAAAGATCATAAATTAGACCTCATGCATATCGCCATTTGTAGACTTTTAGAGCCTTATGGGTATTATGAATTTGATTTTTTTGACGACGAAGGTTGGCCACATTATACAACTAAAGAACAATTACCACCTTTAAAAGCAGGAGAGCAAAGCGTTTTAATGAAAGAAGCTATTGTAAGCTATTTTATGGAAACTAAATATATTGACTAAACTCAGGTTTTATGTGTAATAGGAATTTACTTTTCATCATAATTCACTAAATTTGCCCTCATTTTCAAAGATATCATGATAGATAAGATTAAAGAATTAATTGCTGAAGCCGAAGTTTTCCAAGCAAAATCTAAAGAAGACGTTGAAGCTTTCCGAATTAAATATTTAGGGAAAAAAGGACTCCTTAACGACTATTTTAAAGAGTTTAAAAATGTAGCTAACGACCAGAAAAAAGAATTTGGACAGGTTATTAATGCCCTTAAAAAAACAGCAGAAGATAAAGTTGCTTCCTTAAAGGAAGAACTGGAAAGTAAAGAGGAGGTTAAAGGGGTTTATGGCGATTTATCTCGTCCAGGAGAGCCTATTGAAATTGGTGCCAGACATCCAATATCTATCGTAAAAAACCAAATCATTGATATCTTCTCTCGTATAGGTTTTAATGTAAGTGAAGGTCCAGAAATTGAAGACGATTGGCATAATTTTACTGCCTTAAATTTACCAGAATATCATCCGGCAAGAGATATGCAGGATACGTTTTTTATACAAACCAATCCAGATATTTTATTACGTACACATACCAGTTCGGTACAAGTACGTTATATGGAAAACAACAAACCACCAATAAGAACTATTTCTCCTGGAAGAGTCTATCGAAACGAAGCTATTTCTGCTCGTTCTCATTGTTTTTTCCATCAAGTAGAAGGTTTGTACATTGATAAAGACGTGAGTTTTGCAGACCTAAAACAAACCTTACAGTATTTCACAACTGAAATGTTTGGGAAATCAAAAATAAGATTGCGTCCTTCATATTTTCCATTTACAGAACCAAGTGCAGAAATAGATGTGTATTGGGGACTTGAAACCGAATCCGATTACAAGATTACTAAAGGAACAGGTTGGTTAGAAATAGGCGGTTGTGGAATGGTAGATCCAAACGTATTAGAGAACTGCAAAATTGATCCTAAAGAATATACAGGCTTTGCTTTTGGTGTAGGAATAGATAGAATAGCTATGTTATTACATCAAATAAACGATATTAGATTACTAAGCGAAAACGATGTGCGTTTCTTAGAGCAGTTTAAATCTGCTTTATAAAAAGTACTTTTATAATAAAAAAGCCGATGAATTTCATCGGCTTTTTTATTTAACAATCTTTTAACTTCGTTTAGTTCGGTTCAAACCGAACTATATATTTATATTTGCACAGATTCTATTAAAATAAATAGTATTCAGATTAAATAAAATGAAAGAAAACATCTGCAAACAGAAAATGAGCTTAGTTGAAAAGCTTGGGGTGCACTTAGAAAACAGGGAACAGTTAGCTCCTGTGGCAGCTCGTATTCTGTCTTATATTATCCTTACAGGTAAAAAAGGGACCACTTTCGAAGAAATGGTTAGCATTCTATGTGCTAGTAAAAGCACTATTTCAACACATCTTAATCATTTACAAGATTTAAATAAAATTACATATTTCACTAAAACAGGAGATCGTAAAAAATATTTTGTGATAAATTCAGATACGTTAATGCAAAGTATCGATCACATGATATTAGAGTGGGAATCGGAAAAAGAGCTACATGAAGAAATGACCGATTACAAACTTCAGATTAATAGTTTAGAGACTACTACAAACGATTTACAATTCGATTTAACCTATCACGAAAACTATATAAATTTTTTAAATTTAGCTATGGCATCTATGACTCAATTAAAAGAGAAAGTGGCAGCTATGAAACTACAAACGAAACCTTAATATGAAAAAAAACACTTATAATATTTTAGCCTCTTGTGCTATGATTATATTCCTATTTAGCTGTGGAAATAAACAAGAAGAGCAAAAAGCAGCACCTATTTTACCTTATCCTGTTGTAAAAGTTGTTAAACAAGATGTCACAACTCATAAAAATTTTCCAACAAGTATTGAAGGAAAAGTAAACAGTCAAGTACGTCCAAAAGTATCTGGATATATTAAAGAAGTACTAGTTACAGAAGGGCAGGTTGTTAAGCAAGGACAATCTTTATTTAGGTTGGAAACACAATCTTTAAGTCAGGATGCCAATGCTGCAAAAGCCAATGTAAACGCAGCTCAAGTTGAGGTAGATAAATTAAAACCTTTAGTAGAAAAAAACATTATAAGTAATGTACAACTAGAAACAGCAAATGCTAAACTAGCTCAAGCTCAAAGTGCATATAACAGTGTAGCGGCTAATATTGATTATGCAAATATAAAAAGTCCCGTAGATGGTGTTGTAGGTTCTATTAATTATAGAAAGGGAGCTTTAGTAAGTGCACAAGATCAACAGCCGTTAACAAATGTGTCTTCAATTGATGAGGTTTACGCTTATTTTTCAATGAATGAGAAAGAGTTTATCACTTTTATGGAAGAAGCTAAAGGCGAAACAGCCAAAGAAAAAATAGAAAAATTTCCAGAAGTTAAATTACGACTTGCAAACGGAGAACTATTTGAAGACTCTGGGAAAATTGAAACCATAACTGGTGATATTAATACCCAAACTGGAACCATCACATTTAGAGCAAAATTTGATAATAAAAAAGGTTTACTTAGAAATGGTAGTAGCGGAACTATACTTGTACCTAGAACTTTTGAAGACGTTATGGTTATTCCTGCAGAGTCAACATTTGAAAGACAAGGAAAAGTCTTTGTTTATAAAGTTATAGGCGATTCTTTAATAGATAAACCTATTACGATTTTAAAAGATGCCAATCGTTTATACATTATTGAAAAAGGCATCGAAGTTGGTGAAACTATTTTAGCAAAAGGACTAAATAAAGTAAGTTCTGGAAGCAAAATTAAGCCTATTGAAAAATCAATGGATAGTATTATAAATTCTTTCGAGACTATTTTTAAATAAGCCTTATTATGTTACAAAAATTTATTGAAAGACCTGTATTATCTACAGTAATATCCATAATCATAGTTATCTTAGGTGTATTAGGTCTCACACAATTACCAGTGACACAATATCCAGATATTGCGCCACCAACAGTACAAGTTAACGCCTCGTATCCTGGAGCTAATGCCGAAACTATTTTGGAGAGTGTTATTGTTCCTATAGAAGAACAAATTAATGGTGTTGAAGGAATGACTTATATTACTTCAACAGCAAGTAATTCTGGGAGTGCTTCCATTCAAGTATTTTTTGAACAAGGTTATGATGCAGATATAGCAGCAGTAAACGTACAAAATAGAGTCGCGAGAGCAAATGCGCTGTTACCTTCCGAAGTTATTCGTGCTGGTGTTGTTACTCAAAAACAACAAAACTCTGCCTTATTATATGCAGCTATCTATTCCACAAACCCAGAATATGATGATACTTTTATTCAAAACTATTTAAACATTAACATCAAACCAGAATTACAACGTATCAATGGTGTTGGTGCAGTTAATGTTTTTGGTGCTAAAGATTACTCCATGCGTGTGTGGTTAGATCCAGATAAAATGGCCGCATATAAAATTGAACCAAGAGATGTTACACAGGCTATAAACGAACAAAGTTTAGAAGCAGCTGCCGGATCTTTAGGTCAAAATAGTGGAGAAGCTTTTGAATATGTTATTAAATATAAAGGTCGTTATAAAGAAGCCAAAGATTATGAAGATATCGTAATAAAAGCGCTTGGTGATGGACAATTTTTACGTGTTAAAGATGTTGCAACAGTCGAGTTAGATGCCTTTTCATATTCATCGGTTTCCAGAACGAAAGGAAATCCAGCTGTTAACTTTGGAGTCTTTCAAACACCAGGTTCTAATGCACAAGAAATTATTGAAAACATCTATACCAAATTAGATGAACTTAAAAAAGATTTCCCAGAAGGTGTAGATTATTTGGTAAATTATGATACCAATAAATTCTTAACAGCTTCCATAGAAAAAGTATTACATACCTTATTAGAAGCTTTTTTACTGGTTTTTATTGTAGTCTTTATCTTTTTACAAGATTTTAAATCTACGCTTATTCCTGCAATTGCAGTTCCAGTATCCATTATTGGTACCTTCTTTTTCTTAAATGTGCTAGGCTACTCTATCAACTTATTAACGCTATTCGCATTAATTCTCGCCATTGGTATTGTGGTCGATGATGCTATTGTAGTGGTAGAAGCCGTGCATGCCAAATTGGAAGGAGGTTATAAAGATGCCAAAAAAGCATCAATTTCGGCCATGAGTGAAATTAGTGGAGCCATTGTGTCTATTACTTTGGTTATGATGGCAGTGTTTATCCCTATTACATTTATCAAAGGACCTTCAGGTGTGTTTTACGAGCAGTTTGGAGTCACTTTAATGATTGCCATTTTTATTTCAGCCTTAAACGCTTTAACCTTAACACCAGCATTATGTGCTATTTTCTTAAAACCACATAACGAGCATGAACATAAAAAGAAATCGTTATTACAACGTTTCTATGCAGCGTTTAACACAGCGTTTAATGCAACTACAGAAAAGTACACAAAATCTTTAGGTTTTTTAATAAAACATAAATGGGTTACGCTTGCTATTTTAGGCGTAAGCGTTTTTGGAATTATTACAGCCAATAAAGTCATTCCAACAGGATTTGTACCTTCAGAAGATAGAGGTGTTATTTTTATGAATGCCGAATTACCTCCCGGTGCTTCACAAGATCGTTCGTATCAAGTTAATAATAACTTATACGAGATGATTAAAGACATTGAAGGGATTCAAGGGGCTTCATTTATTAGTGGTAGAAACTTTTTCTCTGGAGAAGGAAGCTCTAACGCAATGGGCTTTATTATACTTGATTCTTGGGACGAAAGGGATACTGAAGCAGAATCTGTTAACGGTATTATTGGACAATTATTTCAAAAAGCTGCCATGATTCCTGATGCGAATATTATCTTTTTCACACCTCCAAGTGTACCAGGTTTTGGTAGTGCAGATGGTTTTGAAATGCGTTTATTAGATAGAAGCGCCAGACCTTTAACAGAGTTAGATGCCACAGCAACCGATTTTGTAAGACTATTAAATCAACAACCCGAGATTGCTTATGCTTCTAATTCCTTTAGCACCAATTTCCCACAATTGGAATTAAATATCAATGTGGAAAGAGCTAAAGAAGCTGGGGTTTCAACAAGCGCTATTTTATCAGCATTACAAGGGTATATTGGTGGAAATTATGTAGCCGATTTTAGCCGTTTTGGTAAACAATTCCGTGTGTTTATTCAAACCTTACCAGAAGATAGAACAGACGAGGCTAGCTTAAACAGCATGATGGTTAAAACACCAAGTGGCGAGATGACGCCTATTTCACAATACGTTTCTTTCAATCGTGTATATGGACCACAAACCGTAAACAGATTCAACTTATTTAATGCGGTTACTGTAAATGGTGCGGCAACACCTGGATTTAGTTCTGGAGATGCTATTAAAACAATTAATGAGTTGGCAGAAACAAGTTTACCAGAAGGCTATCAAGTAGCTTATTCAGGAATTACTCGTGAAGAAATTGCTTCAGCAGGACAATCAACCATTATATTTTTAATTAGTATCCTGTTTGTGTATTTCTTACTTTCTGCACAATACGAAAGTTACCTATTACCACTTTCTATTATTTTCTCATTACCTATTGGTGTTGCTGGTGCTTATGCTACAACCTATTTTACAGGTTTGGAAAATAATATTTATTTCCAAATTGCTTTAATTATGCTTATTGGTCTTTTGGCTAAGAATGCCATATTAATTGTAGAGTTTGCCGTTCAAAGACGACATCATGGCTTGTCCTTAGTAGAAGCTGCTATCGATGGTGCCAAAGTGCGTTTAAGACCAATTTTAATGACTTCTTTTGCCTTTATTTTAGGATTAACTCCATTAGTAATTGCTAGAGGTGTTGGTGCAGCTGGAAACAATTCCATTGGAACAGGTGCTGTTGGTGGTTTACTAATTGGAACCATTATTGGTGTGTTTGTTATTCCTGTTTTATTTGTAGTTTTTCAATGGTTGCAAGAAAAAGTAACAGGAGTTCCAGAAGCCGTTAATCAGAAAAATCAAGAATAAATTATTATGAAAACAGTTTTAAATAAACGTTTATTTTTTAGAGGAGGTATTCTTGTATTTACGTTGTTTACCTTACAAAGTTGTATTGTTTCAAAAAATTATGAACGACCAGATTTAGAAGATGAAACCGAAAATCTTTACAGAACAGATAATTTGCCAACAGATAGTTTGTCTATGGCTGATGTGTCCTGGAAAGAAGTTTTTACAGATCCTTATTTAGTGCAATATATTGAAGAAGGCTTAGAAAACAATATTGATATTAGAATAGCTTTACAACAAATTATTGCTGGTGAAGCTTATATGAAACAGGGTAATGCTGGTTATTTACCAACATTAAATGGTGGAGCGACGGTTACGCATCAAGAATTGTCTAAAAACAGTCAGTTTGGGAGTTTCTTTAGTGGTTCTTTAGAGCAGTATGAAATGGTAGCCAATCTCTCTTGGGAAGCAGATATTTGGGGTAAAATACGAAGTAATAAAAGAGCATTTCAAGCTAGTTACTTAAAAAGTGTGGCTGCACATCAAGCTGTTAAAACCAAACTTATTGAAAGTATTGCAACAACTTATTACAGATTGTTAGCCTTAGACGCGCAATTAAAAATAACAAAACAAACGGTTGAAACTAGAGAAAACAGTGTCACTACTATTCAAGCACTTAAAGATGCTGGACAGGAAACACAGGTTGCAGTAGATCAAAATATTGCGCAATACAATAATGCAAGAGCCATTCAAATAGATATTGAAAGAGAGATTTTTAGAGCAGAAAACACACTTAGTATTTTATTGGCAAAGCAGCCTCAAAATTACGAAAGAGGTGTTTTAGAAACCCAAGAAATTACTACAGACATGAAACTTGGTGTGCCATATTTGTTATTAAGAAACAGACCAGATGTTATGGCTGCTGAATACGATTTTATTCAATCGTTTGAATTAACAAACGTAGCTTTAACAAATTTCTATCCATCTTTAACCTTAAGTGCATCTGGAGGTTTTCAAAGTTTGGAGTTTCAAAATTGGTTTAATGCCAACTCTTTATTTGCTAATTTAGTTGGTGGTTTAACACAGCCTATTTTTAATCAAAGAAAAGTAAGAACACAACACGAAGTCTCTCAAGCTCAACAAGAACAAGCACTTTTAAGCTTTAAAAGAACCTTGTTAGAAGCTGGAAAAGAAGTTTCGGAAGCACTTTATACTTATGATGCCGAAACAGAAAAATTTATTTACAGAAGAAATGAAGTAGAAGCTTTAAGACGTGCTGAAGCTAACTCTGAAGAATTATTAAATAATGGTTATGCAACCTATTTAGATTTACTAACCGTGAGACAAAATGAATTAGCTGCCGAATTAAACAGTATTGATACCAAATTAGAACAATTGCTTTCTGTAGTTAATTTATACAAAGCCCTTGGTGGAGGTTGGAAATAAAAAGATAGTGTTAGTTAAGTTAGTTTTATGATTGGCAAAGAACAAATAATTGCGTTCGCAGCCGAGAAATTTACACAATTTGGCAGTAAGCGGTTCACTATGGACGAGCTTGCTGCTTTGTTGGGTATTTCTAAAAAAACACTTTACAAACACTTTTTGAGCAAAGAAGATTTGGTAACTTCTTGTATTCAGTATATAATTGATGAGTACAACCAAACTTTAGAGCAATTGTTACAAGATGAAAAAGACCCTATTACCAGCATTATTTTAATGTATGATAGAGCTTTTGACCGTTTAAAATATTTTAAACCCTCTTTTATTTTTGGATTGAAAAAATATTATCCTGCATCCAATAAAGTATTTGATGACTTTCGAGACAATTTTGTAAAAGTTAGGGTTTATAACCTTTTGGTAATAGCTCAAAAAAACGGTCTGCTTTTAGACGAAGTCAATCTAGATCTGTTTTGCGATATATATTTTAAGCGTTTTGAAGAAATAGCCTTTAAAAGCAATAATCTTTTTGATATACATTCCAACAAAGAGTTGTTAAATCACTTTATAGTTTATAGTTTGCGAGGCATTACAAAGAAAGACTATTGCAATCTGTATTTTTAAATAACAACCTATGAAAAAAGACATCATCATTCCAAAAGTAGAAAACGTTTATGTAGCCGTTGTAAACGAATACAACGACATCTATAAAACCCAAGATTGGAATGCCTATATTATTAACAATAAGGATGTTGATTTAGAGATGGTACTTATTGTAACCAGTGGCTATTCTGAAGAAAAGACCACCTCAACATTTCGAAAAAAACTCGATGTGCTTCCTAAAAAGAGCTATGCAAAAATAGAGCTCATGCAAGAAGATTTATTTGCATTAAACAACACGTTTAAAGTGACTTTTTTTGAAGGAAATACCATGTATGATAAAACCTTCTTGTTTAGAAAAAACATAATTAATTTAAAAGCTTTGCAAGACATTCCATTAATGGAAGCAAAAGGAGTTTTGGTGAAGTAGTTAAAGAGTTAATTAACTTCTAAAAAGTTAATATTTGTCCCCATTTTAAAAGAAACATGGTTATAATGGTAAGTCCACCACTAATAAATATGGCTCCCGTCCAATAATAGGTTCTCGTTCCCCATTGTTTCCACATCTTTTTGCCGTATTCTTTTTCAGCATAACCATGAGTCAGCTTCCAATAAAGAAAAGTGATTACTAAAAAAACTAAGATGGCTATACCAATAATCCAGCTTTTTTCCATTTGTCTATTTTTTAGTTTATCTGTTTTTAATGGTTGCTAACGTTATGATGTGTTTTAAACAAGTTTAGCACTTGTTATATATATCAAATATACGACTCTAACAGCTTGTAAAAACAATGTTCGTCTTATATTTTTTATAAAGTCAAACAAATCAGTCTAGAATTTTAATAGTAGTAAAAAGGGCTTTTGTTGTTGTAATTTCGTTTACGTAATAATATGAAATCGTTTTAATATTTTATATTAGCTGTAAACGAAGTTTGTATTTTTTATAATAAAGTCAAGTGGGTTAATCCAACTTATCCGTCAACTTTTTAAAAGTTATTTTAGGGTCTTTACCTTGATATAAAATATCGTAAACAGCATTAATTATAGGCAGGCGTGTTTTCTTTTTATTTTTTTCATTAATTAAAAATGCGCTTTTGGTGGCATAATAGCCTTCAGCAATCATGCTCATTTCCATTTGTGCAGACTTCACGGTGTAGCCTTTTCCTATCATGTTTCCAAACATACGGTTTCTAGAAAAAACAGAGTAACCAGTTACTAATAAATCGCCTAAATAAGCCGAGTTATTAATGTTGCGTTTCATTTTATGGGTTTTCTTTATAAAACGTTTCATTTCACGAATGGCATTGCTCATTAACACACTCTGGAAATTATCTCCATATCCCAAACCATGAGCTATTCCAGCAGCAATGGCATAAATATTTTTTAGCATCACGGCGTATTCAACTCCTATAACGTCGTCGCTAATTTTTGTTTTAATATAGTTACTCGATAATTTATCGGCTATTTGTTGTGCCTTTTTAGCATCTGCACAAGAAATCGTTAAGTAAGATAAACGCTCCAACGCTACTTCTTCGGCATGGCAAGGTCCAGCAATTACTGCAATATTTTCAAACGGAATGTTATAAATATCATGAAAATGCTCGCCAACCAATAAACCTGACTCTGGAATAATCCCTTTTACGGCAGACACTATGGTTTTATTTGAAACATTAACGGTTAGTTTTTCTAATTCAGAATACATAAAAGCAGAAGGAATAACAAAAATCAACACATCGGCATAAGTAGCTATCTCATTAATATCGTTACTTAACTTTAGCTGCTCTATTTTAAATTCTACAGAACTTAAATAGCTTGGGTTGTGTTGTTCCTTTATTAAATGCTCTTTGGTGTACGCGCTTCGCATATACCAACCCACTTCATCTAAATTTTCGCACAACATTTTTACAATAGCAGTTGCCCAACTTCCTGAACCAAAAACAGCATATTTTAATGGCTTCTCCATATCTATTCTTAAAATTACAAACATCAAAAATACATAAAATTTGACTCTTTTAAGTTGTTTAAAATGAAAGCCTCTAAATTTTTGGCACGTGTTTTGAATTCATACAAACAGTAACTCAAAAATGAAGGCTTATGAAAACGTTAAAACTACTTTTAGGATTTGCACTAATTGCAACACTTTTTACATCTTGTTATACAGATGAGGTTTATATAGACAATTACAATCCAGAACCTTCAATTTCATTAAATCAATTATTAAACTCTTATGAGTTATGGTATGTGGACATTAATGAAACTATTGGTTATGGCGAAACACCATTTTTACAAATGGCTTTTACAATCTCGTTTAGAAATGGGACCTTATTTGCAAACAATAATTTAGTTGGTTTTGGTAGTCAAGGTAATGGATTTGGAATTCCTGTTGGAAATTACGATGCGTATGATACTATTTTAGATGTCAATCATGTTATTGACGGTTTTGAAACATTTGATGTGTATCAAATAAACACCAATACCATCGAATTATACAATCCATATAACAATACCTCTTATTTTTTAAAAGGCTATCAACGTGCTAATTTTGATTACGATTATATTTTTTACGACAACATTCATTATTTCTTACAGGAATATGAAGCTTGGGAAAAGACTTATACCAGCGCATCAGGAGATATTAATGAATTTGATAACGAGAATTATTTACAATTCTTAGCAGGTGGAAACGATTCGGAATTTAGAAGCTCACAAGATGTTGGCATAAATAATCCAGATAATATTTACTGGGATTACACAGGTGTTTATGGTGTAAATAACATACCAGGAAACATGTATTTAAAAACCTTAAGCCTAAATTACGATTCTTATGGAAGCGAATTTTTTGAACTAAGTGTGGTTAATGATGCTTTGGTAAGATTGTTTCACACCTCTTCTGGCACCACCTACGAGTTTTCTGGTAGAGGTTACATACAGTACTTAAAAACTGCTGAAGGGAAAAAAACAAAAGCGCCTAAGATGCGTAAATTTAAAAGCGAAAGAAAAGAAAACACTAGAGTAAGCTCTAGAGTATAAATTTATATTTGGTTAGTTAAGTTTGTTAATTGGTAGAGAAACTGTTTGGTAATTAAAAACACCATACAGTTTCTTTTTTTAACAGGTTTATAGCCTAATAAATAGGATTTTAAAAAGAATTTATTGAACTTTATATAATTATTAAAAAACACTTAAAAACAACAGATTATGGGATTATTTTCATTTATTAAAGATGCAGGAGCTAAAGTTTTTGGAATAGGAAAAACAACAGCAGAAGAAGCTGCAGAGAAATCAGCAGATGCAGCAGCAGCAAAACTTAAACGTGAAACAGCAGCAGCTAATAACTTAAAAGAAACAATTAACGATTTACAACTAGAAGTTGAAAACTTAAACATTCATATTTCAGACGATCAGGCAACTGTTTCTGGAGCAGCTTACGATCAAGCGACTAAAGAAAAAGTAGTTTTAGTAATAGGAAATTCTAACGGAATTGCTACGGTTGATGACCAAATGACGGTTGAGAATCCAGAACCAGAAGCGCAATTTCATACCGTTGTAAGTGGAGATACTTTAGGGAAAATTGCTAAAAATTTCTATGGAAATGCAATGAAGTATCCTGTGATTTTTGAAGCGAATAAACCTATGCTTAAAAATCCAGATTTAATTTATCCTGGTCAAGTATTACGTATTCCTGCTTTAGATTAAGCATTTAAATATTTAAAACAAAAAAACGCCAACTCTTCAGTTGGCGTTTTTGTTTATTCTGTAAATTTATAGTTAGTGTTTTCATAATCTATTAGCGATGTATGTTTTATAGGTAAAACCACAACCCCTTCTCTATTAATCAAGCCATACAAGTTATCTAAACCAACAACACTAAAACCGTTATTAAATTTAGTTGCATAATCGTATATTGTTTCAATTATGATATTTCCTTGTTTATCAATATACCCAAATTTTCCTTCATCTGATCTAACTAGACTTAATCCTTCATAAAAACCTGAACTATAATAATATTTGAATTTAGGTTTAATTACAATTTCATTTTTAATATTAATAAAAGCCAATTTACCTTCTACTTTAACAACTGCTAATCCTTCATGGAAATTGCGAATTAATTTGTATTCAAAAGGTATTATAATATTATTTTTACGTCTATAAAACCCCATTTTCTGTTTTTTTGAGCACTAATAATGTCATTGTTAAAATCAATATCTATAGCATCATATTCAATTGGGATAATTACTTCTCCATCTAAATTAACCAAACCATATTTATTGTTATTTTCAACTTCAAATAAACCTTTATTATTTTTATAGTTTAAAATTTCATCAAATTGGGCTTTAATAATTATCTCTTGTTCTAAATTAGCTAATCCTTTTTTTAATTTAAAGGTGCCATCTACCTTAACAGAGTCGGAATAAATTACTAATGAACCTAAAACATACTCGCCTTCTAATTTTAGTTTATCAAAATGTATAACTTTTCCATTCTCTTTTATTAAAATGCTTTCTTTTTCTTTTCTTGCAATAAAAAACCCCTGATTTGGAAGGTGTATATTATCATAGATTAAAGGTTGAATAAGTTTCCCTTTCCTATTAATTAAACCATACTTACAATCTTTAATTACAATGCCAGTGTTACTGGTATACCAATATACTTTATCATATTCTGGAAACTCCTTAACTCTCCCATTAGAATTAATGTATCCAAAATTTGAGTTTGAAACAACATTTGCATAATTACCATAAAACTTAGAAATGTTTTCAAACTTATCCTCAATCAGTATTTTGTTGTTAGCATTTTTAACTCCAACTTTTAGGTCTTCATCTTTAGATTTTCCATAAGTAAGTATAAAAACTAGTTCGTCAGTAAGAAGGTTACTGTAACTATTATTAGAAGTATGTTCATGAGATAAATTATTTGTTGATTTACAAGAAAGAAAAAGAGTAGTAATACAACTCAATAGTAAAATTCTATTTTTCATTTAATATTGAAATTATATTATTTATAAAAATTCATTTCATCCAGATACTCCCAAACATGTTCTGGCAACATGGGCTTAACGTTCTTACCTTCTTTTATGGAATTTCTTATAAAAGTTGAAGATAGTTCCATAATTGGCGCTTTGACAGTGTGAATTTTTTTATGTCCATCGAACTGTGTTTCTACCTTCCCTTCAGATAAACGTGGGTAGACATAAATATCGTGATTTTCTAAAATAAGTTCGTAGTTTTTCCACTTATGGAAACTCTTTAAATTGTCTTCTCCCATAATAAGACAAAACTCGTAATTTGGATATTTTTCTTCCAAATAAACCAGGGTATTTATCGTATAATTTGGTTGGGATAAATTAAACTCTATATCACTTGGATTTAATGTATCATAATCTTTAGTGGCTCGATAAACCATCTCTAAACGCTGGTTATTATCAAGCAAGGAGCTTTTCTTTTTAAACGGATTATGTGGTGTTACTACAAACCAAACTTTATCTAAGTTACTGTGTTCTACCATGTGGTTAGCAATAACTAGATGTCCAATATGAATGGGATTGAAAGAACCAAAATAGAGACCTATCTTCATAATTTATTTTTTCTCATCGACAAAATTACCAACTAATGTTTCGGCTTCTTTAAGGGCTTTTTCTAGATTATCGTTTTCAATAATCACATCAAATAATGGTGCTGTAGCAAGCTCAGCAGATGCTTTTGCAATACGCATATTAATTTTATCTGCACTTTCTGTTTGTCGCTTTTTTAAACGTATTTTAAGTTCGTCAATACTTGGTGGTTTTACAAAAACGGCTAATGTTTCGTTTGGATATTTTCTTTTAATACGCAAACCTCCAGACACATCAATATCGAAAATAACATGTTTGCCTTTTGCCCAAATACGTTCTACTTCGGTTTTTAAAGTGCCATAAAAATTATCGCGATAGACTTCTTCCCATTCTAAAAACTCATCGTTTTTTATTTTGCTTTTAAACTCTGTAGCTGATAAAAAATAATAATCTTTAGCATCTATTTCTTCGCCTCGTTTTTCTCTTGAAGTTGCTGAAATAGAGAATTCTAAATTTAATTTTTCTTGTCTTAATAGGTGCTTTACAATGGTTGTTTTTCCAGATCCTGATGGTGCAGAAAATACAATAAGCTTCCCGTTATTTGAGTTGGTATTTGTCACTTAATAATAATTTGAAAATAGGTTTCGAACTTCTTCGACCTAACATTTTTAATATAATTAACTAAAGTACATTTAGTAATTGTTCTTTTATTTTCTCTAGTTCGTCTTTCATTTGAACGACTAATTTTTGCATAGGTGCAAAATTACTTTTAGAACCAATGGTATTTATTTCTCTTCCCATTTCCTGACCAATAAAGCCTAATTTTTTTCCATTAGAATCGTCTGAACTTAAGGCAGCATTGAAATAATCTAAATGATTTTTTAAACGTACTTTTTCTTCAGTTATATCGAATTTCTCAATATAAAACATCAGCTCTTGCTCAAATCTATTTTCGTCAACCTTTTCTTTTAACTCTTCAACACCTTTACGCAAACGCTCTCTAACGCCTTCAATACGTTCTGGATCCATAGCTATAACTTGACCCAGTAAATTTTCAATATTATTTAATCTATATTTAAAGTCAGTTTCTAAAGCTTTTCCTTCGTCTAATCTATAGGTATCAATGTTTTTTAAAGCAACTTTTACTTCGTTTAAAATAACATCCCATTCATCTTCATCTATATCGTCGCGTTCGGTATTTAAAGCGTCTGGAAATCGAACAGCCATTTTTAAAAGCTCTGTGTCATCGCCATCTACAACCTCTTTCAATTGTTTCATGTATTGCTTAACAACACTTTTGTTTAATTGAGTGGTCGTTTCTTCACCTGTCATTTCAACATAAATTGAAAAATCTATTTTTCCACGTTCTAATTCTTTGCCGATTAGTTTTCTTAAACTCAATTCCTTTTCCCTGTAGATTGAAGGCATTCTTGCATTTAAATCTAGGTTTTTGCTGTTTAACGATTTTATTTCAATCGTTATTTTCTTGGTTGGTAATTGCAAAACAGATTTACCGTAACCTGTCATTGAGTGTATCATAAAATTATATTCTTATTCTGCAAAGGTAGTTAAATATAAGGGCTTAGAAAACACTAATTTTAATATGCATAGATAAAAAAATGTGTAGTTTTGCGCTTAAAATAATTAAAAATGTACACCAAGCAGTTTGAAATTAGATGGAGTGATGTGGATGCAAATAGACATTTAGCCAATAGTGCTTATACAAATTTTATGAGTCATACGCGAATGACTTTCTTTATTGAAAAAGGGTTTGATATGAAAACCTTAGTAACATTCAATATTAGCCCTGTGGTTTTTTATGAGCATATGTATTATTTTAAGGAGGCTTTTTTAGGTCAACTATTAACTGTAAGTCTTGAGGTTTCTGGTACCAGTGAAGATGGTAAGTTTTTTAAATTCGATCATAATTTTTATAATGAAAAAGGCGAAAACATAGCACATTGCGAAATGCTTGGTGCTTGGATAGACTTTTCTACAAGAAAATTAACTGGATTGCCAAAAGAGTTGTTAGCACATCAAGAGACCTTTCCTAAAACAGATTCTTATAAAATACTTACAAAAGAGGACACTAGAGTTTCTGGAAAAAAACCGGTTCATTTAACGAGTTAATTTGGCATTTTTTGTAACTAAATAAACACCTGTAAATATTAAAGAAGCTGCAATTATTTTAATCATATTCATGGTGTCACTTCCCATTAATAATGCAAAAATACTTGCAACTACAGGTTGAATATATAAAAACGTGCTTACTGTTGATGCCTTTAAATGCCTTAAAGCAATAGGATTTAATAGATAAGTAAAAAAAGTAGCTCCTACCACAACAAAAAATACAGCAAATACAATATAAGGCGTAAATGAAGACCATACAACTTCTGAAAATTCTCCATATCCAAAAGGTAAGACTAATAGAAATCCAAATAAAAACAACCACTTTATAAAGGCCAGTGGGTGGTATTTATTAGTTAATTTTTTAATGATTATTAAGTAAATACTATATGACACAGCGTTTATAAAAACCAATAAATTTCCAAGTAAAATGTTATCTCCGGCTTGTGCCGATTTACCATAAACCGATAGAACAATGGCGCCAGAAAAACCAAGAAGGATACCAACAATTTTTAAACCTGTAATTCTTTCTTTTAAAAAAAAAGCTGATAAAACAAGTACCACAATTGGTACAACGGTCATAATTACTGAAGCATGAATAGGTGTTGTATGTTCTAAACCTTTAAAGAAAGTAAGCATATTTAAGGCTATTCCAAATATGGATGCAAAAAATAAAATGATAAAATCTTTTGGTGCAATTTTTTGCTTTGGAGTAAACAAGCTTAAGACCCAGAATAGAATTGCAGCTCCAAGAACTCGAATAAAAATAAAACCGAATGGTTTAATATAACCTTCGTCAATAACATCGTTAGCAAATGTAAAAGTAAACCCGTAAATTACTTGAACTAAAAACACACCAATCAAGGCAAAAATTCGGGTTTTATCCATGAATTGTTTGATTGGCTAATTGAGTCGTTTTTTTAGAATTTCCTACGAATATGTGATTGTTGAAAATAATTACTGGTCTGCTTAAAAACGTATAATGCTCCAAAATATATTGTTTGTAATCTGCTTCTTTTAAAGATTGGTTTTTTAAATCCATTTCTTTATAGAGTTTTGCACGTTTACTAAAAAGCGCTTCATAAGATCCTGCTAACTGCTTCATTTCTTCTAGTTGTTTAACAGTTATCTCTTCAGTTTTAATGTCTTGTAAAATAAAATCTGAAGGCAGATTAATCTCTTTTAAAATACGCAAACAGGTATTACAGGTTTTTAAGTAATATACTTTTTTCATCAAAGACTCGATTAAGTAAGTCGTATTTATTTAATACTTCATTTCTTTATACAAAGAACGCCCATTTTTATTGAAAAATAATTACTTTTAAATAAAATTTAAAATCATGGATTGGGCTTTCGATATAACCATAAAAAACCGAACTTTATTAAAATCGTTTTTAGAATCTTTCACTTTAGAAGAGCTTAATAAAGTGCCAAAAGGCTTTAGTAATAACATTATTTGGAACATTGCACATACAATAGTAACACAACAATTGTTGGTTTATAATTTATCTGGAGTTCCCATGCTTTTATCTCAAGAGATTGTCGATATGTACCGAAAAGGAACCAAGCCAGAAAGAGATGTTACTTATGCTGAAGTAGATTTGATTAAAGGCTTGTTGTTTTCTACTATTGAAAAAACTAAAGAAGATTATAACAACAACGTCTTTCAATCTTATAACGAATATACTGTAACTACAAAAAGCACTTTAACAAATGTTGATGAAGCAATTGACTTTAATAACTTCCATGAAGGGATTCATTTAGGATATATTTTAGCTTTAAAAAAATCTTTATAAAAAGTTTAATGAACTTTGTAAAACCTCCCAAGGAATGTTTATTTCTGTTATTCCAGAAGCGTATGGCGCAATTTCGTAGGTATTGTAAAGTAAAATAACTCCTTCATCGTTAAAGCCTATATTTTCAGGTAATTTAAAATTATCTGGTTCAAAATACAATTCTTTTTTATCTGCTATTTCTTCAATATAATAATCTTTAGCAATTTCTGTAAAACTTAAATAGTCTTGAAATAATTCTTCGTTTTTCAAAGGTTTTCCAGTATAAGCATCAAAATTTAAAAAAGAAATATTTAGGCTTCCATGAGCACCTCCAGTATTCATGTAAGAGGTAATGGCTATGGAAACAATTTCATCAGATTGATACATGACTTCACCATCAATCTGTGCATCCCATTCCATAGCGCTTTCAGGGAAATCTGCTTTAAATCTAAGATATTCGTTATTTAAATAGTCAATAGCTTCAGATACCGTTAATGAGGAAGGGTCGGTTTCGGTATTAGAATTTAGAGAAGATTTAATGGTTTGATTTATTCTATTATTGATAATCCTTGAAGCTTCTTCGTTGCCAAAGGCTTCAGGAATATTAATTTCAACAATGTTGTTTGTTTCTGTTGTTATATTTCTTTCTTTAAATTCAAGAGGTTTTTCTTCCTGACACGTTTGCGAGAATAAAGAAATGATTAATATGTAAGCTAAAAATTTAAATCGCATGAAGCTTTTGAATTAAGTTCATGTTAAAGATAATTATTGCATTTGAATAGCCCGAATTAAACTGTAACTTTATTCAAAAAATTAAGCATATGAAATTCAACACCAAAACAATTCATGGAGGTCAAAAACTCGACCCAGCTTATGGAGCTGTTATGCCTCCTATTTATCAGACTACAACTTACGCACAATCTACACCTGGAGGACATAAAGGCTATGAATATTCAAGAACAAATAATCCAACAAGAAACGCTTTAGAAAATGCCTTTGCAAGCATAGAAAATGGTACACATGGATTAGCTTTTGGTTCGGGATTAGCTGCCATAGATGCCGTTTTAAAACTTTTAGAACCTGGTGATGAAGTTATATCTACTAACGATTTATATGGTGGGTCTTATAGGCTATTCACCTCTATTTATAAGAAATTTGGTATTAAGTTTCATTTTATTAGTATGAAAGATGCTGAAAATATTGAAACTTATATTAATAAAAACACCAAACTTATTTGGGTTGAAACACCAACAAATCCTTTATTGAATGTTATTGATATTAAAGCCTGTGCAAAGATTTCAAAAAAACACCAATTACTTTTAGCAGTAGACAATACGTTTGCCACTCCTTATCTACAACTACCATTAGATTTAGGTGCAGATATTGTAATGCATTCTGCAACAAAATATCTTGGTGGACATAGCGATGTAGTTATGGGAGCTTTAATTGTAAAAGATAGAGAGCTTGCAGATAAATTATACTTTATTCAAAATGCAAGTGGAGCTATTTGTGGGCCACAAGATAGTTTTTTAGTATTAAGAGGTATTAAAACACTTCATGTTAGAATGCAGCGTCATTGCGAAAATGCGAAAGCAGTTGCCCAATACCTGTCAAAACACCCTAAAATAGAAAACGTTTTTTGGCCTGGTTTAGAAAATCATCCAAATCACAAAATAGCCAAAGAACAAATGGCAGATTTTGGAGGTATGGTTTCATTTACTACCAAAGGGAATAATTATAAAGAAGCAATAAAAATAGTTGAAAGGTTAAAAGTCTTTACCCTTGCCGAATCTTTAGGAGGAGTTGAATCTTTAGCTGGTCATCCAGCAAGCATGACGCATGCGAGTATTCCAAAAGAAGTACGAGAAAAAACAGGTCTCTTGGATTCACTAATTAGATTAAGTGTTGGAATAGAAGATAAAGAAGATTTAATTGAAGATTTAAATCAAGCCATCAATTAAGTACATAAAAAAAACCAAGAATAGGTCTTGGTTTTTTTTATATGTTTTTGTTTTAAAATATTAATCTAGATAATAAATATATCCAAAATTTAACCAAAGTAACCAGTCGTTGTTTTTATTAGAATCAAGTTGATGATTAAATCCATCTATCCAATCGTTTCCAAAATATTGCCATCTTAAGTCTAACATGAGATCTGATAAAGCAGTTAATTTATATCTTACACCAACACTGGCAACAACAGACCATGTGCTTCCAGAATCTAAGTTAATTGGGTATTCTCTTTGTTCGCCAAGAGGTACTGCTGGTAAATAAGTTTCATCTGCATACCAATAAGAATAAATATTATTCTCATTTAATACATTTCCATAAGTTGATTCAGACTTAGGGTTGTATGCTGTATAATGAACTCCTAAACTAACAAAAGGTGCAAAACGGTAAGAAAAAGCTTGAAAAGAGCGAATACTTAACGGAAAGTATTCTATCTGCATACCAATATCAAAATTCTGTGCTTCACCAGTATGAGCCCTTAATTTATCAGCATTAGCACTAGTTTTATCTGCTGAAACCCATTCTCCATGATGATCTAATTTCGTTTTATTCCAAGAGATTTCACTTCGTAATTTAAAATGATCGTTAAAATATGTATCTGTTGAATAGCAGTTACAATCTGCACGATAGGCGAAGTTTATATAATGTACTATACCTATACCAATTCCTGTGTTTCCAAAGTTTGTTTGTTCGTTTTGGCTTTGACCATAATCAGAACGGAACTGTACTGGTCCAACTATAGCACCAATCTCATGAGAAAATCCAAGTTGAGAAAAACCCACTTGACTTCCAATAAGTAGGAATGTAATTACGAATAACTGTTTCAAATTGAACATAATATCTTTCGATAATTAGAGAATATCGTTAAACAAATATATAAAAACTCGACAAACTACCAAAAAAAACCGATTAAATGCATTTTTTTGATAATTCTATTAATATAACTGCTAAATCTAATAATTTATTATTCAACAGACATCGCGAAAAATAAAAAAATAATAATAAATTTTTAAAGTTAATGTATATTTGTCTTTCAATTCATAAAATAGCTCAATACTATTAAAATATATTTCAATGAAAAATAAAATAGACGCCTTTTTAAACCTTGTAATAGAGAAGAATGGCCATGAACCAGAATTTTTACAAGCTGTTCATGAAGTCGCAGAAACTGTAATTCCATTTATTGAAGCAAATCCTAAATATCAAGACAAAATGTTGTTAGAACGTATGGTTGAACCAGAACGCACAATTATTTTTAGGGTTCCGTGGGTTGACGATCAAGGAAAAACACAAGTAAATAGAGGGTTTCGTGTAGAGTTTAATTCTGCTATTGGACCTTATAAAGGTGGTTTACGTTTTCATCCATCTGTTAATTTAAGTATTTTAAAATTTTTAGGTTTCGAGCAAGTATTTAAGAACTCGCTTACAACATTACCTATGGGTGGTGGGAAAGGTGGAAGTGATTTTGACCCTAAAGGAAAAAGTGATGTTGAGGTTATGCGTTTTTGTCAATCTTTTATGACAGAATTATTCCGTCATATAGGCCCAAATACGGATGTACCAGCCGGAGATATTGGAGTTGGAGGAAGAGAAGTTGGCTATATGTTTGGACAATATAAAAGACTTAGGAATGAGTTTACTGGAGTTTTAACCGGAAAAGGTATTTCTTTTGGAGGTTCCTTAATTAGACCAGAAGCAACAGGCTATGGTTGTGTCTATTTTGCTCAAAATATGTTAGCTACTAAAAACGACTCTTTCAATGGAAAAACGGTGGTTATTTCTGGATCTGGAAACGTCGCTCAATATGCATGTGAAAAAGCAACAGAACTTGGTGCTAAAGTGGTGACACTATCGGATTCTTCTGGATACATTCATGATGCTGACGGTATAGATGCAGAAAAATTAGCTGTTGTACAAGATATTAAAAACGTTAAAAGGGGAAGAATAAGCGAATATGTTAATACCTATCCTTCTGCAACCTTTCACAAAGGTTCAAGACCATGGAGTGTAGCTTGTGATATTGCTTTACCATGTGCAACTCAAAACGAATTAAATGATGAAGAAGCTAGAATACTAATTAATAACCATGTAAAAGTTGTTGCAGAAGGAGCAAACATGCCAACGACTCCAGATGCTATAACTGCTTTTCAAGAGGCAAAAGTAATGTTCTCCCCAGGAAAAGCAGCTAATGCTGGTGGAGTTGCAACTTCAGGTTTAGAAATGAGTCAGAATTCTCTAAGACTCAATTGGACTCGTGATGAGGTAGACGCTAAATTAAAACAAATAATGGACAATATTCATGAATCTTGTGTTACATACGGAACTCAAGAAGATGGCTATATAGATTATGTAAAAGGGGCTAATATTGCAGGATTTGTTAAAGTAGCTGATGCAATGTTAGGTCAAGGCGTAGTATAAATTATTGTGTAGAAAACTAAAAAAGCTTCCTTTTGGGGGCTTTTTTTTATTCAAATTATATGTTTTATTTATAAAACTCGTTATATATAGATATATTTGAAAAGGTTAAAAATTTGTATGAAAAAAATAATCTTCTTATTGTTTGTTATATTTTCTTCCTTGAGCACAATTGCTCAAGATTATTCTGCTCTTTGGAAAGGATATTTTTCTTATTTAAATGTAAAAGATGTTTCGAAGGGAAATGATAAAATATACGTTGCTGCAGAAAATGCCATTTTTACTTATGATTTAATCACAGCCGAAATGGAAACTATTACAACCATTAACGGATTGTCAGGAGAAGAAATTTCTACCATTCATTATAGTGAGGCTTATGGTTTGCTACTTATTGGTTATACTAATGGTCTTATTGAGATTGTTATTGATAATAATGATAATATATTAACTGTTGTAGATATCTTAGACAAATCCACTATTCCTCCTAGTAATAAAAAAATCAATCATTTTGAAGAATACAACGAGTTTGTTTATATCTCTACAGATTATGGCATCTCTGTTTATGATATGTCTAGACTTGAATTTGGCGACACCTATTATATTGGTAATGGAGGTTCACAACTTATAGTAAAACAAACGACCGTTTCTGGAGAATATATTTATGCTGCATGCTATAACAATGGCGGAATAAAAAGAGCGCTTATTTCTAGTCCAGATTTAATAGATTATCAACAATGGGAAACCATTGGAGGCTCGGAAGATTACACAGGTATTGAATCAACACAAGATGATAGAGTTTATGCAATAAGATCAAACAGAAGAGTGTATGAAGTGATTAATACAAGTATCAGTTTTATATTAAGAATCCCATATACTGCTATTTTAGATTATAGAGAAGTGAATAACAAATTATTAGTAACCACAAAACTTGAATCCTATATATTTAATAGTAATTTTGAAGAAGAAGCTGTTGTCCCTATACCAATAGACTTCCCTACACAATTTACGGTCTCAACCCTCGATGACGAATATTTATATATTGGTACCGAAAATTTTGGACTTTTAAAAATCGATTACCTGAATCAAACCGATATTACCGAAATTCATCCTGATGGTCCATTATTAAACAGTCCTTTTGCACTTCAAACAATACCAAACAATCTTTGGGTAACTTTTGGAGATTACACATTAACATATAGTCCAGCTCCAAAGAAAAGTGCTGGTTACAGCCACCTAGTTGTCGATGAAGCCTGGATTAATGTCCCATTCGATAGTGTACTTGGCGCTAATAATTTAAATAAAATTGCAGTCAATCCATTTAATAATCAACAAGTATTTATTAGTTCTTTTTTAAATGGATTATTAGAAGTTAATAATGATTCTCCAACCATATTGTACGATGATACTAATAGTGCCTTAAGTTCTTTGTCTCCAACTTCAAGTAATGTTAGAGTAAGCGCTTCTACATTTGATTCAGGTGGCGTATTATGGACCATGACAGCAAGGGTTCAAGAACCATTAGTTTCTTACGATCCGAATTCAGACCAATGGGAAAGTTATGACTTTTCAGATTTAATGCCTGATGCATTCGATACTGCATGGGGTTTTAGTGACATTGAAGTAGATAATAATGGTACTAAATGGATTGGTGGTTATAACAATGGACTTATAGGTTATAACAACAATAATGGTGTACTATTAAGTAGTATTAGTACTGAAGAACAAAACATGCCTACTTCATTTGTATCTTCTTTAGCGGTAGATAAAAGAAATCAAATCTGGATAGGAACCATTAAAGGTCTAAGAGTTTTATACAATACTGCAGAATTTTTCTCAGATAACCCTATTGAAGTCAGTTCCATAATTATATTAGACGATGGTGTGCCAAAAGAGCTTCTGTTTCAAACTTATGTTTCAGATATTGAAGTAGATGGTTCAAACAACAAATGGATTGCAACTATTGGTGCAGGACTTTTTTATTTTTCTTCAGACGGTCAAGAAACCATTTATCATTTTACAAAAGATAATTCTCCATTGCCTTCTAATGATGTGATTGATGTTGCCATTGACCAAGCTAATGGTGTTATATATATCGCTACAGATAAAGGGCTTGTTTCTTATGGGTCTGGAAGCTCACAAACCGAAGTAACTTTAGAAAACGCCTATATATTCCCTAATCCCGTAAGGCCTACATTTGACATAAATAATAAGAAAGTTACAATAAGAGGCATCACAGAGGATATGAATATTAAGATTACAGATATTGCCGGAAACCTTGTTGCTGAAGCACAATCAAATACAAATTCACGTTTTAAAGGATATAACCTAGAAATTGATGGAGGGACTGCATTTTGGAATGGTAAAAATTTAGCAAATAATACGGTAGCTTCTGGAGTATATTTAGTTATGTTAAACGATTTAGAAACCTTCGAAACTAAAGTTATCAAATTAATGGTAGTGAGATAATGTTAGCAAACACAAATGCCATTGTTTTATCTAAAATTAAATATAGAGATAACGATCTAATCGTAAAATGTTATACTCAAAGATTTGGTCTTGTTAGTTATATTTTAAGACATGTCTCTAATTCAAAAAAAGGGTCGTCAAAATCTGCCCATTTTCAATTATTATCTCAATTACAACTAGTCACCTTACACAAACAAAACAGGTCTTTACAAGACATTAAGGAAGCTAGAACTAATTATTTATATAGTAGTTTACAAACGCATGTCATTAAAAATTCCATTGTGTTCTTTTTAGCAGAAATACTAACTAGTACTCTAAAGGAAGAAGAAGCTAATCAGCATTTATTTACCTATCTAGAAACAACCCTTCAATGGCTTGATACTAACAACGACTACGCAAATTTTCATTTACTTTTTTTATTAAAACTCACCAAACATTTAGGGTTTTATCCAGAAATGGCTAAAAAACAGGAAGTCTATTTTAATTTAAGTGAAGGAAGATTTGAAGAAACCAAAACAAATATCTATAGTGTTTCAGGTGAAAATATAGTTCTTCTTAAGCGCCTGTTAGGCACAAATTTTGATACATTACATTCAATAAAAATAAACTCAAAACAAAGACAATCTTTTTTAAAAATGATGCTTGTCTATTTTGAATTGCATTTAGATGAGTTTAAAAAACCTCAATCTATGCAGATTTTTAATCAAATATTTAATACATAGCCATTTAACCAACCAAAATGAAATGTCGTTTAACATTTTTCATTTGGATTTTTTTTGCTGTAACTCTTCATGCTCAAGAAATTCAAATTTTAGTACAAGAATCAAGACAACCCATACCTGGAGTTACTATATACAACCATTCTAAAACCAAATCGACCATCTCAAATTTCGATGGTAAAGCTTCATTAGATCTTTTTTCAGAATCCGAAGCTATCTATTTTGAGCATTTACTTCATATAAAAATCAAAACAACGAAGTCTTCTATACTAGAAAACAATCATATTGTTTTATTAGAAGTAAAAATTGAAGGGCTTGACGAAGTGGTTATTTCGGCTTCAAAATTTGAACAAAGCAAAAGAGATATCCCTCAAAAAATAATTAGTATTGATGCTAAAAAAATTCAACTTGTAAACCCACAAACAAGTGCCGATTTGTTAGAAAGTACCGGAAATGTCTACATCCAGAAAAGTCAACTTGGTGGAGGAAGCCCTATGATTAGAGGCTTTTCAACAAACAGGCTATTAATAAATGTAGATGGTGTTAGAATGAATAATGCTATTTTTAGAAGTGGAAACCTTCAAAACGTCATTTCAATAGATCCATTTACTATTCAAAATACAGAAATTACTTTAGGAGCTGGTTCTGTAGTTTATGGCAGCGATGCTATAGGTGGTGTTATGAGTTTCTATACAAAAAAACCTCAATTGTCTTATTCTAAAAAAACCTATTTTAAAGCTAATACGGTTGCTAGATATGCGACTGCTAATAATGAAAAAACTGCGCATTTGGATTTAAATTTCGGTTTAAGAAAATGGGCATTCTTAAGTAGTGTAAGCTATTCAGATTTTGATGATTTACGTATGGGGAGTCATGGTCCAAACGATTATTTAAGACCAGAATATGTGGTGACAAAAAATGGTCAGGATCAAATAGTCTCAAATTCTAATCCTAAAATTCAAATACCTACAGGCTACAATCAGATTAACCTTTTACAAAGAGTACGGTTTGAGCCACAGGAGAATTTAAGCTTCGATTTAGGCTTGTTTTATACCACAACTTCAGACTATTCAAGATACGATAGACTTATTAGATATCGAGGTGATGAGCTGCGTTCTGCCGAATGGTATTATGGTCCTCAACAATGGTTTATGTCCAATTTTCAAATGACTAAATTAAGCAGTCGTTCGAATTTATACGATAAAGTACAAACCACAATAGCCTTTCAAAATTTTAAGGAAAGTAGAAACGATAGAGACTATCAATCGACCCTAAAAGACATTAAAAAAGAAGCTGTAAATGCGTTTTCATTTAATGCCGATTTTGAAAAATTATTATCCCCTAAAACAGAATTATTTTATGGAGCTGAATACATTTATAATAAGGTATCATCTACTGGAGAAGCTCTAAACATTGAAACTAACGAAACAACAGCTACTGTTTCAAGATATCCAAATGGTTCTAATTGGCAATCTCTAGCTGCTTATACTAATTTGAAATTTAAGCCTAGCGAAAATTTCATACTTCAAACTGGTTTACGCTATAATCATGTTTTTATACAAGCCAATTTTACCGAAAATAACCAATATCTTCATTTACCTTTTAATAAATCTCATTTAAATTTTGGAGCCTTAACAGGATCTGCAGGAATTAGTTGGTTACCTAACGATATCATTCAGTGGAAATTAAATCTATCAACTGCTTTTAGAGCACCAAACATTGACGATATTGGTAAAGTATTTGATTCGGAGCCAGGTTCGGTTGTCGTGCCTAATCCAGATTTAAAAGCAGAATATGCTTATGGTGCAGAATTGGGATTAACTTTAAATTTTGATAATGTTTTACTAATCGATTTAGCAACTTACTATACGTATTTAGAAAATGCTTTAGTAAGAAAAGATTATCATTTAAATGGTGAAACTGAAATTATTTACAATGATGAATTAAGTAACGTGCAAGCCATTCAAAATGCCTCTAAGGCGGATATTTATGGCTTTGAGGTTGGCATGAGATTAAACCTTTCAAAACAATTTAGATTAACTTCTCAATACAATGTTACTGGTGGAACAGAAGAAGATATACAAGGGGCTGAAGTACCTGTAAGACACGTAGCTCCTAATTTTGGAAACACACATTTTATATGGCAAAACGAACGATTTTTAATAGATGCTTTTGCAGAATACAACAGTGAATTGTCTTTTTATCAATTAGCGCCTTCAGAGCAAGGCAAAGATTATATGTATGCTCTGGATAATAATGGTAATCCATATGCACCTTCCTGGTACACCTTGAATTTACGAACTCAATACCAAATAACAGAGTCTGCAACTATTACAGCTAGTTTAGAAAATATTTCAGACCAACGTTATAAAACCTATTCGTCTGGGATAGCTTCTCCAGGAAGAAACTTAATTATCTCCTTAATTTATAGTTTGTAGAATTTTATATCTTAAAATAAAAAAGCCACTTTAGATAAACTGTAGTGGCCTTTTTATGGTGTTACTTCTTACTTTCGTTTGACAGCTTTTTTACTAATAACTTGTCCATTAGATAAGGTTATTTTAGCAACATAAGTCGCTTGACTTAAATTTGAAAGATTATACGTTTCTGAAGAACTGTTTCCTTTTAAGTTGTAAATAGTTCTTCCTAACATATCAATTATCTCTACAGATTTTATCTCAAATTGACTTGGAACTGTAAATTGAACATCGCCATTTTGAAGTTCAATAATACTCACATTACTTCCTGAAAGTTCTTCTTCATTAATTGAAAGGAACGAGTCTCTAAAGACTATTTCAAAACGGTCGTTAAATTCTCCAACTTCAGAAGTGAAAGAATATGGAGCTTCGCTTAAATTATGAATAAAGCCAAGTTCGTTATCCTTTAAATAAACGGTTTGATTTTCAGTTTCAAATAAGCCATCTATAAATGCAATGGCTATATGGTAATCTCCTTGTTCTACAATATTCACTCCTAATGGAACAACATCCGTATCCATAAATGGCAGAGAACGCCCTTGAATAATAAACGATTTCTCACTTATTAATGAATAAAAATTTTGAACACTTGTTACTGAGGTTATAGCATCGTAAAGTCTATCTCTTTCCATTGTGGCATCTTCAACATACCCCACTAATATTCTATTGGTTCCTTGAGTTTCTGAGACTAAATCCAACCAAATTCTATGTCTTTCAACAGACGCATTCTCTGATTGTGTTGTTCTATAAAATTGTGAGTTATCATATGCCTTATTTCTCATGCTATTATTAAATTCAATTTGATGGCTATTTAAAGGAGAAGTATCCGATAGATTTACCATAAAACTCTGTCCAGCAGCAATAGATATATTCCCTGGCGCATTTCCTGCTCCTGTTTTATTGTACGAAATGTAATCTGTTGCCGTATAATTAGACCCAAAATTATCATAATAAGGAGATGTAACAGATGTAGAAGGATTATCTCCATGGGTCCAAAAGTTAACAAAACCATCTAAAACAGCATTAGCTGGATGATCTAAAAAGGCAAACACATCAACTGCCGAAGGATATGGGTTTCCAACCAAATTCCATTGGTCGTCTTCTCCAGTGAGGTTACCTCTTTGAACCGTTACTGGAACAACGCCATTAAACGGAGTACCATTATTGAATGTGGCTGTATAATTAGCAGCTGTATCTGTATAAGTGTCTGGCCCTCTAACAATATAACCCACACCTTCTTGCATGGTTTCGCCAGCAGCTGGCACCCAATTTCCTAAAGTCCCATTGGTGTTGCTATATACTGGATCCCATTTATAAATACGGTTTGTTGGAGATCCAGGAGAGATGCTATTCACGTTATAACTACTTATTGGGGATGACCAATACACATAATCTAATCTTTTAATATTCGCATCACGAAGCATGCTAATGTTTCCAGTGTTTACACTTCCATCATTTACTTGAACTAAACTTCCAGAATCAAGGATGTCAAAGGTAGCACTTGCATTAACATTCACGCTCTCGTCTACCGTAATCGCTTCGTTTTCGTCAACTAATAACCTACTTGAATTAACATGTAAATCTTCACCAACAAAAACATCTGTAGTATGTCCTAATGTTTTAGTGCCTGTACCAGAAATAGTTAGATTCGCATAATAATCGTTTGTTGGCAGCGCATTTGTAGTAAGCGCTGTTATTATTTGATCTGCTCCAGTATACTCAATATTTGAGCCATCATACAAAGTAATTGTGGGGTTATTATTGTTGTGCAAAGCAGTATTTGTTCCCCCAGAAAAACCAGCGATATTAGATTGTTTAAATGTTCCTGTTGGAGTTACAGTAAACGAACCATCTGCTTGGAATTGTAAAAATGAATTTGCTCCAGTACCTGGCACATTTGTTCCTACGTTAGAGCCAGAAACAACTATGTTTGCATATGATGGAACAGGTCCTGTTAGTCTGATATTCTGTAACCCTCCAATATTATTATTAAATTCAATGGTTGTATTTGCTCCTAAAGAATAGGTTCCTGGACTAGCAGCGTCAGGTTTAGTGCTACTGGCACCTGCCATTATAAACCTAGATTGATCTTCCATAATTAGGTTAGTTCCAGAGCCACCTAAAGTCCAGTTTTTCACATCTACTATAGCATCTTCAGAAATGGTAATATTGTTGGATACACTTGTGCCATTACTTATGCCTTTATAATTTGGAATATTAGGAGGTAATGGAGGTAATGTTGCTAATATATTAGACCCACTAAAAGCCAGATTATAATAGTTTGGTGTACCTGATAAAATCTGAATCTCATCGTTACCATTCAAATGAACCGTTCCTCCTGATAAATTATAACTACTATATTTTCTTAATTTAGGTAATAATCCATTTGTTGGACTTAATGGATTAGCTGTAATGGTACTGATACGATACTCACCACCAGTCATAATTAAAACCCCATCGTCACCATAAAAATCCCTATCATCTGTATCAAGAGGGCCAGCTTCTTCGCCTATTACAATACCTTGTTGAATTTCTAATTTTCCACCATCAGCAATACCAGTTCTGTTTGTTAAACGTAGTTCTAGATTGTCATTATCCATAATGACATATACGTTTTTAACTGTAGAACCTGTTGTTAAAGCATCTCCAGTTTCTTGGTTTTCTTTACCAACATAATAAAATGTAGCCGTTTGGTTAAAGGTTCTTCCAGAAGGTAGTGTTTGCACATTCCCCGTATAACCTGATTGGTTTATACCATTAGGAGATGTTATTATTAAGGTGCTACCTTGTTCTGAACTGAATACTGAGCCTGTATTACTTCCAGCAATCGTAAGGTTTAAAGCTGTAACACCATTAAAACCAAAATCTAAAGTTCCATTATCTTCAACTGTAAATACAGAATTTGTTCCTAACCGTACATCTTGATTAATAAATTGAACATATGCTGAAGGTTTAACAAAAAAGCGTAATCTCATAAAATCATTAGAATTATGAACTACTGCATCTATAGTTTGAATGCTACCATCTCCATTAAAATTAAAGGAATCATTGGTGTAGCCAGAGCTATTAGAGTTTGTTAAGTATGCCCCAGATACTAATGTTAGATTACCTTTAAGATTAATAACTGAAGTTGCAGCTCCAGCACTAGTTTTTGTCATATAAAAGAATCCATCATTTATAATTAAATTACCGTCAACATTTAAGGTTGCAGTGTCTGAAGTATGTGCATGTAGACTAAATTCATTATTGTTATTTTTAATAAAATTATTTTTAACAGTTAAAGAACTTGTCCCTGCTCCAGATTGAAATTGTACATTATCGTCTCCTGAAATCGTCATATTATTACCAATGGTAACATTTACACTACCTCCAAAAATTAAATTAATGTTTTCTCCACTATTATTTGATACTTCAAAATCGCCATGTGTTAAATTATAAGTTCCTATTGGTAATACATCATTCCAATTATTATTTAAGGAAGTAAAGGTTAGATATAGATTTCCAAATAACCCATTATAACCAGAAAATGTAAATGGAGATATTTCATTAGATTGAAACAAATGTTCATCGTTATTCTCATCCCAATCTGTAACCTCGAAATATGATTCTTCATGAAATATTTCTGTTCCTGTCCAAGCGTTTGGAATATAGCTATTGATAAAAACAAAAGCCTCATTTTCTACTTCCCACGTAGAAGTTGCATCTCTTAAAAACTCAAAAGAACTACTTGATATATCTATTTCAGCACCTGTCCGAATTCTTAAAGAAGCATTTGCTTCTAAATCAAAAACACCACCAAGATCAAAAATTCCAGAAATTAAATTGAAGGTTTTTCCAGGGTTTATTGTAACACCAGGTGTGCTACTATAAGAACCTATTACTGTATTTTGAGAAGGCAAATCAACTATAATATTGTTATAAGCGTCACCACCAGCAATATCTATGTAACTACCACTTATTACATAAATTCTATCTGGTTTTGTTGCTAAATTTTCAGGTGCATTTAAAGATCCTGATACGTGAGGAACATCTTGCCAAGCACTTCCATTCCAAACTTGCCAAGGTAAAACGCCGCCTGAAGCACTTGTTGAATTAAAAAAGATGGCATTTGTAAAAGCTGGGTTTGTCCGGTAATCACCATTAGATAAAGGTAAATTGGTGATATGAAATGGTGATGAGATATCATCATTATCAAAAGTCAGGCCTGTTGTTGTAGCCGTTAATGTTATTGGACCTTGTACTGAATTAAACTGCACATTGGAAATAGACAAAACACCATTTGTAAGTGCATAAGGGTTTGATGCTGTCATTCCAGTTCCAGACGTTGTAAGCGTCACTGAATTAGACGTATCTAAATCTATAAGTCCATGAACATCTTCTGCTTGAACTGTAAACGTATTTAAATTTGTGTTTATGTTTTGATCTGTTGGTTGTATATTAAAACGTAGCCTATCTGCCGTCACATTTAAACGGTTTCTGTTGTTGCTTCCTGTATCAGTTTCTGCGCCACTAGCATCTGCTACTGCAAAAGACGAACCACTAGCATCTGCTGTAGCCGACGTTACTTTAAATACTAGTTTTGTATTATCAATTACTTGTGTTTCATCTAATGAGACACGCAAGTGTAAGTTCTTAATATCATTATCATCAGCTGTAACAGAAGTGCCACTCATACCTGAAAAAACCAATTCATTACCTACTTTAGTAGCTGTCGCAATTACAGCTCCTCCAGTTCCAGTAAGGATAGCCGTTTTTATCATGTTAAGCTGATTGCTACTAGATAAATCTTCAACGGAAAATCTAATATCTGTTAAAATTGTCCCTAAAGCATCCGTATCTGAACCATTACCATCACGTATTTGAAACTTCATAGGAATAAATTTCCCAGTAGCTGTTGCTGAACCATCTATAAAATTAATGTACTCAATATTACTATTAAATTCAGGTGTGGTTGTACTGTAATTGGTGTTGTCTACAATAGTTGATAGGTTACTATTTGTTCCATTACCAACAATATTAATAACATATGGATTTTCATCGTCATCATTATTCGCAATATTTATCGTACCAGAAAAACCTCCTAACGCATTTGGCGAAAATCGCACTGTAAATGTTGAAGTTCCCGAAGGACCTGGAACAGTTGCTAAGCTTAATCCCGTTTGTAAACTAAATCCTGTACCCGAAATAACAGGAGCACTTAATGTTAAATCAGCATCACCTGTGTTTTCAATTGTAAATTGAATGTCTGTATCTGTACCTATTAAATGGTTTCCAAAATCATAAGTATCACTGCCTGCCGCTACTGTAGTTGTTGCGTAGCTTGTTGCTCCTTGAGTTAGGTTCATTTCTGGTGCTGGGGTTGGTACACCACAGAAAACATTTATATCATCAATGTAGAGAGTTTTATCATGGGCCGAACGATATAATCTTAACCTTACATTGGTTAGAATTGTAATGCTGCTTAAATCTGCAGTAAATAATTCGTATGTTGTTGATGTTGATGTATGTATAACTAAATCAATCCATGAGCTCCCATTATAATATTGCACAGTAAGATTATTAGTTGAACTAGGCGCACTAGTTAATCTAGCAAAATAAGTTAATGAGCTAGGATTATCAACAGTAGGTAACTCCAGCCAATCACCTGGATCATTCAAACCAATTTTTCTTGAACCACTATTTGCACTACCTGTACTAGCATAACAACCATTAGAAACATAATCTCCATCTGGAGTGGATTCCGTCCAATTTCCACCTGGATGGTCGCTCCAGCTATCAGCATTTTCAAAACTTGTAGCTAAACAAGGCCCTACATAAACATCCCATTGCGCATAAAGCGTAATATCTGTAGAAAAATCATATGAAGCTCCATCTGCATATGTTGTACCACTACCATTTGCAGCTGTATTCCAACTATTGAAAGTAAAGCCTGTATATGTATATGTATTGTTAGTTAGGTTTGCAGAAGTACAATCTGTTTGTGGCGTCATCGTACCTGTACCGCCATTACTATCAAATATTACTGTATTACCTGTGGATGTCCACTGTGCATATAATGTTGTATTTGCAGAAATTGTAAATGTATCTCCTGCATTATGTGAGAAACCAGATCCATCAGCAGCTGTATTCCAGTTGTTGAATGTACTACAAGTATTGGTTAACGAACCTGTATTACCTAAAACGGTAACCGTATCTCCAGATGTATATGGATTATTCCCATCGGTTGGCACAGATCCACCTGTGTTGCCATTACCATCATATGTTACTGTTGGGCCTGCAGGAGCAACTAGTTTATATAAGACTAAATCATTTTGAGACCCTGTATAACAAGCAAAACGTGGAGATCCAGAATTATATTGTAAATCTCTGCTAGTTATAGCAACGTTTGAGAAAATGAATTCTCCACTATTATATGTAATATTCCATCGTTGGTTATTGGTGGTTACATTATCTACAATTTGAACATTATTACTACTTCCTGTATAAGAAATATATTTAGAGCTATTTTCACTATATACAGTTCTACTAGACCCATTAGTTTCTATTCTCCAAATAATTGTAGCTGGAGGATTTGTAATAGTTGAAGCTGTTGGAAATATTGCTGTTCTATTTAAATAAGTGCCATTATGACTATTATTCATTGCATAACTTTCATTACTTTCTGCAATCACATAATAGCCGTCAGTTAATTCAGTTAAGCTTGTAATCTGATTATAAGTCTGCCCAAAACCAGACAAAATAAAGCAAAAGATAGCTAGGAATACGAGGGAGTATTTTTTAATCATAGGGAAAATATTTTTTACTTATTTCAAAACAAGCATACAAATATAACACAAATTATTAGATAATTCAATGGCTCACAATCTGTTACTTGTTAACATATTGTTATTATCTTGTAGCCATGAAATCGATTAAAACTTACACGGTTGAAGAAGCCAAACGGCTACTTGAAAACTACTGCGCCTACCAAGAACGCTGCCATAAGGAAGTGGTTAAGAAACTTCAAGGCATGCGTATGATTCCAGAAGCTATAGATGTGGTTGTGGTGCATTTGTTGGAACACGATTTTTTAAACGAAACGCGTTTTGCAAAAACTTATGTTCGTGGCAAGTTTCGAGTCAAGAAATGGGGGAAAAGACGTTTGGAATTGGAATTAAAAAAACGAGAGATTAGCCGTTTTAACAGACTAGAAGCTTTTAAAGAGATTTCAGAGGCCGACTATTTAAGCACCTTTCATGCCTTAGCTGAAAAAAAGGCTGAAAGCATTAGAGAAACCAACCCTTTAAAAAAGAAGAAAAAACTAGCAGATTATTTACTTTATAGAGGCTGGGAAAGTCATTTAGTGTACGACAAAGTACATGAGCTTATAAAATAAAAACGCACCTAATTGGTGCGTTTTTATTAAGAGGTATTAGATTAGGTCTTATAAACGATTGGTCATTTTTTTAGTGACAATCGTCTCGTCTTCTAAGATTAATTTTGCCACATAAGTGGTTTTACTTAATGCTGGTAAATTGTAAGTTTTCGATTTTTCAAACCCTTCTAAAGAATAAATTTTACGTCCTTGAATATCGTAAATACCAACTGTTTTTACCGGTTTTGAATTTGTTGATTTAAATGTAAACTCATTGTTACCAAGGGCTATAATAGTGATATTATTTTCTAAAGTATCCGTATTTACAGACAAGGTACTTGCTTGAAAAACAAGTTCAAAACGGTCCTCAAATTTCCCTACCGGAGAGGTAAAAACATAATCTGAATTTGTAAGATTATGGGTTAGATTTTGATAATTGTCTTTTAAATATATGGTATTTGTATTTAAAAACTCTCCTTCAAACTGCGCAACAGTAAATGTATATAAGGTAGCCTCGTTTATAGATGTGAAAAAACCAATTGGAATGACTTCTTCCAAGTTTAAACTGCTTTCAGCTTTTCCTTGAATAGCAAATATTTTTTCGTCCACATTGTCTATAAGAGTATAAATAATAGCTGCTGAATCTGAAGATAAATTTCTAGGTGTATCATAAGAAAGCCCATCATATCCATTTGTTGCGCCATCTAAATAGGCAACTAGTACTTGATTAAATACGCCATTATCCGAGGTTAAACTTAACCACAGTTTATTGGCTATGTTTCCAGTTCTAAAAAACTGAGAATTACTTGTATTGTCTGCAATACGCATACTATTATTAAATACTACGTCATCGTTTGTAAAACCTTGAACAAAGAACCCTTGTCCAGATGGAATCGATCTATTTGGAATAACTGTTCTTCCTCCTGCTAATTCCCCACTGAAATAATTGATAATTGCATAATCGTCGCTATTAAAATTATAAACTTCATTACCATTGTTTTCAGCATCAGGCAAAGAAGCATGAGACCATAAATAAATAGACCCAGCTACTACCGAGCTGTTTACTGCAAAAAAAGCGTCTATATCAATAGCGCAAGGATACGGATTGCCAATAAAATTCCAATCGCTATCGCCATTATCGCCATTGTAATAAATAGGTGCTGCAATAGTTCCAGTATTAAATGGGCCATCAAAATTATAATTATAAGCGGTTCCAGATTCAAAACCAGAAGGAGACTGGGTGGCAGCATAACCAACTCCTGGAAGTAAAACATCAGCTCCATTTAAATTTGTCCAATCGTCTCCATTATCATCAACATCATCATGGCCAGGAACATATACATTTCCATTATCGGTTTCCATTAAAACATCTAAATAATTCTGGGCATTAAACCAATATTTTCTGTTAGAATTCACAAAGGCTTGACTTGCAGTTGTACCACTTACTGGAGAGCTCCAGTACGTATAATCAAACCAATTGGCCAATGTAGATGTTGTTTTTTTAACTGTTGAAGACCCTCCAGGGTTTACAGTAAATGTGCCAGAATCTTCCTCTTGAACAAAAGCCCCTTGTGTTTCTACAATTATTTGACCATCTAGTGATACATCTGTTTTAACCTTTACAAAGGTGTTATTATTTACAGTTAGCGTTTTTCCAGCATCGATATTCAAACTCCATGCTGATAAATCTCCATCCGTTAGGGTTGAAAAATCATCTGAAAGTCTTACTATCGTTTCGATATAAGGGGTACCGTGACTCCAGGAAGTTCCATCCCAAACGGTTTCATTTCTTAATACTCGACCATCTACATCAATATTTTCATCGATTTCTAAACTAAATAATTGTTTAAGGTCTGCTGGATCTGGAGCGAAAATATGTATTGTTCCTGAGTGTTCTTCAACAGTCAATCCTCCCTTCAATCTAATATAGACGTCCACAGGGCCTAAGTCGATAATGGTATTAGGAATAATCAACGTGTTGGTAAAGTTGGTATTAGGGTCTAATGACACTTCGAATTCTGCAGAGGCCGTTATAGTATATGGCCTAAGAAGTGCAAGTAAATCAATAATTTGAAACGACTGAACATCTGAAGGCCCTGAGCCATCAACATATTCAAAACCTGAGATGTTTAGGGGGTAAGAATCAAATTCTAACTTGTTTTTTTCATGTGTCTGATTAACAGGCTCTTTCGTGCTAAAACCAAAAAGCACAAAACATAAAGCGCTAACAATTAGCGTGTTGGGTAGTTTTGTTTTCATAAGTAGGTTATTAAATTTGGGAATTCAATTAACTACAATATAGAAAACTAGATTCCTAATTATTATGAAATGCATAGTTTTTCGATGAAATACAAATGAAAAGTTATTTTTATTTTAGAGAACTATTAAGACTCTAATTCTATAGTAAAGAATATGAGCTTATTACATAAAAAAAGCCTTTCAAAAACATGAAAGGCTTTTTTATTTTAATTATTAATCTGCTTGATTATAAATTAAACACAGCTCCTAAATTAACAGAAAACTGATTATTAATTTCTTGTGCAGGTGTTAAATTGTCTTTATATTTTGCTATAGGAAATTGCGCTTCTGTATACAACCCAAATCCAGTGGTGAAAAAATAACGAGCCCCAAGGTGACCTCCAAAGTTCTTCAAACTAAAATCTAAGCCTGGATACAAATCGAAATTTTCGTCAATGTTTATAACATTTCCAATATTAGCATTAAAACGTGCTTTTAAGTCAAAACGGTCATCGAAACCTGCTTTCTTAACAATTGTATTTCCAAACGGATCTTTTACACCATCTTGAAGTTCGTTAGAAATCCCCAATGCGTAACTAGAACTCACCCCAATAGAGATGTTTTCCCCTAATCCATAATCATAACTCATGTTAATTCCTGTTGCATGCGATTGAAAGTTAGCACCAACTTGAAATTTCTGGTCACCTTTACCACTAAAGGCTTGTCCGTTTACTAAGTACGCTGTAAGCATACATGTAACCATCATTATTCTTTTTATCATTTTTTTTATATTTTATGCAAAGATAGGATTAAGTAATCAAATTATTGGTCGTTTTTTTAATAGCTCTCTCATTCTTCCAATCAATCCATTTTTGTCCTTGTATGCGTCTCATTGCATTATCAAAATGTCTCATGATTAAAAGATTATAAACGGCTTTGCTTAAATGAATTGGATTTTTAGGAATGGCTCTCAGGCTTAACGAGAAACCTGTTGTTTTATATTTCATATAATGCCAATAACCTTCAGGCATATATAACATATCTCCATGATTTAACTGTGTTTTAAAGCCTTTTGCCTGTTTTAATGCTGGCCATTTTACAACATCTGGATTAGAAAAATCAATATCCTCACGTGTTATTAAAGCATGTGGGATTTTATACAAATACTTACTTTGGTTTTGGTCGAAAAGAATCACTTCTTTTTCACCTTCAAAATGAAAATGAAAAATATTTGCTAAATCAATGTCGTAATGCATAAAGGTATAAGAGTCTTTACCTCCAAAAAACAACATGGGTAATTTTTTTAAAAGTTTTAAACCCAAATCTGGATACTTATAATCGTTTTGAAGTTCTGGAACTTCCTTTAGAATATTCCAAAGAAAAATACGGTATTTTGTAGAACCGTTTTGAAGCAAGTGGATATAGTCTTTTAAAGGCATTTCTGCATGAGCCTCGTTAAAGCCATCGCTATAAGAAACAGGTCTGTCGTCGTAAAGTGAAACCATCTTTTCTCCTGCAATCTCTTTAAAATAGTCTAAAGTCCATTTGGAAAAAGCTGGCCAATCTTCAATAAATTGTTCAACAACCACAGGCTTTTGTGGTTTATAGTAGTGTTTTATAAAATCTTGTTTAGAGATTGATTTAACACGTGGAATATCCTGAAGATTTAATTTCAACATCTAATATTTAAGAGGTTAAAAATAGTTAAGCGTCACCTATTTCAAGGTTTTAGCTTTTTCTTTGGCAGCTTCGTTTCGTTCAATTTTATGTTCTGGTCTGGTCCATCTAGGCTTTTCTCCTAAAGCCTGATATTCAGATTCTGATGCTTCTACTGTTTGTGGTTGTACTTTTTTGGTGAAAGGTTTTTGAGGATTCATCCCTAACAATTCAAACATTTTCATGTCTTCGTTGACATCTGGATTTGGTGTCGTTAATAATTTATCGCCTGCAAAAATTGAATTTGCTCCTGCAAAAAAGCACATGGCTTGACCTTCGCGACTCATTTGTGTTCTTCCTGCACTTAAACGAACTTGAGTTTCAGGCATCACGATTCTGGTAGTTGCAACCATACGAATCATGTCCCAAATTTCAACAGGTTTTTCGTCTTCTAAAGGCGTACCTTCAACAGCAACCAACGCATTAATTGGTGTCGATTCTGGCTGAGGATTTAAGGTAGATAAAGCCACTAACATGCCTGCTCTGTCTGACACATTTTCACCCATGCCAATAATGCCTCCAGAACAAACTGTGACATTGGTTTTACGCACATTGTCAATCGTGTCTAATCTGTCTTGGTATCCACGAGTTGAAATCACTTCTTTATAATATTCTTCTGATGAATCTAAGTTATGATTGTATGCATAAAGACCAGCTTCAGCTAAACGTTTCGCTTGATTTTCGGTTACCATTCCTAAGGTACAACACACTTCCATATCCAGTTTATTAATGGTTCTAACCATTTCTAAAACCTGATCGAATTCTTCGCCGTCTTTAACATTTCTCCAGGCTGCTCCCATACAAACGCGAGAACTTCCAGTTTCTTTGGCACGTAAAGCTTGTGCCTTTACTTGATGTACTGTCATTAAATCGTTGCCTTCCACATTGGTATGATAACGGGCTGCTTGAGGACAGTAGCCACAATCTTCCGAACAACCTCCAGTTTTTATTGAAAGTAAGGTAGACACCTGAACCACATTAGGATCGTGATGTAACCTATGAATGGTTGCTGCCTCGTAAAGCAACTCCATCATGGGTTTGTTATAGATTTCTAAAATTTGTTCTTTGGTCCAATTGTGTCTTATTTCACTCATGCTTTTGGTTTCAAGTAAGGTTCAAAAATAACTTATTTTATATTGAAAAACGTCTCAAAAATTGTATAAAATTTTTCAGGCTCTTCTAGATAGGGGTTGTGTCCACTTTGTTCAAACATTTCAAACTGAGCTTGAGGCATAAACGTTTTATATTGCACAGCAAACTCAGGAGTTGAAACACCATCATAACGACCAGCAACAATTAATGTTTTAGCTTTGATGTCTTTTAGTTGCTGTCTGTAATCCTGATTAATCATACTTCCAGACACATCAAAATCGCCATCCCTACCAATAATTGTTTCATACACATCTCCTGCCCAACCTCTGAATTTTTCTTTTGGCACATTTTGCTTTAAACTTGTATTGTGGTAATAGATGTATTTGGTTGGAAAATTACCATAAACCGTTTTTAAAGGTTCTTGGCTAGACACATATCCTAAAGCACGAAGGGAATCTACTTGTTTCCATTTTTCAGGAAAATGGGTTTTTGCATAATGGTTGTAGCTATCGCAATTGGCCTGCCACATAGCACCAGAATGAAAGCCGTTAATTAGCACCATTTTATCAAGGTGTTCGGGATATTTTATAGCGTAGGCTTGCGCTGGAACAGTTCCGTAAGAATGACCAACAAGCGAAATTTTATTATAGCCCAATACCTGTCGAAGTTTTTCAATAAGTTCCACATCGTTTTCTACGGAATACTCTGAAACATCTTTGGCATCATCGCTTTTTCCTCTTCCTAAGAAATCGAAAAAAACAACGGTATTAGATTTGTAATATTGACCAAAATTCCCTTGCATATAATCGTGTGAATTTCCTGGTCCTCCAGGTAAAAAGAAAATAGGATCGCCTTCACCTAAAACCTCAACGTTAATTTTATAACCATCAATTTCATAAAACTTAGATTCAAATTTTTCGTAAATATTGGGGTCTACTTGTGAAAAATTTAAGATTGGGAAGCACAGAAGTAATAGTAAAAATCTCATATATCTCTTTTTATAAAGTAAATATAACTATTTCGTTAATAAAATAGAAACGGCATTACCACCAAATCCAACAGCATTCACTAAAATGTTTTTTATTTTTTTAGGCGTTTCTTGTTTTATAAAAGGCACCGGAATAAGCTCTTGATGTTGCAGCATAAAAATAGCCATTTCTATATTCAACATACCACTAGAACCTAAGCTATGACCTAACTTCCATTTGTTTGTTGTTAATGCTGGATGGTTCTCCCCAAACACCTTATTAATAGCATTGACTTCTGCAATATCTCCTTTTATCGTTCCAGGTGTGTGGGTTACAATAACATCTATTTCGTTTGGATTTAAATCTCCTAATGCCAGTTTCATGGAGCGTTGAAAACAAATGGCATCTGTTGATAAAGACGCATTGTGTTCCAAGATTTCGGTGGCATAACCAACGCCAATAATTTTTGCTAAAGCATTTGGTTTTTCGCCTTGTTCCAAACATGCCATAGAAGCAGCTTCTCCTAGAATCATCGTGTTTTTGTCTTTATTTAAATCTAAAGCACGACAAGGGTAAGACATTTCGCTTTGCTCTGAATGACAATAGATTTTTAGTGCTTGCATTTGAGCAATTGTAAATGCTGTTAATGGTGCTTCACTTCCACCAACTAAAAATTTATGGCACATGCCAGAATTTATCCAAGCAATTCCATTTAATAAAGCATGCAAAGCTGTGGAACAAGTAATCGAATGAGAAATTTCTGGACCTTGGGTTTGTAAATCGTGAGCTACCCAAGACGAAATATTCCCAAGAGTTGTGGTAGGGGAACTTAAAGGTTTGACTTTATCTTTTTTAAGAAAAAATTCGTAATGTCTTTCAAAAAGCTTAGTTGCCCCACGAGAGGATCCAATGTTTATCCCAAAGTTATCCGTTGCTTTCCAACCAGCTTGTTTTACTGCTTGTCTTGAGGAGTAAATGGCAAATAGAACCGTTTCATCTAAAGCTTTATATTTTGTGTCTGAAGCTCTTAGTTTGTTGATTTCCAATTTTGCTTCTTTTGGAATTTCAGCCACTAGATTTTCATGTTTTATTGAAAAATAATGATCTTGATTTTTATAAGCTTGCCAAATGTCTTCAGGGGTTTTTCCTAAAGGAGACAGGCTTGATAGACTAGTAATAGAAATGGGTTGAATCATTTTATTGTCATGCTGAACTTGTTTCAGCATCTCATTTTTTATTGATATTTTGATGTTTTATTTTATACTAACCTTACAAATTTAAGCTATTGATAAGGCTTCTTCAATGGTTTGATAGACTTTTTCTAATTGCGAATTTGAAATTACATAAGGCGCTTGAATGTATATGGTACTCCCTAATGGACGAAGAAAAACACCTTGAGTCATAAAGAATTTAAACAGCATGTCTCTTAAATTTCCATATCGAGCCATTTCGGTATTTAAATCTAAAGCGAAAATAATTCCTAATTGTCGGGTAGATTTCACTTTTGGGTGATTCTTGATTCTTAAATCAAACGCTTCGTGTGATGCTTTGATTCGAAGCATATTATTCTGAATTTCTTCCGATAGCAACAATTCTATGCCTGCTAAAGCAGCTGCACATGCTAGAGGGTTTGCAGAATAGGTGTGTCCGTGAAACAAGCCTTTTCCCATGTCGTCGCTATAAAAAGCATCATATATGTCTTGCGAACAAGAAGTAATTGCCATTGGCATTAATCCTGCTGTTAAGGCTTTACTTAAGCACATAATGTCTGGTTTGGTTTCCATATAATCTGAAGCAAAGTGTTTTCCGGTTTTACCAAAACCAGTCATCACTTCATCGGCAACCGTTATGATGTTGTTTTCTTTACAAAATTTCAAGATACCCTCTAAGCCTTCTGCATCGTGCATTTTCATAGCAGCTGCTCCTTGTACCAAAGGTTCGTATACAAAACCTGCTACCTCATGCGTTTCTACAATGTCTTGTAATGTTTTTAAAATGGCTTCATGATTCGTTCCATTTGGTGTTGGAATACGTTTCACGTCTAAAAAGAAATCGGCAAAAGGACCATTATAAACAGACAATCCAGACACACTCATGGCTCCAAAAGTATCGCCATGAAACCCATCTTCGAAAGCAATTAAGGTGTTGCGTTTTCTGCCTTGATTAAAATGAAATTGTAAAGCCATTTTAATGCCTATTTCGACAGAGGTTGAACCGTTATCACTAAAAAATATTTTATTTTGGTTTTTAGGAAGAATCTGAATTAAAGCCTCCGATAATTTCACAGCTGGTTCATGTGTAAATCCACTAAAAACCACCTGATCCAATTGCTGCATTTGAGCAGAAACTCGATTGGTAATAAAATCATTACAATGCCCATACATGCAAGTGTACCACGACGCAATAGCATCTATATATTGGTTGCCATCTTCGTCTATTAACACACAACCTTTAGCTTTTGTAATGGCAATGGCTTCTGGATGCAATTTGTGTTGCGTTAAAGGATGCCATAAGTGTTTTTTATCTCTTTCTTTTAAACTCATAACTTGTCTTTAAACAGTTCTGCATATTCCAAAATTACATTTTTATCGAAATAAGGCTCTTCATCTATACGTCCAATAATTGGAACTTTCGTCATTTTTTTAATAATATCTTCGGTTGTTTCATGTTCTTTTCCACTGAAAATAATGGACACTTGAAACCCTTTTTCTTTTAATAAATTAACCGTTAAAAGCGTATGATTGATACTTCCTAAATAATGTCTAGAAACAACAATTACATGATATTCAGGTATTATAATATCTAAAATTGTTTGATTCTGATTGACTGGAACCAACAAACCACCAGCGCCTTCAATAACTAAATGGTTCTTGGTTTTTGGTGCTTTAATATCTTTTACATTAATAGTAACAGCATCGATTTCTGCTGCTGCATGTGGACTCATAGGTGTCTTTAATGCATAGCTATTAGGGTGAAACTTACTCTTTTTATTAGATATTAATCGTTTTACTTTTTGTGTATCGGAATTATCTAATTCTCCAGCTTGAATGGGTTTCCAATAATCGGCTTGTAACGCTTCTACTAATATTGCTGAAGTGATGGTTTTTCCAACGTCTGTGGAAATTCCTGTTACAAAATAGGTTTTCATCTGTTTAAATTATTATTTGTTATCGTCCACATGGAACTCCCAAGGAATCATTTCTTTGGGTGTTGAAAGTGTGAACAACGAGTTTCATTTTAAATCGAATTCGGTTTGGCAGGTTTCACATCGATACTTGTGTCTGGTATAAAATGGAAGTCCTGAAAACAAGACTCCAAAAATAAACCATATTAATGATTTGGCATCTTTAATCGTTGAAAAGAGTTCTATTTTTTCGTTGTGACAATTCGGACAGCTTATAGAATTCCCTTCGTCGTCCATAGAATATTTTCTAATAGATTCTAATATTTCTTTAGCATCTTCACTTTGATGTGACAATACTTTTAGCTTCACGCCTCCAATAGCATTACTCACTAATGGATCTGTATCGATGGTTAAATTATCGGAAAGAAACACTTCAATCCCCTCAGCTTCCAAACGACCTTTAATTATTTGTGCTTCGGAAGAATACTGAATTCTAGCAATGGTTTTAAAGGTTTCTGTCATATGGCTAAAAGTGTTGTTAATAACTGGGTCACTTCTTTTATTTCTCTTTCAGAATTAAAACTGTGCAAACAAAAACGTAAACGTTCTTTGCCTTCAGAAACTGTTGGAGATAAAATAGGTTTGACATCAAATCCTTTTTTTATAAGCTGATTGGATATGGCTTTAACATTCTCGTTACCTCTAATCAAACAACATTGTATAGCCGAATGGCTTTCAATAAAAGCGTTTTGAAGCTTATTTTTATTGAGTTCCATTTTAAATATAGAAATATTCTTTTTTAATTTTGAAATTTCATGTGTTTTTGGAAGTTCAATATAAACAGATTTGATAGTCATTAAAGCATGTGGAGGAAGCGCAGTTGTGTAAATAAACGAACGTGCAAAATTCACTAAATATTGGGTAAGTGCTTTACTTCCTAAAATAGCAGCTCCATGACTTCCAAGAGCTTTTCCAAAAGTGATGATTCTTGCAAAAACATCGTTTTCTATTCCTAATTCTTGAAGCAACCCGACACCATTTTTTCCTAAAACACCTATGGCATGTGCTTCATCGATGATTAAATGTGCCTTGAATGCTTTGCTAATTTCAATTAATGATACTAAATCTGGAGAATCGCCATCCATGGAAAACACCGATTCTGTTACGATATAAATTTCAGATTCGTCATGCTTAACTCGTTTCAACATCTCATCCAGATGATCTAAATCATTATGCTTAAATTTATAAGATTTTGCATGGCTCATGGTAATACCATCTCTTATAGATGCATGAATATATTCGTCGTACAAAACAACATCGCCTCGTTGAGGAACCGAAGCAAAAAATCCTAAATTAGCATTGTAACCTGAATTAAATATTAATGCAGATTCCGAGTGATGGAAAGCACATAAAGTGTCTTCAACTTCTTGATACAACTCATAATTTCCAGATAATAAACGTGAACCTGTAGCGCCATTCCTAGACAAACTATTTGCGTCTAAATAATGATGGGTCATGTCGAAAATGAGTTTCGATTTTGAAAACCCAAGGTAATCATTAGATGAAAAATCAATCAAATCATGTTCTGTGCCTAATTGACGTAACATGTTTTGTGCTTTACGCTGGTTGATTTTTTCTTGAAGTTTTTTAGGAAAGTTGTTCATTCATTTTGCTTTTCCATTCGTTTTTATCAATCCATTTGCTTTCATTTGGAACAGTTGCATCTAATAAATCTATATTCAGTTTTTCAGAAATATTATAGCCTATTTTAAAAGCATCCATGTAATTATTCTTTTCATAAAGCTCTATATGTTTTACTCTTTCATACCAAAGGTTCACTTCAAACACAGTGCTACCATCTGATTTCGGTCTAAGAAACACAGATACATATTCTGGGTTTATTATTTGTCGCCATCTCCCAATTTTTATTGGACCAACCTCATAAGATGCTTTTATTTTTGACTTTTTTAAATCTAAGTATACTTTTTTTTGCGAGCAAAATGTTGTTCCTAATAAAAACAATATTAAAATTAATTCAATGCTTCCTGCTAATCTCTTGCCTTTATTCTCTAAATCTATATTTTGTATTAACATGACAATAAAAGCTAAGCTCAAAGTGAACAATGCTGCCGCAATAATTAATTGCCAATAAGGTCTATTGCTTTCAGAAATAATAATGTTCTCATTATTCATATATCAAATATAACTAATGAGTTTTGTTTTAATCAACAATAAAACACTAAAAACATTATCTTAGAGCCTAAAATTTATTTTCATGCAGAAGTTTCAATTATCTCTTTTCATTTTCCTTTTTACATATATTGTAAATGCTCAAGTAGCTTCAAAATATATTATTTCATTTGAAAATGCTGTTCATCACGAAGCTACTATTCATGCCACATTTACAGATTTAAAATCTGATGAAGTAATATTTAGAATGAGTCGGTCGTCTCCTGGACGTTACGCCATACACGAATTTGCAAAAAACGTGTACAACGTAAAAGTTACCGATAGTAAAGGGAACGTATTAAAAACCACGCGTCCCAATCCGTATGCTTGGAATGTTTCTGGTCACGATGGAACTATTCAAGTAAGTTATACCTTGTTTGCAAATCATGGCGATGGTACCTATGCCCAAGTAGACGAAACGCATGCGCATTTAAACATGCCAGCTACGTTTATGTATGTTCCTGAGTTATCTGAAAACGAAATGGAAGTGACATTTGATATTCAAGACCATTTAAATTGGAAAGTAGCGACACAATTAAAACACTTAGATGGCAACACCTACTATGCTGAAAACTTGCAGTATTTTATGGATAGCCCAACTGAAATTGCCAATTATAAAACTCGTTCTTTTCAAGTAGATGGTCAAACAATTAGATTAGTGCTTCACGACGATGCAGCTTCTGAAGCAGATTTAGATGCTTATTTTGAAAACATTAAAAAAGTCGTGCTTCAACAAAAAGCTGTTTTTGGTGAATTACCAAAATACGATTATGGCGAATATACCTTTCTTGCTTGCTATATGCCAAATGCCAGTGGCGATGGTATGGAGCATAGAAATTCTACCTATGTGGTGAGCACGAGAAGTTTGGCAAAAGGTGGTATTGATCAAAATATTGGAACAGTTTCTCATGAGTTTTTTCACTGTTGGAATGTAGAACGTATTCGTCCGAAAAGTTTAGAGCCTTTTAATTTTGAAGAGGCCAACATGAGTGGTGAACTGTGGTTTGCTGAAGGCTTTACAAGCTATTACGACGATTTAACGCTGTGTCGTGCTGGTGTGATTTCAGAATCAAAATACATTACAGGTTTGACAGGAACTTTTAATTATGTGTGGAATTCTCCAGGTCGTGATTATTTCAATCCGATTGAAATGAGTTACCAGGCTCCTTTTGTTGATGCAGCCAAATCTGTTGATGAAACCAATAGAGAAAATACCTTTATTTCTTATTATTCTTATGGAAGTATGTTAGGCTTGGCTTTAGATTTATCTTTAAGGGAAAAAGGCTTAAATCTGGACGACTACATGAAATTTGTCTGGATGACTTATGGAAAAACCCAAAGCTACTATACGGTTGGAAACTTAAATGAAACTTTAAATGTGTATGCTGGAAAAGACTTTGGAAACCACTTCTTTAACAACTATATATATAAAAGTGAGATGCCAGATTTCAAGCATTTATTTGAAACCGTTGGTGTTTTTTTGAGTACAGATCTTTCTAAAGTAGATTTAAGCGTTTATGTAAGACATGGGAAATTAATGAACAATCCTAAAAATAGTTCTACAGCATATAATGCTGGACTTCAAAAAGGTGATAAACTAATAAAAGTTGGTGCTACTGAAATTAATGAAGATATAGATATAAACGAGCTTCTTACATCCTTTAAAGTAAACGACAGCGTTGAGGTGGTTTTTGAACGTTTTGGAGAAACCAAAACCACTTCATTAACACTTCAAGCAGATACGTCTTACACCATTTCTTTAATGGAAGCAGATAAAACACCTTTAGACAAAAAACAGAAAGCAAATAGGGAAAATTGGTTGCAGGCTAAATAATTAGTTTAAAAATCAAACTGCAATTGCACGCTGACTTCTTGGTTTTTTGGAACTTTAGATGTTGCTTTTTTTTCAGTATTTAAATTAGACATGGAGATTCCTAGAAGCCTCACAGAATTGTTTAACTTTTCTTGATACAACAGGTTTTTTGCTGTTTCAAGAATAATGTCTTTATCACTTATAAAATAAGGCAAAGTCTTACTTCTTGTTTGAAGTGTGAAATCGCTATACTTAATTTTTAAAGTCACTGTTTTTCCAGAGACTTTACTTTTTATTAATCGTTTTGAAACTTCTTTAGCTATATGGTCTAATTTTTCGAGCATGAAGATTTCACTCGATAAATTTTCATGAAAGGTGCGCTCTGCTGCTAACGATTTTCTGGTTCTTTGTGGCTTGACTTCAGAGGTATGAATGCCACGAACAATGTAATAATAGAACCTCCCAGATTTACCAAAATTACTGTCTAAATATTCTAGGGTTTTAGATTTTAAATCCTTTCCAGTAAAGATACCTAACTGATACATTTTTTCAGCAGTCACTTTCCCTACTCCATAAAACTTTCGAATATCTAAAGCTTCTAAAAAAGGAACAACTTCTTCAGGATTGACTGTTTTTTGTCCGTTGGGCTTGTTGTAGTCGCTAGCTACTTTAGCTACAAATTTATTAATTGAAATTCCAGCCGAAGCCGTCAAACCTACTTCCTTAAAAATGCGCTCTCTAATTTCTTTGGCAAGCATACTGGCGCTTGGATTTCCTTTTTTGTTTTCAGTAACATCTAGGTAAGCTTCATCTAAAGAAAGTGGTTCGACTAAATCTGTATATTCGTGAAATATTTTCCGAATCTGTTTAGAGATTTCATGATATCTGTCAAAACGTGGTTTCACAAAAATAAGTTCAGGACAGTTTCGTCTTGCCTGTGCACCACTTAAAGCAGATCTTACTCCAAATTTTCTAGCTTCATAACTTGCAGCACTTACAACACCTCTTGTTCCTCCACCACCAACAGCAATGGGTTTACCTTTAAGTTCCGGATGATCCATTTGTTCTACAGATGCATAAAAGGCATCCATATCCACGTGAATAATTTTTCGAATTGGTAAATTGTCTGACATCATGTAAATTTATAATATCTTTATCAAAAATGACATATCAAAATGGGTAAAACAGCAATCATTTTAGGAGCTACTGGATTAACTGGAGGTTTGTTATTAGAAGAGCTTCTTATTGATAACAGATACCAAAAAATCAAGCTCTTTTCAAGAACATCTTGTGGTTTAAAGCATGATAAAATTGAAGAACACTTAATAGACCTTTTCGATTTGTCATCGTATAAAAATGCCTTTATTGCAGATGAGGTTTTTTGCTGTATTGGAACGACAAAGTCTAAAACTCCAAACGAAGAACAGTACCTTCAAATAGATTATGGCATTCCGGTAATGGCTGCACAGCTTTGTAAGGAGAATAACATTCAAACATTTATTGTTATTTCAGCTCTGGGTGCAGACAAAAAAAGTAAGGTGTTTTATAATCGGACCAAAGGCAAAATGGAAGAAGCTGTTTTAGCAGAACATATAAAAAACACCTATATACTTCAACCGTCATTAATAGGAGGAGACAGGAACGAAAAAAGATTAGGAGAATCTTTAGCCAAGCACTTAATGAAACTTATTAATCCGTTATTATTTGGTTCGTTTTCCAAGTACAAGTCCATTCATCCAATTACCATTGTAAAAAGCATGGTTATTCTAGCCAATAGCTCCCATCCATCTGGTAGAATTCTATCAGACGAGATTAAAAAAATAGTAGAAAAGAAATATGATTGAAATAGAACGTAAGTTTTTAGTGAAAAATAACGATTTTAAAACTGAAGCTTTTAAACAAATACACATCAAACAAGGTTTTTTAAATTCAGAAAAAGAGAGAACCGTCCGGGTAAGACTTACAAACGAACTAGGTTTTTTAACTGTAAAAGGGGTTTCTTCTAAAGATGGTTTATCGAGATTTGAATGGGAGAAAGAAATTTTAAAGACTGATGCAGAAGCACTTTTTGAATTATGTGAAAAAGGCATGATTGAAAAAATTAGACATCTGGTAAAATCAGGAAATCACATCATTGAAGTCGATGAATTTTTTGGTGAAAACCAAGGGCTCATTATTGCAGAAATAGAACTAAATCATCCTACCGAAATATTTACAAAACCTACCTGGCTATGTGAAGAAGTAACCGGAAACATCAAATATTATAATTCACAATTAAGTAAACAACCCTTTAAATCTTGGTAAAATGAAAACTACAAAAAATCTTATTTTAATCCTTTTCTGTTTTATGGCTCTTATTGCATGTAAGCAAGACAAAAAGGCGATTCCAATGGAACCTATTGAAAAAGTAACAGACACCATTGTTGAAGAAATTATACCCATAGAAGTTGAGAAAACAACAAAAGAGCTAAAAGAAGAATTAACTGCAAAAGGCTATCAGGTTTTCGATTATGTCGATACAAAAACACAAGACACGGTTTTAATGCAACAATACTTTATGGCATTTTTAAAAAGTGGTCCGATAAGAAATCAAAACGAAGAAGAGGCAGCTGAATTACAGGAAGCACATCTGGCTCACTTAGGGCGTATGTACGAAGCAGGTTTTGCCGATTTAATTGGTCCTTTTGGAGACGATGGAGATATTCGTGGCATAACAGTTTACAACGTACCAACATTAAAAATGGCTGATAGTTTAGCCCATTTAGATCCAATGGTTAAAGCTGGTAGGTTAGAGATTGAAATACATCCATGGTGGGTTGCAAAAGGCTATTCATTACGTTGATTTAAAATCGTATTCACGTTCTACCTTACAAATTCTTACATGATACCAATTATACCATTGGGTTCTTCCCTTTTGTTGTGCTAAAAGGTGTTCGGAATGTTGTTTCCAGTTTTTTATTGCGTCTAGGCTTTCCCAATAACTTACGGTAATTCCTATTTGGTCTCTGGCAGATTCTATTCCTAAAAACCCATCTTGAGACTTGGCTAATATTTCCATTTTTTCTGCCATTTCAGAATATCCTTCAGTATTTTCATTTTGAATCGAGGTGAAAATCACAGCATAATAAGGTGTTATTTTAGTCATTGTAAATGCCAATATAAAGTTCACCTTTATCATTCATGGTTGCTCGATACATTCCAGACGTATTGAACTCCATAACCATATTCCCGTTTTTATCGACTGCAATAATACCTCCATCTCCTCCAAGTTCTGGCACTTTTTTCTGAATGACTTCTTGAGCCGCTTCTTTTAACGTCAAACCTTTATAATCCATAAGAGCAGAAATATCATGAGCCACCATAGCACGAATAAAAAACTCTCCCCAACCCGTACTTGAAACGGCACATGTATTATTGTTTGCATACGTTCCTGCTCCAATAATTGGTGCATCGCCAATACGACCCCATTTTTTGTTAGTCATTCCTCCAGTTGAAGTTCCTGCTGCTAAATTTCCGTTTTTATCTAAAGCAGCACAACCAACGGTTCCAAATTTTGAGTTTTTGATTGTTGCATCATAAAAAGCTGTTTTTGCATCTGCTTTCTTCTTTTTTTCATAATTTTTTACACGTTCTAAAGATTTCATTCTGCTTTCAGTATAAAAGTAACTCGTATCTACAATCTCTAATCCTTGTTCTTTAGCAAAAGTTTCTGCACCTTTACCAGAAAGCATCACATGTGGCGAATTATCCATGACAGCTTTCGCTAAATTGATAGGATTTTTAACGGTTCTAGTTCCTGCTGATGCTCCTGCATTTAACGTTTTTCCGTCCATAATAGATGCATCCAATTCGTTGGCTCCTGCATTGGTAAAAACAGCTCCTTTCCCAGCATTAAATAATGGCGAATCTTCCATGATATTTATTGTTTTTTCAACAGCATCTAAACTAGATCCACCATTTTTTAAAATATTATAACCAACACGTATGGCTTCTTCCAATTTTAATTTATATGCAGCTTCATCTTCGGCAGACATATTTTCTCTTAAAATAGTGCCTGCTCCACCATGAATTACAATGGCGAATTCATTAGTTTTAATAGCAATTTTATCTTTTGAAATAGCCAACGTATCTTTTGCTACCTGTCTGCTATTGGATAAAGCTTTAAGTTCATCTTCATTTTTACAACTAATAATTGCTAAGAATACACACAAAAAATAGATTCCTTTTTTCATCATTTTATATATTAAATAAGAGGCTTAAAGTTACATTATTTAGAAAAGCCATCTCAAGTTAAAACGACTTTTTATTGCTATCTTTGCATGTAAATTTAATAATCAGTAAAAAAACAAGTAAATATGGAAGCCATTGCTACCGATTTCGGAATTACAGAAGCTCTAAAACAACTTGGAGTTAAAGATATAAATGAAGGAACTTCTACAGGTTCAAACAACTTTTCAAATGGAGACATTATAGAGAGTTATTCTCCAGTAGATGGGAAATTAATTGGTAAAGTTAAAACAACTACAAAGGATGACTATGAAAAAGTGATGACTGCTGCAACTTCAGCATTCTTAACTTGGAGAAATATGCCAGCACCTCAACGTGGTGAAATTGTACGTCAGTTTGGAAATAAATTAAGAGACTTAAAAGAACCATTAGGGAAATTAGTGTCTTACGAAATGGGAAAATCTTTACAAGAAGGATACGGAGAGGTTCAAGAAATGATTGACATCTGCGATTTTGCTGTTGGATTATCAAGACAGTTAAACGGGCAAACCATCCCTTCTGAACGACCTGGACACGTGATGAGAGAACAATGGCACCCAATAGGTGTTGTTGGTATTATTTCAGCTTTCAACTTTCCAGTAGCAGTTTGGGCTTGGAACACAGCTTTAGCATGGATTTGTGGTGATGTGTGTGTTTGGAAAGGTTCTGAAAAAGCACCTTTATGTACAATTGCTTGTCAGAATATTATCGCTGAAATTTTAAAAGAAAACAACTTACCAGAAGGTATTTCTTGTATCGTCAATGGCGATTACAAAGTAGGTGAAATGATAACAACCGATTCAAGAGTTGCTTTAGTTTCTGCAACTGGATCTACAAGAATGGGACGCATTGTTGGAAAAACTGTTGCTGAACGTTTTGGAAAATCGTTATTGGAATTAGGTGGTAACAATGCTATTATTATCACACCAACTGCCGATTTAAAAGTGGTAGTTCCTGGTGCTGTATTTGGTGCTGTAGGAACTTGTGGGCAACGTTGTACATCAACTAGACGATTAATTATTCATGAATCTGTTTACGATAAAGTACGTGATGCTATTGTTGGTGCTTATGGACAATTAACAATTGGAAATCCGTTAGATGAAAAAAATCATATTGGACCATTAATCGACAAGGATTCTGTAAACACGTATTTAGCTGCTATTGAAAAAGCAAAAGCTGAAGGTGGAAACGTACTAGTAGAAGGTGGTGTCTTAGAAGGTGAAGGTTATGAAAGTGGATGCTACGTAAAACCAGCAATTATAGAAGCTGAAAATCATTTCGAAATTGTACAACACGAAACCTTTGCTCCAATTTTATATTTAATGAAATATTCTGGAGAGGTAGAAAATGCGATTGATAAACAAAATGGTGTTGCTCAAGGATTATCTTCAGCCATTATGACAAATGAACTTAAAGAAGCTGAGAAGTTTTTATCTTATGCTGGATCTGATTGTGGTATTGCTAACGTAAATATAGGAACTTCAGGTGCTGAAATTGGTGGTGCATTTGGTGGTGAAAAAGAAACTGGTGGAGGACGTGAGTCTGGATCTGATGCTTGGAAAGTATACATGAGAAGACAAACAAATACTATAAACTATTCAGATGAGTTGCCTTTAGCGCAAGGCATTAAATTTGATTTATAGAATCAAATTAATTTTTTAAAGAGGTCGTCTAGAAAGTAATTTTTAGACGACCTCTTTTTTATGTTATTTTTGTTATATGCTACAAGTAAAAAACATCTCTTTTAAATATCAAAAAAATCCTGTTTTACAAGACATTAGTTTTTCTGTAGAATCTGGAGAACATGTATCTATTATTGGCGAAAGTGGTTCTGGAAAAAGCACCTTGTTAAAATTACTTTATGGAGAATTAGACGCAAACAAAGGTCATATATTTTGGAAAGACATCGAAATTCTTGGGCCAAAACACAACTTAGTTGTTGGATACGACTTTATGAAATACGTAGCCCAGGAATTCGATTTAATGCCTTTTATTACTGTAGCCGAAAACATAGGGAAACACCTGTCTAATTTCTATCCAGAAGAAAAACAAGCCCGAATAAAAGAACTTTTGGAAATTGTAGAACTCACTCCATTTGCCAACACTAAAGTCAAACTTTTAAGTGGCGGACAAAAACAACGTGTGGCTTTAGCAAGAGCTTTAGCCAATGAGCCAGAAATTTTATTGTTGGACGAACCTTTTAGTCACATAGACAATTTTAAAAAACAGAGTTTAAGACAAAGTTTGTTCAATTATTTAAAAGCAAATAACATTACTTGTATTGTGGCTTCGCACGATAAGGAAGATGTTTTGCCGTATTCTGATAGAATGATTGTTTTAAACAACCATAAAATAGAAGCTAACAATACGCCTGAACATTTATATAAGAATCCAGAAACACCTTTAATCGCTTCGTTTTTTGGGGAATTTAACGTCATAAATAAAAAGATTATTTATGCACATCAACTCCATGTGGTTGAAAAATCTGATTTAGAAGTTATTGTGAAACAATGCTATTTTAAAGGACATTATTATTTAATTGAAGCTGATTTGGATGGTGAAAATGTGTTTTTTAGACATTCTGAAACATTCACTACAAATACCATAGTGTGTTTAAGCATTGTTAAATAACGTGACAATTGAAGCTTATTTAATGATAAAATCCATTAATTTAATGACAATCTAAATAAGACAAAAAACTCTTAATTAATTGTTAAAATTGTAGGTAAAATATTATATTAGTAGTGCTAAATGTATTAATATGAAACAATTGCTACTTCTTTTCACTTTGCTTTTTTTTTCTTTTTCTTTTGGGCAACAACGGAAATTGGATAGTTTAAGAAAAATTCTGGTCAATCAAACAGATAGAGATAAAATTGAAACTTATATAAATATTTCAAACCTACCTATTTCAAGAGATTCTGCAATTATTTATCTAAGAAATGCCTTAAAAATTTCAAAAGAAATTCATTTTGATTCCATTTATCCCATACAGTTTGCATTGGCTGCATCATACTATGTGAAAGGAGATCTCATAGTCGCTAAAAAGGAAATTAGACAAGGATTTGGTTCGTATAAATTTACAAAGGATCCAGATGGAACTCTTGGACATATAAACATGCTTTTAGGTGTTTTTAATGAAGCAATCAATGAAATTGATTCTGCCAAATATTATTATAACAACGTATTTTCTAAATTAAATGATAAAAAAACTGATAAAGCCATAGAGGTTATTTCAATAACATATACCAATTACGCTAATTTATATTTAAAATCTGGAGAATATGACAAAGCCATTTCAATTTATCTTGACTCCGAAAAAATGAGCCAAAAAATTGGAGATAAAAAAAACCAATTAATTTCATTAAACAATGTAGCAAGTTGTTTTAAAGAGATTGAAAAATACGATAAAGCCCTTGAATATTATAATACAGCCATGCTCTTGGCAAAAGAGATTAATAACATCCAAAATATTGGAAATATCCAATTGGGTATGGGTGAGGTTTATATGGAAAAAAAAGAATATGACAAAGCTTTAAATCATTTCATTGAAGCTGAAAAAATATTGGAGTCCATTGATTTTAAATCAAATTTATCGATTGCTTATCAAGGATTAGCAGAAGTCTACCTTGTGAAAAACAACCTCCTTAAAGCAACAATTTATTCTAGCAAAGCTATGAATACTATAAATAGTGTTTCAGACGATTTTTCTAAAGTTAGTATTTTATTAACCAATGCCCAAATCCATGAATTAAATAACGAAAACAATTTAGCTCTTAAAAGAATCGATGAAGCTTTATATATTTCAAAAAAGAATAGCTATTTAAATCTTGAAAAAGAATGTCTTATTAAGAAAATACATATTCTGAAATTACAGCATAGAACAAATCTGTTGCCTCTTCTTTATGAAGATTTATTGGTTATTAAAGATTCTTTATTGAACAATGAAACGATGGAAACCATTACAGACATCGAAACCAAATACCAAACCGAGAAAAAAGAAAAAGAAAACCTTCAATTAAAAGCTGAAAAAGCAGAACAAGCAGAGCTTATAGCTTTAGAAAGCAAACGCAAATGGCAAATGGCTGGTGGCATGGCAATGGCTTTTGTAGGTCTTGGAGTGTTTGGGTTTTATTACCAACGCAATAAAAAACAAAAAGAAGCTATAGAAACACTGCAAAGAGAACTGCACCATAGAGTAAAAAACAATCTGGCCATCATTGACACGTTTATAGAAGTTGTAAAAGACGAGTTTGATAACGAAGCCATAGATATTAAACTCACCGAACTCCAGAATAGAATTGACAGTATTAACGAAGTACACAAACAGCTCTACGCAAGTAATGATGTGACTAATTTAAATCTTAAAAAATACATCGATACCTTGGCCAATAATGTGCAACAATCTTTTCATGTAAAAAGTGTTTCCGTAGAACAGCATATAGCCGATAACATTCAAATAAGTCCAGAAAAATCATTCCCAATGGGATTGATTATTAACGAGTTTCTTACCAATTCCTATAAATACGCTTTTAATGAAAATGGTGGAAAAATCAGCATTAAATTAGAGGAAACTGGCAATAAGGTTAACCTGTCTTTATCAGACAATGGAATAGGACTAGCCAGCAATTTTTCCATAGAAAACGCGAATACCTTTGGCATACGGATTATGAAACTACTAACCGAACAACTAAAAGGAAATTTCAACCTAACCAACGACAATGGAGTGAAATTGCTTATAGAATTCCCTAAATCATAAAAAAATGAAGGAACATATCTTAATTGTAGAAAACGAAGCGATATTATACGAACGTCTGCGTTCTAAACTCACCAAGGAACATTATTCCGTTGATGTCTTTACACCAAGCGTTAAAGAAGCTATTGCCAGAATTAACAGCCAAAGACCAGACTTGGTATTGCTGGACATTCATTTAGAAGGCAAGCAAACGGGTTTGGATTTGGGAGAGTTACTCTCAAAAAACTACCACATTCCGTTTATATATGTTACTCAGTTTGATGACGATCAAACCTTTTATAAAGGCTTAGGCACAAACCATGAAGATTATGTGGTAAAGACCAAACCACGCTTAGACATAAAAGAGTTGATACGCAAAATACAAACCGTTTTAAATAGACATCAAAATAATAAAGCACCAGAACCTAAAGAAGGTATCATGGGACTGGTAGATTATCTAGTTGTTATTAAGGAAATGGATAAAAGCAGAGTAACAAAAGTCCCTGTAAAATATGAGGACATTTTATTTTTTACCGTAAAGCCTTTTAGTAACGAAGACCATAAAGAAGAAGTTTTAAGAGCCAACTACCTTTGGTTTAAAACCAGAAATAAGGACTATTTTTTCTTAAAAACTTCCCTTCGCGATTTGCAAAAATCCTTGCCTTACCATTTTGTACGCATCAACGAAAGTTACATTGTAAACCTTGCTCCAGAAAATTTTAACGGACGCATCAATGGCTCCAGACTTTCCATTCAGAATCAAGAATTCACCATTAAATCCACTTATAAGGAAGAAGTCAATAAGCGCTTAAAGCATTTTTATGGGTAGATTTTTATAGATTTTCACTAACTAAAATCACATTTTCATTATTTGTTTTATAGTTGGACTATTTTTTTCATTTTAGCTTATATACTCGATCTATATCTTTATGAAAAAACTATTTATACTTCTGCTTTTATCTTTTATAACATTTACAGGATGTGATAAAGACGATGACCCAACAAAGCAACAAACAACACCCCAAACCTTTGTTAAAGAAGAATCAGAAATTGTTTCAGTTTCTAACAATTCGATAATTTTAACAGGAACTCAAAGTGATATTGAAGAAAATGATATCATAGTTTCAGGAGCAAACAATAACGCTCCAAAAGGTTTTTTAAGAAAAGTTACGAGCAAAACTAGTTCAAATGGAAATACCATATTACAAACACAAAGCACAACGATTAGTGAAGCCGTAAAATACTTTTACGAAGAGGATGAAGAATATGAAGGAGGTATAAATTATACTTTTCAACCTAGCGATCAAACAGGTAGAAACGTTTCACAAAATGCTTCTATGCCCATAACAATTACAATTGATGAAACTATTACAACTACTGATGGAGGAATTCCTATAGAAGTTAATTTAACCGGTAGTTTAACGATTACACCAAATATTACATTCGATATAAAAATTAGTAACAGAGTTTTTTCTCCTGCAATTGAAGAATTTAATTTTGCAATTACAACCGAAAACGATTTTAATATTAGTTTAAATACCGAAGTAAACGCATCTTTTGACACTAACGATATTGAATTAGGCTCATTTACTAGTGCACCAATTACAATTACCGTTGGTATTCCAATTGTAATTATTCCAAAATTTACATTATATATAGGTGCAAATGGTGATTTAAATGCGAGTATTTTATATACATATAACAATCTTTCTACTGCAAAATCTGGTGTTACTTATAACAACGGTTGGGAATACCTTCCAGACAATGGGTTCTCTATAAATAATCAAAGTGCTACTGCAACAGCTTCTGTAAGTGGTAATCTTAAAGCTTATGTAAAACCTGAATTTAGTCTGTCGTTATACGATGAAGGTTTCGTATCATCAGGAATTAGTGTCGAACCTTATGCCAGATTTGAAGGTGATGTAAGTAGTACTGAATATAGCTGGTCAATTAATGGAGGTATTGATACTGGTGCTTTTTTTAAGGCTCAAGCATTTGGTTTCTCTTTGGTTGACGAAGAATGGAGTGATTTGATCAATATACAAGAATGGGAAATAGCATCTGGAGGTTATAATATTGCAACAATTACAAATCCTATCCCAACCGATAATTCAACTATAACAGAACAACCTGTTGTTTTCTCCTGGCAACCAAATAATTTTACAGAAACGCCAACTTATGAGGTGCTTTTGGGTTCTGAAAGTAATTCATTAAACATTCTTGGAACCACAAATAACACAAATTTTACATATTCAAATACCTTAAATAATGGAACATATTATTGGAAAGTAATTGCTAGAGATTCTAATAATGATATTATTACTGAAAGTTTAATATTTAGCTTTATTTTAAATCAAAATACAACTACTGACCCAGTTCACACTCCAATACCAAATAATGGAGCAATTGATATAAACCTAAATGGAAATTTATCATTTTCAGAAAGTACAAATACACCTTCAGATGCAACCTTTAAAGTTTATTTTGAAGCCAATCCAAATCCAACAACAGTTTACAATCTTGGCGCAAATACTAATACTTTAAATTTCAACGGCTTACAAGAAGGAACTCAATACTATTGGAAAGTTGAAACAATTAGCAATACAGGTAGTGTTTTAGCAACTTCGCCTATTTGGAGTTTTACAACCTTAAGTAATACAGCAAATACAGAACCCGTTTTTAATCCCACACCAAATAATGGAGCAACAAATGTATTGACAAATGGTAACTTATCATTTACTGCTGGTGCAAACACGCCAACAGATGCTACATATAAATTATATTTTGATACAAACTCAAACCCTACAACACAATATAATTTAGGCACTCAAACAACACATGGTTATAGTGGTTTACAAGAGAATACAACTTATTATTGGAAAGTTGAGACTATTAATAATATGGGAACTGTTCTGGCTACTTCAAATATTTGGAATTTTACGACAGATGTTAGTAATAATAATGTTTTTAATGGGAATGTCCTTTTATTTAATCAATCAGATCTTGATGATTTCGCTTCGAATAATTATACCCATATCAATGGTAATTTTACAATCGGAGATTTATCTAACAATATCACAACATTGAGCAATTTAAGTAGTATAATTGAAATTCAAGGAACTCTCAAAATTTCTAGAACATCTATAACAAATTTAAATGGACTAAATTCATTACTTTTTATTGGTGAGACTTTGCAGATTGAAGACAATAATAATCTCGAAAATATTGACGCATTGTCGTCATTAACTACAATCAATCAAAGATTGATATTGTATAGAAATCAAAATAATGCTTTTACTAATATCAATGGATTGTCATCTGTAACAAATATTGGTGACTCTGTTAATATAAGTGCAAATTCTTCGTTAAACAATATTGATGGACTAGTTTCTGTTCAGTCTATTGGTGGCTATTTTAGGATAAGTAGTAATGAATCATTAACAAATCTTAATGGTGCCTCATCTATTCAAACTATTGGTGAATTCATAAATATTAGCAATAATCAATTATTAACAGATTTTTGTGGAATATCAACTGTTATTTTAAATGGCTTTTCAGGTAATTATAACGTCACTGATAATAACTACAACCCAGCCCAACAGGACATTCTAGACGGTAATTGTAGTCAATAAAACCTTATCAATTAAAAACATACATTTCAACAAAAAGATTAATAATAACAACTAATTTAAATACAAATTAAAATGAAAAAGCTTTTACTTTCCATATCGATGTTTTATTTATTTACGGCATCAATAAATCTTTTTGGACAAAATATTTCATTCACAAAAATAAATGAAAGCTCTATTGAGCTTCAAGAAAAGTTTAAGGAATATTTCATTTTTAAGATTAACTCAAATTTAGATGCTTTACTGTACACTAAAAATGATAATGCAAACATTGATTTAATCTTTTCAGATTATCATTCTTTTTCATTCAAAATTCAACCAATATCAAATCTTACCAAAGATTATCACTTATTAGAAAATGGCAATGAGGTTTTAGACAAAAATTTAACCAAACCGAAAATATTTAAAATCTCTGAAAATAATAATAAAGGTATTCTTGTTGCAAATCAGGATTATCTCTATGCTAGAATCGAAACTGAAAATGCGGTTTATATTGTTGAAAAACTTTCACACCATATTAAAGACATAAATAGTTCTTATTATATTCTGTATAAAGAATCTGACATAATTATTAATAATTCCGAATGCGCATTAACATCCAATCTTAACAATTCTATTCAAAACACAGTTGAATCCGAAAGGGTTAGTGACAACCCTTGTATGTCTGTTAGACTTGCAATAGCTACAACTTATGACGAGTATGCATTTTATGGGAGCCTTGCAAATGTAGAAAATGCTATAATAAGCAGAATTGCATCAATAGCTTCATTATTCGATTCTCCATTTAGTCAGCCTATATATTTTGAAATAACAACATTAAACATATCCACTCAACCTAATTCTAGTTTAGATATGGAGCTTGATAATGTTTTTGTTGCTAATGAAATACTTTCTTTATTTTCAAGCTGGAGTAATGATGGTAATTTAAGTACTAATTTCTTTGATTTAGGCATGCTTTTTACAAGAAGAGATATGGGAGGGCCAGCAGGTATAGCATATTTAAATGGGCTTTGTACAACAGAATCAAAATACAACGTGGTACAATCAACATCTAATTTAGTCAGAGTTATAGCTCATGAAATAGGGCATAATTTTAATGCAGTACATCACACAAATGGAGGCATCATGGGAACTGGTGGAACCACCCCAAGTACACAATGGCATAGCTCTTCCATTTCAATAATAAATAATAAGATACTTGATTCAAATTGTTATAGTGTAAATACTGGAACGAACGGAAGTCCTATTGCAAGTTTTATATTACGGACAACAGCCTGTAAAAACGAGATAATTCAACTAAAGGCTTTAGATACTAGAGGTAATGTTATTTATAATTGGACGGCTAATGGCTCTACTGTCCCAAATTCTTCAAACCAAATTGAAAATATTAGTTACAATAGTATTGGAGATAAAAATATAACTTTAGAAGTATTCAATGATTATCTTGAATGCGATGATAATGATAGTGTTACTAAAAGCATTACTATCATTGAGGAGGAAGCACCAGCTAATTCTAATTGCAATGTGGTTTATAATGAAACTCCATCTGGATATCCGCCAATAGGACTTTATGATGAAAATGCAGGTATTACAAATGTTACATTTAACACTATAAATAATGATAGCCCAGACTCTTTTGAGAACAAATTAAATTATGAAAACTTTACTTGTAGCCTAATTACTACCGTAGAGCAAAATAATATTTACACATTAAGTGTCTCAAGAGGGAATTTAGAAACTAATGATGGAATACATACCAAAGCTTGGTTAGATATAAATAATAATGGTGCTTTTGAAAATACAGAGCTTGTTTTAGAAGAGTTTAGTTATGACAAAGTAGTTTCGACATCTATTGATATTAATTATTCGAATATTGTTTTTAATCAAGTGTTAAGATTAAGAGTAATTTCTGATTTAATAAATCCTTCAAACTCTTGTACTATACCATATTTTGGACAAGTGGAAGACTATGGTGTAAAAATTGTGGAAACCTTAAGTCTTCAGGAACAAGTAATGACTGCTTTAACTATCTACCCAAACCCAACCCAAAACAACATAACGATAAAAGGGTTAGATAATATTATAAGTACCTCACTTTACAATATACAAGGTCAAAAAATAGACATAGAACTAAACGAAAATAAAATTAACCTACAACATGTTTCAAGTGGTATTTATTTTTTAAATATTAAAACTACAGATGGTTTAATTACTAGAAAGATTATAAAACAATAGCAAAAGTTAGCTATTAATTTGAGGGAAAAAACCATGTAAGCCTCTGTTTGCATGGTTTTTAAAAGATTGAAATTTTATTTTCCATATATTTAAGTGTCATATTTGGCAATAGCTCCAAACCCTACATTAGCTTATCTGACTTTTTTAAAATTTCAGATTATGAAAACGATTATATCAGTTATAGCAATAACAATAACAACCCTTGGAGCACAAGCACAAATAAATTTTTCTGCAACTGATTTACCTCCAGCCATGTATGGCTGTGGAGATTGGATAACCATTGATTCTTCAACAAATGAACAGGCTATTTTAATTGGTGGAGAGACATCAAATGGAGCACCAAATGCTGCTGTTAGACTACTTGGTCAAGATAACAATTTGAATTGGATAGTAAAACATAATTTTTATTTAGAATCTGAAGAGCCTCGTTCAGCTTTTTTTTATGAAGATAATTATGTATACATAGCCATTGTTACCTTATTTCAAGAGCTAAAGATATTTCGTGCGCTTATGGATGGCAATGCCAATTTTTCTGAAGTCTATTCAAGTCTAGATGTAGGCTATACCAACGCAACCATTACAGCTATTGATATAAACGACGATGGCTACGAAGATTTCTTGTTTAGTGGCTTTCCATATACTGGACAAACTCCAGATGTAGGTTTGATACAGAATAATGGCAATGGTACTTTTTCTTCTGCTTCTCCTCCATCAAATATTCCACAAGCAAATGGAGGATATTACAAATCAGTCTATTTTGATACGAGTGGAAGAAAACATCTAATCGTCGTTTCCGATGATGTTGATGCCATATTTGAAAATGAAGGAAACGGTGTTTTTACACAAGCCTTTCTTTTGGAAAATACGCCAAGTCGTGTTCATGTAACTATTATTGATTTAAACAATGATGGCCTAAATGATATTTCAGTTACTGGACCAAACGACATTGATGATTCTGGAATGATGCTGTATAAGAACCTAGGAAATCTCAATTTTCAACCCTTTGATGCAACTTATACAGGATTACCAAATACCTATTATGGAGAAACAGAATATGAAGATATTGATAACGATGGTTATATAGATGCTGTAGTATTAGGAAAACTTTTAGATAATACAGTAGTAACAAAAATCTATTTTGGCTCTGACGATTTTAAATTCTTTGGAGATGAGTTTATCCTAAATAATCAAAATGGAAATCCAATCAGTCTCTCAAATGGTACTGTAGATCTATACGATTATAATAATGATGGTATGTTTGATATATTACTAACAGGAAGAACTGCTATTACAAGTGAGCCAGAATCATGGCTACTAACTAACACTTCAACACTTTCAGTAAATACCTTTGAAGAAAACCGTTTTATCATATATCCAAACCCAGCACGAGACATTATCTCGTTCAAAGGAATAGATGCCATTAAATCTATTACTGTTTTTAATCAACTTGGGCAAAAGGTGTTGTCTGCAAAAAACACGCAATCGCTAAATGTTGAATCCTTGGATGCAGGAATGTATCTTGTTCAAATTACGGACTTAAAGCATGTAAGCATTCAAAAAAAAATAATAAAACAATAACAAAACCAAACAGATTTTCATTTGCTAGAACCACATTTCCACTAGAAGTTTTCCGGGTTTAAATATTATTACATATTCGTGATAAATACAAAACACGAATAAAATGAAAAAACTAAACCTAATTATTGTATTTCTTATAACTATTACTTGTTACGGTCAAAATTGTAAAGCCCATATTTCCAATAAAGATGAAATAACTGAAATAACAACAGAACTTTGGGGAGGTAAATTAGATTCAAAATCAACTATTGTTAACGGTAAAGGTTACGACATTAAACTTCTTATCGCAATGGACAAAGACGTAAATAAGCCTTATGCCATTTTAAATATAGTTAATCACGTAGCAGCCGAAGATGCCGATATATTTGATATAAATTTTGAGGAAGGAGCCGAATATATTCTTAAAACGGAAGGAGGTTTAATAAAATTAAAAATAGATAAAGTATTTAAAAGTAAAAAACGTTTCATGAGCACATTTTCAGTAACTAACCAAATTATAAGTTCTTTAACAGAAACTGATATAAAACTTTTATCCACTGAAAATATATCAATGTTTAGAGTTATTACTGAAAATGGACAAAAATTAGAAGGTACTGTTGATAAAAAGAATTCTAAAAAATTAAAGTTACAATTTGAATGTTTTGCAAAGAATAACCCATAAACAATCTAAATTAATAAGTAAACTAATAAAAGCCTTCAAAAACAAAAAATTGGAGACTTTATTGTACCCTAATAACACGTATGTCATGTTCCCTAAAACTCACTAAATCACCAACCTGTTTCCCTATTAACATCTTCCCAATAGGCGTATTTGGCGAAATAGCATAATATTTTTTACTTTCAATAACTAATTCTCCAGCACTAATAGCAATAAAATAATTTGCCTGTGTAGTAAAAACCAAGCTTCCTAAACAAACCGTTTTAGAGGTTTTTGAAATATCTATTTTGGAAAGCAATTCTTGTGTTTTTTGTGTTTCCGCTAACTGATTTCCTGCTTTTTCTCGTTCAAGCTGAAGCATAGCTCTTCCAGTTTCATGTTTGTCTCCTGCCGAACTTTTGGTTTCAGAGGTTAGGGATTCTTGAATTTCTACAATGGTATTTTTAATGACCTCTAATCGGTTATTACATTATTCATCACATTGCAGGTATAATTGTTGTTTAATGGTCATAATAAACCCTTTACAGGCTATAATTTAATTTATTTATACTCCAACTTCCCAAAATAACCCATCTGTCTTACAATCCAGATTTTTCTGCGTTCTATATAATTGGTAGCTGGATTGGCTTTATATTTTAACGGATTGGGCAAAATAGCTGCAATGGAAGCTGACTCATACTGTGATAATTTGGAAGCTGGTTTTTTATACCAATATATGGCAGCAGCTTTGGCACCATAAATACCAGGACCCATTTCTATACTGTTTAAATATACTTCCATTATGCGTTCCTTACTCCAAATGCTCTCTATTAAAAACGTAAAATACACTTCCAAGCCTTTTCTAAACCAACTGCGTTGTGGCCATAAAAACACATTTTTTGCTGTTTGCTGACTAATGGTACTGGCTCCTTTTATGCGCTTTCCCTTTTTGTTATCCAGATAGGCTTTTTCAATGGCCTCTACATCAAAACCATTGTGTTTTAAAAAGTTTTGGTCTTCACTACAAATCACGGCCAATTGTAGATTTTTAGAAATTTGATCTATAGAAACCCAATCATGATTCCATACAAATGGTTTATCCTTTTGAAAATTCTCGACACTTCTTATGATCATCAATGGTGTTACTGGAACAGGAACCCATTTATACAAAAACACCATAGCTATTGATAATACAAACAACCAAAGGATGAATTTGAAAATAAATTTGAAGAATTTTTTAATCATCTTATTCGATTAAATCTACGATGTCTCTACCAATTAAACTCCCAATTGCTACTCCCATGCCTCCTAGTCTCACACCACAATACACATGGTTTGACAATTGTTTTACAATAGGGTTTTTGGTTGAACCAACTCCCATTATACCAGACCAACTATAATCTATTTCAAAAAAGGTTTCTGGTAGTACAGTCGTTTTTAATAGGTCTCTAAGTTTGTTTTGAATGAGTTCTGTTTGTGCAAATTGGGTGGTTTCTTCTCCTTTAAAATCGAGATTTCTGCCTCCTCCAAATAAAATGCGATCATCTATATTTCTAAAATAATAATAACCTTTATCTAAATGAAATGTGCCTTTAATATGTAGGTTTTTTATAGGTTTAGTAATAAGCACTTGTGCTCTTGCAGGCTTCACCTTTTCAGGAATATGCTGCGAAGCAAACCCATTAGTTGTAAAGATGATATTTTTGGTTTTAAACTCTAAACGATTGGTTTTTACCTGAACTCCATTTGCTTGATCAATATAACTTTCAAACAAAATGTTATTCAATATTTTTATGTCTTTTGATTGCACCTTTTGAAGTAAAGACTCCATCATTTTTCCGGTGTCTATTTGTCCTTCAAACGGATTAAACAGATAGGTTTCTTGAATGTTTTTAAAGTTGAAGGTATTTGCTTTTAGCTGAAAAACATCTTCTTTAAAAAGAGGCTTCATCAATTTATTAACCGAATCTCTTTTCGATAAACAAGTTTCAAAAAGTTTCGAGTCTTCTTTTGTAAACAACTCGTAACCTCCTAATTGTTGATAGGAAATGACTTGATCTGTTAAAGTTTGTCTTAAAAGTAACAAACCATCCAAGCGTTTTTTTACCAGATTTAGAACCTCATCTTCTGAGTGCCATTCTAAGTCTTCTAAGATTTCACTTAAACTTCCAAAACAAGCAAAACCAGCATTTTTAGTACTTGCACCTTGTGGTAACATGCCTTTTTCTAAAATTAAAATATGAGCTTTTGGAAAACGTTGTTTAAGTTGTAAAGCACAATTTAGGCCTACAATACCGCTACCAACTATGGTATAATCGATATTGGTTAGCCACGATTTTATTTCCCAATAGGATAAATTCATAAAACGAAAATACTCTAATTATTTGAACTTTTAAAACATAAAAAAACTCCGAAATTGCTTTCGGAGTTTTTATAAAATTTAGAAAAAGGACTAATCAATAATAATTTTTTTAGTCACTTTACTTCCGTTTCTTTCAATATTTAACAAATACATTCCTGAAGCAAAAGAACTAACATCTAATGTTCTTACTAATGTTTTGCTATTACTAAATTGATTGTAAACACGTCTACCTCTAATATCAAACATCGAGATATTAATATCGTCTGTGTTGTTTAATTTAATATTAAGTTCTCCTTGTGAAGGGTTTGGATAAACACTAATTGAGTTTACATCAAATTCTCCAATACTTAATTCAGATAAAACATTTACAGAGTAATCTTCTACTTGTCCCCAAAAAGCAGTGTCGCAAGGTACAAGACTATCAATGTTAGCTAATTGTTCATTTTTCATAATGATTCTCATAGTAGTAGTTCCTAAAACTGCATCAACAGGTACCATTATAGTATAAGGAGAATCTGTAGTAGCTACATCAATAACATCTAATGCTGTTCCTAAATTATATTTCTCGTTCGCTTCAAAAACGCAATTTTGATTCCAATCAACCCAAGCACTTATAACATACGGAAAATCACCATTAGTATTAACATGTACTGTAAGTTCATGACTTGAGTTTCTTTCAACATCTGTAGAAATTGCTGTAAAATCTTGATAAGGATCATCGGCACTTGGTGCTAAAGTCACATTATTAATCGTATTAAATATAACTCTGGTAATTCTATCATCATCAGGATTAGTTGCAGCAGAAGCACATAAACCATCAGTAATGGTAAGAGCAGCTGTAGCTGTTTTAACAGTCGATGGAGTGGTTGCAGTAACTGTAATAGTATAATCTCCAGGTGTTACACCAATAAGACCAGTAACGTCTAATATAAATGTCCCATCTGAGTCCAAGGTTGAAGGTGTAAAAGTGAAATCTGCACTAGGTATTGCAGGCACAACAGCAGCTGAGAATGTTGCTGTTTCAGAAAAACCACCAGATGTTACGTATATAAAATCGTAACTTACACCATCTATATTACAAGCCGATTGACCTCCAGTTGCATTACTTATATTGAAATCTGCACCATTAGTAGATACTGAAAACACATCTGAAATAGCGTAAAAAATATTATCTGCAGCTTCTACTAAGATTCGAGCATTGTTATTAGATCCAATACTTGGAACTGTAATAGATGCTGATCCTGTATTAGGTACTCCAGTGGCTAATGTTGTGCTAAAGTTTGCACCACCATCTGAAGAGAATAATATATTTACTGTTTGGCAATTAATTGCTGCATTAGCCGTTTGTCCAGCAACCCAAGTTACTGTTTCTGTACCACCTGATGTCCATGTTGGTGGCGTAGCAACCGTAAATGGAGTTACATTTTCTACAGTAACAGTCATCTCATCGGACATAGTGTTACCTGCAGTTGGTGCATTGTCTCTTACTGTAAATACAAAGCCCATAGTTCTAGCAACTGAAGGAATAACTTCCCATGTTGATGCTAAAGAACCAGCTAAAACGGTATTAAAGTCAGGAAAATATCTAACAGGAACAGGTTTTGGATCTAAAGATCTAAAAGTTGGTCCACCTGTATTTGTTGGTTGTGGTGGCATTGGTGCTGGCGTTGTATCGTTTTGTTCCCACGTATACGTTAATCCGTTTCCTGCATCGGCATCTGTTCCTACTCCAGTAAGTTTAAACGCAGTTGAAGGAGGTATAGAATAATCTAATCCTGCATCTGCTGTTGGTGCTGTATTTCCACTAGAAGTAACAGTTCCACAGGCACTACTAGCTCCTGCTGAAATGTTTATCCACATTTCTTTAATATTTTCACCATGAAAATAATCATCACTATTATTTTGCACATTTGGAGCACAAATACCTGCATAACCCATTATAGTCGAAGCACTTCCAGGCTCAACAGATACAGACGATCTATTACAGCTATTGTTTTGAGTATGGTTTCCACCAAACTGATGTCCCATTTCATGTGCTACATAATCAATATCGAAAGCATCACCTACAGGTGCTGGCGAACCAGTAACACCTCCAGCTTTTATACCAGTACATGGAGAGTTTAAATAAGCTACTCCACCACCACCAGTGCTAAATACATGTCCAATATCGTAATTCGCAGAACCAATATTTGTATCGCAAGTTGTTTGATTTTGGCCCAACATGGCTCCTCCATTATTATTTGTATAAGGGTCTGTACTAGCGTTAAAAAATATAATAGATGTATTATCTACCATCGTCATTGTCAAACCTAAGTCACGAACATATACACCATTTACACGATTCATTGTAGTAGTCATGGCTGCCATAACACTTCCAACAGTTCCTCCATGATACTGTGCATATTCGCCTGTACAAGCTAAAGCCAGTCTATACGTTCTTAATTTGCCATCATCTGCATTTCTAAGAGCTCTGTATTCCTCATCAGAAATACCACTTTTTTCTAGTACTGATTCAGTTTCGCAAAGAAAGTTATCATAATTAATATCCCCTTCTGAGTTTACAAAAGTGATGTATGTTTTTAAATCATTAGAATATGGTTCAATAAAAATGGTTTTCTTTTCAGATAAAATCATACCACTCAATCCTTTTTGAGGCGTTATCGTTAAACGAAGCATCGCAGCAGGATTTTCGATACCTACACCAACATAGGTTTTAATTTCAGGAAATTGAACAGCTAAGCTTGGTTCCATAATTGAAATTTCACTAATTCTGAAGGATTCAAAATCACCATCGGCATTTGGAAGTTGTACAACTACATTCGATGTTTTGTCGTAAGATTCGCTTTTAGGTGAATTGATAAGAATATTTGACAACTCATTTACATTTACATTAAATAATGTAGATTTTTGAGGAATTTGCTTGTAAAACTGCACCTTCTTTGAATCTATTTGATTTGAACTTATTTCATTCCAAATTGAAGATTGTTTTTGTGCAAATGCACAAATAGAAATCATCATGGTTATTAAAAACATGAAAACATTTCTAAAGTATTTTTTTTTCATAATAAAAAGTTTTATTTTAAGAGTTTAAAGGTAATTTGATAATTCTAATACACCAAAATTAAAATATTAAAATTCACTAACTACTTTATCAAAACATGATAAAAGCCTACTTATTTAACACATTGTTTTTGTTATTAGCTATAACTTCTTGTAAATCTAGTAAAGAAAGAAATTTAAACTCGCAATTAGAAACAATTAATTCTGACTGTCCAAGTGATGGAAATTGTTCTTTTGAAGTCCTTAAAAATAAATCTTTACAAATAAAGCAGGATGACTTTGGAGCACTTTACCCCGTTTTAGAAGAAGGAACATCTTATGTTATAAAGTTCGAGTATCAAAGAGATGAAATTGAAAACACACAAGATGGACATTATAGTGAACTAATATATGTTGAGCTTCCTCAAAATATGCAATCAATACAGCTAATTAATGATAATTTGAGCACTGTTAAAGTATTGTTTGCTAGATTGTGTTTCTGTAGAGGACAAACAGGATATTATAAGGTAACTAAGGGGCAATTAGAAATTACTAAAAATGAAGATGATACTTATAACTTTATGCTTCAGTTTCAAATTGATGAAGTACCACAAATTATTACTTTAATTGAAGCGTCTTTTCGACTATAAAAAAACTCCGAATATTAATTCGGAGTTTAAATTTTTAATCTTCAGTTGGTTTTTCTATCACAAAATCTTCCATAAATTTCGTGGTATAGTTTCCTGCTAAATAATCTGGATGTTCCATTAATTGTCTATGAAATGGAATGGTTGTTTTAATACCTTCAATTACGAATTCATCCAAAGCACGTTTCATTTTATTAATAGCTTCCTCACGTGTTTGAGCCGTTGTAATTAACTTCGCTATCATGGAATCATAATGCGGTGGAATAACATATCCAGCATACACATGGGTGTCTAAGCGAATACCATGACCTCCAGGAGCGTGTAATGTTGTTATTTTTCCTGGAGAAGGTCTAAAGTCGTTAAAAGGATCTTCAGCATTAATTCTACATTCAATAGAATGTAAATTTGGCGTGTAGTTTTTACCTGAAATTGGTACACCTGCTGCTACGAGAATTTGTTCGCGAATTAAATCGAAATCGATAACTTGTTCGGTTATTGGGTGCTCTACTTGAATACGTGTATTCATTTCCATGAAGTAGAAATTTCTGTGTTTATCTACAAGAAATTCAACGGTTCCAGCACCTTCGTATTTTATATATTCTGCAGCTTTTACGGCAGCATCTCCCATTTTTTTACGCAAAGCTGTTGTCATAAATGGCGATGGTACTTCTTCTGTTAGTTTTTGATGTCTTCTTTGAATAGAACAATCTCTTTCAGAAAGGTGACAAGCTTTTCCTTTTGAGTCTCCAACAATTTGTATTTCGATATGTCTAGGCTCTTCAATGAGTTTTTCCATGTACATATCGTCGTTTCCAAAGGCTGCTTTAGATTCTTGTCTTGCAGAATCCCAAGCTTCTTTTAATTTTTCTGGCTTCCAAACAGCTCTCATGCCTTTTCCACCACCTCCTGCAGTTGCTTTAAGCATGACAGGATAACCAGTTTCTTTAGCTATTTTTTCGCATTCTTCAAAACTTTCAATAATACCATCGCTTCCAGGAACACAAGGAACTCCAGCTTCTTTCATAGTCGCTTTTGCTGAAGCTTTGTCTCCCATTCGATTAATCATTTCAGCTGATGCTCCAATGAATTTTATTTTATGTTCTTCGCAAATTTTAGAAAATTTAGCATTTTCTGATAAGAATCCATAACCAGGATGTATGGCGTCTGCATTAGTAATTTCTGCAGCTGCAATAACATTAGACATTTTTAAATACGACAAGTTACTTGGTGGTGGTCCAATACATACTGCTTCATCTGCAAACTTAACAGGCAAGCTTTCTGCATCTGCAGTAGAATATACTGCCACTGTTTTAATACCCATTTCTTTACAGGTTCTAATAACGCGCAGTGCTATTTCGCCTCTATTGGCAACTAATATTTTTTTAAACATAATTCTATTGAGTTTATTCGTTTATTCGTTTATTGGTTTATAGTTCTCTAGTTAAAAAAACTTTGAACTTTAAATTTTAAACTTTAAACTTTAGATTATGATGGATCAACTAAAAATAATGGCTGATCGAATTCTACAGGTGATGAATCGTCTACAAGTACTTTCACGACTTTTCCTGAAACTTCAGATTCTATTTCATTAAATAGTTTCATGGCTTCAATGATACATAAAACATCTCCTTCTTTAATTGTTTGACCTACTTCAACAAAAACTGGTTTGTCTGGTGAGGGTTTACGATATAAGGTTCCAATAATAGGAGATTTTATTGTTATGTATTTAGAGTCTTCATCTGCACTAGGTGCAGCTTGAGGAGCTTCAGCTGTAGGTTGTGCTGCAGGTGCTGGAGCTTGAGCTACTGGTGCGCCGACAGGAATTTGCTGTACATAGGTTGTTGTTTCTTGTTTGTCATCACTTCCTGTTTTGATAGTGATTTTTACATCTTCTGTTTCTAATTTAACTTCACTTGCTCCAGATTTAGCAACAAATTTAATTAAGTTTTGAATGTCCTTTAAATCCATAATTTTAGATATTAAATTTAATTTAGTAGTTAGTTAGGAGTTATAAGCCCATTTTAAATAAATAGAGCCCCAAGTAAATCCACCACCAAAGGCAGCAAAAATTAAATTGTCTCCTTTTTTTAGTTGGGATTCGTAATCGTTTAATAATAAAGGAAGAGTTGCTGATGTGGTATTACCATATTTTTCAATATTCATCATCACTTTTTCTTCCTCTAATTCTATTCTATTAGCCGTTGCATCAATAATGCGTTTGTTAGCTTGATGTGCAACCAACCAAGATACATCTTTAGTTGTTAAGTTATTTCTATCTAATATTTTTACAGCCACATCTGCCATGTTAAAAACAGCATTTTTAAAGACTGTTTTACCATCTTGAAAAACTTGATGTTTATGGTCTTTAATGGCCTCAGGTGTTGAAGGGTAGGAAGAACCACCATAAGTTGCTTGTAAAAATTCTCTTCCCGAACCATCGCTTCTTAAAAATTCATCCTGCAAACCAAGGTCTTCTTCGTTAGGTTCAAATAACACAGCACCACCACCGTCGCCAAAGATGATACAGGTTGCTCTATCTTCGTAATTTATCATGGATGAGTTTTTATCTGCTCCTATTAATAGAACTTTCTTGTATTTACCAGACTCGATATATCTAGCTGCTACAGACATGCCGTATAAAAAACTAGAACAGGCAGCTTCTAAATCGAATGAAAAAGCATTAGTTGCCCCAATTTTAGTAGCTGTATATGCTGATGTAGATGCCGCTTTCATGTCTGGAGTTGCAGTTGCAACAATAACTAACTCAATATCTTTAGGGTTGATACCACTTTTATCAATAAGGTTTTGAGCCGCTTTAATGGCTAAATAAGAAGTGCCTTGACCTTCTTCTTTAAGAATTCTTCTTTCTTTAATTCCTGTTCTTGTAGTTATCCACTCATCATTTGTATCAACCATGTCTTCTAACATTTTATTAGTTAATACATAATCTGGAACATAGCCACCTACAGCTGTAATTGCTGCTGAGATTTTACTCATAATATTTAAAGTTAATTTGACTCAAAATTATTGCGAATTGAATCAAATAATCATGAAATGTATAAAAAGCAATTCATTTTGGTCTAATTTAATGCAAATTAAGTCGTTTTTCACTTCTATAAAAATTTAAAACAAAAAAAACGCTCACAAGTGAGCGTTTTATTATATGCGTGCATAATACTTATGCTAAATTTTCTTCAACTTCTGAGTTATCTATAAGAACTTGTCCTCTATAGTATAATTTACCTTCGTGCCAATGAGCTCTATGGTATAAGTGTGCTTCTCCTGTTGTAGGACACGTAGCAATTTGAGGTGCTGTTGCTTTATAATGTGTTCTTCTTTTATCTCTTCTTTGTTTCGAGATTTTTCTTTTAGGATGTGCCATTTTTTATGTTTATTTATCCGTTAATAGTTTCTTTAATGTATTCCAACGAGGATCTGTTTCCTCTTCAGTTTCTTTGTTTTCTTTAAGCTTTGGGCTTAATTCTTCTAATTTTTTAAGTATGTCTGAATCTAATGTTCCATCTTCAACGCCAGGATGAATCCTTTTGGTTGGTACAGAAAGAACAATTAATTCATAAATATATTGTTGAATATTTAATTCATATTCACCATGTGGTAGAATTAATATATCAATTTCTTCATCATTAAATTCTTCACCAAAATTAACAACTAAATTAAATTGGTTTGAAATGTCTTGATTGTAAGCTTCATTTGTTACATCGCAATTGATGTTAATGGTTCCTGAAATATCAAAATCTAATTCAAGTAAGGTAGTTTTTTTCTCTAAAACTAAATCTACCTTAACAGAAGCATCGTTAAATTCTTCATACTCAAAATGTTCAAAGAACGCATTATCAATTTGATATTCAAAATGATGCTTTCCTAGTTTTAATCCTACAAAGGGAATTGTAAACTCTTTCAATAGCTTCATTATCACATCTAATTTGAGCATGCAAATATAATAAAATATTCTTTAGATAAAACAACTTGTAAACATTTTTTGTTTATATCTTTTTTGGTCTGGTTTTTAAGGGATTTTTGTTCAGTTTTTCATGTTCATTTCTATTTTTGAATATCTGTATGGCTGTAAAAACAGCCTCTTTAAATGAGCATTCATCTGCTTCGCCTTTTCCTGCAATTTCAAAGGCTGTTCCATGGTCTGGAGAGGTTCTTATTTTGTTTAATCCAGCTGTAAAATTAACTCCTTTTCCAAAGGCAAGTGTTTTAAATGGAATTAATCCTTGATCGTGATATGAAGCAATAATAGCATCGAAATTCTTGTAATTTTTAGAACCAAAAAAACTATCTGCAGCATATGGGCCATAAACTAACCTACCTTTATCTCTAATTTCAGTTAACGTTGGTCTTAAAATATCGTCGTCTTCACTTCCAATAACGCCATTGTCTCCAGTGTGAGGATTAATTCCTAAAACGGCGACTTTGGGTCTTCTTATTTTAAAATCTCTTTCAAGAGATTGGTAAATGATGTTTAATTTGTCTTTAATTAACTCTTTAGTTATATGACTCGAAATATCCTTGACTGGTACATGATCTGTTAATAGACCTACTCTTAAATCATCAGACACCATAAACATTAAACTTGTTCCTTCAAGCTCTTGGGCTAAATAATCTGTATGGCCTGGAAATTTAAATACTTCAGATTGTATGTTATGCTTATTTATAGGAGCAGTTACCAATACATCTATCTTGTTTTCTTTTAAAGCTTTAGTTGCTGCTTGTAAAGATTTAATTGCATATTCGCCAATTACAGGATCTTCTTTTCCAAATTCTATATTGAATTTGTCGTTCCAAACATTGAATACATTTAACTTCCCTAGAATTATTTGATTGAAATTGTTGATGCCATTAAAGTTTAATTTAAAATCAAAATGTTTGTTTAAAAAGCTAATGGTTTTAACCGATGCAAAAATTACAGGTGTACAAAATTCTAACATTCTTACATCTTCGAAAGTTTTTAAAACCACTTCTCCACCAATACCATTTAAGTCTCCTATAGATATTCCTACAATTATATTTTCTTCGTTCTTCATTAAATAAGATAACTTTTGTTTGTAATTTTACACCTGCAAATTTAACCAAATATTCGACATATATGTTTACAGGAATCATTGAAAGTGTTGGCGAAGTAAAAGATTTAAAAAAAGAACTCAATAATCTTCACATAACTATCGCTTGTAATTTTACAAATGAGTTAAAAATAGATCAAAGCGTAGCACATAATGGTGTATGTTTAACTGTCGTTAATATTTCTGGTAATCAATATACTGTAACAGCCATTGAAGAAACACTAATCAAAACAAATTTAAGTGACTTAAAGGTTTCTGATTCTGTGAATTTAGAGCGTGCTATGAAACTTGGAGATAGATTGGATGGACATATTGTCCAAGGACATGTAGACCAAACAGCTATTTGTAAAAATATTCAAAACGAAGAAGGTAGTTGGAAATATACTTTTCAATATGATTCTAATCTAAACAACATTACTATTGAAAAAGGATCTATAACTGTAAATGGAGTCAGCCTTACTGTAGTTGATTCTAAAAAAGATATGTTTAGTGTGGCTATTATTCCTTATACTTATGAGCATACAAACTTTAAAAGTTTTAAAATTGGCACAAAAGTAAACTTAGAATTTGATGTTATTGGCAAATATGTAACGCGATTGATGCGTTTAAATTAACGCTTTAATAATTTTTTTACACCTATAAAAATCCCTACAAACAGACCTATTGCAATTCCTCCATCTACAGGTAGTCCTGGTGGTGGTGGTGGCATTGGAGGTGGAGGTGTGCTTTGGGCAACACATACAAAACTTATTAATACAAATAAGATTGAGGCAACCATTTTTTTATTTTGTATCTTCATTTGGTTGTAAATGTATAAAAAAAAGCGACTATTCAAAATAAAAACAACAAAAATTATCCATGAAATGCAAAATTCTTCGATTAAATGCATTTATTTTGGATTATTTACTTACATTGAATTTTAATCAAATATATGTTTTTTGATTTATAACAGTGCATATATTCGTTTATATCACTAAATTAATAGTTATGTTGTTTAATATTAATTTTTAATCTGTTTTTATAAAAAATTAAAAGTAATATTTAAACGAAAATTAATCCGTTTTAGTATTTCTTCTTTAGTTACTAGAATAATTTAAATCATGTTTTGTCTGGAGATTTATAATATTTAAAATCTATCCTGGTTCCTTTTCAGAGCCACTTTCAATTTTAAGCAAGCCTCTAAAGGCATCATTTACAGTATTTCCCTCATAAAGTACTTTATAAACTTCTCTAGATATTGGCATATCTACCTTATAATCTTTAGCTAATTCCATGACTACTTTAGCGGTTTTCACACCTTCAGCAACTTCATTCATTTCTTTTATAATTTGTTCCAAACTTTTACCTCGTCCAATTTCAAATCCTACATGGTGATTTCTACTTTTAGAGCTGGAACAAGTTGCTACTAAATCACCCATACCTGCAAGTCCAGAAAAGGTTCTTCTTTTCCCTCCCATGGCTGTTCCTAATCGGGTTAATTCAGATAAACCTCTAGTTATTAATGCAGCTCTTGTATTATCTCCAGCATTTGCTCCATCTCCCATGCCAGTGGCAATGGCCATGATGTTTTTTAATGCACCTCCAAGCTCGCAACCTATAACATCATTATTAGTATATACTCTAAATAAACCTGTGCTAAATACTTGTTGTAATTGTTTGGCTATGGTTTTATCTACCATAGCAATAACTGCAGCTGCAGCTTGACCTGAGTGGATTTCCTTTGCTAAGTTTGGTCCCGTTAATACACCTGCTGGATGACCAGGAAGTTCTTGAGCAATTATCTGAGTCATGCGCATTTTAGTATCTAATTCCAATCCTTTAGATAAACTGACAATGGGAACCCAAGGTCTAATGTGTGGTTTCGCATCTCTTAATACCTCTCTAAAATGTTGAGAGGGAATTCCCATAACAATCACATCTGCATGCTTAACCGTTTCTTCAATAGAACTTGACGCCTTTAAGTTCTTGTTTAATTTAGCTCCTGATAGATACTTAGAATTTGTATGTGCTTCGTTTATTTCTTGAACTGTTTTTTCATTTCTAGCCCACAAAATAGTATGATTATTTTTTGCCGTTAAGGATGCCACAGTTGTTCCCCAAGATCCACCACCAAGTATTCCTACATTTAATTTCATGCGCTTAATTTTTGAGTTTTTAACTTGTCATATGTAACATCCAGTTCATGTTCTTTATTATCAAAAAAGATTAAGGATGTTTTAAAGATTAATTATCTAATTCGTTTAAGTATAAATTCCTAACATCTTCAATATGTTTATTAATGTGTTTTAGTTTCCAAAGGGATGTGTCTACAGGATCAAGAATGACCACTTCAATATGAGTTGGTTTAAATAAATTTGTTCCTTTAGGCATGGCCATATAGGCATTCTTTATTACTATTGGAATTATAGGTACACCCGCTTGCATGGCTAAATGAAAAGCTCCTTTCTTAAAGGAACCCAGTTCTTTACTCCCACTTCTTGTACCTTCAGGAGCAATGGCTACAGAAACACCACTCTTTAAAGCATCGACTGCAGGTTGCATCGCTTCAATGGCTTTCTCTTTATTGGCACGATCGACATAAATAGCTCCTAAAGCTTTAAAAATAGGTCCAACTGGCGTTCGTTCCAATTCTTTTTTTGCAATACCTGTAAAATCGTGGCGAATTAATTTCATAACAATAAAGAAGTCTGCAGCACTTTGGTGATTAAAACAAAAAACGGCTGGTCTTATTTCTTCTAAATTGTGTTTTCCTTTTACAGCGATTTCTAAACCTGCCATTTTAGATCCTAAATCTCCAATACTAGAAAATGTTGTGTTTGCAGCTTCTTGTTTAGATAGCGTCATAGCTCCTTTTAGTAATCCTTTTACTGCTGAAGGATATATACTAGCAGCAGCCAATGCCGTTCTAAAACCATTAACTACCGGTTTTCCTACAGGTTCTTCAAATCTTAAAATTGGCCAATTATTTTCGAAGGCCATTTGAGATAATCTCTGATCTGGATTTGTAGCTACTGGATTTCCTACAATTTTAAGTAGGGGTAAATCTTCAATACTGTCCGTATAAAAATAACTTTTCGATAAATCTGTCTGATTCTTCTTTGCAAATTTTCTTGCTGCTCTTGCTTTTCCTTCTCCCCAACACATTTCGGAAACACGACCTGTAAATTTGCCGTTTCGTAATTCCATTTCCGTAGCATAAATATCTTTAATTCCTAAGGCTTTTGCAATAGGTTCAATTTGATAGGTGGTGGCTGCTGAAATAATAACCACTTTATGTCCTTTGGCTAAGTGTTTCTCAATTAATTCGCGAGATTCTGGATAGATGGTTTCTTCTAAAAAATCTTCAAAAACTTGTTCTCCTAATTCAGAAAATGCCGATTCGGCAATACCTTTTACACCGAGTGCTGCTATTTTAGTAAGCACTTCAAAATCTCTATTTCCTGCTGCAAATATTAAAGCTGTTGCAAATTGTGTAAGATATTCTTTTGCTGTTGTTTTTCCGCTAAACAAGCGTGTTGTCATGAATTTTTTTGCAGAAAAATCATTGATTAATGTTCTGTCCATATCAAAAAAGGCTGTGATATGTGGTCCTTCTTCGACAATTTCATCCTGATGAATTTCATCCACGCCAGAATCTGGAACAACGACTTGCTCTATTGATTGTTCTTTAATACTTTTTTTGTCTTGAACAATTTCAATTTGTTTTAAATAGAATAAACGCTCAGATAAATCCTCTAGTTGATTTTTCCAGTTCTCTAATCCATTATAATCTAAGTTTTTTTCCAGTGGAACTAAATTTGCATTTTTAGCAAAACGAAGGGCATTAATTAAAAAGGGTTTAGAGACACTATCTAAACGAGTTATTTTAGATTGCCAATGCAGCTCTTTTCCTTTAAACATAGCTAATTCAATGAATTCTTTGTCTGAAAAATCATCATCTGTATCCCAACTATTTAGGGTGTGACAAACGACTTTATCTGCTTCTAAATAAGATAATAGTATGGCTCTAGAAACAAACAAATCTTGTTTTTTTAACAGGGCAGAAATATCTCCTTTTGGATCTGCTAAAACAGTTCTCCAATTAGCATCAAATCGTAATAATTCTGCTTCAATTTCACTACTAAACTTCGGTTTATTGGTGTAGAAAAATTCGAATTTGAATAAATTACGAAGCCTCATAATCTCCTCCCAAAAATTGGTGATTCGATTAGCAGAGGTATCGTCTTTTATTTTTACCAAAGCCATTTCAATAAAAGCCTGGTGGTATAAATGGCCTGAAGCCATATTAGCATAATAGGTAGCTGGCAAATATTCTGTTGAAACTAAGCTGTATTGTGCACGTTGACCTGCTCTACTTTTTTGAACTATTCGCGCTCCTTGCAATAAGTTTAAGGCTTTTTGAATGGTAACACCAATCTTATTACCACGATCTATAAGTACATCTTCTTGTTTTTGACCAATGTAGGTCATTAATTTATTTACCTTAAACTCAATCTCTTTTTTTGTTAAGGCAAAATCATTAAGTAATGTATGGCAAACCAATGAAACTGTGGTTACTGGCGTAATGGCGTTTGCTTTATGAATGAGCTCAAAAGCAAAACGTGGTAATGTGTTTTTATCTGCATAACTATCTTCTTCCATATCTGGAATAATTGCTTGCTGGTCTTCTTCTAATGCAACAGGTTCTCCAAAACGAATAGCAGCACGACCATAATCGTTCCCTAATTTTCTAATGTAGCTAAGTGCTTCTTTAACATTCTCAGACTTTTTTTCTTGTCCTTTCCCTTCTTCTGTCATTTCCTTAACATCCGGAATCAAATCGTAAACAATAGAAACAGGCACATACTTTATTGCTCTAGCACTTTGTAATTCGCCTTCTTTAATATATTTTAAGATCCCCATTTTAGGGTAGATAATTTTTCCGGTTCTAGAACGTGTCCCTTCAATATTCCAGGTAAGGTGATCGCCTTTATCTATGATGGTAGAAATGTAATGACGTAAAGCTGCTTTGTAAATTAAATCGTCTTTAAAACTGCGACGAATAAAAATAAGTCCTGCATTATTTCCTATTTGTTTTAATCCTGGAAACGCCAAATTACTGCCTCCAAATGAATATGGAATTGGCATTCCATATCGTGCTAATGTTGAAATAAGCACTAAAGTGTCTAAATACGTTTTATGTGTCATGATAAACGCTACAGAGTTTTTCTGCATGAGTTTCATGAGTTTTTTTATGCCTTTAGGGTCTACGTCAATCTTATCGCTATAAGCTCTAGACAAGATATAGTCAAAACTTTTTACAGATACTAATTTTGCCATAGGATGCTGTTGTGCATACAGCTCCTTAATGCAATTAGCGCCTTGCTTTTTAACTTGATCAAGATCCATATCTTGCTCAATAGCAATTTGCTTTAAAGCTTCCTGAAATTTATGATGATCAATAATCTGATCCATAGTTTGTTATTTTATAACTTGTACAATTGGCTTTTTTGTTTTGAAAGCTTTACGTGCTTTATTCCAAAAATTTGGATACAAAAAACGTTCAATATTGGAACCCACATCTCTTATTTTTTTACCTTGTATATTGGCACTCAACATATTGGCTGTGACTAATAAGACACTTACATTGGCTCCCATGCCTGAATGACTTCCAAATACTTCAATATTTTTTATGTTCTTTCTAGAAGTTGCAGCTTCAACACAGTGTTTCCATGGTACTAGACCATCGGTTTTAGTGTAAATACAAGTTACTGGAACATTTGGAATGGGTTCTAGTTCTGCTAAAAATCGTTCGTTACGTTCTTTTAAAGATTTTCCTCTAAAGAATTCTAGCAAACCATAAACAGGTGTTTTCATATCCATAACTCCCCAAATAGGAGAGCCAATCGTTAAAATTTGCTCCACCTGATCTGGATGTCTGTTTGCAATTATTTTAGCAAAAATACCTCCACCACTCCAACCTACGATACTTACTTTTTCTTGATGTTGTTGATAAATGTCGTGTAATTTCTCTTCTAATCTTGGAATATAATGCGCTTTTACCATATTAAAACCAAGCTCCCATTTATAGGTTGTAAACCCCAAGGATTGAAGGTATTTTCTAACAAATGAAGTTGAGAAATCATCTCCTAAATAAGGCGGAATTAACAATACAGGTTTTCCGTTACCTTTAATACGTTTTGGAATAAATGGATAAAAACAATAAATAGAAGACCACTCTAATAATGATCTTGTTTCCATAAACATATTAAACAATGGTGGCAATGGAATTTTTTTATTAATAAGCGTAATCTCCTTTTTAAAACGTTCAACAATAGAATTAGTGTATTTATATTCCTCTTGATTGTGTCCGTTAGAGATAGTTGCTTCAATTTGTTCTAAAATAGTTTCTAAGGTTATATAATTACGATTCGAGCCTAATTCTTCGCAAACTAAAATAGTTTTATCTAAAAGTTGTTCTATGTTTTCGTGTTCATCTTTATCAACGGCATTTATAAGCACTTTTATTTCTTTTTCAAATGGGTGGTCTTTTATTTGTTGACGTACCAGTTTTTTAGCCTCTTTTAATGTCAAGCCATTTAAAACACCTAAAGCAACTGCTAAACGCGAGAAAATTCGATATAAAATTTGAGTTTCTTCCATGTTTTTTTAACCTTTTGTACGTGCATTTAACCAACTTATAATCTCTTGTTTAACAGATTCAGCATTCGTTTCGTTTAACATTTCGTGTCTTCCTCCTTCATATAAATTAAATGTAAAATCATTCATCCCTTGATTTTCATATTGCTTTGCAACACGTTTAACACCTTTACCCATTTCACCAACTGGATCTTTATCTCCTGAAAACATGAGGATTGGTAAATCTTGTGGTGTGGCAGCAAAGGCTTCGGGCTTGTTCAACTTTTTAGAATTCTTGATAATATCTAAAAACACTCCAAGTGAAAAATCTTCGATTCGGTAAGGGTCTTCAGCATAAAGATCTACTTGCTTTTCATCGCTACTTATCCAATCGAATTTTGTTCTATTGGGTTTAAATTTTTTATTGAATTCGCCAAAAAAGAAAGATTTTAAAAATTCATTCCCTCGAGATCTTCCACGAAAAGCCGTAACTGTGGTTGCTGTAACTAGACCAATATTCCCTAAACCTTTTATAAAACTTGCTGTTCCAGATAAGATTAATGCATCTAATTCTTTTCCATATTTAGTGACATACTTTCGGCTAAAAAGAGACCCCATACTATGTCCAAACAAAATAAATTTTGATTTTGGATGTTCAGACTTCATCAGTTCAGACAACAAATGCATATCTTCCACACAATCATCAAAATATTCTTTGCCATCATAATATCCAAATAACTGTTTTATTTCGGCTGTTTTACCATGAGCTCGATGGTCGTTGGCGTAAACCGAATAGCCTTCAGCTTGTAAAAGGTGTGCCATATTATCGTATCTGCCAGCGTGCTCTCCTAATCCATGTGCAATTTGTACTAGTCCTTTAAAAGGTTTTTTAGGGTTTGCCTCCCATTTATAATAACAAATGGATTCGCCATCTGTAGATTTTAATATGTGTGTTTTATAGTGCATTCTTTATCGTTCTATAAATGCTGTCAGTAATTTTATGAATTTTGTTTTACTTGCTGCAGTCCCTGTTATTTTTATTCGTCCTTGAATCTTTAATTCGTCGATTAACAACTTGCCTTTATATAATGCATATAGATTTTCGTCTTCAATTTCTACCAATAGTTTTGGATTTAAGTTTTTCTTTTTCTTAACTGTTGCAGTATCTTTTGTTAAATCTATTTCCCAACCAACAGTTGTATCTCCTAAACCTACTTGAATTTGATAAATTCCTTTATAACCTTTAAGGTCTTTTTGATTGGCTTTTAAGTATTTTTTTAAGGCTGTAAAAAAAGGTGTGCTTTTACTTTTAATTTTTGTTACTGCTTTCTTGGACGTTTTACTTTTACCAAGATTATTAATGACCTCTTCTAACTCGTTTGCAGATTCTCTAATATATCTTGAAAACACATCTGCATCTGGCATTGTTTTAGCATCTGATGTTGTGGTTATACTTACTTGACCATTATAACTAAAAGCTGCAATTATTAGACCGAAACCATCTACAACAGGGGTTAAACCAAAAATAGAAACCACTTTATGACCATTTAAATACAATAAGCCTCTTGGTCCTGGTACGTTTGTTATGGTGACATTAAAAGGTGGTCTGTGCAAATCTTTAATGTTGTATTTACTATATAAACCAGCTGCTAAATTTGCTAAACCAAAAGGTACAACATCTGCCATTTTAGCTAAGGTTTTTGCTCCCATAGTATTGTGTCTCGATTTCCCTAACATGGTTTGTTCCTGGATATATTCTAATCGTTCTAAAGGGTCTTCGATATGTGTTGCTAACTGAATCATCATATTAGCAATTTGATTATTCAATTCTGAACTATTTTCTGTTCTAATTGAAATGGGCACATTTGCCACCAAAGGATGTAAAGGCAATTTTTCTTTTTCAGCTAAATAACGACGAATAGCTCCTGCACAAATTACAAGAATAATATCGTTAATACTTCCTCCAACAACTTTTCTAAGTGAGTTAATACGGTCGAAAGATAAAATAGCAGTTCCCCAAGTTCTTTTTGCAGATATTGATCCGTTAAAAATAGTTATTGGTACAGGAAATTTTGTTGAACTAAATTCTTTTTGAATACTTAATTTGCTAGCAGCTTTACTTTTTATAAAACTATAAACGGTTTCACTTACTGTCTTTGGAATTTTAAAGGGATTCTTTAAAAAACCATAACCACTTTTCAGTAATAAGCTTAACTCATCTGGTAATGGCTCTGGATTAAACGCTTTTGGCTTAGAACGCTTTTTTTGTTTCCCGTCTGCATCATTATCATATAAAACTCCTAAGAGGCCAACACCAGAACTTCCATCAATCATTACATGATGGACTTTAGTAACAATAGCAACAGAGCCTTTTGGCACTTGTGCTATTTCGTCTATGCCTTCTATAAAATGAACCGACCATAAAGGTCTTCGTAAATCTAAAGGCGAGCTAAATAAGGTAGACGTTAAATCTCTTAATGTTTTCCAGTTTGAAGGATCTGGTAATTTCATGCGATTTAAATGCAAGTCTAAATCGAAATTTGGATCGTCTACCCAATACGGGTAATCCAAATTCATTGGCACACTAAGTAACCGTTGTCTAAATTTTGGAATTAAATGAAGTTTTGATGCAATAATTTCTTTAAAGTCTTCAAATTTCAAGGAGCCTTCTACAATGTTCAAAGTAGCAACATGCATAGGGCTCGTAGGAGATTCTGCATATAAAAAGGCCGCATCGTAGCCTGAAATCTGTTGGATTGAAGCGTCAAATGCATCCTGAACAATATCCTTTAAATCTATTTTCTTTGCCATTAATTGATTGTGTTAATCTGTTCTTTTAATACTTAGTGCTTTTCATCTTTCTTTTGAAAAATAATCATTTTTTTCAAAACATAGGTCTCCTTTTTCAAGCTTTCGCAAGATACAATATTTCTATAAATACTATGCGTGCATAGTATTTTAAATTTACTGTGAAACAATCTCGTTTAAAACACCTATTTATAAGAGTTTATAATTCTCTATTTTTATATTCTTAGCTTGTAAATCGAACATCAAATTAAATAAACCAAAAAACGTTCTGTTCATATAGATAAAATGTCGAGAACCTCGATTGGCATTCATGTTACTTGTTCTAGTACTTTTAAAATAACGTTCGCCTATGGCTGCTATTTTTTCAAAAAAATCTGGATCTGAAAAATCGAATGTTTCTTCACGAAAAGGTTGTGTGAAAAAACTTAAAACATCATGAAACATATGAGTAAAAAATGCGATTTCTTCTTTCGTATCGTCTTCCCTTAAGATTTCTAATTCTAATAATTTATGGTGAAACAATTTAGAATCATCTAAAACATTTATATCAAACAATTCGAAATAAGGTTCGTAAAAATCTTCAGGAATAATTTTCATGCAACCAAAATCTAGTGCAATTAATTGCCCTTGTTCAGATACTAAAAAATTTCCTGGATGCGGATCTGCATGTACTTTTTTAAGGACATGGATTTGATACAAATAAAAATCCCATAATACTTGTCCTAAAGTATTTGCCAGCTCTTGATTTGTATTTATTTTTGAAAATTCTGAAAGATGAATACCCTCCATCCAATCCATAGTTATAATTTGTTCAGAACTTAAATCTGCATAATAGGTTGGAAATAACAAATTAGGAATATGCGAACAAGACGCAACAACTTCTTGGCTTTGTTCAATCTCAAGAATGTAATTTGTCTCTTCTAGTAACTTGCTTTCAACCTCTTTAAAATACACATCAGAATGTTCGCCTTTAATATTGAACATTTTCATAGCAATGGGTTTAACCATGGCCAAATCTGATAAAATACTGTCGGCAACACCTGGGTATTGAATTTTTACTGCCAGTTGTTTTCCATTAAGACTTGCACGATGTACCTGCCCTATACTAGCTGCATTTTTTGCTTCGGAATGAAACGTGTCAAATATCTCATTTGGGAATTTACCAAAAGATTTTTTAAATGTCTTGATTACCAATGGAGCAGATAATGGTGGTACAGAAAATTGCGATAATGAAAATTTTTCTACATAAGCTTGGGGTAAAATATTTTTTTCCATGCTTAGCATTTGCGCTAATTTTAAAGCTGAGCCTTTTAAATCTTTTAAGCTATCGTAAATATCTGTGGCATTAGATTCGTCCAATCTACCTTTGGCATCTGTTTCCGGATTCACCATTTTATCGCCATAATATTTTAAATAATTCACACCAACTTTTGCTCCTGTTTGCACAAGTTTAGAAGCCCGTTGTATTTTAGAAATTGGTATGTTTTTTAGTGTTTTCATAACTGTTATTTCACTTTCTCATTATATAAAAACTTTGCCAGATCTATAATATTATGCAAGGTCTTAGTGTCTAGTAATTCGAAACTTGTATTTAAAGATTTTTCAATAAAAATATCTGTTTTTTCAAAAGCTTCAGAAGTATCATCTAGCCAAAATTTCATGGTTAATAAAAGCTGTATCCATGCAGATTCTTTAATGGTTTTTTTTTGAATAGTTTCAATACTATCTACATTTAAATTAAAAGTGTCTAAATCTAATTCATCAATAAAAGCAGAGAAACTACGCTTTAATTTTGAAAAAACAGCAAGTGCTTTTAGTTGGTTTTCAAAGCCTTTTAAAGTCATTTCTATATATTCTCGATTCAGCGAAAGGTTTTCAAAAAACGTATAATACAGACTCAATAATTTATCCTTCTTGCCAAAACTCGGATATTCTGGACTTTGTTTTAAGATGACTAACGAATTTTCAAAAAGAGCATTAAAAATTGTTTTCTCTAAATCTTTAAACGACGTAAAATGTGTGTAAAATATGGAATCGTCAAAATGGTGAAGTTGAGAAAAGTCTTCAATAGACTCTGGTTTACCATGATGTTCTATCACGTAATCCATATAAAACGTTATAATTTCTGAAGCTGATATGTTTTTTTTCTTTGTCACTTTCAAAATATTTGTCCTAAAATACAAAACGTTTTGGCTTAAACTTAATAAGTACAAAATAAAAAAACCAAGCTACAATGTAGCTTGGTTCAACTAACCAACTTAATAATAATCAAAAAACATTTACTACGCTATAAGCTTCGTAAACCTTTTTTTACTTAGCAATACATGTTTTTTTATTCCTGTTAAGGTGTCAAAAACAATCTCTTGTTGTGTTGCTGCTAGCTTTAAACTATCTTTTAATGCAATGTTAGCAACTGTTTGCCATTGTTCTGCAACTACGATGCCTTCTGTAACAACTTCTTCTGTTGTATGAAGCGCATAACCATTTGCAGATTTTAATGTGCTTTTTGTTTTATCTAGAGCTTTAATTGCCATTTTCTTTGGCGAATCTAGCATTGTTTTTTTTGTACCCATATTAAATTATATTATACGTTAAATCTAATTATTTTACTACATCAGCTTTTACCTCAGCTACTTTAGCTACAGTTTCAGTTTTAGCTGTAGTTGCTTTAGGAGCTACAGTTGCTTTAGCGGCTTTAGTTGCTGCTTTAGTAACTGTTTTTTTTGTTGTAGTTGCTTTTACTGCTGTTGTTTTTTTTGCTACAGTAGTTTTTGCTTTTGGAGTCGCTTTTTTAGCAACCTTAGAAGTTGTTGCTTTCTTAGCAACAGCTTTTTTTGGCGCTGCCTTTGCTACTACTTTAGTTGCTTTAGATTTTGTTGTTACTGTTTTCTTTACTGCTGTTTTTTTAGGGGCTTTTTTTACTACCACCTTAGCTTTTGGCGTAGTTTTAGCATCTTCGATTATAGCTTCACCTTTATGAATGATTTTTGAAGCTTGCTCTAATACATCTGCTTTTAATTCATTAAATTTTGCGATTCCTTTAGTTTTAATATCTTCTGTAGTCTTTTCGGCTTTTTGAACCATTGGGTTTTCAGATACTTTTTCTGTAATATCTTCTACTATTCCAACTACTTTTTTGCTTACAGGATTGTTAATTGCCATGTTTTTAGCTTTTTCAACTAATTCAGCATCGTAACCTACCAAAACTTTCATTCTATCTGTTCCTGTTACAAACTGACCTTTAACAGTTTCGGCTGTATCAAAAACCATATTGATTTGTTGCTCTCTTACTTTTTCAGATTTCTTAATTAACTTAGATGCTAATTTTTGCCATTTCTCACCATTTTCTACAGTTGTACTAATTGCAGCCATAGATGCATTGATTAAACTTGTATTTACTTTTTTTGCAACACTTGGCTTCGTACCTTTTTTTGTTGCTTTTTTTGTTTTAGTTGCCATAATATATTGTTGTTATTGTATTATAATTTTAATTCTGGTACAAACATACAATCAGTGAGTTACAAATGAGTTGCACTTGAGTACGAGTCCCTTTAATTTTTAAAAATTACTTAAATTTTGGAATAAATTTTACTACTTTTCCTTTTACTGTATCTAAAGTATTAAATACAATATCTTGATTTTTAGCTGAAGCTTTTAAACCTTTTTTCAAAACTTTATTAGAGAATCCTAAGCTTTTTTCAGTTAACTCAATAGATTTTAAGGCTACCTTTTCGGTTGTGTTTAAGGCTAGATCATTTGCTTTAACTGTTAATCCTAATACTTTCTTTGCAGTTGTATCTATAAGTGTTGCTTGCGTTTTTTTAGTTTTTGTTGCCATAATATAATTGTGTTCAAGTGTTGTTTCTAAATTTATAGTGCAAACGTACAATCAAGCAGTTACAAATGAGTTGCAAAATAAATTGAAGCTGAAAATTGAGGCTAAATATTATGAAATATTTTCAATCTCTTGAAGTAGATTTTTAGTAGCAGGAAGTGGATCGATACCATATTCTTGATCTAAAACATCGGCACATTTTTGATAGGCTTTTATGGCTTGTGGCCTATTGCCTTTTATAATATAAGCTTGCATTTGTAACCTATAAGCGTCTTCCCAAGTGTTATCAATAGCAATAGCACATTGCGCTAGCCGGATACTTTCTAACGGGTTTTCTTGAAGTAGAATTTCTGCAAGAATAACATAAGCTCCTAATATGAGGACTTGTATTTTTTCTCGTTCTTCAGACGACCAATCTTCAAAAATACGATTAGGCAAATACACACCTTGATATAAAGTAATTGCGGATTTATAAGCTTGTTTAGAAATGGCTTGGTCTTCTCCTAGAGCTTCATTTCCAATAATAATATATTGTTCTAAAGCCTCAGCATCAATCCAAACTTTGTTCAAATCTAACTGATAACTCACCCCTTGTCTAATTACAAAACTAGGTTCTGTTCTTGATAGTCTTTCTGGTTCTAATACTTTATTCACACCATGCATGGCAACTTTAAAATCCCGATCGTTACCTTCTTCCCAAAGATGATCCATGATTTTTTCTTTATGAAGCGCATGCCGTTGCCTATTAGAAATTAAATACTGTAATAATTGTATGGTTTTATCTCTTCCCCATTGCTTTGAATCGACTTTTTCATTGTTTCGCCACAAGTGAAACTGCCCCAAGGTTTGAATACGAATACTCGCTTCTTCCTGAAACTGTTTTAATTCTTGCAGTTTATCTTTGAGATGATTCATTTAGGGCTTACTTCTTTTTAGTAGTACGAGTTGTTTTTGTTGCTTTAACTGGTTTACCCATGGCATCTACTTTAGCGTTTAGTTTTTTTATTTCTTCTGCCAAAGTGCTAATGGATTCTTTAATCGTGTTAAAATCCGACCTTGATGCATTTCGCCATTGGTCAATTTGTACTTTATCTTTTAAATCCTCTCCTAAATAACTTATTTGATCTTGGAGATTTGCCACTTGTTTTCTAGGGTCTTTAATGGTTTCCATAATGACTTTAGGACCTTCTTTAGCCATTGTTTTCCATAATGAAAAACTCTTTCTAAGTAGGGAATCTTGTATTTCTGGCGATTTGTCTTTAGTGGCTTCCATGGTTAAATCTCCCAGTTTTTCTTGAATAAAAACGACGGCATCTTTAAAATCTGAAAAACTTTTATCATCTCCTCCTTGTACATGCGATACTTTTCCTCGCCATTGTACTTTAGATTCACCATCTTCTTCAAAAATAATTTGGTTAAATCGAACCATAAAAGATGCTGTTTGATCTGCTTTCTTAGCCATAATCTGAATATTTAAATCGCAGACAAATTACAAATCTTTTTTGATTATAAGCACTCATAACACAGAACAATACATTGAATAGATTTAAAAATAGTTTTCTTTGAAAACTTACTATTTTGAAAATATTTTCAGTTCTTTATGTTTTAACCTTTTCAGTAATCAAAACTACTAGGTATTTTCAAAAGAAACTATATGAACAAAAAATATGTCATTGCTTTCGATCAAGGTACCACAAGCACAAGGACCATCATTTTTGATATGCAAGGTGCTATCCAGGGAATTTCTCAAAAAGAATTAACACAATACTATCCAGAATCTGGTTGGGTAGAGCATGACCCAAATCAAATTTATCTGGATCAAAAAGAAACGTTCAAAAAGGTTCTAAATGAAACTGGAATTCACCCAAAAGACATTGCTGCTATTGGGATTACAAATCAGAGAGAAACAACTGTGGTTTGGGATAAAGATACAGGAGAGCCTGTTTACAACGCTATTGTTTGGTTAGATAATCGTACCAAAGATATTTGTAAGACCTTAAAAAATGATGGCTTAGGCACCTATGTTCGTGAGCATACAGGACTGGTCATTGATGCCTATTTTTCTGGCACCAAATTAAAGTGGATTTTAGATCATGTGATAGATGCAAGAGACAAAGCCGACGCTGGAAAGCTTCTGTTTGGAACTATTGATAGTTGGTTGATTTATAAATTCACTAATGGGAAAAACCATTATACAGATCATACCAATGCGTCTCGAACTATGTTGTACAACATAAAAGACTTGAAATGGGACGATACTTTACTTACAGCCTTAGATATTCCAAAATCGATGTTGCCTGAAGTAAAAACCTCATCCTCCGATTTTGGATATGTAGCATATCAAGATACAAATATTCCCATTTGTGGTGTTTCTGGAGACCAGCAAGCTGCTTTATTTGGGCAAGGAGGATCTATAGAAGGCATAGCAAAAAACACTTATGGCACAGGATGTTTTTTACTTTTAAATAATGGAAAAGATTATGTATCCTCTAAAAATGGATTAATCACAACCCTAGCTTGTAGCTTACCAGACCAAACAAAAAACTATGCTTTAGAAGGCAGTATTTTTATAGGTGGCGCGTCCATACAATGGTTGCGTGATAAAATGTTGTTAATTGAAGAAGCAAAAGACACCGAGTACATTTGCAATAGCATTCCACCATTAAAAGATTTATATGTAGTTCCTGCTTTCTCTGGACTTGGAGCTCCTTACTGGGATGCAAACGCTAAAGGCGCCATTTATGGTATTACGCTAGATATTGGTAAAAACGAAATTATTAAGGCCACACTAGAATCATTAGCGTACCAAACCAAAGATGTTATAAAGGCTATGGAAGAAGATAGTGGAAAACCTCTTAACGCTTTAAAAGTCGATGGTGGAGCAAGTGCTAACAATTACCTGATGCAATTTCAATCAGACCTTTTAAATGTACCTGTTGATAGACCAAAAATGATAGAAATTACTGCTTTAGGAGCCGCCATGCTTGCTGGATTAAAAGCTGGTGTCTGGACAAAACAAGACATAGCATCTATTCGGGAAGTGGACCAAATATTTACACCAAAAATGGATGTAAAAACTAGAACGGAAAAATATACAGGTTGGTTAGATGCTATAAAAAGAACCAAAACAATTAATGAAACTTAACCATTTAATGAAGATTAAACCTTTTTCTATACTTAATAGAGCAGATCAGATTAAAACACTTACTTCCCAAAAATTCGACCTAGTTATTATAGGAGGTGGTGTAACTGGTGCAGGTATTGCATTAGATGCAGCGTCTCGTGGTATGAAAACCTGTTTAATTGAAAAGAATGATTTTGCTTCAGGAACTAGCAATAAATCCACCAAATTGATTCATGGTGGCTTGCGTTATTTAAAACAATTGGAAATTGGTTTGGTCAAAGAATCTGGAAGAGAACGTGCCATAGTACATAAGCTAGCACCACATTTAGTCATTCCAGAAAAAATGCTTTTACCACTTGTAGAAGGTGGTACTTATGGAAAAATGATGACTTCTATAGGATTAAAAGTATACGATTTATTAGCAAGTGTTGAAGGTGACGATAGAAGGAAAATGCTAAACAAAAGAGAGACTTTAGAAAAAGAACCTTTATTGGACACCAAGACTATTCTTGGTAGTGGTTATTATTCTGAATACAGAACAGACGATGCACGTCTTACTATAGAACTTCTAAAAAAAGCAGCTGAATTTGGAGCAACAATTCTAAATTATTGTGAGATGCAAACGTTCGTTTATAATACCAAAAAACGAATTAAAAGTATCGCATGTATCGATCTAAATTCAGATGAAATAATAAACATAAGTTCCAGGAATTTTGTTTCAGCAACTGGTCCTTGGGTAGATGTGTTACGCGAAAAAGATGCTTCCAGAAACAACAAGCATTTGCATCTTACAAAAGGGGTTCATCTAGTGTTTCCTTTTGAAAAATTCCCTTTGAAGCAATCCATCTATTTCGATGTATCTGATGGTCGTATGATTTTTGCAATACCTAGAGGACGTGTAACCTATGTTGGCACGACAGACACAGATTATTTTGGCGATTTAGAACATGTAGTTGCTACTAAAGCAGATGCAACATATTTAATTGATGCTGTAAACGAAGCCTTTCCAAAAGTACAATTAACAAAAGCTGATGTAGAATCTAATTGGGCAGGATTGAGACCTTTAATTCATGAAGATGAAAAAGATCCTTCCGAATTATCTAGAAAAGATGAAATATTTATTTCCAATAGTGGGCTAATTTCTATTGCTGGGGGAAAATTAACGGGTTATAGAAAAATGGCGCATCGTGTTATTGATACAGTCATTAAAACAATGACAACAAAGCAAGCATCTAAATTTAAAGAGTCTTACACTGAAAAAATTGCACTTACAACTCCAACCATAGTTTCCTCGAAAGAAATAAAATCTTATCAAAAAAAATTGCAGCAAAAGCTTAAGAAAGTGGGCATTGAAGATGCTTATTTTTCTTGGTATTTAACATCAACTTATGGCAAACAAGCAGATGTGATATTAAAAAAAATGCCTGATTTTAGAAATAAAAATGCGGAACTACGATTAATAAGATCTGAATTATGGTATGGCATACACCATGAAATGGTCAATAGTTTGGCTGATTTTTTTGTAAGACGTACAGGGAGGTTGTATTTTAATATTTCAAGTATTTCAAAATTTAAAGAAGCAATAATAAAAGATTGTACTAAATATTTAAGTTGGGATGCTACTCGCATTAATAAAGAGAGAATCGATTTAAACATGCTTTTAAAAGATGCCACACATTTTTATAATAAGGAATAAGCTCTTTTGTTCGACCTATGTTCGACCCAAAATTAATTTATGGCAACTGTAAGTATAATTAAGAGAGCTTAGCGATTAAGAGATAATTCATCTCCTATTGCTCTTCGTGTTACAAAAGATAGAAGAAAGAAAATTATTTCTTTAGGATTTTCCTGTCAAGATAATGAATGGAATGACCTTAGGTCTGAGTTTAAAAAAATCATAATAACTATATACAAAGAAATGTGCTTTTAGTTAAATTTAAAAGTAAGGCTTCGGCAATTATTGATGATTTTAAAAGTGATGGTGTTGATTTCACAGTTAATCAATTCGAGAAACGTTATAGTATTAAAATTCTTAAACCAGTAAAGGAAATATTAAGCTATTATTCAAATATTCAGACATCTCCTAACTTTGTCTTTCCAATTTTATAAAAGGAAAATTTATCCCCAAAACAAATACAAAACCGAAAAGCTAAAACACTTAAGAAGTTTAATAAAGACTTAAAAAAAACCTTAACAAACGAAATTAGATTGTTGCAGGATAATAATCCAGATTTGTTTTTGGAAACATTAAGAAAAATATCTCCAGACATTTGGCGTATGTCAGAAAATAAACTTCTAGACATAAATGGAAATAACTAATTTCCCATATAATCTTGCCATTTTATAAGTATGTATTTTTCTATATGATGCTCTTCTCTTTTGAGAAATCCATACTCATATGCAAACAAGTAAACATCACTTTTATTGTTTTTCCAATAATGTGTGAAAAAATTAGGGTTAAATCCTTTGGCTTTTAGAACTTCTGCTCTTACTGTTACCTTACCTCCTTTATTATATTCCTTTAAAATTTTACGGTTTAGCCTCAATTGATTGTCAACTTTATTATAAAACCGTTCTGGTTGTTCTTTTGCTTGCTGGTAATGATAACCACTTTTACATTGTGGGTCACAAAATTTCTTATCGGTTCTACCTACTAATTGCTTATTACAATACAAACATTCTTTTTGAAGTCTCATAAGCTTTAAAATTAAGCGTATTTTATACGTATCCTATTCGAATAAGATACGATTAAATCATTTGTTTCATTTAAATTTAGAAAAAAAACATGGAACTACAGAAAAGTATCACTTTAAAGCATTTACTAATCGACCAAAAAAAATGTATTGGACTTCAATATAATACGAATAAGGTTATAGAGGCTTTAGTCGACACCTTACCAAATGTTTCTTGGAGTAAGGAATTTGCAATGTTCTACGTTTCAAATAATAAAAGCAATCTAGATTTAATTTTTAAAACGTTTTATGGCGTTGCTTGGGTAAATGGCAATTATTTCTTTTCCGAAAAAATAATAAATGCAGATAATCCTGAACTTAATATGGAACGTTATAGAAACAGAAAACCAAAAAAAGGTTTTAAACCTTGTCCTGAAGAATACTTATTAAAGCTTGAACTTAAAAGGTATTCTGAAAACACAGTTCGTAACTACGTGGCATGTTTTGAGGCTTATATTAATTATTATTATGACGAAGAACCAATCACTCTAAATGAAATAGACGTTAGAAAATATTTGCAAAAGCTCATACAGGAAGGGAAATCGAATTCTTATGTAAATTTAGCAGTTAATAGTATAAAATTCTTTTACGAAATTGTTCATGGAATGCCAAATAGGTTTTATTCCATTGAAAGACCAAGAAAAGTAAAACAATTGCCAGAAGTTTTATCTAAAGAAGAGATTATAAAAATTATTAATAACACCAATAACATTAAACACAGATGTATTGTAGGTTTACTCTATTCATCTGGACTTCGAAGGAGTGAGTTATTGAACCTGAATATTACTGATATAGACAGTAAAAGAATGGTTGTAAAAATTAAGAATGCTAAAGGAAATAAAGACCGAATCTCTGTATTAAGCCCAAGTATTTTAAAAGACCTTCAACAATATTATAAAGAATATAGACCTCGTAAATATCTTTTTGAAGGTCAAAAAGGAGATAAATATAGTGTTACCAGCGTTTTAAACATCATTTCTGTAGCCGCAAAAAAAGCAGGTATTTTTAAAAGAGTGACACCACACATGTTAAGACACAGTTTTGCAACTCATTTATTAGAAAACGGTACTGACATTAGACATATTCAACTTTTGCTTGGACATAGTTCTACTAAAACAACAGAAATATATACTCATGTAGCAAATAGATCGTTCATGGAAATTAAAGATTTACTATCTTAGCGTTATAAGATGGATATAGACAATTGTCTTTATCCAATTGTTGTAAGCAATTTGACGAAACCCCGAAACTGACCTAAAATTAGAAAATGAACGAAAATAAATTTATTGAAAAATTCCAACATAAAACTGACTCGGATTTAGAAAATATTATTGAAAATAAAGGAAG
>QFWS01000030.1 GCA_003144015.1 Flavobacteriaceae bacterium LYZ1037 | reverse complement strand
GGTATTCCAAATGGTTCTTTGCAACTTTATAGAAAGAGAGGACTCGTACGTGTCATGGAACTGTAATTCTAAAACACGTTATAGTTCTCCTCTTTTTCTATATAAAGTTATTTATTACAAACTAAAGGAACACGTTGGCAGTAATTTAAGAACCCAAATGCAAACATTCAGAATCAAGGGAAAAAGATTAAAGAATTGGAAGACATTCCACTCTGAATTTAAGAAAGAAATGAACTTTCCAGATTATTATGGAGAAAATATGAATGCTTGGATTGACTGTATGGACGAACTGACTGACGAACCAACTATTTTACGAATTGACAACGGAAAATATCTGAAAGAACACGAACCCGAAATATTTAACGCAATTTTGGAATGTGGAGCATTTGTTAATTACAGAAAAATAAAGGTCGGAGAAAAGCCGAATTTGATAATCGCAACTGACAATTAAATGAAAGAAAGCAAAACTTTAAAATGGATTTTCATTTTGGCGGTTGCAATTCTGATGTGCCTGATTAGTTTTACTCTAATATATGATTTATTAATTCCAGACATTTGTTACTATCATTTGAACGAAATGAATTCATTTATGAATCTATTTTACAGTGCTGGACCAGCAGACAATGGACATCCAAGTCCGAGCTTATTGAATTTTATAATTTCATTAATTATTGGTGGAATTTTAGGATATGGAATTTATAAATTTTTGACAAATAAAAACAAGCGGGGAAAAAAAACTACTGCCAACAACGTGTATAATTAATTGCTGGAGTTTGGTATGTTCTAATCGGAAAATTCTCCGAATTTCCCTCAGGTTCGTCCCCTTTTGTTATCTTTAGTCCAATTGCAACTAATCATACACAAGTCCGTTGTAAACAATTATGACCCGTCCTGAATAAAGGCTACATAATTTTAAACATTATGTATAGAAATGACAAAGTAATTAGACGTTACAGTGAACCTTTTAAACTGAAAATTTTAGCCGAACTTACAACCGGAAAACACACAA
>QFWS01000029.1 GCA_003144015.1 Flavobacteriaceae bacterium LYZ1037 | reverse complement strand
TTAAGCACCTAATTTAGCAAATAAAAACCGAATAGAAAATCCGCGAGGATTTTCGTAAGTAGGCTAGAACCAGCAATAAATTATATACGGTGTTGTAACCAGTTTTTTATTTTTAAAAATACAATAAACTTAAAAAGAATAAGGCAATGACAAGTAATATAAATCCGATACTCATTAAAACGTTAATCCTTTTTTTTGTAATCGACCAAGTGTTAAATTCTTTAAAATATTTTAAATATATGTCATCTTTAAATGTAGTGAAATGACAAATTACATAAGAAATTATACCAAATACAATGAAAACATATTTAGGCAAATCAAATTTAAATTCAAAGACTTTCAGCGTAATAATAGTTAAACTGATAAGTATTATAAAAATTAGGCCTATAAGCCAACCACCAATAAAATTTAAGCTCAAACCATTTTTTTGATTTGTCCAAAAGTCATCCAAATATTCTTTTGTGTTTTCTATTCCATACTTCGTTTTCATTCTTCTTTTAACAGCAGGAATTTTGTATAACAAAAGAGCAGGATTTATTTTGTTAAAGAGAAAATGAATTTTTCTCTCAATTAGGTATAGGCAAAAGTGTAAAATATTTAATCCTCTTTTCATTATTCAATTTCTAATTCACATACTTTTCCGTTTTCGGTTGAGAAGTGAATTTTAGTTTTTCTTTTTTTATAATGATGAACTTTTGCATAAACAACATTGTCCCAAACCCAAGTTATTGAATCATTACTTATTTTATTCGGTTTTCCAATCAATTTTTCCACGTAAACTTTGTCAAATCCGTTCAGCTTTGTAATTCCATTTTCCTTAACACGTATCATTTTTACAATCCCATTTTTCAGCACGTATTGAATTCCGTTATTTGTCAAAACCCAACCATTCTTAATGTCTATTTTTTGACTTTTATCTTCTTTGTCATAAAATTCAGAAATCAGTTCGATTGGTAATTCAGTCAAATTTTGTCCGATTTCAATTCCGTTAAATTTCAACAAATCAGAGCTGAAATCAGATTCAAAAATTACTTCTGGATTATATGTGAACTCGGTTTTTCTCAAATTGGTTACAACGGTCT
>QFWS01000028.1 GCA_003144015.1 Flavobacteriaceae bacterium LYZ1037 | reverse complement strand
ATGCAATTAATTTATACAACGAAATAAGATTACATTTATCTTTAGACTATAAAACACCAAATATGGTATATAAATTATCAGCGTAAATTCAATTTTAACCTGTAGCCATATTTCAGGACAAGACATTTGAGAAACACCCATTAACTAAATATGGCAGAGGAAAAAAAGAATAAAAAAACTAATTGGAAAACTACAGATAATCGCTTCGTTGCATTTTTAGATTTATTAGGATTTAAAGACAAAGTAATGCGAAAAACACACAGCGATATTTATGATGAATTAAGCAATATTTCTGCTAGTAAAAAGAAATTAGAGGAATTATCGCCAATAACTAATGAAGGACATTATTTTGCAGATTCTGATATTTATATTGTTAGCTTTTCTGACTCTGTAGTCCTTTTTTCAAAAAATGATTCTTACATAAATTTTGAATATTTCCTTGTTTCATTAAGATTTCTTTTCTCAAATGCTATAAGAAGCAACATTGCCATAAAAGGAGGAATTGCCCACGGAGAAATAAGTTTGAATAAAAGTGAACAGATTTATTTTGGACAACCTATTATTGATGCTTATTTGATTGAAGAAGATGTTAATTATTTGGGAGTAAGTTGTCATAATTCAATTGATTCTTATTTGGAAAAAAACAAACAACAAGCTGAAAATTCAAATTTAATTGAGGGGCTATTATTTTCATCAGTCACGCCTTTAAAGTGTGGAAAAATTTTTCATAGAAATTTAGATTATTTTGTTATGATTCCAAATGAAAGAGATAAAGAAGCTACAGAAATTGAAGAAGAGGTTTTATCCAAACTAAAGTCTTATTATCAAACTGTATCTGGAAGTGCGAGAAGATATATAGACAATACCATTGATTTATATGAAAAACTCGTGAAAGAAAATAAAACGAATTTTAAAGGATTAAAAGCATAAAAAACTGCATACAACAATGGCTATAAGTAATTGCTTGTTCTCGCCTACTTTGGAAATTCCTGCGGAATTTCCAACTTGGTGTGTACTTGCAAAATTAAGTGCTAACTCACGCAACTACTCATAGCCGAGACCGTTGTAACCAATTTGAGAAAAACCGAGTTCACATATAATCCAGAAGTAATTTTTGAATCTGATTTCAGCTCTGATTTGTTGAAATTTAACGGAATTGAAATCGGACAAAATTTGACTGAATT
>QFWS01000027.1 GCA_003144015.1 Flavobacteriaceae bacterium LYZ1037 | reverse complement strand
ACACGTATTCCAAGATCAAATCCTAATAAAAAGTCAATAATTTTATGCTGCATGTTGCTGAAGCACTACATAGGGTGTTCCTCTTTTTACAACCGCAAAAGCTCTTGCTATTAATTTATTTCTAACATTATTTATGGCGAGCATCTTATCCTTGCCTTCTGCCAACTTTCTCTTGTAATACAAACGCAACTCGCTGTCATGCTGTATGGCCGATACACTTGCCATGCTCAACAAACTTTTCATTTTCCGGTCGCCCAGATAATGGCATTGTTTTCTGCGATGGATACTGGTTCCGGAACGATGCTCGAAAGGGGCTGTTCCACAATAGCTTGAAAAAGCTCGCCAACTATCAAAGCGCGTAAAGTTTCCTGTATGATAAATGAGTTGGCAAGCTACCACCAGACCAATACCTTTAAGGCTTGAGAGCAGATCATAGTTTTTGCTCATTTCAGCATCTGCCGTTATTATTTCTATTATTCTGTCTTCTATGCCTTTTATTTGTTTTTCTATGTACGAGATACTGCGTGTTAGACCTATACATCCAACATCGGTAGTAGGACTAGACAAAAGTGCCCGCAACTCTTTTAGCGTCCCCTTGAGTCCAGCATTATTGCGAACCAATTGATCGCGTAGGGCAAGTAGTCTACCCAACTCTAAATGAGACATGCTCTTAACGGTGCTTGGGGTTAATTCCTCTCTATATAACCATGCGTAACGAGCGATTAAACAAGCATCCAATTGATCAGTCTTCTCCTTGACCACTCCTGATGATCGTTTTATTTTCAAGGGACTTTCCTCTACATAAACAATGTTTTGACTATCTAGATAAAGGGCCAGCTTTAATGAGTAATAGCCCGTATTCTCAAAACAGTAAAATACAGCACTTGATTTAGCGACCTTTAAAACCCATTTCAATAGGCTTTTATAACCACTTACATCATTAGTAAACTCTTTGTGTGATTGGGCTTGGTGACAATAAGCATCTAGTGTCTTTTTTGAAACATCAATACCTACCACTTCTTGATAATTTTTCATATTTTTACAATTAGAGTTAATAAATATGTTGCAAAAACTACTTCCTTTATCGGGAACTTATACGCCTGGTATTCCAAATGGTTCTTTGCAACTTTATAGAAAGAGAGGACTCGTACGTGTCATGGAACTGTAATTCTAAAACACGTTATAGTTCTCCTCTTTTTCTATATAAAGTTATTTATTACAAACTAAAG
>QFWS01000026.1 GCA_003144015.1 Flavobacteriaceae bacterium LYZ1037 | reverse complement strand
ATATAATTTAGTAATATACGTATGTCTAAAGCTATATAATCCATAATCTGCTCCAAGATTAAACTTATCTTTTACTACACGCTTAAATCGTTTTGAGAAGTAATCACGTTTGTTACTTAATTCAGATTCCCAAGTCCCTCCTATACCTTCTGGAGTAAACAAATTGTCTCTTTTGTTTAGTTTTGAAAGGTCTGGTAAATCTTGCAACAATAAATCTGGTATGATTTTCGTTTTTAAAGGACTATTCTTCGCTTTAAACTGTATTCGCTTATTGGTGATGTCTAAATCACCAACACGCAACCTACAGACTTCTATGGGTCTTAAAAAATTGTAGGAAATGAACTTGATAAAAAGCAATAAGGTTTTATCTGTTTCTTCTAGGTGTTCAAAGATAGCTTTCTGCTCTTCTTGTGAATAGGTTTTGTTTCGTTGTGGTATCGATTTTAAAACTGGTATCTTTTTGATATAATTAGATGTAATGATGTCATTATCTTCTAATGCCTGCATAATACTACTTAAATCTGTTCTGTAGTTGTTTCTGTTTCTTGGGCTTGTTTGGTCTAAAATATGATTTAAAAAATCTATTACCAGTTTCTTATCAATATCGGTTATTGTCTTCAAACTTGGATGACGCTTCTCTACCCAAAGTAAAAAGTTTTTTAAACGGTTTTCATAACTGCGCTTTGTTGTATCACTAATCAGTTTTTCTTTAAACTTTAATCCTTTTTCAAAGGCTTCTTTATAAGTTAAAACTAATTCTAAGGGTTCTGATTCCTTTTCTGATTCTAAAGCTTTTTTCGTTTTTTTAGAACTTTTAGCTGAATGAGAGTTTAATTTTTCAACCTCTCGTTCCGCATACCTTTGAGTATTATCCTCAAAAGGATTGAAACCTTCTTTTAATAAGTTAAGAAGCTTAATTCTATAAACGCTTAAAATTGCAAGTCTATCTTCCTTTGTGGTATATCTATTAGCATTACCATAGACATTTTTCATCCGTTGAAGTTTTCCTGATTTAGGATTTCGGTAGGAATAATAAACGTGCCAACGCTTACTTAAATTTCCGTTAGCAGAATAAATTTTTGGGACTGAAAATTTTTTCTTTTTTAACAAACTATGTTCTAAAACGTGTTCATTTTCGTGTTCATTCGTTAGAAATTCATTTAATATAAACATAAAAAAATGGCTTTGTGCAAACAAAGCCATTGATTTCAAACGATTTACATTTAGTAGCGGGAACTGGACTCGAACCAGTGACCTTCGGGTTATGAG
>QFWS01000025.1 GCA_003144015.1 Flavobacteriaceae bacterium LYZ1037 | reverse complement strand
ATTTTTTTAGTAATTTGTCCGTTGTCTGTAAATATTTTTACAAGATAGATTCCAGCTTGTAAGTGGTTGACATTAATTTTAGGACTGTCTGCAACTTGTTTTACTTTCTTTCCTAAAATATCATAAATTTCTACCTGTTGAATTTTATAAGTTGTTGCAATATGTATATAATCTGACGTTGGATTTGGATACACCGAAATAGATCCATCCTCTAACAATTGACTAGGAACAGAAAGTGTTTCTAAATTAAAGCTTTCCAGTCCTGGAATATTTCCAGTATATAAGTTTAAAGTTCCATTACCATTTCCTGGGCCATCAATATCCGAATTATAAAAACTCTCGAAGATATTTCCTGCTTGTACATTTAGGTCATGATCGTTTGGCATAATAAACAGGGTTTCAGCTCCTGGATTGGTTACTTCAAAGCTCACTAAGTCTATTGGCACTCCAGCCGTATGCTGTAAGATGGTTTGTCCTGGTGGCATGTTAAATTGAAAGACATCTATATCAAATCCAACATATCCTAAACCAGCTATAAAGGCTGCATCATAATCGTATAAATCAAATGTTCTGCTAGGAAAAAAACTTACCAGATTGGCAATATGCGATGGTCCTGCTGGCAGAACAAGTGTAAAACCGACATCTGATACATCTGTATTGGCATTAGGGCCATATTCGTCTGAATCGAAATCTGGAGTAGCAATCATTTTAAACTGATTTCCAGAAATATGCACAATTCCAAATTGATAGCTTTGTGCACTGGCTATCCAGCTTGATAAGAACAATAATAAGATTAAGTAATAATTTTTCATAATAATTGATTTAAGTAATTTTTAATTTTTAATTCACTGGTGGCACAGTGGCTTGTATGGTATATGTTGGACTTCCAAAGCCATTAGATGGATGCGAAAGCACATTGTCTTTAATAATATTACTATCGTTTCCAGAACCTGAAAACTTAGCTGCTCCATTTAAATTGACATCCTGATTTAAATATCCTGTTGAAGAGAATGTTACAGAACCAAAGCCATTAGCCGGATCTGCCAAAATATAATCTTTTATAGCATTGGAACCGTTATTAGCACCCGAAAAACGGATGTAATTTGCTAGATTAGAATTTCCGGTCCAAAGCGCTTTGTCTCCAGAACCAAGGATGACTTGTGCATGGTTTCCAAAAGTTGTAAAACCATTATTGGTAAAATCGACCGAAGTAGCCGTTGTTTCATTTAAAGCAATGGTTGCAGCACTCATAGCACCTAAATGATTTCTATGTTTCACCACCACATAATAGTTGGTTGGTGAGGCATTCATTATCACATCTGAAACGCCATCAAGGCCAACCACATCGCCATCGCGTTGTAATAAAGCCGATTTCCCGTTTACTAGTTTCTGATTGTTGTAAGATGCACGAAGTTCTACCCAAACCCAATCCACAATGGCATTGTTGCCAGTGACATTAAATACAGACACATCGCAAGTAGCTGCATCAGCATAAGGGCTTGTTGTTGGTATGTAGTTTGAGCTACGTAAGTTATCGTTCATCAGTCCTGCATTTACAGGGTTTAAAAGTGGGCCTTGCAAAAAGACTTTCGGATCGATCTTAATCTTCATACTCCCATTGATAAAGCCTTCGGAAACCTGAATGTTTCCAGCACTTAATTCTTGAACGTTCACCTCGCCTATGGTGTAGAGAATTTCTATACCTCCAGCTGTGGCACTGGCACCTCCACTATCGATACTGAATTTTTCGATGGTTTG
>QFWS01000024.1 GCA_003144015.1 Flavobacteriaceae bacterium LYZ1037 | reverse complement strand
GACGTCATTTCTAGGTTTCGTTTCGTTTCCAATTATCCGTAATTTTGTCAAAATCCGCACAGCGATTCAGTCAGATTTTGAGTGAGCAATTCCGAAGTTTCTTTTCATTCCGCATTTGAGTGAGAATTCAGCGTGATTTTCAGAATTCCGCTACATAGTTTTTTCGTTTTTACTTTCTTAAAATTCTAAAAAAAAATCGAAAATAAAACCAAGCTTTTTTCAATCCGTAAACTTGCTCCAGCATTGTTGGCAACGTTTTTGTGTATGGTTAGTTGCGTGTTTCAGCAACTAATTTAGTAAACAAAAACGAGCGCGAGAAAATTCCGAAGGAATTTTCCAAATAAGCACTTGCCAAAGCAATTAATTATACACGATGTTGTAGCACGTTTTTTTTAGTTTATTTATTTTTTACAAACTCATAAATTGGGTCAATACCATTTTTAAAATGCTTAAAAGTTCTTATGACTTCTATATCAGGTTTTATGGTGTTTTCTGTTCCTTTATATAAATCAAAATATTTTGTAGAGTAGTTAATTTTCAAATTCGAATATGGAAGATAAAAATATTTTATATTACCATAGTGATTTGGTTTTCCGGATGTTTCTTCTCCAATAATTGTTGCGTTTGTAATTTTTTTAAAAGCAAGAGTATTTATCACAGCAGAAGAATAAGTTCTCTTTCCAATAACTACAAATAATTTGTCTTTATCATTTAGAGATTTGTTCAACGCAAGTTGTATAATCAAATTTTTTATTATGGAAGAATCACCGCCACTGTTAAATCTCATATCAAAAATTAATTTTTCAACTTTTTCTGTTTTTATTGTATTGAGGATTTTATCCTCAAACTCTTTATAAGATGGGTATTTAGAAGCTTCTAATTTATTTCCTCTTGCTAAAAGCGATTCTTTACTTGTACATTTATTATACTGTATGTAGTATATTTTATCATCTTCGTAATACTTTTCTTTAAATATTTTTCCTTTTCCTTCCATATAGTAGGGTTTTAATCCATCTATTTTTGTGCTTATTTTATTTTGTTTAGTATATTTTTCTAAATAAATATTTTTAGTTGTTTTTATGCCTGCAATATTTTCTATTTCAATTCTATAAACAGAATCTGAAGGTTTTGAAAAACCAAAATAGTCAAGATATTTTTTTTCATTTAATAATCTTGGTACTTTCATTTTAATTGTAGCAATATTGTCATTAGGGAACGTGGTTTTAAGACTGTCAATAATTGTTTTAATTTCATAGTTGTTTATTGAAACTATTTTTTTATCCAATATTTCATAATTGTCTTTTGTTGTAGTCCAAATATGAATGTCATCATCGAACCAACTAAAACCTATTGGTATAATTTTGTTCATTTTGGATAAATTAGAAATATCAATAGTCGTATGAGAATCTCCAATTTTAGCAAGCAATTGACTCAATTTCATTGCTGTTTGAAAATCAGAATCAGAATCTAATTTTTCGATTATTTTGTCAATTTCTTTTTCAAAATCTTTTTTAGGTAGCTTAAAAAATAAATTGATATGTTTTTTTTGTAATTCCGATTTCAGAAAATTTATATCTGTAGTCCAATCTTCGGTTTCTATTTCTTGGCAGTATGATGCTACGCTAATTAAAGCAAATAATAAGGTGAAAAGTTTATTCATTTTACTTATTTGGGTTTGTAGTTCAAATGTGCTACAACGGTCTAGTGTATGATTTCGTTGCGTGTTTAAGCACTAAAGTTAGCAAATAAATCACAGATAGAAAGTCCGCGAGGACTTTCGTAAGTAGGCTATAACTAGCAATGAATTATACACATTGTTAGCAAACGTTTTTATTTTTCAACTTTGATGAATTCGTACAATTCGGTGTCCTCTTTTAAGTCCTCCACTTCGTAAAAGTATTTGTCATTCCAAATATGAAATCCAAATCCGTTACTCTGCAAAAAAGCACGTAAATATTTATTCTCGATTTCAATTAGTAATCCAACGTCAATTATATTGGCAAAGTCTAAAGCGACATTTTCAGCTTCTTGGGATTTCGGATGACAAATATATTCAGCTCCAACTCCAGTCGTTTTGGAAATTATTTCATCTAAAGGGTCTGATTTTCCTTTTATTAATGTTTTTATTTTATATCCAATTCGATTAGCAATCTTTTCAGGTTTCGTAAAATTTCTAAAGTCAGAAAAGTGTAGAAAAGTCCGTACAATATATATTTTATCAATCGGCTTGTTTTCGCAAATAAGTTTTGAATGTTCATCAGGAACATACTTTTCATTTTTGCGAGTCAATTCCGTAATCAGAGCTTCATCAGATTTATTTTGAGAATTCGCTTCCTTGCTTTCGCATTCTAAAATCAAATAGTAATTGCCATAATCAAATACATAAAATACAAAATTGTGCCATATTTTTTCAGGCATATTATTTCGTAAATGACGAATAAGTTCAATTTCAGTTTCTTTATAAATGTATTCTCTCAATTTTTTGTCCAATGTTTGCTAACGTTCCCTGTGTATAGCGTAGTGAGGCGCGCCTCACGGAGAGCTATAATCGCGCCTTATTCGCTATACACCGTGTTGTTAGTAGTTTCGTGTGGAGTTCACACAGAAAACTGCAAATATACACGA
>QFWS01000023.1 GCA_003144015.1 Flavobacteriaceae bacterium LYZ1037 | reverse complement strand
GTGGTGCTGCTACATTAGCAGTATCGTTCGTATCATTATAAGTAAAGTCATTAACAGCAAAATCTGTACTATAAGGTGCATTTCTAATACCTACTCCAGTTGTTGGCTGTCCTGTAGCATAAGTACCAATGCCTCTAGCATCTGTTCCTTCGTCTCCTGGTTTCATGGTTAGCATTAAACCAAACCAATCTGACCATCCTTCACCCATTTGCTCAGCATTGTTTAAACATCCTGCTGCTGCTGCGCCTCCTGTTAATCTATTTGAAATACCATGTCCATATTCGTGAGCAATAATACCGTTATCAAAACTTCCGTCTCTTTGGTAAGAATTTGGATTAACTAATGAAGCGCTAATAATATCTCCAGCTAATAAGGCTGCAATTATAGCTTCTCCATCAATATTATCTACCATAACTGCTGGAATTGTTACGGATCCTCCAAGGACACCTCCTCCCATTGCAATAGTTCCTCCAGGAACGTTATTCACAATAACGACTCCTACTGCCCCTTCATCTTGAGCAGCTTTGGCTTTAAATCCAAATTCACATTCACCTCTACGAATTACTACAATCTTACCGTTTAGTTCTGCTGCATTTGTTAATGGGTTACAACCATCGTTAGGGTCATTTACATTGTCTACAACAATTGCTAAATTTGCAGTAAGTGGCGTAGTTGGTAAATTAGCACCAAACGTTGCTGGTTCTGCAATATAACCTCCTGCTAAAGAGCCATCGTTAATAACCAATGCTTCTCCTGGTGGCTCTGACCATAAATACATTTGCATATATGGGTTTTGTCCATCAGGTCCAGTACCAAAATTGGCATTATTAGTTCCTCCGCCATCTTGTCCTTCAGCCTCAACATAATCACTTCCTAAACCTCCATTGCCATAATTGTTTTCTTGGAAATTTCCAGATGCTTCATCAAATCCATATTGATACCAAACATCATGCATCATGTTACTAACATAAAACATATTAGTTACTGAGACATCTTGATAACCAACTGGCTCTTGATTAATATTTAAAGTGAAATCGAAATTTAAAGTAGCTCCTCCATCTGGCGAAGCTCCTGGAACATCTTGATTAGCAGTGTCTTCATAAGCATATACATTGTTACCTCTAGTAATGGTAAATTCTGCTCCTGCAGCACCATTTGTATCATGCCATCCGTAAGGTGAAGCATTATCATCGGCTGGAGAATCTAATAAGGTTCTTCCTCCAAAACTTGGAGCTTCTACAGGAAAAGCAAACACGTTATATTGCGATCCATCAGCTACAAATGCATTTGGCTTAAATAAAGAGAAACTTTCTTGTACTACTACTTGATGATTAGAATTATCTGTATGATTTGCATGATTTCCATCTCCAAAATTACAAGATACAACCCAGTTGTTCTTTTCTAGAACCTGTCCTGTAACAGCATCAACTCTTACACTCCACCAGTTGCTTCCATCTTTAGTTTGAATACTTAAATCCCAAGCTAATTTTAAATCATCTTGTTCAACTGAGTAGTAATAAACTAATTTTACTGGGATATTATTTCTAGAAACATTTCCGTTTGTAAATAAAAATTCTTTATTATTCCCAGAAATTAATTCTAAGCCTTGTAAGCTTCCTAAGTTTAATTGTGTTACCACATTTTCTATAGCACGTTGTGCATTGATTTGTGGCGATATGGTGTTTACTTTTTGGCTAATATTACCTATTAAGTTATTAGCATAATAAAACACCGCATGATCTCTCATGGCTACACTTGAAATGGCGTTGTGTATTTCAATCCCTTGATATCTTTGATTGACATATACGTGATTGATTTTTGTGCTCTTAGAAAAGTATTCTTTGGTCACGTATAAATCTTCAATATCATTAGCTGTTAAATGATATTTAGCTTGATTTTGTGTTAAATACGTTTTAATAACATTGCCATATTCTGAATTAACCAAAGAGTTTTGTGAAAACCCCATTAATCCAAAAAATAACAATCCTACTACCATAAAGCTGTGGATGTAATTTTTTTTCATTCTATCTTAAATATTAATTTTTAAATTGTGTAAATATAGTTTCTACATCTCTACAAATCTAACTTTCAAGTTATAATATTAATAAGTTAGAAAAAAAAGTCTTTTAAATTCATCTAATTGAAAGCATTAAATATCAAGACTCAGGATTTAACATTATTGCTTTTATACATATTCTAAAAAAAAAAGCAGCTAATATTAATTAGCTGCTTTTAAATTATTATTTAAAAATCAATTAGTTTTTAATAACCTTATGATTGGCACTAAATGATTGTCCGTTGATACTTAATATATAAATACCAGACTGTAGTTTATTTATATCTAACTCTACTTGGTTAAATAATTCTACTTTTTTAGAAAGCACTTGTCTTCCATTAATATCTGTAAGTGTCATAGTAACCTCACCATAGTTCTTAGCCGTTTTAATAAATAAACGTCCATTGGTTGGGTTTGGATACACTTTATAACTACTTGTATTAAAATCTTCAATACTTAAGCTTGTACAATTAGCCAATGAAGGATCGTTTGCTGGAGGCATGGTGAAATCTTCAACCTGATCCACTCTACTAAAAGTAGAACCTTGATCTGCTGCATAACCAACACCTCTATTAGCAAATACTTCCCAAATTAAACATTGGTCTTCACCACCTGTTAAAGCCATATCTGCTGCTAAAATACCATCTCTACCTGAAACAAATCCTGGTGAACAACCTTGTAATTTTAAACCATCCAT
>QFWS01000022.1 GCA_003144015.1 Flavobacteriaceae bacterium LYZ1037 | reverse complement strand
ACAACACTGTATATAAAAAATGCGTAGTTTAGTGCTAAACCAAAAGAAAGTGCGTACTTGCTTTCATCCGATTTTCGTTCCGAAAATCCTCTGACACAAGCACGCACTTTTCATATACAAAACCGTTGTGCGCAATCTGACAAAATCATCGAAATCGAATAAAATTATGGCATATTCAATAGGACAAGAATTAATTTTCACATCACCAAACGGAAAAAAAGAAAAAGTCACTATTCTTAAAAGAGTAATAGATTATAAAGACGGTTACATAGACGAACCGAACTTTAAAGGGAATTTTGACTATTTTGCTTCCGTCGAAAGAAATGGACAAATAGAAAATATCTTTTGTCAAGAAAGTGAATTAACTTAAAAGCGTAATTTATGAACTCACTGAATTTTGGAAAAGATACAGCAAAGGACAAATACCAAGAATTTTTGCAAGATTATGACGATTATATAAATGATGATTTATCCGTTCATAAAGCTAAACGATTAGCAAATAGTGGTTGGCATTTAGTTGACTGGACTTTTGAAGAATATAAAACTACACATAACTTTACGGACATTGGAAGTTTTAGAGAATCGCTTTATCCGAATTGCGAATCATTAAAAATTATGCACGATTTAGCAAATGCAACAAAACACAAATTAATTTCTCGTCCAAAAGCAGATTTAAAAAACACAAAAGAACACCAAGGAGATTTTTCGAGTGATTTTAGTTCGGATTTTGACATATCTTATTTGCAAATAGAAAAAAACGACGGAACTAAATTGAGTTTTCTCGATGAAATTGAGAATGTCAAAAACTTTTGGTTTGAATATTTTAAAGATAAATAACGAAAAAGACTGCTCACAACACCGTATATAGTTTATTGCTAGTTCTTGCCTACTTACGAAAATCCTCGCGGATTTTCTATTCGGTTTTTATTTGCTAAATTAGGTGCTTAAAACACGCAACAAACCATATACAAACACGTTGGCAACAAGCTAAAAACCGAACTTTATGACAAAACTTTATCATTGTATTTTAACTGGATTTCAGTTTGATAAACCTATTGAGCTGAATGTAACAAATGAACCAGTAATTAGTTATGAAAATGTCGTAGTTGGAATAGTAAAAATTGCACATCCTACTCTAATAAGTCTTACAAATCAAAAAAAGTTCAAAAACCCAATATTAGCTGGAATTTGTAGAAATGCTTTTGAGAATAAAACCGAACCACCTATTATTACTCAATCTTTCATTGATAATGAATTGAAAAATATTGAATTCCCTAAATCATTTAAAGAAAAATGCTTACATCTATTAAAGTATATTTACAATAATGGAGGCAATGATTTTAAGACATTCGACTTTTTAAATGTAAAAGATTATCCCATTTGCTTTGCTGATGATGCTGAACAATTTTCTAAAATAATCGAATATTTGGAAGAAAAATATATGATTAAATGGCATTCTATTCAGGCAATGGCAGGTTTGAGAAAAAGATACCTTGAAGTTAGACTAACTGATTATGGAATTGAAGAAGTGGAAAAAGACTTACCAAAGATTCCGTTAATTGGATTGGTAGACCAAGAAATATCAACTGGAAATGTTGACATTGATATAAAGATAAATCACGCAAAAAAACTGTTCTTTCAAGAACCTCAAACAATGGATAGAATGCGTTCTTCCTGTGAAACTTTAAGTTTTATATTAGAGCCAATAAGGCAAGAAATTAAGAAATATCTGCCAGCAAAAGACGTTGAAGATTTTTTTAACATTGTTAATAACTTTGACATTAGACATAATAAAGAAAAAACGAAAGAAATAAAATACCCTGAACAACTTGAATGGATATTTTATTCTCTTCTAAATTCAATAAACACATATACAAAACTTAAAGACAAATTTGATAAATAAATAAAGTCAGTTGCCAACAACGTGTATAATTAATGGCTAGTTCTCGCCTACTTACGAAAATCCTTGCGGATTTTCTATTCGGTTTTTATTTGCTAAATTAGGTGCTTAAACACGCCACTAATCATACACAAAACCGTTGGCAACAATTTGAGAAAATGACGAAATACATTCAAATTTTTATAATTTTTTTGACATTATCTGCTTGCGGACAAAATGCGACTGAAATGAAAACACCTGAAAATGCGAATGAAAAGTTTGCGGAATTTATTGCAAAGAAAAAGTTCGTAGAAGAAAATTTTTACCCTGGAATTGCGGACGAAAAAATGCAACCAGTTTTTACGGAAAAAATAAATCAAATCGCATCGGATTTTAAAACTGTTGCGGAATCGGAAAAACCAACTGACAAAAACTATCAAGAAAAAATCGGAATTGGACTTTCAAGATTTGCGGATATTTATATGGAATTAGACACCGAAGACCGAGAAAGAGTTTGCACATACATTGAGGAATTAATGGACATTGTCGGACTGGAAAGTTCGAATGGACAGCTGAATAAATTTATGTACGGTTTTGACCCGAACGAAATGACTGATAAAAATTAAAAAACTGTTGCCAACACCGTGTATAATTAATGGCTAGTTCTCGCCTACTTACGAAAATCCTCGCGGATTTTCTATTCGGTTTTTATTTGCTAAATTAGTTGCTTAAACACGCCACTAATCATACACAAAACCGTTGCCAACAATGCTGGAGCAAGTTTACGGATTGAAAAAAGCTTGGTTTTATTTTCGATTTTTTTTTAGAATTTTAAGAAAGTAAAAACGAAAAAACTATGTAGCGGAATTCTGAAAATCACGCTG
>QFWS01000021.1 GCA_003144015.1 Flavobacteriaceae bacterium LYZ1037 | reverse complement strand
GCTTTGTGTAACTCCAAATGCTCTTTTCAATTCGATAGTTATTTTGTCCGAAAGATTGTAAGCTTAAAGTTAATAGTAAAATCAGTATAATGTTTTTCATAGATGTTATGTCAAATGTTTGCCAACGTGATTGTGTATGGTTAGTTGCGTGGTTAAGCAACTAATTTAGCAAATAAATCACAGATAGAATATTCCGCAGGAATGTTCGTAAGTCGGCAGTGAACCAAGCAATTAATTATACACTGTGTTGTGTGGCGTTTTTTATTTCGTTTTCAACTGTCCAATGAGATACGTATCTCCTGAATCAAATCCGACACCAAAATATAATTGTTCTCGATCCTTAATTGACTCGAATAAACCAAACTTTTTAATTTTGTACGTCAAAAATTGACTTTTCAAGTCTTTTATTGCGTGTGCAACGAGTAAATTTAGAAGTCCATTGAAAACCAAAACTTCGTAATCTCCTGATAGCTCATTTTCGGATTTAAGATTGTCTATTTTTTCAAAGTCATCTAACAATAAATAACGTCTTTTTGGTAAATATTCAGTATCGCAATTCCAATCAGGGTCTTCGTCAGGGGAAAATTTTGAGCCAGCTATGTAAATTGTTGTTTTACTTTGTCCATCATCAATATCAGGAAAGGATAATTCAGAAAGTCCAAAATAAATTGATTTTATTTCTTTCGGTATGGGTTCTTTTTCCAGAACTTCTTTAAGCCAATCTTGAAATTCTTTTAAAATTCGATTAGTATCGATTTGAGCGATTGGTAGATTGTTGTCGGATAAAACTTTTTTTATTTGTTCATATCCAGACGAAACGGCTTTATTTTGTTTTATATGACTATTTAATAAGTTATTGATTTCGTTCCAATCCATTCAGTTTTTTTAATGACACACAACGTGTTTGTATATGGCTCGTAGCGTGCAAATTATAAAATTATTTTCGGATTGAGCACAAGCCAGATTTTTAAATTTTACTATTTATCTTTTTTATGGGAAATCGTCAAATTTAAAAATTTGGCGACTTTCCAAATATGCCTTAACTTCAATTAAGCAACTGATTAGCTATGAGCTATATACGGTGTTGTGCATAGTGTTTTTTTAGTTTTTAATTCCAATATCATTTATTTCGCTTCTTTTTTCAGTCGGTTTAATTATTAAGAATGGTATTAATATTCCAATTCCGATTAACAATGTTGAGTATAAATCAAATGGCTCTATTAACAAATATTCAGGAATTAATGGATTTGAACTCCTGCCTAAATAAATTAGCAAATAAAGTCCGATTCCAAATGTTATGATTATGAAAAGCAGAACAGTTAAAATGTCTTTTATCAATTCTACTTTTTTAAATTCCTTTCTTGTTGAATTGTATAACATTCCAAAAATTGGGAATGAAGCTAAAGTAAGATAATCCAATGTGTTTGTTGAAATTCCAAAGTGATAGTCAGTCAGTTTTTGTAGGTTTTCTATAAGTCTAATGTGAAGTTTTGCTCCAATTCCAAAATTCAGAGCTAAAAAAATCAGTCCGCATAGTCCGTAAATCAGATATTTTATTTGAGTAGGTATTTTATTCAATTGCTATTGTTTTTTGAGGTTTTATTTTCCAAATAATCCAATTTACAGCAAATAAGATAAGAATCATAATAGTAGATTCTTTGATTCTTTCATAAGTCCAAACAGTTTGTGGTGAGTAATCTCGATTATATTCCATAAGAATGTCAAAAAGCATATTCTTTAAAACCCATAATGTATATAACGTCAAATAAGAGATTAATAAAATCCATATTTCTTTTTTGTTTAATATTAGTTGTCCAATCAATAGTAAAAGTGGAATTATAATTTGAAATGAATAAATTCCAATATTCGATTGGTTAATAAATCTGAAAGAGTCAAACCACAAAACAATCCAAAGAAGAATTCCAATTCCATATATTAGACGTTGCTTTTTATCACTTTTTAGATACTCATTTATGGAAATTCTGTTTTTCAATTCAGTCGTTTTTCAGTTTTCGAAAATGTTGCTCTACATTATGCACAACGTTGTTGTATAAGGAAAGTTGCGTGTTTGTGTGCGAGGATTTTCCGAAGGAAAATCAGAAGCTAGCAAACGAGCAACTAACTTTGGTTTAGCTAAAACTAGCGATTTTTTTTATACGGTGTTGGCAAATCGGTTTTTTTATCCGAACAATAATTTCGCTCGTTCATTACCAATTTTATTTAATTCAGATTCAGTTTGTTTATAATTCAATTCGTTAAACATCGTTTTTAATTCAGTCAGATTATTTTCAAACAACTCACTTTCTTGCTCTAAATTCAGTCGTTTTGATAAGTCAGATTTTCCAAACTTTGGTTTTTCCAAATCTGTTTTATTTCTCCGATTTAAAAATGCATTTATCAAGTCCAAATCATAAAAATTTTCAGAGAAGAGTGAAGAAATCCGAGTTTCAATTATTCCTCTGTCATTTACAATGTCAAAATTTAGCCAACTATTTTTAAAGCGATAAATTCCACCCATTCCGCTAATATCAAATTCAGTCAATTCAAATCCGTTCTTATTCAGAATTCCGATATAATATTTGTTCAAAGTATTATCTAAATATTCTTTAATTCCCATTTTCTCATTCTGGTTGCGTTTCCCTCAACTGTTTGCCAACGGTCTTGTATATGGAAAGTTGCGGGTTTGCGTGCGAGGAATTTCCGAAGGAAATTCAGACGTAGCAAACGCGCAACGACCATAGAATTAAGCACAAAATAGCAATTTTTTATATACGTTGTTG
>QFWS01000001.1 GCA_003144015.1 Flavobacteriaceae bacterium LYZ1037 | reverse complement strand
TACAGCTCCAGTGGCTCCTAGTGCGCCTGCTGATATCGCTTACGAGTGTATCGCTGATGTGCCTGCTGCTGGTGATTTAACAGCTGCTGATAATTGTGCTGGTGATATTACTGTTACTGGTGTGGATGCAACTGATAATACGGATCCTTGTAACATAATCATTACTCGTACTTGGACATTCACAGATGCTTGTGATAACTCTTCATCAGTATCTCAAATAATAACGGTTGCTGATACTACAGCTCCGGTTGTAACAAACGACTTATCTGATGTATTTGTTAATTGTGATGACATACCAGAAGTACCAACACTAACTTTTGATGATTGTACAAACGATGTTACAATAACAGACTTCAATGAAGATAATTCGTTTGATGGAACAAATAACGATTATGAAATTATATGGACTTGGGAGTTTACAGATTCTTGTGGTAACATAGGAACAGCTTCTCAGATTGTTTATGTAACAACCGTTGATTCTGTTACTCAAGAAAATGATAGTAGATGTTCAGATGATGGAGTTATTGATTTATTTGATTACTATTATGGTACAGATATGTCAGGAACTTGGATCGTTATTTCTGGAGATGCAACCCTAAATGGAAGCGATTTTGATCCATTGGGTGTTGAATTAGGAGATTATGTATTTAGTTATACAGTTGCTGATAATGGCTGTTTAAGTACAACAGAAGTTTATCTTAATATTAATGATGACTGTATTGTATTACCTGCTCCTCCATGTGATCCAAATTATATTACAATCTCAAAAGCTGTAACTCCAAATGGTGACCAATGGAATGAATTCTTTGAAATTTCAGGAATTGAAGAATGTGGATTTGTCTTTGATGTTAAGATATTTAACCGTTGGGGTGCTATGATTTTTGAGACTAGTAACTATCAAAACAATTGGAATGGAACTGCTTCTAAAGCCTCAATAGGTAATGCAGATAAAGTACCAAATGGAACATATTATTACATTGTAACTTTAAAAAATAGTGGATTGAAACCTTTCACAGGACACATCTACTTAGGAACCAAATAAAACTATAACCTATGAAACTTACTAAACATTATATAGTTGCGTTAGCACTATTGAGTTGTACGTTCGGAATTGCACAACAATTACCACAATTCACTCAATATATGTATAACACCATCGCTATAAACCCTGCTTATGCAGGAAGTCGAGAGACATTAAGTGTTGTTGCCTTACATAGAAGTCAATGGGTTGGCTTTGATGGAGGTCCAATTACTCAAACACTTTCCGTCAATTCACCTTTAAGAAATGAAAAGATTGGATTAGGGATGTCTTTTATAAATGATAAATTAGGAGATGAACGCTTTTCTTATTTATATGGAGATTTTTCATACACCATTCAAACAGGTGAAAAAACGAAGTTAGCATTTGGTTTAAAAGCTGGTTTTACAAGTTATAGTTTAGATAGAAATGCTGTAGATCCTGGAGGACAAGATCCAAATATTTATGGTGTAGATGACCGTTGGAGCCCAAATATTGGAGCTGGTTTATATTGGCATTCTCAAATGTGGTATTTAGGGCTTTCTGCTCCAAGAATACTTAATACTGATTATGCTAAAGATAGCAACAATGCTGATATTGCTGCTTTAGAGCGTGTTAGCTATTATTTTACAGGTGGTTACGTGTTTACATTAAGTGAAAACACAAAATTAAAACCCGCATTTCTAGTTAAAGCTACCAATGGTGCTCCTCTATCTTATGATGTCACTGCAAATTTCTTATTCTATGAAAAATTCTGGCTTGGTGGCGGATACAGAATAAACGAAAACACATCTGCTCTTGGAGCTCTTGCAGATTTTCAAGTTTCAAAACAATTTCGAATTGGGTATGCTTACGAATATCCACTTTCAGAACTAAACGATTATACTGGTGGAACACATGAAATTTTAATCATGTTCGAATTATTTAAAGCTAAACGAATCAAATCACCTAGATACTTCTAAAAAATAACAGCATGAAAACAAAAGTCATATTCACAATAATTGCATTAAGTAGTACTTTTCTATTTTCTCAAGAGAAAGTTGCTGACAAATTTTTTGACAACTATGCTTATATGAAAGCTGCTGAATTATATCAGGAAGCAGTCAATAATGGCGAAGATAATGTACACGTACTTACTAGGTTAGGAGATTGTTATTACAACAATTCAGACTCTAAACAAGCTGCTGTTTGGTATGCTAAAGCTTTAGAGAAAGACAAAAAAATTAGCCCAGAGTTTATTTATAAATATATTCAAACACAACGTAGTTTAGGAAACTATGATGAAGCTGATGTTTGGTTAGCCAAATTTAAAGAAATACAAAATAATGATAGTCGTGTTGAAGATGTTAAGAGTAGTAATTTACACCTTTATGAAAAACTAGCTTCTACTAAAGGGGTTTATGTGAAAGTAGATAATTTATCTATAAATACAAACTACTCAGATTTTGGTTCTACAGTGCATGACAGCACCATATATTTCGCCTCTTCAAGAGACACTAAAAATGATATATACAAATGGAATAACGAACCATTTTTAGATTTATATCAAGGTGATATAACGACTAAAGATGGTAAGAAAGAAATTTCAAATGTAAAAAAATTAATTTTTGAAGGTGTCCATAGAGACAACTTACACTATGCTGATGCTGCATTGACAAAAGATGGTCAAACCATGTACTTTTCTAGAATGAACGTGGGTAAAAGAAACAGGGCCAGAATGGATAAACAAGGAACTGTACAATTAAAAATATATAAAGCTAAATTAGTGGATAGTGTCTGGTCAAATATTGAAGAACTAGCTATCAATAGCGATGATTTTTCAACTTATCATCCAGCTTTAAGTCCGGATAACAAAACTTTATATTTTACTTCAGATCGTGAAGGTGGTCTGGGTCAAACAGATATATATAAAGTAGATATTAGCAATTCTGGAACCATTGGAGAAGTATCAAATTTAGGTCCTAAAATTAATACAGAAGGCCGAGAAAGTTACCCATTTGTTGCAAAAGATAGTACCCTGTATTTTTCATCAGATGGTTTTTTAAACTTAGGATTATTAGACATTTTTAAATCTGAAATTCTTAAAGATGAAAATGCTGAGACTGAAAACCTTGGAGCTCCTTATAATAGTGGTTATGACGATTTTGCCTTTGCAATAGACTCAGACACGAACATAGGTTACTTCTCATCTAATAGACAAGATGGAAAAGGAAGTGATGACATTTACCAGTTTAACATTTATGAATGTAAACAGAGTATAAAAGGAATTGCTAGAGATAGTAAAACTTTAAATCCTTTACCATTGACAACAGTACAGTTAATAGATGAATCTGGTAAAATTGTTGAAGAAGTGACAACTAACGAATTAGGAGAGTATACTTTTGAAGCAGATTGTAATAATAAATACACCATTTTAGGTAGTAAACCAGATTATAAAGATGCCATTGCTAAAGTAGAAACAACAGACGAACATGGAAAAGAGCATCAAGCAGATTTATTTTTGATACCATTAATTAATGATAATGAAATTGTTATAAATCCAATTTTCTTCAATTTTGATAAATGGGATATTAGACCAGATGCAGCCTACGAATTAGAGAACATTGTCTCTGTGATGCGTGAACACCCTAATATGATTATTAAAATTGAATCTCATACAGATAGTCGTGGTACTGACAGCTATAACATGAAGCTTTCAGATAGAAGAGCTAAATCTACCAGAGATTATTTATTCTCTAGAAACATAGCCCAAGATAGAATTACAAGTGCTATTGGATATGGAGAAAGCCAATTAGTAAATCAATGTTCAAATGGTGTAAAATGTACTGAAGAAGAGCACCAGGAGAATAGACGATCAAAATTTATTATCTTATCTGATAATGAAGATTAAACATTAAAATTTATTAATTAAGACATTTCATATAACTTAATTAAATATAGTAAAGTGTAATAAGGTTTAGTTATTTTTAATATCTATAGCTTACATATTAAACCTTCCTAACAATGATCTTATTACCTAAAAGCCACTCATCTAGAGTGGCTTTTGAATTATACAAATTCACTCCATTTTTCTTCTACTAAAAATCTTAGAAACTTCTAATACAGTTATTTGACTAAATAAAATTGTTGTGTCTAAGGATGAACTTAATAAGTTTGTATTCTTTAAATAAAAATGAGACTTATAAAAAGAATATGTCTTTTACTTAAATTTAAAACTTAAAATATTACAAATAAAATTCTTTCCTATTTTAAGCGAACTTAGGACATTAATAAAACGTTGATCTATAATTCTACTAAAGAACGTTAATAATCGAAATAAAGGGTTTTTAATAAGTCTTTATTGTTTGTCTTATACTTAACAATACTATAACAAGCTAAAATAAGTTGTAAAAGTAAAAAAGACCACTCTAGAATTAGAATGGTCTTTTTTGTTGCTATTAATTAGTTATAGTTAAAAATTCAAAATAAATATAGCTTACATATTATTTACTTTACTCCCTAAACTGTTTATTTTTTTACGAAAATGTTTGTGTAAAACCATTTTCCATCACTATTCTGATCTGCAGAAATATCAAAATCTGTATAATCTCCTTCAATATTTGCACGATGTCCTTCGCTATTTAACCAAGCATTTACTACAGACTCAGCAGATGTAAAACCATAAGCAACATTTTCTGAAACTTTATTAGCACCTGCATTATTAATTAAATAAGTTTTACGTTGATAAAAGTTATCGTGAGAAACGTTATCATGATCAATCATGTAATCTGTATGAGTATAGGCTTGAGACTTAATAACAGACATATTATTTAAAGGGTTTAACCCCATACTAATTCTATAATCGTTAATTAATTCAACGATTTCAATTTCTATTACTTTAGTTTCAGGAACAACAAGATTAGTATTATTGGTAGTTTCTTCAAGGCTGTCTGTAGAACACGAAAATGTAAACAGAGCGAATAATACCATAATTGGTAGTAAAGTAGGCTTTTTCATTGTTAGGTAATTTAGATTTGGTATTGCTAATTTAAAATCCTAATTAGAAAAAACTGTTAAAGAAATGTTAAAATCGACAAACTACGTGCTTTTAATCGATTTTTTATACATTTTATCGATGAAATGCAGTTTGAAAAAAGAAAATAGTGTATTTAATCGGATAAATTATGGAGATAAACGATTTTTAACCCAATCAAAATCTGAAGTCAGTAAATATCTCACTCTATCATGCAGTCTGTTAGGCCTTCCTTGCCAAAATTCTATCTCGACAGGCTCTACAATATAACCTCCCCAAAATGATGGTCTAGGTATTTCTTTTCCTTCATATGCATTCTCAAGAGAAACTAATTTTGCTTCTAAAGCATCTCTACTCTCAATAACTTCGCTTTGATTTGAAACAATGGCTCCTATTTGGCTACCTCGAGGTCTTGACTCAAAATAACCATCACTTAAATTTTTAGCAATCTTTTTGGCTTTACCCTTTATAATAATTTGTCGTTCTGCTCCATGCCAAAAAAAAGACAAACAGACATTTGGATTGTTTTGAATGGCTCTTCCTTTTTCACTATTATAATTGGTGTAAAAAATAAAGCCTTCATGCGTAATTTTTTTAAGCAACACTACTCTATTTTTTGGAAAACCGTCTAACCCAAAAGTAGAAACCGTCATAGCATTAGTTTCTATTTCGGGAAAGAATTTATCCACTTCAAAAAACCATTTTTGAAATAATTCCAACGGGTTTTCTGGTGTATCCTTTAATAAAAGTTCATGCTTTTCATAAGACTTTCTGTAACCTCCTAAATCTGTATCCATTACAATAAAATATGAGTTTTTATATGATTTTTTCTTTTGTAGGTAAACAATTTCATATAAATTTAAGAAATAATTTCCCTAAATGAATTTTGAAAATAGTAAATATTTTAACCAACTTCAGCACTCAAAAATAGAGTTTTCTTTTGGCACCTACTTCTTTTTAGACAATTTTATCATTTCAGAATTAAATGAAGGTATTCATTTTGATTGGGATAAAATTCAAGAAGTTATTTCGGCCGTTGCCGAATATTATGGTGACAACTTTATTATTGGATATATTTCAAACAGAGTAAATTCTTATTCGATAAACCCACAACTATGGGTAGATTTCTATAAAGAATATAATTTTATAGTTGCAAGTGCTGTGGTAGCTTACAATGATTTTAATTATATGAACGCCTCTTTAGAGAAACATTTTTCTAAAAACAGCGTCAAACGTTGTCACTCTCTTGATGAAGCCATTCATTGGATGTCTAATCTTAAAGAGTTTAATTAAAAAGTGAACGATTTACCATCTTCAGCTAATTCCACATTCTCAAAAATAGTTTGAGCTTCTGTCTTAAACTCTAAAAGGTTGTCGTAACGTGTCGAGTAATGTCCAAGTATAAGAGTTTCAACCTCTGCTTTTTTTGCAATATTTGCAGCTTGTTTAGCTGTACTGTGCTTTGTTGGTTGGGCTAATTTTTCATGTTTTTCTAAAAATGTCGATTCATGATATAAAGCCGTGACTCCTTGAATTACATTAACCATATCTTCATTATAAGCAGTATCACTACAAAACGCATAGCTTTTCGACTTATTTGGTGGTGTTGTAACAGTTTCGTTTTTTACTAATACCCCTTGGTTATTTTCGACATCAAAACCTTGTTTCAGCTTATTATAATAAGCAACATCAATATTTTCATTTAATACAGCATTCATATCTAATTTACGTTCGCCTTCTTTTTCTTTGAATAAAAATCCGTTTGTGTAAATTCTATGATCTAAAGGAATGGTGTGTACTTCTACTTTTTCATCTTCAAAAATTAATTCCGATTCTTTTGATGTCAATTCATGAAAAATAAGCAGGTAATTAGTCCAAGAACTGGCTAATTTCATTTGAAGTGTTACCAGTTCTTTCAAACCCTTAGGTGCATATATATGCAATTCGGTTTCCCGAGTTAATAATCTAAAAGTTGAAATGAGGCCGATTAAACCAAAATAATGATCGCCGTGTAAATGTGAAATAAAGATATGCTTAATTCGGTTAAACTTCACTTTATTCCTGCGTAACTCCACTTGAGTACCTTCGCCACAATCTATTAAAAATAGATGATTATTAATTTCTAATACTTGTGATGTTGGATTGGTATTTACACGTGGCGTTGCACTATGGCAACCGAGGATTGTTAACTTCATATGTTGTTTGTTGTTTCAGCGTTTACCGTTTTGTCGTAGATTATTTTCGACTTAACAACTTAACGACAAACAGCTTAACATTTTAAAACCCTAAATCGCGTTCCATTTCTTCCATCTCTACAATATCGTAAGCTTCTTGTACTGTTGGAACTACAACTAGCTCGTCTGGCATCTCATCTAAATTCACTTTATCTGAAACAATAACAAACGAATGATTGGATTTTCTGTGAGTATTAGAGAGTCGCAAAAATTCCACAATCTCTTGTAAAGTAATAGGTTTTAAACTTGTTAATGAAACGATGATGTTATCATTTTTATAACGATTGTAAATAACATCTAATTTTTTTACCAATTCGACAACAGATGTTTTTTCTTGAGTAATTATGGTAATATTACCATCTTTATCTATAATCATAATTTGATATTTTATTGTTTAATTTTTGAAGCTAATAAATAAATAACTGCCATTCTAACAGCAACACCATTTTGAACTTGATCTAAAATAATAGCTTGTTTAGAGTCTGCTACATCACTGGTTATTTCTACACCACGATTTATAGGTCCTGGATGCATGATGGTAATTTCTTTGTCTAACGAATCTAACAACGCTTTATTTACTCCAAACTGTTGCGTATATTCTCTAGTAGAAGGAAAATAACTAATCTCCATACGTTCGTTTTGCACACGAAGCATATTTGCTACATCGCACCAATTCAATGCTTTACGAAGGTTGGTTTCAACTTTTACTCCTAGTTTATCTATGTGTTTTGGAAGTAAGGTTTTTGGTCCACACACCATGACATTAGCACCTTGTAACTTCAATGCATAGATATTTGAAAGTGCCACACGACTATGAAGGATATCACCAACAATGACCACATTTTTTCCTTTTACTTCACCCAATCGTTCTCTAATAGAATAAGAATCCAATAAAGCTTGTGTAGGATGTTCGTGAGCTCCATCTCCTGCGTTAATAATACTTGCTCCAACATGTTGTGATAAAAAGACACTAGCTCCTGGATTTGGATGTCGCATAACAACCATATCCACTTTCATAGAAAGGATGTTATTTACGGTATCGATTAAGGTTTCTCCTTTTTTTACTGAAGATTGTGATGCTGAAAAATTAATAACATCTGCAGAGAGCCTTTTTTCTGCTAATTCAAAAGAGAGTTTGGTTCTTGTTGAATTTTCAAAGAATAAATTAGCAATGGTAATATCTCTTAGCGAAGGTACTTTTTTAATGGGTCTGTTAATCACTTCTTTAAAGTGATCGGCAGTTTCAAAAATAAGCTCGATATCTTTAGTGTTCAGATACTTTATTCCTAATAAGTGGTTGACACTTAATTCGCTCATAGTTTAATAATTTATAAGGTAAACCGAGTCTTCACCTTCATTTTCAATCCAATTTACTTTGACTTTTTCATTATTTATAGCGTCCACTTGTCTGCCTCTATAATCTGGCTGAATGGGTAAGTGTCTGCTAAAACGTCTATCTATTAGTGTTAGAAGTTCAATTTCCTGAGGTCGTCCAAACGATTGAATGGCTGTTAATGCCGACCTTATACTTCTTCCTGTATATAAAACATCGTCAATAAAAACAATGTTTTTATCTTCAACTATAAAGTTAATTTCTGTGGTATTGGCTTCTAAAGGTTTCTCACCTCTACGAAAATCGTCTCTAAAAAAGGTAATGTCTAAGAGACCAAATTGCACATTTTTTATGTGATAATCTTCTCTTAACATTTTTGTTAATCGTTCAGCCAGAAATTTACCTCTAGGCTGAATCCCGATTAATACGGTGTTCGTAAAGTCTTTATGTTTTTCAATTAATTGACAAGCCAGTCTATGAAGAATGATGTTTACCTCTATTGCATTAAGTAACACTTTTTGACTCATATATTCCAAACTTAATTGGTAAACAAAGGTAATGCAAAATTTTAAAACTGAAAGTTAATTTCCTAGTAATAAAAAAAGCCTTCAAAATAAATTGAAGGCTTTAGTATTATATAATGAATGAAGAGATTATTTCTTTCCGTCCATTTTATCTTTAAGAGCTTGTAAAGCATCGTTAGCATCACCTAAAGTTGGCTTAGCTTCGGCAGCTTGAGCTTCTTGCTTCTTAACTGCTGCTTTTACGTTTGCAGCTTCTTCTGCTCTAAAAATAGCAGTATGTGAAGCAACAACACGTTTAAACTCTTTATTAAATTCAATAATTTTGAATTCAGCAGAATCTCCTTTACCTAGTTTCTTTCCATCTTCTTTTTCAAGGTGACGAGAAGGAACAAAAGCAACGATATCTTCGTTAAATTCAATAGTTGCACCTTTATCTACAACCTCAGCAATTTCTGCTGTATGTACTGTATCTAAAGCGAACTCAGTTTCGTATTTATCCCAAGGGTTATCTGTAGTTTGTTTGTGACCTAAACTTAATTTACGTCCTTCTACATCTAATTCTAAAACAACAACGTCTAAAGTATCACCAACATTACAGAATTCACTTGGATGCTTAATTTTCTTAGTCCAAGATAAATCTGAGATGTAAATTAATCCATCAATACCTTCTTCTAATTCAACAAAAACACCAAAGTTTGTAAAGTTACGTACAATACCTGAATGCTTAGAGCCTACAGGGTATTTAGAAGTAATATCTGTCCATGGATCTGGCGTTAATTGCTTAATACCAAGAGACATTTTTCTATCTTCTCTATCTAAAGTTAAAATAACGGCATCTACTTCGTCTCCAACTGTTACAAAATCTTGAGCTGAACGTAAGTGAGTAGACCAAGACATTTCAGATACGTGAATTAAACCTTCAACACCATCTGCAACTTCAATAAATGCACCGTAATCTGCAATAACAACTACTTTACCTTTTACTTTGTCTCCAACTTTAACTTCTTCACCTAAAGCATCCCATGGATGTTTAGATAATTGTTTAAGACCTAATTGGATTCTTGATTTATCTTCGTCGAAATCAAGGATTACAACGTTTAATTTTTGATCTAATTCAACAATCTCGTTTGGATGATTAATTCTAGACCAAGAAAGATCTGTAATATGAACTAATCCATCTACGCCACCAAGATCGATAAAGACTCCGTAAGAAGTAATGTTTTTAACAACACCTTCTAATACTTGACCTTTTTCTAATTGACCAATAATTTCTTTCTTTTGTTCTTCAATATCAGCTTCAATAAGAGCTTTATGAGAAACCACAACGTTTTTAAATTCATGGTTAATTTTAACCACTTTAAATTCCATGGTTTTATTAACATACTGATCGTAATCTCTAATTGGTTTTACGTCAATTTGAGAACCTGGTAAGAATGCTTCGATTCCGAAAACATCTACAATCATACCACCTTTAGTTCTACATTTAACGAAACCATTAACGATTTCACCATTGTCATGTGCTGCATTAACACGATCCCAAGCTTTAATTACACGAGCTTTTCTGTGAGATAATACTAATTGACCTGTTGCATCTTCACGAACATCGATTAATACTTCTACTTTATCTCCTACTTTTAAATTTGGATTGTAACGAAATTCATTTAAAGAAATAACTCCTTCAGATTTTGCGTTGATATCTATAATAGCATCACGATCTGTAAGATGAATAACTTCTCCTTCAACAACTTCATCATCTAAAGTGTCTACGAAATTTTCGGCTACTAATTTTTCAAATTCTTGTAATTGAGAATCTTCAACCTCATCAATACCTTCTTGGTAATTGTGCCAATTGAAATCTTTTAAGAATTTTTCTGGGTTTGCTTGAGCTTCAGATACTACTGGAGCTTCTACTGTTTGAGTTTCAGTTGATTCAACTTCAACTGCTTTTGCTTCAGTTGCTTCAACTTCTGCTTGTTTTGCTTTTTCAGCCATTTAATAATAAGTTAATAATGTTTTCAAGATTTACTTTTATGTAAAATCGTAATAACATTATGTTTTTGTATTCTGTGTTGTTTCAGAAAATTTAAGCAAATAACACACAGAAGTGTTAGTTTAAATTTGTTTTGTTCCCTTCTAAATTCTGACTCTTTGCTAAAAGGAGTGCAAAATTAATGATTTTAGATAAAATATCCTAATGTATTTTTCTTAAAATTAAAGGATTAATGGTTTTCTTGTAGCTTGGTTTCAACAAGTTGACGTATTTTGTTGAATTGCTGTTCTAAAGACATGTTCGAATTGTCAATTTCAATAGCATCATTTGCCTTGGTAAGTGGAGAATCTTCTCGATGAGAATCTATATAATCTCTGCTCTGTACATTATGAAGAACTTCTTTAAAAGAGACATTGTCTCCTCTTTCAATTAGCTCATTATAGCGTCTTTTGGCTCTTGTTTCAGCTGAAGCTGTCATAAACAATTTAAGTTCTGCATTTGGAAAAACTACTGTTCCAATATCGCGACCATCCATAACAATCCCTTTACATTCGCCCATCTTCTGTTGTTGTTTTACTAACAGTTCTCTGACTTCAGAAATTTCAGCTATTTGACTAACAAAACTTGAAACTTCTAAGGTTCTAATTTGTTGTTCAATGTTTTTACCGTTTAAGTATACTTCAGCAAACCCTAATTCTGGATTGAATTTAAAGCTAATTGTAATTTTATGAAGATTGGATATTAAGTCTTGAATATGGAAGTGATCTTTCTCTATAAAATGATGTTGCATTGCAAACCATGTAACAGCACGATACATAGCACCAGAATCCACATAAATATAGCCTAAATGTTTTGCTAATTGTTTGGCAACTGTGCTTTTTCCTGTAGAGGAAAATCCGTCTATGGCTATAGTAATTTGTTTCATATAAACTTTCAAAGATATTGGAATTTACAAACTATCGTAAATCAAGTTGCAATCCAAAAAAGTTTGCATTAGCAGCACTTGTGTATCGAGCATGGGTAAAACTAAAACGTAGTTTATTAAGCTTTAAACCAATACCAGCAGAGATACCAGAAAAATTCCTTTGATCTACAATTTTAAGTTCTTCTCCTCTTCTAAAATTATATCCAAGTCTAATACTAAAAGCGCCAGCTGGAAAAATTTCGGCTCCAACAACAGTATGGTTTAATACATTTTTAAAGAATCCAGACTTCTCTTGAGTTTGATTTCCTTCTAAATCGGTTTCAGCTCTCGCAGGATTTGAAACTGAGATTGGCCATTTTTGCAAATTCTCAAAGGTTAAATGCCAACGTAATGGCACGTGTTCAAGGGTTTGCGACATTCCAAAAGCAATTTCAAGAGGTAAGGGCTCGTTTAAACCAGCATAGGTGGTTATTTGCATTCCTAAGTTTCTAACAACTAAGGTTGCTTGGAATTCAATATCTTCATTTATATATAAAAGTCCTGCATCTATTGCTGCTCCAAAAGAATTGTACTGCTCTAGTAACGATGTAATTAATTTGATGTTTCCTCCTAGATAAAAATCGGAATAGCCAATTTGTTTTGCATAACCAAAAGATAATGCCGCTTCATTTCCAGTAAAAGATCCTGTTGAATTTCCATTCTCATCGTAGCCATCAAAACTTCCATAGTTAATATAACTAACTCCCATATGGAATGTTTGTCTTCGTCTATCCCAAGTGTAAGCATAAGCTGCTGTACCATAACTTATCCCTCCTAAATAGCTCATATAATTAAGCGCTAATTGATTATCCATTTCAACGTTAATGGTTGCCGGATTGGATAGTGCTTGAGTAACATCGTAATCAACATTCGTGAAGACTTTTCCTCCTAAAGCTGCTTGTCGAGGTGAAGACACTAAATTAAGAAATTGATAGGTCGCTTCGCCACCAATTTGTGCTGAAACAATAGTGCTGAAAAGTAAAATAAAAACGACCGTTATATATTTAATCATATTGGTTGCAAAGAAACTAAATCTATCTTAAAACGGTTGCAAGTATAAATTATTTTTAAGTGATAAAAAAAAGAGGCAGTTTAAAAAGTAATTTCTACTGCCAAACTGCAAAAAAATGAAATTGTTAAAAATAATTTTCAATAAGAATTGCAACAAATTTTATACTGGCTTCCATAGATTTTAATCTTTCAAACAGGCCTCTTTCTTAAATTATAATTTTTTAGCGTTTACTACTTTTTGTTTGGTAAGAGCAATCTTGATAACATCGCTCATATCTGACACATAATGAAACGTCAATCCTTTTAAATATTCTGGTTTAATTTCTTCAATATCTCTTCTATTTTCTTCGCAAAGTAATATTTCTTTAATTCTAGCACGTTTAGCTGCTAAAATTTTTTCTTTAATACCTCCAACCGGAAGTACTTTTCCTCTTAACGTAATTTCACCTGTCATTGCTAAGCTTTTTTTCACTTTTCTTTGAGTGAATAAAGATACCAAAGAGGTAAGCATCGTTACACCTGCACTTGGACCATCTTTTGGAGTTGCTCCTTCTGGCACGTGAATATGTACATTATATTTTTCGAAAATATCTGGATCTAAATCAAGCTCCTTAGCATTAGATTTAATAAATTCCATGGCGATCGTAGCAGATTCTTTCATAACAGTTCCTAAATTACCTGTAATGGTTAAGTTCCCTTTTCCTTTAGAAAGAATAGACTCAATAAAAAGTATGTCGCCTCCTACTCTAGTCCAAGCTAAACCTGTTACAACACCTGCAACATTATTGTTTTCATATTTATCTCTTTCTAACTTAGGACCTCCAAGAACTTCTATTATTATCTCGTTTGTTACTTTAATTACATATGGTTCTTCCATAGCAATGTTTTTAGCTGCATAACGCACCATTTTTGCTAATTGCTTTTCGAGCCCACGAACTCCAGATTCTCTAGTATAACCTTCAACTATTTTTTCAAGTTGTGCTTTTCCTATTTTTAAATCTTTTTCAGCTAAGCCATGCTCTTTTAACTGTTTTGGTAATAAATGTCTTTTGGCAATCTCTACTTTCTCTTCAATGGTATAACCCGTTACATTAATAATTTCCATTCTATCCAATAATGCTGGTTGAATGGTATTAAGGCTATTAGATGTGGCAATAAACATAACTTTCGATAAGTCGTAACCCATTTCTAAGAAGTTATCGTAAAACTCACTATTCTGCTCTGGATCTAAAACTTCTAACATAGCTGAAGATGGATCTCCTTGATGCGAATTAGAAAGCTTATCTATTTCATCTAATACAAAAACAGGGTTTGAGGTTCCTGCTTTTTTAAGACTTTGCAATATTCTTCCAGGCATGGCACCAATATAGGTTTTTCTATGACCTCTAATTTCTGCCTCATCACGTAAGCCACCTAGAGACATACGCACATATTCTCTTCCTAGAGCTTCTGCTATAGATTTCCCTAAAGAGGTTTTACCAACTCCCGGAGGACCATAAAGGCATAAGATTGGCGACTTCATATCATTTCGCAATTTAATAACAGCCAAATGTTCAATAATTCTTTGTTTGACATCGTCTAGACCATAATGATCCCTATCTAAAATACGTTTAGCTCTTTTTAAATCGAATTTATCTTTACTGAATTCATTCCAAGGTAAATCTAAAAATAGGTCTAGATAATTACGTTGAATGGAATATTCTGCAACTTGAGGATTCATACGTTGCATTTTAGCTAGTTCTTTATTAAAATGCTCTGCAACTTTCTCGTCCCATTTTTTTGATTTGGCACGTACTCTCATCTCTTCTTGTTCCTCATCGTGACTTACACCACCAAGTTCCTCCTGAATGGTTTTCATTTGTTGATGCAAAAAATATTCGCGTTGTTGCTGATTCATATCACTTTGAACCTTCAGCTGAATATCATTTTTAAGTTCTAACTTTTGAAACTCGACATTCATGAATTTTAAAGTCGCAAGCGCACGTTCTTTCAAATTGTTTGTTTCTAATAAAGTTTGCTTTTCCTTTACAGAAAGATTCATATTAGAGGACACAAAATTTATTAAAAACGGATTGCTTTGAATGTTTTTTATAGCAAATGAAGCTTCGCTTGGAATGTTTGGACTGTCTTTAATTATTTGAAGTGCTAACTCTTTAATAGAATCTATAATAGCTTCAAACTCTTCATTTTTTTCAGCTGGCCTAGCTTCAGGAACTTCACGAATAGTGGCATTCATATAAGGTTCTTCAGTAATTACCTCTGCTACTTTAAAACGTTTCTTTCCTTGAATAATAACAGTTGTATTACCATCTGGCATTTTAAGAACTCTTAAAATTCTAGCAACAGTTCCAGTTTCATGGATATCTGCAGCAGTAGGATCTTCAACAGATTCGTCTTTTTGAGCCACTACACCTATAACTTTACTGCCTTTATTAGCATCATCTATCAATCTAATAGATTTGTCTCTTCCTGCAGTAATAGGTATTACAACGCCTGGAAACAAAACCGTATTACGTAAGGATAATATAGGTAGTGTTTCTGGTAATTTTTCATTACTAATTTCTTCTTCATCTTCAGGAGTCATTAAAGGAATTAATTCTGAATTTTCATCGAATTCCTGAAATGACAAACTGTCAAGGCTAAATAAATCTCTCTTCTTCATATATGTTATTAAGTCATTCTGTCATTAAACTAATTAAAAACAGAACAATTATCTTTTAAAATTAATACTTACAAAAATGTATACATCTTGTTTTTAACGCTTTACAGCCAATACTAGGATGTATTTAACATTAAAAGTTCAATTAATATGCCATGTTTCAATTGAATCATTAAATTTATTTACTTAAAACTGTAACAAACTTAAAAACCAAGCATCTTTATACTAACAAACCGTTTTAATTGACACTAACCAAACAAAATATCAAACAGCTTGTAGAGCTTTGTAAATCTGAAAATCAACTAGCGCAGTTGGAAATTTATAACAGATACAACAAAGCGATGTACAACGTAGCATTTAGAATTGTAAAAGATCGTTTTGAAGCTGAAGACGTCATGCAGGAAGCTTTTCTGCTTGCTTTTACAAAACTTGAAAGCCTACAAGATATATCAACATTTGGTGCTTGGTTAAAACGAATTGTAATTAATAAAAGTATTTATCATTTTAATAAAAATAGCAAATATGAAAATGTTTCTTTTGAAGATGTAGAATACAATATTGAAAGTGATACTATGGGAATCCCTAATGATTATGAGTTTACAAATCTAAAAGCAAAACAGGTTTTAGAGACTTTAAACACATTAAAAGAAAGTTATCGTGTATCACTAACATTACATTTAATTGACGGTTACGATTATGAGGAAATAGGTGACATATTAAACATAAGTTATGCCAATTGTAGAACCACTATATCGAGAGCAAAAGAAAGTTTAAGAAAAAAATTACAACTACAAGTCTCACTTTAAAAATATATATATGAGCACAGACAACCTAAATAAATTATTTGAAGATTTAAAAGACACTTTTGATTTAGAAGAACCAAGTTCTGACCATACCAAACGTTTTTTAAACAAATTGAATAACAAATCAAACATTGTTTCAAACAATAAATCTAAAAGCAGACATTTATGGAAGCCAATGCTTGGTATTGCTGCATCTATTATGCTAATAGTTACTTTGTTTATTACAAATAATAAACAAGATAGTGTTAGAGATTTGGCAAGTGTGTCTCCAGAAATGGCTCAAACGCAAACTTTCTTTACAAATACTATTACAGAAGAATTAAAAAAAATTGAGCAAGCTTCTAATCCAGAAACCAAGCTAATTATTAAAGATGCTTTAATTCAAATTAAAAAACTTGAAATAGATTATGATAATCTTAAAGTAGATTTAACTAAAAGTGGTGACGATAATCGCGTAATCTATGCCATGATTAAAAACTTTCAAAATCGAATTGACATATTACAAAACACATTAACACATATTGAGAACATTAAACAACTTAACAATCTAAACAATGAAAACAATACAACTATATAAACTTGCAATCCTCTTTTTATTAATTCCATTCATTGGTTATTCAACTACTAATCTAAATGGGAAGGAGAAACACACCAAAGAGAAAACTATTAAAAAATCTTTTAATGTATCGGCAAAAGCCACATTAGAAATAGATAACAGTTATGGAAACTTAGACATTGTTACTTGGAATGAAAACAGAATCGAGATTGTTGTAACCATAACAACTAAAGGGAATGACGAAGAAAAAGTACAACGAAAATTAGATGATATTACTGTAGAATTTAATGGATCTAATAGTTTGGTTTCTGCAAAAACCATTTTCAATAAAAACAAATCTAATTCTTGGTGGAATTGGGGTGGAAACAACAACGTAAACATGTCTATAAATTATGTGGTTAAAATGCCAATTACTAATGCTGTAGATTTAAGCAACAATTATGGTAACATTAATGTTGGAAAACTTGAAGGTCGTGCAACCATTAATTGTGATTATGGTAAAATAACAACCAAGGAGCTCTTAGCTGATGGCAATCGTTTAAATTTCGATTATACCTCTAACTGTTATTTTGAATACATTAAAAGTGGTGAAATAAATGCTGATTACAGTGGATTTACAATTGCAAAAACTAAAAACATCCATATTAATGCAGATTACACCTCATCCATTATTGAAACGGCTGAAGATGTAAACTATGTTTGCGATTATGGTTCTATAAAAATCAACAGAGTAAACAATGTTATTGGTAATGGCGATTATTTAACTGTTTTTATTGGTGATGTTTATAAAAACGTGACTCTTGAAGCCGATTATGGTTCTATAAAAATTGCAAACATGACTAAAAATGCTGGGAACATAAACATAGAATCAGATTATACAGGAATTAAAATTGGTCATGATTCTAATTATCACTTTAATTTCGATATCGATTTAGAATATGCATCCTTAAATGATAGTGGCGATTTTCAGTTCAATAAAAAACGTGAAGATTCAGGAGACAAATATTATGCTGGGTATTATGGCGCATCAAATACAGGGAATTTAATAAAAATAGAATCAGATTACGGAAGTGTATCTTTTAATAAAAACTAACCACTAAACTAAATTTATTATGAAAAAATCAATTCTAATTATCGCCATTCTAATAAGCTCATTTAGCTTTGCTCAAAAAGTAAATGGCAATGGAAATGTAGCTACAATTACAAGAACTACTGAAGACTATGATGGTGTAAAATGCTCAGGATCTTACGATTATATATTAGTCGCAGGGACAGAAGGCAAAATCATTCTTGAAGGTGAAGAGAACTTATTAGAATATATTATTACTGAAGTTAAAGGAAATGACCTAATTGTTAAAGTTAAGGACAAAATAAACCTTAATCCAAGTATGAACAAAACCATAAAAATTACTATTCCGTTTAAAGAGATCCATAGCACTTCACTTACTGGTTCTGGAGATTTATGGAATGAAGACAAAATAAATACTACTAATTTTGCTGTTTCTCTAACCGGTTCGGGTGATGTTACCATTGATATTAACGCTAATTCGATAACAAGTAGCTTGTCTGGTTCTGGAGATTTAAACTTAACTGGTAATACAGATAGCTTAAAAGTAACTGTTTCTGGATCAGGAGATTTTAATGGTTCAAAATTAGAATCTAATCACACTGATGTGTCCTTAGCAGGTTCTGGAGATGCTGAGGTTGTAAGCAATAAATCTTTAAAAGCAAGAGTTGCTGGTTCTGGTGATATTGAATACAGAGGAAATCCAGATAAAGAAGACACCAAAGTAGCTGGCTCTGGATCAATAAGTAAAGACTAACAGTCTAATTAAAAAAAAAGCCACTCAAATTGAGTGGCTTTTATAATTTACATTCTTTCTAACACGGTACTAGATTCAGTTACAATTACAATTTCTATTTCATTAACAACTTGTATTTGTTCATCTACTTGAGACATCGTTAATACATTTCCATTTGAACTAAATTGATAAGTAGCTGTTTGGCTAGTTTCAAAAACAGATGTATTTACGCCATCTATTTCTAAATCAAACAATAATCCATCTGTAGACATTAAATTCCCATTAGTATAATAATTTCCTGAACCATTTACATCAGTATATGACATATCATCCATGACGACACCGTTTACTTCTGTAATGGCACGCATTTTATAATTACCATGAGTTGTAAACTCATTACTCGTAAAAGTTACAACATAATCGAATTCTGAACCTGTAATAACAGAAGATGTTTCTATTTCTTCAGCATTAAATACTGTAGTAGTTGCTGTTAGAGCATCAAAAGATACTACATTCCAATCTCCAATAATTTGTGCTGAATTGGGATTATTAGCATTGTAACTTTCTCCAAAATTACCTTCTAAAGGTTCATCATTACAAGAATGATAATGAAAACAATAAAATAGATAGTACAAAAACAGATAGAGACTTAAATTTATTCATTTTAATTTTATATTAATTTAATCAATATTATTTCAATTTAATTTTTGGTACCCTAAATAATAAAATAATTCCTATTAAAAAGAAAACAAATAGAAATACAATAGCATTTCGCATACTTCCAGTTACCTGATCTATGGTGGCAAAAATAACCATCCCAATAACAATTCCTATTTTTTCAGCAACATCATAAAAACTAAAAAATGACGTTGTATCTTCTGTTTCTGGTAAAAATTTGGAATAAGTAGACCTAGCTAAAGCCTGAATGCCTCCCATAACTAGTCCAACAACACCAGCCGTTAAATAAAAATGAAATGGCTCAACAACAAAATATGCAGCAAAACACATAGCCATCCAAATAAAATTAACAACAATTAATGTTTTGATATTTCCAAATTTTTCAGAAGCTCTAGATGTTAAAACAGCGCCCAGAATAGCAACAACCTGTATCACTAAAATACTAACAATGAGTCCCATGGTTTTTTCAGAATCGTCTGCCCATGCTATTTCTTCCTCACCAAAATATACAGCGACCAACATGATGGTTTGTACTGCCATACTAAACACAAAAAAGGCTGCTAAATATCTTTTCAACCTTAAGTTTTGCTTTAGTTGATGCCACACTTGGCGCAACTCTTTAAACCCGTTTAAAATAATATTTCTAGTTACCTTTTCACCATTTGAAACTCCTTTTGGTAAAACATAAAAAGTGTATTGACTAAATAAAATCCACCAAACACCTACCATAACAAAAGACCAGCGCATCATTTCCATTTTAGCCTCACCAGTTTCTTGGCTCATAACCATGGCTAAATTTATAATGAGTAATATGACACTCCCAACATAGCCTAAAGAAAACCCTCTAGCACTTATTCTATCTTGTTGTTCTGGAAAAGCAATATCTGGTAAGTACGAATTATAAAAAACCAAACTTCCCCAATACCCAATGAGTCCCATAAAATAAAATAACAAGCTTATATAAATATGATCTAAACTAAACCAATACAAGCCAATACAACCAATACCCCCTACATAACAGAAAAATTTCATAAAACTTTTCTTATTCCCTACATAATCTGCTATTCCAGATAATAATGGAGACATAACCGAAACAACCATAAATGTAAAAGCAGTTACAAAAGTTATTAATGCTGTGCTTTTAAATTCAAAACCAAACGCATCAATGTGTTTAATTTCACTTAGAAATAATGCTGAATAAAATATTGGAAAGATTGAAGAAGCAATGGTTAAGGTGTAAACAGAGTTTGCCCAATCGTAAAAAGCCCAAGCATTTAACAATTTTTTACTTCCTTTTTCAAGTTTTGTCATAAAACGTTTTTAAAATAAAAAAAGCTGTTCGGTTAATTGAACAGCTTCGAAAGTAAGTAAATATTTTAAATTATGCTTTTAAAATTTGGTAATTGGCCTAAAAGAAGTCACACCAAACTTTTTAGCTTCAGCAACTGCCATAGGTACTAAAGAGCTAATTTCTTGAATTCTAGAATCGTTAGAAGGATGCGTACTTAGTATTTCTGGTGGCGCACCTCCTCCACTATTTGCCTTCATTCTTTTCCATAACTCAGCAGCTTCACTTGGGTTGTATCCAGCCATTGCCATTAATATCAACCCTATTTTATCTGCTTCTGTTTCATGACTTCTACTAAAAGGCAACATCACCCCAACTTGAGATCCTATACCGTAATACTGATTAAAAGCTTCTCTGTCGTTGTCATTTTGAATGGCAATATTTCCTGCCATTGCTACTCCTTGTTGTATATAATCTGCACTCATGCGTTGTTGACCATGGTTTGCAAGCGCATGTGCAACTTCGTGTCCCATAATGGCTGCAACTCCTGTCTCGCTTTGAGCTATTGGAAGAATTCCAGTATAAAAAACTATTTTTCCACCAGGCATACACCAAGCATTGACAGTTTTGTCATCAATTAAATTATATTCCCATTTATAATCATTTAAATAACCTTCGTAACCATTGGCATTTAACCAACGTTCTGCAGCAATAGAAATACGTTGTCCTACACGTTTAATCATTTCAGATTGTGCTGTCCCTTTAATAACCTTGCTTTGTGATAACACTTGATTATATTGTTGAAATGCTGTTGGAAATAACTGTGTATTTGGCACCAATGCCATAGTTTGTTTTCCTGTAAATGGATTTGTTGAACAAGACATTATCAGTAATAGTAGTCCAAACACTCCTATTTTATTCATTAATTTCATTTCTAGCGTTTTTATTGTTTTATAAAAATACAAAAACCATTCCTTTATTTAATAGCCAGGTGAATTTTGTTTCTAAGCAATTCTATTTTTAGATTGTAAAGTTATAAATTGTATTGCGACTGACTGTAACACATATCAAAATAATTTTAATTCATATGAAACTAATAATAAGCCTGATTCTAATTGTAAGTATGCAAAGCTGCATGAGCCAAGAGAACAAAAAAGAAACGAGTAAAAGCACCTTTAAAATAACTAAAACAAATGCTGAATGGAAACAACAATTAACAGCTAAAGAATATTATGTTTTAAGAGAATCTGGTACCGAAAGAGCTTTTTCAAGTCCTTTAAATAATAATAAATCTGAAGGGACTTATGTCTGCGTTGCATGCAAAACACCATTGTTTAAAAGCGAACATAAATTCGATTCTGGAACTGGATGGCCAAGTTTTGATAGAGAAATTCCTGGAAATGTTAGTTTTTCATCTGATGGAAACGAATATATTGGTATTGAAGAACATTGTGCTACATGTGGAGGACATTTAGGTCATATTTTTAACGATGGCCCTAAAGACACGACAGGTAAAAGGCATTGCATCAATGGCGTAGCTCTAGAATTTATTCCAAATTAATATTTTTAATTGTACTATCAATTTTTATAATACTTGTTATTTAATCGAAGTTGATTTTAGTATTATCTTTAGTATATGGAAAACACATACATTTCTGCTATAAAAAAACAATTTGATTATTATAAATTAGTTGGAGACAAAACCTTCGAGCAACTAACATTTCAAGACATGCAATGGGCTCCAAATGAGACTTCAAATAGCATTTCAGTTATTGTAAAACATATGGTTGGAAATATGTTAAGTAGATGGACTATTTTTTTAACAGAAGATGGTGAAAAAGAATGGCGACAACGTGACCAGGAATTTGAACAATCTTATACCAATAAAGCAGAGATTATAGCTGCTTGGGAGAAAGGTTGGACTTGTCTATTTGATGCTATTTTACCTTTAACTGAAAGTGATATGAACAGGATTGTTTATATTAGAAATGAAGGACATTTGGTTTCCGAAGCAATATTTAGACAATTAGGTCATTATCCATACCATATAGGTCAAATAGCATATTTAGGAAAAATCCTGAAAAGCAATGATTGGAAATCGCTATCCATTCCTAAAGGAAATTCAACGACGTACAACAAAGAAAAATTTAGTAAAGAAAAAGGCCAACGCCATTTTACAGATAATCTTTAAAATTTAACTTCTAAAAAAAGATACTCCATAGTTACCAAATCTATTTAGACATTTGATTTTTCGAATTTAGTATTTGTGATTTGTTATATGAAATTTACTTTTTGTAACTTCGTAGCTTCTTAAAACGACTAAAAAAAATACGATGAGTAAATACGATATAATTGTACTTGGAAGTGGTCCTGGAGGCTACGTTGCTGCTATTAGAGCTTCTCAATTAGGTTTTAAAACTGCTATTATTGAAAAAGAAAGCCTTGGCGGCATCTGCTTAAACTGGGGTTGTATTCCTACTAAAGCCTTATTAAAATCTGCACAAGTTTTTGAATATTTAAAACATGCTGAAGATTATGGTCTTTCTGTAAAAGGATTTGATAAAGATTTTGATGCTGTTGTTAAACGTAGTCGTGGCGTTGCTGAAGGCATGAGTAATGGTGTTAAATTCTTAATGAAAAAAAATAAAATTGATGTTATTGAAGGTTTTGGGAAGCTAAAAACTGGAAAAAAGATTGATGTTGACGGAAAAGAATATACAGCCGATCATATTATTATAGCAACGGGAGCACGTTCTCGCGAATTACCAAGCTTACCTCAAGATGGTAAAAAAGTTATAGGCTATAGAGAAGCAATGGTTTTACCAAAACAGCCAAAATCTATGATTGTGGTTGGTTCTGGAGCTATTGGTGTAGAATTTGCTTACTTCTATAACTCCTTAGGAACTGAAGTAACAATTGTAGAATACTTAGATAAAATTGTACCTGTTGAAGATGATGATGTTTCTAAACAATTAGAACGATCTTTTAAGAAAAGTGGTATAAAAATTATTACTTCTGCTGAAGTAACAAGTGTTGATACTTCTGGAAAAGGCGTAAAAGCTACTGTAAAAACTAAAAAAGGAGAAGAAATATTAGAAGCTGATATTGTACTATCTGCTGTTGGCATAAAATCGAATATAGAAAATATTGGTTTAGAAGATGTTGGGATTGCTGTAGATAGAGATAAAGTTTTAGTAAACGATTATTACCAAACTAACATTCCTGGTTATTATGCCATAGGAGACATTACTCCTGGGCAAGCTTTAGCTCATGTTGCTTCTGCCGAAGCCATTTTATGTGTAGAAAAAATTGCAGGACAACATGTAGAAGCCTTAGATTATGGTAACATACCTGGTTGTACCTATTGTACGCCTGAAATTGCCAGTGTTGGTTTAACCGAAAAACAAGCAAAAGAACAAGGCTTGGATATTAAAGTCGGAAAATTTCCGTTTTCTGCCTCTGGTAAAGCAAGTGCTTCGGGAGCCAAAGATGGCTTTGTAAAAGTAATTTTCGATGCCAAATATGGCGAATGGTTAGGTTGCCATATGATTGGTGCTGGAGTGACTGATATGATTGCTGAAGCTGTTTTAGGACGTAAATTAGAAACTACAGGGCACGAAGTGCTAAAAACGGTACATCCACACCCTACTATGAGTGAAGCTGTTATGGAAGCAGTAGCAGATGCTTATGATGAAGTGATACATCTTTAAGCTAGAAGCTAGAAGTAAAATAAAAAATGCGATTCATTTCTGAATCGCATTTTTTATTTTTTATCATTCTAATTCTTAGCTCATTTTAGAAGCTTTTTTAATAAATAAAACTCTGTATAGCCAACTCATAACTCTGTAAACCAAAACCGACAATAACACCTTTAGCATTAGGAGCAATATAAGATTGGTGTCTAAATTCTTCTCTAGAAAAGGTATTCGAGATATGCACTTCAATGACTCGAGTCTCAATAGCTTTTACAGTATCACCTATACTAATTGAAGTATGTGTATATGCTGCTGCATTTAATATAATACCATCATAAGTATAACCAACTTCCTGAAGTTTATCTATTAACTCTCCTTCAATATTAGATTGATAATGCTCTAATTCAATATTAGGATATTTATTAGTTATGGACTCAAAAAACTCAGTAAACGACAAATCGCCATAAATATTAGTTTCACGCTTACCTAACAAATTAATATTTGGACCATTAATTATGATTAACTTCTTCATAAAGTAAAGATATTAAAATTTGGGTATAAAAAAACCGAAGCAAATGCTTCGGTTTTAATTTATATAATTGGTTTTACCAAAAATTAGAATTTGTAAGTTAAACCAAATGTAGCTGTATCAAAAAAGTTATTGAAGATGTTTAAGTTACCATTAAAGCTAGTACTATCAGACTCAGCATCACCAAACTCAGTTGTATTACTTGAGAAAGATAATAAATCAGCTAAACCAAAGTTAATAGCAAAACGCTCAGTGATAAAGTAGTTGATACCTAAATCGATTCCAACACCAAATCCTGTTGTTTTTAATTCATCATCTACACCTTCTTGCTCTAATTTAGAACTTCCGAAACCTACACCAGCTTCAGCATAAGTTTTAAAACGCTTTCCTAAATCTAAAAAGTAGTAACGAGCAAAAACACCTCCAGAAAAAGAGCTAGTCTTGTCTTCAGAAGTAGTTCCTCCTACTGTAGTTTCTTCTTTTCCAGATCCAATTCCTAACTCAATACCTACAGCAAACTTATCGTTGATAAAGTAACCAGCTTTTGGCATAAAGTTAAATCTACTTGACTTGTCTTCAACAGTACCATCATCATCAGTAGAGCTATTAAAGTTAATTCCACCTTCAACAATGATGTTTCCTTGTTCAAAACCAAATGTTTTTTCACCTTCTTCTTGAGCATTTACGCTTAATCCGAATACTGCAAATGCAGATAATAGTAATAATTTTTTCATAATATTATAAGTTTTTTAATTTGATAGGTACAAACTAAATACTTTTTTTTTGAATTATAAACAAAAAGTAAATATTTATTAACAATTTAATAAACATAACCATATAACTAATTGATAATCAATGTTTAATTTTTGTACTTATTAACAATTTATATTGAATCTATCTTTTATTTTAAAGAATAAACCCTAGTTTTGACTTATAATTTGCTATATTTTTGCTTTAATGAAATGGTCTCACGCTTTAAAAGATTATAAGCTATTTTTAAAAATAGAAAGAGGGTTGTCCAGCAATTCCATATCAAGTTACGGCTTAGATGTAGAAAAGCTGATTGCTTTTTTAGAGACAAACAGTATACAAGAAAGCCCACTATCTATTACAAAAGAGATCGTTCAGCAATTTATTTATGAACTGTCTAAAAGTGTTAATGCAAGAACACAATCAAGAATGATTTCTGGGTTGAGGAGTTTTTTTAACTATCTGATTTTTGAAGATTATAGAACTGATAATCCTTTAGAACTTATTGAATCTCCAAAAATTGGCAGAAAACTTCCAGACACGCTTTCTTTAGATGATATTAATAAGCTTATTGATGCCATTGATTTAAGCAAAGCTGAAGGCGAACGCAATCGAGCTATTCTAGAAACATTATATAGTTGTGGATTACGTGTTAGCGAACTAACTAATTTGAAAATTTCGGATTTATTTTTTGAGGAAGGCTTTATTAAGGTTACTGGAAAAGGAGATAAACAACGTTTTGTTCCTATTGTAAACTCTGCACAAAAATATATTAACTTATATAAGAATCACGTTCGAAATCAACTTTCTATCCAAAAAGGACATGAAGACACTTTGTTTTTAAATAGAAGAGGAAAACAGCTTACAAGAGCTATGATTTTTACTATTATTAAACAGCTTGCTGTAAAAATTGACTTAAACAAAACCATTTCACCGCATACCTTTAGACATTCATTTGCTACTCACCTACTAGAAAATGGAGCAGATTTAAGAACCATACAGCTTATGTTGGGACACGAAAGCATTACCACTACCGAAATTTATGTACATGTGGACAAAAGCCATTTAAAAAGCGTGCTTCAAACATTTCATCCCAGAAAATAGCTTTTTATTTTCTAAATTACTGATTATTAATTATATTTAGTAGGTAATAGCACAGTTTTAAATCGATTCTCCCATATTAACTACGTTTTTTAATAAAATTTAATCTAGACAATATGGATTTCACGAACTCAAACAGACCACTAAATGATTACCCCAATGGGTTTGGGGAAAAACGCAAGTGGCAACTTGCAGTAGAGATTACCAACGTAGGTGTCTGGGAATTTAACGCCACAGAGAATAAAGTTTATTTTTCTGAAGCTTCAAAACGGATTATCGGTTTTGAAAACGATGCCAATTTTGGAGCTAACCTAAACGATTGGAACAATCGTGTGCACCCAGAAGACAGAAACAAATATTTTCAGGATTATCAAGACCACATTAATGGTTTGAAGCCCATATACATGAATGTGCATCGAGTGGAATGCAAGGATGGCTCCTATAAATGGATTCTAGATAAAGGAAAAGTTGTAGAAAGAGACTCCAACAACAATCCAATACGTTTTTTAGGCACACATGTAGATATTACCAAACATGTTGAAAACGAAAGAAAACTGGCAAACACCTTAAACATTGTTACCAAACAAAACAATCAACTTAAAAATTTTGCCCATATAGTAACCCACAACCTAAAACAACATGCAGCCAATTTTGAAAGTCTATTGGATTTTTACAATGAGGCAGAATCAGAATTTGAAAAAGAAGACACCATAAAATACCTCCAAATTCTTTCAGAATCCCTTAGTAAAACCATTGCCAATTTAAAAGAAATTGTATCTGTACAAAACAACAGAACTGCCAAGATTGAAAAAATATATTTGGCACAAGAGACCGATCGCATTTTAAAGATGCTTAAAGTGGTTATTAATGACAACCATGCCGAAGTACAAAACAATATAGACCCTAAATTATTTATACATTACAATAAGTCCTATATAGAAAGCATCATTCAAAACCTCTTAACCAATGCCATAAAATACAAACATCCAGACAGACATCCCAAAATTACCGTTGACAGCATGTTTGATTCTGAAACCATTAAAATTGCCATTAGTGACAATGGCATTGGAATAGATCTGGACAAGTATGGAAACTCCATTTTTGGATTGTACAAAACATTCCATAAAAACCAAGATGCCGAAGGTATTGGATTGTACTTAATAAAAAACCAAATAGAAGCTTATGGTGGCAACATTGAGGTGGAAAGTGAAGTTAATGTTGGCACCACCTTTACCATTAGCATACCCAATAAAAAAACTGCTGTAGTTGAAATTACAAAGGTTTAAAAAACTTATAAAAAAAGCTTGGGTGTTTACCCAAGCTATATTATTTTAATGATTTGCAGATATTCCCTTTGCAAATAAACGCTGTAGGTTATTTAGCGATATTCACAGCTCTAGTTTCCCTAATAACAGTCACTTTCACCTGACCTGGATAGGTCATATCAGTTTGAATTTTCTGAGAGATATTAAACGATAAATCAGATGCATTTTGGTCTGATACTTTTTCGCTTTCAACAATCACTCTTAATTCTCTACCTGCTTGAATGGCATAGGCTTTTTTAACGCCTCCAAAACCAAAAGCAATATCTTCTAAATCTTTTAAACGTTGGATATAGCTATCCAATACCTGACGTCTTGCTCCTGGACGTGCACCAGAAATGGCATCACATACTTGAACAATTGGAGATAATAAAGAGGTCATTTCAATTTCGTCATGATGAGCACCAATAGCATTACAAACTTCATCTTTCTCACCATATTTTTCAGCCCATTGCATCCCTAATATAGCATGTGGCGTTTCCATATCTGCTTCGGCATCTGGCACTTTACCAATATCATGTAACAAACCAGCACGTTTTGCTAGTTTTGGATTTAAGCCTAATTCAGCAGCCATTACGCCACAAAGTTTTGCAACTTCTCGAGAGTGTTGCAATAAGTTCTGTCCGTAAGACGAACGGTATTTCATTCTACCAACCACTTTAATAAGCTCTGGATGTAAATTATGAATTCCTAAATCAATAATGGTCCGTTTACCTACTTCTATAATTTCTTGCTCTATTTGTTTGGTTGTCTTTTTAACAACTTCTTCAATTCTAGCAGGATGAATTCTTCCATCTGTAACTAATTTATGTAATGATAAACGTGCTATTTCACGTCTTACAGAATCGAAACAAGATAAAATAATAGCTTCTGGTGTATCATCTACAATAATTTCAACTCCTGTTGCAGCTTCTATAGCACGAATGTTTCGTCCTTCACGACCAATAATACGTCCTTTAACATCGTCTGATTCAATATTGAAAACAGAGACACAGTTATCTACGGCTTCTTCAGTTCCAATACGCTGAATGGTATTAATAATAACTTTTCTCGCTTCTTGTTGGGCAGTAAGTTTGGCGTCTTCAAGTGTGCTTTGCACATAAGCCATGGCATCACTTTTAGCTTCACCTTTTAAAGATTCAACGAGTTGTGATTTGGCCTCTTCAGCAGACAAGCTAGAGATAACCTCTAGTTGTTCTATTTGACTTTTGTGAAGCCTGTCTATCTCTTCTTGTTTTTTCGAAAGAATTTCGACTCTATGATTGTAATCTTTTAATTTATCTTCTAAGCTCTGGTTGAGTTTGGCGTTTTTAGATAATTCGCTTGAAACTTGAGATTCTTTGTCTCTAGTTCGCTTTTCAGCCTCAGCCATCTTTTTATCACGAGATGTGATAACCTTTTCGTGTTCAGATTTTAATTCAATAAATTTTTCTTTGGCCTGAAGTATTTTGTCTTTCTTAATGCTTTCTCCTTCACTATTAGCTTCTTTAATAATTGAAGCAGCCGATTTTTTAGCACCTTTTATAAGTTTTGAAGCATTGTTTTTCTCTAATGCTTTTGCTATAATGAAACCGACTATGATTCCAAGTAAAACACCACCTATAGTTAATATAATTGAGTTGTCCATGTTAGTTTGTTTATATATAAAAAAAGCCTACACTAGTTCGTTTTGTAATAAACTCCTTTAAACAAGTTTAGGGCTAACAAACGGATCAAGTATCTGCCCGAGATACTGCGTTACTGAATAAATTCAGCACAGGCAGCACTAGCAGCTCGCTTTTACAGTTCAAACTCACCCTTTTTAAAGAAATAATGTTGAGTTTTCCAAATAATAACTAATGTAGGCAGTAACCTTATTTATTTTAAAGAACGTTAAGAGTTTAAATGACCTTGTAACAAATTGTTTAAAGCTGTTAGCTTTTCTTCAACATGTTCACTGACATTTTCTTTATCTATTGATTTTTGTTCTACTTGAGATGCAAATTGTAAAGCACACATGGCTAAAACATCTTGTTTATCCCTCACAGAATAACTTTGCTCAAATTGACTTATCATTGTTTCAATATTTTTAGCTGCTTTTCGCAACCCTTCTTCCTGACTAGGTGGAATAGTCAAAGGGTACACTCTATTAGCTATTGAAAGCTTTATTTTAAGCTTATCTGACATTGAAATTATGTTACATTATTCAGATAATTGCGCAATACAATGATCAATTTCTCTAATTAATGTGTTTATTTTAAGCTTTGTTTCTCTTTTATTTTCGTCACTACCAAGCATTGAATTTGCAATTTTGAGTGCCTCGTATTTTTCTTCCCAAGCTGCTATTGCATGCTGTTGGTCTTGAAATTCTTGTCGAGATTTGTTGAGCTCCTGTTTTAGTTTAGTATTAGCCTCATTTACTTTATCCATTTTAAGTAGAACCTGACTAATTTTATCTTCTAAAGCATCAACAATTTCTTCTATTTTGCTCATCTACAATTTTCAATACATATTAGACAAAGTTAAGATACCTTCGTATAAATTACAATTGTTTTTACATAAAATTTATAAAATGTTGTAATTGCTTGCTATTAATACAAAATAGCATGCAATATATCTTTTGTAGATATCGTTCAAATTAATAATTTAGCAAGAATTACTTTTTATATGAAATTTACGTTACCCATTTTTCTTTTTTTATTATGCTCTTTTGGTTTTTCTCAAGATTATTATCCAAAAGACTATTTTGGCAACCCTTTGGATGTCACTTTAGTGTTGTCGGGTTCTTTTGCCGAATTGCGTTCTAACCATTTTCATTCTGGGTTAGATATTAAAACGCAACAACGTGAAGGATTAAAAGTGTATGCTGCTGCTAGTGGTTATGTAAGTAGGATTAAAATTTCTCATTTTGGCTATGGAAAAGCCCTATATATTACACATCCAAATGGTTATACAACTGTTTATGCACATTTGCAAAAGTTTTCTCCAGAGTTAGAAGCCTATATTAAAAAAGTACAATACGAGAAAGAATCTTTTGAAGTTGAAGTGTTTCCTAACACACAAGACTTAATTGTTGAAAAGGGTGAAGTTATAGCTTATAGTGGAAATACAGGTGGTTCTGGCGGTCCACATCTTCATTTTGAAATTAGAGATAATGAAGAAAGACCTATCAATCCTATGCTTTTTGGAATTGATATTAAAGACACTACATTGCCCGTAATTAAAGACGTATATGTGTATCCAACAGGACTTAATTCTTATGTAAACAAATCGAATGAAAAACAAAAATTACGATTAATTTCGTTGCCAAACGGCGATTATACGGTTGAAAACATACAAGCTTTTGGAAAAATTGGATTTGCTATAGAGTCTAACGACAGGCAAGATCTGGCTTATAATAACAACGGTGTTTACAACATTCAAACCTTTTTTAATGGAAATAAAAAAATAGATATTGACTTTAAGCGTTTTTCTTTTGATGAAACCAAACATCTTAATCGATTTATTGATTATAGTCATTACAAAACCGACAAACAAAGACTTCAAAAATTATTTATTGAACCAAAAAACCCATTGAGTTTGTATAAAGAATCTGATAATCAAGGTTATATTATGATTGAAGATAGTACCTCTTCGGTATATAAAGTAGCTGTTAAAGATTTTAAAAACAATACAACTTGGCTAACCATAAATATTGAGGGCAAAAAGGAACAAGACATAAAGCTTAAGGATTCCTTTGTGTCATCTTATTATATTTATGCCGATAAAACTAACGAACTGGTAAACAAAAACATTTCAATTGAGTTTTATCCTGACACCTTTTATGATGATTTTTACATGGATTTTTCAGTTTCTAATGATACTATCAAATTACATGATGACATCATTCCTGTAAAAAAACATTTTAAAATTACTTACGACATTAGCAAATATAACTCGCCAGATGCCGATAAACTCTATATTGCAAGACTTGTAGGTTATTATAAATATCCATGGTACTCCAACACAACCAAAGAACAGAATCTAATTTATACCATAACAGACGATCTTGGAACCTATGCGTTAATAACAGATTTAATAGAGCCAACCATTAGACCTATAAACTTTAAAGATGGCCAGTGGTTAAGCAAATATCGTTACCTAAAACTAAAGATTGACGATGAGGGTTCTGGTATTTCAAATTATCGTGCAACAATTAATGGAAAATGGGTTTTAATGGAGTACGATTATAAAACAAAAACATTAACGTATGATTTTAATGACAAAATAATTACCGATACAAAAAATAATTTAAAGCTAATTGTTACGGATAATGTTGGAAATAATTCTACATTTGAAACTACATTTTACAGAAAATAAAAAAACAATACGTTTGAAAAATTTATATTATCTATTTAGTTTTTTCCTTTTTTTGACATCCTTTACAGGGGTTTCTCAAACAGGAACACTTAAAGGTGTTATTCTAGACGAAGCCAAAAACCCCATTCCTAACGTAAACATAAAAGCAGGAGATAAAGGAACAGTAACAAACGATAATGGTTTTTTTATATTAAAAATTCCAGCAGACCAAGATGTTATAGTAGCGTTTTCTCATCTTTCTTATAAAGGGATTGTGGCTACATTTAATTTAAAAAATGGCGAAGACATCGAGTTTCATCCGGTCATGAAAGAATCTGTTGAACAAATTTCAACCGTTGTCATATCCAGTAAAAAAAGAAAAGATGTTGAAGGTATTGTTACTTTAAAACCCGAAACAATAAGAAATATTCCTGGTGCTAATCCTGGTGTAGAAAATTTATTAAAAACACTTCCCGGAGTGAGTAGTAATAATGAGTTAAGTACTCAGTACTCTGTAAGAGGAGGAAATTACGACGAAAATTTAGTCTATGTTAATGGTGTCGAAATTTACAGACCTTTTTTAGTTCGTTCTGGACAGCAAGAAGGCTTGAGTTTTGTAAATCCAGATATGGTACAAAATGTCGATTTCTCAGCAGGTGGCTTTCAAGCTAAGTATGGAGATAAATTAGCTTCCGTTTTAGACATTACTTATAGAAAACCTTATAATTTTGGCATTAGTGCAGACCTTAGTCTACTTGGTGGAAGTCTTACAGCAGAAGCTATTAGTAAAAACACAAAGCTATCTGGTATCGTAGGTGTGCGTTATAGAGACAACAGTCTGTTTGTTAATGCCCAAGAAACAGAAACTAACTACGACCCAAAGTTTTTAGACATTCAGTCACAGATAAATTATAGTTTTTCAGACAAATTTAGTGTTAGCTTTTTAGGTAATGCTGCTTTAAATAAATACAATTATGAGCCTAAGACAAGACAAACAAACTTTGGAACTTTAGAAAACCCGTTAGCCTTACTAGTGTTTTATGAAGGTCAAGAAAAAGATCAATATCAAACACTTTTTGGTGCTATAAAAGGAACTTATTTGCTTAACGACAACGTGACTTTAAATTTAATTGCATCAACTTATCATACAACAGAAGAAGAGTATTTCGACATTTTAGCACAATACAGATTGGGTGAAGTCAACACCAATATTGGCGATGAGGATTTAGGTGAAGTAGAATTTAGCGAAGGTATTGGAGGACAATTAAATCATGGGAGAAATGATTTAGACGCACTGATTACAAACATAGAACATAGCGGTAAATACACACTAGATGACAACGATTTTGAATGGTCTTTAAAATACACAAACGAAGATATTAGAGACCGGTTAGTAGAATGGGAAGTAATTGATTCTGCAGGATTTTCAATCAATCCACCAGATGCTGGAGGTTTTAACAATCAACCCTATTCTCCATACGAAGGACCTCTTGTTGCTTTTCAAAATGTACGGGCAAAAAACGAAACTACCATACAAAGGCTACAAGCTTATTTACAATGGAGCAAACGAACGACACTTGGAGATAACGATGTGTGGTTTAATGTTGGTGCACGTGTTCATAATTGGACAGTTAGCGGCAACGGCATTGAAAAAACAACTCAAACCGTTGTTAGTCCTAGAGCGCAGTTTGCCATAAAACCTAATTGGGAAAAAGACATGCTTTTTAGAATTGGTGGTGGTATGTATTATCAACCTCCATTTTATAGAGAGTTACGCGATTCTTCGGGAACCGTAAGACCAGATGTGAAAGCTCAAAAATCTATTCAAGTGGTGATAGGTAATGACTATAGTTTTAAAATGTGGGACAGGCCTTTCAAACTAACTACAGAAGCTTATTACAAATACCTGACAGATGTAAACCCATATACTGTTGAAAATGTGCGTATTCGTTATCGTGCAGCTAATAATGCCACAGCTTATGCCTATGGATTAGATATGAGACTGAATGGCGAATTTGTTCCAGGAACAGAATCTTGGTTTAGCTTTGGATATTTAAAAACGCAAGAAAACATCAATAATAGAGGATATATTGCCAGACCTACAGACCAACGTTTAAAATTTGCAGCATTGTTTCAAGACTACGTTCCAAATATGCCTAAACTAAAAATGTATTTAAATCTGGTATATAATACAGGACTTCCTGGTGGTTCACCAAGTTATGCCGATCCTTACGAGTATCAAAATAGATTACCAGATTACAAACGTGCAGATGTTGGCATCCAATATGTTATTGTTGATCAAAACGAAACACATACAGGTTGGAGAAAGCCATTTAAATATCTATCCTTAGGGATTGAAATCTTTAATATTTTCAATGCTCAAAATTCCATAACAAATACTTGGGTTAGAGATGTGTATAGTAAAAGGCAATATGCTATTCCTAATTACTTGACACCTCGTGTGTTTAATGTAAGAACGACAATGAAGTTTTAATGGTTATAAAATGGTTGAATCGAGTAGTTGAAACATATTTGATTATAAACTTCAAATCCATAAAAATTAAATAATTTTATAAATATGGGACTGAAAAAATTAGCTGAATTATCTAACGAGGAATTACTTGAAGAAAATAATAAAATACAATATAACAAAATCGTTAATGCTGCTATTATAGGATTATGCATAGGCATTGCTGTATATAGTGCAGTTAAAAATGGCTTTGGATTTTTTACGTTCTTCCCATTACTTTTGACTTACCCTTTTATAAAAAATGGAAAAAAAATCAAAGAATTAGAGAAAGAATTAAAATCTAGGAATCTATAATAATATACGTAAATATAATTAACAATAGTTTGAGAAATTTGAATTGAAAACGTTATATAAATTAGCAAAAAAAATAGACGTAATCCAATAAATTCATCCAACATATTATTATTTAACACTCTTTTTTTAATTTGAATCACAAACATTTATACATTTGTGTCAATGAAATATCCATTTCAATCATTAAAAAATAAAACTATGGATATTCCACTTAATAAATTAATAACAATAAATATATTTAAGTGAAACAAACGATTAGAAATATCATGGCACTAAGCCTACTCCTTGCTTATAGCTTAAGCATGGGCATTTCTATTCAGAATTTTATTGTAGATACGGTTTTAGATAGCGATCAACATCATGATGTGGCTATTAATCTTAATAATTCTAAGACACCTGAATTATCCATATTTCCAGACTTAGAACCTCTTGGAGATATTGTAACAGAAGAAGTTTTAAATTTTCAAGCAGCAGATTTAAAAACCTCTTTTTTGTTTTTAAAACATGTAGAAACCTACACGTTAACTAAAGACAATCAATATCTAGTTAAAAGCAAAAACATCCAACCTGGATTAGATGTTGAGGCACTACTCTACCCTTTTCACACCTTTTCTTAAAATTCCATTTTTTATTTTTTATCACAACTAATTTTCTGAACGATGATTAGCTGTACTTATTTATTCAATTTTGACTTAATGTCAAAAAAAATCATTTTATAACTAATAAAAAACAACTTTATGGAATCTCACAGTACCATTATTGGAATTGTAATTGCACTTATAGTATTATTACCTTTAATTTTAATACAAGCAACACAAAAAAAAGAAAAGAAAAATTCGAGAAAAGGCTTTAAAGAAGAAGCTTTAAAAAACAATTTAAATATTAATGAACCAGATTTCTGGGGAACTTACTATGCTATTGCCTTAGATGAAACCGCTAACAAAATTATTTACTCTAAAATAATTAATGCAGAACACCACACTACAATTGTTGATTTAGGTAAAGTATCTTCATGCGAAATTGTAAGAACTCAAAGAGCTTTTAAAAACAAAACAACTTCTAAAATTGAAACAGATAAAATAGACTTAGTAATAACCAATAAAACTAAAACAAAAGACATTTTAGAGTTTTATAATGTAGATGTTAATATTGAAATGAGTACCGAAACTGCTTTACTAGAAAAATGGGAAGCAAAAATTAAAAGCAGACTTCTTAACGAAGCACATGCAGCTTAAGTGTTGATTTAATTGCAAAAAAAACCTTCAGATATATTTCTGAAGGTTTTTTGTTTAGAGAAAACATCTCTTTTCTCTTTATTTTATATGCTACTTTTGTAAAATGCTTACTTACTTTTCAACAAATTCTTTTAAAACGCCAATTACATAATCTATTTCCTCTTTGGTGTTGTATTTACAAAACGAAAATCTAACGGAAGGTTTTAGTTTATCTTCTTCATTTAATATATGTTCTAAAACATGAGATCCTTTACCACTTCCACTTTGGCAAGCACTACCTTTAGAACAAGCAATTCCTTTCAAATCTAATTGAAATTGAAGAGTTAAAGCTTTCTCTGCAGACATAGGCAAACAAACATTTATCAATGTGTAGGTACTTTTCGAATTGTCTGAACAGTCACCATTAAACTTAACTCCTGTAATGGCATTTTTTATTTCTTTTTTAAAATAATCTTTAAGACCTTCAACATAAGCACGTTCTTCATCCAAGTTTTCATAGGCTAACACAAAAGCCTTCTCCAAACCTTTAATATTGTGTACTGGTTCTGTTCCTGCTCTAAAGCCTCGTTCCTGAGAACCTCCAAAAATAAGAGGCTTTAACGCGTTACTTTTTCTTATAAAAGCAAATCCAATACCTTTTGGTCCGTGAAATTTATGTGCAGCTGCCGTCATAAAGTCAATAGGTGTTTTTTGTACATCCCATTTATAATGACCAATAGATTGAACCGTATCACTATGAAACAGGGCATTATTAGCAACACATAAAGCAGCAACCTTATCAACGTCTAATATATTACCAACTTCATTATTTACATGCATTAAACTCACCAACTTTCTTTCGTCGTTAGCAGATAATAAACGTTCTAAGTCTTGATAATCTGGAGTGCCACAATCTTGAAGTTTTACATACTCTACCGTAACATTATATTCGTTTCTTAATTCTTCAACAGTATGCAAAACAGCATGATGTTCAATAGGAGATGTAATAATGGTAGTTACATTGGCATCTCTAACAGCACAACGCAATATCATATTATCAGCTTCTGTACCACCTGAAGTGAAAATAATTTCTTGAGGAGATGCGTTTAATTCTTTAGCAATGGTTTTTCTTGTTGTTTCAATAATTGATTTTGATGCTCTTCCAAAAGCATGAGTTGAAGATGGATTTCCATAAAAATTTAATAAAGTATCTTGAATAACTTCAATCACTTCATCTCTAACTCTTGTGGTAGCAGCACTATCTAAATAAACAGGTTTCATGTGTTTTTGCTTATTGTTATTAATTAGTTACATAATTCGGCTTAATAATTTATTTATTCTGAAGTAAAAAAATAAATAAAAGAGGTTTTATGTGAACATTTTAGCTTGATATAATATCAAAATATAAAGAGCAAAAATAACGCAATTATAATTATTTACAAGAAGCCTCGTTGTATATTTACTAAATCTTTTATTTTTGTCTCAAATTGTAATCATGCTATGCGAAAAATAATAACCTTCTTATCCATTATGCTTTTAATATTTTCATGCGACGATGGGGATATTATTATAGTACAATTAGATTTCGATGATACCTTTGAGGCTTGTGGTGAATTAGTGTTTTATAACATTAGAGAAAATCCAGCAGAATCTATTTCCTTACAAATAAGTTCTCCTGCCATTACTTTAGATGATCTTTTTGAAGTTGAGCCAATTTCAAATGGATCTTTATTGGTCGAGCTAGTTAATGATTCAATCCCTGGAACTATCGATGGTGTCACCAATTTATTTAACTATAGAAGTTATAATAGTATTAGTGGAAACCTATTTTGTAACGACGTACCTCCTTCTGATTTGCAAATAACAGACGACCAATCTAGCAGCTCTGGAAATTATCTGATTACAACAACCTATTCTGAAGATGATAACGATGGTGTTCCTGCTGAAATGGAAGATTTAAACGGAAATGGTGATTATTATGATGATGATACCGATGGTGATGGAATTCCAAACTTTTTAGACGAAGATGACGATGGCGATAATGTACTAACCAGTACAGAGCTAATTGATTATGACATGGATGATAATGATGATGACCCATTAACAGACCCTCAAGATACCGATGGCGATGGTGTGCCAAATTATTTAGATAATGATGACGATGGGGATATGGTATTAACCATAGACGAAGAAAATGTGACTCAAGATCAAAATCCGTCTAACGATTATACCAATCCAAACATTGCCGATTATTTAAATCCACAAGTAGCAACTGTTGTCGATGCAACAGCTTACAGACCACATAACATTGAACAAACCTATGTTGTAACTTTAAAAGTAGATAGCATTTCATTTCCAACACTGAATCAAGATAATTTTGACTTTGGATTGTTACAAAACTCTGGAACATCAGACACAAGAACGGTTACACCAGATTTTTAATCTCTTTCTGCGTTTTGAAAAATATAAACTTCAGTAGCTCCTAATCCATATTTTTGGTAATTAGCCTCGTAGTATTTTACATTATTATATCTACCAAACAGATACTCTAATTCAATTTTTAAGACACCTTCACCAACACCATGTATAAAAACTACTTTTTGAATACGTTTTCTAATAGCGTATTCTAATTGTTTTCTGGCTGTATCTAATTGCAAAGTAAGCATGTCGTGATTACTCATTCTACCAGAGGTATCTGTTAATTGATGAATGTGTAAATCGACTTCCATAGTAGGCTCGAAACGCTCTTTAACTTTTTTCTTATTTTTAGGCTTTCTTTTTGAGCTTTCTTTTTCTTTTAAGACTTCATCTAAAGGAACATCAAGAAAAGAATTTCTTTTTAATTGAGATTCGTTTGCTATAAGAACTACCTCATTGGATTTAAAATCTAATTCAAAACCATCATCCGTTTCAATTGTAATATTATTATCAATGATTTTTATTACATATCCCGATAAATCTTCATCTAAAACCGAGACTCTATTTCCAACTTTAAAACCCATTATATATCATCATTAAAATCTTTTTCCTCAGTTTGGTTTTTACTAGGTATTGTACTTGAAATTCTAAACAGTCCAAACATTAAAATTACGATTCCTAAAATCAAAATAACGACATCCTGTTTTTCACCTGCTTGAGCATAAATAGCTACTATAGCCCCAATTACAATTAATAAATAATTTATATATTTTGAATAACTCATACTTACAACGGTGATTTTAAACTATTTAACGAATATCTAATGCTTTACATTAATAACTTATTCAAATTTGAGTAAATTAATAACACCCTATACTAATTAAAAGCTGAAAATTATGAAAAAAAATAACTTCCTTAGCAAGTTCCAAATTTTATTTATAGCAATTTTATTAATTTCTTTAAGTGCAACAGCTCAAGTTGGAATTGGAACGATTAGCCCTACCACAACTTTAGATGTTGAAGGTGCAGTTTCTTATAGAGAAGGTACAGCTATAAACTTAACTGCTACAAATAACGACAATGTTTCTTTAGGTGCTGGAATACCATATTCATTTTATAGAATAACTGGAGCTACTGGTAATTTTAATATATCAGGTATTGTTCCTCTAAACACTCCAAATCCAGCAAATGGTCAAGTAGTAACTCTAGAAAACACAACTGCACATACGCTAACCTTAATGCATAATACAACATCAATTGGCTCAAACAGAATCCTTTGCCCAGGAGGTACAAACTTCACTCTTGTAGGTCAATATGCAACAGTTACATTACAATATAATACAACACAAAATAGATGGCTCATAGTAAATTATGCTGATAGCAAATATGGTGACAACATACAATATTCAATAGGCACAAGCGATATTCAAAGAAATAGCATCAATTGGGCTGATATGGCAGATATGAGTATTACATTTATTCCTAAACATAGCGTGGTTTATGTTAATTTTAGTGCATCTGGTCATATGAATACTTCTGCTGAAACTTCATATGTTAATTTTAGGCTGGTAGATGATACATCAGGCACCAATATACATATAGCTGGCCTTACTTCTTTATCTACTGATACAGATAATGATTCTTGGTCTGGAACATATCAAATTGCAACTTCTTGGAATGCTCATTTTACAATGTATCCTGTTGTAGTTACTCCAGGTGTAAGTATTACTTTAAGAATTCAATGGAGAAGAGATGGGAATAGTCCTTCTGTAGCATACAACTCTGTTTCTTCATTGCCAGACTATTCTCATAGAAGTATAACCATTTTAGATTAAATTATGAAAACTATTATATTTTGTATTTTTTATATGTTCTGTTTTAACTCTTATAGTCAAACTAGTCCTAATTTACTCCATAGTTCATCGAAAAACACTTATGTCAAACAAAAGGATTCTACTGCTTTAGAAGAAAACACTGAAATAATTACTAAATCTGAACTATATCAAAAAAAAAGAGATACAACGGTGTCTATTAAAATATTGGAGCAACCCAAACAAAAGAGTGATGACAAAGCAACTTTAAAAAATAAATATGAGGTTAAAAATTAAAACCTTGTAGAAACACCAAAACTTGTTAATAAAGAACATTTAACTATTTTTTTAATTTATAATTCAAAGCCAATAAATGAAACATATATATACATTAATTTTATTTGCTACTTGTAGTCTCATGCCTGCTCAAGATTTATTTGTTAAAACAGGTAGTTATATCTATGTAGATGGGGCTGCTTTTTCAAGTGGACCTACTGTGGCGCCTCTATATGTAACCAATGACATTAATTTAGACACTGGTATTGGAACTGGTGGCCATATTTATTTACGTAATGATGCACAATTGCTACAAGGTACAGGAACTGTGACAAGTACAAATTCTGGAAAGGGCCAACTAAGTGTTTACCAAACTGGCAACTCAAATACTTATATGTATAATTATTGGGCATCTCCGGTTGGGTTAAACAGTGGAACTGCCGGGAATACAACATTTATACCATTTGACAACCTTTATCGTGAAACTGCTGCTCCAATTACTAGCTCCCCTTTTGGATTCATAGCTGGTTATAATGGTACAACAACACAAATTGCTAGTTATTGGCTCTACACCTATATTGGTTTAACTTCAACTACAAACCCTTACGAAGATTGGATCGGTTTAGGTGGAGGAAGCTTACCCGTTGGTGGCGATCCAAATGGCACATTAGCTCCTGGTTATGGTTTTACCATGAAAGGAAACCCAAGTGGTGCCCAAAAATACGATTTTAGAGGTAGACCTAATAATGGAACAATTACAGCTATAATAAATGCTAATAAAGAAACTTTGGTTGGCAATCCTTATCCTTCTGCTATAGATGCCTTAGAGTTAATTCATAATACAACAGCAAATCATACAAGTACAACAGGTGTTTTAAAATATTGGGAGCAAGCTCCTGGTGCTACATCGCATGTATTATCTAATTATATTGGAGGTTATGCTTTATATACTATTTCTGCAGGTGGTGTGGACTCGTTTACTTATGCTCCTTTTACAACTTATTTATTAAATGGAACACCAACAAATGTCCCTTTTGGTTATGGCACTAAAACTGCAAGACGTTATATCCCAATTGGACAGGGATTTATGATGGAGGGTTCTTCAGCTGGTGGCAGTGTGACATTTACTAATACACAAAGAGTGTATTATAAACAATCAGATCCAAACAGTGAGTTTTTTAGAACAGAGAACACTAATAATGTAGTTTCCTTTCAAGAATCTGAGTACAATGAAAACGGCTTAAATATTGTTCCAAAAGACTTTAAACGCTTTAGAATCAATGTTGATTTTTCTCAAGGAGAGTTTTTTACTAGACAATTATTAATGAATTTTCATCATACTGCTACAGATGGTTTTGATTATGGTTTAGAAGCTAATAATGTAGAAGTTTTAAGCACAGATGCATACTGGGTGTTAAATAATAAACCATATGTGATTCAAGCCTTTAATTATGATATGGAATTAAAAATTCCTTTGGTTATTAAAGCACAAAACAATCAACCTATAAGATTTAGAATTTTCGATATCCAAAATTTTGATGACAGTCAGCCCATCTTTATTCATGACATAGAAAACCAAATCTATGTAAATTTAAGAGAAAATAATTATGAAATAAATTTACCTCAAGGCACATATACAGATCGTTTTGAAATAACCTTCACTTCTGAAGCTTTAAATGTTGAAGATGTTATAACTGTAGATGATTTAAACATTTATCAAAACAATCAATTATCTCAATTAAGCATTTTAAACCCAAAACTTTTAGAAATAAAACAAGTAAGATTATATGATGTTTCTGGAAAACAAATCTTTGATGAAAGAGACTTAAAGTCGGAAACAAACTACAGTTTTTCAACAAAAAACTTAAGTCAAGGAGTTTACATAGCTAACGTTACTTTTAACGATAATCAGATTGTAAGTAAAAAGATTGTAATTTCAAATAAATAACACATTCGATTTTTATACCTTTAATAAATCTAATTTAAAGATTTATGACATCTTCTTTAGAAGATTTTATGTTACCCTGTTTAAGTAAACAAATCTTAGGATTTGATTGTTTAGGTTGTGGTTTACAAAGAGCTTTTGTTTTCTTATTGCATGGCGAATTTATAGCTGCATTTAAAATGTATCCAGCTGTTTATACTTTAATTCCGTTATTCTTATTCATAGGTTTAAATTTTTTCTTTAAATTTAAACATTCAAACAAAATTATTAACATTTTAGCTATTATAAGCATAAGCATTATTGTAGTAAGTTATACACTAAAAATTATCAATTAACTATCACTTATGGAAAAAGAAAATCTCAATCCAACCCTAGTTTATGTTTTAGCAATTTTAGGATTATTATGTTGCTGCATTGGAGGACTTGGTTTTGTACTAGCTGGAATTGCCTTCTTTATTGCACATAGCAAATTAAAACAAGTAGAAGAAAATCCAGAAAATTACGATCATAGTAGTGTCAAAGCTATGAATACAGCTAAAATAGTTGCTATGTCTATTCTAATTATAAATTTACTTTACTTTGGAATGACAGTCTATAGAATTGCAACTATTGGTTGGGATGAAATCATGATACAATCTGAAACCATGATGGAAGAATGGGGAAATCAATAATATAATCTCAATATATTTATAAAAAGTAAGAGCGACCATTTTGGTCGCTCTTACTTTTTATATTAAAAACATTATTTTTCGAATTGTTTCAAGGTTTTAACAATAATAGATACACAGTCTAATAATTGTTCTTCATTCATTACCAATGGTGGTGCAAAACGAATAATATTACCATGTGTTGGTTTTGCTAATAAACCATTATCACGTAAAGCCAAACAAATATTCCATGCCGTTTCACTTTCTTCGTCATCGTTAATTACAATGGCATTTAATAAGCCTTTTCCTCTTACTAATTTTACTAAATCTGTCGTTTCAATATATTTAGAAAGTTCGCTTCTAAATAGCTTACCTAAAGTCTCAGCATTTTCGGCTAGATTTTCATCTCTTACAACTTCTAAAGCCGCAATGGCAACAGCAGCTGCAACAGGATTTCCACCAAAAGTAGAACCATGATTCCCAGGCTTAATCACTTTCATAATATTATCATTTGCCAATACAGCAGAAACAGGGTAAGCACCTCCACTTAATGCTTTTCCAAGAATTAAAAGATCTGGTTTCACGTTTTCATGATCTACAGCTAATAGTTTTCCGGTTCTAGCAATTCCAGTTTGTACTTCGTCTGCAATAAATAACACATTGTATTTTTCACATAAAGCTTTTGCTTTTGTTAAATACCCTTCACTTGGCACAAAAACGCCAGCTTCACCTTGAATAGGTTCTGCCATAAATCCCGCAATGTTTGGATTGCTTTTTAATTCGGATTCTAATGCATCTAAATTATTGTAATCAATTTTAATAAATCCTTTGGTATATGGTCCAAAGTTTTTTCTAGCAACTGGATCATTAGAAAATGAAATAATAGTTGTAGTTCTTCCATGGAAGTTATTTTTACAAACAACTATTTCAGCTTCATTTTCATCAATTCCTTTGACTTCATAAGCCCATTTTCTACAGATTTTTAATGCAGTCTCAACAGCTTCAGCTCCTGTATTCATTGGTAATAGTTTGTCGAATCCAAAAAATTCGCAAGCAAATTTTTCATATTTTCCTAACACATCGTTGTAAAAAGCTCTGGAAGTTAAGGTAAGAGTTTGTGCTTGATTTACCATTGCTCCAACAATTTTTGGGTGACAATGTCCTTGATTTACTGCAGAGTAAGCCGATAAAAAATCGTAATACTTTTTTCCTTCAACGTCCCAAACATAAACACCCTCTCCTCTACTTAATACTACAGGAAGTGGATGGTAGTTATGAGCTCCATACTTGTTTTCTAATTCTATCGCTTGTTGCGATGATAATTGGTCTAAAACAGCCATTTTAAAATAATTTAAGGTTTAATGCCATGATTTAATGGCATCGTTTGACATCCATTATTGGTGCAAACATTAATAATTAAATCTCGTTTATCGAGTAAAATAACCATTCCTACTGTACCTTTATTCTTTCAGAAAGACTGAAAAAGCAGCGTGGGAGAGAAATCATCCCTTAGGACTCGCAAATTACTAAATAAATAGCTGTGACGAGAAACTTTTTAAAAAAAGTTGTTTGTAATAAATCTATTTTATTATTCGTCATATATTTCATTTGTAAATAATAATATTCAACTTGTAGTAAACTTCTATTAACACGATTTATCAGATAGGTTATTAAATTGAAATCTAATATATTCGTAACATCTCTAATACTATGAAAAACAAAACTGTTACAAATTCTATTTTAGGTTTTCTTATTTTATTCTTTAATATTTCAGGTTATGCGCAATCTGAAATTCATAATAATCAGGAAGCTATTAGATTGAATAATCTTTTAAGAAAACATTCTAAAAATACAGATAGCTTAACATTTTATGCCAATGAATTACTACGTTATTCCAAAGAAAATAATCTGGAGTATTGGACATACAATGCTTATGTAGCATTAGGAAATTCGGAAAGAATCTCAGGAAATATTATTGAGAGCAATAATTCGTACCATCATGCATTAGGTATTGCAGAAGCCATTTCAGATAAAAAATCGCAATATAAGGTTATGAATAATATTGCCATGAACCATAAACGATTAAACCGAAATGATTCGGCATATTACTATTTTAAAAAATTAGATAAGTATCATTCTAAACAACTTGAAGTTTTACCAGCTAGCATAGCAAAAATGAATATTGGATTAACCTTCTTTCAATATCAAGAATTAGATAGTGCCAATTATTATTTAAAAAATTCTTATAATGGGTTTATAGAAGCCAAAAACAAAAGGTTTATTGCCCAGAACTTAAACCTGTTAGGAGAGCTACAATTACAAAAAGAAGCCTATTCCAAAGCTCTTGAATATGCAAATTCCAGCCTGAACTTGGCTAATGAAAACAATTTTAAATTTTTACTTCCTACTAATTACTCCTTGTTATCTAGAATTTACACCAGCATGGGCAATGAGGAAAAAGCAGATGAATATTCAAATCTAGCTAAAGAATCTCGACCTAAAAACATGGAATTTTCCAATTCTAAAATTGCTAATTTAAATGATGCCATTAGAGAAGATAAAGCTAAAGCCTATGAATCTGTTTTAAATGATTCTGAGGATTCTAAAATGTTTTACAAGGCCAATTTTTTTATCATATTAATTGTTGTTTTACTTTTAGGAATTGTTATCTATTTCTTGCTTAAGAGAAATCGAATTATTAAAAATGAGGTTAAAGTCATTCAGCAAAATATTGAAATAATTAGAGAATCTAAAGTGGGAAATAAGGTAGTTGATGAAAAGGTTATTCAATTAAAAAGTAAAGCCTCGATTAATTCTTCAAATATTTTATATGTTAAGTCTGATGGGCATTATGTAGAATATCATTTAGACACTAAAAAAAATCCAGAAGTAGACAGAAATACCATGATAGAAGTTGAAAAACTATTGCCTTCAAAATCTTTTGTTCGAATTCACAAATCTTATATTGTAAACATCAATAAAATTAAAATTATTAATTCTACTAAAATTATGTTAGATACTGGCGAGTGGATTAACCTTTCTAGAGTGTATAAAGAACGCTTAAAGAATATCCTTCATAAAGAGTAATATTTTTTGCGTTATATAAAAACCATGTATTTTGTGCACAAAATTGTGTCGTTCATGACAAAAAATCTTTATTAAGTTAAGTATTTCATAATTTGTTAAATGCTATTAATAGAATGTGAAAAGTGAGAGTTTAAATTATTAGAATTCTCATTTTTTTATTCAAACAAACAACTAACCATGAAATATCTACTTAAACGAAAGTTCCAATTATTTTCAGTATTATTATTTTTTATTTTTTTTAATTTCCAGCAAAGTATCCTTGCTCAAACAGTGCCTCAGTCTGAAAAAGATGCACTTATAGCTTTGTATAACAGTACAGATGGTGCAAATTGGGCTAATAATACAAACTGGAATACAGCAGAACCAGTTTCAACATGGGCTGGAATAACTGTTGTTAATAACCATGTTACTAGAATTGACAAAAACAGAGGAAATCTAGTAGGTACCTTACCAATAGAATTACAAAATTTACCTTATTTAGAACATTTACAACTTTCTAGAAATAATCTTTCTGGAACTGTACCAGACCTTACAGGTTTGGCCAATTTAAATTTCTTTAACATTAATCTCAACGACTTTCAATTTGGAGATTTTGAAAACGAATATGCTACCTATGCTGCAAATATTGCATTTTTTGGTGCTGGTGGTATGAATAAAGTGGAACTGGAAAGTGATGTCGACCTAGTTGTTGGCCAAACCTATGCCATGAACATGCCAGTAATTAGTGGAACAAGTGTTACCTATCAATGGTATAAAAACAATGAACCTATTATAGGAGAAACAGGTTTGACCTACACCATTACAAATGCTCAAGAAGCAGATGCTGGAAATTACACCTGTAAAGCTTCAAGTTCAGTCATTACAGATTTAGTTATTGAGAGAGAAACTGTTCATATTTATCGTGACATATTAGCTTCAGATAGAGACGCCCTTGTTGATTTATATAATGCAACAAATGGTGCAAACTGGACTACCAATACCAACTGGAATACAGCAGCGCCTGTGTATCAGTGGCATGGTGTAACAATGTCTGACAATCGTGTTATTGAAATAAACTTAGAGTCGAATAATTTAGTTGGAACCTTGCCAGTACAAATAGGAGATTTAGATAACCTTGAAAAATTAATCCTTAATTTTAATAATTTAACAGGTAGTATTCCTGTTACATTAGGGAATTGTACAGCTTTAATCGAATTAAATTTATGGGAAAATAATTTATCTGGAACCATTCCTTCTGAATTAGGTAATTGTACATCATTAGAAATAATGAGTCTAGAAAACAACCAGTTAACAGGTAATATTCCTACATCATTTTCCAATTTAACTGCAATGGTCTCATTTTGGGTTAATGGAAATTTATTGTCTGGAGAGATACCTGATATTGTTTCAAACTGGCCAGAATTATATTTTTTCTCAATTGGAGATATTAATGGAACTGGTTCTTACAATAACTTTACCGGAACACTTGATTTTAGTAATAATCCTGTTTTATCAGGTTGTTGGGTTGAACATAATAACCTCTCTGCTTTAAATTTACAGAATGGTAATAATACAAATTTCATTGCCAATAATTTTAACGCTACTAACAATCCAAACTTAGAATGTATTCAGGTTGATGATGCAACTTATAGTTTTACAAACTGGACAAATTTAGATGTTCAAACAAGTTTTAGTACAGATTGTAGCAACACAACAACAATTGCAATTCCAGATGCCAATTTTGAGCAAGCATTAATCGATTTAGGTTATGATACCAATGGATTGAATGGTAATATTTTAGAAGCTAATGCGCTAGCTGTTATTGAACTTTATATTAATAATCCGGTAAACAATGTCAATCTACCTAATGTTAATTCAACTATTACCGATTTAACAGGAATAGAAGGTTTTACAAATTTAACACGTTTAGTGGCAACGGATAATAGTTTAACAAGTATTAATGTGACTCAAAACACAGCCCTAGAGTGGCTGTATTTAGGAAATAATTTGTTTTCTACTATTGATATTTCAAATAATTTAGCCTTAACACGATTAAATATAATTGGTAATAATTTTTCAAATATCGATGTTACAAATCACACAGCTTTAACACAATTATATATAGGAGGTAATAATTTTTCAAATATTGATGTTTCAAATAATTTAAATCTAGATAGGTTATCTGCTAATGATAATCAATTAACTAGTATAGATGTTGCTGTAAATACTTTATTAACAAGACTAGAGTTACAAAACAATCAAATTTCAGCTATAGATGTAACTAACAATACAGCTCTAATAGTATTATATTTAGAAAACAACCTATTAACCTCTATAGATGTCAGCCAAAATACGAGTTTGGTAAACCTAGCTGTTGGTATAAACCCAATTACAAGCCTCGATATTAGTATGCTTCCACAATTACCAATTCTAACAACTGAAGGGACTTTAATTAGCTCCTTAGATTTAAGCCAGAATACAAATCTAGAACAGCTTTGGATTGCAGACAACCCAAACTTAACAAATATCGATTTATCTAACAATCCATTACTTTTTAATTTAGGTGCTTATAATACACCTTTGGAAAGTTTAGATTTATCAAATAACGCCATTACTAGATTATATGCTAGCGATATGCCTAATCTTTATAGATTAGATTTAGCAAATGGTAATAATTTGAATGTTACAGAAATCTTTTTAACAAATAATCCAAGTTTAGAATGTGTTTCTGTAGATGACGCTGCTTATGCAACAACCAACTGGACAAACATAGATCCAACGGCTACATATAGTGAGAATTGTAATTCAGTTTGGACTGTTTATACTTCAGATGAAAATTTAGACACTGCAATTAATGCTTATTTAGGCGTTATTGATACAGATATGGATGGTGTCATGTCTTATGAAGAAGCTTCGAATTTTACTGGAACTTTAGACTTAAGTGGTTCTGGTATAGTAGATATTACAGGACTTGAAGCTTTTACCAGTATTACAGAAATTAATTTATCTGGAAATTCTATTACAGACATTAGTCGTTTAATTTTTGGTAATGTAGTTACTTTAACACGTAATGGATTAGAATTTAAAACGGTTGAACGAAGAGGGTTCAATTCGTTACAGATATTAAACTGTAGTAATAATAATTTAAAACAATTAGATGTTAGTATTATTACAACATTAACATCTTTAGATTGTTCTAACAATCAATTAGAAATTTTAAATGTTAAGAATGGAAATAATACAAGCTTTGTAAATTTTGATGCATCTGGTAATCCAGGTCTTTATTGTGCTTTAGTTGATGATATTTCTTATTCTAATACCAACTGGACATTAAAAGATGCACAAACATTATATAGTGATACAGATTGTAATGCCAAAATACAACCAAAAGTATTTTTGCAAGGTGCCATGTTAAACCCAATTCCTGGCGAAGAACATTTAATGAGAGATAATTTGAGAGCTCTTGGATATATTCCAACTACCAGTCCTTACGCAGATGGATTAACCTGCGATGTTTCTATTTTTAATGTAACAGGAGATAACGCTATTGTAGATTGGGTAGAGATCTCACTTAGAGATGCTTCAAACTCTGGAAATAAATTACAAACAAGATCTGCTTTGTTACAACGAGATGGAGATGTTGTAGATGTTGATGGTGCCTCTGAAATTGCATTTGATTTATGGGCAAAACCGTATTTTATATCCATCAACCATAGAAATCATCTAGGTATTATGTCCAATACATCTAATATATTAAACTTTATGCCATCAGTTTTTAACTTTGCAGATGGTAGTATCGCAACTTATGGTACAAATGCACAAACTAGTTTTGGCATGCCTACTGGAGTTTACGGATTATGGTCTGGAGATACAAATTCAGCAAATCAAATAAAATTCTCTGGAGCCAATAATGGCAGTAATAAAATTAAAGATTTTGTTTTAGCAGATCCTGCCAATGGGTTTAATTCCGTAACTTTTTCTTCAACTGGTTATTTAAATATAGATTTAAATATGGATGGTAATGGAAAGTTTTCAAGCTCAGGTAATGATAGCAATGTTATTAAAGATAATGTGCTATCTCATCCTGCTAATGGCTTTAATTCTTCAACATTTACTATATCTGCGACTGTTCCAGAATAAAAAGATATGATATAACTCACAATATTTAGACTCATTTATAACTATAATATAGATGAGTCTATTTTTTATTTAGATACTTTTCCTGCTAAAGAAGATACTTGTAATTCCAATCGCTTTAATTCTCTCAATAACGCATTCTTATCCATTTGCATCCATGCAAAAACTTTTAGCATACTTACTCCTAATAGGAAAACAACAGCTCCTAAACCCCATTTCAATAACTCTTTTGTCGCTTCTACATTAAAGAATTGCACTAGACAATAAATAAACAAGCCAAAGAAAACCAAGGTCATGAAATTCATTAATAACATAAGCCATTTATTTTTCCCTTTAAACAAACCGAATATCATTTCTAGAACATTTTGCTCTTCAAGTTCTTTATAGAATTTAGCTTCTTCTTCTGTAAGTGTTTCCTTTATTAATTTGTCGATGTCTTCTTTATGATTTTTCATAATACTAAGTTTTTATTATTTGTTTTAACTTTTCTCTGGCATGAAACAATCTCGATTTTGTTGTTCCAACAGATATATTTAGCGTGTTACTTATTTCTTTTAGACTGTAAGCTTCCATATAAAATAGCTTTATGACCATTTCTTGTTGTGTAGGTAATGTTTTGATGGCTTTTTTAAGTTGTTGTTTTAATACTTCTCTATTTTCTGTGTCTTCTTCATGAGAATCAAAAGTATATTGATATGCCTCGTGTTTTGATTGAGTTCTTTTTTGGTTTTTCAACCAATCGAAAGATTTTGAATAAATAATTCGTGTTGCCCAACTACTAAAGCTACTTGGATCTTTTAAGTCTTCAAGTTTAATAATAATTGTTTTCCAAGTGTCCTGTGCAATGTCTTTTGAAACATCTGCATCCTTAATTAACCAATATGCTTTGTTACAAAATGTTTTATGCCATCGTTTTACTAATTTCTGCAATGCTTTCGTGTCACCAGATTGATACTGCTGAATTAAATCCTTATCAGTTTCCAAAAACTTTTCTTGCATTATTAAGGTTGGTTTCTATACTAAAGACGTCAAAAAATTAAAAAGGTTCATTTTATTCTCATCAAAGTGGGAATCTTTTTAAATGAATGTTGAAATCTTTTAAAGATAATTCAAATTACCTCTATTATATTTAATGCTATTATTATTTTTGCAGCATGTCTAGAAGAAAAAATAAAAAACAAATTTTTACAAACGTAGAAGTTATTGATGCTGGAGCTAAGGGAAAAACTATTGGTAAAGCTGAAGATGGAAAAGTCATTTTTTTACCAAATGCTGTTCCTGGAGATGTGGTCGATGTACAAACGTTTAAAAAACGAAAATCTTATTACGAAGGTAAAGCCATTGCTTTTCATAAACTTTCCGATAAACGTACAACACCTGTTTGCGAGCACTTTGGAACTTGTGGTGGTTGTAAGTGGCAAGATATGGGTTATGAACACCAATTGTTTTTTAAACAAAAAGAAGTGGTGAATAATTTAATACGTCTTGGACATTTAGAATTACCAGAAGTAACACCTATTTTAGGTTCTGCAAACGAATATTTCTACAGAAATAAAATGGAATTTTCTTTTAGCGATAGTCGCTGGCTGACAATCGAAGAAGTGCAATCTGATGAAGATTTAGGCGATAGGAATGCTTTAGGATTTCATATTCCTGGTATGTGGGACAAAATTCTAGACATTAAAAAATGTCATTTACAGGCTGACCCTTCTAACGCCATTAGAAATGCCGTCAAAGAATTTGCTGTAAAAAACAATTTAGAATTTTTTAATACAAGAAATCAAACAGGTTTATTACGTACTTTAATGCTTCGAACATCTTCAACTGGAGATATTATGGTAATGATTCAGTTTTTTAAAGAAGATAAACCCAAAAGAGAATTGTTATTAGATTATTTAGCTGAAACATTTCCAGAAATAACCTCTTTACAATATGTTATTAACGAAAAAGCTAACGATACCATATACGACCAAGAAGTTATTTGCTACAAAGGACAAGACCATATTTTTGAAGACATGGAAGGCCTGAAGTTTAAAATTAACGCCAAGTCTTTCTATCAAACCAATTCAGAACAGGCCTATCAACTTTATAAAATAACAAGAGATTATGCAGGGTTAACTGGAAGCGAACTAGTGTATGATTTATATACAGGAACTGGTACTATTGCACAGTTTGTAGCTAAACATGCTAAAAAAGTTATTGGCGTAGAAGCTGTTCCAGATGCTATTTCTGCTGCTAAAGAAAATGCACAATTAAATGGTATTGAAAACGTTGAATTCTATGTTGGTGATATGAAAAATGTTTTTAATGAAGCATTTATTAAAACACATGGTCATCCAAATGTTATAATTACAGATCCACCAAGAGATGGCATGCATAAAGATGTGGTACAACAAATTTTAAATATAGCTCCAGAAAAGGTGGTTTATGTAAGTTGTAATAGTGCAACCCAGGCAAGAGACTTAGCTTTAATGAAAGATATGTATAAAATTACAAAAGTTAGACCAGTGGATATGTTTCCACAAACGCATCATGTTGAAAATGTTGTACTTTTGGAAAGACGATAAACGTCATTTAATTATTTGTGAATGAAAAAATATAGATTTTTAATAATTCCTTTACTAGTACTTTTTGTAACCCTTTTGAGTTGTGAGAAGGACGATATCTGTTCTGAGACTACAGAAACAACTCCTAACATGCACATCGTATTTTACGATATCAATTTCCCAAGTACAGATACACCAAAAAATGTAAAAAAATTACGAGTTACTGGAATTGGAGATCCAGATCCTGGGGTTGTATCGACTTATGATGGTAGTAAATCTGCTAAAGAAGTATATCTTCCATTAAAAACGACAGAAAACAGCACACAATTTATTCTTCATAAAGATTATAAAATAGACGAAGATGACAATGTTTTAGGAAATCCAGATACCATAACTATTAGTTATGTGAGAAAAGAAGTTTTCGTCTCTCGTGCCTGTGGTTACAAAACTATTTTTGAAAATGTAGTTGTAACTGTTGAAGATGATGGAGATAAATGGATACAAATAGCACAAGCCGTTAACGACAATCAAACTGTAGAGCATGAAGATGACATACATTATAAAATATTTCACTAATCCGTTTTTTATTTTACTTCTTTTTTGTGCTACTACTCAGGCTCAAAACGATAGTATCATAAGCACCAAAACCGATTCCATAAAACACAAAGAAAATTATGGGCTTCGTTTGGGTGGCGATTTAAGTAAAATAATAAAGTCTTTAATAGACGATGAATATAAAGGATTCGAAATCAATGCCGACTTTAGGCTTACACGAAAGTGGTATTTAGCAGGCGAATTTGGAGCTGAAGAAAAAAACACAATCAACGATTATATTAATGTTACTACCACAGGAAGCTATTTTAAAGCTGGAGTAGATTATAATGCCTATGAAAATTGGTATGGCATGGAAAACATGATTTATGGTGGTTTTCGTGTTGGAGCAAGCACTTTTAGCCAGACCTTGAACAGTTATGGTGTGTATTCGCAAGATCAATATTGGACACCACAATTCATGTCTAATGAAGGAGAAAAGTTTAGTGGGCTTTCTGCCATTTGGGGAGAATTTATTATAGGTTTAAAAGTTGAAGTTCTAAATAATTTATATTTAGGTCTGAATGCCCAATTTAAATACATGATGAGTCAAGACGAACCTGAAAATTTTGAAAATGTTTATGTTCCAGGATTCCACAAAACATACGATAGTGGTGGATTTGGCTTTGGTTATGGTTATTCTATTTCTTATCTAATTCCCTTATATAAAAAGGGTAAATAACCCGTTTTATTTAACTCCTTCCCTATTTTATTTAAGAATAAATATGTTAAAACTTAGAATTAATTTTATTTAGTTAGGATTCCTTACTATATTTGTTTTGCAATAGTGCAATTAATTTAAATTTATTATCATGACTAAATCAATTTTTTATCACGCTGGGTGTCCTGTGTGTATCAGTGCAGAACACGACATCATTGAACTAGTAGGAAAGAACAATGTTGAAGTTGTTAATATTGGAGAAACCAGAAATAGAATTGAAGAAGCCGAAAAAGCAGGCGTAAAATCGGTTCCTGCTATGGTAACACCAACTGGAAATGTACTTCATATTAATTATGGTGCTTCTATGGCAGATGTAAAAGGATAAGATGAAAGTAGCTGTTTGGGATACATATGTCCAAAGAGAAAATGGTTTAATCATGCATTTCGACATTTTAGTACCTAATAATATTGTTGATGAAAAAACCATTTTTGAATATGGTAGAACCTATTTAAAAGCAAAACCTTTTAAAACAGGTAAATTAACTTCAAGCGAATGTCAATTTTGCCATATAGAACAAGCCACTGAAACCATTATCAACAACATTGAAAAAGTGGGCTTCCATATTATTGAAATGGAACATTGCAACTAATTTAATTAGGATAACTAACTTTGCCTATCAAGTTTGTTCTTGATAGGCAATTTTATAAATACAACTTATGACAGATTCTATATTCAACCCAGAATTTCAAAATCAAGACACGTCTAGTAAAATTATTGTGGCTTTAGAACGTATTTCTGAAGCTTTTAAAGTATTGCTTTGGGAAAAAGCGAAGGCGTTTGGATTAAGTCCTATTCAAATACGTATTTTAATATTTATTGCTTACCACAAACAAGACTTTTGCAATGTTAGTCATTTAGCAAATGAGTTTAATATTACAAAACCAACCATTAGCGATGCCGTAAAAGCACTTTTGAATAAGGGGTTTATAGAAAAAGATTTTTCATCATCAGACAGTAGAAGCTATACTATTATTTTGTCACCTTCAGGAAAAGAAATTATCAAGCAAACTGAAAATTTTGCCAATCCCATAAAATCAAAGTTGGATGACTTAGATTCTTATAAGCTAGACGATTTGTTTAAAACTTTGAGCGAAGTAATTTATAAATTAAACCAAACTGGAATATTAACAGTACAAAGAACCTGTTATGGTTGCAAGTTTTACAAAAAAACAAAGGATTCCCATTTTTGTAACCTATTAGAAAAAGAACTACTAAGCTCAGATATTAGAATCGATTGTCCAGAATTTGATGCTAGGGAAATTTTATAATACTTAATATTTCCTACTAAAACTAATCATTATACTTAGCTTTCTTACTGCCTTCATACATCACATATTTTACTAATCTGGCTTCTAACTTAGCATTTACCAAATGTATTTTTCTTGAAGGACGTAATCCTACATGTTTTAGAGCATCTAAATTAGATGTAATAAACCACGCATCTGTTCCTGGATAACCTTGCTTAAGTGTGTCTCCAATGTTTTTATAGAATTCCTCCATATCAATATCTAAACGTTCGCCATAGGGAGGGTTAAAAACCATATGTAGCTTGTCTTCTCCTGCCTTTTGCGTTTTAAAAAAATCTTCATGTCTTATAGACACAAATTCTTCTAAATGGGCATTCTTTATATTATCGTTGGCTTTTTCTACTGCCGAAGGCGATTTATCGTAACCCATTATTTTATAATGAAAATCTCTAGTCTTACTTAAAAGAGATTCTTCAATTTTTTCAAATAATTCCACATCCCAGTCAGCCCAACGCTCAAATGCAAATTCTTTTCGCATTAAATTAGGTGGAATATTGCAAGCAATCATCGCTGCTTCAGCCAAAATGGTTCCACTTCCACACATAGGATCCATAAAATCGCTCTGTCCATCCCAACCAGAAAGCATGACCAAACCTGCTGCAAGCACTTCGTTAATTGGCGCAATATTCGTGGCTGTTTTATAACCACGTTTATGTAATGAATCTCCAGAAGAATCTAAAGAGATATGACAAATCTCTCTGTCTATATGAACGTTAATTTTTAAGTCTGGAAATTTTAAATCCACATTAGGCCTTTGTCCTGTGGTATCTCTAAATTTATCCACTACAGCATCCTTGGTTTTCTGTGCTATATAGAGAGAATGGGTAAACACATTAGAGTTTATGGTTGCATCTACTGCTAAAGTCCCTGATGGTTTTAAATAATTTTCCCAAGACATGCTATAGATTTTATCGTATAAATCTTTCTCGTCTTTAACTTTAAAAGTCTGAATAGGCTTTAAAATTTTTATAGCAGTACGCAACCCTAAATTAGCTTTGTACATAAATCCTTTATCTCCAGTAAAACTAACATTTCGAACGCCAGTTTTCACATCCTGAGCTCCAAGTTGTGTTAGTTCTTTTGCTAGTAATTCTTCAAAGCCAAATAAGGTTTTGGCAACCATTTTATAATTATTCTCCATTGCAGACATTAAATAGGTTGCAAAAATACAGTATTTTTGTGGCAACTTAAATTAATTGGGTTAAGGATTGAGCAATTGTTGGAGCTCTATTTATTGTTAGCTTGAGTGCAACCGAAAGGTCAACAATAAAAAAGCGACTTGTGAAAGCCTGACTCTACGTAGTTGGAACGCAGTAGAGGAACCTCCAAATAAAACAACTTTTGCCTGTACAAGAAATGAATATGACTAAAAACACAACACAATGGTATGCTTCGTGGTTCGATACGCCATATTACCATATTTTATATAAAGACAGAGATCATGATGAAGCCCAAGTATTCATGGATAATCTTACCAATTATTTGAATCTGCCTGAAGATGGAGAGATACTTGATTTGGCATGTGGTAAAGGCAGACACTCGGTGTATTTAAATTCTTTAGGCTTCGATGTTACTGGAGTTGATCTATCTGAAAATAGCATTGCTTATGCCAAACAGTTTGAAAACAAGAATTTGCATTTTGAGGTTCATGATATGTGTAAACCTTTCAATAAAAAATTTGATGCCGTTTTTAATTTGTTTACTAGTTTTGGTTACTTTGAAAATGAAACGGATAATTTAAAAACCATTCAAGCCATACAAGCTGACTTGAACGACTTTGGTTTTGGTGTGATTGATTTTATGAATAGTGATTTTGTGATAAACAATCTAGTACCTGAAGACTCGAAAACAGTTGAAGGTATTGAATTTCATTTAAAACGCTATGTCAAAGACGGCTATTTATTTAAAGATATTTCTTTTGAAGATAACGGTGAGAAATTTCAGTTTCAAGAACGCGTTAGAGCTTTTAGTTTGAAAGATTTTGAAACACTTTTTGAAAAAGCAGGCGTCCATTTATTAGATGTTTTTGGCGATTATAAATTACGTAAGTTTGATAAAAATTCATCTGAACGATTAGTTATGATTTTTAAATAGGCCTATAATTGGCATTAAATTTCACTCAGATTTCTGAGTTTTATTATATATGAATAAATACTTATTACCTGTATTTGCAGTCCTTCTTGGCGCTTTAATTGTTTTAGTTTTAAAACAAAAAAGAAGTTTGTTTACTAAACTTCTACTCTCTTTTAGTGGTGCTTTTTTATTAGCCTTAACACTATTTGATTTGCTTCCAGAAGTGTATCAACACTTAGAAGCCAAACAAACTGGATTATTTATTATGTTTGGTATTTTACTGCAAATAATCTTAGAGTTTTTCTCAAAAGGTGCCGAACATGGGCATATTCACATCCATAAAAACAGTAGTCAGTTTCCTTGGTTGTTATTTATAAGTTTATGTATACATAGTTTTTTAGAAGGCTTTCCTATTCATCAACATAACGATATGGTTTATGGTGTTTTAATACATAAAATTCCTATTGCAACTTTAATCACTAGTTTCTTAGTGCAATCTAACTACAGCAAAATGCAGATAGCAGGATTTCTAATTTTCTTTGCTGCTATGACACCTCTTGGTACGTTTATATCCAATAATACCTCTTTGCCAGAAAATTATATTAATTTTATTAATGCTATCGTTATAGGAATCTTTTTTCATATTTCTACAGTTATTCTGTTTGAAAGTAGTGAAGGACACAAATTTAATTTATCAAAATTATTAGCCATCTTTTTTGGGGTGGCAATTGCTTATTTAATTTAATGATATGTTTAGCAAAGAAGAATCTAGATTACTTAAACAAGAATTTTGGACCAGTTTTGGAAAGTCTTTTCCAAGAAAATGGTTGTTGTACGATACAAAAATTAAAGGATTAAGTTTTAAGTTTCATTTCGATACCAAACAAGCCTTAGTTGCTTTAGATCTGGAAGACGATTTAGAAGATAGAATCAATCATTGGGGCAAACTAATAGCTTTAAAATCCATCCTATTAGACGAATTCTTACCAGAAGCTATTTTTGAGGAGGAATACTTTCTAGAAAATGGCAAAGAAATTTCTAGAATCTATGTGCTTTTGGATGCTTCAGCGTCTATTCACAATAAAAAATCATGGCGAATTGTAATGGAATTTTTTAATGAGAACATGAGTAAATTTGAAGCTTTTTTTGAGGAATATCAAGATATTATTAAAGGTTAAATCTGAGATTTATTAGTATTAATATGAGTGTATATAATAAATGGCATCAATATTATTATTAAATTTAAACTTTAGTTAAAGTACTTATGAAAACCTTCTTTACGACATTAATTATATTTTCAACAACAACTCTTGCTTTTGCTCAAGATAATTACCCTATTCCAGAAAAAACCCCAACGCGACTTTTTTATATTCAACATAGCAATAATTCGAACACCTTTGTATATGATGCAAATATTATTAACAATACGATAAACAAAGAAAAACCTATAAATGAATATCGGATATTATATACCGAAGATGGAGCAATAAAACCTTTAACAGGGCTTCAAAAGCGTATGGCTTATGGCTTAACTATAGATTTTCAATCTCCTACTCTATATAAAATGTATTTAGAAGCTAGCAAAAAAATACCTTTTTTCCTGACACTTGATTCAAATTCAAAACCAATAGTATACATTACCGTAAATAACAATAAAATGCTTTTAGATCGGATTTTTGTCAAACTAAAAGGCACTTTTTCTCTAATTCATACAGAAGTAGATTATATTCTATTTGAAGGAAAAGATTTTGTGACTAAACAAGATGTATCTGAAAAATATGTTATTTCGAACTAGCTTGTTTCAAGTTATTATATCACATAAAAGAATATTAGTAAGAAATGGCAAATGGCACCACCTAATACAAATAAGTGCCAAATAACGTGATTAAAAGGAATTTTATGAATGGCATAAAAAATAATTCCTAAAGTATAAAACAACCCTCCAGCAAAAAGCAATAAAGTACCGTTTGTTCCTATATATTCAGCAAGATTAGAAAAATCTACAACAATTAACCATCCCATTATTAAATATAACATCACTGAAAACACTTCGAATCTTCCAGTGAAAAATATCTTTAAAACAAGTCCTAAAAGTGCAATCCCCCAAACCACCCAAAATATAGGCCAACCCTTACTTTGTTCCAAAGCTATTAAAGCAACTGGAGTATAAGTTCCAGCAATGAGCAGATAAATACTAATGTGGTCTATAATTCTTAAATAATGTTTTTGTTTTTCAGATTGAACTGCATGATATAATGTAGACGAACTAAAAAGAATTATTATAGAAAGCCCGTAGACTATAACACCAAACAAACTCCATTCTGTTTTATCAGTATTAAAAACAATAAGTAAAATTAAAGCTGCAACTCCCATTAAAGCTCCTGCGCCATGGGTTAAAGCATTTAAACGCTCTTCTATTAAGCTCTGTATGTTATGGTTTTTTACTTCAGCCATTTTTCTGATAACTCTAAAAAGTCAAATTTTATGGCAGCATCTTGACGTTCAAGCAAACCACTTTGAAAATTTCTCTGGAGCACATCTTCTATTAAATAATCTTCTTTTACATTTTCAGGATCATAAACCTCTTTGAGCGAAATATTAAATAAGTTTGCCGTACTATTAAACCAAAAAGCACGCCAACCACTTCGCAATCTTTTAATTAAATCGAAGGTAGTTTCCCCTGTTTGCCTATAAATGAGCTTCACTAAAATCTGTCCTTCTGTTCTTGTTAATTTTTTTAATTCTTCAGAAAATTCATCTTCAATATAACTTTGAATAATCTTAGCATATTTTTTCTGATCACTTTTCTTTTTTATTTGGTCTATACGTTCATTTAAAGATTCTAATCGTTCTGCTGCCATTTTAGCATAAGGATATACTTTGATGGTTTTTCGTCTTAGAATTAAATAACGTCTTCTATCTTCTTTACTATTAAATTTAAGTTTATGTAGGAGTAAAACTTCATCTAAATCAATAGCCGTATGTGGTATGGAGTCGCCTTCAATAAATATATACTCAACATCATAATCATCAACGTCCAAAGAATCAATCTGGCTTTGAGCAAAAAAAGGTAAAAATAAAAGTATGTAAAATAGTTTTCTCATTACAGAAATTATATCTAAAATCATTCCAAATGCTTTGGTAAAATTAATAATTTACCAAAGCATTAACCTTAAAATACTATTAATATTATTATTTTAGTGCAAAATAATTTAACATGGCAAAAAAGAGCATTTTAAACAAAAAATCGATCGATTTTCTAGAAACATATTTAAACAATGCAGCTCCAACGGGTTACGAATGGGAAGGGCAAAAAATCTGGATGAATTATCTAGAACCTTATGTAGATGAATTTATTACAGATACCTATGGTTCAGCTGTTGGTGTTGTAAATCCAAAAGCAAAATTCAAAGTGGTCATTGAAGGGCATGCCGACGAAATTTCATGGTATGTGAACTATATTACAGACAACGGATTAATATATGTCATTAGAAATGGCGGGAGTGACCACCAGATTGCACCTAGTAAAATTGTTAATATACATACCAAAAAAGGTATTGTTAAAGGTGTTTTTGGATGGCCAGCAATTCATACCAGAAATAAAGCTAAAGAAGAAGCCCCTAAACCAGATAATATTACCATAGATGTTGGTGCTAAAGATAAAGCTGAAGTCGAAAAAATGGGTATTCATGTTGGGTGCGTTATAACATATCCAGACGAGTTTCATGTTCTGAATAAAGATAAATTTGTTTGTCGTGCCTTAGATAATAGAATGGGTGGTTTTATGATTGCTGAAGTGGCACGCTTACTTCATGAAAACAAAAAGAAATTACCTTTTGGACTCTATATAACAAATTCTGTTCAGGAAGAAATTGGTTTACGTGGTGCAGAAATGATTACGCAAACTATTAAACCAAATGTAGCGATTGTAACTGATGTAACACATGATACCACTACTCCAATGATTGACCAGAAGAAAGAAGGTCATTTAGAACTTGGCTTAGGTCCTGTTATTGCTTATGCTCCTGCAGTACAGCAAAAACTAAGAGATTTAATTACTGATACTGCTGAAAAAAATAAAATCCCTTTTCAGCGTTCTGCGCTTTCAAGAGCTACTGGTACAGACACAGATGCTTTTGCTTATAGTAATGGTGGTGTAGCATCGGCTTTAATCTCTTTACCTCTTCGATATATGCATACCACAGTAGAAATGGTACATAGAGACGATGTAGAGAATGTCATTAAACTTATATACGAAACGCTACTTAAAATTGAAGATGGCGAAACATTTTCGTATTTTAAATAAACAGCTAAGCTGCAGCTGAGAAAAAAAATCTTGAAGGTTGTCTGAAAAGTTCAGTTTGATGAAAACAATACTTTTCAGGCAGCCTTAATTTAATATGACCGAAGAACTCATAGACATAGTCACCAAAACAGACAAACCAACTGGTAAGACTGCGTTAAAGTCGGAAATCCACAAAAAAGGCTATTATCACAACACAGCTCATGTTTGGTTTTACACCAAGGCTGGTCAAATATTGTTAGCTCAACGTGCCTCCTCAAAAACTATTTGCCCCTTACTTTGGGATGTATCGGTTGCTGGACATGTGGATGCTGGAGAAACTATTAAACAAGCAGCTATTAGAGAAACTCTAGAAGAAATTGGCTTAGTTGTTACTGAATCCAATCTACAAAAAATTGGAGTTTTTCCTTGTTTTCAATCATATGACTTTGGAATTATAGATAATGAATTTCATCATACTTATATTATTGAATTAAAAGTAACCCTCAATCAATTAAAACCTCAATTAGATGAAGTTGAAGCTTTAAAACTGATAAGTGTACAAGAATTTGAAGAATTACTAACGTTTTCTGAAAATAACAACCATTTAATCCCTTCAAACAAGACATATTATCAATTTGTTCTAAAAAACATTTTACAACAATTATAATTTTACTATTTTCATTTAATGAATCTACTTTTAGCTGCTATTGCTCCAATTATTGCTATCATTCTCTATATATATTGCAAGGACGAATATGAAAAAGAGCCTCGAAGATTACTCTTATTTAATTTTTTATTAGGTGCCATTATTAGTGTTTTAATTACTACTATTTTGTATTATGGTACGGATAATCTCCTCCCCTTAAATGATGAATATAGCATCATACAACAATTTTTAAAAGCCTTTCTGGTTGTTGCATTTATTGAAGAGTTTAGTAAATATATTATAGTTCGCTATGTTGCCCAACCAAATAAAGAATTTAACGAACCTTACGATGGCATTATGTATGCTGTAATGGTTTCCATGGGCTTTGCTGCAACCGAAAACATCATGTATGTTTTAGAAGGAGGTTACCAAGTGGCTCTTTTAAGAGCTTTTACGGCAGTCCCTGCACATGCTACTTTTGCTGTACTCATGGGTTATTTTATGGGAAAGGCTAAGTTCTCAAAAAACAAGTATCAGTATAATTTATTAGGATTATTTTTAGCTGTTCTTTTTCATGGCGCATACGATTTCTTTTTGTTTATCGATTTTATACCAGGTATTTGGGTAGGTGCATTTATTTCTTTATTTCTTGGTTTGTATCTATCTGGAAAAGCAATAAAATCGCATCAAAAAAACTCACATTTTAAAGTTTGATTTTTCATTCGGTTTACCATCATTCACTAACCTCTATCCTGTTATAATAATTTAGATTAGCCGTATAAATCCTTATATTTACAACTTCAAATAAAAATTATATGAGTCAATCTTACAAAGTAAACGTTAATAAAACGTTTGATTTTGATATCACTTCAAAAGAAATTTCAATGCTGGACGTTATTGAAATTTCACAAAATCATTTTCATGTTTTACAAGAAAACAGTTCTTATACATGTGAGATAATAGCATCTGATTTCAACTCCAAAACATATAAAGTAAAAATTAACAATAACAGTTATAACATAAACATTTTTAACGATTTAGATATACTAATTAAAGATATGGGATTTGAAGTTGGCGCCTCAAAGAAGGTCAACGACATCAAAGCACCAATGCCAGGATTAATATTGGATATCAACGTGAAAGTTGGACAGGAAGTTAAGGAAGATGATGCCCTTTTAGTTCTCGAGGCCATGAAAATGGAAAATGTTTTAACCTCTCCTAGAGATGGAATTATTAAATCTATTTCTGTAAATAAAGGGGATGCTGTGGAAAAGAATCAATTATTAATAGAGTTTGGTGCATAATGCACATTTTCTACTGCAAGGATTTAAAAACCTTGTAGGTATTTTAAATAAATAAAAATTCTTCCTTTTGGGAAATTTAAGACGGAAATGAAAAAAATACTAATAGCAAACAGAGGAGAAATAGCCATTCGTGTCATGCGAACTGCAAAAAAGATGGGCATTAAAACAGTTGCTGTTTATTCTACAGCCGACAGACACGCACCACACGTAAAGTATGCAGACGAAGCTGTTTTAATTGGAGAAGCACCTTCAAATCAGTCTTATTTATTAGGCGATAAAATTATAGAAGTGGCAAAAAGCTTAAGTGTAGACGCCATCCATCCAGGATATGGTTTTCTAAGTGAAAATGCCCATTTTGCAGAATTATGCGAAGAAAACAACATCATATTTATTGGTCCTAAATCCAAAGCCATAAAAATTATGGGTTCTAAATTAGCAGCGAAAGAAGCTGTTAAAGCCTATAACATTCCTATGGTGCCAGGAACGGATGAAGCCATTACAGATATAGCTGTGGCAAAAAAGATTGCTACTGAAATTGGGTTTCCAATTCTAATTAAAGCCTCTGCAGGTGGTGGTGGTAAAGGTATGCGTGTGGTGGAAAAAGAAACTGATTTCGAATCTCAAATGGATCGTGCTATAAGCGAAGCTGTAAATGCTTTTGGAGATGGTTCGGTATTTATTGAAAAATATGTCAGTTCGCCTAGACATATTGAAATTCAAGTGATGGCAGATGCACATGGCAACATCATTCATTTATTTGAAAGAGAATGTAGTATTCAACGTCGCCATCAAAAAGTCGTTGAAGAAGCTCCTTCCTCAGTCTTAACGCCAAAATTACGTCAGCAGATGGGCGAAGCCGCTATAAAAGTAGCTAAATCTTGTAACTATCTTGGAGCTGGAACTGTGGAGTTCCTATTAGACGATAACCTCAATTTCTATTTCTTAGAAATGAACACCCGTTTGCAAGTAGAACATCCTGTAACCGAATTAATAACTGGGACCGATTTGGTTGAGTTGCAAATTCGAGTGGCTCGTGGTGAAACCCTACCATTAAAACAAGAAGATTTAAAAATAACTGGTCACGCCTTAGAATTGCGTGTCTATGCCGAAGACCCATTAAACGATTTCCTTCCAAGTGTTGGAAATTTAGAAGTTTACAGATTACCTGTTGGCGAAAATATTAGAGTAGACAATGGTTTTGAAGAAGGTATGGACATACCAATCTATTACGATCCGATGCTTTCTAAATTAATCACCTACGGAAGCACTAGAGATGAAGCTATACAACTAATGATTCATGCTATAGAAAACTATCAAATTGAAGGTATTCAAACTACCTTACCTTTTGGATTATTTGTTTTCAAACATGACGCCTTTAGATCTGGAGATTTCGACACCCATTTTGTAAAGAAATATTATTCACCAGAAGCCTTATTGGAAGAACAAAAAGAAGAGGCAAAAATAGCAGCTACTTTGGCATTACAGCAATATTTAGAAGATCAGAAACTATTACGAGTTCCTTTAAAATAATTTAAGACTTAATTATCAGTGCTTCTAAATATAAATCACAATCTAATAAGAAAGATTAATCCAACTAATACTTCAGTAAAGTCGGAGCTATAAAACAAAGAACATTTATGGAATCAAAAATAAAAACCCTAAACGAAAAACTAGCCGAAGCCTATTTGGGTGGCGGACAAGTTCGTATTGACAAACAACATAAAAACAAAAAATTAACGGCAAGAGAGCGTGTTAAATACCTGTTAGACGATGGTTCTTTTGAAGAAATTGGTGCCTTAGTTACTCATAGAACCAAAGACTTTGGCATGGACAAACAAAAATTATATGGCGACGGTGTGGTAACTGGTTATGGAACCATTAATGGAAAGTTAATTTATGTTTTTGCTCAAGATTTTACGGTTTTTGGTGGTTCTTTATCTGAAACTCATGCAGAAAAAATCTGTAAAATTATGGATTTAGCCCTGAAAGTTGGAGCTCCTTTAATTGGTTTAAACGATTCCGGTGGCGCAAGAATTCAAGAAGGCGTTCGTTCGCTTGGAGGTTACGCAGACATATTTTATAGAAACGTGCAAGCGTCTGGAGTCATTCCTCAAATTTCGGCTATAATGGGTCCTTGTGCTGGTGGTGCTGTGTATTCGCCAGCAATGACAGATTTCACCATGATGGTTGAAGGTACTAGTTATATGTTTGTTACTGGTCCTAACGTAGTTAAAACCGTAACAAATGAAGAAGTCACTTCCGAAGAACTAGGAGGTGCAAGTACGCATTCTACAAAATCTGGAGTGGCACATATTACCTCTTCCAACGATGTAGAATGTTTAGAAGATATTAAGAGATTAATAAGTTATTTACCTCAAAATAATACAGAAACGGCTCCTCTTCTCCCTTTTGAATTTAAAGATGAAGTGAGAGAAAGTCTTTCTGAAATTATACCAGATAATGCTAACAAACCTTACGATATGCACCAAGTAATTTCTGGTATTATCGACGAAGATTCCTTTTACGAAATTCATAAAGATTACGCTGAAAATATTATTGTTGGTTTTGCTCGATTAGGAGGAAGAAGTGTTGGTATTGTAGCCAATCAGCCCATGTATCTTGCTGGAGTTTTAGACGTAAACAGCGCTAAAAAAGCAGCGCGATTTGTCCGTTTCTGCGATGCTTTCAATATTCCTCTTTTAGTCTTAGAAGATGTCCCTGGCTTTTTACCTGGAACAGATCAAGAATGGAATGGAATTATTGTTCATGGAGCCAAATTATTATATGCCTTAAGTGAAGCAACTGTTCCAAGAGTGACTGTAATTACAAGAAAAGCTTATGGTGGCGCATACGATGTTATGAACTCCAAACACATTGGGGCCGATATGAATTTTGCATGGCCAAGTGCTGAAATTGCCGTTATGGGTGCCAAAGGTGCTGCTGAAATTATCTTTAAGAAAGAAATTAATGCGGCTGAGGATAAAGAGGCCAAATGGAAAGAAAAAGAAGCAGAGTATGCAGAGTTATTTGCCAATCCATATAGTGCAGCGCAACGTGGTTTTATAGACGAAGTAATTCTTCCAAAAGACACCAGACGTAAATTAATAAAAGCTTTTTCTATGTTAGAAAACAAGGAAGTTGTTAAGCCCAAACGCAAGCATGGCAATATTCCTTTATAAAATTCTAAAAATAAGGAACTAGTTTTAAAAAGCACAAAACAGATATTCAGTAAGTTTTACTTGATAATTATTTAACTATTATTAAGAAAACGGATTAATCCTTTTTACTAACAATAGTCTACTTTTGCGCCATGCAAAAAAATCCTTCTGTAAAATTTGAATTTATTGCTTTAATGGCTTCATTAATGTCAATTGTGGCTTTGGCTATTGATGCTATTTTGCCTGCTATTTCTACAATAGGTATATCTATTAAAAGTATAGACAGTAACAATAACCAACTACTAATCACTATGATTTTTTTAGGATTAGGAGTTGGTCAATTACTTTTCGGTCCTTTATCAGATAGTCTTGGAAGGAAGCCTATGGTTTATTTTGGCTTTATCGTTTTTGCTATTGCGAGTATCATTTGTGTACTTTCTCCCACTTTAGAATGGATGGTTTTTGGAAGAATCTTACAAGGTATTGGATTAGCTGCTCCTAGAACGATTGCTATTGCCATTATTAGAGACTTGTTTAAAGGCGATTATATGGCAAGAATCATGTCGTTTATTACTACTTTTTTTATTTTAGTTCCTGTTGTAGCTCCACTTATGGGGAAATATATTTTAGACCACTACAACTGGAAGGGCATTTTTTATGTACAACTAATTATTGCACTTTTAGTCTGCATTTGGTTTTGGCAAAGGCAAGTTGAAACCCTAAAACCAGAGCATAAAATAAAAATTAATAAACACTTATTTATAGATGGCTTTAAAGAATTATTAAAACATAAAATAACTCTTGGATTCACTGTTATATCTGGTTTTATTACTGGAGCATTTATTGTGTATTTAAGTGCTTCACAAGTTATTTTTGAAATTCAATACGGCTTGGTTGATGAGTTCCCATATATATTTGCTGGTTTAGCTATTGGAGTTGGGTTAGCAACTTTCTTAAACGGATCTATTGTTATGCGTTTAGGTATGTGGCGTTTAGCATTTATTGCTATAATCACTTTTAGTTTAAATGCATTAGTATATGTTTTGTTATTTTGGAATACAGAAAATCCGAGTTTAACCATCTTGATTGTATTTATGGCCATTCAGTTTTTTACTATTGGTTTTATTTTTGGAAATATTAGAGCTATTGCTATGGAGCCCATTGGACATATTGCAGGAATTGGAGCTGCAATAACTGGGTTTGTTTCTACCATCATGGCAGTACCTATTGCCAATTATATTGGTAGTTTTATTCATACTACTGCTCTTCCTTTGTTTGTTGGTTTTTCATTGTTTGGCGTCCTTTCTGTTATTATTTTTCTACGTATGCAAGTTTTACATGCTAGAGTGTAAAAATCAAACAACCGTTATAGGGCTTTCAAAATTCAAATAATTGGCTATTTTAAAATACTAAAATCAAAGACATTAAAAGTCCTAGAATCAAATAATGAGATTTTTCATTGTATAAAATTTAACTGTTCCTCTTAAAGAATTCGCTATTTTATTTTTTACCTTTAAGTATCTATTCTAACAAACTTAATGATGAAAAAACGTTTAAACCAATTAGCAGCTACTGCTATTTGTGGTAACGATATCAGTTCTTCCTGTTTATATGTTTCGGGGTTAGCCATTGTTTATGCTGGGCAATATGCATGGATTTCTTTATTGATGGTAGCATCTATTCTCTATTTATTTCGTAAAATTTATGGCGAAGTTGTTGGAGCTCTTCCTTTGAATGGTGGTGCTTATAATGCGTTATTAAATACCACTAAAAAATCTACAGCTTCTTTTGCTGCAACTTTAACCGTATTATCATATATGGCTACAGCTGTTATCTCTGCAAGTGAGTCTATTAAATATGCACACAGTCTTTGGCATAGTATTCCTGTTATTTATACCACCATAGGACTTTTAGCGCTTTTTATGGTGATTGTAATATTAGGAATCGGTGAGTCTTCTAAAGTTGCTACAGCCATTTTTATTTTTCATCTTACATCCTTAACTCTTTTATGTTTCTTTTGTGGTCTTTATTTATTTCAAAATGGATTTGACACTCTTTTAGCTAATTTTAAGAACCCTATAGAAGGCAATATTACAACAGCCTTGTTTTTTGGATTTGCTGCTGCTATGTTAGGTATTAGCGGGTTTGAGAGTTCTGCCAACTATGTCGAAGAACAACAAGATGGCGTGTTTCCTAAGACTCTTAGGAACATGTGGATTATTGTAACCATATTCAATCCGTTAATTGCATTTTTAGCTTTGGCTATTTTACCCATAGCAAGCATTCACAATACCAATGAAACCTTACTTTCTTTTATGGGTCAAATCTCTGGAGGGAATTGGTTGTTTTACATTATATCTGTAGATGCTGTATTGGTATTGAGTGGAGCTGTATTAACTTCTTTTGTAGGGGTTGGAGGTTTGGTGGAACGTATGACCTTGGACAGAATCCTTCCCAAATTTCTTTTAAAAAAGAATAATAAAGGGAGTTCTTATATAATATTTATTTGTTTTTTCATTCTCTGTGTTACCATTTTAATATTTACACAAGGTAATTTAAAGGCCTTAGCAGGTGTGTATACCATTGCTTTTTTAAGCGTGATGATTCTGTTCGCTATTGGAAACATCTTACTTAAAATAAACAGAAAAAACCTACCAAGACCTGAACGTGCTAGCCAAATAGCATTATTTATTGCAATTCTAGGTGTAGGACTTGCTCTTTTAGGAAATATTATTTTAAATCCTCCCTACGTGGGAATATTTCTGGAATACCTTATTCCAACATCGATTGTGGTTCTTTTTATGCTTTATAGAATTAGAATATTAACATTTTTTCTAAAGTTTGTAGAATATATTACTCCTTCAAATAAACCTGTATTTAAAAATATAGATAGGATTATTAAAAAACAAATTCTTCGTATTAACAGCCAAGAATTTATATTTTTCACAAATCATGACGATGTATCTACCATAAACAAAGCTATTCTATATATTATCAAAAATGAACATACCAAGCGTTTAAAAATTATTACTGTCTTAAAACCAGACTTCTTTGTGCCACCAAATTTAAAAACAGATATAGATGTATTAGATCGTGCTTATCCAAACGTTCATATTGAATTTATAGAAGAACAAGGTCATTTTAATCCAGAAATGATTAAAGAACTATCTAAAAAATATCAAATCCCTGTCAACTTTATGTTTATTGGGTCTCCAGGTGAAAATTTTCCTTATAAAATTCAAGAACTTGGAGATGTTAGGTTAATAATTTAAAACTAATTATTAAAATTTGTATCTTTAAAAGCATCACTAACAATTACTTATAATATGAAAAACTTACTATTTACATCTGTTTTAACCTTGTTTTGCTTAACTGGGTTTTCGCAAACACCAGAAGAAATGAAAGCTTGGCAAGAAATATGACGCCAGGAGAAGAGCATAATTGGTTAGCTTCTATGGATGGCGAATGGGATGCCACAGTAAAAATGTGGATGGATCCAATGCAACCACCAAATGTTTCAAAAGCCACTACAAAAAATGAAATGATTATGGGTGGTTTATACCAAAGGTCTTCACATTCCGGGAATATGATGGGAATGCCTTTTATGGGAGAAAGTATTACAGGTTACGACAAATCTCAGAAAAAATTTCTAGCTACTTGGATTGATAATTTTGGTAGTAGCATCATGTTTATGGAAGGACAATACAATCCAGAAACCAACTCTTTAACTTTAGAAGGCAATATGATAGATCCTGCTACTGGAAAAAACTTGCATGTAAGAGAAGTATTTACAAAAACATCTGAAAACACACATTCTTTTATTATGTACATTATTCAAGAAGACGAAGAAATAAAAAATATGGAGATAACCTATATTAGAAAAAAATAACAAATACCCTCATTATTCAAAATAAAACCCCATTAAAATAAGGAAAGTTATTTTTCTTATAATACTGATTTTGTTGTCTCTACACTAAATTTTCCATAACAGATATTACAGTAGACAGAATATACTCTACCCCTATAGCAATTACGATAAACCCAATAATTCTAGACAAGGCATTGATACCAGAATCTCCAAGAAATTTCACGATTAAATGAGCACTTTTTAATATTAGGTAAATGGTTAAAGAAGCTGCAAATATAGCTCCAACGATAATTAAAATCTCTTGAGGTAACTTGTATTCTTGATTATAAGCTATCAATAAAGAAATGGTTCCAGGACCTGCTAACATAGGGATGGCTAAAGGTGTTAAAGAGATAGGGTCTCTATTTTCAATAATTTCTTTAACGCGATCTCTTTTGATGCCCTTATGCTCTCTAAACTTACCTGTTAACAATGCAAAACCTGAGGTAGCAATAATTAATCCTCCAGCAATCTTTAAAGCGTTTAAACTTATTCCGAAAAAAGAAAGGATAAATTTACCAGCAAAAAAAGATAGAATTAATATAACAAAAACATCAATAGCCGTCCAAAAGGCCGTTATTGCTCTAGCTTTTTTTGAATAATCGTCTGTTAATCCAACAAAAATTGGAACAGTTCCTAAAGGATTCATAATAGAGAATAAAGCTCCAAAACTTATTAAAAATAATTCCATGCTTTTATTATATATATAAATATGTTGTTTGAGTATGCAAAGTTAAGTAACATTTAATAATATGTAATTAAATGACAAAAAGTAAGCCACAAAAGTAATCAAACTTTCATGGCTTACACAACCAACTAACTAACAAAATTGTAAAATTATTTACAATAATATTTTAAAAAAGACTTGATCTTTTATTGCTCGATAGTCTTTTAAATGCTTTAAATATTTTTTACAAAAAGTATCATGTAAATTAATATAATACAAATCGCAATCTAAATCGTCACATTCATAAAAGCTTTCTAAAGTGCTTCTATAGCTGTAAAATTCATTTAATAATGCTGAGTTACTTTCAGATTTCTCTAACAGTAAATCTCTTAAATCTTTATCATGAATCTTATTCGATGCAATTTTAGCTAACCAATTACATTCATTAGTAATATAATTTAGATGCGAGATCCAAATATTGATTTCTAAAGTTCTTTTCTTATGTAAAACTATATCATCCGTTTCATGAGAATAGTGTGTTATTGCTTCCATTACAATTGATATTGTTTGTTTATACTACTTTGCTTTACTTCTACTACTTTTAGAGTTTTAATGCCTCCTGGAAATTCCCAATCAATAGAATCTCCTTCAGCATAACCTACAACAGCAGATCCAATAGGAGTCAGAACAGATATTTTTTTATCTGAATAATTACTTTCTGTTGGTGAAACTAATTGAAATGTGTTTGACCAGCCATCGTTTGATTCTACTGTAACTATAGAATTAAATCTAATAATGTCTTTTGGAATTTCTTCTTCATCTGAAATAATTGCAGTCTCCAATTCTTTTTGTAGCCTTAAAACTGAGTTTTTACGAGCATCTTCTTTATAGTTTCCCGATAAATTAATAAGTCTCTTAAGAGTTACATATTCCTTCTTTTCTAATATTATACTACCATATTTCATAGTTAAAAAATTTAAATTGTTTATGGAAAAATCCCACGTTGTATATACGCTTTTTCAATGCGTTCAATTGCAATAAAATAAGCAGCAGACCTCAAGTCAATACGTTTAGTTACTGATGCTTGTAACACCTTTTTAAAGACATCGTTTAATTTCTTTTCTAGCTTAATAAGAATCTCTTCTAGTTCCCAAAGCTCTCCATTTCTGTTTTGAAGCCATTCAAAATAACTTCCAATAACACCTCCTGAATTACACAAGATGTCTGGAATAATTTCTATTCCACGATCTAAAAGAATCTTTTCTGCCTCTACTGTTGTAGGTCCATTTGCTCCTTCAGCAATTAAGAAGGCTTTTACTTTATGGGCATTTTCTTCAGTAATTTGATTTCCTAAAGCTGCAGGAATACAGATATCGCAATCAAGACTAAAGAAATCTTCTTTTAAAATAGCGTTAGAGTTTGGATAATCTACAATGCTTCCATTATTGGTTTTAATATATTCATATAATAACTCAACCGGAATACCATCTTTATTAATAATGCTTCCAAAAGCATCTTGAACACCAACCATTTTAGCTCCTTCTAGCTCTAAAAAATGTGCAGCCCAATATCCTACATTTCCAAAACCTTGAACAATAAACGTTTTATCTTTTAAGTCAATTTTTTTATTTTTTGCCCAAAATTTTATAGTTAAATAAACTCCATATCCAGTCGCTCTATCACGGCCTTCTAAACCTCCAGAACCTATTGGCTTACCTGTTACAACATGCTGATTCTTTGAACGTTCAGATGGTGATTTTGTAGACATATAAGTGTCTGCAATCCAAGCCATCGTTTGAGCATTTGTATTCACGTCTGGAGCAGGTATATCATGTTCTGGACCAATATTTTCTCCTAAGGCATAAGTAAAACGTCTTGTAATACGCTCTAATTCTGACGTAGAATATTTATTCGGATCCATTTGAATGCCTCCTTTTGCTCCACCATAAGGTAGTCCAGCTAAAGAAGTTTTCCAAGTCATCCACATAGCCAAGGCTTTAACAGAATCTATATCAATTGTTGGATGATAACGTAAACCTCCTTTATATGGTCCTAAAGCGTTGTTATGCTGTACGCGATAGCCTTTAAAAATTTCTACATTACCATTATCCATTCTTACAGGAAAATGAATAATTAATTCGTTATTGGTTACTTCTAATATTTTTTTAATGTTTGGATTCAGATTCACTAAATCTGCTGCTGTATTAAATTGTTTTAATACATTTTCAAGCATCCCTTGTTTGGGTTGCTTTTTAATTTTTAATTCTTTGATTAAGGTCATTTTTTTGTTTTTTAGATAAGTTCAACTAAGCGTTCTTTTTTATTTTGCTTGAACTTATTAGTTAGGGTTTGGGGATCATTGGTTTCTTCCGTCTCTTTAGCTAATTCATATTCGCTACAAGACCAAATAAAGCTTTTGTTTGAAGTAAGACTACAGGAATCTACAAAACTACAGGTCCTACATAAACTTCTTTCCAAAGTATTCATAAATTAATTTTTTAAAATCTATTTCATAATAGACAATACCTGTGCCAATTATAAAATTAAATTTCAAAATAACTTATAAGACACTTGCTTACAGTGTGTTATAATGACTACATGTAGTTTTAAGAAAATATTTAACTGGGTAATTATTACTCAACTGGGGTGTATTTACGCAAAATTTACTTTATTTTTTCGCTAAGCGTTTTTCTGTCAATTTGAAGAATTTTTGCAGCTTGTGTTTTATTGTTATTTGTGGAAGCTAACACTTTAAGAATATGTTTTTTCTCAACTTCCTTTAATGATAAGAGGGTCTCTTCTTCTGGGAAATCTATTTGGTATTTTAAATGTTCGGGAAGATCTTTTATTTCTATTTTTTTATCGCACATAATTACTGCTCGTTGAATCACATTTTCAAGTTCACGTATATTTCCTGGCCATGAATATCGTTCTAGGATTTGAAGTGCTTCTGGAGCTATTTTAATCAATCGATCTTTATACTCAACACCATATTTAAAAAGAAATTTCTCGGTTAATAACGCTACATCTTCTATGCGTTCTCTTAAAGGTGGTACAAGAATTTGTACAACTGTTAACCTGTAATATAAATCTTCTCGAAATTTACCTTTGTCTATGAGTTCTTTTAAATCAATATTAGTAGCTGCAATCACTCTAACATCTACTTTTTCTACTTTTTGAGAACCTACTCTTGTTACTTCCTTTTCTTGCAAAACCCTCAGCAAACGCAACTGGGTTGCCATAGAAGCATTCCCTATTTCATCTAAAAATAAGGTTCCGTTATTTGCTGCTTGAAAGAATCCGTTTCTATTATCATTGGCTCCAGTAAAAGCCCCTTTAGTATATCCAAATAATTCAGCTTCGAGTAGATTCTCTGGAATGGCTCCACAGTTTACAGCAATAAAAGGAGCTCTGCCGTATTTTCCCATATAATGTATGGAACGTGCTACAAGTTCTTTTCCAGTACCACTTTCACCAGAAATAAAAACAGTAGCTTTATTATCTTTCACACGTTCTATAACGTCTGTTACTTTATTAATAGCTTCAGATTTTCCAATCAATTCACCATAAGATGCTGTTTTACTAACTTTTAAAGAATCTGTTTGTGACTTCTTAACTGGTTTTAGTTCAAAAGATTTAGTAATGGCTTTTTTAAGCTCTTCTTTTGTGAATGGTTTGGTTAAATAATCCATAACACCTGATTTCATAACCTCTAATGCACCATCAATTGAAGGGTAGCCTGTTACAACTAATTTTGGTATATCTGGATAATGTTCAGATACATATTTTACCAATTCCAAACCATCAACTCCTGGCATATTTAGATCGGTAATAAGTAAGTCTATAGATTTATCTTTTAAAATTTCTATAGCCTCTATTACAGAAACTGCTTTATAGGTGTGATAATTTAAAGATTGTAAGTGACGTTGAATAAGTTCTAGAATATGAATATCGTCGTCAACCAGTAATATGTTTTCTTTATTTAAACCCATAGATTAATTTTTAGGGAGTGTGATTATAAAAATAGTACCTTTTGGTGTATTTGAACTAAATGTGATATTTCCTTTATGACTTTTAACAATGCCATGAACAACACTTAAACCAAGGCCAGACCCATCCCCTACTGGTTTCGTCGTAAAGAAGGGATTAAAAATATTTTCTGAATTTTCTTTTTGAATACCAACACCTTCATCTGAAATTTTTAAAACCACCTGATTCTCATTCTCAGAAACCAATACACCAATAGTACCTTTTTCAGGTGAAAAATAAATAGCATTGATGACTAAATTAAATATTACTTGTGTTAATTGAATGGCATCCACACGTAACAGAATATTCTCTTTTTCAATTTGAAGCTGACAGGTTATGTTTTTTTTAGTAAAATTAGGATTAAGAAGTACAATAGCATCTTTAATTATTGGTACAATATTTCTTAACTCCATTTGTTGTGGCATATCACACGAAAAAAACATGAGTTTTTTTACGACCTCTCTTGAAAAAATGGCACTATTAATTATTTTATCTAAATCGTTCTGTACTTGTTGATTGTTTTCAAACTGTTCTTTCAACAATTCGGTATAACCCAAAATATTTGCCAAGGGTGTATTAAGTTCATGAGCTATTCCTGCTGTTATTTCTCCTAAAATACCCAATCTATCGGCACGTTCTATATGTCTTTTGGCTAAAGCTTCACTTTCAATAATATGTTTACGCTCAATAAGGTTTCCTACTTCCTGAGCAACTCTATTTAGCAGTTGAATTTCTTCATTTAAAAAACTATTCTCGTTGTATTTTAATTTAGAGTAGCCCACTTTTATAGATCCAATAGGCTTATTAAAAGCTTTAATGGCAGATAGAATATAAACATTGTCTTTAGATTGCAACCCAACTAAAAACAACTTGTCTTCTATTTTAAGTTCTACTGAAGCTTCTTCTGGATATCTAATAGCTTCTTGTAAACTACTTGCAATTGCGTCCCATGTTGGTTCTAAATTATTTAGTGTAGAATTAGCTATATAAGAACTAACATTGTATAAGCATGTAAGCTCTTTAATACGCTCCTTTAGTTTATCTTCTGTTGTTATTAATGGCGACATAGGTTAACAATATAACTATTTTTGTGTGACTAGAAATGGATGAAACATAAACTTCTCTTGCCACCTATCAAAACGTTCGTCATATTTGGTTGAAAAAACCAAATATTGACATTTATCTAGGCTTTCTGGAAGTCGAGAAACATCTGCTAAATGAGAGCCTCGAAACAAAAATTCGGCATCATCAACTATAAACATTTGCAGCAATCTAACGTTTATATTATTCATGAAAAACAACTTATTAAAACGCTTTGGCGTGGTAATTAAAATATCAATCCCATCGTAAATATCGTCTCGTTGCACATCAATATTATGTTCTTCATAAACACAATAAACACGTAAATCTGTTCTTGAAGTAAACTTTCTAAACTCTCTATATAACTCAAGAACAGCCACTTTATCTTTTGCAAAAATAATAGCTCTTGGGGCTTCACCTAAAGCTTCTCCTTGTAATTTTTGAACCACACTAATAACCAAACTTGTTGTCTTTCCAGATCCTTTTGGTGCAATACCAAATACATTGGCACCAGATTTTATTTTAGAAAGCACTTTTTTTTGAAATGGCAAAGGCGATTCAAATCCTTGAGTATTTAAAACATTCTTAATAGGTTCTATCAGTTTTTTAAAAGACATATGTTGTGTAATTGATTTTCAAAGGTATGAATATTATATCTTAGCCTGATACGTATAAAGATCATAATAACGTCCTTCTTTCGCTATTAATTCATCATGGTTTCCACGTTCTGCAATATGCCCAGCTTCTATAACTAAAATCTGGTCAGCTTTTTTTATGGTACTCAGTCTGTGTGCAATAACAATGGTTGTTCTGTTTTTTGTTAATTCTGATAAACTTTTCTGAATCAATCCTTCACTTTCTGTGTCCAAGTTAGAAGTAGCTTCATCTAAAATAATAATTTTAGGATCGGCCAAAATAGCTCTTGCAATAGCTAAACGTTGGCGCTGTCCACCTGATAATTTTACACCACGTTCGCCAATTAATGTATCGAGACCATCGTCGAATCTATCTGTAAATTCATTCACATATGCAGCTTTAACGGCATGTTGCAATTCGGCTTCAGTAGCATTTGGTCTTGGAAAAAGGATATTCTCTTTAATAGTACCTTCAAATAAGAATTCGTCTTGTAAAACAACACCTAGATGTTTCCGATAACTACTTAAATTGACTTTAGACAGATCTTGATTGTCAATAGTCACTGTTCCGAAAATTGGATTTAAAAACGTCGCAGACAATCCTGCAATGGTAGATTTTCCAGAACCCGAACTACCTACTAAAGCTGTGACCGAACCAGAAGGGGCTTTAAAATTAATGTTATGCAACACCTCTTTACCTTCTTCATATTGAAAAGATACATCTTTAAATTCTAAATGTCCTTCAATGTCATCAAGCTTTATCTGCCTTTCTTTGTCATCTTCCTCTGCAGTCATATTCATTAGCTCTTCGGTTCTATCTAATCCAGCTAGAGCCTCTGTTAATTGACTTCCAATATTGCTCATTTGTACAATTGGAGCAATCATAAATCCAAGTAATAAGGTGAAAGAAAGAAAATCACCCACGGTTAAATCGCCAGTCATAATTTTATAACCTCCAATACCCATTATCCCCGTAGAGGCTATTCCTAATAAAAACGTCGAAGAGCTCGTCATAAACGCTGTAGCCGTTAAACTCTTTTTTACATTTTGAAAAAGCCTCTCTACGCCTACTTCAAAAGTTTTATTTTCTTGTTCTTCTGCATTAAAGGCTTTAATAACTCTTACACCTGCTAAAGTTTCGGTTAGTCGACCAGTAACCTCTGCATTAATAACACCTCTGGTTCTAAAAATAGGTCTAATATACCCAAAAGCTTTTAACGCAATAACACCAAAAACAGCAACAGGCACTAATACAAATAAAGTCATGGATGGACTTATCTTCACTAATAATATCAATGAAATAACAGCTGTAATAGTACCTCCAACCATTTGCACTAGACCTGTACCTATAAGGTTTCTAACACCTTCAACATCTGTCATGATTCTAGATACTAAAACTCCAGATTTAGTGTTATCGAAAAAACTAATAGGTAAAGACAAGACCTTTTTTTGCACTTGAGCTCGCAATTCACTTATTAAATATTGTGCTTGGACACTCAATATTTTGGTTAATAAAAAAGAAGTAATGGCTTGTACTAAAATGGCAATCCCAACAATTAGCAATAAATTGTATAATTGGTCGTAGTCTTTATTAGGAATCACATCGTCCAAAAGAGCTTTACTTTTCCAGGGCAACACCAGACTTGACAATCTACTAAGTACAATCAATATCAACCCAATAAATACTAAGTTTCGTCTGGGCCAAATAATAGTTTTAAAAGCCTGTGCCATGGTTACTTTAGACTTCTTTTTCCCTTTTGGTTGGTTTTTATAGTGTTGCATATATTTAAAAGTAAGCTTGTTGTTTTAATATAGACAATAAGTCAATTAATATGCCATGCTTTATTACATGACACATTAACAATCCTTATTGACTTGTACGAATATTCAAGGTATCATTTTCCTAAATAATTACTATATTAGCTACTGTTCTTAAGACACTCCAAAGACACATTATTTAGCCTTTAATAAATAAACTTTTTTACTAGCTTGAAATACCATTTAAAAGTACTGCTAAAAAGGCGTTTCTTAAATGAAATGATTTCTATATTATAATTAACAACTACTAAAAGCAACCGATGAATTATTGTAAAGTCTTCTTTTTTATTTTGATAGGCACCTTTATACAAGCACAAAACAACCATTTACTTCTCGAAAAAAATCTAATTACAAACATTGAGGACACTCCAATTTACAATTATTTAACCGAAGACATAGCTGGAACCAGACACTGGAAAGAGTCCTTTAAATATATGGATAGTATAAAGATTTACGCCATAAGTTATTTAAGCGATGGTTTAAAAGTTAATGGCTTTTTAGTGATGCCAAAGCAGACAGGTACGTATCCTTGTATTATTTATAACAGAGGTGGAAATAGAGATTTCGGGGCACTTAAAATAGCACAAGCTGCTATCTTTCTTGGTGAAGTTGCAAAAGAAGGCTATGTCGTTATAGCCAGTCAATACAGAGGTAATGCTGGTAGCGAAGGACAAGAAGAGTTTGGTGGTAAGGATGTGAATGATGTAACCATTTTACCCGAAGTTTTAGAAGAAATTGAAGAAGCAGACACTCAACGTATTGGTATGTATGGCTGGAGCAGAGGTGGGATGATGACTTATATTGCATTAACTAAAATGAATAACATTAAAGCAGCTGTTGTTGGTGGTGCCGTTTCAGATTCTTTTAGTACCATTAAAGACAGACCTGGTATGGAAACTGGTGTTCTGGCAGAATTAATACCAGATTACGAAGAAAATAAAGACATAGAATTAAACAAGCGTTCTGCTGTAAAGTGGGCTGATACGTTTTCAAAACATGTTCCTATTCTTATGCTTCATGGGAATGCCGATTGGCGTGTTAAGCCAGAACAAAGCTTAAATCTCGCATTGGAATTTGAAAAATATAGGATTCCATATAGGTTAATCATCTTTGAAGGTGGAGACCATGGTATTACAGAATACAGACAAGAAGTAAAGAATCAAGTAATTAATTGGTTTGATAGATATTTAAAACATAATGAGCCTTTACCAAACATGGAATATCACGGAAAATGAAAATACGACTAATCATTGGAATTTTTTGTTACACAATCTTGTTTGGTTGTACTATGGATAATGACGACCGATATGTTTTCTTTCTTCATAACCGGTTTTTAGAAGAGCATGAATTAAATGACGTACATCCAGAATATGGACAGACAGCATATTTGGAAATAATCAAGACCTTTGAAGAAAGTGGTTTTAAAGTAATTAGTGAAAAAAGAAACGGGAATGTTAATGCAAGAGATTATGCTTCTGGTCTGGTGAATCAAATAGACAGTCTAATAAACATTGGAACTAAACCAAATAACATAACAGTAGTTGGAACATCTAAAGGAGGTTATATTGCTCAATATGTTTCAACTTTAGCAGAAAATCCCGATTTAAACTTTGTTTTTATTGCTAGTTATAGAGATTCAGACATTCAAAACATTCCAGAAATTAATTATTGCGGACATATTTTAACCATTTACGAAAAATCTGATCCCTTTGGTGTTTCTGCAATAGAAAGAAAGACAACTTCCTCTTGTAAAATCAACCACTTTAAAGAAATTGAACTTCATACAGGTTTGGGACACGGTTTTTTATTTAAACCTCTAAAAGCATGGATAGAGCCTACGGTTAAATGGGCTAATGGATATTATAACAATTAACCACTGTAACTTATTACAATAAACCATGGATAAACACTTGGAAACATGCCATACTTGGAATAAATTAGTTAAACTCTATCAAGATGTCTTATGGATTTTGACTTATACAATGATACTTTTGATGCTTTTTTTGATGTTCTTCCAGAAGCTAATGCATCTGTTTTAGATATAGGCTGTGGCTCAAGAAACATCACCAAATATCTATTATCCAAAAACCCTAAATTGCAAATAACAGGAGCCGACCTATCTAAAAACATAATTGCGCTTGCAAAAAAGTTTCTGAAACCAGATGGAACCGTTAAGGAACACACCATTTTAATATTAAAGAAACAGCTACAGCCTTAAAGTTATCTTATTAAGACTTTCTGTTTATATTAAGTAGATTTTTATGTCTCATTCGTATTCCTTTTATTATTTTAGTACAACTAATATTTCTAATAAAATGGATGAAAACATTGTGATTCATACCATATTCAGGCAATTTAAAAATCAGTATAAAATGGAAACAACATGTTTAAACATCAAGGTAAAAGTAGAACGTTAATCCATAATCTAAGAATTGCTTCTGTTTTATCTTTTGTGGCTGGTATAGTAAATGTTACTGGGTATTTGTCTTTTAAGCAATTAACGACAAATGTTACGGGTCATTTTGCTTTGTTTATAAATGATGTAGCCGATTTAAATTTTTGGAAAGGCACTATTTATTTCCTTTATATTTTTTCATTTCTTTTTGGCTCGTTTCTTTCTAGCTTTTTAATTGACACTTTTAAGAATAATAAACAACTCAATGTATTTATAATACCAACAATCATCGAGGGTCTCATTTTATTATCAATTGGCATCACGAGTAATTTTATAGACATAAAATCACCAGACTTTATTATATGTTTACTGCTTTTTGCTATGGGTCTACAAAATTCTTTAGTTTCTAAAATCTCAAATGCCATAGTTAGAACCACACACCTTACTGGTCTTTTTACAGATTTGGGAATAGACATATCTCATTTGTGTTTTCCTAACTTGTACCCACAAAGAGACAAACTAAAATCAAATATTAAACTGCGCATGTATATTATTTCATTCTTTTTTGCAGGTGGTCTAATTGGTGGTGTTTTATATGCCTCATTTCACTTAAAATTAAACACACTTATTTTGGGAGCTTCAATTTTATTCTTTAGTTTGTTTTACGATGACATGAGATATCGATTAATAAAAACTAAAAGAAAATTTATCCAAAGAAAAAAATAGCACACAACTCTAAATAGATATAGGTTTATTGGTACTAACTGATAACAATCGGTTATAATTGTCAGTAATAAGTCATATTTAATATTAATTATCTCTAAAAAAGTTTTTTTTAGGATTAATTAAGAAGGCATCTTAAAATTGATTTATAAAATAATATAAGTAGATGTATGCTGACTTAGTGAAACTTCATATATTTTGTATCCTAAAAACAATACGAATGCTTATCCCCTAATAAGCTATTGATATTTAAATACATTTTTGTGTATATATAATTGGAATAAACCGAGTAGAGTTATTCACTTGTTGTACTTCATTACCTGAAACCGCTAACCAATGATAAAATTAATTAGAAAAACAAGATACAATTTAATGAAAAATATGAGACTTAATAAACCTTCTAATTATTTAAAGATAACTTTTAAAACTTTCGATTGTCCGTTTACTTTTAAATTAATAAAATAGACACCAGATGCTAATTTAGCTCCAGCTGAGTTTGTTCCATTCCATTTAACTTGTTTCTTGCCTACAACGTTTTCATCAAGAAGTGTTATTTTCTTTATTCCAAGAATATCAAAGACTTCAAGGGTGATTTTCTCATTATTTTTACAAAAAAATTCAATCGTTACTTGTTCACTAAATGGATTTGGATACCATTTAATTTGGAATTCATTAAAAAATGAAAATTCGTTTATTCCGAGTAAATGTGGTGTGATATAAGTATAGAACACGTCTTGTCCACCATTAATTGTATTCGTCCATGATAAATGAGCACCATTATTATCTGAAACCATATCCATATAATCGCCCATTTTATCTTGTTGTGGATAACCTATATGAGGATCGAAAACTGGAGAGAGTTTCATGTTGGGAGACCAAGTTGTTCCTTGATCTTCAGAATACGAAAAATATAAAGCTGTAGAATCGCTCCCTGCTATTCCATCTCGCGTATCCAGCCAAGCCATGTCAATTCTTCCGTTAGGCGCTACCGACATAGTGCCAAACCATTGCACATTGTTTTCACTAGGATCTGTATTAATCCGAACAGGGTCTTCAAAACTCATCCCTCCATCTGTGCTTCTTGCAAACATAAAATCTCCCGGATCGTTATTAGACATTCTAATAACTGAAGCTGCTACATAAACATTGCCTCTTCCAGGGCCGTTAGAAACATCGACATCTACCCAAGCTTGACCTAATAACCCTTGCGGATTGATAGTACCACCTAATCCTAAAGAGCCGTCTAAATTTACAAAGCTAGTGGCATCCCAACTTACAGGTGCAATGTTGGGGTTCTTTGCTTGAAGAGATTTTACAACAACTATTGAATTTCCTGATCGCCCTACAACATATAAAACCCCGTCGGTATCTACTGCCATGGTCCCCCAAGAAGGGTTTTCTGCGACTGCCACACAATCTTCAAAGGTATTACTGCCATCGGTAGATCGTGTAAATCCCTCTTTCCCACAGGTGGAAAAAGCGGCATTCCAATATGAATAATTATTCCCAGCTCCTACACCTTCTGTTCTGTCAATTCGCATCCATTGTTTATCACCTCCTTGGGCTGGAATTGGTGCTCCCCAATCATTACCACCATCTGTAATTTTAAAAACATCACAAGCATAAGTACTGCGTAAACTATTATAATATAGATTTCCATCCTTATCAAAATCAAGAACAGGGTCAGATCTAAATTCTCCAGGGCTTAAAACTCCAGGAAAAGTCCAAGTTAACCCTCCATCTAAAGAATAAGCATTTCCTGCTTGTCGAAAATTACTGTCTATGGTATCAAATTGACGCCAACCAATTACAATGCGCTCAGGATTGGTTGGATCGACTGCAATTGAAGGTTCATTGGCTGCATCACCAATCATATCATTTCCATCATTATCTACATTCACTTGAACTGTAAAAAAACCATTTCCGTTCATGCTAAAAGACGCTCTTTTAACCATGCTTTCTCGATCTACAGCGATAAAAGCATCGTCAGGGATTTCTTTAGGTAATTCTTGCTTTTCCTGTGCAAGAAAAAAGTTAGTAAATAACAAAAGGGATGTATGCACTAATAATTTGGGAAACCGTATGTATTTATAAGCTTTGATCATTTCCATATCCCCATTTATTTCTCAAAATGTACAATTTAGATTTTAGAACACAAGGTCTTGATTATCAGATTATAAGTGATTTGATTTAATTTCTTTATAATACAGACCGAGCTCAATTTAGCTTAGTATAATTAATCAAACAATAAACGTCACAATTTTTAGAAAAAGAGATATAAGCCATCAACAAATAATAAAAACTACATACTACAACGCTTTATCCATTATATCCTGTACACACTCTGGATTTAATAACGTGCTAGTATCACCCAGATTTTTGGTGTCTTTTTCTGCAATTTTACGTAAAATACGTCTCATTATTTTTCCAGAACGAGTTTTGGGTAAGCCTTCTGTAAATTGTATCTTATCTAATTTAGCAATTGGTCCAATATGGTCTGTAATAATTTGATTAATTTCTTTTCGTAAATTCTCGTGGTTTCTGCTTTCTCCTGAATCTTTTAAGGTCACGTACCCATAAAGCGCTTGTCCTTTAATATCATGTGGAAAACCTACAATTGCACTTTCGGCTACTGCTGGATGCTCATTAATAGCATCTTCAATAGGTGCTGTTCCTAGGTTATGTCCAGAGACAATTATAACATCGTCCACACGACCCGTAATCCTGTAGTATCCAACCTCATCTCGTAAGGCTCCATCTCCTGTAAAGTACATGTTTTTATAGGTAGAAAAATAGGTCTCCTTATATCGTTTATGATTTCTCCAAATAGTTCTAGCCATTGCAGGCCAAGGAAATTTAATACACAAACGCCCTTCTACCTGATTGCCCTTTTGCTCCTCCCCTTGGTCATTCATTAAAGCTGGTTGTACACCTGGGAAAGGTAATGTGGCATAAGTCGGTTTTGTTGGAGTAACATACGGAATGGGAGTTATCATAATTCCACCAGTTTCTGTTTGCCACCAAGAATCTATTATAGGACTCTGCTTTTTTCCAACCACATCGTTATACCAATGCCAAGCCTCTTCGTTTATAGGTTCTCCTACAGAACCCAATACTTTTAGAGAGGTTAAATCGTATTGCTCAACCAATTCTGAACCCTGTTTTGCTAAGGCACGAATAGCTGTTGGTGCAGTATAAAACTGTGTAACTTTATGGTTTTGAACAATCTCCCAAAAACGTCCAAAATTTGGATAATGAGGAACACCTTCAAAAAGAACCGTTGTAGCACCATTAGCTAAAGGTCCATAAACAATATAACTATGTCCTGTAATCCAACCAATATCAGCCGTACACCAATACACATCATCTTCTCTATATTGAAAAGCATTTTTAAAGGTATATGCTGTATATACCATATAACCTGCAGTAGTATGTACCATTCCTTTAGGTTTGCCTGTAGAACCAGATGTATATAAAATAAATAACGGATCTTCTGCATCCATAATTTCTGCTTTCCCTTCTGGTGAAGCAGCATCTAATAGCGGTTGTAACCATATGTCGCGACCTGCTTTCATTGTTATTTCAGATTGAATTCTTTTGGCAACCAGAACTGTTTTAACACCAGGACAAGACTCTAAAGCTTCGTCCACAATCCCTTTTAAATCGATGGTTTTCGAGCCTCTATATGAACCATCAGCTGTAATTACCATTTTACAATCGGAATCGTTAATTCGTGTAGACAATGCCGATGAAGAAAAGCCGGCAAATACCACAGAATGTATGGCTCCAATTCTAGCACATGCTAACACAGAAATAGCTAATTCGGGAATCATAGGTACATAAATACACACACGATCGCCTTTTTTTATGCCTTGTTCTTTTAACACATTGGCAAATTTGTTTACCCGTTGGTATAATTGTCTATACGTAATATGTTCTGCTGGCTCATCCGGATTATTTGGTTCAAATAGAATGGCCGTTTTATCGCCTCTGGTTGCTAAATGTCTATCGATGCAGTTTTCGGTGATATTCAATTTAGCGCCTTTAAACCACGACACTTCTGGTTTCTTAAAGTCCCATTCTAAAACCTGATCCCATTTTTTTCGCCATAGAAAATGCTCCTCAGCAATTTCTTCCCAAAAATTTTCTGGTTCGCGAATGGATTTTCTATATACTTGATAGTACTCTTCTAAATGTTTGATGTGATAATTACTCATTAGCTCTTTCTGTCTTTTAAGACATCTTTCCCAATGAGAAAGAGTCTATTGATTCATATTTAGGTTAAAAATAAACATTTTTAGTTTGTTGCAAAACTGTTTTAGATGTTCTACTTATTATTATAAATAGTCACTAGACGTCTTTTGATTCATGAAGTCTTCTAAAGTAAGATTTTATCTCTTTAATAACTCGTGGAGCCATGATTAAGGTGGCTGTCATAGTTGGAATAGCCATTAAAGCAAAAAAGCCATCGATTAAATTAATCATCATAGCCAAAGAGGTTGTTGCACCCATAATAATACTGGCAATGTAAATGTAATTGTAATAATGTTTGTTGTCTGCTCCACATAAAAAGGACATACATTTAGTTCCATAATAGGAATATGAAAATAAAGATGAAATACTAAACACAGCAATACAAATCAATAACAAATACTTTCCAACACCAGGCATAGCATTACCAAAAGCTGAAGCTGTTAAGCTCACCCCATTCGCATCGGTTGTTTGCCAAACGCCAGTAACCAAAATAGCCAAGGCTGTTAGTGTACAAACTACCAAAGTATCAATAGCAGGTCCCAACATAGCCACTAGACCTTCGCGAACTGGTTCATTTGTTTTTGCAGCACCATGCGCCATAGGTGCTGTGCCAATACCAGCTTCGTTTGAAAAGGCACCACGTCTGATACCTAATAATATCAATCCGCCAACAACACCACCTAGAAAGGAGTCTCCTTTATAATTTGTGGCTGCAAAAGCATCTGTAAAAATCATAACAAAGTATTTAGGAACCACATCATAATTAACTATCAAGATAAATAATACTAATACAAAATATAACAAAACCATACTTGGCACCAGTTTAGAAGCCACTTTACTAATTCTATTTAAACCTCCAAGAATTACTACCGATGTAATTACTACTAAAACAATCCCTATAATCAAATTCGAACTAAAACCAGTTTCCACACCATTTGGAACCAGTAAAATATCGTTTATCGCCTGGGTTAATTGATTTACATTAAAAACCGGCAATGCACCAACCAAACCACATAAACTAAAAAATACAGCTAAAGGTTTCCATTTTTTTCCTAAGCCTTCAACAATAAAATACATGGGACCTCCTTGAATCTTTCCATGACTATCCTTCCCTCGATACATAATGGCTAAGGTTGATGTAAAGAATTTGGTACTCATTCCCACTACTGCACTTATCCACATCCAGAACACAGCTCCTGGACCACCAATGGAAATAGCTACAGCTACACCAGCAATGTTTCCCATTCCTATGGTAGAAGACAAGGCCGTGGTTAGAGCTTGAAAATGACTAATTTCGCCTGCATCATTAGGGTCGTCGTATTTACCACGTAATACCTGTAAGGCATGACCCAGATATCGAAAAGGTAAAAATTTAGAAAGTATTAATAAATATAAACCTCCTCCAATAAGCAAGATCAATAAAGGTAATCCCCAAGCATAGGAAGCGAAGTCTGAAATAAGTTGGTTGAGTTGTTCCATAAGATGTTAATCCTTTTTAATTGTATTAAAACGAATTTGATAAAATTAAATAAAATAAAATTGTAAATACCATAAAGTAAAATCTATAGGTATCTTTATAACCTTTCAAACTCAATAAAGCAAAAAAATGGCATACGATGAATTTTTAGCCGATAGAATTAGACAGCAATTAAAAGAAAAACAACAACCATTTACCGAATTAAATATGATGGGAGGCTTGTGCTTTAAAGTCGATAACAAAATGCTTTGTGGCATCCATATAGACAAGAAATATGGCGACAGTCTGCTTATGGCTAGAATTGGTGAAGATGCCTATGCAGTAGCCATAAAAAAAGACCATTGTTTACCTATGGATTTTACTGGAAGACCAATGCGTGGCTATATTTTTGTAACACCAGATGGTTTTGATACAGAAGCAGATTTATCTTATTATTTAGAGTTATGTCTGGCTTTTAACCCTTTAGCCAAAGCCAGTAAACCCAAAAAGAAAAAATAGTTTTTTACGTAGTACTACGTATAGATTTTATGCTTAAAAATGGCTAACTTCGTTTAACAGTAGATATAAACAATTAAAAAAGTTGATATCAAGACGTTGCCAACAAGTTGAAAAAAAACGTATGAATAGAATAATAATCGGACTGATTTTAATAATTAGTTCACTAAACTTAACCTTTGGACAGAATTTACAAGAAGGACAAAAAAGATGGAGTTCTGACCAAAAACTAACAATTGAGGATTTTAAAATCAAAATCAGCGATGAAAATAATGATGTCGTTTTCAGCCAATTTATGATTTCACACGCAATCGGCGGATTTGACTTTATGAAACGCAATCTGAATCAAAAAATAGAAAATATATTTCTTGGCAATGCTTCGTGGATAGACACCACAAAAGTTGCTGACATTCAAAAACAAATTGACTTTCAACAAATGCAATTTGACCTTGCCGAAATTCACGCAAGAAAATTTAGAAAAAGAGCATTGGAAAATAAAGGACAAATCGCAAAAGGATTTGACATTATAAACCAAATCAACAACGACATTATGACTGAATTTTCTAAAAGTCGTCTAGAATTGGTAAAAGAAACTGAAAGCGGGCGAAACGTACAAAAAATCGTGGAATGGAAAGAGAAAATAGCAACTGAGTTAAAAGAATTGGACGAGTTTAGTTACGAGAACAAAAAGAAAATCAAAACGGAAAAATAAAACCAGTTGGCAACACCGTATAAAATTAATTGCTGGTGCAAGCTTGCTTACGAAAATCCTCGCGGATTTTCTATTCGGTTTGTATTTGCTAAATTAGTTGCTTAAACACGCCACTAATCATACACAAAACCGTTTAACGAAATTCTAAAAATCCTATTAAGCTAGTTTCCCTTTAAATATTTCAAGACATTCGCTTCTATACGTTCCTGTATATTAGACACATCTGCTTTTACAAAGGTTTCGCCAGTAATGTTTTCGTAAAGTTCTATATAACGTTCACTAACCGTTGTTATGTATTCGTCGGACATTTCTGGAACCGTTTGTCCTTTCAAGCCTTGGAAATTATTAGCAATTAACCATTGGCGTACAAACTCTTTAGAGAGTTGTTTTTGTGCTTCACCTTTATCTTGTCGTTCTTGATAGCCATCTGCATAGAAATAGCGAGACGAATCTGGTGTGTGGATTTCATCAACCAGAACAATCTTACCATCTTTCGTTTTTCCGAATTCGTATTTAGTATCAACTAAAATCAGACCTCTGGAAGCTGCAATTTCAGAACCACGTTGAAACAATTTTCTGGTGTAATCTTCCAGCACCAAATAATCGGCTTCAGAGACAATACCTTTTTTAATAATGTCTTCTCTAGAAATATCTTCGTCATGATCTCCCATTTCAGCTTTAGTTGCAGGTGTAATTATTGGATTAGGAAATTTATCGTTTTCTTTCATCCCTTCTGGCATGTTCACACCACAAAGCATACGTTTTCCTGCTTTATATTCTCTGGCTGCATGACCAGACATATAACCACGAATTACCATTTCTACTTTAAACGTTTCGCATAAATGTCCAACAGCCACATTTGGGTCTGGAGTTGCTAACAACCAGTTTGGTACTAAATCTTCAGTAGCTTTCATCATTTTGGTCGCAATCTGGTTTAAGATTTGACCTTTGTATGGAATCCCTTTTGGCATGACCACATCGAAAGCCGAAAGCCTATCTGTAGCAACCATAACTAGTAGGTCGTTATTTATATTATAGACCTCCCTTACCTTGCCTTTATAGACACTTTTCTGGTTTGGAAAATTGAAATTGGTATCTGTTATTGTATTCATTAGAAGTAGCCTGTTGGTTGTTATTTGCAAATGTAATTTGTTTCAAATCGACAAACAAATCTAAATAAAAAAAGGAGACATAAATTTGTCTCCTTTAAAGTGTTACTACTATCTATAGCTATTTATTTAAATCGGATGTTATAAGTAATTCCTATACCAACACTTTGTAAATCCAGATCGTATTCTGCAAAAGTGTTTTGATAATAGGCGTAAAAATTCCAGTCTCTGTTATGGTAACCAATTTGCGGGTTAACATACAATCCACCATCATTATTATCTATATTGGCCAAAAAACCATAACCAACATCTGTTCCTAAAAACAATCCGTCTGGTGTAAAGTAATAACGAAAGAATCCTGCAGCAGGAATTACTCCAAAATCTTCAACAGGATCTTTACCAAAATAATGGGTGTAACCAGAAGCTAAACCAATGGCTATATTGGGATTAAATAAATACTGTCCTCTAATATCTGCTCCTAAAGTAAATGACGAAGCATCACTTGCATCTCCTAATGGAATTCCGGCAGTTAATCCTGCTTTTAACCATGAGTTATCTGGTGTAATTTCTACATCTTCCATATCTGTTACCTGTGCAAAAACTGGACTAAGTCCTAACATAAATGCTAATAAAATTAATCTTTTCATTGTATCATCGTTTTTTTGGTTCCATACAAATGTCTGCAACTCTAAACGAAAAAAGTTATACAATTTTTGGCAATGTTTATAGAATTATAAGAGGTTGCTATGTATGTATCTGATTTACAACAAAAGAGACTCTTAAAACAAAAAACCAGTTAAATTAACTGGTTTTTAGATACTTTTAATATTTAACTGTCTATAGAAATGACTATTATTTACTCTATATTCTCGATACTTTTATAGGCCTCAATAACCTTCTTAACTAGTTTATGTCTAATGACATCTTTATCATCTAAAAACACCATGCCTACACCTTCTACATTTTTCAAAATCAATAAAGCTTCCTTTAAACCAGAAATGGTTCTTCGTGGTAAATCTATTTGACCTGGATCTCCTGTTAGTAAAAACTTGGCGTCTTTACCCATTCTGGTTAAAAACATTTTCATTTGGGCATGCGTCGTATTCTGTCCTTCATCTAAAATTACAAACGCGTGATCTAAGGTACGTCCTCTCATAAAAGCTAATGGTGCAATTTGTATGGTTCCATTTTCAATGTATTGCGCCAGTTTTTCGGCAGGAATCATATCACGTAAAGCATCATAAAGTGGTTGCATGTATGGATCTAGCTTTTCTTTTAAATCGCCAGGAAGGAATCCTAGATTTTCACCAGCCTCTACGGCAGGTCTAGTTAAAATAATACGTTTTACTTCTTTGTTTTTTAAAGCTTTAACAGCCAGAGCAACACCTGTATAGGTTTTCCCTGTTCCGGCAGGACCAATAGCAAAAACCATATCGTTTTTACGCATAAGCTCTACCAGTTTTCTTTGGTTTGCTGTTTGTGCTTTAATCAACCTACCATTAACACCATGAACAATGGTTTCTCCACTAGCTTCACTGGTTGCATAATCTTCTTTACTCTGACTGGTAAGCACACGTTCTATAACATTCTCATCAAGTTTGTTATACTTTATGTAGTGTTCCATAAGCATATTAAAACGCCTGTCAAACTCCTCTAGCTGATCTTCATCTCCGTAGGCTTTTATTTTCGTTCCTCTGGCAACAATTTTAAGTTTGGGAAAGTATTTTTTTAATAATTCAATATGGGTGTTTTGTGCTCCAAAAAATTCTTTAGGAGAGACTTCTTCAAGTTCGATAATGATTTCGTTCAAAAGCTGTGGAATTTAATTAAAATTATCAATTAAGATTTATTAGATTTGTGCTTAAACAAAGCTACACATTTTTAATGTGAGTTGCTTTAAAAAAATATCAACAATTAGTCCATGCCAATTATAACTTTAACAACAGATTTTGGAGAGAAAGATCACTTTGCTGGCGCAGTTAAAGGAGCTATTTACAGCGAAATATCTGAGATGAAAATTGTTGATATCTCGCATTCTGTGTCTCCATTTAACATTCCAGAAGCTGCTTATATTATTCTAAATGCTTATAATAGTTTTCCTAAAGGAACCATTCATATAATTGGCATAGACTCTGAAATTAATATGGAGAATAAGCATATTGCTATGAAGCTTGACGACCATTATTTTATTTGTGCTAACAATGGCATTATGAGTATGATTTGTGCCGAAATAGCACCAGAACAAATTGTTGAAATAAATATTCACGACCGTATCGAAACTAGTTTTCCAGCGCTAGATGTTTTTGTTAAAGTAGCTTGCCATATAGCAAGAGGTGGTACATTAGATGTAATTGGAAAAGTAATACACACTATAAAACCTATAAAAAATATTATTCCATATGTAAACGACGAGCAAAACCAAATTGTTGGAAGCGTTATTTATATTGATAACTATGGAAATGTAATAAGTAATATTAAGAAAGCCTTTTTTGAGAAAATTCAACAAGGAAGAGCTTTCGAAATTTCTGCAAGAAATTATACCTTTAAAAAAATATACACCAAATACAGTGATGTTGTAAATTTTGAAACACCAGTTGAGAAAAGAAACGATGAAGGGAAAAGCCTGGTTGTATTTAATTCTTCAAATTATCTTGAAATAGCTATTTATAAAAGCAACAGCCAAACCTCTGGAAGTGCTTCCACACTCATGGGATTAGATATTATGGACGCCATTAGTGTAAAATTTTTAAATGACTAATTTTAAAAAACTATGTTTGTAAGAATTGTTAAATTGAGTTTCAATGAACACCAGATCGAGGAATTTCTTGCAAATTTTGAATTAAATAAAAATCGTATCAGACATTTTAAAGGCTGTCAGTTTTTAGAATTGTATCGAGACAAAACAAATAACAACGTATTTTTTACTTATAGTTATTGGAATAGCGAAGCAGATTTAGAAGCTTACAGGCAATCCGATTTGTTTAAAAATGTGTGGAGCAAAACAAAACCACTATTTAATGCAAAACCAGAAGCCTGGAGTGTGGAGAAGCTGGTATCTCTTGAATAATGCTTGAAAATTTTTAAATTATTAAATTTTAACCTTTGAAATAAAAACATGTTCGCCATATTAAAAAAAGAAATAAACTCGTTTTTTGCTTCACCAATTGGTTATTTGGTTATTGCGCTTTTTTTACTGTTAAATGGCCTTATTTTATGGCTTTTTAAAGGCGAATTCAATATTATAGATAATGGCTTTGCAGATTTATCATCCTTCTTTCTTTTAGCACCTTGGGTTTTAATTTTTTTAATTCCTGCTGTAACCATGCGAAGCTTTAGCGATGAAAAAAAACAAGGTACTCTGGAGCTTTTATTAACCAAACCAATCTCTTTATTCAACATTGTTTTAGGAAAATATCTGGGCGCTTTTATTTTAATACTTTTTGCTTTACTACCTACGCTTTTATACGTTTACACAGTATTTCAATTAGGAAATCCGGTAGGAAATATAGATACAGGCAGTACTTTAGGCTCTTATTTTGGACTGCTTTTTTTAGTAGCAGCTTACACATCTATAGGGGTTTTTACTTCCACACTTTCAGATAATCAAATTGTTGCATTTATTGCGGCCGTTTTTATTTGTATTCTGTTTTATATTGGCTTTGAAGGTGTTGCAGACATGCTATCAAGTTCGTTTATCGAACAATTAGGTATGAATGCACATTACAAAAGTATGAGTCGTGGTGTTCTAGATACACGAGATATTCTTTACTTTTTAAGCATCACTGTATTTTTTCTAGTATTAACAAGCAAACGTATTACAACAAAAGGCATTCAAATAAAAGAAGGTAAAATTTTAATTGGAGTCCTAATTGGTTTATTGGCTTTAAATGCCATCAGTAGTAATTATTATGGACGTTTCGATTTAACCTCAGATAAACGTTATACCATTAGCGAATCTGCCCTAAGTATTATTGACAACGCTAACTCACCCATTCAAATAGATGTCTTTTTAGAAGGAGACGATTTCCCTTCGGAATTTAGGCGACTTCAATTAGAAACTAAGCAGATTCTTGAAGAGTTTGCTTCACATAACAAAAACATTGTCTTTCATTTTTTAGACCCTATTGCCGACGAAGCTAATAGAGACACAAACATCCAGCAATTGAGCAATCGTGGTTTGACACCTATGCAATTAAGTGTTGAAGAAAATGGAAAAAGCAGTCAGGCTGTTATTTTTCCTTGGGCTTTGGCAAGTTACAATGGTGTTACAGTGAAAATTCCTTTGGTAAAAAACAAAATTGGCGCAACGCAACAAGAGTTGGTCAATCATTCCGTACAGCATTTAGAATATGCTTTTGCTGATGGTTTTAGCAAGTTGATAAACCCTAGAAACAAAAAAATAGCGTTCTTAATTGGGAACGGCGAATTGAAAGGCCGTTATATTGAAGATTTCCTCAAAACCGTTTCAGAATATTATAACCTAGCTCCTTTCACATTAGATAGTGTTGCTAATAATCCTCAGAAAACATTAGAACAACTAAAAGATTTCGACTTGATTGTTTCGGCTAAACCAACTGAAGCTTTTACAGATAATGAAAAATTTGTTTTAGATCAATTTACTATGTCTGGTGGCAAAAGTCTTTGGTTAATAGATGCTGTTGCTATGGAAAAAGATAGTCTATACAATACCGGAAAAAGTGTAGCTATTGGAAGAGATTTAAACCTAACCGATTTTTTCTTTAAATATGGTATTAGAATTAATCCTGTGTTAGTAAACGATCTCTACTCCGCTCCTATTACTCTTGCTATTGGCGAAGGTAGCGAAGCGCGTTTTCAGCAATTTCCTTGGTATTACTCTCCTTTGGTAAACCCAGAAAGTCATCATCCTATTGTTAATAATATCAATCTGGTAAAGTTCGATTTTGCCAATCAAATAGACACTTTAAAGAATGCCATTAAGAAAACCATTTTACTTAAAAGTTCGATTCTAACTAAAACCGATGGAACCCCACGGGAAATTAGTTTAGAAATGACTACTGAAGAACCTGATCCAAAGCTTTATAATAAACCATATCAAAACTTAGCTGTTTTGTTGGAAGGTGAATTCATCTCTGTATATAACAATCGTGTAAAACCTTTTACACTTTCGAAAGAAATAAATAATAGCAAACCAACCAAAATGATTGTGGTTGCTGATGGGGATGTTATAAAAAACGAATTAGGTAAAAATGGCCCTATTGAACTAGGGTTCGACCGAAGTTCTGGACAAGTATATGGCAATAAAGAGTTTTTACTGAATGCTGTAAATTACCTTTTAGACGACAATGGACTTATAAACATTCGTTCTAAAGAAATTGAAGTGTCATTTTTAGATTACAAAAAAGCTGCTTCAGAAAAAACCAAATGGCAATTAATTAATATTCTGTTACCATTAGTAATATTGGGTGTTTTCGGATTTATTTTTAACTTTTTCAGAAGAAAGAAATACGCGAAGTAAGATCGTGAATTCTCTAAAAAATTTCCATTTATAAAGGAATGATTTGTTAATAAGTTTGTTTCCTATATTAGCAGCTATACGATATATTTGTAATAGTAATTAAACGAACTTAAAACGTATTTAATATACATGAAATTTATAGTATCAAGTACCTATTTACTGAAGCAACTGCAAGTTCTTGGAGGTGTTATAAACAACTCGAATACTTTACCTATTTTAGATAATTTTTTATTCGAATTAAACAATTCAGAACTCATCATTTCTGCTAGCGATTTAGAGACTACGATGTCAGCTAAATTAGAAGTAGAAAGCGATAATAGTGGTAATATTGCGGTTCCTGCACGTTTACTTCTAGAAACTTTAAAAACTTTTCCAGAGCAACCTTTAACCTTTGTTGTGGAAGATAATAATACCATAGAAATTAGCTCTAATCATGGAAAATATGCTTTAGCATATGCTGATGGAAACGAATTTCCAAAAGCAGTGTCTTTAGACGATGCTACCTCTACAACCATAACTGGAGATATTCTAGCAACAGCTATTAGTAAAACTATTTTTGCTGCTGGAAATGACGATTTACGACCAGTAATGAGTGGTGTGTTTTTCCAGTTTTCTACAGAAGGATTAACTTTTGTTGCAACAGATGCTCATAAATTAGTTAAATACTCAAGAGAAGATGTTAAAGCTGGTCAAACTACTGAATTTATCATGCCTAAAAAACCTTTAAATCTTTTAAAAGGAATTTTAGCTGCTAGTGATGATGATGTTACGATAGAATATAACGATTCTAACGCAAAATTCACGTTCGAAAACACCGTTTTAATCTGTCGTTTAATAGATGGGAAATATCCAAACTACGAAGCGGTTATTCCAAAAGAGAACCCGAATAGATTGGTTATAGACAGAATGCAGTTTTTAAATTCTGTCCGTCGTGTAAGTATTTTTTCAAATAAAACGACCCATCAAATCCGTTTAAAAATAGCTGGAGCTGAATTAAATATTTCAGCAGAAGATATCGATTACTCTAATAAAGCTGAAGAGCGTTTAACCTGTGATTATCAAGGAGACGATTTACAAATTGGTTTTAACTCACGTTTCTTAACCGAAATGCTGAACAACCTTACGTCAAGCGAAGTGCAACTGGAAATGAGCTTACCAAATAGAGCAGGGATTTTAACGCCTGTCGATGGTTTAGACGAAGGTGAACAGGTTACAATGCTTGTAATGCCTGTGATGTTGAATAGTTAATATTAAAACACTTTCATTTCATTCTCATTACTTCTATTGAGATGAGAGAATAAAAACATAAAAACCACAACTTTTCAGTTGTGGTTTTTTTTATTTATTTTATTGGTAGCCTTATTCGGCCAATACAATCTCTTCTTTACTATCTATCCATGCCATATATAATTTATGTAAAACAGATAATAATACCGTTCCAATAAAAATACCAATAATACCATGTAATAACATGCCTCCTAAAGCTCCAAGTATAATTAAAAGCATAGGTGTTTCTAATCCTTTTGATAATAGAATTGGTTTTAAAACATTATCCAATAATGAAATAATAATAATGTATACCGTAAATATCGTGGCAACAGCAGAACTATCGGAAATGGAATAGGCTATAAAAATTGTTGGTATTACTACAAGAGTTACAGGAATCTGAACTATAGCAGCTATCATGACTATAAATGCAAAAATAGCAGGTCCAGGAATTCCAATAAGTTTAAAGCCTATAAAGCACAAGAAAGCTTGAATTATCGCAACAAACAAAATACCCTTAACCACATTCCTTACAGTATCTCTTGCTATTAATAACATCTCTGTTCCTTTTATATCTCCTACCAACTTGTTTGCAAAATCGCTAGCCGATTGAAAAGCTCCTTTGGCATTAGACATAAATACCACTGCAATAATAAATGATATTAAAAAAGATAAGATAGTACCTATAAGTCCTGTAAATCTTTTTATAGTACTACTTCCTTTTTCTAATAAAAAGTCTTTATGCTTGATTGCATAGTTCTTAGAATTAACTGAAAGTTCCTGCCAATTATCATATACTCGTTCACCAAAAACTGGCCAGTCTTTTACTTTTTCAGATGGAGGTGTGATTTTCAGTTCATTATTTTGAATTGCCGTAAGAGTATCATTCAAATTGCTAAACAATGAACTTACCATAGAATAAGTTGGTACAATTAATAATGCGACAACAACAATTGTAAAGATAAACGTGGCTTTCTTTTTATGCTTTTCTCCAAAAACACTAAGAAGTTTTTGAAATAATGGAAATAATGCTACAGCTAAAATTACTCCCCAAGTAAAAACTCCGATAAACGGTTTAATTAGAAAGAATCCCCAAAGGATTAATAAAGAAAGAACGATTAACCTGATAAATTCTGTGATTGTAAATGATTTCATAATGATGTAGTTTAATTGGTTTGTTGGTTTTGTTGGTTCCATCCACCTCCTAAAGCTAAGTATAATTTTACAACAGATTGCAATTGTGACTTATAACTTTCGGAAGCTGTTAATTGAACATTAAAAAAAGTAGTTTGTACGTTTAAAAATTCTAAAAAAGAGGTTGCACCTTCATTGTATCGAACCCAAGCCAAATTATATGCTTCTTCTGCTAATTTTAATTGGTGTGCACGTATTTTAACCTCTTTTTTATAGGTTTCAATAGCTATTAATGCATCCTCAATTTCTTGAAAAGCCAATAGATAAGCTTGTTTATAATCCAGTATCATTCTATTGTATTGCTCTTCTTCTATAGCAATGGTGTTATTTATGCTATTGCCGTTAAAAATAGGTCCAAACATGTTTCCTAATAGGTTCCCAAAAATGGCTGAAGGATCTAATAATTGTGCCCCTAAAGTAAAATCAATTTGAAAGTTAGGGTATTTAAATGTTTCTGCAGCTCCAAGCTTTGCTAATTGTGCTTTAAGCTGTATTTCTGAACTTAAAATGGATGGACGACGTCTTAATAATCCAGCTGGTACACCAACTGGCAATTCGGAAGGAAAAACTTGCTCTTCTAATTTTTTTCCTCTTGGAATATCTCTTGGCAAACTTCCTAAAACTGTACTAATAGCATTCTCTATTTGCCTTCTAGACCTGTACAATGTTTGCATTGTTACTTGAACATCTTTTAAACTAATGCTAATTTGATTGACATCTACTTTTGAAATAAACCCACCATCATAGCGTGCATCAATAATAGCCTTGTATTTTTCCATGGAAGCTTCCATTTGCTCAGAAACATAAATTTTATTATCTATATCTCTCAATGTAAAATATAATTCTGCTATTTGAGATACCAAAGTTGCCTTTACTTCAAAAACTGCCATTTCAGTCGATAAGTAAGTTTGTAAAGCTGCTTCGTTTTGATTGGCAATGCGTCCCCAAACATCTAAAGTATAAGAAACTTGCCCAACTGCTGTAATTGAGTTTTGAAACTTTGGAAACAAGGATGTTTTGGTAGTTTCAGCAGAGAGACCATAATTCACTTCAGGATATAATTGAGCTTTAGAAATTGCTAACTGTAGCTGAGACTGCTTAATTGCAATAATGATGTTTTGTAAGGGCAAATTATTTTCCAATCCTTCAGTTATTAAATCTGTAAGAACGGGATCGTTAAAAAATGTCCACCAATCCGTATTCGCTATACTTAGTGTATCTGTTGTTTTTGTTGAAAAGGATATTGGATCTTCAATTTCAGGAGCTGTAAAATCCTTTTGAACACCACATCCAATGAATGACACACAGAGTAACAAAGCAAAGGCAACATATAGGCTATACCATTTCATTTTCATAGACTCTTGGATCATTAAAATATGTGATAATTTTATAGGCTAAAACAACGTAAACTACTGCCATCCCAATGTAAAACAAACGTTCAACAATGGTTTCTCCAGCTGACGTACTAGAACTTGAAATTAATCCCATAACTAGGAAAAAAGTTCGGAAAGCAATTGTGTAAATAGGCACGGTTTTCTTTCCAGAAAAAATATGATAGGTAAAATATAAACCTATAGCAAGGTTTAAAAATATATAGAAAAAGAAGGTAGGTGTAATTGTTAATAAATTATAGGCTATAATGCCACAAACACCTCCAAATACGTTTGCTAGAATAAGGGCAAGACCTTTCTTCGATTTATAAATCATTGGATCTAATCCTAAAATAAGAATAAACACAAAGGTTAATACAAGTGCATTTGGTCTAAAAAAATAAAAGTATAAAACAGCAGGTAAAAGTACCATTAATCCGTTTATGGCTATTTTATCTAAATGATATGTTACTACGTCTTCTTTTTCTTTTGGAGTTTTCTCACTAACTGAAGTTTCTGGGAAAAACATAAAAGCCAATTGGGTAACCCCTAATGCAATAGCGAGATTTATTATCATATCCATTAATATGAGATCCCCTAATGGTTCAGCAGTTAAACTTAAAAAAGGTAATAAAAGGGTTAATATTAAAAATAATAATCTAATTGGTTCAGGAATCTTTACCAATCTAAACGACCAGAAAATTGCAAGTCCTAAAATCAATAAGGTTTCAATGGCATAATCTTGAACAAATCCTCCCAAAAGCAAGCCAAATAAACCAAGAATAAATAACCCTAAAATAGCAGCAATCGATTTTTTAATTCCTATGGCATTCTTCCCTTTATCCAATAACATAAGTGCGAAAATAGCTGAAATTTGAGGCAAAAGAATGTTGTTTACTGTTGCAATCAATAGTGCAGAAACGACACCCAATAAACATCTAATTATGGCTCTAGTTTGCATAGAAGGTTTGATATTTAAATTTACTTTATCTAACATAAGAAGCTTTTGAAGTAAACCAAATTTTAAACTTTGCTAGGGTGTTCAAAATAAAACTATTACCCGTATAAACAACCACATTGGCCTGACTCCCTTGTCGTAATTTTTTATAAATATCTTGATTTTCAATAGCAATAATAACTGGAAAACGCTGCTGTTCTCTTAACCAACCTTGCTGACTTCTAACGGTTGGTAAATTGGCAGCATTGGTGCTCTGTGTTTTTACACCATAAGCAATACTTGTTACCTTGGCCTTATACACTTCACCTGCGTCAATATCAAACGTAATGGCTGCTTCATCATTAACTTTTAAATGTGTTAAGTTATTTTCAGTAAAATTAGCTTGAATCCAAATAGTTTTGTTTGAAATTAAAGTCGCTAAAGCATGACCTGCAGAGGCAAAATAACCAGTTTCTACATTAAAACTTTCTATAACACCATCGGAAGGTGCAGTAATAACCGTATGCTCTAAATCCCAATTGGCTTTTTCTAACTGATTTATGGCTCCTTAAACCAACGGATTATTAGCATCTGTTGGACCGAGAGCAGCTTTTTGGCCTTCTAAATTAGCTTCAGCTGTCTTTACGCGTTCGATTGCTGATAAATAAGAAGATTCTGAACGATCTCTATCAGCTTCAGACAAAGCTCCTTCATTCTGAGCCATAACACGTTGGGTACGGTCCCAATTCTTTGTGCTACGGTCTAATTGAACACGAGCACTATTTAATTGTGCTGTAGCTGCTTTTAATCCTGAAAGTCCTGCCGTTAAATTTTGTGTTACATTCTCTAAATTAATTTCTGCTTGAGTTACAGCAATCTCAAAGGGTTTTCTATCAATTATAAATAAGGTGTCTCCTTCTTTGACTTCAGAATGCAGACTTACATCCACTCGAGTTACATAACCACTAACCATTGGTGCTAATGACAAATTTAAACCTTGTACACGCGCTTGATTTGTTGAAGGCGTAAACCTGCTAGACAAAACATTAAAAAACATCAAAATAAATGCAAGAATAACTACAATGACACTTATTTTTTTTGCTGAACTTTTTTTTGCTTCCATTAGTTAGAATTTATTCTTTTAAAAATTTGCTGAATTAATGAAAACATGATTGCCGTTGACCATCCAATTAACATAATACCATTAATAGCTTCAATACCAGATAGTAATCTCCAATTGCCAGATAAAGTTAAATCGCCATAACCTAAAGAAGTAAAAGTAACCATAGAAAAATACCAGGCTTCAGAAAAACTAGAAAACAGCATGTTGGTCTCTGGAATAAGCATATAAACAGCTGCCCAAAGCCAAGTTTGGAAAAAATGCAGAATGGAAAAAAATACAAATGAATAAATCAATAATTGCAATACAACTTTAGAAGATTGAAATTTTAATTCATTTTTAAATGAAGGTGCTATTTTTTTAAACCATCTAACATTACCAAATGCTTGAACTACCACATTTATCATTATAATAAAACTTCCTATTATTAGAGAAAAAACCATAAAAAATATCTTAGTTCTTGAAAATTAATCGTTTTTCGTTATCAATAAAAGTCCTTAATTTAGATGCTAGTTTTGTAAAGAGAGCAATAATAAAAATAAACTTTCTTATGCAAAGAAAACAAAAATAATAACTTCTAACATTCTAATAACTTAAAATGCGTTTGATTCTATTGAATTGCATTGCTTAAAAAACAAAAAATGCCCACAATATTGTGAGCATTTTCAATCCTTTATAACTAAAATTCCTAACTAATAAAATTGAAAGATAAAGGGTATGTTGGAGATTCGCCATTGTTAGCTCTTATTGCATTGATAATTGGAAATATTAATGAAATAAACCCAATAACTATCAAACCTATAATGCCTAATCCTAATAGTAAAATAGCTGGAACACATATAATAGCATATATAATTAAGCTTAACTGAAAATTAATAATACGCTTTCCTTGGTCATCCATTTCTAGAACTCTGTCTTTTTGTGTTACCCATAAAATTAATGGAACTATAAGTCCTCCAAAGCCTGTGATAAAGGTTAACAACTGACTTAAATGTGTAATTACTAATAATTGTTTGTCTGTTCTCATGATGGTGATATTTAATTGATTGATGTACTAATAAGACGAACAATTTATGAAAATGTTACACTTTCAGTTTAAGAAATTACCAATTATTTTACCGAACAACCTACTCCTTCTTTTTTAACACCCAACTTAACAAGAATGGTTTCTAACAAACACCATTTTGTAAAGGCCGATTGAATTAAATTTACTCCTATAAACACTGTAAACCACATCCAATTTTGATCTACATAATACGTAAACACGACACTCAATAGTACCATACTACCTACAATAACTCTAAAATATGTATTTAACATTTTTTCTGATTTTTAAATTTATATCTGTCTTTCTATTGGAACCACAACTGCTCTTACGGCATTATTGGTTTCAATACTTGAATTAAACTCTTTTATTAAACTGAATAAGGCATCTATCTTTTCATCTTCCGTAAAAGAGAAAAACAAACGGGATTCATTACTAAACTGCTCACCTGGAAACCAGCTAGAAGTCATTAATATGGAAGATCCGTTTTTATATCCATCAATATCTGAACTACTTAAATTGTAAATATCTGCATTTTTGAAAAGTTTCAAAACATCCTTTTGAAACTCTTCTACCGAGGTAACAATCACTAATTTCATATTCTTAGTTTTATTTATAATTCTTTTTTTCAATCATATAATACACAAGTGGCACAACCAACAAGGTTAATACGGTTGAAACAATTGTCCCCCCCATTAAAGAGATGGCTAATCCTTGGAAAATTGGATCAAACAAAATAACAAAGGCTCCAATAACAACTGTTCCTGCTGTTAATAAAATTGGTGTTGTTCTAACGGCTCCAGCTTCGATGGCTGCTTCCTTAAGTGGCACACCCTCGGCTGTTCGCAGGTTTATAAAGTCAATCAATAAGACGGAATTTCTCACCATAATTCCAGCTAAAGCAATCATTCCAATAAAAGATGTTGCTGTAAAGAAGGCTCCCATAATCCAGTGCCCCAAAATAATTCCTATTAAGGATAATGGTATGGCAACCATCATAACAAATGGTGCTTTAAAGTTTTGGAACCAACCTACTATTAAGATGTAGATTAGTATAATCGCGCCTAAAAAGGCAATTCCTAAATCTCTAAACACTTCCAGTGTAATTTGCCATTCTCCATCCCACTTAACGGTATAAACATCTTCAAAATCAGGTTGACCTAAATACATTTCGTTCATTTCATAACCTTCTGGCAATGGAATTTCTTTTAATTTATCTTCCATTCCTAAAATAGCATAAGCAGGACTTTCTAGGTCTCCAGCCATATCTGCTAAGACGTAAACAACTCGTTTTTGATTTTTTCTATAAATACTTTTAGCACTTGTAGTTTCGCTAATAGTAACCAAATCTGCAATTGGAACCATGTTCCCTTGTTTTGATGTTACTTTTAATTGTGAAATATCTGAGATAGTTGATTTCTCCTTTTCATCTAAAGCCAATACCAAACCAACTTGACTGCTAGCATTTTCATCATATAAGGTGGTTATGGCTCTATTGGACAAGGCCATATTCATAGTATATGCTATTTGCTGTGGCGCCACACCATAAAGCATCGCTTTTTCTTTGTTGATTTCGAATTGATATTCTGTTTGGTCATCTTCAACCATCCAATCTATATCTACTACATCTTCTGTATTGTGTAAAATGTTTTGAATATGATCAGCAATCTTTATTTGCTCGTTATAGTCAGGCCCATAAACTTCTGCAACTATAGTTGACAATACTGGAGGTCCTGGTGGTACTTCAACCAATTTCACATTGGCATGGTATTTTGAAGCTATCCTTTGAATATCTGGACGCAACAATTTAGCAATGTCATGACTTTGAGCTGAACGTTCTCCTTTCCCAATTAAATTAACCTGAATATCTGCCATATTAGAACCTCCACGTAAGTCGTAATGACGTACCAAACCATTAAAGGTTATTGGAGCTGAAGTCCCAACATAATTTTGATAATTTACCACTTCTGGTCTTGTTGATAAATACTGTGAAATCTCCTGAGCTACAACACCTGTGCGCTCTAAAGTAGTGCCTTCTGGCATGTCTATAACTACTTGAAATTCGTTCTTATTATCAAAAGGCAACATTTTTACAGCAACCGATTTGGTGAAAAACAAGACCATAGTAGCCATAAGCAAGACGAAAGTACCTACTAAAAATAACCATCGTTTCTTACTATTTTCAAGTAATGGACGTTCAAATTTGTTATATACTTTATAAATAAAAGTTTCTTCTAATGGCTTATCTTCTTTTTTTGGTTGTCCTTTTTTATCTTTTTCTCTTAAGAAAATAAACCCTAAATAAGGTGTAATTGTCAAGGCTACAAATAAAGATAGAATCATAGCAATAGACGCTCCAATTGGCATTGGCGCCATATATGGTCCCATTAAACCAGACACGAAAGCCATAGGCAATACCGAAGCAATTACAGTAAACGTAGCTAAAATAGTTGGATTCCCAACTTCATTAATGGCATATAAAGCAGCTTGTTTAAAAGGCAAACGTTTCATTTTAAAATGCCTATGCATGTTTTCGGCAATAATAATCGAGTCATCGACGACTATTCCTGTTACAAATACTAAAGCGAAAAGTGTGATTCGGTTTAGTGTATAATCCATCATATAGTAGCTTAACAAGGTCAAGGCAAAGGTAATTGGAACAGATAAAAACACGACCAATCCACCACGCCAACCCATAGCTATCATCACCACAAGTGTTACAGCGAAGATTGAACCTATAAGGTGCCATAAGAGTTCTGAAACTTTATCTGAAGCCGTTTCACCATAGTTTCTAGTAACTTCCACATGAACATCATCTGGAATTAAAGTAGTACGTAAATATTCTACCTTATCTAAAATGATTTCAGAAATTTTCATGGCATCTGCACCTTTTCTTTTTGCAACAGAAATGGTTACTGCTGGATATTCCGATTTATAATCTGAAGATTTTACACTGCCTTTACCAAATCCTAAACTCACATAATTTTGTGGTACTTCAGGCCCATCAATAATTTTTGCTACTTGCTTTAAATAAATTGGCTGATTTTGTTGCACGCCAACTACTAGGTTTTCAACATCTGTAACGGTTGCCAAAAACTTTCCAGTGTTTACAAGGAATTCTGTATCGTTACTATCAAAACTTCCTGAACTTAATTGGCTGTTATTAGCTTTAATCATTTCAGAAACAGATAAGAAGTCTAGTCCAGAAGCAGCTAATTTATTTTTATCCAATACCACACGCAATTGACGGTCTCTACCTCCAATTTTATGTGTCATGGACACATCATTCACTTTTTTAATTTCGTTTTCTAACTCTTCAGCCATTTGGCTTAGTTGAAAATCGTCGTAGTTTTCACTCCACAAAGTTAACCCCAACATAGGAACATCGTCAATAGCACGTGTTTTCACTAATGGAAAAGTAACTCCTTGGGGCATTTGATCCATGTGCTTGTTAATCTCGTTGTAAAGTTTTACATAAGAGCGCTCAATATCTTCACCTACATAAAACTGAACAATGATCATACCTTGCTCCTTCATGGAGGTAGAATAAACATATTCCACACCCTTAATATTAGAGATTAGTTTCTCTAAAGGCTTGATAACTCGAGACTCCACCTCTGTAGGACTAGCTCCTGGATACCCAACAAAAATATCTGCCATTGGCACATCAATTTGCGGCTCTTCTTCTCGTGGAATTAAAAACGAACTGTATACGCCAACAACCATAAATACAATCATTAAAAGCACCGTAAGCTTAGACTGTATAAAGATTTTTGCAATTTTCCCTGCGATTCCTTCTTTCATTTGAGTTTTTTATTTTTTGGCGTTTTAACAGGCTATCCACTATATCTTTTTACTTGTTCTCGACACAAATTTGCTTAGGCAGCAAATTCACTCGAACTGACGTAAAAAGGATGCCGCTTCTATCCTTAACGCGACTTTTAGTTATTGAATTGAAATTTTAGCCCCATTAAACAATTTGCCTTCAGCTGAAACGATATACCCTTCATCTGCTGATAAACCTGATAATACTTCCACTTGATCTCCATAAGTCCTACCTAATCTTAACCAACGCAATAAAGCTGTATTGCTTTGACTTACCGTGTAAACTCCGGACAATTGACCATTTGTAACAAGTACTTCTGTTGGAATTAAAACCATATCAAAATTTGATTTTTTCTCAACTGGAAACTGAACCGTTACAAACATACCTGACAAAATATTAGCTTCCGTTTTATCCAAAGCTATTTTTACCAAATATTGTCCTCCGGTGTTTTTGGCCGAAGTACTCACTTCTGTTAATTTTCCTTTTAATGTTTTGTTGATGGATTTTACTAAAACGGCTACTTCAATATTATTTTCTATTTCAGAAATTTCTGTTTCTGGAACCATGGCCATCACTTCAAAATCCCCTGGAGCTTCGACTGAAACCAATGGTTGTCCTGGATTTGCCATGTCGCCTTCTCTTACTGTTTTTGAAGTTACAACACCGGCAAATGGTGCTGTAATATTTGAATAAGCAAATTGAGCATTCACTTCGTTTTTCATTTGTTTGGCTGCTTCTAAACGGGCTTTTGCCATTTCGAAATTGGTAGCAATATCATCTAGTTCTTTTTGTGAAGCACTATTATCTGCATACAAACTTTGAAAACGGTTATAGTCTTTCTGTGCGTTATTAAAAGCTGCAGTGGCTTCTATAATTCCTGCCTCAATTTGTGCTCTTTTGGCTTGTAAATCAGTATTATTGATGGATACCAATAATTGGCCTTTGTTTACTTTATCTCCAACATTAACATGTACTTTGGTAACATAGCCCATCATTCTAGTGCTTAAATCTGCACTATTAACCGATTGTATTTTACCACTAACAGCTAAAAATGGGCTATTATTTGCTTCAGTTACTTGATGCACTTGCACTTTTATGGCTGGCGAACTATCTCCTGTTGCTTTTTTATCATCGTTCCCACAGCTCACCATAAAAAATGCTGCTACTATAATTATTACTTTGTAAGTATATTTTTTCATTGATTTAATATTTTTATACCCCTTGAATTGGGAATCGTTGGTTTGTTATTTAGTTTTTAGTCAGAAAATACAAATAGGACTGCGCATAATTATATTCGAAAATAGTTTGATAATATTCCAATTGTTTTTGTGAATATTGAGTTTCAGCCAACAACAAATCGGTTGTTTTCTCTAAACCTTCTTCATATCTATTCGTTCTTATTCTAAAAGATTCTTCTGATTGTTCCAGAGCTAACTTTGTTAAATTCAGTCTATTTTCAGCATCTGTTAACATGCGTTTGGCCTTGTTCAATTCTAATTGATTTTGAGACACATATTGTTCGTATTTCAGCTTCGATTTCTCGAATTCTGCTTTACTTTTTTGTGCTTTTCCAAAACGTTTGGTTCCTTCTAAAATGGTCCAACTTAATTGCGCTCCAAATATATAGCCGCTAGCATCACCTTGAAAAATTTGATCGTCGTAAAGCTCATAACTTCCAAAAGCATTTAAACGTGGTAAAAACGCCATATTATCTGCTTTACTCATAGTTTCATATGCATTAGAGGCTAATTTCATAGCTTTAATATCTGAGCGATTTTCTGAAATGGTTTCAGAATTTATGATTTTAAAATGTCCTATTTGCAAACTATCAGACGGTTTGTAAATAACATCGCTAGTTTCGTTCATTAAAAATGATAAGTAATTAGAAGCATTTTCTACATTACTTTTTGCTGTTTGCAACTGATTTTTAACTTCGCTAACACGAACATCTACAGATAACACATCAGCTCTTTGAAGGTATCCTTGTTTAAATCTGTTTTCTGTTATTTTTTTACTTTCAATTGCAGTTACTAAAGCTTTTTCTAGTACATCGACTCCTTTATAAGCTAATTGCAATTGCATATAAGCCTTTTCAACTTCAAAAGCATAATAATCTGAAGTACGTTCAATTTTTAAGGCAAGTGCTTCCATTTTAGACTTTGCAGCTTTACGCTGATACATACCATCCATGTTAATTAATGGTTGTTGAATTTCTATTCGTGTGGCAAAATTTTCTACTTGTCCCGGATTGTTTAACAGGTTTGGATTAAAATCTGATGCTGTTAAAATTTCCTGATTTAATTTAGAACCAAAAGCCATTAGAGGATTTGTTGTAGCCATTCCTGTATGAGAGGCTGTAATATTTGGTAAAAACACCCCATTCGTTTGTCTAAAATCAGCCTTAGCTTCTAAGTATTCTTGTTCAGAAATTTTAATCGATCTGTTTTCTTCCGATACCTTTGTCAATACTTCAGCTTTAGTTATTGGCAACACTTGTTGTGCTTGCATGACAACTGATGCTATAATAAAAATAAAGCTGAATATGTATATCTGTTTTTTCATTTATCACATTGTTTGTTACAGCAAATTTAAGTTTATTAAAGCTGATGGAAAGTAACATAGGTTACCAAAGAAAAATCACTAACAGTAAGCTTTTCATTATTTTCCTGATAGGTTTATACTAATAAAATCATTAATTCTTTTAATCTAAATTCAAAGCTTTTCACTTTTTTAGTTCCTTATAAATGTCTTAGTTTGTACCTAATCAAAAATCTGCTTTAAGTAATCATGGATTCATTAACACAAATTGTTTTAGGTGCTGCCATTGGAGAAGCTGTTCTTGGAAGAAAAGTTGGCAATAAAGCCATGCTTTATGGTGCTATTGCAGGTACCATTCCAGATTTAGATGTTTTTTCCTCCTATTTTACAGATACGGTTTCTGCATTAGAAATACATAGAGGTTTTACACATTCTATATTTTTTTCTATATGCTTTGCCCCTCTTTTTGGCTGGATAGTTTCCAAATACGAAAGATTTAAAGACGTCAAAGGTTGGTCTTGGTTGTTTTTCTGGGCTTTTATTACCCATCCTATTTTAGATGCACATACCACATGGGGAACACAATTGTTTTGGCCCATAGACTACCCAATTGCCTTTAAAACCATTTTTGTTATAGATCCCCTTTACACCTTACCCTTTTTAGTATTTTTAATTTTAGCTGCATGTCAAAAACGTGATGCTCCAAAAAGACGATACTATAACAATTTGGGTTTAATAATTAGTAGTAGTTATCTTCTATTAACTTTTGGTTTAAAAGGAATGGCTTATAGTCAGTTTAAAAAAGAATTAGAATCACAGCAAATTGCATACACAAAATTAGAAACAAAACCTTCACCGTTAAATACCGTATTATGGTCTGCGAATGTTGATACCAAAGACCATTACCTTATCGGTTATTATTCGTTTTTTGACGAAAAACCCATTCACTTTGAAGCTTACCCAAAAAATCATGAACTTTTAGGGGGTTTAATTCTTGAGAAAAAGGTAAAACGAATGATTCATATCTCTCAAGGTTGGTATAGTATTTCAAAAAAAGAAGAACAAATATTTTTCAACGATTTACGCTTTGGCTTGTTAAGTTTAAAGCCAGGTGCGCAAAATTTTGTTTTTCAATATGAAATAAAAACCGATGCCTCAGGAGAAGTAACTTTTACTGAAACGGTTAAAAATCGAGAGGATGCCAAACAGCTTTTAAGTGATCTTTGGAAAAGAATAAAAGGAAATTAAAACATTAAACTATCGGGTTAAACCAGATAACGGACTATAGGTGTCATTAAAAATTACAGCTCCTCTTCTTCTGTTTCATCTTCTTTTTTACCACTCATCATAAAATTAATAAGAATGGCAACCAGAGTTACACATACTAGAGCGAAAATAGCAATCATAATAACGCCATTATTCCAATTGTACAAAGCAAGATTTTGAGTAATCATAATCGAGGAGTTTAGTTGTTTATAATTAATAGTAAAAATATCTGAAATAAGTCTTATTAAATATGACTTTAGTCAGTAAATATACTATACTTTTTAAAATAGTAACAAAAAGGCATTTTTAGAAATAAAAATGCCTTTTCAAACCAACCAAAAATCACTGACTAATAATTTGTCAGTTTACTGTGAGAATCAATTTATCGGTTCGTGCATCTGCATCTACTTATGATTCTTTATTATTTTTATTAAATCTTCCTTTTGTACCAATCCAGATTGTCTCCACAATTGTTTACTCTCTTTAAATAAAATTAAAGTAGGCACGCCTCTTACTTGATATTTTGCAGCTAAAGATTGGTTTTTATCCACATCAATTTTTATAATTGAAACGGCTTCGCCTAAATTATCTTTAACCTCTTTTAAAATGGGAGACATCATTTTACAAGGTCCACACCATTCTGCGTAAAAATCAATTAAAACTGGTTTATCTTGATTTATTATTTCTGAAAATTGACTCATATTATTCCTTTTTAAAATTTACACGCCAAATCCCTCTTACTTCATTGTCGTTATAACCAATGGCTAGATCTTTTGGATAAAGCGCACGTATCGTTTTATATGCTTCTTCATCTAATTCTTTATATGGTGAACCATGGCATTGTAAACACATAACATTAGTAGTAATTGGATAATAGACATTAACCTCTGTTTCGTTTTCATCTATAAAGGGTTTTGGTTCTAGATTATTTTCAACCTCCTTTTTAAAACTCGCTATATACTCTAATTCTTTTGAACTCGCTTGATTGGCTGGGTTTCTAGGCTTATCGGAAACACGTTTAATTTGAGTATTATAAACTATAGACATACTATCTGTTAAAGGATAAGCTTGCACGTTACAAAACTCTACAGCTGCATTTACTCCTTTTTCTTTAATGGTTCCCATGAGGTTTTTACCAAGTACTGCTTTGGTTGCAAAGGCATACTCCATTCCAAGTTCTTTGTAGTTAACTGTTTGCATCTCTACAGAAGTACTCTCTGTCATTGAATCCTTTTTTTTCTCAGTTTGATTGCAACCTTGTAAAAAGAACAAACTGCTAATTAAAAAAACAAATAGTTTCATAGTTTATGCTAATTTACCTGCGGCGCAATTAATAAACGATTTTGTTTTAGACAGCATCGAGTTTTCTTCTTCAACAGAAGGATAACCAATATTTTTTAATTTTTCTTTTACTAAAAGGGCATTATTTTCATCTATAAAATCAAAAGAGATTTTACTTTCTTCTATATCTACTTTTATATCTGAAATATTCTTTATTTCTAATAGTTTAGTTTTGATGCTGTTTGCACAGCCTCCACATTTTAAATTTTGAACTATTACTGATGTTCTCATTCGTCTTTTTTATTATAATTTAAAAATCCTCCTTCTAGATCGTATAACGTTTTAAAACCCATTTCTGATAGTTTTAGAGCAGATTGCTTGCTTCTAAAGCCACTTCTACAGTAGAGGTATACAGGTTTTTCTTTGTCTAATTTATTAAATTCATCTACAAATTTTTCAGAATAGAAATCAATATTTAAAGCATCTTCAATATGACCTTCTTCAAATTCTTTTGGAGTTCTTACATCTATAAGTTGAACGTCTTTGTTTTCAATCTGAGATTTAAACTCAGTTAAATTTAATAGAACAATATTATCTTTTTCTTGTGCTTTTACGTTGTAAACAGAAGTTATAAGCAACAAGACTATGAGTATATGTTTCATTCTGACTTTTAGTATTTGTAAAGTATAAAATTACATGGTTTAAATCATTTTATTAGTAACATAAGTTACACAAAAAAAGAGCGACTTTTGTGTCGCTCTTTAAAAATATTTAAATATAAATGTTTCTTACTTTAAAGTAGTTGGACAAACAAAATCTGTAGTTGGAATATCTGTTTTTTTAATAGCTCCATAACCTCCAGCAACATCTACCAAATTATGAATGCCTCTACTTTTTAAAATTGAAGCCGCTATAACCGATCTGTATCCACCAGCACAATGCACATAAAATGTTTTGTCTTCTGGGAACTCTGCTAAATGACTGTTTAAAAAATCTAAAGGTGTAAAATGAGCGTTTTCTACATGTTCAGCTTTAAATTCACCTTCTTTTCTAACATCGAAAACCACATCTTTAATATTTTGATATTGGTTTTCAAATGTTTCAGCTGAAATAGATTCTATTGTATCGACTTCAAATCCTTCGTTTTTCCAAGCTTCAAAACTTCCTTTTAAGTAGCCTATTACATTATCAAAACCAACTCTTGAAAGCCTAGTAATAACTTCATCTTCTCTACCTTCGGGAGCAACAATTAAAATTGGCTGCTTAACATCTACAATTAAAGCGCCAACCCAAGGCGCAAATCCGCCATCGATACCTATAAAAATAGAACGAGGAATATGACCTTTTATAAAATCTTTTTGATGACGCACATCTAAAACAATAGCCTCGGTTTCATTTGCTGCAGTTTCAAATTCTTCAGGCGATAATGGTTTTTGGGATTTTCGCATCACTTCATCAAAACTCTCATAGCCTTGAATGTTCATCATCACATTTTGAGGAAAATAACCAGGAGGCGCACTTAAACCATCCAATAGTTCAGAAATAAACTCTTCCTTTGTCATATCTGCTCGAAGTGCGTAATTAACTTGCTTTTGATGTCCAAGTGTATCTGTAGTTTCTTTACTCATGTTTTTTCCACATGCTGAACCTGCTCCATGATTTGGATACACAATTAAATCGTCTCCAAGAGGCATGATTTTATTTCTTAAAGAATCGAATAAATAACCAGCAAGTTTTTCTTGGGTTAAATCGGATGCCATTTTTTGAGCTAAATCTGGTCTTCCAACATCTCCAATAAACAAAGTATCGCCTGTTACTATTCCATGTTCTTTACCGTTCTCGTCAATTAGTAAATAAGTAGTACTTTCCATAGTGTGTCCAGGTGTATGGATAGCCTTTATTTTATAATTTCCAACATTAAATACCTGACCATCTTCTGCAATAACAGCTTCGTAAGATGGGTTGGCCGTTGGTCCAAATACGATATCTGCACCAGTTTTTTTCTTTAAATCTAAATGTCCACTCACAAAATCTGCATGAAAATGCGTTTCAAAAATATATTTAATTTTCGCATCATCAAGTTTTGCTCTTTTGATATAGGGTTGCACTTCTCTTAATGGATCGATAATAGCTGCCTCTCCATTACTTTCTATATAATATGCTGCATGTGCCAAACAGCCTGTATAAATCTGTTCTATTTTCATTTTATTCTATTATTTATCAACTATGCAAAAATAGTTATGTTATTCTTTTTTATAGTAACTTTAGTTACAATTTATTAAGTTGTAAGTTCTTTATAAAGAATAAAAAATCCCATAATAAGAACAAACCAACCAAATCCTTTTTTTAGCTTTTTGCCTTCAATAAAATTTGAAAGATAGCTACCTGTAAAAATCCCTATAACCGAAATAGCTGTAAATTTTAATAAAAACAGCCAATCTATATCTAAATGCCCAAAATCTCCTGTGAATCCGATTAAGGAATTAATGGCAATAATTAACAACGAAGTTCCTACGGCTTTTTTCATTGGCAGATCTGCTAATAAAATTAATGCAGGGATGATAATAAAACCTCCTCCAGCTCCAACCAAACCAGTAAAAAGCCCAATTAGGATTGCTTGAAAAAATATCAAAACATAATTCAGTTCTTTTGGGACTTGAATTTTATTTGAAACTGTTTTTTCAGTCAACATGGTTTTTGCAGCAAAAAGCATGATGATGGCAAAAAGCATCATAATTGCAATATTCTTTGTAAATATAAAATCATTAATTACAAATAAATTTTCTGGTATTGCTGGCAAAATAAAACGTCTAGTAAGATACACCACTGTAAAAGCAGGAATAGAAAAAATAACAGCTACTTTAAAATTTACTTGCTGCTTTTGAATATTTTTTAAAGCTCCAAAGGCTGAAGAAGTACCTACAACAAAAAGTGAATATGCCGTTGCTGTAATTGGATTTAAAAAAAATAAGTAAACCAAAATAGGAACAGTAAGGATTGAACCACCTCCACCAATTAATCCAAGTACTACACCAATTAATAATGCTCCAAAATACCCAAGAATAGAAGTTATCTCCATATATTATAATTCCAAATTATATTTTAAAGATCTAAAAGTGTAATTCGGTTTCTATTAATCTTTATTTTATTATTTCTCTCGAGTGCTTTTAAAATTCTAGATATAACAACTCTAGAAGTGTGCATATCGTTAGCAATAAGTTGATGGGTAACTTGAATCTCATCATTTTGATTTACCATGGCTTTATCCCTTAAATATTTTAGAAGTCGTTCGTCCATTTTTAGAAAGGCTATGGTATCTATAGCTTCAAGTAGTTCAGACATTCTTTCATGATAACTTTGAAGTATAAAATTTTGCCAACTCTTATAGGTACTCATCCATAAACTCATAAACTCCACAGGTATCATAATAAGTGATGCATTAGTTTCAGCAACAGCTCTTATTTCGCTCTTTTTTTGTCCCATACAGCAAGATAATGTCATAGCACATGTATCGCCTCTTTCAATAAAGTATAAAATTAACTCATCGCCATTATCGTCTTCTCGTAATATTTTAACGGCGCCACTTACTAATAGTGGCATAGATTTAATATAATCGCCTATCTCAATTAGCTTGGTTCCTTCAGAAATTTCTTTAAAAACACCTACTCTATTTATTTCTTGAAGCAGCTCTTCTTCAAATAAGTAACCATAATTATCTTTTAATGTTTCTATCATTTATAGTCTTTAAAGCATGTAATTTACAAAATTACATTTTAAGAATTAAAATGGATTAGATATGTATCAAATTATAAAATTAGTTAATCGAAAAGGGTAACTCATTGAAAATGAATAATCAAAAATTGATTTAACAGGATATTAACCAAATATCTCATTAAATTGTTATATATTTATGGCATGATAGCTCAAGACAAATTAGAAAATCAAGTATTCTTAAAAGAATCGTTAACGTATTTAGAGAACCTAGGTTTTGATAACATTAAAGCAGATGCTGAAGGTTATGAAACACCTAAATCTTACCTAAAAAAAGGAAGTGACATATCTATAACACCAGATATCGTTGCCGAAAAAGGTGGAAGAAAGCACTATTTTGAAATTGGATTAAAATCTGAAGAACCAAAATTATTAAAATCTAAATGGCGATTTCTAGACGTATTAACTAGAATGAAAGACGATAGATTTAAAATTATTACACGACGTGGACATTATAAATTTACTCAGGACATGTTGGATGATTTAAATTTAGATAAAAGCCCAATAAAGCTTTAAAAACAATATTAATTTAAACAAAAAAAGACTGCTAATAGCAGTCTTTTTTTGTTTAGTCTATTAGGTTATTTTTTATAAAACTTAGCATACTTTCTATAGGCTAGTAACCCTAAAACACCAACGATTCCAAAAGCAATAGCTATAAATTTAACACTAACTATTTGGTCTCCACTGGCATAACTATGTAATCCTGCTAAGTAAAAATTAACTCCAAAATATGTCATCATAATACTTGAGAAAGCAATAATGGATGCTAAGTTAAAACCAAATCGTCCACGTAGTCCAGGAACTAATCTCATATGGATTACAAATGCATAAATCATAATACTAATCAAAGCCCAAGTTTCTTTAGGATCCCAACCCCAATATCTACCCCAACTTTCATTAGCCCACATACCACCAAGGAAGTTACCAATAGTAAGCATGACTAATCCAACAGTTAAAGCCATTTCGTTGATAATGGTCAACTCCTGGATATTAAGTTGCATTTTAGCTTTATTCTCTTTATTGGTAAAAATCATTAATAACAACGATACAATGCCCAAAATCATTCCTAGCGTAAATGGCCCATAACTAGCCACAATTACAGAAACATGAATCATTAACCAGTAACTATCTAAAACAGGCTGTAGATTAGCAATAGCTGGATCCATCCAGTTCCAATGTGCAACCATTAAAATCATAGAGGTTACAAAAGCTGTTGCAGCAATGGTTAAATCGCTTTTTCGTCCAAAAATCAAACCAAAGAGCATGGTTGCCCAAGCAACATATATCATAGATTCGTATGCATCACTCCAAGGTGCATGTCCAGAAATATACCAACGTGCTATTAGTCCTAAAGTGTGCATTAAAAAGAAAGCAAGTATGATAATTTTAAAAACATTAACCGAAATACTTAGAGCTTTACTTCTCTCTTTAAAAATCTGAACAATTAAGATAATGAATAAAAATGCTGCAGCATACATATACCAGCTATATAGATTTTTAAAAATATCGTATCTGTTATAAAGTATTTCAGCATTAATTTTTTTATCTGAAAGCATTACAGATGTTCCAAACTTGTGTTGTGTTTTACTAAAAGACTCCAGTAATTCGTTAGCTTTTGTATAGTCTCCAGATTGTTTTGCTGCATTTAAGGTTATTAAATAAGCACTAAACCCGTTATTTATAAAATTGCCATAAAGGGAGTCTTTAATTTGTTCTCTATAATTATCTCTTCTAAACTCAACAGAAGAAATCCATTTATTATTATCGTCTTCAGGAATAGGGAATATTCTTAAAGCATACCCTTCAATAGTATTGTATAACAAATTGACACGTTGATCTGTTTCTTTAAATTCTTTTTGGAAACCATTAGGGATTTGAGCTTTGTACGCTTCCTCTAAATATGGCGCTAATTTATACGATCCGTTTTCAGTGAAAAAGTTCACTAATGACACATATTTTTCATCCTTTCCAACTCCAATTATTTTTCGAAGAGAATCAGCTTTTTGAGGTTTTAAATAGATAATTGGCACATTATACCAAAGCAGTGGACTTTCTTGAATAGAAAGAAATACTTGATTGGCATCGAAATCTTCATAGGTATCATGTTTACTTAACTTACGAAGCATTTCGGAAGCATAAGTGTTTACAGGCATCATACGTCCACCAATATCTTGAATCACTAAATGTCCAAATTTATCGGCATGTGCTTTTGGTGTTATATTAACTTTTAAAACTGAATCTATTTGTGTTTTACTTGGCCTTCCAATATCATGACCAGCACTTTGAGAATGACCTTGAGAATATCCTTGAACTCCAAGACATAAGAATATGATTAATAGTGCTTTTTCTTTTTTCTTTTTTACTTTATTTAGCATGCGTTTTAAATCAGCAAAACGGGTGTTTTTATCAAAAATAATAGCAAGCATTCCAAAGTACAGTAAGAAATAACCAATATAAGTTACCCACGTTCCCCAGAAATCATGATTAACGGAGAGTTTTGTTCCTTTTTCATCAGGATCGAAACCGGCTTGAAAAAATCGATACCCTCCATGATCTAGAATGTTATTCATAAAAATACGATAGTTATAATCACCTTCTTTTTCGTCTATAATAGTCACTTCACTCGCATAGGCTGAATAACTCTTTTCAGTACCTGGATATTTATCAGCTATAAAATCGTTTAATTTGATACTAAAAGGTAGATCGATAACTTTCGAACCGTATTTAACAGCGATGTCTAAACCTCCAATTTTCACTTGCTCAAAAGGCTTACTATACCCTTGTCCTCCTAGAAGTTTCACACGTTTTGTTTCGCCTTTAGAAGTAACTTTTAAAACCATTCCATTTTCATCTCCTCTTAAAAGTTGCGATTTTTTTACAATATCAAACGTTCCTTTTATAACAGGTTTTGGAAAAACCATTTGCATATTACCAATAACATATCTGGAACGCAAAATAAGAGGCTGTAACGAATCTTTTATTACTTTCCCTGTGGCTCCCGTTGCCATGGTCATGTATTCCCCTTCAAATGGCGACTGTATAGTTATACCTTCTTCGTTTGAAGTAATATTTACAGCGCCATCTACAAACTTATTTAATGAAAATAAGACATTATGGATGCTCTGTGTTTTACCAGCTTCTAAGAAATGATTATGAGGTCCTGCGCCATCAGCTTCCACTATTTTTAAATATTCTTTTCCAGTGTCATCTGGGACAATATCTTTTTCAGCTCCACCAATAAATTTTTCAAGCTCGAAAGTGACTTCTTGGTTATTGTAATCTGTAGATAAATAAAAACTGTTTTCAAGTCTTGGAGAGAAATCTACTTCTTCTTCTATTATCTTTCTTTGGGCTTGTCCGTTTACTATATAATCTCCATCTATATAAGCTGTAATATAAGTTTTATGAGATAAAATAGATGATTCCGTTTCTCCTTCACGAATAGCCATCATGCCTTCAAAACTAATATACCTAGTAATTCCAGCTCCTATAATAATTAAGATAAAAGCTAAATGCAGAATTAATGTAGCCCATTTTTCTTTACGCCATAATCTAAATTTAGAAATGTTTCCTATAAAATTTATCATAAACACTACCATGATGGCTTCAAACCACCAAGTGTTGTAAATTAAATTTCTGGTATAAGGGGTTGGAGATGTGTCTTGTCCAGCATCCATAAAGGTTCCTATTGCCATTGAAGCAGCAAAAACAAGAAATAAAATGGAAGTTAATCTGGTAGAAAAAAGAATTTTAGCGAGTTTATTTTGCATGATATAGAGACTCTTAAATTTGGTCGTGCAAATTTAAGGTATTTAGTTTATTTTGTCGTGTTAAAAAAGCGAAACTTTATTGTTTATTCTGTCTTTCTTGAAAAATATTTAAAAACAAAAATGTACTCATTTTTCGAGCTTTTTGTTTTGCTTTTGAAGCATATTCGCCTTCAAAAAGTTCATCAATGGTTTCAAACCAAAGGTTTAGCCAACTTCCAAAGTGCTCTTGTGTAATTTCATTATTATTTTCTTGATCTACTTGCACATGGACTGCTAATGGATTTCCATAATATTTATGTTCTAATTTTCTAGTAATAAATAAACTGGTTTCCCAGAAAGTAGTTAACCTATCTATATGTGCAGGCCAATCTTTAATGACACGATTAAAAAAAGGACCCAAAAATGCATCCTTTCTAATTTTAGCATAAAACGCTGAAACCAATAAATAAACATCTTCTCGTGTTTCTAAATCTTTTTTATGCATAGTCTATTTTTAAGATAACTGAATAACATTAATTACTATTAAAGCTATATTTACTATTAATGTGGCTATAAGCATGTTAAAAACCAGTTTGCTTTTTAATTGAGCAAAAATAACCGCATTATAACCCATAGAAAATATAACACACAAAGTTAGTTGAATAAAATTAAATGAGTCTGCAGTACTATTCATTAAAATATACATGGCAGCAATAGAACCAATACAACTTTGCAAAATAATAGTTAATGGGATATACAAGATGTAGTTATCTCTAAAATCGTTTAGAGATTTATGATAGAAATTCATTTTTTAGTGATTTAAATTCTTCATACAAAATTCTATATTTTATCTTTGTTATTTTATGATTCAAATCATACAAATATGATTCCATCTACCATTCTTGAAACCTATCATCCTAATTTGAAAACCTTTTCAAAAGATGCCATTATTTTTAATGAAACCGAAATGCCAAGGTATTATTATCAGTTAAAGTCAGGGAAAGTAAAAATGTTTAATTTAACAGAAAACGGCAAGGTGTTTACCCAAGGTTTTTTTGAAAAAAACACGTCTTTTGGAGAACCACCTCTATTTGGGTCTTTTCCATATCCAGCTAGTGCTATGTGTCTTGAAGATTGCGAAGTATATGTTCTTGAGAAAAAAGTGTTTTTAAACTTACTTAAAGCTCATCCAGATGTTCATTTAAAATTTACAAAACTCCTTTGTAACAGAATGCTTTATAAGGCAAAAATCATGAAGGAACTATCGATACATCCACCAGAACATCGAATTTTAACCTTATTACATCATTTAAAAGATTCTGCAAATACCGAAGGTTTATTTGAAGTAAAATTAACGCGTCAGCAAATTTCAGATCTAACAGGACTACGTGTCGAAACAGTTATTAGAGCTATTAAACAATTAGAAAAAACTAAAAAATTAATACTTAAACAACGCAAAGTTTATATTTAAATATCCTTAATTTAGACACATGATTTCAGTAAGCATCATTGGCGCAGGAAATGTAGCTAATCACCTCTTAAAAGTGTTTGATAAAACAGAAGCCGTTTCTGTAAAACAATGGTACAGTAGAGATATTAGTAAAATAAGCTCTTTTAAGAATAAAGTTTCAATTACAGATAATTTGTTGGAGTTAAAAGAAGCCGACATCTATATTATTGCTGTTAGCGACGATGCTATTGCAACGGTTTCTAAAGCTTTACCATTTGAAAACCGTTTAGTGGTTCATACTTCTGGAAGTGTTAGTATTTACGATTTAGACAAAAAAAACAAACGAGGTGTTTTTTACCCACTTCAAACGTTTTCTAAAGACGCTAAAGTAGATTTTAAAAACATTCCTATATGTATTGAAACCATTGGTAAAAAGAATTATCCACTTCTCAAATCGTTAGCTGAAGCAATAAGCAATAAAGTATATAAAATAAATCCTGATCAACGGAAAACGCTTCATTTAGCTGCTGTTTTTGTGAATAATTTTACCAATCAATTGTATCGTGTAGCTCATGAAATAACAGAATCAGAAGGTGTAGAATTTGATATATTAAAACCGTTAATTTTAGAAACAGCCAAGAAAGTACAAAATTTGTCTCCTTATATGGCACAAACAGGTCCTGCAAAACGCAACGATAAAAAAACCATTAAAAAGCATTTAAAACAGTTAGAAAATGAACATCATAAGGACATTTATAACCTGCTTACCAATTCAATAAAAAAAACACATGGAAGATAAAAGCTATAAAGAATATCTAGAACATATTACTACCTTAATTTTTGATGTCGATGGTGTCTTAACAGATGGCACTATAACCGTTACAACCACTGGAGAGATGTTAAGAACCATGAATATTAAAGATGGTTATGCCTTGAAAACTGCCCTTGATAAAGGATTTAATGTTTGTATTATTTCTGGTGGAACAAACGAAGGAGTTAGAAAAAGGTTAGAAGGTTTAGGATTAACAGATATATATCTTGGCGCACACAATAAAATAGAACAACTAAACGACTATTTAAACAAACATCAAATAGAGGTTAAAAACGTGTTGTATATGGGAGATGATATTCCAGATTATCCTGTTATGACATTGGTTGGTTTACCATGTTGTCCTCAAGATGCAGTCCAAGAAATTAAAGCAATTTCTAAATATGTGTCTCATAAAAATGGCGGAAAAGGAGCTGTGAGAGATGTCATTGAACAGGTTTTAAAAGTACAAGGAAAATGGCATGGTAACTTTGATGCTAAATACGATTAATTTAAGCGTAGGTTCGCTTTGCTCTTTATAACAAAATAACTTCTAACATTTGAACATTTTAAATCTTATTCGCTGGAAAAATCTATTAATGATAGCATTCGTGCAATTCTTAATAAAATATGCTCTTTTAGAACCTTTTGGAGTCACTATTACTTTAAATTTATTTGGATTTTCATTATTAGTTTTAACAACAGTTTGTTTAGCTGCTGCTGGTTATATTATAAACGACATTTACGATATTGAAACAGATGTAATCAACAAGCCCGAAAAAGTTATAGTAGGCAAAACTATTTCAGAAAAAACAGCCAACATTTTATTTATAAGCTTAAATGTTATTGGTGTGGCAATTGGTTTTTACTTATCACATTTAGTTGGAAGAAGTGGGTTCTTTACGTTTTTTGTTATTATTTCAGCCTTACTTTATATTTACGCATCGTATTTAAAACAAGTGCTATTAATAGGAAATATCGTTATTTCTCTGTTAGTTTCATTAAGCCTTATTATTGTAGGCTTATTTGAATTACTTCCTGTAATGACAGTACAGAATCAAGAAACACAAATAACTTTTTTTAAAATAATTATAGACTATGCTATTTTTGCATTTGTTCTTAATTTTATTAGAGAAATTGTAAAAGATATAGAGGATGTTGATGGCGATTATAAATCTGGAATGAACACTTTACCAATTGCTATAGGCAGAGATAGAGCAACAAAAATTGTTTTTATCTTATTGTTAATCCCTTTGTTTGGTGTGGTGTATTATGTTATTACACACTTATATAAACAGTTGTTTTTAGTTGGTTATTTTTTACTTTTTGTAATAGCTCCATTAATATATATCATGATAAAATCTTTTTCAGCAGAATCAAAAAAAGACTATCAGGTTTTAAGTAACCTGCTTAAATTAGTCATGTTTTTTGGTATGTTATCGCTTTGGCTTTATAAATATATTTTACTTGATTAATGTTAAACAATAAACTAAATAACCACCATCTTATTTTAGCTTCTGGTTCTCCAAGAAGACAGCAGTTTTTTACTGAGTTAGGTTTGGAGTTTGAAATTCGTTTAAAACCCGTAAAGGAAGAATTTCCAAACCGATTAACCCATTTTGAAATCAGCGATTATCTAGCCCAATTAAAAGCACTTCCTTTTGAAAATGAATTAAAAGAGACAGACATCCTTATTACTAGCGACACCATTGTTTGGCACAACAACAAAGCTCTTGGAAAACCTAAAGATGAAGAAGATGCTTTTAACATACTTAAATCTTTAAGTCAAGCCACACATGAGGTTATTACCTCGGTTTGTTTTACAACTACTAAACTTCAGAAAACCGTGAATGCCGTCACCAAAGTTACTTTTAAAAAACTTGAAGATGATGAAATTAATTACTACCTAAAAACCTGTAAACCCTTCGACAAAGCTGGAGCTTATGGTATTCAAGAATGGATTGGTCAAATAGGAATCACAAAAATTGAAGGCTCCTATTTTAATGTGGTTGGCTTACCAACTCATCTTGTTTATAAAACTTTAAACAGCTTCGTTTCTTCTTAAATATAACTTAAGAGTGCATCTAATTCTTTATTTCTATTCTATCTTTGTGGAACAAACTAATTCTCATAAATGACCTTTTTTGAAACATATCAAACCGAACTTTTAGCAAGTTTATTTATTATTATATTCTTACTAATATTAAGACTAATTTTAAAAAAATTAATTTATAAATTAGGTAGAAAGACAGGTATAAACGATGCACGTATTCGCTTAATAAGCAGGTATACTACGGTTACTTTGGTCATGCTAGCACTTATTATTGAAACTTTCATTTTTGGTGCACAATTAAAAGACCTAGCTTTGGTATTTTCTTCTGTTTTCGCGGTTATTGGAATCGCCTTATTTGCTATTTGGTCTATTTTAAGCAACATCACCTCTGGTGTTATTATGTTCTTTTCATTTCCTTATAAAGTAGGAGACAAAATTCAAATTCACGATAAAGACTTTCCGTTAGAAGGTATTATTGAAGATATTCAAGCCTTTCAATTACATCTACGCTTAGATAATGGCGACTTAGTAACTTATCCAAATAACTTAATGTTACAAAAAGCCGTAACACTTGTCAAAAAAGATGCTATTGACGAAGGTATTGACGCTCTCTAAATAAATCTTATATTTATAGTCATATTTATGCGTTATGGCAAAAAAGAGAACCAATAAATACAAAAAACATATTAAACAGTCTCCAGGTTCTATCATTTACACTGGAGAAAACCCAACAGAAAAACTCTTTATAGATGCTTTTGATTATAACAATAGTTTTATAAACGAGTTAGAACTTAAATCGGTTGAAGAAGCTTTTAATTTTAAAAAAACAGAATCTGTTTCTTGGATTAATATAAATGGACTGAACCATATTAAGGACATTGAAAAAGTTGGTAAACACTACAATCTACACCCACTAATTATTGCAGATATTGCCAACACCTCGCAAAGACCAAAAATTGATGTTTATGACGACTACATTTTTGTAGTTTTAAAAATGCTGTATTATGATGATAATGAAAACATTAAAATAGAACAAATAAGCTTGGTGCTTGGGTCTAATTATGTGCTGACATTTCAAGAAATTGAAGGAGATGTTTTCAATAATGTTAGAGACCGACTTCGTTTAGCAAATGGTAGAATAAGAACCCTTGGTCCGGATTATTTACTGTATGCATTAATTGATGCCATTGTAGATCATTACTATATTGTTGCAGAAACAATGAGCAATAAAATTGAAGACTTAGAAGAAGCTTTATTTAATGGAAACATAAATGAGAATTTAAGTCAGGAAGTCTTAAACCTTAAAAAGGAGGTTTTAAAAATTCGTCGTTCCATCTTCCCTATACGTGAAATTATAAGTCGTATTGAAAAAAACGAACACGCTTTAATAGAACAAAATACAATTCAATATTACAGAGATATTTATGATCATGTGATTCAATTATCAGACTCTGTTGATATTTCTCGAGAAATGATTTGGAGTTTAATGGATATGTACATGACTACTATTAGTAATAAAATGAATGAAGTTATGAAAGTACTTACCATTATGGCATCAATTTTTATTCCACTTACATTTATTGCTGGCATTTATGGCATGAACTTCGATAACATTCCTGAACTACATTACAAGTACAGTTATTATATTCTTTGGGGAGTGATGATTCTTATTTTTATAGGAATGATTTATTATTTTAAGAAGAAGAAATGGCTTTAAAAATATGTAACCGTTAAAGAAACATTAAAACCAGCAAGCTTGCTGGTTTTCTTTTTATATTTATTGCTTTCAAAAAAACCAACTATGCAAAGAGTATTACTTGTTGTAATTATAACACTATTTTCAAGCTTAAATATATATTCTCAAGCGCCCAAGAAACCTAATGCTTCCGAAATTTATGAGTCTATTAAAAAACTCAATTTTTTAGGTTCTGTTCTCTATGTAGCAGCGCATCCAGACGATGAAAACACAAGACTTATATCATACATGTCTAATCATGTAAAAGCTAGAACAGCTTATTTGTCTTTAACACGTGGTGATGGTGGGCAAAACTTAATAGGACCAGAAATAAGAGAACTTCTTGGTGTTATAAGAACTCAGGAATTATTAACAGCCAGACAAATTGATGGTGGCGAACAACGCTTTACTCGAGCCAACGATTTTGGCTACTCCAAACACCCAGACGAAACACTGGAGATTTGGAATAAAGAAGAGGTTCTAAGCGATGTGGTTTTGGCTATCAGACAGTTTCAACCAGATATTATTATCAATCGTTTCGATCATAGAAGTCCTGGAAGCACCCATGGGCATCACACCAGCTCGGCTATGTTAAGTGTTGAAGCTTTTGATATTACAAGCAAGAATACAGCTTATCCAAACCAATTACAACAAACTGGTTTGTGGCAACCAAAACGCTTGTTCTTTAACACCTCTTGGTGGTTTTATGGTAGCCAAGAAAAATTTGACAAAGCAGATAAAAGCAACTTGTTAGAGTTTGACACTGGTGAGTTTTATGTTTCAAGTGGTTTAAGCAATACAGAAATTGCGGCTTTAAGTAGAAGTCAGCATAAATCTCAAGGCTTTGGAAACACAGGAACTCGTGGGTCTCAAATGGAATATATTGAGTTGATAAAAGGAGACATCCCAAAAGACAAGACCAATCTTTTTGAAGGCATTGACACCACTTGGAATCGTGTGAATGGTGGTAAAGCCATTGGCAATATTCTGCAACAAGTTGAAGCTAATTACGATTTTACAAACCCGTCAGCTTCCATTCCAGAATTGGTTAGAGCTTATCAACTCATTCAGAATTTAGAAGACTTACACTGGAGAAATTATAAAACCAAAGAAATAAAAAACATTATTTATGCCTGTGCTGGATTGTATTTAGAAGCAACTTCAGAAACTAGTCAGGCAACCCCAAGTGAAACTGTTAAACTAAATTTAGAAGTCATTAATCGAAGTTCCTACCCTATTAAATTAGAAACTATAGAATGTAACAAGACTTCTATTTCAAAACAAATAGCATTAACAGAAAATAATGGGTTTGAATTTCAAGAAATTTTAGAAATACCTAGTAACCAAAAACCTACTACCCCATATTGGCTAACAGAAAAAGGAACATTAGGTATGTATCAAGTTTCTAATGAGGCATTAATTGGAAAACCAGAAACACCACGTGTTTTCGAAGTATCTTTTAAATTACTTTTCAATAATACGCCAATTACTTTCACAAAATCTGTCATTTATAAAACGAACGATCCTGTTAAAGGAGAAGTTTACAAACCTTTCGAAATTATTCCTGAGGCTTCAGTGAAGATTCCAGAGAAAGTCATCATTTTCGAAAACAATCAGGCAAAAGATATTCCAGTTATTGTTAGGTCTGGACGAGATAATTTAAACGGTTCTTTAAGTTTAAATTATCCTGAAAATTGGCAAGTATCACCAGCAAAACAAGACATTCAGATTACAAATAAAGGTGAAGAAAAAACAGTGTTTTTTCGTGTTACTCCTCCAGAAAATCAACATGAAGGACATTTAATCCCTGTTATGACTGTAAACGGAAAAAACTACTCCAAAGAGTTAATAGAAATAGAATACGAGCACATTCCGTATCAAACGGTACTACTACCTTCGGAGACTAAAATTGTACGATTAGATATTCAGAAAAGAGGTAAAAACATTGGTTATATTGTTGGTGCTGGAGATGTGGTTCCTGAAAGTTTAAAACAAATAGGTTATAACGTTTCTCTGCTTAAACCCGAAGATATCAATCCTGAAACTTTAAGTCAATTCGATGCTGTTGTGGTAGGAATAAGAGCTTATAACACTTTGGAAACCATCAAATTCAAACAACAACAATTATTCGATTTTGTTTTCAATGGCGGGAACATGATCGTGCAATACAACACAAGCCGAGGTTTAAAAGTAAACGAATTAGCACCTTATAAATTAGAGCTTTCTAGAGACCGTGTAACAGACGAGTTTGCTAAAGTAAAATTCTTAGCACCTACACATCCTATTTTAAACACGCCAAATAAAATTACTCAAGAAGACTTTAAAGGTTGGACTCAAGAAAGAGGTTTATATTTCCCAAACTCTTGGGGAAAGGAATTTACTCCTATTCTTTCTATGCACGACAAAGGCGAATCGGCTAAAAAAGGAAGTTTATTAGTAGCAAAATATGGTGAAGGCTATTATATGTATACAGGATTAAGTTTCTTTAGAGAGTTTCCAGAAGGTGTTTCTGGAGCCTACAGACTATTTGCCAACATGTTAAGCATTGGAAAATAATTAACCATACCACATTTACCAAAAAAGTAAACTATGAAAAAATACAAATGGAATAATATGTACACGCTTGTACTAATAGCCAATGCTATTTACATTGCAGTCTTTTACTTTATCACCAAAGCCTTTTAAATATGCAAACATTAGACTGGATTGTTTTAATTGGAACACTTATAACTATTGTAGGTTATGGAACATGGAAAACTAGAGGAAGTAAAAATGTACAGGATTATGTGCGTGGTGGCAACGAATCTAAATGGTGGACCATTGGTTTATCTGTTATGGCAACTCAAGCAAGTGCTATAACGTTCTTATCAACTCCTGGTCAGGCTTTTCATGATGGTATGGGCTTTGTACAATTTTATTTTGGCGTACCAATTGCCATGGTTATTATTTGTATGGTCTTTATTCCTTTATACCATCGATTAAAAGTGTATACTGCCTATGAGTTTTTAGAAAATCGATTCGATTTAAAAACCAGAAGTCTTACTGCTATTTTATTTCTTATACAACGTGGATTAGCTGCTGGTATTACCATTTACGCTCCTGCCATTATACTTTCGGCAGTGTTAGGTTGGAACTTGACTTATTTAAATATTGCTATTGGAATTTTAGTTATTATATATACCGTTTCTGGTGGCACGAAAGCCGTTAGTATGACCCAAAAACATCAAATGGCCGTTATTTTCACAGGAATGTTCATAGCTTTCTTTTTAATTATAAGCTATTTACCTGAAAACATCACGTTCACTAAAGCCTTAGATATCGCTGGAGCAAGTGGAAAAATGGACATACTAGATTTCTCATTTAATATGGAAAATAGATATACCGTTTGGAGTGGTTTAATAGGAGGCACTTTTTTAGCACTCTCCTATTTTGGTACAGACCAAAGTCAGGTCCAACGTTATCTCTCTGGAAAATCAGTCAAGGAAATGCAAATGGGACTCATTTTTAATGGCTTATTAAAAGTACCTATGCAGTTCTTTATTTTACTAGTAGGTGTTATGGTCTTTGTTTTTTATCAGTTTAATGAATCGCCAATAAATTTCAATCCGGCTACTGAACAAGTGATTCAGAATTCGGAATACACTGAAGCTTTTCAAGAATTGGAAGCCGAACAACTTGCTATTTTTAACAACAAACAAAATTATATAAATAAATATGTAGCCACTGGAGAACTACAATATGCTGATGAAATTGCTCTAGCTAATGAAGCAGATAGAGCCAATAGAGAAGCAGCCAAATTATTGATCCAGGAAGCTGCAGATAAAAAAATTGTTCGTGTTGAAACCAATGATAAAGATTACGTCTTTATACATTTTATTTTAAATAATTTACCTCGCGGTTTAATAGGGTTGCTTTTAGCCGTTATATTAAGTGCTGCTATGTCCAGTACTGCAAGTGAGCTGAATGCGCTAGCTTCAACAACTTCATTAGATTTATACAAACGAAGTATGGTTCCCGGTAAGAGTGAAACTCACTACTTAAAAGCTACTAAATGGTTTACATTTGGCTGGGGAATTTTAGCAATATTAATTGCCTGTTTAGCTTATTTAGCAGATAACTTAATTCAGTTGGTGAATATTATAGGATCCATTTTCTATGGAAATGTTTTAGGTATTTTCCTCTTGGCTTTTTTCTTTAAATACGTTCGTGGCAATGCTGTATTTGTTGCTGCTTTAATTACTCAGGCTATTGTAATTATTGGTTGGTGGTTAGATTGGATGCCGTATTTATGGCTAAATTTATTTGGATGTGCACTGGTTATTGCTATTGCTTTTATTCTGCAGAAAATAAACGCTAAACCCGAATAGCCACATTTTAGGATTTCATTTCAAGAATTTAAACAAGTGCCTTTCAAACATTTAATGAAACCAATTATATTTAATAAAAAAGCCTCACAATTATAACTGTGAGGCTTTTTTATTAAATATGATATATTTTAAACTACTATTTCTCCCACTCAGCAATAGAGTCCATATTCATTTTAATAAAATCATCATTTCCAGCTTCCTTTGCTCCTTCTAATGATTTTTTAGCTATTTCTATAGCTCCTTTTTTATCTCCAGATTTTGCATAGATTAAAGATTGTTGTCTCAATTGCCAAAAAGCTGGTTTTTCAGACATACCCATAGCTTTATCGATCCAAGCTTTAGCTTGCTTCATGTCTTTTCCTTCTTGAGAATAGTAAACAGCAGAAGCATAATAATCGTTGGCTGTAGGCGTTCCGTTTAAAGCGTCATTAATGGAAGCTAAGACTTTGTCGTCTGTAGGCACTTGAAAAGGTACTGCTGTAAATGTTTTTTCCCAGATAAATTCTATTGAAGCACTTGAATTGGTAATTTGGTTAATGTCAATTGTAAAAGTTTCAACATTAAATGGAATAGCATGTACTTCTGCATTCACTCTCGCTGCTACTTTGCTATCATCCCATTTATCTGGAGTTCCACCATTATCTGTGTCAGTATAAAACATAACTTCCCAAACAGCTTTACCTGGTTTAACAAATATCGCATAAGAACCTGCTTTTAATAATTGGTCCATAATAGTTACATTATCACTAAAAGTAATAACAGTATTTTTATTAGCTCCAGTTCTCCAAAGTTTATCGAAAGGAACCAAATCTCCAAATACCACACGTCCTTTTACTCCTGGACGAGAATATTCTATAGTAACATCTGTTAATCCAACTTTCTGTTCAACTTTACTTAACGGACTAGGTTGTGGTGTTGTTACTTGTGCATTCATGTTAAATGATAGAGCAACAACTGCAATGAATAGTAATATTTTTTTCATTTGTGTTTAATTTATTGTTAGTATTAAATAATTAGTAAAGATAGGCATTGATGGCTGTTTTTCTGTTAATAAAACATTAAATATCAAGCCTCAAAATACAGCGAAATGAACTAATCTTCCCAACCATATTTATGATATACACTTCTTACAATTTGGCTAAAATTTTCTAAATGATTTATATATTGCTCCGTAGTTAATATGCTTTTAAGTTCTAAATTCATATCATCTACAATAGCATCAAACCTTGTATGAATTTCATCAATAGAATAATTTTTGTCAGCATCATTTAAACGGCTCATTTGAAAAATTGAAGAGTATACAACTGTATCGTATTCATTTCTTTTGTCTTCAGATAGGTTCATTTCATTAACTCGGTCATGAAACCATTGTTCAATATTAGCTCTTTCTTGAACGGTATATACAGTATCTACCTTTGCTGCTTGTCGTCTAATTTCTTTTTCAGATTTTAAGTTTTGAGAAAATGCTGATGATATTGATATCAAAAAAGTAGCAATAAATAGGAAGTGGATTTTTTTCATTGTTATATAAGTTTAAGATCCAAATATACAACTTTATAAAAAATGAATTTTAATTATTATTGTTTTTTCATTTCATAACACAAGCAATTCATTTCCAACAACTTTAATTACTTTGCAACAGAAAAAAAACACATTTTATCGAATTAAAACAGACTAAAACAGTTATAAAAAAAAATCGATTATCTTTAAATAATATTTTAAAGCTATTAACTATGAATCTTAAAAAATTACTTTTTACTTTATGTATGGTTTTGCCATATGTATTAATCTCTCAAGTTACTTTTAACAATGCTAATTCGAGGGTAGATAATACAATGCTTAATAGTGGCTGTGCTATTGGTGTTGCAGATATGAATGGAGACGGATTAGACGATTTGGTTCGTTTAAGAAACGCCAGATATTTAGAAGTTGAATATCAAAGCACTACTCCTGGCGGAGATTTTACTAGACTAAATTACGGAAGTATTACAGGCTCTGGAAGTGAATGGGGAATGGTTATTGCAGATGTTAATGAAGATGGATATAACGATATTATTGTTGGTGGTTCTTATAATTATTTAAAACTTCTTACAGCAAAAAATAATGGAACAGATTACGATGAAACTATCTTAAGTAGTCCTCAAATTTTCTTACAGAATGCTAATTTTGCAGATATTGATAACAATGGAACTATTGATTTCTTTGGCTGTAATGATGTTGGTGTATCTTCTGCATATTCTAATAATGGCAGTGGTTCCTTTACCTATAATAATAGTGGTTTAATAAATGCGACGTCAACAATTCCTTCAGATAACTCTGGAAATTATGGAAGTATTTGGGTCGATTATGATAACGATGGAGACCAAGATCTATACATTTCTAAGTGTCGATTAGGGGTCTATAATCAATATGATGGTAGACGTGTTAATCAATTATTTCAAAACGATGGCAATGGTAACTTTACAGACGTTGGTGTTGCTGCAGGTCTGGTGCCTTATGCGCAATCTTGGTCTGCTAATTTTGAAGATATAGATAACGATGGCGATTTAGATTGTGTCTTAATAAACCATGATGTGTCGAGTATAATTTATGAAAATAATGGTAATGGCACTTTTACAGACATTACAGCATCATCAGGAATTGCAACACAATTAAGTAATCTAGGTGCTGGTGGTATCCAGGTCATCATGGAAGATTTTGATAATGATACTTTTGTCGATCTTTTTATAACCTCTAGATATACAAGTAACAAACATGTCCTTTTTAAAAATAACGGAAATAAAACCTTCTCAGTAATGCCAACACCTTTTCCAGCTGGCAGTTTAAGTATCCAGAGTGCAGCTGTTGGAGATTTAAACAACGATGGATTTATTGATGTTATTGCTGGTTTTGGTACAGGCTATAATAGTCCAAGTAACAATCCAGACATCTTATATCTAAATAATGGAAATTCTAATAATTGGAGTGAAATTACATTACAAGGTGTTGCAAGCAATAGAAATGGTATTGGGGCACGAATCGAATTACATGGTGTTTGGGGAAAACAAATTAGAGAAGTCCGTTCTGGTGAAAGCTATGGAACTATGAATTCTTTAATGTCTCATTTTGGATTAGGCACTGCAACATCTATAACTAAAATTGTTGTTATCTGGCCTTCTGGAGCTGTAGATGAAATTTATAATCCTAATATCAATGAATCTTTTGTAATTGTTGAAGGTTCGCAACCTTTAAATACCGAATCCTTTTCAGCAGAAAACTTTAGTATTTATCCAAATCCAACAAGTAATTACATAACTGTTAATACTAAAAACATTGAAGACGTTTCGTATAAATTATATGATATTACAGGGAAACTTGTTAAACAACAATCGGTACTTTCTAATTCTAAAAATCAAATTGATTTAAGTCATTTTTCAAATGGACTTTATTTTATTCATTTAACTTCAAATAAAGAATCTTACGTACATAAAATAATTAAAAAATAATATACCATAAACCAATTCATTTTAAACAAAAAACTTCGAGGAATCGAGGTTTTTTGTTTTAAAAACAATACCTAATAAACATGTTAAAATTGTCTAATTTTAGTGATTTAAAATTGGACATTTTGTATGTTTACAAAATAATTAACCAATAACTTGGCGAAAAATATTAAGTGATAAAAAACATTATTTATTTATCTAGAAACTTCTTTAGATTCGATAATTTCAAATTAAACCTAATTATTAATCATAATTTCGCCTCTTTATAAATATTTAAATATATATTACAATAATTATTTAAAACAATAATCTTATGGATCTTATAGAAAAAGCTTTAGAATTTGAACAAACAAGTTTAAAATCTCTATCTACAAGCGATCGTATAAAAATTTCTAGAGAAGCTAAAGAACTTATTCTAGAATTAAACGAGTTATATAAAACTCAAAAAGATGAAAACATCATGGACATCATGAAACGTCTTACAGCTATGAAGCGCAAAGTAGAAAAGCGATTAAAAGGTAGACCACACTCAACTTAATTAAAAATAAAGCAAGTAGTAATAAATATGAAACAAAAAATATCTGTTTTTTGGTTTCGAAGAGATTTACGTCTTGTTGACAATGTTGGTTTGTATTATTCTCTAAAAGGAGAATATCCCGTTTTACCAATATTTATTTTTGATACTGAAATTTTAGACGAACTTCCAAAAGATGATGCTCGAGTTACTTTTATTTATAGAACACTTCAAAATCTAAAAAGAGAACTACAAGAAAATCATGAGAGCGATATTGCTTTGTTTGAAGGAAAACCCTTGGATATTTACAACAAATTAATTCTTAAATATCACATCCACTCTGTCTACACCAATCACGATTATGAACCTTATGCTCAAGAACGCGATAACAAATTAGAGACTTTTTTGTCTGGTAAAAATATCTTATTTAAAACTTTTAAAGATCAAGTTATTTTTGAAAAAAACGAGGTTGTAAAAAATGATGGGAAACCTTATTTAGTGTATACACCTTACATGAAAACCTGGAAAGCTAGGTTTAAAACAAAAACTTTAAATTCTTATAATTCAGAAAGTCAATTACATAATTTATTTCAGATTAAAAATGCACCAGATATAAGTCTTAAAAATTTAGGTTTTATTCCTTCAAAACAAAAAATATCTGATTATACATTTCATTCTCACCTCATACAAACCTACGAATCCACAAGAAATTTCCCAAACCAAGACAGCACTTCCAGGTTAGGACCACATTTACGATTTGGAACAGTAAGCATTCGAAAAATAGTCAAAAAAACCATTTTAGAAACCAATGAAGTGTTCTTGCAGGAATTAATTTGGAGAGAGTTTTTCATGCAAATCTTATGGCATTTTCCACAAACAGTATACAATAGCTTTAAGCCTAAATACGATCAGATTATTTGGCGTAACAACAAAAAAGATTTTCAACTTTGGTGCAATGGTCAAACAGGTTATCCTTTAGTAGATGCAGGTATGCGACAATTAAATCAGACTGGGTTTATGCACAATCGAGTTCGAATGTTGGTTGGTAGTTTTTTATGCAAACACTTGTTAATAGATTGGCGTTGGGGAGAAGCCTATTTTGCTAAAAAATTACACGATTACGAAATGGCTAGTAATATTGGAAACTGGCAATGGGTTGCTGGTTGTGGCGTCGATGCAGCTCCATATTTTAGGATTTTTAACCCAACCACACAAATTCAAAAATTCGATAAAGATTTAAAGTATATTTCCAAATGGGTTCCTGAATTTCAAGAAACCACCTATCCTACCCCAATGGTAGATCATAAAGAAGCACGAGAACGTTGCTTACAAGTTTATAAAAATGCTTTAAGATAAAACATAACAAATTTTTAAGAAGCTAATACGTGCTTTTTAGTAAATTTAGTAAACCAAATTATTTATCAATGATACGTTATTTAGTGTTGTTTCTTTTTTCATTGTCTATCTATTCTCAAAGTGAACCAAATCATGTTTTATTTATTGGAAACAGCCTGACCTATTCAAACAATCTTCCTGATATCCTTAAAGATATAGCTACAAATTTTAACGAAACGGTTATAACAACCTCTTTGTGTTATCCCAATTACGGGCTAGAAGACCATTGGAATGATGGCAAAATTCAAAAAATAATGAATAAAGAACATTTTAATTATGTTATCATTCAGCAAGGACCATCATCTCAAATGGAGGGTAAAAACACGTTGATTGAGTTTGGGTCAAAAATTAAGGCATTATGCAGCAAAAACGGAAGCCAATTAATTTATTTCATGGTATGGCCATCTAAACATTATTATACTACTTTTAATGGTGTTATAGAAAACCATAAACTAGCTGCAAAAACCAATAATGCTTTGTTAAGTCCAGTTGGTGAGATATGGCAAGCTTATAATAATATTAATGGATTAAAGAGTTTATACGGTCTAGACGGGTTTCACCCTTCTAAAACTGGGAGCTTTCTATCTGCGCTAATCTTGTTTAAAACAATGTATCCCAACTTCAATTTAAATGACCTTTCATTCGAGAATTCTAATTCGTGGGTTACAAATAAAGAGTCTTACAACACCATGATTGAACTAATTAATACTAAAACTATAAAACATGAAAACTAAAGAAGTTGCTCAAAAATGGGTAGAATTATGTAGAGAAGGAAAAAATTTAGAATGCATTAACCAACTATATCATGATGATGTGGTAAGTAAAGAAATGCCTGGTATGCCTGATGAAGTTATAACTGGAAAGCAAAATGTTTGGAATAAAAGTAAAGAATGGTTAGACAGTGTTGAAGGGTTTCATTCTAGCGAAATAAGCGATCCTGTTGTTGCAGGAAACTTCTTTTCTGCAAAAATGGCATTCGATTGTACCTTTAAAGAACATGGGAGACAGAAAATGGAAGAGGTATGTGTTTATGAAGTTAAAGATGGAAAAATTGCAAGTGAACAGTATTTCTATAGAATGGATTAACAACTTATAATTAAAAAAAAAAGCTTCGATAAATTCTCGAAGCTTTTTTTTAAGCAATACGTTCGATTTTGGCGCCAATGGCTCTGAGACGTTCGTCTATATTTTCATAACCTCTATCTATTTGTTCAATGTTATGTATTGTTGATGTTCCTTTAGCAGACAATGCAGCAATTAATAAAGATACACCAGCTCTAATATCTGGCGATGTCATGGTTGTTGCTTTCAATTGCGATTTAAAATCGTAACCAATTACAGTTGCTCTATGAGGATCGCAAAGAATAATTTTTGCGCCCATATCAATTAATTTATCGACAAAGAACAAACGGCTCTCAAACATTTTTTGATGCACTAATACACTCCCTCTTGCTTGAGTTGCAACAACTAAAATAATACTTAATAAATCTGGTGTAAATCCTGGCCAAGGCGCATCGGAAATAGTTAAAATAGAACCGTCAATATAGTTTTGAATTTCATAACCATCTTTATGTGCTGGAATATGAATATCATCTCCTTGACGTTCTACTGTAATACCTAATTTTCTAAAAACATCAGGTATTTGACCTAAATCGTCCCAACTTACATTGGTAATAGTTAGCTCACTCTTAGTCATGGCAGCCAAACCAATCCAGCTTCCAATCTCAATCATGTCCGGAAGCATTCTATGTTCAGTACCTCCAAGGTTATCAACTCCTTCTATAATCAACATGTTTGAGCCAATACCACTAATTTTTGCTCCCATGCGATTAAGCATTTTGCATAATTGTTGTAAATAAGGCTCACAAGCTGCATTATATATTGTCGTAGTTCCTTCTGCTAAAACAGCAGCCATAACGATGTTAGCAGTTCCAGTTACTGAAGCTTCATCTAGAAGCATGTAAGCTCCTTTTAATCTTTTGGCTTCAACACCATAAAAATGATCTTCGCGATTGTATCTAAACTTAGCGCCTAGATTTATAAACCCTTCAAAGTGGGTGTCTAAACGCCTTCTACCAATCTTATCTCCTCCTGGCTTAGGAATATACCCTTTTCCAAAACGAGCTAAAAGTGGCCCAACAATCATGATAGAACCTCTTAAACCTTTGCCGTCTATTTTAAATGCTTCAGATTCTAAATAGGCAAGATTAATTTCATCTGCTTTAAACGTGTAAGTACCAGTTTCAAGTTTGTTAACTTTTACACCTAGTTTTTTTAATAACTCTATAAGTTTATTAACATCCACAATATCTGGTATATTGTTAATGGTAACAAGATCTGGTGTTAATAATACAGCACATAAGATTTGAAGTGCTTCATTTTTTGCTCCTTGAGGCTGGATCTTTCCTTTTAACTGATGGCCTCCTTCAATTTTGAATATTCCCATTAGTGCTTAGTAACGTTTTCTTGGTCTATTTGAATGACTTCCTCCTTTTTTATGATGTGTTTTTTTAGTGTTTGATGAATATTTTTTCTTGCTTCTCATTAAACTAGTGGCATCTGTTAAATCTTCATCAAAGTTTTTAAGGTCTAATTTTCCACCAGATAATTCTCGTAAATGACCAAAAATAACATCATCTTCTACAGTATCTTTATTCCAGTTTAGAAAACATTTTTTCATATGGTTTGCAATGGTATAAACCAAAGCTTCTTTCATATCACCTTCTTCCCATGTACATGCAACATCAATCATGGTTTTAATATTGTTTCCGTAAAATCTATATTTTGGAAAATTTTGAGGGTATTTTAAAGTTTCAGGTCTGGCATATAATTCTTCACGAGAAGGCTTTGGGTACGGAGAATCTACATCAATATCAAAATCTGCCATAATAAACAGCTGATCCCAAAGTTTATGTTGAAAATCTGGCACATCACGTAAATGAGGCTGCATATTTCCCATAACTGAAATTATGGCTTTAGCCACTTTATTACGTTCTTCCTTAGTTTCACGTGTTTTTGCATACGTTATCATTTTCTGCATATGTCTGCCATATTCTGGAATAATTAAATGATCACGTTCTGTGTTGTATTCTATGTTATCTATCAAAATAAAAAGGTGTAGAGTTATAATTTGTGCATGAAGTTAATTATGCATCCGCAAAATACAAAAAAAAAGACTAAAGACTAATAACACCTTCTACTTTTTCTGATACTTCAATATATTTTTCAATAACATGTTCTGGATTATTCATTTTTACACTAATAGAAATGCTTGTATATTTACCATTCTTAGATTCTGTCGTGTTAATAACTGCTCCTAAATTGTCAAAAATCACTTCAACTTCTGCAATTTTTTTAGCATCGGACTTTACAATAAATTTATAAAGATATTCGCTTGGCCAAGTAGAAGTATCGTATAATTGAGCTTTTAATTTTTTATAAAAAGCTTCTGTTTTTTTTTCTGCACTCATAGATTTTTTCTTAAAATATTTACAATGAAAACCGTATTTTAAAATGTTATATCAATCATTTTATCTTCATTATTACAAGTTGTAAAGATACTATTTCCTTTACATTTTTTATTTCTGATTTAAATTCCGAATTTTACAACCAAAATCTTGCCAATTTGAGCTCAAAAAAAATTGTTATTACAGGAGGTCCTGGAACTGGGAAAACGTCTTTAATAAACGAACTAATAAAAAGAAATTATATCTGTCTTGAAGAAATATCCAGACAAGTAATCCTCGATGCTAGAAAAGAAGGGATTGAACAGCTTTTCTTAACCAACCCACTATTGTTTAGTGAGCGACTATTAGAAAGCAGAATGGCCCAATTTCAAGAAGCTAATAAAATTGAAAAGCCTTTTGTTTTTATCGACCGAGGTGTTCCAGACGTTTTGGCATACATGGATTATGCCAATGAATCCTATCCCAAAAACTTTAAAGATGCCTGTCAAGTTTGCAGATACGATCAAGTTTTTGTTTTGGCGCCTTGGCAAGACATTTTTACAAGTGATAGTGAACGCTATGAAAACTTTGACCAAGCTGTTCAAATACATGAACAATTACTAAACACCTATAAAAAACACCAATATAATTTAATAAACATTCCTTTTGATACCATAGAAAATCGTGTCGATTATTTAATAGATACTTTAAACAAGCTGTAATGCAGCATCCCATAAACATATTAGAACGCTATTGGAACTTCACCTCCTTTAGACCATTTCAAGAAGAGATCATTGAGGCCGTCTTAGAAGGGGAAGATGTTTTTGCCTTACTACCAACAGGTGGTGGGAAATCTATATGTTTTCAAATTCCAGCACTTGCAAAAGAAGGGATCTGCATAGTTGTATCTCCCTTAGTGGCTTTAATGAAAGATCAAGTAACATCTTTAAAGCTTAAAGGGATTAAAGCCTTAAGTATTACAAGTGGAATATCTTATAATGATTTAGATACACTTTTAGATAATTGTATTTATGGAAATTACAAATTTCTTTACTTATCACCCGAACGTCTGCAACAAGAATTGGTTCAAGACCGGATAAAACAAATGCATGTCAATTTAATAGCTGTAGATGAAGCCCACTGTATTTCTCAATGGGGCAACGATTTTAGACCTGCTTACAAAAACATTCAGTTATTAAGACAAATTCAACCTGGTGTTAATTGTATTGCTTTAACCGCTTCCGCAACTCCCGAAGTAGTTGAAGATATTGTAAAAGAACTCGATTTTATTCAGCCTAAAATATTTAAACAATCATTTGAGCGCTCTAATCTTGCCTACATGACTTTTGATGAGGAAGACAAGCTTTATAAATTAGAATCCATTTTAAAGAAAAATCCACAAGCGTCTATTATTTACGTTAGAAGTAGAAGAATGACTATAGAGATAGTAGATTTTCTACAAAAAAAAGGAATTAGTGCAACCTCTTACCATGGTGGGTTGTCTAGTAAAATAAAAGAGGCAAACCAGATGCAATGGATTAACAACCAAAAACAAGTGATGGTTGCAACGAATGCTTTTGGAATGGGGATTGACAAACCTGATGTTAAAACGGTTATTCATTTAAATTTGCCAGAAAGCATAGAGAGTTATTTCCAGGAAGCAGGTAGAGCTGGAAGAAATGGAGACAAAGCTTTTGCTATTATTTTAAAAAATAAAAGCGATGTGCTATTGGTTAAAAATCAGTTTTTAAAAGTGTTGCCTTCCGTTGATGATGTTAAATATATTTACAGGAAACTTAGTAACTATTTTCAAATTTCTTATGGTGAAGGTCAAGACCTTTTATTTGATTATAATTTCTATCAATTCTGCCAAACCTATCAATTAAATAGTCTGTTAGCCTACAATACGCTTCAGTTATTAGATAGAACAAGCATTATTAGCCTGTCAAAACAATTTAATAAACGAACGAGTTTACAATTTATAGTAAGCAACACCAGATTGTTTACGTATTTAGAAACCCATCATGATCTAAACAACATCGTGAAGACCATTTTAAGAACTTATGGTGGAATATTTGAAAACGAAATTAATATAAATTCTGTTCTTGTTTCAGAAAAAGCATCTGTTACAGAAGACAAGTTGTTTTCAGCGTTAAAACTTTTAGAGAAAGATGATATTATTACTCTTAATTTGCTGACTACAGATTCTGAAATAACTTTTTTACAACCAAGAGAAGACGATAAAGCAATTAATAGAATTTCGCATTATATTGTGCAACAGAACGATTTAAAATATAAACAAGTCCACGCTGTAATTAACTATGTTGAAGACAATAAAACTTGTAAAAACGTACAACTGCTTACTTATTTTGGTGAAAAGCAAGCAAAAGCATGTGGTATTTGTTCGGTTTGTATCTCAAAAAAATTAAAAAAGGCTAAAACAGATATTCATCAAATTAAAGAAGATGTTTTAAAAGTATTATCTCAAATTGATTTAAGTTCAAGAGACTTAGCTAAACACATTAAATGTTCTGAAAAAGAATTACAAGCGACACTAAAAACACTTTTAGAACACCAGTTAATAGGTTTAACAGATAGAAACACTTATAAATTAAATAAGTAATGAAAAATTTAAGAATTGTATTTATGGGAACACCAGAATTTGCTGTTACCATTTTAAAAACTTTGGTTGAAACCAATTACAATATTGTTGGAGTTATTACAGCTCCAGACAAGCCTGCTGGAAGAGGACGAAAATTAAACGAAAGTGCTGTAAAGGAGTATGCCAAATCTCAAGGTTTACACATCATGCAACCTACCAATTTAAAAAACGAGCACTTTATTGAAGAACTAAAGTCTTTAAAAGCCAATTTACAAATAGTTGTTGCTTTTAGAATGTTACCTCAAATTGTTTGGCAATTACCAAAATACGGAACATTTAATTTACACGCTTCCTTATTGCCAGACTATCGAGGTGCTGCACCTATAAATTGGGCTATTATTAATGGAGAAACAAAAACAGGTGTTTCTACCTTTTTTATTGATGAAAAAATAGATACTGGAGAGATTATTTTACAAGAAACCGTTTTAATTGATCCTAAAGAAGATGCTGGAAGTTTACACGATAAACTGATGCATGCTGGAAGTCAATTAGTTTTAGAAACAGTTAAACTCATTGAAACAAATAAAATAAGTACCAAAGCACAACCTTTAGAAGACGAAACAAAAACAGCTTTTAAACTACATAGAGAAAACTGTAAGATTGATTGGAATGACTCTTTACACCACATATATAATAAAATAAGAGGCCTAAGTCCATATCCAGCTGCATGGACTTATTTAAAAAATGATACAGACACTTTAGATGTTAAGATTTACGCATCGATCATTGAAGAAGAATTACATGCTTTTTCCATTGGACAGATTATTTCAACTAAAAAAGAACTTAAAGTAGCTGTAACTGGAGGCTTTATAAACATTAAAGAAATAAAACTTCCAGGGAAGCGGAAAATGGATGTCAAATCACTTTTAAATGGGTATAAATTCCATGAGTCTGCAAAAATGCTCTAAAGCCTTATTCTTATTGATATTATAAAAAATCCGATGAAATACACTGTGTTTATTAACAAATGTGTTAAGTTATTAACAATAAAGAGTATTTCCCTTGCTATTACTTGCATGGTTTAAGAATCCGTATAAATTTGTAAAGGATTTAACAAAAAATGTTTAACCAACAATTTATTAATAATTAAAATTAAAATTATGAACAAATCAGATTTAATCGATGCGATGGCAGAACACGCAGGAATTACTAAAGCAGCTGCAAAAAAGGCTTTAGAATGTGCGTTAATTGAAATTGAAGGAGCTTTACAAAAAGGTAATAGAGTTTCTTTAGTTGGATTTGGATCTTGGTCAGTTACTAGAAGAGCTGCAAGAGAAGGAAGAAACCCACAAACTGGAAAAACTATAAAAATTAAAGCAAAAAATGTAGTTAAGTTTAAAGCAGGATCAGATTTATCTAGCGCTGTAAACTAGTTTTAACTTCTTTAATATCCAAAAAGCCTTCTTTACTTGAAGGCTTTTTTTGTTTCTTACAATTTGAATTTTAAGAAAAAAAATACTACATTTAATTACTAATCCTCAACCACATGACTACAATACAACCAAAAAAAGGTGATTTGTTAATCGCAGAACCCTCAATTATTGGAGATGTTTCTTTTAATCGATCTATAGTTTTGTTAGCAGATCATACAGATGAAGGCTCTATTGGGTTTATTTTAAATAAACCTTTAGAGTATACTATTCACGACCTAATACCAGAAATAAAAGCTAATTTTAAAATATATAACGGTGGTCCTGTGGAGCAGGATAATTTATATTTTATACATAAAATTCCAGAATTAATTCCAAATAGTATTGAGATCTCTTTAGGTATTTATTGGGGTGGAGATTTTGATCGAGTTGCCGAACTTATTGCTAATAATGAAATAAGTGAAGATAATATTCGTTTTTTTCTTGGCTATTCTGGTTGGGATTCCAACCAATTAAATGAAGAATTAAAAACTAATTCTTGGGTTGTAACCGAAAATATTTATAAGAAATCTATCATCGAAAAAGATTACCAATCGTTTTGGAAAGAAAAAATGGTAGAATTAGGTGGCGAGTATAGTATTTGGTCTAATGCTCCAGAAAACCCAAGCTCTAATTAAGTAATCAATCTTATTTTTACATTTAACCTCTGGAGTAACACTTTACAAACTTCATTGTCAAATTGTTTTTTTCTATATTTTGTTATTGGTTGAATACCTACTATAACATTTGTAATAAACAATTCATCTGCTTTTTGTAGTTCAAAAGGCGATATAGAACTTTCTTCCAAAGTATATTCAGGCATTAATTTAATAATTTCTATCAGCTGTTTTCTCATGATGCCTTTCAAACAACCATCCATTAATGGTGGCGTTTTTATAACATGTCCTTTCACTAAAAACAGATTTCCATTTAAAGCTTCAACCACCTGCTTATTCGTGTTTAAAACCAAACAGTTATTTAGATTGTTTTCTTGGGCATAAATACTACCTACAACATGCAAGGCTTTATTGTTTGTTTTTAGGGTAGATAATAAACTTGGAGACAAGTAATAATCTTTAAACAAATCTACTTGATATGGTGATTCGTTTAGTAAATAAAAATCAGATTCTAACGGCCTTGCAGAAATTAAAAAATCAATATTGTTTGACTCTGGCAAATACAACCCACCATCAACTCTATTGACAAACATTTTAACTCTTACCGATTTGTTTAACAGCTCTTTATGCGACAATAACTCAAGTATTTGCTCTTGTAAAAATTCCATGGTAAAATACATTGGGATTTCCATTCTTAATATTCGCATAGAAGCCATTAATCTAAAATAATGATCTTCCCAAAAGAGCAGTTTCCCATGAGTCACTTTTATAGTTTCAAAAAGTGCATCTCCATAATTTAATCCTCGATTATTAATAGATATTACTTGAGTTTCATCTATTATTTTTCCATTAAAATTTACCATAAAAAATCCCGAAATAAATTCGGGACAAATATAAGTTAATAAAGTAAAATTATACTAAGCAGAACCCAATACCTGCTTTAAATCTGAAATCTGATTTTCCCACAGCATTTTAGATTCTTCTATCTCGTCTTCTTCGGTAAAATCTGTAACAATCAAACTCACGTCTTTTGTAATTTCATCTACTTGAATTTTAATTTCAAAATAATACGATGCATCTTCATCCACAACCCATTTAAATTTGATGCGTTCACCACTCTTTTTACTTACTAATTTGGCTTGTTCTTCTACGCCATCCCAAATAAACTTAAATAGCTCTCCACGAGAATTTACATTTTCTGCAAACCATTCCGATAATCCAGAAGGTGTCGATATATATTGATATAATAATTGAGGTGAAGCGTGAATGGGAAACTCCATTTCAAATTTAATTTTTTCGTCCATTATAGAATTTATGTTTATAGCGCTCAATATATACATTAATTAATAAGTTTTAAAACAATTTTTAATAATAATTAATGCAAATTTATGTTTGCTCTCAATAAATTTGTTTTTATATTTGCAGCCGTTAAAAAGAAGAGTTCGTAGGTTTTTATAAAATTTAAAACATGCTATAGCTTTACTTTTTATAACCATAGAGATATTTATAAAATACTCTAAAATACAGTATGGCGAGGTAGCTCAGTTGGTTAGAGCGTTGGATTCATAACCCAGAGGTCACGAGTTCAAATCTCGTTCTCGCTACAAACGTATTAGTACAGGAATAAACGGTTTAGTTCACTCTAAACCGTTTTTTTTATGCAAACATTAAATGATTTTCTTATTTTTGAACACGAAAACAAGTGCTTTTTAGAACACGATTTGTCACACAAAAAAACTTTTTCACCCCCGAAAATCTACCTAGCCAATGGCGACTTAAATCGCAGGTGGTATGTCTATTTCTCATTCCGAAATCCTAAAACTGGAAAATTAGAGCGACAAAAGAACATTTACGGCATTGCTAACAAGCTGAGAACGAAGACAGACCGTTTAAATATCCTAAATCATTACAAAAAATCACTTCATCGACTTTTAAAAGAAGGCTACGATCCTTACAAAGATAATTTAGATCGCTTTTTGGCTAATAAACCAAAAGCGTGTTCAAATATGTCTCCAAAAAAAATAGTTCCAGCACCTATTATCGAGAAGGAAAAAGTGACGCCTTATCCTTTTATTAAAAGATCTGTTTCAACAACTCAAGTTTTAGAAGTTCCAAAAGCTGAACCTTTAAAAGTTATCTCAACTGTAAAAGAGGTAGAACCTATAATTGTACCTGAACCAATTAATACGGTTGAGCCAGAAAATAAAGATGAAACAAAAATGAGTTTACGCGAAGCTTTCGACTTTGCGCTAACGATGAAAGAAAAATTGGTTAAGCCTAGAACCTTGCAAGATTATAGAAATCGTTCTAAAGTTTTTATTAAATGGCTTAATGAAGAATATCCTAATGTTATTCATGCAAATCAGATTACACGAAAAATATCCATGGATTTTCTAAACCATCATTTAATTAAAAATACACCGCGAAGTAGAAACAATTGTCGTGTAGATTTAAGTAGTATGATGCAAGTTTTAGAAGACAATGAAATTATTCCAGTAAATGTTATTCGTAAAACACCTGTTTTAAAAGCGAAGCCAGAGAGACATAAACGATATAATCCTAAAACCTTAGAGGCAATTTTTGAATATCTAAAAAAAGAGGATCCTACTCTCCTATTATATATTCAGTTTATCTCATATAATTTCATGAGACCTATTGAAGTATGTCGTTTAAAAGTGAAAGATTTAAATTTAGAAACCAAAACACTATCATTTCAGGCTAAAAACAGCCCACTAAAGACCAAAATCATTCCTGAAATTATTTTAGATGTGCTACCAGACATCTCAAAATTACCTAAAGAGAATGCTTTAATCACACCAGATGGCATTGGGAAGGTTTGGGATACCCAAACAGATAATAAACGTGATTATTTTTCAAAACGCTTTAAGAAGATTGTAAAGACGAAATTTAATCTTGGAACAGATTACGGTTTGTATAGTTTCAGACACACTTTTATTACCAAATTATATAGAAAATTGGTTGAAAATAGTTCACCGTTTGAAGCCAAAAGTGTTTTAATGAATATTACAGGACACACCTCTATGGTGGCTTTAGAAAAATATCTTCGTGATATTGACGCACATTTACCAACCGATTATTCAGACTTAATTCGATAAGATGCTAGACAAAAATCAGGTTTTTAATATCATTCGAGATAATCTAACAAGGGATTATATTTTTTATATCCCTGAGCGTTATTATCCGTATATAGAAAATTCTTTTATAAAGGATATTATTAAGCCTGACATGCTCAATATCATTGCTTATTTTAATTCGGAACGAAAGATCACGTCAAATACATTAGAATTTAATGGGTTGGACATATTAAATAAGGAAACACTTTTAAATAATACCATTGATCTATTAATTAACCAAAAAGAAATTCTAAGCGAAACAGCTTTCAATCATCTATTAGAGCAGTATAAAGAGCATGTTGATGCCCATGGAATGATTATTTCTTGGATGTCTAAAAACCTGTTGATTGACCTTCCAATGACATCTTCAGCTTTATTAAACATGTTTAAATCTCAGGCATTGATTTTTGAGAAACATCAAGTGAAATTTAGAAGCTACTTTGGCTTTCCAGAAATAGATAAAAAGGTAGAAGTAAATGAGTCTATAAAAGATGAAAACCCAACTATTGAAACGACACCTTTTACTAAAATAGAAATACCAGAAGCAACGCCATCTGTAGATGAAGAGCTAAAAACAACTCCTGAGAAAGTTGAAAAAGAGGAAAAAGAACCATTGATGACAGATGAAAAAGCACGAAGGTTTTTATTAGAAACTGTTTTTAAAATTGACTCAAAACACCTTGAAGAATGGGATTAACGCTATTTATATCTGACTTCAATTGTGGTCAAAAAGGTGACAGTTATAAACAAAATCAACATTTAAAACACAATTATACGTCAAACAAACGTTTATTTAACGCATAAAAAAATGGAAAAAGAATTTTATAACTGTGAGTATTGTTTTAAAGAATTTGAACCCAAAAGACGTCGTGTACAAAAATTTTGCAGTAATACCTGTAGATCAAAAGCCCATCATGCTAAAAAATCAAGTAAAGAATTGGTTGCTCAAAATGAACAAACAGTTGATACCTTTGAAATTGAAAAACAAAATATTTCTAAGGTTGATAAAATGAGTTTTGCAGGAGTGGGAAATGCAACGGCAGGTTCTTTAGCTGCTGATGGACTAAAACGTGTATTCACAGCTCCACAAAATATGCCAGCAACCAAAGCTGATATTGCTAATATGGAAGCAAAATTAAAACGTTATCACAAAGTTGCTAACTTACCCCCTAATCAATTAGGAAAAACGCCATATTTCGATATAGAAACTAACGAAATTGTATATTCATTCTTTCCTCTTTGAGGATACCCGTAAAAAACACACAAAATATCTTCTTATTTTACACATCTATTTAGGCTAAATCACTGTTTTTGAGTTTAAATACGTATTACTACGTATAGGAATTTTAACTTAAAAAAAATATATTAGTAGCTTATATAATTTGAATAAACACCCTAGGGAGTTTATTCACTTGTTAACTGCAAGCTAAAAAAAATGCCACTAACAAAAGAAGACAGAATAAAAACAGTAATGGGAGGCGGAGGTCACGTAGTGATTCTCGGAGCTGGTGCTAGTATTGCATCTACAATAAGAAACCCAGAGTTAAGTGGAAAAAAATTACCTTCTATGGATAATTTCATTGAAATAGTAGGATTGCAAGATGTTGTTGACAAACTACCTAAAGAATTGATAGCTGAAAATTTTGAAGAATTATATAGTAAGCTCCATAATCACGATTCGGAATGTCCGGAAATCAAAGAGATAGAAAATCGTATTCATACGTATTTCGCTGATATGACTTTACCTAATGAACCAACTATTTATGACTACTTAGTCTTATCACTTCGTCCGAAAGATATGATTGCAACTTTCAACTGGGATCCATTCTTGTATCAAGCTTGGGTGAGAAATAGAAAATTAACCAAAGACTCTCCATATCTATCATTTTTACACGGTAACGTATCAATCGGTTATAGCAAAAAAGATAAAAGAAGTGGACCTGCAGGTTGGTATTCTAAAGAAACTAAAAACCATATGGAGCCGAGTAAACTTCTTTTTCCAATCGAAAAAAAGGATTATACTAGTGATGAGTTTATTATTACAGAATGGGATAGATTAAAATATTGGTTAGAAAAGGACTCAACAAAAAGAGTTACGATTTTCGGATATGGTGCTCCAAAATCTGATGTTGAAGCTGTTAAAATATTAAATGATGCTTGGGGCGGTGCAGACAATAGAAATATGGAGTAATTCGAAATTATAGATATAAGACCTGAAGATGTAGTAAGGAAAAGTTGGGATGATTTTATCCACACTCATCATTATGACTATTCTCAAGATTATTTTGAAAGCTCTTTAGCTTATAATCCAAGAAGAACTAGTGAAAGTTACTTTCAACATATATTACCAATGACACCAGATGAAGCTTTTAGTGAAAGTAACCCTGTCCCAAACAATTTCAAAACATTAGAAGAATTTTGGGAATGGCACAAGCCACTTATTGAAGCAGAAGAAAAGTGGAAAACTGAACAAGAATTAAAAAAATAATGAGCTTAATAAAACATATAAAATCGTTTTGGAAATTTGCCTTTACAAAAGATGAAGATGCTATGGTTAAAATGTCTGAAGATGAATACAGAGATGTATTTATTAAAGACAAAACACCTGAACAAATTAAAGTTACATACGATAAAGCCTGGGAAGCAAAAAACTTCGAAATTGAGCTTTATTGGAAAAGAGCAAATTACTTTTGGGCATTTCAAATAGCTTCATTTGCGGGATATTTTACTATTATTGGGTCAGATGCTTATGCTTTAAATCCTCAAGTATTATATTTTATTGTTTGTATAGGATTTATAACTTGTTTAGCTTGGGTATTAACTAACAAAGGAAGTAAAACTTGGCAAAGACATTGGGAGATTCACGTAGATATGTTAGAAGACAATATAACAGGTCCATTATACAAATTTGTAACATCTCCAAAAACCTATTCCGTTTCAAAAATAAATGAAATTGTAAGTAGGTTCATTATGACAATTTGGATTGTTTTAGCAATGAAATATTTTGCCGACCATATTACTCTTGAATACACTAATTGGAGAAATATAGACTATCAAGTTTGGTTAAGCAGTTTAGCTGTTATCTATTTTACTTTTGCAATGATTACTGGTTATGGTAGAGGTAGATTCGGAGAAAGAAAAGTTCAATTCTATAAGCGAAAGTTTAACGTAGAAAAGCCAGCAGGTAACAATGTATAAAAATAATAGCGGTTTAATCGCTAAAACGAAAGTAAGTAAATATAAAAGAGGTCTGTGTTAAACCGAAAAGTTAGCGTGTGAAAATCCGCTACTATTCTTATACGAGACTGTAATAAGGCATTAACTTAAAAACCGTTTTAGTTCTCCACTTTTCTTCTGTTAAATTAATAAATACTAAATAAAGGTAACCGTTAGCAAATATTAAAAACCACTCATTACTAAAACGATACAAACTAAAATTAATATATGAAAACTACAAGTTTAATTATTATTTGTCTATTCTTTAATATTACATTTTCACAATCTTTAGAGGAAACTATTGGATGGATTGGTCAAAACACAGATGGTCGTGAACAAGTTTCTTATGACCAAGAAAATCATAAACTTTCTATAATTTCTGTTAGACAATTCCAAAATTTACTGACAGCATTTGTAAAGGAAATCGACCCAAATAGTGTAAATAGTATAGGTATCATTCAAGACAAAAATGGTTGGAATTCTGTTGTGCTAAATTTTAAGGATGGATATGCCAATGTTAAGAGTTATATGAGAGATAAAGACTTCAAGGTTACAGGAAGTGTTACTAATAATAACAGGGCATTTTTAGAAATTAAAGTAGAATGTGATAAGGAAAAAATATTAAAATTTAAAAAAGCTTTTTTGCATCTATTTAAAACAATAGGTGTTCAAGTAAAAGATGGAGACTTATTTTAATACACCTCATGAATAAATGGAATTTATCGGTTATATAAGTATTGGCATTCTTGTTATTGTTATCTTTTTAATGCTATCAAGTAATCTAAAAAAAATACTTGGAATATAATTTATTTTAGTTTTTATTATTAGACAATCTAATCTAAACAATTCTGATAAAAATGACATTGAAGTTAAAAATAAAATAGAATCAAATAATGAAAACACTGATATTAAAAAAATTAAAGGCTACCACCAATTTAAACCGAAATTAAACCATCAAGAAAACAAAGTAAATACATATCAGAAATTTAATTATTATAATTCAAGAATATATCATAAAGGTCCTAGAGGAGGATGTTATTATATAAATTAAAATGGAAATAAAACTTATGTTGATAGAAATTTTTGTGATTAAAAAACACCAAATATGGTATATAAATTATCAGCGTAAATCAATTTTAACCTGTAGCCATATTTCTGGACAAGACATTAAAAAAAGATGGAAATAAAATTTACTTCAAAATACAAATCAATTACACCATTTACTTGGTCAGACATCCCAGATTTTGTTGTAATAACTGGACCAAATGGAACAGGTAAATCGCAATTGTTGGAATTAATCCATAATACTGTTATAAATAAACAGGGGACTTCTGAACGAGTTCAGATAACTGGTAAAAGTTTAAAGCCAAATGAAATAACCTATTTAAAAGGAGAATGGCAATTACAAAACACAGCGCATGTTGATTTATCAACTATTCAGCAATATTTAAATCAACAGTTTCAGCAATTCCAACAAAATAATTCTAATAGGAGACGAAATGAACAAGAAATTAGAAGGTTTTCTCTTCATCAGGAAATACTAAAGAAAACAGGCAAGTCAAATATTAAGCAAGTTACTAAAGAAGAATTCATTGAAAATTTTCCTGAATTTTTCCTGGAACAGGATAACCAATTAAGCCAAAAAATTAGTGAGGTTTTTTACAACTATAGGTTGTCAGAAATTGAACTACAAGCTAAAGGGAATACGCCTAGTCAAATCAAAGAAGAATTAGGCGAAAAGCCTTGGTTAGTTCTTAGAGAGATTATCAAAGAATCAAAACTACCTTTTAAAGTTAATGACCCATCATCTAATGGAATTCGGGATAGTTTTCAGCTAAAACTTACACACTCTGTACTCAATGAAACTGTAAATTTCAATGATTTATCCTCAGGAGAAAAGGTATTGATATCTCTGGTGTTCTATTTGTACAACTCACAAGAGAAAAATATTTTTCCAAAACTGCTTTTGCTTGATGAACCTGATGCACATCTTCATCCATCAATGTCACAGCAATTCTTAAATGTAATAAAGAACGTTTTAGTTGATAAGTTTAATGTTCAAGTCATTATAACAACACATTCTCCATCCACAGTAATGTTGGCACCAGAAGAATCTATCTTTGAAATGTCAAGAGTTGACCCGAGAATTCAGAAATCAACTTCAAAAAATCACTCCGTTTCTCTATTAACAGCAGGACTAGTTTATGTCGGTGAGGGAACAAAATACTTCTTAGTTGAAGACAATGATGACGTGAAATTCTATTCATACATTTTCAATCAACTAACTATTGATAGTTATTTAGATGCGAGTATTCCCGTTGTTTTTGTACCTGCTTCAACAAAGGATAAATCAGGCGGAAAAGATGTGGTTCAAAATTGGGTGAAAAAACTCCAAGACTCTGGACTAATAGGCATAGTTCAGGGGTTGATTGATGCTGATAGTGGCAACTCAATTTCTGATGGCATCTTCAAAATTGATAGGTATAGCATTGAAAATTATTTAGCTGACCCAATACTTCTCTATGCTGCATTAATTGACAAAGAGAAAAACCCTCCAATTGAAGGGATAAGTCTTTCAGTTGGTGAAGAGTACAAATTAAAATCTCTTCCAATTGATGTGTTGCAGAAATTAGTAGATACAATGACTTCAATGGTTGAAGTAGAAGTCAAAAACACATTTAAAGACTTTAATGAATCAACTGACAAAAGCAAAGTTGAAGTAATTTTTGCTGATGGTAAAAAATTGCTTTATCCACAGTGGCTTATCCAAAGAAGAGGCAAGACAATTATTAATGAAGTTTATAACAAAACATTTACTAGCCCTATTGTAAACTTTACTACTCTCTTCAAAGCAATGAGAAAGTTAAACATGTTCCCAAAAGAACTAATTGACAAGTTCAATGAAATAAAAAATAACAGGGGCTAACAACACCTATACGCAATGCCCTTCGGGACACTGCGCATAGCCAAACCGTTAAAACAATCAGTAATCTAGTAAAAAACAACATCTAATTCCTCAAGACGAATTGCCATTGCTTCAGTCGAAACTTTAAACTTTTTCGCAAGAGATTCAAATCGATTTCCATTAAATGATATCGATCTTGCTAATTTTCTTGATAATTCTCTTAACGATTTACATTCACTTCTTATATCTCCTAAACTCTTACCACCAAACATAAATGCAGTTTCTTCATTTAATACGAATTTATTAATCGAAAAATTTTTCTCAAATTCTTTAATAACCAGTGCTTTTGGCATTAAAAAATAAGAAGCAAATTTATCTGCTTGGATTTCCTCTGTATTCTTCAATTTTCGTTGTCCAGAATACTCGATAGCTAAATCATCTCTATGTAAAATTGGTTGATTATGCAAAATCGCATGAGCTAATTCATGAGCTGTAGTAAAATTTCTAACCTCTTTTGAGTAGTTATTTGAAATCATCACTAATTTATTGGGTTGATCAATAACTCCTGCTACTTCTATTGCATCACCTTCCTCGTTAGGAACAGCATATTTAGCAGAAGAAAAATAATCATAGCCCAAAACTTTTTTTAAAATAATTTCAGGTTTGAGAATGTCCAATTCGGATTTTGGAACATTAACAGTCCATATCAATTCTCTATTTTTCCAAACTAAATTTTGCAAATCTCGTGCACAATTTTCTAATTCTGGTTTTTTAGTTTCTCTATACTTTTGAATAATTCCATTAACACCTTCAAATAAAGGTATTTTTCTCTCATATTCCTCTTTAAGGATTACGATTTTTGAATATGCAACTTTATTCAATTTTTCATATACTTCTGATAATTCTTCGACCCTTGAAACAACTTTGTTTAAATATTCAATTTCATCGCTATTAAAAGATAATACATTCAATCGTATAATTGCAATACAACCTGCGATTGCAGAAACAGCTCCACTAATTCCAACCTGAGAATCTCCACGAGCAGATTTAAATCCATTATCAAAAACGAACTCACCAATTTGAGTAACTTCTTTGCACAAATTTGCTATTTGAAAAGGTGTAGCTATTGATATTTTAAGTTCTTCAAGTGCTTCTCTTCTAAGTTGATTTTTCTTAACCTCGTCTTTTTCTTCATCCCTTTCACTTCTTAATTTTATTGTTTTATCAAATTGATCCGAATCATATTGAAATAAATCAGCTAATCTTGGATAAATTCTTTTTTCGATTTGATTTTGATAATCTAATAATTCATCAATACAGTGTGAGAATCTTTTAACTCTCTTTTCATCTGCACATAAACTAATTACAGTCGATATTAATTTTGCCGAAATCATTCCTTGAAATGCAGCAGCACTTCCAGATCCAGGTTTATGATTACCTGCACCAAATTTCTCCATAATTTCATTTACTGTTTTCTCTAATAAATTGACTTCCATGCTGTTAAAATAATAAATTAATTAAATCTTTTGTAATTATTTAGATTAAAAGACATAAACAACGTTTGCAACACCGTGTATAAAGCATTGCTACCACTAGCCTACTCGGAAAATCCTACGGATTTCCCTCTGGTTAGTGATAGTTTATTATCTTAGTGCTTGCACAACGTAACACATCATACACAAGACCATTGACAATAATTAGAACTAACAAAAATTTAAATGGAAATCACATTAGAATATTGGAATGAACTTGGTAAGCAAACACTTTTAATTACTTCGTTATTAAGTGGATTTTCAATTACAGTAGTAGCGAATTTATTGGTTTCTGAAAAAAATGATAAACTGAACAATCGAATTTTGAAATCAGCAACTTTATCAGCTGGATGTTTTCTTGTGAGCGTTTTTGCAATGGTAAATATTGTAATGACTACAACACCAGGAGGATATATTGAAAATGTTTCATTAAATGACTTTCAGATTGCCAGAATTGTGGGAATGTTGACATTTATGATTGGACTTATTTCCCTTTGTACTATGATTGCTTTATCGGGTTGGACAAAATCAAAAAAAGTAGGACGATTTACTACTATAATTGGAATACTAACATTGATACTGATTTTTATAACAATGACAAGAATCGGAAGCTGAATTAAATAGGCCTAGTAAATAAATATAAAAGATAACTATTGCCAACACGGAGTATAAAACATAGCTAATAAGTGCTAAATCGAAAAGTTCATGCTTATTTATTAAGTCCGCCAAATTTTTAATTTGGCTTTTAGAAAGAGAAAATTAAAAACAAAATATAAAAATTTGGCTCTGTGTTAATCCGAAAAGTTAGTGTCTTCTTACAAGCTACGTTTCATACGCAAGTCAAGTGTTGGAAGTAATTTAATCTCACAAAAAATGAACAGATTAATTATAATTGCTTTTTCTCTTTCTTTATTCAGTTGCTCTATAGATAGGACTATTCTAGAAGTGTCTGAAAATGAAAATAATACGCTCATCAATTTCCAAAAATTGCAAAGCAAAAATATATTGAAAATTACAGATGAGAATGAACCTGGAGAAAAACTCATACTCTGCTTAACCTTAATCGATAAAGAAAGTAAAAGAAACCTTCCTAATCAATTAGTGAAATTTTACCATACGTCTACAGATGGAAAATATGAACAAACTGACCCAAATGACGAATCCACAGCAAGGCTAAATGGACAGGCATTTACTAACAGCGAAGGGCAGATTTATGTTGAAACAATTTTGCCAGGAGATTATGGGAGTTCTGATGACAATCGTCACATTCACACTACAGTAGTATTTGAATTAAAACCCAAATATTATGACATATTCTTTAACCAATATAAAGGAAGGGTAGCAAGATTTATGGATTCAGGAAACGATCACATGTTTTTTGCCGACTTAAAAAGGACAAAAGAAAATGAATTAGTGAGTTTTTTGACTATTGAAGTAAAAAGACCTAATCAAGAATAAAAATAATAACTACTTACAACACCGTGTAAAATTTATTGCTTGGTTCTCGCTTACTTACGAAAGTTCTCTCGAATTTTCTATTCGGTTTTTGTTTACTAAATTAGTTGCTAAAACACGCCACTAATCATACATAAGACCGTAGTAAACACGTAAACTTTGGGGTACAAAAAAAACTATAAAGGAATTAACTTTAATCCTTATGAAACAAAACACTTTAATTATTTTATTTTTCATATCATACAATTGCATAGCACAAACGAAGAATGATTCGATCGCAATTACACAAGTTTTAAAAAACACGTATGAAGCATTAGGCAATTATGACGTTCAAAATTATATTGACAATTGTACAGAAGACTACTTACTAGTTGAGAATGGAAATTACATTTGGACACTTGAGCAAGAAATTGAACATTTTAAAACTAACCAACATCGTAAAATAATCAGAAAAGATAAATTTAAAATTCACTCATTAAGAATAGACGGTGATTTTGCATATTCTGTTTACGACTTATGGTCTGAAATAGAAGAGAATAATGTTATTAAAAAACTTCATTGGATTGAGAGCTCTATTTTTAAAAAGATAAATGAGAAATGGAGAATAGTATTAATACATTCGACAAAAATTGAAGACTAAGAACCAACTGTCACAAAATGTAAAAAACATAGCAATGAGTTGCCAAATTTGATAAATAAAACAAGTAATTTAACTAATTTGAACTAACCATCGACCTAAATTTAAACAATGTAGTAACAATGATTGATTTGAATCGTCTTACTTATAAATAGAAAAATTCATGAAATTTAAGTTCTTAATTCTATTTTGTATTATTACAATAATTGGATGTAGACAACAATCAAATAAATCAATCGCTCCAAGTTCTTGGATAGGAAAAGTAAAAATGGGTGACACAAACCCTGAACTTGTATTCAATATTTTCAAAGATAGTTTAGGGCAATTTGCTGGAAATTTAGGCATACCTAGTAAAGGTATTCATGACATCCCTTTAAGTCAGGTTTATATTAAAAAAGATTCAATCGTTATAGAAATTTCTGCTGCTCAAGCCAGTTACAGAGGAGTTTTTGAAAAAAACAGAAAAACTATTAATGGTATTTGGACAGAACCTCAATACACATCTCCACTTATTCTTGCACCTTTGACCAAAGAAATTGATTACGATAATTTTAAAAAAGAAAATACCTCTTCTTTAAATTTAGAATCTACAAGTGAGCATTTTAATTATTATTCAAAAAAAGAAGATAAAAAAGTTCTGGATAGTTTATCAAAAGCACTTGAAAGCAACTATTTGCGAATAACTACAGAAATGCAAACTAGCTTTAATTCTAAAATAGATGTTTTTATTTACCCTGACTTAAAAACATTTCATAGTGCAATACACTCAACAGATGCGCCAGATTGGGTTGTTGGGGCTGCTAGTAAAAATGAACTCCAAATGGTAAGTCCTTTAAATCCTGGTAGTGAACACACTTATCAGTCACTTATAAAGGCAATTGTTCACGAACTTACCCATACAGTTGTACTAAACATAAGGAAGCAGGGACTTGTAGGTTTACCAAATTGGCTAAATGAAGGATATGCCTATTATGAAGCGAAACAACTTAACGAATCTCAACGTGAGTTCATTCATTCTCAATTAATCGATAATGAAATTCCATCTTGGAACGAACTAGAAAAGGCAAATAATTATCAATTTGGAGATTTAAACGGGTACCCAATATCGGCAACAATTATTGAATTTCTCGTAAAATCTTATGGAATTGATAAACTAAAACAATTTATTATTGAGCCAGAAAACATAAAAAATATCTATAATTTATCCAAAGAAGATTTGGAGGTTTTATGGTTAGAAGATTTAAAACAAAAAAAGAACACAATAAAAAATTAATATCCAACAAATCGTATACAAACCCAATAGGCATAAATCAAAAACAACGAAATAAATGATAGGAATATTAGTAGCATTAGCAGTTTCTTGGCTACTTCTTTTCTTAATTGAAAAGAAAAATATTTTAGTATTAGGATTTCTTCCTTTAGGCAAAAGATTAAAGCAATTCTTAATAGGTTTTCTTATTACTGGGATACTTTGCGTTTTCGTCCAATATTTAGAATCATATCTAAAATCTTCAACTTGGATTTTGAATAATGAGATTACAAACGGCATTATATTAAAGTCATTTTGGTGGGATTTTAATTCTGTATTGACTGAAGAATTGATATTTCGTGGTGCATTATTATACATTCTCATTCAAAAAAATGGCTCAAAAAAAGGTATTTTGATTTCTGCAATTGCATTCGGAATTTACCATTGGTTCTCATACGGCGTGTTAGGAAATGTAATGGCAATGATTTTAGTTTTTATCGGAACTGGACTAATGGGTTACGCTTGGGCTTGGGCTTTTTCAAAAACTAAATCAATAATGCTACCTTTTGGACTTCATTTAGGTTGGAATTTTATATACAATACAATATTTTCAAAAGGACCTTTAGGCGAATTAGTATTAATTCCAAAAGGTGGTAATGAATTGACCGATTGGGCTTCATTATTGAATTTTATTAGTGGATTGGTATTAGTGCCTATTTTAGTGCTTATTTATGTTAAGTTTTTTGTGAAAAATGAAGCGGAAATAAAAACAACTGTGGACTAAAAAACTAAACAAAATAAAGTATATATCCATAGATAGGATTGGCTATTTGTGGAAGTAGTGCCACAACACAAAATATAACGCCAAAAGTCATAATCAAGCAATCACTACCATCCATGTACTATGACAATGCCACAAACGTTTCGGAAAGAGGCTTAAAATTCAACGGCTATATAAACATAAAGGTATCCTCATCCTTCGTAAACTCTCTGGTAATACCTTTTTTCGAATGAGCTTCGTTAAGAGTTTCGTTTGGTTCTCCCTGCCGATCTTTAGTTAAAAAGAATTGTTTTTTTAATAGGTGTAATAGTTTCATAACAAATGCAATTAAGTGTTATCAAAGTTACGAATTAAAACTCCTTTTGGATCTTTCAAAATCACACAAAACCCCTAAAAACTAAAGATTTAGCAATATCTTAACATGGTGTTAGCATTAAGTTAAAGCTCTTACTTTAGATTCAATGAATATGAAACAGGCATAAAATTAAACGCTCTAAAATACTATTGAAATTAGCATATTTATTTAAAAATGCCGCAAAAGGAATTGATGAATGTGTAACAATAGATAGTGGGTATGCTTATAAATCCTTCATGCCAAAAATAGTTGTTTATATTTTTAAACTAAGAATAATATGAAATGTAGGTAAGACAACAAATGTAAGGCTTAGATATATTTAAAACAAAGCGCACAAAATACTGTACGCTTCATCAATTTCTATCACACTGATTAAAATAAGTGTAATTAGCGAACGACTTTAATTTCTCTTTGTCTTTCATCGACATATCTAAATCCATTAACCCCCAAATACCCTGCTTCTTCTAGCATGATACGAATGTCTTTTTTCCATTCAGGGATGTTTACTGTGGTATTTAGTTCTATAGCGTAAACAGTATTTTCATGGAGTGGATAATCGCCTTTTACTGGTACACCATCTTGCGAATCCCACATGCCTATAGTTGTCCCTAAACTATGTCCGTAGGTTCCTAATGGGTGCGTGTAAATTGCTGGTCTTAAGCCTTCTTCTCTCCCCTGAGTTAAGGACATTGTTAAAACCTCGTTTCCTGTTCTTCCAAGGGTCATGTTATTTGTTAAAATATCTTGCACCCGATTTCCTTCTGCAAATGCAGCTTTCAAAAATGATGGCACATCGGTTTCTCCTTCTTTTAATACATAAGCATGGCGCTGACAGTCTGTGTTTAAAGTAATATATGTGATTCCAAAATCGCAATGCAATAAATCGCCAGGAATGATGACTTTTTCTTTTTCACCTTTACTAAAGGATTCCACCTGACTTTTTAATTCTTCATCATTGCGCTGAATATCGATGGTTGGATGAAACCATGTTTCTAAACCAAGATCTGTAACTTTTTGACGCATCCACCAAACCACATCATCCGTTGTAGTAACTCCAGGTGTAATGACTTCCCCACTGAATGCTTCATCAATAATAGCGCTTGTAATAGTTACAAGTTGGTTGTATAATTCCATCTCTTTTGATGTTCTAGTTTCAATCCAACCAATGGCTAATTTTTCAGCTGAAACTATTCGGTCTTCATATTTAGAAGGTAATATATCCATCAGTTCGACATAATCTGTTTGTACCAAACCATCTGCAATCCCAAAATGTTCAGACACATTGATTCCAATAGTTTTAGGATCGCGCTCCTCTATTAACTCAAGCAAACGACCCCATTGGCTTGGTTGTTTTTCTTTATCCCAAGCCGATGTTATATTATCTCCCACATCATAACGGGCAACTGCTAGTCGTTCTATCGTATTTGTTGCTTTATTTCTAAAAAACACTAAGATAGTTCTACGCCTTGCATTGAGCCAAGTAGCAGGCAACATGGTTTTCATTACAGGATCTTCATTATATTCTCTACCAATAACTAACCACATATCAATACCGTTCTCATCCATTAATTTGGGTAGCACGTTTTCAAAACGATCTTTTAATATAGCATCTCGCATTTCAGCACGATCTCTTTCTGGAAGCACCTGTCCTTCGACTGTAGAATAATTTAGAATAAAAATGAGACAAACGCCTGTTAAAATGAAAGAAGGAGTTTTCATGTTTTAGTTTTTTTATTAAATGTATAAACAAAGTTAATATGAATTGTTGGGAAGACAACAAATGTAAGGCTTAGATATTTACAAAAAATAAAGCGTACTGAAGTTGTACCTTTATAAATATCCTCCCTGGTTAACAATAAATCAATAACGTTGATACAAATATATTTTGAAGTTTTATATTTTCTTTACTGTTATCCGTAACGAGCAAAAAAACTTTAAATCAATCCTAGATCTTTTACAATGGCCACCAAATGAATTGCATTGTTGGCTTTAGTTGGCTTTAAATTGAATGCGAAGTCTGTTAAGGTGTTTCTCTATAGAACTTAAACTGCTTGGTGAAATCTTTTATTCCTTAAAATAAGCACTAATTTGGCCTTGTGTTAATCCATTTGACAATTGTTTTATTAAAAAAATATCATAATCATCAATTTCTAAATCTGATTTTTTTTTTGTGTAAAGCTTGAGATACAGTTTGTGAAACATAAAGTTCATTATTACATACTGCTTTTATGGCTTCCGTTAACTCAATCAACCCTCTTCTACCCTTACACACATGCTTTTACCTGATAATCGCTAATTAATCTTCTAACTTTTTGAAGCTGATAAAATATCGAATTATACATTAGTTATAATTTCATAACGCAGAGATCCCGAGTTCAAATCTCGGTCTCGCTACAATAGTAAAAGCTTCGCATGGACATACTTAGCTTTTTTTTGTTTCCAGATTTGTTTTTACAGAAAGTTACAAACTATAAGTATAAAAAAGACCTTACAGAAATGTAAGGTCTTTACAATTAACCAAAAAAACTCTCTGCTATTAATCAATCTTGGTATTTCTATATGTTAACATTAAAAGCTAACTATTAATTATTATACAAAAGTAAACAGTTAAGACCTTTCGGAATATGACACCAGATGTCATAAAAAAAATTGAACATAATAAATCATGGATACCATGAAATGATTTCTTCAAAAAAACTTCATTTTGTTAAGCTCTTTATAAAAACAAAACTTTTCAAAAAAATATTTTTTTATTTAAAGAGAAACATTCAATCATTAATAGCATAAAGATAACCTAACAATAGGGCATCTCTATACTAAAATAAAGCACTCATAGTTTATTTTGACTGTTTATCGAGTATTTTTCTTTCCAGTTTGCATCTGTATTAGATTTGTATCTCCCTCCGAAATTATTAATAGCAAAATATTTTATGTATCAAGTTCTGCCCTGGAAATCTATGGCATGCTTAGTCTTACTAAAAAATGAACCGTTATGAAAAAAAAATCTACCTTTTATGTACTTTTAATAACCATGCTTATTATTAGTTTTAATGGATTATCTAAATCGATTAATAAAAGTGACCTCTCATTTAATAAAGAAACCAAAAGCTCTCATAACCCTAATTACTTAGAAGGTTATGTGTCTTTGCGTTCGAATTATAAACTTACTGAAACCTATAAGGATAATTTTAGAGATGTTACAAACTGTCCTGGTCCAATAAATGTAAATATTGACGCAGGCACTTGCGGAGCTGTGGTTTCATGGCCTACACTTAACTCGGATTTAGGTTACACGATTACTCAAACCGTAGGCTTAGCCTCAGGTTCTACATTTCCAGTAGGCATAACTACAAATACATTCGAAGAAAGAGATGGCTCAAATAACCTAATTGACACTTGTAGTTTTACTGTAACGGTTGTTGACAACGAAGTGCCAACAGCTATTTGTCAAAATACTACAATCTATTTAGATGCTGCTGGAAATGCAACCCTTACAGGTGCTGATATTGATAATGGCTCATCAGACAATTGTTCAGCCGTAACCTTAACAACATCACAAACAACTTTTAATTGTTCAGATCTTGGGACTCTTAATGTAACCCTTTATGTTGAAGATGCTTATGGCAATACTTCTAGCTGTGTTGCTAATGTTACAATTGATGATTCAATTCCACCTACTGTTGCTTGTCAAGATATTACTGTTCAATTAGATGCTACTGGAAACGCTTCAATAACTACAGGAGATATTGATGATGGTTCTGTAGATAATTGTGCCATTGCATATATGACATTGGATCAAACTACATTCAACTGTGCAAATGTTGGAAATAACACAGTGACTCTTTCTGTTACTGATATAATGGGAAACACTTCTTCCTGTACTGCTACTGTAACCGTTGAAGATAATATTGCTCCAACCATTGCCTGTCCTACTGATATTATTTTAAGTAACGATACTGGTAATTGTGATGCGGTCGTGACTTGGACGGCGCCTACGGGTGCTGATAATTGTGCTGGCTTTAATGTTACTAGCTCTCACAATCCTGGTGATACATTCCCGATTGGAACTACAACTGTAACCTATACCATTACTGATGCGGCTGGATTAACAAACTCTTGCTCTTTCGATGTGATTGTTAACGATACTGAAAATCCAACCATTGCTTGTCCTGGAAATATAACTGTAAGTAACGATGCTGGTAATTGTGATGCTGTCGTTAATTGGACGGCGCCTACTGGTGCTGATAATTGTGCTGGCTTTAATGTTACTAGCTCTCACAATCCTGGGGACACCTTCCCGATTGGAACTACTACCGTAACCTATACCATTACGGATGCTGCTGGATTAACTGATTCTTGTTCTTTCAATGTGACTGTTAACGATACTGAAAATCCAACCATTGCTTGTCCTGGAAATATAACTGTAAGCAACGATGCTGGTAATTGTGATGCGGTTGTGACTTGGACGGCGCCTACTGGTGCTGATAATTGTGCTGGCTTTAATGTTACTAGCTCTCACAATCCTGGGGACACCTTCCCGATTGGAACTACTACCGTAACCTATACCATTACGGATGCTGCTGGATTAACTGATTCTTGTTCTTTCAATGTGACTGTTAACGATACTGAAAATCCAACCATTGCTTGTCCTGGAAATATAACTGTAAGCAACGATGCTGGTAATTGTGATGCTGTCGTTAATTGGACGGCGCCTACGGGTGCTGATAATTGTGCTGGCTTTAATGTTACTAGCTCTCACAATCCTGGGGACACCTTCCCGATTGGAAATACAACTGTAACCTATACCATTACAGATGCTGCTGGATTAACAGCTTCATGTTCTTTCAATGTGACTGTTAATGATACGGAAGCACCAACCATATCCTGCCCTGCTGATATTACGGTAAGTAATGATGCTGGTCAATGTGATGCGGTTGTGACTTGGACGGCGCCTACTGGTGCTGATAATTGTGCTGGTTTTAATGTAACTAGCTCACACAATTCTGGGGATACCTTCCCGATTGGGACAACTACCGTAACCTATACCATTACCGATGCTGCTGGTTTAACAGCTTCATGTTCTTTCAATGTGACTGTTAATGATACGGAAGCACCAACCATATCCTGCCCTGCTGATATTACGGTAAGTAATGATGCTGGTCAATGTGATGCGGTTGTGACTTGGACGGCGCCTACTGGTGCTGATAATTGTGCTGGTGCTGTTGTAACGAGTTCTCACAATCCTGGGGACACCTTCCCGATTGGGACAACTACTGTAACCTATACCATTACGGATGCTGCTGGATTAACAAACTCTTGTTCTTTCGATGTTATTGTTAACGATACAACAGCTCCAACAGCCATTTGCCAAAACATCTCAATAACTTTAGATGCTTCTGGTCAAGCTACAATAACAGCAGCTCAAATAGATAATATAATTACTCCATCATCAGACAATTGTGGCATTCAATCTATGTCTTTAGATAATACAGCCTTTGATTGCTCAAATTTAGGAAACAATACGGTAACACTAACAGTGACAGATTTTGCAGGGAATCAAGATTTTTGTACAGCTACAGTTACTGTTTTGGATCCTGCAGCTAGTGCAAGTGTAATCATTGTTTCTGATGATGCCAATAACGAAATTTGCGATGGTGAAAACTTAACTTTTACTGCAACACCTGTTGATGGTGGTGCTACGCCAATATATGAGTGGTTTATCGATGATGTGTCCCAAGGAACGAATAGTCCTACATTTACACCTATTACACTTTTAACTGTAGGAACACATACTGTTTATGTAGAAATGCAATCAAGTTTATCAGCTTGTATCTCACCTAAACGAAGTAATACCATTACAGTCATAGTACATCCTGCTCCAACAGTAACAGCTCCTGCACAAATTTGTATGGGAGACACAGGAAATCTAACTCCAAATACTGGTGGTATATGGACGAGTAATAATACAGGAATAGCCACAGTAACAAATGCAGGGGTTATAACACCTGTTGCACCAGGAAATGTAACCTTTACATTTACTAGCAGCTCAACAACCTGCCCTAGCACAACCAATAATGTCGTGATTAACGCGCTTCCAAACATTAGCAATTTACCAAGTAACAATGACATTTGTGTCAATGAAACCCATACCTTATCCCCTGCTTCTGGAGGTACATGGATAAGTAGTAACAATAGTATTGCAGCCATTACAAATGGGGGTGTAATTACTGGTGTGGCACCAGGCAATGTTACTTTTACTTTTACAGATTCTGCTACAGGTTGTAGCAATAGTTCAACGGCGATTGAAGTATTGGATGTTCCAGTAATCACTTCTGTAACGGTCTCTGACGATCCTGTTTGTGCTGGTGACCCAAGTATTTTAACAGCTAATGTATTAGGTGCAGGAGGAAACAATGAAACAATTGTTAATTATAATTTTAATACAGGTAACGGTTATACTGCTTTAAACGGACAAGAAGTCACTGGTATTAATTCCTCTTTTAATAATGGAAATAATTTTCCTTTTAGAACAGGTACTGGAACTGCAACGCTGCCACAAGCTTTTACACCTGAAACTAATGGAGGAAGAGCTTTAAGACAACTAGATAATTCTTGGTCTAATGATGCTGGTTCATGGCTGTTAGATATTGATGGTCCTAACTTAAATACCTATCAAGATTTTTCCATTTATTTTCAAACTAGAAGAACTCAAGCAAGAGGAAATAACAAATATGTTAGGGTTTATTATAGAGTGAATGGCACTGGTGGTTTTAACTATATTGGTCGCGTAATTTTAAATGACACCTATGCAGGAACGCAATGGCATGAAGGAACGTTCCCTATTCCTGCTGCAGCTAATAACTCGAATCAATTAGAGATTAGACTAGATGTTAATGATGGCTATTCGGGGGGGTGGAGCGGTCCAGATGTTTTAATAGATAATGTGCAAGTTCAAGCAACTACAGTTGGAAGTACCTTTGATTATTCTTGGACTGCGAATACAGGTGCTAATGCAGGCTTACCAGCAGGAGCAGGAACACCAAATCCTAACAACAGTCAAATTACCGTAAATCCTCAAGTAACAACTGATTATACTGTAACAGTAACCAATAGTGATGGATGTCCTGAAACTGAAACGGTTACCGTAAACGTATATCCTTCACCTGAGATAGTAATTAATGCTGATTATTGCCCTGCTGATGACCCAAATACGCCACAAGATGAAAGTCAAATGGTTCAATTAGTAGCAAGTTCTAACATACCAATAACAAGTTGGACTTGGCTAACAACCCCAACACAAACTGGTAATACTATCTATGTTGATATTGCAGACACATATCAAGTAATTGGTGTCACAGCTAATGGTTGTTCAGAGGCAGCGAGTATAAACATTGCTCAAGAACTTGTTTATAATGGCGATTTTACCTTAGGTAATGTTGGTTTTAACAGTGATTATACTTATCATCAAGATTTAAAAGTTCCTCAAGAATGGGTTCCACAATACGGATCTGGCTGGCCTTGGGATCCATACCATGGCGGAGAATTGTATAATGATTCAGGTACAAACGGATATTCCATTACTACCAATGGAAATCATGTCCATTCAAACTTTTGGGGTTATGACCATACTAACAATACAGTTGGTAACAGAAACTTTATGGCAGTTAATGGTCATGGAAACACTCTCGTAGTATGGAGGCAACAAGTTGTTGTAGAGCCAAATACAGAATATTACTTTTCTGCTTGGGGTATGAGTTTAAATAACAGTAGTGAACGGGCACAGTTAACTTTTAATGTAGACGGGACTAATGTTGGAACAGCTCCTAGTTTACCTACACATCCAAATAATAATAATCCTGGATCAGATAACTGGACTCGTTTTTATGGTACATGGACATCTCCAAATACACCTGGGCCACAAACCATCGATATTGAAATTAGAAATTTAAATAGTGCATTAGGTGGAAATGATTTTGGTATAGACGACATCTCATTCGCAACCTTATCAACCTTCATCCGTTTAACTTCTGCTGTTGGAACTGATAACCAAGTTGTATGTCAAGACACTGCCATCACAGATATTACTTATGATATTGGTGGAGGCTTAACACCTCCAAACATTACAGGTTTACCAGCTGGGTTAACCACAACTTTTAATGGCTTGGAATTTGTTATTTCAGGTACACCAACAGAGTTTGGCACATTTAATTACACTATAACCACAACTTCAAGTTGCGATATTAAATCAGCTAATGGAACTATAACCGTTGAAGAAGCACCAATTGTTACAATTAATACAACTCCTCAAACTGTTTGTTACTCAGACACCTCTATTACTTTAGATGCTAGTTTAACAGGTGGTGCAACAGTTGGAACTCCTGGCTCTGGTTGGACAAGTTCGGGTACTGGAACTTTCGATAACGTATATAGTTTAAATCCAGTATATACATTCGACACGAATGAAACAGGAACTATAACCTTCACCTTTACCTCTGATGATCCTGCTGGTCCTTGTGATGCTGCTGTAGAAACTGTAGATATAGACATTACACCTTACATAATTGCAAATGCTGGAACAGTAACACCAAGTAATAGTTGTGCTAATACAACTGTGACGCTTGCTGGGAATAACGTTACAGGACAATGGACTGTTACTTCTGGACAACCTGCTAGTAGCTATTATTTCTCTAATGATACTGCATACAATTCAACATTTACAGGGGAAAGTGGTGAAACTTACACCTTACAGTGGGAAGCAACCAATGCATCGCCTTGTAGTAATACAATAGATAATGTAACATTTACTTTTGCCAATTGTGGTACTAATTTAGTATTTGATGGTGTGGATGATAACATCAGTTTTGCTGATAACTATGCTTTAAATACTGGTGCCTTTAGTATAGAAGCTTGGATAAAACCAAATACAGTTTCTGGTACACAAACCATCATATCCAAACGTAATAGCTCAAGCCTAACCTCTGGTTACGATTTAAGTTTAATTGGTAATCGTTTATATTTCCGTTACAATGCGAGTGAGATGTTTGCTACTCAAACCATGAATAACACCAAATGGTATCATGTAGCTGTCACTTTTGATGGTGGCAATCAGTACAACATGTATATTGATGGCTTCTTAATCCAATCTCAAACAGGTCCAAATCCAGCAAACAATTCCAATATAGCCTTAATTGGTGCAATGGATACAACAAACAATGCTCCTATTAACTTCTTTGGTGGTGGTATTGATGAAGTTCGTATTTGGAATACGCCATTATCTCAAACGCAAATTAGAGAGATGATGAATCAAGAAATTGAAGACAATGGCACGAATGTTAGAGGTGTAGTGGTACCTCTTGATATTGCTGGTCTGCAATGGAATAACTTAACGGGCTATTATCAAATGAATGCAGGACCTCAAACCCTTGTTAATAATGGATATATAAGCGATATTTCAACAGTATCTCCAATACCTGGAAAACTGAATAAAATGACAGCTGTGCAACCAGAAACGGCTCCTATACCTTACATTTCTAATGGAAATGGCGCTTGGAATACACAGACAACTTGGCTAAACGGAACGGTTCAACAAATTCCAAATACCAATGGACTTAATGGAAACCCTGTAACCTGGAACATTGTTAGAACCCAGCACAATATTAGTTCTACAGATAAAAACATTACAGTTCTTGGTTTAATAGTCGATGAAAACACCTTGACGATAGAAAACTCAAATCCAGTGGAAGGTCAAAGTATTCGAGTGACCAATTATTTAAGGATTGGTGATTTAAACAATGGAAACAACGATGCCATACTGGATCTTGAAGGGGAGTCTCAATTATTACAAGACACCAATAGTATTGTAGATTATACAGCAGATGGTGCATTACATAAAGACCAACAAGGCACAACCAACTTATTCAATTATAACTATTGGAGTTCTCCAGTAAGCACAGACGGTAATACCTATCAAATTGGTTCTATACTACATGATGGAGCAAACCCAGTAGGATGGACAACTGCTAATGATGCCACGGGAAGCACAAACCCAGTAACTTTAAGTAGCCGTTGGTTATACCTTTACGAAAATTATCCTGCAGGCGACTATGCAAGTTGGAACTCAATAAATGAGTCATATTCTGTACCTGTAGGTCTTGGGTATACCATGAAAGGTAGTGGTGTTGGACATCCAGTAAACGATGTACAAAACTACACCTTTGTTGGAAAACCAAATAATGGCATAATTACTTCACCAGTAACTGGTGGTAATGAAGCACTTGTTGGAAACCCATATCCTTCAGCATTAAATGCCAATCTATTTATAGCCGATAATGCTGGAAGTATCACAGGACCACTTTACTTCTGGGAACACTCTAGAACTAATGCATCTCATATTACTGTAGATTACGAAGGTGGTTATGCTGCTTACTCACTTTCTGGTGGTGTTGCTGCAACGACACCTCCTACTGGTCTAGGTGGCATTGGTACTGTTGGTAAAATTCCAAGACAATTTGTACCAGTTGGACAAGGTTTTTATGTCACTGGCGACTCTGATGGAGGAACAATTACATTTAATAATAACCAACGTGATTTTAGAAAAGAAACAACACCAAATACATCTGTGTTTATAAGAAATTCTAATCAAGAAAGAACCGAATTGGAAGATCTAACAAAACGTGTACGACTAAACTTTACATCTCCTGAAGGTGCTATTAGACCTTTATTATTAGCCTTTACGCCAAATAATGAAGCAACCGAAGGTGTTGATTATGGGTATGATGCTAAAAACTCTGACTACTTCCCTAGCGACATGTCTTTTGTAATTGATAATGAGAACTATGTCATTCAAGGTGTTGGAGAGTTTCAAATAGATAATATGTATCCTATATCTATCGAATTAGGAACCTCTGGAACCATTGAAATTGAATTAACAGATTTAGAAAATTTCGATGAAGAAGTTGATGTATTTGTTTATGATGCCTTATTAGGAACTTATTCTAGAATTAATACGGTAAATTACCAAATAGCTCTAGACGCTGGAAGTCATGCAGACAGATACTTTATTGCCTTTAAAAATGATGCAACTTTAAATACAGTTGATGAAGAATTCTCTAATGTGATAGTCAATTATTTAAATGCAACTAATGAAATCTATATTAATGTACCAAATGCATTAGAAATCAAACAAGTGTATTTAATTAATATGTTAGGACAAACGGTTAAATCGTGGAATAAAACCAATGCACCTTTATCTCATGAATGCAAAATTCCAGTGAGAAAAATTTCTGAAGGCACTTATATTATAAAAGTGAGAACTTCAGACAACAAACTTATAAACAAGAAAATTGTTGTGAAACAGAATTAATGTTATAAAATTATTGTACAATTTTAAGCGACCCATTTGGGTCGCTTTTTTATTTTAAATAAACCTGATACGCTTTATGAAACTATCTTTATTCTTACATTCAAGGAACAAACAAGAAAACATTAATGCATTTCATCGATTATTTTAGTATTTCATAGATTAATTGAAATAAAATACTATCTTGCTAGTCCCAAATTATATCAATTCATTTAAAACCTAACTAAAATGAATAAATTAACCTACTTATGTCTTATTGTGTTCTGTGCTACCTTTTTAACACAGGCAAGTCCTTTTTCAAATAACACAAGCACTGCTGAAATGTTTAACGACATCCAACGTGTTCGTATTGATTTTACAATGCCTAACGGTTATGTTAGACATTTACTGTTAGCTTTTACACCAGACAATGCGGCAACAGATGGAGTTGATTATGGATACGATGCGTTAAACTTCGATAATTTCCCAGATGATTTAAACTGGATGATCGACAACCAAAGATACGTGATTCAAGGAGTTGGTGCATTCGATGTGTCAAAGCACTACCCTTTAGGTATGTTTTTATCCAATTCTGGAGATATAGCCATTTCATTAGACACTCTTGAAAATTTTAATACAGATATTTCTGTGTATTTATATGATACCGTTACCAATACACATACCTTATTAAATAACATGGATTTTCAACAAACAGTAACCCCAGGAACATATCTGGATAGGTATTATATTACATTTGCTAATACCACTTTTCCAAATGATTTAGAAACGCAATTATCTATTTCAGAGGAAGAATTAATAGACACTAAAATAGCCTATTTACTACAGTCTAATGAATTAGTGATTGAAAGCACTTCAACCATAGAACAAATTGAAATATACAATCTACTAGGTCAAAACCTGTCTCAATTTAAAAACATAAACAACAGTCATTTTAGAAATAATTTTATTACAGAATCAAAAAATTACCATGTTGTAAGGGTATATACTTCAGGTGGCGTCTTTAATAAAATAGTGTTCATGTAATTTGTTTCATAAATTGATTCAATCAAACATGAGATAGCGTTGTAATATTTCTTAATTTAACTTATAAGAACCCTACCACTGTTCCCGTTTTATAAGATGTTCAATATGCGCAAAATGATGGTTGCAATGCCAAGCATAAATACCAATATTTTTCTTTAATACAATTTCTTCGTCATGTTCTGGATGAATAAAACTTTTATTTAAATTGGTTTCATCTAAACCTTTTAATAAATACACCAATTTTGCGTGCACGGCCTTTAAATGATTTATGGATAAATTTATTGGAGCCGTTTTAGCATCGTCTAACTCTGCCCAAAGCGCTTCATAATAATATTTAATTACTGGCGTATCTTCAGTTAATGCCCATTTAAATCGAATATAACTATGATGATGACTGTCGGCTAAATGATGTACAACCTGTCTAACTGTCCATCCATCCTGTCGATAAGGTGTATCTAATTGTGCATCTGATAAATTAGAAACTAAGTCTTCTAATTTCGTTGGAAATTGCTCTAAAGTTGCCATCCAAGATCCTAAATTTTTCTCTGTGATGTTTTTAGGACACTTGAAAGAGCCTATAGGGTATTTTAATTGTTCTAATGGTATTATGGTCATGACTAAATATAAAAAAAGCACCTCAATTGAGATGCTACTTTGTTATTAAATATAAAAAAAACTCAATCATTACTTTTCTTATAAGCTGTAATATATTTCTTTGCTCGTTTGTTTCCTGTATTCAACTCCAAAGCTTTGTCATAATTAATATATGCTTGTAAACTATCGCCATGTCTTAAATATGCATCTGCTAAACTATCATAAACATTATCACTTTCAGGATATAAGGCCACATTTATTTTAAACACTTCAATGGCATCTTGAAATTCTTTTCTTCTTATTTTTTCATAACCTAATTCATTTAATTCTCCTTCTTCAATAAATACACTTGTAGAATCTTGTTTATTAATCTCCAAAAAACCTTGAAGCGCTTTATCATACTCATGAGCTTTTAAATACATACTTGGTGTTTTAAAAGAGTCAGCAACTTTTAAGTAATCGTAGGTTATCGGACCACTATCTCCTTCTGGTATAATAGATAAAAAACGTTTTTTAGTTTCTGGATGCTGAACAAAGCGTAATTTCTTATACATATCTGCAACAAAAAAAGTGTTTTTATCTAAAACTACAGGCACAATAAAATCAGCGCCACGCCATTTCAGGAACAACTTATTATTGTTATAATAAACATCGATAACTTCATCTGGACTGTATAAATAACGACCTGAAGTTTGATTTATATGCTCTTCAGAATAATCGATGTTTTTTGAACAGCTTGTAATAATAACTGCAAAGAAAAAAGTAAGAATAAAAGCTTTTGGTGTCATTTTGAATAGATGGATTGGTTAATAGAAAATAACGAGCAAAAAAAAGTCTCATTATAAATGAGACGATTTTTTTCTATAATTGTTACTTTATTTTTGAAATATTCTCACTTCCATTTGCAGAAACAAACCATTCGAATAGACAAATTTATTTCACATCCATTAATTCCACATCAAAAATCAACGTAGCATCTGGAGGAATAACACCACCTGCACCCTGACTTCCGTAGCCTAAATCGCTTGGAATAACCAATCGAGCTTTATCTCCAACGTTTAATAATTGAATGCCTTCATCCCAACCTGCAATAACCTGTCCTACTCCTACTGAAAACTCTAGTGGTTGTTTGCGTTTGTATGACGAATCGAAAACAGTTCCATCAGGTAACTGCCCTTTATAATGTACTGAAACTGTTTTTCCTTTTTCTGCTTTTACACCTGTTCCTTTTTGAAGTATCTGATAGCGTAATCCACTTTTTGTTTCTTCAAAACCTACAGCTAATTTATCTAACTCAGCTCTTTTTGCTTCACGTTCAGCAGCAACTCTTTTTTCTCGAGCTCCTTCAAAAGTTCTAAAAGCTTCAATAGCATTAAATGCTTCTGCTTCTGCTCCCTTTCTTATAATTTCTAAAGTGGTTAATTCATCTCCTTGTGCTATGGCATCTACCACTTCCTGACCTTCAATAACATTCCCAAAAACGGTATGCATGTTGTCTAACCATGGGGTTTCTATATGCGTAATAAAAAACTGAGACCCATTGGTTCCTGGTCCTGCATTGGCCATAGATAAGACACCTGGTCCAGAGTGCTTTAAATCCGGATGAAACTCATCGGCAAATTTATAACCTGGATTTCCTGTTCCTGTTCCTTGTGGGCAACCTCCTTGAATCATAAAATCTGGAATGACTCTATGAAATTTTAAACCATTATAATAAGGTGTTCCTTGGGCTTTCGCCGAATTTTCCATGTTACCTTCTGCTAGTGCAACAAAATTCCCAACTGTTCCTGGTACTTTTTTGTATTCTAGTGCTACTAAAATGTCGCCTTTACTTGTATTGAATTTGGCGTATAAACCGTCTTGCATATGCTTTGTTTTTTAATAATGTGCAAAGATACGGAATGATTTAAGATTAACGAATACCGATTTTAGATTTCTGAAGTTTTATTAAAAACAAAAAAAGTCAACCCTAATCAGGAAAGTACAATTACCTATGCCTAAAATACTAATTAGCCACTTCGCTTATAAATTTAATACGATAGAGTCGCAATTCTTCATCATCATAATCGCCATCAAATTCATCTATAGCATCGTCTATCTTATCGGTTTTAGCTTCCATGAAGTAATCGTGAATTTCTTCTTGTTGATCTTCGTCTAGAAGATTATTAATCCAATAGTTAATATTCAACTTTGTTCCAGAAAAAACAATAGCTTCCATTTCTTTTATAAAGTCTTTCATCTCCATGCCTTTGGCTGAAGCAATATCATCTAAAGGTAATTTCCTATCGACATTTTGTATGATATAAAGTTTTAATGCCGAATTGGTTCCTGTAGACTTAACAACCATATCTTCAGGACGAATAATATCGTTTTCTTCAACATAATTTGCAATTAACGTCACAAAATCTTTTCCATATTTTTTAGCTTTCCCATCTCCAACGCCATGCACATGACTCAATTCTTCTATAGAAATTGGATATTTTAATGCCATATCTTCTAAGGAAGGATCCTGAAAGATAACAAAAGGTGGGATGCCCAGTTTTTTAGCATTCCTTTTACGTAAATCTTTAAGCATGTTCATGAGTTTTTCATCGGCTGAGGCTCCACCTCCTTTTGCAGATGTAATAATAGTATCGTCATTAGTACTATCAAACACATGATCTTCAGTCATCATAAAAGATTCTGGGTGTTTAATAAAATGCTTTCCAGCATCTGTTATTTTAATAACACCATAGGTTTCTATATCTTTATGTAAGTATCCAGAAACCAAAACCTGTCTTACTAAAGCCATCCAATAACCTTTATCTTTATCTACCCCTTTTCCAAAAAAGTCTAACTCGTCTGTTCTATGAGACTTTATTAAAGCATTTGCTTTACCTATAATAACGTTTACCAGGTCTTTAGATTTATATTTTTCATTGGTACTAACAACGGTTTCTAAAAGCAGTTTTACATGGTTCTGAGCTTCATGTTTCTTTTTAGGATGACGAACATTATCATCTAAATCGCCACCTTCACCTGTTTCATTATCAAACTCTTCACCAAAATAATGAAGGATAAATTTTCTTCTAGAAATAGAGGTTTCAGCATATGCTACAACTTCCTGCAATAAAGCCTGACCAATTTCCTGTTCTGCAACGGGTTTTCCAGACATAAATTTCTCTAACTTTTCGATGTCTTTATAAGCATAAAAGGCCAAACAATGCCCTTCTCCACCATCTCTACCTGCTCGTCCTGTTTCTTGATAATAACTCTCAATACTTTTAGGAATATCGTGATGAATAACAAAACGCACATCGGGTTTATCGATGCCCATTCCAAAGGCAATCGTAGCTACTACCACATCTATGTCTTCCATTAAAAACATATCTTGATGTTTGGCTCTTGTTTTAGCATCTAATCCGGCGTGATAAGGCACAGCTTTTATACCATTAACTTGTAAGGTTTGTGCCAATTCTTCAACACGTTTTCGGCTTAAACAATAGATAATTCCAGACTTACCACTATTTTGTTTTACAAAACGAATAATATCTGCATCTACTTGTTTGGTTTTAGGACGTATTTCGTAATATAAATTAGGTCTGTTAAAAGAAGCTTTAAATGTTTTAGCATCTGGAATCGCTAGGTTTTTTAAAATATCTTCCTGTACCTTAGGCGTTGCAGTTGCTGTTAAACCAATAATTGGAATGTTATCGCCAATTCGCTGAATTATATGTTTTAGATTTCGGTATTCAGGCCTAAAATCGTGTCCCCATTCACTTATACAATGCGCCTCATCTACAGCCATAAAAGAAATTTTTACGGAACGTAAAAACTCCACATTCTCTTCTTTAGTCAGAGATTCTGGTGCGACATAAAGTAATTTGGTAATACCATCTACAATATCCTGTTTGACCTTTTTGATTTCTGTCTTATTTAAAGACGAGTTTAATACATGGGCAACACCTTCTTCGTTTGAAATGCCTCGAATAGCATCTACTTGATTTTTCATCAATGCGATTAATGGGGAAACTATTATCGCAGTTCCTTCTTGCATTAGAGCTGGTAATTGGTAGCATAAAGATTTACCTCCACCAGTTGGCATAATAACAAATGTATGTTGACCAGATAAAATACTTTTAATAACTTGTTCTTGCAATCCTTTAAACTTACTAAAGCCAAAATATGTTTTTAAGGCATCTTGTACGTTTTTTTCAACTATCGACATGAATCTTTTTAATTTTAATTTACACTTATATAAAATACATTAAATTAAAATTGCTATTAATTATCCTAATGTATTTAGAGACCTCTCAAAAAAAATTTCGTTAGATTTGTACCCTAATTTAAACGGACACAAAATCGTTTTGTTTGAATAACTTTAAAGATAATAAAATCTTTAAAAGCATCAACCCAAAAAAATAATAAATTTTGAACAGCCAGAATTCTATTATACATACTGCAAAACAAACCATTGAAATGGAAAGCAAGGCCATTTTAAATTTGGCAAGTTTAATTAACGAAGAATTTGCAGCAACTGTAGAGCTTATTTATAAGTCTAAAGGTCGCGTTATTATTACTGGAATTGGTAAAAGTGCCATTATTGCTACTAAAATCGTTGCCACTTTAAACTCCACAGGAACGCCAGCTGTTTTTATGCATGCTGCAGATGCAATCCATGGAGATCTAGGTTTAATTTTAGAAGACGACGTGGTTATCTGTATTTCCAAGAGTGGAAATACGCCAGAAATAAAAGTTTTAGTCCCACTAATAAAGAATGCTAAAAACAAAATGATAGCCATTACTGGCAATCTAGATTCCTTTTTAGGCCAACAAGCGGATTATGTATTAAACGCTTATGTGGAAAAAGAAGCCTGTCCGAATAACTTAGCACCAACAACAAGTACCACTGCTCAATTGGTTATTGGAGATGCTTTAGCTGTTTGTTTATTAGAATTGAGAGGGTTTTCTAGCAAAGACTTTGCAAAATACCATCCTGGAGGTGCTTTAGGAAAAAAATTATATCTACGTGTTAGCGACATGTCCGAAGTCAATGAAAAACCTAGCGTAGCTTTAAATACAGGTATTAAACAGATTATTATTGAGATTACTGAAAAAATGCTTGGGGTTACAGCTGTGGTTGAAGATGGTAAGATCTTAGGGATTATTACAGATGGAGATTTAAGACGCATGTTGAGCAAATCAGATGATTTTACAACCTTAACAGCAAAAGATATTATGAGTCAGAATCCGAAACGAATTGACTCAAATGCTATGGCAGTAGATGCTATGGAGCTTATGGAAAAACATGGCATCTCTCAATTACTTGTTGAAAAAAAGGGACAATATGCTGGTGTGGTACATGTACACGATTTAATTAAAGAAGGCATTTTATAATGACAAAAAAGAATGTGAACGACATGTCTTTCCTCGATCATTTAGAGGATTTACGCTGGCATTTAATTCGAGCTACCATAGCGATTTTAATTTGTGGTACAGGGGCGTTTATCTTTTCAGATTTTATTTTCGACACCATTATATTTGGACCGAAGAGAATGAGTTTCCCTACTTACAAGTGGTTATGTAGTATGTCTCAATATATCGGTATTGAAACCACCTTTTGCCTGGACGAATTCCCCTTTAGAATTCAAAATAGAACCATGGCAGGACAATTTTCTGCCCATATCTGGACCTCTATTTATGCTGGACTGGTTATTGCTTTTCCTTATATTATTTATCAATTCTGGAAATTTCTAAGCCCGGGACTTCATGAAAACGAACGAAAACACTCCAGAGGCTTCATCATTATTTCATCATTCTTATTCTTCTTAGGGGTTTTATTCGGCTATTATATTGTAACCCCTTTATCTATTAACTTTTTAGGAACCTATAATGTAAGTAGTGAAATTTCGAACGAAATAGATATTAGTTCCTATATTTCTCTAGTAAGGTCTTCGGCTTTGGCTTCGGGTCTTATTTTCGAATTACCTATTATCATCTATTTTTTAACTAAAATAGGATTGGTTACACCTCAAATTCTAAAAAAATACAGAAAATTTGCTTTGGTAATTGTGTTAGTGGTTTCAGCCATCATTACACCACCAGACATTGCAAGTCAAATTATTGTAGCAATTCCTATACTAATACTTTATCAAGTAAGTATTTTTATTTCAAAAAGAGTGGTAAAAAATCAACAGAAAAAAGAAAAAAAACATGCCAGAAATAGTTAATGAATTCAACGAGTATCGTTCAAAAATGAACGACAAAATCTTAGCAGATAACAATAAAATCATCAAACGTATTTTTAATCTGGACACCAATGCGTTTCAGGAAGGTGCCTTAGATGTAAAAACCAAAGAATTATTAGGCTTAGTTGCCTCAACTGTTTTGCGTTGCGACGATTGTGTAAAGTACCATCTTGAATCAAGTCATAAAGTCGGCTTAAAAAAAGAAGAAGTTGTAGAAGCCTTAAGCATAGCCACTTTAATTGGAGGCACTATTGTCATTCCACATTTACGTCGTGCTTACGAATTTTGGGATGCTCTAGATAAAAATCGTTAAATCAATACTCATCTTAATTATTATTTATCACTTCAAATCTAGTATCTTTATTCATGTCTCCAAAAATTTTATATGCTTTAATTATTTTAATAAACTTCCTGTCTCGGCCTATCGAAAATTTATCGTAAAATTTGAAATGAAAACACCGTAAAATTTTAGGCTGTTTGAGCTAGTAAAATATTGAACAAATCTATGTTTTCAAAGCGAGTTCCTAAAATTTAGGCTTTGAATGAAAAATTTAGATAAAGTTTCGTAAGCCTAGCCTTTTTTGTTTCTTTTTTGGGCGATGTAAAAAAGAAAAGATTAAAATCTTAGAGTAAATATTAATTTTTATAAGGACAAAATTTCCGTTAAACTTATAATAAATAAAAGTAGAAACTTTAGAGTATCTTTTCAATTTTACTATTTTAGCAGGAATTACATGTTTATATGAAGTTAAAAGCTGATAATTTAATGAAGTCCTATAATGGACGAAAAGTAGTAAAAGATGTCTCTCTTGAAGTTAATCAAGGGGAGATTGTTGGGCTTTTGGGTCCTAATGGGGCTGGAAAAACGACGTCTTTTTATATGATTGTTGGGCTTATTAAACCTAATGGAGGCAGTATTCATTTAGACAAAACAAACATCACCAAATATCCCATGTACAAACGTGCTCAAAATGGCATTGGTTATTTAGCACAGGAAGCTTCAGTCTTTAGAAAATTAAGCATTGAAGATAACATCTTAAGTGTGTTACAACTTACCAAGCTAACAAAGAAAGAACAACATTTGAAAATGGAATCTTTAATTGAAGAATTTGGATTAGAACATATACGTAAAAGTCGTGGCGATTTGTTGTCTGGTGGTGAAAGAAGACGTACCGAAATTGCCAGAGCTTTAGCTACAGATCCAAGCTTTATATTATTAGACGAACCTTTTGCTGGTGTCGATCCTGTGGCTGTTGAAGACATTCAGCGTATTGTAGCACAACTTACCAAAAAAAATATTGGCATTCTTATTACAGATCATAACGTACAAGAAACCTTAGCAATTACAGATAGAACGTATTTAATGTTTGAAGGAAGTATTCTAAAAGCTGGAGAACCTGAAGAATTGGCTAGCGATGAAATGGTTCGAAAAGTCTATTTAGGTCAGAATTTCGAATTGCGTAGAAAAAAAATTAGAGACTAAGCTATGAAGCCCAACCACAACACACAACCCACAACACACAACCCACAACACACAACCGACAACAGACAACCGATAACAGATAACCGATAACTGATAACTGATAACCGACAACTAACAACCAACTCTCCCTACGTCACTTCGAGTGAAACCGATGAATGAGGTGTTGTATCGAGAAGCACAACACACAACCCACAACACACAACACACAACCGACAACACACAACCGATAACAGATAACCGATAACTGATAACCGATAACTAACAACCAACTCTCCCTACGTCACTTCGAGTGAAACCGATGAATGAGGTTTTGTATCGAGAAGCACAACCCACAACACACAACACACAACACACAACCGATAACAGATAACCGATAAGTGATAACCGACAACTAACAACCAACTCTCCCTACGTCACTTCGAGTGAAACCGAAGAATGAGGTTTTGTATCGAGAAGCACAACACACAACCCACAACCCACAACCCACAACACACAACACACAACACACAACACACAACAGATAACAGAAAACAGATAACAGATAACCGACAACTAACAACCAACTCTCCCTACGTCACTTCGAGTGAAACCGATGAATGAGGTGTTGTATCGAGAAGCACAACCCACAACACACAACACACAACCCACAACCCACAACACACAACACACAACCGACAACAGACAACCGATAACAGATAACCGATAACTGATAACCGATAACTAACAACCAACTCTCCCTACGTCACTTCGAGTGAAACCGAAGAATGAGGTTTTGTATCGAGAAGCACAACACACAACACACAACCGACAACAGACAACCGATAACACACAACCGATAACACACACCCCTTACCCTCGAAACATCCCAACAACTTTCATCACAAGTTTAAAGAGTAACAGGGCTAAAAGTCCTACAACCAATCCAACTACAAATTCTTTAATGAGACTTGGCCAAGATTCTAAAACATGGTGCAGGTAGGCTATATTGTGAACAAAAATGCCCCCTGCAACCAATAGGAGAGCAATTGTTCCAATTATAGATAAACTTTTAATAACATATGGTAACGACTGGACCAGCATGTTACCTATAAAAAACAAGACACCTTTCCCTTTACTAACTCGTACCAGACGCAGACCAAAATCGTCCATTCTTACTATTAAAGCTACTATACCATACACGCCTACAGTAGCAATAATGGCTACAATAGATACCACAATAATTTGCATCATTAATGTTTGTTCGAGTACCGAGCCTAAAGCGATGATGACAATTTCAACCGACAGGATGAAATCGGTTAATATGGCCGATTTAATTTTCTTTTTCTCTTGTTCTAATACCGCATCTTCAGAAAGTGATTGAGCATCTTCAGCAGTTTCAAGGTGTTTATGTGGCACGAAAACTTCATAGACTTTTTCGGCTCCTTCAAAAGCTAAATAAACACCACCTAAAACCAAAATAATGGTGACAGCAGTGGGTAGAAAAGCACTTAATAGAAAGGCAATGGGTAAGATTATTAGTTTATTAACAAACGACCCTTTAGAAATGGCCCATAAAACAGGTATCTCTCGTGAAGACACAAATCCTGAAGCTTTTTCTGCATTAACGGCCAAATCGTCTCCTAAAATACCTGCCGTTTTTTTAGTCGTTACTTTACTCAATACGGCAACATCGTCCATAAGAGCTGCAATATCATCAAGAAGAGCAAAAAATCCAGAAGCCATGTGTTTGTTTGGTGTTAAAAATATGAAAAAGGAATCTAATATGATTAAATACAACTTATTTAAAAAAGAGGTTTTATGAAATAGATGCCTGACTAAATAGAGATAATATTATATATAACAGAATGATTATTGGAATGGCTGCAAATTGTAAAACAGCCAATAACACCACACACAAAACGATAAAAATATAACGCAACGCATTATTTTTAAAACTAAAATCCTTAAACTTTAATGCAAATAACTTTACAGAAGAGACTAACATAAAAGCACTTACAAACGTAAGTACAACTAAAAACCAGGTATTTAAAATCATCGCATTTATTAAATCGTTATTCTGAAACTCCATAATTAATGGCAAAGACACAATTAATAATGTGTTAGCGGGTGTTGGCAAGCCTTTAAAATAGGATTGCTGATCTTCGTCAATATTAAATTTAGCCAATCTATAAGCCGATGCCATGGTTATTAAAAACCCTAATAATGCAATGGGTGCAAATTGAAACCCTTGCCAGTGCATGGCACTATTCCATTCGTTAGAGAAAGATACCAAAGCTGGTGTATCACTAGACATGGCCAGTAGTTTAAACATAATAATTCCAGGTACCAAACCACTTGTAACCATATCGGCTAAAGAGTCTAACTGAATTCCTAAAGGACTTTGCACCTGAAGTTTTCTAGCTAATAAGCCATCAAAGAAATCGAAAAAAACACCTAGAACCACAAATCCTGCGGCTGCTATAAAATTAGAGTTTACAGCTAAAATTACTGCAATACATCCAGAGAATAAATTTAAAAGCGTAACAATGTTAGGAATCTGTTTTTTCATTAAAAATCACATATTTCATGTAAAAATAACAAACTATTTTCGTCTAATTGCAAATGAATTTCAAAATGATTGATAATAAATTTGCTTGTTCGTTTAATAAGACTGGAAATATAGTTTCTTAATAAGCTGCTCAATAATTCTAGTTGATGCTAAAAATACAGGAACTAGAAACGAATTTCAACGATTATTTTGACATTTAAATGGTATCCTACAACAATTATACAATAACTAGTATATTTTCAAGTTTAATATGTTGAAAAATTATAGCATATTTGCAGAAATAAATGCTTTTGAAAACGAAATTAACAAGCTTACTATTACTTATTTCCATGTCTGTATTCAGTCAAGCCGTTAGAAAATATTCTAACGAGTTCATGAATATTGGTGTTGATGCTGCTGCATTGGGTATGGGTAATGCAGTTACCGCTCATTCTGCCGATGTTAATTCTGGTTATTGGAACCCAGCAGGCTTAGTGCATTTAGAAGACAAACAATTGGCTCTAATGCATTCCAGCTATTTTGAAAGCATTGCCAATTACGATTATATTGGATTTGCCATGCCTATAGACGATAAAAGTGCTATTGGTATTTCGCTCATTCGATTTGCTGTAGATGACATCTTAAATACCACACAACTTATTGACGATGAAGGGAATATTAATTACGACAGAATTAGCTTGTTCTCTACAGCCGATTATGGCGTAACCTTCTCTTATGCCAGAAAACTCCCTTTAGATGGATTGAATTATGGTATTAATGCAAAAGTCATCCGTCGTGTTATTGGAGATTTTGCATCCTCTTGGGGGTTTGGTCTCGATGCCGCCATTCAGTTTCAAACCAGAGACGCGTGGAAATTTGGTATTATGGCTCGAGATATTACAACAACTTTTAATACCTGGGCAATCAATGAGGAAGCATTTGCTACCATCCAAGATGCAGTTGAAGGGCAAAATCAAGAACTCCCTGAAACCACCGAAATAACCATTCCGAAATTGCAATTTGGGGTTGCTAAAAAATTCATTATTAGATACGATTATTCCTTATTAGCTGAAGTCGATTTAAACATTCGTTTTCAAGAAAACAACGATATCATTTCTACCTCTTTCGCCAGTATTAATCCTGCTCTCGGTTTAGAGTTTGGATATTTAGATATGGTTTATTTAAGAACAGGGGTTAGTAATTTCCAAAATGAATTACAATTAGACGATAAAGAACGTGTTAGTTTCCAACCTAGTATTGGTGTCGGGTTTAATTACAAAGGCATCCAAGTAGATTATGCTTTTACAGATATTGGAGACCAAAGTATTGCCTTGTATTCCAATGTGTTCTCACTAAAAGTAGACTTTAGCATCTTTAGATAAACTGCCTATGAGACCCTGTTTCATTCTATTTATTACCATATTCTTTTTTATTACAAACTCTTATTCTCAAACAAGAAGACTTTCTAATGAAGCTGAAATTAGCGTCTTAACCATTGGTCCGGGAACGTCTTTAAACGATGCTTTTGGTCATAGTGCTTTTAGAATTAAAGATCAACGACACGGTATGGATATCACATACAATTATGGTATTTACGATTTCAACACGCCTAACTTTTACCTGAAATTTGCTCAAGGCAAATTAAATTATCTTATAGGTAGAAACTTTTATGAAGACTTTTATAATGCCTATGTCTATCAAAATAGAACCATCCAGGAACAAACTTTAAATCTAACTCAAATTGAAAAGCAGCAAGTTTTTGATTACCTAGAAACCAATTACAAACCTGAAAACAGAGCCTATCTATACGATTTCTTTTTTGATAACTGCGCCACGCGAATTAAAGATGTTTTAGTAAAGACTCTAAACACATCCATACAATTTGACCCTCCAACAGGTTTTAAACCACAAACGTTTAGAACCTTAATTCAAAATCAGTTAGACACAAATTCCTGGGGAAGCGTTGGTATTGACATCGCTTTAGGGTCTGTTATTGACAGACCAGCAACTCCTGAAGAACACATGTTTTTACCGAAATACATACATGCCTTTTTTAAAGTTGCTTCTTTAAAAAACGCTTCTAAAAGCTTGGTAAAAAATAACAGAATGGTATTTAAAAAAAGAGTTGTGAATGCCCCTCAACAGGTGTTATTTAGTCCTTATGTCTTATTTAGTATTCTGGGACTTATCATACTGAGCCTTACTTTTTTCGATTATAAAAACCAGCGTAGAACCAAACTTCTGGACATCATTATTTTTTCTATAACAGGCTTGATTGGTGTTTTTATCCTGTTACTTTGGTTTGCAACAGACCATGAAGCCACAGCGCAAAACTATAATCTACTTTGGGCTTTTGCCTTGAATGTGATTGTCGTCGCGCAGGTTATTAAAAAGACTCCCAAGCAATGGTTTATTAAGTATTTAAAATTCTTAGTGATTATGCTGTGTTTACTAACATTTCATTGGCTTGTAGGCATCCAAGTGTTTGCAATAGCTTTATTGCCTTTGCTTATTGCCCTAGGTGTTAGATATGTGTTTTTGATTTGGTATTATAAGATGTTGTAAGTCCAATGTCTCCGTCTTTGCGAGAAGCGCAGCGACGTGGCAATCTGTTTAATAAAACCAACCAATCATAAGATTGCTACGTCGTCCCTGACGTCTCTCCTCGCAATGACACTCGTTTAGGAAAAACTCGTAATAATTATATGTTGTTGGGTTCTTTTACAGGATTGAGACTGTACTAAACACTAAACCTACTGCCCTCTAAAGAACACCATAGTACTTAAAGTCTTGATAATAACATTAGCATCTAATAAAAAGCTTCGGTGTTTGATATAATACAAGTCGTATTGCAATTTCAGTAAGCTATCTTCAACCGTAGACCCATAACGCACTTTTACCTGTGCCCAACCCGTGAGTCCTGGTTTGATAATATGTCGGGTTTCATAAAAGGGAATCACCTGAGATAATTCTTTTACAAAATATGGTCGTTCGGGTCTTGGACCAATCAAACTCATGTCCCCTTTTAAAATATTTATAAACTGAGGGAATTCGTCCAATCTGGAGCGTCTTAAAAACTTCCCAAAAGGCGTAACTCGAATATCATCTTTCTCAGCCCAAACAGCACCTTCCTTTTCAGCATTTACAATCATGGTTCGGAATTTAATAATAGAAAACACGTTTCCGTTTTTCCCTACCCTTTCTTGAAAATAAAACAGAGGCCCACGATTGGCAATCAAATTCCCCAGAAACACAAAAGGCAAAAGCAAAAACCCTATTAAAACTCCAACAAGGGCTATTAATGTATCAAATAAGCGATGGTAAAACAAATACAATTTGTTTTGGTTGCTACGACTAAATGGAAAGTATTTATAGAAGTCCTTCCCTACAAATTGCACGGGAACCCGATACGTAATGTCTTCATACACTTGGGTGTATTCTTTAATAGGAAACCCGCGTTCGAGAAGCATGATTAAATCGCCATAAATGGCCGATGTAATGGTTTCAGCATTGTAACTAGCCACTACAATCTCAGAGATGTTTTCTTCATCAATAATACGATGCATATCACTTGGGTCATACTCTAAAATTCCTTTGTATTTTATCTGAACATCCTGAGATTCTTCACAGTTAATAAATCCTACAATTTTATAATTAGGGTCGGCGTTTTTAAACGCATCTACAATGGTTTCAATGTTTGAAGTCTCCCCTACAATCAATACTTTTTTATAAAACCTTGGAGAGGTAATAAAATAGACATAAATCAGCCTCCAAATAATAAGCGCAGAGACTATTGCCATATAAAAATAACCTATTTGCAATCTATTAGAAGGAAGGAAGGGTGTAAAAAATGGGGTTAACAAATAAAATAAAACGGTAAAGGAGCTGGTTAAGAAAATATTGCTCACCACTTTATCCATTCTGCTCGCTTTTTGTAAATCGTAGAGTTCAAAAATGGTTCCAAACACACTAATATAAAGCAACAAGACCAAAACCCAAGACCAATTTTGATGGGTAACGGTAAAATAATCGAAAGCAAATATTGAGCTCACGAGATATAACATGCCAAGAATGGACAATATATCTACCACTCTTAATAAAATCTTACGTTCAGAAATATTAAAATGGATATCTTGTTTCGGCATCTAATTGATTTATAAGGTAAAGATAGTAAGTTAAAGAAATTATGCAAGTATTTTTGTTGTTGTCTGTTATCTATAGTCATAGATGGCATTATGAAATAAAAAGACTGCCCAAACGGACAGTCCTTTAAAACATTTAAAAACAAACAAGTTATAGAACTTCTATAAGTTGTAAGGCGTTAAATGCCCCATTGTTAAGCGGGTATTGCACAGCATTTATTTCTTGATAAAAAGCTACTTTTAAGAAATAAAAATTTTGTCCAACACCCGTTGGAACACCTGTAGGTGTTAGGGTCACTGTAGATATTGTTGCATCGATGGGCAGATTTACAAGGTTGCTTTCCTGTAAGTCCTTATCTCCAGTCACAAAATCTAAGTTTAAAAACCCAGAGATAAAATCTACATGAGTTGCCCCTTCTGGAATTTCTAATTGCTGTATAGGAACCAGATCGGCTATCTCCACTTCACCTGTTGCCGGATTTAAGGTATAAGATGCCTGCAGGACCGAATCCAATATGGCTCTTTTATTAAAATTAAATCCTTTTAACCAGGCTTTTCCTAGAGGAGTTAAAATACCTGTAGCTACATTACGTTCTCCACGTGCTGAAGTGGTGTCTTCATTTTTAACCCTACTCATTACCTTAGTTAATCTTGAAGTTACTCGATTGTCTTTAGCATCATTCATGAGACTGACAATACTTCTACGCAGCATTTTACCACTGGTAGCAGCATTTCCAAATTCGGTGAGATTCTCTCTGGTTCTTGCAAAGGCCGGATCGTTTAAAATACGTTTTTTATTAACTCCTCCTTTGTTTCGGATTTTATATCCGTCTTGATCTTTATAGAAAGTCACTTCTCCCAGTGTTCCTTCTACATTAAATAATGACTTCACTTTTGCCATGATTTCTAAGTATTGTGTAATTATTTATAGACTTGTGTTTTTATTTTTATAGCTATAACTAATTACTGATTAAACAATTATTATCAACAGATATTCTAGAACTTGTTTTTGATATGTCGACCTATCTCATCGAGCAAGTTGCTTATATCCATTGGCTTCAAGTTATTGGAGAATTTATTGTGTTTTGAAAACACTTCCGTTATTTGGAGGGTTCTTCTAGTCTATATTGAAAACTTCAGTAACGATTTTATTTATTCGAGAGGCCTCAGATTTGTTACCTTTTTTTCCGTTTTATGCATCTTTGTTAACATTCTATACCCTTTTCTATTTCCATAGGGCTACCATAGGATATCCATAGGGTTGCTATAGGGTTACCATAGGGGAACTATAGGAGACGTCTGTATTTGTTTGCGGGCTGTGAGTTGCCTGTTTGTGTGCAGACAGGTCCGTACTCTGTTTACATGATGATTTTTAACAAAAAATTGTGAGAATGGATGTCGGAAATGGCGTGTTAATTGTGAGTTTATTTTTACACTATCCCCAACAAAGTTTAATAATCAGATTTAGTTTGTTCTTAAATAGTTAAAATCACTTTCCACTTTTATTGTTTAATATTTAATTCTCAAAATTATGATTGTTGCCTTTCTATATACAAAAGACATTGCCCTAATTAATGGGGTTTGCTCCAAAACTGCTCGTCAGTACATTCACGACATCAATGCTCAATATCAATTACCAAGTCACAAGTTTGTTAGTTTAAAAGCCTATTGTGATTATTTCATGGCTGATGAGAGACATGTTATCGCACGGTTGGAGGCTAAGTATGGGAAAGATGGAGGTTGATGGTTGTCCACGCCTGAATCGCTCAGTCGGGCAGGTGTTGCTTGCTTGTCGGCAGGAAGTTAGTTTTACAGTTTACATTTTTATGTATGCTTACATTCAAACTCCCCGTCCAAACTGTGTTTGTCCACCCCTCTTTATCTAAAGAGAGGAGCCAATATGGCTTTTTTTTATAATTTACATTAGTGGCCTCGTCTATTAAACATACTTACAATTTAAACCCTCCAATTTAACTGCTTTTTTTATCCAACATACTGACTAGTCCTTTCTCTAAAATAGTCTACTGGACTATTTTTTAACACTTAGTGCATTCATTTTTTCCATCGATGAAAAAACGAACCAAAAAAATCTAGGCTGATTTTAGTTTTCTTGAAAACTGCTTAAAAACCTTTTCATGCGGATGGCAAACGCTGTGCTAGGCCATCCTCCACTGCCAGCCACAGCTGTTTTTATTTGTTTTACTACAAAAACTAAAAGTAGGCCGTATTGATATTTAGATTAAATTCGTTTTGATTTAATGTTAATGCATCTGCTTAACGTTTGTTCAATCTTCATCTGAAGTGTTATTTTCAAACCCTCCGTCTAGATCTCTTTTATAATTATTGCTATTAATATCCTCGCGCCAGCTAGCACCTTCATTAAAATAGTCAACTGGACTATTTTTTAACACTTAGTGCATTCATTTTTTCCATCGATGAAAAAACGAACCAAAAAAATCTAGGCTGATTTTAGTTTTCTTGAAAACTGCTTAAAAACCTTTTCATGCGGATGGCAAACGCTGTGCTAGGCCATCCTCCACTGCCAGCCACAGCTGTTTTTATTTGTTTTACTACAAAAACTAAAAGTAGGCCGTATTGATATTTAGATTAAATTCGTTTTGATTTAATGTTAATGCATCTGCTTAACGTTTGTTCAATCTTCATCTGAAGTGTTATTTTCAAACCCTCCGTCTAGATCTCTTTTATAATTATTGCTATTAATATCCTCGCGCCAGCTAGCACCTTCATTAAAATAGTCAACTGGACTATTTTTTAACACTTAGTGCATTCATTTTTTCCATAGATGAAAAAACGAACCAAAAAAATCTAGGCTGATTTTAGTTTTCTTGAAAACTGCTTAAAAACCTTTTCATGCGGATGGCAAACGCTGCGCTAGGCCATCCTCCACTGCCAGCCACAGCTGTTTTTATTTGTTTTACTACAAAAACTAAAAGTAGGCCGTATTGATTTTTAGATAAAATTCGTTTTGATTTAATGTTAATATATCTGCTTAACGTTTGTTCAATTTTCATCTGAAGTGTTATTTTCAAACCCTCCGTCTAGACCTTCTTTATATATTATTGCTACTAATATCCTCGCGCCAGCTCGTACCTTCATTAAAATAGTCAACTGGACTATTTTTTAACACTTAGTACTTTCATTTTTTTCCATCGATGAAAAAACGAACCAAAAAAATCTAGGCTGATTTTAGTTTTCTTGAAAACTGCTTAAAAACCTTTTCATGCTGATGGCAAACGCTGCGCTAGGCCATCCTCCACTACCAGCCACAGCTGTTTTTATTTGTTTTACTACAAAAACTAAAAGTAGGCCGTATTGATTTTTAGATAAAATTCGTTTTGATTTAATGTTAATGCATCTGCTTAACGTTTGTTCAATCTTCATCTGAAGTGTTATTTTCAAACCCTCCGTCTAGACCTTCTTTATATATTATTGCTACTAATATCCTCGCGCCAGCTAGTACCTTCATTAAAATAGTCTACTGGACTATTTTTTAACACTTAGTACATTCATTTTTTCCATCGATGAAAAAACGAACCAAAAAAATCTAGGCTGATTTTAGTTTTCTTGAAAACTGCTTAAAAACCTTTTCATGCTGATGGCAAACGCTGCGCTAGGCCATCCTCCACTACCAGCCACAGCTGTTTTTATTTGTTTTACTACAAAAACTAAAAGTAGGCCGTATTGATTTTTAGATAAAATTCGTTTTGATTTAATGTTAATGCATCTGCTTAACGTTTGTTCAATTTTCATCTGAAGGGATGAGCTTGTTATGATGTTTTAATTTTAACTAAGTAATTTAAACCATTGTTGTTTTACCAGTTCCCAATCGAATTGCTCTACTTTTTTTCTAGCGTTAAAGGCCATGGCTCTACTGGCTACCGGGTTATTCATCAGTTGCTTGATGGCTACTACAAAAGCCTCAACATCATCAGGGGGCACTAATAGGCTGTCTTTTTCATGTTTTAAAAGAAATGGCAAGCCTCCTACATTGGTGGAGACCACTGGGAGTCCTAAAGCCATAGCTTCTATAACGCTTACGGGCATATTATCGAAATTGGTGGTGTTAATAAAGATGTTATAGTCTTTAGCCAGAGCCAACCAGTCCTTTTTTGGAAGTTTCCCTGTAATTGTTACAGACACCTCTAAACTCTTAGCCAGTTGTTTTACATCCTCTAAAGAGCCATCAGAATCTGGCCCCACCATACATAAACTAGCTTTTAAACCTTCGTCCTGTAAGGCTTTTAGTATTTTTACTGCGAGTGTGGGGTTATAAATATTAGAAAACGAGCGCACCCACAAGAGTTTCACTTCCTCAAGTTTTTTTACTTGGAAGGAGTACTGGTCCATTTCTAAACTATTGGGAATATACACGACTTTTTTATAGCCATGAGCTTCAAAAGCCTCTTTTAAATAGATGGATGGCGATATCAATTTATAGGCTGGCTTAAAGATGATGCGACTCAACCTTGGATTCTTATCTAAACGCATGGGTAAATTTCCTCCATTGAGACTGGGCACATATTTTAGGTCTAATAAGCGACAAAGCTGACTGACTAAAAGGGCATAGTAAAAGTTTAAAGTACTGTAGGTGTCTATTAATACTACATCTGTGGTTTTTCTATACTTGAAACAGCACCAAAGCATGTCCAGCATGCGTCTAATTTTATTTGGATACACAGATGCATACCTCATGTTAAAGCCTTCATGTTCCAACATGGGTCCTAAGACACTAATCGAAGACACATTACTTCGTTTATGATTTAATTTGTTTCCTATGTACAGGACGTTTTTCATGAGTTATATTTAATAATGCTAAGGCATAAATAAAAGATGGGGCTGCAATACGCATGCCTGAATGGTTGATGGTAGCGAACCAAAAGGCTAGAAAAGCATAAAAGAAGATATTTTTTTTATTTCCACTTCTATAACCTAAAGGTTTAAAAATTAATATCAATAAAGCAAAGATTCCTAACAGTCCATGCTCTGACAATAATCGTCCAATTTCATTATGTGAAGGCAAATGCCCAATCCCTTCTTCTACTCGCATGTTCTTTGTTCTACTAGCACCTACTCCCAAAAAGGGACTGCTTAAAAAGCCATCCATTTCATCCATAAAGATATCTACTCGACCCGTTGCCAAATCTTGTTTCTCTCTCCCCTGAGCATCTTCATTGGCATAACGTTTGTCTAATAAGCCCCCAGTTTGATTTGAACTCACGACCCAAGATATTAAAGCTGCCATCACAAACAAGATTAAAGAACCCATGATTTGATTTTTTTGTTTGGCTGTGGATTGAAAAAATAGGGTCCACAAAAAAGCAGCCGTTACTATTACAGCCGCAATAATACCTCCTCGACTAAAGGTGACAAAGGCCCTAAAGGACATAGCAACAAAAATAACCATATTCAATATTTTTAGTCCCAAACTCGGAGATCTTAAGAACAGCCGAACAATCATAATAAACATCCCTAAACCAAGGGCTGTTGCTACCTGATTGGGACCAAAACCTCCCGAGGTAGCTGAGTTAGATGCCGTACTAGATAATATGTCTTTAACACTGGGTGTGTAAAGAAATAAATAGACCGTTAAAGTTACTATAGGTAATGCCATATATAATAAAATCTCCATGAGCAATTTCTGACTCACTTTCCTATCGTAACAATACAAAGCTGCCATGCCCAAACAAACCGGGCCACTTAAAACAAAGGCTATGTTCGAACGGAATTTGGCGTCAAAAGTTAGGGTTACAGAAGCGACCACAATGGCTGGCACTAGAAGAATTAAATAGATAAAATAAGGATAACTCTTACCTGATATGCCTTTGTAAAACATGCCCATTGCCATGAACAAGATTACTAAATATTTTGATGCTTCATAAGAAACACCAGCCTTGGTCATCCGGAATAAGACTTCTGCTCCTACAAAATAGGCCGATGCCAAAAGTATTTCTTTTGTTTTATTCTTATCATGTGCCAAAATAATGCGTCCAATAAAATAAACCATTAGTATCAGAAATATCGGTTTAGACAGAGGTCTAGACATGAATAACAGAATACCCATAAGCACATGTACTCCTATTAAGGCTATGTAACTTTCTTGGTTGTATTTGGGAATGGCTACTCTCAAAAGATTATATCAGTATTTATTCTATGATTGTAATAATTAAAACTAAATTTTTCAACAATTTCTCTTTGGTTTTGTAATATGTTTTGATAATTCTCATCATCTACTTGTAATAACTCTTTTATTTCCTTTAGCATTTTTTCACTAGTCACTTCATCCAAACAAATCCCAGTTTCCATGTGTTTAATATATTGTCCAATCGATGAAATATTAGAGACGATGGGCAGGCATCCAAAATTCATGGCTTCAGCAATAGCTTTTGGAAAGCCTTCTGATGCTGTGGTGGGCATTAAATAGACTTGACACGCTCTATAAATATCGAAGACTTCCTGTCTTGGTAAAAAGCTGTGAAATTTAAATGTCACCCCAGCTGTTTTGCTTAGCTCCTCAAAATAGGTTTTTTCTGGACCATCCCCTACCAAATGCACCACTCCAATGCGTTGTTTTTCTAAAACTGTAAGCCCTGCCATGGCTTGAATGATTCGCTCGACACCTTTAGGCCTTTCTAAACGCCCTACATAACAGACATTAATAAGACCTTCTAAGGATTTTTCTTTCCCTAGTTTTAACCCTTCATCAAGTTCCGCATTTGTTAAGCAGGGATTTTCAAAAGTGATACAGTGTTTGGGTTGATGGTTCCAACTCCCATTGATGGTCACCTTCCTAGATTGCTGTTTCAACATCCAGCGTTGTAATCTATAGCCCCATGGTGGATGTTCTTGATTCCAATTCCCTGCATACTTAAACCAACCGGGTGTCTTAACACAAAGACTTAGAAAGGGAATCACATACACGCCCATGCCCGTAGGCGCTCGAAACTGGAACCAATCAACCTGTTTTAAAGTCCGATTAATAATTCGTAATACTTTAGGTGCCTTCCAAACAAGTTCTATTTTAGATATTATGCTTTGGCCACCTAAAGCAGGTAAGGGTATAAAAACCACTTTATTAGACAGATACGGCAGAGCACTTGGAGGGGCTTCGGTGTCATGTAACATGGCCACATGATAAATGGTATCAAAAATCTCTAAGAGGTGATTGATTTCCGTAATGGTAGGGCCCCAACCAACGATGGTGCCATCTGGGGCTTTATAATGTTCGGTATGTGATATAATGGCCAGTTTCATCTGCTTTTTTTATTGCCTTTTAATGGTCATACTTCGACTTGACTCAGTACAGGCATGCTATTCGCATTTAATCATTTCTTTGGGTGATAAAATTTTGATCATGTTCGATTCATCTCTTATGCTTCAATAATCTTGATATAAGTCTTTATAACATCTTCCCATCTATGGGTGTCTGCCCATTTTTTAGCTTCTATTTTATAGGTCTCATGAGCCTCTAAAATGTTTTTTAAAGCGTCTTGAAATTCTGATGCATTTCCATGAGCTACCAGACATCCCGATTTCCCATCTAAAATGGCATCTTCAATGCCACAGCCCTTAGAGCCTATGCTTGGTATTCCCAAAGCATTAGCTTCTATGAGTGCCATTCCAAAACCTTCCACATCGCCTGATGCTGTTTCGGTACTTAACATCACAAACACGTCCATAACCTGCAACAAAGCTTGTAATTCGGTATCCTCGAGACGACCATGAAAAACAACGTGCTTAGCTACACCTAAGTCTTTCGCTATTTGTTTAAACCTTTTTGCTTCTGTTGGTAATCCCACACAATGATACTGAATTTTCGGATAAATCTTCAAGAGTTGTGGTAAGTGTTTAATCACCTGTAGCTGACCTTTCCTTTGAGTAACATTCCCAACAGTCATGAGTTGGGGATATCCCTGAAGGGCTCCATGGACAGGAACCACCGTTTGCCACTTTTTAACATCATACCCATTGGGAATCACTATGGTATTGAGGTTTAAATGCGAAACCAGACTTTGTGTGTACTGCGACACTGCTATGATGGTGGAAAATCGTTTTAAGGCGCTTTCAATACTCTTTTTTAGAAGGTACTTTTTAAAATTCACCTCAGAACCATGAATCACTGCTAGATAGTGTTTCTTATAAAACAAACTCACAAAAGCTACCATCCACAAGGAAAATTTTCCTGAAGCTAAAACCACCTCGTTGGTTTTAATCAACCTAAAAAGTAAAACCAGACGTTCCAGATACATCAAAATCCGAATAGACTTCCAGGATACTCGTTTTATTTGAAAGGCAAGTGACTTATCAAAACCCAATTCTTCCTCACCCGATTTTGAACGTTGGTCTGCTAAAACAGTCACACCATAGCCATGCATCTGAAGCTGTTCAGCAAGGTTAAACGCGTGATAGCCGATACCTCCAGGTTGTGGAGGGAATTCGGAGGTTACTATGAGGATGTTTTTATTCAATACCTTAATTTATTCTCTATTTTTAATTTTTATCGTCATTACTTTATACCTGTCATTGCGAGAAACGACGAAGGAGTGACGTGGCAATCTCATGAAACTGAGAACAATTTTAATGACAGATTGCTTCACTACGTTCGCAATGACAGCTAGCAATAGTTATTGTCAGTCTGAGCCTATCGAAGCATCTCTTTTTCCTAACTATAAAAATTTCAACCACAATCAAAACCCAAATCACTATGTCAGTCTGAGCCTGTCGAAGGCGTTTTATCAAAAAATTCAATGCAAACCTAGCTTCCAAAATTAAACACCTCAATAAAGACTCCGCCCATCGATTTTTTTTTTAATCTTACTCTACCATTGTATCAAAATATATTGGTCCAAATCTTTTTGTTTTAACAGATTTGTATTTTATAAATCCAGCTTTTTCAATACCACGAATAGAACTTGTATTTGATTTATCCACTATGATGTATAAATCAAAATTTCCATCTTTAGCATACGTCTTACCTATGGTATTTAACATAAAAGGATAAAAGCCTTTACCTCTATGTTTTTCAGATGTAGAACACCCACCAATTACATCACCTTGCACTTGAATGAGCTTCAAGAGGTATACCTTTTTAAAAATAAAACTTTTATGTATTGTTTTTTTAAAAGAATCTAGTATGCAAAACACTTGGCGTCCGTTTTGTGTTTCATTTTTTAAGGTGTAAGAAGATATATCTATAACAAAATCAACCAAGCCTTGACTAGGCATTTTATAAACAAAAACATCTATGTGTTTTAATTTTAATTTATTAAAAAATGCCTTCATTTTAGATATTTAGAGATTACCCCCTTATGTTTTTTTAATATTTTTTCAAAACTTTTAAATATATTAAATACTAATGCATTATGCACACAAAAGTAATGAGGTTTATTAAAATAAATTTCCTCTGAAGCAAACTTGCGTTTAAAATCTCTAACTCCTTCTGAGCCACCCATAGAAATATTATAACCTGGATACCCATTTTCTATAGACATTTTAATATTACTAGCATGTATTAAATAACCAGATTTGGTGTCTGGTTTCATTCTTTTGGTACCACCAAACAAATACACTAAATAATTATGATGTTTTATTGAAAACCCCGTAGATACAATTTCTGAATTATTAGATATACTTTGGAATACACCCTGTCCCTTGTATAATAAGTTCAATAAACTATTACCTACATCCTTAAAGCTTCTAACAGAATAATGAAATTGCTTAGCGTTTAATAATACCAATTCATAAAGTAACTCAAGATCATCTATGGTACTTTTATTAGATAAATAATAACAATCATCATTTCTTTGATAGGCTAATTTAATATTGCGTCTCACTTGTGATTTTAAACTTTTTAAATAGGAATCAAAATCAGTAAATTCGCTTAAATCAACCCAATTCATTCCATAACCTGAATAAATATATTTAAACTTATTTCCACTCTCAAAAGGTTCCGGTATCCATTCTCTCACATTCTCACCATACACATAATCCTTTATTAATAAATTATTTGAGATAGGTATAGAAAATTGTGCATAGCAACATTTAAGATGTTTAGAACGGATATGTATCTGCTCAAAACAGTCTTTTAAATAAAATTCTTTAGATAATTTTATTATGGGGCCTTGTGGAATAATATAGAATTTAAAAAATGCTTTTTTTGCTATAACAGCTATAAAACCACCAATAATATCATTATTCTCTTCAACCAAAAGAAATAGCTCTGTGGTAAACCCATAGGATTTATAGGAATTGAGCCAAACAGAATGTTGCAGGTGTGTGCCACGTGATTCCTTTGTAAGGAATTCGTCCCATTTATCAAACCAGGATTGCTCTGTTGTGAAAAAGAATTTCATTGTTATACCTTTCTACTTATTAAACTCGTTTTAGACCGTTCAAAAATAGCTCCTTCTTCATCGATATCTAATTTTAAACTATAGAATTGCTTTAGATACTCTATCAGCTCACGAAGTGTTGGATTCCATAATTTATTTTTCAATACCTGTTCTGATAAATATTGAAAATTAGATATTACATGGGGATTAATAGTGTGCTCGTCTTGTAGCAACTTACCTTCATGATACTCTAATCGAACCGAAAAATAAGTATGCAAGATACACAAACCCGATTCTTTCAGTAGGATGTTTATATTATTCTTTGACAGGCCTTCAACAAAATCAGTCATTTCCAACGTTTGAAAAGCATATACCGACTTATTAAGTTTAAAAACAATGGGTGTGTATTCAGATAATGGATAGACTGTTTTCGACGTCGTTTTCCATTTTAGAAGCAAAGTAAAAAATATCTTTTGAATTGATATTGCACTTTGGATTAACTGAAAAACATGTTTTAAAGATTTTTGTTTAAGAGCCTTTTTTAATGATGATGCTAAGCTTTTATAATTATCAATTTGTTTGGAACTTGCATCATAATGAAACATCAAATTTTTAATACTTAAGGCCATTCGTTTTTTTAATACAAACTTTTTAATTCCCTTATTAAAAACTTTCAGTGTAAACTGATTTGGGTTTAGTTGATTAATAACTCCATTTGTTGCAAAGCCTGAATCTATATAGCTCCAAAAATAGGATACTCCTTTGCTTTGAAGACTATCAATGGTGTAATTATAGCTTTCTTTAAATTGACTACTTAACGACAAATTATAAGGTTGATACCCATGATCTATCCATGTTTTACTTGAAAATTCTGGTTTAAATAATTCAAATTCTTTAAAAGCTTCAGTTTGACTTCGCAAAGATTGTGTTAAAGAATGGTAAGCCATTTCATGACCATCTCGCTCCCACTTTTGTAATTCCTCTTTTTCATTCTCATAAGAAGCATTCTCTGCTCTTTTTGAAAAATGATTTAAAAAAAAGCCTTTAGTAGTTCTAATACTCATTTTCTTAAAAAATTCTCTTAAAGTTTCAAGACTTTCAAAAGAATCAAAATCACAATGATCTGTAAAACAAATGATGCCTGAAAAAGGAACGATAGATCTACTATATTCTATCCCATGAGACTTAGAAAATAATAAGGATAATTTACCTACCTCAATTTCCTCAGTTAAACTGTTTATTAATCTTGAATTGCTTTCACCAACATATTGTGTAATCGGATTCTGATTAATCTCATTAAAACACCAATACAATACATTATCTTCATTGATATCCAAACGCCAAGAACCAATGGCTTGATTTGCCTGAATATAATAGTTGTTTTTTAATTTTAGAAGTTTAGGTGCGAATACACCAGCATTATAATTTTCATATGGTGCCTTCCATAAATAATCATGATCTCTCAAAGAAATAATGGGTTCACTAAAAGTGAATTTCATTTTAAATGACTCTGATAAGAAGGCATCACTATTTATTAGAACTTTATTTTTTTTTAGAAAAAAAGCTGTAGGTTCTGATAGTGATGTAATTATTTCAATATTAAGAATCATAAATGTTTTTAAAAAAATTCACTTTGTTACTCTTTAAATAATAGCTCAGATTATAGTTTTTCTATTAAAGCTCCTTCCTTCATTTTTAAACTCGATAAATACCAAGACTTACACACTTGAAACAACACCAAAGGCAACAATAGCAAAGAAACAAAAACGCCTAGAATCATCATGGGTTTATTGCTTTTAAATTGATAGGGCATGATGGATAATGGCACGGTTTTCCATAAAGCCCGTTTGGCTGCTTGGTTCCCAAAATAGCTTCTATAGAAATACAATACTGATGGGATGGGTCTTGGAGACAGCCATTTTTTAGTTCTAAAGGCATCCCAGCTCCCCATGTCTCTCAAGCCTCCGGAACCTACTTTTAAATGCAGGCGTTTGGCATAGGGATTAGAGATATTTAAAAATCCATTCAAATAAGACCTCAGGCCGTACTCTCCATCCCCCATACGCTGTTTTTCAAATTGTCTGTCGAACAAACCAATGGCTTCAAAAACCCTTTTCTTAATCATCACATTTCCTGTATCTAACTGGTCGCTGATTCTAAAAAACCGATAATTAGCAGGCACCTCAGCTCCTACTTTCGAAATAGATACCCCGGAAGACACCTCGGCTTGAAAATAATCTAAGCATTTAAGGTGGTTCGTAATCCAGTTGGAATCCACACGACTGTCGTCATCAAACAACAACAGATAGTCCCCTTTGGCTTGTTTGATGGCTGTATTTCTTGCTAACCAAAGGGCTTTTTCTTTTTGATAAATAAGCTTTAAATCTAAGTCGAACGACGAGTAAAAGCTTTCCTGAAAGGGCTCTGACTGGTCCATCACAATCACTTCAAAATGGGTATAGTCTTGTTTTTCTAAATCTTTCAGCACGTCTTTTAAATAAACATAACGGTTTAAGGTTGGAATAATAACAGTAACTTTTGGTTGACTTGCAACGAGCTTCGATTGAAAATTATCCCAACTATTATATAAAATGGGTGTTTTTAAATAGTCGCTGCGTTTTGTGTTTTTAGTCGCATAAAACGCCTTTATTTCTTTAAAGGGATTTTTAAAACTAAAAAGCCTGATTAAAAGCACATAAAGTACCCAAGCTGGATGAAAATATTTACGGATAAAACGGTATTCATCTATAATGGGTAATTTTTCAAATTGTTGATAGGTTTCCATTTGTCCGATATAGCCTTTTTGAACGGCTTGCCAAGAGAGGTCGTAGGCTTTCGCTTCTGAACTTTTGAACTGGATGTCTGGAAACAATTGTTCTAAAATCTGCTCAGGTAATTTATACACAAAGGGAAACACAGACGTTCTATTCTTTTGATATAAAGAAAAATAGTTTGTAGGCTGCAGATATTTAAGAAAATCGAATACCATTTATTCGTTAATTTTGAAGTAATAATTCGAGTTATAAAATATCTCATTAATTGGTGCATAGTCTATTTTATAGATTCCATTCTGCTTGATATGATAACATTGGTAGTTATGTAACAGCGTAGTAAAACCATATAAGGTAGTTCCAGCAATAATAGACTGTAAAGACCCATGTTCTACTTGGATGCGTTTAATGTTTTGTTTCTCAATATTTGTTTTAGCTCCTTTAAGTACATTCATTTCAAATCCTTCAACATCTATTTTCATAAAATGAATGGTTTCAACCTCATTTTTTAAACAGTAATCGTCCAAAGTTACCATAGAAATAGAGGTTTGCTTTAGATTTTCATTTTGAGTATTTACTAGACTTGCATCCACACCACCACTAGCAGTAGAATACAAAGTAGTTGTTTGATTTACATGACCAAGAGCTACATTATTTAAAATGATATTAGGTTTATTTGCAAAACGCTTTTCTAATTTGCTAAAAGCAACTTCATCTGGTTCAAAGACATGTACCATAGGCTGAAATTCTTTAAAATAAGTCTCTATTAATTCCAAATATTGTCCATTATTTGCTCCCACATCGAAAATAACTGGATTTTTTGGGAGTTCTTTTTGAAGCATTTTTAGTATGGATAATTCTCCCGAATCTAGTGGACTATTCGCAGAACCATAATTCATACCTTTTAAAGCTATATAATGAAGTGCTTTGTAAAAGGGTTGAAAATGTTTAGTTGCAAATATTTTTATTACACGTTTTTTTAGAGACATCTTTTATATTCTTTTATTTTGAAACACAAAAAATATTTAATGGAAGCACATCAGTTTCTTTTAATACATTTAAATCCATATCAAATATTGTATAATCTAGCATTTTCATAAATTCTACAATCCTTATGTCTTCATTTGTTTCAATTATTACTATTGGCTTAAACTTTTCTATTAATTTGGCACCTCCTTTAAGTATATCTAATTCAATACCATCTACATCAATTTTTAATAAATCACATTTCTCCATATTAGAACTATTAGAAAATGTATCTAACGTTATCATTTCAATTTCTTGAATAGTGTTTGAATTATTTAATTCCAATATATTAGAAGTCGTATTCTCCATATACAACTCTAACACTTTATTATCATTGCCAATAGCCTTATTAAAAACCGATAATCGGTTTTGTAATTCATTTAATACTATTGATTTAGAAAACGTATGGAATAAATTAATATTCGGCTCAAAAGCCATTGTTTTACCATTTTTAGCCAATGTATTTGCCCAAACTAAACTTAAGAACCCAAAGTTTGCACCTACATCTAATACATATAAATCATTATTATGTGTCTTATATTTATTTACAAGTTTTATAGAATTATTTAAAAGCTTACTTTCTATCCCTCTTTTAGTTGCCTTTGCACTTACTTGAAAAGATGCTATAAACTTGAATTCAACAGAGTAATTAATATACTCTTTTTTTATAAAAGTTTCAACCTCTTTATATACTTCCTTCCTTCTAAACATTTTATCTCTAATGGGTTTTAACCATTTCTGTTTACCTAAAATGTTTTTTATTTTTGATGGAATTTTATTATAAATATTTATCCCTATTTTCTTTTTTGTCATATTTTCTTAAAAAAAGTTCCTGTTTGTAAATTATTTTCCCAAAGTAACCTATTTGAAATAAACATAGAATTTAGTTGTTTATGATTTAAATTCTGGTGAAAAGCGATTACTTTTTCAGCAATCATGGAAATCTCGTGTTTTTCAATCCAAACCAGGTGTTTTTTCCAATCTATTTTATCAGCTAAAGGTAATAGTCCATCGGTATTAATATAAATAGGAATTCTACCCATGGCTAAGGTTTCGTAGAGTCTTACCGAAAAATTACCAGCGCCTCTGGCACAAAGTATGTAGTCTGACTCTTGGATGTTGTTGTAAAACTCTAAAGTTGATTGTTCTCTTTGCGCTTTCGTTATGGCACCAGCCCGATATTGCTCTCTTAAAATAACCTTATCATCAATCCCTTGATGAGCCATTAATGGTTTTAAACATTGGTATCTAAAATAAGGAGCTGCAATTAATTGTTCAGGTGTTTGAGGGTTTATTTTTAAAAAACACACCATGTTTTTTAATGCAATTTTCGAAAGGGTTTTAGCTGCAAACCATTTATCATTAGTTGCAAGCCCACAAAAACCTACTTTTGGTTTTTCAGAATAGGCATGTGGTATTGGATTTGTAGTATTGTAGTATGCTTTTAAAGGATCTGTAATAAATATAGGTAGGCCTTGATGCGTTATTGGTAGCTTCGAGCGATAGCCACTGGCTCTAAAAAGGACTATGTTTTTTAAATCTGGAATAACCAAACCCATATCTCCTAACATAATTACCCATACTTTTTTATCTAAACCATTGGCTAAATCAATAAAATCTAAAGCTTCTTTTTGTTTCTTTTTTGTTACATAATAATTCCAAGACATGGGAAGGATTCCTATATCTGCATCCTCTAATTTATCGACAAAACTTATATCTTGTTCAGAAATGGCATAGGTTGATATTCTCTCTTCATCATTAAATTCTCCCTTTTTTATAAAAGGTTTTAAGAGAGGAAATAGATGTGCACGCTCGGCTTTGTTATATGTTATCTTAGGGTAGTGAATTTTCATTGCTTAAAAATAGGAATTCTTGAGGATTTGCGCTGTTTATTGTAATATAATTATGTTGTCGGTTGTCGGTTGTCTGTTGTCTGTTGTCTGTTGTCTGTTGTCTGTTGTCTGTTGTCTGTTGTCTGTTGTCTGTTGTCTGTTGTCTGTTGTCTGAAAATAAAAAACATAGTAAATTAACATCTAATAATTTAAAACTATTTAGTAATTTTTTAAGAGAAGGGTTTCAATATTACCATCATTCGATTTAATATTTTAAGCCTTATAAAACTCAACAAACTGATTTTTTTGATATTCTATACTGAAATCTTTTGCCACCCTGCCCCTTGCCAGATCCATTATTTTTAATTTTTCTTGACTAGGTATCTGCAATACATATAACAAGATATCAGCTAATGCTTTTGGTTGTCTTTTTGGCACAATCCAGCCTGTTTCTTGATGTATGATGTTTTCAGGAAGTCCTCCACCATCACTTACAATGCATATCGCTCCTACAGCTTGTGCTTCCAATACGGCATTACAAAAACCTTCGGACTGACTGTATTGGATATAAATATCTGTATTCGTGAGTTCTTGGATGACTTCCCCTTGAGATTTCTTCCCAGCAAGAAATACCGAATCTGTTAAATCTAATTGATGGATTGTAAAACACAACGACTCGTATAAATCTCCAGCGCCAATTATGGTATAATTAAACCGTACACCTTCTTGTTTTAGAATTGCTAAGGCTTCTAAGGTCTCAGTGAGTCCCTTCATCCAATGCAATCTTGCAACTGTGAGGAGCTTTGTTTCAATAGACGCTATTTTCTCAGGTTTCATTTTAAATTTTTCAATATCGATAGCAGGAGTGATTATTTGAACGTCTGTTTCTTTAGATAAACCTAATTGATATGCGCTTTGCAATAAATAATTTGAAATGGCATGCACTTTATCTACTTGAGACCAAAGCAATTTATAGCAATCTGGATGTTTTAAAGGATAGACATCTATATCGAAGCCTCTAAGACTTACAGCCATTTTTGAACCAATAGCTTTAGCCACGTGTTCACTTTGTAGGGCAAGGGTTGCAAATCCAAAATGCAACCAATCCAAATGTTCAGAAAACATATGACTGTTTGTAAATGTATTTTTAAAGATTTGTGTCCAGGATCTTTTTGCTTGTCTTTCTAATTTCACAAACCTTCTTATCCTACTAGGGTTCAATAAAATTCTTATAGCTACTTTAATACAAGCTGCCAATCTTTTAACTGGATAAGAGGACCAGTTATAACCAACTTTCACCTTACAAAGCTCATAATTATCAGGATTTGATTGAACTAATAGTACAACCTGAAAACCTATTTCTTGAAGCCCTTTAATTTTAGCATTAAAAAAGGTTTCTGAATATGCTGGAGGCTGTGAAAGTACAAGTCCGATTGTTTTCATATTTACTTATTCACTTTAAATTCCAATTTTTTCATACAAGCGCTCGCATAGATTCACTTCTTTCTCAATATGATAATTTTGCATGACATACTCTCTAAAAACCTTTCCTAATTGCGTATTTACTTCTCTTGAATTTGAACAGCAATTCATTAATTTCGTTCTCCAAGCGTCTATATCTCCTGCTTGAACCAAATGTTCAGGAAAAGATTGTAATTGATCTTTTATCCCAGATATATTGGAGCCTAACACATTTTTACCTGAAGCCATAGCCTCTAATAAAGACACGGGAGAGCCTTCCTTTCTACCTTTATCTAATGTAGGTAATACCACTACTTCAGCTAGACTTAAATAGTCCTGAATATTATTTTGTTTGCCAGTAAACAACACCTTATCCTTTAAACCTAACTCTGTTGCCAGTGTCATCATATCCTGACCATAGGGATTGCTATGATCTCCAACAATCATCAATCTCCAGTCAGGATATTGACTATGGATTCTATGAAATGCTTGAATCAAGACTTCTATACCTTTTACAGGGACTAGATTAGCCACACACATAAGGATGCGTTGGTTTGGTTCTATCTGCCATTTTTGAGCTAAGGTTTCATTTTTTATTTGGGGCTTAAAGGCTTCCACATCAACCCCTCTGGGAATTAAAACTGTTTTATTGGAATTTTTAAAAAACAATTCTAACATATCGGTATTTTGAGCAGCTATAGCTGTTGCTAAAAAACTCCTCAATTTCCAAGCATTCTTTGATGCTCCTCCCCAATTCATGTTTTTCTTTGTATAAACCCATTTAATACCTGCCATTTTCGCAGCTAAAGGTTCCGAATAATCGGCTGCATAATGAAAACTATGAATGATGTCTGGATTAATTTCTTTTAATTTCCTGCTAATTTGATAACATGCCCTCAATCCCTTTGGGTATGGTTTCATTGGGGTTGTATAATTTAAGACATGAATTGGAATCCCTGATTGTTCCACCGTTTTAAAAAATGTGCCTTTGGTATGCAAGCAGGCAATATGGACTTCAAAGCGATCTGGGTCTAGTCTTTTAGCCACATGTAACAAAGCCTTCCCACTTCCAGCCGTATCGAAATTAGGAATTGTAAATAATACTTTTATCATTTCAATAAGGCATAAAGGGTGAATAATGGCCATTTTAAATCCTTTTGCTTTTTATCATGCATCTTTAATAGATTTTCAATGGCAGACCGTTCAAATCCATATGAAGATAAGTCTGCATCTAGCAAGCGTTCTGTAAAAAATGGTTTTAGGTCTTCTCTGAGCCATGTTGATAAAGGTATTGAGAATCCTTTTTTAACCGTTTCTTCAGGAACGGAGGGGATGCGTTTATGCAAGACATTTTTAAGTAGTTGTTTACGCTTGTGCATTCCGTAGCTTAATAAGGGGTCTATTTGCAAACTGGCCTCTATCATTTGTTTGTCTAAAAACGGCACTCTCACTTCGAGGCTATTCTCCATACTAGCCAAATCAACTTTTCTCAATGTTTTTTGCATCATTCCATAAAATTCGGCATGACGCATAGACTGTAATAAGGCTCTTGGATCTTTTGTGTTTTTATAGTTATATACTTTGTATGACTGAGGTACAGGCACTTCTTTTAAATTTGGTGCCAAAGCATCTAACCATTCGTTTCGAAACCTAGAGTGCATGCCTTGATGTGCTTTTGCCTGACTAGAGGCCAAAAGGACTCCGTTTAGATTTTTATTGCCTGTTGTATATTTATCGAAACCATATAAGGCTTTACGTAACAGGCTTGGGTAGTGTTGGTATGCCAAATTTTTACTCACACTCCAAAAGCGTTCGTAACCAAAAAAAAGTTCATCGCCTCCATCACCACTTAAAGCAACAGTCACCTGCTTTTTAGCTAATTTAGACACCAGATAGGTGGGCAAAATACTAAAATCTGCCATTGGTTCGTGTAAAGCTTTCATGGCTTCATCCCAATAGGAGAGCGTCTCCTTAGCATTTAAATTCCAGATGGTTTGTTGTAAGTCTAAAGCCTCAGCAAATTGTTTAGCACGAAGTGATTCATCGTGAATTTTACTATCAGACCCTATTGTAAATACTTGAGCCCTATTGTGGTATTTTTTAATGGATGTCCCTATTAAGGAGGAATCGACCCCTCCTGATAGAAAGGCACCTACAGGCACATCGGAAAGCAATTGCCTTTGGACACAAGTGTCTAATACGGATTCGATATGAGCTTCAGCTTCTTTTGGGTTAGAGAGAGTTGGTTCTTGATTGACCGTTAATTCCCAATAACGCAGGTGTTTTTTAACCCCTTTCTTATTAAAGGTCACTATTTCCCCTGGCAAGATTTGAAAGGTATCTTCGTGCAGTCCAAAAGGTGCTGGTACAAAATGTTGTTGTAAATATAATTTTAGAACTTGTGAATTAACAGATTTATTTGCAAAACTAGGATGCGAAATTATCTGGTCGTACTGACTAGCAGTAACAAGCGATTTGCCATCCCAGCCATAAAATAAAGGCTTGATGCCGGCAAAATCTCTTACCAAACTTAATTCTTGGGTTTCATGATTATAGATGGCCATGGCAAACATGCCATTAAGGGCTTTTACTGTTTTTTCAATACCCCAAGCTTCTAAGCATACTGTGATGGTTTCTGTATCGCTATGACCTCTATACCTGTTGAAATCTAGTTTTTTACGTAGGTCTAGATGATTATAGATCTCTCCGTTAAATACAATAGTGAATTTTCTATTAGGGCTTTGCATAGGTTGCTGTCCAGCATCTGTTGTGTCAATAATAGCCAACCTATTAAAACCCATTTGTAAATATCTGTCTGGTGACATATAACCTTGGCTATCTGGACCTCGTTTAAATGACACATTCAATACCTCTAAAAAAGCTCCTTTATCGAGCATCTTTTGAGATGATATATTAAATTCTGTTAAAAATCCACACATTATAAATAATTGAAATTAGAGTTCCAAACCGACAAAGTCAACAACATGTTTATAGCATGCGCCTGCTTTAACGAATTCTCAGTTTTAAATTTGTGATAAACCTCTTGTATTAACTCTTTTGGCACTAAAGTCTCTAAATCTACTGAAAATAAGTATTTTTCCAAAGCCTTCTTATTGTCTTTCCCTAAGAATTGTAATTCCCAATTACGCTGGATGACTGTTTTTCCCATTGCTAATTTAGCTCTATACTTGAGAGAATTTAGAATTCTACTGCCTAGGCCTTTGTTGTTTTTATAGTTGGTGTAATTATACAAATTAAAAGGATGGTAAAAATCCCATGTTAACTTTGCTAAGTCTGGGCTGTGTTTTTTAATGTATTCAATTTGTAAACGTCTGCCTGCTAAGTAAGATTCGGGTAAGCTGCAGATAAACTCGCACATCCGATTGTCGTAGTAAGGCAGCGTGATGGGATGGGCTTCTTCAAAAATAGCTAGATTTATGGAGGTCCATCTTGGTGCCCAATACAAACTTTTAAAGGCTCTAATCTGTGCATTGGCATCTTGTGGGATGTTTATTTGCTTTAATAACTTATAGATTCTATTATAAAAATATTCGTAAAAATCTCCTTCTAAATCCCACTCTTTCCAAAGTTTGTTCGCAAATTCCAAGCCTCCTCTTTTGGTGATTTTTCCTAAAACAAACTTCGCTTGTTCATCTAAGTCTAATTGTGTTGAAACTCCCATATCATCGAAAAGCACATCGCCCCAATGTCCTAAAGAAAAAACGCCTTGCAATTGTTTTAGGTCTTCCAGAACTGCCATTTGTCTTGGGCTACAAAAATCGGAATAACAGCCATTTATTTCTGCTAATTGGTCTATACTCTTCCAAAGATAACCTTGAGGGATTTTAAACTTTGAAAATTTATAGTCACAGATATTTGCTATCTGTTCGGCAATTTTTGTTTCGTTATAACCATTTTCGAATTGGTAGCTATATGTCTGTACCTCAGCCCCTAATTGCTTTAAAACAATGGCCTGGGTGCGACTGTCTAAACCTCCAGAAAGGGGTAAAATAACAGGTCTGTCCCCTACCTGTTCTGCTATTATTTTTTTAAATAAAGCTGAAAATTCCTCTAAAGCTTCATCAAAGGATATGTCTCTAGGAGTGTTATGCCATTTAAACCAAGGTTTTGCATCTATTAAGAAACCTGCATCGTCTATTTCACAAATACTGGCTGGAGGTAAAACCACTTGGTCTTTCCAATAGGTATCCATCTCTAAAAAAAAACCTGTGGCAGCGAAAATACAAATACCCTCGAAGTTTAACTCGTGAGGTTTTTGGACCTTGGCAAAGGTTTGTTTTATAGGAATGATGGGTGTTTTAATGATCATATTAGAAACTTGAGACTAATATAGGATGAAAGTTGAAAAGTTAAAAATTAAAAGTCTATAAAGTTTTTGGTGTTTGGTATTTAGTGTTTGGTTGCTTCTCGATACAAAACCTCGTACCTCGGTTTCACTCGAAGTGACGTGGGTTTGTGGTTTGTTGCTTCTCGATACAAAACCTCGTGCCTCGGTTTCACTCGAAGTGACGTGGGTTTGTGGATTAAAAGGATATTGGTTCTAAATTATTAAGGTTTTTTCTCTTCTTCTATTTCAATTTCAATTTCGAATTCAATGTCAATCATTAACAATAGATTCATATAGTTCCAAAAATTGTTGAATAGAATCTTCAGCATTAAAATGTTCTTGAACAAAGTGATGTGCGTTTTTTGTAATATTCTGTAATTCAGCCACTGAAGTATCTTTTATTTCCACTATGGCATTGGCTAATGCTTCAGGATCTCTTACAGGCACCAACCAACCCGTATTCTTAGGAATCACCACCTCTGGCATGCCTCCACAATCTGAAGAAAGCACTGGCAACCCAAGAGCCATAGCCTCTAAAACCACATTCGCAATGCCTTCTTTTAGACTTGGAAGCACCAACATATCGAAGGTTTTAAGTGTTATTATTAATTTGTCCTGAGGTAAAGACGCCATTAGTTTTATGTCTTTCTCCAAGCCTAGTTGATGTATTTGAAACAAAAGCTCTTCGCTAAATTTTTGAGGACCAATAATGGTATAATTTACCTGTTTACCTTTCTGCTTTAATAAAAAGATTGCATCCAACATGTATTTAAAGCCTTTTATCCAATGAAATCTACCAACTGAAACTATTTGAATTATTTTGCTCTCGTTTTTATTTAAAATTAGATACTCTTCAAAAAAACACTTCGGAACTGGAGAATGAATGACTTGAATTCGTTTAGGTGGAGCTCCATACATTTGAGCTTCTAAGCCAATAGCTTTTGAAACCGCATGAAAACCATCAATATGAGGGAATTCCTGTCTATAGATTGCAGCAAGTTTTGGGTTGACAACAGGTGAGTAATTGATATGTGCACCCCTTAAGCTTAAAATAATTTTAATGTCAAACTCTTTTTTTAAAAACATATAATATTCCACATCTTTTGCCCATTGAATATGTAGTATGTCTGGCTTGTATAAAATAATAGGCAGCCATTTGCTATACCAGTTCCATTTAGTATAAAGAGATGGGAATTGTTTGATTTCTATTAATAATTTAAAGATATCTTTGGGGCTTTTTAATAAAAGCCATATGGTTCTAAAAAAGGTGACCCACAAATTTAAAAGTTTTGCTTTTGGGGTAGCAACTATTTTTATGTTAGACGCTTTATATTTTTTTGGGGAGTGTTTTACTCCAAACAACCATACCGTATGTGTTTTAGCCACACCCTCAATAAGATGTTCTATAAAAGTGGTACTTGGAATGGACCCTGAAAAGATGGCTATTTTCATGTGTTGTATGTTGCTTCTCGATACAAAACCTCGTGCCTCGGTTTCACTCGAAGTGACGTGAGTTTGTTGTCTGTTAGTTGTTAGTTGTTAGTTGTTAGTTGTTAGTTGTTAGTTGTTAGTTGTTAGTTGTTAGTTGTTAGTTGTTAGTTGTTAGTTGTTAGTTAAATAAAATACTTTTTGGTATCTATATCAAAATTATTTTTTAAAGAGATTAGCTACGCTGAACCTAAAGGTTTCTTCAGTCGTTAGCTTCGCTTTGTGCCCTCAAGAAAGCAGTGCTTGCTTTCATGCAACCTTCTGAATGACAAACAGATTCATAAAGTTCTATATATTGTTTAACGACTGTTTGGGTATCAAATTGGGTGTTTACTAATTGAAATGCATTGTTTGTTATTTGTTCTATTTCATCTTTATCTGTGTATATAAAATCAATGATGCCATTACTAAGAGCTTCGGGGTTTGCAACAGGCACCAACCAGCCTGTTTCTTTAGGAATCACCACTTCTGGCATCCCTCCACAGTTGGTAGAAATGACTGGGACACCTAATAACATAGCCTCTAACACTACGTTTGCAATCCCCTCGCTTAAACTAGGTAGCACTAAGGCATCATAGTTTTGCATGGCAGTAAACAATTTTTCTTGAGGTAATCCATCTTTAAAAAACACTTGACCCTGCAATTCTTGTTGTTGAACCAACAATAATAATTCCTCTGGGACTAAACCTTGAGCAATTATAGTATATTTAACTTTGACACCTTGATTTTTTAATGTTTTTATAGCTAAGATAGCATGTTTGTAACCTTTTACCTGATGATGTCTTCCAACAGAAAGAAGTTCTATAGTTTCATTCAATTTGGTTTTGGGCTTAAAGTAATTAAAAGTCTCTTCTAGAATGGTTGTTCTAATGACTTTTAGTTTTTCTGGGTTTGCTCCAAAACCAATTGCTGCTTTGGCTAAATGGTGAGACACCGCATGAAAGGCATCGATATTTGGGAAATGCTTGAGGTACCAGTCTTTTAAAATTGGTTTTGTAATTGGATCTATATTAATATTGGACCCTAGTAAGCTTAATATTATTTTACAGTTGTAAGCCTGCTTTAAAAACATCCAACGGTCTATTTTAGAGGCCCATTGTAAGTGAAACACATCTGGTTGATATAATAATACTGGAATAAAACGTGAAAAACGCATCCATTGTTCATAAGGTGTTTTATAACGTTTGGCTTCTTTATAGGCTATCCAAACACGTTTTGGTCTTTTAATAAGTAATTGACAAACCCTTAAAATTGTTTGTGGGATGTTTTGCCACTGATTGGTAGATGTTTCAACTATATGAATGTTTTTTGATGTATAGGAGGTTGGAACTTTTATGGTACCAAACAGATAGACCTTGTGTTGCTTCCCTACTTCTGTAATGAGGTTTTCAATAAAGGTAGTTGCAGGTAAGACACCTGAGTAAATGGCTATTTTAATTGGTGTTTTCAAATTACTCAGATAAGGATCTATAAAGCATTAATAATCTATTGACTTCATTGGAAATGGTGAAATTAGTTTGCGAATGAGCTATGGCCTGTTGTGAAAAATTTTCGTACTTTTTAGAATCGTTCCATAAATCTAAAATCGCTTTTGCAGCCTGTTTAGTATCATAAGCCTCTACTACATAGCCACTTTTATAAGGCACAATAGACTCAGGCAAACCTCCACTATTAGCTACAATAGCAGGCAAACCATAAGATTGTGCTTCTAAAACACTCGTAGGCAAAGCATCTGAATGACTTAATTGAAGAAAAAAATCATAATCAATTAAACGCTTTTTTAATTCTTTATTTTCAATACGTCCATGATAACAGACTTCATACTGCAAATCGTATTTGTTTATTAAATAAGATACCTGTCCTGCATCTGGACCATCTCCATATAAATCGTATTTTATTTTTGCTCCCAATGATTTTAAGTGAGCAATTGTTCTTAAATTACCATCAATGTTTTTTTCCCAGCACATTCTAAAAGCTGATACAATTTTAATAGTCTCACTATTTAAGGTTTTCGGTTGATGCGCATGTTTGTTTCCATAGGAAATAGGAATGACATGAATTCTATCAAGAGAAATTCCCCAATTGGTATGCAAGTAGTTTTTTTGGTGTATACTCATTACAATAAAGGCATCCACTTTGTTTCCATAAATTTTATAAAAGTCTTGCCACTTTTTCTGTATCCAAGGCTTTACATAGGTATCATTTCCTCTTAAAGTGATAACAACCTTAGGTCGCTTTTTTGCATCTAGATGTAAGAGTCCATATATTTTTTTAAACAAATAAGAGTCTTGAATGTGCACGACATCTACATCTTGCTTAATCGCTTTCCATTCTAAGTAATTAAGAGGATATGGTTTTTTATTAAACTTCTGCAGCAACTTTTCAAAAATTCTACGGTAATAATAAGAAGGCATTTTATTTACATAGGGCCCTTCTCCCTCAACAAAGATCTGTATTCCAAAATCCAGTTCTGGATGTTGCCATAAAGCATCCATAACAGGTGGGATATATGGCTGGTAAAATATGGGATACGATTGAAAAACCTGTCTTACTTTAATTGTCTTTTGCAATGCCATTTACAATGTATTAATTAATGATACAAGTTATAAATATATTTATAATGCCAATTACCTATTGGTAAAACTTTTACTGTTCCATACAGCATCCCTAAATAACAAATAACTATAAATTTTTTAAAGATTTGAAAGCTAGGTATTTTTAAAAGATACTTATAATACACTACAGTCATTCGGTTTGTAAATGCCAAGTATAGGGTTTTTAGATACAATAATATGAGTTCTTTTCTAATATACACAGGGCAATCTTTTGGTAATTCGGAATAGGTAATCAATAAGGCATCTAAAGCCGAAGCTATTTTATCTGGTGAATGTTGCTCTGTTATGGAATCTTTATGTCGAATTACTTTTAGTAAAGATTTATTCAATAATACCCCTTCATGTTGATGCAATCTAAAAAAACGTTGTAAAAATTCGTATTCCTGCGATTTTAAAAGATGTTCATTTAAAGAGATTCCTTCTAAAGCAGATTTTTTAAAAAACATGGTAGGTAAATTAGCAGAAAGCCTTCTGGTTATATAATCTAAATAAAAACTGTCTTTTAAGGTTTGGGGATATCCTTTACTAACTTCTCCAGTATTTTCACTATATAAATCGTATAAACACAATGAAAACACGGCTTTATTTTTAACTAAATTTTGGAATTGGGCTTCTAAGAAGTTTGGATACATGATATCGTCGCTATCAAACCATTGGATATAGTCTCCTTTGCTATTTATAAAACCATAATTTCTAGCTCCATTCCCTCCTTTTAAATGAGTTTCTGGACGCTGATAATATTGAAATCTCGTATCCTGTTTTAACAACTTATTCATGATGACAGACGTGTTGTCAGTACTCCCATCGTCCACCACCAAGCACTCCCAATTGGTATATGTTTGAGATATAATTGACTTCAATGTTTCCTCCAACTGAATTACTCGATTAAAAGTTGGAATGATGATACTAATTAAAGCTTTTTCTGAATTCATTTACTCACTTTATTGGATAGGCACTAAAAGCAGAATACGCTTTTAATTCGAAATAATCAAAAATATCTTGTATGCGTTGCAACTCATTTTGCTTTATTATATTAAAGAAATATTCTAATTGTGTAACTGGATCTGGTTTAAAATCTTTTTGATAATTAGATATACTTGGTTTCGAAAAATTAATATTTTCAAAATAACCTTCCTCGAACTTTATATTAATACCTTTTAAAGTAGTTTGGATAGTCTTCATTGGATATAGCACTAAATCTTCATAATATACAGTAAGCCATTTATTTCGATCTTTATGAACTATAATATTAGCATTGTTAATACACCATATAGCAATTTCAACTTCCAGTTTCGTTTTTAAGTTATTGATATACTCTTTATGAAGTATAAATCGTTCGTTATTGATACAGTCTGGTTCCACAAAATTTGCATCATGCTTTAACTTACTAATACTACCTGAAGAAACCCCCTCAAAAGATTTTAATCGAGACACACATGTTGTGATTGGGTGTCTCAATAAAAATATGGGTTTATGATTTAATTTAGGAAAAGTATTAACTACCCAAGGTAGACTTTGATTGGCTCTTACAAACTTGGTTAACACATGCTTAGACTTTTTAAGATCTTTCCAAAAGATGAATCGTGTTGTCCATTTATTATAGATTTTTAATATGAAAATATTAGAAAATAAAGACATGTACTTTCCATCTTTAGTGTCTACTGGCAGATAGGGGCGCCAACCAAATTTAAAGGCTTTAGGCACAACGCCCTTATTAACATGTAAAGGTTCCCAATTAATGATGACTCCTGGAATGTTTTTTAATAATTCCATTAGCCAAGTACTGCCTCCTCTAGCTTCACTGAAAATAAGAATGGCATTGCCCATTCTATAATTTTTAAACAACAATGCCAAGTGAATGATCTTAGGTTTAAGTTTTTTTTTAAATTGTTTTATCGATATCATAAATATCTCTGACTTATATTGGTTTTATTCCTTTCTCGGCTTTCTTTAATTAATGGGAATAGGTTTTTAATTAAAATCACCTCTTTTAGTTTTGATTTAGCTAACATAAAATTTCCTTTCAGGCATTCTTTCATACATTCGTTAAAGCGTTTTTTTTGAAGCCGAGTTAAATCACTTAAATTCACTTTTGTAATGTCTCCATACCGACTTTTAAGTTTTCTTTCCAAACGATTAAAATAAATAACACTACCATGTTTAATAATGGCTTTAGGACGAGATTCTCTATCGTGCCTAACATAGGCACTTGTTAAAACACCAACAAGAAACCCATGATAATGCACACGTTGACAATAGTTGTTATCTTCTCCGTAATGAAAAAACAAGGGGTCAAAACCTCCTACTTTCTGTAAACAGCTCTTTGAAACCAACCAAGCAGCTGCATTTATATAAGGCACCTGAAACAAAGCTTCAGAATTTGCTAGTTTATTAAAATCGCTGGGTAAATGATTCTTTTTTATGTTGGCGTATTTAAAAAATTGTACATCATAATCCAGACCTTTACCATTTGTATGAATAGGACTTAAAATACCATAGTTGGGATTTTCATTAGATGCTTTTAATAATTTCTCTAAACAATGCTCCCCTAAGTATGCATCCTGATTTAATAAAAACACAGATTCAAAACCTAAAGATAAGGCTTTTGATATTCCTATATTATTTGCCTGCCCAAAACCCAAATTCACTTTTTGTTCCAATAATATCACTTGGTTAAAATTGGTTTTTATAAAAGATACGGTATGGTCGGATGAGTTGTTATCAACCACAATAACTGGATATGCCTTACAACTGTTTAAACAGGCTTCTATCCAAGGCATCCCATTGTAAGTAACAATAATAATTGCTATTGATTTATCCATAACACTCATAAATACTTTAAATATAAAAGTATACGATTAAGTTTTTTATATCCAAAGCGTTTTAATCTCTTCTTAAAACCCGTTTTGGCTTTAGTTTCAAGATTCAATCTATCTGTTTCTAAAAGATTCGGAATGCAATGTGTTGGTAAATATTTTTTCCATTTATCACTAACAGTCATAGCTGCCTGCATCCAATCATTATTAGGATTCCCTTCTGAAAAATGTTCTAATAAAATATCAAATACCACATATAGTTTATGGTCTTGAGCCACTTGCAACGAAAAATCCATATCATAGCCATGAAAGCCTTTTAATAATTTTTCATCAAAAGGTCCCTTTTCCCATATTGTTTTATGAGTTGCTATAAATACACCATCTAAAGTTACCACTTCATACATATTCTCATCCTCTTTTCCTTGTATCTTATTTAAGTATGATGTTTTATCTTGATTTTTAACATGCTGAATCAAGTTTGAGGCTATATAAGGTTTAAATAAGGACCAGGTGGAAGGTACAAAACTTTTATAAGCAGAACCTGCTACACCAATAGCACCTATTTCTAGACCTTTTAAATGGTTTATGAGATTTATTCCCCAATTGTTTGTATGAAACAAGACATCTTCATGTACAAAACATAAATACGGATATTGTGCTTTTATGGCTCCTTTATTATAAGCTTCACTGATTCCCATAAGACCAGGATTGTCTATTCTAATCACTTCATACACCACATTGCCAATGGTAAGGCTAATATTATCTACTAGCGCTTTATAATACGTTGGTTGGTAAGAAGAAACAATTATAGAAATCATGGAATAAACATTATTTATATTTTCTTATTTTAAGACTCTTCAAGTTCTAGAATAACCTGAAACAATTGTGGGCATATTTTTTCTGGTGTGAAATTAGAAAACAATTCGTTTGCCTTATTTCCATCTGCTATCCGTTTTTCAGGAACCTTCTCATATTCCAATACTTTTTCTGCTATAGCTTCTATATCTAAATAAGGCACTATTTCTCCTCCACCTTTACTAATTATTTCGGCAGTTCCTGTGGCTTTTTCAAAACAAATAATAGGTTTTTTAAGCATGGCTAACTCAATGCTAACCAGAGGAAATGGATCTTCTCTGGAACACATTAAAAAGACATCGAACGTATTATAAACCTCAAAAGGGTTTGATAACTCCCCTACAAAAGAAACTGTTTCATTTAAACCTAACTTTAATACATCTTCCTCTATAATAATTCTTTGGGCATCTGAAATACTTCCAACCCAAGTAAACCTGATGTCTACATCTGGGGTGTGCTTTTTTATATGTCTTGCCACTTGTATAAAAATATCATAGCCTTTACGCCAATCCACCAATCCGGAAGCTCCTACATGAAAACTTTCCAATTGTTTTTTATCAGAGACTATTTTATCAACTATAGCATAAGCGTGTATCATTGTCAACTTATTAAAAGGAATATTCCAAATATTTTGCAAACTCTCTAACACAAGATTTGAAACGGTAATAAAATGATCTATTTTTTCTGTATACCTGTTAAAATCTGGCAATAACAATTTAATAACCGTTGGCATTTCATGTATGTGTGCCACAAACTTGGCATGACTGTTACCTGCCTTTATAAAAGCGCCTACTGGAATGGCTTTTATGGTGTTGGCATAAATTAAATCAAAAGATGTTAAGTTTAATTGGGTTACTAATTCCTTAAAGGAGGCTTTTTTCTTTTTTCTTGATAATCTGCTTAATCCATTTGACACAAAAGAATTCTTCGTATTATTATTCTTGGTTAAACATCTGTACTCATCACTTACTTCTACAAAGTCCTTTTTTAAATCTCCTTCATTTAAATCTAAAACCGAGATATTCACAGCTGGTTGGTGTTCTTTAATCCATTTTAAAAAATGCAGTAAAACCAAGGGAGCTCCTGCCCTATGTGTATTATGTGTTATAAATAAAATTCTCAAATTAGTTTCTTTTTATTTGATACCAGGTTCTATTTGAAAAGTCATCCACAGGAAATCGTTTATTGAACACCTGTTTTTTTAAACGTTTTAACAACTTATAAAATGTATAAGTTCCTCGACCATGATAGCGTTCCTTAAAGTGAACATATTGTTTCCAGAAACAAACATCAAGTTTAGGCACAAGATACAATTCTTCTTCAATGTGTTGCCATAGCTTTTTGTCTAATTCTTTAAAGGGCATCTTCTGGATGACAAAATAAAACAATTTAAAGAATTGTTTTTGTACCTGTATGTTATCAAATTGTTTTTCAGCTTTAAATGCTTCTATTAACTTAAAAAGTAATTGGATTCTGTTTAACTGTATGTCTAAGGCATTTAATTTATTAATAGCTTCTTCCTCATGAAATCTTTGATACACCATGGTTTCCTTAGAGTTTATCTTAAGGTAGCTTGGGTGAAGCAATAACACCCTAATATGAAATTCCCAGTCCTGCCAGGAGTTTACCCCTTCAGTAAAACAAAGATTGTTTTGTATTAAAAAGCGCTTTGACCAAATTGGGCCAGAAGTATGCCAGACTGGATTGATGTTTAAAAAGTCTTGTAAATCTGATGCGTTTGGTTTTGATAAGCTATTCCATACTGCATCACTATCCTGAATTTTATTATTAAAACGAGCTGTTTGAAATACATGGAATGGGTATTCTGGATTTTTTAAAACGGCCTGCATTCTAGATTCCAAAACCTCAGGCAGCAAAACATCATCAGAATCGAAAAACAGAATGTATTTACCTATAGCTAATTCTAAGCCAATATTTCGGCAGGTTGAAGCTCCTTTTTGTCTGGTAACCGGTCGTTTTATGTAACGAAAACGTGAGTCTTCGTTACAACGTTTTACTAATAATTCTTCGGTTCCATCAGTACTCCCGTCATCTATTACCAAACACTCCCAATGGGTATAAGATTGCACTTTGATACTTGATAAGGTGCTTTTTAACAGCTTAACCCGATTAAAAGTTGGAATAATAATAGAAATAATACTCTCATTATTCAACACTTCTTATCTTTTATTATTAACGACCATATTTGACTCTTCATTATTTATCCCTTTATATATAAATATTAAATTATGATAAAAGTGCATAGAGATAATATGTTTATCATAATAGTTCTGTTCATAATTATCAATCAAGAATTCTTTATTATTTAAAGAATCAACTAATCCTTTAAAAAAATTCATAGTCGTCTTTGGGTTGTTAAGATTTACGCTATCCCCTCCATATTCTTTCCAATATGATGTTTGTGTATCTTCAATTACATAGATACCACCAATCTTCAACAAAGGAAACAATATTTTAAAAGTAGTAATTACATGAGAATTAATATGACTGCCATCGTCAATTATTAAGTCAACATTCCCAATTTCAGACATTATTTTATGTAAAAACTCTTTATCAACCTGGCTTCCTATAAAAATTTTAATTCTATCTTCTTGTAAAGAAGTTTTATCATAAATATCAAAACTAAAAATATTCCCTTTGCAAAAATAAGATTTCCACATTTTTAAAGAATTTCCACCTTCGTTTGTCTTTTCAAATCCACCAACACCTATTTCTAATAAATTTATTTCCTTTTTTCTATATTTTTTAAAATGATATATATAGTGGTCGGTATAATTGTGTCCTTTCACCTTATCTGTTCCATAAATTTTTCCAATCGCTCTCAAATCTTTCCCTCTATAAATAATGACTTTGTTTTTTAATTTCTTTATATATTTATTTAGTGATTGATTAAATTTATATAGTCTATAACTTCTCATACATTATAATTATTTAATTCTTAATTTTTGTTCAATCATATTTATTAACTCTTCACTTTCATTATTAAATTTTCTTGCAAAAAAAGGTACATATGTCCCATAAGGGCTCTCAAAATATTTACTTTTTTTAAAAAGTTGTATATGACTGTTGTTTAAAAAAGCAGGGGCAGGTTTTATAGACCAGTCAGAATATGAAAGATTACCAACGCAACGAGAATTAAATATAGAGTTTCCTAAAATAGTTGGAATAAAAGATTCTTCAGGACACCAAGATGTTTTAAAAAATTTCACATATTCTTTATTGCTTTCTATATAGGACAAAATATAAGTAATTGCCTTATCCGTTAGTGCCCACCATGTCGAACCATGATATACTTCTTCAAATGGATAGTTTCTTTTTTTATAAATTAATTTTATGCAGGATTCAATTTTTAAAAACAAATTTGTTTTTAAAGATTTTTTATTACGCCTATCAAAACCTTCAAGATAATAATATTTTAGCCTACTCTCCGGCTTATGTGACTGAAATCCTCGAATAAGATTAAAGTATTCTACATCTTTTTTTAATGCGTTATATAAAAACATATTTGGTCTTATTGGATAATCAGTACCACTAATTAAAACATAACGATCATAACCCTTTTTATTTGCAGAAATCATTAAATTTAGTATTGCCTGCTGGTGAGACCAACCTCCCCAATACACCTTTAATCTCTTGATAAAAAAAATATTATCTTGTCTAAAACTCTCCTGATCAAACTGGCTTTTTTTATCAATATGAATATAAAACTCAGAAGTCACATCATCTAATGCCATTATGAGTTTTTTTAAATGTTCAAAGTTATTGTAAGCTGTAATTAAATAAGCTATGGTCATATCATTCTATTAGTTTTTTTTTATTATTCATAACTACTGAAACCAAAAGATCTTGAAGAACTTTGATATGATCTCGCAAACTATAATGTTCACTAATATAAACTTTACCAGCTTGCCCCAATTGTTTTGCAAAATCAATGTTTTTTAAAACTTTCAGCATATTATCTGTCATTCCTACGACATCTCTTTCTTCACATAACAATCCTGTTTCCCCATCTAAAATCACATCAGGTATACCTGCATGTTTTGTTGCAATAACAGGTATTCCCGATATACTAGCTTCCAATATTGCAACTGGAGTACCTTCCATATCGCCATTTGATGCCGTAACTGAATGTTGCACAAAAGCTAAGGACTCTTTTAAATAATTTCTAAATTGTTCTGGCGAGATTATACCTGGAAAGCTTACAGAATCTAATATATGATAATGTCTTGCTAATTCTTTACAGACCTCTAAAAGCTCTCCTTTACCAGCCATAATTAATTTGGCTTTTGGATAATAATCAAGCACTGATTTAAATGATAACAAAGTTAAATGGGGTGCTTTTTTTTCTGTAAAACGCCCAACTGCTATAAATTGAAGTTTGTTAAAATTTGGTGTTATTTCACCAAATTTTGGTCTAGGCCCATAAGTATTATAAACTAGCTTATTCTCAGGACACCCTAAAGTATTAAGCATTTTTTTCATTTTATTTGAAACTGCAATTATAGTATTTGCTCTTTTAAATACCTCTTTGTAAAATCCACAACTTTCAATTACACTTTTAACACTGGCATCATACCCATGAAAATGAACGACAAAAGGAATATTAACCTTTTTTAAAACGGGTAATAAGCGATGAGCATGAGTCCCATATTCTACTAATAATACATCTGGCTTATAGTGTTTAAGTGAATCTATCACATTCAAAGTCCAATGTTGCTTAGGCTTACCTCCAATTTTATTTTTTATCTTATTAAAGGTGGAGAGTTTCTTTTTAGGCTCTAAACTATCAGCTCCTTCTAACTGTATTTTATCTCCTATACCATAATAAAACAACACCTCTTGCTTAAGATAAAGTTTATGTGCTTCAATAAATGTTTCGGAATAAGCTACGTCAGTTGGTGAAAAAATTGCAATAGTCATAAAGTTTATTTTTTAGCAATACCATAAAGTCCCGTAATCATTTGTCCCTCTTTAAAGACAACCTGTTCTGGTTTATCATAGGCGATCAATCGTTTTATAATAGGTTTTAAAACTACAGATAACACTTTTCGCTTATACTTCCCCATATAGCTACGTCTCACCCAAAGCCCTAACATTTGTGCCATAGCTCCATGCCAACCACCAGTTGCTTTAATCGTAATATTGGTAAAACCACTGTTTTTTAAATGACGCTTCAAAGCAAAAGGCGTATAGCGATATTCATCATGTGGAACTTCATGTAAACTCCACAAAAAAGGAACCGTAAAAAAAAAAACACCTTCGGGTTTTAAAACCCGATAGACTTCTTTTAAAACAACCTCTGGTTCAGGACAATGTTCCAAGACTTCAGTGCCAAAAGCACAGTTAAAACTAGCTTCTTCAAATGGCATTGTAACACCATTCCATGTATAGTCTGGCTTCACATTACTATCATAAACAAGAGCTGTTTCAATATCTAAACCTATATAAACAGAAACATCAGAATTATTTAATATATAATCTTTATAAGGCATTTGACCGCAACCAATATCTAACAAGTTCCCCTTTAAATTTGGTAGCGATTTTTTAAGGGCTTTAAAAATAGAATGTCGGATATAATATCTATCTAAATTTTTTAAACCTAGCTTTATGTCAATAAAATCATTCATTTAATAATTTTATTCCAATTCTACCAGTATAATCTATTCTATTCAATAATAATTTAATATTATTTTTTGAAATATATTCATCCACAGCTAGTTTACATCCTTGCCAATGTCCATAATCATCAATAATTATAACACCTCCTATTACTAATTTCGGAAACAAATAAACCATTTCATGCATAGTAGATTCATACCAATCTGTATCTAATCTTAATACTGCAATTTTTTCTGGAATAGTTGCAGGTATCGTCTCCTCTACTTTTCCTTGAACAAAATGTATCTTATTTATAGGATATTCCAAACTAAAAATATTGCTTTTAACTTCATCTATAGTTGAATAACATTCAATACGTTTCCAATATTCATCTTTACTTAAAAATGCTTCTTGTGCTGATTCATTTTTATATGATTTATCCTCCTTAGTAGGCTCACTCATTCCTTCAAAAGTGTCATACAAATAGATATCTTTATTTTTCTCTTTCATAGCTAATATAGTTGCCATCATACTACCTCCTTTCCATACCCCGCATTCAACAATACTTCCTTCAATATTGTTTTTTTCAACATAGTTAATAGCTCTAACTAAACTAACAATTCGCTCTGGAGAAGTCATGGTATAGCCTTTTACATGTTTTATAATACCTAGTTCTTCATCAGTAAAGTCTGAATAATTATTGTTTTGTTGTATTTTATATTCTAAAAAAAACTTTTTAAATAGTTTATTCTTTATTTTTTTTCTAATTGCTTTCAATCTCATCATTTTTATACGTCAGCCATTCTACTTTTTCTATATACTTACATGTATTTTTTTGCCAATGATATTCTGATCTTACAGTTTTCATCATTTGTATTTTGAAATGACAAACAGAGTCTAAAAAATCAAACTTTTCTTTTGTTCTTGAATTTGACAGATGTACTATTAAAGAATAATTACCCATATAAAGTTTAGGATTAGGATAACTTCCTATAAACAAATACTTACCTTTATTTCGTGTCTTTTGAGTATCTGCATCAAACACCCAAGAATGTGTTATAGGCACGTTAAATTCATCAACAACTTGAAATGATAAAGCTAAATTTTCAACAATATAAGGTATATCTATTTCAAATATAAATTTAATTTCTTTACCAAACTCATGTATATTATTTGGCAAACTTGTTTCAATTTCTAAATTTAAAATCTTTGGTTTATTAACTAATCCATGATATTCATATCGTAATTGTTTATTTTCTCCTTTTAAATATTCTTTGATCCCTTCATCTGTATCTCCTTCAAAGTCTACTATTCCATTTTTTAGTACAATAACTCTATTAGTTAAAACGGAGACAGCATTCATATCATGACTAACGAAAATTACTGTTCTCCCATCTCCTTTAGAAATATCCTGCATCTTGCCTATGGCTTTTTTTTGGAATTCGGCATCGCCAACAGCAAGCACCTCATCTATCACCAAAATATCAGGTTCTAAAAAAGCGGCTACTGCAAAAGCTAAGCGTACACGCATTCCAGAAGAATAACGCTTTACAGGGGTATCTACATAACGTTCGCAACCAGAAAAGGATACAATTTCTTCCTCTTTATTTTGTATTTCGGCTTTGGTCATCCCTAAAATAGCCCCATTTAAATAAATGTTTTCACGTCCTGTTAACTCTGGATGAAAGCCTGTACCTACTTCTAGTAAGGATGCTATACGTCCTTTGGTTTTTATTTCTCCAGTTGTAGGCGCTGTGACTCTTGATAAAATTTTTAATAAGGTTGACTTACCAGCCCCATTTTTACCAATAATTCCTAATACTTCGCCTTGCTTCACTTCAAAATTTATGTCTTTAATAGCCCAAACATAATCGCTATTACTTTTAGTACTTCGGTCATTAACCTCGCCAACTGTTAAAAATGGATCTTCTTTACCACGTACTCCATACCACCAACGTTTTAAATCGTCGCTAATAGTTCCTGTACCAACCAAACCTAAACGGTATTGTTTGCTGATATTTTGTGCTTTAAGTATAATCATGAAGTTTAAAAGCTAACTTTATTTTTTTGTTTGTTGTGCTGCAATTATTGAAATATTTATCTTTCCAAGATAGTTAAAAATGGTTATTTTAAAGAACTAAAAATTTAATTAATATATGACTTGTCAATAAAATTATAAGTAGGATTTTCTTTTTTTATACCGTACATCATTAGATTTGATTCTTGTAATAAGGCTCTTTGAGTAAAGAACGTTTTATCTATTCTAAGTTTTCTAAGGGTTTTTATTGCAAGTTTAAAAAGAAACGGGTATTTATTTAATGCTGTGCCTAGATTAAGTTCTGGTATTTCATGAATCCCATAAAAAACACTTCCTTTTCTTGTATGAATGGCAGATTTTGCTTCAACAAAATCAATGTTTGGAAATAAATAATCAATTGACTGAGGAGTAAAACGCCACATATCTACAGGTATTCGATGAAGTTTCCATGATATTGGAACACTTATAAGAAGTACGCCATTAACATCTAAAAGTTTTTCAATACTCTTAGCCATTTCAAAAATGTTAGGAACATGTTCCATTACATAATGGCAATGAATCGTTTTAAATTTTTTAAAAGGCAACATTTCTAATGCCCCTTTTTTTGTTATATCAACAACGTAATCTACACCTTCCCCTTGAAAGATATCTATTCCTACATATGTATCTTCTAATATTTCGGAATGAATGTCTTTAGGCAAAAATTGTTCATAGCCTAAATTGATAAGCGATCCAATTTCAAGAATTGGGCCTAACAATTCTTTAGAGTATTTTGAAAAATGATCGATAGTCTGTTTTGTAGCCATTTTTAGTTTTGTTAAAATTTATTTTATACTGCTAATTGATTTAATATGGTCTTCTTATTAAACTTAATAGATTAATGCCATTATTTGCTTGTATAAATTAATTTCATGTTTGTTTCTTTTTCAACTTCTGCCACTTTTGTAATGATCTAGTTTTAATTTAAACTGTATCTATAAATGTTTTTTCTGTTCTATTAAAAATAATAATTCCGAAAAATAGAATAACCATCGTTACAATTATTGTAAACACAATGCCATAATAATGGATGGTACCTTCTCCCAAAAGCATGTAACGAGCTGTTTCGATAATATAAGCCACTGGATTATATTCCACTAGCCAAGCTACTTTTGGTAATTTTTCACGCATCAAAGCTAAAGGATACATTACAGCAGATAAATACATAAGTAATTGCACCCCAAAAGTGACTAAAAACTTTAGATCTCTATATTTGGTTACCAAGCTTGAAATTATCATGCCTAATCCTAAGCCTAATAATCCCATTAAAATAACTAATAGCGGAAAAAATATAAGACTTGATGTAATGTTTATATTGGCTCCTTGACTATAATAATAGATATAAAACGCAATAAAGATGAGCAGTTGAATACCAAACTTTAATAAATTTGAAATAATTATTGAAAGCGGTAAAATTATACGAGGAAAATAAACTTTACCAAAAATTGAAGCATTAGATTTAAAGGTGTCTGATGTAGATGTTAAACAAGTTTTAAAGTAATTCCATACTGAAATTCCAGCTAAATTAAATAGAAATGGAGGTACAGAACCAGTATCAATATTAGCTACCTTATTAAATATTAGAGTAAAGGTAAGTGCAGTAAATAGCGGCTGAATTAAATACCATAAAGGACCTAATATGGTTTGCTTATATACAGTAATTACATCACGCTTAACAAACAACATAAGCAAATCACGATAACGCCAAATTTCCTTAAAATTAAAATCTATTAATTTACGCTTTGAGGAAATGGTATATAACCATGTATCGTCATCTTTCCTGTTCAATGTTAGTTCTATTTTTGGTTGTGGCTAATATAAACAAAGGGGTTTAAATTATGAAATATTACCAAGATAAGAATTAAAAATTATTAAATCCCTCTTTGCGAGCCATGTCATTGCTAGCTAGCCTGTGCTGAGCTGAGCCTGTACTGAGCTTGTCGAAGTATCGAAGCATCGAAGCACGAAGTATGAATCTATTAATTATTTCGTCCGTCATTGCGAGCAGGATCGAGGGTTAAGTAATAGTCCAGTGGACTATTTTACCGAAGAGGCCAGATGGCGCAGTAGAAAAGCAAAGAATCCCCCTTGTCATTCAGAGCGCCATTGTCATTCAGAGTGAAACGCAGTGGAACGAAGAATCTCTACTCCTTTTTTCAATAGATTCTTCAGTCGCAAAAATGCTCCTTCTGAATGACACAACCCTTGTCATTCATAGCAGGATCGAGCGTTTAAAAATAGTCCTGTGGACTATTTTAGCGATGAGGCCAGATGGCGCGTTGGAAAATTAAAGAATCTCTAATGTCATTCAGAGCACCATTGTCATTCAGAGCATAGCGAAGAATCTCTCATGTCATTCAGAGCGCCATTGTCATTCAGAGCGTAGCGAAGAATCTCTGACTGTCTACACTATAGATTCTTCAGTCGCAAAAATACTCCTTCTGAATGACACAACCATTGTCATTCAGAGTGAAACGCAGTGGAACGAAGAATCTCTAATGTCATTCAGAGCGTAGCGAAGAATCTCTTACTCAGACTTTCATTCTTTTTCACTATCTTAATTTGATGAAAACAAAAGGGACTCATAATTACTATGTTTATATTGTAACCAACAAAACAAAAACGGTTCTTTACACGGGGGTTACTAACAACCTAAAAGAACGCCTATTTCATCATAACAATCCTTTACCATTTTCTAAAGCTTTTACTACAAAATACAAATGTTTTCATCTTATATATTATGAACATTTTTCAGAAATAAACGATGCAATTAAAAGAGAAAAACAAATAAAAGGCTACAGCAGAGCTAAAAAAGATGATTTAATTAATGTGTTTAATCCAACTCGTAAGTTTTTGAATAATGATATTTAAATTAATAGAATCACCCTTGTCTTTCAGAGTCCCCTTGTCATTCAGAGCACCATTGTCATTCAGAACACCATTGTCATTCAGAGCAAAGCGAAGAATCTCTGACTGTCTACACTATAGATTCTTCAGTCGCAAAAATGCTCCTTCTGAATGACACAACCATTGTCATCCAGAGTCCCCTTGTCATTCAGAGTGAAACGCAGTGGAACGAAGAATCTCTCATGTCATTCAGAGCCTCCTTGTCATTCAGAGCAAAGCGAAGAATCTCTACTCCTTTTTTCAATAGATTCTTCAGTCGCAAAAATGCTCCTTCTGAATGACACAATCATTGTCATTCAGAGTGAAACGCAGTGGAACGAAGAATCTCTAATGTCTTTCAGAGCGCCATTGTCATTCAGAGCAGGATCGAGCGTAAAAAAATAGTCCAGTGGACTATTTTAGCGATGAGGTCAGATGGCGCGTTGGAAAATTAAAGAATCTCTAATGTCATTCAGAACACCATTGTCATTCAGAGCATAGCGAAGAATCTCTCATGTCATTCAGAGTGTAAGCGAAGAATCTCTGACTGTCTACACTATAGATTCTTCAGTCGCAAAAATGCTCCTTCTGAATGACAAACACCTATATCCCTTATGCCTTATGCCTTATGCCTTATGCCTATGAATTAAAATAATCCCAAGTGATTTTGAGGCCTTGTCCGACTGAATATTCTGGTTGGTACCCCAATAACGTTTCAGCTTTAGAAATATCAGCCAACGAATCACGCACATCCCCTTGACGGTCTGGTCCATGAATGGCTTTTAAATTGGCATTTGCTGCTTGATTTAAGGACTCCCATAAATAGTTGACTGAAATACGTTCGCCACAAGCCACATTAAACACCTCGTTACTGGCTTCTTTGGAAGCAAAAAAGCCTTTTACATTGGCTTGAACGGCATTGGCTACAAATGTAAAATCGCGGGTTTGTTCGCCATCGCCATTGATGGTTGGTGCCTTTTTATCTTTAAGAGCCTGCATGAATAAGGGAATAACGGCTGCATAAGCGCCATTCGGACTTTGCTTAGGGCCAAACACATTAAAATAACGTAAGCCAACCACATCTGTGCCATAGGTTTTACTAAAGACATCGGCATAGAGTTCGTTTACATACTTAGTTACCGCATAGGGCGACAACGGTTTTCCTATATGCGCTTCTACTTTAGGCAAGCTTTTGCTATCGCCATAAGTGGAACTGGATGCTGCATAGACCATGCGTTTTACAGTAGAACTATCCTTTAAAGCGATCATCATGTTTAAAAAGCCAGAGATATTCACGGCATTGGTGGTTGCAGGATCGTTTATAGAACGAGGCACAGAGCCTAAAGCTGCTTGATGACTCACGTAATCGATGTCTACCATAGCTTGTTTGCAGGTTGCTAGATCTCTAATATCACCCTCTAATAATTCAAAAGCAGGGTTTGCTTCAAATTCTGTGAGGTTCTCGCGATAACCATTAGAAAAATTGTCTAATACTCGTACTTTTTTAGCGCCGTGTTTTAATAAGTAGCCTACAAGGTTTGATCCAATAAAGCCTGCGCCTCCAGTAACTAGAAATTTTAAAGTTGATAAATCTTGATTGTGATATGGGTTTTGATACATGATTATATACTTATATATTATTGTCATTGAGAGCGCTTTTTTTTAACGTCATTGCGAGCCTGCCTGCTGGCAGGCTCGCAATGACAGTAAATTACAACCTCCCGTCCACCGTATGCTTCGGTAATAAAGACTTGACATCGAAAATAACTCCAATGGGAGATTTTAACTTTTGTAAATTTATTTTAAGAAACTCTTTATGGCTAACAGCCAAAACAACGGCATCATAATTTTCGCTGATTTCCTTCTTATCACAAAGCAAATCAAAACCATACTCTTCTTTTACCTCTTCTGATGAGGCCCATGGATCGAATACATCGACATTAACATCATAGCTTTCAAATTCTCTAATGATATCAATCACTCTGGAATTACGAATATCCGGACAGTTTTCTTTAAAGGTGATTCCTAAAACCAACACCTTTGCCCCTTTAATAGTCGCTCCTTTTTTAATCATCATTTTCACCGTTTCAGTGGCAACGTATGATCCCATGCTGTCGTTCATCTTCCTTCCAGCCAATATAATCTCTGGATTGTAACCCGATTCTATGGCTTTTTGAGCCAAGTAATATGGATCGACCCCAATACAATGTCCTCCAACCAAGCCCGGAGTAAAATTGATAAAATTCCACTTGGTGCCTGCAGCTTCTAATACGGCTTTGGTATCGATGTCTAGGAGCCTAAAAATTTTAGAGAGCTCATTGACAAAAGCAATATTAATATCGCGTTGGGAGTTTTCAATCACTTTGGCAGCCTCAGCCACTTTAATGGAAGGCGCCATATGAGTCCCTGCTGTGATGATGGATTTATATAAATTATCGATGACTATGGCAATCTCTGGTGTGGAACCAGAGGTGACTTTTAATATTTTAGTAACCGTGTGTTTTTTATCTCCCGGGTTGATACGCTCTGGAGAATACCCTGCATAAAAATCGGTATTGAAGGTTAATCCTGAAACTGCCTCTAAAATTGGCACACAGATATCTTCGGTAACACCCGGATATACCGTGGATTCGTAAATAACGATATCGCCTTTTTTCAAGACAGCCCCTATACTTTCACTGGCTTTTATTAGAGGTGTGAAAATAGGTTTATTTAACTCATCTGTTGGGGTTGGCACCGTAATGATGTACACATTTGCTTTTTTTAAAGCTTCTAATTGATTGGTGACATAAAGACCTGTCTGCCCGTTGTTATCTACAGACAACACCTGCTTTAAATAAGTGTCTTCTACTTCCAAAGTTCGGTCTGTACCTGCTTGTAATTCGGTAATCCGTTTAACATTGATATCGAACCCAACTACGGGGTATTTTTTGGCAAATTCTACCGCTAAAGGCAAACCCACATAACCCAAGCCTATAATGGCAATGTTATCTGTACTCATACTTATATATAATTAATTAATAGCTTCTTGTTTTATTGGCAATGGTTTTATGCGTTTATGACATTCGGATCCATATTCTCGAAACATCAAACACTCTCAACACACTACTGCCACCTATATTCTTTTTAAAAAGGCTTTCACCTTTTTAAACACACTTTTATCTCCGGACTCATGATAGGCATTGCCATAAACGCCATAGCCATAGCCATAGCCATAACCATAGCCATAGCCATAATTATGATTGGTTTTATGCTTGTAAAAGTTTAAGACTATATGGATGTTTTTAATTTCTCCTGCTTTATTTTTGGCATTAATCAGTTGCAACATGCCTTTCTTTGTATAGTCTAAACGTACCATAAAAATAGAGGTGTCTGCATATTTCACCAACTCCAAAGCATCGGTCACCAAGCCTAATGGAGGTGTATCTAATATAATAATATCGTATTCCAGACGTAACTTCTCAATAAGCGAATTCATCTTGTCCCCCATCAATAATTCGGAGGGATTTGGAGGTATTGGGCCTGCAGGAACCACATCTAAATTTTCGATATGGGTGTGATTATTGACCTCTTCAAACGATTTTTCACCAATAAAATAATTCACAATACCATTATCGTTTGTTAAACCAAAATCGTCAAAGATTTTTGGCTTCCGTAAATCCAGGCCTAATAAAATAGTTTTCTTCCCACTTAAAGCATAGACCGTAGCAATATTGATGGAACAAAAGGTTTTTCCTTCACCACTCACAGACGATGTAATCATGATGGTTCTCCCACCTTCTTTGGGTTGTTTGTTTAAAATAAATTGCAAACTAGACCGGATTGAACGAAAAGATTCTGCCACCGCTGATTTAGGCTTCTCAAAGACCACCAAATTATTATGATACCGGTATTTACCAATCAAACCAATGATGGGGATATTGGATAAGCGTTCAATTTCATCGGAGCCATGAATGGTATTGTCTAATAAGAATATCACAAAAATAAGAAACATGGGTGCAAAAAACCCAATCATCAAAGCCATCATATAATTCAAAGATTTGTTTGGGCCAATCAAGCCTCTCCCAATATCTTTGGCCTCATCTATAATACTTATGTCTGAAATATTAGCAGCTTTGACAATGGCAGCTTCGCTGCGCTTGTCCATATAGACATTATATGCTTCCTGACTGATATCTAATTTCCGTTGGATTTTCAAATATTCCTGTTGGTCTTCCGGTAAGCCACTTAATTTTCCTTCAAAAATGGCTATATTTCTATTAATTGTATTCAACAACAAACTAATAGTGCTCTTAGTAGCATCAATGGTTTCTAATAAAACATTTTTTTCTGCATTAATGCGTCTATCAATGTCTTTAAAAAGATCTGAACCTTCTCTTGTGGTGTATTCCAAACTTTGACGCTCAATGGCCAAACCTGTTATTTTAGTCACGCTAGATAAAATATTAGATTCGGTTATACCTACTGAAGTAGGTGCTGCAATTTGTGTATAATCCGTCTTCGTTCTTAAATATTTTTCAAGAGCATTTAAATAATTTAGTTTAGACTCTTCTGTTTCTTTCTGGAGTTCAAATTCTTTCAATTTTGAGGAAACATCTGACATCTCTGTACCTACATCGAAGACTTTATTTACTTTACGAAAATTATTCATTTCGTCAGCCACTTCCTTTAAACTTGAATTGACAGCAGCCAAACTGCTATCGATAAATTTGATGGTATTACTTGCGTATAAATTTTTGCGTTCTAGTTCTGTCCGGCTTAAGATTACCGATGTTGTGTTTAAATAATCTGCTATTTTGTCTTTATTAGTTCCTACTAAACCAAGTATTAATACTGAAGCTGAAGAATTACTAAAAGGCTTTACACTGATACCCTTTTGATATTGACTAACAACACCATCAAAATTTAAAAATCTTATATAAAACTCAGAACCTGGTTTAATAAGTCTATTATTTCTCAATAGTAATTTACCACTAAAAAATGGCAAATGGATTGGCTTTCCAATTTGATATGTTTTTTTTAGTGAACCAATAGGTAAAGATACAGTTTGTTTTTCTTTTGTGTCATAGCGTTGTCCACTAGCCCGTTCATTATCAAATTGAGTAAATAATTCAAAAGTCGATTCGTCTAAAAAACGAATTCCAATATATTGCCCTAATACTTGTGGTTTTGATAAATCGAGTTCTACCTTAAATGGGGCTTGTTTGTAGATATCTACTTTCCGGTATTTCCCTTCTACCAGATACTCTAAATAATATTGTAAGGAATCGACCACCTTCTCATTATGGGTTCGAGTTTGTAGGGTGGTAATAGTCTTGCCCATTTTCCCTGAGACGCCACCCCAGTTAAAAGAGATGCTGGTATTAGCTGTAAAAAATGGGTTTTGGTCGTTCTCAACAGATATGAGTGATTCTAAACGATATACATTCTGCTTACGCACATTAATAAAATATGCAATAATAAGTGCCACTCCAATACACAATAATACCAACTTCCACAAATTTAGCACTTTAAACAAAAAGCCTCTAAAATCGAAAGTGATATTTTTTGATTCGCCCGATTCTATTTCAAAATTTTCGTAATTTGACATGCCTTAAATTCTATCGATTAATAATAGCGTGGTGGTTACTAAAGAAAGTGCCGTAACAATAGTGCCAACTGTTTGCATGGTTGTTTCTCCAGTTCCCCAAGATTTTTGTTTTAAGGGTTTTACATAAATAATATCGTTGGGCTGAATGTAGTAATATGGGGATTGCATAACTTTAGCATCCAATAAATTCACGTGATGAATTTGCTGTCCTTGAGGGTACTGCCGGATAATCAACACATCTTTTCTATTTCCAGTCATCTCGATATCTCCTGCATTGGCTAGGGCTTCAAAGATATTGACTCTGGCTTGGTATAAGGTTTGAGTTCCTGTACTTTTCACCTCTCCATTTACCGTAAAACGAATCCCTGTTAACTTCACCGACACAAAAATATTAGCCGTTTCTTTAAACTCTTCTTCTAATAGTTTTTTTTCCAGGAGTTGTTCTATCTCTTCTGTGGTATAGCCCAAGACATTTATTTCTCCTAAAACAGGAATACGAATATTCCCATGCAAATCGACTGTAAAACCGTCAAAATATGCCCGTTGATCCCCATCGGCAGTCAGATTTTCCTCTCCCACTGGATTGAATATCTGCACATTCTCCTGGTCTAAGGCTTTCACTCTAATATTTAAAATATCGTTGATTTGAACGCGATAGGGCTTTTGTGTTTCAGTAATCACTTGCGTGCTGTCTGTAGCGGTTTCCAGGTTTTGCAAATAGACCAAATCTTTGTTTGGAATACAAGACATCAATGCCAGAGTGACAATCAGGCACACAAGACCGAAGGGCTTCTTCATGAGGTGTTTTATAGTTTATTCACAAATATAACTTTTCGATAGGAATATCAAAACTAATGTAGTTAATTTTGGTTTTTATACGTTTATTTGCAAAAAACATAGCTCTCTTGAATTATCTTACTGTTGAAAACATAGCGAAATCTTATGGGGAGCTAAATCTCTTCCAAAATCTTTCTTTTAGTATCCATAAAGACCAGAAAATAGCTTTTGTTGCTAAAAATGGTACTGGAAAAACATCTATTTTAAACATGCTGTCTGGGAAAGACACCCCAGATACAGGAAGCATTATTTATAGAAAAGACATTCAGGTGGCCTTTTTATCTCAAGATCCGGAACTGAACAACAACCTCACGGTTGAAGCGGCTATTTTCGATACTAAAAACCCCATCCTAGATGTTATTAAAGCCTACGAAAAAGCTTTAGAAACCCCTGAAGATGCTGAATCTTACCAGAAAGCTTTTGAGGAAATGGACAGCCATCAGGCTTGGGATTTTGAAACCCAATACAAACAAATATTATTTCAGCTCAAACTGGAAAATCTCAATCAGAAAGTGAGCACACTTTCCGGTGGTCAGAAAAAAAGACTGGCCTTAGCCATAGTACTTCTTAAAAAACCAGACCTGTTGATTTTAGATGAGCCTACCAATCATTTAGATCTAGAGATGATTGAATGGCTGGAAGATTTTTTTGCCAAAGAACAAATGACTCTGTTTATGGTCACCCACGACAGGTATTTTTTAGAACGTGTGTGCAATGAAATAATCGAGCTCGATCAAGGGCAACTATATACTTATAAAGGGAATTATTCGTATTACCTTGAAAAAAGAGATGCCCGAATAGAAAATGAAGCGGTAGAGCTTGGCAAAACCAAACAGCTCTTTAAAAAAGAACTGGACTGGATGCGCAAGCAGCCCAAAGCCAGAACAACGAAGTCGAAATCGCGTATTGACGATTTTCACGATATCAAACACAAAGCACAGCAACGCCGTAACGACCATGAGATTCAACTGGAATTAAACATGGAGCGCTTGGGGAGTAAAATTATTGAACTTCATAAAATTTCTAAGTCTTATAAAGACAAAGTCATCTTAGACGGTTTTGATTATATCTTTCAGAAAGGAGAACGTTTGGGGATTATTGGAAAAAACGGCACTGGAAAGTCGACCTTTTTAAACCTCATCACCCAAACCCAGCAACCCGATTCTGGAAAAGTGGTTTTAGGAGACACTATTAAAATTGGCTACTATACACAAGCGGGGATTACAGTAAAACCCAATCAAAAAGTGATTGATGTTATTAAAGAATTTGGGGAGTATATACCACTAAAGAAAGGCAAACAAATTAGTGCACAACAATTGCTGGAACGTTTTCTATTTGACCGTAAAAAGCAATACGATTTTGTTGAAAAACTAAGTGGTGGCGAACGCAAACGTTTGTATTTATGTACGGTTTTAATACAGAATCCGAACTTTTTAATTTTGGATGAGCCTACAAACGATTTAGATATTGTTACCCTAAACGTCTTGGAAAGTTTCTTACTGGATTTTCCAGGTTGTTTGATTGTGGTCTCTCACGATCGGTATTTTATGGATAAGGTGGTGGATCATTTATTTGTTTTTAGAGGCGAAGGTGTTGTTGAAGATTTTCCTGGAAATTATAGCGACTATAGAACGTATGAAGATAGTCGACTGCAGGAACCTGCGAGCAACGATTCTAAAAAAGACAAAAAAGACTGGAAAAAGGAGAGCAATAACAAGCTCTCTTACAACGAACAGAAAGAGTATAAAAATATTGAAAGTAAGTTAAGCTCCTTGGAATACGATAAAAACGCCTTGGAAGCCAAGTTTCACGATGACAGTCTGAGTCCTGAGCAGATTCAAGAACTCTCGCAAAAGCTCCAAACCATTTTAGACGAGATTGAGGACAAAGAACTGCGATGGTTTGAATTGAGTTCGAAGCTGGAGGAGTGAAAATAGTTTGCAGTCTCAGTCGCAATGAATCAAAGAGTCGATGTGTCAATAAAACAATATAAAACAAAAAAAAGACCGTCATTGCGAGCGAAGCATGGCAATCTCATGATGCTTTCGCAATCAAGTAACAGATTGCCACGTCATTCCTATCGTCACTCCCCCGCAATGACATCAAATTTTATACTATGAAATTACTAGTTTAAATATGTTTTACCAACAAAAACAATACATACAATTCCTATTAAAGTCCACCAACCAACATGGTGTTCACTCGCCTTTTGTGTATGATTTGGTAACTAAGTGTTTTTATAACAAGACCCAATATCCTGAGTATCGAGACTTAAAAGCCTATAGAAAAGCATTATTAGCCAACAAAGAATTACTTAAAATTACAGATTTAGGGTCTGGCTCCAAAGTCACAAATAATAGCTCTAGAGCTATTTCTTCTATTGCCAAACATTCTGGAACTAGCTTTAAAAGAGCCAAACTACTTTTTAGGCTCTCTAACTATTTTGAATATCAAAATGTCCTGGAGTTAGGAACCTCTTTAGGAATAGCCACTCAAGCACTACATCTTGGGAACCCAAAAGCAAACATCACTTCCATTGAAGGCTGCCCTAGGGTTTCGAAGACTGCTAAAACCTATTTAGGAGATCACGCCTCTATAAATCTCTTGGTAGGTGATTTTGACACGCATTTAGATGCTCTTGAACAGACGACTTGCGATTTTGTGTTCTTTGATGGCAACCATGACAAAGAAGCAACCTTAAGATATTTTGACAAACTCCTGCCAAAAATCCATAATGACACCCTTTTTCTTTTTGATGACATTTATTGGTCTAAAGGCATGACAGAGGCCTGGGAAACCATAAAGAAGCACCCACAAGTTACAGTTACGATCGATACGTTTTTTTGGGGATTGGTGTTTTTTAGAACCGAACAGGTGAAGGAGGATTTTGTAATTCGATTGTAATACCTCGATCAACAAACTACACAATGTTATTGCGAGTGAAGCGTGGCAATCTGTTTAATACGGCTTCCCATTCATGAGATTGCTTCGTCCGCTGTCCTCGCAATGACAGTAAGTTGGCTCTTAAATAAGGTATCCTACTTTTTAACTTATAACCTTTTGCCTTTTCACTTTTTACTTTTAACTTTATCACATGAAAATTTACACAAAAACAGGAGATAAAGGAACCACGGCGCTCTTTGGTGGCACCCGAGTTCCAAAGCATCATATACGTATTGAAAGTTATGGCACAGTCGATGAACTCAACGCACATATTGGTTTATTAAAAGACCAAGATATTCAGCAAGCTTATAAAGATTTGTTATCGCATATACAAGATCGGTTGTTTACCGTTGGGGCTGTTTTAGCCACGGATCCAGAGAAAGCCATTCTTAAAAGTGGGAAAGAACGCTTGAATATTCCAAAGATATCAGACGAGAACATTGCCCGTTTAGAAAAAGAAATGGACAACATGAATGACAGTCTCCCTTCTATGACAAACTTCGTGCTTCCTGGCGGGCATCAAACGGTGTCATTCTGTCATATTGCACGCTGTGTCTGCCGTAGAGCTGAACGTTTAGCCACTGCTTTAAACGAATTGGAGCCTATTGAACCCAATACCCTTATGTATTTAAACAGGTTATCTGACTATCTTTTTGTCTTGGCACGAAAGTTGTCTTCAGACTTAGAAGCAGATGAGATTAAATGGATTCCCGAAAAATATTAATCTGTTTGCTTTTTTAAAAATCACTGAATAAAACACCTTTTGTTTTTAATTAAAAACAGTGAGAAAAAACGTTCTTTTTATTGATGTGTAATTAATTGCTTTTTTTCTTGTATATATGAACTAAAAATTTATTTTTGCAGAAAATTAAAACAATTAAAAAATGTATTGGACATTAGAATTAGCATCTTACTTAAGTGATGCGCCTTGGCCAGCAACTAAAGATGAATTAATTGATTATTCAATTAGAACTGGAGCACCATTGGAAGTCGTTGAAAATCTTCAGTCTATTGAAGACGAAGGCGACCAATATGAATCTATCCAAGAAATTTGGCCGGATTATCCAACAGACGAAGATTACCTCTGGAATGAGGATGAATACTAATAAGTAAAAAATTATTAAAAAGTCTCGTCTAGAGACTTTTTTTGTGTCTAATTTTTCGGGAAACTTAATAACAAACCGTACCTTTGAGGGTTGTAAAACCGCTACAGGGACACAATCATATTTTATCAGTTTATAGCTGATTCAACTAAAAATAATAACACATGACATTTTTAGATTCTGTACTAAAAGTATTTGTCGGCGATAAGTCGAAACAAGACGTTAAGGCAATCATGCCTATTGTCAACCAAATTAAAACTTACGAAGCTGCCTTAGAAGCGCTTTCGCATGATGCCTTACGAGCAAAAACTATTGCTTTTAAAGCCCAGATAGCAGAAGCCAGGAAGCCATACAACGAAAAAATAGAAGCTTTACTAAAAGATGCTGAAACGACCGAAGATATTGACCTTCGCGAAGATATTTATCTAGAAATAGATGGCATTAAAGACACGATATATGAGGTAACCGAAGGGGTTTTAAACGACATCTTACCAGAAGCATTTGCCGTTGTTAAGGAAACCGCTAAACGCTTTGTTAATAACACAGAGATTACCGTAACGGCCAGTGCTTTCGATAGAGAAGTTTCTGGAGAAAACGACTATGTTACGCTGAATAACGATCAAGCCATCTGGTCAAACTCCTGGGATGCTGCTGGGAAACCTATTACCTGGGACATGGTACACTACGATGTGCAGTTAATTGGAGGTATTGCCATGCACCAAGGTAAAATTGCCGAGATGCAAACCGGTGAAGGTAAAACCTTAGTGGCTACGCTACCTATGTATTTAAATGCCCTTGCAGGCAAAGGCGTTCACTTGGTTACTGTAAACGATTATCTAGCCAAGCGTGATAGCGCCTGGATGGCACCTATTTTTCAATTCCATGGTATGAGTATCGACTGTATCGATTACCATCAGCCTAATTCTGCTGCACGTAAAAAAGCGTATTTAGCAGATATTACCTACGGAACAAATAACGAATTTGGTTTCGATTACTTACGTGATAACATGGCACATTCGCCAGACGATTTGGTACAACGTCCACACCACTACGCTATTGTCGATGAGGTCGATTCGGTATTGGTTGATGATGCGCGTACCCCATTAATTATTTCAGGACCTATTCCACAAGGAGATAGACACGAGTTTACAGAACTTAAACCAAAAGTTGAAGATATTGTTGATGTACAAAGAAAATATTTAACAGGTGTTTTAGCTGAAGCTAAAAAACTTATTGCTGAAGGTGATACGAAAGAAGGTGGATTTAAACTTTTAAGAGCTTATAGAGGAATCCCTAAAAACAAAGCCCTTATTAAGTTTTTAAGTGAAGAAGGGATCAAGCAACTGCTTCAGAAAACTGAAAACCATTACATGGCAGATAACAACCGAGAAATGCCTAAGGTAGATGCCGAGTTGTACTATGTGATAGAGGAAAAAAACAATCAGATTGAACTTTCAGATAAAGGGATTGAATATTTATCGGGGAAAGACAATCCAGATTTCTTTGTGATGCCAGAAATTGGTATTGAAATTGCCAAAATAGAAGCACAAAATTTATCTTCAGAAGAAGAAGCTAATCTAAAAGAAGATTTATTTAGAGATTTTGGGGTGAAGTCTGAACGAATTCACACTTTAAATCAGTTATTAAAAGCTTACGCATTATTTGAAAAAGACATTCAGTATGTGGTTATGGACAATAAAGTAATGATTGTCGATGAACAAACTGGACGTATTATGGATGGCCGTCGTTATAGCGATGGATTACACCAAGCCATTGAAGCCAAAGAGAATGTGAAAATTGAAGATGCCACCCAAACCTTTGCGACGGTAACACTTCAGAATTACTTTAGAATGTACAGAAAACTGTCTGGTATGACAGGTACTGCTGTTACTGAAGCTGGTGAATTTTGGGAAATCTATAAATTAGATGTGGTTGAAATTCCAACCAACCGACCTATTGCACGTGATGACAGAGACGATTTGGTTTATAAAACCAAACGTGAAAAATACAATGCGGTTATTGATGAGGTAACCAAACTTTCGGAAGCAGGAAGACCTGTATTAATTGGTACCACTTCTGTTGAGATTTCAGAGCTTTTAGGTAAGATGCTTAGCATTAGAAAAATATCTCATAATGTCTTAAACGCCAAACAACATAAAAAAGAAGCAGACATTGTTGCTGAAGCAGGAAATTCGGGACAAGTTACTATTGCAACCAATATGGCTGGTCGTGGAACAGATATTAAATTAAGTGAGGCTGTTAAGAAAGCTGGCGGACTTGCTATTGTGGGTACCGAACGTCATGATTCCCGACGTGTCGACAGACAGTTACGTGGTCGTGCTGGACGTCAGGGTGACCCAGGAAGCTCGCAGTTTTATGTGTCGTTAGAAGACAATTTAATGCGTCTTTTTGGTAGCGAACGTATTGCCAAAATGATGGATCGCATGGGATTACAAGAAGGTGAAGTGATTCAGCATTCAATGATTTCAAAATCTATAGAACGTGCACAAAAGAAAGTAGAAGAAAACAACTTTGGAATACGTAAGCGTCTTTTAGAGTATGATGATGTTATGAACTCGCAACGTGAAGTGGTTTACAAACGTCGTCATCACGCTTTATTTGGAGAACGTCTTCGTGTGGATATTGCTAACATGATTTACGATACTTCGGAAGGGATTGCAGAAGCTAATAAAGCAGCTAACGATTATAAAAACTTTGAGTTTGAATTGATTCGTTACTTCTCGATGAGCTCTCCTATTTCGGCTTCAGATTTTAGTAAATTATCGGTTCAGGATATTGCTTCAACGGTATATAAAGAAGCCTTTAAGCATTACAGAGAAAAAATGACGCGAAATGCTGAAACAGCTTTCCCTGTTATTAAAAATGTGTATGAAAATCAACGTGACAAATTTAAACGCATCGTCGTTCCTTTTACAGATGGTGTAAAAACCTTGCAGGTTGTTACCGACTTAGAAAAAGCTTATGAAACGGAAGGGAAACAGTTAATTACAGATTTTGAAAAAAACATTGCCCTTGCTATTATAGATGACGCTTGGAAAACACATTTACGTAAAATGGATGAGTTAAAGCAGTCGGTTCAATTAGCCGTTCATGAGCAAAAAGATCCATTATTAATCTATAAGTTTGAAGCTTTTGAGTTATTTAAAGGCATGATTGACCAAGTGAATAAAGATGTCATTTCCTTTTTGTTTAAAGGAGAGCTACCATCTGAAGAATCTAATGCGATTCAAGAAGCCAGACAACCTAGAAAAAAGGAACATTTGAAAACTCAAAAAGATGAGATTCCAAATCTGGATGAACGTTCTGCACAAAATAGAGCAGCTGGCAATACACAACGTCAACAGGAGGTTGTAGAAACCATTGTTCGAGACCGACCAAAAATTGGTAGAAACGACAAAGTGACTATCAAGCATGTGATGAATGGTGAAAATAAAACGCTTAAATACAAACAAGCCGAACCTTTGATTGCTAAAGGAGATTGGGTCCTTGTTGAAGATTAAGAATACCCACTATAAATGCATAAAAAAAGTCAAGCTTAGCTTGGCTTTTTTTTATTGAATTCACCTTCATAACCGATATATTTTCGTTTTAACGAAAAGATTTTTTAAAAAGCAGTCATTTTACAAAAAATCATTAATTTCATCATCAAAATTCTCCTCAATTACGAACGAATATTATTTTTTCGATTAATAGCAAAACACCGAAAAAATTTAAGTTATGTCTTTATTTTTTATAAAAATATTTAAACAAGTATCTGTTTATCTTATACTTACAAGCTTTTTATGCTTATCAACAACGCTGCAATCTCAAACCATTAGTTTTGGATCTTCCGGATTAATTGATGCCAATGTATTAAACCCAACGTCTTTAGATTTTGGGCCTGACGGACGACTATATGTGTCGCAACAAAACGGTATTATCTGGGCCTTTACGGTTGAAAGAGATTTAGCACCTCAAGGAAGTGGTACGTATACCGCTACAGCTTCGGAACAAATTACTAATGTGCGCTTAGGGATTCCTAATCATACCGATGCAGGAATATTCAATCCGAGTCAACAACGTTTAATTACGGGAATTATGACAGCCGGAACGGCCTTAAATCCTATATTATATGTTACCTCATCTGATTATCTTGTTGGTGGTGGCTCTGAAGGAAGTGATTCAAATTTAGACACCAATTCCAGTATGCTATCCAAATTAGAATGGGATGGATCTCAATGGGTAAAAATCGATTTAATTAGAGGTTTACCCCGTTGTGAAGAAAATCATGCCATTAACGGATTAGATATGTTTGAACGAGATGGCAATACCTATTTATTAATTGCACAAGGCGGCCAAACCAATAAAGGAGCCCCTAGTAATAACTTTGCAGGAACTCCAGAATACATGTTATCTGCAGCCATACTTATTGTTAATTTAACGCAATTGGAAAGTATGCCTGTTTATACTGATCCAAGATATGCTACTGATTATGTTTACGATTTACCTACGTTAAACGACCCAACACGAATTGATATTGATAATACGCATCCTGAATTCCCTTATCCTTCTGGACACCCTTTGTACGATAAGATTATCGATTTAGGAGATCCGTTTGGTGGAAATAATAGTTTGAATCAGGCTTTTCCAGAAGTGGGTGGCCCCATACAAATTTTTGCTCCAGGGTTTAGAAATGCCTATGATATATTGGTCACTGAAAATGGTCGCGTTTACACATCAGACAATGGTCCAAATTCACTTTGGGGAGGCGTACCAAGAATCTATGATAAAGCAACAGACACCTATTTAGGTGATGAAAGCACCATGATTTACGACCCATTAAATCATTATATAAAAAATGAAATTAATGAAAGTGGTAGTAATTTAATTGGTGATCCCTTACATTTTATTGGTACGACATTAGATGCCAATGGTTCTTATTATGGTGGACATCCGAACCCGATATTAGCATTTCCTTCGAAAGCAAACGTGATTACTTACGAAGATATTTCCGGTTCCTGGGTCGCTACAAACACCTATAATTTCACCTCATTACTAACCGATGTTTCCGGGTATTTTAACGCTTCATTCACTCCGGCTAATTTTCCTGAACAACCAGAATTAGGAGAATATTTAGTAGATGAGCCTATTGGAAGTTCTAAAATAAACATTCTAGATGTAGTCAATTCCTCCACTAATGGCATAGCAGAATATACGGCTTCAAATTTTGGAGGCCTTATGCAAGGAAATATTTTAACCGCTTCTTTTAGTGGCGATATTAACCGGTATGAATTAAATGCCTCTGGGGATACCGTTTTAGTCCATGAAGCTACATTTAGTGGTTTTGGGAGTATTCCTTTAGATGTCATTGCTCAAGGTGATAGTGATATTTTTCCAGGAACTGTTTGGGCAGCCACCTATGGCTCTAATAATGTGACGGTTTTTGAACCATCGGATATTAATTGCCTTCAACCAGGAGATGTTGGGTATGATGCCAATGCTGATAATGATGGAGATGGTTTTACAAATCAAGATGAGATTGACAATGGAACCAACATTTGTTCTCAAAGTAGTAAACCAACAGATTTTGATGGCGATTTTATTTCAGATTTAAACGATCCTGACGATGATAACGATTTGGTATTAGATATTAATGATGCCTTTGCTCAGGATCCCGATAACGGGACAACAACTAATTTGCCGATTTTTTATCCGTTTTGGAATAACGACCCTGGAACTGGGATGTTTGGTTTGGGATTTACCGGACTGATGTTAGACCCAACTGGAGCCACAGATTATCTGGACCAATTTGATATTGAAGATATGTCTTTTGGTGGTGCAGCTGGAAAAGCCACAGTAGATGAAGTGACTGGTGGCGATGCTTTAGAGGCAAATAACGATCAAGATTACGGTTTTCAATTTGGTGTTAATGTCGATTCAAATTCAAATACATTTACCATCCACTCTAAGATTGAATCTCCTTACTTTGGTGCCAACGGTTCACAAAACGACCCAGTTGATTACCAGTCTTATGGGATTAGTTTTGGAAATGGAGATCAGGATAATTACATGAAAATTGTATTAATGAATGGTGTTTTAAATAATGATGCCGAAAACGGACTTCAAGTTCTTTTAGAGGATAATGGTGTCGTGACCAGCGATACCAAATATGATATTCCAAACATCACTAACGCCAGTTCCATAGGCTTATATGCATCTATAGATCCTGCAGCAAATACGGCTCAAGCTTTTTATTCTATTGATGATGGGCAGACTTTAGTGTTGCTGGGTTCTCCTATTACCTTGCCGACTAGTTTTCTTGACGCTTCAGATAATAAAGGACTTGCCGTCAGTTTAATTTCTACTGCAAGAACTGACTCAGCAGCTGATTCTTTTACAGCTACCTGGGATTATATTAAAGTTTATGAAAACCTAGATGGCGTATTATCCATCATTCCAGATGTTTTAGACTTTGGCTTAACACCAGCAATCAATTCGCAACGCACAAAACACATCACTATTAATAACGATGGTGGTCCAACAGATAGTGTTATTACCGTTACTGGTTTTAATTTTACCGGTACAGATGCAGCCTTATTTTCCAGTGATATTAGTTTTCCTTTTGATATCAATCCAGGAACCTCAGTTATTGTTCCAATAGATTTTGATTCTGATGCGATTTTAGGTGATAAAAATGCTACATTAAACGTTCTTCATTCTGGAATAAATTCGCCATTAGCTTTACCTTTAACCGGTGAAATTACAGATGCCTTTACGCCAATAGTTAGAATTAATGTAGGTGGGACAGCTGTTACAGCCTCTGATGGTGGTCCAGAATGGGAAGACAACACAGCTTTTGTTGGTCCTTCTTATATTTTATCTTCCGGATCTCCTTATTCTATTTTAAATATGAATTATAATCTAAAAGATGCTTCCATACCAAGTTATGTATCTGAAACAGAATATAATGACGTTATGCGTATTCAAAGAGGGAATAGCAATGAAGAATTTCCAATGATATTTACCGTTCCCTTACCGAATGGGGAGTATATCGTAAATTTATATTTTGCAAATTTATACAATGGGACTTCAGGACCAGGTGAACGTGTTTTAGATGTAACTATAGAAGGATTAGTTAGAAGCAGCAATTTAGATCCGTCTGCAGAATTTGGACATCGAAGAGCAGGAATGGTACAATACAATGTGACTTTAACAGATGGAAATCTGCAAATGGGCTTCTTAACAAAGATACAAAACCCGATTATTAATGCCATTGAAATATTAGGGTTGCAATACTCTGAATTGACCGTACAACCTATTGCAGATAGAACTGGTTGCGAATTTGACATTTCCGATTTTTCTGCTGAAGGTTCGGGTGGAAACCCTAACGCAAATTTAGTATACTCCATTAGTGGCCAGCCACAAGGCATTGATATTGAACCTACCAATGGGTTGGTTTTTGGAATTATTGATGAGACAGCAGTAACAGGCGGACCTAATAATGATGGTGTGTATCAAGTAACTGTAACAGTGTCTAAACCTGGAAGCCTCGATGTTTCCACTGATTTTCAATGGACAGTTGTAGAAGATGCTGAAGCTCCAGTGATTACTTGTCCGACAGATATTACAGAGCTAGTCTTAACAGGAACTCTTGAAACTACTATTGCAATTACAGAACCAACAGCTACAGATAACTGCTCGAACACCTTAACATACTCTGGTGTTCGCCAGGATGCTATGGCCTTAACAGATCCGTATCCATTAGGAGACACCACCATTACATGGACAGTTACCGATGGCGCTGGAAATACGTCTATATCTTGCGATCAATTAATCACAGTTCAAGCTTCTGGCCCGATATTGGTTTCGCCTAAAGCCTATTTACAAGGAGCTGCATTATTTCCAAATATTGGAGAAGAAACATTGATGCGAGATGACCTAAGAGTAGCCAGTTTGATACCAACGACCTCTCCTTATACCGATGCAGCAACCATAGCTGCTAGCGTTTTAAATACAGGGGGCACCTCTGGTGTTGGACCAATAAGTGACGATATTGTCGATTGGGTTTGGGTCGAGTTAAGAGATGCTACCACCAATACTACAATTATTGAGAGTCAGTCGGCTTTATTACAACGCGATGGAGATATTGTGACTTTAGATGGTTTATCTGCATTGACATTTAACCAAATAGAAGATGCTTATTATGTGGTAATTAAACATCGGAATCATTTAGGTATCATGACAGCAACTGCTATAAATTTATTAGAAAACACAACGGTTTTAGATTTTACAGATGCTAACAATCCAATAACCTATGGAGCACATGCCCAAGTTATCTTAAACTCGGTGACAACAGCGCTTTGGACTGGTGATGTGAATAGTAATCATCAGATTAAATTCTCTGGAGTTGACAATGATAATAATGCTATAAAAGATGCCATACTTACCGATCCAGCAAATGGCTTTAATTCGGTAACATTTGTTTCTTCGGGTTACCTTCTTTTCGATCTAGACCTTAATGGTTCAGGGAAGTTTTCTGGAGCAAGTAACGATGGTAATATTATTAAGGATAATGTGTTGGCACATCCAGCTAACGGGTTTAACTCATCCACTTTTAGTATTAACGCTACTGTGCCAGAAAATTGAGACTCATGCATTATTTTTAAAATCGGCTCAATGGTTTTAATAGAAATGTAATAGGAAGATAAAAAGGAGTACGATATGGGCCTCTGAAGAGAAAGTGAGGAGCTTTTTTGATATCTTTAAAAAACGTTTAACGCAATTCTACTTCACTGTATTTTGCATTAACAACAATTGTTTTGTTACTTGTTAAATTACCTGTAGAAAACGATGCATTAACTTCGTCTGTTGTTTTTTTAGGGTGTTTTAAACTGGAGTATTTGCCTTTATATTGTAAATTATAATCGGTCTTTGGCAAACTTACTCTCGCATTAGAGTTTTCTAGAATGATATTTAGATTATTAAAAGCATCGGACATGCTTTCGATAACTAGGTCGCCAAAACTACCATCTATAATCGCATTCCCTTGTAAGGTTCCAATATTTATATTCGATGAATTGGCACTCAACACCAATCTATTTACAGTATTTATAGTTGCGTTTTCTACATAGTTTAATTTTAATTCTCCCATGATCCAATTGGATATGATTACTGGAGAGTAAGAAGCATTGATGGAAGTCTTGCTTCCATCAATGCTATTTGCTACTAATTTGGTATGAGATATATCTGCTTTCAGATTTTGAATTAAAGAGGCCATAATTAGCTCGCCATACTTTACATTTACTTTTAGTTTGGCGCCTTTAGGCATTTTAATTTTTATTGTTTTTTTAATTTTAAGATTGTTTACATCTGAACGGGATTCTAATAGGGACTGCTGTCTATTTTCCATAGCCTGTTGTCTAGCTTCATGAGCTTGATGTCTATTATTCATTGCATGGTTTCTATGGTCTTCGGCTTCCATTCTTGCTTCCATAACTCTGGCTTGTTCTTCCATTTCTTTTCCAAATTGTTCTCCCCAAGCTTCCATTTCTTTTCCAAATTTCTCACCAAACCTTTCTCCAAATTGTTCTCCCCAAACTTCCATACGTTTTTGAAATTCTTTCATTTCATCACTGGACTCCACTTGTTTCGCCCAGGCTTTCATTTGCTTGGCATAAGCTTTTCCATATTTTTCGCTAAATTCTTTGCTCCATTTTTCCATATAAGCGTCGCCTTCTTTTTCATATTGCTCGTAATCAAAATCAGAGTTTGTCATCCCTTCAGGTAATTCAGGCAATTTTGGCATTTCTGGCATTTCTGGCATTTCAGCTAGATGTAAAGACTCGAAAAGTCCTTCCATTACTGGCATGTTTGCCAATTCAAATTCTAAATTTTGCAAGGCGTTTAAAGATTGCTCATTGAAAAGTCCATTGGTATGTGCCCATGATTGATGATTTGCTCCAGAAGAAATGGAGACAAAATCGTTAGCACCTTCCACTTGAATTTTCCAAGCATCTAAATGATTCTTAAGTTCTTCTTTACTTAAAGAACTACTTTCTACATAAGCTTCTATCTCGATAATATCTTTATTCCAAGTATCAATTTCAATATTGGTATAATTTGTATTGAGATCTATAGTTACATTATCTGCAACTTTTATAGACTGCGATATTTTATCAAGTTTTTGTTGTGCCGACATACTTAAGACACTTAAAAAACATAAGCCTGTTATTATAAATTGTTTCATTTTTAAGATTGTTTTATACATTTGTTCGTTTATTGATTGAATCTCTTGTTTGCAAGGTTTGCAGTTGCTCTTTTAGACGATACATGAGGTTTAAACGAAACTTTAAATTGGTAATCAAGGCATTTACTGTTAATTCATTTGGTCCAGAACGCGTCAATTCTATCGAGATCTGTTTGTATTCTTTGTTTAAGGTTTCCAACTGATTGATATACCCATCTATAAGCTCTTTGTTTTCTGGTGTCATTTTCACTTTAGACAATTCCAAATTAATATTTGCCAAATAATAATCTTCTACCTTTTTTAAATCTGGAGAAATATCTCCTAAACTTTTGGTAGGTGTATTATCGGTTATATTTTCGGTGTCTGTTTGTGTCTCTACTACCTGAATAGTTGCTGGCTTATTAAAAAAAGTATAAGCGCCAAAGCTTAAGCCCAAAACCACAACCACACTAGCAGCAATACGCATCCAAGAGCCTGTTGGTTTTTTTCTCTCAGAAAATTCAGCTTCTAATTTATTTAAAAAACGCGCTTCGTGTCCTTCAGACATTTTATCTGTAGCTTGCTTGTTGTCGTTTTTAAATAACTCTCTAATATCTTGTGCCATCTTTTTTATGTTTTAACAGTTCCTGCAATTTTAATTTTCCTCTGTAAAGCTGTGTTCTAGAAGCTACTTCCGAAATCTTTAAGATCTCTGAAATTTCTTGATGGTCGTAGCCTTCTATTAAAAATAACATGACCACATATCTGTATTTTTCAGATAAATTACTCATCGCCTCTTTAATTTCTTCTAGAGTTATCGCATCGTCTACTAACCATTTGTCATCCTCTTTAGCATCGATAACTTTAAGGTGCACCTCTTCTAATTCAACCAAACGTTGATTTTTAGATTTTAAAGCATCGATACTCGTGTTGATAACAATACGTTTTAACCAAGCACCAAAAGTGACCTCTGCTTGATATTGATGAAGTTTCGAAAAGGCTTTAATAAAAGCATCCTGGACCACATCTTCGGCTTCGGCATTGTGTTTTACAAATCGTTTGGCAACAACATACATCCCTTGGCAGTACTGGTTGTATAACTGCATTTGTGCTTTCCGATTGTTCTGCTTGCATTTTTCAATGATATCACTCTGAAACATGCGCTACTTTTGGTTTTTTGGATTAGTTCACTTTAAAGACGACAAAAAAAATGGGTTGTTGCAAAAAATGAAAATTATTTTTGAAGATATTGAAAATAATTCAAAAGAAATTTGCGTTTCACTTTTACTTAATATATCTTTTAAAGTATCTTTATAACTCAAAAAAATAGCTAAAATGAATAGATTTTTAAAATGGATTATTGGGCTTTTGGTGCTTGTTGCTGTAGGTGTGTTTGTGTATTCTGTTTTAAACGATGGCTTATTAAAAAAACCATTAAGTCCGAAAAAAATTGTCAGTTTTAAAGTTGATGATGTAGAATTAAAAGTATTTTATAACAGGCCTTCAAAACGTAATCGTGATATTTTTGGTGCTTTGGTTCCTTTTAATCAAGTTTGGCGTACGGGAGCCAATGAAGCAACGACTTTTGAAACTAATAAAGCTTTAAAAGTAGGTAACGATTCTCTTCCAGCTGGAAAATACACTTTATGGACCGTTCCAAACGACTCTACCTGGCACGTGATGTTTAATAAAAAACAGTATTCCTGGGGTGTTGATATGGAAATGAAACCTATGAGAGAACCAGAATTTGATGTGGTAGACATTGAAGTTCCTGCACAGAAGATAGATACAACCGTTGAACAATTTACCATTGGTTTTGATAATTCTACAGATAACTTATCTTTAACAATGGCCTGGGATCATACGAAAGTAGTTGTGCCTTTGAAATAGCATTTGGTTTTTGATATAAAACTCTAATTGAAGTATTCTTTATGGCAAGCCATTTGGAATTTAGTTTTTTCATCCAAAAATATAATGATATCTTTATCTTTCATTGGTGAATTAAATTCTAACATTTAATTTTTGAACAAACGCAACTTTGTGGCTAAAGAAAAAAAATCGGCATTAAAAGAAAAAAAAGGCATTCAGGCACCTGAAAGCATCAACACTTCTTCTATAGATAAGTTAAAATCTAAACGCCACAAACAGCCTAGTGCTGAAGACTTAATCTCTGGTATTTTAAAGGGTGACATGACAGCTTTAAGTCGGGCCATTACCACCATTGAAAGTAAAAACCCATCGCATTTCGAAAAAGCTAATACCATAATTACAGGTTGTTTACCTCATGCTAATAAATCGATTCGTATTGGAATTACTGGTGTTCCAGGTGTTGGAAAAAGCACTTTTATTGAAGTTTTTGGTTCTCATTTAACCGATTTAGGTAAAAAGGTAGCCGTCTTGGCCGTCGACCCGAGTAGCTCTCTAACCAAAGGAAGTATTCTTGGAGATAAAACACGTATGGAGGCCCTTGTTAAAAACTCCAATGCTTTTATTAGACCATCGGCTTCGGGGGATTCCCTTGGTGGTGTTGCCAGGAAAACACGTGAAACCATTATTTTGTGTGAAGCAGCTGGTTTTGATACTATTATTATTGAAACCGTTGGTGTTGGACAAAGTGAAACTGCTGTCCATAGTATGGTAGATTTCTTTTTACTGCTAAAATTAGCAGGAGCTGGTGATGAATTGCAGGGAATTAAACGTGGTATTATTGAAATGGCCGACCTTATTGCCATTAATAAAGCAGATGGCGACAATATTAAATCTGCTAAATTAGCGAAAGTGGAGTTTAACCGAGCCTTACACATACATCCAAAAAAATCTTCGGAATGGCAACCTAAGGTACTGTTATGTAGTGCTCTAAAAAGTGAAGGGATAGAAGCCATATGGGAACAAATTCAAGATTATATTCACCAAACAACAAAGAATCATTATTTTAAATACAAACGAAGTGATCAAAATAAGTTTTGGCTAATACAAACCATTGAAGACCATTTAAAGTCTCAGTTTTTTAATAATAGCGACATGAAGTTGGCTCTAGAAAAACAATTGCAGCTCATTGAAGAAAATAAAACAACTCCTTTTGCTGCTGCAGATTACTTACTTAAGTTGTAAATTGTTTGTAATTACGCAAATTGTTAATTCCGTAATAATATTCCAATATTTAAACGAATCATTTAACGATACAGAAACATTTTTTTTCTCTAAGATTAGAATTCTATAAAAAAGAATACATTTGTAAAACCAACAATCCATTTATGAATTACGATTTTACCATTATAGTTCCAGTATATAATGAAGAAGATAATTTAATTCGTGTAGAACAAGCTTTACTAGACTATATTTCTATAGCTACTAAAAAAACTAAAATTTTATTTATTAACGATGGTTCTAAAGATAAAAGTCAAGAACTCATTGAAACTATATGCAATAGACAGACAGAGTTTGCTTTTATAAGTTTTAAAGAAAATAGGGGTTTGAGTGCTGCAATAAAAGCTGGGTTCGATTACACTGACACAGAGCTCGTTGGATATATAGATTCCGATTTACAAACAGCTCCTGAGGATTTTAATTTATTACTTGAACATATTGGGACCTACGATTTGGTAACTGGGGTTCGAGCCAATAGAAAAGATCGTTTTGTAAAAAACATGTCGTCTACCATTGCCAATGGCATTCGTCGAGCTTTTACACATGATGGTATGGACGATACTGGTTGTCCGCTAAAAGTTATAAAAACAGATTATGCTAAACGCATTCCCATGTTTAAAGGGTTGCACCGATTTTTACCAGCCATGATTTTATTGCAAGAGGGTAAAATTATTCAGATTCCAGTGCAGCATTTTCCAAGAATCGCAGGAACGGCAAAATTTGGATTGTGGAACCGTTTACTTGGGCCATTAATGGATTGCTTTGCTTACTTGTGGATGAAGAAAAAATACATCAATTATTCTGTAGCTAAAAAAGGATAATGGATAGCTGGATTATATATGGCATTGGGTTTCTAGCACAGATTTTATTCTCTTCCAGACTGATTATTCAATGGTTAACTTCTGAAAAGAAAAAACAAGTTACGACTCCAACCTTATTTTGGTCTTTAAGTTTAATTGCCTCTTTTTTATTATTTATTTATGGGTATTTAAGAAACGATTTTGCCATTATGTTTGGTCAAGCCCTTACTTATTTTATTTATATTCGAAATTTACAGCTTCAAAACCAATGGCAGCGCTTGCCTAAATTGGTCCAACTCTTTTTATTTTTTGTTCCTATTTTAATTGTCATTTTCTATTACAATAACAACGTGATAGATGTTGAACTGTTATTTAAAAACGAAGCCATTCCTTTTTGGTTATTGACTTTAGGGATTGTATCTCAAATAGTCTTCACCCTTCGTTTTGTATATCAATGGATTTATTCTGAAAGGCGTAAAGAATCTGCCTTACCCCTTGGTTTCTGGGTATTAAGTCTGGTTGGTTCTATATTAATTTTAACTTATGCTGTTTTTAGAGAAGATCCTGTTTTATTTGTCGGACATATTCTAGGAACCGTTATTTACATTAGAAACCTTGTTTTATTAAACAAATCGAAATGATAAAACTTTTTAAAAAGTATCCTATTTTAAGTATTGTAGTTTTCACACTTATCATGCTCTTACCAAATTTGAATGTGATAGACGTTTCTATTATGGAAGCTAGAAACTTTATTACAGCCCGAGAGATGGTAAATGATGGCAACTGGGTATTAACTACCATGAATGGTGAACCACGCTATCAAAAACCCCCATTACCAACTTGGTTAACAGCTATTTCTGGAATGACTTTTGGTTTAAATAGCACTTTTGCTTTAAGGCTTCCTGCTATTTTATTTATCATGGTTATTGGTATTTATGTCTTTAAAATATCTAAAATAGCAACTGGAAACATTAGCCTAAGCACTAGAAATGCTTTTATAGCATTAACATCCTTTTATATTATTGGAATTACAATTGAAGCACCTTGGGATATTTTCACCCATGGCTTTATGTGTGTGGCCATTTACCATTTATTCTTAGTTTTTGAAAAAGCAACAAATTATTGGAAACATTCGCTATTAGCAGGGTGTTTCTTGGGCTTATCCTTTTTATGTAAAGGGCCTATTTCTATGTATGCATTAATGCTCCCATTTCTACTAGCCTATGGCTTTACGTTTAAATTTAAGCAGGTAAAGGCTAAAGCTTTTTCGTTTGTTAGTATTATAATTCTAGCTTTGGTTGTTGGTGGCTGGTGGTATTTGTATGTGAGGTTTCAAGACCCTGAAACCTTCAACGCCATTACAGAAAAAGAAACCTCAAACTGGTCCAGTTATAACATTAGACCGTTTTATTATTACTGGAGCTTTTTTGTACAAAGCGGTCTTTGGACAATTCCAGCATTTATTAGCTTATTATATCCTTATTTAAAATCCAGAGTTAGTCATTTAAAAGCCTACCAATTTAGTTTGCTTTGGACTCTTTTTGCCGTTGTTTTACTATCAATTATTCCTGAAAAAAAATCAAGATACTTGATGCCTGTTTTAATTCCTTTAGCCATCAATATTGGTTTTTATATTGATTACTTAATTAAGCATTTTAAAACATTGACGGATAAAAAAGAAACGTTTCCTGTTTATTTTAACTTTGGCTTGATAGCTTGTATTGGACTTTGTTTCCCGGTTTTAGGATATTTTTTCTTAGGGGATAACTTATCTGATCATTTATTCGCTTATATCTTAGCATCAGTCGTGTTGTTTTCTATTGGCATTTTTCTTTTGTATTATTTAAAAAAGAAAGACTTAACTAAGGTATTTGGATTCACTGTCCTCTTTTTTGCCTGTGTTATACTGACAGTATTACCACTAACAAAAGGGTATACAAATGACAATTACAACCCCATTTCAAAATTAAAAACAGAAGTGGAAGAACAAAGAATCACCTTGTATGGAGAAGGATATATTTCACCTGAAATGCTATGGTATTATGGAGAAAAAATTCCATTCATTTCTATTCATGAAGGTTTAGAGAACTTACCCAAGGATAAAAAGTTTGGACTATTAACTAAAGACGCCTTAAATAAAAAAACTTTGGAAGCTTTTGAAGATGTGTTTCATATAGAGAAAAAAACAACTTATAATTTAAATCGCTTTCCTGAAAACTCTAAACAATATAATGACAGACTTATAAATGTCTATTACGTTTTTGAAAGAAAATAATTTCCCATCTAAATAGCCACTACAACCACATCAAACAACTGTATAAAGTTTATATTTGTGTTTTAAAAACTGACTTAATTTATAAAATATAAACCCAGAAAAAGCTCCAAAAGCAAAGCCACATAAAACATCTAATGGGTAATGAACCCCAATATATATTCTACTGTACCCCATTAAAGCAGACCAAAACAGCAATATAAAAATAAGATACTTGTATTTCTGATTTAATAATAAGCCTGCAAAAACAGCTACAGCCATGGAATTTGAAGCATGGCCAGAGAAATAACCAAATTGGCCACCACAACCCTTTTTAACTATTCTCATAAACTCTTTTACACCCTCTTGATGGCAAGGTCTTAAACGTTCAAACCCATCTTTAAATAAATTGGTGATTTGATCTGTAAAAGTGACCATGAGAACTATAACCACTAAGATTATTAAAAACATTCTTGGTGTATGTTGTTTAAATATTAAAAACAATAAAATAGCGTAGAATGGAATCCAGTAAAATTTTGTGGTATAAAACATCCAAAAAGCATCCCAAGTGGTGCTTCCTAAATTATTAAGGTATAAAAAAAGTTCTGTGTCTAATTGTAATAATTGTTCTAACATAATAAAAGTGCCTATAGTCCTTACGTTTTTTAATCTTCGTAACGTGAAATTTCTCTATCATAAAAATCGTTTGCCTGTTGGATCAAACCTTCAGCCTCAATCTCTAGTTCTTTTTGGTCGTGTTGATCGAAATCTTCAAGCCATTCCACCTCATCATTCTCCAGGTTGATTATAAATCTAGGGAATTCTGTATGTATGACAAAAATAGCTGTCGGGTAATCGGTATTATCGCCAAGTAAAAATTTAGGAAAATCCATATTGTTAGTTGTTAGTTGTTAGTTGTTAGTTGTTAGTTGTTAGTTGTTAGACAAAATTAACTTTTTTGTTAGATAATTAAATCGAATATACAATAAAATAGCGGCTGTTGTTAAGCCTGCTAAGAGTCCCAGCCAAATTCCAAAACTACCATAGGTCTCCTCTTTTCCTAGGAAAAAGCTTATAGGAAAACCAATAACCCAATAAGAGATAAAGGTTATGATTGTTGGTATTTTAACATCTTGCAAACCTCTTAAAGCACCTAACATAACCACTTGAATACTATCACTGATTTGAAAAAATGCAGCTGCAATTAATAGTTTAGATGCAATGCTAACAACTTCTGTGTTGTCTGCTAGATTATCTAAATCGTTGAAATCGACATAAATTTTTGGTAAGTGTTGATGAAATATAAAAAATATCAGTCCGAAAAAAACAGCAAAGATAAATCCTAATAAAAAGATGGAGAAAGCAATTCTTCTCAATTCAAAGTAATTTTTTAATCCTTTTTGGTTTCCAACTCGAATCATGGATGTCACACTTAATCCCATAGCAACCATAAAAGTCATAGACGATAGGTTTAAAGCAATTTGATTTGCTGCCTGTGGATTTTTACCCAATAATCCACTTAACCAAATAGCTGCCGTAAATATGGCCACTTCAAAAAACATTTGCATGGCACTTGGCGACCCTAAATTCATCAATTTTTTTAGCATTACATTGTTTAAAGTGAAGAACTTGATATTTGTTACATAGGCTTTAGATTTTTCTTTTCCTTTTAGCAACCACCAGATATAAATTACCATAACAATACGTGATGCTAAAGTTCCATAAGCAGCACCTACAATCCCTAGTTCTGGAAATCCGAACTTTCCAAAAATGAGTAGATAATTAAGAATAACATTAATCACATTTGCTAAAATAGTAGCATACATAGGATATCTTGTCATAGACAATCCATCACTAAACTGTTTGAATGCTTGAAAAATAATTAATGGAATTAATGAAACTGCTACTAAATCTAAATATGGTATGGCTAATTCAACAACCTCAATAGGTTGTTTCATTAAATACATAAGAGGTTTGGCAAACATTAAAATTATAAATAATGTAATCCCTAAAACCGAACATAAAAATAAACCATGTTTAAATGCCGATTTGCCATTTGAAAAGTTTTTAGCTGCATCTGCTTCTGCCACTAAAGGTGTGATAGCTGTTGAAAAACCAATCCCTAAAGACATGGCAATAAACATAAAACTATTACCTAAAGAGACTGCTGCCAATTCTGCTGTACCCAATTGCCCAACCATAATGTTGTCAATAAATTGTACAAAAGTATGGCCAAGCATGCCTAACATGACTGGAGCCGAGAGCTTCCAATTATATTTAAATTCTTTGGTGTAGTTGCTTAATACCATTTGGCAAAAGTAGTATTTAGGTTTTTGTTAAACTAACTAAGGTTGTATTTTTATGTTAGATTAACAAGGTTTTAAGATGTGAAATAAAATTCCTGCAGTATCTTGTTTCAAAATATTTATATGAAATTCAACATCTTCATTTTGTTCATGTTTTATATTATTTTAGGTTTTTCTCAAGAAACTCCTAAACTATATTTACCCGATATTACTAACGATTTTCCAAATGTTAGAGATTTTGCTTTGTCGCCAGACGGCACTGAAATAATGTTTACAGCGCAAAGTGTTATGGGAAATCTATCTGCAATTGTTTCATCAAAAAAAATTAATAACATGTGGTCCAAACCTAAGGTTGTCTCTTTTTCAGGGCAATTTTTTGATTTGGAACCTTTTTATTCTCATGATGGTTTAAAACTTTATTTTGTGTCTTCTAGAGCTTTAGACAGATCAGATTTAAAAGCTAAAGATTTTGATATTTGGTTCGTGGAACGACAGACTCTTTCTGATACCTGGTCTGAACCAATAAACTTAGGAAGTCCTATAAACACAGAGCATGGAGAATTCTTCCCATCTATTGCAGCGAATGGTAATTTCTATTTTACACGTGATGACACAGATTTAAAAACTAAAGACGACATTTATGTTAGTGAGTATAAAGATGACACTTACCAAACTCCTAAAAAACTATCATCTGCTATAAACTCTGATGGTTATGAATACAATGCATTTATTGCTCCAGACGAATCCTATTTGTTATTTGGAAGTTATAATAGAAAGGATGGTTTAGGGTCTGGCGATTTATATATTAGTTTTTTAACAGAAGAAGGCTGGACAATTGCTAAAAATTTAGGTGATACTATTAACTCAGACAAAATGGATTACTGCCCTTTTGTAGATACCAAAACAAACACCTTATATTTTACTAGTAAACGAGACAACACCAATGTACTACAAGACAATCCTTTAACTACAGTAGAGCTTCATAAAGAATTAAACAAAGCAGATAATGGTTCTAGTAGGTTGTATCAAGTTTTTATTGATAATTTGTTGAAAAGTAACTAACTTATTTAAAGTTTAGTAATATTCTCCTTAGCTTTCTCAAATTCCAGCATCATGTCTGCCACAATTTGAGCAGCTGGTTTGATGTCGTGTATTAAGCCTGCTATTTGTCCTATTTCCAGTTCGCCATCGTCTAAATCGCCTTCAAACATCCCTCGTTTTGCACGTGCACGACCTAACAAGTCTTTTAGTTGTTCTGGTGTTGGAGCAGTTTTATACAATTCCTGAATGTCGTTAAAGAATTTATTTTTCACCAATCTTACAGGTGCCAATTCTTTTAAAGTTAATTGGGTATCGCCTTCTTTAACATCAACAACCACCTGCTTAAAATCTTGATGTGCCGAACTTTCTTCGCTAGCCACAAATCTACTTCCAACTTGAACACCATCTGCTCCTAACACCATGGCTGCCAACATGGCTTTTCCTGTAGCAATTCCTCCAGCTGCAATTAACGGAATTTGTAATTGTTCTTTTACCATAGGAATTAAGGTCAATGTGGTTGTTTCGTCTCGTCCGTTATGTCCTCCTGCTTCAAAACCTTCAGCAACCACAGCATTTACACCAGCTTCTTGAGCTTTTAAGGCAAACTTGACGCTACTTACCACATGAACAACCGTTATGCCTTTGTCCTGCAACCAAGTGGTCCAGGTTTTTGGGTTACCTGCAGATGTAAAAACAATCTTGACACCTTCTTCAACGATTATATCCATGATTTCTTGAATGTTTGGATACAACATGGGTACGTTTACTCCAAACGGTTTATCAGTAGCTTTTTTACATTTTTGAATGTGCTCTCTTAAAACTTCAGGATACATAGACCCAGCGCCTATTAATCCTAAAGCTCCGGCATTACTTGCTGCTGAAGCTAAACGCCATCCAGAATTCCAGATCATACCTGCTTGGATGATTGGGTGTTTTATATTGAAAAGTTGTGTGATTTTATTTTGCATTATTTTTTGATAAGCTTTTTAGTTATGGTACTATTTTCTGTTTTTATATTTAATAAATAAACACCTTTAGCTAAATCAGACACATCGATTGTTGCTGATTGATACAAGTTGGTTTCAAGCACTTTTTTGCCTAAAATATTATATAAAACCACTTGAGTTTGGATGTCTGTTGCAGCTAAAGAAATATGCATCTTATTAGTTACAGGGTTGGGAAAGACTTTTATTTGATTTGGTGATGGTTGAACTTCTTGAATACTTAAGCCATAATTTAATGCCATAGCCAAATTAGGAATGCCATACCCTAAATAATAATCAGGTGAATGATATTGTGAAGCTGTTTCTCTTACCAGCTGCATAATTTCTGCATTGGTTAAATCTGGTAAAGCTTGCCACAAACACGCTAAAGCTCCAGCCATAATTGGCGCACTAAAAGAAGTCCCATTTGCAGTTCCAATATTATTACTGGATCTAATAACATAACTTGCTTGGCCTTGGGTGGCTACATCTGGTTTTTGTGTAGGTTGAAAGCTACTTCCCTGAGAGCTAAAACTGGCATAATTACCATTTGAATCTACTGCTCCAATGGTAAAAACTCCTGCAGCATCAGCTGGTGCATTTAATCCACTAGCTCCCGCATTTCCAGCAGAATTTACGACTAACATTCCTTTTTCAAAAGCAATATTAGCTCCTTTACTAATGTAAGTGGTGAGTCCGTCTAAATCTGCATCCGTATGTGTATAATTTGGGTTGTCGTAGGTTTTATATCCTAAAGACGAATTGATAATATCAACACCTAAACTATCGGCACGTTCTGCAGCTTCCACCCAGAGACTTTCTTCAACAGGGTTTTCGTCTGGTGCATTTTCGGTTCTAAATAAATAATATGAAGCATCTGGTGCTGTACCAACATACTGGTTTTCTATATATCCTGCCATAGTACTTAGAACGAGTGTGCCATGAGAACTAGACGTGTTGGCATACACATTGGGATTTCTATCATAAAAATCATAGCCTCCTAATATGCGTAGACTATCTCTTAATCGTTGAAAACCTCCCATAGTATTTACATTAGGAAAACCAGCATCGATAACTGCAATGGTAATTCCTTTTCCAGATTTATTTTCCAGATGCAAAGCATCGCCCTGAATCATTTCAATTTGATTGGCAGCTAAGCCATAATTAAATGTTGTTTTTGCTGCTTCTAAATTGAATTTATTTTTGGGAACAACTCCTCTAGCATTTAAATTATTATCTGCAAATACAATTTGATCTACATAAGCTAAACCAGATAAATTATTGATATCAGTTTCACTACCTCGAACATGAACGGCATTAAACCATTTAGATTTTGCCAAAACTGTAATACCTGTTTGTGTCTTTAATTGCGAAATATAGGTTTCGTTTACTGGCACATCACGTGCATCGATAGTTACTCCATGTGCTAATTTTCTATCTATAGCTTTTTGTGTTAAAATGGAAATTGGATTGGCAATTGATGCTGTAACATCTTCTTTATCTGCTAGATAAATCCATGCATCTTCTTGAGCAAATATATGAAGTTGAAAAAAAAGCAGAAATAGGATAAGTAGTCTTGAGATCATGAGTCGAATGTTTACTCATGCAATTTATGAAATTACTCCTGAACCAACTAATTCATCTTTCAGATACCAAGCAACAAATTGTCCTTCGGTGATAGCAGATTGCGACTCCTGAAATTCCACATACAACCCTGAATCAACTTTATAAAGTGTTGCTTTTTGTAGAGCTTGTCTGTAACGGATTCTTGCCATAACATCCATTGTTTCGTCTAAATGAAGCTTTAAATCTTCGCGAACCCAATGCAGCTCTTCATTTGAAACAAAAAGGACCTTTTTAAACAATCCAGGATGTTGATTCCCTTGACCTGTGTAAATAACATTTGTATTAACATCTGTGTCAATAACAAATAATGGTTCGACAGTTCCACCAACAGCCAAGCCTTTTCGTTGACCTTTTGTGAAATAATGTGCTCCTTGGTGTTTTCCAACAATATTACCATCTTGAATATTAAAGTTCGCTTTTTTAGAGAAATAAGCTAATTCGGTTTCTTTATTTGAAAAGTCTGGAATTGTCTTATGAAATTCTGGATAGCTTTCAGGGATTTCTACAATGACACCTTCTTTTGGTTTTAGTTGTTGTTGAAGAAATTCTGGCAATCTAACTTTTCCAATAAAACACAAACCTTGCGAATCTTTCTTTTCGGCCGTAATCAAGCCTTGTTGCGCTGCAATCTCTCTTACCTCAGGTTTTTGTAATTCGCCTATTGGAAATAAAGCTTTTGCTAATTGGTCTTGAGATAACTGACATAAAAAATAAGATTGATCCTTATTATTATCTGCTCCAGCTAAAAGTTGATGGATTTGCTTACCATCTTTCTCTATGGTGTTTTTTCTACAATAATGCCCTGTAGCCACATAATCAGCTCCAAGTTCTAATGCTATTTTCATAAAAACATCGAACTTGATTTCCCTATTACAAAGGACATCTGGATTTGGTGTACGCCCTTTTTCATATTCATGAAACATGTAATCTACAATACGTTCTTTGTATTGCTCACTTAAGTCAACTGTTTGAAAAGGGATGCCTAATTTATCTGCAACCAACATGGCATCATTACTATCATCTAACCAAGGACATTCGTTAGAAATAGTCACTGAATCGTCATGCCAATTTTTCATAAATAAGCCAATCACCTCATACCCTTGTTCTTTTAACAGGTATGCAGCTACGCTGGAATCTACTCCTCCAGAAAGTCCAACTATCACACGTTTTTTCTTCATAATATCAGTTTGCAAAGATATGGATTTCGACTAAATTTATTGTCTCAAGCAAATCTTTAATTCATATTGTAGTATTTAACTTATTAACATCTAATCTGTTATCGTTAAATTCATCTTAAATCACTACTAACCATTGATTTTTACATATATTATCTTTATTTTTACAAAACTTATGTTTAGGTAGAATCCCTACTTCGATTGATTAATAGCTTACTCAACTTGCGATATACCTAAAAAAGTGAAGCTCCTTATTTTATAAGGAGCTTTTATATTTTTAATACATTTATAAAAATTAGTCCTTCTTTAAATATGGATTTTTAGAGTAACGCGTAAAATCTTTTTCTTCTGTTAATTCTCCATCCTTATAATATTTCCAAACACCATCTTTTCTATCATTTTTATACTGGCCTTCTATTTCTATAGTACCGGCTGCATTATAAAATTTAGCTTCCCCATGTAGTTCTCCATTTAGGTAATTATACTCCTTTAGTTTCTTTCCAGATTCATTAAACCATATGGCTTTCCCATTAATTACATTGGCTTTGTAGATTCTTTTTTCTGCCAATTGACCACTGTTATAATACACCAAGCTTTCGCCTTCTAATTGTCCTTGATTGTTATAATGTTCTACAGTCATGACTTGTTTGGAATCTTTATGATAATAGATCCATTCTCCAATATAGTTTTTTCCATCCATCAAGCCTGTACTAATCACTTTCCCATTTGAAGCAAAGAAGGTGACTTTAGCTTTATTATCATGTTCATTAAATTGTTTGGTTGCAGTTAAAACAGCAGTCTTATTGATGTTTTTATAAAACTCAAAAAGACCAATTTCTTTTCCATGATTAAACTCACCCTGATAACGAATAATATTCGTGTTATCGAAATTCTTTTTCCAAATGCCATGGCGTTTCCCATTTTCATCCAACTGATTGATAGTTTGTGCCGTGATTAAGATTGGCATGACTAAAAATAAAGTGACTATAAAGTTTTTCATACTTATTAAAGATACGGTTTGATATTAAAACGATAAAATTGATATATTGTTATAAAACAAAAAAGCTGCCAAAGATGGCAGCTTTTAATTATTTTTTACGCTTTTGCTGCGCTTGTTTTTGTTGCTCTGCCTGCTCCATCATATCTGCCATTTTCTTTTGGAATTTATTCTGCTTTTTAGGTTTCTTTTTATTAACCTGAATTTGCGCATGAATTTTATCCTCATCCAAAATATAATTCTTAATCACCAACATAATTCCAATACTAATCAGATTTGAAATAAAGTAATATAAACTTAATCCTGATGCGTAGTTATTAAAGAAAAACAACATCATTAAAGGGGATAAATAAATCATATACTTCATCATCTTAGCCATATCTGGCATCCCTTCTTGTGTTGGTTGCGATGCCATTTGTTGTCCAGTTGTCATTTTCATATAGAAGAAAATAGCAATAGCTGCCAAGATTGGAAACAAACTCACGTGGTCTCCATAAAATGGAATTTTAAATGGTAAGTATGCCACAGCATCATAAGATGATAAATCGTCTGCCCACAGGAAACTTTTCTGTCTTAAATCGAAAGCAGTAGGAAAAAACATAAATAAAGCATAGAAGACTGGTAATTGGATAAGTCCAGGCAAACAACCACTTAACGGACTTGCTCCTGCTTTATTTTGAAGCGCCATGGTTTCCTGTTGCGCTTTCATTTTATTGTCTTTATACTTTTCTTTTATCGCGTCTAATTCAGGTTTTAAAACCTTTAGTTTAGCTTGAGATAAGAATTGCTTGTATTGTACAAACGACATTAGTAATTTAATAAGAATGGTCATGACAATAATAGCAATTCCGTAAGGTAAGAAACCACTTAAAAACCCAAATAAAGGAATAAATAAAGCTTTATTAATCCACCCGAAAATTCCCCAACCAAAAGGGATGCTCTCTTCTAAATTATCGTCGTATTTTTTTAATATTTTACTATCTGTTGGTCCAAAATAGAATTTTAAAGGCTGATTGATTTCACCAGCTTCAACCGTTAATGGAAACTTTGTGTAAAATTGCTTTGTAAAAACTGTATCGATATCTTCGTTAGCAACTAAATCTTTAGATGTAATTTTGACTTCTTTTAAGGGTTCTTTAGATACTAAAATTGAACTAAAGAAATGCTGTCTATAAGACAACCATTTAAGGTCTTCAACAGTTTCATCATCTTCACCTGCTTGAGAGAGTTTATCAATTTTTCCACCATCATATTGATAGGTTAAACGTGTATAACGGTTTTCGTAAGTAATACTTTGATCGTGACGATAAGTGTCTAAAGTCCAATCTAGATTCACTTCTTGTGAACTATTAATAACATTATTTAACCCTTGAGATTTGATGGTAAAGTCTACCATATAATCGTTTGGTTTCAACTCATAACGGTATTCTAAATATTTCTCTGGTGATACTTTAAGTTTCATAGAAACTACTGTATTCTCACCATTTTTAGTTACTGTTGGCTGAAAATAAAGGTCTTTAGTATTTAAAATTCGGCTATCTGTTGTACCAAAATTAATATTAAAATCGGTATTACCATTTCTAACTAAATAAATTGGAACTGAATCGAAATCGACAAATTGTTTCAGCTTGATTTCGGTTAAATACCCACCTTTATTGCTAAATTTAAGTGCTAACACATCTGTTTCAACACTGGTTTCGTTATGGGTAGCCGAAGGAAGCGTTGAGGAATATGCAAACGCACCTAGTTTATTATTTAAAGCAACTAATTGTAAGGAATCTGTAAGGGTTGCTGCAGTAAAATCTTCGGCAGTTGTAACCTTTGTATTCTCTTTTTCTGTTGCTTTTTTCTCTGCTTTTATCTGTTCTTGTTTGGCTTGTGCTTCAGCAGCTACTTCTTCTTCTGTTGGTTTATTGGTGTACATCATGTACACGAGTATTCCAAAAATAAGTACAAATCCAATAATTGAATTTATGTCAATTTTCTTTTCTTCCATAAGTAATCATGTCTCTTTCTTTTAATTAAAGAGGACTTTGGTGGTTAATTGATTCTTTCTATTTATTATTCTAAAAGACTTTGAATAAGTCAAAAATTAATCCAAGTTTATTTTTGTGCCATACTGACACTTGTATTACTTTTTTTATGTTTTAAAGCAGCTTTAATAAAAGCCACAAATAAAGGGTGTGGGTTAGCTACGGTACTTTTATATTCTGGATGATATTGCACTCCAACAAACCAAGGGTGTTCTGGAATTTCAATAATTTCTACCAAACCAGTATCTGGATTAAGTCCAGAAGCTTTCATTCCTGCAGCTTGAATTTGATCTTTATAATCGTTATTAAATTCAAAACGGTGTCTATGTCTTTCAAGAATATTATTGGCTTTATAAATTTTTTGAGCTAAAGAGTCCATTTTTAAATCGCATGCCCAAGCACCAAGTCTCATTGTTCCACCTTTATCTGTCACGTTTTTTTGTTCGTCCATTAAAGCGATCACTGGGTTTGGTGTTTTTTCATCCATTTCTGTGGAATTAGCATCTTTAAGATTTAAAACGTTTCTAGCAAATTCAATAACTGCCATTTGCATACCCAGACAAATTCCTAAAAATGGCATGTTGTTTTCACGAACATATTTAACCGCTTCAATTTTCCCTTCAACGCCTCTTTCTCCGAAACCTGGAGCAACTAAAACACCATTTAAATGTGCTAGTTTGGCTTTAATATTATCTTCGTTTAAATATTCTGAATGGATAGGTTCAATATTTACTTTAACTTCATTTTCTGCTCCTGCATGAATAAATGCTTCTAATATCGATTTATACGAATCTTGTAATTCGACATATTTTCCAATTAAACCAATAGTAATTTCGGTTGTTGGATTTTTATGACGTTGTAAAAATTTGTTCCAATTGGTTAAATCAGGGGTGTGACTTTCTAAAGCTAATTTCTTTAAAACTACTTTATCTAAACCTTGTTCAAGCATTAAGTTTGGTACATCGTAAATGGTTGACGCATCGATAGATTGAATTACGGCTTCCTCGCGCACATTGCAAAACTTTGCCAGTTTGCTTCTTAATTCTTCTGGTAATTCGTGTTCTGTTCTGCACACTAAAATGTCTGCCATAACACCAGACTCCATAAGTGTTTTAACGCTATGTTGCGTTGGCTTTGTTTTAAGTTCTCCTGCTGCAGATAAATAAGGGACTAATGTTAGATGAATGACAATGGCATTATTATCTCCTAAATCCCATTTTAACTGTCGTACAGCTTCTACATAAGGTAAGGATTCAATGTCCCCAACGGTTCCTCCAATTTCGGTAATGACAATATCGAAATCTCCAGATTTCCCAAGAATTTGAACACGTTCTTTAATTTCGTCTGTGATATGTGGAATGACCTGAACGGTTTTTCCTAAAAATTCACCTCGACGTTCTTTTTGAATAACACTTTGGTAAATACGTCCAGTAGTCACGTTATTTGCTTGGCTAGTAGGCACGTTTAAAAAACGTTCGTAATGTCCTAAATCCAAATCGGTTTCTGCACCATCATCTGTAACATAACATTCGCCATGCTCATACGGATTTAAGGTCCCTGGATCGACATTGATATAAGGATCTAATTTTTGAATGGTTGTCCTGTAACCTTGTGCTTGGAGTAGCTTTGCAAGTGAAGCTGCAATGATTCCTTTTCCTAAGGAAGACGTTACACCTCCTGTTACAAATATGTATTTTGTTGTAGTTGTCATGTTGCGTTGTTAAACGCCTGCAAATTTACAAAATTAAAAGAGTATAAAGGTATTGTTTGGTGTAATTTATTCGTCATTTTAATATGAAGGTTATCCTCTTCAAAATTAAACCCCTCAAACCATACTTATTTTGGGAATTGTTGTTTAATATTTCTTATCAGTTCCTCTAAGCCATTCAATTTAAGTTCGTAAACAGTTTCCAACATCTCCCCTAATTTTCCTTTGGGAAAGCCTTTGTTATGATACCAAACCACATAATATTCGGGTAAATCTATCAAGTAACGATCTTTGTATTTTCCATATGGCATTTTGGTATGTGCCAGTTTAATCAGGAAATCTCTATCTGGTTGTAACACAATTAATTTGAAGATTTAAAATTAGACAGATTAGATAGTTCCATACCTATTTGTTCTTGCCATTTGGCTTGTGTTTCTACATGTCTAGAATAATCTGTTTCAGTATCGTATAAATTCTGTCTGTTTTTCAAGTTTTTTTGAATTTGAAGATGCAGCGAATCTAAATTTTCTGCTAAATTTTCAGAAACGATTATTTGAGAAATTTGTTTTCTAAATTTCCTTACATACAATTCTGTAATATCAAAATGAAGTTGTTCATGAGTCAGAATGTGAGCTGTTGCTCTTTCTGGTTTATACCAAGATTTATCAGGATAAAAAAGTGTTACAACCTTAGAAGTAAAACCTACAATTTGATTGTTGCTTTTCTTTATAGAATATTGAAAAGTCATACCAGAAGCCGTTATTGCTACAACATCTGTATTTAAATCTGGCTGATCTTTAAAATCGTTCCAAGATAATTTAATAGAATCATTCCATAGAATGGTGGGTTTTTCGATTTGTGAAAAGCAGAAAAAACTACAAGAAAAAAAAATAAAAACAAAGATCCTATTCTGCCACATGGTATGTGTATTTAGATTCAGGTTATTTAATCAAACATGCGACTTAAAAGATTTATTCTACTTCAACAATTTTTAAATTCTGATATTTAACCAGATAAACTGTATCGTTATAATAACCTCCTAAAAATTTCTTTTTATAGGCAAATTTGTTCTCCACATATTCTGTAAGTGGTGCTTCTGTTACAGATAGATACAAATCTTCAGAACTCACCAAACGCAATACCACATCCATAGTTAAATCGAAACCACGAACTGCAATTTTATTTGGTGTAATCCCATAACGTTTTTCGTAGGCCTTTACAAAAGCATTGTTGTCGTCTTCGTTATAAGATTTTGATATGGTAGGAAAGTGAAATTCTAAATGAGATAAGTGATAATTTGAAACCTCATCGTCTTCAAAAGCAGCATTCATATTGGTAGTTGCCAAGATAATGTTTGTATCCTTATTTTTCATAGAATTCAATTTACTTGTAACATTAGAAACAAATCCTGGATTATCGGATTCTAAAAACACCATGTTTTTACCTGGTTTTAAACGGCTAGCAATATCTTGATCTAAGATATAAAATGCATCCTCTCCTTTTTTATTTTTTCTAGAATACACTTGTGAAGCAGACAAAAACGTGCGTTTTAAATTATCGTTAACTTTTGTGTGTTTTGAGTCTGAAATAATAACCACGTTAGTAATTGTGCTATCCTTTTTAACAAAATCTATCATTTTATCATAAAGCAAAGATTCTGATGGTCGAGATTGAAATACGTTTTCAGAAAGTGTTACATTTTTAGTAATTGGTGATACTACTGGAATGTTATAAGCTTTTAATTCTGAAGCTGCTTTCTCAATATTATTTGGTGTAAAGGGTCCAATAACCGCATTGACATCACTAAAAGAGTTTGTTTTTATAATATGTGAGACTTCACTCACCATATTTTTTGTATCGTAAACATCTACTTTTAAATTAACTCCTAATTTTTTTAGCGAATCTAATGCCATTAAAGCTCCAGAATGAAAATCTAATGACATGCTTAAATAGATATTAGTTTTCAACTCTCTTTTTGCGTCTTGAATGGAATCTCCATCTACTTTATTAAGCTGAAAAGGCAACATGATAACGACATGTTTACTCGTATAATTTTTTATATTATTTGTTAAATCAACGCCTTCTTCAGTAGAATCGGCATTTTCACCAACAGTAGCATTATAAGGAATTTTTAAAACCATTCCTTCTTTTAAACCAGATTCTTTTAGACCTGGATTTAAAATCTCCAATTGTTCTTGCTCTACATTTAGCTTTAATTTTAGCCTATAAAAACCTTCTTTTGGTAATACTTTATAATACGAATAAGCTTCATCAATTGGGTTTTCTTCTTTGAGATCAATATTTGGCACATTTATCTGATCACCAACATTTAAGACCTCTTTCATATCAGGGTTTAATGCCACTAATTCGTCTGTAGTAATTCCAAATTTATAGGCAATACGCCATTTACCTTCTTTTGGTAAAACTGTATATTTTTTTGTAGTTGATTCTGGTTCTGATACAATTAATACTTTTTTATACACTGGAATTTTTAACACATCTCCTTTTCTTAAATTATTGGCATAAAGGAAGGTATTGTGTTTTTTAATATCTGCTTCTTCAAGATTATACTTTTTTGCTAAGCTATAAAGTGTTTCTCTTCGTTTTACTTTATGTTCTTTAAAACCAACCAATTCTTTTTCTATGGTAGCTTGAGGTGCCGGATTATAACCTTTAGATTTTGGAATAATTAATACCGAATTTGGTTTTAAACCTTTCTTAGCATCTGGATTTAACCCATAAATATCGTTTATGGAAACATGGTATAATTCTGCAATACTCTCAATGGTTTCCCCTTGTTGTATTTTATGAGTTTTAAAGTTTTGTGCTTTTGTTGAAGCACAACCAAATATTAAAACTAAAGTTAGAATATAAATTATTTTCTTCATACTATTAATTATATGGTCTAAATTGGCATTAGGCCTGTCTATTCTTGCTATCCAGTAAGGCTTTAAAACCTTTAAGTTAAGAGTTAAAAAATATGGACACGCTTCTTATATCTTATAACTCTAAGTAACGAAACTATAAAACTATTCCCACTCAATTGTAGCAGGTGGTTTAGAACTAATATCGTACACTACTCTATTAACGCCTTTTACTTTATTTATTATATCGTTCGATGTTTTTTGTAAAAACTCATAGGGTAAATTTACCCAATCTGCTGTCATTCCATCTGTACTTTCTACTGCTCTTAAAGCGACACATTTTTCATACGTACGTTCATCTCCCATGACTCCTACACTGTTAACTGGTAAGAGAATAGCTCCAGCTTGCCAAACTTTGTTGTATAAATTCCATTCTTTCAAGCCATTGATAAAAACAGCATCTACCTCTTGTAAAATACGCACTTTTTCGGCAGTAATATCGCCTAAAATTCTAATAGCCAATCCTGGACCAGGAAACGGATGACGACCTAACAAGGCCGCGTCCATATCCATAGAAGCTCCAACACGACGCACTTCGTCTTTAAACAACGCTTTTAGAGGTTCTACAATTTTAAGTTTCATAAAATCTGGCAAACCACCAACATTATGATGACTTTTAATTGTAGCACTAGGGCCTCCAGTTGCTGAAACACTTTCTATCACATCTGGATAAATAGTCCCTTGAGCTAACCATTTAACATCTGAAATTTCATGAGCCTCATCATCAAAAACTTCTATGAACACGCGACCAATGGCTTTACGTTTTTCTTCTGGATCGCTTAGTCCTGCTAGTGCATCCAAAAAGCGTGCCGAAGCATCCACTCCTTTTACATTAAGTCCCATGCCCTTGTATTGTTCTAAGACATCGTGGAATTCATTTTTTCTTAATAAACCATTATTTACAAAAATGCAATACAGGTTCTCATCAATGGCTTTGTGTAATAACATGGCTGCTACCGAAGAATCAACTCCTCCAGAGAGACCTAAAACCACTTTATCGTTTCCTAATTTTTGCTGTAACTCCTCAACCGTTTCCTCTACAAAAGATTGTGGTGTCCAATCTTGTTCTACTTTAGCTATATGCACTAAGAAATTTTCCAACAATTGTTTTCCATCTGTTGAATGGTAAACTTCTGGATGAAATTGAATGGCATAAGTTTCTTCATTTTCAATTTTATAAGCTGCATTTTGAACATCGTGTGTACTTGCTAATAAAACGCCATTGGCTGGAAGATGTTTGATTGTATCGCTATGGCTCATCCAAACTTGACTTCCTTCATTTATATTATTGAAAAACGATTCGTCAGGTTTTATGAATGATAAATTAGCACGTCCATATTCTCTGGTATTTGAAGGCGCTACTTCGCCTCCTGAAAAGTGTGCCAGGTATTGTGCACCATAACAAACGGCCAACAAAGGTTTTTTACCTCTAATTTTTGATAAATCAGGATGTAAGGCATTTTCGCCTCTAACTGAAAAAGGGCTTCCAGAAAGAATGACTGCTTTATAATCTTCTACATTGTTTGGAATTTTGTTGAAGGGATGAATCTCACAGTAAATGTTGAGTTCTCTTACGCGACGTGCAATAAGCTGTGTGTATTGCGAGCCGAAATCTAATATTAGTATGTTGTTGTGTTGCATGTGCAAAAATAGTAATTGATTTGTTAATTATTAGTTTCGTAAAGCTATTTTTGAAATTAATTCATAGACTCTAATATCATTCTGATATCCTCTTCTGTGGTATCAGGATTGATAAAGCAAAAACGTGAAACAGTTTCAAATGTATCGCCATTTTTCCATTTGGTTGGTGTTACTAAGGCAAAGCCTTTTTTATGATTTTCGTAGGTCCAATGTGTGTAATCTTCTGGTTGCCATCCAATTCTTCTGTAAAGCACACAAGACAAACTTGGTTCTCTAACCAATTCCACATTAGGGTTTTCTTCAATCATTTTACCAGCAATCTGAGCCAATTCAATACCTCTTTCTACAGATTGTTTATATCTATCTGTACCATGTGTTGCTAGTGAAAACCATAAGGGCAAGCCACGAACACGACGCGTTAATTGGATTTGATAATCGGTTGGATTAAAACCATGTGCTCCTTCATCTTTAAAAATATCTAGATACGATCCTTGTTGCGAATGCGCATTTTTAGCTAATTCTGGATTTTTATAGAGAACAGCTCCACAATCGTATGGTGAAAACATCCACTTATGTGGATCGATGGTTATACTATCAGCTCTTTCAATACCATTAAATAAATGTCTAACAGAATCGGCTGCCAAAGCACCACCACCATAAGCAGCATCTACATGAAACCAGATATTTTCCTTCTCGCAAATCTCTGCAATATCTTCTAAATCGTCTATTATTCCTGCATTGGTGGTTCCTCCTGTTGCCACAACGGCAAAGAGGCGTTTCCGTTGGTGAAAGTTTAGATTATCTATTGTTTCTCGAAGTGCAGTTCCTGTTAATTTCTCTTCAGAATCAACCAATAAGATATCTACATCTGCCACTTTCGCCATCGCTTTTATTGATGAATGCGCTCCAATAGACGTAATAATTAACCCTTTTTCTCTCAGATAGGTATCATCTTCTCTCCAATGTTCTCTGGCAGTAACTATAGCAGATAAATTGGCTGCCGTACCACCACTTGTAAACACACCAAAGGCGCCTTCTGGCATTCCTGTTAAGGAGACTATCCACTTCATGGCTTCGTTTTCACAGAAAATTCCACCTGCTCCTTCCATCCAATAAGCCCCATGGATACTTGATGCAGAGGTTACTAAATCGAACATAATAGCAGCACGTGTTGGAGATGCAGGTACAAAAGCTAAATTTCTAGGATGATCTACAGGCACATTGGCTTTCGATAAATGTTCTTTCCAAAGATTAAAGGCATACTCGCCTCCAACGCCTTTTTCGGTAACTGTTTCACCAACTAATTCTTTAAGTTCTTCGTATTTTTTTGGTTTGCCAATAGTATGTTCGGTTGCAGAAATTCTACCTATGGCATATTTCATGACATCCAAGGTCATTTCTATAAGGTCCAGATCTATTTTGTGCATGGGTTTACTCTAAATTTAATATTAAAAACTCTCCTTTTAAAGGTTGCAAATTTAACATTAACTGCTGAATAAATTGGTCTCCATATTCTAAATAAAACTCAGAAAAGTTGGCCTGACGTTCTTGAAGACTTTGATTTGGAAATAACTCGTTTTGAAGTATGACCACACGATCTAACATTTCTTTTAATTTTCTTTTTTGAGCTTTTAATAATCTTTTTTCAAGATTTTCAAGGCCTTTAATCTGTTTGACTTCTTGCGCTGAAACAGCTCCTAAGAAAGACTTGTCTGTTTTTTTAGCTAGTTCGTATAAATCTTCAAACTGTTTTTTTAAGAACGCTTTCTGGTTCGAAAAATCGATATCCACTTCTGAATATTTTCTGGTAACTTTTTCAATTAAATCAGTTTGATTTAGAAATAAATCTGAAATGGTAAGTTCTAACTTTTCAAGTTTATCTTGTTGCTTCTTTGAAACGATTAAAGCCGAATTCCGAAGCAATAACATAGGAAAAGGTACTTGCTGTGCTTCAAAATTAGATTTTAACTGAAACCAATAAGCCAATTCTCCTCCTCCACCAATATAACAGAGGTTAGGTAATACCACCTCCTGATATAAAGGTCTTAATATCACATTCGGACTAAAACGTTCCGGGTGCTCTAAGAGCACTTTTGTTATCTCACTCAAATCCCATACGATTTCTGTATTTAGAACTTTATATTTGTCATCTTCAAAAACAATACGCTCTCTTAGATTTTTTGTTATATAGAATAAATTAATTTCTCTTGGGTTGACTTGAATTTTGTAGTTTTCCGGTAAGTTGTTTATTTGTTGGTTTGTCTCTGAAACTTTTTTAAAGGATGTTTGATTAAGCAATTCATCTTTAACATAAGGACTGAATAAATTCTTTAATTCTCTATCATTTCCATCTAAAATAACCAATCCTGTTTCAGAAAATAATTCGTTTACCATATATCTGGTAGCTTCTGTTAGATTATCTTGTTTTGTATATGCGTCTTTGAATAACTTCTTTAATTCGTTTGCATTTTTACTAGTATTTAAATGAGACCCAAATAATTCTGAAATCTGTTCTAGACCTTCTAAATCTAATTCTCCAACTGCTCCTAAAGCATTTCTGTTCCATCGGATTTTTTTACCCTCAAAATTGAAATAATTAATTTCTTCAAAATCATGATCTTCCGTTGCCATCCAATAAATAGGTACAAAATTTTGTTTTGGATATGCCTGTTTTAATTCTTTACACAGATTGATGGTAGAAATTATTTTATAGAAAAAATACAAAGGTCCCGTAAATAAATTTAGCTGATGACCTGTTGTAATGGTAAACGTATTCCCATCTTTTAATGCCTCAATATTTTTTTTTGTTTGCGTTGAAACATCTACATTTTGATATTGTTTCTTTAAACTTGAGACCAAAGTCGTTCTAGATTGTTCTTGAAAAGACACTCTCTTTTCATCAATTTGAGATTTAAAATTCTCAAGGTTTGGGAACCTATTATAGAACGGTTTTAGCTGCTCTTTTTCATCTAAATAATTGCAAATTAAAGTTGAAAAATAATTGGTGTCTTTAAACGGAATACAGTCTGATGGCATAGTGACGTTTTGCAAGTTTTTAAAAAGTAAAGATACGGTTTCTTGTCTTAAAAATAACTTAAAATATATGAGGTTACTAGCTAGAAAGATTGCCTATCTTTACTCAAAATTACAAATATGCTTGGTTTAAAATTAGCAACAGATCCTCGTTGGGTAGACATTGTAGAATCTAATATTGAAGAAATATTAACCGATCACGCATGGTGCGAGCAGAAAGCGGCTACAAATGCCATTACCATAATTACGTTGAATTCGGAACTTGAAGATTTAGTAACCGACCTGCTTGCTTTAGCAAAAGAAGAGTTGGAACATTTTGAAATGGTTCATGAAATTATAAAAAAACGAGGTTACAAACTAGGTCGCGAACGCAAAGACAGTTATGTAAATGAGCTTTATAAATTTATGAATAAAGGAGGCAACAGAGTTCAAAGTATGGTAGATAGACTTTTGTTCTCTGCCATGATTGAAGCTAGAAGCTGTGAACGCTTTAAACTTTTATCTCAAAAAATTAAAGATCCAGAACTCTCTAAATTTTATCATGACTTAATGATAAGTGAAGCTGGACATTATACCACCTTTATTGGATTTGCTAGAAAATACGGCCAAGATGTAGACGTTGATAAACGCTGGAAAGAATTGATTGATTTTGAAGCAGAGGTGATTCAAAGTTATGGGAAATCGGAAACGATACACGGATAGAGCTAAATCTAAAATAATTAACATTTACTAAATAATAATCTATATTTATTGTTTTTCAATAAATTTTTATTGATATTTGTAACATAATTTAATTCACTCAAATTATGTCACATACAAACAACCTCGTATTTAAAGGTCTAAAAATTGTTTCTTGGATCATCTTCGTTGGCTTATGCATTGAAGCAGGAGGCCTTCTTGTCAATTTCTTTTTCAATATATTCAATCCAGATTTTGTCCAAAACTTATATCAAAAGTTGGACTTAAGCGATCTGTATGAAAGCAGTCAATGGGCTTTTTACAGCATGTATAGTTTTATTTTATTTATCGCTATTCTTAAAGCTTATCTATTTTATCTCGTTATAGTATTGGTAACCAAAATTGATTTAGTAAAACCATTCAACAGCTTTGTTTCAAAGCAGATTGCGCAAATAAGTTATTACACATTCTCCATAGGATTATTAAGTTTTATAGCACGACAATCTGCTAAAAACTTGCTACATTATGGATATCAAACTGATATGCTAAACGAGTTTTGGACAGACGGTCAAGCTTTTATCTTAATGGCAGCTGTTATCTATATTATTGCAACTATTTTTTCAAAAGGAGTTGCATTACAAACCGAAAACGACTTAACTGTATAAGCTATGGCTATAACTGTAAATTTAGACGTGATGATGGCCAAACGGAAAATGTCATTAAACGAACTTTCAGAAAAAGTAGGATTGACCCTAGCCAATTTATCTATTCTTAAAACAGGAAAAGCCAAGGCCATTAGATTTAGCACCTTGGAAGCTATTTGCGAAGCCTTGGATTGTCAGCCAGGAGATATTTTGGAATATAGTAAAGCATAAAATTGAAACTTTTGAAGATATCAGACGAATATTAATATTTTTTAGATCTCTGCAATCAAACCTATAAGTGTAACCTTTTAAGGTTTTTCCCATCAACACAATAAATAACGCGACATGAAAAAGTTACTGGTTTTAATTATTTTGAGTACCACACTATTAAATTGTTCCAATAATGATGATGAATGTGGCGATCTTTCCATTTCTATCCTTTAAAATTTCTCATATAAAATTGTTAGCTTTGAAGTATCTTCAATTGATGATTGGACTTTAAGCTCTTTCATTGCTGTTGAAAATCAATTAATATTACCAACTGCGTCCTCAATTACTATGAAAAAACGAACACTCATTAAAAACGGCTTATTGTTCTCCGGTTGTCAAGATGAAAAAGCAAAAATTCAAGATATTTTAATTCTTGAAAATGGTGAAATCGGTAACATAGGAATCATTGAAGCAGATGAAGAAGCGCACATAATTGATGCCAAAGGAAAATGGGTGGTTCCTGGTTTTGTAGATTCGCATACGCATTATGATGCAGAATTAATTGCTTCTCCAGGACTTAAAGAATCGGCTAGACATGGTGTTACGTCCATTATTTTGGGGAGTTGTTCGGTGAGTGCTATTTACAATTCGCCGGAAGATATTTCGGACTCCTTTACCAGAGTTGAAGCCATTCCAAGAGATATTATGTTGCCCTTACTTCAAAAAGAAAAAACGTGGACCAATGCCAAGGAGTGGAAAGCCTATATTTCCAAATTACCCTTAGGCATTAATGTGGCTTCCTTTGTAGGGCATTCAGATTTACGCATGCATGCCATGGGTATTGAACGTTCTTTACAAGATAATGAAACCGCTACAAAAGAGGAACAAGACCACATGCTCCACATGCTGAATGAGGCTTTGGATGCGGGTTTTATAGGGTTGTCCACTATGGATAATCCATGGGATAAAATGGATGGCAATCGGTATTGGTCGCATAAAACACCATCATTTTACTCGTCATGGAAAGAACGAAAAAACCTGATTGAATTACTGCGAAAACGCGATGCCATTTTACAAGGCGCGCCAAATCTAGTCACCAGAATTAATGCCATTAATTATATGTTGGCCAGTTCAGGAGTCTTTAGAAAACCACTTAAAACAACCATGATTGCCATGATGGATTTAATTGGCGACCGCTATATTTATCCATTAATTTCAACAGCAAGTAAAGCTATTAATACCATAGCCAATGCAAACTTTAGAATGCAATCGCCGCCTTGCCCATTTACGGTTTATTACGATGGTGTAGACTCAGTGATGTTTGAAGAATTTCCTAGTGGTGAAGCCATGAGGCACCTAGCCAAAAATTTAGACGAAAGAAACGACTTGATTAGAGATCCTGAATTTAGAGAGGCCTTTAAAAAGGAAATAAAGAAAAAATTTGCGCCCAAAGTTTGGCATAAAGATTTAAGCAAAACCTTGATTATTGATTGTCCAGATTCGAGCATGATTGGTAAAAACTTTTATGATCTTGCTGAAGAACACCAGCAGCATCCCGTAGATTTCTTTTTGGACACTATAATTCAATATGATAAAAAGATTAGATGGACAACCACCATTGCCAATGATCGCGTTGAAAAATATGATGGTTTGTATAATCATAAACATAATTTAATTAGCTTCTCGGATGCTGGAGCCCACTTAAACAATATGGCCTTCTATAATTTTCCGTTGAAAATGATAAAAGTCGTCCAAGAATCTATAGATGCTGGCAAACCAATTATGTCCATGGAAAAATGTATCTGGCGATTAACAAAAGAGCAAGCCGATTGGTTTGGTTTAGATTGTGGACACCTAAAACCAGGTAAAATAGCCGATTTGATAATTATTGATCCTAATAAATTTGATGCCATTACAGAAACTGTAGAAACGGGACAGATTGAAGAATTTAATAATTACGACCGACTTGTGAATAGAAATCACGGAACCGTTTCCCGAGTTATGGTTGGCGGAAAAACTATTTTTGAAAATGAAAATTTTGTATCGGATTATGCCACCACTAAAAAGTATGGTAGATTTCTAGAGAAACAATAAAACGGATAACAACAGAGATATAAGTTATTATACATGAGCACAGTCAAAATATATCAAGATGTTAATAGAGAAAAGGAAAGCGCCAGTTTTGGGATTTCCAAAATGGAAGCTATTTACACCAAACGAAATGGAGAAGTTGACGAGCCTCACAGACATAATTATTACACGGTTTTAATAATCAATAAGGCAAAGGGACAACATAAAATTGATTTTAATACTTACAATTTAGCAAACCAACAAATTTTCTTTGTAGCTCCCGGACAAGTACATCAAGTTATAGAAACCGAACAATCGTTTGGGTATGCCATGACATTTTCCAATCAGTTTTTAGTAGAAAACTCTATTCCCCTATCCTTTATTGAAAGTTTGAATCTCTTTCACAATTACGGACAAAGCCCTCCATTAGAGCCAAATAATGATCAATTTAAAAATATAGAACATTTTGCGCATCAAATTTTCAATTTATTCAATAGTAATGCAAAAATGAAATCCTTATCTATTGGTTCATTTTTAAAACTCTTACTGATAGAGTGTAATAATATTTGTTCCATTAACCCTATTGAATCTGATGTTGACACCTCTGGAGATAACCTTATTAGGGCCTTTAAAAATGCGGTAAACAATCACTACAAAAAAGAGCATTCTACCACTTTTTACGCCAATGCGCTTCATATAACACCAGATCATTTAAACCGAACTTTTAAAGCTAGAATTGGTAAAACGGCCAAAGATTATATTCAAGCCCGAATTATAACTGAAGCTAAAAGGTTACTCTATTTCACCGATTTAAACACGAAGGAAATAGCCTATGAATTAGGTTTCAATGAGCCTGCCAATTTTAGTGCCTTCTTCAAAAAGCATACACAGGTATCGCCTTCAAGCTTCAAAAAAAACGAGATTACATCATAATTTAGAGCCGTATATCGGATTTTCATAAGCTTATCCCCTTTTTTCATATTCCACAGGTTTCCAATTGGTTATATATTTGTATCATACTTTTAAAGCAACGATATGAACCGTAAGAAATTTATAAAAAATGCCCTTTTAACTGGTGTTTTTGGTGCTATTGCTCCGCAAACCTTTAATGCAAGCACGAGCAAAACCACAAAATCCACTTACAACACATTAATGCAACAAGTAGGATTTAATCATCTGCCTGCCGATCAGGTAGGTTTAACAAACAAAAACATACATACTATGAATACAATAATTCACAGAGCAGAAACACGAGGCGCAGCGAATCACGGTTGGTTAAACTCACACCATACTTTTAGCTTCGCAAATTATCACAATCCAGAAAGAATGAATTTTGGCGTACTACGCGTATTAAATGATGATACGGTAGCTGCAGGAATGGGCTTTGGAACACATCCTCACGACAATATGGAAATTATCTCCATTCCTTTGGCAGGCGATTTGGAACATAAAGACAGTATGGGAAATGTGGCTGTCATTAAAGAAGGTGATGTACAAGTATTAAGTGCTGGAACTGGTGTTACGCATTCCGAATACAATAAAAACAAAGACAAGGAAGTGAAATTTCTACAGATTTGGGTATTTCCTAAAACCAAAAATGTAACGCCACGATACGATCAAGTTTCTATTAGAGATATTTCTAAAGAAAATGAATTTTACCAAGTGCTTTCGCCTAATAAAGATGATCAAGGCGTTTGGATTAATCAAGACGCGTGGTTTCATTTAGGAAATTTCACCAAAGGAAGCACCGATGAATACAAAATCAAGAAAACAGGTAATGGCGTGTATGCATTTATTCTGGAAGGTGCTGTAGAAATTAACGGCGAAAAGCTTTCCAAACGAGATGGTATGGGAATTTGGGACACAGATAGCATTACTGTAAAAGCATCAGAAAATGCCCGTGTTCTTTTAATGGAAGTACCCATGACCATGTAAGCGCAACCCTTTAAACATTTTTTATAACCTTAAAAAAACACCATGGAATTAATAATTAAAGAACAAGAGAACAAAGGCTTTGCAATGGCTAGGGAAAATAATAAAAGAGCAGGATTAATGACCTATTCCATTGCAGGTGAACAGCATATAATTATTGATCACACAGAAGTTGATCATGAATTTCAAGGCAAAAATATTGGAAAACAATTGCTCTACAAAATTGTAGAAATGGCAAGAGAAAAAAATATTAAAATTACACCTCTTTGTCCTTATGCCAATGCACAGTTTAAAAAGCTTGCAGACATTCAAGACGTATTAAAAAAATAATAAATAACAATTAAAAACGATAACAATGAAAAATAACACAAACTGGTCTATTGACACCGCACATTCAGAAATTGCTTTTAAAGTAAAGCACATGATGATTTCAACAGTAACTGGTCATTTCGAAGATTTCCAGGCAACTGCAAAAACAAATGGCGATGATTTTAACAATGCTATTTTAGAATTTAGTGCCAAAACAGCATCTATTAACACTAAAAATAAAGATAGAGACACACATTTAAAATCGGATGATTTTTTCAACTCTGAAAAATTCCCTGAAATGACTTTTGTTTCAAAATCTTTTAATGGTGATACATTGGTGGGCGATTTAACAATAAGAGACGTGACTAAAGAAGTTACTTTAGATGCGGAACTTAATGGTATTGCAGTAGATCCTTATGGACAAACAAAAGCTGGATTTGAGATGACAGGAAACATTAACAGAAAAGATTTCAATTTAACGTGGAATGGGGTTACGGAAGCAGGAAGCATTGTTGTTTCCGATAAGGTTAAAATGGTAATTGACGTACAATTCACAAAACAATCTTAGCAAAAGTTGCTCATTTTTAGTGTTATTAAAATAATAATCAGCACTAAAGTTAAAAACAAATGGTTTGAGTGTACACTCAAACCATTTGTTTTTTATTTAATATTTTTCTTCTAGGAACACCTTGATCTTAATTTCAAATTTCCTCTAGCCGTCCAAATTAAGATTCCTTCTGAAGGGTAGAAACCTCTCCATAAAGATCAAAATCTGCAGCTTCAGTAATAGTTATTGTTGCAAATTCACCAGTTTTTAAGTAGGTTTTAGAAGCATCTATAAGCACTTCATTATCTACATCTGGAGAATCGAATTCTGTTCTACCAACAAAGTATTCACCTTCTTTTCTATCGATAACCACTTTAAAAGTTTGCCCGATTTTAGCTTGATTCAATTCCCAAGAAATTTGAGATTGGATTTCCATGATCTGATTGGCACGATCTTGCTTTACATCTTCAGGAACATCGTCTACCAAATTATAAGCATGTGTGTTTTCTTCATGACTATAGGTAAAACAGCCCAGACGTTCAAAACGCATATCTGTAACCCATTGTTTTAATTCCTGGAAATCTTCTTCAGTTTCACCTGGATACCCAACAATTAATGTGGTTCTAATAGTCATTTCTGGAACTTCTTTTCTAAACTCCTTAAGCAAGTTGGTTGTTTTCTCTTTTGTTGTTCCACGACGCATACTTTTTAAAATATGATCTGAAATATGTTGTAAAGGAATATCTAAATAATTACACACTTTTGGCTCACGATTCATCACATCTAACACATCCATTGGAAATCCTGTTGGAAAGGCATAATGCAAACGAATCCACTCCACACCATCCACTTTCACTAAAGCTTCAAGTAGTTCAGCAAGATTTCTTTTTTTGTATAAATCGAGTCCGTAATAGGTTAAATCTTGAGCAATAAGTATCAATTCTTTCACACCATTAGCTGCTAATTTTTCAGCTTCGATAACAATGTCCTCAATAGGTGTCGATCTATGCTTACCACGCATAATAGGAATAGCACAAAAACTACAAGGTCTGTCGCAACCTTCAGCAATCTTTAAATAAGCATAATTTTTAGGTGTTGTTGTTAAACGTTCACCAATAAGTTCGTGTTTATAATCTGCTCCTAAAGCTTTTAATAAACCTGGTAATTCAGTCGTACCAAAATACTGGTCCACATTCGGGATTTCCTTCTGTAAATCTGGTTTGTAACGTTCGCTTAAACAACCTGTAACAAAGACTTTATCGACATCGCCATCTTCTTTTTTTTGCATAAAATCAAGAATGGTATTGATACTTTCTTCTTTAGCATTATTGATAAAACCACAGGTATTAATAACCACAATATTTCCTTCCTCTTCATGCACAACTTCTTTACCACTGGCTTTAAGTTGTCCCATTAACACTTCGCTATCGTAGACATTTTTACTACAGCCAAGTGTTACCACATTGATTTTGTTCTTTTTAAGCGATTTTGTTCTCATCTTATTATTTTGGACTGCAAATATAGGCTTCTTTTTAGAGTTAATTACATTAAATGTTTTTTGAAATTTTATCTTCTTTAATTGCCTGACAATTTCTATATTCGCGACCGAAAATTCTTATAAATTCATAATGAAAAAAATTATTTTAATACTCTCAATTGGATTGCTTGTTTTTAACTGTTCTAGTGATAGCTCAGACGATTCAAACGACTCCAATAATTGCCCAAAACCCAATGGACTAAATGTATACGATTTAACAAATACAACGGCTCAATTTAGTTGGAATACAAATGTACAATCGTCTTTATATCAAGTACAGTATGGCCAATTTGGTTTTGGTTTAGGTTCTGGAACAACTTTAACAGTTCCTGAACAATATACTTTAGTAGAAGATTTATTACCACAAACTCAATATGCTTTTTATGTAAGAGTTTTTTGCAATAACACCAATGACTATAGCAATTGGGCTGGACCTTTTAACTTTGTAACTTTATTAGATAATCCTTACTGTAATAATCCATCAGATTTTTCTGAAGGTTTATACCCTGAATCTATAACTCATAATTCAATAGAATTAAATTGGGGTAACCCTAGTTCTGATGGATCTCAAATTGAGTATGGGTTACAGGGTTTTACACTTGGAAGTGGAACCACACAGGTTGAACCTGATTTTTACGATCAACATGCTACTGTAACTGGTTTGAACGCTGAAACTACTTATGATTTTTACTTAAGAAATATTTGTGATAGTGTTGGTTATAGTGCATGGATTGGCCCTATAAGTGTAACAACAGAAGAAATTCCTTTTAATGTAAACTGTTTAGACCCAGTAAACTTTGAATTAAATCAAATATATACTTCTGGAGGTTCAGATTATTTAGTGTTTGTTTGGGATGCTCAAAACTCAGAAAACACATGGCAATTAAGTAAAAGTGCTGTAGGCACGCCTGCTGGTTCAGATGCTATTATAGACACAAGCTACAACCCTGTTCAATTAACTAACCATACAAGTACTGGAGTTGTTTACGATTTCTATGTTCGTGCCAATTGTAGTGTAGATGGTTATAGTGATTGGGTTGGACCAATTACAGTTACTGGACCATAATAAAACAACCATAAATAAAAAAGCCTTAAGAGATTCTTAAGGCTTTTTTTTATTTCTAATTTCTATTTAAAAAACGAATCTACAAACTCGTATTTGTTGAATACTTGAAGGTCTTCGATCCCTTCACCTACACCAATATATTTAACTGGAATTTGAAACTGATCTGAAATACCAATAACAACACCACCTTTTGCTGTTCCATCTAATTTGGTAACTGCAAGCGATGTTACTTCGGTTGCTGCTGTAAATTGTTTGGCTTGTTCGAAAGCATTTTGACCTGTAGAGCCATCTAAAACTAATAATACATCGTGAGGTGCATCTCCCACTACTTTCTGCATGACACGTTTTACTTTAGTTAGTTCGTTCATTAAGTTTACTTTATTATGTAAACGTCCAGCTGTATCAATAATAATCACATCGGCATTTTGTGTAACTCCAGATTTCAAGGCATCGAAAGCTACAGATGCAGGATCACTTCCCATATCTTGTCTTACCATGGGTACATCTACGCGATCTGCCCAGACCTGAAGTTGATCTATAGCTGCAGCTCTAAAGGTATCGGCAGCGCCAAGAACAACACTTAAACCTTGTTTTTTAAACTGATAAGCTAGTTTTCCAATCGTCGTTGTTTTACCAACACCATTTACTCCAACGACCATTAAAACATAAGGTGTCTTATTACCTTCACTTGAAGCTGGAAGTTTTGGTATGGTATATTCGGTGTCTTCTCCAGAATTGGTTTCACTTAATAAACCAGCAATTTCTTCACGAAGAATTTTATTAAGTTCGTCTGTGCCAAGATACTTATCTTGTTCTACACGAGCCTCAATACGTTTAATAATTTTAAGGGTTGTATTAACTCCAACATCACTAGTAACTAGAATTTCTTCGAGGTTATCTAATACCTCATCATCTACTTTAGATTTACCAGCAACTGCTTTGCTTAACTTATTTAAGAAATTGGTTTTAGATTTTTCTAAACCTTTATCTAGTGTTTCTTTTTTTTCTGAAGAAAATATTTTTTTAAAAAAGCTCATTTGTGATTGTTCTATTACACATTATAAAACAAAAGTCTTGCCTAATTGATTTGGCTGAACATTTGTCATAACAAATGTAAATATAAAATAAAAGCTGCTTTCTAAAATAGAAAGCAGCTTAAAATATTGTAATACAAAAAGGATTATTGTTTAGATAACCACTCGTTTACTTGATCTGGTGCCATAATTGATTCAACAAACATGTAAGCTCCCGATTTAGGAGATTTTACCATTTTTATAGCTTTTGTTAATCTTTTAGATCCTGTTTGTAACGATGCAACTGATTTCTTTGCCATGTCTTATGTTTTTAAAACTTTATAAAATATAAAAGTTTAATTATTTAATTTCTTTATGAACAGTCATTTTCTTTAAGATAGGATTGAATTTTTTAATTTCCATTCTATCTGGAGTGTTCTTTTTATTTTTAGTTGTAATATATCTAGAAGTTCCTGGTTGTCCAGACTCTTTATGCTCTGTGCATTCTAATATTACCTGTATTCTGTTACCTTTCTTTGCCATTTTCTTAACTTTTAATTGCCGCTATTATTTATAAAACCCTTTAGATTTAGCTTCTTTAATTGCAGCAGCAATTCCAATTCTATTGATGGTTTTTAATGCTGAAGTAGAAACTTTTAAAGTTACCCACTTATCTTCTTCTGGAAGATAAAAACGTTTTTTAATAAGATTTGCATCAAATTTACGCTTTGTTTTATTCATTGCGTGAGATACGTTGTTTCCAACCATCGCTTTTTTTCCAGTAAGTTCACAAACTCTTGACATTTCTTCTAACTTTAATGTTGTTATTTGATCTGTTTTCAAAAAATCTATTCAGGATGTTTTTAAACAGGCTGCAAATTTAGTAAAACTTTACAATATCAACAAACTAAAATTGTTACTTTTTTAAAATTTCTTTTTGAAGCATTTCAAAAGCTTTATTTACAGCTTTCCGAATCACTTTAGTTCTATGGTTTCCCAAATTAAATTCTTCTGAAAAAACGGTGTCTTTTGTAGCAATAGCTATAAAAACTGTTCCAACCTCTGCATTCGAGTCTCCTTTGTCTGGTCCAGCATTTCCGGTTGTTGCAATAGCATAATCTGTTTTAAATAAATCTAAAACATTCTTGGCCATAGCTTCTGCTACTTGAGAACTTACTACAGAATGAGCCTTAATTAATGCTTCAGGGACTTTTAAAACATCCATTTTAGCTTCAGTGGCATAACTCACGATACTTCCTTTAAAGTATTTTGAAGCTCCGGGAATTTTTGTAAACGATTCGGCAATTTTTCCTCCAGTACAACTTTCGGCTGTAGCTACTGTTTTTCCAATATGAGTTAATTGTTTTCCTAAAACAGCTTCAATGGAAGTATCGGCTTCAAAACCTACAAAAATATCTTGTATTTGGGGTAAGAGTTTATCTATTTGATGCTGCATTTCGGTTTCTACTAACTGCTTATCCATATTCTTTGCTGACAAACGCAAACGAACTCTACCCAATCCAGGCAAGTAAGCTAACTTCATAAAATTTGGTAAACAAACTTCCCAGGCTTCAATCCTTTCTGCTAAAGAACTTTCTCCTAACCCATAGGTTAAAATGGTAGTATGTTTAATATATGGGAATTTGTAAGTTTCTCTTAACTTCGGAATTACTAAATTTTCCATCAAGGCTTTCATTTCAAAAGGAACTCCTGGAAGCGAAACAAACACTTTTCCATGGTGTTCCATCCACATACCTGGAGCACTTCCATTGACGTTCATTAAAACCTGTGCTTTTGAAGGTACTAATGCTTGATCGATATTTACTTGAGTTAAAGGCTGTTTAATATGAGTTTCCCAAATGTGTTGAATGTTTTTTAAAACAGCATGACTTTGCACCAAACTATCATTAAAATAATCTGCAATGGTTTTTTTGGTGATATCGTCTTTTGTTGGACCTAATCCTCCTGTAATAATTATAATATCGGCATTTTCTTCAGCCTCTTTTAAAGACTTTAATATATGAGCTTTATCATCCTGAACAGAGGTAATTTGATATACAGAAACACCAATAGAATTTAGAATTTTACTTATAAATGCTGAATTGGTATCTACTATCTGACCAATAAGAATTTCATCTCCAATAGTTATAATTTCTGCTTGCATTACAGGTTAAAATCTGCTTTCATTTCATTTGAAGCTTTCTCAACAGCTGTTAAAACAAGTTCTAATTTCTCTGAAATATCTAAACCTGTTTTCTCGAATTTTCCCCAATCTTGAACTTCAATTAGGTCTTGAAGCACACCAAGTTCGAACAAATCGATGGTTGGTTTCATTTTATGAGCTGCCTGATAAGCATTGTAATAGTCTTTTTCTGAAACTGCTTTTTCTAAACGTTGGGCATCTTCAGTTACTTCTCCTAAAAAAGCTTCGGCTAAGGCTTTTACAAAATCTTCATCGCCATCGGCTAACTCACGTACTCTAAATAATTTATAATGTTGTTCCATGTTATTTTACTGTTATTGAAAACATTTGCTTGTTTTCTATAAAACCTACTAATTTATCTTCTGCATTTACTCTTCCAACTCCAGCAGGAGTTCCTGTAAAGATAATATCTCCTATCTTTAAAGTAAAATATTTTGAGATATATTCTATGAGTTCATCAATTTTCCAGAGCATGTGACTGGTATTTCCCGTTTGAACCACTTCGCCATTTTTTTCTAAAGAAAAAGAGATGTTATTTACATTATCGATGTTTGATTTAGACATCCAATTTCCTACAACTGCTGCACCATCAAAAGCTTTGGCTTTTTCCCAAGGCAAGCCCTTTTCTTTTAGTTTGGCTTGCAAATCACGTGCCGTAAAATCAATACCTAATCCAATCTCATCATAATATTTATGTGCAAATTTTTTAGCAATGTGCTTTCCAACTTTATTAATCTTTACTAAAACTTCTACTTCATGATGCACATCTTCAGAAAAATCTGGAATAAAAAAAGGTTGTTTCTTTAATAAAATGGCTGTGTCTGGTTTTAAAAATACAACAGGGTCGGTTGGTTTTTCGTTTTCCAACTCTTTAATATGGTCTGTGTAATTTCTACCAATACAAATAAGCTTCATATTAATCCAGTTTGTTATTAAAAGATCTTAATTTAATAGATGTCAATACTTTTTTAGTATATAAAGGAAAGTCGGCATTTAACAACCAACCAAAATAACCAGGCTCAGTTTCCAACACATCTACCACACGCTTACCTTTATGTTTACCGAATGAAAAACACTCTTCACCTTCTTTATTAAAGATTAAAAAACCTGCAAAATCGGCAAACTTTTTACGAGAACTAAACTCTGCTAAAAACTTGGTATCGTTTTCTAACGTGTCGTATTTAGCTATTTGTGCCTTTAAAACTTCATAAGTCGCTAAGGTATCTGCTTCAGCACTATGTGCATCTTCCAGGCTTTTATCGCAATAAAATTTATAAGCAGCAACTAGTGTTCTTTGTTCCATTTTATGAAAAATAGTCTGCACATCTACCGACATTCTGTTTTTCATATCGAAATCGATATCTGCACGAAGCATTTCTTCAGCTAAAAGAGGAATATCGAATCTATTGGAATTAAAGCCACCCAAATCTGAATCTTTAATCAGGTTGTGAATTTCTTTTGCCAAATCTTTAAAAGTTGGTTTATCTGCCACATCTGCATCTGAAATCCCATGAATTTTTGTCACTTCAGCAGGAATGGGAATGGTAGGATTTACCAAACGAGTATAGCGTTCTTCCTTTCCATCTGGATACACTTTTAAAATGGAAATTTCTACAATTCTATCGTTTGTGATATTAATTCCAGTAGTTTCTAAATCGAAAAAACAGATGGGTTTGGTGAGATTAAGTTGCATGTAATTTAATTTTGGGCAAAGATACTTAGAATAAATAAAAGTGAGGTTTCTTGTCATGCAAATTTGGTTATAACATTTGATGTTTTGAATAAAAAAGTTGATATTCGTTAATAGATTTATACGTTTTTATATCTAACCCAAAACTTAAAAAGCATGAAACAAATCTACACACTACTTATTTTATTATTAATAACGTTTTATACTCAAGCTCAAATTGTAACTATTCCTGATACAAACTTTAAGAATGCGTTGATTAGTCAAGGTGTTGACACCAATGGTGATGGAGAGATACAAATTACAGAAGCTGAAACTCAAATAAATTTAGCAGTTTACAATGCAGAAATTTCAGATTTAACAGGTATTGAAGCATTTACAAATCTACAGCAGTTTAGTTGCCCTTATAACGAAATAACAACGCTAAACGTCAGTAATAACATAGCCTTAACTCATCTTCAGGTTTTCGGCAATCAACTAACCAACCTTGATATTAGCAGTAACTCTAATTTATATCTGCTTAATTGTATGGATAATCAAATCTCCAGTTTAGATTTAAGTAATAATTTAAATCTAGAACAGATAACATTAGATAATAACCTAATTACTAATCTCAATTTAACAAACAACACTTTAATTAGATCCGTAGATGCTAGAAATAATCAAATTAATTCTATTAGTTTCAATCCCAATAACGCCATTACTCATTTAACACTTCCTGATAATGAAATAACAAGTATTGATTTATCGTATCTTAATACACTAAAATATTTAGATCTCGACAATAACTATCTAACAAATATCAGTTTAAATAACACGTCATCCCTAGAATCATTATCAATTGTAAATAATCAATTAGAAAATATAGATATTAGTAGTAATTCACAACTTTGGTATTTAGATTGTTCCAATAATGATTTAACAAGCTTAAATTTAAGTAATAATCTAGAATTGAATTATGCTAAATTCCAAAATAATCAAATAAACAATTTAGTTTGTGGAAGTTCAAGCTTATGGGAAATGGACTGTTCAAATAACCAACTTACAAATATTGATGTAAGTGGCCTAACCTCATTGTTTGATTTTAATTTTAGTAATAATCCAGAATTAACTACTATAATATTTAAAAATGGTAATAATTTTAATTACTCCAGCAGTAACATTGATAATAAATTCAACCAGCTTCCGAACCTTCAAACAGTTTGTGTAGACCATATTAATTCTATATTTACAAATCTTCTACAAGGTGAATTAACACAAACAATCACTTTCACAGAATTCTGCTCCTTCACTCCAGGAGGAGAATACTACACAATAACTGGAGATACCTTATTGGATTTAGACATCAACGGTTGTGATTCAAGCGACTTATCTTATACAAATTTATTGCTACAAGTCACTAATGGTACAGAAACAGCCGCTTTTTATAGTAATGATTCTGGATTATATACTATGCCATTGCAATCTGGAAATTATACCATTACACCGCAACTAGAAAACCCTAGTTATTTTTCTGTTACTCCAACAAGCGTTTCAGTAAATCTTCCTTCAAGCAGTAATCCATACGCACAAGATTTTTGCATAATACCAAATGGAAATTATAACAACTTAGAAATTAGCATTGTACCAGTTGAAGTAGCACGTCCAGGTTTTGACACCGACTATAAAATTATTTACAAAAATAAAGGAACCACAACACTTTCAGGAAATATTGATTTTATTTATGATGATGATTTCATGAATTTGTTGACAGCAGAACCTTTAGCAACAATACAAACAACTGGAAATTTATCTTGGAATTATAACAACCTCTTGCCTTTTGAAACTAGGGAAATACTAATTTCAATGACATTAAATACACCAACTGATGCAAACTTTCCATTAAATGGAGATGATGTCCTTGAATATAGCGTCACAATAAACCCTTCTATTTCTGACGAAACACCAGACGACAACACCATGAACTTAAACCAGATTGTGGTTAATTCTTTTGACCCAAACAACAAAACCTGCCTACAAGGACAAACTGTTTCTCTTGGACAGGTTGGAAAGTATGTACATTATTTAATTCGATTTGAAAATACAGGAACAGCCAATGCCGTAAACGTAGTGGTAAAAGATGTTATTGATTCTGCAAAATATGATTTATTTTCGTTAATACCTTTGGATGCAAGTCATGACTTCTCTACAAAAATCCGTAACGAAAATGAAGTAGAATTTATTTTTGAAAATATTCAATTACCATTTGAAGATGCTACGAATGATGGCTACATTTTATTTAAAATAAAAACGCTTCCTGCACTAATAATTGGAGATAGTTTTAGTAATAAAGCTGAAATACACTTTGATTATAATGCTCCTATTATCACTAATGATGAGACTACAATTATTGAAGAAAATTTAAGTATTAAAGAATATGATCTATCTAGTACCATTAAGATATATCCAAACCCAACGAGTAATTATTTTGAAATTAACAACTCCAAAAAACATACTATAAATAATATAGAGATATATGATATTTCAGGCAAATTCCTCAAGCAATTTACTAAATCAGAAAAATATGATATTCATGATTTATCTTCAGGGATTTACTTTATTAAAATTAAAAGCAATAAATTAGAACTGACTAAAAAAATAATTAAAACTTAACTGTAATTTAATTATTTTTATTTGCAAATAAACTTTAAAACCATGAAAAAATTCATTTTAACTCTGTTAATTCTTTCCTCTTTTCAATTGGTTTTGACACAAAATCCAAGAGCAAGGGATTTGGGCATCCCTTTTGTTGGAAATACCGGTGAATTTAATGCCATTACAGATGTTCAAGGTGTTGAAGTTGGTTATAGCACCATTATTAAAGGAAAGGGTAAAAACATTCTTGGCGAAGGACCAATTAGAACAGGAGTGACTGCAATTTTTCCAAGAGGAAAAACTAAAAAATTCAGCCCTGTGTATGCCAATTGGTACAGTCTGAATGGCAATGGAGAAATGACTGGTACCACCTGGGTAACTGAATCTGGTTTTCTTGAAACACCTATTATGATTACTAACACGAATAGTGTTGGAGAAGTAAGACAAGCTGTTTTAAAATGGTTTGTAGATACAGATTGGTATCGTGGCGAAAAATGGTGGTACACCTACCCTGTTGTAGCCGAAACTTATGATGGCTTTTTAAATGATATTTATGGTTTTCACGTAAAGGAAGAACATGTGTTGGAAGCCATAGAGAATACGTCTAGTGGCAAAATTGCCGAGGGAAATGTTGGTGGTGGAACAGGCATGATGTGCTTAGGCTTTAAAGGTGGTACAGGAACATCGTCTAGAGTGGTTCATATTAACGATTCTACGTACACGGTTGGTGTTCTTGTACAGTCAAATTTTGGTGCCAAGAAAAACTTGACCATTGCAGGAGTTCCAGTTGGCATGGAATTGATGCATGTAAAAAGTGAAGAATATAAAGGTGCTCCAATGTCTAACAGAAAGGAAGGCGATGGCTCTATAATTGTTATTGTTGCAACAGATGCACCTTTACTTCCACATCAATTAAAACGCATTGCGCAACGCATTCCATTAGGTATTGGGAATGTTGGTGGTAGAGGAAGCAATGGTTCTGGAGACATTTTTTTAGCCTTTTCTACGGCTAATGAAGGTGCTTTTAGTAGGTCTGAAAACACAACAGTTGAAAATGTTTCCAACGATATGATTTCCCCTTTATTTGAAGCCACAGTTCAAGCTGTTGAAGAGGCCATTATCAATGCCATGGTAGCTGCCGAAACTATGGAAGGCATTCATGGAAATACCAGTTACAGACTGCCTCATGATGAAACCATAGAAGTCATGAAGAAGTACAACAGATATCAACCTAAAGTAATTCTAAAAAATGAAGAACTAGAAACATATGCAGGAAAATATGAATTTAGACCTGAAGCTTATGCAACCATATCTCAAGAAGGAGGAAAACTATTCATTCAATTCCCGAAAACTCATAAAGCAGAAATGTCACCTATAAACAATCATACTTTCGAGGTTTTTGACTTTGGGATTCGTATAAGTTTCAATAAGAACACAACTGAACTAACCATTATGGCTAATGGTGAAACTAAAGCCAAGAAAGTTGAATAATAAAAAACACTAGAACAATCACTCTTTAAAATTTAAAAATGAATAAAATAACTTTTTTATTGTTTCTTCTTACTCTAACCTTAAGCTGTAAAAACAATCCACAATATAACGACCCCATTCCAGAACACGACAATTTCACAATAGCATCCAGTCAGGTTGATGAAACTAGAGTAATTAATGTTTGGCTACCTCCTACTTATAAAAATGGTAACGATTCGTTTCCTGTGCTATATATGCCTGATGGTGGCATCAAAGAAGATTTTCCACATATTGCCAATACCCTTGCAAAACTTATAGAAAAAAAAAGCATTCCTCCTTATATTCTTGTTGGTATTGAAAATACAGAAAGAGGCAGAGATTTAACTGGTGTTTCTGAAAATATAGAAGATGAAAAATACTGTCCTTTAACAGATGGTGCCAAAAATTTCCGTGGGTTTATAACCGAAGAATTAACGAACGAGATTAACAACAACTATAGAACCACAGATAAAAAAGGCATTATTGGAGAATCTTTAGCTGGATTGTTTGTCATGGAAACCTTTATGTTAGAACCTAAATCCTTCGATTTTTACATTGCTATGGATCCTTCTCTTTGGTGGAATAGTTTTAATTTAGTTAAAGAAGCAAACAATCATTTGGCAAATTTTCCATCTGAAGAGAAAAAATTATGGTTTGCAGGTTCTGGAGCAGAAGATATTTCCAAACACACACAAAAGCTCGCCAAGATTTTAGAAGCTGAAGCACCTGAAAATGTGACATGGACCTATCAAGACGAACCTGATGAAAAACACAATACCATTTTTAGGGCCACCAAAGAAAAAGCAATGGTTTGGGCTTTGAATTATCCTTAAGATAAATACTATTATTAAAACAAAAAAAAACACAATCCTAAAATTGTGCTTTTCTGTTTTATATAGTTGAGATTATTAAATTCTCAGGAATTTGTTAGATTTCTCTATTAGAATCCCAAGCTTCTAAATAATCTTTAACAGCTTTAACAAATTGGCCTCCAAGAGCTCCATTTACAACTCTGTGGTCGTAAGAATGGGATAAGAACATTCTGTAACGGATGCCAATAAAGTCGCCTTCAGGAGTTTCTACAACTGCTGGCACTTTTCTAATAGCTCCAAGAGCTAATATCCCTACTTGTGGCTGATTAATAATTGGTGTTCCCATGATGCTACCAAAGGTACCAACGTTGGTTACTGTATAAGTTCCACCTTGTATATCGTCTGGTTTCAATTGGTTTAATCTAGCTCTATTTGCTAAATCGTTTACCTTTTTAGTCATGCCAACTAAATTAAGTTGGTCAGCATCTTTAATAACAGGTACAATTAAGTTTCCATCTCCTAAAGCTGCAGCCATACCTAAATTAATATGTTTTTTCTTTACAATAGTATCTCCCTGAAGTGAAATATTCATCATTGGGAAATCGCGTAAGGCTTTTGCAATGGCTTCCATAAAGATTGGTGTAAAGGTTAAATTTTCGCCTTCACGTTTTGCAAAACCATCTTTTACTTTTTTACGCCAATTCCATATTTTAGTTACATCAGCTTCAATAAAACTCTGTACGTGAGCAGATGTTTGAACTGATTCCACCATATGATGTGCAATAATTTTGCCCATTCTGGTCATTTCTATAATCTCGTCGACTCCACTAGCAACAACTGAAGCTGCTGCAGGTTTTTCAGATTTGGCAGGAGTAACTTGAGGCTTCTCGACTGTGTTTGAAGTGGCAACATTTTGTTGTGGGGCAGAACTTCTAGTTTCTAAGTGTGCTAGAATATCGTTTTTTGTTACACGACCATCTTTTCCAGTTCCAGAAATCCCGTCTAATTCTGCTTGAGAGATACCTTCTTTTTTAGCAATGTTCTTTACTAAAGGGGAATAGAACCTATCTTCTGATGAACTAACCGAAGTCACAGTTTCTTGAGCTGCTTCAACTGTTTGCGCTACTTGAGCTACAGCTGCTTGTTCTGCAACTGGGGCTTGTTGTGCTGGTTCTGCTTTTGGTGTTGCAGCTTCAACTGAGGCTTCACCTTCAGTTTCTATAACAGCAATAACTTGTCCTACTTGAACCACATCGTCTATGTTGAATAATTTTTCAACTAAAACGCCAGTAACTTCACTAGGCACTTCGCTATCTACTTTGTCAGTTGCAATTTCAAGAACTGCTTCATCTGCTTCAATAGTATCACCAACTTCTTTTAACCAAGAAGTGATTGTTGCTTCTGCAACACTTTCACCCATTTTAGGGAGTTTTAATTCAAATTTTGCCATATCTGTAATGGAAAGGTGTTTTTTTAAATTATGACTGCAAAATTAATGAAAATTCATTGAATCTATTGCAGTTTCTTCAATTAATTATTTTTTATACAAATGACTTCTCCGCGACTTTTAGAACTATTCGAGCCTAAAATAAACCCTGCATTTTTAAGCAAAAATTTAAAATAACTTGGTTGTTTTTGATTATTACTTGCCACCAAATCTATCGCTTTTTTAAAGCCTAAAAAATGTGTGTCTAAAATATATTCGAATTTTGGAATATAATTATCTACTGTTTCTTGTGCAACCACGTTTTTACTTAAAACATCTTGGATGTTTTGGTTAAATTCATTTGAAATAAGAACATAACCTTTAACTTGATTTGAATAGGCTTCTCCTTTTGGAAAGAAGATAGACACTATTTTAATTCCAATCCAAATTAAGATATTAAAAAGCCAATTGGCTTTAAAATGCTTTTCGAAAAACAATTGCATCGAGCCATTAAAACGTTTGGCATAGGTTTTATCTTTTAAAGTACTCTCTCCCTTAAAATGAATGACGGAAGTTTTTGGATTGTAATAATTTTGATAACCTGCTTTTAATACTTTATAAGATAGATCTAAATCTTCGCCATACATAAAATAATCTTCATCGAACCCTCCAACTTCAACATATACACTTTTTTTTAAAAGCATGAAAGCTCCAACAAGAATAGGCACTTTTCCAATATTGTTTTCATTTAACTGGCTTGCGTAATAAGGTTTTGAAAAGCCAAGAATTTTTTTAATTGAAACCATTGGTGTAGGAACATTGCGTTTACTTTCTGGAAGAAATTGTCCTTTACCATCAATGAGTTTACAACCCAAAATCCCTAAATCAGTTTTTGTTTCTGCAAATTTTAAAAGAATTTCAAAGGTGTCTTCTGCAACAACCGTATCTGGGTTTAAGATGCATAAATAGTCACCATTTGCTTGTTTAACACCTATATTATTTCCTTTAGAAAAGCCGTCGTTAGATTTGTTTTCAATAAGTTTCACCTTAGGAAATAGTTCTTTCACCATCTGGCAACTATCATCTGGAGAATTATTATCAACAACAATAATTTCAGCATCCATATTGACAACTGCTGCTTCGACACTTCTTAGACATAATTCTAAAAAATGGCGCACGTTATAATTTAATATGATGATGGATAATTTCAAATAAAGATAATTAAGATTTTAGTGAGGCTTCAAATGGTATGCGATTAATAATGCTTCGACCAAGCGTGATTTCGTCTGTATATTCCAATTCGTTTCCAACCGAAATGCCTCTTGCTATTGTAGACGTTGTTACTTGATAATCCTGAATTTGTTTATAAATATAAAAATTGGTGGTATCTCCTTCCATCGTAGAACCTAATGCAAAAATAAGCTCCTTAACAATACCATGTTTTACTTTTTCTACTAAGGGCTGAATGTTTAAATCGTTTGGACCAATACCATCCATGGGTGAAATTTTCCCTCCCAAGACATGATATAAGCCTTTAAACGAACTGGTGTTTTCAATTGCCATGACATCGCGTATATCTTCTACCACGCATATAATTTCATTATTTCTGTGTGGATTGGCACAAATTTCACAAACATCTGTATCGCTAATATTATTACAACTTTTACAAAATTTAATATCTATTCTCATAGATTCTAATGCTTTTGCCAATTGAAGGGTTTGATCCTCAGGCTGTCTCAATAAGTGCAATACCAAACGCAAAGCTGTTCGCTTTCCAATTCCTGGTAATTGCGACATTTCATTCACAGCTTTTTCTAAAAGTTTAGACGAAAATTCCATAGCTGCGAATTTACTATTTAGCCACGAATTTCACTAATTTTCACAAGGCTTTTAAATAAATTATACTTCGTTTGGATTTTGGAATTTAATATTTGTAATTTGAAAACTGAAAAACCTGTTTCTATGAATGCGACTCAAATTATCTTACTTATTTTATCCTACTTCGGAGTTTTAATTTTAATCTCTTATGTTACAGGAAAAAAATCTGGTAACGATGCTTTTTTTAAAGGAAACAAACAATCTCCTTGGTTTGTAGTTGCTTTTGGAATGATTGGAGCTTCACTCTCGGGAGTGACTTTTATTTCTGTTCCTGGCTGGATTGAAGCGTCGCAATTTAGTTACATGCAGGTGGTTTTGGGTTATATTGTTGGATATTTAGTTATTGGTACAGTTTTACTTCCTTTATATTACAAATTAAATTTAACCTCCATTTACACCTATTTAGAGGAACGTTTTGGTGATTATTCTTATAAGACTGGAGCTTCTTTTTTCTTAATTTCCAGAATTGTTGGAGCTAGTTTTAGACTGTTTCTAGTAGCCAATGTCTTGCAAGTTATTCTTTTTGATGAGATTGGTATTGCCTTTTGGCAAACAGTTATTATTACCGTATTACTTATTTGGTTATATACGTTTAAATCTGGTATAAAAACCATTGTTTGGACAGACACATTACAAACGCTCTTTATGTTGATAGCTGTTGGTGTAACCATTTATTTTGTAAGTGATGAATTGGGTTTAACAGGAGGCAATATTTTAGGCTTTGTATTAGATAGCGATCTTTCTAAGACCTTCTTTTTCGACGATTTTAAATCCAGTAATTACTTTTGGAAACAGTTTATTTCTGGTGCTTTTATAGCTATTGTTATGACAGGTTTAGACCAAGACATGATGCAAAAGAACCTAACCTGTAAAACGCTGAAAGATGCTCAGAAAAATATGTTTTGGTTTACTATTGTTTTAACGGTTGTCAACTTTATCTTTTTATGTTTGGGCTTACTATTAACCGTTTATGCAGAACAAAATGGTATTGACGCACACAAAGATGATTTATTTCCGATTTTAGCCAAAAATCACCTAGGAATTGGTGTGTTTGTATTCTTTCTTATTGGGTTAATTGCAGCTGCCTACAGCAGTGCAGATAGTGCTTTAACAGCATTAACAACCTCTTTTAGTATAGATATTTTAGATATTGAAAAGAAACTGAACGAAAAAGCCCAAGTTGCTAAAAGGAAACAAATTCACGTACTTTTTTCAATCATTTTAATTCTTGTAATTATATCTTTTAAATATCTCATAAAAGATGAAAGTGTTATAGCCAAACTTTTTGTGTTTGCTGGATATACGTATGGACCTTTACTAGGTTTGTATGCTTTTGGATTGTTTACCAAATGGCAGGTAAGAGATAAATTGGTTCCTGTAATCGCCATTCTTTCACCTATCTTATCTTATGTAATTAGTGTGAATAGTGCAATCTGGTTTGGTTTTGAATTTGGCTTCTTTATCTTAATCTTAAATGGGTTCTTAACTTTCTTGGGGTTAATACTGATTCGTAGAAAGTAAGACTAAAGTACAAGCGACTTCAAAATCGATTTCATGCATTTTTAAAATATTATAAAACTCTGGGTTTTCAGTCCCTGGATTAAAAATAACACGATTAGGTTTTAAAGATAAAATATAATCGTAATAAGCTTTTTGATTGTTTGGGTTTAAGTAAAGAGTTACTGTATCAATATCCTTATAAGGCATTAAATCGGTATCAATTTGTACACCATTTACTGTTCCTTGTTTTAATCCTATTGCGAATACTTCATGACCAGATTGCACCAATCGGTTGACTGCTATATTAGAGTATCTACTAGCATTTAAAGAAGCTCCAAGTACTAAGGTCTTTTTTTTCATTTGTTAAAGTCTGTTAAGTATTGTTAAAAAGAGTAACAATACCCAAAAATAGGCGTCTATATAGTAAATACAAAATAAGTTATCTTAAAATAAACTTATAATAATATTTAATAGCCTACATAATAGTTGATGGTTAGTGTTAAGTCTGGCTATTAAATAAGAAAACCCAAAACATGATGTTTTGGGTTTTTGATTTTAGAATTGTTAAATGATAGTTAAATATAGACATGGATGAAATAAAATCGTCTTTTCTACGTCTATATAATAAGTGATAAGTTTTTAAGTAATCAAACTATAAAAAACTTTTTATGGTTAGTGTTAGTTAAAATTGGTTAGTAGTGAAAAACCCGAAACAGACTTGTTTCGGGTTTTTTGTATTTTATATTCTAATTCACTTTCATTTAGAAACCAGACTACCATTTAATTATAACAGATCCCCAAGTAAATCCACTACCAAAAGCAGCAAGTACCACAGTATCTCCTTCTTTTACTTTTCCTTCTTCCCAAGCTTCAGTTAAAGCTATTGGAATAGAGGCAGCAGTTGTGTTTCCATATTTTTGAATGTTATTAAAAACTTGGTCGTCTGTAAGCTTAAACTTCTTTTGAATAAATTGTGCAATTCTTAAATTGGCCTGATGAGGAATAAGCATATCAATATCATCGACTTCTAAATTATTTTTTTGTAATCCTTCATTGATTACTTCACTAAAACGAACCACAGCATTTTTAAAGACAAATTGCCCATTCATATAAGGAAAATAACTATCGTCGTCCGGATTATCATCTGCAAGAATATCATTAATCCAACGTTTTCCCATTCCAGGAGCAACAAGCACTAATTCTTCTGCATGCTCTCCTTGTGAATGAAGGTGGGTCGATAATATACCTTTACTTGAATCTTCTTCTCTAGTTAAAACGGCTGCTCCTGCTCCATCTCCAAAAATAACCGAAACCCCTCTACCTCTATCTGTTTTATCCAAACCATGAGAGTGTAATTCACTCCCAATTACTAGCACATTTTTATACATGCCTGTTTTAATAAAATTATCGGCTACAGATAATGCATATACAAATCCAGAACATTGGTTTCTTACATCTAATGCTCCAACGGTTTTAATATCAAGAGCATGTTGTACCTGCACACCTGGACCTGGAAAATACATGTCTGGACTTAAAGTTGCAAACACAATAAAATCGATCTCGTCTTTATCAATTCCTGATCGTTCAATAGCTATTTTAGCAGCTTTTATTCCCATAACCGATGTGGTATCACCAGAACCAGGTTTAACCCAACGTCTTTCCTGGATACCTGTACGTTCTTGAATCCATGCATCGTTGGTGTCCATCATTTTTGACAAATCATCATTAGTCACCACATTATCAGGAACATATTTTCCTAAACCAATAATTTTTGAATTATACATAAATAAACAATTTAGTTATTTAATCAGGTTTGCAATTTAATCATTAAAAATAGTATTCTCATAATTATTGATTTTAAATATAAATTTCATAAAATTTCATCTTTTTAACACGCTTTTAATAATTTCAAACCTAAGTTTTAGTAGCTTTAAAAACCAAAATACAAACCACATGAAAACATCTTTATTTCACCTGTTTTTGTTTGTTACTTTTTTAAGTTTCGGACAAGAAAATTTAACTTATCAAAAACCTCATCAAAACATTCTAGAACTTGCCGAAGCTCCTTTAGCTCCAAGCATTAGAATGGATAGTAAAGGAAATAACATTGTCTTTTTATATAGAAGCAATTTTAAAAGTATTGAAGAACTATCTGAAACCGAAATGCGCTTAGGAGGATTACGCATCAATCCTGTAACAAACATTGGTAGTAGAACCAGATATTATATAGATATAAAGGTTAAAAACGGCATAGACGCCAAAGAAACAGCTGTTTCAGGACTGCCAGAAAATGGTAGATTTGCTAATTTCTCATGGTCTCCTAACCAAGAATATATGGCTTTTACAAATACCATACCTTCGGGAGTAGAACTTTGGATTGTTGATGTTAACAAGGCTAAAGCAACAAAAATTAGTCAGGCAAATTTAAATGCAAATATAGGAAGTCCGTTTACATGGTTTAAAGACAGTAAATCTCTAATAGTAACGACGCTTCCAACCAATAGAAAATCATTAATAGACACTAAAGAAGCTATTCCAACTGGACCTACGATTTCTATTAGTGAAGCTGGTGTTGAAGCACAAAACAGAACTTATCAAGATTTACTTAAAAACAAAAACGACGAATATAATTTTGAGCTTTTAACACACGCAGAATTATTTAAAATAAATATTGACGGTTCATCCAGCCTTTGGAAAAAAAGCGATATGTATCGAGATATATCCTTTTCTCCAGACGGGAATTATGTCATGGTTACAACTATTAACAGACCTTTTTCTTATTTGGTGCCTTATTATAGGTTTCCCTCAACAACAACAATTTATAAATCTAATGGCGATTTTGTAAACACGTTTTTAGAAGTCCCATTAATTGAAGATTTACCTAAAGGCTTTATGGCAGAAAGAACTGGGAAAAGAGATGTAACTTGGAGACACGACAAACCAGCAACCTTAGTTTGGACAGAGGCCTTAGATGGTGGAGATCCAGAAAACGATGTGCCTTTTAGAGACGAAGTATTCCAACAAGATGCTCCTTTTACTGGAAGAGTAACCTCGCTTTTAAAAACAATAGATCGTTTTAGATTTATACAATGGGGAAATAATAATACTGCATTAGCTTATGATTATTGGTGGAATACCAGAAACACCAGAACGTATCTTTTTAATCCATCGGATAATAGTCAAGAACCAAAAATTGTTTTCGATAGAAATTATCAAGATGTCTACAGCAATCCAGGAAGTTTTGTTTCTACTAAAAATGATTTCGATGAATCTATTTTAGATTTAGATAATAATAATGCTTATCTCATTGGTGATGGTTATAGCGATGCTGGAAAATTTCCTTTTATCGATGAAATAAATTTGGGAAATTTAGAAACCACTAGATTGTACCAATCGACCTTATCGGAACAATTAGAAGATATTTCTATGGCTTTAAACGCCAAACAAGGAGAATATGTTGTAAGAATTGAATCTAAAAATGAATACCCTAACTATTACGTTCGGAATATTAAAAAACGTATTGGACTACAACCATTAACACAATTTGAAAATCCTTTTAAAAGCATTCAAGATGTTCAAAAAGAAGTAATTAAATACAAACGTGCAGATGGTTTAGAATTAACAGGAACCCTTTATTTGCCTACTAATTACGAAGTAGGAAAAAAATACCCAATGGTTATATGGGCTTACCCTCAAGAATTCAAAGACAAAAGTAGTGCTGGACAAAACACCAAAAGCTCGAACGAATTTACGTATCCTTGGTATGGATCACCTATTTATTGGGTAACCAGAGGTTATGTGGTTTTAGACGATGCTTCTTTCCCTATTGTTGGTGAAGGAGACGAGGAACCTAATGATACGTTTATAGAGCAATTAGTTTCCAATGGAAAAGCTGCCATAGACGCTGTGGATGCTTTAGGATATATAGATAGAAACAAAGTAGCTGTTGGTGGTCATAGTTATGGGGCCTTTATGACAGCCAATTTATTATCGCATTCAAATTTATTTGCAGCAGGAATAGCTAGAAGTGGAGCTTATAATAGAACTTTAACACCTTTTGGTTTCCAGAGTGAAGAACGTAATTATTGGGAATCCCCAGAAGTTTATTACAACATGTCGCCTTTTATGCATGCTGATACTATGAAAACACCTTTACTTTTAATTCATGGTGAAGCTGATAATAATTCTGGAACATATCCTTTACAAAGTGAACGTTATTTCAACGCACTTAAAGGATTAGGAGCTCCCGTTAGATTGGTTATGTTACCTAAAGAAAGTCATGGATATGTCGCTAAAGAGTCTGTTCTACACATGCTTTGGGAACAAGATGAATGGTTGGAAAATAATGTAAAAAACAAACCAGAAACATCTGAAGACACACATTAATAAAAATTAATTAAAGGAATAAAAAAACCACCAAATTGGTGGTTTTTTTTATGTCTTAAAATGCAGTTGAGCACTGCAAATCTATTGATTTTACTTTTCAGACATCATATTAAATCATTTTCGCATCAATATGACTCATGGCATGTTCAGAAATAGCCGTAATAGATAAAGAGGGGTTCACTCCTGGATTTGCTGAAATCATTGAACCATCACAAACCAACATGTTTTTATAACCAAAAACTTTATTGTGTTTATCAATTACTCCTTTAGTTGCATCTTCAGCCATGACAGCTCCTCCCAGAATATGCGCTGTGGTTGGAGTTCCTAACAGAGCATCCGTAAAGTTAGCATAGGGAATTCCGTTTACTTTCTTGGCAACCTGCTTACCTAATTCCATAGCTTCAGGAATAAAAGCACTCGGTTTTGGTCCAGATTCTTTAACGGTTTTCATTTTGGTAAACTTGCCTAATTTCATTTGTAGTGTACTATCCAAAGTTTGCATAAACAATAAGATAGTTGTTCGTTGTGCATAATTTTTTGAAAAGATGGTTTTAAAAAACCTAGAAGGTTGTTTAAAAAATAAACCAACAATTCCTAACAATCTAAATAGTACAAACTTATTATGAATAGTTGGCATGGTTAAAGTTTTTGAAAAACTGGAACCTTCACCATAACGCACAGGTTCTAAATGGCTATTTTCGTCTGTATGTAAAATAGAACCAATAGCAATTCCCTTGGAATAATCTTTTGGATTTTTATCTGTTGATGTCACTAATAACAACGATTCATTATTGGTTCTAATGTTTTTCCCTACAGCATTAGATAAATTAAGTAAGGAAGATTTTTTTAGTTTTAATAACAATGGAACCGTTCCCATAACGCCACCTGAAAAAATAACTCCTTTTGCCGTAACACTTGCTTTTGCTTTTCTTCCTATACTAGATTTAAAGTCAATTTTATAACCATCTGAACCATCTTTATTTCCTAGCACAGACACATTATAAACTTCTTTTTCGGCTAAAATTTCAGTCCCTAATTGTTGTGCTAAATGCAGGTAATTTTTATCCAACGTATTTTTGGCATTGTATCTACATCCTGTCATGCAAGCACCACAAAACACACAGCCTGTTCTATCTGGACCTTTGCCATTAAAATATGGATCTGCTACTTTTTTACCAGCTTCACCAAAATATACAGCCACTTTGGTAGCTTCAAAATGAGCTTCCTTTCCAATGTCTTTCGCCAAGTCTTTTATTAATAAATCCGATTCGTATAATTTCGGATTTGTTTCTGCTCCTAACATTTTATAAGCCGTATCATAAAATGGCTTTAGTTGGTTCTCCCAATTATTTAAATTGGCCCAACTTCCAGTTTTAAAAAACTCCCTTTTAGGAATCGGCAATGTATTAGCATACGTTAAAGAACCTCCACCAACGCCAACACCAGAAAGAACCGTCACGTGATTTAAAAAAGTCATTTTAAAAATACCATGAAGTTTTGCTTTAGGTTCCCAAAGCCACTTTTTTAAGTTCCAGTTGGTTTTTGGGAAGTCTTTATCATGAAACCATTTTCCTTTCTCAATGACTAAAACTTTATAGCCTTTTTCAGACAGTCTTAATGCAGATACAGATCCTCCAAAACCACTTCCAATAATCACATAATCGTAATCTAAATTCACTATAGATTTGTTTTTTATAAAACTAAAAATATTATTCGGCTTTCATAGATAATTCAAAATGAATTTCATGGTGTCAGTTTGTCACTTATTCATGCTTGGCATTTTTGTTGTTTTATTGAATACATTAGAAATAAACATATTATTAATTAGATTTCTTCCTTTGAAGGAATTATAAATACATTACACTATGACAAAAGGAAATATTAATGTTTCGGTAGAAAATATCTTTCCATTAATTAAAAAATTCCTGTATAGCGATCACGAAATCTTTTTACGTGAGTTAATAAGTAACGCTACAGATGCCACTTTAAAACTGAAACATTTAACAAGTATTGGAGAAGCTTCAGTAGAATATGGCAATCCAAAAATTGAAATTAAAATCGATAAGGAAGGAAAAAAACTTCATATTATCGATCAAGGTTTAGGAATGACAGCTGAAGAAGTTGAAAAATACATCAACCAGATTGCTTTTTCAGGTGCTGAAGAGTTTTTAGACAAGTATAAAGATTCTGGAAAAGATTCTGGAATTATTGGGCATTTTGGTCTTGGCTTTTATTCAGCCTTTATGGTTGCTGAAAAAGTAGAAATCATCACAAAATCTTTTAAAGACGAGCCTGCAGCACATTGGACCTGCGATGGAAGCCCGGAATTCACTTTAGAACCTCATGACAAAACGGATAGAGGGACAGAAATCATCCTTCATATTGCTGAAGATTCTACAGAGTTTTTAGAAGAAGCGCGTATAAACAGTTTACTTACTAAGTATAATAAGTTTATGCCTATTCCTATTAAATTTGGAACTAATGAGGTAAACGATCCTGATTTTACACCGCAAACAACAACTGATAAAGATGGTAAGGAAACCACCGAGCCACACAAACAAATAACCGTTGATAACATCATCAACAACCCGAATCCTGCTTGGACCAAACAACCAGCAGAATTAGAAGATGAAAACTATAAAAGTTTTTACAGAGAATTGTATCCAACGCAATTTGAAGAGCCTTTATTCCACATTCACTTAAATGTAGATTATCCATTTAATCTTACTGGAATCTTGTATTTCCCTAAGATGACGAATGATTTAAACATTCAGAAGGATAAAATTCAATTATACCAGAATCAGGTTTTTGTAACCGATAATGTGGAAGGAATTGTTCCAGAATTTTTAACCATGTTACGTGGTGTAATTGATTCTCCAGACATTCCTTTAAATGTTTCTCGTTCTTATTTACAAGCCGATGGTGCAGTTAAAAAGATATCCTCTTACATTACTAGAAAAGTTGCCGATAAATTAAAATCGTTGTTCAACAATAACAGAGAAGATTTTGAAGCTAAATGGAACGATATTAAAATTGTGATTGAATACGGGATGCTTTCTGAAGATAAATTCTTTGAAAAAGCAGATGCTTTTGCATTATATCCAACTGTTGATGGAAAATATTATACGTATGAAGAGCTTTTCAATAAAGTAAAAGCCAATCAAACAGATAAAGACGGAAAATTAGTACTTCTTTATGCATCTAATGAAGATGCACAACATAGTTATATTGAAGCTGCTAAAACTAAAGGTTACGAAGTGTTATTATTAGATTCTCCAATTATTAGTCATTTAATGCAAAAACTGGAATCTACTAAAGAGAATATTACGTTTACTCGTGTAGATGCAGATCATGTTGATAATTTAATTAAGAAAGATGACACGAAGATTTCTAAATTAACCGAAGAGCAAAAATCAGCATTGGAAACCCTATTAAAGGAAGTGATTCCTGCTGAAAAATTCTCGGTACAATTGGAAACTATGGATAGCACTGCCACACCATTTATGATTACGCAACCAGAGTTTATGCGTAGAATGAAAGAGATGCAGCAAACTGGTGGTGGTGGAATGTTTGGAATGGGTAACATGCCAGACATGTACAACTTGGTTGTAAACACAAATTCTGATTTAGTTAGTGAAATTTTAGCTACTAAAACCAAAAAGAAACAAGAACGTTTAATTACACAAAGTTTAGACTTAGCCAGATTATCTCAAGGGCTTTTAAAAGGTGAAGAACTTACTAATTTTATCAAGCGTAGTTACGAGATGATAAAATAGTTTAAACAACACATCTTACTAGATTTTATAATACCAAACCACTTTGATGCTTTTCAAAGTGGTTTGTTAATTTAAAAAATATCTAAAAATATTTTTTTATTTCAAAATGTAAAGTATATTTGTCATTATATAAAACATACTTTCCTTTTTGGAAAGATTATTTGTCAAAAAAAAAAAACTAACTTATGGAAAAAAAGAATTTTATAGACTGTGAGCGTAAACAATTTACTAAGCTTTTAAAATTTAGGTTACCAAACACATTTATGTATGTAGGTATTACCATAGCTGCACTATCAATAGTATCTATGTTTGTAAATGCCTTTGTATTAGAAGGAGATAATCACTGGTTAAAATTACTTTCACAAAAAACCTTATTAATCGGCATGTTAATCATGTCTATTAGTAAAGATAAAATAGAAGATGAAATGACCATTCAACTAAGGTCGCAATCTTATATGATAGCTTTTATTGTAGGTGTTATTTATGCCATGTTTATGCCTTATGTGGAATTTGGCGTTTCTAATATGGTTCATAATGGTGGAGAAAATTATAAAGATTTGGGCGATTTCCAAGTACTTTTGTTTATGCTCATGATTCAGTTAATGTTTTACCATAATTTAAAACGTTACAGATAATTATGGAGAATACTTTAAAATTAGAACGTGTTATTTTAAATTTAACACAAGATGAATTAGCGCAAAAAATAGGCGTCTCTAGGCAAACTATCAATTCTATTGAAGCTAATAGATATGTACCTTCAACGGTTTTAGCATTAAAACTTTCTGAAGTCTTTGACAAACCTGTTAATGATTTTTTTAAACTTACTAAAGATGATTAGACAGATATTTTTATAGTTTCAAGTAACGCAAAAATGACATCAATTATTTTTAAATAATTCAGATATTAAAAACTAAAAAACCACCTTAAAATCAGGTGGTTTTTTTAATAAAATTGGTTGGTTAATTGGTTAGTCGCCACTCAGGTTTTTATTATACACCCAGATTTCATCAAAGGTGTCTTCAAATAAATCGTCTCTTGCGTCTAGAAAATTTTGAAAACTATTTTCCCCATGAAGTTTTTCGAAAGCCTCTTTAAAATTTGGACCTTCTTTATCAAATTCCGTCCAGTTTTTACTAAACCCAACTGATGCTACATGTCTTCCAAGGTCTCCTTGCAAGAAATTATTATAATATAATCCCCAAGGGTTTTCACCAGGCATAGATTTTAGAGTAGTACTTACTTTCTTAAAAAAGTCTTTCATAAGGTATTGATGGTCATCAGCTAACTCCATTATTCTTACAAATAAAATTGGATATTTAACTTCATCTCCTGCAAGTAAACTGGTATTAGATAACTCATCATCTTGAGACCAATATTCAACAGTTTGAACTTTTTTAACATACGGCATCACATTGTCTCTCCAATCAGCATCATGTGCTCCTCTTGGTCTGGAGTCGTTGTGTTTAAACATCATTGGACCCATTTGCCAAATAATGTTTCCAGCATTTGGTCCAGTTGTAATGTTAAATACAAAAGCATTAAAATGACCTTCGCTATGGTACGTTTGGTTATGCTTTCTCATGTTCTCACCAAACGTTTTCAAATTGGCGTAATCTGGAGTTAACATAACGTTTTGCCACATAGTGTAATCTTTTGATTCTTGAGAGTTCGCGTTAATTGACACTCCTAAAACCATGACTAGCATCATTGCAGATGCGATAGTTTTTTTAAACATAATTATAAAATTTAGTTGATTAATAGCACTATTTGTAACGATTGCAAATAGAAAAAAATTAATAATAAAAAAGTGATAATGATATAATAAATGGATAAAAACAAAGCCAATTAAGATAAGGATCAGCTTTGGGAGGTGTTTAAAGTAAATAATTATTTGTCAGTAAATCAAATGATTACGGACGAATTAGCGGTTTCATTGTCCGAAGGATGCTTTTTGTTTATCGGAAATAAAAAAGCTACCTAAAAACAGGTAGCTCAATATCTTATTTTATGTCTATTTTAATCTGTCACACTGTTAGATTCTAAAACTGTAATAGTTGCATTTGGATCTATTTTATAAATAAGTTCTCTTACCATTTCAATTTTTTTAGTATTCTTGGTAATAAGAATCAACTTTCCATTGGCATCATAATGGATTAATTTTAAAATTCCATCTGTATGTTTCTTATTCTTTAATATGGACTCTTGAATTAATATATTTTTAGAAGAAAACACAAACAATGTCATGTTTTTAAGCGACTTTTTCATAAAATATTCAATCGTTTTACTAATGGCAATTATAGCAATAATACTATAAGCTGCCATGGTAAAATCTTCAAAAACTAAGACACCTAATAAGATAACAATACCATCAATAATTAATATTAATTGATTGTATGGTAATTTTATTTTTGTTGCTAAAATTCTAACCAAGATATCGTTGCCACCCGTTGTTGCTCCTGCATTCATAACTATAAAAACCGAGAGACCTATAATAACACCTCCAAAAACAGAGGAGACTAAGACATCTTCAACATAAATTTTATTGTTCAATAAATTTGAAAATACATCTATATAAAACGACACCAAAACCATTGAAAAGGCCGTTTTAATACCCGTTTTAACACCTAGCACTTTTGTTCCCCATAAAAGCAAAGGAATATTTATCATCAAAGCTAAAAGACCAATAGATAATCCGGTTAACTTATTAATAACAATACTCAGTCCTAGAATCCCTCCAGGTACAATATTATGTGGAATTATAAATACCACATAAGTAATAGCTAACAATACAGAGCCAGCAAAAACCCAAGTATAACTTTTAAGTTCTTTAAGTACAATGTCTTTTTTTAATGTGAGTATGAATCTGTTTTTCATGATGCATTTCAATAAAAAAATCCCTTTGATTAAATGTTAATCAAAGGGATTTTAAATTATAATATAAATATATTTTATTCTCTTTGATAAATAGTTATTGCCTTACACATAAACTTACGTGTAATCTTATTAGTCTTACAAATTGGTTTCATCTTAAATAAATTCATTTTTAAAGTTTATTAAATAAAAAAAGCGTTCTAACAATTAGTAGAACGCTTTTAAAATATTTTAAATATATAGTACGCTCTAGTCCTTGGAAAATTTCCAATTCATCTTACAAATGCTATGTATGCGATTATTTCTCATATTGAAGCAACAAATTTATAATTAATTTTTAAGAGGCATGATATATTTAGTCTTTTTTTTATATTTTTTTGAAATGCCGTCAAAATGAGACGAATTAATAAGACGAAAATGTATCCTTCACAAATTGAATCCTTTAAAATTCATCTATCTTTGTCGAAAATTAAGACACATGTCATTTAAAGACTTACAACTTATAGATCCTCTTTTAAAAGCCATTGAAGAACAGGGTTATACCACTCCTACTCAAGTTCAAGAAAAAACCATTCCTTTAGTTTTAGCAAAAAAAGATGTCATTACTTCTGCTCAAACAGGAACTGGCAAAACTGCTGCTTTTGCATTACCTATTTTGCAATTGCTTTCAGATAAACAAGATGCACCAAAAAGAGGAAAAAAAATAAAAGCGCTTATTGTTAGTCCTACAAGAGAATTGGCATTACAAATTGGAAATAATTTTAAGGCCTATGGTAGACATACCAATCTACGAACTACTGTTATTTTTGGAGGTGCTTCTATAGAACCACAAATTGATGTTTTAACTAAAGGGGTAGATATATTAGTTGCAACTCCTGGACGTTTAATCGATTTGTACAAACAAGAGGTTATTACTTTGGAACACATTGAAATTTTAGTTTTAGATGAAGCTGACTTAATGTTAGACATGGGTTTTATAGACGATGTTAAGCAAATTGAAAGTTTATGTCCAAAACAGAAGCAGATCCTTTTATTTTCGGCAACCATGCCATTTAAGGTTGAGCAACTTGCCAACACCATTCTAAATAATCCAGAACGTATTGAAGTTCATACAACGTTATCATCAGCAAATAATATTGGGCAGGTGTTGTATTATGTTCCAAAACGCAACAAAATAGAATTGTGTTTACACTTATTAAGAAACGAAATAATAGGTAGTATCTTAATTTTTAGACGCACTAAATTTGGAGTGGATAAATTAGAACAAACCTTAATTAAAAACAATTATCAAGTAGAAACACTTCATGGTGATAAATCTCAAACCGATAGACAAACAGCATTAAAAAAGTTTAAAAGTGGTCAAGTAAATATTCTTGTAGCTACAGATGTTGCTGCTCGTGGGATTGATATTAACGAATTGGATGCCGTAATTAATTTCGATTTACCTAACATTCCAGAAACTTATGTTCATAGAATTGGAAGAACTGGTCGTGCTGGAAACTCTGGTATGTCTTATTCTTTCTGTGGTGCTGATGAAAAAGCCTATGTACAAACCATCCAACAATTACTTCAAATCCAGATTCCTGTTGAAGAATTACATCCTTATCCCTTAGATCCAAACACCAAAGCTGAAATTCATAAATCGAAACAAACAGCAAGCAAACATAAAAAAGGCAGAAAAAGTGCTGCTTCTAGAAAGAAGAAAAAACGCTGGTATTGATTTAGTGTTTAGTGTTTAGTGTTTAGAAGTTTAATCTTTTATCGAAATAGTTTTTAAGCAACGGAATTTGGATACAAACCATAATTCCAAATAGAATAAGAGCGTATAAACTTGTCGTAGACAGTTTTACTCCTGAAAGTAGATTAGGCATTTTAAAATTTGAAAGGACACTAAAATCTATAACATCAAACCAGTCACTACTTTGAAAATCACCAGTAATCAAAACAAAAACTACAAAAGCCAAAACAATTAGAATTAAAAATACCCAACCTGTTTTAGTGATTAAAGGTTTATATAAAGTTACATCACTTTTAGAAGAAGTTGTAACTTGTTGCATGACTTGAGACGTAAAATCCAAAGAAGGGGCTTCTAAAACAGAATCCTTCATGACTTTACTCACTAATTTTTCTATATGTTTATCTACGTTCTCTTTCATAATGTTTAATAATTTCTGGTTCAATACGTTGTTTTAAAATAACCATTAATTTTTTTCTACTTCTAAAGAGTTTTACTTTTACGTTATTTGCTGTTAAACCAACAACTTTGGCAATTTCATCTAGAGATTGTTCTTCAAAATAATAAAGAGTTAGTAAAAATCCGTCTTCATTTGGCAACAAATTTAAACAATCTTGTATGGCTTGTTTACGTTCGTCTGCAACCATATTCTCTAAGGCGTTGTCTATGGTCTTAACTTGATGTTCTGTATACTCATCAAAAGCAATTTCGTTATATTTTCTTTTATTCTTTTTTATTCTATCTAAACAGGTGTTATAAGCTACTTTATAAATCCATGTTGAAAATTTTGAGTCTCCTTTAAATTTAGACAATGATTTATAGGCTTTAATAAACGTATCTTGCGATACTTCTTCTGCTTCCTCTCTATGTTTTAACATGCGCAACGCCAAAGTAAAAACCAAGTCTTTATAACGATCTACTAAAATTGCAAATGCATTAGTATCGCCTTCGGTTATTTGATTGATGAGTATTTGGTCGTTGTTGGTGGTCATTTATATTAAGACGACGATAGTTTATAAATGGTTACACTTTTATTAAAAAAAGATTTATAAAAAATAATTTTACTTTTTTATGTAACCTAAACTCAAGACGAGTCGTCATAAGCTATGAACACATTAAAATTAATCAATTAAAAACAAACAATTATGGGATCAGAATTAATTATCATACCAATTATATTTGGAGCAATTTTCGGAGTATTTTACTTATACTTTTCTACTAGAAACAAAGAACGCTTAGCGCTTATTGAAAAAGGTGCCGATGCAAGCATTTTTATTAAAGGCAAGCAAAGTACTGCTCCAATATGGAAGGTCTTTATTTTAAACCTTGCCTTATTATTAATGGGCATTGGGGTTGGAGTTTTTATAGCATCTATATTAGAAAGTTACACAACTCTTGATGATGATGCTGTATATCCAGCAACCATATTCTTTATGGCTGGAGCTGGTTTATTTTTAGGCTTTAAAATGACTAAAGATTTAGATAAAGAATAATCTATTACAATATAATACACTTTTAAACCTGCTATTTTATCCATAGCAGGTTTTTTATTTTGATTTTTTTAGATTTGAATCTGTATCTTTAAAGATTATAAAATAATTGCAATCAATTCATAACATGTATAAAATACCTGCATTTTTATTATTTATATGTCTTTCAATTAACTGTTTCTCCCAAACTGCAGTTATAGATTCTCAAACAAAACACCCTGTGTCTTACGCAACTATTTCGTTTGGAAATGGTCAAGGCGTGTTTGCAGATGATGAAGGGACATTCATGTTTACAAATAAAATATATCCAGATATCGATTCACTTTTTGTTTCTGCTTTAGGGTTTAAAGATTTACATATTTCATCGGAAAACCTACCAGACACATTACATTTAGTGCCATATATAGACAAATTAGATGAAGTGGTTGTTCGAGCCAAACTAGATAGAAAATACAAAGAGGAATCTATGGAGCCTTACCTAGACGACGATTATTATAAATGTTGGTTACCAACTATTGAATCTGAAATTGCTGTCTATTTTAAAAACCCAGATGATAAACTCAAAAAATTAACTGAAGTCCATTTTCCTATAGCTTTAGAATCTAAAGATTGGGAGAAAAGACATAAGTCCAATGCTGAAAAAAAGCCTTTTTCAACTTTATTTAAAGTGAATGTATACCAGAACAACAACGGCTTTCCTGGCAAACCATTAACTTATCAAAATATGGTTTTTAGAGTCACTGAAAAACATGGCGATGCTTTTACTTTAGACGTATCTGGCCAAGATATTTATATTCCAGAATCTGGTTTATTTATTTCGCTTCAGGTATTAGGTTATACCGATAAAGTAGGGAAACTTTTACCTAATAAAAAATATAAGGAAATTAAATCCAGAGGTCAATCTGTGAAAATTCCAACCAATTTTAGACCCCTACTTCCATTTACCAACGAAATTCCAGAAAATAACACGTTTATAAAACGTGTCTTTTTAAATAGAAACCAATGGATTCAATTTAAAAAAGGAAATGTAGACGATTCTAGTTTGTTAAAAGCTGGATTGAACAACTATGGTATGGGAATTACATTTAATGTCTATAAAGACGAATAACTCTAGATGTACTTTTTATAACTTAGGAACAGTACCATATTATCTAACTTGTTTTTAAATAATAAAAAAACGACCTTAGTAAGCATCAAAGACCATTCACATTAAGAATTTATAAATTATGAAAACATCCTTTAAATTATTACTATGCCTGCTATTTTTATTCAGTTATACAGTTTCCTATTCACAAGAAAAGGCTGTGCCTGTTTTTGAAAATGGCGAAGCTCAGATTGTCCCAGAATTTAGTAAACCGGAAAGCTGGATAAGACACGATTTATGGGTTGAAACCGAATTTGATACCGATGGAGATAACAATCCAGATAGAATGCATGTGTCTGTTACAAGACCTCCTCAAACAGATTCTGAAGACTTAAAATTACCAGTTATTTATGTGTCTAGCCCTTATTTTGCTGGAGTAGCAAGAAATGAAGATGGCCTTTTTTGGGATGTCAAACATGAACTAGGTGAAGCAGCCAAAGCACGTACTCATGTTGAAGTAAAACGTATAGGAGAAAGACCAATTATTTCAAACTCACATATTTTAAAATGGGTGCCTAGAGGCTATATTGTTGTACATTCTTCATCTCCAGGAACTGGACTTTCAGACGGCTCTCCTACTGTAGGTGGTGATAACGAATCTTTAGCTCCTAAAGCAGTTATCGATTGGTTATGTGGTCGTGCTAAAGGGTATACAGAAAGAGATGGTAATGAAGAAGTAAAAGCTTATTGGTCTACCGGAAAGGTTGGTATGACAGGCACTTCATATAACGGAACTATTCCTCTAGCTGCTGCAACTACAGGAGTTGAAGGTCTTGAAGCTATAATTCCAATTGCACCAAACACATCCTACTACCACTATTACAGATCGAATGGTTTGGTTAGGTCTCCAGGAGGATATTTAGGTGAAGATATTGATGTGCTATACGATTTCATCCATAGTGGAGACGAATCGAAACGAGCTTATAGCAACGAAGTCGTAAGAGATACCGAAATGAAAAATGGTATGGACAGAATTACAGGGGATTATAACGATTTCTGGGCTGGACGTGATTATATAAACGATATGAAACCTATGAAAGCTGCTCTATTGATGTCTCATGGGTTTAACGATTGGAATGTGATGCCTGAACATAGTTATAGAATATACGAACAAGCAGTAAAACAAGGTATTCCATCTCAAATTTATTATCATCAAAACGGACATGGTGGACCTCCACCAATGACGATGATGAACCGTTGGTTTACTCATTATTTATTTGGCATTGATAATGGTGTTGAAAACGATGCAAAAGCCTGGATCGTTAGAGAAAATGATGCTCCTGAAAATCCAACAGCCTATAAAGATTATCCAAATCCAGAAGCTTCTTTAGTGAGCTTACATCCTCATTCTGAAGGCTTAAAAACTGGAAAATTAGCAATCGGAAAATCTAAAAAACAAGACAAAGAAACGCTAGTTGACGATTATAATTTTTCAGGTATCGATTTAGCGCAAGCAGAAAGTTCTAACAACCGTTTATTATATGTCACATCAACACTTTCAAAAGATATTCACCTATCTGGAACAGCTAAAATAACTGTTAACATTGCAAGTAGTAAACCGGCTGCAAACCTTTCGGTTTGGTTGGTATCTCTACCATGGAATGGAGATAAAAACGCTAAGATTACTGATAATATTATTACTCGAGGTTGGGCAGATCTTCAAAATTATAAATCGCTCACTGAAAGCGAACCTTTAGAACCAGGAAAATTCTATAGCATGACTTTCGATTTACAACCAGATGATCAAATAATCCCTAAAGGACAACAAATAGGTTTAATGATTTTTTCTAGTGACAATCAATACACCATATTGCCAAATCCAGGAACAGAACTAACATTAGATTTGGAGAATACGACTCTTAGCTTACCAGTTGTTGGAGGTGAAAAAGCATTAGAAATTGCTTTAAAAGCACATTAAAAAAACTCACGATATTGCATGATTCTAAAAACCAGAGTATTAAACTCTGGTTTTTTTTTGAACTGTTTATTGAAATTGAAATATTACAATATTATATTGTAACTTTAATTTAATGAAATATATAGAACACCCACCTGACAGTATTTTAAAAGAAATTATTCAAAATTATTGGAAATTCGAGGTTTTAGATTTCCCAGATTTAAAATTTCCATTGAATCATGAAACCTTACCAGAAAGCACAGTTTCTTTAGTACTTATTAATCAACCATATTTTAATGGTGTTAGATTAATGGGACCACATAATATAAAATACACGCAATCAATATTCCCAAATTCAATTTTTCTTGGTGTTAGATTTCACCCTTGGATTATTATAAAATCTTTAATAAACAACAAAACTAATATTCTTAACAAAACTATAGATACAAGTACATCAGTTCAAAATCATTTTAAAGACATTTCTATTAAAGTAGGGTTTGACAACTTTAAGTTAATAGATAAACAATTAATAAAAATTTTAAATACTGTAGAAATAGAAAAAAATAATCTCGTGAAGTTTATTTGCTTAGAGTTAAGTTTAGGGAAACCCATTTCAGAGGTAATCATCCAAATACCAATTTCTACTCGAGTCATTCAAAAAAAATTCAAAGAGGTCACAGGAGTTACCATGAAACAATATTCCAAGATTGAAAGACAAAGAAACACATGGAAATCTATTATTCTAGAAAGGAAAAATCAGATGGATGCAATTTTAGACAATGGTTATTATGATCAATCTCATTTTATAAATGAATTTAAAAAAATCATGAATCGTTCTCACAATGATTTTCAATCATATCTATTATCTGTTGAAATGGCATTCCATTAAATTGACGTTTTTTTACAAGACTTCATAGCTATTTTTCTGTAATTTTAAATATTAAATTATAAATTATGAAAACTCTTATAAGCTACATTATTATTACTTTATCAATTTCCTATTCTGTTTATTCACAAGATTTTGAAGTATCAGATACAAATGTTATGGAACCACTTCAATTTATGTTAGGCAAATGGGAAGGAAATGCTTGGTCTATGACACGTGATGGTAAAGTTGAGTCTAATATTTCAGAACATATATATTGCAAAACAAATTGTAATATTATGGTTGCTGAAGGTTTAGGCACAAAGATAAATCCAGAAACCAATGAAACTGTTATCGTACATGATGCATTTGGAATTATGTATTTAGATCCTGACACTAAAAAATTAACTTTAAGAGCTTATAAAGACAATAAAATTTCTATATCTGAAATTGAATTAATTGAAGATAAAGTTATAAGATGGGAAATGACAATTCCAAACCAAGGCACTGCTAGGTTTACCAGTGATTATAGTACAGAAAACACTTGGATTGAAGTTGGCGAATTTAGCAGAGATGGTGAAACTTGGATACAGTTTTTAGGCATGGAACTTATCCGAATAGACAATTAAAAAAACTCACGATATTGCATGATTCTAAAATCCAGAGTATTAAACTCTGGTTTTTTTTGTTTGAGTTGTTTGTACAATGGCATGCTTCCTACAGCTCTGTTTGCTGCTCCTGATGGTGCTGTTAAAGAGACTGTTTTAATGATGCGTTTCTTTGAAACAGATTCCCACGCTTCGCTCGGAATGACAAACTGATGAATTCTAGGCACTTCATTGGAAACCAATTCCAGTTTCAGATTATACTCTTTTAAATGTTTTCTAAAAAAATATTCAGGACCATTTTTACTGTTCCCTCCTGTAAATAATAACGTATCTACTTTTGGGTATTGTTTTAAATAGCTTATTAAATCTCTTAGCTTAATGTTTTGCATGCCTAAATCAGATGCATCCATTTTAACTCGTTCGGCAGATTCAACAATATCGCAAACACCAATGCCTCTATCTATTAAAAATTGTTTGCGTTGTTGTATAGCTGATTTTGTTGTTTCATATTTCAAATTTAATTGAAATAAAGCATCTAAAATTTTCCATAATTGCCCATCACTACTTCCATAACAAAAATCGACATCTGCAGGTTTTAAATCTCCAATGGTAAACCTTGGAGGTGGTAACGTACCAACTATTAATTTGGTAGCGTATTCCGGAATAAATGGCTTGTATGGGTGTTGATGTTTGAACATGAAACTCTTGATTTATAAGCTTATTTTTTGTATCTTATGTATAACTTACAAAATACATAAAAGAATGGGAAAAGGAGATAAAAAAACTAGACGAGGCAAAATACATCGTGGTACTTTTGGTGTTAGAAGACCACGAATTAAAAAACGCCCTCGATTAGAGGATCAATTAAATGTGAATAAAAAAGCAAACCCTAAATCTTAAAATATCTAGCTAGTTTTCTACCAAAAGCATAAGCACCTACTATAGATAAAACAACTAAAAAAATATTTGCAAAAACATATAAGGTATAAAGTAATACGTCATCGATAGAATTGATGCAAAACGTATCTGTAATACAGACTTCTAAAGTGTCTTCATAGATTTGAATTAATAAAAAGCTCAACACAAACATTAATAAAATCGAAACCAAAATATATTGAAGCGTTTTATTTCTAGGCTTTATACCTGTTGGTTTAAAAGCGTTTCGTTGATCTTCGGTGCGTTTGTTATCTTGTAAAGACCAGACGGTTTTCTTTGGAGAGTTGCTCATGAAATCTATAATTTTCTAAATTAAAGCCCTTAATATCTTCTATGGTTTTGGCATTGGTGTCAATAATAAAACGTGCCATCAAGCCTCTTGCTAATTTTGCAAAAATACCAATGGTTTTGTAGTCGCCATTTTTAAGTTCCTTAAAATCGATGTCTATAACTGGTACTTTTAAGGTTTTTGTGTCAATGGCTTTAAAATACTCGTTGCTGGCTAGATTTAAAAAGAGTTCGTTGTCTTCCAACTCTTCGTTTAAAGCTTTTGTAACTTTCTTTTTCCAGAATTCATACAGATTTTTATTTTTTCCAATAGGAAGTTTCGTTCCCATTTCCAATCTATAAGCCTGAATTAAGTCCAAAGGTTTTAAAACACCATATAAACCTGAAAGAATTCTAACAGTATTTTGCAATTTATCCAGTTTCTTAACATCTAAGGTATACACATCCAAGCCTCTATAAACATCGCCATTAAAAGCATACACTGCTGGTCTGGCATTGTCTTTTGTGAAGGGCAATTGCCAGTCTTGATTTCTTTGATAGTTTAATTCTGATAAATCTTTTGAAATACTCATGAGTTTAGATAAACTCCTGGCCGATTTCTTTTTTAGTAATTTATTAATTCGCTCTGAATCTGAAAGAAACTGAGATTCTGAGGTTTTTGTTGTTGGTAATTGGCTTTCAAAATCGAGTGATTTTGCTGGTGATAATACTAGCTTCATAGGTCTTTAAATTTACTATTCAAAGTTACATATAAATCCATAAACTAACGAACCGAAACTGTTATAGCAAAGTTAAAAGACTTTATCTCAAGACTGATTATTTCACCTCCTGATGCTTCACATAATGTTGCCATTTTTCAATACACAACTGCATATCTTCAGGGATTTCGGAATCGAAACTCATAAACTTTTTAGTTTTTGGGTGTACAAACCCTAGAGTTTTTGCGTGTAAGGCTTGTCTTGGTAAGACTTTAAAACAATTATCTACAAACTGCTTGTATTTGGTAAAGGTGGTACCTTTTAAAATGCGTTCACCTCCATAACGTTCATCATTAAACAAAGTATGTCCAATGTGTTTCATATGTACACGTATTTGGTGTGTACGTCCCGTTTCTAATTTACAAGAAACCAAAGTAACATAACCTAAGCGTTCCAACACTTTATAATGTGTTACTGCAGGCTTTCCTTTATCTTCATCATCCCCAAAAAAGACTGTGTTTTGCAATCTATTTTTTGGATGGCGTCCAATATTGCCTTCAATGGTTCCTTCTTCCTCTTCCATATTTCCCCAAACAATAGCTATATATTCGCGTTCACTGGTTTTATCGAAAAACTGTTTAGACAGATGTGCCATGGCCTCTTCGTTTTTAGCAACCACTAAAAGTCCACTGGTATCTTTATCTATTCTATGTACCAATCCTGGACGATTACTAGAATTGTTAGGCAGATTATCAAAATGATAAATCAAGGCATTAATTAAGGTTCCAGAGTAGTTGCCATGTCCTGGATGCACAACCATGCCTGCTTCTTTATTAACAACCAACAGGTCGTCGTCTTCATAAACAATATTTAATGGAATGTTCTCTGGTGTTAGTAAATTTTCGTAAGGTGGATGCTCGAAAAGCACACGAATTACATCAAAAGGTTTTACTTTGTAATTAGATTTAACAGGCTCATCGTTTACATAAATATTACCACTTTTTGCAGCAGCTTGAATTTTATTACGCGTTGCGTTTTCAATAAAATTCATTAAATATTTATCTATTCTTAGAGGTTGCTGACCTTTTACAGCAGTGAAGTTGTAATGTTCGTATAATTCGTCATCATCTTCCTGCTCTGGTGTATAATCTGTCATATCTATTCAGAAGTTGGTCTGGTGCCATTACCTAAAATCAAATCGATTTTAGAAGTTTTTGGGAGCATATCTCCTGGTTTAATTTTCTCTCCATTAAAACTCATATCTAAGACCATATCTTTTGCAATATTATCTATATACGTCAGTTTCCCTATTTTAAACCCTAAAGCTTCCAAGGTTGGTTTTGCTTGTCTAAACGTACGTTCTTTTAAATCTGGAACCAAGACTTTTCTATAACCAGAAGGATTAAGAGTTAAATAAATTTTGCGATTTTCTTTTACTTTCTCGCCTGCAATTGGATCTTGTTCAATCACAGAAAACTTTGGGTATTCCGGATTGTAATTAGACGAATCTAATATTTCCATAACTAAACGATTTTCTTTCAATTCTATATCTGCTACTTGAATTGATTTCCCTTTTAACTCTGGAACCGTTTCAAACTCACCATGATTGGTCGTTATTTTTAACCATTTTAGCATGATAAAACTCAACACGAATATAGCTACAACAGCCAATACTATTTGTTTTAAAAACGTTTTACTTTTTATAAAGTTTAAGAAGCTCATTTAAATTTATTTGTGCAACAAAGATATAAAAACAGAACTGTTTTTTCTTTTGCTTTTAATGTGATATTTTAGCTTAACGGTTTTTTCCATCGTTTCTTATTTATATGAAAAAAAATATTGCCATTATCATGGGAGGTTTCTCCAGCGAATACGAGATCTCATTAAAGAGTGGAAACGTTGTCTACCAAACACTTAACGACGACAAATATACTGCTTACAGAATTCATATTTTTAAAAACAAATGGGTTTATGTTGATGATGAAGATACAGAGTTTCCAGTAGATAAAAACGATTTTTCTATTTCAATCAATAATAACAAAATTTCTTTCCATTGTGTTTTTAACGCCATTCATGGATCTCCAGGTGAAGATGGGTTTATGCAAGCTTATTTTAAGCTTTTGAACATTCCTCAAACCAGTTGCGACATGTATCAGGCTGCACTAACTTTTAATAAACGTGATTGCTTAAGTGTTTTAAAACCATACGGCATAAAAACGGCTGAAAGTTTTTATATCAATCTTGGCGATGCTATAGATGCCAATGCCATTATTAAAAAAGTTGGTTTACCTTGTTTTGTGAAGGCTAATAAGGCTGGTAGCAGCTTTGGAATTACAAAAGTATATAAGGTTGAAGACATGCAGTCTGCTATTGAAGTGGCCTTTAAAGAAGATGATGAAATTATAATTGAATCTTATTTAGATGGTGTCGAAGTATCTGTAGGTGTGATTAAATATAAAGGTGAAACCATTGTCTTACCTATAACAGAAATTGTTAGTGATAATGACTTCTTCGATTATAAAGCAAAATATTTAGGAGAATCTAAAGAAATTACACCAGCTAGAATTAGTGAAGACATGGCTGAAAAAGTGAGCAAAGTAGCCAAACAAGTTTATGATATTTTAAAAATGACAGGCTTTAGCAGAAGCGAATATATTTTTAAAGATGGTGAACCATATTTATTAGAAGTGAACACGGTTCCCGGATTAACCAAAGCAAGTATCTTACCTCAACAAGCTGCAGCAGCAGGAATTAGTTTGTCTGAATTATTTGAAAATGCAATTGAAGAGGCTTTAAATTAAAAGTTATAATTTTATAATATGAAACGAGCACTATTTCCAGGGTCTTTCGATCCATTAACTTTAGGTCATTATGATATTATAAAACGTGGCGTTCAACTTTTTGATGAAGTTGTAATCGCTATTGGTATCAATGCTGATAAAAACTACATGTTTACCCTTGAAGAACGCAAAAAATTTATTGAAGAGGCTTTTAAAGAGGAACCTAAAGTAAAAGTGGTGACTTACAAAGGGATGACTATCGATTTTTGTAAAGAAATAGATGCCGAATTTATTCTACGTGGATTAAGAAATCCAGCCGATTTCGAGTTTGAAAAAGCCATTGCCCATACCAACAGAATGCTCTCTAAAATAGAAACCATCTTTTTATTAACAGCTGCAAGCACTTCTTACATCAGTTCAAGTATTGTTCGTGATGTTATTAGAAACAAAGGTGATTATTCGGTTTTGGTTCCAGATAGTGTTCGTGTAAAATAATTTAAACTTATTTATGAAGAAATTTATTTCAATAATCTTGATTTTGATTTTGATGACTTCTTGTAAGAATAAAAAAATAGAGGAATTAAATAATCGAATATCAGAATTAGAAACTATAAATTTAAAACTTAGGGATTCTATAAATCAGAGTATTTATATGAGAATTATCTCATCTGAACTTATCGGAATACCAAACAAAAATAACTTGATTCCAAACAAACCGAATAAGTTCACCTTTATATTTCCTTCAATTCAAAAATTTCCAGAATATAGTGTTTATCGATTAACCAAAAACGGAGATGAAGAAATTCGAGAATTACTTTATGAAAATCATAAAGAATCAAAATTTGAGTTTAATTTCATCCCAAAAGATGACAAAGACAATTCCTTTGAACTTCTTACTGAGTTTGATTTGGATAGTATTATAGTTCAAATACCTGGGAAAATTGATATGTCTATTTCAGAATAAAAAGCTTATTATATTTCTAAAAATCTACAACTTATACTCAGAAAGTGGCTTCGGAAAATCTTCAGGATTTGCAGCTAAATGATATCTTGGATCGTCGATATCTTCAACAATTACTTCTCTAAATTTCGGACTCGCCTTATACATTAAAGCTTTGCAATCTTCACTTAAATGCTTTAGCTTAATCGACTTACCTTCAGCTTCATACTTTGCAACAATATTAAATATAGCTTCTAAAGCTGAATGATCACTCACACGTGATTCTATAAAATCGATTACAATCTTATCTGGATCATTTTTCGCATCAAACTTATCGTTAAAAGCCTGGATAGAACCAAAAAATAAAGGTCCCCAGATTTCATATACTTTCGTCCCATCTTCTTTAATGCGCTTTCTAGCACGAATACGTCTGGCATTTTCCCATGCAAACACTAAGGCACTAACAATAACACCAGCTATTACTGCAATAGCTAAATCGAAAAGGACTGTTAAACCAGATACTAAAATAAGTACGAATAAATCTGTTTTTGGTATTTTTCTTGCCACTCTAAAACTAGACCAAGCAAAGGTTCCAATAACAACCATAAACATGACACCTACTAAAGCAGCAATGGGCACTTGCTCGATAAGACCTGAAGCAAATAAGATAAACCCTAACAAAGCTAAGGCTGCCACAATTCCAGAAAGTCTTGTTCTTCCTCCACCTTTTATATTGATTATAGATTGCCCAATCATGGCACATCCACCCATACCTCCAAAGAGACCTGTTACAATATTAGCTCCACCCTGTGCTAGACATTCACGATTTGAATTTCCACGGGTTTCTGTCAATTCATCAATTAAATTTAAAGTCATTAAAGATTCAATCAATCCAATGGCAGCAAGAATTAATGCGTAAGGCGCAATAAATTTAAAAGTAGCCCAAGTTAATGGAACTTTATTAAAAATATCTGTTTGAAATACCGGTAAACCTCCTTTTAATCCTTCTCCTCCACCTTCACGAATAAAGCTTCCTACAGTTGCTACATCTAGATTTCCAAAAATTACTATGGCTGAAACTGCTAAAATGGCAATTAATGCTTCTGGTAGTTTTTTAGTTATTTTTGGTAATCCGAACATAATACCCATGGTTAAAGCTACAAGCCCAATCATCGTCCATAATTTTGCTCCTTGTAACCAAGTTTCCTGACCATTTTCTACAGTCATAAACATACCCAATTGTGATAAGAATATAACAATGGCTAAACCATTTACAAAACCCATCATAACTGGATGCGGAATCAATCTAACAAACTTTCCAAGCTTAAAAACACCAGCTAACATTTGTATCATTCCCATTAAAATAACAGTAGCAAAAAGGTAGTACAACCCTAATTGTTCTCCGGCAGCTCCCATGGCATTACCTTCGGCAACTAAACTCACCATAACTACTGCTAAAGCTCCAGTAGCTCCACTAATCATTCCAGGTCGTCCTCCAAAAACAGATGTAATTAAACCAACCATAAAAGCTGCATACAAACCTACTAATGGATCTACTCCAGCAACAAAAGCAAAAGCAACAGCTTCTGGAACCAATGCCAAGGCTACAGTTAATCCAGATAAAATATCATTTTTAGCGTTTACAGTACGTCTTCTTATAAATTCAGTCATCTATTTCTGTTTTTTTTGGAGGTGCAAAAATAGACTTAATATGGTTAAACACAAGGTTATATTATTTTAAATTGATTAGTTTTATACTTTAAATCTTGACTTATGAAAAAAATTATTGCTTTTTTCCTTATTTGTTTGTGCTTCAATTTTTTATCTTCTCAAACACCTCTACAATTTGAAACAACCTTCGAAAAAAGTGGCGGAACCGAAACTGGATCTTATCAAGAAGTCATTGCTTATTATAAAAATTTGAGTAACACTTACCCTGAAATTTCAATACAAGAAATGGGCAAAACAGATTCAGGAGAACCCTTACATATCGTTATTTACAATCCTGATAAAAAATTTTATTTTTCAGAAATAAGAAAAAACAAACGTGTTTTATTAATTAATAATGGCATCCATCCAGGAGAAAGCGATGGTATTGACGCGACTATGATGTTGTATCGTGATTTAGCTCAAGAAAAAATTAAAACACCAGAAAACACTGTATTAGTAACCATTCCTATTTACAATATTGGTGGTAGTTTAAACAGAAACACAGGAACAAGAGCCAACCAAAATGGCCCAAAAGCATATGGTTTTAGAGGCAATGCTAGAAATTACGATTTGAATCGAGATTTTATAAAAAGTGATACAGAAAATGCCAAAAGCTTTGCTCAAATATTTCATTTAGTACAACCAGATGTTTTTATTGATAATCATGTTAGTAATGGCGCAGATTATCAATATACCTTAACGCATTTATTTACCCAACACAATAAATTAGGAGGTTCTTTAGGCAATTATTTAAATCAAGAAATGATGCCTAATTTAGAAGATAAATTAGCAAACAAAGATTGGGACATTACACCTTATGTTAATGTATTTAACCAAGTTCCAGAGGTTGGCTTTAGTCAGTTTATGGATTATCCAAGGTACTCAACAGGTTATACATCTTTATGGAATGTTTTAGGAATGATGGTAGAAACACACATGCTTAAACCTTACAAACAACGTGTGGAAGGAACCTATGAATTAATGATTAGCATGATAGAAATTACTGAAGAACAAGGTGACATAATTACGGAATTAAGAAAAAAAGCTTTCCAAGAATTTCAAACTAAAAAAACGTATGTTTTAGATTGGGAGGTCGATAACACAAAATTTACAACCTTACAATTTAAAGGCTTTGAGGGAGACATAGTACTTAGTGATGTAACTGGTATGCAACGATTAAAATACGATCGTAACAAACCGTTTACTAAAGAAGTTAATTATCTAAATTATTTTAAACCTAGTGTTGAGATTAAAATTCCGAAAGCTTATGTGATTCCACAAGGCTGGCATGATGTTGTAGATTTACTCAAACTAAATCAAGTACAAATAAAACGTTTTAAAAAAGATACAACACTTACCGTAACATCTTATAAAATAACTGAATTTGATACCAGAAAAAATGCTTACGAAGGTCATTACCCACATTTCAACACAACTGTAAAAGGTTCAGAAGAAAAGGTTACTTTCAGAAAAGGCGATTATTATGTAGAAACAAATCAAATTGCTAAACGCTATCTATTAGAAACTTTAGAACCACAAGCTCCTGACTCCTTTTTTAATTGGAATTTTTTCGATACCATTTTACAACAAAAGGAAGGTTTTTCACCTTATGTATTTGAAGATACTGCCAAAAACATGCTAGATAATGACGCGAAACTTAAAGCCGAATTTGAGAAGAAAAAAGAAAGCGATACAAGCTTTTCAGCTAATTGGTATGCACAACTAAATTGGTTGTATGAACGTTCTAACCATGCAGAAAAAGCATACCTTCAGTATCCAGTTTATAGATTAAATTAATTCAAAATAATATTGAATTTTCAATTATAAATTCGATTACATTTACATAAAAAATTATTCATATTATATGAAACCTCAGGACATTGAAAATATTGAATTGCAATATCTTACTTTAGATGATTATCAAGAATTAAAAGGTGCTATGCAACAGGCATATAGTTCTATGCCAGATTTATTTTGGAGAGAAAATCAAATAAAAACACTAATAGACAAATTTCCAGAAGGACAAGTTGTAATTAAAATAAACAATCAAATTGCTGGCTGTGCACTTTCTATTATTGTGGACTACGATAGCATTGACGATATACATACTTACGAAGACATTACAGGAAATTACACCTTCAGCACACACGATGCAGATAAAGGGGATGCCTTGTATGGTATTGATGTCTTTATAAAGCCTGAATTTCGTGGGTTGCGTTTAGGCAGACGTTTATACGATTATAGAAAAGAAGTATGCGAGAAATTAAATTTAAGAGGTATTGCTTTTGGTGGAAGAATCCCAAACTTTCATAAATATTCTAAAGAGATGACTCCAAAAGAATATATTGACAAAGTAAGGAGAAAAGAGATTCACGACCCTGTACTAAACTTTCAAATCTCAAACGATTTTCACCCTGTAAGAATTTTAAAAGGCTATTTAGAAGGCGACAATGCTTCAGGTGAATATGCAGTACTATTAGAATGGGATAATATTTACTACGAAAAACCTACCAAAAAAGCAGCTACTAAAAAGAAAATTGTTCGTTTAGGACTTATTCAGTGGCAAATGCGGTTGTATAAAGATTTGGAAGAGTTGATGCAACAAGCTGAATATTTTATTGATGCTGTTTCAGGTTATCGTTCGGATTTTGCATTATTTCCTGAATTTTTCAATGCGCCTTTAATGGCTGAAAACAATCATTTATCTGAGTCTGAAGCCATCAGAGAGTTAGCAAAACACACAGAATCAATTGTTCAAAAATTTTCTGAATTTGCCATTACCTACAACATCAATATTATTACTGGTAGCATGCCAGAAATTAAAGACGATTTACTTTACAATGCTGGTTATTTATGTAAACGTGATGGTTCTGTGGAGCGATATGAAAAACTTCATGTTACACCAGACGAAGCTAAAGTTTGGGGCATGCAAGGTGGCACACAATTAAAAGCATTTGATACAGATTGTGGTAAAATAGGCATCTTAATTTGTTACGATTCTGAATTTCCAGAATTAAGCAGATTATTAGCAGACGAAGGCATGGATATTTTATTCATTCCGTTTCTTACCGATACCCAAAATGGCTACTCAAGAGTGAGACATTGTGCACAAGCAAGAGCTATAGAAAACGAATGCTATGTTGCTATTGCAGGAAGTGTTGGGAATTTACCAAAAGTACATAATATGGACATTCAGTTTGCGCAATCTATGGTTTTTACGCCTTGCGATTTTTCATTTCCTGCAAACGGAATAAAAGCTGAAGCAACTACCAATACAGAAATGATTTTAATTGCTGATGTGGACATCGATTTACTTCGTGAGTTAAATCAATTTGGGAGTGTTAGAAATTTAAAAGACAGACGAAAAGATCTGTTTGAACTACGAAAAAAATAATGACACTAATTGGTAATTAAATTCGATGGCAACTAAGTAATAAAAACTTCAGGTCTTCTGATTATTTAACCTCTACACCCTCTGTTTTTACTTAATTTTAAAAAATGAGTTTATTAATCTTTTGAGTTAATATAAAAACCATTCAAGCAAAAAGTTGTAATACAACTATGGTATTTTTGATTTAAACAAAAAAAAGATTCATTATGAAAAACATTTTTAAAACTTTAGTAATATTAATCTCTATTGCAACGCTATCAAGTTGCAGTAATGACGACGACGATGGGTTAATATATATCAATCCCGATGAAGTAAAAACATATACATTAACCTCAGTATCAGACCCCACTATTTCTGGAACAGCGAAATTTATAAAAAACACCGATAACTCTGTTACTATAGAGCTTCAATTAACTGGTACATCGCCAGGAGGCGTGCATCCTGCACATATTCATAAAAATACTGCTGCAGAAGGAGGAGATATAGCGTTGACCCTTGGAACAGTGGATGGCGATACTGGTTTTAGTACTATTTCAACCACTTCATTTACTTTTGAAGAGCTACTAGATTATGATGGCTATATAAATGTGCATGTAAGCGATACTGATTTAGGAACTCTAATTGCACAAGGTGATATAGGTCAAAATGAATTGACAGGAACTAACAAAATTTATGCTTTAGGTTCGGTGTCCGATCCAAATATAAGTGGAACAGTTGAGTTTGCTGAACGTGTTAATGGTGAGACGATGGCAAAAATACAGTTAGACGGAACACCTGCTGGAGGTATGCATCCTGCACATATTCACATGAATACTGCTGCCGAAACTGGTGATATTGCCTACACATTTAATCCTGTAAATGGAGACACTGGAATGAGTGTCAATAATATATCCGTTTTAGATTTTGGAGATTTAGATTCATCAAATGATGTTCCAATTACTTATGACGAATTAACAGCGTACGATGGCTATGTAAATGTACATTTAAGTGCTTTAGATTTGGTTACTTTGGTAGCTCAAGGTGACATAGGACAGAACGAATTAACAGGTATGACGCAATCTTATACATTAAATGCTGTAGACGTACCAACTATATCTGGTACAGTCACTTTTTCAGAAAGATCAAATGGTGATGCACTAGCAAAAATTGAACTTACTGGAACTCCACCAGCAGGAATGCACCCAGCACATATACATATGGGAAGTGTTGCAACCGCTCCAGGAGACATCATGTTTACTTTTAATCCAGTAATTGGTGATACTGGTATCAGTCTTACCAACGTTACTGCACTTGATGATACAACTTCATTTGGGTATTCTGATATATTAAATGTAGATGGTTATATAAACGTGCATTTAAGTGCTTCCGATTTAGGAACCTTGGTAGCGCAGGGAAATATTGGTGCAAATAACTAATATCAAATTTTAAAAAGATTTAACCTGATGGAAACATCAGGTTATTTTTTTGTTTATTGCTTAAATTCTAGTAACAACCATTTAACTTTCGAAATTAGTCACTTTAGAGCATTAGCACTTATAAATCAGTCCTAAACACTTTTTTTAACTATATAAAAAATATTCTAACAGCATGTAAAAGCAATCAAAAAATACTTTAATTTTGCTTAAATTATATATCGCGATTTCGCTTTAAATGAATAAATACATTGTTGTCAATCAACCTGAAAAATGGCATTTTTCGATTGAGAATATTACCGTAATTTCTTCGCAAGAATATCTTACCAATCCAAAGTATTCCTTACTTAAAAAGGCTCGAATTTTCAATCTTTGCAAAGATTATTCGTATCAATCTAAAGGATATTATGTATCACTTTTAGCAGAAGCCAGAGGGCATTTAGCCATTCCAACTGTTAAGAATATTGTAGATTTAAAAGCCTTAAAACTGGTTCGAATTGTTTCAGATGAATTTGACGACGTCATTCAGCAAAGTTTAAAAAACATCAAATCGCAAGAGTTTACTTTAAGTATTTATTTTGGACAGAATGTGGCTCACAAATACAAGGAATTAAGTGCTCTATTCTACAAACATTTTCAAGTGCCTTTTTTACGTGTAAAATTCAATCATACCACTAAATGGAATGTGCAAAGTGTCCGAGCTATTTCTGAATCTGAAATTCCTTTGGAACACATGGAAAGTGTGATGCTCTTTGCCAATCAATATTTTTCTAAAAAACGCTATGACACCCCAAAACTTTCAAAATCTGATTTCGATTTAGCCATTTTGGTCAACCCTAACGATCCTGCTCCTCCTAGCAACCCAAAAGCTTTGAAGAAATTTATTGATATGGCTGAAAAAATGAACATTTACGCAGAAATTATCGAACCTAAAGATTTATCGAGACTTTCTTCTTTTGATGCTTTATTTATACGTCAGAGTACTGAAGTCAATAACGAGGCTTATGCCTTTGCCAGAAAAGCACAGCAAGATGGAATTGCTATAATTGATTATCCAGATGCTATTTTAAAATGCTGCAACAAAGTTTATATGGCGGAAGCATTAAACAATGCCAATATAGATACGCCAAAAACCGTTATTGTTCATAAAGACAATAGGAACGAGGTGATTGATCAAGTTGGCTTACCTTGTGTTTTAAAAGCTCCTGATTCCACCTTCTCTTTTGGCGTAAAAAAAGCTAAAACGGAAGAAGAATACAATACGTTAGTTACAGACATGCTAAAAGAATCGGATTTGATTATAGCACAGGAATTTTGTCCTTCCGATTACGATTGGCGCATTGGAATTATAGACGACAAACCCTTCTTTGCTTGTAAATATTATATGGCAAAAGGACATTGGCAAATCTATAACTGGAATGCCAAGAAAAAAGATGATCAAGATGGAAATGCAGATTGTTTACCGATTGAAGACGTGCCACAAAAAGTATTAGATATGGCTTTAAAATCTGCTAAATTAATAGGAAAAGGTCTTTATGGTATTGACATAAAAGTAGTTGGTAACAAACCTATGGTTATCGAAATTAACGACAATCCTAATATTGACTTTGGTGTTGAAGATGCGTATTATGGCGATCTTATCTATACCGAAATTCTTTCAGCTTTAAAAAACAGATTAGCGTAACATGAGTAAAAAATATCACCTATTTGAAGTTTACGGCATCGAATTAGAATACATGCTGATTAACAATAAGAACTTTAAAGTAGCTCCAATAGTCGATAAATTATTGACTAAAAAAGCTGGCAAACTTACTTCAGATATAGACAATGGAGATATTGCTTGGAGCAATGAGTTAGTGGCACATGTGATTGAATTAAAAACCAATGGTCCAACGAATAACTTGGATGATTTGTCTGAATCATTCCACAAAAATGTTCTTGAGATAAATACACTTCTAAAACCATTAGAATCTTATTTGCTGCCTACAGCTGCACATCCATTATTATACCCATTAAAAGACACCGAACTTTGGAAGCATAGTTATAGTGAAGTATACGAATTGTACAACCGAATTTTCGACTGTCATGGTCATGGTTGGAGTAACGTACAAAGTACACATATTAACCTACCGTTTTTCGATGATAAAGAGTTTGAAAAGCTTCATGCTGCTATTAGAATCATGTTGCCTTTAATTCCAGGATTGTGTGCAAGCTCACCCATTCTTGAAGGAAAAAATACAGGATTTAAAGACACGCGTTTAGAATATTACAAAACCAACCAAAAAGAAATTCCGGAACTCACGGGCTTGGTTATTCCAGAGCGTGTTTTTAGTAAAGTTGATTATTATGCAACTATTTTTGAGCCTATAAAAAGAGCCATTAGACCACATGATTCCAAGAAAATTTTAGACCATCATTTTTTAAATTCCCGTGGTGCTATCGCTCGTTTCGACAGAAATGCTATTGAAATTCGATTGGTAGATATTCAAGAATGTCCGAAAGCAGATATCGCAATTTGTGTACTTATTATTGAGGTCTTAAAACTTTTGGTATATAAAAAACTAGCACCCATTCAACAACAGAAAAAATGGTTGAAACAAGAGCTCTTTGATATTTTAAACCCAATTATTAAAGATGCCGAAAATTACACCATTTCTAATCTAGATTATTTAAATATGTTTCAAATTAAAGAAACTATTTCGGTTAACAATCTTTGGAAACATTTATATAATTTGGCTAAAGAAAACATTCATGAATCGCATTATGAAGCCATTGAAATCATTTTAAATGAAGGTACGTTAGCAACAAGAATATTAAAATCGGTTGGAGATAATTACTCAGAATCTAACATTAAAAAAGTCTATTCTAAATTAGCCAATTGCTTGCAAGAAAATACGCTTTTCTTATCATGAAACTTGTTTTAACATCTGAACATGGTGGAAATTTGATTCCTAAAGCATACGCGTCGCTTTTTATAAATCAACAAGCTCTTTTAAACACACATAGAGGTTACGATTTAGGTTCTTTAGATCTTTTTAATTATTTAAAACCCCTCTCCTCTTTTTCTCTTTCAAGCACAACAAGTCGTTTATTGATTGAGCTTAATAGATCGTTACATCATAAAAACCTATTCTCTGAATTTTCAATGAATCTATCTTTAGAAGAAAAAGAGCAGCTTATTAAAGCTTATTATTTAGTTTATAGAAACAACGTTGAAAAACAGATTAAATACTTTATTGATTCTGGAGAAACCGTTTTACACGTATCGGTACATTCGTTTACACCTATTTTAAATGAGGTTATCAGAAATTGTGATATAGGATTGTTATTCGACTCCAGAAAAGCTTCCGAAAAGCTATTCGCTAAAACCCTTAAAAAAAGTTTAATCAAAGAAAACCCCAACTATAGTGTACGATTTAATTATCCATATTTAGGTAAAGCTGATGGTTTCACTACTTATTTAAGAAAACAGTTTCAAGAAAATTATTTAGGAATTGAGCTTGAAATCAATCAGAAGTTTTCGGAAAACAATAAAGTAGATGCACAGTTAAAACAAAGTTTGTTTACTGTTTTTAATTATTATTTAACTGGAAAATTAAAATAAGTATCAGGAAAGGGTTCATATCTCAATGTAAAATGCCACCATTCTTTTGAGTAATTTCTAAAACCATGTTTTAGCATGACAGTTTGTAAAAGTTGTCTGTTTGCTTTTTGTGTATCTGAAATATCTGGGTAAGAAACCCATGATGCCTCACCAAAAAAATCGTATGGGCTCCCCATATCCAAAGCTTCTTGCGTATCTGCATCTATAATAGTTAAATCCAAAGTACTACCTCTACTATGTCCAGATTTCGATGCTATATAACCATCTCGAAACAAATGTTTCTTTTTCACTTCTGGATAAAATTCTTGTTTGTTTCTAGTGTCTTTTAAATCTTTAGCCCATGTCATAAAATGATTAACAGCTTGTTGAGGTCTATATGCATCGTACACTTTTAAACATAGATTATTAAGTAATAATTCGTTTTGAACATTTTTTAGAGCATCAGCAGTTTGCTTGGTAACAATCAATTTATTGGCATAATAGCCTGTAATAGTATCGCCAACAAAATTGTTAGTTGAGTAATAACGCAATTCTACCTCCAAATCTGGAATAATAGAATTGGCATAAACAAAACCTTCTGGCAAGCTCTTTGTATCTTGTTTAAAAGAGACAAGTATTAATAAAAGAATAACTAATATGCTTATTTTTATTTTCATAGACTTATGGCTAATTTAGAAAAAATTTAAACGATGGATTTGTTTTCTACAAAAAAAACCATTTTTAATCTGCCACAAGCAGAATTAATTTACTTGCCTTATTTTTTTAATCAAACTAAAGCAGACACCTATTTTAAAGTGCTTTTAAATGATGTAAATTGGCAACAAGATTATATAACTCTTTTCGGTAAAACACATAAACAACCTAGACTAACAGCATTATTTGCTGAAAACAATACATCTTATACATATTCAGGTATTACAATGAATCCTCAACCGTTTAATGAGTTGCTAATGCATATTAAAAATCGTGTAGAATTAACTACAAGTCATAAATTTAATTCAGTTTTGTTAAACCTTTATAGAAATGGAAATGACAGTAATGGTTGGCATAGAGATAATGAAAAGGAACTCGGTAAAAATCCAGTAATTGCTTCGATAAGTTTCGGAGCTAAACGTGTATTTAAATTTAAACACAGAAAATTAAAAGATGAAAATTATAAGCTAGAATTGGAACATGGCAGTTTATTAATTATGAAAGGAGAGATGCAACACAATTGGTTACATCAAATTCCGAAGACCCAGAAAGAAATAGAAAAACGGATTAATCTAACTTTTCGGTTTATTGCATAAAAAAAACCGAGGTCCCTCAACCTCGGTTTAGTTTAATTTGCATCTTTATTATGTAGTTAGATTTAGGGTCTCTAGTATCAACAACATAATGCAAATATTAATTAATTAATCCATTGAACTAAAAAGTAATATTTTAGTACACTTCAAATGTAAAATTATATTTGAATATCAACGTTTAAAAGTCATTATTTTCGATGAAATGCACATAATTTTAACATTTATGGGTAAAATACCACATAATATCGATGAAATACATAGTTAAGAAATGTAATTTTCATGTAATATATATCCTATTAAAAGATAATTTTAAAGTAATTTTACGTTATAACGATATCAAACTCAAATTTGTTGCAATAAGTAAATTAAAATCTATGAAACTTAAAGTTCTAATTGTTTTTTTAATGTGTAGTGTCACTAAAATGATTTCACAAGAAAATGTCTTTAAAACTGAAGACATTTCTATTAATCAATTTATTGATGGTACTTTATTAACTCCAACAAATAATGAAAGTCCTTCATTAGCGATTATAATAGGAGATTCTGGACCAACAGATAGAAATGGAAATCAGAATTTTCAAAAAAATAATATTCTAAAAAAACTAGCAGAAGGATTATCTAATAATGGTATAGCAACATATCGATATGATAAACGCATTGTAAAACAAATTAGAAAAGGACGAGTTGATAAAAACATCAGTTTTAACAATTTTATTACAGACGCCGTTTCGATTGTCAATTATTTTACAGAAAAAAACACATTTAAGAATATTTATATTATAGGTCACGGGCAAGGAAGTTTGGTTGGTATTTTAGCTTCAAAAGAAAACGTATCTGGTTATATCTCTATAGCCGGTTCTGGCAAATCTATTGACGAAGTTATCTTAGATCAAATCAAGCAAACTGTTCCTGGATTAACAGAAGAATCGGAAGTTGCTTTTAAAATATTAAAAGATGGAAAAGCAACATCAAATTATCCTCCTGCTCTAGAATCTATATTTAGTCCAGAGAATCAAGCTTTTATGAGTAGCTGGATACAGTATCATCCACAAGAAAGCATTTCAGAATTAAACATTCCTACGCTTATTATAAGTGGAACAAAAGATTTACAGGTTCCAACAGAAGAAGCTCAATTATTAAAAGAAGCATCGAAAGAAGGCTCTGTATTACTTATTGAAAACATGAATCATGTATTATTTAATATACAAGGAGATGATTTAGAAAACTCAAAATCTTATAACGAATCTTTCAGACAATTAAGCCCTGAACTTCTTCCTGCCATAATAGATTTCATAAAATAAAACCACTTTCATATTATACAAAAAAAAGAAAAGCATCTTAAAAAGACGCTTTTCTTAACTAACCAACCAAAAATATGAAATACTACCTTTTTTAAAAGTAACCACACTCTTTAAAAAGTTTTTGTGTAGTATCAATTTACATAATGTATTTCAATCTTCGTGCCAAACTAGATTTTGATGTTAATAATTTTATATATATCTTTATGATATCATTTTAATATCATTTTAAATTAACCGATCTAAATTTATAAACACATGAAAGAAGAAAAAATTATCATTCCAGCAAACGGCTACCTTATGCTATTTGTTTTTGTTTTATTATTATTTGGTGGCATAGTTGCTATTGTTGCTACAAAGAATCCTTGGTATTTATTAATAATATTAATTGCATTATTTATTGCATTAGGATTCCTTATGGTTCAACCAAATAATTCCAGAGTCTTATTGCTTTTTGGTAAATATGTAGGTACTATAAAAAAGAATGGTTTGTATTGGGCAAATCCATTTTATACCAAAAAGAAGATTTCATTAAGGGCCAGTAATTTTGATAGCGAACGTTTAAAGGTTAACGACAAACTTGGAAATCCAGTAATGATAAGTACTATTCTGGTTTGGAGAGTACAGAACACATATAAAGCAGCTTTCGATGTGGATAATTACGAGAATTTTGTGCGTGTACAAACAGATGCAGCTGTAAGAAAGTTAGCAAGCATGTATCCATATGATAATTTTGCTGATGAAGGTCTTGCTGAAGACATCACACTTCGATCAAGTGTAAATGAGGTTAGTGAAGCTCTTGAGAAAGAAATCGACGAACGTCTTTCTATTGCTGGAATTGAAGTTCTTGAAGCTAGAATTGGATATTTGGCTTATGCACAAGAAATAGCAAATGCTATGTTAAAACGTCAACAAGCAACTGCCATTGTTGCAGCAAGACATAAAATTGTTGAAGGTGCAGTTAGCATGGTCGAAATGGCTTTGCACGAATTAAGCAAAAAACAAATTATAGATTTAGACGAAGAACGCAAAGCAGCTATGGTAAGCAACCTCATGGTTATTTTATGTGGAGATAAAGATGCTTCACCTATTGTAAATGCTGGAACTTTAAATCATTAATACTATGAAAGAATACAAGGTTATTTCTTGGAAAATGGGCTTAACTAATAACAATGAACGTTTAGAGGAAGCCCTGAATCAATTTGCCATGTCTGGATGGAGAGTAATTCATATTGCTGAAAATTCTGCTAGAATTGTTTTAGAACGGGATAAAAACAGATAATATGAAAACGCATAGACCTAAAATTCAAATACCCTTAGCTCCAATTGATAAAACATTAATTGCTTTAACAGTATTAGGCATTATTTGTATGTTTGTTTTTACCTTCACGTCTTATCCAAACTTGTCTGAAACCATTCCAACTCATTTTAATGCCAAAGGAGAAGCAGATGCTTATGGGAAAACTATTAATATATGGATTTTACCTTTTGTTTCACTGCTTATAACAACATTACTCTTTATAATAAATAGATTTCCTCATATACATAATTATATGGTTAATATTACCGAAGAAAATGCTTTAAAAAACTATCGTTTAAGCACAAGAACCGTTAGGGTTATTAACTTTTTTGTTATGCTGTTGTTGCTATACATTCAATATGTTATGCTTCAAGCTGGAATGGGCAAAGAGACATCATTAGGTGTGTGGTTATTACCCATAGTTATATCAAGTAGTATCATATTACCAATATTATTAATTATTCAACTTATTAGAATTAACAAATAATGAAAATAACACTTATTTTAATATTTTTTAGCTGTTTGATGTTTTCGCAAGAACATATCATTTCAGAAGAAATTCTATTAAAGAATGACAGTATTCAACTTCCAGGCACACTATCTTATAACAAAGAATTAAAAAATCAGCCTTTAGTTATTTTTATTCATGGTTCTGGAAATGTAGATAGAAATGGAAATCAAGCTGGAGTAAATATAAAAGCTGAATATATAAAGCAATTAGCAGATAGTTTAAATACTAGAGGCATTGCTTTTTATAGATATGATAAACGTAACTCAACAGAAGAAAATTTAAAATTCATGATGGGAGATTTAGATTTTTACCGTTTTGTAGATGATGCTACGCTTGCCATAAAGCATTATAAAGAAGATAACCGTTTTAGCAGTATTACATTAATTGGACATAGCCAAGGTTCGTTAGTTGCCATGTTAGCTACTCAAAACAAAAATGTGGATAAATATATTTCGTTAGCAGGAATAAGCGAAGACATGGGGACTTTTATTATTAACAGTTACAAGCAAGTTAGCCAAGACATGTCCAACATGGCAAAAGCACAAATAACCGAGCTTAAAGAAACTGGCACCATAGAAACCGTGAATCCTGCTTTGGCTCATTTATTTAGCAAACCCAATCAACCATTTTTTTTTACTTGGATGGCTTATAACCCTTCAGAAGAAATAAAAAAAATAAGCATTCCTGTACTTATTATAAACGGGACAAAAGATCTTCAGGTAAAAGTTGAAGAGGCTAATAAACTACATGAAGCTAAACCAGATTCAGAATTAGTAATTATAGAAAACATGAATCATGTGTTAAAAACAATTGATAAAGACGAAGACAATTTAAAATCTTATTATACACCAGATTTTTCATTGTCTGAAGAATTAATAAATTCTGTCGAAGCATTTATAAAAAAATAATATGTCAAAAAAGAAAGCCTTTGCGTTAAGAATTAATGAAGAGATGCTCAAAGCCATAGAAAAATGGGCTTCAGACGAGTTTAGGAGCACCAATGGTCAGATTGAATGGATGCTTATGCAATATCTAAAAGAGCATCATAGAGAACCCAAAAAATCAGAAAAAAAGTGACTTTAAAAAAGTTGCTTTTTTTATACCCATTTATTTTGGTATTTTGCAACTTCAAACTATAACACATGCAACAAGCACCAATTTTTACTGACGACACTATTGTATTTGGACTCCTAATGTTAACGTTAGGTTTTATTTTTTATACCGAATCTATAAAAACCGGATTTTGGCCAAAGTTTTATAAAATTATTCCAGGTCTTTTTATGGCCTATATGCTTCCTGCCGTTTTAACTACGTCTGGATTAATAGCTCCAGAATGGCAAACGACTTCAGAAACTGGAGAAGTTGTAAATCACAGTACCAGTCTATATTATGTGTCTAGTCGTTATTTATTACCTGCTGCTTTAGTGCTTATGACTTTAAGTATTGATTTAAAAGCTGTATTTAATTTAGGTTGGAAAGCACTAGTTATGTTCTTAACAGGAACCCTTGGAATTGTAATTGGAGGACCAATTGCCATTCTACTAGTTTCTATGGTATCTCCAGAAACTGTTGGTGGTGTTGGTCCAGATGCCGTATGGAGAGGACTTTCTACGCTTGCTGGAAGCTGGATTGGTGGAGGAGCTAACCAAACTGCCATGCTTGAAATATTTGAATACAATCAATCTGAATATGGTAAAATGGTCTTTATAGATATTGTAGTTGCCAATATTTGGATGGCTATAATATTAATTGGTATTGGTCGTTCTAAAGCTATTGATAAATGGTTAGGTGCAGACAATTCAGCTATTGAAGCTTTAAAAGAAAAGGTAACTTCATTTGCTAAAAGTGTTAAAAGAAATCCATCTTTAACCGACATCATGATTATTGTTGCTATTGCTTTTGGAACGGTAAGTGTCGCTCACATTTCTGCCAATTTTCTAGCTCCTTATTTTGAAGGTGTTGTAGCCAATATAGAATCTAAAACCTTAAGAAACACATTTACATTCTTAGATTCTCAATTCTTTTGGATGATAAGTATTGCAACCCTGGTTGCCATATTATTATCTTTTACAAAAGCCAAAAATTATGAAGGAGCTGGAGCAAGTAAATTTGGTAGTGTCTTTATATATATTTTAGTTGCTTCTATTGGTATGAAAATAGATTTAATGTCGATTTTTGATAATCCAGGTTTAATAGCTGTTGGATTAATTTGGATGAGTATACATGCCATACTTTTAATAATAATTGCAAAAATCATTAAAGCACCATACTTCTTTTTGGCTGTAGGAAGTCAGGCAAATGTTGGTGGTGCAGCCTCTGCTCCTATTGTAGCTTCCGCATTCCATCCATCTTTAGCAACTGTAGGTGTCCTTCTGGCTGTCTTTGGTTATGCCATTGGAACCATAGCAGCAATAGGTTGTACTATTTTAATGAAATTAGCAGCTGGAGGTTAGTATTTAATTATTTTTTATATGATATTTGCGCTCCAAAATTCTAAATCTTTTTATGAAAAAGCTAGCCCTATTTTTTGTGTTAATTGTTATTGTTTCTTGTGGAAAAGATCCGGATCTAATTGTTAAAGGTCACGTTAAAGGATTAAAAAAAGGAACTGTATATCTTGAAAAAGAACAAGATTCTTCTATTATTATAGTTGATTCTATCTTCCTAAATGGACCTTCAGAATTTGAATTAAAAAGCGATTTAGAATCTCCTGAAGCATTTTATTTGCGTTTAGATAAAAAGAATAGTAAAGAAAACAATACACGAATCGTTTTTTTCGCAGACAAAGGTGTTACAGAAATTAATACCACGTTAAAAAACTTTGTTCAAGATGCTAAAATTAATGGCTCAAAACAGCAAAAGCTTTATGAAGATTTTTTAAAAGTCATTACAAGATACGACGATAAAAACTTAGATTTAATTAAAGAAAGTTTTGAAGCAAAAAAATCAAATGATTCCGTTAGAATTGAAGCTAATAATAAAGCCTTAGATAATTTAGTAAAAAGCAAATATCTCTATATTGTAAATTTTGCAGTTAACAATAAAAATAGTGAAGTAGCTCCATATCTAGCATTAACTGAAATTTATGATGCTCAAATTAAATGGCTTGACACCATAAATAATTCTTTAACACCACCAATTAAAGATTCAAAATATGGCAAAGCTTTAGAAGGTTATCTAGCCATTAGAAAATCTGAATAAACACAACGTTTCTTTTCATATTTATTTCACACATATTATACGGTTCTTTTTAATATGTCGTTACTTTGTAAAGAGAAATTTTACAGATGATTCTAAAAAACGACAAATTAAAAAAATGGGCGAAACGCTTAACTTATAGTTTTCTATTAGTTTTCACACTATTGCTCAGCTTTTATGGAAGCATCTATTTTGGCTTTTGGGGAGAGATTCCTTCTTCAAAAAAATTAGCAAATTTAAAACAAAGTCAGGCCACACAAGTTTTAGACACTAATAACCATCTTATTGGGAAATTTTATATTTACGACAGACAATCTATAACCTATAATGATTTTCCCCAACATTTAATAGATGCATTAGTTGCTACAGAAGACTCGAGATTTTACGAACATGACGGAATAGACAACACCAGCTTATTAAGAGTTTTTTTTAAAACTATTTTATTATCTGATGCCTCCTCTGGTGGAGGAAGCACAATTACTTTACAATTGGCTAAAAACCTTTTTGGAAGAAAAGATTATGGCTTTTTAAGTATTGTTGTAAATAAACTAAGAGAGAGTATTGTTGCAAGTCGTATTGAAAACATTTATTCCAAAAAAGAAATTCTTACTTTATATTTAAATACAGTTCCATTTTCAGATAACACCTATGGCATTGAAAGTGCATCACTAAAATTTTTCAACACAAAAACAAAATCATTAAATCTATCACAGGCAGCAACACTTGTAGGAACCTTAAAGGCTAATAATAGTTATAATCCAAGACTTTATCCAGAAAGATCGCAGCAACGCAGAGATTTGGTTATCATGTTGATGAAAAACCAAGAGTATATTACTGAAAAAGAAGCAGAAAATGTTATTAAAAAAGATATTGAATTGGATTATCAATACTATGCTCCTAACCAAGGTTTGGCGCCATATTTTCGAGCAGAAATCAAAAAACAATTAGACGCCATTCTTCAAGAAAAGTCATACAAAAATCCAGAGGGAGAGGCTTACAATATCTATCATGATGGCTTAAAAGTTTATACCACTTTAGATAATAATATGCAGCGTTATGCAGAAGAAGCTATGCAAGAACACATGTCGAGCATACAACGACAATTTGAAAAAGGGTATGGACAAAATGCGCCATGGTTAAAAAACAAACCAGCTTACTTGGCTGCAATAAAACGCTTAAGTAAATATCAAGCTTTAAAAAGTCAAAACTTATCTGATAAAGACATTGAAGATTCGTTAAATAAAGTACATGAAACTAAATTATTTTCGTGGGATGAACCTACAGTTGCACAAATGTCAACACTTGATAGTTTAGAGTATTATTCTAAATTTTTAAATGCAGGGTTTCTAAGTCTTGAACCAAAAACTGGCGCAATAAAAGCATATGTTGGAGGAATTGATTATAGATACTTTCAATATGATCACGTATCCCAAAGCAAAAGACAAGTAGGTTCTACCTTTAAACCCATAGTTTATACTGCTGCATTAGAAAACGGCATGAATCCATGCTCCTATTTCTCCATTAAGGAAGTAACCTACACAGATGTTAATAACTGGACGCCAAAAAATTCTTCTAAAGTTGAAGATGAAGAATTACGTTATTCTTTAAAATATGCCTTAAGTCGTTCGGTAAACACCATCTCCGTAAAAGTATTGCAAAAAACTGGAGTTAATAAGGTTATAGAGCAAGCAAAATCTATGGGAATTAAAAGTGAGATAGAAGAAGTGCCTTCCATAGCGCTTGGAACAGCAAATCTAAGTATGATTGAATTGGCAACTGCATATACATCTTATGTAAATAATAGCATTCCTTCTAAACCTGTCTTTATTACTAGAATTGAAGACAAAAATGGCAATGTAATAGCTTCTTATAAAGATTTAAATCCGATACAATCTGATGAAAAAGCTTTTAGTGATGATACCAGGCAAATAATGTTGGAGTTTTTAAAAGAAACTGTTAATAACGGAACAGCTAGTAGATTGCGTTCCTCCTATAATTTATCCAATGAGATTGCTGGAAAAACAGGAACGACACAAGACAATAAAGATGGTTGGTTTGTAGGTGTTACACCAAAACTTGTAACAGTAACTTGGGTTGGAAACGACAATCAACAAATTGGTTTTAGCAATACTAGAATTGGCCAAGGAGCAAATTCTGCACTACCCATGTTTGCTAAGTATCTACTAAAATTGAATTCAAACATTGACTATAAAAACTTCACACAAGCTACATTTGAAAAACCATCAGAAAAAGTATTAAAAGTAATTAATTGCGAACTCACAAAAGAGGAAGGTTTTTTTAAGCAGTTATTTGGAAGTGACAAAGAGGAAAACACCTTTAAAAAGAAAAAAAAGAAAGGTTTCTTTTCATGGCTTAAAAAAGATAAAGATTCGGTTTAAAGAAAACAGAATGACTTTAAAACAAAAAAGTCCAATATTTCTATTGAACTTATTTTGAGCCGATGGAGGGACTCGAACCCACGACCTGCTGATTACAAATCAGCTGCTCTAGCCAGCTGAGCTACATCGGCAAAACAGGTTGCAAATATAATCTTGAAAATTATATATGCAACTATTTTTTTTTAATTTTTATCCTAGCTTATTAATTTTTTCAATCAAAGCTTTTCCTTTAGTTTCTAATTCATTATTAATAGCCTTAAAATGAGCCTTTTTATCTTCAACATTTTTTGCATTCACTTTTACAATTAACTCATCGAATGTTGCAATAGCTTCATCAATAATTGCTTCGCTCTTTTTATTGTCTTTATCTGTGTTTGAATATTCCCAAACATATACTGCTTCAATAATGTCTCCTAAAACATAATTGATGTCTTTTTTTAAATCTCTTTTGTTTGCCATTTTATTATAATTTATTTAGATGCAAAATTAAACATAAACTTCTAATAGTGTTGCATTTTTAGAAGTAATTTCAAACGTTTTTATTTTTGCCGGAACCAAAATAGTTTCCCCTTTTTTTATTGTTTCTTTATAAGTCCCTACAGAAATTATCACCTCCCCTTCAACGCACATATAAATCAAAAAAGAATCAAATGTGTTTTCTATGAATATAGGTTTTGTTATTTTTAAATAATTGGTGGAAAAATAAGGACAACGAACCATGTTATTAGATTGGTTCTCTGTTTTGTTGTATACAGCCTTAGAATCATTTTTTAGATTAAAACTGATGGCTTCAAACGCTAAATCTGTGTGTAGCTCTCTTTTATTTCCTTGGCTGTCAACTCGATCCCAATCATAAATTCTGTATGTAATATCACTTGTTTGTTGAATTTCTGCCAGTAATACCCCTGCACCAATAGCATGAATAATTCCTTCACGAATAATAAATGTATCTCCAGGAATAACACTTTCGAAATTTAAAATCTTGGTTAAGGTATTGTCTTTAAGGTGTTTCAAATATTTATCTGAAGTCATTTCTTGATTAAAACCAACTATCAAATTTGAATTTGAATCTGCTTGCATCACATACCACATTTCTGTTTTCCCAAAAGAATTATGTCGTTTTGCTGCAATTTCGTCGTTAGGGTGCAATTGAATTGATAAATCTTCTTTAGCATCTATAAATTTAATAAGCAATGGAAACGTGTTTCCAAATTCCATATAATTTTTTTTCCCAATTAAATCTGCTTTGTATGTGCTTAAAAGATGCTTTAATGATTGATTCTCTAGGTCGCCATTTGCAACGATAGACGTGTCTCCTTCAACATCACTAATTTCCCAGCTCTCACCAATATTTGGCAAATGACAGTCCTTATTTAGAAGTGTTTTTAATTTCTTTCCTCCCCATATTTTGTCTTTTAAAATAGGGTGAAATTTTATGGGGTATAAATTGGTTTTCATATGATTTAAAATAAACCTATAAGTTTTTAAAAACCTTAAAGATTCAATATATTATTCTCCAGAATAGCTTACAAAATTACGAGGGGTCTCATAAAGCGTGACTTCCAATTCTAAATTTAGGTTCAATTTTTGTCTCAGTATATTATAAATAACAATAACGATATTTTCTGCAGTTGGGTTTAAGTTTCTAAAAGCGTCAACATCTTCATTTAAATTTTTATGATCGAAGACATCTTCTACGTTCTCTTTAATTATATCTTTTAAAATCTTCATGTCAATAACATAGCCTGTTTCGTTATCAATTTCGCCCGTTACACTAACAATAAGTTCGTAATTATGACCATGGAAATTAGGGTTGTTGCATTTACCAAAAATAGCTTCATTTTTTTCATTGCTCCAATCTTTCCTATATAGTCTATGTGCCGCATTAAAATGCCCTTTTCTACTTACAGTTACTTTCATTTTTAAGTAATATTAATATGTTCGTAGAATTTATCGAAAATAATCTTAAACCATTCTGTGTAAATTTCAGGATGGATTTTCATATCAGATTTAACAGCATCCAAAGACATCCATTTCCAATTAGCTACTTCATCTGGATTAATTTTAGGAGATTCATTATAATAACCAATCATAACATGGTCGTATTCATGCTCGGTTAAACCATTGTCAAAAGGCGCTTTATAGATAAACGAAATAGATTCTTCTAAAGCAGTTACAAACCCCATTTCCTCATGTAAACGACGTTTACCTGCTTCTATGTTAGACTCCCCATCTCTTTGATGACTACAACACGTATTGGTCCATAAGTTAGGGGAATGATATTTATGTGCAGCACGTTGTTGAATCATCAATTCATTTTTATCATTAAAAACAAATACAGAAAATGCTCGATGTAACAAAGCCTTTTGATGTGCTTCTAGTTTAGGCATTAAACCTATTTGTTCATCATTTTCGTTTACTAAAATTACCTGTTCTTCAATCATAGCGTAAAAATACCAATCAAAACATTAAAAATACGTCAAACTTTTCATAAAATTAAAAAGCAAATAAAACAATCATTTAAATTGTGTTTAATAATAGTATCTTTGCAACCCATTTGCAAGATTATTATGAGTTTTAAATCAGAAATTAACAGACGAAGAACCTTTGGCATTATTTCGCATCCCGATGCAGGAAAAACCACTTTAACAGAAAAATTATTACTTTTTGGTGGTGCCATTCAAGAAGCTGGAGCTGTAAAAAGTAATAAAATAAAAAAAGGAGCTACCAGTGACTTTATGGAAATTGAGCGTCAACGTGGAATTTCTGTAGCTACTTCTGTACTTGCATTTGAATATGATGGCATCAAAATCAATATTCTAGACACGCCTGGGCATAAGGATTTTGCTGAAGACACCTTTAGAACACTAACAGCTGTAGATAGTGTTATTGTAGTTATTGACGTTGCGAAAGGAGTTGAGGAGCAAACTGAAAAATTAGTTGAAGTTTGTCGCATGCGAAACATTCCTATGATTGTTTTTATCAATAAAATGGATCGTGAAGGAAAAGATGCTTTTGATTTATTAGATGAAGTTGAGCAAAAATTAGGCTTACATGTTGTACCGTTAAGTTTTCCAATTGGAATGGGTTACGATTTTAAAGGTATTTATAATCTTTGGGAAAATAACATCAATCTTTTTAGTGGTGATAGCCGGAAAGATATTGAAGAAACCATCGAGATTTCAGATTTACAATCTCCAGAATTAAATAAACTAGTAGGTGATAAAGCTGCCAACACACTACGTGAAGAAATTGAATTGGTTGAAGGAATCTACCCTACTTTTAATAAAGAAGAATACTTAGATGGTAAACAGCAACCTGTCTTTTTTGGTTCGGCTTTAAACAATTTTGGAGTTAGAGAACTATTAGATTGTTTTGTGGATATTGCGCCAAAGCCACGTCCTAAACAAAGCGAGGAAAGGCTTGTAAAACCAGAAGAAGATAAATTTACAGGGTTTGTTTTTAAAATCCATGCCAATATGGATCCCAATCATAGAAATCGTTTAGCATTTGTTAAAATTGTTTCTGGTGAATTTAAAAGAAATGTATCTTATTTACATGTAAGAAATAATAAAAAAGTCAAATTTTCAAGTCCGAATGCTTTTTTTGCTGAAAAGAAAGAGATTGTTGATGTCTCATATCCTGGAGATATCGTAGGGCTTCAAGACACTGGTACTTTTAAAATTGGAGATACTTTAACTGAAGGAGAAATTTTAAATTATAAAGGTGTGCCTAGTTTCTCTCCAGAGCATTTTAGATATATCAATAATGCAGATCCATTAAAGTCCAAACAATTATTTAAAGGTATTGACCAATTAATGGATGAAGGTGTTGCTCAATTATTTACCTTAGAACTGAACGGAAGAAAAGTAATAGGTACTGTTGGCGCCCTACAATACGAAGTAATTCAATACAGATTAGAACATGAGTATGGTGCAAAATGTACTTATGAAAACTTAAATGTCCATAAAGCGTGTTGGGTTGAGGCTAAAGACCCTAAAAGTGCTGAATACAAAGAATTCTTAAGGGTAAAGCAACGTTTTATAGCCAAAGACAAACAAAATCAATTGGTGTTTTTAGCAGATTCGCCATTCAGTTTACAAATGACACAACAAAAATATCCAAACATTAAATTCCATTTTACTTCCGAATTTAATTAAAAAGGCGATGTATTTCATCGAATAAACAATTTTAATGTTGTGTTTTATCGAATTTTTAATACATTTAATCGATTTTATATGTAATCACTATTTTGATTATATACATTTAAATTAGATTATAACCCCAAATAATGATCTACTTATGGAAACAAACAACCCCAATGTTTTCAGTAATAACGATATTACTGTAACCTACAATCCCAAAGTTTGCATACATGCAGAGCGTTGTGCAAGAGAGCTTTCAAATGTTTTTAGAGATTCTGTCATTCCTTGGATTGACTTAGATGGAGCTTCAACCAAAAAAATTATCAAACAAATTAAAAAATGTCCTTCAGGTGCATTAGATTATTGTTTAAATAAAAAGGAAGCCTGTTAAAATTTATTTTATATACCTTAATTAAACAAAAAAATCCCATTGAAATATCAATGGGATTTTTTTGTTTATGCTTCACCAGTTGGTCCAAAGTTGAGTGGAATTGGTGGTTGCTCGTCAAAAATATTTCAAGCATCCACCCTATTATTCTAAATTATTCTAGTTACAAATAAAACTTTTAAGCTTCACCAGTTGGTCCAAAATTGAGTGGAATTGGTGGTTGCTCGTAATCTTTAATTTCACCGTGTGCATTCTCAAATTTATTAACATTGTCACCTAAAGCTTTGAATAGTCTTTTGGCATGTTGTGGAGTTAATATAATTCTAGATTTCACTTTACTTTTAGGTGTACCTGGCATGATACTAACAAAATCTATAACAAATTCTGAAACTGAATGATTGATAATAGCTAAGTTAGAATACGTTCCCTCAGCTACTTTTTCATCTAGTTCAATATTTATTTGTCCTGGTTTTTTTTGTTTTTTTTCTTCTGACATAATATGTATAGTTTTAAACAAAGAATCCTGCAATAGCAGGATTCTTTTAATTATTTAATATTGAATGATAACATACAAATTAGTTATAATTAACTTCTTGTTTTGCTTGCATCATTTCGTCGAATTCTTCTTTAGACCCAACTATAATATTCTCGTAAGTTCTCATACCAGTACCTGCTGGAATTCTATGACCTACAATAACATTTTCCTTAAGGCCTTCTAAAGTATCTACCTTACCATTTACTGCTGCTTCATTAAGAACCTTAGTAGTTTCTTGGAACGATGCTGCCGAAATAAACGATTTAGTTTGTAACGATGCTCTAGTAATACCTTGTAAAATAGGCGTTGCAGTAGCTGGTTGAGCATCTCTAGCTTCAACAAGCTTCTTATCTTCTCTACGTAGTATCGAATTTTCGTCTCTTAAATCGCGAGGTGAAATAATTTGACCTGCTTTAATAGTTGCAGAATCTCCTGAATCCTCAACCACTTTCATTCCAAATACTTCATCGTTTTCTTCAATGAAATCTGACTTATGAACTAATTGGTCTTCTAAGAACGTTGTATCTCCAGAATCTATAATTCTAACTTTACGCATCATCTGTCTTACTACAACTTCAAAATGCTTATCGTTAATCTTCACACCTTGTAAACGATATACTTCTTGAACTTCGTTCACTAAGTACTGTTGTACAGCTGAAGGTCCTTTAATGTTCAAGATATCGTTAGGTGTAATAGAACCATCAGAAAGTGGCATACCAGCTTTAACAAAATCGTTTTCTTGTACAAGAATCTGATTTGATAATTTTACTAAGTATTTCTTAATATCTCCTAATTTAGATTCTACAATAATCTCACGATTACCTCTTTTAATTTTTCCGAAGGAAACAACACCATCAATAGCACTTACAACTGCTGGATTTGAAGGGTTACGTGCTTCAAATAATTCGGTTACACGTGGTAAACCTCCTGTAATATCTCCAGATTTAGCTGATTTACGAGGGATCTTAACTAAAATTTTACCAACTTTAATTTTATCTCCATCGTCAATCATTAAGTGAGCTCCTACTGGTAAATTGTAAGAACGAATTGTTTCTCCTTTCGAATCTTCAATGTGAAGTGTTGGGATTAACTTTTTATTTCTAGATTCAGAAATTACTTTTTCTTGGAAACCTGTTTGTTCATCTATTTCAACTTGGTATGTGATACCTTGTTCTATATTTTCATATCTAACTTTTCCAGCAAATTCTGAAATAATAACACCATTATATGGATCCCAAGAACAAACAACATCTCCTTTTTTAAGTGCATCGCCATTTTTAACTAAAATAGTAGATCCATAAGGAATATTATTTGTGCTTAAAACAATACCTGTTTTCTTATCAACAAGTTTCAATTCTGAAGTACGAGAAATAACAATATTATTTGTTTTTCCATCGCTATCTTCACCTTTAACTGTTTTAAGTTCGTCTATCTCTGCGATACCATCAAATTTAACAGCTAGTTTGTTTTCTTCAGAAATGTTACCAGCAATACCACCTACGTGAAATGTACGTAATGTTAATTGAGTCCCAGGTTCTCCAATTGATTGTGCTGCCACAACTCCAACTGCTTCACCAAGTTGAACCATTTTATTGGTTGCTAAATTACGTCCGTAACATTTTGTACAGATTCCTTTTTTAGCCTCACAAGTTAATGGCGAACGAACTTCTACTGCATCAATAGGTGAATTCTCGATTGCTTTTGCAATGTCTTCATCTATTAACTCTCCTGAAGCAACAAATAAATCGTCTGATAAAGGATCGTAAACATCATTTAAAGAAATTCTACCTACAATTCTATCTTTTAAAGATTCAACTATTTCATCGTTTTTCTTTAATGGTGTTACTTCGACACCTCTTAAAGTACCACAGTCTTCACTATTTACTATAACGTCTTGAGATACATCTACTAAACGACGTGTTAAATAACCAGCATCTGCAGTTTTAAGAGCTGTATCGGCAAGACCTTTACGAGCACCGTGAGTTGAGATAAAGTATTCTAAAATTGAAAGTCCTTCTTTAAAGTTAGAAAGAATTGGATTTTCAATAATCTCTCCTCCACCTGCTGTCGATTTTTTAGGCTTTGCCATTAATCCACGCATTCCAGTAAGCTGACGAATCTGTTCTTTAGATCCACGAGCACCAGAATCAAGCATCATATATACTGAGTTAAATCCTTGTTGGTCTTCACGAATACGCTTCATAGACAATTCTGTCAATTCAGCATTTGTAGAAGTCCAAATATCAATAACCTGGTTATAACGTTCATTGTTTGTAATAAGTCCCATGTTATAGTTACCCATAATACCATCAACCAAACCATTAGCTTTATCGATCATGTCTTGTTTTTCTGGTGGGATAATGATATCTCCTAAACTGAAAGATAATCCACCTTTAAAGGCAAAATTATATCCTAAGTTTTTAATTTCATCAAGGAAATCGGCAGTTTCAGGAACCGACGTTACTTTTAAAATATCACCAATAATATTTCTTAATGATTTTTTAGTAAGTACTTCATTAATATATCCTGCTGCATGTGGAACGTTTAAATTAAACAGAACACGTCCAACAGTTGTAGGAATTATTTGTAAGGTTAATTCTCCTGCTTCATTAAAGTCGTACGTTCTAACTTTAATAGATGCATTTAATTCAACTCTTTTTTCGTTGTAAGCAATAACAACCTCTTCTGGCGAATAGAATGTTAAGCCTTCGCCTTTAATTGGCACTTCTTTAGTAGACTTACGTTCTTTGGTCATATAATATAAACCAAGTACCATATCTTGTGAAGGTACAGCTACTGGTGAACCATTTGCAGGATTTAAGATATTGTGAGAGGCTAACATTAATAATTGACACTCTAAAATAGCTTCTGGTCCTAATGGTAAATGTACTGCCATCTGGTCTCCATCAAAATCGGCATTAAACGCAGTAGTTACAAGTGGATGTAACTGGATTGCTTTACCTTCAATCAATTTAGGCTGGAAAGCTTGAATACCTAATCTGTGTAATGTAGGAGCACGATTTAAAAGAACTGGATGTCCTTTTAAAACATTTTCTAAAATATCCCATACTACAGGTTCTCTTCTATCTATAATTTTCTTTGCAGATTTTACTGTTTTTACAATACCTCTTTCAATTAATTTTCTAATTACAAAAGGTTTGTAAAGTTCAGCTGCCATATTCTTTGGCAATCCACATTCAAATAATTTTAATTCTGGTCCAACAACAATTACTGAACGTGCTGAATAATCCACACGTTTACCAAGTAAGTTTTGACGGAAACGTCCTTGCTTTCCTTTAAGCGAATCTGACAAAGATTTTAAAGGTCTGTTAGAGTCAGTTTTTACTGCAGAAGATTTACGTGTGTTATCAAATAATGAATCAACAGATTCTTGTAACATACGTTTCTCATTACGCAAAATAACTTCTGGTGCTTTTATTTCAACAAGTCTTTTAAGACGGTTGTTACGGATAATAACACGACGGTATAAATCATTTAAATCAGACGTTGCAAAACGTCCTCCATCTAGTGGTACTAATGGACGTAATTCTGGTGGAATAATTGGAACAACTTTCATAATCATCCATTCTGGACGATTTTCTCTGTTCTCATTAGACTCACGTAAAGATTCTACAACTTGTAAACGTTTTAAAGCTTCGGTTTTACGTTGTTTAGAAGTTTCAGTATTAGCTTTATGACGTAATTCAAATGACAAGGCATCTAAATCTATTCTAGCTAATAAATCGATTAAACATTCAGCTCCCATTTTAGCTATAAACTTATTAGGATCTGAATCTTCTAAATATTGATTTTCTTTTGGAAGCGTTTCAAGAATATTTAAGTATTCTTCTTCTGTTAAGAAATCCATTTTTTGAACTGGTTCTCCTTCAGCATTGTTAGCTATACCAGCTTGAATTACTACATAACGTTCGTAGTAAATAATCATATCTAATTTCTTAGATGGTAAGCCTAAAAGGTAACCTATTTTATTTGGTAACGAACGGAAATACCAGATATGAGCTACAGGAACAACAAGGTTAATGTGTCCTACACGATCTCTACGTACTTTCTTTTCTGTTACTTCTACACCACAACGGTCGCAAATAATCCCTTTGTAGCGAATTCTTTTATATTTTCCACAGGCACATTCGTAATCCTTTACGGGACCAAAAATACGCTCACAGAATAAACCATCACGTTCTGGTTTATGTGTTCGATAATTGATAGTTTCTGGTTTTAGAACTTCACCTCTAGATTCTGCTAAAATAGACTCTGGTGATGCTAAACCTATGGAGATTTTATTAAATCTCTGTACTGTATTCTTATCTTGTTTTCTTGCCATAATAAATGGTGATATCGAATTATTTTGTAAACTTAAATTTCCCCTCTTTCGAGGGGATTTTTTTATTCCTCTAATCTAATGTCTAGTCCTAAACCTTTCAATTCGTGCATAAGTACGTTGAAAGATTCTGGTAATCCAGGTTCTGGCATTGGTTCTCCTTTAACGATACTTTCGTATGTTTTAGCTCTTCCAATAACATCATCAGATTTAACTGTCAATATTTCTCTTAATGTTGCAGATGCTCCATAGGCTTCAAGTGCCCAAACTTCCATTTCTCCAAAACGCTGACCACCAAATTGTGCTTTACCACCAAGAGGTTGTTGCGTAATTAATGAATATGGTCCAATAGAACGTGCGTGCATTTTATCGTCAACCATATGTCCTAATTTTAGCATATAGATAACTCCAACGGTTGCAGGTTGATCAAAACGATCTCCTGTACCACCATCATAAAGATAGGTGTGTCCAAATCTTGGAATTCCAGCTTCATCTGTAAATCCGTTAATTTGATCTAGTGTTGCACCATCAAAAATTGGTGTCGCGTAAGTACGACCTAATTTTTGTCCAGCCCATCCTAAAACAGTTTCGTAAATCTGACCAATATTCATACGAGAAGGTACACCAAGTGGATTTAATACAATATCAACTGGAGTTCCATCTTCTAAGAATGGCATATCTTCTTGACGAACGATACGAGCAACAATACCTTTGTTTCCGTGACGTCCAGCCATTTTATCACCAACTTTTAGTTTACGCTTTTTAGCAATGTAAACTTTAGCTAATTTTATGATACCTGCCGGTAATTCATCTCCTACAGAAATTGTAAACTTTTCACGACGTAAAGAACCTTGTAAGTCGTTTTCTTTAATTTTATAGTTGTGAATTAAATCGGCAACAAGTTTGTTTGTATAATCATCTGTTGTCCAAGTACCACTTGTTAAGTGCGTATAATCATCAACAGCATTTAACATTTTAAGGGTGTATTTTTTACCTTTTGGTAACACTTCTTCTCCTAAATCGTTAAAGACCCCTTGTGCCGTTTTACCATTTACAAGTGCAAATAGTTTTTCAACTAAAACATCTTGTAAATCATCAAACTTTTTATCGTAGATACCTTCTAATTGAGTGATATCTTCTTTATCTTTTGCACGTTTACGTTTATCTTTAACAGCACGAGCAAAAAGTTTTTTATCGATTACCACTCCATTTAATGAAGGTGAAGCTTTTAAAGAGGCATCTTTAACATCTCCAGCTTTATCACCAAAAATAGCACGTAATAATTTTTCTTCTGGAGTTGGATCCGACTCTCCTTTTGGTGTAATTTTACCAATAAGAATATCACCAGGTTTTACTTCTGCACCTACGCGAATCATTCCGTTTTCATCAAGGTCTTTAGTAGCCTCTTCTGAAACGTTTGGAATATCGTTAGTAAGTTCTTCGTTTCCTAATTTCGTATCTCTAACTTCTAGAGAATACTCATCGATATGAATTGAAGTAAACACATCATTTCTTACCACTTCTTCAGAAATAACAATCGCATCCTCAAAGTTATACCCTTTCCAAGGCATAAAAGCTACTTTCATATTTCTACCTAAAGCTAATTCTCCTTTTTGAGTAGCATATCCTTCACAAAGAACTTGACCTTTTGCAACCTTATCACCTTTTTCTACAATAGGCTTTAGGTTAATAGATGTTCCTTGGTTCGTTTTTCTGAATTTTACTAACTGGTATGTTTTAACATCACTATCAAAACTTACTTTAGCTTCGTCTTCAGTTCTATCGTATTTAATGGTTATTTCGTTTGCATCAACGTACTCTACAACACCACTTCCTTCAGCATTAATTAAAACACGAGAATCTGAAGCTACTTGTCTTTCTAAACCTGTTCCGACAATTGGAGCTTGTGGACGTAATAATGGCACAGCCTGACGCATCATATTCGACCCCATCAAGGCTCTATTTGCATCATCATGCTCTAAGAAAGGAATTAAAGATGCAGAGATTGAAGCAATTTGATTTGGTGCAACATCTGTATAATGAATTTGAGATGGTTCTACCACTGGGAAATCGCCTTCCATTCGAGCAATGACCTTATCGTGAAGAATTTTTCCTTTATCATCTACTTTTACAGTTGCTTGAGCAATCATTTGCTCTTCCTCTTCTTCAGCACTTAAATAAATAGGTGTGCTTTTAATATCTACAACACCATCAGTTACTTTTCTATAAGGAGTTTCAATGAATCCCATTGAGTTTACCTTAGCAAAAACTGAAAGTGACGATATTAATCCAATGTTTGGTCCCTCAGGAGTTTCAATTGGACAAAGTCTTCCGTAGTGTGTATAGTGAACATCACGTACTTCGAAACCTGCTCTTTCACGAGATAAACCACCTGGTCCAAGTGCTGATAAACGACGTTTGTGCGTAATTTCAGCAAGTGGATTTGTTTGATCCATAAACTGTGAAAGCTGATTCGTACCAAAAAATGAATTAATAACAGACGATAAAGTCTTAGCATTAATTAAATCGATTGGTGTAAATACTTCGTTATCACGAACATTCATACGTTCACGAATAGTACGAGCCATTCTCGCTAAACCAACACCAAATTGAGAAGATAATTGTTCACCAACTGTACGTACACGACGGTTAGATAAGTGATCAATATCATCAATTTCTGCTTTTGAGTTGATTAGCTCGATTAAATATTTTATAATAGTAATGATATCTTCTTTAGTAAGCACTTGCTTATCCATTCCAATATCAAGACCTAATTTTTTATTCATTCTATAACGACCTACTTCTCCAAGAGAGTAACGTTGATCTGAAAAGAATAATTTATCAATTATACCACGTGCTGTTTCCTCATCTGGCGGCTCAGCATTACGTAGTTGTCTATAAATATGTTCAACAGCTTCTTTTTCAGAGTTTGTTGGATCTTTTTGTAACGTGTTATGAATAATTGCATAATCTCCTTGTTGCGCACTCTCTTTATGTAAAAGAATCGTTTTTACGCTTGTTTCAAGGATTTCCTCAATATTATCTTTATCTAATACAGTATCTCTATCAAGAACAATTTCGTTACGCTCAATAGAAACCACTTCACCAGTGTCTTCATCAACGAAATCCTCATGCCAAGTATTAAGTACACGAGCAGCCAATTTACGACCTAGTACTTTTTTCAATCCAGCTTTAGATACCTTAATTTCTTCAGCAAGATCAAATATTTCAAGAATATCTTTATCGCGCTCGAAACCAATAGCTCTAAATAATGTAGTAACAGGTAATTTTTTCTTACGATCGATATACGCATACATTACTTGATTGATATCTGTAGCGAATTCAATCCAAGAACCTTTAAAAGGAATAACTCTTGCAGAGTATAATTTAGTTCCATTTGCATGAAAAGATTGTCCAAAAAACACACCTGGAGAACGATGTAATTGAGAAACTACAACACGTTCTGCACCATTGATACAAAAAGTACCTGAAGGTGTCATATAAGGAATAGTACCAAGGTACACATCTTGAACAATGGTTTCAAAATCCTCATGTTCAGGGTCTGTACAATACAGTTTTAATCTAGCCTTAAGTGGCACGCTATATGTAAGTCCTCTTTCAATACATTCTTCAATTGTATATCTAGGTGGATCGATAAAGTAATCTAAAAATTCTAAAACAAATTGATTACGTGTGTCTGTTATTGGGAAGTTTTCCATGAAGGTATTATAAAGACCTTCATTACCTCTTTCTTCTGATTTCGTTTCTAACTGGAAAAAATCCTGGAAGGATTTAATCTGAATATCCATAAAATCTGGATATTCTGTTCTATTTACAATAGACGAGAAGTTTAATCTTTCAGCTTGTGTTACTAACATCAATGGACGAAATTTTGATTAAAAAAAAATGTTTGTTTATAGCCTACTGACTATATACGACAAATGGTCTAGGTCTTAGAGAGTACTCTCCAGACCTAAACCTTTGTTAGTTTTGATTGTTAAGCTTACTTAAGCTCAACCTCAGCTCCTGCTTCCTCTAATTGAGTTTTTAGAGCTTCAGCTTCATCTTTAGAAACTCCTTCTTTGATTGGGCTTGGTGCCTCATCAACTAAACCTTTAGCTTCTTTTAATCCTAAACCAGTTAATTCTTTAACTAGTTTTACAACTGCTAATTTAGAACCACCAGCGGCTTTAAGAATTACATCAAATTCAGTTTGCTCATCAGCAGCGTCTCCACCACCAGCAGCAGGACCAGCCATAGCTACAGCAGCAGCTGCAGGCTCGATACCATACTCATCTTTTAATATAGTTGCTAATTCGTTTACTTCTTTTACTGTTAAGTTTACTAATTGTTCTGCGAAATCTTTTAAATCTGCCATTTTTCTATCGTTTTAATAGTTTTAATAAAATATAATTTGTTTAAGTGCGTACACGTTTAAATTATCCTTCTTTTTCGGATAAAGTTTTAATGATACCTGCTAATTTTCCTCCACTAGATTTAAGTGCAGAAATAACATTTTTAGCTGGTGATTGTAATAACCCAATGATATCTCCAATAACTTCTTCTTTAGATTTGATATCTACTAAAGCATCAAGTTGAGCATCTCCAATATAAATTGCTTCTTCAATAAAAGCTCCTTTTAAAAGAGGTCTGTTTGATTTTTTACGGAAATTTTGAATTATTTTCGCTGGAGCATTTCCAGTTTCAGAATACATAACTGAAGTATTTCCTTTTAATGTTTCAGGAAGTTCTCCAAAGTCTTTATCTGATGCCTCCATTGCTTTTGAAAGCAAGGTGTTTTTAACAACTGCTAATTTTACGTTTGCTTTAAAACAAGCACGACGTAAATTTGAAGTACTAGCTGCGTCTAATCCTGAAATATCTGCTAAATAGATATTTGAGTTATCAGCTAATTGTGCAGTTAATTCTTTAATTACATGTGATTTTTCTTCTCTTGTCATAATAAAAGTTTTAAACTACTTAACCGATTTTAGGATCAACAGCTAAACTAGGGCTCATTGTAGAAGACATAAAAATGCTTTTTACATAAACTCCTTTAGCTGCAGTTGGTTTAAGTTTCATTAATGTTTGTAATAATTCGTTTGCGTTATCTTCAATTTTATCTGCACTAAAAGATGCTTTTCCAATTGAAGCATGTACGATTCCAGTTTTATCAACTTTAAAGTCAATTTTACCAGCTTTAACATCGCTTACAGCTTTTGCTACATCCATAGTAACTGTACCTGTTTTTGGGTTTGGCATTAAACCACGAGGACCTAACACACGTCCTAAAGGACCTAATTTACCCATAACACTTGGCATAGTTACAATAACATCTACGTCTGTCCAACCACCTTTAATTTTATCGAGGTACTCATCCAAACCAACATAATCAGCACCAGCTTCTTTAGCTTCTGCTTCTTTGTCTGGTGTTACTAATGCTAAAACTTTTACGTCTTTACCAGTACCATGAGGAAGCGTTACAACTCCTCTTACCATTTGATTAGCTTTTCTAGGATCTACTCCTAAACGTACAGCTAAATCAATTGATGCATCAAATTTGGTATTGGTTATATCTTTAACTAATGCTGAAGCTTCAGTAACAGAATAGATTTTTCCTTTTTCTATTTTTGCTAATGCTTCTTTTTGTTTTCTTGTTAATCTTGCCATTTTAAAAATTTTTTAGATTAATTAGGGGCTTCGCCACCTTTAACAGTTATACCCATAGATCTAGCAGTACCTGCTACCATTTTCATAGCAGAACCAATAGTAAATGCATTTAAATCTACCATTTTGTCTTCTGCGATGGTTCTAACCTGATCCCAAGAAACTTTTGCTACTTTCTTAATATGTGGTTCTCCAGAACCTTTTTTTACTTTGGCCGCTTCTAATAATTGTACAGCTGCAGGTGGTGTTTTGATTACAAAGTCGAATGATTTGTCTTTGAAAACCGAAATGACCACAGGTAAAACTTTACCTGGTTTATCTTGGGTTCTAGCATTAAACTGCTTACAGAATTCCATGATATTAACTCCAGCGGCACCTAAAGCGGGTCCAACCGGTGGCGACGGATTCGCTGCACCTCCCCTAACTTGTAGTTTAACTACTTTACTTAACTCTTTTGCCATTTTTAATAATTTAGTTTATTTGCAATACTTATTATTTTGAAGCTTAAGATTGCATTTTTATAATGTAACAAATATTATACTTTTTCTACTTGCATATAACTTAATTCTAATGGTGTTTTTCTTCCGAAAATTTTCACCATTACTTCAAGCTTACGCTTTTCTTCGTTGATGTTCTCTATGGTTCCATCGAATCCATTAAATGGTCCATCAATAACTTTAACAGTTTCTCCTTTTGTAAAAGGAATTGCAACATTTGAATCTGAATCTACTGTTAATTCATCAACCTTACCTAACATTCTATTTACTTCAGACTGCCTTAATGGCACTGGATCTCCACCTTTTGTTTCACCTAAAAAACCAATAACATTCGTAACAGATTTTATAATATGAGGTATTTCTCCTGTTAGATTTGCTTTTATCATGATGTAACCTGGAAAATAAACTTTTTCTTTATTTACTTTCTTTCCGTTACGAATTTGAATAACCTTTTCAGTTGGAACTAAAACTTGGTCTACATAATCTTCCAAACCTAATCGAGATATTTCAGTTTCGATATAAGCTTTTATTTTATTTTCTTGACCACTTACAGCACGAACAACGTACCATTTTTTCTCATTCCCTTCAGACATAAATTCTTATTTTAACCGTTAATGAATTTAAAATAGAATCCAACAACTTTACTAAACACTGTATCTACTCCCCAAATTGCTAATGAGAAAATAATAGAAAATACAGCAACTAAAACTGTTAAACTTTGTGCTTCAGCCCAAGTTGGCCAAGTCACATTGTTTTTCAATTCTCCAAATGATTCTTTTATATAATTTACAAATCCAGCCATTATATTTTTTTATTTGCACGGGTTGAGAGACTCGAACTCCCGACACCTGGTTTTGGAGACCAGTGCTCTACCAACTGAGCTAAACCCGTAAATACAAGTCAAGGCATTCCGAAAATACGGAATACCTTAACTTTATATTTATTAAACTTAATTAGTCTAAAATTTCAGTAACCTGACCAGCTCCAACTGTTCTTCCTCCTTCACGGATAGCGAAACGAAGACCAACATTCATTGCAATTGGTTGAATTAACTCAACATGAATTGTTAAGTTATCTCCAGGCATTACCATCTCTACTCCTTCAGGAAGCGCAATGTTTCCAGTTACATCCGTTGTACGAACGTAAAATTGAGGACGGTAGTTATTATGGAAAGGTGTGTGACGTCCACCTTCTTCTTTTTTAAGGATATAAACCTCAGCTTTAAATTTAGCATGTGGTGTTACAGAACCTGGTTTACAGATTACCATTCCTCTTGAAATTTGAGTTTTCTCAATACCTCTTAATAAGATACCTGCATTATCTCCAGCCTCACCTCTATCAAGGATTTGACGGAACATTTCGATACCAGTAATAGTAGAAGTTAATTTCTCAGCTCCCATACCAATAATCTCAACAGGATCTCCTGTATTAGCAATACCAGTTTCGATACGACCTGTAGCAACAGTTCCACGACCAGTAATAGAGAATACATCTTCGATAGGCATTAAGAAAGGCTTATCAACTTCACGTTGAGGCTCTTCAATCCATGCATCAACAGCTTCCATTAATTCTAAAACTGTATCTACCCATTTTTGCTCACCGTTTAATGCACCTAATGCAGATCCAGCAATTACAGGTCCATTATCTCCATCGTACTCATAGAAAGAAAGTAAATCTCTAACTTCCATATCTACCAATTCGATTAACTCCTCGTCATCAACCATATCCACTTTATTCATGAATACAACAATACGAGGAATACCTACTTGGCGTCCTAATAAGATATGTTCTCTTGTTTGTGGCATAGGACCATCAGTAGCCGCAACTACTAAGATAGCACCATCCATTTGAGCTGCACCAGTAACCATGTTCTTTACGTAATCCGCGTGACCTGGACAGTCTACGTGAGCGTAATGACGATTTGCTGTTGCATATTCTACGTGTGAAGTATTAATTGTAATACCTCTTTCTTTTTCTTCTGGTGCATTATCAATTTGATCAAATGATCTTGCTTCTGAGAAACCTGCATCAGCTAATACTTTAGTAATAGCAGCAGTTAAAGTTGTTTTACCGTGATCTACGTGTCCAATTGTACCAATGTTTAAGTGTGGTTTTGAACGATCGAAAGTTGCCTTTGCCATGTTTTTAAAATTTAATCTTAGTTATATAATAATATTAGTGTATTCTAATTTAAAAATCTCTTTAAAGAGAGCCAATGACGGGAATTGAACCCGTGACCTCTTCCTTACCAAGGAAACGCTCTACCCCTGAGCTACACCGGCTTAAAAAAGAGCGAGAGACCGGGTTCGAACCGGCGACATTCAGCTTGGAAGGCTGACGCTCTACCAACTGAGCTACTCTCGCAATATTTTAATATCCTAAATTTTATAGTGGGGAGAGCAGGATTCGAACCTGCGAAGACGTAGTCAGCAGATTTACAGTCTGCCCTCGTTGGCCGCTTGAGTATCTCCCCAATTAAAATTTTTCACTCTTTAAAAGAACTTTACCAATCAAACCATTCCTTTACAGTTATAATCTTCTTGATATTTTTGAGCCGATGGAGGGACTCGAACCCACGACCTGCTGATTACAAATCAGCTGCTCTAGCCAGCTGAGCTACATCGGCTTTTATACTCTTTTTACATAAAAAAAAGCCCGCTATTTCTAACGGACTGCAAATGTATATATTTATTTTCGTATTCAAAACATTTTTTTAAAAATTTTATTATAAATGTGCTCTTAATTTTTCTTTTCGTTTTTTTAATTGTCTTTCTAACGATGCTATTGCCATGTCTGTTCCTTCTTCAAAGGTTTTGCATTGCTTCTTTACTACAAAACTATCTCCTGGAACACTTACTCGAGCTTCAAAAATTTTATTCTCTTTATCACTCGTGTTTTCTAATTTTAAATAAACATCAGAGCTTATCACTTTATCATAAAATAAATCTAACTTATCCATACGCTTTTGAATAAAGTCAATCAATTTTTTGTCTGCATTAAAATTGACGGATTGCGTGTTTACTTTCATACTTCTTTTGTTTTTTGGTTAGACAATAGGTTTCACTTCTTACTTCTTACTTCTAGGATGTGAGTTTAAATACACTTTTTTTAATTCAGCTATACTATTATGGGTATAAACTTGTGTAGCAGCTAAACTTGAATGTCCTAGTAATTCTTTTACAGCATTTAAATCTGCACCTTGATTAAGTAAATGAGTTGCGAATGAATGTCTTAATATATGCGGACTCTTTTTTACTTTACTAGATGCTAAACTAAAATACTCATTAATTATTCGGTAAACAAGTGTTTCGTAAATTTTAACTCCTTTTTTTGTTAAAAATAGGTAGTCTATATCTGTTATATTATTTAACTCTTTTCTAGAGTTTAAATAGGTATTCAATGTTTCTGTTACAGATTCTAATAACGGAACAAAACGCTCCTTATTTCTCTTCCCTAAAACTTTTAACGTTTTATTAGAATAATCAATATCTTTTAATTTGAGTTCGACCAACTCGATTCTACGTATTCCTGTTGAATAAAAAAGTTCAATAATAAGTCTGTCTCTTATACCTTCGAAATTGTCTTCAAAATGGAGTTCGTCTAAAACCATTGTAATTTCAGTTTCAGAAAATGGCACTTGAATTTTTTTGCTTGTTTTTAGGGCTTTGTGTTTTGCTAACGGATTGGATGGAATGCTTTCTGTTTTTAATAAGAATTTGTAGTATGAATTTAAAGCAGATATTTTACGGTTAATACTTCTATTTGAAATGCCTTTTTCAACTAGACTAACAATCCAACTTCTTATTTGAGCATAGTTAATAGCTTTAATGGCATCTGAGTCGTATGTTGTTTTAATAAATTCTGAAAATTCATTTAAATCATTTTGATATGCTTTTACAGTAAGAGTCGAGTATTTCTTCTCGAGCAACAAATAGTTTATAAAAGATTGAAACTGCATACGTAGGTTTTGAATGACTAGTAAATATAAGAACTTTAATATGAAGGGTTACTTATATAACAAAAAAATCCTGCGATTGCAGGATTTTTATATGATTTAACAAAACAAAGACATTAGATATTCTCTTGATCTCTTAAATTTTGAACGTATTGTGCTTTTTGAATTTGAGCTCTACGTACTACAGATGGCTTATCAAACTGCTTACGAGTTTGAAGTGCACGTCTTGTTCCAGTTTTATCAAACTTTCTTTTATAACGCTTTAACGCTCTATCTATATTTTCTCCTTCTTTAATTGGTATTATTAACATAGTGTCTTAACCTCCTCTCTTTTAGAATTTCAAGGCGCAAAGATAATAACAAATTTATAATGGGCAATTAAAAAATAAAAAATTATTCTTTAAATAAAGTAGAACGTTTTGTTAGGTCCTGAATGAGCTTTTCTTCTTCCTCACTTTCCAACAACGTATTGTAGTTTTTCCAGAATTCTTTATTATATGGTCTCGACATAAAAATATCTGGATCCCAAGAACTATTTAAGGCTTCTTTAATTTTTTCTTTGTCCAAAATAATTTCTGTAAACAAAATTTCCTGAACTGTATAATAATAACGCTCTTCTGGGTTGCTCTCTACTTCTTTACCATTAACAGTCGTTCCTGATTTTGGTCCAACATTTACCAATTTTGGGGTTTCGTAATATATATAACTTGGATACATTTTATCTTGATACTCCATATAATTAATAATTAATTTATGGTTTACCTGAGTTCCAAAAAGGGTTTTACTTCTACTTTTCTGAGCGCTAGATGCCGCAATTAATTCGTATTCAATTTTTTTAATGGCATAGGTATCCCAATAAATGTAAATCCAACCATTAGCATTGTAACCATCATTATAAATTCCTTTGGTTTCAAGGTTGATATACTCTTTCCCTTTATTAATTTTAATCTTGTAAATTTTACGGTCGTTATCTACTAGAATGGTATCTAAAGAAAACAAGTGTTTATCTAACATGTTTTCGTCAAACAAAGCTCTAGACAGATTCGAATTTCTAACAAGGTTTAACTTGCCTTGAAATAAGTTCTCCAAACCATTTATTCTGGTATCGTTCCACTTAATGGCTTTGACTAAAGTAGATGTTTTAATGGTGTCTCTTCTTAAGTTTTTAGCTTTTAGCTCTCTGTTATTAGACTTGTCTTTTAAGTAAGCTGTGTAGGTTAATAAACTATCTACATCTCTTAAATCGTAACTTTTTCTAACTTCATCGACATTTATCTTAAGAAATTCTGGCGTTTTTGTTTGATAACTGGAATCGTAAAGTGTGATAGCTCCTTCAACTAACCACTTAAACTCTTTTTTATTACGTTCTTTATGCCTCACAAAGCCTTTTTCTAAATAAGCTGAATCTGGTAAGTTTTCAGATAATTCTTCAAGTGCTTTGAGTACAATATCATTTCCTGTTTTTGGTCTTGTTTCTGCAACAAGCAGTATCTCGTCTAATGAAGCTACATCTGGTTCCAAATAAACATCAAACGTGCTGTCGAATTCATTGACAGGAATTTTATAACTTTTAAAACCAATGGATGAAACAACTAAAGTGTCGCTTTTATATCTCTCAGGAACCATTAAAACAAACTTCCCATCTGCATTGGTTATAGTTCCAATGGTCGTGTTTTTAACATACACACTAGCACTTTCTAGTGGAAGAAAAGTTTCTGCATCTAGAACAGAGTTTTTTAATTCTGTTTGTGAAAATGAAGAAAAACCATATAAAAGAATAAGAATTCCGAAAAAATGTTTAAAATATTGAGGCTTCATAGAACTGTTTACTTAAAAATTAGGTAGCCGGTTTATAGTTTTTATCGTCTAATAACATTTTAGCTAATATTTCACGAAGAATCTCTGAGGTTCCACCACCAATTGGACCTAGTCTACTATCACGAAGTAATCTTGCCATAGGGTATTCTTCCATATAACCATAACCTCCTAGAAACTGAAGACAATCGTAAATAACTTCATCTGCCATTTTAGTCGATTTTAATTTAGACATGGTGGCTTGTTTTACAACATATTCCCCTTTATTAAGCCTGTAAGCTACAGAGTAATTGAATTCTTTACAAATTTCCATATCTGCATACAGTTCAGCAAACCGATGTCTTAAGGCTTGAAATTTATTGATTGTTTTTCCAAAAGCTGTGCGTTCACTCATGTATTGTTTGGCATAATCTAATGCGTATTCGGCTCTGGCATGAGAGTTAATTCCCATGATCAATCTTTCTAGAGCAAAATGCTGCATGATGTATGGAAAACCTTTGCCCTCTTCACCCATTAAATTACTAGCTGGAATAGTTACGTTATCGAAAGCAATCTCTGCTGTATCGCTTGCTCTCCAACCTAATTTATCTAATTTGGTAGCAGAAATTCCAGGTGTATCTCTATCCATAATAAAAATACTCATTCCATTATGTCCTGCTTCAGGATCTGTTTTAGCAGCAACGACTAAGTAATCGCTGTAGATACCATTAGTAATAAATGTTTTAGAACCATTAATAATATACGTGTCTCCTTTTTTAACAGCAGAGGTCCTCATGCCTGCAACATCACTACCACCAAAAGGTTCTGTAATACATAGACAGCCAATTTTATCGCCACTTATACTTGGAGTTAAATATTTTTCTTTTATCTCATGACTTCCTTCTTTATTAACATGAGTCATGGCCAAATAGGCATGTGCCCACATATTTGCTGCAAACCCTCCGGAATTTACTTTTTGAAGTTCTTCCAAGAAAATTACAGTGTAGAACAAATCGAGATTTAGTCCACCATATGCTTCAGGATAAGCCAAACCAAAGAACCCCATGTCACCAAATTTTTTCCAGATAAAGCGTTCTACAGTTCCATCTTTCTCCCATTTTTCAATATGTGGAACCACTTCTTTTTGCAAAAAATCTTGAAGACTTTCTCTAAACATTTGATGTTCTTCTGTGAAGTACATACTATTCATACCTTTTCTCTTTATTAATTAAGTTTCAAATATAATTTAATTATATCGAATTTGTTAGAAGGGAAGCTTTTAACTTTTAATAATTCATCTAAAGATTGATATCCTTCTCTTAAGGTTCGTTGCTCTATTATATGATGTGCAATCTCGTAATCTATATATTGAATGGTTACTAATTCTTCGATGGTTGCCGTATTTAAATGAATCTTCTCAACCTGTCTTGGTGTTTTTACGGTAAATTGTTGGGTGATTCTTTCAATAACTTCGGGCGACAAACCGTAAACTTCTTGAAGTTGAACATCTGCAATAAAACCACCATATTTATCTCTATAAGCAACTATGTGTTTTGAGTAAGCTTCTCCTATGCCATTTATTTTTTGAAGTTGCGACGCTGAAGCTGTGTTTAAATCTTGTTTCTGTTGAAAGGTTTTTGGCTGACTGTTATTTTGATATGAATAACTGGATCTTGGTTTCGGTTTGGTAACCCATTCTGGAAATTTAAAATAAGGAGATATGATTTCTAAAAGTGAATCTGATACTTTAGTGACTTGTTGAAATTCTTCGGCTGAATTCATCCATTTATCCTGAGAGCGAAATTTTAGTAATCTATCTATTTCTTCATTAGACATTCCAAGTGTATAGCCTCTATAATCGGTTATAAAATTTGGATTAAACGGGTAAATTTTTGGTTTTCTATTTTCAATTTCAACTGTCCGTAGAGAATCTAACTCTTCTTGAAAAACATTTAATTCCTGTTGATTTATTTGAATATTATCTGAAGTAAAATCAATAAAAAAGTAAACACTTTGCAAGATTAAAATGATAAGAATCAATAAAAAAATCCCATTCCGTTGTTTTTTAGAAAACGTGAAATGGGATTTCATATAATGTGTTTTTATATTTTACATGTGCTCTGTAACATCTACAGCGCCATCTTCGATAGCTTCTTTTTTAGCAGTAATGGCACCAATATAACGTTTCATTTCCTCTCTTACTTTTGGGAATAAGAAGAACAAACCAATCATATTTGGAAATACCAATGCAAGAATCATAGCATCAGAGAATTTTATAACAGCATCTAGTGTTGCTGCTGCTCCAATAACTACAAATAATAAGAATAATATTTTATAAACTAAATCGGCTACTTTTCCTTTTCCAAAAAGGTATTTCCAAGATTGTAATCCATAATAAGACCACGATATCATTGTAGAAAAAGCAAATAACACAATAGCAACTGTTAATACATAAGAGAAATGAGGTATTACAGAATCGAAAGCCATTGAAGTTAAATCTACACCATTAATTGGCATCCCAGTTTCATTTAAAAGAACGCTACTACCATGTGCTGCCGAATAATCAAATACAGATTGCACGTCCGTTCCATTAATATTGAAGAAAATAATTACTAATGCCGTCATGGTACAAATAACTACTGTATCAATAAATGGTTCTAATAAAGCAACGACACCTTCGGAAGCTGGATATTTTGTTCTTACTGCAGAGTGAGCAATTGCTGCAGAACCTGCACCAGCTTCGTTTGAGAAAGCTGCACGTTGGAAACCTACAATTAATACACCAACTAAACCACCAAGTCCAGCCATAGGTGTAAATGCACCTTCTATAATTAACTGAAATGCTACTCCTATATCGCTAAAGTTTGCAAAAATTATTATTAAAGAAGCAACTATATAAATACCTGCCATAAACGGAACCACTTTTTCTGTAATACTAGCGATTCTTTTAATTCCACCTATAATAACGATTCCTACTAAAATAGCTAAAATAACTCCAATAATTACACCATTAGAACCTCCTTCTAACTGAAGCATCGAACTAATTTGTACAGCTGCTTGATTAGATTGAAATGCATTACCACCTCCAAAAGAAGCACCAACACATAGAATAGCAAATACAACTCCTAAGACCTTACCAATTTTTGAAAAACCTACTTCTTTTAGTCCTTTTGAGAGATAATACATAGGACCTCCATAAATTGTACCATCTTCACCTACATCTCTATATTTTACACCTAAAGTACATTCTACAAATTTTGTTGACATACCAATTAGTCCACATATAATCATCCAAAACGTAGCTCCTGGACCTCCAAGTCCTATTGCCACTGCAACACCTGCAATATTACCTAATCCAACGGTACCTGATACGGCTGTTGCTAAGGCTTGAAAATGAGACACTTCACCATGAGCGCTTTCGTCCCGTATGGTATCTTTTATATCTTCGACCGCAAGGGCTTCATCATTATTATACAGCTTATCTACACCATGCTTTTCAATATCAACATATTTACCTCTAACTGTATTTATAGCTGTTCTAAACTTTGTAATTGCTGGAAATCTAAAATATATAGTAAAAAAAGTAGCGCCTCCAACTAAAAGCAAAACAACAAAAGGGATATTATATTCTCCAATAGGTACTGTTGTTAATATAAATCCTTCCCACCAAACTGCAATTGGCATAAAGGCATCGTTTATTTTCTCGTCTAACCCTTTCTCTGCCACTTGTGCAAAGGTTAAAAAAGGTGTGATTAAGGTTAAAATTGAAAGAAGATATTTCTTCATAAGAATTATTAATTAGTTAGTTTTTTATAATTAGTGTGACAAGATGCTAAAAAAAAATGATTTTTTAAAACATCTCCCGTTAAAATAAGCACTTTAATATTGAATATTATATACTGAATTTAATGTTTGAATCTGTTCTGGTCTTCCTAAAACTATAATTTTAGAATTAGGTACTAACTTCATTTCAGCTTCCGGATTTATGACATATTCTCCAGCTGCATCTTTATAACCAATGATGCTACACCCTGTTTTATTTCGTAGATCTAAATCTCTAATAGTTTTAATTTCGGAAGTGTCATAGAGTTGTTCCACCGAAATTTCTTCGATATTTATATTGGATTTCCCCACAATAGAAAGGTTGTCAATAAACTCTAATAATCCCGGAACCACAACTAATGAAGCCATGTGGTCTCCACCAATTTTATCAGGAAGAATAACATTGTTTGCGCCAGCTAATTTTAATTTCTTATAAGATGTTTCTTGAGAAGCACGACTAATAATATTCATGTTTTTATTAATCTGCCTAGAAGAAAGGACTACAAACAGGTTGTCGGCGTCGTTAGGCAAAGCTGAAATTAGGGTACTCGCTCTAGCTATTCCTGCTTGTAGAAGTATGTCATCTTCATTGGCATTACCTATTACAAATGGCACCAATTCACTTTGAAATTTTTCTGCTATGTCTTTATTTTTTTCAATAATAACAAATGGCTTTTTATAAGCTAATAATTTTGTAGCAGCTTGCTTACCGTTTCTACCATAGCCACAAATAATAATGTGGTTTTTAAGACTGTCTATTTTTTTTTGCATTTTTCTCTGTTTTAGTCCTTCAAAATTATTTTTGCTTAGTATATATTCTGTAATGATGCTTATAGCGTACCCTACAACAACAACACTTGTTAAAATTAAAAAAATTGTAAAAATTTTAGAACTATCATCTAAAGGTTGTACTTCTCCAAACCCAACAGTTGTTATGGTAATAACTGTCATGTACATGGCATCAATCCATGAAAGTTGCGACAGTATTTTAAAACCAATAACACCTGCGCCTAATAAAATAACCAATAAGAATATGGCCGTATATATTTTAGATCTTAAAAGTTTAATTAATGGGTTGTGCATGTCTGATTTTTATAAATCGAATACCGAAGAACGCTTTGTATAAAGCAAATCTTTTATATGCATCCAAAATGCTATAAAAAGATAAAGTGCAAAGCCAAAACCAAGGGTTACAAAGGTTAAATATAAAAAAGAAGTTCTTACTACTTTTGCTCTAATACCAAACCTATCTGCAATTCGCTGACATACATAGTATCCATGCTTTTGAAAATATAATAAGATTTTATAAAAAATATTCATGTGGCAATTTAACAATTTATTTGATGATTAATGCATTACCTATTGCACATTGCAAACATTTATTTTGATCGCAATATTCTGTTTTTAGCTGAATAAGTGCTTGAGATTGTAAAGCAGTATATGAAACTTTTTTTAAGTTATTAAATGCAGTAACAATACTATTTTTCTCTGATGCAATGTGTTGAATTAACTCTAAAAGTATGTCATTAATATCTTTAACTTGATATTTTGCATAAGCAAACTTTATTGGAATAATTGTATTTATTAAAAGTAAATCTATAAATGGTTTGGTTATTTTTTTTGATAATGATTTTGATTTCTTTCCAAACGAGTAATGTGTTTCCCAAAATGACGATGTTGCAACATGAAACAGCTTATAAAGCTCTTTTTGAGAATTTGTTTCAATTATTTGTGAAAACAAATTGGAATGCAAACTGTAAAGTGTTGCTAATTGAGACAGTCGAAGTGTTGGAAAGTTTTGTGGTCTCAACCTAAAAAACTGAATAGGAACAACCTTAGTATTATCCAACTGAAACTTTTGTTTTAAAAACCGATATTCTTTTTGAAGTTCTAAAAAATAAGCTTCTTGAACGTCTTCGTCTAACAAACCAGCCTGTCCAAAAAATAAAGCTTCTAATGCTGTTTGGTTAATCTGCAATTTTCTTATAATAGTATAATCTATAGAATTTGCCATGCTAAAAAAAGCATCGCCATTTACTTTTAAACCAAAATTTTTAGCCAACATTTTAAACAAAACAGATTCCCAATTGTTTCTGGAGTTTTGTAATAAAACCTCAATAGTCTGAGATTTTCTTTCCAAACGTTCAATATACAATCGCTCTAACCAACTTTCTAGAATAAAGGTATCGACTTCTGCAAAATCTACTTCGCAATTAATCCATTTGTTTTTAGCAGAAAGCAATTTATTGTAATTTTTAAAAACGTGAGAATCTACATATTGCTTTAATTCCAAGGTTGGGATAATGGAATTGTCTTTCCTAAAAATTTCTGTATCGTGTTCCCAAACAACGTGTAAAATTACATTATCATACGCTTTATCAATTTCGTGGTTATGTATAAACCAATCGCTAGATTTTATATGTATTTCTACATTTCCAGCCCAAAGTTGTTCTGAAATTTTTAGTTGTGCATTGAAAAAATCTGGTCCAGAATTAATATTATGCTGCCCAACAGAAATTATTTCCAAAGTTTCATATTGAGACGTTTTTAAATGGACAATATCCATTTTTTTATGTTGCCAGACATAATGTAAAAAATCTTCTTGCATACATTAAAAATAATGAATTATTAATAATAAATCATTACTTTTTAACCAATTATAATTAAAAACAAAGGTTTATAAAGTTTAAAGTAAGGACTTTAAAACAAAGGAGACTTAAACCATAGTCACATTGTTAAAATTATCTTATTCTAAACAAGAAATCACAACATATTTATTAAGTTTATAGTATATGCAAGACCTGTTACAAACTTATCAATATACAAGAAACCAAACCAAGGCACTTTGTAAGCCATTAAAAACAGAGGATTACACACCTCAATCTGCTGAATTTGCAAGCCCTCCTAAATGGCATTTAGCACATACCACATGGTTTTTTGAAGAAATGATTTTAATAACCTATTTTAAAAACTACCACGTGTTCGATGAAACCTACAGTTTCTTATTCAACAGTTATTACAATAGTATAGGCGAGCGTATTGAACGAAAAAATCGTGGTCTCATAACTAGACCCTCAATAGAAAAAATATACGATTACAGAACTCATGTAGATAAACATATAACGAAACTTTTGGAATTAAATACTTCTAAAGAGATTATAGATCTTACCATACTTGGCATCAATCACGAACAGCAACATCAGGAATTATTGATAACCGATTTAAAACACACTTTTTCTTGTAATCCAATTTACCCAAAGTTTTCTAAGACCAATTATCTGACTTCTAAAAATAAGACTACTGGCTGGATAGACATCCCTGAAGGCATTTATCATGTTGGATATGAAGGTGCCGGTTTTTGTTTTGATAACGAGCTTGGGAAACATCGCGTTTTCTTAGAGCCTTTTAAAATTTCTAATGCCCTAGTTACCAATGCTGAGTACATTGAATTTATAAATGATAAAGGTTATCAACAAGCTAAATACTGGTTAGACGATGCTTGGCATTGGGTCAATCAAAACAAAATTAAAAACCCATTGTATTGGAAATTAATTGATGGAGATTGGTATCAATACACCTTGTCTGGATTACAGCCTGTTAATCCGGATGGCATTTTAACTCATATTTCATATTATGAAGCTTCGGCTTTTGCTTTCTGGGCTGGCTATAGATTACCAACAGAATTTGAATGGGAAATAGCCTCTAAGCAACTTGATTGGGGAGCCGTTTGGGAATGGACCAATTCTGCTTATTTACCATACCCAAATTTTAAAATTGCTACAGGTGCAGTTGGAGAATATAATGGCAAATTTATGGTGAATCTTATGGTTTTAAAAGGCGCTTCTACTGCAACAGCTAAAAACCACAGTAGGAATACTTATCGCAACTTTTTTTCACCAAATACGCAATGGCAATTTTCTGGAATTCGCTTAGCTAAATAACATCTATGAACACAAATTTTAAAAACGATATTAACGAAGGTTTAAGTAAACCTTTAAAAACTTTACCCTCTAAATATTTTTATGATAAAATTGGAGATGCTTTGTTTGTTAAAATAATGAAGCTCCCAGAATACTATCTTACAAAAGCTGAATTTGATATTTTTAAAAATCAGACCAAAAAAATCATCTCGTCTTTAAAAATAAAGCCAAATGCCTATTTCGAATTAATAGAACTAGGTGCTGGAGATGGAACGAAAACAAAAGAACTTCTTAAAGAGTTACTTGCAGAAAATTATAACTTTGAATATATACCTATCGACATTTCAAAAAATGCCTTAAGTAAATTAGAAACAACTTTAAAAGCTGAACTCCCTCAATTAAAAGTTTCAACAAAACAAGGTGATTATTTTAATGTACTGGACAGCTTAAAAGCTTCAAGCCACTCAAAAGTGGTGCTGTTTTTAGGCTCCAATATTGGAAACATGGAAGATGAAAAAGCCAAACAATTTATTTCTAATCTAAGTAATTCTTTAAAAAACAACGACAAAGTTTTATTAGGTGTCGATTTAATTAAAACTGAAGATATTGTATTACCAGCTTACAATGACAAGGCTGGGATTACCAAAGCCTTCAACTTAAATTTATTGACAAGGATTAATAACGAATTAGATGCCAATTTCAATATTGACGATTTCTCTCATCAACCTGAATACACAGAATCTGAAGGCATTGCAAGAAGCTATATGGTTAGCAACAAAGATCAAAATGTACGTATTAATGCATTAAATAAAACCTTTCATTTTAAAAAGGATGAGAAAATACATACGGAAACCTCTAGAAAATATAATGACATCATTTTGCAAACCATTTTAGAAGGGAGTCAATTAAACATTGTTTCAAAACTTTTAGATTCTAAGTCTTTTTTTGCCGATTATATTTTAATAAAAACTGAAAATCATGTCTAAGAATGGTAACACTTTAGGGATATTGGGTTTAGGCAACAGAAGCACCTTGTTTTATATAAACACTTTAAATGTTGAATTTAATAATATAGAAAACACAGATAGTACTTATCCCTTTATACTTTTAAATACAGATTTTAATACAATCAACCCCTATTTACCAAATAATTTCAAAAAACTAATTCCTTCACTTTCAAGATACATCCATCAAATAGAGAAACTTCCTATAAGTCATTTATTAATTCCAAACATCACTTTACACGAAACTTTAGACAAACTCTCAATTAGTATACCTATACTTCATCCTCTAGAACTAAGTATTGCCAAATTAAAAGAAAATAACGCAAACCGAGTTGTAATTTTTGGTTCGAAATATACAATGACCTCAACCTATATTTCTAACTTCTTTTCTTCAGAAGGTATTGAAGCGATTTCTCCAACAAAAGATGATATAGATTTTATTGATAGGCTAAGACAAAAAATCTACTCTAATTCTGAAACATTAACTGATTTAGATATGTATAATAGTTTATTAGAAAGCTACAATAAAAAAGCATCTGTACTAATAGCATGCACAGAAATATCTATAATCAAGAACTCCATACCTGTTTTAGACATGGTTAAACTCCAAATAAATGCGGCCCTGAAATTGTATAAAAAAATTAAATAACATTAAATACTAAAGATGATGAAAAAACCAGATTTTACAGATTTAAAAGCTATTTACGTTAATTGTACCCTAAAAAAATCACCTAGACAAAGTCATACCGATGGCTTGATGGAGGTTTCAAAAAACATCATGAAAACCGAAGGTGTTTCAGCAAAACACATTAGATTGGTAGATCACGATGTTGCTTTTGGAGTCTATCCAGACATGACTGAACATGGCGTTGAAAAAGACGAGTGGCCTAGCTTGTTCAAAGAAATATTTGAAGCCGATATCTTAATTATTGGCTCTCCTATTTGGTTGGGAGAAAAATCGTCTGTTTGTCAAAAATTGATTGAACGGTTGTATGCTATGAGTGGTAAAACAAATGACAAAGGACAATATTTATTTTACGGAAAAGTTGGTGGTTGTGTGATTACGGGTAATGAAGATGGTATTAAACATTGTGCAATGGGTATTCTATATGCTTTACAACATGTTGGTTACTCCATTCCACCACAAGCCGATTGTGGTTGGATTGGAGAAGCTGGTCCTGGACCAAGTTATTTGGACAATGAAAGTAACGCAAAAAACAATAATTTCACCAATAGAAATACGACGTTTATGACCTATAATTTATTGCATCTAGCAAAATTATTAAAGGAAAACAAAGGCTATTCAAATTATGGAAATTCTAGAGAAGCATGGGATGATGGTACTCGATGGAATTTTGAGAACCCAGAATACAGATAAGAAATAGAATTTATTTCTGCTCTTGAGTTTTTTAAGAGTTTTAAATATACGTATTACTACGTATAGATTATCTTATAAAAATAAATTAGCTTTGTTTAAAATTTGATATAAACCCGAGTTTCGGTTTTATATCTTTTTTTATGGAGTTTATATACCCAAAATTAACTAAGATAATTAACCTTTTAAAATTTAGTCCCAATGAAAAAACAACTTTTATTCCTTTTAATTATGATTATAAGCTTCTGTAGCTATGGTCAGATTTCTTTTGAGAACGGATATTATATTAATAATTCTAATGAAAAAATATCTTGTTTAATTAAAAACATAGATTGGAACAACAACCCAACTCAGTTTGAATATAAGCTATCAGAAAATAGCGAATCCCAAAAAGGGACTATAAAATCCGTAAAAGAATTTGGTATTAATAATATTTCAAAATATATAAGAAGTACTGTAAATATCGACAGATCTAGTGATAATATTAATGATTTGAGTGATGACAAAAACCCTATATATAATAAAGAAATCCTATTCTTAAAAGTATTGATTGAAGGAAAATCTAACTTATATGAATATGCAGATGTCAACTTAAAAAGATATTTTTATAATATAGATAACGCTATAATTGAACCTTTAATCTACAAAAGGTTTAATACCATTGACAAGAATATTGGTAAAAACTATAGATTTAGACAACAGTTATGGGTTAATTTAAAATGTCCAAATTTCAAATTGAGTCAGATTGAAAATATTGATTATAAAAAAAATGATCTAGTAAAGTATTTTATTGAATACAATGAATGTCAAAATGCCACGGTAATCAATTATGAACAAAAACAAAAAATAGATTTTTTTAATTTAACTCTTCGACCACGTATCAATAATTCTTCATTATATATTGTAAGCTCTACTTCAAATCCTAAAAGTTTTGATTTTGATAATGAAATAGGTTTTGGTTTTGGAATAGAGTTCGAATTTATTCTGCCATATAATAAAAACAAATGGGCTATTGCTATAGAACCAACTTATCAGAATTATAAATCTGAAACAATATCCACCTATGATAATGTTTCTGGAGGAGATTTGACAGCAAATGTTGACTACAGTTCAATTGAAATTCCATTCAGTATAAGACATTACTTTTTTCTTAATAAAAATTCAAAAATTTTCGTTAATGCATCTTACATTCTTGATGTGAGTTCAAAAACATTAATTGAACTTACAAGGGTTGATGGTTCTAATTTTAATACACTCGAAATTAATTCAAGAAATAACTTTGGAATGGGAATTGGTTTTAAACAAAGCGATAAATATAGTTTAGAGATAAGATATCAAACCAGTAGAGAGATTTTAGGTAATGATCAAGCATGGAGTTCGAATTATAAAACATTGTCTTTTATTATTGGATACTCGTTTTTTTAAAAAAAACACATCATTTCAATGACAGAAAGCATGCAACTCCTTTTAGCTTAAACATTTTTAACATAATTGCATAAAAAAACCGAACAGTAGTTCGGTTTTTTTTTATATGTTTTAAGGTTTTGAGAAAATGCTACGTCACGTTGTTCCTCGCAAAGACAGTTAATCAATATAACCCATTTTCTTCATCCAGTCGTCGTTAAACATTTTTCCTACATATCTACTTCCATGATCGTGGAAAAGCACCACAACTACATCGTCTTTTGTAAAGTGTTCTTTTAATTGTAATAAGCCTTTAATAGCTGCTCCAGCAGAATTCCCTAAAAACATGCCTTCTTCCTTGGCTAATTTTTGAGTATAAACTGCTGCATCTTTATCCGTTACTTTGGTAAAACCATCTATAATATCAAAATCAACATTTTTAGGCAATATATCTTCACCAATACCTTCAGTGACATAAGGGTAGATCTCCTTCTCATCGAAGATTCCAGTTTCATGATATTTTTTAAACACAGAACCATAGGTATCTATTCCCCAAACCTTTACATTTGGATTTTGTTCTTTTAAATATTTTCCAACACCAGAAATAGTTCCACCTGTACCAACACCAACAACAAAATGTGTTATTTTCCCTTCTGTTTGTTTCCAGATTTCTGGTCCAGTACTTTGATAATGCGCTTTTGTATTGCTTAAATTATCGTATTGGTTGACATACCAAGAGTTAGGCGTTTCCTCACCTAAACGTTTAGAAACAGAATAATACGAACGTGGATCTGTAGGTTCTACATCTGTAGGACAAACTATAACCTCTGCTCCCACAGCTTTAAGCATATCTACCTTTTCCTTACTCTGCTTGTCTGCCATAACAAAAATACATTTGTAACCTTTAACAACAGCAGCTAAAGCTAAGCCCATTCCGGTGTTTCCTGAAGTTCCTTCAATAATGGTGCCTCCTGGTTTTAATCGTCCGTCTGCTTCGGCATCTTCAATCATGGTTAAAGCCATTCTGTCTTTTACAGAATTGCCTGGATTAAAGGTTTCGTATTTTGCTAATACCAAACATGGCAAGTCTTCTGTAAGTTTATTCATTTTAACCAAAGGCGTATTTCCAATGGTTTCTAAGATATTCTTTGCGTAATTCATGCTGTAAATTTTCAGCTGCAAAGGTAGGTTTTTGCTATGAATTCATGAATACATTTTAAAAAGAATTAAGTTTTGGAATTTTAATATATATTATTTTGAATGTTTGCAACCAAATATTTAAAAAGCTTTTTTTTTAGGCAAACTTTAAAGTAAAAAAACCGAGACATTGTCATCGGTTTTTTTTAAATCCTTTTTATATGTAGTGTATATTATTTCACCAATTTAAAATCACCAGGCTGCCATGTTTTGTCAAACCAAGGTTCTAGTGGACCATAGAGTCTAAAAATCACAAAAAATCCTTTGCCTTTTACCGACTGTAACCAATTGGCTTCTTTACCTTCGGGAGCACTATTTGTTGCTCCAAAATACAAGGTAACAGATCCATCTTCGTTCTTTACTAATGGCGTTCTTTGGCTACTTACGCTAGGTAAAGCCTGTCCGGTTTGCAATTCTGAACGTGTTTGTGGATCGTACATCACTACCGACCAAAAATCTTTTGCCGGCACATTTGCAGGAATATTAAGGGTATAGTTGTTTTTACCATCAAGATAATTGCCGTCTGCATCTAGAAAAGCTATAGCATACTGTGACCCTTTACCTATCATTTTTAAGACCATAGCTGGGGTATTTACTGTGGCTGCATAGAAAAAGCGTGTTCGTGCATCTAAGAATCGTCCTCCTTTACCATCACTTTTCAACCACTGATAACTACCACCAATAAAACCAGATTCCCAATGTCCAGTTTCAAAAATGGATGATTCTTTTTCTCTAGTTTTAAATGTTATTGCTCGAGCCGTGGCGTTTCCTACAGCTACGGCATCTGTTAAGATGTCTTGCATTCTATTATCTGGATTAAATGGGATTTCTTTTTCTATTCCAATACTTGCAAACAAACCACGTAATTCTGGATCTAAGAAAGAAACCGGTTCTCGTTGAATGACATCGTTTAGTTCTTTGTAAAAATCGAAATTGTTTGCATGAATAGTGTTAAACAGCTTTTTCGAACTATTAATGAATTTCATAGAAGGTTGTTTATCTTTATCTTTTAACGGATAAATTTTTAAACCGTTACGAAACATTTCTGATGAGAAATCTGGTTTTCCATCTACTAAGAAGCCTCTAAGAATAAGCCAATTGACATAGCTTGTAGATTTGGCCACAAAATAGCCCTCTGGTGTTTCTCCATCAAAATCGGGTGGTAGTATTAAGTATTTACCTCCTTTACCCCTGTCTGGACCAGGAGCACCCATATCTACTACAAATCTAAAATAAGCATCGTTTACAGTACCTGGGCCACAACCTGCAGGAATCTCTACAACTGTAGGTCCATCATTTTTTAAATCGAGAAAAGTGGTTGCATACACCGTACTAGTATTGCCTGTTAAAAATAATGGATTAGAATCCATTAATTCATCGAATATAACTACTTGATTTGACGTGTTAGCACCTGCTTCTTCCAATCCCAACCTAATACCTTCTATAGAAGTCGCTGGAATTCCGTTTAAAAATGTTTCAACACCTCTCATAAAGTCGAGGTTATCATATACTTTCTTTGTGGTTTCATCAGAAGGTAATCCGTCAAAGAAGTTTAAAGTACCAAGTCTTGTTTCTACAGCATCAGGAGTCAATATTTTATCAGGAATATCTGTATTGTACTTTTCTTTTATCGATTCTAGTGAACTCGTTTCGACAACCACGTCTTCTACTTTATTCTCTTCACTAGTATTTTTGCAGTTGATTAAAGCCAAAAGGGAAAAGACACCGATGGCATATGGCAATTTGTGTTTTAAATTCATACTTATAAGGTTTTTAGTTGATTGTTTGATTCATTTTTATTTAATAAATTATATAATATTATTTCATCAATTCAATATCGCCAAGCTGCCATGTTTTATCAAAGAATGCTTGCTGAGTTCCATAGGTTCTAAATACAGGGAACCATCCTTCATCTTCATTGGTTTGAACCCAGTTACTCTCCTTACCTTCAGGAGATGTATGACCTATGTACAAATCAACACTACCATCGTCATTTATTTTTAACTCCTTATCTCTCGAGTCAATGCTAGTAGCTCTTAGTTTATCTTTTGCATCTTTATTGACTATGAAACAACGTGTCACTTCGCTATAAATAGTAAACGCCCAAAAATTTGAAGCTGGCATATCTGCTGGAATATGGATTTTGTATGAATTAGAACCCAATAAGAAATTACCGTCTTTATCCTTTTTGTTGGTTAAATAACTGGTTGTACCAGGGCCAGGAGTGTTCGATTTCATACCAGCTGTTATAGTTACTGCTTCGAAATAGTATTCATTGCTTTCATCTAAATAATAATCTGTCTTGGTTGATTTAGTCAATGGAATATTGGCCATCAATCGGTACCAAGTGGTGTTATCATAAAAAGGCTCATCTTGTCTTGGCTCTATCTGATTGGCTCTACACATCAATTCACCCAATTTAGCTCCTTTAGTCAAAGTTATTTGCAATTCTGCAGATGGATTTAAGGGTTGACCGTTTACAATACCAAAATACCTCATATAAGTATAGAAGATTTTATCTTCTTGCTTCTGTGGTTCATCTTGAATAAACTGGTGTACTAATTTAAAATAATCATACCCACTCGGCATGACACCCGAAAAGCGTTTGTCTGTATTTGAAATGAATCTTGCTGGCTTCAATGCTTCACCATATTTACCAATTAAAAAGCTTTCTTTCATCTTTTTTACTTCTGCTTCGTCAGTTGACAAAAACCTAGTTCCAATCATAATTTTATTGGTGGTAGCGTTAATTACAAAATACCCTTTTGTATTTAGTTTTGAAACATCATAACCATTAGGAATAATCAGGTATTTTCCACCTTTCCCTTTGTCTTGACCAGCTAATCCTAGGTCGCCCAATGAAAGTTGGAAAAAATCTAATACGCCTCCTGCAGAAGGACCTGAAGGATAATCAATAACTACTGGTCCTGTATTGGCAAGGTTTGCCCAACCAATTACATAAGGTGTAGTCGCATTAGCGGTTAAAATACCTACTTTTTCTTCAAAGGACTTGGATTCTACAAAATCTAAATCGTTTGCTCCATATACTTCAGAACTGGAATTGTACCATTTTTGAAAGGACACTAATGGTAGTGACCATTCGTAAATGGCAACTGCACGTTGCAAGTGCAACTGGTGATTTAACTTGTCAATAGATTCATTGGTAATAAAGGTTTGGTTCATTTGAATATCCCCAAAATCTGTTTTAATCAATTCATCGCCTTGCAAAGTAGCCTCTGCTAGTACAACTGTTTTGTTGTTTAGATCTGCTTTATAAACTGTATCGTTTTGAGGTTGTTGATTATTACAACTGGTTAAAACAATTATTGTAGCAAGCAATAGTATTGTTGTAAATTTTTGTGGGTATTTCATAAAGAATTGGTGTTTTAGTTGAAAATTTGCTAAATCTACTTTAGTTATAGCTGGAGAACTACAAATACAACATAGTCGATTAAGCACTTTTATTATTGTTTTTAATGTAAAAGTGTTGAATAAAAATAGTTTTTTAAAATGATTTACTACTGTGTAAATTCCATTTAAATTTATTATTCGTTAGCTGACTTATTTAAAATTATTAATCTATAGAAACCTTACTCAAACCTAATAGCTTTTACAGGAGAAATTTTTGTTATAAGATATGAGGGTAATAATAACATAAATAAACAAAGTATAAAAGTGCCAATGTTTAATGCTAAAATATAGCTTAAGCTTATATAAACCGGAGCTTCTGTTACATAATACACGTCTGGATTTAAAGGGAAAAGTTTTAAATACTTTTGAGCAAAGAGCAATCCTAAGCCAAGTATATTTCCCCATATTAATCCTAAAGTAATCAAATAAGAAGCATTGTAAAGAAATATTTTTCTAATGGTCCAATTATTAGAACCTAGGGCTTTTAAGATACCTATCATTTGAGTACGTTCTAATATTAAAACTAGTAAAGCCGTTATCATATTAATGCCTGCCACTAAAATCATGATACCAATTATGCCATATATATTTTTATCAAAAATTTTAATCCATTCGAAAATAGATCCAAATTTTTGCTCAACTGTTGTCACATTTAACATGGATGGCGTATTATTATAGACGCTATTATAGGTCTTGTTTAATTTGCTATAATCATCTACAAAAACCTCAAAATGTCCAGCTTGATCAGAATCCCATTTGTTTAAACGTTGTAAGTGACGCAAATCTCCTATTACATAAGTTTCGTCAAAATCTTTAAAGCCAGAATTATAAATACCTACAATATTGTAAGTAATCATGCTTGGTGGTTTGTTTGGGTCTTCTTTTCTAAATAACGCTGTAAACGAATCGTCTAACTTAAAGCCTAACCTATTAGCTAAATATTCTGAAATTAAAACCTCTTCATTTCGTTTTTTTGTATAATCTGGGAGCCTTCCTTCTTTTAAAAAATCTTTGAAAAGCACCCAATTATAATCAGCACCTACACCTTTTAATATTATGGCTTCAAAGTCTGTTTCGGTTCTAATAATTCCAAATTTTGAAGCTACCGCTTGAATATGACTGATCCCATCAACCGATTTGAATTCTGGATAAAAATCCTGATCCATAGACACAGGATTCCCACTCTCCTGAGAATTATTACTATCAAAATTAGAAATAATAATGTCGCCATTAAAAGCAACCACTTTTTCTCTTATTTTTTGCTGGAGTCCAATTCCAGTAGCTATAGCAATCATCATCACAATAATTCCAATAGCTATAGCAGCGATACCAATTTTTATTATTGGTGCCGAAACACTACTTTTATACGCTTTACTATCAATAATGCGTTTAGCTATAAAATATTCGAATTTCAAATGATGCAATTAAAATTTATTCACCTCAAAAATACAGTTTTATTATTTGTTTTAATACTCCTTTCTTGTGGAAACTTTTCGAATGCTGAAGGTGGGCATAACAATGAAGTCATTGCCACATCGCAAACTCCTCTCGATGACAATCAAATTATTATTGGAGCCAATCAAACCGAGAAATACATACCACTTCTAAAAGGAAAACGTGTTGGCGTTGTAGCTAATTTGACAAGTGTTATTTTTAAAAACACTGAACAAACAAGATATACGCATCTAGTAGATTCTTTAGTCGCATTAAATATCGATGTCAAAAAAGTACTTTCTCCTGAGCATGGTTTTAGAGGTGCTGCTGATGCTGGAGAATTAGTTGAAAGTGGCAAAGACATTAAAACAGGTCTGCCCATCATTTCGCTTTATGGAAAAAACAGAAAAGCGACTATGGCAGATTTAGAAGATCTTGATATCATAGTTTTCGATATCCAAGATGTTGGTGTTCGTTTTTACACGTATATTTCTACACTGCATTATATCATGGAGTCTTGTGCTGAAGCAAATATCCCATTACTTATTTTAGATAGACCAAATCCAAATGGGCATTATGTAGATGGACCTACTCTAGAAATTGAGAACAAGAGTTTTCTTGGCCTGCATCCAATTCCGTTGGTACACGGTTTAACCATTGGCGAATTTGCTCAAATGCTTAATGGTGAAAAATGGTTGGAAAATAAGGCACAATGCGATATAACTATTATTCCAGTTAAAAATTATACTCATGACCGGTTTTATCATGTTCCAATTAGACCATCACCAAATTTACCAAACGATCAAGCTATTAAACTTTATCCTAGTCTAGGTCTTTTTGAAGGAACAAACATCAATGCAGGTCGAGGTACAGAATTTCAATTTCAACGTTATGGAGCGCCATTCTTAAACAAAAAGGTATTTCCTTTCACTTATACACCCAAAGAGAATTTTGGTGCTAAAAACCCAAAACATAAAGATGAACTCTGTTATGGTGAAAATTTAGAAAACAATACTTTGTATGGACAAGTCTCCTTAAAGTGGGTTATAAAAGCTTATAACAATGCTACAGATAAAACTAAAGTGTTCAATACAGCAAATTTTACTAAACATGCAGGAACAACTAAATTACAACAACAAATTGAAGCTGGTTTAAGCGAAAAAGATATTAAAGCTACTTGGCAAAAAGATCTTGAAGCATTTAGAAAAATTAGACAATTGTATTTATTGTATCCGTAAATTAATCGTAGCGTCTGCCATTTGGTCTTAAGTTGTTTCGTCTATAATCTTCTCTAGACTGAATAACATATTGACCTTGTCTCATATCTGTTAAGTTATAAGGCTTGTATTCTATTGTGTTTCCATGCTTTTTAATAGACTTAGAAATGATATTTCCTCTTAAAGGATTTTTCTTCCCTGAAGCATCTATATTTATTGAGGAAAGCGACCCGATACTTTTTTCAGTTTCTCTTGATGCCAGTTTGTTTGAATCGACATTGATCTCTTCTTTCTCATCTAAATTACTAGCCAAACCAACTGGTTTTGGAAAATCTTTAATAATTTTATTTTCACTAAGATCCAAAATTGGAATTTGTCCTCCAGCCAGATTGTAATTAGATTGCAGTTGATTCATACCATTTTTCATACCAAAATCTATAGGTACCAATCTAGACACTTTAAAAATGATACTTTTTCTATAAATAGTGGTGTCATCACGTCCTTCAGTATGCATAACAACAATGGTATAATCTCCAAGAGGAAGATCGTTTAAAGGAATACGAAGTTCTTTGGTGGAATCGTGAACAGGAAAATTCTTTAAACCAGAATCTCCAATAATCTCAATTTTATTAAGAGTGAAAGTACTTTTAAGAAAAAGTGTGTCGCCAGACTTATTTAAATAATGATTTAAACTTTTGGCTGTTTTATTTACATTTTTAAAAATTGCTGAATAAACAACTTCTTGACTGTAAGAAGTATTAAAAAAAGCAACAACTAAAAACATAAATATAGTAAATTTTAGGGTCTTCATACTATCTATGATTTTGTTTAACAAATGAGTTTTAGGCTATAATCAATTCTTTGTTGAACAATATTAATTTAGCACAAAATAAGTGTCAAAACAATCAAAACCCCATATATTCGATAAGTCTATAATTAAAATAGACTAACCGATTTTCGCATACATTTAATCGATAATTTAAGTCATTAGAAGACAGCTATTTTAAGACATAAAGCACTGAAAACTAAATAATATAGAAAAGAATTAAGCTTCTAATTATCAATAGAAGCAATAGGAAAAGGACCATAAACATGGATAACAAAAATAATTTTCTTAGGTGATTGATCAACCACCATGACATGTTTTCCTCGGGATAATTTTCTTAGCGAAATTTGTAAATCTGTTTCATTCAAATACTCATCTAACTCTCTTTTATATTTAGAGTTTATAGAATAGATATGTGTGATTTTGGTATCACTTTTAAGTAATAAGGTATCTTTTGACGTATTTAATTCGTGAAAAAGAGTATTTGCCTTTAAATTTCTATTTTTTTCAATTTTTGCAAAAACTGTTTGCGAAAAAATAGAATTAGAAAAAATACTAATGCTAAGTGTCAGTAAAAATGTTTTCAAAAAAAAATACTATTAAGTTCTACAATCCTTGAACTCAACAGTAACTAATTAATCCTCAGGTAAATCTAATTGAATTTCTATTTTTTACGGCAAATATTCCATAAACTACCAAAAAATCAGAAGAAGCGTAATAAATTGTTAATAACCTGTTGAAAACTGTTCAAAATCATGAGATTAGGAGATCTCTTTTTCAGGAATAATTGTTGGTTTTTGGTAATTTTGAAATGGTTGTTTAAGCAACTCTCCAATCTTTCCATTTTTAATTTCATCAGGAAAAACATCCACACCATAGACCAATTTCTCTCTATCTAAACTCATATAAGTACCAAACAACCTGTCCCAAATAGAAAAGATATTACCATAATTAGAGTCTGTATAAGGTAAGACATAATGATGATGAATTTTATGCATATCTGGAGAAATAAACACATAGCTAATTATCTTATCTACTTTTTTAGGCAACTTTATATTTGCGTGTGTTAATTGTGTAAAAATAACAGACAAAGATTGATAAATAAACACAATAGCGATTGGTGTCCCAACAATAAACACACCTAATAAGGTAAACATAAAACGAATAACACTCTCTATTGGATGATGCCTATTGCCTGTGGTTGTATCTACTTTGTGGTCTGTATGATGTACCAAATGTATCATCCATAAAGGTTTTACCTTATGTTCTACATAATGTGCTAAATAAGCACCAAAAAAGTCTAATAGCAAGACTCCCAATACAACATATAACCATATTGACATGTCTGGCAACCAATTTATGATACCAAAATTATTTTCTTTAACCCAATCTGCAGATAGCAATAAAATAAAAGCTAAACCAAAGTTTATTAATATAGTTGTTAATGTAAAAAAGAAATTAGGCCAAGCATGTTGCCATTTTTTATAATTGAATTTAAAAAGTGGAAAGGCACCTTCCAGCATCCAGAAAAAAGTTATTCCTCCTGCTAAAAGTAATCCTCTATGGAGTGTTGGGATGGTTTCGAAATATGTAACTATAGATTCCAAGGACAAATATTTTGACTAAATATACAAAAAGAAAGTATTTTATGTCTTAAAGCTTGAGTCGCTTTTTCATTTCTTCAACAATATTAAATGCGGCTGGACAAATAGCAACATTCTTTAAAGTTAAATTAGAGATTTGCTGAAACTTTTTCCTATCAGTATGTGGAAATTCGCTACAGGCTTTTGGTCTAACATCGTAGATGGAACAATAATTATCTGCGCCTAAAAATGTACAAGGAACAGATTGCAGCACATAATCTTTATCCTCATCAACACGTAAGTAAGTATCTATAAATTGCTGTTGCTTCATTTTAAAATGCTTGGCAATACGCACCACATCTTTATCAGTAAACAAAGGACCAGTTGTCTTGCAACAATTAGCACATTCTAAACAATCTGTTCTATTAAATTCTTCTTCGTGTAATTCCTGCATCACATAATCTAACTGCTTTGGTGGTTTCTTTTTAAGCTTTGTAAAGAAAGTTTTATTTTCCTTATGCTTATCTTTGGCGAGCTTTGGAAGATTATTAATGATGTCTTGCATACTGCAAAAGTACTAAAACTTGTCATTCAGAGCGAAGCGAAGAATCTAAAAATAATAAAGATGTTTCGACTGCGCTCAATATGGCACATAACAAATATGAAAAAAGACCTATTCGGAAAAGCTTTGTTAGATTATCAAAATGATAATTATACGGAAGACTTAATAACCTCAACCAATATTTCAGATGAAGATGAATTACCTCTTCCCTATCTCTTTAGAGACTTCAAAGAGATGCCAAAACTGGAACAAAAAGCCTTAAAACTTTCAAAAGGAAAAACCTTAGATGTTGGTTGTGGTTCTGGTAGTCATAGCTTGTATTTACAAGAAAAAGAGTTTGAAGTCAAAGCCATAGACATCTCAAAAGGAGCTATTGAAGTTGCTAAAAAACGTGGCGTTTTAAATACTGAGGTTTTAGATATTTTAGATGAAACTGAGACATTTGACACCATTTTACTTTTAATGAATGGTACAGGAATTTTTCAAGAGCTAAAAAACGTATCAAAGTATTTGAAACATTTAAAATCGCTTTTAAATCCAAAAGGTCAGATTTTAATTGATTCCTCAGATATCAAATACATGTACCAAGATGAAGATGGAGGCCTTTGGATAGATACCAATGCTAATTATTATGGCGAATTAGATTATTATTTAAGCTATAAAAAGGACCATGAAGAACCAATGAAATGGCTTTATCTTGATTTTGACACTTTAAAACTTGCTTGCGAAAGTGTTGGATTACAATGCGAAAAGGTAATGGATGGTAAACATTTTGATTATTTAGCGAAACTCTATTAAAACTTAATTTATTTTTCCTCCAATAAATGTCTGTTGAACTTTAGTTGTTGGAATTTTCTTCACATCAATAGTCATGATGTCTTGATCTAATATGATAAAATCTGCAAATTTTCCAACTTCAATACTCCCTTTTTCGTTGTCTTCAAAATTTGCATAAGCAGCCCAAATGGTCATGCCTCTTATGGTTTCTTCTCTCGTTAAACCATCTTCTATATTAAAACCATCTTTTGGAAAACCTGCAACATCTTGTCTTGAAACTGCTGCATAAAATGTTGCAATAGGGTTTACTTTTTCTGCTGGAAAATCTGTTCCTAAAGCAATCTTTCCACCTGCATTTAAAAGTGTTTTAAAAGCATAAGCTCCTTTTATTCTTTCGGAGCCTAATCTATCTTCAGCCCAATACATATCGCTTGTGGCATGTGTTGGCTGTACTGAAGGTATAATATTCTCGTTTTTAAAATAATCGAAATCATCATCTGTAATTACTTGCGCATGCTCTACTCTCCAGCGTCTATCATGTTTACCCTGAAGTGTTTTTTCGTACGTTTTTAAAACAACGCTATTAGCCGAATCTCCAATAGCATGTGTATTCATTTGAAAGTTGGCAGCTTCAATTCGTTTTGCTAAACTTTCTAATTCATCCAAACCAATAACCATAGCACCAAAATGATTTTCCATATCTGAATAGGACGCTTTTAAGGCTGCACCACGAGATCCTAAAGCACCATCTGAATACACTTTTACAGATTGAACATTCAGTTTATCTGTTTTAATTTTGCCTTTCGGTAAATAGTAATCCAAATTTTCTTTGGTATTACTAATCATCGCATACACTCTTATTTTTAAATCTTCGGTTTGTTGTAAGCTGTCTATAAGTTCTATGATATTTCTATGTAATCCTGCATCTGAAACCGTAGTTAAACCCAGATTCATACACACTTTTTGCGCATCTAACAAAGCATTTATTTGATCTTGCCTTGTAGGTTCTGGAAAAACAGCTTCTACCATTTCTGCAGGTCTATCAATTAAAACACCTGTTAATTCGCCATTTTCAACAACGACCTCGCCACCTTCAAACTTAGAATTTTTTGTTATGCTAACTAAGTCTAATGCTGCTTGATTACATAACATAGCATGTCCATCAACTCGTGATAAAGCTACAGGAGTATCTGGAAATAGCGCATCTAATAATTTTTTATTGGGATAGCTTTTGTCTTCCCAATCGTTTTGGTCCCAACCTCTTCCTATTATAAATTCTGTTTGCTTTTCATTTTGAAAATCTAATACGCGTTTCATCACATCATCAAAACTGGTGGTTCCAAATAAATCGACTTGCTGCATATTCATTCCCATGCCATACATGTGGCAATGTGCATCTATAAATCCTGGAAGAATGGTTTTACCTTTTGCATCTATAATGGTGTCTGTTTCGAACGTGTTTTTAAGGTCGACGGAAGTTCCAATTTGGAAAAACTTACCATCTTTAATAGCAAAAGCTTCAGCTATTTCGAAGTTTGAATTTACGGTATAAACCTTGGCATTGATAACAATAGCATCAACATGTTGCTTTTCCTTACTACATGAAAGAATGAAGATTAAAACGAAAATGAATAATAACTTTTTCATAAAACTATAAGATTTGTTCTCGATACCAATGTGGCAAAAAATATTAGAATCACTCGAACTAACGTTAGACAAAAATAATAAAAGCGTTCAAAATAGAACGCTTTAAAATGAAGAATTAGAATTGTTGAAAAGATTGCCTCGTCATTGACTCCTCGCAATGACATTTTTATTTAAAAGTCAAATTTATAAGTAGCTCCTGCCAAAATTTGAATACTTTGAACTGGATAATTTAACCAACGTTGGTAATTTTGGTTTGCAATATTATTGGCTTTCACAAACACTGAAAAACGATCGTTTATATGGTAACCAACATGTGTATTCGCATCAAAATAACTATCTAAGGTTGTAGCGCCGAAAGATACTACAGGGAATGTGGTTTCATACACTCGATCTTTACGTTCGCCAACATAAAACAAGCTAGCTCCTGCATACCAATGAGAATCAATCTGATAATCCATAAATAAAGAACCTGTAATGCTCGGTAAGTTCCATGCTTCACTTTCATTATCTGTGCTGTAAGCAAAGAAATCGGCATTAAGACCTAGTTTAAAATTACGGCTGATATCGACACTTATTTCTCCTCCAACATTAAACGTTGAAACATCATCATAAACTACAGAAAAAGAATTCCCAAACTGATAATTTTCGTCTGGACTGATAAATTGGATTTCATTATGTCTAAATAATGCTTTGTCACTTTCAGCAAAATAAGCTCCTTTTATATTATAGCTGACATTGTTTGAGACTTTTCCTTTCAATCCAACATAGGCATGATATTGTTGGTCTGTTGGAGCAACTAATAAGGTTGGAGAGACAAACTTGTTTTCTTCAGCAAAATTCTCGTAGGTGTTTTGAATCAAACCTCCTTTGATGCCTCCATAGGCAATTAATACCTCGTCAACCACTCGATAAGAGGCTGCTATGTTTGGATAAATGTAAAACTTACTTTCGCTAGCTTCAGTATCATTTAAATAAAATAAAGAGACTCCTAAATCTAAAGTTAAATCGTCTTGAACTAATCGATATGTTGGTGCTAAACCAATATTAAAGTTTCCGTATTTATTCTCGGCATCGACGTTGTAATATCTATCAAAAGAACCACCCAAATAATCAAACATAACTTTGATTGAAATTTCTATATCTGCAATAGGGATATCTGCTGCAACATCTGCAGAAAATCGATTTTCTCCTGAACCTTGGTCGTCACCAAAATGTCTAAACATCACACTTGCAGACTTAATATAAGTATCCTGGAATGCAATATCTCCACCAAGATTTCCTCCGTAAAACGTATGACTAACACCTAATTGCGTTTCAGGTGAGGTGACATCATAATAAGGTTGTGGCAAGCCATACCAATTAAAGATTTGATGTTTAAAACCACCTTCTACATTCCAACTTAAATCGCGCTCTTTTCTTGAAAAATTAACATTCAACTTAGTGTCGTAAAAATAATCGTCTAATAAAACATCGTCGATTCCTCCTTGAGAGGAATGATGTCTAACAGAACCTCCAATGTTGTCTGTCTTACTTAAAGAATGATTTAAATATACGTCTCCTAAAACCGTAGTATAACTACCAAAACCAAGGGATGCGTAATTATCGAATAACTCCATTGGTTTTTCTTTATCAACCACTGCTGCCTTTCCTTTTGCTGGTGTAAATGTCGATGCTACTGGAAAAGAAAAAATATTATATTCAACTTCCTTTTTAGTGGTAGTTTCATCGTCGTCTATAGTTGGAGACTCTTTCACCTTAAACGCATCTGAAATTGTTGGCGTATATGGTTTAACAACGTTAATAACATCTGTTTTTATAGTATCGTTATCTCTTTCCTGAGACCAAGAAATAGAAACACTTAAGGTTATTAAGAGGATACTAATTTTATGAATGTGCTTTCGCATAGATTTTATTTTATTTTTGATTTACGTTTGATGAATTTTGATTAATCTTCTTCGGGTAAAACAGATGAATTTGTTTTAGCTTGTTCAGCTTTAATTTTAGTTAATTCTTCTTGAGCTGTTGTAACCACATCTTCAAATTCTTTAAAGTTTTCTATAACACTTTCTAAAATATAAGTGGCTTGAAATGCTTCATCTAATTGATAATAATTCTTTGCCATCAACACGAGACCTTTAGCACTAAAATATTTGTAACTAGAAAAATCTTTTGCCAAACGTTGTGTTGTTGCATTCGACGCTTCAAAAGCACCTTCCTTATTTTTAAAATAAGCATTGTAGTACAAGGCCTCTGCAGCAGCTTCGCCTGTAGCTGTCTTTTCTACTTCAGCAAAAGCTGTTTTTGCTCGAGTTTCATCTCCCATTTTTATAGCAGAACGAGCAATTATTAAGTGTGCATCACTTTTAATTTTATTATCTAACACACCATGATTTAATACCTTTTCAGCATAACCAACTGCTTCAGTGTATTTATTTAGCTGATAGTAAGCTTTCATTAAATTAGATTGTGCAAAAATGATATTCTGTGGAAAACTGGCTTCTACTTCTAAACGTTTTAATGTAGGAATGGCTTCTATCCAACGTTTCTTTTCAAGATAAATTTGTGACACTTTAGAAAGTGACTCTTCTGTAAATTCGCTAGGCGAAGCATCTGCAACATATTGATAATGTGGTGCAGCATTGTCTTTTAAATCTTTTTTGTAGTACAATTGTGCTAGATAAAAATGAGCTTGTAAGGCATGCAGGCCTTTTGGAAACTGACTTAAATAGCTATTAAATTGCTTGATAGCATCGTCTGTTTTACTATCGATATATTTTTTTTCAGCCGATTCATAGGTTGTATTATCCAAATCGGCATCAGTAACTTCTACATAATCTAAAGTTCTTACCCAAGTAGCATAATCGTTTACACGACCTAAATCGATATAGATTAAACGTGCAGAAGCAACGGCTTGATTGGCTTCGGCAGTTCCTGGATAATCTTTGGCTACAGATTTAAATTTACTTAAAGCCTGTTCATTATCGCTTTTATTATAATGAATTAACCCTTGACGTAACAATGATCTTGGAACAAACGTACTCATTCTATAATCTGTCTGAAGCTTGTCGTACATTTTTAATGCTTTTACATCTTCATTGGCTTTAACATAAGAGTTGCCTAATTCAAACATGGCATCATCACGCAAAGTAGATTTTGAATAGTTTTGAAGAAAAGTTTCTAATTCTGCTATTTTTTTAGTTGCTTTTCCTTCGTAACCATAACTGATGGCTTGTTGAAAAAATGCGTAATCGGAATCAATCTTATTAATTTTTATCGCTTCATCATAAGCTTGAATAGCTTCAGCATATTGACTTGATACAAAATATGCATCACCAAGTCTTAAATACGCGTCGTTTAAACGAATGACATCATCTTGCTGATTGGCTATAAATTTCTTATAATTTTGGATAGCTTGTAAATAGCTTTTCTGCTTAAAATAAGTATAAGCTAAATTATAATCTATGTTTTTGTATTCGGGAGTTTCTGTTGCATTCGTTTGTTGCTGAAATTGTTTGAAACCAATTAAAGCTTCTTCATAATTTGTTAGATTGTAATTTGTTTCAGCTTTCCAAAAAGTGGCTCTTGCAGTATAAATTGGATCTCTAGGTTCTTTAATTGAATTTGAAAACATTTCTAAGGCATCTTGATAATTCCCATCGTTATAAAGTTCTAGACCTCTATAAAAAGCCACTTTTTGATAAGCAACTTTATTTTCGAAACTGTTCTTTCCTTTTAATAATTTTAAAGCCTCTTGATAATTTTTTGAGGTAATGTACGAATCGATTAAAAGAGTTTCTATCTCTTCTTTATACCCTGAGTTTGGGTAAGCATCTAAATAACTCGTTAAAACCTGTGGTACAGATTGGTAGGGATTGCCAATTTCATAACTAATTTTCGCATAATTTAACCAAGCATCTTCCTGAATTTTTAAATTAAAATCCATTTGTGAGGCATTGCGAAATGCATTTAATGCTTCCTGCTTTTTGTCTAATTCTACATAACTCTCGCCTAAATGATAATAGGCATTTTGAGCCACGGCATTATTGCCTCCAATTATTTTATTAAATTCTGAAATGGCATTTTCAAAATCACCTTGTTTATAATACGCATAACCCAATTGGTAATAATCCGTGTTATTCCATTTACCTCTTCGACCTTGATATTCTGATAAATACGGAATAGCTTCGGCGTATTTTTCAAGATTAAAATAACTTTCTCCAATTATTTTATTGAGTTCGGAAACTTCGTTTCTATCACTATTTGGCAATTGCTCTTTGGCTAATTTAATAGCTTCCTCAAACTTCCCTAATTTAAAGTTTAAATCTGCTTGATAATAAGATAGCTTTTCTCTGTATTTTTCATTATCACTAACTTGATCGAAATACTGATTGGCTTGATCGTAATCGTCGCTTTCATAAGCCATAAACCCAATATAATATTTTGCTTGCGACCCGTATTTTTGAGAGTTTTCTACACGAGACAAATAGGTCTTAGCATCTTTATAGTTCTTGGTTGAAAACGCTACATACCCATTATTGAAATTAAACCTTTCTTGTTCATTTCTAGCTAAGGAGCTTTCATCTACTTTATCGTACCACTTTTTTGCATAAGCATATTTTCCATTAGCAAAGTAATAATCTGCTACATCTACAAAAGCTGTATTACGTTTGGTGCTTGTTGGGTAATTAGCAACAAAATCTTCCATGAGTTGGTCGGCATTTAACTGATTTAAACGTACGGCACAATTAGCTATATAGAAAGCACAATCGGATTGTAAAACGTCTGTTTCTGCAGTTTTTTGAATCTGTGTAAATAAAGACTGAGCCGCTAAATACTGCTGATTGTCATATAAATTTAAAGCTTTTTGGTAATCGACTAACGGATTCGTATATGCTGCAGATTCCTGACTAAAAACACTTAAATTAAAGCTACAGGCAATAAAGAAAATTAATAATTTATGGATACTCATAAAGGCGTTTTTTCATTTAAAATCAAAGATAATTTAATCTCCATTTTATAACGTTAGAATTATGTTATAATTATAAACAGACTTATAAAAAGTCTTATTTAGTACTAATTAAACTGTATTCTATTGGCAGTTACATTATGAAAACTTTAAACTTGGAATTTTGAACATTAAACATTTTAGTAATACATTTACAATTCTTAAAACCCACATAACTTTATGTCGAATTCTGTTTTACAATTAAAAGATGTTTCTATTTTTCAAGGGGAAAGTCTTGTTCTTTCAGATGTTAATGTTGAAATAAACAAAGGAGATTTTGTTTATTTAATTGGTAAAACCGGAACAGGTAAAAGTAGTTTTATGAAAACACTTTATGCCGATTTACCACTGACTAAAGGTGAAGGAAGCATTGTTGATTTTAATTTAAGAACTCTTAAAGAAAAAGACATTCCTTTTTTAAGACGAAAATTAGGCGTTGTTTTTCAAGATTTTAAACTTCTAACCGACAGAACCATCAACGATAATCTGTTTTTTGTATTGAAAGCAACTGGTTGGAAAAACAAAAGCGACATGAATACACGTGTTGAAGAAGTTTTAGATAAAGTAGGCATGAAAACTAAAGGTTTTAAATATCCACACGAACTTTCTGGAGGCGAACAACAACGCGTTGCCATTGCTAGAGCTTTATTAAACAACCCAGAACTTATTCTTGCTGATGAGCCTACAGGGAATCTAGATCCACAAACCAGTATTGAGGTTATGGAAGTGTTACAAGAGATTAATAAAAATGGGAATACCATATTAATGGCAACTCACGATTATGCATTACTCTTAAAATACCCAAGTAAAACTCTTAAATGCGACGATAATCAAGTATATGAAGTTGTACAACGAAAAGCAACTACCTAATTCTTTTTTCTTATTTTTTGAAACAGTAATCTAGTTTCAAAAACCCCAGGTAAACTTAATAATGTCGTTTTAAAATCTGTCTTTAAATAAAATGGAGACATCAAAAACAGTACACCAATATAAAGTGGTGCACTAAACATATTTACTCTAAGAATAAAATGAATTCCAAGATGTAAACTTAATAATAAAACTCCCCAGATTTTATGTAAGTTTGGTTTAAATAAAATAAAAACTGAACATATTTCAATATAAACCACAGCTAAATACATAACCCATCCAATATAATAATGTTCTAGAAACCAAGCTCCGATTAACGTAGGATCGACATATTGATATTGTTCAATAATGACATTTCTGAAGGAATATGGTGAAAACAAGCTTACATCTTTATTAAAAAACTCTACAATGCCCCAAAATAATTTCCATGCACCAGACAAGCTATATGCCATTAATAAAAAGAACTGAGCTGTAGCGAAAGTTAATATCGTTTTTTCTTGATATTTATCTTTCCTGTTTGTTGGGATAAACATATAACAAAACAAGATCATTAAACTTAAATGAGACCCATGATTTATTTTACCAAACGAATTATTAAAAGCAATGTAAAGGAAGTAAATAATAAATGCATAAACTTTGAAAAACTTTTGATTTGGTTTAATACACAACCAAATAAATGAAATGAACAAGTTAATCTGAAAAAAAAGAGTTAAGTATCCTGCAGAGATATTTTTGAAGACTACCATTGGCCACAATGGATCAATCATTTTCATATTTGCATCGTGCTTATCAGCAAATAACTGCACAAACAAAGCAAATAGAAAAAACAAATAAGAAAACTTTACAATGGTCATTATCTCACTATAAAGAACATCTTTAGGTTTACTAAATAGGGGCCATTTCCCATTAGCATTTTTCCAAAAAAAATGAAATTTAGTTATTTCTTTCAATTAGGGTTTATTTTATTGTTTTTCACATTTAAAACCTGATGATGCTTTTCTGTCTCTTTATAATCTTCAACACTTAAGTCTAGCTCCTTAATATACAAGGTAAACTCGCTATCTTTGGGTAATACATTTAGAAAAACACCTTGATATGCATTTTTATTTCCAGGAAAAGCTTCAATATCATAATAAAAATTATTTACCATTAATTTTAAATCTGTAAGTGCTAAATCATGTACTGAATATAAGTCTAGAATATTGGTTGGTTTTGGCAATACAGAATCACCCACTTTATTCACTAAAACATAAGGATACACCAGTTTATTTGGTGTTTTAGAATATAATGACCATCTAAAAAAAGGGAAGATTTCTTTTTTGTACGTATAGACTCTCCCTATAATGGCAACAGCAAAATAGAATACAGCCCAAAACACAATAAAGTTTTTATAAAATCTCATTTGTTGCTAACAATATTAATCATTTTTTACAACTTGTTTAAATATTGGTCGATAACCAAAGAACACTTTTTAGCTCCATCAGCGTTTAGATGATCGGCATCTTGAAAATCTTTTAACACAAACCGTTTATCTTCTAATAAATCTATTCTAGTAACGTTACTATTATTGGTTTCTAAAAGTTGACAAACAGCATCTATTTTCTGCCATTTTTCAGCATTTAATACAGATACATATTCTGGAACAGATGGCATATTTACTAATAACACTTGAATATTTTTTGATTGACACAAATCTATCATTTGTTGAATCCTTTCAGTATTTAAACTAAAATCTAAAGAGCCATCTTCATGTTTTTTAGCTACTACATGTGCCAAACGATTCATCTCAACGGAGTCTACAGTACTTAGATAGGTGTTTCCCCAACCATTGGCATCACAACCTATTAAAGTTCCTTTATTATGATATTCTTCACATGTTTGCCAAGTTTTATCAAATTTTCTAGTTAATGCTAAACTATATTTTTTAGGATTGTACCATTTAATTAAAGGCACATCTAAATCCATTTGAGACTCATAAAAATATTTTCTCCAGATATCTTCTTGGGTATTATCAGCCTGGCTCAACGTGGTATAATCTACTGCCAAAATAAGGTATTTTAATTTTGACAACTGTTTGATATGCTTTTCAAATAATAATTTATCGAAATAAATAGTCTGACTAACATTTGACAAATTATAAGCTTTAAGAGATAAAAACTCTGGATTAATACCATAAAACGTATGAGAATCTCCTAAGATAAGAACTTCAATATCCGTATTATTTGAAATTTGCTTGTGTTTATAGGTATAGTTATTTGGAACCGTTCTGTAAAACACCTCAGCTAATATCCAAATTACTAGAATTGGAATTAAGAACAGACTTATATGTGATAACAATTTCTTCATTAAAACTGAAAATATATAAACGGTTGTGTATCTCCTGCAAAATAAAATATAATAAACACCAAACAATAATATATAGCAATACGTAAAGGTTTAGAGCGAATAAAATCTATTTCTAAAAGGTGCTTTTTATCTCTTTGAAGCCATTCAAAAAGCATATAAACAACAAGAAATAAGACCAAGCCTCTTGATACCGTTGGGAATGAAAATAACGACATGTCGAACATACCATTCAAATATAGAAATGCATGAGTAATGTTTTCGGCTCTAAAAAATACCCAAGCTAAAAGTACTACTAGAAAAGTGGAACCTATTTGAAAGACTGTTTTAATTGAAGGCAGTAACTTATTATTATCAGCGACATCTTTAAACTTGGCATTACTACTTTTAAAAATTAGTGGCAGAAAAAATAGAGCATGAATAAATCCCCAAATAATAAAAGTCCAATTAGCTCCATGCCACAAACCACTTAATAGAAAAACAATAAAAATATTACGTATCCATTTTGTTTTAGACACTTGGCTACCACCTAATGGAATATACACGTAATCTCGAAACCAGGTACTTAAAGAGATATGCCAGCGTCTCCAAAATTCTCCAAGATTTCTTGATAAATAAGGTGAATTAAAATTCTGCATTAAATCGAATCCTAATAGCCTGGCAGAGCCAATAGCAATATCTGAATATCCAGAGAAATCGCCATAAATTTGAAAAGCAAAAAAGAAAGCACCAAAAAACAAGGTGCTGCCACTATATTCGGGATAATATGTAAAAATTTCGTTTACTGCTAAAGCACAGTTGTCTGCAATCACCATTTTTTTAAAAAGTCCGAGGAGGATTAAGCGTAATCCATCGATACTTTTAGCATAATTAAAGTGTCTTTTTCTTTCAAATTGAGGCAGTAAATTGGACGCTCTTTCAATAGGTCCAGCAACCAATTGTGGAAAGAAACTAACAAAAGCAAAAAAGGACACCACATTAGATGTTGGTTCTAGCCTCTTTCTATAAATGTCTATGGTATAGCTTAAGGTTTGAAAGGTATAAAAACTAATACCAACTGGGAGTAAAATATGTAATGTGCTTGACTCTAAAGATCTTCCAAAAAGAGAGAATACCTCTTGAAAAGATTCTAGAAAAAAATTGTAATATTTAAAAAACCCTAAAACTCCAAGATTAACAATCAAACTAGTTAGCAGGAGACTTTTCCTTTTTGTTTTATTATCTGTTTTTACCAAATAAAGGCCAACCACATAATCTACTAATGAGCTTAAAAAAATGAGGCCCAAAAAACGCCAATCCCAACATGCATAAAAGAAATAACTAGCTATAACTAGAAAAACATTCTGAGTTTTTATGTTTTTATAGAATACAAACCAATACAATAGAAAGATTATTGGCATAAAAATGGCAAAATCTATGGTATTAAATAGCATGGGTTTTGGTTAGAAGTTGTTTGTAAATATATGCTTTTTGTAAACTTTGAACATCATTCCATTTAAATTCCTAACCAATTTAAGAATCTTTCCAGAAAATCTTTAGTTTCAATAGTTTCATTTTTTTTAAATTCAATATCATAAACTCCAAAGTTGTTGTAAGATTTCATTTTATCACGTGTCACATTCATTGGAATTTTAATTTTACTCGTTTCAGCTAAAGTTCCAGAATCTAAAATATGTTTATAATTTTCAACATCCTTAATGATGTAATTGCTATTTTCAGGAAGGTTGTATTCATAAAAATCAACCATAACATCTTCAAGTTCTTTATTAAAGAGTACCACTCTATAAGTGTTTTCTTGGGTGTTGATTTTTGTTATTTTCGGAACTTGATCGGCATCAAATTCTTTAAAATACTTCCATTGACTAAGTCTTCCTAGTCCATAAATAGCTTGCCATTGTTGAATAGAATAATCTATTTCACCTTGTATTCGAATGGGTTTTGAATTTCTAGTATAGTAGGTGTTCTTTTCAAATTCCCAAGACTTATTATTTATATGCTTTAAAACCGGTTTAAAAAATCGCGCATATCCACTATAAACCATGTTATTTTTAAAGGTCAAAGATTTTGCACTTAACACTCTTAGCGCATCTTTTCTACCTATTATAATATTGTTATTAATAGTTATATTCTCTATTGGAGATTTCTCATTAAATCCTAAAGTAAGAGAAGGTGCGTCAGAATTCTCGATAGCTTTAGATAAGGTTGTGTTGTGATAAAATATATTATTACTAACTGTAATGTTTTTTGCTATGTTAATTCCTAAAACATCATCTGTGGCAATTATTAAATTGTCTTTAAAGCTACCTGAAATTAATCCACTATTAAAAATAACATTATTATCTAAAGTCACATTTTTAACTATAGCTACTTTAGAGTGTGTACTTGCAGACCAAACCTCGATTCCTTTATAGTAATTATTAAAAATAACATTGTTTTTAATCAATCTTTCTTCATCACTTTCATTTTGAACATACATCCCTACGCCACTTCCTCTTCTGGAAGTCATAAATCCATTATTATAAATGATACAGTTTTCTATAATGGCGTTGCTCGTTCTTTTCCATGAGCCAAACCCAGAACCTGGATTGTTATGTATCATTAGGTTTAAGAATTTACAATCTTTCCCATTTAAATGACTTACACCATCCGATTTTTGAAAACTTGCATCTTTACTATTTCTAGAAAACTCACCTAACCAAGTAATTTCAAAATTTTTATAAATAACACCACTGCCAGTAACAGTTAATACTGCTGTTTGATTTGAAATAATGTTTCCATTTAAAACAGCCCATTCGTTTAAAAATGAAGACACTGTAATATACTTATTACTGATTGTACTATTCAATTTGCTATAATAACGACCATTATAAACACCTTCATGAAGCCAGATAATATCATCTCCATTAACACTATCAGAAGACTGATTTAAAGCTGTTTGTAAATCCCAAGGTTGATTCATGGACCCATTTCCTGATGGTTTCCCAGGAGTCATTGAATGAGATTCTGGAAACACATGAAATTCTTTTTGCGAATACCCAAAAAGTATGACAAAAAATATCAAACTTGATAAATAGATTTTTTTCATACACTCAAAAATACAATTACCATACCAATAGAACATTTAAAATGGTTTATAACCTGTTTTGCGCTTTTTAAAATTCGTCAATTTGAATGAATTTTGTATCGAGAATTTGAGTTTAAATTAAAAAATAGTTCTCGAAATAATTTTTCGCACCTCAAAATCACTAGAACAGACGTTTGTCAATTCTTTTAAACTTAAAATGATCAACATTAATATAAATTGATTTTATTGTTTAGATTTGAACAAATGAACCAAAATTCATGTTATCTATATTAATTCCCACATATCATTACAATGCATATCCATTAGCTTTACAGCTTGAGAAACAAGCATTAAAAGCAAATATAGCTTTTGAACTCATTTGTGTAGATGACGGTTCTTTTTCGCATTTAAATATTGAGAATCAAAAAATTAACAATCTAACCAATTGTAAGTTTATAGAAGCAAAAAAGAATGTTGGAAGAACGGCTAGTAGGCTTTTTTTAGCGCAGCAAGCAAAGTACAGCTGGTTATTATTTGTTGATGCAGATGTATTGCCAAAAAGTGACGATTTTTTATCCAAGTATCTTGAAGTAATTAATATAAAACTTGATGCCATTTTTGGTGGTTTTGCTTATCAAGAAGCATCTTATTCTAAAAATAAATCTTTGCGATTTACTTTTGGAAAACAACGTGAAGAAGTAGATGCTAATCTAAGAAACCAAACCCCTTATAAGGTGATAATTTCAGCAAATTTTTTAATGAAAAAACCTGTTTATTTAGAGCTTATAAAAAACAACACAAAAAATAGTTATGGCATGGATTATTTGTTAGGTGCTTTGTTAAAAAAGCATCAATTTAAAATATTACATATTAATAACCAAGTGTACCATTTTGGTTTAGACGAGAATCCTGAATTTTTAAAAAAAACAGAGCATGCTATGGTAACCCTTCATCATTTGTATGTTACCAAACGGATAACTAATAATGATATTAGTTTATTAAAAGCTTATGGCTGGCTTAAATTTTTCTATATAGAGCAACTTTATGGAAAATTTATGGCACTTTTTGATTCTAAAATAAAAAAGAACCTAACTCATGAAAACCCTAATTTATTACTCTTCGATTTATACAGATTAGGTTATTTTTGCAGGATAAATAAATAGTATGAACCCGTTTTTTTCAATAATCATTCCTTTATTTAATAAAGAAAAACACATTAAGAATACCCTACAAAGTGTTCTTAGTCAAAGTTTTTCTGATTTTGAAATACTTATTGTAAATGATGGGTCAACAGATAATAGCCTGAACGTTATAAGTGATTTTAATGATGAAAGAATAACTATTTTTACAAAAGTAAATGAAGGAGTATCGTCGGCTAGAAATTATGGTATTTCTAAAGCATCAGGAAAGTTTTTAACTTTTTTAGATGCAGATGATATTTGGAAAAACATATTCTTAGAGTCAATACTCAAGCTTATTAATACGTATCCAGAAGAACACATTTTCGCAACGGCATTAAAGATAAAAACTAAAAAAGAATCATATTTAGCTACCTATTGCAACCTTCTTCTAAAAATAAATGAAGTTGCCGTATTAGACTATTTTCAATATAGTTTAGATCATTCGATTTTACATTGTGCAAGTTCTGTTTTCAAAAAAGAAGCTATAACTGTTATTGGTAAATTTAATGAATCTCTTAGTACAAGTGAAGATACTGATTACTGGATTAGGATAGGTCTAAAATATGCTGTTGTATTTTTGAACAAACCATTAGCAACACATGTAGTTGTAGAAAATGGGCTAACAAAATCTAACAGAAAAAAATTTCAATCTATTGATTTTTCTAAATATACTTCTTTAGATAAATCTACTTTTTTTAATGAATATATTAATAAAAACAAATTCTCTTCAGCTTTAAAATATAGACTAGTTGGTGATGTAGAAAATTATAAAAAACTGAAAGAAAATATCGATTTCCATAAATTAAATTTCAAACAAAAAACCCTACTTAATCTTCCGTTACCTATTACCAAAATTGTAGTGTCTATCTACAATCAATTAACACACAAAAAGAATTATTTCTAGTCTTTAAACGCTAAAAACTGTTTGTATTTTCTAATATAATCTTCTTCATCAAATTCCTCAGATGCCAATACTAAACAGACAGAACCTGAAGAGAAGTTTTCCAATTCACGCCAAATGCCTTTAGGTATTAACAAGCCTTTATTTGGTTTGTTTAGCGTTATTGTTTTCTTCTGATTTCCATCGTCTAAAACCACATCGAAACTGCCACTTAAAGCAATTAAAAACTGGTATAAATTTTTATGAGCATGTCCTCCTCTGTAGGCATCACTAGGCACATCGTACAAATAATAAACACGTTTTACCGAAAATGGAATACAATCTTTTTCAATAACAGATAAGTTCCCTCTTCCTTTTTTATCTTCAATTTTAGGAATGTCTAATATCTTAATAAGATCTATCGTTGTTTTACTACTTTCCATGTTTCAATTCTTTATAGGTTTTTATTCCTTGATTGGCCATTTTAATTTTTGATGATATCTCATTTAAGTTAATCAATCCTTTTCTTACCAAAGATGCTATTAATCTAAATACATAAAACCAGACAAACGTGCCATGTAATTTATAATTCAAAGCACTTCTAGCAAAGATAAATCTATCTGAAGCCACGTCGTCACTAGAGCTTGAAGGTTCATGCATTACAATATAATCTGGCGAAAAATACGCTTTTATTTGTTTCTTTTTAAAAACATCCTCAAAAAATAATCTGTTTTCTCCATCTTGAAAAACACTTCCCAAACCAAAAAGCTCATTGAATGCAACATTGTTATTTATAAGAGATTCTCTTTTAAAAGATATTTCTATTGATAGTACTTTTCTATAAAACCTATTTAAACTTGTTATTTGATTTGGATAATTACTGTATGGTTTCTTTTCTGAAGTAAGTGTTTTAAAGGTTAAAATATCTGCATCTGATAATTTATTATAACGTTCTAAAATTGTTTTTTCAAAATGCTCTAAATATACTACATCATCATCAGCCAATAAACAGATATCTCCAATAGCATTTTTTAAGGCTAAATTTCTACTTTTACTTAAACCTGTTTCAAACGAATTAATCACACGAATGTTTGGAGTTTCAGCATGTAATAATTTTTCTTCCTTGGTTTGATTAACAATCAAGATGTGATAATTTTCCAGTACATTGTTTTTAAACATATTATAAAGAAAATCCAATGTGGTTCTGTTGGTTGTAGCCACAAGAATTTCTAAGGGAATTTTAGTTTTTTCTGAAATGTTCATTGAAACGAGTATCTTTGGATAACAAAGGTATCAAAATAAGCATGCAAATACTTTTAATTGGAGAATTTAGTCGATTACATAATTCGCTAAAGGAAGGTTTACAAGAACTAGGTCACGACGTTGTTTTGGTTGGAAACGGAGACTTATTTAAGCAGTTCCCTGCAGATATAGACCTATCTATTAAAATATCTAATCAACCCGTTTTGTTGTTCTTTAGAAAAGTCATTCATAAAGTAACCAATTTTGACATTGCAGATTTTGAAGTGGCATATAAGTTTAAAAAAGCTTTAAAAAAGCTTCATAATTTTGATGTGGTTCAATTAATAAACGAAGATGCTCTTTCCATTCACCCAACAATACAAACGCCTTTATTAAAGACATTAATAAAACAAAATAAACATTTGTTTTTACTGTCTTGTGGCGACGATTATGTGACAATTAATCATTATCTCAAAGAAAAAGAGGCCTATTCTGTTTTATCGCCTTATTTAAATAATAAATCATTAAAAAAGCAATTTCATTATTGTTTAAAATATGTGACTCCAGCCTATAAAAAGCTTCACAGTTTTATTTACAAACATAGTTGTGGAGTCATTGCATCAGACATCGATTATCATATTCCTTTACGAAATAACGAGGCCTATTTAGGCATGATTCCAAACCCAATAAATACAGACAAAATTCTGTTTGAGCCTTTACAGATTAAAGATAAAATCCATATTTTTCATGGGATAAATACCTTGTCCAAAATTAAAAAAGGGAATGATTTTTTTGACGAAGCTCTAGAGATTATTCAGAAAAAATATCCAGACAAGGTAGCCATTCACACCACATACAATTTACCTTACAAAGAGTATATAAATGTATATAATCAGGCACATGTTGTCTTAGACCAAGTGTATAGTTTTGACCAAGGTTATAATGCCTTGGAGGCTATGGCAAAAGGGAAAGTGGTTTTTACAGGAGCCGAAAAAGCATGGTTAGATTATTATCAACTAGAAGAAAATACAGTTGCCATCAATGCCTTACCAAACGTGTCTCAAATAGTTGAAAATTTAGAACGGTTGATAGAAAACCCAAATAAACTCATAGAGATTTCAAAAAATGCTCGAGCATTTATCGAAAAAGAACATCACTACATACAAACAGCTACAAAGTATTTACACCTTTGGAAAAAACATTCTAATCGATAGCATCTAAATCGTCTTTTTCAGGAATCACTCCAAAAAGCGAAGAACTAAAAATTAACAATATCACACCATAATACATCACATAAGACACAAAATGTGCTATGGTTGCGCCTTTTACGCCATAAATATCAATAAAATACACACTGGTTGCATACATTATAATCACCGAAAAAGCTTCAGTAATAATATAATGCCAAAACATTTTTTTAGCTAAAAATTGATAAGCAATTACAATGGAAAGCACTTTAACAAAGTCGCCTAAAAGCTGCCATAGAAATAAGTCTTCCACTGGATTAAACTCACTAGAAAAAACAATGGTAATAATATAGGTTCTTAAAAAGTATATAATTATTAGTCCAGTTCCAAAGATTGGAATGATGGTTTTATAGAAATTAAACACTTCATTTCTAAAATCTTTAGCATTATCTATTTCAGATAATCTAGGCAAAATATATAGGGTTAATAAAGAACTAACAAACATTAAATAATACTTAGAAATCCGGTTCATAGCTTCCCAAAAACCAGCTTCTTTAAAGCCTACATTATCTATAATATAAGACCTAATAGCAATAGCGACTAATGGCAAAACTATAGCAGAAAACAATGCCATAATTGAAAAGGAACTAAGCTTTTTAACTTTTTCTATACTAAAACTACCAACTTTTATTAATGGAATTAAGCTTCGTTGATTAACAATACCAACAATGGTTATTAAAAATATTAATGATTCTGAAATTACTACCGAGATTAAAGCGCCATCAATTCTATTCTTATAGATTAATATTAATGTAACACCTACGCCTAAAATCTGACCAATAATATTAATGATAATAAGAATTTTAAACTTTGAAAAGCCATTCAATATTGAAAAAGTGAACAAATTCAATGTGTAAAATGGTAATGCTATAGCAAAAATTCTAATCACGTAAGCATAATCGTTATATAAAGGAAAAATTAGATTGTTGATGCTTTCTGCATTAAAATAACAACCAAAGGACACTAAAACAGTTGAAATAAAACCCAAGTAAAAAGATGTAGAAATAGTTTTGCTTAACTCAACGGTATTGTTTTTAAATTCTGCAATGTATTTAACAACGCCATTATATAAACCAAGCGTAGCAATAGACTGTAAAGAGCCAACAAAATTTCGTAAATTTCCAATTAGGGCTAATCCTTCTGCTCCTATAAAATGTGCAATAGCATTGGATGTTAAAAGACCACCAACAATTTTGGTAACTAGAGACGCAGAATTTAAAGAAGCCACTTTAACTAAAACGTTATTGTTTATGTATTTAATTAATCTTTTCAATTAATAAGCATTTAATATTTTTATTACATGATTTACTTCAAGGTCTGTTAATATCGGACTTATAGGAATACTAACTACAGTTTCATGAATTTTTTCGGTAATAGGTAAGCTTAAATTATTAAAATACAATAAAGCTTCTTGTTTATGAGGTGGTATTGGATAATGAATTAAAGTCTCAATATGATGCTTTTTTAAATAAGACACAAAATTATTTCTATCTTCTACCCTAACTACAAAAACATGAAACACATGGTCTTTAGTGTTATTATAAAAAGGCAATACAATGTTATCGTTTTTAATTTCAGATAAATATCTTTTGGCTATTTCTTGTCTTATTAAATTATCTGCATTTAACTGTTTTAGTTTAATGTTTAAAAACATGGCTTGAATTTCGTCTAAGCGGTTATTACAACCAATCAGGCTATGTTCGTATTTTTTTTCAGAACCATAATTATGTAATTTATTAATGGTTTCTGCTAAAACAGCATCGTTTGTGGTTACTGCTCCTCCATCACCTAAAGCACCTAAATTTTTACTTGGATAAAAACTAAAAGCAGCTGCATGACTTAAGTTACCTGCTTTAATACCAGAATTGTTTTCGGCTCCATGGGCTTGAGCAGCATCTTCAATTACTAATAACTCATATTTTTTTGCAAAGGCATTGATAGTTTCCATATTAGCTAATTGCCCATATAAATGTACTGGCATTATAGCTTTAACTTGAGACGTATACTTTTTTTCTATTTCTTGGATTGAGATATTAAACGTTTCAATCTCTGGTTCAATAAAGACAGGAACCAATCTAGAATTTAAAACAGACAACACACTTGCAAAAAAGGTGTTTGCTGGTATTAATACATGATCGCCTTCTTGCAGTTTTCCTAAAAGGATGTATGCTTTAAAAATTAACGTTAAAGCGTCTAACCCATTACTAGTCCCGACACAGTAATTGGTTCCACAATATGACGCAAAATCTGTTTCGAAAGTAGTAACTTCTTTCCCTAAGATATAATGACTTGAATCTAAAAACTGTTGAAATTTCTTTTGAAATTCAGGTTCAAATCTTTTGTTGATATTATATAAGTCTAGAAACTTTATCATATTAAAACATCGTTTAAAAAGCTATGATTTTTAGTAAAAACACTATAAAAATCATGCGATATACTTCTAGCTCCAAACGATTCTTTCCAAGATTGCAACCCTGAATTTATTTGTTTGCCTTGATTTTCGTTACTAATACCAAAATCGAAAAAGGCTTTATCTTTATAAACTTCATGTATTAATTCATGGAACAGTATATCTAAACTACCTAATTCTTGTTTGTTATTATTAGCCGAAATATATTGTGCATGTGCCACTGTCTCTGTTTCAAAAACGGTTGTTCCAGCCACAATGGTATTGTCTTTATAAACGTTAAATTGTCTAATATTATTTGGGAAATTTGATTGTAATTTTGTTATATCTTCTAAAGTATGAACAGGTTCAACACCATGTTGTGCTTTTAAGTTTGGAATTAGTATTTGGTTCCAAAACAAATTAAAATCAGATTCTTCTTTAACAAGCAGGTTATTTTTTTGTGCTTTTTTCAACCCTCTTTTTCTATTAGATGCGCTAATGTCTATTGGTTGAGCTGTATTAATTGCTAAGGTTAAATCTCTTCTAATTAATTCGGCTTGAAGTTTAAAAAGCAGATAATCCATTTCATCGCTTGGATGTGTATGATAGATTCTTGGCGTTGGTTTGATAATCATTTCATGCATCCCAAAAGACTCACAAGTTTCTAGCAAGCTTTTAAAGGTGTTTAAAACCATTTTAAACGACGCTTCTTTTCCAACAATTAATCCTCCATAAGTAAGACCTTGATGCGAATAAATTAGCTCATTCTTCCTATTGGCTGGAAAAATAGCAACCAATTTTTCATCTTGAAAAATTAAAAACGAGGCATCTTCAAATCGATCCTGATGATATTCCATAAAATCACGATGACATAAAAATGTCCCGTTTTTAGAATGTTTTAGAAAATCATTCCATTGTGATTTATATTCTGGACCATATTTTTTAACTGAGAAAACCTTCATTTGTATTTAATTCGTGCTGAAAATACTAATTTTAATGCTGATTAAAAACAACATCACCATTTTCGTTTATAACTTCGTAGATTCCAACAGGAGCTCCCTCTTTTATTAGAGTATAACTTTTATCAACTTCTAAAGTTTTTAAATAACTTGTATCATCACTTAAGTAAGAAAACAAGATCCTAAACAGATTGACATTTGTTTTTAACTTATTATCAAAATATGGTGCTATATTTTCTGGCCATTTAATAGCTAAGATTGTTGAAAATACCGATGTAACCAACGCATCATCAACTTGTTTCAGGTTACTTTCTTGTGTAGACTCCATGCCAACAAACCCACCATGATCTGCAGCAATTATTATAATACCTCCCGGATCTTTCTTAGTAATTATCTGAACGACATTCGTTAACCAATCATTGGCTTGTTTAAGTTGTTCTAAATAGATATTTCGTTCGCCTTCTATTCCCTTAGAATCACTGTAATCGTTTGTTATATGCATGGGAAGCATTTTTTCTATAAAGAAAAAGTTATTGGTTTCTAAATTACTTTCAATAATGCGCTCCAAATCTATTAAAGGGTCTTTTTTAATACTAAAACCTCTGTCTAAATAAGGAATTTCGCTATAATCTATGTTGCTATAATCATATAAAATTGGAGATCTATTTACCAACAAATAAGAAACATCAAGCATTAAAAATGTTTTATACTGATTGTTTTTAAAAATGGATACTACAGGATTATCTCCAATGATAATTTTTCGCGTATTATACAACTCATTAGGCTTACTCTTATTGTTATTATAATAGTGATGTTTCATAGCAAACATAGAGCTATTAGAGCTTAATGTTGTGGTATAATTACTTCTAAAATCGTTGTATAACTTAAACCCGCTTGCAGTTAAAAATTGCTGAAAATTTGAATTATCGAAATTGTATGTTTTCTTTTTTAATTCTGAAAAACTAGTGTAACCATCTGGTTGAATAACATAAATATTTGGCTTCTTTTTAAAATTTACATTTTCAATATCATCGCTTATTTCCATCCATTTGGATGAGTAAGTAAGATGTCTATAAACATCTGGCACTAATTTAGTTGCAACAATTAAAGTCATTAATAGCTGAAAAACAACAACTTTTTTGAAATGTTTTTGTAGCAGAATGGCTAAAGCAATAGCAATTATTAATGAAACTGCTATAACCTTCCAACTAAAGCCATATGTGCTAATAATAATTAAAAACACAAAAGTCATGAAATTTAACACTGGAAGCGCAAATTTCTTAAATTTTTGCAGTGGTGTAACTCGTTTAAAAAACAGAAAAACTCCCAGAAAAACGCCACTTGGTATAAGTAAATAAGTAATAACAAAAAACAAGAATTGGCTCCAAGAGTTCACTAAAGTGAAATTGGAGTTATAGTAATATAAAAGCGGATACAATCCAGCTGAAACAGCTGCTATTATTGGATATTCTTTATCATTACTAATAAATGACATAATTCCAGACCGCATCTTATTAATGGTTTTAATCATGTCTTGTTTTTAATAAATACATGACTCTTTCTGAGTTTTCAATGGATTGTTTTTCAATAATTTCAAAATAGTTTAGATAAGCTTTTTCAAAATTATCGATATTATAAAACCCAAAATAATCTTTAAAATCGGCTTTATTATTTAAGAGTCTTTGTACCCAAGAGTCCTCTCTTTTAGGAAACTCAATAATAAGATGTTTAGAAAATTTAGCAAAAAATTGTGCAGACATCTCAAAGGATATATTTCCAGACAAAGACATATGATGTATTACAGCCAAAGCCAAAGTAACATCTGGTTGATATTTTACAATTCTCTCAATAAACGAATCTCGTTCTACATTATTAAACCCAATGGATGCTGTTGGGTTTAAAACATCTAATACAAAAGGCAACATAAAATGTTCCTTATTTTTTTTTATAGTTTTATAGTTAAAATCGACAGCGTTATTATCAATATCGCATACCAATGCATGTTCAATATCAGACGTGATTCTTCTAACAAAAGTGCCATCGTTACCCCCAATATCTATAACCGTTTTGGTATTTAATTTAGAGATCCATGCATTAATAATATCCGATTTTAAATTAAATGCTGCATCAGAATAATTTGTTTTATTGTAATAGTCTCCCCATTCAGAATGTTCTTTTAATGATAGCTTTTTAATAATATCATACAAACTTTGTATGATATTTAATTGTGCTTTTTTGGATAATGACTTGATTTTAGATTCGCCTTTATAATCCTCATTATATTTACCCTCAAACTTAGCTAACAAATGAATATTTGAATATAAAAATGGATTTAATTTCGATTTAAATGGCATCATGGAAGCAATCATATTTAACGGAATACCATCCATATAATTGCTCATCAGTTTTAAAGATTGTGCACCATGATAATGAGCCATAAGTAAGGGCCCTAAAAAATGAGACACAAATTGTTTATAAGCTCTCCATGGTGAATTTTCAATATAGAAATCGAAAGATAATGTATCTATAAAAATTGCTTTCCCATGATGAAAAGTTACATTAAAAGCAGAAGCATCTTTTAAAGAAAAACCATGTTCCAAACTAAACTTTTGAAGCTTAAGCGTTAACAAAGCCGTTTCTTTATATTGATTAAAACACCACTCGTATGGGTAAGTAATAAACGGAATTTGTTCTGGCTGAATTATTATTTGTTCTGAAGAATAAGATAATTCTTCATGTGGAATTAACACTTCTTTTTGAAATAGTTTGTCAAAAAACCCTGAATCTTTAAGAGCTAAATACTGTTTAAAATAAATTGGATTTATTTGTCGCTTGAACACACCTTCTTCAACAAACATAAAACCAGAAGGATCTCTAAACGAAGCTGGATGTGCTTTTTTATGAGTCACTAGAATCTTTCTTTTCTATTTCAGACTTCTCTATATCTATATCGTCAAATAAGTCTTCTTCTTTGGGCTTTACTATTCCTAAAAACACCTTTACTTTTAAAAGTAAATTTTTAGAAAACAACAAAACGCCTGCTATTGCAGCTACAATAGCTTGAACAATCATGGCTCCCATTGCTGGATCGAAATAAAGAAAGGTCATATTGAAATTTTTGTAAATATAGTAAACTTAATTTCTTTTTATAAGTAAAAAATAATAGGTTTCTAATAGTCAAGCCTTAAATGAAATTAAAACACAAATGTTTACTAACCAGCTATTTTTTAAGAAGTTTTAATAAATACCTAATATTAATAATTATTCATTTATTTTGTGAAAAATAAATCCAATTAAAATTGAAAGACATTAAACTTAAGGACATTGTTGTTTATGGAATGTACTTCTTTAGTTTCATATTTCTAATTTTTCAAGATGCTATCTATACTCCTGACACAGCCAGCTATTTAAATGCAGCAATTTATAGATATCCTGTTTATCCTATTTTTACAAATTTCTTAAAATTTGTATTTCAAGATTATTTCGATTTGGTTACTGTTGGAATTCAATTATTGCTTGGGCTAGTGGCTGTGCATTTTACAGCTAAAAAATTCACCGAAGTCTTTCAACTAAATTATCTTTCAAAGGTCTTAATTGTAATTATCTTATTATTCCCTTTTTTTGGGCCATTATATATTGCAAATAATATTTGTTCTGAAGGATTAAGTTATCCGTTTTACTTGTTTTTTTTAACATTTGCACTTGATTTCTTAAATAGAAATCATAGAAAGTCATTTATACTTCTTCTTATAAGTTATGTCCTATTAACACTAACGCGAGGGCAATTTATCATCCTTCCCATTATAGTGGCAGTCATGTATATTTTAAAAAACAAGGCTTCAGTTTTTAAAATCATACATTTAAAAAAATTCGTATTGCTATTACTTATTCCTTTTATTACAACAGTAATGGATAAAAGCTATCATATATTAAAAGATGGCAAATTTGTTTCAACACCTTTTTCCTTTATTAGTGCTTCAGGTGCTGCATTATATGTTAGTAAAGCTTCAGACATTCAATTTATCGTAACCGATGACGATAAAGAAATTTTTAAAGATTGTCATGCGTTTTTAACTGAAAACAATTGGTTATTATCTAGTAAAAATAGAGCAACCCCAAAGGAAGATTATAAACATTTTCATAATAACGTCTCAAAATTATGTAATTACACCTTGCATGATAGAGGTACTCAATACTATTTAGACAAGGGTTACAACATTGTAGATGCTAGAATTGCAATAGAAAAAACTAGCAAAAACATATATCCCATACTTGTAAAGAACAATTTTAAAAACTGGATAAAGCTTTATTACAGCAATTTAACTCATAGTTTTAAATCGGAATTCTTGTTGTTTTTTATCGTTTTTGTTTTCTTTTTTAGTTGTATAAAAAGCATCCTCTCAGATAATAAATTGTATGTATATCTATTCTTTTTAGCTTCTTTAATACTATCTAATGCCATGATTGTTGCTTTTGCAAGTCACTCTATTATAAGATATCTATTTTATAATTATTTCTTATTTTTCATAATAATTGTTCTCATATTTAAATTAATAAAGCATGGAAAAAAAGCTTGAATTATCTATCGTTATGCCATGCTTAAACGAAGCAGAAACTTTAGCCATTTGTATTATAAAAGCAACACGTTTTTTAGAGACCAATAACGTTGAGGGTGAAATTATAATTGCTGACAATGGCAGTACAGACGGCTCACAAGACATTGCAAAAAACTTGAATGCTAAAGTTATTCCTGTAAAAGAAAAAGGCTATGGCAGTGCATTAAGAGGAGGTATTGAAGCTGCATCTGGAGCATATATTATTATGGCGGATGCTGATGATAGCTATAATTTTGAAGCACTTTCCCCTTTTTTAAAAGAACTTAGAGCTGGAAATGATTTGGTGATGGGAAATCGTTTTAAAGGTGGTGTTGCTAAAGGTGCTATGCCATTTTTACACAAATATTTAGGAAATCCTGTATTGTCCTTTTTAGGGCGTTTGTTTTACAAAATAGATATTGGTGATTTTCATTGTGGATTAAGAGGGTTTAGTAGAGAAGCATATTATAAGATGGATTTAAAAACCACTGGAATGGAGTTTGCATCCGAAATGATTGTAAAATCTAAACTCAATGGCTTAACTATAACCGAGGTTCCAACAACCTTAAAACCAGATGGTAGAACGAGGGATCCTCATTTAAATACCTGGAGAGATGGCTGGAGGCATTTAAGATTTTTATTATTATATAGTCCGCAATGGTTATTTTTAATACCTGGTGTTTTTTTAATATTACTAGGGTTTATTACTTCAATAATAATTATTAGTCAACCAGTTGTTATTAATTCGATTCAATTAGATATTCATACGTTACTTTACACATCTAGTTTGGTGCTTATTGGTTTCCAATTTATAGTGTTTTATGCACTTACTAAAATTTATGCTGTAGAAAACAAGTTACTCCCAAAAAGCAATCGTTACAATAAATTGTTTAAATTTTTAAACTTAGAAACTGGTTTAATAGTTGGGATATTGTTTCTTATTCTTGGCATTATATTAAGCTATTTTGGACTCAACATATGGAAGCATTCAAATTTTGGAGAACTAAACCCTTCAGAAACATTAAGAATTGTAATCCCTGCCGTATTTACATTACTTTTAGGGATGCAAATTATATTCTTTAGTTTGTTTTTTAGCATTTTAGGATTGAAAAATAAAACTTAAGCCGTTTTTTTTATTTTAAAAAGATAGTAACTATTTACAATTGCAATGGCTGCATTTGCTATTATAATTGGTAATCCTATTCTGAAAGTTGGCATTAAATATCCATAAATTATAAACAATATACATCCTGTTATATTTACTAAACGCAGTTTTTTAACATCCTTCATTGTAAATGATAAAAGCACCATTAAAGATGCAAAATAACCAACATACTCTGTTACTGTAATTCCGAATAATTCCATAATCTAATATTGATATTTAAAAATTAGCTTAATTTTTCAAAAACAAATAAATTATTCAATCCCAGTTGAAATTTTTTTTGTTTTACTAGTTTGTATTTATGAGACTCAAATAATTGAGGTAGTTCTTCAATTTTAAATCCATAATGCTCATCTAACGACATACCATCGATTAAACGCAGTTTTGCTAGAATCCATAATATGTGGTCTACAAATGGAGAAGGTACTGTAATAATTACTCTGCCTTCTTTTTCTAACACTTTATAAAAATCTTCGTTGATCTGCTTTTGGGTTTCTCTAGGGATATGTTCAATAACTGCAAGCATGATGATGCAATTAAATTTCTTATTTGCTGGTAGATTGTCTGGAAACACACCAGGAATTAAAGTATAGTTATCCTTTTCTATTATTTCAGTTAATAATGGATCTAATCCGATACTATTTTGAATTGACTTAAATTTTAATTTTTCAAAAAGATGACCATCAAAACAACCTATATCTAAAACTTTATCGTTGGTTCTAACAAATGGCATACACTTTTGAATACGCCAATCTCTTAAAAACCTATCTAAAAATTTCATAATTATTACATTGTTTTAAAATTAAAAAAGAGGAATCCAAAAATAGGATTCCTCTTTTAAAATATTCGTTTAATTACAATAATTAAATACTTTTATTTCTTTTACGCTCCACTTCAGTTAAGTATATTTTACGCAAACGCAAGAAATTTGGAGTAACCTCAACATACTCATCTTTTTGAATATATTCTAAAGCTTCTTCTAAAGAGAACTTAATAGCAGGTACAATTTTTGCTTTATCATCTGCTCCAGAACTACGTACGTTACTCAATTTTTTTGTTTTGGTTACGTTTACTGCCATATCGTCTCCACGAGAGTTTTCACCAATAACCTGACCTTCGTAAATATCTTCACCTGGATCTACAAAAAACTTCCCTCTATCTTGTAATTTATCGATAGAATAAGGAATAGCTTGTCCTTTTTCCATAGATACTAAAGAACCATTTTGACGCTCTGGGATACCACCTTTTAAAGGTTGGTATTCTTTAAACCTATGAGCCATAATAGCCTCACCTGCAGTAGCTGTTAATAACTGGTTACGTAAACCTATAATCCCTCTAGAAGGCACCATAAATTGACACACCATTCTATCTCCTTTAGCTTCCATGCTTAACATTTCACCTTTACGCATTGTTACCATTTCGATGGCTTTACCAGAAACCGTTTCAGGTAAATCAATTGTCATTTCTTCCACTGGCTCACATTTTACACCATCAATTTCTTTAATGATTACTTGTGGTTGACCTATTTGAAGCTCGTAACCTTCACGACGCATGGTTTCAATTAAAACCGACAAGTGTAAAACACCACGTCCAAAAACAATAAATTTATCAGCACTATCAGTTTCATTAACACGTAAAGCTAGATTTTTCTCTAGTTCTTTTGTTAAACGATCTTTGATATGTCTAGATGTTACAAACTTTCCATCTTTTCCAAAGAAAGGCGAATCGTTAATTGTAAACAACATACTCATTGTTGGTTCGTCAATTGCGATGGTCTTAAGCCCTTCTGGGTTTTCAAAATCGGCAACTGTATCTCCAATTTCAAATCCTTCTAGTCCAACAATCGCACAAATATCACCAGTTTGAACTTCATCAACCTTTAAACGACCTACCCCTTCAAAAATATGAAGTTCTTTAATTTTATTTTTTACAATTTTACCATCTCTTTTTACTAAAGAAATGTTTTGTCCTACTTTTAAAGCTCCACGAGTTAAACGTCCAATGGCAATACGACCTGTAAAAGACGAAAAGTCTAAAGATGTAATTAACATTTGCGTATTTCCTTCAGGAATTTTAGGAGCTGGAATATGTTCAATAACCATATCTAATAATGGTTCAATATTTTCTGTTTCATCTTTCCAATCATCACTCATCCAGTTGTTCTTTGCAGAACCATAAACCGTTGGAAAATCTAGTTGCCATTCTTCAGCACCTAATTCAAACATTAAATCGAAAACTTTTTCATGTACTTCATCAGGTGTACAGTTTTCTTTATCCACTTTATTTATAACCACACATGGTTTTAAACCTAAATCAATTGCTTTTTGTAATACAAAACGCGTTTGAGGCATAGGTCCTTCAAAAGCATCAACCAATAGCAATACACCATCAGCCATATTTAATACACGCTCTACTTCTCCACCAAAATCGGCGTGACCAGGAGTATCAATAATATTTATTTTTGTGTCTTTATAAACTACAGATACGTTTTTAGAAGTAATTGTAATACCTCTTTCACGTTCTAAATCGTTGTTATCTAGAATTAAATCACCAGTATTTTGGTTTTCTCTAAATAGTTGACAGTGATACATAATTTTATCTACCAAGGTTGTTTTACCATGATCGACGTGTGCAATAATTGCAATGTTTTTAATATTAGCCATATAGGTGCTTTATTTTGAGCGTGCAAAGTTACGTTTTATTTTAATAGGTTGTATATGATAATCGACAAGATTTCATATCTAATTGAGACTCTTTGTTTTTTATAAAATGCTGATAATTAAAAATTTATACTAAATTTACAAAACAATTAAAAAATTTTAAACATGAAATTTAAATTTCTACTTCTAATAACTCTATTCACTTTAACGAATGTATTTACGCAAACCGACGGAATAAATTATAAGGCAATAATAAAAGACAATCTTGGAAATGTCTTGGTTAATACAAGTGTTGATGTTCAGTTTAACATCCTTGCATCTACAAGTCAAAACTTAGTATATAGCGAAACACATACCACTAATACAGACGCTAACGGACTCGTAATATTAAATATAGGTCAAGGAACTACAAGTGATGTTTTTAGTGATATTCAATGGGAAAGATTTGAGCACTATCTAAATGTTCAGGTAGATACTGGTTCGGGTTTTGTTGATATGGGAACCACAGAATTCATGTCAGCACCTTATGCATTACATTCTGATTATGCTAATTTTTCAGGCACAGCATCTTCAGCAAACAGACTTATTCTCAAAGATGGAACTAGTACGAAATTTGATTTAAATTATAGTTCTTCAGGAGACAAACTAAGAATCACTGAAACTGGAATAACTGGTAGTGTTTTAGAAATAAAAGATGGAGAGGTATATCTACCTCAATATGCAGGTAATAATAATGGGGCACTTAAAGTAGATGCAACTGGTAAAGTCATTACAGAAACTATTCCTCAAACAATAACATTCAATAGGTTTGAATTGTCTACTGTTAAAACATTTACAGATTACACTCGATTACGAAAAGGTATTCAATTTCCAGATGGCACCATTCTTTCAGGCATCAAGGCATTATTAAAGGACAATAATACAACTGGCAGTACTGGCGTTCACAATACTACTTTTGCTGGATTGTATAGAGCCAATAAATACACATACAACGAAAATTCTTTATTACCAATCTACAGAATTGATGGCTCCGACACGCCTACTGGCACGCATACTGAGTTTACACAAACAAGTGTAGCTCAAACAAACGCCAATATAATTGATAATATTAACTACATATACTTTATTCAAGTTTGGTATTGTAACGATTGTGATATCACGGAGTTTACAATAATGAAAAATTAATATCCTTAATGAAACACTATTATCATTTTAAAACTATGTTAAGTAAATGTTATAGTTGCATTAAAATATAATTTCTGTCAGTATCTTTCGTTTAATAATTGATTAATAGTAAATAGCCAAACTAGCCAGGAATTAACCACAATAGGCAATTTACATCTTAATAAAAACAGGTATTAACCCTAAATTTTAAAAGATGAAACTGATTAGTAAATACTCAAAATTTATACCTTACCTTTATTTTATTGCTTCTGTTGCTTACTGGTTTACAGATGTCAATAAAAATAATGGCATTAGTGCTTACCCTATATTACTTATTGCTATTCCATTTATATGGCAATTAGTAAAACCTAGTAAACGACTTAATTTCTCGCTTGGAATTATTTTTGTTTGTTTATCCTCTTATTTGATTTTAGCTTATTTAGGAGACATCTTTAATATTGTTTCTTTTTCTGAAACTGTTAAAAGTTTTATTCTTTTAGGTGGCTTGTTTGTGTTTACAAACTTTATCATGTCTCTCTGGATGATTAGAAATAGTATGAAAAAAGCATTCTAAATTGATTATCTTTGTGGCTTAAAATTTTAAGCAAATGAATCTTAATGAAATCCCTAAAATAAAGCACACCAATTCTAATAACTTTTTCCTTTTAGCTGGACCTTGTGCTATTGAAGGTGAAGACATGGCTTTGCGTATCGCTGAAAAAGTAATTACCATAACCAATAAGCTAGAAATTCCTTATATTTTTAAAGGAAGCTTTAAAAAAGCAAACAGAAGTCGCATTGATAGTTTTACTGGCATTGGTGACGAAAAAGCACTTAAGATTCTACAGAAAGTATCAAACACCTTTAATGTTCCTACTGTTACAGATATTCACGAAATTTCCGATGCTGCTATGGCTGCCGAATATGTAGATGTGCTTCAAATTCCAGCTTTTTTGGTACGCCAGACTGATTTGGTTGTAGCTGCTGCTCAAACTGGAAAAGTAGTGAACCTTAAAAAAGGACAATTTATGAGTCCTGAAGCCATGAAACATGCGGTACAAAAAGTAAAAGATGCTGGAAATGAAAAGGTTTGGATTACAGACAGAGGCACTATGTTTGGCTACCAAGATATGATAGTCGATTTTCGTGGCATTCCAACCATGAGACACTATGCTCCTACTGTTCTAGATGTTACGCATTCTTTACAGCAACCAAACCAAAGTATTGGTGTTACAGGAGGCAGACCAGATATGATTGAAACCATTGCTAGAGCTGGAGTAGTTAACAATGTAGATGGCTTATTTATAGAAACTCATTTCGACCCAGCAAATGCAAAAAGTGATGGCGCCAACATGCTACATTTAGATAATTTGGAAGACTTATTAACCAATCTGGTTGCCATTAGAAAGGTTGTAAACACTTTATAAAACACACTATTTCCAAAAGGATTTGTCTTTGTGCAATTTGACTTCTTTAAGAATTGCGATAAGGACATCATCATCAACTTCCTCTAAGGTTTTATAGCGAAGCGATTTCACTATTTTCCGGTTTTCACTAACTAAATAACTATCAAACTTTTTAGATAAATGGGCTGAATGCCAAAAACCCACATCCACATAATCTTTACTTTGGTTGATGTAGCAAATGGGTCTCTTCCCTATATAATAACAAGGCAATTTCCATTTATATTTTAATTCGACAACTGGTAATGTGTACTCTATTACAGCTTGCAGATGCATCATGATAGACCGAAAGGGCTCCTGTTGATTTAATATATAAGCTTCTGCTGGTTTCATGTTTCATATAAATAACCTTTCAAATATAAATTAAATTAGTAAATTACTAATCTCTAAGAATTTGTAGCCTTAAATTTCTATTTAACCTAAATAATAAACCAACCATTATTTATGCTGAAATTCTTTCGTCGTATTAGACAAAATCTTCTTATACAGAATAAAACATCCAAATACTTTAAATACGCCATTGGCGAAATTGTACTTGTGGTGATTGGTATTCTCATTGCATTACAAATAAATAATTGGAATGAAGAGCGCAAAAGGGCAAATCAAGAAAATGTCATTTTACAGTCCTTAAAATCCGATTTTAAAGAATCCGAAAAACGACTTCAACATACCCTCATGATGCAGAAAAATGCGTTGTCACGAAGTATTTCTTTAATTTCTATTTATGAAGACAAAATCCCCATGCCAATTAACGATTCTATAAAAATGTTTGTAGAATATGGTGCTTTTTCCTGGTATAGAGCCGAATTAGTTACTGGTGCTTATGACGCTTTAATAAATACTGGAGATTCAGATTTAATTAAAAATGGAGAACTTAATAGATTGCTAGCAGAATATTTCTCCATTCTAAATGCTGGGTTTGAAGATCAGGAAACTAGTATGTTTCTCCTACATAGGTTACAAATAATTGCTGAACCCATATTACTGACATTATCTGTTCCACAGTTAAGGAATCGTATTGGATTGCAACAAAATTCAGATGCTGATAAAGAAGCTGAAGCCATAAAATTCTTATTTAAACAAAAAGCCTTTTTTGGTCATTTGTATAATAAAACGCAATTAGAAGATTTACGACATAGCATTCAAAAGGATTTAATGAATCGAATTACTGAAATATTAGCAATAATTGATGAGGAATTAAAGCCCATAGAAAATGATTAAATTCTTCCGACATATTCGTAAATCACTCATTATGGAAAACAAAACATCCAGATACTTTAAATATGCTATTGGCGAAATTGTGCTTGTGGTGATAGGTATTTTAATCGCACTACAAATTAACAACTGGAATGAAGAACGTATAAATTCTAACAAGGAAACGGCCATCTTAGCAGACATTCATAAAGAATTTAAACAGAATAAGAAACAGCTAGACTCAGTCGTTGGTTTGCATAAAAAAGTTCATAGTAATTGTAGCAAAATCATAAATCTTTTCCCAATACTTTCAAAACCAGAACCAGCAGTTTTAGATTCATTATCTGTTTATTTATGGGAATCTTATGGAGGACATACGTTTAATCCTTATCAAACCAGCATCAATGCCCTTGCTAGCACCTCTTCTTTTGATATTATTAAAAATGAAACCCTACGCGATTTATTGATATCTTGGAACGATTTGGTTATAGATTATCAAGAAGAAGAACTGCGTTCCAGAGCACATATTTGGGAACAATATGATCCCTATTTTTCTAAACATTTTGATTTTAACCTTAACTTTAAAGATGAGCGAAATAATTTTGAAGTATTACAAACCTTAGAATTTGAATATTTAGTAAAAAGCAGATACGATTTTATTAATCAAATCTTATACAGTAGTGGTGAATTACAACAAGTACAAGAAGCTCTAGATAATATTATCGAGTTAACAAAACCAAAAAACAACTAGCGTTTTATGATTAAATTCTTCCGAAAAATCCGTCAAAACCTCATTATAGAAAATAGGACAAGTAAGTACTTTAAATACGCCATAGGCGAGATTGTACTTGTGGTTATAGGGATTCTTATTGCTCTTCAGATAAATACTTGGAATGAAAACAGAAAACATGCTTTAGCAGAAAAAGAATTCTTTAAAAGTATAACAAAAGATCTTAATCAAGATCTAATATTTATTAAACATGTACAAGCCAGCACAAAACCTAAAATTGAAGCTTATAACCTTTTAAATAATAAGTTTTTAAAAGATTATGATAACAATAAAACACAAATAGATTCATTAATGGCTATTTATCTTTTTTCTGGACAACGTACATTTTACCCAGTTTCAGGCGCTTTTAAATCTGCACTAGCTGGAAATGAAATTAATACCTATAGTCAGAAAAATATCATTCAAAATATTATTAAACTATATGGTTCTAATTATGGTAGACTTGTAGATAATGGCAAAATTGTAGACGACAGATGGAGTAAATTAAGTGAAAACTATATTCATAATAGAAGAATAAAATCGTTCAATAATGTAAATAATGCATCATATACTACAATGTTAGACAACTTATATTTTCATTACATTCAATTAAACTGGTATAATAAAATTTTAGATGAAACAGAAATAGAAGTTAATAGATTACTGAAAAAATTACAATGATTAAATTCTTCCGAAAAATTAGATACGATCTCATGAATCAAAATAAAACAACCAGGTACTTCAAATATGCCATTGGAGAAATTATTCTCGTGGTTATAGGTATTTTAATCGCACTTCAGATTAATAATTGGAATGAAGGCAGAAAAAATAGCGTATCGCTTAATAATTACAAAAACAATTTAATTGAAGACCTGAAAAAAGATAGCATCAATATTAATAGGAAAATTCTTGAAATTAAAAATGATTCAACAGCTATAAGTAATTTTGAGAAACGAGTCTCTAAGGCAACAAAAGCTTTAGATACCATATTAAAAATTGCGAGATATGAATATGCTTATTATATCTCAATTCACGGAGATTATAATAGTGACACCTATCAAGTTCTTAATGCTACAGGTGATATTAGCTTATTTGATAGCGAAATTATTAATGAATTAAATGCTTTACATAATCTTCAAGAAAATGCTTTAAATGCCCAAAATCTTACTATGGAAAGTTACAGTAACAACTTGGACAACTATGGCAGAAAATATCCACTCCCTTTTCAATCTAATTTAATTGTAAATGGCACGAATGCTGCCACTATTATTTGGGAACAAATTTCATTAAGAGATCATGCTACCGAGTTTAATGCTTTAGTTATGTCCAAAGGAGACTCGTATAGATTATCTCTAGGTTATTTACCCTTAGTATTAGAAAAAACAATCGACCTGTTGGCTAAACTTAAAAAATTAAAATGATTAAATTCTTCCGAAAAATTAGATACGATCTCATGAATCAAAATAAAACAACCAAGTACTTCAAATACGCCATTGGCGAAATTATTCTTGTAGTAATAGGTATTCTAATCGCGCTTCAAATTAATAACTGGAATGAGAATAGAAAGACACATATAAATCAAGAGAAATATCTGGTATTACTTAAAAAAGAAGCTATTAATAATCTAAATGCCATAAAAATTTCTAAAAAAAATACTCATAATACATTTGAAGGACAACGTAAACTAATTGAACTTATAGACTCAGACCACGATACCATTTCAGAGCAATACTTCTCACAAGTATATTCTGAAGTATTTTTTTTTACAAATCAATTTAAATATGAAAACAATGTATTATCTGAACTTAAAACCACAGGTGAACTAAAAAACATCTCTAATGATAATATCCGTAATAATCTCATGGGATTTGAAGCTTTAGTAGAAATCATTAAAAGCCAAGAACAAAGTGTTGAAGAAATCTATAAAAAATCTGCTGATTTCAATAGGCGTTATGGTAGTCTAAGACTGGTTTTCGATGATCTAAATCTTAATGATTCGCTTAACTTTCCAAAAGCAAGAAAACAAACAAGTAACATACCCTTACTAAAACTAAAAGAATTTGAAAACAACCTTTATGGATATTCTGGTTCTGTGTTTAATCTTCTAAAGTGGCAATATCCACAACTTGAAGAGCATCTTAATAAACTAATTTCTTTAATAGATGATGAATTAGATAAGGATAAATAACAAACAATATTCCCGCTTTCTCGGGAAATAAATATGATTAAATTTTTTAGACATATTAGACGAAACCTTATGGAAACAAGAAAAACATCTAGGTACCTTAAATACGCCATTGGCGAAATAATCCTTGTAGTAATTGGTATATTAATTGCACTACAGATTAACAATTGGAACGAAAACCGAAAAGACATTGCCAAAGAGCAACAAATTTTATTAAGCCTTCAAGAAGAATTTAAACAAAACATTAAAGAACTAGAATTCGACCATCAAATAAATCTAGGCTCTATAAATGCCATAAAAACACTTTTAAATTTTGATGAAAACGTAGACTTTGAAACGCGAACCATAGATAGTTTAATGGGTCAGGCTTATAATTTCGCAACATTTGATGCTAGATTAGGTGTTTACAATGATATTAGCTCATCTGGGAGTTTGGAACTGATAAGAGATCCAAAATTACGATACCAATTGAATCAATGGACAGGCGAATTAAATGATTATAAAGAAGATCAAATTATAAGAAGAAACTATTGGATTCATAACATGCCTTCTTTAGTCAATAAATTATTACCTATAAGAAATCAAGATACTTTTATGGATCGGAAAGACTATGCAAGAGAAATTTTAACTAAACCTATTCAGGTGCCAAAATCTAATTATATGGAGTTTTTAAAGAGTCTTGAAATTGACGGGATGTTATTTGATTATTATATGAATCAATCTTTTGTGACTACAAATGAAGAGTCTATTATGAAATTTTTAAAAAGTACTCTTAAATTAATTGAAAGTAATATTGATGGCGATTAACTAAATGCAAAACAACTGTATTAAATTGAAATTACAATTCAACAAAACATATTTTATATTATTTGTTCTTCTTTTTATAACCGAAGCACTAATAGCTATCTATTTAAAAACTGGGTTTATACGCCATACATTTGGCGATTTCTTAATAGTTCTTTTAATGTATTGTTTCATTAAAAGCTTTTTATCAATAAAACCTTTGATAGCAGCTATTAGTGTACTCATTATTTCCTTTTCTATCGAATTTTTACAAATGGGAAATCTATTATATCATTTAAATCTTCAAAATAACACAATTGCAAAACTTGTTTTGGGAAGCACATTCCAAACTTCAGATCTGGTTGCTTATACTTTAGGTATCATTACGGTTTTAATAATTGAAAAGATTGGTAATAAAAACTAATTAATCTTCTCTATTCTTCTCTTGAATTTTACGAACAATATTTGCTGCAGAATTTCTTGGCATGAAGCGTGGCAATGTTGCCAATAATTTATTAAATCTTCCAGGAATAGCATAAACCTTTCCTTTATTCATGGCTTTATAACCATATACTGCCACTTCTTTGGCGCATGCCATATTGAAAGATATTTTATTTTCAGAACTATCATTAGCTACTACTTTTTGAAACGATGTTTTTGTAGGTCCAGGACATAAAGCTGTAACCGTAACTCCAGTTCCTTTTAACTCGCATGCTATAGCTTCTGAAAAAGACAAAATATACCCTTTAGTCGCATAATACAAAGACATTAAAGGGCCAGGCTGGAAAGCAGCTAAAGAAGATAAATTCAATATTTTACCAGAACCTCTGGCTACCATGTCTTTTAAAACCAGTTTGGTTAAGTGTGTTGTTGTTATTATATGTAAATGCAGCATTTGTTCTTCGCGTTTCCAATTGGTTTCCCAAAAAGTACCAAACAATCCAAAACCAGCATTATTAATCAAGACATCTATAGACCTGAAGTTCAATTCTGCCATGATTTCTTCTGAAACATTACTTAAACTTAAATCTTTAGTTAACACTTGAACTTGTACTGGAAAGTCAGATTCTATGGTTTGTTTTGCTTCCTTGAGCTTTTCTGCATCAATGTCTATTAAAACTAAGTCATGAGCATCTTTAGCTAATAATAGTGCAAACTCAAATCCTAACCCCGAAGCGCCTCCTGTTACTAAAGCCGTTTTATTCATTTTAGAAATGTTTAAAATTATTTCCCATCTACATAATCTTGTAGGTATGAGAATCTTTCAGTAAGTTGTCCGTTTTCAGTAATTTTAGCTCGTTTTAGAATGCCACGTTCATCGTTATTAAAAAAAGCAGGAATCACATTTTCTAAAAACATATCTCCAAAACCTTCACTTGCATCTTTAGGTAATTCGCAAGGCAAATTATCGACAGCCATAACTGTTATAGCTCCTTTAGCATTAAAAGACACTTCACTTTCAGTTTTTGCATCATATCCATAAAACGGATCCGCAATAGTAGATGCTCTAATTGTTGAAGCCACAGGACCATCGACATCGCAACTAATGTCTGCTATCAAATTAATTCTAAAATCTTGATGTTTAGCGTCTTCTCTAGTAAAAAGATAAGGTGCATTATTGCCATAAAAATGTCCTGCTATAAAATAATCAGTTTGTTTAGCATAAGGCATAAAATTACTTTCGTACCCACTTGGGTCTTTATAGAACTCTTGCTTTTTTCCTACTTTACCATCTTTACGTATGTTGTATTCCATAACATCTGCCATGCAATAAACAGGTTCTGTAAATTGACAGGATAAATACAATGCATCACTTACTTCCTTAATTTTTAAATGGTCAAGAATTTCTTTTGCTCCTTGGGCCACTTTACCGGTTCCAGTTAATACTATCTTAATATTAGGGAGCGTAATTTTATTTAACTCAGCTTTAACGGCATCTAAATCTGCAAGTGTTTCTACTTTTGGCAAGTTAAACAGTCCATCTCTTAAACCTAAAGCTCTAAAACCATTATAAGCACCTACCAACCCAGCATAGCGACCAAATCCAATTAATCTAGCATTGCTTTTCTTTACGATGGTTTCATGATCGAACATTTCAATGTTTTTATCAAGCATGGCCACAAGCAACTTTCTATTATAAGGTTGTTTTTTAATAGTATGCGAAAAATAGAAATATTTTTTATTAGGAATTAAGGCATCAATAGGTACTTCTTTAACGCCTAACATCACATCGCAATCACTAACATCATTGGTCACTTCAAAACCTAACTTCCTATATGCTTGATCTGAAAAAACTCTTATATTGCTAGATTCCACTTTAAAAACAGCTTCTGGAAATTGTCTTCTAGCCTCAGCTAATTTTTCTGGTGAAAATACCACACGTCTATCTGGTGGATTTTTTCGTTCTTTTATGATGGCGAATTTGATACTCATTACAAACAAACTATTTATGGGTTATAGATAATGCAAATTGTATTATCTGACACATTTACATTTGGTATAGAATTTGCACGAAAATACATGGATTTATGAAGTTGCACAACTTTTTTTAGTAACTTCGCTTTCCTTTAAAAAAAAAGATAGTGATTTTAATTGGGGTCGACTGGTTTTGACAGCGAGATTAATTAAACGGTAAGCACGTCGTGTAATGACTTTGAAACACGTAAAAGGCTAGGTCAAACTTTTAAACGGCGAGAATAACTACGCTTTAGCTGCCTAATCCGAATTATAGTAGGATTGGCCTAGGTACACAAGGTGTACAAGCTAAATGTCTCCTGAAAGCCTTGATTAACGGCGTTCTACAAGAGGCATCGTAAATGTTAATATAGAAAGTAAAGTGCTTCGATTTACTTTTGAAACTAAAGAAGATAAGTTGTAAGTAGGTTGTCTTTAACCAGCTTACAATCGAAAAACCAAGAAAAGAATACACGTGTAGAAAGCTCTTTGGTTACTTGTTTGGACGAGAGTTCGATTCTCTCCGACTCCACTTTTAACCCTGTATATAACTGATATACAGGGTTTTGTGTTTAAAGGGGATAGTTTTAGGGATAATTATTTTGTTATCCATTATATCTTTCAAAGTAAACCCATGCACATATGCATATTCTCCAACCTTTTATGATTAACAAAAAACTCCAAAAACATTAATGTTTTTGGAGTTTTTCATTGAAGCAAATGGTAGACTAATACTATTGCAATTGCTTTGTTTTATTTAATCTCATAAGTTCTTGTTGAATTTCTTTACTTCGTTGCATAAACTTTTCAAATTTTTGACGTCTTAATTCTGCTCTTTCTCTCATTCTATCATTAAATGCCATTTCACGCTGACGTTTTTTCTCCCAAATAGCTTGACGTTTTTTATCTTCTGAAGCTACTGTAGAATAGGAATACCAGTAAAAAAATAGGAACATTCCCGCTAAAATTGATAAAATTATAAATCCGTTCATCATAATAATTATTTTTTTAGTTAATAAAAAATACTACTTACGTTTATTGTATTTAAGATTTGGGAAAGAATCATTTAATTACGTAATTACTTAAATTTAAGCAAATTGAAATAAAGTCTTACAAAAGAACAGATTAAGAGACAAAAAATTAGTTGAACGTATCCTTTATGTAATTTTTACTTAGTTTATTCATTAAGATACTTGGTATAAGCCTCTTGCATTTGATTAACACTTTCTTCTGATAAATCGAGAATGGTTCCTGCTGAATTATTTGTTTCTTTTCTAATAAATATTCCTTTTTCAAAAGACATACTTCTCCTCATAGATGTGGATTTTAAATCGTCTACATCTATAAAAAAGTCAAGGTGTTTATTATGCATTAAAAGATTTGCGTTTTTTAAAAACTCATTAAAGTCTTCTATTACAAACAATGAGAATTCTTTAGACCCCTCTTTTTTAATTAAAAAAATAACATAGGATTCTCCTTTTGGTTGCTTTAATTCTATAAGTCCATGATGTATGGTAGGTTTTTTTCTAAAAAAAGTTCTCTCTATTGATAGAATTTTATTAGTTTTTAATTCATAAAGGGTATCTACCTCATTAATATAACCACTTTCATTATTTGTGTTTTTGTTTGAGTTACAATTTACTATAACAAAACAAGTCATTAAAAACAACCCTAAATTTAAACATACTACTAACTTTTTTGTCATTACTTCTTATTTAAATTTAACTAGTTTTTTTACTAGTAAACGTTCAGAATTACTAAGGGGTTCATTCTTTAAAGATTCTAGTAAATTTGAAAGTTTTTTTGTGCTTTCTAAAGGCACGACTTCGGCTTGAAAATCTATTTGATTAAGCAGTTTTTTTATACTCCTTACAGCAACTAACAATTCTGAATTCTCTGGAGAATTCCTTTCAACATCTTGTTCTATAAATAAGATTTTGGTTTGAATCATTTTAATAATCCTTTAATTACTTCTTGTTGTATTTATTTATGTTTTTTGTTTTCCAAATAGAGTATGTAAGCAACAAGTTATTTAGTTCTTGTAAACACGCCATTGCAGCATCAATAGTTTGAATACTTCTGGTACAATCATCTATCGTTCTTTCTAACAGATGGAAAGCAAATTGCTCCTTATCCATTTTAATTTTTGAGTATGTGTTACTCTCATTGTCATTGTTTTGAATACTCATCTGTTATTGAATGTACTATTATACTGCAAAAGTAATTTCTGTTGTCGAGGCATTGTATGACGTTGTATGTCATGTAAATAAAAAAAGTTACTTTTACTAAGAAATCAACCGAATAACCAACTAATAATAGAATGAAAAAGTACTCGTCTATAGGTGCCTTACTAATAGATTTTAGAGAATTTAGCAAAATATCTCAAGCTGATTTAGCCTCGAAATTCGATGTAGATATTAGAACCATTATTAGATGGGAGAAAAATGAAACATTACTAAAACCTGATAAGGAAGAAGAAATGGTAGACATTACTTTTATACCTTATCAAGTTATTAGAAATTTAAATGCTCCAGTTTCCATACCTACTTATTACGATTTTAATGTAAGAAGATACTCTTTAAGTAATATTTCTAAAGAATTACCCGATCCAAACTGGATTATAGACATTCATACGGAAACAAATAGGTTGAGAACTATAAAATATAATTCAGATTTAGAAGAAATTTTAAGGTATTCAAAATTACAACAACATGTAATCAAGCCTATTTCGAAAGAAGTTATTTTGAAAGCTACCGAATTACTTCCAGAAATAAATCAAATTATTTTTGACACATCAGGTTATTATTCTGGGCATTTGGTGTTTTTGCCCATTTCGAAAAGATTCTATAATAAAATTAGAAAAAGAACAATCACTGAAAACGATATTACTGTAAACGACTTAATTGATTACAGAAAGTACAAAAATCCTGTGTTTTATTCTTATAATATGAGTGGTGACTGCAATGAAAACTTCTTTTATTTAGCTGCATGTTTAATCCATTTTTTGAAAAAATTTAAAAGAGATTACACATATGCTTCTTACACTTCCAGAAATGACAGTTACCACATAAATGCGCTTTTGGGTGTTTTTATTGTTTGGGAAGACAAGGTGTTACAAAAAGAAATACACAGTTTAGCTCCTCCAAGATTATATGAAAGTAACCATGCAATTTTTCAAAATTTTCTAAACAAACATTTAATTTAAAATGTCGACGCCCAATCCATTATGTTTCCATTGGGTTATTCCTCCATCTAAATCGTACACTTTAATAAAACCTGCTTCAATTAGCTTTTCTGAACATTTTGCGCTTCTACCACCAGATTTACAATACAAAACAACTGGCTTCGTTTTATCTAACTTTAAGATATCTTGATCGAAAGTATCTGAATAAAAATCAATATTTTGAGCGCCTTCAATAAAACCTTCAGAATACTCTTCGGGTGTTCTTACGTCGATTAATTGAACGCCATCCATTTCTAAAATAGTTTCCATTTCTTCAACCGTTACCAAATTAACATTAGTCTGCTCAGAATTTTTACAACCAGTAAACAGAATTAATAAAAACAAACTTAAATTTAGCAAAATATGTTTCATGATATATAAATTAATTATTTGATACATCGCCTTGCCATTCGCAAAAACCTCCCAAAAGATTAAACGTATTAGTATAACCTAGCTGATTCATAATAGCACATGCTTGAGCACTTCTTCCTCCAGAACGACAATACACATAATAATTCTTACTCTTATCTAAGGCTTCAATTTGATCAATAAATTCTTGACCTTGATAGATGTCTATATTGATTGCATTTGGTATTCTACCTTCTTCTAATTCTTCTTCGGTTCTTACATCCAATATTACAGCATTAGAATCTGCTAATAATTCTTTTTGCCATTGTTCTTGAGCTAAGTCTGCCATGTATATTTTACTTTAATTATTGAAGTCACAAAATTAGTGTTTCTTATTTAATAAAAAAACCGAAGTGTTTAACTTCGGTTTTTTTTAACTCTATTAAACTTTTATTGTACAGCCAATAGCTCTAGTATGTGTTTCTTGGATTGGTTTCCCTGCAAGCAAAGCATCTACTGCATTTTCAACATATTTCTGATTTACAGATTCTGGATGCTGATAATTATCATCAATTGCTCCAATATATTTTACCTGGTTTCCTTTATTTGTTTTTTGTAACACATAGACATGTGGTGTTCTTGAAGCTCCATATTCTGGATACACTTTTTGTCCCTTATCTAACAAATATGGAAAATTAAACCCTTTAGCTTTGGCTCTAGCTTTCATAGCATCCATATTGTCTCCAGGGCTTGCAGTTGGACTGTTTGGCATGATTGCTATAACAGGATATCCTAAAGCTGCATATTTTTTATTTAATGCTACAACTCTATCCTCATAGGCTACGGCATAAGGGCAAGTGTTACAAGTAAAAATGATAATAAACCCCTTAGATTCAGGGTAATTTGATAGAGAAACCATGTTACCATCTACATTCTCTAAATTAAAATCTGTAGCAATATCTCCTACCTTATATCCTGGACTATCTAAACTTGTAAATGCTGATAATGCAATTATAGCTATTAATACAATGCTTACTTTTAATAATTTCATAGTTTTTTATTTTAAAAATTGTTCAACTTCCGTTTCTAAATCGTTGTAATTAAAGGACTTTTCATAAAATTCCCTATTATTTCTAGAGTAAATAAGTGTTGATGGGATGGCTCCAGTCCATTCTTCACTTACTTTTGGAATCCATGTATTAGAATCTGTATCATTTAAGACGACCACCTGAGATTGTATCTTATGATCTTTTATAAAGGGAACTAATTTACTTTCATATTGCTTCGGAAAATCTAAACTCACCAATATTACTTTAACATTCTTATTTCTATATTTATCATGTATCTTCTCAAAAGCTGGCAACTCTTTAACACAAGGTGCACACCATGTAGCCCAAAAATTTATTACATAGACTTGATTGTCTTCCTTGTTAAGATATGGCTCAAACGATTTAAAATCTAAAATTTCTAATTCAATGTCTTCCATAGAATTAGTGTTTTCAACGTACGTTATTTCTTTATCATTTTTAACTGTCTGATTACAATTAAACAAGAAAACCAAACTAAAAAGAATACCAAATTTATATTTCATATCAATAAATTTAAATAATACTTATTGTTTTAAAACAATCTTTAACAAATAATTACATTTATGCTTCATTATTTCATTGATTTTATTACATTTATAAATTGATTACTTGAAACGATTCGATTAATAGCTAACTAAAGAAAATTTCACATTAGTAATCTTTAAAACTACCATTTTTTAAATGGTAGTTTTTTTATTAAAATTTTGCTTAATTAACAAATCATCTTATATTTGATAAATTAAAAAAATGAACACAAATTTAAATCATACTTGGTGGTGGTGCTTTCGAAACTCTAATTCGTGAAGTAACCTTTTGTATATTTAAAACTCAACATATAAAGGCTTGTCATTCACGACAAGCCTTTTTTTTTATTTAAAAACTTATGAAAACATTCAGTTTATACACACATTATAAAAAGATACTTGCAGACACAATTACTCCTGTAAGTATCTATCTAAAAATACGTGATAAATTCCCAAATAGCATCTTACTAGAAAGTAGCGATTATCATGCCAGTGATAATAGCTTTTCTTATATCTGTTGCAATCCAATAGCCTCTTTAAAAGTTAAAGATGAAATAATTACTCAAACCTTTCCAGATGGAACAGTTTTTAAGAATAAAATAAGAAACGACAAAGGTGTTACTGATGTCATTCATAAATTCACCAAACGATTTAAAGTACAATCTGAAGAAAATTTTAAATTTATAAACAACGGAATATTTGGGTACATCGCTTATGATGCAGTTAGATATTTTGAAGATGTTGAAATTTCTAAAAAAGAAAATCACTTAAACATTCCAGATATTTATTATGCTGTTTATCAAAATATTATAGCCATAAATCATTTTAAAAATGAAGCTTATGTTTTTGCACATTGTTTTAATACTGAAAATAATATTGAAGATATCCTTCAACTAATAAAATCTAAAAATTATGCTGCTTTTAATTTTTCAACACAAGGTAATACTACCTCAAACTTAACTGACGAAGAATATAAAACACAGGTTGATTTAGCTAAAAAGCATTGTGCACGAGGTGATGTCTTTCAATTAGTACTTTCAAAAAAATTCTCACAGCAATTTAAAGGAGACGAGTTTAATGTTTACAGGGCTTTACGAAGTATTAACCCGTCGCCATACCTATTCTATTTCGATTATGGTGATTTTAAAATCTTTGGAAGTTCTCCAGAAGCACAATTAGTAATTAGTAAAGAAAAAGCAGAAATACATCCAATTGCAGGAACATTTAAACGGACTGGGAATGATGAAAAAGACGCAGAACTTGCTAAACAGTTAGCTGTAGACGATAAGGAAAATGCAGAACATGTCATGCTAGTAGATTTGGCTCGAAACGATTTAAGCAGACATGGAAGTAACGTGGTTGTTGAAAAATACAGAGAAGTACAATTTTTCTCTCATGTTATACATTTAGTTAGTAAAGTTACTGGAAACAAACATAAAGATACAACCACTATGCAAGTAGTTGCAGATACGTTTCCTGCAGGTACTTTAAGTGGAGCTCCAAAACACAAAGCCATGCAACTTATTGAGAAATACGAAAAAACAAGTCGTGATTTTTATGGAGGTGCCATTGGTTTCATGGACTTTAACGGCAATTTTAATCATGCCATAATGATAAGAACGTTTTTAAGTAAAAACCATCAATTACATTGGCAAGCTGGTGCAGGATTGGTGTCTAAATCCAACCCAGAACACGAGCTACAAGAGGTTTATAATAAATTAGGAGCACTAACCAAAGCTATTGAGCTCGCAGAAAACATATAACTTTGAAATGCCTATAAAAATTTTCTAATCTTGAAAACTTATATAGACATTCCATCTGACCATTAATAAAAAATAAATATCAACAGATGAAAAACGTATTAGTTATTGATAATTACGATAGTTTTACCTACAACCTGGTTCATTATTTAGAAGATTTAGGCTGTCATGTAACTGTAAAAAGAAACGATCAATTACATTTAGATGATGTGGAAGCATTCGCTAAAATAGTCTTGTCTCCTGGTCCAGGAATACCAGACGAAGCTGGTTTATTAAAACAAATTATTGCAAGATATGCACCTACAAAAAGCATTCTAGGGGTTTGTTTAGGTCAGCAAGCTATAGGTGAAGTTTTTGGAGGAAAATTAATCAACTTAGAGACTGTTTTTCACGGGGTAGCAACAAAAGTTACAACTTGTGTTGATAATGAAAACCTATTCAATGGCTTAGATAAAACTTTTGAAGTAGGTCGCTACCATTCGTGGGTTGTTGATGCGAAATTGCCAGAAGATTTGGAAGCAACATCTTTTGATAAAAATGGCCAGGTTATGTCTTTACGACATAGATTTTATGATGTTAGAGGTGTACAATATCATCCTGAATCCGTGCTAACGCCTAATGGAAAACAAATTTTAAAAAACTGGATAAATAGTTAATATGAAACATATTTTAAATAGACTACTAAACCAAGAAAGCATCTCAAGCGAAGAAGCCAAACAAGTATTGGTAAATATTTCTAAAGGAGATTACAATCAAAGCCAGATAGCTTCTTTCTTAACGGTCTTTATGATGCGAAGTATTACAATTGAAGAATTATTCGGGTTCAGGGATGCGCTTTTAGAATTGTGTGTTCACATAGATCTAAAAGATTATAATGCGGTTGATTTATGTGGAACTGGAGGTGACGGAAAAGACACTTTTAATATTTCCACTTTAGCATCATTTGTAACAGCTGGCTCAGGAGTTCATGTAGCAAAACACGGAAATTATGGCGTGTCTTCGGCTTGTGGATCATCTAATGTTATGGAGCATTTAGGGGTTAAATTCACTTCCAATACAGATTTTTTAAAACGCAGTTTAGATCAAGCAGGTATTTGTATACTACATGCACCTTTATTTCATCCAGCCATGAAAAATGTGGCTCCAATTAGACGAGATTTAGGCATAAAAACCTTTTTTAATATGTTAGGTCCAATGGTCAATCCATCGTTTCCAAAACATCAAATGGTTGGCGTTTTTAATTTAGAGTTATTACGTATGTATGGCTATTTATACCAAAACACAGATAAAAATTACACCATTTTACATGCACTCGATGGGTATGATGAAATTTCACTTACTGGTCCAACAAAAGTGATTAGAAATGCTTCAGAATACATGATAAACCCTGAAGATTTTGGTGTTGAAGTTTTATATCAAAGCAATATACATGGTGGCGATTCTATAGCTTCATCTGCAAAAATATTTACTCATATACTTAAAGGTCAAGGTACGCAAGCACAAAACAATGTGGTTTGTGCCAATGCAGCAATGGCAATTGCAACTGTTACAAATAAATCTGTTGAAGAAAGTTTTGAATTAGCGAAAGAATCCCTTTTGGGAGGAAAAGCTCTAAATAGCTTTAAAACCCTAGTGAAATTAAGCAAGAATTAATGAACATATTAGATAAAATAATAGCAGATAAACGCATTGAAGTCAATTATAGAAAGCAACTGATTCCTATAACGCAATTAGAGCAATCGGTTTTGTTTAATAGACAAACCATTTCGTTAGCTAAAAAGCTAAAAAACAGCACAACTGGAATTATAGCAGAACACAAACGTCGTTCTCCTTCAAAATCGGTTATCAATCAAAGTTTAAATGTTTTTGATGTAGCTAGAGGTTATGAAAAAGCTGGAGCTTGTGGCATGTCTGTACTTACAGACGCTAATTATTTTGGAGGTTCTTTAGACGATTTATTAACGGCTCGTGCTAGTTGTAATTTACCACTGCTTAGAAAAGAATTTATTATTGATGCCTATCAAATTATTGAAGCTAAAGCTTATGGTGCTGATGTTATTTTACTCATTGCAGCCATACTTTCTAAAGCAGAAATAAAACTATTTTCTGAATTAGCAAAAAGCTTGAATTTAGATGTGCTTTTAGAAGTTCATAATGAAGAAGAGTTACATAAATCTATCATGCCAAGTATAGATATGCTAGGTGTAAATAATAGAAATTTAAAGACGTTTGATGTCAGTTTAGAAATTAGCAAAGCTTTGAGCAAGCTTATTCCAAATGACTTTATTAAAGTATCTGAAAGTGGCATCAGTTCTATTGAAGCTATTAAAGAACTGCAACCTTATGGGTATAAAGGATTTCTAATTGGTGAAAATTTCATGAAAACTGAAGATGCAGGTAAAAGTGCTGAAGCGTTTATAAAAAAAATTAGATGATGAAACTGAAAATCTGTGGCATGAAATATCCGGATAACATTACTGAAGTTGCCATGTTGCAACCAGATTATCTAGGCTTTATTTTTCATGAACCATCTGCAAGACATTTTGAAGGAACCATCCCTGAAATTTTAGATAAAATAGAAAAAGTAGGTGTTTTTGTAGATGAAAAAGTTGAATATATTTCACGTCAAATTGAAACCCATAAATTAACTATTATTCAGTTACATGGCCATGAATCTCCAGAAATATGTCAGTTGCTAAAATCTTCAGGAGTAAAAGTTATTAAAGTATTTTCTATTAAAAATACTTTTGATTTTTCAATTTTAACACCTTACGAAGACGTTTGCGATTACTTTCTATTTGACACCAAAGGAAAATTACCAGGTGGAAATGGGTACACATTTAACTGGTCTGTATTAGAGCAGTATCCATCGACAAAACCTTTCTTTTTAAGTGGTGGTATTGGTTTAGACCAAGTAGAAGACCTCAAGCGATTTCAAAAAAGTAAAGCATCAAAATACTGTGATGCTTTGGACGTAAACAGTCAATTTGAAATAGAATCTGGATTAAAAAACATTCAATTATTAAAAGAATTTAAAAATAACTTAAGTCACCTTAAGTGATCTTTAAGGAACGAGAACTTTGTATTGAGAAGTTTCACAAAGTTCTCGATGTAATTTCGATAACATAAAATTATGAGTTACAACATCAACGAGAAAGGATATTACGGAGAATTTGGAGGTGCATATATTCCAGAAATGCTGTACCCAAATGTAGAAGAACTACGTCAAAACTACTTAAAAGTCATGGCTGAACCCAAATTTCAAAAGGAGTTTAAACAGCTTTTAAAAGACTATGTTGGCAGACCTTCACCACTCTATTTTGCCAAACGTTTAAGTAAAAAGTACAACACAAAAATTTATTTAAAGAGAGAAGACCTCAACCATACAGGAGCACATAAAATCAATAATACCATTGGTCAGATTTTAATGGCACAACGTTTAGGCAAAAAACGCATTATTGCAGAAACTGGAGCAGGACAACATGGAGTCGCCACTGCAACCGTTTGCGCCTTAATGGGCTTGGAGTGTATTGTATATATGGGAGAAATTGATATAGCTCGTCAGGCTCCAAACGTTGCCAGAATGAAGATGTTAGGAGCAACCGTTGTTCCTGCGTTATCTGGAAGTCGCACACTAAAAGATGCTACAAACGAAGCTATTAGGGACTGGATTAACAACCCTGTAGACACTCATTATATTATTGGGAGCGTTGTAGGACCTCATCCATATCCAGATATGGTGGCTCGATTTCAAGCAGTCATTTCAGAAGAAATACAGTGGCAATTACAAGAACAAGAAGGCAAAACCAAACCAGATTACGTAATTGCTTGCGTTGGAGGTGGCAGTAATGCTGCTGGTGCTTATTATCATTATTTAGAAGACACAGATGTCAAACTTATTGCTATTGAGGCCGCAGGTCTTGGTGTTGATTCTGGCGAAAGTGCTGCAACTTCTGTATTAGGAAAAGAAGGTATTATACACGGAAGTAAAACCTTATTAATGCAAACTAAAGATGGGCAAATAACGGAACCATATTCCATTTCGGCTGGTTTAGATTATCCAGGAGTTGGACCCATGCATGCCCATTTATATAAGTCTGGTCGTGCTCAATTTATCTCAATTACAGATAATGAAGCTATGAAAGCTGGTTTAGAACTTTGCAAACTAGAAGGTATTATTCCTGCTATTGAAAGTTCGCATGCATTAGCCGTTTTTGAACAGAAAAAATTTAAACCTAACGATGTTGTGGTATTGAGTTTATCTGGTCGTGGTGATAAAGATTTAGAGACATATATTAACTATTTCAAATTATAAATGGAATATATCGAAAAATTAAAGAAGTATTTAACAAATATTGAAGGGCATTTAATTCATGAACATTCTGAAGAGAACAACTCAGAAAGCGTATTATTTGCAACAGCTATGCAATTATCTTATAGTAATGAAATTGGAAATAAAATTGCTTCAGTAGTTTTATTCCATCAAACCACAATTGCGTTAATGAAGAAATTAATAATACGCTGTAACTTATTAACTCAACTTTTAATCTTTCCGAATCAACTGAATTTTAAGAAGATAAAAGATGATGAGTCTTATTCGGTTGTGTTTAGAACATTAGAAAATCATATTTCATTTTTAAATAAAGGTAAACTTATAAGTAAAATTAGAGATCTAAACTCACTTAGAACGGAAATTGCTCACAAAATGCATAACACTGATGTTGATGTTTATTTGAATGAAAACACAAATAATTTGCAAAAAAGATTTGATGAAATATGGAGTAATTATATTGAATCTACTAGAAACTTGAATAAAAAAATAAATGAAGCTGCTAAAAGAGATGATATTTTAAAATTAATTGAAAATGATGAACAGAATTAATCAGAAATTACAAGAAGACAAAAAACTCCTATCTATTTACTTTACAGCTGGTTATCCAAATCTTCATGATACTGAAACCATTCTTCAAAATTTAGAAGCAAGTGGTGTTGATATGATAGAAATTGGCCTGCCTTTTAGCGATCCTCTTGCCGATGGCCCAACCATTCAGGCAAGTTCCACCCAAGCTCTTAAAAACGGCATGACGACCGAGGTGTTATTTAACCAATTAAAAGATGTTAGAAAATCTGTTTCTATTCCTTTAATAATTATGGGGTATTTTAACCCAATGCTTCAGTATGGTATAGATGCTTTTTGTAAAAAATGCGCTGAAATAGGTATCGACGGACTCATTATCCCAGATTTACCGGTTGATGTATATAACGAGCAATACAAAACAACATTTGAGAAATTTGGCTTGATTAATGTGTTCTTGATTACACCACAAACTTCAGTTGAACGCATCCATTTTATCGATTCTATTTCTAATGGATTTATATATATGGTAAGTAGTGCTAGTGTTACTGGAAGTCAATCTGGTTTTGGAGAAGAGCAATCAAATTATTTTAAACGTATTTCAAACATGAATCTTAAAAATCCTCAAATTATTGGCTTCGGAATTTCTAATAATGAAACTTTTACTCAAGCAACTACTTATGCGAAAGGAGCTATTATTGGAAGTGCTTTTATAAAACATCTTTCTAAAGAAGGTGTAAAAGAAACAGATAGCTTTGTAAAATCAATACTTAACAAAACATGAAGGTACTAAACGACTGGAGGTTTGTAATTCTACTTTGTTTAACATTAGGATTAGCTCCATTTTTCCCTGAACCACATATTCTTGGGAAGATAAAATGGGTTTTAGGTGGAGCTAATGGCATGCAATTTATGGATTGGTTCGATATTATTTTACATGGTTTTCCATTTGCGCTACTTTTACGATTAATTTTTATAAAATTAACCAAGACAAAAAGTATAAATTAAAAATATATTCCCACTTTAGAGGTAAGTTAACATGGCAATAAACATTGTACTCATAGAACCAGAAATACCAAACAATACAGGAAACATTGGGCGTCTTGCATTAGCTTCAGGATCTAATTTGCATTTGGTAAAACCTTTTGGTTTTGAAATTAGCGATAGTCGATTAAAACGTGCAGGTTTAGATTATTGGAAGCATTTAAATGTTTATTACTATGAAAATGTTGAAGAATTTCTCCAAATTAATAAAAATGCGAACATGGTGTTTTTATCTAGTCATGGCACAAAAAACCATTGGGATATTACGTTTGAAGACAATCTTTTTTTAGTTTTTGGAAAAGAATCTGTTGGTTTACCAAAATCCATTATAGAAAGCCATTCAAATCAATTATTTAAAATCCCTTTATTTAGCGAACATGTAAGAAGTTTAAATCTAGCTAATGCTGTAAGCATAGTTGTATATGAAGGTATAAAACAAAATAGTAGATAATAAATCCGTTCTAACTCTTAGTGACTTTATTTTTATTTTGCTCATGTACTATCCATTTTAAAGCTTCCTCTCTATCTGAAAATATTTTTAAATTCCAGGCACTTTTTCTAGGTAATTTATCTAGAATTTCTGTTGTCATACTAGCTACTTGATTATACGCTACAACAGCCATAGAGACAATTTCACCAATGGTCGCTAAGTTTTTTTGTGCATAAAAATCGTAAGAATAAGAATGTTTTTTATTCACCAGTAACGAGAACGGTGCTTTTAAATTCGACTTTAAAACCTCATGGTAATGGTCTATCATTGTGGCATCCATAACAACACCCTCATCTATAATAACTTCGGCTATATTTTCTTCAAGAATAAAAATTTTGCCATATGGTAACTTTAATATTTTCATCACAACCTCCTACTATATTAAAAATTATCTTTTCAAATAAATTATTACATACGTTCAGGCACTTGAATCCCTAACAATCCAAAAGCATTTTTAATGATGTTTGCCACCACTTGAGACAGTTGAATTCTTAATAGTTTTTCGTTTTCTGTATCTGCTCCTAAAATGGATACATTCTGGTAGAAAGAGTTAAATTCTTTTACTAAATCGTACGTATAGTTTGCTATTAATGCTGGACTATGATTGTCTGCTGCATTTTGGATGACTTCTACAAAAAGTTGAATTTGTTTAATTAATTCTTTCTCTTTTTCATGCAAAGAAACATCCTTTGGATTTAATACAACAGTTACATCTACATCAGCCTTTCTTAAAATGGATTGGATTCTAGCATAGGTGTACTGAATAAACGGTCCTGTATTCCCTTGAAAATCTATAGATTCTTTTGGATCGAATAAAATACGCTTCTTTGGGTCTACCTTCAGGATGTAATATTTTAAAGCGCCTAAACCAATCACACGATATAACTCTTGTTTTTCTTCTTCAGTATAACCGTCTAATTTTCCTAATTCTTGAGAAATATCTCCAGCTGTGCTGGCCATTTCTTCAATTAAATCGTCTGCATCAACAACGGTTCCTTCACGACTCTTCATTTTACCTGATGGCAAATCTACCATACCATAACTTAAATGATATAAGTTTTTAGCCCATTCGAAACCTAATTTTTTTATAATTAAAAACAAGACTTGAAAATGATATTCCTGTTCGTTACCAACTGTGTAGACCATACCTCCTACATCTGGATAATCTTTGACACGCTGTATGGCTGTTCCAATATCTTGCGTCATATAAACGGCTGTGCCATCGCTTCGCAGTACAATTTTTTCATCTAATCCTTCATCTGTTAAATCGCACCAAACTGAACCATCTTCTTTTTTAAAGAAAACGCCTGTTTTTAAACCTTCGCTTACAAATTCTTTTCCTAATAAATAGGTCTGGCTTTCGTAATATAATTTATCGAAATCGACACCTAAGTTTTTATAAGTTGTATCGAATCCATCATATACCCATTGATTCATTTTTTTCCATAGCGCTACTGTATCATCATCTCCTGCTTCCCATTTTAAGAGCATTTGCTGTGCTTCTTTTAATATAGGCGCATGTTTTTTAGCTTCTTCTTCAGTTTGCCCTTCAGTAATTAAATTTTGAATTTCCTTTTTATATTCTTGATCAAATTTTACATAATAATTACCAACTAACTTATCGCCTTTAAGGCCTGAGGATTCGGGAGTTTCTTTTTCACCAAAACGTTCCCATGCCAACATGCTTTTACAAATATGAATCCCTCTATCGTTTACAATTTGAGTTTTGTAAACTTTTTTACCAGATGCTTTTAAAATTTCAGCAACACTGTATCCTAATAAATTGTTCCTAACGTGACCAAGATGTAAAGGTTTATTTGTGTTTGGTGAAGAATATTCAACCATAATAGCTTTGTCTGCAGGTTTAGGTTTTGCAAATCCAAAGGTGCCATTAGGAACAACCTTATTAAAAAAGTCTAAATAAAAGCTATCACTTATTTCAACATTTAAAAAACCTTTAATTACATTAAACCCAATAACTTCTTCAACATGCTCAACAAGATATTGACCAATGGATTCTCCAATCTGAACAGGGTTCCCTTTAACAGTTCTAAGCATTGGAAAAATAACAACTGTTACATCTCCTGCAAATTCTTTTCTGGTTGCCTGAAACTCTACCGTTGGTAGTTCTTGATTATAAATAGCTTTTACAGCAGCAATTACGTGTTTTGATAAGATGTCTTGAAGACTCATAATCTATGGTTTTTAAGGATGCAAAGATAAAACTTTTATTAAAGGTATGCTGTTTAAAATGTTGTATAAATTAGTTTTAGATTCAACAAAAATGCCTTCAGTAGAATAAGACACCTCCAGAAAAGAGTATTATACTTTAGACAAAAAAATAATGTAAAACAAAACGTGCATTTCATCGACAAAAGTGTCGTTTTTCCTACTTATTTGCCTTTCATCGATAACCCATTTTTACTTCAAAATTTTAACCAACATTTCATCTAATTTATTGGTATTAAAACCTAGAAATTAGTGTATAAAATATCTTTTTACAACTTTTGTTAGGTAATGCTATTAATTGTCCCAGTCTATGGGTTTTCTTAAACTAACTAATATATTGTAGTTTAAAGTTTTAAACTAACTCACCAATACCTAACTAATTGATGAGTTAATACTTTTGCTGCAATAAAAATGTATGAAGAAGCTATTTTCTTTTATCGTTTTTATGCTTATGCTCAATGGTTATTCCCAAACCAAAGAAGTAGATAGTCTTACCATACAATTAGCTTTTCAAAATTCTGATACTACCAAAATAAAAACATCCTTATTGCTTGTTAAATCTCTTTATAATGAAAAGGAATTTAATAAGGCTTTAAAATATATTTCACAAACTGAAAAACTATCGAATAAATTAAACTATCAAGATGGTGTCGCTGAAATGACCTTTTACAAGGCATTAATATATGCTTATAAAGACGATTATATCAATGCTAGGGATAATTTCTTAAAAGCTAAAGAGCTGTTTATAATTTTAAACGATACATTAAATATTGCAAAAGTTAATAACAACATTGGTTTAAACGAGATAAAAAGAGGAAATTATAATAAAGGACTTCAATATTCTCTATTAGCTTTAAAAGAATTCGAAAAACGAAATTTAAAATATGAGTTACGTTCTGCATACGAGTGTCTTGCAAAAGCTTATTATAGCATCAACGACATTGATAAAGCCATAGAGTATTATTCTAAAACCTTAGAAATTGAAAGACAAATTAATAATGGTGATGGTTCTATTGAAGCTTTAAAAATATTAGCCGAATTATATTCAATTAGAAAAGAACATAGGAAATCTATTGATTATTACGAAAGGGTTTTAAGGTTTATTCCTATTGACAGCGATTCTTTAAGAGGTGAAATACTCCCTAAATTAGGTGGAGAATATCTACAGTTTAAAGATTTTGATAAGTCGTTGGAATATTTGATTGAAGGTTTAAGACTTAATAGAAACTTAAACAATAAACATGGTATTTTAGTTTCATTAAATAATCTTGGAAGTTTGAATTTACAAAGAAACTTTTTAAAGTATGCTGAGATACAATTAAATGAAGCAAGAGAAATAGCTAGTACAATTGATGATAAAGAAGAGCAATTAAAGAATTTTGGCTTAATGAAGGCTTTAGATTCAACCAATAGAAGATTTGATAGAGCTTTTGTTTGGCAACGCGAATATTATCAATTACAAAGTCAGATTAATAATGCTTCTAAAAAAACTTATTCTGAACCAGAAGACACTAATTTAATTGACAATGTGTTAACAGAAGAAGCGATTGACAATTCTTTAAAATCTAATCAATTAACGGAGTCTTCAAATAATCAGGAAGAATTCGATAGATTACGTATTATTTTTTACGCATTATTAGGTGCTGTAGCAATTCTTTCAACTTTTTTAATACTTATCTATTTAAAAAGAAATAGTCGTTTAAAATACACACGAGAACTCGAAGAGAAAAACAAACGCATTGAGATTCAAAATGAAGCTATTCTCGAACAAACCAAACATCTTGAAGATATTAATAAAGTTAAGGACAGGTTGTTTTCTATAGTCTCTCACGATTTAAAAGATTCATTAACGTCCATAAAAGGTTTTATAGATTTATTAAAAGATGGATCTTTAACACAAGAAGAATTTAAAACTTTAATTCCAGAATTAAGCGAAAACGCTAACAATGCGTCCTTATTATTATTCAACTTATTAAACTGGTCTAAGTCTCAAATGCAGTCTCTTGAACCTAGTCCTAGTTTATTTGATTTACAAGAAGTGTTTGAAGATAAAATGAATTTACTGGAACAAAAGCTGGAGAAGAAAGGCATTATTTTAAGAGATAAAACATTGAGAGATTTTGTCTATGCAGATAAAAGTATGGTCGAGATAATTATTCAAAACCTACTTACCAATGCTATTAAATTTAGTAAAGAAGGGGATACAATTACCATCGCTAATCATATTAGCAATGGTAAATCAATTATTAGCATCTCTGATACTGGAGTTGGAATCTCTAAAGAAAATCAGGAAAAGTTATTTAAAAACACCTCTTACACAACCATTGGTACAAAAAATGAAAAAGGTACTGGTTTAGGACTCACAATTTGTAAAGAGTTGGTAGAGTTAAATCTTGGTAAAATTTGGGTTGAAAGCGATTTAAATGTAGGTACTACGTTTTATGTTGAATTACCAAAATCTAACCCACAGAATTAATCATTCTTTGGCAAGAACACTTCTGCCATCATACAACGTGCACTACCTCCACCACAAGTTTCAATTGTTTCTAATGAACTAGATAGGATATCGCAATGCTTTTCAATAGCTTGTATTTGTGCTTTTGTTAAAGATGTATAGGCAGCCTCACTCATAATTAGATATCTTTTATCATTTTCTCCTCTAACTTGAAGCATATTTCCAGCAAAATTAGCAACTTGATCTTCCGTAATAGCAATTACTTCTTTACCATCTTCTTTCAAATGTTTTAATACATTTTTACGCTCTTTTTTATCATCAATACAATCTAAACAAATAACTGCAAAGTCTTCGGCCAAACACATCATCACATTGGTATGATATATAGCTTCTCTTTTACCTTCAACTGTTTGATAGGCTGTAAAAATAACTGGCGTATATTCAAAATCTTCACAGAACTCAATAAACAAATCTTCATCTGCTCTTGGAGATAAGGCACAATAAGCTTTACTATTTACACGATCTAAAAGCAAACTTCCAGTACCTTCTAAAAATACACCTTCCTCTTCAGCACTAGTATAATCAATAATGTTATTGATAACAAAGCCTTCTTTCTCTAATCGAATAAAAACCTCATCACGGCGTTCTTTTCTTCTGTTTTCTGCAAACATTGGATACAATCCTACATTACCATTTTCATGAAAACTCACCCAGTTATTTGGAAATATAGAGTCTGGAGTATCCATGAGTTTATCATCATTTTCAACAATCACATTTACACCTACAGCACGTAATTTATTAACAAAAGCATCAAACTCTTCTTGTGCTTTTGCATTAATTTCAGTGTTTTTAATATCTAAATCTTCCTGAAAAAAATTATTGACAGCCGTTTGCTCATTCATCCTAAAATTAATTGGACGAATCATTAAAATAGTGTTTGTTGTCTGTAACATAAATTTGATTTTTAGAATTGCAAAATTACTTTATTAAAATGAAATGTAATTGTGTAAAGCAATAAAAATTGTAAATTTAAACGACCATAAAAATGATTAATAAAACCTTTGTGTTATGAAATACATTTTACTTCTTTTGCTCACTTGTTTACTAACTGTATCATGTCAAGAAAACAATCGAACCGAAGATATCAATCCAATTAACTGGAAAAACAGAAGTGTTAATCTACCTAAAAACGACAGTTTAGCTCAAGGTAAAAGTTATTTATCTGTCTATTCTGAAATATACAGTATAACAGAACACAGAACCATTGCATTGACAGTAACAGTTAGTTTAAGAAATGTTAGTGTTACTGAGCCTGTTTATCTACTAGAAGCCTCATATTACAACACTAAAGGCGATTTAATAAGAACATATTTTGAAAATCCGATTCTTTTAAAACCTCTAGAAACTATAGAAATAGTTATAGATGAAAAAGACTCTCATGGTGGTTCAGGAGCTAATTTTGTGTTTGATTGGGCTTTAAAACCAAACAGCCATGAACCAGTTTTTGATGCTGTTATGATTTCTACCTCTGGTCAGCAAGGTATTTCATTTACAACACAAGGAATAAAATTATAAATCCCTTTCCATTTTACAATAAAACAAAAGAGATATAAACTAGGTTTATATCTCTTTTGTATTTATTAATATGTTTAAATTATTAGTTTCCTTTTTTAACTATGATTTTTTTAGTGTATCCATTCCATCTTAAGAAATATACTCCAGAAGATGTAGAAGCAGGTATGGTAACTCTTGCTGATCCATTCTGATAGTTAAAATCTGTATGAGTTATCTTGATATATCTTCCACTAACATCAAATAATTCATATCTATTATCTGGTTTTGCATTAGAGATATTAATAACCTCTCCCGAATTTACTGGGTTAGGGAATATACTTGATAAAGCATACTCTTCAATTCCAATCGTAGGACTTGTAAAATAAGGGACTGCAAAATCGTAAGCTTCAACTCCAATTTCTTCACCAATTATACGTCCTGGAATATCGTCAGCAGGTGGATGGATTCCTCCCCATATTCTAGATAAACTACATTGGTCTGAAGCATCTCTATAGGTTGCCCATTGTAAGGTTACATCCACAGAAGGGCCTTCTTCAAAGACTAAGAATTCATTTTTTCTAGCATGAAACTCTCCCATTCCTCCTGGAAAATATTCGTCTCCAGTCATTAAGGTCATAACTTCAGCTGCAGCTCTAGAGAACGTTGAGTGTCCAGAAACATAACCTGCAAATGGAGGTGTTACAAAAGAAGGTCTTTGATATGGCCACCAATCTTCAGCCAAAATCCAATCGACACCAGCGTGATCTGTAGCAGGATTATTAATATAACTTGGTCCTTTCCAGCTATACACCTTAATTTTCCCTACATGTTGATCTAAAGCTCCAGCTAAAGGATCTCCAGTTTCTACTACCTCGATAAATCCTGGTTGTAATGGAATTCCTTCTGGATCGTAATTACTTAAAGCTTGATTGGTACTTTGTCCTTTTTCAGCCATATAACGAAGCGCAGATATCGGTCTGATATAATCGTACCAACCTTTTATTCCCCAGGCTGTAATTGCCGAATCATGCATTGCACCACCTAAGATGAAATATGTTTTTACATCCCACTCTAAGGGACCTAATACAGCTCCTTGTCCGTTAAATTGTTTTACAAATTGTGGATGATCAGACACGTGATTTAAAAGTGTAAACCAGTGACCAGGAGGTGTTTCAGAATCTGGACCATCTGCCCAGAACTCTGCTAATACTCTAGTATAATCACCTCTCGGCACCATTTGTGGAGCATATGGTTGTCCTGTAACCGGATTTGTGTTTCTACCTGTACTAATATCTCCACCATTTAAAACATCGTAAAAATTTGGATATTGTAAATAATTAGTAGGTAAAGATGAGTATGGTATGTTTCCTATTGAAGCAGGTGAAATATCCCAAAGCTCACCATCTGCAGGATCTAAATGAGCTCCCCAGATAGACACTAAGGCAAAGTTCCATTTATAAGCATCACTAGAAGCGCTATTACCTGTATTGTCTAAATATGGAGGATCTGAAGGGTCTTTATAAACCAGATAATTATCACCATCTCTTTGGAAAGTAGTTCTATCTGAAGCAGATAACGCAAACGCATTTACATTCCCCCATTCTGGACCTAAAAATGGAATAACATCTCCATCAATTAAATTTCCACTTTGATCGATATATGTTTCTAGGCTTAATGGTTGCCATCTATTCGGAAATAGAATCGTATTACTTTCTAATGCAGGAGCTAAAGGCGGATTTATTGGTTCGTAATAAGCATTATCAAATCCTGTAGCTTCTCTAGAACCATCAACTAATCCATAATCAATAAGGGTTTGTGCTACATAGTTCCCTAAAGCTGCTGGATCTCCAGATTGATAATCTACAGATGTATTATTTTTATTATAATTCATCTTAGTCATTAATAAATCAAATCTTTCTTGAGATTCAGTTGCTCCTGGAGAGTTGGCAAATCTATAAGTCAACAATCTATAGGCAGCATAGCTTATGGCTTTTCTAAATGAGGCATCAAGACTTTCATTGGATGTAAAACTTTCAAGAACACTAGTAAATCCATGCACTTGATTACCCATTAAATATGGTCTTGCAACTGGATCGTAGATTGCCCAAACATCATACATGGCAACACTTGTATGAAACAAGTTTCTTGCATGTACTGTTGGTCTGGCAAAATCTTTTCTAATAGCCTCAAGCAAAGCTTCATTCCAAAGTCTAGCTACAGAAATATTATTTGGTGTTTGATAAAGCACCATAGTAACTGTTTCTGATATTGTTGGACTAGAACACACGCCATTATGCTCGCTTACAGACACAGTTCCTGAAGCATTAACTCCCCATTTAACTGTAATTTGATTCGTTCCTTGTCCTGAAACCAATTCGCCTCCTGATACTTGCCAATTCAATGTACCTCCACCAGTTGGTGCATATGAATAAGTTTCTGTTTTCAAAAATCCAGAAGTTGTTGCTCCTGTAATAACATCTGAGGCTAAGTAAGTACAAGAGTTATCATTTACGGTTGCAGCTGGGTTATAAGAACAAGACTGTGGGTCTGTACAACCGTATACTTTAACACTCGGTGATACTGCAAGTGTTACTAAACCTACACCTTCTGTTGCTTTTACATGTGTATCTGCAGTAATATTATTATACGTTTCTACAGTTCCTGATGGCCATTTTATTGTTAAATCTGTAACTACAGTCTCAGCATTTAATCCAAAAATAACAGGCTTGATACTCTGACCTAAGAAACCAACACCATTAAAATATTTTTTAAAGGTTCCACTATTAGTAACAATTGTTAATTCTGTTCCAATCGCACTTTTATTTGAAACGGTTCCTTCTAACGACACTTTTAAATAATGGATGGCATTAGGCTGATCGAAACTTAAAGTTTTATTTTCATATAAATATGAATAGGTATCTGTATTTGTAACATATATATCTAAATCTCCATCATTATCATAATCGAAATCTAGTGCTTCAATCCCTATAGTTAAATCATTTAAATTAGAAGATACAGATTCATCTGTAAAGTTATTTAAACCTTCAACATAATTGTTTTTATAATACTTATTATATTCAGCATTTCTACCTTCAAAAATGTATCCATTTGTAACAAAAAGATCATCATCTCCATCTAAATCGAAATCTGCAAACTTAGTTCCCCAAGCCCAACCAGCTCCAAAGACATTGTTTACGACTGAGTTTTCAAAAAAGGTATTATCGCCATTATTAGTAAATAAGGCAGTTTCGTCTATTCCTGTAATATAAAAATCGAAAGCACCATCGTTATTATAGTCACCCATAGCGATTCCCATATCATCAAAATTATTATCTAATCCAATGATAGCAGCTTGTTCAACAAAACTGGTTCCACCTTGGTTCATGTATAAATAATTTCTGTAACCAAAATCGTTTGACACATATAAATCTAGGTATCCATCACCATTAAAATCGTATGGCATTCCAACAAAACTTTGACGAGCAGTAGTTTCTTGAATTCCTGTAGTTACTGTTACATCGGTAAATGTTCCATTTCCATTATTTCTATAAAGCAAATTAGACGTACAACCTCCCCAATCGCTTATATAAATATCTAAATAACTATCATTATTATAATCGAACCAAGTAGCTCCAGTGTATTGACAAGAAGTAGCTAAATTAAAACCAGCAGCAACAGTAACATCTTCGAAAGTACCATCTCCTAAATTTCTATATAATAATACATTAAATGTGTTTGTAAAGAACAAATCTGGATGACCATCATTATCATAATCTCCCCAATAAGCTCCAATTTTAAAACCATCGAAGCCGTAAAATACACCATCTAAACTATAATCTTCAATTAACAAATTTGTTAGTCCAGAGGCATCTGTTACATCTGTAAAAGAACCATCGTTATTGTTTCTGTAGAGTCTACTATGTGTTCTTTCTACACCATTTCTATCTATAGCTTTAGCTACTACAAATATATCCATGGCGTTATCTCCATTATAATCTGCAACTGCTACACCATTGTTTTGTTCTATCGAACCTAGGCCCGAAATAGCTTCTGCTCTTTCGAATACTTGAGCAGTTACTTGCAACGAAAAACATATAAATATAAGAATGCTATTAATTAGATTTAAATGTAATTTTGTTTTCATAATTGATTTATTTTACAATAAATGAAAGCATATTTTACAACTCTAAAGAATTTAATCTATAAAATGTAAATTAAATTCTTTAAACTGTATTTTAACACATAAAAACCCACTAATAAAACATTTTAAAAACTTGGCAACTTTTAAACTCAGGGTGTTGAATTTGAAACTTGAAGCATCTTTCCGTTATAATATTTTTGACCATTCAAAGCAAATTCTGAAATGTATTTTGCCATTTCAGTTGCAGTCATTAAAGCTTGGTATCCAGGGAATGCTTCTTCTAACATTTCAGTTTGAACTGCACCCAATGCTAATACATTAAAACAAGGACCTGTTTCTTTGTATTCTTCGGCTAATAATTCGGTAAGTGTAATAACAGCAGCTTTACTAGAACTGTAAGCTGAAAGTCCAGGAAATTTAACGCTACCTTGAACGCCTCCCATCGAGCTTATTGTTACCACATGTCCATCTTTTTTCATAAAGGGAATAACTGTTCTTATCATTTCTGAAACACCAAACACATTGGTTTTATAGACTTGTTCAAAATCTTGAAAAGTCGTTTCAGAAAATGGTTTATTTAATATGGCACCTGCATTATTAATTAATATATCTACCTGATGCCATTTGTTTTTAATAAAATCTGCTATTTTTTTATATTCTGATACATCACAGATATCGCAAGAAAAACAAGTTACATTCTTATTTTTAAGCTTATTTATAGGGTCTGAATTTCTAGATAAGGCCAATACTTGATGCCCCTGACTTGCAAATAGTTTTACAAGTTCGAAACCTATTCCTCTACTGGTTCCAGTTATAATAATATGTTTACTCTTCATGTAAAACAATTTCTTTTGTTGTAGTTAAACTCATTTTCTCAACAACAGGAATCATGCTGTTTATTAAAGTTGCCATATGGTTGTAATCTAATTGATTTGCTTCATCTTTTACATGATGATAGTAATCATAATTAGATAAATCGCAAGAAGCAATTGTCTGACATGGCAATTTAAAAGCTTCGTAAAAAGGATGGTTATCTGATGCCTTAAACAGTTGATACTGTTTAGCTATTTCGGACAATCCTACTAAGTTACTACCAGCATATTCATTGATCTTTGCTCCCATATTAGACAAGTCGTAACCTGTTACAAAAGCCACATAATCTCTATCTTTGAAGGGAACACCTATCATTTCAAAATTTAGCATGGTATATAAATTAATGCTATCTGCTTTTAGTTTTCCCGCTAAGTGTTTTGAACCCAACAAACCCATTTCTTCAGCAGAAAAAAGTACAAACATCAAGCTTCTTCCGTTAGATTTTGCTTCAGAAAAATATTTTGCCATAGCCAAAACAGCAGAAGTACCAGATGCGTTATCGTTTGCTCCATTTGCTATGGAATCACTTTCTACAGTCTTACCATACCCAATATGATCATAATGTGCTCCAATAATAATAATTTCCTTTTTTAGTTTTTCATCTTGTCCTTCTAAAAAACCAACCAGATTATAAGCGTTCTTCTCTCCTACTATAAACGAATCTCTATAGGTTTCAAAATAAGGTTCAAGTTGATAAGATTTAAATTTGTTCTCTATATAAACAGCTGCTTGTTCAATGCCGTCGCTTCCTGTATTTCTACCTTTTAAATTGTCTGATGCTAAAAACGCAACAGCCTCTTTAAGTTCTAAGTTGGTTATTAACGATGTTTTTTTAGGAGTTTCAAGAATAGAAGATTGGTCTTGATTGTTGTTATTTACAACAACACTTGACGGTTTACACCCAATTAAAAGTAATGCGACACTAAAAAGGAATAAAAAATGCTTCATGGTTAAATTTATTTTGGTTTAAAGATAAAAAAACCTGTTTCAATTATTATGAAACAGGTTTTATTTTACAAAATTCTTGTTTGTATTGCTCTAATAGACATTCTATACCAACATCGTCACAGGATTTTCAATATATCCTTTTAAGGTTAAAAGGAATTCTGAGCCTGTTGCTCCATCCACTGTTCTGTGGTCGCAAGCCATGGTTAATTTCATGGTGTTTCCTGCTACTACTTGACCATTTTTAACTACTGGTTTAGATACAATAGCACCAACAGATAAAATAGCTGAATTTGGCTGATTGATAATAGACGTAAAACTTTCTATCCCAAACATCCCTAAATTAGAAATGGTAAAAGTACTGCCTTCCATTTCTTGAGGTGTTAGTTTCTTATTTCTGGCTTTTCCAGCATACTCTTTTACTGCTGCTCCAATTTGGGTTAAACTTTGCTCGTTCGCAAATTTTACAACTGGAACAACCAACCCATCTGGAACGGCTACTGCTACACCAATATGCACATGATTATTTATCTGCATTCTGTCGTCAAACCATTGAGAGTTGACTTGTGGATGTTTCTTTAATGCTAAAGCACAAGCTTTAACAATCATATCGTTATAAGAAATTTTAGTTTCTGGAATTGAATTGTATTGCTGACGGAAGGCTATGGCGTTTTCCATATCAAATTCCACATTTAAATAATAATGTGGTGCCGTAAATTTAGACTCTGCTAAACGTTTGGCAATTACCTTACGCATTTGTGAGTGTTTTACCTCATCAAAATCTTCCTGTCCAGTTGGTACAAATTTGCCCACTGAAGCTGAGGTTGATGGTGTAAAGTTCTCTATATCGCGTTTAATGATTCTTCCATTTTCTCCAGAGCCTTTTACTTGAGATAGGTTAATCCCTTTCTCATCTGCCATTTTTTTAGCTAGAGGAGAAATGAATATTCTACTTGAGTCTGAAGTTGATGCTGATGTTGATGTTTGAGACTTCTTGTCTTCGCTAGAAGTGACAGTCGTTTCTTTTTTAGGTTCAGCTTTAGATGGTGCTTCCTTCTTTTCTGAAGTATCTTCTGTTTTAAAGTTTTTGGCTATGTCTGAAACATCTGTTCCTTTTGGACCAATAATCGCTAATAGTGAATCGACTTTAGCAGACTCTCCTTCATCTAAACCAATATATAACAAGGTACCTGCTTGGAAACTTTCAAATTCCATAGTGGCTTTATCTGTTTCAATTTCTGCTAGAATATCTCCTTCAGAAACGGCATCGCCTACTTTTTTAAGCCAAGTGGCTACAGTACCTTCTTCCATGGTATCACTTAATCGTGGCATGGTAACTATAATAACACCTTCAGGTAGCTTTGTTTCTGTATTTGAGTCTTCATTTGAATTAGATTTAGATGCTTCGTTATCGCTCTGAATCTCATCATCATTAGACGTTCCATCTTTTAAATTTGTTTTTTCTTCTGAAGCTTTAGAATTAGAATTTGTTATCAATTCTGAAATATCCTCTCCTTCATCACCAATAATAGCTAATAATTCATCTACTTTAGTTGTTTCACCTTCTTGAACACCAATATGAAGCAATGTTCCTTCGTGAAAAGATTCAAATTCCATGGTGGCTTTATCCGTTTCAATTTCGGCAAGAATATCACCTTCCTCAATTTTATCACCAACTTTTTTCAACCAAGTAGCCACAGTACCTTCTTCCATGGTATCGCTTAAACGAGGCATGTTTATAATTTCTGCCATAGCTTATATTTTGTGTTCTATAAATGGATAATCTTTTTGCTCGTAAACAGCATCGTACATCACATTTAATTCAGGATAAGGAGATTCGTCTGCAAATTTTTCACATTCATTAACTAAATCTTTGACACGCTTATCAATTTTTTTGATGTCTGCTTCAGATGCATATTTCTTTTCAAGAATAATATCTTTTACTTGCGTAATAGGGTCAATTTTCTTGTACTCTGCAACTTCATCTTTTGTTCTATAATGTTGCGCATCACTCATGGAGTGCCCTCTATATCTGTATGTTTTTAACTCTAAGAATGTCGGCCCATCACCTCTTCTTGCTCGTTGTATAGCTTCATCAAAAGCTTCGGCCACTTTAACAGGATTCATACCATCTACTGGTCCGCAAGGCATTTCGTAACCTAAACCTAATTTCCAAATATCTGTATGGTTTGCCGTACGGGATACAGATGTTCCCATTGCATACCCATTGTTTTCGCAAACAAAAACAACTGGAAGTTTCCAAAGCATGGCCATATTAAAGGTTTCATGAAGCGATCCTTGCCTAGCAGCTCCATCTCCAAAACAACAGAGTGTTACTGCATCTACATTGTGGTATTTATCTCCAAAAGCAATACCTGCACCTAATGGGATTTGACCACCTACAATTCCATGACCTCCATAAAAACGGTGTTCTTTCGAAAAAATATGCATGGAACCACCTAGACCTTGAGAAGTTCCTGTGGCTTTGCCATACAGTTCAGCCATTACAAGTTTAGGATCGACTCCCATACCTATAGGTTGTACGTGATTACGGTAAGCCGTTATCATTTTATCCTTTGTTAAGTCCATAGCATGTAAAGCTCCTGCTAATACAGCTTCTTGACCATTATATAAGTGAAGAAATCCTCTTACTTTTTGTTGAATGTAAACGGCAGCAAGTTTGTCTTCAAACTTTCTCCAGAACAACATGTCTTCGTACCATTTAAGGTAAACTTCTTTTGTTATTTTTTGCATTGGTTACGTTACTTTGATAAACGATTAACAAAAATACTACTTTAGTTACTAATGAAAAAACTGTAATTCGTAAAAAATTAATATGATCTTAATTATTTGTCATATATCATTATTTAAAGTACAGATTTATCGAACACCAAAGGTAGTAGATTAGCTAAAGAATGAGATTTTACAACTTTTCCAGTTTCCCCCATAAAATAAATTTCTATAGGAGCAACTTGTTTTATTTCATATTCTGCAATAGCTTGCCTACAAGCTCCACAAGGAGGAATTGGCGTAATGGTTTGACGAATTCGAGACCCTGCAACAATCGCCATTTTTAATATTTTAGCTTCTGGATATTGCGATCCCGCATAGTAGATAGCTGTGCGCTCGGCACATAATCCAGATGGATATGACGCGTTTTCTTGATTAGATCCTAAAACAACCTCATTATTATCTAATAATATGGCAGCTCCAACACTAAACTTAGAATATGGCGAATAGGAGTTTTTTCTAGCCAAAGTAGCTTGATCCATTAGTTTTGAAACATCTGTTGGAAGCTCTTCTATATTATCGTAAACTGTTAATATAGATTCAATTTTTATTTCCTTCATACATTTTAAATATTACTAAAGTTACTGATACTATTTTAGACAAAAAAACTATTGCGTTTGCAATAGTTTTTTTTGTAGTTATTCTGAAAGATGCGAAGAGTCTATTAATTCTATTTAAAAAAATCTTCATTCGCAAGTCTTATAAATAATTTTTAATATTCACTATAAGCTTCTCTATCTATATTAAAGGTAAGAGAAAAACGAAGTGTATTTTCTAATGGGCTTGGCACTTTTGATGCTGAGAATAAATAAGATAAATCTAAACCAATAACATTGTATTTAAATCCTGCTCCAATAGCAAAAAACTGTCTAGCACCTTTTTCTGGGCTCTCGTGAAAATATCCTGCTCTAAACGCAAAAGAGTCTTGGTATGAGTATTCGGCACCTAAGGCCCAAGTCCATTCCTGCATTTCTTCGCTAAAACCTCCTGGTGCATCACTAAAAGATTGAAACATCCCTTTAACAAAACTTACATCTGGATCTTTACCTTCTATAATATAATTACTGTCTTCGCTAATTTTTATATCTCCATCAGCTGGATTATACTCGCCATCATCATTCACATCGTCATACACTAATTTGGTTCCAGTAATTGGAGGTGTTGGCACCAATAATTTGGTAACTTCACCAGTTAATGATACTTTATTAAAATCGTCTAGTATAAAATCGAAACCTGCTCCTAATCGCAAGGTTGTTGGTTGGAAATTTTCCTGTCCACCTTCATCATACTTAAATTTAGGTCCTATATTTTGAATAGCAAATCCAAATCTTGTTCTCCCATTAAAACTGTTGTATGCTTGTTCTTCGCTTTGATAATAACCAGAAATATCAACACCAAAAGTGCTTGCAGCAGAGGTGTCACCGTTTCCGTCTGGAATTTTTAAATCAGAATTCAAATAACGCATAGCTACAGACATCCCGAATTGTTCACTTAATCTTAAGGCATAAGAAATATCAAAAGTAAATTCGTTAGGACTTTGAATTAAAGGTGTTTGGTTTTCGTCTTCTACAAACTCAATTTCTCCTAAAGAAAAATATCTAAAGCTGGCTGCAAAAGAACTTCTGTCATTTAATCTATTAAAATAAGTAAGACTTCCTAAAAAGATATCGTTTACTAGCTTACTTAAATAAGGTGTATAGCTAATGGCAACACCTTGTTTCGTTTCTGAAAATACATATTTTGAAGAATTCCATTGCTGAGAAAAACCATCCACAGATGTTGCAACCCCCATGTCTCCCATGGATGCCGAACGAGCATCGGATGCTATTAATAAGAAAGGAACTCCTGTTGTGATAACTCTTGAATCGTAAGGATTTGGTGTGATTTCTTCAACAATATTTTGTGATTGTATTTGGGTTGCAAAAAATAATGCGGATAACATTAAAATTGATTTCTTCATAAATTTTATTTATTTAACAAATATATATTTTTATTATAGGATAACAAGTTTCTCTATTTTTTCTACGGTTTTATTAAAGGTTGAAGATCGAACGGTTAGTTTATAAATATAAACTCCTTTTCCAATTTTATCTCCAAAATCATCCCTTCCATCCCAAACAATTTCTCGAGATAAAGATGAAGCTCCTTGATTACAACACTCTCCACTGTTTGTTTGCCCACTTAAGGTTCTAACAATTTTTCCTGTAACTGTGAAGATTTGTACTAAAACGTCTAAAGGTTCTGAACTATTGTGATTAAACCAAAATTCTGTGTAATTAACGAAGGGATTTGGATAATTTAAAACATTTTCGACAATCAACTCTTGATTCTCGTCAAACACCACAAATTGAATTTCTGTGGTTGATGAATTGTTATAAACATCCCAAGCTTTTACAGTTAATGTATGCAGTCCTGGCTCTAAATCTCTTAATGGATAATTAACAACACCTCTTTGATAATCGTCTAACTCCGTTTGGTAATAATCGTTCAACACATATGGGTTTGCTTCGTCACCATCAAGAATTCCAACGATATCATGACCAATGCCACTAGCAGTATTAATTCCATTATCGTCCTGCAACTTTAAAATTAAACTTGGCGATTTATTTGTAATACCTCCAGAAACAAAGCTTTCGTCATTCATAAATGCTTGAATTACAGGTCCAATATTATCTTCTTCAGCGTTTTCGTTTAACCCTCCTATTTGGACCTGATTGACACTTGCGCCAGCTTGATCTACAAGTCGTCCATCTTGTTTGGCATAAAAACTAACCCTTCCATAACCAACTGGAATACCAATATCTCTTGGAACAACAAATTCCATCTCGAATTGCCCATTAGTAACAGTAGATTGCCCTCGAAAAATTATTGGTCCTAAAGTTTCAAAATCTAAAATAATAAGTTGCCCACTATCCCTTGTATTATCATTTCCTAAGGTTTGTCTTTCAATGTTTTTATCGTAAATAGTTGTTGAAAGCACACCATTAAAATCGGTTCTAACATTTCCATTCAAATCAACTACTTCCCCAGATAGTTTAACATGACCTAGTGCTTGTAACACATCGGTTGTTCCAGAAATTGGCGCATCGTTTATTTTTGTTAATACAATATTAGGTTTTGGAAATGCTAATTTCATTGCTGGGTCTCCAATAAAAAACACCAACCTTCTTTGTCCAATAATAGAAACTGCAGGGTCTGTTTTTGTTAACCTTAAAGCCTCCGCCATACTTGGATACTCATGATCGGGATAAGGATCATTATCACTATAAGAAAATAAATATTGTTCTAAAACTGTATTAAAAGTAATTCCTACATTCACAAAAACTTGTCTTGTTGTTGTAATTAAAGCTATAGCTCCTCCATCTTTATTCCAATAGGTATATTCTCCTGCTGTTGGACGGATAGGGTTATCGAATTTGGTAAACTCGCAAGTTACTGTAACAAAACAATTAAGCTTGCACACATTATTTAACCCTTGTGCATCTGGTTTTTCAAAAATACGTTCATGAGCCAAGCCATCTTCTCCTCCATGTCCAAAATAATTAACAACCAAAGCACCTGTTTCTAATGCGTTTTTTATAGCTGTATTAACTGTTGGGTATCTTTCTCCACCTGCAGAAGATTCTTGCTGAAAAGCATCTGAATGAATTTTAGTAACATTTATAAAAGGTTTTTCTGCCGCTACATCGTCTCCAATTACATCAGTTGTTGCCTGAATAGCTTGTTCCCAAGTTTCATCGACATCATCTGAAATTACCACAAAATTATTTCTCCAACTTCCAAACGATGCTTCTATATAATATCTTTCTACCTTATCTACAAGGTCTTTGGCTCTTTGATAGGAGTCGGCAAGAATTCTACCAACGGCAATATCTAAATGATCTGAAGGTTCTAAATTGCCTTCATTAAAATCCATCATACCAAAAAAATCATCTGATACAAAGGAGTTCGTTAAATTAAAACTGTTATAAGCATTCCAAGAAGGTACAAAATTCGTGTTATTAGAGATTCTGTCTTTATAATCGAATGAACCATCACCAAACAAACAAAGATATTTAATTCTTTTGTCTGGTGTACTAGCATTATCATAAATGTATTTTACAAAATTTCTAATGGCTCCAATGTCGTGATTTCCTGTACTAAACTCTGTGTATATTTGATCTAAAGTAACGACTTTGACATTTAATTGATTCTCATTTCTATTTATTTGAGCCAACCTTTCTGCTTGATCTCTAAAACTATTTGGAGTAACAATTAGATAATCTACATCTTGAAATTGCCCTTGAGAATCTTGAAATATGGTCCCTTTTAAATCTTGATTATTAACCGTTGTATAAGAACCAATCATAGGTTCATAATAATTTGATGGAGCAACTAATACGTAGGTTTTTAAACTTCCTAATGAAGATGTAAAGCTAATGCTTGAACTAGAATTTGAATTTATAAGATTTGTGACATTGTATATATCTGTCACATTCCATATTTCTGAAACTTGAGAAGTGTTGGTAACATTATATTGTCCAATCCCAGATAATTGAGTTACCGCTTTGTTTTTAAAAGCCATTTGACTTCCCGAAAAATTTAAGGCTCGTGTAGCTTCTATAGAAATATAATCTATGTAAGCTAAAGAGGAAGGGTTGCCTCCATTGTTATAATTTAAATTTACTGTTAGGTTTGAAGAGCTTACAAGTATGTTGCTATCATAACTTGCTTCGGTAGCTAAATTAGAATCTGTTGTAGCTGGCAATGGCAAAGTTGCAATCGTATTACTGTTTATACCAACTTGCATACTTGTAGGAATCTGAGAAGTAGAACCAAGATATACTTTAAAATTAATGGGTTCTGTTTGAATTAAATCTGGAAAATTAAAATCGAAAGTTTTCGTGTGCTCTATATCAAATTTATCACCAAACCAGCGTCTTCCTACACTTACCAAGTTATATTCGTCTACTTCATGAAATTTATAATCTTGAAACGTATCAATCATTAAATCCACTGGGCCAGAGGGCTGAACAAAAGGTTGAATTCTTTTTCCATGTCCTGAACTTATATTAATATAATAATATGTTTTATCCGAATAACAGTTTATATTGGTATTACTTACTTGATCGTAACCTCTTGGCCCTTGACCGTAAAACAACATATAATCGCTATCATTAAAATAGCCATCACTTTCACCAATAATTTTAATGGCATTTTCTTGCACATCTATTGGATAAGGTTCAGAATTAGCATAAGGAATCATTCTTCCACCATTTCCGTATAATTTTATAGTTCTTGGATCAACATTATCCATGTTGATTCCTAAATTAGAAAGAAAATCTCTTGTAATTTTAAAAACACCGGTTTTATCTATATAAAACTTATACCATTGTCCACTACTCAATACTGAATTAGTAATGACACGATTTTGAAAGCGAGAATTATTAGTATTAAACCTTCCATTAGAATAAAACACAGAAAATGAAACAACTTTTTTATAAGTATTTTCACTCGTTTTAACAATTGGAGATAAAACCAAATATGCACTATACGAATTTCTCGCAATGGATGTTTTTAAGCTATAGGTTAATTCATTAGGAATTGTTTCAACATTTAGATCTTTTAATTCCGCTCTTGTTATTGTAGCATACTGTACATTATTAATTGAGACAGAGTTTTCATCTATAATTTGCGAAATTGACCATTGAGAAACAAATTGTAACCCATCAGTTAAACTAAAATTAAAATTAGCCTTATTAAATGAAGGAACCGATAACTTAAAGCTTTCAGTTGACAGTACTTTAGATCCTTCCCAATTGATTTCAAATTGTTTTTGTTGGGAAAAAGCAATTAAAGTGACAAAAAATAATAGGAATACAAATTTCTTTTTCATTGACTAAATAACGTGAATAATTGCCTGATATTATTAAAAAACAAACAATTTTAAAAAAACGATTCAAAAATACAATAATAATTTATAAAATTGTGCGTTATTTAAACACAAATTACCGATTAAAAGCGCAAAAAACATCGTTGTAACGTATAATAAATAGGATGAAATGCGTATTTTTTTAATCAAATTTTACATTTTATCTTGTAATATTCGCTATAATGCTTATATTGCGTCACCAAAAACATGATTAAGCTTACTTAAAGGTATGGATATGAAAAAAGTAATGGCATTTAAGATATTGTTAGTATTAACAATATGTATAACAACAGTTGGTTGTAAAAGATCATCTAGCTCAAACAGCTCCAGAGCTACCGGTTGGGATATTAATTCCAGAGATGGAGGATTCCAATATAACACACAATTTAAAGAGCAAGAAACGGCTCCTGGCCTTGTTTTTGTAGAAGGAGGAACTTTTACAATGGGACAAGTTCAAGATGATGTGATGCACGATTGGAACAATACTCCAAATCAACAACACATTCAGTCATTCTATATGGATGAAACTGAAGTAACCAACAAAATGTATATGGAATACTTAGATTGGTTAAAAAGAATTTATCCGCCATCAGAAGAAAACTACAAAGCTATATACAATGGTGCGCTTCCAGACACATTAGTTTGGAGAAATAGATTAGGTTATAATGAAGTGATGACCGAAAACTATTTACGTCATCCAGGATATGGAGAATATCCTGTTGTAGGTGTTAGTTGGATTCAAGCGGTAGAATTTGCTAGCTGGAGAACTGATCGTGTAAACGAAATGTATTTAGAAGATGCAGGTTATATTACTAGAGATGCTAAAATTACTAGTGTAGAAGCTGGTGAAACTTTTAACACAGACACATATATTAATGCGCCTACACAAGTATATGGTGGAAACGATAGTCTTACTAACCCAGAAAATACTAGAAGAAGAGTAACTACTACTGCTTCAGGAGACACTATAGGTGTTTACGCTGGTAGAGAAACAGGCATTATTTCTCCTAGTTATAGACTACCAACAGAAGCAGAATGGGAATATGCTGCTTTAGGTTTAACAGAATTACGTAATTATAACATTTATAGAGGTAGAAAAAAATACCCTTGGGATGGACAATACACACGTTCTGGAAAACGTAAAGTTAGAGGAGATCAAATGGCCAATTTCAAACAAGGAAATGGAGATTATGGTGGAATTGCAGGATGGTCTGACGATGGTGCAGATATTACCAATGAAGTAAAACAATACCAACCAAACGATTATGGTTTATACGATATGGCTGGAAATGTTGCCGAATGGGTAGCTGATGTTTATAGACCAATAGTAGATGATGAGTTTAACGACTTTAACTACTATCGTGGAAACGTTTATACTAAAAACGCAATCAACGAAGATGGTACTGTAAAAATTGTTACTACAGACGAAATTGTTTTCGATACTTTACCTAATGGAAAAGTTGTTGCTAGAGATTTACCTGGTGAAATTTCGCAAGTAGCTGTTGATGAAGATGAAACCTATTTAAGACAAAATTTCGATAGAAGCGACAACAGAAACTTTAGAGATGGAGACAAACAATCGTCTCGTCAATACAGAGAAAGCTTTGGAGACGAAGAAGGTGTTACAAGTGAAACCTCTATGACAGGGAAAATGTACAACTCTCCAAAACACAATGTAGATGTAGATGATTCTACTGGTGCATTAATTAGAGAGTACGATAAATCTAATAAAAGAACATCTTTAATTAACGATGAAGTTCGTGTTTATAAAGGTGGTTCTTGGAAAGACAGAGAATACTGGTTAGATCCAGCACAAAGACGTTACTTCCCACAGACTATGGCTACAGATTATATTGGCTTTAGATGTGCAATGTCTCGTGTAGGTTCTAAATCTAAAAACAAGAACAAAACAAAAAATTAATAAAATTTCAATCTTTTAAAAAAGTCCTAACAATTAGTTAGGACTTTTTTTATACTTTTATTTTATGAATATTGAACAACTACATACGCTTTTTTTAAACCATCCTTCTGTTTCTACAGACACCAGAAAAATTACGAAAAACGATATTTATTTCGCTCTTAAAGGCGAAAACTTTAATGGTAATACTTTTACCAAGCAAGCTTTAGAGAATGGGGCCTCTTACTGCATTATTGATGAAGAAACTCAAGCTTTAAATAAACAATGTATTCTGGTTGAAGATGTTTTAAAAACCTTACAGGAATTAGCTACTTTCCATAGAAAATATTTAAAATTACCCATTATTGCTTTAACAGGAAGCAATGGAAAAACAACTACCAAAGAATTAATACATGCCGTACTTTCAAAAAAATATAACACTGTAGCGACTGTTGGAAACCTTAACAACCATATAGGTGTGCCATTGACGCTATTAAAAATGAATCAGGAAACTGAAATGGGCATTGTTGAAATGGGAGCCAATCATAAAAAAGAAATTGAATTTTTATGCAACATCGCTTTTCCTGATTATGGACTCATTACTAATTTTGGAAAAGCACACTTAGAAGGCTTCGGTAGTGTTGAAGGCGTTATTGAAGCAAAATCTGAACTCTATAAACATCTAATATCTCATGATAAAACTATTTTTATAAACTCTAACGATCCCATTCAGCTTGAGAAAAGTCAAGGATCAAAAACTTTGTCTTTTGGCTCAAAGAAAACCGACGATTTTGAAATTCATTTTAAAAGCGCACAACCAAATGTGACGGTTACTTTTAATATTAACGAAATACACAGCCAACTCATTGGTGAATACAATTTCAACAACATCTCTGTAGCTATTGCCATTGGCGCTCATTTTAAGGTAGCTGAAAGCCAAATTAAAGAAGCCATTGAAAACTACACACCAAAAAACAACAGGTCACAAATTGTTGAAAAAGGTAATAATAAAATAATTCTAGATGCATACAATGCCAATCCATCTAGTATGACAGTTGCTTTACAGAATTTTGGGAAATTAGAATCTAAAAATAAAATAGCTATTCTTGGAGATATGTTCGAATTAGGTCAAGATGCTAAAAAAGAACATGAAGCTATTGCAGAATTAGCAACTTCGTTACCGCTTTCAAAAGTAATTTTTATTGGTGAAAATTTTTATGATGCCATTCCTAAAACCAATGAAGCTTATAAAACATTTAATGATTTTAAAGAACAATTTCATTTTAAAACTCTAAATAATGCAACACTACTTATTAAAGGGTCTCGAGGCATGGCTTTAGAACGGATATTAGAATTATTATAGTTTAAATCTGTATATTTAGCTTTTTAGAAACAACACGTAATCTACAAAACATGAAATTAATTCGCACGTTATCAATATCCATTTTCCTTCTATTATTAGTAGGGTGTAAAACACCTCAAACTTCTGTTACAACAGAACACGAACTCTCAACTTTTGAAAAATTAGCTAGTATTGAAAATGTGGTCACTATTGAAAAAAGAGAACCCGTTAGTCATTTTGATGAAAATTATGAAATCTGGTTTGAACAACCCATAGATTATAACGACTTATCCAAAGGCACTTTCAGACAACGTGTTTTACTTGGTTTCGAAAATCCAACACAGCCTGTTATTGTTGAACTTCATGGTTATGGTATTGGTACAGAAAAAGCAGGTGAATTGGCAAGTCATTACAAATCAAACCAATTAAACATTGAGCATCGTTACTTTAACAATTCTCGACCAAAAACTATAGATTGGAACACCCTTACAATTGAAAATGCTGCCAAAGACCAAACAAGGATAATAAATGCAATTAGAAAAGCAGTCTATCCAAATGCTAAGTTTATTTCTACCGGAATTTCAAAAGGGTGCCAAACTACCATGATACATCGCAGATATTTTCCTGAGAACGTAGATGCTTGTGTATGTTATGTTGGTCCTTTAAATTTTGAACGTGAAGATCCAAGGGTGTATGAATTTTTAAATAATGTCAGCACTCAAGAGAATAGAGATAAAGTAAAAGCATTTCAAAACTTATGCTTTGAAAACAGAACAGCCTTATTAGAAATGATGAAAGAAGCAGCCATAGAAAAAGATATGTCTTGGGAGTTTGGCGTAGATAAAGCTATTGATTATACCATATTAGAATACTCTTTTGCTTTCTGGCAATGGGGAACACCCATTGAAAGTATTCCAACTGAAAGTGCTTCAGCTAAAGAAATATACAACCATCTTATTAGTGTTGTTGGTTATGGTTTTTTTGAAGAAAAAGCTGTTGATAATTTACAACCTTACTTCTGGGCTGCGTTAACGCAACAAGGTATATATGGTTATGAAACAGCGCCATTTAAACAATATTTAAATACTGAAGAAATTTATAAATTTGATTGGGCATTCCCAGAGGGGATTACTAAACCCTTTGATCCAATACCAATGAAAGAGGTTCAAACGTTTTTAGATAATTCAGCAGAAGATATGCTTTTTATATATGGTGAATACGATTCCTGGAGTGCTACTGCCGTTGAATTAGAAAAGGATGCATCAGATAGAGATGTTTATAAATTTGTACAACCACAAGGAAGCCATACAACTAGAATAAAAAGTTTTAGCCCTGAAAGTCAGAAAGAAATCTACAACATAATCGATGGTTGGCTAAAAGAATAAGAGCGTTAACAAACCTCTCATTTTAGATACTATCTTATCCAATATTGATACCATTTTAGCTGTTTAATATCCAAAATGTGATTAGAATTCAAATTTTGGCTACCTTTAAATTATGGATAGTATTTTACAAATTGGAGACTCATTTATTGAGCAAAACACGATTTTTTCAGAATTAATTCAAGAATTAAATCAGAGTTTTTCTAACAGCAATGTTATTGTTCCACTACGTCATCATCACGATTTTCCAAATCCTGAAGTAAATTCAGATTCGACACTTCTGTTAATGCCTGCCTGGAATCCAAGTAAAATTGCAGGTGTAAAAATAGTTACTGTTAGTCCAGAAAACAGTCAATTCGATTTGCCCTCCATTCAAGGAACCTATATTTATTTTGACGCACTAAAAGGAAGTGTTAAAGCCATAATAGAAGCTAAAAGTCTCACGGTTAAACGTACGGCTGCTGCATCAGCTTTGGCTTCAACTTATCTATCAAGGAAAGATTCAAAATCCATGTTAATGATTGGCACTGGTGCTTTATCCATAAACCTAATTAAAGCACACGCTTCAGTTAGACCTATAGAAAATGTGTATCTCTGGGGAAGAAACTTCAATAAAGCTGAAGCAATTGCAGCTGAACTCAAAAACGAAAAATTCAATGTCTATCCTATTCAATCTATTGAAGAAAAGATTTCTGAAGTTGATATTGTTTCTTGTGCCACCTTGTCTAAAACACCTTTAGTATTAGGCGCTTATTTAAAACCTGGACAGCATATAGACTTAGTTGGCGCTTACAGACCTACTATGAGAGAAGCAGATGATGATACCATTAAAAAAACATCTGTATTTATCGACACCTATCAAGGTGGATTAAAAGAAAGTGGTGATATTTTTATTCCTTTACAAAGTGGTGTTCTAAAAAAAGAAGACATTAAAGCAGATTTGTTTGAGCTTTGCTCAAATCAGAAATCGGGAAGAAAGAATAATGAAGAAATAACTTTATTTAAGTCCGTGGGTCATTCACTTGAAGATTTAACAGCTGCTACTTATTATTACAACAAATTTAAAAATGACTAACACCTACCAAAACATTCTTAATAAAACCAATTTTAAACCTGATAGCAATTGGCTTCAAATAAAAACCATTGATATGCATACAGGTGGAGAGCCACTACGTGTCATTGTAGATGGGTTTCCAGAACTAAAAGGGAACTCTGTATTAGAATATAGAAGATATTGTCAACAAAATTTCGACCATTTACGAACTGCTTTAATGTTTGAACCTCGTGGTCATGCAGACATGTATGGTTGTATTTTAACACCTCCAAACGATAATGAAGGCGATTTTGGGATTATTTTTTTACACAACGAAGGCTACTCCACCATGTGTGGTCATGCCATTATTGCTATCTCAACTTTGGCTGTAGAAATGAATTGGATAGACGTAAAAGAAGGTAATAATATCTTAAAGATTGATGCACCTTGTGGTAGAATCACTTCTTTTACTCATGTTGAAAATGGAAAAGTAACTGGTGTTAAATTTCATTGTGTACCAAGTTTTGTAGTTAGTTTAGATAATAAAGTGCATGTAGATGGCATAGGAGAAGTAACTTATGACCTAGCTTATGGAGGTGCTTTTTATGCATACGTGGATATGGCTAAAAATAATTTTGATTTTGATTTAAAACCTGAATCCTATCGCTCATTAATTTCAAAAGGCATGGATATTAAACATGCTGTCATGAAAAATGACAAAGAGATTACTCATCCATTTGAAGAAGATTTAAGCTTCCTTTATGGCACCATTTTTATAGATAATAAACAACAAGAGTCTGGAATAGATAGTCGTAATGTCTGCATTTTTGCTGAAGGCGAAGTCGACAGATGTCCAACAGGTTCTGGTGTTTCGGGAAGAATGGCAATACACAAAGCTAGAAATGAAATCACTTACGGAGAAGAAATGACTATAGAAAGTATTACCGACTCTGTGTTTAAAGGCTCCATTATATCTGAAGAAAATTTTGGGCCTTTTAAAGCTGTTATTCCACAAGTTGAAGGAACAGCTCATATAACAGGAATGCATACTTTTGTTATCGATCCTAATGATCCTATGAAAAATGGATTTATATTAAGATAAAGAATTCATTAAGGCTTCAATCTCATTGATTTCTATTGGCATAGCTTCTGTTAAGTTGATGTTCCCGTCTTTGGTTATTAGATAATCGTTTTCCAAACGGCAACCAATTCCTTCTTCAGGAATATAGATTCCTGGTTCGCAAGTTAAAACCATTCCAGGTTCTAAAACTTGAGAATACAAACCAACATCATGCACATCCAATCCTATATGATGCGCTGTGCCATGCATAAAATATTTTTTATACAAAGGTTTCTCTGGATTTTGATTGGCAACATCTTCTGCCTTAAGTAAACCTAATTTTATAAGTTCGGTTTCAACAAGTTTTGCCATTTGTGTTTCATAATCTGAAGATAAAACACCAGGTTTCAACAATTTGCTTCCTTCTTTCAAACAATGTAAAACAGCACTGTAAACCTCTTTTTGTCTTTCAGCAAACCTACCGTTTACTGGAAAACATCTGGTTGTATCACTATTGTAATTGGCATAACAAACGCCAAAATCCAATAGAATTATATCTCCAGATTTACAAACAGCATCATTGGTGTTATAATGAAGTGCGCAGGCATTTTTCCCAGAAGCCACAATAGGCTTAAAGGCATGACGTGTGGCACCAGATTTTATTAAATTATAAGATAATTCGGCTTCCAACTCGTATTCCTTCATGTTTGGTTTACATGCTTTCAAGACGCGTTTAAAAGATTCCACACTAATATTTGCTGCTTGTTGCATTAAAGCAATTTCTTCTTCAGATTTAATAAGTCTTAAATCTCGAGTAATTTTTGCTGCTCGATGATACTCATGTAAAGGATATTTTTCCTTACACCATGCAATCATTCGGTCTTGTTGCGTTTGTTGATTATGGGTCACACGTTTGATGTGTTCATTATGTCCCAAATAAATTCCATCGGCTTCAAAAGCCATTAATTGCAAAACTTTTTCAAAATCTTGAATCCATTCTACACGTTTTATACCTGAAATTTCGGTCGCTTGTTCTTTGGTTAATTTGTCACCATCCCAAATTTTAATTTGTTCATTGGTTTCTTTAACAAACAAGATTTCACGATTTTCCTTTTTAGTAGCATCAGGATAAAGTACCAAAAGAGTTTCCTCTTGATCAATCCCACACAGATAAAACAAATCGTTGTTTTGGGTAAAACCCATGACATCGTCTGCATTGTTATGCTTCACATCATTAGAAGTTAGAATAGCTAACGTATTAGCCTTCATTCTAGCAGTAAAATTGTTTCGGTTTTTTATGAATAAACTATTTGGAATCTGATTGTAACGCATAACTAAAAGGTTCTATCTGGATGAAACGGATTTAAATTTAATGTACTTTTTTTATCTGAAATAACTTCTGAAACCAATTTTCCAGTAGCTGGACCCATACTCCAACCCATCATGGCGTGACCTGTTGCAATGGTTAGATTATCGCATTTTGAAGATTTCCCAATATAAGGCAAACCATCTGGAGACACTGGGCGCAAACCTGAAGCCACATTGTTTTTTTCTTCATGTGTTAGAGTAACATCTGGATAAAAACTGTTAGCAGCTTTTGCAATAGCTTCTACACGAACTTTATTGATTTTATCGTTAATACCTGCTATTTCCATCGTGCCAGCAAAACGTGTAAAGCCATTCATTGGTGTAACTGCTACTTTGGCTTCTGCTAAAATGGAAGGAATAGTAATTCCTGTGTTTTGTGTGGTATTAATCCGATAGCCTTTTCCTGCTTGAAGCAATAATTTTAAACCCAATTTCTTACTTAATAAAGAACTCCACGAACCAGCTGCAAGCACAAATTCATCAGCTTTTAAAATTTGGTTTTGTGTTTTAACAGCTTCAATTTTTCCATTATTGATTACTAAATTTTCAACTCTCTCATTAGAAAAAAGCGTAACTCCAGCGGCTTTCAAATAGGCTTTCATTTCTGTCATAAACTCATGAGGCGTAGTATGGGAGTCGCATTTATAATAAGCTGCACCTTTAATATTGAAGGTCGCATTGGGTTCAAGAACTTGTAATTCTTCTTTACTGATTTCATCGACATCTAACCCTTCTTGTTTTGCGATATGTGCTGTTTCAATTTCTTCTTCAAGCATTTTATCTGTCTGACATAACATAAGCAAGCCTTTCTTTTCATATTGAAAACTGAAATTCTCATCACGCTTTATATCATCGAATAAGTCTTGAGTTAATAAAGTAATTTCTTTAATAACAGGAATCGCTTTTTCAACGTGATTGGCATTACAGGATTTATTAAAAGCGAGTGTCCACTTAATAAAATCGGCATCCAAACGAGGTTTTATATACAAAGGACTTGCTGGATTCAACATCCATTTCAAACCTTTTTTCATGACTCCAGGAGCAGATAATGGTACCAAATGACTTGGCGATAAATACCCAGCATTGACATAAGATGCACCTGCATCCATGTTGGATTGGTCAATTATTGTCACATGATGACCTTCCTTTTGAAGATAGTAAGCAGAACACAAACCGATGATTCCGCCACCTATGATGATTATTTTTTTTGACATTGAGTCAGTTTATTTATGTGTTAATGAAATAATGAGTTAATGAGTAAATGAGTTAATGAGTTAATGAGTAAATGAGTTAATGAGTTAATTGTTTGGATATATATTCTTCCTAGCTTTTGAAACAATCTTAAGGATTTCTAAAGCTTCGCTTATTAAAGGTTTTAAATCTTTTTCTGAAGCTAATTTTGTGTCTTTTAATATTTCTAACCAAAATAAGGTTTCGTCTGCTTCTTCAACAACTATGGAAATTTTGGCAAAAAACTCTTTTTGTGAACGAGCTATACAAGCGGCTCTATAATTTGCTGCAGTTGAAGTTACAGATTTAATAATTTGATAGCCAATTACTTTTGTAGCTTCCGTTTTTTTTATATCATCATAAAACAAAATAACATTTACGGCTAACTTCTTTGTTCTATCCTTTAATTGCTCAACAAATTCTGATTTATCCATGATTTTATTTATTAGTTCATTAAATCATTGTTTCATTATTTCATTGAAAATTAAATTACCTGAAAACCAAACGCATACGGATCGTCTTCAGAATCTATAGTAATGGTATTATGTCCATAAATTTTCGCCCAACCTTGTATGCTTGGAATAATAGCTAATTTACCATCTAAAGTAGTTTCTTTTTCAACACGACCAATAAATTTGCTTCCAATAAAACTCTCATGAATAAAATCTTCCCCTACTTTCAATTTTCCTTTAGCATATAATTGTGCTAATCTTGCTGAAGTTCCTGTACCACAAGGACTTCTATCGATGGCTTTATCTCCATAAAATACCGCATTTCTACCAGAAGATGTTGGATCGATAGGAGTTCCTGTCCAAAGCATGTGTGTCACATCCTTAATAGTTTCGTTTTCTGGATGAATGAATAGATTAGGATATTTCTGGTTAATTCGTTGTCTTACCACTTGCGAATACTGAATGATTTTTGAAGCAGAAAAATCCTGAACCCCAGAAAAATTCTGTTGTGGATCTACAATGGCGTAATAATTTCCACCATAAGACACATCGAACCTAATTTCTCCTAATTCTGGACAATCAACCGTCAATCCTTCTGCTGCTAAATAACTTTTTACGTTGGTAAGTTTTACCCAATCGACTTTTGTTCCAGTTTGTTGGTATTTAATTTCAACCAAACCAGCAGGAGCTTCCATTCTAATTTTTCCAGGAACTTTTGGAGTTACTAAGCCTTCTTCAATAGCAATAGTTATAGTTCCAATAGTGCCATGCCCACACATTGGTAAACAACCGGAAGTTTCTATAAACAGAATGGCAAAATCGTTTTCTGGGTTATGCGGCGGATATAAAATACTGCCACTCATCATGTCGTGACCACGAGGCTCGAACATGAGACCTTTTCGAATCCAATCGTATTCTTTTAAAAAATGCTGACGCTTTTCGCTCATGGTATTTCCAACCAATTCTGGACCACCTTGCTTTATCACTCTTACAGGATTTCCACAAGTATGTGCATCGATGCAAACAAAAGTGCTCTTATTCATTTTTAACAGCTTCAATATAACTATTTACTCTATCTTCCATAATAGACAAAGTCACTGTGCCTTCGCCTAAAATGACTTCATGAAACTCGCGAATATCGAATTTATCTTGTAATTCGGTTTCTGCTTTTTCACGTAATTCCCTAATTTTTATCTCTCCAATTTTATAGGAAATGGCTTGTGCTGGCCAAGAAATATATCTATCCGTTTCTGTAGTTACTTCATGAATAGACAAAGCAGTATTCGATGCCAGATAATCTAGAACCTCCTGTCGTGTCCATCCTAGAGCATGCACGCCAGTATCGACAACCAATCTACAGGCTCTCCACATTTCGTATGTTAGCTGACCAAATTTCTCATATGGTGTGGTATAAATGCCCATTTCATCAGCTAGATATTCGGAGTATAATCCCCAACCTTCACCATAAGCTGAAAGATATAAGTCTCTTCTAAATTGTGGAATAGAATCGCCAAGCTCATTGTTTAAGGAAATTTGCAAGTGATGTCCTGGAACAGCTTCGTGAGCAGTCAAAGCTGGTATAGTATATAAGGTTCTACTTGGCAAATTATACGTATTCACCCAATAAAATCCAGCTGTTTTATCATCGTAAGATCCTGAATATCTTCCTCCGGTATATTTTGGTGCAATAGCTTCAGGAACTGGAACGACACCATAAGGTTTTCTAGGCAAGGTTTTAAAATATTTTGGAAGTTCGCCATCAATCCGTTTGGAAATATCTCTAGCAAACATCATTAATTCTTTAGGCGTTTTGGCATAAAACTGCGAATCGGTTCTTAAGAATGCTAGAAAATCTGCAAAGCTTCCTTCAAAGCCTAACTCGTCAATAATTACTTGCATTTTAGCTCTTATTCTGGCGACTTCCTTTAATCCTATTTGATGAATATTCTCTGCAGTATATTGATCACTCGTTGTAAAATAATTAATACTATTTTGATAAAAGGCTTCCCCATTTGGTATAGAAGTAATACCTAATTCTGTACGAGAGTTTGGGAAATATTCGATTTCAAAAAAGTCTTTAATTTTTTGATATTGCCCAACGACATTATTTTCAACACTAGCTTTTGCTACAGTTAAAACACTATCTTTTTGCTGACTGGTTAAACTTTCTGGTAAGGTATTAAAAGGCTGGTAAAAGTCACTTTGTGTATAATCTTCAACCAGATGTTTGTTGTAAGTATAGCTATAGTCTCCAAAAACAACTTTTGGTTGCGTCATGCCTTCTTTGATGCTTTCCCGTAATAATGCCAAGTTATAATCTACCGTTTTTGGCAATTTGTTTAATTTATCTAAATAGGCCTTGACATCATCATAGTCTTCAAAATTAACATCAGCCATATTACTTAAATTCAAATGAAAAGCCGATTCTGACGTAATGGTATTTAGATACATTTTGTATGTATTTGTATCTATTTTATCCTGAAGTTCAAAACGTAATAATTCCAAAGAAATTTGCTCAGACTCTGTAAGAGTTTCTTCATTAACTTTTAAAAGTTTCTGTTGAAGTTCTTCTGCAAAAGTTGCTTCCTTTTGATAAAATGCAATTGTATTTTCTACGGATTCAAATGGTTCAAAATCGTATTCTCTTTCAGTTTCATAGGCTTTGATGACATCTTCTAATAAATCTTCTGAAGCAATTGTATTGCTAGCCTCGTCATTTTTACAAGTCATTAAATTAACCAATAAAAAGAATAATACACCTTTTGAAACTTTCATAGAATTAAATAGTATCTGTAGTTTGCTTGTTATTTACTAAACGTGAAATTTTTAATGGATTTTCATTTTTCAATGCATCTGGCAACAAATTATTTGGCCAATCTTGATAGCTAAAAGGTCTCACCCAACGTTTAATTGAATGAATTCCTACAGCTGTAAAACGACAATCTGTTGAAGCCGGATAAGGACCACCATGAACCATAGAAGGGCAAACCTCAACTCCAGTAGGCACACCATTAAAGATGATACGTCCTACGCGATTTTGAAGTGCATCTATAACTTGAGAATATTGTGAAGCTTCGTCATTATCTGCTATTAAAGTGCCTGTTAATTGACCTTCTAGTTTTGAAATAATCTGTTCTAATTGTTCGGCATTTTCACACTGAACAACCATAGAATAGGGTCCAAAAACTTCTTGATGTAAGGTGGTATTCTTTATAAAAGTAGCTCCTTCAACAGTAGTTACCGTTTGTCTGGCATAATTAGGTTTCACGTCAGAATTAAAATCTGCAACAACCGTTAATTCAGGTTGAGACAGTGCTTTTTGCTTGTTGTTTTCATAAGCTCCAATAATATTTGGATGTAACATGCTTGATGGTTCAATCTTCACAATTTCATTTGATAACTTTTTAATGAAATTAGATAATTCTTCACCTTTAATTCCTAACAATAAACCTGGATTGGTACAAAACTGACCTGTTCCTAAAGTAATGGAACCAGCATAAGTTTTAGCTAAAGCCTCTCCTCTATTTTTTAAAGCATTAGGCAATATAATCACAGGATTAATACTTCCCATTTCAGCAAAAACTGGAATTGGTTCTTCGCGTTTAGCAGCTAAATCGTACAAAGCACGACCACCACGAATACTACCTGTAAAACCAACAGCTTTTACACCAGGATGAGACACCAATTGTGTTCCTACTTCTATGCCACTACTATTTAAATTTGAAAACACACCATTTGGCATACCTGTTTTTTCAGCTGCTTTGATAATTGCCGAAGCAACTAATTCACCAGTTCCAGCATGCATAGGATGCGATTTTACGATTACTGGACAACCAGCTGCTAAAGCTGCTGCAGTATCTCCACCTGCAGTAGAATATGCTAACGGAAAATTGCTTGCTCCAAAAACAACTACTGGTCCTAAAGGCACCAACATTTTTCTAATATCGGATTTCGGCATAGGTTGTCTGTCTGGTTGAGCAGTATCAATGGCTGCTTCAACCCAAGAACCTTCTTGGAGTAATTCAGCAAAGGCACGTAATTGTCCAACAGTTCTACCTCTTTCTCCCATAGCTCTTCCTTCTGGTAAACCAGTCTCTGAGCAATAGGTTTCTATCAATTCTGAATCTAAAGCTAAAATTTCGTCTGCAATGGTATTTAAAAATTCGGCTTTTCGCTTTCCTGATGTTTGTCTAAAAGATTTAAATGCTTTAGAAGCTAAAGCAACTGCTTCATCTATTTCTTCTTTAGTAGCTTCAGTATAAATAGGATTATTTTCTAGATTTAACTGTGGATTAAACGTTTTATACGTTTTAGTTCCTTTTGCTGAAAGTTGATTACCAATATAATTTTTTCCTGTTATCATTTTTTATTTATTCTTTCTAAATGTTTTTCAATATCGACTGGTTTATAAACCACTTTTGTAGATACTGGGTATTTTTCTAATAATACTTTTGGTCTAATTGGGCGCTTTTCAAAACCACCATTACAATTAGGACAAACATGCTGTAGTACTGTTTTAACGCAATCTTTACAAAAGGTGCATTCAAAGGTGCAAATCATCGCTTCTTGAGAATCAAAAGGCAATGATTTGTTACAATGCTCACATGTAGGCCTTATTTCTAACAACTTATAAGTTCTTATAATTTGGAAGTGTTGGTCTGTTTTTTAAACCTTCTTCTATCACTTTTAATACATGTTTACGCTCATCTCCTATTAGTGGTAATCGTGGTGCTCTAACATTATCAGTACCAATCCCTGTAGCAACTTCTGCTAATTTAATATTTTGTACTAATTTAGCGTTAATATCTAACTCTAGCAAAGGCATAAACCATCTGTAAATTTCTAGAGCTTCTTTTATTCTTCCTGCTTTTTGTAATTCGTAAATAGCAACTGTTTCTGCAGGGAAAGCACAAACTAATCCTGCAACCCAACCATCGGCACCTAATAACAAACTTTCAAGTGCAATAGTATCAACACCAGTCATAATCTTTAAACGATCTCCAAAACGATTTTTTATTCGTGTAATATTTGTTGTATCTCTTGTAGATTCTTTAACAGCTTCAATATTGTTACATTTTAATAACTCTTCGAACATGTCTAATGAAACCTCAATTTTATAATCCACAGGGTTATTATACACCATTATAGGTAATGAGGTATTGTTTGCAACAGCTTTAAAGTATTCTACTGTTTCTCTATCTCCAGATTTATATCTCATAGGTGGTAACATCATAAGTCCTCTGGCACCATCATCTTCTGCTTTCTGAGCTGCTTGTATAGCTGCTTTAGTTGTTTGTTCTGCAATATTTATAAGCACTGGAACTTTTCCCTTTACAATATCAACTGTTGTTTGGGTAAGCATTCTTTTTTCTTCGTCCAACAAAGTACTGGCTTCACCCAAAGTACCACCAAGTACAATACCATGAACTCCTGCTTCTAATTGCGCATTAATATTTACTTCAAACATTTTTAAATCAAGTTCATCTGCATCTGTGAACTTTGTTGTAACTGCAGGCATAACGCCTTTCCATTGAATACTCATAATATATTTGTTTTAATTAGTACAAAATTAATTAAGAAAAAAACCAATCAATAACCTTTCGTTATCCACTTATAATACTATATTATCTTATTATGTCATAAACCATTAATTATTGCTTAATTTTGTATATAAAATAACCTCCTAATGAAAGTACTTCCATTTAAAATACCAAAACCTGAGTCGGCTGCATTAGTATACCAAGAAGACTTAGTACCTTTTTTTTATGACAAACTCCATCAACATGAAGAAATTCAATTAAGTTATATTGTAAAAGGAGAAGGCACTTTAATTGTTGGGGATACCATAAATTACTATAAAACAGGAGATATAATTGTAATAGGAAGTCAGTTACCGCATGTTTTTGAAAGTGACCAGGAACAGTACAAACAGTCTCATATGCTCACTTTATTTTTTACAGAAACCAGTTTTGGTAACGATTTTTTTGAGCTAGATGAATTAGCAGAATCAAAAGCATTTTTTAAAAAAGCCAAACACGGATTTAAAATCACATCCAATCAAACTGAAATAACAGCCCTTTTCAAAAGGATTAAAACTGCAACAAAATCAGAACGATTTATAATACTTTTAAAGTTATTAAACCTTTTCTCAATTAGTGAGTATAAAAGTTTATCATCTTTTATATATGAAAAAACATTTTCTGTTATTGAAGGCGAACGAATGCGTGATGTTTTTGAATACACCATGACCAATTATAATAAAGATATTACTTTAGAATCTATAGCAAATGTCGCTAACATGACAAAGAATGCTTTTTGCAAGTATTTTAAAAAATACACCAATAAAACTTATGGACAGTTTTTAAACGAACTACGCATCGAACATGCCTGTAAACTTCTGCTATCAAAAAAGAACCTTACCATCTCTGATATAGCTTATAAAGTAGGTTTCAATAACATTTCAAATTTTAATCGACAGTTTAAAAAAGTAAAACACTTAACCCCTTTAATCTATAAAAGCGAAAACTCTCATAACATGTAGAAATAAAAAAATCCACACTTAAAAAGTGTGGATTGTTTATTTAATGTGGGCGCGAAGGGATTAAATATCCCCAAACGAAACCTCTTCTGCAAATTGACAATCCAAATTGCTACTGCAATTTTGTTCTTTTTTATTTATTCTAAATCTTCAAAAGATCTTGAATTTAGAATAAATAAAAAAATCCACACTTAAAAGTGTGGATTGTTTATTTAATGTGGGCGCGAAGGGATTCGAACCCCTGACCCCCTGGGTGTAAACCAGGTGCTCTGAACCAACTGAGCTACGCGCCCTTTGTAATTGGACTGCAAATATAAATTAGTTTTCCATACTGCAAAAGCTTTTTTGAAAAAAAATTAAATTATTTCTGCAACCACAAAAGTACTACCACCAATATATATTAAATCTGTATCCAAAGCATTTTTAATTGCAGCTTTTAAGGCTTCATTTACACCAAGATAGCTGCTTCCAACAAATCCTTTGGTAGTAAAAATTTCTTGTAACTCATCAACCTCCATACCTCTTGGAACATTAGGTTTACAGAAATAATAGGTTGCATTTTTTGGTAAGATATCTAAAATTGAACTAAGATCTTTATCTTTTACCACTCCAAACACTATATGCAAATGATTAAATGTTTCATTTTCTAGTTGTTTTACAACGTAATTTAATCCTTCTTTGTTATGAGCAGTGTCACAAATAATTTTAGGTTCTTCCTGAAGCTGTTGCCATCTTCCTTGTAAACCTGTGTTTTTTACAACATGTAATAATCCTTTTCTAATATCTTCTTCTGAAATTTTAAAAATCTTCTGTTTTAAAAGGTAAATGGTTTGTATGACTGTTTTAATATTTTTTTGTTGATAACTCCCTTTTAAATCGCTAAGAAAAACTTCAGAAATAGATGAATCAGCAAAATATATTTCAGACGCTTTCTTTTCCGCTACTTCTACAAACACATTTGTTGTTTCCTTTTGTGTTTCGCCTATAACCACAGGGATATGTGGTTTTATAATGCCAGCTTTTTCAAAAGCAATGGCTTCTAAGGTATTTCCTAAAAACTGTGTATGATCGAATCCAATATTTGTAATTACTGATACTTCTGGGGTAATAATATTTGTAGAATCAAGTCTGCCTCCTAAGCCAACTTCAATAATAGCTACATCTACTTTTTTTTTTGAAAAATAATCGAATGCCATACCAGAAGTCATCTCGAAAAACGACAAATTTTGTGTTTCTAAAAATGCTTTATTACGTTTAACAAAACCATTTACGAAAGCTTTACTAATTACGGCTCCATTAATTTTGATGCGCTCTCTAAAATCTTTTAAATGTGGTGAAGTAAATAATCCGACTTTATATCCAGCTTCTTGTAAAACTGAAGCTAACATATGACTTGTAGAGCCTTTTCCATTGGTTCCTGCTACATGAATGGTTTTAATTTTATGCTCTGGATGGTTTAAATGCTTAGCTAATAAATGTGTATTGTTTAAATTAGCCTTGTATGCCGATTTCCCTTGTCTTTGATACATTGGGAGCTGTAAGAACATCCAATTAATTGTATCTTGATATGTCATGTTGTTACTGACCTAAATTGAAGTTTACTTTTACAAAGCCAACTTGCTTGGTTGGTGCCTTGCTATCTGCTCGCCATTTATGAGATAAGGCTATTTTTTTTGCTGGTTCCAATAAACAGGAAGCTGTATTGGTTGTCCCTTTAACACCAGGAGTCGCTTCAATAACATCGCCATTTCTATTAACTACTATTTTCACGATAACCATTCCAGATTCATTACAATCTTGTTTAAATACTTTTTTTGTTGGAGCACCTCTGCCCTTTAAACCATAACCTACGCCTCCATTACCAGAACCTGGCTCTCCAAAATAACTTGCTGCATAAGGATCTCCATCTAATTGTCCTTTATCTCCTGCTTTATTATCGTCTCCTTCTCCTCCAGTTTCTTGTCCTTCAGATTTACTAACACCTCCAATTAAAGCATCTAATTTTTTCTTTTTAGCCTCTTTTTCAGCTTGCTCTTTTGCTAATTTGTCTGCTTCTGCTTTAGCTTTAGCATCTGCTTCAGCTTGAGCCTTTGCTTTAGCATCAGCAACCTTTTTTGCTTTCGCTTCTGCTTCTTTTTGTTTTTTTATGGCTATAGCTTCATCGTTGTTTTCAGTTAAAACATCTTCGGCTTTTGTCTTAGCTGAAGCGGCTTCGGCTTGTTTCTGCTCAGGCTGTTTAACCGTTTCTTGTGGCTGTTTTTCAACTTCTCTTGGCTCAGATTTTATTGGCTTTGTTGGTTGCACGTCGCCACTTCCAAAATCCGTAGTTCCAAAATTTACAGCAACTCCATATTCTTCTGGAGGATCCATATATTGTGTACCAACAACAAACAACAACAAAATAATTAACACTGCAATAAGTGTTGTAATCTTTGCGGAATTACGCTCGTGTTTGGTCTCGAAATATTTCATGAATCTAATTAGGTTTCACTGCTAAAATAACCTTAAACTTGTTTCTATTAGCTATATCCATGACTTTAACAACATGTTCTACAGGTACTGATTTTTCAGCTCTTAAAACTAAAGTCGGCTTGTCTTCGGTAGATAAAGCCGCAATCAATTCAGATTCTAAGACGCTTTCTCCAACACGCTTTTGGTCTATATAATAAGTCAAATCCTTTTTAATACTTACTGCAACCGATTTCTTATTTTCAGTTTTACCACTAGCTTTAGGGAGTAATATATCGATAGCATTAGTAGTCACTAAAGTAGACGCAAGCATAAAAAAGATAAGTAACAAAAAGACAATATCTGTCATAGACGACATATTGAACTCTGGTGTTACTTTATTTCTTCCTCTTAAATTCATTAAATAGGCTCGTTTAAGTGATCTAAAAATTCTAGCGAATTGGCTTCCATTTGATAAACAACTTTATCTGTTTTTACCACCAAATGATTGTAAGCAATGTATCCTACAATTCCAACTATTAAACCTCCAACTGTTGTTGTCATGGCTGTATATAATCCATCGGCTAATAATTTAATATCTATTTGCCCTCCAGAATTAGCAATCTCAAAAATGGAAAGAATCATTCCAATAACAGTTCCAAGAAACCCAATCATTGGTGCTGCACCTGAAATGGTTGCAAGAACACTTACATTTTTTTCAAGTTCATAAATCTCTAAACGTCCGGCATTCTCAATAGCTGTATTAATGTCTTCTAAAGGTTTACCAATTCGCGTAATCCCTTTTCCAATTAGTCTTGAAACTGGTGAATTTTGTTGAGCACATAATACTTGAGCCGAATCTATTTTTCCATTTGTTACGTGGTCTTTTATTTGATTCATAAAGTTCGCATCCATTTTTGAAGCAGCTTTAATTGCAAATAATCTTTCGAAATAAATGTATGTGGCTACAATTAACAGCACAAATAAAATAGTGATTATAACCATACCAGCAGTTCCTCCACTAGTTATTAATTCTATAATGGATAATGTTTTTTCTAGAGATTCGCCTTCATTCAGTAGCTCTGTACCTTCCTGTGCGCCTTGCATAATTGAATTTAACATAGATTCTATAATATATTTACGTTTATAACGTGTGTTTATTAATTAAATTATAATTAAAAGATGGTTCTAGTAAACATGAAAGCAATTGCTCCAACCAGAAAGCCAACAAATGCTAACCAAGCAATTTTTTTAAGGTACCAGAAAAAGTCAATTTTCTCCATTCCCATAGCAACAACTCCAGCAGCTGAACCAATAATTAACATACTTCCTCCTGTTCCGGCTGAGTAAGCTATAAAGTGCCATAATTCGTTATCAATAGGCTCTGTAAACATCCCCAAACTTGCGGCTACTAATGGCACATTATCTATAACTGCAGATCCAATACCTAGAAGCAACACCACCAAATCTGAAACGCCAGCATGATGTAGCTCCGTTCCTAACATTGGCATATTATCTTGTAAACTAGATGCAAAACCGAATAAAATTCCTAAAGATTCAAGTGCAGCAACAGCCATTAAAATTCCTAAAAAGAATAGGATACTTGGTAGCTCAATTTTAGATAGTGATGAATGTACAGGACTATGATGCCCTTGATGGTCTGCATTTTCATCTGTATTAAATGAAAGAGCAAATTTTGAATTACTGTACAACTCGGCAAAGATTGCTACAACCCCTAAAGCCAACATCATTCCTACATAAGGAGGTAAATGAGTGATGGTTTTAAAGATAGGTACGGAAACAATACCACCCAAACCTAAATACAACATGGTTGCACTAAATTTGCTTTTAGGTTTATCATCTTTATCTTCCTCATTATTTTCCAAATTACCTTTAAAAGCAGGTAAAAATGAAGCGATAAAAGTTGGTACCAACATACATAATAATGAAGGTAAAAATAAATACACAAATAAATGACCAGTAGTCACCTTTTTGCCAATCCATAACATGGTTGTTGTAACATCTCCAATTGGAGACCATGCTCCTCCAGCATTTGCAGCTATCACAATTAAACCAACATACCAGATTCTTACATCTCTATCTTTTACTAATTTTTGTAAAATAGAAATTAAGACAATGGTAGCTGTTAAATTATCAATAATGGCAGAAAGGAAAAATGCTAAAAAGCCAAAAATCCATAAAATACGTTTTTTACTTTTAGTTTTAACAAAGCTTTTTATTGTTGCAAAACCGTCGAAATAGTCTATAATCTCTACAATGGTCATGGCTCCTAAAAGGAATACTAAAATTTCGGATGTTTTACCCAAATGATGCAATAAGGTTTCCTCCATTAAATGCATCTTTTCCTCATGGGCCAAGAGTCCAAAATTCTCTAAAAGAGAGTGTTTAGAAGAATCAAACCATTGGGTGAAGTGATCTAAGCCTAATGCAATCAGAGCCCAGCAGATAGCCATCATGACAAGGGCTGGAATAAGCTTATCAATTTTTAAATTGTGTTCTAAAGTAATGGCTAAGTAGCCTAATACAAATACTAATATGATAATTGTTTCCATAAAATTAACTATTAAATAAGTTGACTAAGTGCAATTTCGAATGCAGTTTCGCTAATATCGGTTTTAGATTTATTTTGATTATAAACATTTTGAATCGCTTTCCTAATGGTACTTGATGTGTCATTAAAAATAGCTTCATCAGTCATTTGAACGCGAGCTTCCATAAAGTAAGCAAAAACTCGAGCCATACCACAATTAGATATAAAATCAGGAATTAAACTGACTCGTTTGTCTGTATGTTCCATGATTGGTCCAAAAAAGATTTCTTTGTCGGCAAATGGCACATTAGCACCACAAGAAATCACTTCCAAACCACTGTCAATCATTTGATCTATTTGATTTTTTGTAATTAATCTAGATGCAGCACAAGGTGCAAAGACTTCTGTTTGCAGAGACCAAATTTTTTCATTGATTTCTTCGAAAGGAATCACATTTTCGGCCACAAGTGTGTTGCCAGTTTTAGCTAAAAATAAATTGGTTATTTCTTCAAAAGTAAAGCCATCTTCATTAATCAATCCGCCAGAAATATCAATAATCCCAACAACCTTAGCTCCCATTTGAGTTAAATAAAAAGCGGCTGCTGCTCCTACATTTCCAAAACCTTGAACAACGGCTTTTTTACCAGCAACGCTTCCTCCATAAATGCTATAATATTGTTTTACTGCTTCGGCAACTCCAAAACCCGTAATCATATCTGCAATTGTATATTTTCTTTTAACACTTGGAGAGTAATTTGGATTTTCTATCACTTTAATTACGCCTTGTCTTAATTGACCAATTCTATTAATTTTATCTGCCTCTGTTGGTTTAAAATGGCCATTAAAAACACCTTCTTGTGGATGCCAGACACCACTTTCTTCGGTAATAGGAATAACTTCATGAATTTCATCAACATTTAAATCGCCACCAGTTCCATAATAGCTTTTTAGTAAAGGAGAAACAGCCTGAAACCAGCGCTGTAAAACCCCTTTTTTTCTTGGGTCTTTAGGGTCAAAATTAATACCAGATTTTGCGCCACCAATAGCAGGACCAGAGACAGTAAACTTCACTTCCATGGTTTTAGCTAAAGACAAAACTTCGTTCATGTCTAAGCCTTTTCGCATTCTAGTTCCACCTCCTGCTGCACCTCCTCTAAGCGAGTTGATAACAGTCCAACCTTCGGCATCTGTTTCTGGATCTTTCCAATTAAATATTATTTCTGGTTCTTTGTTTTCGTACTTCTGAAGTAATTCTTTCATTAGGTGAGGTTCATTTTAAAACAAATTGAAAGAAATGAAATATTAAAAACTCCATAAAAGAGAATTATCAATATGCTGACATTTCATTCGGATGATTAATGTGTAAATGTAAAAACAAATATAAAAAACTAATAGGCTACTTTATTAAAATTACAATAAATTTAATTATTAAAAATAACACCTGAACTATGATTGTAATTTGCTCCTGTTACACTTTGCAAACAATTGATTTCGTTCCGTAATTTTAAAACCCCTAAGAACCCGAAAACCAATGCCTCTTTAAATTCAACTAAGGCGTTTTCAGGAATTTCCAATGTGTTTGCTGTCTTTTTTTGAATGTTTTGTATTAAAAACTGATGATATGCACCTCCACCCGTTATTAAAACACAAGCCTTTTCTTGATGATTGATGTTATTCGAAATCTGAATAGCAATATGTTCTACAAACGTTCTTAAAATAGTTTCAATTGGCAGTTTATAACCATCTATTAGTGGTATCGTGTTTTTATTCACCCATTCTAATCCCAAAGATTTTGGGGGTTCTTGCTTATAAAACTCTAATTCATTTAATTGATCTAAAAGTTTTTGATGGACACTTCCTCTTGAAGCGATGGTTCCTTTATCATCAAAATCAAATCCTAACTTAGACACATAATGATTTAAAACTATGTTTACAGGACAAATATCGTAAGCAACTCTTTGATTGTTTTTTTCAAATGAAATATTTGCAAAACCTCCTAAATTTAAACAAAAATCATATTTAGAGAATAACAACTTATCACCTATAGGAACTAACGGAGCTCCTTGACCACCTAAAGTTACATCTTGAACTCTAAAATTACAAACAATCGTACGCTGTAATATTTGAAATAAACTTGGCAAGTTACCAATTTGATAGGTCATCCCTTCTTCTGGTTGATGTAAAGCTGTGTGACCATGAGAACAAATAGCATCTAAATGTGTAATCTTATTTTCATGGATAAAATCTTGAATAATTCCTGCTAAATATTCTGTATACTTAATATCTATTTCTTGGAGTTCCTCAAGAGGTTTTAAAACTAAATGTTTAAGAGTATTAAACCATTCATTTGTATAAGCTAAGGTTTTAGAAGTGTGAATTTTAAAACTCCAATTGCCTTGAATATTATTAAAAGTAGCAAAAACCAAATCCACACCATCTAAAGACGTTCCAGACATAACACCAACAATACGATATTCAGTTTTATTCATATCCTGTAAAAATAACAATCCGTTTTGAAAAAATGCTAATAAAAAAGTATCTTTGTGCACTTTTAAATAATACTACAATCATAAGAAACTATGGATTTTAATCTTACAGAAGAACACATAATGATTCGCGATGCAGCTCGCGATTTTGCTCAAACCGAATTACTTCCTGGAGTTATAGAACGTGATAACGCACAAACCTTCCCAGAAAGCATTGTACGCAAAATGGGACAGCTTGGTTTTATGGGAATCATGGTCGATCCAAAATATGGAGGTTCTGGCATGGATGCCATTTCTTATGTGTTAATAATGGAAGAACTATCTAAAATAGACGCCTCAGCTTCTGTTATGGTTTCTGTAAATAACTCTTTGGTTTGTTATGGTTTAGAAGCTTATGGAAACGAAGCTCAAAAACAAAAATACCTTACCAAATTAGCTACAGGCGAAGTTATTGGTGCCTTTTGTTTAAGTGAGCCTGAAGCTGGTAGTGATGCCACTTCGCAAAAAACTACGGCTATAGACATGGGAGACCATTATGTTTTAAACGGAACAAAAAACTGGATTACCAATGGTGGTCGTGCAGAAGTTTACTTGGTTATTGCCCAAACAGATAAAGACAAAGGTCACAAAGGAATCAATGCATTTATTGTAGAAAAAGGCATGCCAGGATTCGATGTTGGTCCAAAAGAAGATAAATTAGGCATTAGAGGTAGTGATACACATACGCTACAATTTAACGATGTAAAAGTTCCTAAAGAAAATAGAATTGGGGAAGATGGCTTTGGATTTAAATTTGCCATGAAAACACTTTCTGGTGGTCGTATAGGAATTGCTGCTCAAGCCTTAGGTATTGCTTCTGGGGCATACGAATTAGCTTTAAAATATTCTAAAGAACGTAAAGCTTTTGGAACAGAAATTTGCAACCATCAAGCCATTGCTTTTAAAATAGCAGATATGGCAACCGAAATTGAAGCTGCAAGAATGCTAGTAATGAAAGCTGCCTGGGATAAAGACCAAGGAAACAACTACGACATGTCTAGCGCAATGGCAAAACTTTACGCATCGCAAGTAGCCATGACACATACAGTAGAAGCCGTGCAAATACATGGTGGAAATGGTTTTGTTAAAGAATATCATGTAGAACGTTTAATGCGTGATGCAAAAATCACTCAGATTTATGAAGGTACTTCTGAGATACAAAAAATTGTAATCTCAAGAGGAGTCTTAAGAGATTAACTTTTTATAAGAATACAATATATAGAATAAATTCAATTTCTAAAGTCCAAACACAGGTTTGGACTTTTTTTTATATAATAAATTGAGATTTTAATTAACTGCTACATGAATTAAGAAGCCTTGTTTAATGGAATAATAGAACTATCTGCTTCGTAGTATTTTTCAGATTTAATAACATTTAATAACCAATCAAAATGATTTTCAGATTTTCTGTTAAAACTGTAGTTTAAAGTCGCTTCCATAATAATAGAGTTTAAAATTGAACTAACTTAAAGTTATAGATAGAAAAAATGTAATAATAATATTTTAGCCGAAGCGCAAATTTATTGCTTTAAAAAACATACAGTTACAAATAATTAAGACAAAATACATCGTCTTTAAGTAAAGACGATGTACACATTCAAAATAATTAAATTAATTACAGACTTTGCAGTCTTTTTTCTCTTTAATCTCTCCTACTAAATAGCCATTCGTATTCATTTTAAAATCGCAACATTCCATAAATCCTTGAGCAATTTGTTTTCTAGCTCTTTGTATTTGAGACTTAACAGTTGGAAGAGGTAATTTTAATTGTTTGGCAACCTCATCTTGTTTTAATCCTTTTATATCTGCTAGAAATAAAGGATCTCGATATTTTTTTGGTAAGCTTTTTATAATCCCATGCAAACAATCATGCTCCGTATGTTTGTTGTCGTTTTCCAAAAAAGGAACATCGATATTTGTTTCGTCAGTCGTTATTTTATGTTGCCTAAAGTAATCCAATACCGTAAATCTAGCTACAGAAAATAACCACGCTTTTAATTTCGCTTCATCTTTTAAAGTGTCTTTTTTGGTATGTACTTTAATAAAAGTGTCTTGAAGTAAATCGTCTGCAATAGAGCTATCTTTTACTTTACTCAATATAAAGTATTTAACATCTTCTGCATACAAATTCCATATCGTTTGGGTAGTCATTTTTTTTAAAATTAAAAAACAGCAACTTCTTTAGTATAAAATTACTAAAATAGTTGCTGTTTCTCTGTTAATTAGCATTCCTTAACAGTTGCAGTTAGCACAAGTGCAATTTTGACAAGTACAGTTTTTACAATTTCCATCTTTACAACCTGAGCAGTTGCAAGTACATTCGTTATTTTTCATTTAAATGATGTTTTTAAAATTCATATAATAGACGTTGAAGTATTAAAAAAGATGCAAAAGTTTCAAAAAAAAAAAAAAAAAAAAAACCTCACAAATCGAATGGGACTTGTGAGGTTTAAGGTTCTATAAACTTAAGTAATTCTCATACTTTTGTTATTTCAAAAAGACACTTCGACTCCGCTCAGCATAAGTGATTCACTCACTCTTCGTAAAAAAAACGAAAAGTGGTTCTTACTTACATATTCCGTCTATACTGACCTCCTACTTCAAATAAAGCAGAAGTTATTTCACCTAAAGAACACACTTTACAAACCTCCATCAAGGCTTCAAATATATTCTCGTTGTGAATAGCTCTGGTTTGAAGGTCTTTTAAAAGGTCTGTAGTATCATTTGCTTTATGCAAATTCTCTAAAGTTTTTATTTGAGATTGTTTTTCTTCTTCTGTAGCCCTAATAACTTCAGCAGGCTGAACCGTTGGAGAACCTTTTGAACTTAAGAAAGTGTTTACACCAATAATAGGGAATTCTCCATTATGCTTCAAGGTTTCATAATACAAACTCTCTTCTTGAATCTTAGAACGTTGGTACATAGTTTCCATAGCACCAAGAACGCCTCCTCTTTCAGTAATTCTATCAAATTCTACTAAAACAGCTTCTTCTACTAAGTCGGTTAATTCTTCTATAATAAATGACCCTTGAATCGGGTTTTCATTCTTAGCTAATCCTAATTCTTTGTTGATGATTAACTGAATAGCCATGGCTCGACGTACAGATTCTTCAGTTGGCGTGGTTATAGCTTCATCGTAGGCATTTGTATGTAACGAGTTACAGTTATCATAAATAGCATATAAAGCTTGAAGTGTGGTTCTAATATCATTAAAATCAATTTCCTGAGCATGTAAACTACGCCCTGATGTCTGAATGTGGTATTTCAACATTTGAGCTCTAGCATTAGCTCCATATTTATGTTTCATAGCTTTTGCCCAAATTTTTCTGGCTACACGACCAATTACAGCATATTCTGGATCGATACCATTCGAGAAGAAAAACGATAGGTTTGGACCAAATTTATTGATGTCCATACCACGAGATAAATAATACTCTACATAGGTAAATCCGTTAGAAAGCGTTAGCGCCAATTGGGTAATTGGGTTCGCTCCTGCCTCGGCAATATGGTAACCTGAAATAGACACCGAATAAAAATTACGCACATTATTCTCTATAAAATATTCTTGAACGTCACCCATTAATCGCAAAGCAAATTCCGTAGAGAAAATACAGGTGTTTTGTGCTTGATCTTCTTTTAAAATATCGGCTTGAACCGTTCCACGAACTTGAGCAATGGTTTTTGTTTTAATATCTAAATAGACATCGGCTGGTAAAACCTGATCACCAGTAACACCTAAAAGCATTAAACCTAAGCCATTATTTCCTTCTGGGAGTTCACCAAGATATTTAGGTCTTTCTACACCTTTTTCTTTATAAATTTCAGCAATTTTTGCTTCAACTTCTTTTTCTAGTCCATTTTCTTTAATGTAAAATTCACATTGCTGGTCAATGGCTGCATTCATAAAAAATCCTAGCAACATAGGTGCTGGACCATTAATTGTCATACTTACAGATGTCATGACATTTGCTAAGTCGAAACCAGAATACAGTTTCTTAGCATCGTCTAAACAACAGATAGATACTCCAGCATTTCCTATTTTTCCATAAATATCTGGACGTAAATCTGGATCGTTTCCGTAAAGCGTCACACTATCAAATGCTGTAGATAAACGCTTTGCAGGTAATCCAGCACTTACATAATGAAAACGACGGTTGGTACGCTCTGGACCACCTTCACCAGCAAACATTCTTGCTGGGTCTTCTCCTGTTCTTTTAAACGGATACAATCCAGAGGTATAAGGAAATTCTCCTGGCACATTTTCTTGCAAACACCATTTTAGAATATCTCCCCAAGCTTGATACTTAGGCAAAGCGACTCTTGGTATTTGTAAATGAGAAAGCGACTCTGTATGTGTCTCTATTTTTATTTCTTTATCTCTTACTTTAAAGGAATAAATAGGGTTTTTATATGTATTGACTTTTTCGCTCCAACCTGTAATCACTTCCCAGTTGTAAGGATCTAGGTTTAGTTTTACTCGGTCGAATTCGCCTACGAGTAATTTAATAAAGTCTTTCTGTTCTTTAGATTCTATAGATTTTGAATCTATACCAGCTTTGTCCAATTCGGGTGTGATTCCAGAAATGGACTCTAAGGTTTTATAAATACCATAGAGTTTTTGAGCTACCTCAACTTGCTCATTTGCTGTCTTATCGTAAGCGCGATTGTTTTCAGAGATTTCAGATAAATAGCGAGTTCTTGCAGGTGGAATAACAAACACCTTTTCGCTCATTTCTTCTGTAATTTTAAAATCTGATTTTAATTTTACATTTGTTTTCTCAACCAACTCATCCATAATAGCTTTATAAAGCGTATTCATTCCAGGATCGTTAAATTGTGATGCAATGGTTCCAAAAACTGGTAAATCTTCAGGCTTGGCATCCCATAGCAAATGGTTGCGTACATATTGCTTTTTAACATCTCGTAAAGCATCTAAAGCTCCACGTTTATCAAATTTATTTATGGCTACCAAATCGGCAAAATCAAGCATATCAATTTTCTCCAATTGGGTGGCAGCTCCAAATTCTGGAGTCATTACATATAAAGATACATCTGAATGTTCAATAATTTCAGTATCAGACTGTCCAATACCAGAGGTTTCAAGAATAATTAAATCGTATTCAGCTGCTTTTAGCACTTCAATAGCTTCATGAACATATTTAGAAAGCGCCAAGTTCGATTGTCGCGTGGCCAAGCTTCGCATATAAACCCGAGAATTATTAATGGCATTCATACGAATTCTATCTCCTAAAAGCGCACCTCCTGTTTTTCTTTTTGAAGGATCGACAGAAATTAGACCTACTGTTTTTTTAGGAAAGTCTATTAAAAATCGGCGCACCAGCTCGTCTACTAATGACGATTTTCCAGCGCCTCCAGTTCCTGTAATTCCCAAAACAGGCGTTTTAGATGTCTTGTTCTTAGTATGTATTTTATCTAAAGTGTCTTTTGCTACTTCAGGAAAATTCTCTGCTGAAGAAATAACTCTTGCAATAGATTTAGCATTTTTCTTAGAGAGTAAATTAACGTCAACATCTAATACATCACCAATAGCAAAATCTGCTTGTTCAACCAAATCGTTAATCATTCCCTGAAGACCAAGAGCTCTTCCATCGTCTGGAGAATAGATGCGAGCAATTCCGTAATCCATTAATTCTTTAATTTCCGAAGGAAGAATGACTCCACCACCTCCACCAAAAATCTTAATGTGTTCGGCACCTCTCTCTTTCAACAAATCGTACATATACTTAAAGTACTCGTTGTGTCCACCTTGATAGGACGTTAAACAAATAGCATTAGCATCTTCTTGAATGGCTGTATTAACAACCTCTTCCACACTTCTATCATGTCCTAAATGAATCACTTCAACACCAGTAGACTGAATAATTCGTCTCATGATATTAATAGATGCATCGTGCCCATCAAATAGAGAGGCTGCTGTAACAATTCGTACTTTATGTTTGGGTTTATAAGGTGTTATGGCTTTCATGTATAGATCTTAATTTTTGTGGCACAAATTTACGCAATATTCAATAAATCTACCTTATTACTTTTATTTAATCCCATTCAGAATTAAATTTGAGTGTCTTATCTTTGTAAAAAAAAACACCTCATGATTAAAAAATATTTTCTCTTTTTATTAGTTATCAACTTTATGTCTTGTGCCGAATTGCAAGAAGTAGTCAATCAACTACCTGAAAGCACAACTGGAATTAGTAACACCCAAATCGCTGAAGGCTTAAGAGCAGCTTTAGACCAAGGTATTGATAAGCAAGTAACAAAGTTGACACAAACAGATGGATTTTATAAAAACGATTTGGTAAAAATATTGCTTCCTGAGGAATTACAGAAAGTAGACAAAGCGCTTAGAGATATTGGTTTAAGTTCTTTAGCTGATGAAGGTTTAAAAGTCTTAAATCGTGCAGCTGAAGATGCGGTAAGCACAGCAACACCAATCTTTATAAATGCTGTTAAAGGCATAACATTTGCAGACGCGAAAAACATTCTTTTAGGAAATGATGATGCTGCAACACGGTATCTAGCTGGAAGAACTGAATCTGCACTTTACACTGAATTTCATCCCGTAATAAACAACTCTTTCAAAAAAGTTGGAGCAGATCAAATTTGGTCTAATTTAATTAATAAATACAACAACATACCATTTACATCTAATGTAAATCCTGATTTAACAGACTATGTTACTGAAGAAGCACTAAAAGGAGTTTATAAAATGATTGCGGTTGAAGAAAAAGACATTAGAACCAAATATACTTCTAGAACTACCGATTTATTAAAACAGGTATTTGCGCTACAAGATTAATATATAAAACTCAGTTCATTAAAACTTTAACTTAAATTGACATTAAGCTAACATAGACCAAGTACAAAAACGTCATCTTTGTACTGATTTTATTTCAAAAAGTTAATTTCACATCCCTTGTGATTCATTTGAATTAAGTTAGTTAGTTATTAAATTAAAATCGATTCGCAACGGATCGATTTTTTTTTATAAAAAAACCAAACATTTAACTTGCTGAATTCTATTATTTTAGATATATTTAATTCTCAAAGGTGTAAGCAATGGAAAATTCAAACAAAATAAAAGAAAACCAAGTCAAGTTACAAAAACGCTACAAACGCCTTATTGAAAAAGCTTATAATCTTCGAGAAACCGATTGTGCATTGAGTGATATATCGGAGTTTAAAGCTATCAAACTCTTAAACAAATTAAATAGATTAAACTATTTAAGCAGAGAACCTGTAAAACAACAGCACTTATAAGTAATTAATTTTTGCAATTTTAATGGGTTTCTTTTTCTATAAAGATTCAAGTCTTAATAACTTAAAATATTGAAAAGACTTAGCCAATCTAGAGCCATACCACGAAAATAATTCTCCATCTACCAATAACACTTTAGCTTGAGGGAATTGTAGTTTCATACTCTCAATGTGTACTTTCTTAAACGGAAAGGGCTCAGTTGAAAGCATAATAACCTCTACATCTGTTCCAAGATCTTTTTCTAAATCGATTTCTGGATATCTTTCTAAAGCTCTAAAGTGGTTTTCAAATTTACCAACAGCCATTAAAGCATTTATAAAATTATTCTGTGCTGCAACCATCCACGGATTTTTCCAAATAAAATAGGCTGTTTTTAATTTTGGTTGGTCTTTTATAAAGTCTTGAAATTCTTCTTGTTCTTTTTTAATGGTAGCAATAATTTCTTTAGCATTCTCTTCGACTGAAAATAATGCTCCATACATACGAATTAACTCCAAACAGTCTTCAATATTATAAATATCGCTAATATGCACTGGAGCTATTTTTTCTAGTTCCAAAATCATCTCTTGCGTATTTTCCTCTTTATTACACAAAATAATGTCTGGCTGAAGCGCTTTTATTTTATCGAAATGCACGTGCTTGGTTCCTCCAACAACATCAATATTAGAAATGAGATGTCGTGGATGAACACAGAATTTAGTAATACCAACTATGGAAGGTTCCAAATCTAAATCATACAGTAACTCCGTTTGTGAAGGTACTAAGGAAACTATCCGTTTAGGAGTACGTTTTATTTGAATGGTCCTATTTAGTTGGTCTTTCATTTGTAAGATTACCACATTTCGACTACGCTCAATGCTAGCTAATTTTCAATCAGAGAATTGACTTTTAATAATCTTTTCCATTTCCTTTTGAAGATCTTTTGCTTTTATAGCAGCAGCTTCAGCAAAATCTTTTTTATTTGAAGCATAAATAATACCTCTTGAAGAATTGATAAGTAAGCCTACATTTTTGTTTAAACCAAATGTACAAACATCTTGTAAGTTTCCACCTTGTGCTCCAACACCAGGAACTAGTAAAAAGCTATCTGGAACGATGTTTCTAATATCTGCAAAATATTCTGCTTTGGTGGCTCCAACCACATACATTAAGTTTTTAGAGTTCTCCCAAGATTTAGACGTTTCCATAACCTGTTTGTATAATTCTTTTCCTTCAACCGTTTTCGTTTGAAAATCGAAAGCACCTTGATTTGAAGTTAAAGCCAACATGATGGTATGTTTGTTTTCAAAAGCCAAAAAAGGTTCTATAGAATCTTTTCCCATATATGGAGCAACAGTAACGCTATCAAACCCTAAATCATCAAAAAAAGCTTTGGCATACATGCTACTTGTATTTCCAATATCACCACGTTTAGCATCTGCAATAGTGAATATTTCAGGATGGTTATAATTTAAATATTTAATGGTTTTCTCTAAAGATTCCCATCCTTTTAATCCATAAGCTTCATAAAAAGCAGTGTTTGGTTTATAAGCAACACATAAGTGATGTGTTGCGTCGATAATAGCTTTATTAAATGCGAAAATGGGATCTTCTTCTTTTAATAAATGTTGTGGGATTTTATTTAAATCAACATCCAATCCAATACATAGAAAGGATTTCTTTTTTTTGATTTGTTCTGTTAGTTGTTTTGTTGTCATTTTATAAAAAAAGCCTCAAAAAAGAGGCTAGGTTTTAAATTACATCAGTGCTTGCTTTTAACTTTTCGGTGTTTTCAGCCAACTGAAGTTCGTCAATAATACGTTGAATATCGCCATTTACAATATTACTTAAATCGTATAAAGTCAGTCCAATTCTATGATCTGTTACACGACCTTGAGAATAATTATAGGTTCTAATTTTAGCTGACCTATCTCCAGAACTAACCATAGAGCCACGTTTTTCAGCATCTTCAGCATTTTTCTTTGCCAACTCCATATCGTACAATCTAGAACGTAACACCTTAAAGGCTTTCTCTTTATTCTTATGTTGCGATTTTTGGTCCTGGCATTGTGCTACCAAACCTGTTGGAATATGTGTTAAACGTACAGCAGAATAGGTAGTGTTTACAGATTGACCTCCTGGACCAGACGAACAGAAAAAATCGATACGTACGTCTTTTGGGTTAATTTCCACATCAAACTCTTCAGCTTCTGGAAATACCATAACTGTTGCTGCACTAGTATGAACACGTCCTTGAGTTTCTGTTTGTGGCACACGTTGCACACGATGCACGCCAGCTTCAAATTTTAAAGTTCCATATACATCATCACCAGTTACTTCAAATTGAATTTCTTTGAAACCTCCATTGGTACCTTCGCTGTAATCTACAGTGTCGACTTTCCAACCCTTGCTTTCACAATATTTGGAATACATTCTAAACAAATCCCCAGCAAAAATACTGGCCTCATCACCTCCTGTTCCTGCTCGTAATTCAACGACAGCATTTTTAGTGTCTTCAGGGTCTTTAGGTATTAGAAGCACCTTTATTTCGTCTTCTAATTTAGGAATCCCTTCTTTGGCTTCATCATACTGCAATTTAGCCATATCCACCATTTCAGGATCGCTTCCATCTGCAATAATTTCTTCTGCTTCTTTTAAGTTATTCGTCAACGCTATATACTGTTCACGTTTGTCCATTAAGACACGTAAATCTTTATATTCTTTATTTAATTCTACATAACGCTTTTGATCTGTCATTATATCTGGTTGGATAATTAAATCGCTAACCTCATCAAAACGTTGTTTTACTATTTGTAATTTATCTAACATGTATTATTCTAAATTGTGTGTCAAAAATACGATAATTTATGGATTTTATAATTTTTTAGATTCTTCAATTTTTAGCTAAAAGATTTATTAGAAAATATTTTTCTTAAAAAGGCGTTTTTATTCTATGATGCAGCGATTAGGAGCCATATTTATATTTTATAAACCTTATATATTTTGGTCTTTTGGTATAACCCTTTTTTTAATAGCTTTTAAATCCAATTTAGTAGTTATCTATATCGCAAAATTCTTTTTAACTGCTTTTTTATGGTATTTCCTTTCAGAAACCACTGCTAAACGCAAACTTCTTTTCTATAAAAACCTTGGGATATCTTCTTTAAAACTTTTCGGGATCATGTATTTAATTGATATCTTTATAACTAGTCTTTTATTTAAATTGATTAGTGTTTTTATATGATTTTAGAATTAGATAATGTCGAATTGTATTTTAAAGAAAAACGCATTCTCAATGGCATCTATCTTAAAGCGCAAACAGGCGAAGTTACTGGCATACTAGGAAGTAATGGCAGTGGTAAAAGTTGCATACTGAATATTATTTTTGGCACACTGAAACCAAAATACAAACTGATTCGTTTAGACAACAAGCCCATTTTAAAACCACTTTATCAAACAAAACTGGTGAAGTATCTACCTCAACTGCCTATAGCACCTAATAGCTTGAAACTAAAAACTGCTTTCAAATTATTTCAAGTAAATTGGGAGGAATTTACGTCGCATTTTGAAACCTTTACAATTTATAAAAATAATAGACTCAGACAGCTTTCTGGGGGTGAACGCCGAGTAGTAGAGACCTATTTACTTTTAAAAAGTTCCACAAAAATCATTCTTTTAGATGAACCTTTTTCGCATGTGGCCCCTTTGTATATACAAACCATAAAAAAACTAATTTCGGAAGAAAAGCAACGAAAAATCATCATTATTACCGATCATCTATATCGAGATATTATCGACACAAGTGATAATTTGTATTTAATAAAAGATGGAAACTCTAAATTAATCACAGACTTAAAAATGCTTGAAGATTTTAAATACATCAGTCAAAATACCTTTTAAAAAAAGAAACTATTTCCATTGAAATAGCTTCTTATTTTCTACATATTTATATGGACTATCCACATTTAGATGAACCACAGTCTTTACAAGTTAAGCAGCCCTCTTGATAAATTAAATTTTCAGAACTACAGTTAGAGCACATTTGTCCTTTGGCATGAGTTCCATCTTCCACATAACGTTTTATGGCGCGAACCACACCGTTTTTCCATGTATTTATAGATTCGCTATCCAATTGTAAGCTATTAATTAAATCTACAATTTTATCAATAGGCATCCCATGACGCAAGGTACTTGAAATCAGTTTCGCATAATTCCAATATTCTGGGTTGAATTTATGAGACAGACCTTCAATTGTCGTTTTATAGCCTCTTATATTTTTATATTGAAAATCGTAACGAGAGCTACCATCTTCATTTCTATTTTTAATTATAAGCCCTTTGTTTGCCCATCTTGGTATTAAAATACCATCTTCATCATCAGCAAGACCCGTAAACACTTCATAAGGTTTTCCGTCAATTAAGCCTATAAAAGCAATCCATTTTTCTTTATTATTTTGAAAGCGAACCACATCTGCCTCTAACACTTGAGGTCTTTTTGTTGGAAAATGAGTTAAGGTTTCCTGTTCTTCTTCTTTCTTTTCTTCGTTTGAAATTAAAACACCAGAACGTGAACCATCACGATAAACAGTTACTCCTTTACAACCTGCTTCCCATGCTTCCATATATAATTGCCCTACCAACTCTTCGGTAGCATCATTTGGTAAATTGATGGTCACACTAATAGAATGGTCTACCCATTTTTGTACAGCACCTTGCATGCTTACTTTACTCATCCAATCGACATCGTTAGAGGTCGCTTTGTAGTAAGGTGACTTTTTAACCATAGCATCTAGTTCCTTTTGGTCGTAATTATTCGAAACCTCAAAACCATTCACTTCCATCCATTGTTTAAATCTGTGATGGAATACCACATATTCCTCCCAAGAGTCTCCTACTTCATCCACAAAATCTACGCGTACATTTTTATCGTTAGGGTTTACTTTTCTTCTACGTTTGTAAACTGGCATAAAAACAGGTTCAATTCCTGAAGATGTCTGGGTCATTAAACTAGTAGTTCCTGTAGGAGCAATGGTTAACAAAGCAATATTTCTACGTCCATGTTCCAGCATTTCGTAATACAGCTTATCATCTGCTTCTTTTAAACGTTGGATAAATGGATTGTTTTTTTCACGTTCAGCATCAAAAATGGCGAAAGCCCCTCTATCTTTTGCTGCATAAACTGAAGCTCTATATGCTTCAATTCCTAACGTTTTGTGTACTTCAACAGAAAAAGCATTTCCTTCTTTACTTCCATATTTAATTCCTAAAGCAGCAAGCATATCACCTTCAGCAGTGATGCCTATTCCGGTTCTACGACCTTCGTTTGCTTTGGTTTGAATATTTAACCATAAATTTCTTTCAGTTGCCTTTACTTCATCGGCTTCTGGGTCTGCATCAATTTTAGCGATAATAGCGTCTATTTTTTCCAATTCAAGATCGATAATATCATCCATAATACGTTGTGCGACATGGATGTGTTTTTTAAACAATTCGAAATTAAAAGATGCTTGCTCAGTAAACGGATTTTCTACATAAGAAAATAAATTAATAGCTAACAGTCTGCAAGAATCATATGGACACAACGGAATTTCGCCACACGGATTTGTAGACACCGTTTTATAACCTAAATCTGCATAACAATCTGGAACCGATTCGTTGATAATGGTGTCCCAAAATAAAATACCTGGTTCAGCTGATTTCCATGCGTTATGAACAATCTTTTTCCAAATTTTATTGGCTTCAATGGTTTTTGAGAATTTTGGGTTTTGACTAAAAATTGGATATTTCTGAGTATAGGTTGAATTCGCTTTTACAGCTTTCATAAACTCGTCATCAATTCTTACCGAAACATTAGCTCCAGTCACTTTACCTTGCTCTAATTTAGCATCAATAAAGTTTTCGGAATCTGGATGATTAATTGAAACCGATAACATTAAAGCTCCTCGACGACCGTCTTGCGCCACTTCGCGAGTTGAATTAGAATAACGCTCCATAAAAGGTACAATGCCTGTAGAGGTTAACGCTGAATTTTTTACAGGAGAGCCCTTAGGGCGAATGTGAGATAAATCGTGACCAACTCCTCCACGGCGTTTCATAAGTTGCACCTGTTCTTGGTCAATCTTCATGATACCACCATAGGAATCTGAATCACCTTCATTTCCTATCACGAAACAATTTGAAAGCGATGCGATTTGGTATGGATTACCAATTCCAGCCATCGGGCTTCCTTGAGGCACGATGTATTTAAAATCTTTAATTAAATCGAAAATAGTTTCTTCGGATAATGGATTTGGATATCGCGACTCAACTCTTGCTATTTCCTTAGCAATACGTTTGTGCATATCGTTTGGTGTTAACTCGTATAAATTACCTTTAGAATCTTTCAAAGCATATTTATTGATCCAAACGCGAGCAGCTAAATCGTCGCCTTTAAAATATTTTACTGAGGCCTGAAAGGCATCATCTTGTGAATAAGTAGGAGGAAGTACTTTCTCTTGGGTTTTTGTTGGCATGTTTTGGATTAATTAAAAAATTTATATTCTTTTTTTGAAAACATAAAGAACGTAAAAATTTTACACTTAAAACATGACTAAAATCATAAAGTTTACAAGAAATTTACATAAAATCCTGTTTATCAGTAGTGTAAAAATTTATTAACAATAAAAAGTTCACAAATTTTTTATTTTTTATTAAAAGTCAACAACCACGCCTACACCAAGGATTTGCTTCCATTGCACCATTGCTCCTTTGGTTTCATACTCATCTATCTCTTCTGTTTCAACCAGAGTTTTTACATCGTTATCATACTTTAAGTGGGAACCAAAATTAGCTTTCATGAAGTTATTAACTTTAAAATCGAAATTAATTTGCCAATCGATATCAATATTTCCAAACTCGTTTATATAATCTGTATAAAAACTAACATAATTAGTAAGTAAGACATTCTGAAAAATTTCTTTTTCGTAGATACTTGTTAATAAAATTCCAAATTCATTTCTAATGCGCTCTCCTTCTTCAAGTATGTTCCCTTGATCATCATAAACTGCAGGAGTAACTCCAAAAGAACCAGAATTAGCCAACGTATCGTCTAAAACAAACGTTGTTTTAACAGTTAGGGGTGAAAAGTAAAACGAAAACTCTTCAATGTTTTTTCCATATTCAATTCCTCCTCCAACAAACAAATAACCTGGAGCCATAAATCTGGACAAAACATTTGTATCGTCTGGATAATTATACCCTTTAGTGAATTGTGTTTTAAAATGAAATCTGGAAGAAAAAAACCAATTGGTAAATTCGTTCCTTCTAAAGCCTAAGGTAGAGCTTACATCCAGGATATCATCCGTTTTTCTTAAGCCTTGATTTTCTTGCTTATTAATTCCATAACGAGAAATTAAAATACTTTGCCACACGAGATGTCTATACCTATATTTTAAAGCGCTTTCAAAGTTGAACAATGCTGATATAGAATTACTACCTCCTGCATTCCAATTAACAAAAGCCACTTCACTTAGAAGTACACTAGCTTTGTTGTTTTGAGACCATTTAGGAATATTGATGTTTTCAGTCTTAAAATATAAAGAATCTGGCTGAGCAATGATACACTGAAAACTTACGATAGATAAAATGAATAGAAACTTCTTCATTAACCCGAATTTTTAAAAACTAATAATTGAACTCTCCGTATTGACTTGATATGGTTAACTGTTTTGCATCTGAAGCCTCAACACGACCAATTATTTTAGCATCCACTTGAAACGATTTTGAAATACTTATAATATCTTGAGCTACTTCTGACGATACATACAGCTCCATACGATGGCCGCAATTGAACACCTGATACATTTCCTTCCAATCTGTTTTAGATTGCTCTTGAATAAGCTTAAACAAAGGAGGAACTGGAAACATATTATCTTTAATGATATGAAGATTATCGATAAAATGAAGAATTTTTGTTTGAGCTCCACCTGAACAATGAATCATTCCATGGATATCTTTACTATTATATTTGGATAAAATGTTTTTAATAATTGGCGCATAAGTTCTCGTAGGAGAAAGCACTAATTTCCCAGCATCAATAGGCGAATTTTCCACAGTATCAGTTAGCTTAACCTGCCCTGAATAAACCAAATCTTCCGGAACAGTGGCATCAAAACTCTCTGGATACTTAGTAGCAAGGTATTTATGAAACACATCATGTCTAGCAGAAGTTAAGCCATTGCTCCCCATACCTCCATTATACTCTTTTTCATAGGATGCTTGGCCAAACGATTCTAAACCAACAATCACATCGCCTGCCTGTATGTTAGCATTATCTATAACATCTTTACGTTTTATTCTAGCTGTTACTGTAGAATCTACAATAATAGTTCGTACTAAATCTCCAACATCTGCAGTTTCTCCTCCTGTTGAATGAATGGTTACACCAAATGATTTAAGATCTGAAATAAGTTCTTCTGTGCCATTAATTATAGCAGCAATCACTTCTCCAGGAATCAGGTTCTTATTTCTTCCAATTGTAGACGACAACATGATATTATCTGTTGCACCAACACACAGCAAATCGTCAATATTCATGATAAGTGCATCCTGAGCAATACCTTTCCAAACTGAAAGATCTCCTGTCTCTTTCCAATACATATAAGCTAATGCACTTTTTGTACCAGCTCCATCTGCATGCATAACCAAGCAATAATCAGAATCATTTGTTAAATAATCTGGCACAATCTTACAGAAAGCCTTAGGAAAAAGCCCCTTATCGATATCTTTTATGGCATTATGAACATCTTCTTTTGAGGCAGAAACACCTCTTTGAGAATACCTTTTGCTTATTTCTTCGCTCATGACGTTTTATTGAAATGCAAAAGTAATAATTGTTATTTACTTAATTGTTAATTATAGGATTGGAATTGATAATTGTAGGCTCGTTTCTATCAGTTTTAACTTTTCTTTTAGAACCTCCAAAATAATAATTAAGTCCCAAAGCCATTCTCCAATAAACATCGTCTGAATTTCCATAAATTCTACCATCAAGCTCATCACTAAAAAGCAAATTATAATCTGAAAATAATTTAACACCTATTTTATCTGAAATAAGATACTCAACACCTAATCCTCCTTGTGCTTTTGCTTCCGATTGCTCAAAATAGTTAGAGGCATTTACGCCTCCTCCAACAAACACATAAGGTGTGAATTTTTTGTCTGGAAAGATAGTCCCTTCCAAGTTCACATCGAAAGACATATACCCTTCATTAAAAGCATCCTTGAAAGCAATGTTAAACTTATTATAACTGAAATTAATATTTAAATGAGGAACTACATATCTTTTATAACCAAAATGCATGTAAATTTCAAACATGGGATTTGAATAATCTCCATTTGGGACTGCAGTCCCAAAAGCCATATCTACCACATTATTCCCTCTCAATGTATTAAACCCTAATTTTGATTTACTACTCTTTTGAGCCATTCCATTCAAACCTGCTAAACCAAGGAATATTAGAATTAAATATTTATAACACCTTTGCTTTTTTTTCATTTTAAAAGAATTTTTCTTTCAATAACACGCTATAATTCAGTGCAATATAACAAATAATCAATAAGTTAGACTTGAAAACAAATATATTGCCTGGTAAATAAAAAAAGTGCAAACATAAAAAAAACACTCTATAAGTTAAATTGTAAAATTTAACTTATAGAGTGTTTTTTTATATCTTTAAAAATAAAGAATATTTAAATGGTATTTTCCATTAAATAAATAATATTAAATCTATAAAGCTGGTTGTTCGTGAACTACCAGGTCGTGTTGTGCATTCACTTTTGTATTTTCATTATTTTTTTGTGAAAATATTAAAGTTGCTGCCATAAGCATAAGTACACTTATAATGAGCCTTTTCATGTTAAATAGAATAATTGATTAATAGCAGTGCTAAATTACTAAAAAAGAGCATACAGGAAGTTGCATTTATCAATTTTTCGTTGATTTACAAATTAAATCAGACAAACGACATTTCACTTGATTTTTGACCAAAAAAAAACCTGTTTTTACACAGGATTTTTTTTTTAACTTAAAGAAAATGTTTATTTGGTAAATAACAATTCTCTGTATTTTGTTAATGGCCAAAGCTCATCATCCACCAACAGTTCTAACTTATCGCAATGATATCTAATTTCATCAAAAATTGGTTTCACTTTGTTACAATAAGCACTAGCTTTTTCTTCTAAGTTTTCAATGTTATTAGCTACTTTTCTTTCATTCGTCATTTTGGTAACATTCGAATTAATAGATTCGATATGACCAGAAATTTCTTCAATAAGAGTCATTTGCTCCTTAGCTAGTTTTTTAAATCCTGTACCATAAATTTCTTTTAAACCCTTGACGTTTTCAATCAATCTATTTTGATATCTAACTGCTATTGGAACCACGTGATTTCTAGCAACATCACCTAAAACACGACCTTCTATTTGAATATGCAACACATATTCTTCCATTTCAATTTCGTAACGAGAAATAGATTCAACCTTATTCATAACTCCTAAATCTTCAAAAAGACTTAAAGTCTTTTTAGACACTTTTGCTTTTAAGGCTTCAGGAGTTGTTTTATGATTACTCAACCCACGTTTTTTGGCTTCTTTTTCCCATGCTTCACCATAACCATTTCCTTCAAATAAAATGTTTTTAGATTTTTTAATATACTCTCTTAATATATTAAAGATAGCCTCGTCTTTCTTTAAACCTCTACTTTTAATTAGGGCGTCGACTTCTTTCTTAAACTCAATTAACTGATTAGCAACTATGGTATTTAAAACAGTCATTGGATTAGCACAATTAGCTGTTGAACCAACGGCTCTAAACTCAAATTTATTTCCAGTAAAAGCAAAAGGAGATGTTCTGTTTCTATCTGTATTATCTAATAAAATTTCAGGAATTTTTCCAACCACATTTAATTTAAGGTCTGTTTTTTCTTCTGGAGACAACTTACCATTTGTAACGTTCTGTAATTCATCTAAAACACTAGTTAGCTGTTCTCCTATAAATACTGAAATAATAGCCGGAGGCGCTTCGTTAGCACCTAATCTATGATCATTACTAGCAGAAGCTATAGATGCTCTTACTAATTCTTCGTTATCATAAACAGCTTTAATAGTATTTACAAAAAAGGTTAAGAACTGAAGATTACTCATAGGTGTTTTTCCTGGACCTAATAAATTTACTCCAGTATTAGTACTTAAACTCCAGTTGTTATGTTTTCCAGACCCATTAACACCTTTAAAAGGTTTTTCGTGAAACAGGACTTTAAAATCATGACGTTCAGCTACTTTATCCATCACATCCATTAATAAGGAATTATGGTCTACAGCTAAATTGGCTTCATCGAAAACTGGAGCTAATTCGAACTGATTTGGAGCTACTTCGTTATGTCTGGTTTTAACGGGAATACCAAGCAACATGCATTCTGTTTCAAGATCACGCATATATTGCATAGCTCTGTTTGGAATGGTACCAAAATAATGGTCGTCTAATTGTTGTCCCTTTGCAGAAGAATGACCAAGTAACGTCCTTCCAGTTAACTGAATATCTGGTCTAGAAGCAGCGAGACCCCTATCTATTAAAAAATATTCTTGTTCCCAACCTAAAGAAGCATTTACTTTTTTAACATTTTTATCAAAATACTTACAAACGTCTACAGCAGCATTATCAATTGCTTGCAAAGCTCTTAATAGAGGCGTTTTGTAATCTAAAGCTTCACCAGTATAAGATACAAACACTGTAGGAATACATAAGGTTGTACCATAAATAAAAGCAGGAGATGTTGGATCCCAAGCTGTATAACCACGAGCTTCAAAGGTGTTTCTAATTCCTCCATTAGGAAAGCTAGAAGCATCTGGTTCTTGTTGAACTAATTGTCCTCCTCCAAATTTTTCAATGGCACGTCCATTACCTATAGGCTCAAAAAAAGCATCGTGTTTTTCGGCAGTAGAACCTGTTAAAGGTTGAAACCAGTGTGTATAATGCGTTGCTCCTTTAGAAATAGCCCATTCTTTCATTCCTGTTGAGATATGATCTGCAACAACTCTATCGATTTTAGTGCCATTTTGCATGGCATCCATAACGCTATTAAATGCTTCTTTTGTTAAATATTGACGCATCTTATCTTCGTTAAAAACATTCTGTCCAAAAAGTTCGGATCTACGAACTTTTTCTTCAATCTTAATAGGTTTTCTATTTAGTGATTTTTTAATTGCGTGAAATCTTAAAGTTGACATAATCTATTTGTTAGTTGTAAGTGGTTATATGGGGCAAATTTATAAAAAATATCGAAAAACAAACAAGCAACCCCTATTTTTTTAGGGGTTGCTTGTAAAAAATATCGAAAAATAAGATAGACCACCCTATTTATCGTTTAAAAATGCTAAAATTATAAACATTGAATAGGCTGTTAAAATAACAAATCCCTTAAGCCTTCCAATTTCGAACTTTTTTGGAAGTAACATAAAAGGGATTAAGATAAATGCAAAGCCCAACATCCAGAAAATGTCATTTGTCAAAATTTTTGGGTTATCTAGCCCTATAGGAGATATCATAGCAGTTATTCCAAGAACAGACGCAATATTAAAAATATTAGAACCAATTAAATTCCCTAAAGAAATGGCTTTTTCTTGTTTTAAGGCTGCAATTACCGATGCCGCTAATTCTGGAACACTCGTCCCAATAGCTACCATGGTTACAGAAATAACACGTTCGCTAACACCAAAATTAAAGGCCATTTCTTTAGCTCCTTGAACCAACCACTCACTACCAAAATAAAGAGCAAATCCACCAATTAACAGCCAAATAATCAACTTAATATTAGACGTCTTTTTTAAGGCATCATTTACTTCTTCAACAGGTTCTAAATTATTATTTTTTGATTTCTTAATTAATATATATAGAAAAACAATTAGTGAAAGAAATAAAATCAAACCTTCATTAAAATCTAAGACATTTCCACTTTTTAAAAAAAAGTACAGGACAATGGATAAGAGCATCATCATCGGCCAATTAAGTTTATAGAAGTCGTGACTAATTGTTAAAGGCGAAATAATTGCTGTGATACCTAAAACCAATCCTATGTTAGCAATATTAGAACCAATGACATTTCCTAGTGCAATGTCTGGAGAACCATCTAATGCGGCTTGTAAACTAACTAATAATTCTGGAGCCGAAGTTGCAAAAGACACTACTGTCATCCCAATTACAAGCTTAGATATATTAAATTTAAACGATAAAGCAACCGAAGCTCTCACTAAAAACTCTCCACCAACAACTAATAAAATTAACCCTAATACAACCCAAACTAAACTCATAAACAAAATTTTTGGCGAAGATAACATTTCCTAAGATAAGTTAATGAAAACTAAAAATTTCGTTAAATAACTATATTGGTAGTTGTATAACTAGAAAAATAGTTATATGTTTGAATTATAAAATTAACATCATGCAAAAACTCACAAATAAAGAAGAAGAAATTATGCATATTTTATGGGTGCTAGAAAAAGCATTTGTTAAAGATGTGCTTGCTGAAATAAAAGAAGACAAACCACATTATAATACACTTTCAACTATTATAAGAAATTTAGAAGAGAAAGGTTATGTAGGCTATCATGCTTATGGCAAAACACATCAGTATTTCCCTATTATAACAAAAGAAGCTTATAAAGAACGTTTTATGAATACAGCCATAGACAACTATTTTAATAGCTCTTACAAGAATGTGGTTTCCTTTTTTGCTAAAGAAGAAAAAATAAGTGTCGAAGATTTAAAAGAAATCATAGCCTTAATTGAAAACAAAGAGTAATTATGGAATATTTTATTAAAGCATCAGTCGTTTTAGGCATTTTTTACATCTGTTACAAACTATTTCTACAAAAAGAAACATTTTATAATGCCAATAGATGGTACCTGTTTTTAGGCTTATTAGTGTCAACTTTAGTTCCTTTATTAGTTATTCCAATCTATGTTGAATATACAGAATTAACATTGCCAAACAGTTTAGTATCTGATAGCTCATTAAACGATACTGTTGAGAATTCCATTACTTTTTTTCAATTGATTAATTGGATCTATTTATTTGGTTTTGCTTTCTTTTTTGGAAAGTTAGTTATCGAATTTGCCTCTTTGTTTGTACTCATAAAAAACAATAAAAAAAAGAAAGTAGGCCGTTTCACATTTATTGAAACAACAAACAATGTACCTCCTTTTTCTTTTTTTAACTGGATTGTATATAATCCTAGTCACTTTCATGAAAACGAGTTATTACATATTATTAATCATGAAAAAGTGCATGCTAAACAATTTCATTCAATAGATGTTATGCTGTGTCAAATAAGTTGCATCGTGTTTTGGATAAACCCAATTTGTTGGCTATACAAAAAAGAATTACAACAAAATTTAGAGTTCATTGCAGACAATAAAGCCCAAGAAATTTCCGAATGTGAGAAAAGTTACCAACGTTTATTAGTTAAAGCTAGTTTAACCAACCATCAATTGATGGTTACAAATAATTTTTATAATTCATTAATCAAAAAACGAATCGTTATGTTACACAAATCAAAATCAAACAAATTAAATGTTTGGAAGCTATTTTTAGTTCTTCCACTATTAGGGCTCTTTTTAATGAGCTTTAACACCAAAGAAGTTTATATTAATACTTCTGGTTTAGATCAAACCTCAACCAATAATTTATCAGAAAAAGCTACTGTGATTATCACTAAAGATTTCACAGATACAGAATTAGAAAAAATTAAAAACAAATTGTTACAGGAAGGATTGACATTAAAATTTAAAGGCGTTAAGCGAAATACAGCTAATGAAATTATCGCCATTAAAATTGATGTCAAATCTAAGGAGTCTAGTGCTAATTATAACACAAATGGTATGGCACCAATTGCTCCTATTAAAATTAGTTTTAATACAGACGGAAATCAAATTTCTATTGGAAACGTTTCTATTCAATCCAGCAAACACACAATGGCTTTTATAACTAAAGATGGACATGCACATAAAATAAATTCTAGTGATGAGAGTGAAAATGTTTTTGTTTTATCTACAGATGATAAGGACTCTAACAAAGAATTTGAAATTGTATCTAATGGCGGTATCGTTTTTACTAGCGAAGATGGCGAAATACAAACTATTAAAGATGGAGATGGTACTATCGAGATCATTACAATTTCTGATGATGGAGATGGAGAAACATTAGTCTATGATACTAAGAGTCACGGCAAGTCTAAAAAAGTATGGCTTACAAAAGAAGAAACATCGGGTGACCATGAAGAAAAAAACTATGAAGTAAAAATTATATCTCCTGATAAAGATGGCCTTCATTTTACGACTCAAGACCCTCATACAAAACAAAAAGTAAAAATTGTGAAAATGAATGCTAAAGATGGGGCTGTTATTACAAACAATGGTGGAACACCACTTTTTTTCCTAGATGGAAAAGAAATTACTAAAGAAGAGATGGAAAAAATTAACCCAGACATCATAGCTAGTGTCAATGTATTAAAAGGTGAGAAAGCTATTGAAAAGCATGGTGAGAAAGCTAAAGACGGCATTGTAGAGATTATAACTAAAAAATAAAACCTCAAAACTTTATAAAAAAACCCCAACATAAGTGTGGGGTTTTTTCAATATAAATCGTTCTTATTTAATCAAAATCTTTTTTTCAATTGATTTATCATCTGAAGTTAATTTAACCAGGTACAATCCAGAATTTAGAGTTAAATCTACAAAAGTATTATTATTAATTTTTTGGGATAACAATTGTCTACCATCTACTGAGAACACATCGATTTTTGTTTCGGAAGTGATACCGTTTATAAACAACCTACCACTTGTTGGGTTAGGATATAAACTCACTTTTAATTCTTGAGCTTCAGCAATACTTAAATTTTGTTCCCAAGTTTCACCAACCATATTTCCCCAGATATATTCTATTAAATCTGGCTGATCAATAAAGGGATTTCTATTAAACTGCCAGTTGTAAATAACGTTATTTCTGTTCATTTCAAAATCGTCTGGAGGATCATTTCTATGCCACTCTAACAAGGTTTGTAAATCTCCTAACTGTCCAGGGATGCCATCTGGATAACCATTAACAATTTCTAAACCGTTATATCTTACAGCTAAATAAAAAACGCCTCTGGCAACATCTCCTTTAAAACCACCTAAGGTTCCAGTTGGTCCATTATATTCGCCATAAAACTGATTGCCACGACTGCTATTTTCTGGACCATCTACAGCTCTTAACCCATGAGCATCGGAGTTTCCATGACGTAAAGAATCGGCTTTAGTTGTCCAAAACACATCTATACCATCTGCAATTTCATCTTCTTCAATACTATAATATCCTGCTCTTGATCTTGGGAAAGTATGTTCTCTGTTCCATTTTCCAGTATTTACAGAAGATAGTTGAAAATCTAATTTAGCACGACCTTGTTCTTGGTATACCAACCAAACCTGATTGCTGTTTTCAGGGTTTTGGTCTGCCTCTTTTAAAATATCAATAACATCGGTATATGTTTGGGCTCTAACCACATTCGGATCCGCAATAATATCTTGTAAAGCCTGACGTAAATCAACACCAGACAACTGATCCAAGCTGCTATAATACCCATCAGGTTGCGTGCTAGACACTATACCATAAGTGGCATTTATTGGTGTACCGAAAGCAGCCATTGTAAAATCGTTATCAACCACTCGGAGCTTTAAGAAATTATTATTAGGTATGTATGGCCATTGTAGGTTTGAAAACTTTACAAGTGGCTCTTCGTCTCCTTCATCTAAAGTATCATCTATTAAAGTAATGGTTGTAGAAATGGTATTTTGACCAGATGGAATTGTAATTGTAGTATTTCCAGTAAAATCGTCTGTTGTAAAACCATAATTATCTAATGTAAAACTAAATTCGAAATTGGAGGTTACATTTTGTTGTGTTGTAAAGACTATATCAAAAACATCACCTTCATTGTATTGAGTTTGCGAAGTAGAAATAGAAATAGCATTAAAAATATCTCCACTACCATCATTCAATAATCTAGGCGTAGGAGTTGTTACTGTATAACTTCCATCGTTATTACGTTGAATAGAATTTGTATTATTACTTGAGCCTTCATTAATTTGCTCAGTAACCCCTAAAAGGGCCATTAATTCAGTATCATCTGCATCACTTGTATCATAAACTAAAGCATCAATTAAATTCGTTTGAGTTGCAAGAGTGCCCTCAGGAAAATCCGTTTCATCACCTAAATATATAGCAACAGCATCTGCTCCATTTTGAATCACATTAGCTGCTATTAATAATTGAGGAAATGGCTCAACAGCATCACTTCCAATTAAAAGCAAACCATTATTATCTGTAGTAAATCCATCTAAATCAATTGTGAAATAGCTTGAATCTGCACCAGATGAAGAACCGTTAAAAAACACCAACACATAGCCATCCAGTAAGGCGTTTGGAGTATCGGATTTTAATTCTACAAATTCTTTATCATCTATTCCTGGAGAATCACAATCTAGTTCGTTTATTACTAATTGTGCATAAGAAAGTTGTCCTAGCATTAGGAAACTTATTAAAGTAATTATTTGTTTCATTCGGGAGAATTTTAGCAAATGTAATCAACTCTTTGACTTAATTTCGTTTCTGAATTATTAAATAGTTAATTTTAACACTTTATGAATAAAAAAAGGAATGTATCTTTGCAATAAGATGACAAAAAAATTCTTTAAAATACTCGCTAAATTAAATAAAATAATACTTCCAAGCTATACAAAACAACGTTTAGACTTAAGTAAAGCCAGTAAATTTCAAATGGCTATTTTTGGTTGGAAACTTTATGTTACCAAAAACGCCCTAGATTAATTCAAGTTTTTTTTGAAATTTCATTTAAAAAGGAATATATTTGCATCCTCAAAAATGGCCTCGTGGCGCAACTGAATAGCGCACTTGATTACGGCTCAAGAGGTTACTGGTTTGAATCCAGTCGAGGTCACTAATAAAACCAGTACTTTACAACGTTTTTGTAATTACTGGTTTTTTCATTTGCACACTATTTTCAGAAAAAACAAGATTTCTTTTTTAACCTTTTTAAAGTTTAATTCACCTCTATTTAGAACCAACATTTAACAACACTTTAGATTTAAATTCTCTTTAACAAGGCAAACAATTCATAAATTTGTTAAGTAGAAGAATGAAAACTGAAAAGACCATATGGACTATTGGGCACTCTACCAGAACAAAGGAAGAGTTTATAGATATGTTGCAATCTTTTAATATTCTAAAATTAGCAGATGTTAGACAATTTCCAGGTTCTAAAAAATTTCCACAATACAATAAAGAGGCATTAAAAACCACTTTAAAACAACATCAAATCGATTATTTTCATTTCCTATCATTAGGAGGTCGAAGAAAAGTAAATCCCGATTCGAAAAATACGGTTTGGAACCATCCTTCTTTTAGAGCTTATGCTGATTATATGGAAACTGAAAAGTTTAAGGAAGCCCTTAGAGAACTTGAAGCATTCGCAACTAATGAAAGGACTGCCATTATGTGCTCAGAAGCAGTGTGGTGGAGTTGTCATCGTTCTATGATTGCTGATGCTTTAAAATCTAAAGGATGGCAAGTTTATCATATTATGAATCTTAATAAACAAACGGAACACCCATATACCAAACCAGCAAAAATAATTGATGGTCTATTAAGCTATCATAATTAGAGCCTCCTTGACTATGAATCTATTGTTTGTTTATTTTACAATTTTGTTTGGTTTTTTATCTAACGAAACTTCAATATTAACTATCTAAATTAGGATTATTGATAAAATTCATGGTCACATTAAAAAAGCTATTTAACCATACTATTAGATTCATATCAATTCCTATTATTCCATGCACATCCAAAAACTACATACCATCCAAAATCACCATTAGACCAGGCCACATCAATACCAGTTCTTATTTTAAATTTACGTGCAATTAAATACCGGAAACCACCTCCATAATTATATACTAGTAGTGAATCATTAAATGACACTTTTTCTGTTGGCGCTTTTGCTAAACCAGCAAAACCAATAGCGCTCCATCTAAACGCAAAATCGTACCTTTGTTCAGTTTCTAACACATAGACCTGATTTCCCTGATATCTTGCCATTGGCACTCCACGTAATGAAACACTAGGTTCTAAATAAAATGGTGCATCACCAAATTGAAACTGCGTGTCTAAACGTAAGCCACTAACCCATTTTGGAGATACTTGAAAATACTTAATGATTGCCAGGTTAAAATTTTGAAAATTATAATCACTTCCTGTCCAGTCTGCATTTACACGATATTCTGAAGTTATGTACCATCCAGAATCAGGTGTAAAAACATTATCACGTTTGTCGTATTCCATATTAACACCCAAACTACTAATATTACTTTTTAAATCTTTTTCTTTTACAAAATCGGGTAATTCAAAATGCTCGAATTCTGGAGTTATTTTATTTAATCCGTAAAAATATTCTAATCCTAAAAACAAACCTGTATCGCTTATCTCTCTTAAAACGGAAGCAAATGCACCAATAATTCTAAAATTAAAATTAAATTCCTGCTCACCAACAAGAGGTAGGTTTCTATAGAAATCCATATTAACATCACCATAAACAGCTCCAACTCTATACTTTAAATGATACTTTGGTAAAGATGCCATACGCATACCTCCAAAACCCCAAGTTTTATTTGCCGTATACCCAATAAATCCAGCAGTTATATTTGGTAGAATATACTTTCCTTCTTCTTGCACTTTATTAGGTTTAATAAAAACAGGAGCTAGCATAAGTCCTAAACCACCTAATGCTGGCTCGGTAACAATCTGTGGAACGGGAATAAAACCATTGTAGTCTATTAAAGCATCACTCATGTCCAGCTGTCCATCCAATGAATCTTTTAATACTTTTAAACTAAATTTCTGATTTTTATCTTTAGAAGAATTAGGTTTTGTTTGAGCTGAAACGAAAAGCAATTTGAAACAAAAAATAATTATTAAAAAAATTACTTTTATATTAAACTGAAAGAAGAATGGTCGCATAAAAAACTTTTTAAAAAATTTAGGTTATTATTAAAGATAAATTTCTAACCCAAACCTTAGTAATAATAAAATACACTTTTTGAATTTAGAGAATTTCCAAATTCATATTTTTTTAAAGCAACCATATTAGACACTTACTCTAGGTTCTATTTATTGTATTGTCTAATTTAAACTCGCTTTTATCATAAAGCATTTTATATAATTACTGCAACAATTTAATTCGCTTATGCTTAAAAAAATATGGTTTCTGCAACGACATTTACAGTTAAATTTTTTAGTAAAATACACAATTGAATTTATTTCATCATTCTTGTCAACTTAAAGAACTTCTTGTAACTTTCAGGAATGTTGGAAATATCCAATAATGATCCTGGCACCATATATGGGTAAATCTCTTCATACGTTTGCACATTGTACAAACCTACTCTTTTACTTATATGGCTACGGTCTAGTTCTTCTGGACCATTAAGTCCAGCAGCAGCTACTAATTCTAAGAAACTATGGATAGTTGCTTCATGATATCTTTTTGCTCTTGGTGCTTTATCGTCAACTACCAACCCTTTTATTAATGAACGGTTTTGAGTTGCAACACCAACAGGACAGGTATTTGTATTACATTGTAAGGCTTGTATACAGCCAATAGAAAGCATCATAGCACGTGCACTGTTGCAACCATCTGCACCTAATGCCATGGCTCTAGCCATATGAAAACCTGTTATTATTTTCCCAGCAACTATGACTTTAATATCATCTCTTAATCCAAATCCTACTAAGGTGTCGTGAACAAAAATAAGTCCTTCTCTCAGAGGCATACCCATTGAATTTGAAAATTCAACTGGAGCAGCACCTGTACCTCCTTCTCCACCATCAACTGTAATAAAATCTGGTTGAATTCCTGTATAAATCATGGCTTCACAAAAATCCATAAATTCTTGTTTTCTACCCAAACACAATTTAAAGCCAATTGGTTTCCCATCAGATAGATCCCTTAGTTTTTTAATAAAATACATAAACTCAATAGGATCAGAAAATGCAGAATGGGAAGGTGGTGAATGCACTGCGATATGTGGTTTGATATGCCTAATTCTTGCAATTTCTTCAGTATTCTTAGACGCTGGCAAAATTCCACCATGACCTGGTTTTGCTCCTTGAGATAATTTTATTTCAATCATCTTTACTTCAGGCAGGATTGCATTTTCTCTAAAAGTAACCTCATTAAAAGTACCATCATCATGTCTACAACAAAAATAACCTGTTCCTATTTGCCAAATTAGATCTCCACCATACTTTAAATGGTAATCACTAATCCCACCTTCACCAGTATTATGAGCAAAATTTCCCATTTTAGCTCCTTTATTCAATGCCATAATTGCATTATCACTTAAAGAACCAAAACTCATAGCTGAAATATTAAGCAGACTTGAAGAATAAGGTTGCTTACAATCTTTTCCTCCAATTAATAATCTTGGAAACTCACCAATATCTTTAGGATTATTTTTTGCATACATGGAGTGCTCCATCCATTCGTAACCTGAATGATAAATATCCATTTGAGTTCCAAATGGTTCTGTATCATTTTGTCCCTTAGCTCTTTGATAAACTAAAGATCTTAAGATACGGTTTATTGGTCGTCCTTGCGTATCTGTTTCTACAAAGTATTGCATAATTTCAGGTCTAATAGACTCCAACATATACCTGATACGACCAATAAGTGGAAAGTTTCTTCTTATACTACGTTTTTTTTGAAGTAAATCAAAAACACCTAAAAGAATAAGCGGAATTACAACGAAGTAAGCCCATAAAATTGGTGGCCAAAGAAGTGCAAGTAAAGCTATGGACACCGTTAAAACAATTGAAATAATTATAAAATATTCACGAACTTTCATAAAGTAAATTAATTATCATGTTAAAAAGAAGCCATCCTAAATAGTGGTTATCTTTATCCAAAATCTAAATTAAAAAAATATATCAATCTAGTCTATAATTTCTTAAACTATTATAGTAATTGTTTTTAGTTATAAAAAATAACTCATGAAAAAATAATACAAAATGTGTAACTATATTTTTTGTTGATTTTTTTGGTTTATTATTGTTTAAAACAAAATTTATGTGACATGTAACTCCTGTTTAACTCGGCATAATTTGACTGCTATGCTTATACTTGTTTTAAACTATTTCTGCGCTTAAGCCAGCTTCTAACAACATCGAACATCTTGGCTCTAATTCTTTATAAGAACCAGTTTTTACAGTACATTTTCCTTTATAGTGAACAATTATTGAGCATTGTTCTGCTTGTTCTGCAGTGTGTTCGCAAGCGTATATAAGTGTATTTATAACATGATCGAACGTATTTACATCGTCGTTATACAATACAATTTCATTGTTGTTTTGCTCTAAAGTGTCAACACTATTTTGCTCCTGTATTTTTTCTTTAGTACCCATTTAAAAAAAAATTATTATCTAATTTAAAAATTTTAATGCTACCCATTGATTTTTTTCGATAGTCTCTACAAGTTTTAATTGATGCTTATTGCATGATTCTTCTATTACTGAAATGTCATCTTTGTAAAACCCACTTAAGAAAAGTACGCCATTTGAGTTTAAACATTTTGTATACGTCTCCATATCGTTTAGCAAAATATTTCGATTGATGTTTGCAATAATAATATCATATTTATTTCCTTTTAACAAATTAGCATCACCTTCTAACACGGTTATATGTTTGCAATGATTACGCTCAACGTTTTCTAAACTATTAATATAACACCAATTATCATAATCTATAGCATCAATTGGTTTAGCACCTTTCATTTCTGCAAGTATTGCTAAAACACCAGTACCACAACCCATATCTAAAACTGATTTTCCTTCAAAATTAGTTTTTAAAATATGCTGAATCATCATATGAGTGGTTTCATGATGCCCTGTTCCAAAACTCATTTTAGGTTCGATAATGATATCATATTTTGTGTCTGGCTTCTCATGAAAAGGTGCTCGTACGGAACAAACATTATCAACAATGATGGGATTAAAATTCTTTTCCCATTCCTGATTCCAGTTAACTTGTTCAATTTCGTTAAACGAATAATGAATTTCAAACTCTCCTGAACTTAAAATTTGAATATCTTCTAAAACGGCATCGTGCCAGTCGTCTTTTTGAATATAAGCCGTAACACCTTCTTCTGTTTCTACAAAACTTTCAAAACCTGCATAACCTAATTCTGCAATTAAAATTTCGGTAGCTGGCTGTAAAGGAGATACCTTAAAATCGTAACTAATATAAATAATATTCGACATCTTTAAAAAGCGTTTACAATAGCGTAAAAATCATCAGCTTTAAGCGCAGCACCACCAATTAAACCGCCATCGACATCTGGTTTTGAAAATATTTCCTTGGCATTAGTTGGCTTCACCGATCCTCCATATAAAATAGACACAGAGTTTGCTGTTTCTTGACCATATTTTTTTGCTAAGGTTTTTCTAATAAACCCATGCATGTCTTGAGCTTGTTCAGGACTTGCTGTTTCTCCTGTTCCAATAGCCCAAACAGGCTCGTAAGCTAAAACGATATTCTTAAAGTTATCTGCTTCTAAATGAAATAATGCCTTTTTTATCTGATTTTCAACAATAGTTTCGTGGTTTCCTGATTTTCTATCTACAAGTTCCTCCCCAAAACAAAAAATAACTCGCATTTTATTGTTCAAAGCTGTATCAACTTTTTTTGCAAGCAACTCATCGGTTTCATTAAAATAAGCTCTACGTTCACTATGCCCTAGAATCACCGTTTGTACGCCAACACTTTTAAGCATCTCTGCACTTATCTCTCCTGTATATGCGCCAGATTCTGCAAAGTGCATGTTCTGTGCAATGACTTCAATTTTTGAGTTTTTTAAAGTCTCGAAAGCAGACCAAAGGTTTGTAAACGTTGGAGCAATCATTACTTCAGCATTAGAAGTTTGTGATTGTTTTTTTAATTCGGTAATTAATGATTGCGTCATTGCTAAATCATTATTCATTTTCCAGTTTCCTGCAACGATATGTTTTCTCATAATTCTTTTATTCTAATGTTACTTTTGGATCTAACCAAGCGTAAATAATATCTACAAAAATATTAATTATTATAAAGAGTAACGCTATAATTAACACAGAACCCATAATAACGGGTAAATCTAATGTGTTTAAAGCATTTACAATTTCTTTACCTAAACCATTCCAACCAAAAATATACTCTACAAAAACAGCCCCAGCCAACATAGAAGCAAACCAACCAGATATAGCTGTAACTACTGGATTTAAAGCATTTTTAACAGCATGTTTTCTAATAATTTGAAACTCAGTTAAACCTTTAGCTCTGGCAGTTCGGATAAAATCTTGATTAAAAACTTCCAATAACGAATTTCTCATGAGCTGAATTACAACTGCCAAAGGACGGATGCCTAACACAATAGCTGGCAAGATTAAATTTTTCCATTGAATGTGCATGGCTTCACCATAATCGTCTAATTCGTATAAACTACCTGTCATTTCCAGATTGGTAAATGCATGAAGTACGTATCCAAACAACCAAGCAAATAAAATAGCACTAAAAAAAGAAGGTACACTCATTCCAATAGTGCTTACAATTTGAATGAGTTTATCCAACCAAGTATCTTTATACAACGCTGATACAATTCCTAAAGTCAAGCCAATTAATAGAGCTATACAAATAGCACTTACGGCTAATACAAAGGTGTTAGGCAAGGTTTCTGCCAACACCTGACTCACTTTTTTTCCTTGTTTGGTAAAAGACTCTCTTAAATATGGAAACTTTAAAACGGTTGTAGAATTACCTAAAGAGAACAACGGAACAGCTGTATATTTGCCATCTCTTAAATAGGTGTACTCTGTTTCAGTTTTTGAGTGAAATGATATAGGAGACAAATCGTTTAAGTAATAGAAATACTGCGTACTTATAGGTTTATCGAAACCATATTTTTGTTTAACTAATGCTAATTGTGCACTGTCTTCATTCTGGCCAAGCATCATTTGTGCAGGATCTCCGGGAAGTACATTAAATAAAAAGAATATGACAGTGACTACTCCAAATAAAGTGAGTAATGCGTAAAAAATTTTATTTAATAGATAGTTTATCAGATACTATATTGTTAGTTATTAACTGCTTACTGTCGAGTTGCAACAAATAATTATTTCTAAACATTATTGGTTTTGCAATTCCTCTACTTGTTCTAATGTATAATTTTTAAACTCAAAATCGTCTCCAAAAAGTCTTTTAGCATTTTCTTCTACGGTATTTAAGAACCCTGCTTTTTCTCTTCTTTCATTTACATTTTCAGCATCTTGAATAGGCCAAATCAATTTTACTTCAGTTTCAGCACTTGTATAGAAACTTCTTCCTTGTGTTCCATAAATTTGTTCTTTGCCCTGTCTCATTAAATCACGATCTTCCATCATGGCAACCTTAGAAAATGCTAATTCCCCCTTTTCTGCTGCTGCTTTCATTAATGGTAAATATTCCGTTATTTTATCTGAATGCTGAACCACATACCAAGCGACATCACTAGATTCTTCTCCTACTAATGATTTTCCTGGATAACCGTAATTCTTAAACACGTTTTCTACAAACTTCAAATTTGAAGAATCTATTGCAATTTGTTTACTCCAATCTTCATTATCAATATGGGCACTTCTGTACTTTTGGTCTAAAACCATGATACTATCAAGCTCTTTTTTTAAACCTAAATTCAGATCTGGTGTTGCGGTCGCTAATGTTTCCAAACTCATATCTTCCAAATCGTTCCAATGTACTTTTTGGATAACGGTTCCTTTTTTTAATTTTAAAATACCAGGGCTCGCACGAACAACTGTTTTTAGCGCTTTCTCATCTGAAAGGAAAAAATCGAAATTCAATTTGTACTGTGATTTCATTTGTTGCTTTGCTTCTTCACCAGAAGCTGTTAAACCAATAACTGTGTAACCTTTTTTAATGGCTTCGTCTGAAAATGTTTTCAATTTTACCACACCTTCTTTTTCAGCTGTGTCCAAATTATACATCACAATCATGATTAAATTGTCTTTGTTTAAATAATATTCGGTAAAATCTTCATCCATCGTTTCAATGGAAAAATCTTTTACAGGAGGATCATAACCTTCTTCTATAATTTTTGTTTCAACACCAACGTATTCCCCATCGACTTCAGGATAACTTCCATCGGTTACAAATTCTTTGTCTTCGCCATTCACTTTTAAAGTCCAAGTAAATTCTTGAACAGGTTTTGGCGCATCTTCAGGAATTATCATGCCTTCCATGATGTTTTTACCTACCGCATAAGCTCTAAAATCTATAGATGGTAAATGCATTAAAACATGGTATCCAAACCCTAGACAAGCAATAAAACTGAATAAAGCAACTACAGTTAATCCTAATTTACTAAATATAGGTTTAATGTGCTTTACACCAAAAAATAGAATTAAAATAAGTACTGATAAAATAACATCTTTATAAAAACTTTCCCAAGGAGTTAATGGAATGGCATCTCCAAAACAACCGCAATCTTTCACTTTTTCAAAGTATGCAGAATAAAATGTTAGGAAGGTAAAAAACACAATCATTCCCAACAAACTCCAAACTGTAAATTTAGGCTTGTAACCTATAAGTAAAAAGACACCTAAGATGACTTCAAAAATGACTACAAAAATGGAAATGGCTAGCGCATATGGTTCTAAAAATGTGATATTAAGTACATCTGCACTAAAATATTCTTGTAATTTATACGAAAACCCAAGAGGGTCGTTTAATTTTATTAATCCCGATATAATAAATAAAACTCCAACAAGTATTCTACTTAACTGTACTATATATTTCATAAAATCTAATTTTTATTTATCGTTTAAATGTATCAAAGCAAAAACTGCATAATTAATCATATCTTGATAATTAGCATCTATTCCTTCGCTTACTAATGTTTTTCCTTGATTATCTTCAATTTGTTTAACACGTAATAGTTTTTGTAAAATCAAATCGGTTAGACTACTTACTCGCATATCTCTCCAAGCCTCACCATAATCATGATTTTTATCCATCATAAGCTGTTTGGTAGTAGCCACTTTTTCGTCATAAAGTTTCGTAGCGTCTTTAACAGATAAATCTGGTTGTTCTACGACACCTCTTTCAATTTGAACTAAAGCCATTACACAATAGTTTATGATGCCTATAAATTCACTTTCTTGTCCTTCATTTACTTTTTGAACTTCATTTTGTTGCAATCCACGAATACGTTGTGCTTTTATAAAAATTTGATCTGTAAGTGAAGGCAAGCGTAAAATGCGCCAAGCACTTCCATAATCGGACATTTTTTTTAAAAATAAATCTCTACATGTTTTTATAACTGCGTCGTATTGTTTTGAAGTATCTTGCATGAATTAAAATGAATTTTGCGTAAATTTCGCTTAAATAATTAAGAGTTCAAAGTTCTGTATTCAAAGTTTCATTTCTTTATCGAACTTTGACCATGAAATCTTAAATTTTAAACCTTTTTATGACTATAAACTGCAAAGGCAACCTCATTGATTTATCGACTCCAAAGGTCATGGGAATATTAAATCTAACACCAGATTCTTTTTACGATGGTGGTAAATACAAAAATGAAAGCGACATTTTGTCTCAGGTTTATATGATGTTAAAATTTGGCGCCACCTTTATTGATATTGGAGCCTACAGTTCTCGACCAGATGCTAATCATATTTCTGAAGAAGAGGAGTTAAAACGACTTCTACCTATAATTACTTTAATTCTGAAGGAGTTTCCAGAAGTATTCATGTCTATTGACACCTTTAGAAGTCAAGTAGCTAAAGAAGGTGTAGAAGCTGGAGCTACTTTAATAAATGATATTTCAGCTGGAAAATTAGATGAACACATGTTAGAAACTGTTGCAAAACTTAAAGTCCCTTATATCATGATGCACATGAAAGGGACACCACAAACCATGCAGCAACAAACCAATTACGAGAATTTGACAAAAGACATCTTGTTCTATTTCTCTGAAAGAATTGCTAAAGCAAAAGCTCTTGGAATTTTAGATGTTATTGTTGATCCAGGTTTTGGATTTGCAAAAACACTTGAACAGAATTTTGAGCTTTTAAATCAATTAGAACTTTTTAAGATACTAGATAAACCCATTTTAACTGGCTTTTCCAGAAAATCTATGATTTATAAGACTTTAGGAAACTCTGCTAAAGAAGCATTAAATGGCACAAGTGTCTTAAACACAGTGGCTTTGCAGAAAGGAGCTACCATTCTACGGGTTCACGATGTAAAAGAGGCTGTTGAATGTGTTAAACTTATAGAACAATTAAAATCTTGACCATGAAATACTTTCAAATAGCCCTCTTTTTATTATTAATGTCTTGCAACAATGAAAAAGTGGTGCAACTTCCAGAAATAGCACATTCGGACATTACTGAAATATTAGATGTTTCTGCTGCTTATTTATTTTACGATGAAACTAAAGAAGACAGCATAGAACTTAACAGAAGAACACTTATTAGTACAACAAACTGGCTAGTGAATGTAGATAAACGATTAACCTTAAAACAAGCTATCCCAAAAATTACATTTCTACAAAACAAAAAAAGAAATGCCGAATTGCATAAAAATGATGCTGCAAAAAACTATTTTACTTGTAACGATACCTCTAAAAAAAACTTAGGCTTCATTGAATTTACTCATGTTTACTATATTGAAAAACAACCAAATACAATAAAATTAAAGTTAAATGAATATCGTGTAGTATTTAATAACCCTTCAAATATCGAAATTTCTACTTTTAATATAGAGGATTTAAAATCTTCAGAAGAGACATTATTACAAGACCTAAATAAACTGTTATTAGAAAATGATGAACCAATAACATTACATTTATTTTTTAGTAAAAACTTAAGTTTTCAAAATTATATCACATTTAAATCTCTTTTAAACAAGCTTAAAAACAAACAACTTATTATTGCCAATGAAGAGTTTATTTTTAATTAACTATATTTTGTTAAATTTACCAAAACACCTTACGCTTGGAAATTTTTGATGACCTTTTAAAATTTACAGTTATAGACATTATAGATGTTATTCTAGTAGCACTTCTACTCTATTATGTCTATAAATTAGTAAAAGGCACTGTTGCAATCAACATTTTTATAGGCATTGTTATTATTTATTTTATTTACTTATTAACAGATGCGCTTCAAATGAAGATGCTTAGTAAAATTCTTGGTGGTTTTATGAGCGTTGGTTTAATTGCTTTGATTGTCGTTTTTCAACAAGAAATTAGAAAGTTTTTATTAATGGTAGGCTCTACAAATTTCAGTAAAAGACGAAAATTTTTCAAACAATTTAAATTCTTAAAAACAGAAGCGGATAATAAAACTGATGTAGATTCAATATTAGCTGCTTGCAATAAAATGGCATCTTCTAAAACAGGAGCTCTTATCGTTTTTGAATGCAACAACAATCTCGATTTTCTTGCTAATACTGGCGATGATATGCGAATAAAAGTCACGCAACCCATTATTGAAAGTATCTTTTTTAAAAACAGCCCGTTACATGATGGCGCAATAATAATTGCAGACAATATTGTTAAAGCTACTAGAGTCATTCTTCCAGTAAACAACGAAAAAACCTTGCCTCAACGTTTTGGTTTAAGACATCGAGCAGCAGTAGGAATTACAGAAAAAACAGATGCTTTAGCGCTTGTTGTTAGTGAAGAAACGGGGCAGATTTCTTTTTTTAAAGATGGGGAGTTTATTATGTTTAAAGACACACAAGAACTCTCTCAATTAATAAAACAAGATTTAGTTTAATAAAATATGAATTGCAAAAATTGTGAAACTTTACTAAAAGAAACGGATTTATTTTGCAGTGTCTGTGGGGGAAAAATAATTAAAAACAGACTTACAATTGCTAATCTATTTTCACATTTTAGCGAACAATTTTTAAATTACGATAACCGTTTTATTCAGACATTAATCAAACTATTTACAGATCCGGTTGATGTAATTGATGGATATATTAAAGGTGTTAGAAAAAAATATGTAAATGTTATTAGCTATTTTGCTATTGCATTGACACTTTCAGGGTTTCAAATGTTTTTTATAAATAAATTTTTTCCGGAATTAATGAATATGGATGCTCCAGATCCAAAAGGCATGGAGGGTTTTCAACAAAAAAACATGGACTTCTTGTCAGAATACCAAGGCTTGATTTATATGGCATTAGTTCCTCTTTATGCTATTATTTCTAGAATCACTTTTTTTAATTACAAAACATACAACTATACAGAGCATGTGGTAATTAACATGTATATATCTGCACAAGCAGCCATTGTAAGCACCATTATTATATTAATTAGCGCCTTAACTAATCTAAATATTTTAGTTATAACCTTTATTTTATTACCACTTCAAGCTCTTTATTCGGCTTATAGTTTTAAAAAATTATATCAATTAAATTTTAAAAGCATTTTATTAAAATTCATTTTATTCTTATTGATTTTAATTTTACTCATTGTAGTATGCATCATACTTACGCTTATAGTGGTGTTAATAATAAAAAAATATTATTAATCTAAAGATCTAGTTGTCCTAAGCAACTTCTTCATTTAAAAATTGCACTTCGTAAAGGTTTTTGTAGTAACCGTTTGCTTTTTTAAGGAGTTCTTTATGTGTACCAACTTCAACAATTAGTCCAGCATCCATAACAATAATTTTATCTGCCTTTTTAATGGTTGCTAATCTATGTGCAATTACAATAGAGGTTCTACCTTTGGTTATTTTAGCCGTTGCATTTTGAATAAGTTGCTCTGAATAAGAATCTACTGAGGATGTGGCTTCATCTAAAATCAATATACTTGGGTTAGTAACATAAGCTCTTAAAAACGAGATTAATTGGCGTTGCCCAGAAGATAGCATAGCGCCACGTTCTTTAACATTATAGAGATAACCATTAGGCAAACTCATAATAAAATCGTGAATACCTATATCTTTGGCTGCCTGCTCGACATCTTCTTTTGTTATGTCTGGATTATTTAAAGTAATGTTTGTTAAAATAGTATCTGCGAACAGAAACACATCTTGAAGTACAACTGCAATTTGGGCTCGAAGCGACTTTAACGTTAATTCTTTGATGTTGATTGCATCTATACAAATGGTGCCTTTGTTAATGTCGTAAAACCTATTTAACAAATTAATAATGGTGGATTTACCTGCTCCAGTTGCTCCAACAATCGCTACCGTTTCGCCTGCCTTGACATCTAAAGAAATACCTTTTAACACTTCCTCTTCTTCAACATAACTAAAATGCACATCTTTAAATGAAATATTTCCTTGAAAATGAGAAGCTTCTCGAGTTCCTGTATCATCAATTTGCGAAGTCGTTTCAAGAACTTTAAAAACTCTTTTGGCTGCAACCATTCCCATTTGAAGCGTATTAAACTTATCGGCAATTTGTCGAAGTGGCCTAAACAACATAGGAATCATCATGATAAATGCTGTTAAATCACCAAGCGATGCTGTTTGATCCACAACTGTATTTAAACCTCCATACCAAGCAATAAGACCAATAGTAATAGACGATGATAATTCTGCAATAGGAAAGAAAATAGAGTTATACCAAACGGTTTTTAACCAACCTTTTTTATGACGCGCATTAATTACTTGAAATTTCTTATACTCTGTTTCTTCTCTTGTAAACAATTGAAGAATTTTCATTCCGGTAAGGCGTTCTTGGACAAAAGAGTTTAAGTTTGAGACTTCTGTTCTTACCTCTTCAAAAGCACGTTTCATATACTTCTGAAAAATACGTGTCGCATACAACACTAAAGGCAACATCAAGAATACAATAAAACTTAGTTCCCAATTCATATAAAGCATGACAATTGAAACCACCAACATAGTTAGTAAATCCCTAAAAATCATAAATAAACCTTCTCCAAAAACATCTGCAATACGCTCCATATCTGTAACTGCTCTGGTTATTAAAACCCCAACAGAAGAGTTATCGAAGTATTTCATTCTAAACCGAATCATATGATCAAAAAGTTTCACACGAATATCTTTTACCACACTTTGACCAAGAAATCCTGAATAATAAATAAACAACAATTGACATATAACTTCAGCAATAAGAAGTGCTGCCATGGTTAATATATAAGGCATAAAACCTTCCAAGGTTTTAGTAGCAATATTTTTATCTATTGCTTGTTGTAAAATATAGGGTCTTAAAGCTCCAAAAACAGCCAGTAAAATTACGGCAGTTAAAACGCCAATAAAGACATGTTTATAGGGTTTAATAAACTTTAAAAGCTTTTTAAACAATTCAATTTCTAATATGTCGTCTATTTTACTCATATACTTCCAACCATGGAATGTTTTTTAATTGTGTGTTTTAATAGTTTCTGGATATGCAACTTCTATTAAATACAAGCCATGAGCTGGTACAGAAAAACCTGCTTTACTCCTGTTTTTAGATTTAATTATTGTGTGCATATCTTCTACTTCCAGTTTCCCTAATCCTATATTTATTAAAGTGCCAACTATTGCTCGAACCATATTCCTTAAAAACCGGTCTGCTTTTATAGTAAACTGTAATTCGTTATCAACCAAATGCCACTCAGCCTGCATAATGTTACAATGATACGTATTTACATCTGTCTGACTTTTAGAAAAGCATTGAAAGTCTTTATATTCAAATAGTATGTTCGTGGCTTGTTTCATTTTATTTAGATCTAAAACTTGCTTTAAGTAATAAGATTCATCATTATTAAAAACATCTTTATTTAAAGAGATTCTGTATAAATACCCTCGGCTCAAAGCATGAAATCTAGCATGAGCATCAGAATTAACTTTAAAAACATCAAGAATAGCAATATCTTTTGGCAAAAAGGAATTGAGTTTATAAATTAAATCTTGAGCTTTAAAATGAACCTCTGTGTCAAAGTGAGCAAACATTTGTTTGGCATGTACACCAGCATCTGTTCTTCCTGCTCCAACAATGGCTATGGTGTCGTTTAAAAGTGTAGACATAGATTGTTCAATAACTTCTTGAACAGATATCGCATTGGGCTGATTTTGCCAACCATGATAATCTTTACCGTTATATGTAAGCTCTAAAAAATATCTCAATGGATTATGCTATTTTTGTAAAAGGCAAAGATAGAATTTTAATCCTTCTTGAAATTTCAAATAAAAGTTAAATAAAAAAAGTACTTTCTACTTTGGCGAAAAATAAATATGAAAAAAATCCTTTTGCTTTCCGACACACATAGCTATATAGACGAAGCTATTTTAAAACATGTAAAACAAGCTGATGAAGTTTGGCATGCTGGAGATATTGGCGATTTAAATGTCACCAATCAAATAAAAAAACTAAAACCGTTAAAAGCCGTTTTTGGAAATATTGATGGACATGAAGTTAGAGCAGAATTCCCAGAAAACAACAGGTTTATGTGCGAAAGTGTTGATGTTTGGATCACGCATATTGGAGGTTATCCAAATAGGTATGATGTTAGAATAAGAGAAGCCATTAAAAAAAATCCTCCAGATTTATTTATTTGTGGACATTCTCACATCTTAAAAGTCATACCAGATAAAAAGTTAAACTTATTACACATGAATCCTGGAGCAGTTGGAAAGTATGGATTTCATAAAGTAAGAACCATGCTTCGTTTTGTAATAGATGGCAGCAATATAAAAGATTTAGAAGTCATAGAGTTTGAGAATAGGTGATAAAAAAAACCCAAGGTCTTCACCTTGGGTTCACGCACTAATACTACTAAGATGATAGGCTTATCTTAATCGATCTACAGATTTTACGAGATCTTCATCCTTCTTAATGGCCTTATTGGCTAATGCCAAAAACACGATAGAAATAATAGGAAGAAAAATCCCAATACCTTTCTCTGAAACTACAGTTTCTCCAGATAAGTTTAGTGATTGATATACAAATAATCCTAGTAAAAAAAAGTTTAATAATATATTTAGTCGTCCCAACATAAATTGAGATTTCCTATGTTTAAATCTTGAAATAGCTAGTATTGAGAAAAATGCTGACACTAAAAATATGGCAAAAATGTAATTAACATCATCTGCATACACTTTTACGTTCTCAGGAGATGTCCATAATTCAAACACAAAAATAAATCCACCGGAAACTCCAGCAGCGATTAATAGATAGATAGTTTGAATTCTTTGAAGCATTATTTATACTATTTGAAGGCACAAAAATAACAGTTTCTTTTTAAAAATTAACTTAAATAAATAAAATAAAGTTGTATAATTGCAATAATAAGTTACAACTATCACAGTAGTAAGCTATTAATTCTTCAGAATAAAATCAATTTTTTTCAGAAAAATTCAAATTTAATATTTAACACAAATATTCAATTCAACATCCATGTTTGAAATATCACAATTAAAAGAAATGAAGCTTCCTGAGTTACAGGATATAGCTAAAAAGTTGAACGTTTCTAAGTATCGTTCATTAAAAAAATTAGATTTAGTATACCAGATACTAGACCAACAAGCTGCAAATCCAAAAGCAGTTAAAGAGGTTGTAGGAGAAGAACCTAAAAAGGCAACTCCAAAACAGCAAGATAAAAAACCTAGACAGAGAGTCCAAAGACCAGTTAAAGATCAACAAAAGACCGAACAAAAGGTCGATCAGAAACCTGTTCAAAGTGTAAAAGCTGAAACTCCAAAAGCAGAAAACAAAGCTCCTCAACATTCAAAACCTTCAAAACCTTCAAAACCTACTACTAATACTCAAGACGCAGAAAGTAAAGGTAAGAATGAAAGTAAAGAAGCTCAAAAACCTCATTCGAAGAACGATAATCAAAATCGTCCAAAAAGAGAAAATAAAAACCCGAATCAAAATAAAAAGCAAAATCAAGGAAATTCAAATGGTAATAAAGACACTAGAAACAGGTATCGTGAACCAGATTTTGAGTTTGATGCCATTATTGAAAGTGAAGGTGTTTTAGATGTGATGCAAGACGGTTACGGATTTTTACGTTCATCTGATTATAATTATTTGTCTTCTCCTGATGATATTTATGTATCTCAATCTCAAATAAGATTATTTGGATTAAAAAAAGGAGACACTGTTCTTGGAAATGTGAGACCTCCAAAAGAAGGAGAGAAATATTTTCCTTTAATAAAGGTAAACAAGATTAACGGTCAAAACCCAGAAGTGGTAAGAGATAGAGTTTCTTTTGAACATTTAACGCCTCTTTTTCCTCAAGAAAAATTTAATATAGCTGAAAGGCAAAGTACTATTTCTACTAGAATTATGGACTTGTTTTCTCCAATTGGAAAAGGACAACGTGGTATGATAGTCTCGCAACCAAAAACTGGTAAGACCATGTTATTAAAGGATGTGGCTAATGCAATAGCAGCTAACCATCCTGAAGTATATCAAATGATATTACTAATAGACGAACGTCCAGAGGAAGTAACAGATATGCAACGTAATGTACGTGGAGAAGTTATTGCTTCTACTTTTGATAAAGAAGCTCACGAGCACGTAAAAATTGCAGACATTGTTTTAGAAAAAGCAAAACGATTAGTAGAATGTGGACACGATGTTGTTATTCTACTTGATTCTATTACACGTCTGGCTAGAGCTTATAATACGGTGCAACCTGCTTCAGGTAAAATATTAAGTGGTGGTGTAGATGCCAATGCATTACACAAACCAAAACGATTCTTTGGAGCAGCTAGAAATATTGAAAATGGGGGTTCTTTAACCATTATAGCAACTGCTTTAACTGAAACTGGTTCTAAAATGGATGAAGTAATCTTTGAAGAATTTAAAGGTACTGGTAATATGGAATTACAATTAGATAGAAAAATATCTAATCGTAGAATTTTCCCTGCTATCGACCTAACCTCATCAAGCACTAGACGAGATGATATCTTATTAGATGAAACGACTATTCAAAGAATGTGGGTAATGCGTAAATATTTAGCAGATATGAACCCTGTAGAAGCTATGGAGTTTATTAATGAAAGGTTTAAGCAAACTAGAAACAATGAAGAGTTTTTAATATCAATGAACGGATAATTTAAAACCGAATATATACTAAAAAATGCCTTGATAAATTATCAAGGCATTTTTTTTATCTAGATGGTATTCAATTAAAAACCTAGAACAAAAAAAGCCCTTCAATTTAAAATTGAAAGGCTTTTTTTTACTTAATAAAAGTAAATTCCTTATAAAGAAGCTACGTGCTTAGTTAAGTTAGATTTTAAATTCGATGCTTTGTTTGCATGAATAATATTTTTCTTAGCTAATTTATCAATCATAGAAACTATAGTAGGAAACATTGTCTCAGCTTCTTTTTTAGATTCTAATTCACGTAATCTCTTAATAGCATTACGCGTTGTTTTATGTTGATACTTGTTTCTTAGACGTTTAGCTTCGTTACTTCTAATTCTCTTTAATGCTGACTTATGATTTGCCATTTTATTATCTTTCTTTTATAAAAATTGTAGCCCGTAGGGGAATCGAACCCCTCTTACCAGGATGAAAACCTGGCGTCCTAGCCGATAGACGAACGGGCCATTTTGTTTTGAGTGCGCAAATATATAACTATATATTTAAACTTGCAATACATTTCAAAATAACTAACAATGTTCCCATTGCGGATGCAAAAATACAACTATTTTTAAATGTTGCAACTCCAATATAATTTTTTTTTAAAAATTTTTGTATTAATACGCTTTTGCAAACAATACTCTACGTTTTGAAGGCTTTCCAGTATAGACACATTTGCCAATTACTTCCTTTTCATCCGTTGGAATACATCTAATAGTTGCTTTTGTCAACTCTTTTATTTTAGATTCGGTCTCTTCTGTGCCATCCCAATGCGCTGAAATAAAACCTCCTTTTGTTTCTAGAACCGTTTGAAACTTATCAAAATCGTCTACCAAGGTTATATGAGAGTCTCTATAATCTAATGCTTTTTTATAAAGTGAATTCTGAATCTCAACCATTAAGGTTTCAACTTTAGACGTTACATTATCTAATGCTATAACTTCTTTAGTTAGGGTATCTCTTCTTGCCAATTCTACGGTACCATTTTCCAAATCTTTTGGTCCAATAGCAATTCTTAAGGGCACCCCTTGCAATTCGTGCTGCGCAAACTTTGCTCCAGGTCTTAATGTCGTTCTATTATCAAATTTCACAGAAACGTGCTTAGCTCTTAAATCGCTCATCATTAAATTGGCAATTTTAGAAATCTCTTCTAATTGTTCATCCGTTTTATAAATTGGCACAATAACAACTTGATTTGGTGCTAAATTTGGTGGTAATACTAAACCATGGTCATCACTATGCGTCATAATTAATGCTCCCATAAGTCTGGTTGAAACTCCCCAAGACGTTGCCCAAACATAATCTTGTTTTCCTTCTTTAGAAGTAAACTTGACATCAAAAGCTTTGGCAAAATTCTGTCCTAAAAAATGAGATGTTCCAGCTTGTAATGCTTTTCCATCTTGCATTAATGCTTCAATACAATAAGTTTCAACAGCTCCAGCAAAACGTTCGCTTTCTGTTTTTAAACCTTTAATAACTGGAATTGCCATAAAATTTTCAGCAAATGTAGCATACACATTATTCATTAACTCTGCCTCTTGGATTGCTTCAGCTTTTGTTTCGTGAGCTGTATGTCCTTCTTGCCATAAAAATTCTGCTGTTCTTAAAAATAATCGTGTTCTCATTTCCCAACGCACCACATTAGCCCATTGGTTAATTAATAATGGTAAATCTCTATAAGATTGAATCCATCCTTTATAAGTATTCCAAATAATGGCTTCACTAGTTGGTCTAACAATAAGTTCTTCTTCTAATTTAGCTTCTGGATCAACCCGCAATTTCCCTGGGTTATCAGGATCGTTTTGTAATCTATAATGTGTCACTATAGCACATTCTTTGGCAAATCCTTCAGCATTTTTCTCCTCAGCCTCAAATAAACTTTTTGGTACAAATAAAGGGAAATATGCATTTTGATGCCCTGTTTCTTTAAACATGCGATCTAATTCTGCTTGCATTTTTTCCCAAATAGCATAACCATAAGGTTTAATTACCATACAACCTCTTACTGCAGAGTTTTCAGCTAGGTCTGCTTTTACAACAAGATCGTTATACCATTTAGAGTAGTCTTCTGCTCTACTTGTAAGTTTTTTGCTCATATCCAGGTTTTTGGCACAAATATTGTGATTATGTTAAATATAGAAATAGTTGCGCAAAACTAACTATTTTTGTTATGTTCAACAATAAAATTCAAGAGATATGCAAATTAATAACTCCTTTTTAACTAAAACACCATATGTAGCTGTATTTAGCTTGTTTGCTGTTTTGGCATCTTGTGGATCTTCACAATATGCTTCACAAGACAATGATGGTATTTACGGTTCAGACACAAGTGTTGAATATCAAGAAAATTCGGTAGCAGAAACTAAGTCGGTTTCCGAAAGCCAAGCTTATTATAAAAATTACTTCAAAGAAAAGTCTTTAGAATACCAAATCCCTGAAGAAGATGAAATTTTCACTGATGTTGATGGCTATGAAGGTGAATATACTGAAGTACAAGACTCCTTAGAAACGGAATACAATAGTTATGCAGGTTGGGGAGAAGACAATAGTGAAGTTTCAATTACTATAAATACAGGTTTTAATTATGGCTGGGGTTATAATCCTTGGTATACGCCATATTACTATGGTGGTTTTTATCCTTATTATAGCTACGGCTGGGGCTATTACAATCCTTGGTATCCTTATTATGGTGGTGGTTACTATGGTGGATATTACGGAGGTGGATATTATTATGGCTATGGAGGAAGAAGCTTAGCCTATAATCACGGAAGACGTGGCAGTTATTATGGAGGAAGCGGTTATTATAATAGAAATTCTAATTATTACGGTTCACGAGCAAGAACTACACGTTCTAGTTTAGGTTATACAAATGCAAGAACTAGAAGTTCTTCAACAACTGTTAGGCCAAATTCAACTGTTCGTTCAAGAACAACTACCAGACCAAGTCAAAGCACAACAACTTCTAGAACAAGAACGAGAACTACTACTAGACCTAATTCAGGGGTAGCTTCTCCAACGAGACCAAGTACAACAACCACGAAGCCAACGAGATCGACAACTACTAAAACAAGAACAAATTCTAGACCTAGAAGTAGTTCGACAAGAAACTATTCCCCAAGTAGATCTTCGGGTAGCTCTCCTTCATTTTCATCTGGAGGTGGTAGCAGAAGCTCTGGTGGCTCAAGAGGAAGAAGATAAAATTGTTTAAAAGAAAAAGAAAAATATGAAAAAGTTAATATTACTATTCGTAGGTGTTATGTCTATGGCAAATTTTTATGCCCAAGATGCTACAGATGCTCTAAGATACTCACAAGACGATGTTCAGGGCACAGCTAGATATAGAGCTTTAAGTGGTGCTTTTGGTGCACTAGGTGGCGATTTAAGTGCTATAAGTATCAATCCAGCTGGTTCTGCAGTTTTTAATGGGAGTCATATTTCATTATCCTTATCGAATAACAACACTAAAAATGATGTTCAGTATTTTAACGGAGTTAACACTTCTAAAGATTCTAATATTGACTTAAACCAAACAGGGGCTTCCTTTGTGTTTAGAAACCCTAACAGTAATTCAGATTGGTCTAAATTTGCATTTAGTGCAACTTATGATAAAGCAAAAAATTATAATACCGATTGGTTAGCCTATGGGAATAGTCCAACATCTATTGATAGATATTTTCTAGGTATTACCGAAAATCAAGCCATTCCTTTTGGCGTATTAAAACTTCAACCAGGTGAATATCTTGAAGAAGCTTATGCTAATATTGGTTCAAGTGCAAATTATGGCTATCCTGTTCAACAAGTTTTTCTTGGTTATTGGTCTGGAATTATTGATCCGGTAAATTTAGATAATGACACTAATAATGATGAAACTAATTACTTTTCAAATACAGCACCTGCAGAGTCTTTTTACCAAGAATACAGCTATGCTTCTTCTGGTTATAATGGTAAATTTTCATTGAACTTTTCGACAGCTTTTAAAGACAGACTGTATTTAGGAGTTAATTTAAACACCCATTTTATAAACTATGATAAGTTTACTAGTTTTTATGAAACTAATAATGACCCAGATTCTTTAACAAGAAACATTGTTTTCGAAAACTGGCTTTCTACCATTGGATCTGGTTTTTCTTTTCAATTAGGCGCCATCGCTAAGCTGACTAATGATTTAAGACTAGGTTTATCATACAATTCTCCAACTTGGTACCGTATAGAAGAAGAATTAATTCAAGGAATCGATTCTAACATTGCAGACCCAGACATTGGGTATATTTCAGACATTATAAACATTTATCCTGCATATAACCTTCAGTCTCCAGGTAAATTTACAGGTAGTTTAGCTTATGTTTTTGGAGAATACGGACTAATTAGTTTTGATTACTCTTTAAAAGATTATGGAAATACGAAGTTTAAACCAACATCTGACCCTTATTTTGCAAAACAAAACAATGTTATAAACAATCAATTAACTATGGCTTCAACTTATAGAGTTGGTGGCGAAGTAAGATTAAAACAACTAAGTTTGAGAGGTGGTTATAGGTTTGAAGAAAGTCCTTATAAAAACGGAAACACTTTAGGTGATTTAACAGGTTATTCAGTAGGTTTAGGCTATAGCTTTGGTAATTTTAAATTAGATATGGCTTTCGATCAAGCCAAGCAATCTTCTGAATATAGACTGTATAATAATTCAGGGTTCTTAAATACAGCTTCTATAGATTCAAGACTTACCAATGTAACTCTTACAGTTGGTTTTAATTTATAACCCATTAATTCGTTAGATTTTATAAACTATAGGTGTCCATTTAATTTTAACTAAGCCTTATTAAATCTAATTAAAATTAGAAACGATTAAACATAAAAAAACTCAGACTAACCAGTCTGAGTTTTTTTATTAATTAAATATGTAAAGAACTATCTCTTTAAACTAAAGTGTGCTTTAAATTGTTTTTGTGCACCTTCACTTTCACCTAATTCTCTATAGTCAATAGTAAACCAATAGTCACTTGAAGGCAGTAATTCTCCATTATAAGTGCCATCCCATCCTGGACCATTTGGACTTAATTGCTTCAGTAGTTTCCCATAACGATCGTAAATAAATATTTTAGCATCATATTGATTTTCAATACCAACTATCTGCCAAGTATCATTATGTCCATCATTGTTAGGTGTAAAGAACAATGGATAATCCATTAACAGAACAACATCGCTAGCAATACCACAACCATTTATATCTCTTGCTTGGACAACATGTTCTCCAAAAGGGACATTATAGAACGTATAAGTATTAGAATTTGGCTCATTACTCACCCAAGGTCCATTATCGATACTAAACTCAAATAAAGCTGCACCATCTCCTGTTGCAGTTACCACTACAACATGATTACTAGCAAAAGCTTCTGTAGCTACGGTTGCTGTAACGATAGGAGGCGAACTTAATTGAACAATTGCAGAATCTGAACTTGTACATCCATTATTAATATCTGTTACAGCTACAGTATAATTACCTGCAACCGATGGCATGTAAGAAGATGCGACACTTAAAATAGTTGTTGGATCACCATCCTCAACCCACTCAAAAGTAAATAAAGCTGGACTTAAACCTGTATCCATAATTGGGTTACCAATTACTTCAGTTCCATTAAGATTAACACATATGGTATATAAATCATCTAAATCGAATGCCGGAATTGGGTCCACTCTTAATGTTAATGGTTTTACATCATAACAAATAGAGTTTGCATTGGTATTATTATCTATTCGCACCCAAATAATTTGAGGGTTAGATTGGTTTATATAAGGTGAAGAAGTGTCGATAGCATTTGTTGGCACTTCCGCATCAGCTTCACTTTCATAATAAGAAACGATAAAATTAATCGGATCTTGACCATTTAATAATAGGGTATTTTGAGATAATAAATCGAATTCGATGGTATCGTTTGATGTATCGTTATCAAACTCCATATTATCATCACATAAGGCATAAGTGTTGTAATTCGGGTTTACCTCAGCAGCTTCCTGAACTTCAATAAAGAAACTTACCGTTGCCACATCACACCCTGTAATTGTATTGGTGATGTTTACAAAAATTTCTTGCGGATTAAGAGGCTGTCCAGGATTTGCAGGATCCATCATATTGGTATAAGCAGATGGATTTGCTATAAAGCCAATACCTGATTGAGCAGCAGCTAAACTTGTATAATACGTTACAGCAAAATCTGGCTCTGGTTGTCCGTTTAAAATATCATCATTTCTAACCGTTAAATCAAAAGTATAAAAACCATCCGTATTCAATTCACAAGCAAGAATATCATCAACAGCCACAGTATCTGGTAGTGGGTTTACAATAATATCGAATGTAACAATGGTATAACATCCGGTTCCAGTATCCAATGGATTTGTAGGATCGCCAGTATTTGTAACACGTACATATATCGTTTGTATTGGATCGGTATTTGGATATGCTGTTGGATTTGGAATTGGGTTATCTCCAGTTTCTGCTTCTGCCATGGATGTATGATAAGTTACCGATTCATCAAAAGCATTCAACATGGCAGCATCATTAGCAGTGATATCGAAAATTTCTTCTAAATCTCCAGGATTATTATCATCACATAATTCTAAGTTTTGTAATACTGGATTAGGAGTTGGAACCGTGTTTACAACTAAAGTTAATGTGGATAACGCATAACAATCTACTCCGTTTGCAGTTTCGGAAACCGTTACAAAAATGGTTTGTGGGTTATGTGGAAATCCTCCAATAGATACGTTAGCATAAGCTGTATAATCTGGAATAGGGTTATTTGCAGTAACATCTGCCATGGTTTCAAAATAATTGACAGACCAACTAGAGTTTCCACCAGTAATAAGATCATCCTGAACCGTTAAATTAAAAATAGCATAACCATCATTATCAACGGTGTCATCACAGATTTCTAATTCCAAAGCTTCTGGTGTTACAATTGGAACAGGTAATGGATTCACAATTAAATCTAATGTTGTAACTGTATAACACCCAGTTAAATTGTTCTCAACTCTTACACCAATGGTTTGATTTGGTGCTATTGTATTTGTAAAAGCGCCAGGTGTCGCAATATACGTTGGAGCTGAAGGCCCAACTTCGGCATCTAACACATCTGTATAATATGTCACTGGGTAATCTGTAGGATTTAATCCCATTAAAATATCTGAATTTCTAACCGTTAAATCAAACTCTGTCATGCCGTCTGCCACACCATCTTCGTCACAAAGCACAATAGGATCAGGATTCATTTCTATTTCTGGTGTTGGATCTACAATTAACTGTAATTGCAAAATGGTTGGGCAATTTGTTCCTGTACCATAATCTACACGAATATATATAATCTGTCCGGCCACATTAGAAAACACATCTGGTTGAGGCAGCACATCGTCAATCGCATTTTGTTGTGTTAAATGGAATGAAACTTCATAAGTAGGATCAATAGCTTCAATATCATTTCTTGTATCCGTTAAATCGAAAACTCCTAAGCCATCGTTATCAGGATCGCAATAATGTAATGCTGCTGGAGCTGGAACAGCTGGCGCATCTACCACACCTAACGTTAAGGTTGTAGTATCGTAACAGCCTGTTGTAGCATCTTCCACTCTAACCCATACTGTTTCTCCATCTGTTCCAATATAAGTTGAAGAAGAAGGTAACACTTCAGGTGTTCCTGCTTGGGCATCAACTAAATTAGCATGATAGGTAACAATATAATTGGTATTTCCACCTGATATTTCACTGTTCTTTTCATTTAAATCCATTTCTGTCATTCCGTCTGCCACATTATCATCACATACAATTAATGGGGTAGGATTCACAACTGTTGGTAATGGGTTAATAGTAACAACAAAACTATTTTCATCTGAACAATTTGGTGTAGTACCAGTTTCTGCATACACATAAATAGTTTGTGTACTTGTAATAGCATCTCCGGCATTTAAAACCGTTCCTGTTCCTCCTGTTCCTGTATAATACGTTCCATTTGTTAATACTGGTAAAGTATAAGTAACACATTCAGCAACATCTGAAGGTGCATCTACTAAAGGAGTTGTATTAATGGTAACAACAAAACTGTTTTCGTCTGAACAATTTGGTGTGGTACCAGTTTCAGCATACACATAAATAGTTTGAGTGGTCGTTATAGCATCTCCTGCGTTTAACATGGTACCGGTTCCTCCTGCACCTGTATAATAGGCTCCAACTGTTAAGGCTGGAAGGGCATAACTATCACATGCTGTTACATCTGTTGGCGCATCGGCAATAGGAGTTGTATTTATGGTAACAATAAAACTATTCTCATCTGAACAATTTGGTGTGGTTCCTGTTTCTGCATACACATAAATAGTTTGTGTAGACGTAATGGCATCTCCTGTATTCAACATCGTTCCCGTTCCACCTATTCCTGTATAATAAGCACCATTTGTTAGTGCTGGTAAAGTATAACTATCACACATGGTGACATCCACTGGTGCATCTACAGTTGGTGTTGTATTAATAGTGACTACAAAATTATTTTCAGCAAAACAATTTGGTGTCGTTCCTGTTTCAGCATACACATAAATAGTTTGAGTAGAGGTGATGGCATCTCCTGCGTTTAAAACAGTGCCTGTTCCTCCTGTTGCTGTATAATATGTTCCTCCTGTTAAAGCAGGTAGGATATACGTATCACATGCAGATACATCTACTGGTGCATCTATGGTTGGTGTGTTATTAATAGTGACTACAAAACTGTTTTCATCTGTACAATTAGGCGTCGTTCCTGTTTCACCATATATATAAATGGTTTGAGTGCTAGTGATGGCATCACCGGTATTTAACGCTGTTCCAGTTCCACCTGATCCTGTGTAATAATTACCACTACCTAAAGCTGGTAAAATATAATTATCACAAGATGTTACATCTATTGGTGCATCTACCGTTGGCGTTGTATTTACTACAACGGTTACTGTATTTGTTGCCGAATCGTTAGGTGGTGTTAACCCACTATCTGTTAAAGTCACTTCGTAAGTGATGGTTGCAGCAGGTGGTGGCGATAAAAGCAAGGTTGGATTCGTACCAACAACAGTTGCATTTCCTTGAACGGTCCAACTATAGCTATAAGTTCCTACGGCTACACCAGGTGATGGGTTTGCTGTTAAAGTCACATCAGCTCCTGCATCATGACAAATAGAAGGCATATCGGCTGTTGCCGTTACAGAAATGGTACAAACATCAATGGTGACTACAAAACTGTTCTCATCTGAACAATTTGGTGTGGTTCCTGTTTCAGCATACACATAAATGGTTTGCGAAGTTGTAATTAAATCTCCTGCATTTAAAACAGTTCCTGTTCCTCCTGCTCCTGTATAATAGGTCCCATTTGTTAAAGCTGGTAATGCATATTCATTACATATCGTAACATCAGCTGGATTATCGACAACTGGCGTAGTATTAATAGTAACTACAAAGTTGTTTTCAGCAAAACAATTGGGTGTCGTTCCTGTTTCTTCATAAACATAAATAGTTTGCGAACTATTTATAGATGTCCCAGCTGTAATTAGACCTCCAGTACCTCCTGGACCGTTATAATATTGTCCACCTGTTAAGGCTGGCAGTACATAACTATCACAAGCAGTGACATCTGTTGGGTTATCAATAACTGGTGTAGGATTAATAGTGACTACAAAACTATTTTCATCAAAACAATTTGGTGTGGTTCCTGTTTCCTCGTACACATAAATAGTTTGTGTACTGGTTATAGCATCTCCTGCATTTAATACCGTTCCGGTTCCTCCAGCGCCAGTGTAGTACGTGCCACTTCCTAAAGGTAATAATGTATAACTGTCGCATTCAGTCACATCAGCAGGATTATCAACTGTAGGCGTAGTATTAACAGTTACTGTAACTGTATTGGTTGTTGTATCGTTTGGTGGTGTTAATCCACTATCGGTTAACGTTACTTCGTAGGTGATGGTTGCAGCTGGTGGTGGTGATAAAAGTAAGGTTGGATTCGTACCAACAACGGTTGCATTTCCTTGTACAGTCCAACTATAACTATAAACCCCTACAGCTACTGCTGGTGAAGGAGTTGCTGTTAAAGTAACATCTAACCCTGCATCATGACAGATAGAAGGCATATCGGCTGTTGCCGAAACAGATAACGTACATGTATCTATTGTGACAACAAAACTATTTTCATCAAAACAATTTGGTGTGGTACCCGATTCCCCATACACATAAATAGTCTGAGTAGTTGTAATAACATCTCCTGCATTGAGCATCGTTCCAGTTCCTCCTGGTCCACCTGTGGCAGTATAATAGTCTCCAACTGTTAATGGAGGTAAAGTATAATCATTACAAGCCGTTACATCTGCTGGTGCATCAACAGTTGGTGTTACATTTACAATCACTGTTTCTGAAACAGACATCGGTCCACCACAAACAGAATTATAATTATTAGCCGATAATAAGTTTATAGTTTGTGTGGTAGCAACTCCTGTAAGTGTAATAACATGAACTCCACTAGCATCAATAGTAATGGACTGTGTGGCTCCGCCATTAATATTGTATTCCACCACATCGTTTTCTGAACCTGTAATAGTAAACACGGCATCGCCAGTATCACAGATATCAGTACTGGCCGTAACGGTAACTACTGGTGTTGGAGCTACAACTACTGTTATAGGTCTGTAAGCAACATATTGGGTTCCTGTTATGGCATCTGTATAGGTTACTTGCGCCACATAAGTAGTTGTTTGGCTTGGTGTTACCACTAAGGCAGTTGGGTCTGTACCTATAACCGTTCCAGTTTCATCTAGCCATTGAAAAGACGTTATAGTAGTTCCACTTGGAACAAACTGGTATGCCTCAGGTGCAATAAAAGGGATGTCCCAAACACCTGTATTTCTTCCAGGAGGTGAAATTCCTTGATTTCCTGCTGGATTTTGTATTCCTATTGCTGCTCTACCTCCTTCCCAACTTGTACATACTGGTTTCTCAAAAATATAAGTTTCAACAATGTTGGTCGTTTCATAAAACATAATCATTTGCGAAGTTTTTAATGAACTACAAGCTCCACCTATACTAAAATGAACCACATTAAAAAAACTAAACACAAACACTCTAAAAGGTGCTTCTCCTTTAACACTATAAGTAATATTATAATCGCCTATACCTGTATTCGGATCTATTAAGGTCCCTGAAGCAGCTGGATTCATGTCATGAACGGCACCAAAAATATTCCCGTCTCGTAGACAAGTATCTGTATTGTTTGGAATTAAAGCACCAGCAGCTGGTGTCCAATCATGAAATTGATTAGCTCTACCTAAATCAAAACTTACTGCCCCATTGGTTGACAATACACATTGTGTGTAATTATTTCCATAAAATTCAAATTCAAAAACAAAATCTACTACACTACTCCAAATATCATCAGTAGTCAAAGGCAAACCTGTATATGTATCTCCAAAAGAAAAAGGCGGATTAAATGGAATGGTATTTACAACATACGTATTAGACTCTCCAATTTCTTGATAAGAAGCAGTTAGTGTTAAAGGAGGAATGGTTCCTGTATTTAAATCGATACAAAAAGCGTCTGTAATACACACATTATTACCACAATTAACAGTCCCGCTACTAGCCGAAATTGCCATTTCAGAAGATCCTGACCCCGAACTTACTGTTCCAGGAAAGACTCTAATTTCAATAACAGCTGTATCGCAATTAGTTGGTGCAGCATTTTCGCATACTTCATAGGTAATGTAATAAATACCTTGAGGTGTATTAGCTGCAATATTTACAAAACCTAATGGGTTAAAAGTTATAAATCCAGTTGGATCTGGAACCGTTTCTGTAAAGGTAAAGTTGCCATAGGTTCCAAAATTAAGTGCTGTTCCATTAAAATAATCGTTTAAAAAAACACGATCTCCACTTGAGGTGGATGCGTTTGGATTATCGGCTCTACCAACCAGAACATCATCTATTGCAATAAGTTGCGCAAAAGAGATATTAACAAACAAAAAACAACATAACGTAATTATCTTTTTCATAGGGAAAATATAAAAATGAATTAATTAATATAACAAAAAGAGTATCAATTAATTAGCTACTAATCATTAAAAAATAAAGCTGAAAATTAAGGAAATTTTATGAAAAATGCCGTTAATTTTATTACTAAATTAATTCTATGTTAATAAAAGGTCTATAAATATGGAATTTCTTATCTTTGCAGATTAAACATATATTTAATTTATCGGATGAAATTTGACGAAAAGTTAGAAGAATTTGAGTCTTTAGGTGAAAACCATATAGGAACCTCTTCAAACACACCCATGCGTGAAGATGCTTTTAAACTTACTAACGAAGAAAAGATTGACATTATTAAAGACGATGTTCAACATATCATGGAAACTTTAGGGCTTGATTTAACAGACGACAGCTTAAAAGGCACACCAAATCGCGTTGCCAAAATGTTTGTAAAAGAACTTTTTGGAGGCTTAGATCCTGAAAAAAAACCTACGGCATCTACCTTTGATAACAAATATAAATACGGTGAAATGTTAGTAGAGAAGAACATTACTCTTTATTCTACTTGCGAACACCATCTACTACCTATAGTTGGCAAGGCTCATGTGGCTTATATTTCTAATGGCACAGTGGTTGGACTATCAAAAATGAATAGAATTGTAGATTATTTTGCAAAACGTCCACAAGTGCAAGAGCGATTAACCATTCAAATTGTTAAAGAATTACAAGATGTTCTAAATACCCAAGATGTAGCTTGTGTGATAGATGCCAAACATTTATGTGTAAACTCACGTGGGATTAGAGACACTGAAAGCAGCACTATTACATCAGAATTTGGTGGAAAGTTTAAAGACAAAGAAACCAAAAGAGAATTTTTGGATTACATTAAATTGGACACTTCTTTTTAATGTTTCTCGTTTAGTCGCTTGTTGTTAAGTCGATGACTTTTTAATTGACTATGGTGAGCTAACAGCTTAAATGATTTTTTTTATTCTTTTAAAAATTAACCGAATTTTGACTTAACAACTTTTTGTAATTTAGTTTTTGGATACTTAACTCAATAACAAACCCCTTTACAGCTTAACGATTTAACAACACACAAAAAAACAACATGCATTTATACAAACAACAAGAAATAAAAATATACAATTCACTTTCAGGTGAAAAAGACGTTTTTAAATCCATTCACGAAGGCTATGTTGGCATGTACGTATGTGGTCCTACTGTTTATAGTAATGTGCACTTAGGAAATGTTAGAACCTTCATGTCTTTTGATGTTATTTATCGTTACTTATTACATTTAGGTTTTAAAGTACGTTATGTTAGAAATATTACAGATGCTGGTCATTTAGAAAACGATGCTGATGTTGGCGAAGACCGAATTGCAAAAAAAGCACGTCTGGAAGAAATTGAACCTATGGAAGTGGTTCAGAGATATACTGTTGATTTCCATAACATATTAAATGCTTTTAATTTCCTACCTCCTAGCATAGAACCTACAGCAACAGGCCATATTATTGAACAGATAGAACTCATTAAAACCATTATTAACAATGGCTTTGCTTACGAAGTTAATGGTTCTGTTTATTTTGATGTGTTAAAATATAATGAAACCAATAATTACGGTATTCTAAGCAAGCGTAAAGTAGAAGATTTAATCCATAACACACGCGAACTTGATGGACAAAGCGATAAGAAAAACCCTCAAGATTTTGCGCTTTGGAAAAAAGCCGAACCTCAACATATTATGCGTTGGCCTTCGCCTTGGAGCGATGGTTTTCCTGGTTGGCACTTAGAATGTACAGCTATGAGCACCAAATATCTTGGCGAACATTTTGATATTCATGGTGGTGGCATGGATTTAAAATTTCCTCATCACGAATGTGAAATTGCACAAAACCAAGCAGCCAAAGGACAAACACCTGTTAATTACTGGATGCATGCCAACATGCTGATCATGAATGGCAAGAAAATGGCAAAATCTACTGGGAATTTTATTCTGCCTAATGAAATTTTCTCGGGCGATAATCCGCATATTACAAAAGGATTTTCTCCTTCTGTAGCCAGATTTTTTATGCTACAAGCGCATTACAGATCTGTATTGGATTTCACTAATGATGGTTTGCTAGCTAGCGAAAAAGGATTTAATAGATTGATGGATGCCATGCATCTTTTAGGTGGTCTACCAACTTCTACGACATCGACATTGAATGTTTCTGAATGGAAGCAAACATGTTATGATGCCATGAACGACGATTTTAATACACCTATCTTAATTGCGCATTTATTTGAAGCAGCTAAATATATCAATCAAGTTAACAATAACAAAGCATCCATAACTAAAGAAGATTTAGAGCTTTTAAAAGAAACCATACACAACTTTGTATTTGATATTATGGGACTTGAAGATTCTGTAACAACAGATGCTAGTGGCAATAGTGAAAAGCTTTCAGGAACTGTTGAATTATTAATAAAATTACGTCAAGAAGCCAGAGCCAATAAAGATTTTGCCTTGTCGGATCAAATTAGAAATGAACTCGATACACTTGGCATTCAATTGAAAGATGGGAAGGATGGGACAACGTTCTCGACTAATTAATCATGAAAAAAATACTAGTTGCCCCTTTTTTATTCCTTATAAAAGTTTATCAAACAGTTATTTCCCCTTTTACTCCAGCCACTTGCAGGTTTCAACCAACTTGTTCCCATTACGCTAAAGAAGCTTTGGAAAAGCATGGTTTTTTTAAGGGTGGAAAATTGGCTCTAAAAAGGATTTTTAGTTGTCATCCATGGGGACGAAGTGGTTACGATCCTGTTCCAGAAAAGGATGACAACTAAAAATTACTAACGCGCCAACTCGCATGTTCGCTAAAAATGTACACTGTACATTTTCTTCTACGCTCCATCGTCTTGGGGACGTTCTTGTTACGATCCAGTTCCGGGAAAATTAGATAAAAAATAACATTTCCTTATAAACCTTTCCTTTTTAATCCATTTTCATTTGTCTATATTTACAAACATAAAATAAACCCTATGTTTTTACTTAAGTTCGATTGGAATCCTGTTTCTGGAATAGATATTATTGGAAATTTCAAACTTCATTTTTATAGTATGATGTGGATAATTGCCTTCCTATTAGGTTGGTATATTATGAAGCGGATTTTTATTAAAGAAAAAGTAAAACTAGACTATTTAGACCCACTTTTTATTTACACCGTTTTTGCAACCATGCTTGGCGCTCGTTTAGGACATGTGCTATTTTACCAATCTGAATTAATTTCTCAAGACTTTTTTAGCATCTTTTTGCCCTTCCGTTTTCATCCAGAATTTGAATTTACAGGATTTCAAGGTTTAGCAAGTCATGGTGCTGCTATTGGGATTATTATAGGCATGTATCTTTATCGAAGAAAATACAAATACAAATCCTTAATGTGGATACTAGACAGGGTAGTTATTCCTGTTGCATCGGGAGCTGTTTTTATAAGAATTGGAAATTTTATTAATTCAGAAATCATCGGAAAAGTAACCGATTCGGCTTTTGGTGTTCGTTTTATTCAAGATCAATATAGCCAAGGAGAAGCCATGCAATTAACAGGTATGAAAACACCTAAAGCTGCCTATGATGCCATTGCTACAAATCCGCAATTTCAAGAGTTATTACAAGCTGTACCTTTTAGACATCCTGCACAATTATACGAAGCATTCTGTTATGTTTTTGTGTTTTTAATTTTATGGTATTTCTATTCTAAAACCAATAAAGGCAATCAATCAGGATTCTTATTTGGTTTATTTTTAGTGTTATTATGGACCATTCGATTATTTGTTGAGTTTGTAAAAGAACCTCAAGGTGAAGAATACATTACATTAATGGGATTAAATACAGGGCAAATGCTAAGTATTCCTTTTATTATTATTGGGCTCTATTTTATGTTTGGTTTCAAACAGAAAATTAAAACGGTATAGCTAGCTTCAGTCTCTTTAAAATTTAAGAATCGTGTGAGCGTTTAAAACTTCAGGTGTCCACTCGAGTGCAGTTGGGTGGATCTTACTTAAGCAACTTATATTAAAATAGGTCTCCACTGCATTAGACCAAACATTTGTTATGAAATTAAAACCAATCTCTTTAGTTTACATTCTATATATCTCTGTTTCTCTTTGCGTTTTTTCTTCTTGTAAAAACGAAAAGAAAATTATTAAAAAAGTTGAAGTTTCTTTTACAAAAGAAGGTGAATTAACGCTCTATAAATCTGTAACAGATTCCATAATTTCAAAAATAGATATTGAAATAGCAGATAACGAATATAAAACACAAACAGGATTAATGTACAGAACTTCCATGAAAGAAAATCAAGGCATGTTGTTTGTTTTTGAAGATGAAAGACCTCGTTCTTTTTATATGAAAAATACGCAGTTTGCTCTTGATCTTATTTATTTAAACGCTAACAAAACAATTGTCAGTTTTCAAGAAAATGCACAGCCATTAGACGAAAGCTCCTTACCATCTAATGCTCCTGCAAAATATGTGCTTGAAGTAAATGCTGGATTAGTGAGTAAATGGCAGTTAGAAACTGGTGATTGGATTGAGTTTTCTAGGAATTAATTTTTAGTATTTGGTTATAAACTCTAACAAACAACTAAAACAAAAAAAGCCTTTCAGAATAAAACTGAAAGGCTTTTTTATATTATTGAAAGAACGATTAAGCTTTCGCTTCTTCTATTTCTTCTTTTACTTTATCTTTTAAAGCGTCGGTAGCATCACTTTTCTTAACAGAATCGTACATGATTGGTGTTGCAATAAATAATGATGAATACGTACCTACAATAACCCCTACTATTAAAGCAAACATAAAGCCTCTAATAGAATCTCCACCAAAAATAAAGATCGCTAATAACACGACTAATGTTGTTAAAGAGGTATTTAACGTTCTACTTAAAGTACTACTTAAAGACGCGTTAATTACTTTATCGAAATGCCAATTGGTATGCTCGTTAAAGAATTCACGAATTCTATCGAACACGACAACCGTATCGTTTAATGAGTAACCAATTACGGTTAAGATAGCAGCAATAAAGGCTTGATCTATTTCCATTGTAAATGGCATAAACTTGTATGTTAAAGAGAAAACTCCTAAAACAATAAGGACATCGTGGAATACAGCAGCTACTGCACCAAGAGAGAATTGCCATCTTTTAAAACGGAATAGAATATAAAGGAATACTACGATTAAAGAGCCTAAAATTGCCCAGAATGATGCTTTTTTAATATCATCTGCAATCGTTGGACTAACTTTATAGTATTTCATTAACCCATGAGTTTTATGCTCATCGTCGCTAATAAACTCTTCATAAGAAATGCCATCTAAATGAGGTTGTAAAGCAGTGTATAAGCTTTTTCTTAACTCTTCATCTACACCCGTTCCAGTTTCATCAACTTTAAACTTGGTTGTAATTTTTAATTGGTTTGAATTTCCAAATGTTTTCGCATCAGCAGACCCAAAAACTTCTGGTGAAGATAATAAGCTTGTAATTTCTGAAGAACTTACAGGTTGATCAAAACGCACTTGGTAGGTTCTACCTCCAACGAAATCGACACCTTGGTCTAAACCATTTGTAAATAAGGATCCTAAACTAATAGCGATTGCAATTCCAGAGACAATATATGCTGTTTTATGTTTCTTTAAGAAATCGATATTGATATTTCTAAATAAGTTTTTAGTTAAACTTGTTGAGAAATCTAAGCTTCCTCCTCTTGCTACATACCAATCGATGATTAATCTAGTAATAAAAATAGCAGTAAATAAAGACGTAGCAATACCAATTATTAAAGTAGTTGCAAATCCTTTAATAGGTCCTGTTCCAAATATAAATAGGATTAAGGCCGTTAAACCTGTTGTAATATTAGCATCTAAAATGGATGATAAGGCATTAGCAAATCCATCTTGGATAGACTCTTTCTGTCCTTTCCCTTTCGCTAATTCCTCTCGAATACGCTCAAAGATAAGTACGTTAGCATCGACCGACATACCAATGGTTAATACAATACCAGCAATACCTGGAAGTGTTAAAACGGCTCCTAAGCCAGATAACACACCAAAGATTAACAAGATATTGAACGCCATAGCTATATCTGCAAATAGTCCCGCTTTACCATAATAGAAAACCATCCATAATAACACTAATGCAAGTGCAATCATGAAAGACATTTTACCACTATCGATTGCTTCTTGACCTAAAGACGGTCCAACAACTTCACCTTGAATAATATCTGCTGAAGCTGGTAATTTACCTGCACGTAATACGTTTGCTAAATCGGTTGCTTCATTTAAACTAAAGTCTCCTGAAATTTGAGAGTTTCCTCCAGAAATAGCTCCTGTTGTAACTCCTGGTGCAGAATACACCACATTATCAAGTACAATAGCAATTTGGCTTCCTTGAGAATAAGCTTTTCCAGTCATTTCTTCCCAGATCTTAGCTCCTTTTGCATTCATTTGCATAGAAACTACAGGCTTGCTTGTTGGTCCATAATCCTGACGAGCATCTGTAACCACAGCACCACTTAAAGGAGGTAGATTGTCTCTATTTCCTATTAAAGCATATAAATCTACTATTTCACTATCTTTTTCTGGTTTTCCAAATAAGAATTTTACATCACGCATTTCTGCAGGAATTAAAGCTCTTACTTGAGGCATGTTTAAATACTCTAGAACTTGGTCTTTATCTTTAATAGCAAATTGCGCTACTATTGGACCACCTTGATACCCAAAACCTCTAATTAATTTCCCTAATGGGTTGTTTTCTACAGCTAAAGAATCTGGATCGTCTCCTAATAAATCGGCAATTTTATCGTCTTCAGAATCTTGAGATTCTTCTACAACATCTTCTGTTGTAGTGTCGTCTTGAGCAGCTTCAATTTCTTTAAGTAATTCGTTAGCTTGGTTTAAGAAGCCCATAAATTGCTCTCCTTTATAACAATCCCAAAATTCTAGTTGGGCTGTACTTTGAAGTAATTTAAGTGCTCTTTCTTTATCTTTAACTCCTGGTAGTTCTACTAAAATACGTCCAGAGTTTCCTAAACGCTGGATGCTTGGAGAGGTAACACCAAACTCATCAATACGTTTACGTAATACTTCGAATGCAGACACAATCGATTCGTCAATTTTTCTTTCGATGATAGGTTTTACTTCACTATCAGACATATCGAAAGTTATTTCTTCGCTTAAGGTTCTGTTTGCAAAAATATCTGGAGATGCTAATTTTGTATCTCCTTTAATTTTATCGAACGCTACAAAGAAATCTTCTAAATACGTGTTCTGACTGTTATTTTGAAGCTCTGAAGCATCATCTAAAGCCTTGTTAAAAACAGGGTCTTTACTATAATTAGACAATCCTTTTAAGATATCTTTTACAGATACTTGTAAGATAACACTAACACCACCTTTAAGGTCAAGGCCAAGATTCATGGCATTTTCCTTTACTTCGTTATACGTGTAATCTGCTATACCTATATTATAAACTTTTTCGTTAGAAAGTGAATCTAGATATTGACGTTCTTTTACGGCATCACCTTTTGAATATACAATGGCATCATCGTCTATACTGTTTGCTTTAAATGTAAAAGACAATTGGTAAATACTTACCAGACCAAATAAAATTGCAAATAGTTTTACTAATCCTTTATTCTGCATTATTTATTAAATTAATTAGTTCTTTGTTGATATTTTTAAAAACGAGCAAATATATATCTTCTATACTTATTTAACAAAAGGTTTGAGATATATAACAAAAAAAACAGCTATAAAAAGCTGTTTTTTTTGTTAACATAAATTTGAAGGCTTACATGCCTTGTAACTTGTCTGTTTTTTCGTAACCTTCTGGAGGCGTCATATCGAACTTATCATCTGACACAGATTCTTTCTTAATCTCGGTAACTTCATTTGTTATGGTTAAATTCATTCCCATTTGACTCATGTTCATGGTCATATATAATGGAAAACCATTCAAATCTGCTCCCATCATGGTAGATTGTTGAGAAATAGCCGTTAATTTATCTGTGGTATACACATCCATAGTTACTACAACACCATCTTTGTTTACCTCAACATTATACTCTTGACACTCGTAGCCTAGTACTGTTTTTGTTTCATCTCCTTTGGTAATCGTTACATTCTTTAAATCTTCTTCTGAAGGCTCCATGCTTTTTACAACATATTTTTTACCTGTCATTTGATTATTCATTGCCATTAACATTTCATTGTTTTCACTATCCATAATGGAATATGAAGAACCTGTCATGATATTAGATGTTTCTGAACGTGTTTTACCCTCTTTAAAGTAGGTAGTTGTTAAGATGTCTCCAATCATGGCTAATTGACTTTGCATTTGTGCATTATCTGTAGACATGGTTTGCTTAGAATAAACAACTCCTTCGGTCATGCTTTCTTGCGAAAAACTAACTGTTGTAATCGCGACTAGTACTAATAATAGTATTTTTTTCATTTTTATTGTTTTAAGTTTTAAGAGTGTGTTACAGTTCTAATAATCCGTTTGTTTTTCTAACTGCTTCTGCACTATTAAGCATGTTTTCTTTTTCGGCATCTGTTAAATTCATTTCAACAATTTTTTCAATACCATTTCTTCCAAGAATTACAGGAACACCTATACAGATGTCATTCATTCCATATTCACCTTCTAAAAATACCGAACAAGGAAATAGTTTCTTTTGGTCGCAAGCAATGGCTTGAACTAATCCACTTACAGCTGCTCCTGGAGCATACCAAGCCGAAGTACCTAATAGTTTAGTAAGAGTCGCACCACCAACTTTGGTATCTTCTTTAACTTGTTCTAAACGTTCTGTAGTTAAAAATTCAGATACTGGAACCGAGTTTCTTGTAGCTAATCTGGTTAATGGAATCATTCCAGTGTCACTATGTCCACCAAGCACCATACCATCTACATCGCTAATTGGAGCGCCTAATGCCTCAGCCAACCTGTACTTAAAACGAGCCGAATCTAAAGCGCCACCCATGCCTATAATTCTATGTTTTGGCAAACCTGTTGCTTTTGCAGCCAAGTAAGTCATGGTATCCATAGGATTACTAACAACAATTAAAATAGTATTTGGAGAATGTTTCACTAAACTTGAAGATACAGCTCTAACAATACCTGCGTTGATTCCAATTAATTCTTCACGAGTCATACCTGGCTTCCTAGGTATTCCAGAAGTAATCACACAAATATCACTATTTGCAGTTACGGAATAATCGTTAGTAATTCCAGTTATTTTAGTGTCAAATCCGTTTAATGAAGCTGTTTGCATTAAGTCCATAGCTTTACCTTCAGCAAAACCTTCTTTAATATCTAACAAAACGACTTCTGAAGCGAAATCTTTAATAGCAATATATTCTGCACAACTGGCACCAACTGCTCCTGCTCCAACTACTGTTACTTTCATAAAATTATGTGTTTTTTAATGTGTTGATTTTTAAGACTGCAAAATTACAAATAAAAATAGTGCAAATGAAAAAGCTGAAGTATTATCTTCTGGGCTAAGTGTATATATGCAGTTAAAAACTGCTTCATTAAGGTAAGCCTCCTAAAAAAACTACAAGATTACATCCCGAAGCCTCGAAACTTGCAGATTATTAAATTATTTAAAAAAAGAAAAAAAATATGATCTTTTAAAGTGGTTTAAAAAGAAAAAATCAAGCCTAAAGATGCACTATTAAATTTAGCAAAAGTGTAATCGATATTTATACTAAAAAAACCTAATTTCACATTAGCTCCTAAAGTAGTTCTAACTCCTGATTCCTTGTCTTCAATGGAGAAAGGATCGATAATTTCTTCTGAATATAATAAGCCATCTGTTACTACATAAGTACCAAGTATATCGGTCTCAGATTTTCCACTCAAGTAACCAATGGCACCATAAGCATTTAAAATTTTAAAATTAGTTGAAGTAATTAATTCAAGTAGTAACGTATTTATAGCGGTTTTAACTTGTTGATTGGTTCCTTGAACAATATTTGAATCTGTAAAATCGTAACTTCCATCTAGATGCGTATAGGCTATTAATCCAGAAATAGCAACAGGAAAAAATTTGTCCTTAGGTAGCCAAGCTGTAAATTCTTGCTGAATACCAAAACCATAAAGACCTGTTTTTACATCGTTTGTTTCTATTTTTGGAAAATAACGCACTTTTAATTGCGTCCCTCTAAATGGCGAAAAACCTGCTTGTAAAAATGCAGCTGGAATTATATTAACACCTGTAGAACCGATCCCTGTTGGTAAAGTTAATTCAGTCTCTTGGTTTCCAAAAATTGGGTCGTCGTAAGTAATAATTACAGTAATATCTGGATTATTATGCCCCAGAGCAGTTGCTACGTTTTTAGAGATACTATTGTCTGGAAAGCGGATATTTTCGTAATCACTTACACGCATTTCAAACGATTTTTGATCATCATTTATAAATGAGGTATTAGCAATTAAACCTATTTCAAATCCAAATTGTTTTTGTCCTTTAGCATGGCTAAACCACCCATTATTTATACCATAGGCCAATCCTTTGGTAGCTGGAGCTAGATATTCTGAACTAAAGTGTTTGGCATCATTAATTCCAGCAGCTAATAAATCCTCTAAATTGACTTGTGATTTTACAATTAAAGTAATAAAAAACAAGAATAAAAAACTAACACATTTTCTCATCAGCATCTATTGTAGGTTACATTCAAATATATAAAATTTGTTAAGAAAAGAGCATTTAAAATTCCCTTAAACCAATTTAATAAAACAAAAAAACCTGCAAGATTTTAAAAACTTGCAGGTTTTACTTTTAATTACCATGTATAAACTTTAGAGAAGTTAGCTTTTTTTTCTGCTTAAACAACTAAAAGAATACATGTTATGCATCAATATTAGCATAAATGGCATTTTTCTCAATAAACTCTCTTCGAGGTGGTACTTCGTCTCCCATAAGCATAGAGAATATTCTGTCTGCTTCTGTTCCATTGTCTATTTGAACCAAACGCATGGTTCTAAATTCTGGATTCATGGTGGTATCCCAAAGCTGTTCTGCATTCATCTCACCAAGACCTTTATAACGTTGAATTTTAGCGCTATCACCAAACTCTTTTAAAATTTCATCTCGTTCTTTATCAGACCAGGCATATTCCTTTTTAGCACCTTTTTTAACTAAATATAAAGGTGGAGTTGCTATATAAATATGTCCATTTTCTATCAATTCCTTCATATATCTAAAGAAGAAGGTTAAAATTAATGTTGCAATATGTGATCCATCGATATCGGCATCACACATAATCACAACTTTATGGTAGCGTAATTTTGATAAATTAAGAGCTTTACTATCTTCTTCGGTTCCAATAGTAACACCTAGTGCTGTGAAGATGTTTTTTATCTCTTCGTTTTCAAACACTTTATGAACCATGGCTTTCTCTACATTCAAGATTTTACCACGTAAAGGCAAAATAGCTTGAAATGCTCTGTCACGACCTTGTTTAGCCGTTCCACCTGCCGAATCTCCCTCAACTAGAAACACTTCGCATTTTGCTGGGTCTTGCTCTGAACAGTCTGATAGTTTTCCTGGCAAACCACCAATACTCATGACGGTTTTACGTTGCACCATTTCTCGTGCTTTTTGTGCTGCATGACGTGCTTGTGCTGCCAAAATCACTTTTTGTACAATGGTTTTAGCATCGTCTGGATGTTCTTCTAAGTAGTCGGTTAACATCTCAGAAACTGCTTGACTTACCGAAGCAGAAACCTCACGGTTACCTAATTTGGTTTTTGTTTGCCCTTCGAATTGTGGCTCTTGAACTTTTACCGAAATAATAGCAGTTAAGCCTTCACGGAAATCATCCCCAGCAATATCGAATTTTAAGTTTTTAAGCAAACCAGATTCATCTGCATACTTTTTAAGTGTATGTGTTAATCCACGACGAAACCCAGACAAGTGTGTTCCACCTTCGTGTGTATTAATATTATTTACATAGGAATGTAGATTTTCAGCATAAGAGGTATTATAAACCATAGCAACCTCTACAGGAACGCCATTTTTTTCGCCTTCAAACGCTATAACTTCATTAATTAACGGCTCTCTGTTTCCATCTAAGAATTTTATAAATTCTTTTAATCCTTCTTCAGAATGAAATGTTTCTCCTTCAAATTCGCCATCATCTTTTTTATGACGTTTATCAATTAAATGAATGGTGATACCTTTATTAAGGTAAGCCAACTCACGCATTCTGCTCGCTAAAGTATCGTAGTTATATTCTAATGTTTGGGTAAAAATGGTTGGGTCTGGTTTAAAAGTAACGATGGTTCCTCTTTTTTCAGTTTCTCCAACTTTCTTAACTGGATACATAGGTTTCCCTTTTTCGTATTCTTGTTCCCAGATTTCACCTTTTCTATAAACGGTTGCTTTTAAATGAATAGATAATGCATTCACACAACTAACACCTACTCCGTGTAATCCACCAGAAACTTTGTAGGAATCTTTATCGAATTTTCCTCCAGCACCAATTTTAGTCATAACAACTTCTAAAGCTGAAACTCCTTCCTTTTTGTGCAAATCCACAGGAATACCACGACCATCATCTTCGGTAGTTATGGAATTATCTTCATTAATAATGACACTAATATTATCGCAATGTCCAGCTAAAGCTTCGTCAATGGAGTTATCAACCACCTCATAAACCAAATGATGTAATCCTCTGGTACCAGTATCTCCAATATACATAGAAGGACGCATACGTACATGCTCCATACCCTCCAGGGCTTGAATACTATCTGCTGAATAATTATCCTTATTAAATTCTTCTCTTTTCTCGCTCATATAAAACGTTTCTTGTTTGTTATTAATTGACTGTTGAGCCATCAAGTGACTTCACAAAAAAAGATGCTTTTAGCATCCTTTTGAATACAAACAAAGATACGAATTTAAAACGCTTTTAAAAAGCATTTTAACGAGTTTGACTCGAAATTATCAACAATTGTTAATTACTTAAAAGTGTCTTAAAGCGCTTTAAATTGACCTTAAAATGAATTTTGATGACTTTTAAACAACCTTAAAAACAGAAAAATAGTTATCGCTGCTCTAAAGCGATTTTTTGAATTTTTGTATTAGGCTTTTTAACAAGATTTCTGCTTATTCATCTTTTATTAAAGCAAACGTATTCCTGAACCATTTTCTTTTGCAAAAATAATTTTTCCTTGTTCAAGTTTGATCCCTCTAGCCGTATCATTTTTTAATAACATAGCACCATCGGCATCTAAATAATCTAAAAGTGGTGCTATTTGAGCCAGATTAGAAACACCAACAGTAGATTCTGCCATACAACCAGCCATGACTTTTAAATTGAGCTCTCGTGCCTTCTTTATCATTTTTAGAGCTGGTGTAAGTCCGCCACATTTCATGAGCTTGATATTGATACCATGAAAACCTTCAGCGCATTTTTGAACATCTTCAAAACGCTGACAGCTCTCATCTGCTATTAATGGTATTACGCATGTTTTTTTTAATTGTTTCACACCTTCCCAATCGTCTGCTTTTAAAGGTTGCTCTATAAACTCCACACCTAATGCTTTTAGTTGTATTGCATTATCAAGTGTTTCTTGAACAGTCCAAGAGCAATTAGCATCAATTCTAAAAATAGCATCTGTTATTTTTCTAAGTTCAGAGACTATTTCCACATCATGTTCTGTACCCAATTTGATTTTATAAATTGGCCAAGGTGTTTCTAGAATTTTCTGTTTCATGATTTCGATTCTATCAATTCCTATGGTATAATCTGATAGTGGAGAATTTTTAGCATCATCGATAAAATAACTTCTAACCGTTCTGTTTTGTGATTTCGCATAAAAATCCCAATAAGCACAATTAAGTGCGCAAAGCGTAAAATAATCGTCTCCTAATTTAGGCTCTAGCAAATGCCATAGATCGTCAGGTAACATCCCAAAAGCATTTTCAATAATTGATTGAGTTTTCAAAATGGATTGTTGTATCTTTTCTTCTATAATGTTGTAATATGGATACGGAATAGCTTCGCCATATCCAGTACATACACCATTAGATATAGATACAATTACTGTGTTTTGAGAGGTTCTTGTTGACCTAGAAATTGTAAATGGATGTTTTAAAATAAGCTGAAAAGGGCTTGCTTCTAGTTTTAATTTCATTGGTTATTTTCTAATTCTGAATTGGTTTCCGGATATACCGAAGAATTTAATCAATACTTTTTTCTATTTCATTTTCCAAAAGTTTAGTAATTTCAACTAGTAATTTTTCTGCTTTCTGTTGTGCTGTATAATAATTATCTGCTGCTATCGTTAAATTCTCTATTAAATTTTCGAAAAGTAGCGCATCTAGCATACCTCTATTATCGACCGTAAAACCTGATTTAGGAAATTCCACATTTCTACCTTGATCAGGTATTTGATCGGCATTTAACCAACTACCGTGTTCTAGGATAAAGGTATTTAATATATCTTCAGCATAATCTAGAGAGCTAAACCGTTCTTCTAGAATATCAACTTCAGGTTTCCAAGAGGACAACAGGTTTCGCAGTTCTTCATTCTTAAATATACCTAGTTTTCCAGAACTTAATAGATCGTCTAAAAATCCATTTTGAGGATAATAAGGCGAACTGTTGTATAGTTTGTTTAATAATTGGTTAAAGTTGGTTTCGGAATCTGGTTTACTTTTGACTCCTGTATGATTAAGAATTTGTATTCCAGAACTTACAATTGTTAAAGTGTTAGTTTTTACTTCTTCTAATATGGCTTTGTTTTTTATAAAGTCGCGATGAATATTATGCAACGCATTTTGTTCTACCACATTTGCTTTTCTTAATTCATTCCAATTGTTAATTTGTAAAGCAATTAAAATCCCAATAACCACTAAAATTATTTCGCCAATGGCGTATTTAAAGTATTTGGATGTTTTGTTTTCCACAATTAGGTTTTGTCGGATTTTTCGGAAGAATTTAATCATATTGTATCACTCTTAATAAGATTTCTGATTACTGTAATTTTCGCTATTGCTTTTTCCATTATATCCACTTGACCTACTCTGTTATCTTTAAAAAGTTTAAAAAGCACGATGGTAGAGGGTTTCTCAAAAAAGCTTTTAGAATCGATTGGCACGCAGAACTCTAACCATTTAAAATCTGAAAATTCATGTTTTATAAGCGGAATCCAATCTGTATTAAAAGATTTTTCCACATCTAAACAACTTTCATATACACTGAAAAGGATTTCGTCGTAATACGTTATTAACTCTAATTGTAATTGTTTATTTCTAATGTTTTCTATGCCTTTTGATTTTAAAACTTCAAAAGCACTTGACTGAGATTTAAATCGTTGAAAATTTATAATTTTACCCATCATATAATTCAAACTATCACTATAAATACCTTGATCGATCTCATGGAGTAAATGCTCTGTAGTTGATATTGCCAATTTTGCTCTTTTAAGTTCGACTGCCAACGACATGGAATCTTTAAGTAGATTATTATCAATAAGTGCAATGATTTCCGATTCAAATTGTCTGTTTTTCCTGTTTTCGTTCCAATTATTCACTTGTAGAGCAAGTAGAATCCCAACCATGACAAGTATTATTTCGCCAATAGCGTACTTAAAGTACTTAGCTGTATTGTTTTGTTCCATAAGGTTATATCTAATTCGCTTAAAAAATTTTATCATTGTTTTAATTACTCATTAAGTTGTTCAAGAATAATATTGTTTAAATTTAGTACCCCTTGTTTCACCCATAATTCAATCAACATATTTTGATAATAGATGGTATATAGCAATTTATACGTTTTTGGCAATTTAAGGTAAGTAACAAAATCGGTATCGTTTTTTTTGAATGCTTTGTGTATGGGAATTGTTCTATTTGGAACGTTAAATCAAACATAGATTGGAATGTCGAGAGGGTGATAGTTAATTCGAATATTCTATCATCATCAGACTTCGTGACCATTGAATCTTCTTTAAGAGAATTTAAGGCATTAGTATAATCTTTATATTTTGAAAGCATGGCTTTTAAACTATCATTCAACAACTCAAACTTTCTAGACGAAATGGCTTCTTCCTGAACCGAGTTTAACAATGATAATTGATATAGATATACCATTTTGCTTGAATAGAGTCGTAAAGAATCTACAGGAAGGCTTACAGTAGAATCTGCAGAAAAATGAAGTAGTTTATTTAAAAAAACATTACTTGTTTTTAACCCATTATAATGATTTTCTAATTCTTTTTTATTACTCAAAAATTCTTGTTTGAACACATGTATTAATTTGAATTTATCATTTTCTAACTTGCGATTTTCATTCCAGTTATTAATTGAAAGCGCAATGAGAATTCCAATAACCACAAGCACAATTTCACCAAAGGCGTATTTAAAATATCTGGATGTTTTTCCTGTTTCCATAAGATCGTATCTTATTTTTCTGAAAAACTTTATCATAGCTTCAGAGTTTTAGATGTCGATTGTATCCTCACCAAAGGTCTGCTAGACCTTTGATTTTTCGATTGAAAAATTGTGTTCGAATAGTGTCTAAAGAATTTAATCATACTTTTTTCCTGAGGAAGCCGGAATCTTGTTAGTTGGTTAACCTTTTAAAGGTAACTATTTTTTAAATAAAAAAAACCAGCTTTAAAGCTGGTTTTCAATTATTTATTAAAATCTCCTATTAATAAGCATCGGCATGTACTTTGGCTACGGCTCTACCACTAGGATCATTCATGTTTTTAAAAGCATCATCCCACTCTAAAGCTATTTGGGTACTACAAGCTACACTTGCTTCTTGAGGCACACTTAGAGCTGCAGCATCACTTGGAAAATGGGCTGCAAAAATTGTGCGATAATAAAATTCCTCTTTACTAGTTGGTGTTTGTATTGGGAATTTATATTTAGCGTTAGCTAGTTGCTCATCAGACACTTCTGCTGCTACTACTTCTTTCAAGGTGTCTATCCAACTATAACCAACACCATCGCTAAATTGTTCTTTCTGTCTCCATGCTACAGATTCTGGAATCATATCTTCAAAGGCTTTTCTCAAAACCCATTTTTCCATGCGTTCCCCATGGATCATTTTATCTTGTGGATTAATTTGCATAGCCACATCCATAAATTCTTTATCTAAAAATGGCACACGACCTTCAATACCCCATGCAGCTAAACTTTTGTTTGCACGCAAGCAATCGTACTGATGTAGCTTGCTTAATTTTCTAACAGTTTCTTCGTGAAACTCTTGTGCATTTGGCGCTTTATGAAAATATAAATAACCTCCAAAAAGTTCGTCTGCTCCTTCTCCAGATAATACCATTTTTATTCCCATTGATTTAATAACGCGTGCCATTAAATACATAGGTGTACTGGCTCTAATAGTGGTTACATCGTATGTTTCCAATTGATAAATAACATCTTTTATAGCATCTAATCCTTCTTGTATGGTAAACTTAATCTCATGATGAACCGTTCCAATATGATCTGCTACTTTTCTAGCTGCAGCCAAATCGGGAGAACCTTCCAATCCAACGGAAAAACTATGCAATTGTGGCCACCAGGCTTCAGAGATATCATTGCTCTCAATACGTTTTTGTGAATATTTTTTTGCAATTGCTGAAGTTATAGAAGAATCCAATCCACCAGACAACAGGACTCCATAAGGAACATCGCTCATTAATTGTCTGTGAACTGCAGCTTCTAAGGCTTCTTTTAAAACTTTAATACTTGTTTCATTGTCTTTTACAGCATCAAATTCTGTCCATTCACGTTTATACCATTTCACAAATTCACCATCTTTACTAGACATATAATGTCCTGGAGGAAACAACTCTATTTTAGTACAAACACCTTCAAGTGCTTTTAATTCAGATGCCACATAGAACGTCCCGTATTCATCCCAACCAATATATAACGGAATAATTCCCATATGGTCTCTTGCAATAAAATAGCTATCTTCTTCAACATCGTAAATGGCAAATCCAAAGATACCGTTCATATCATCAACAAAATCAACACCTTTTTCTTTGTATAAAGCTAAAATGACTTCGCAATCGCTTTCAGTTTGAAAATTATAAGCTGTTTTTAATTGCTTACGCAATTCTCTATGATTGTATATTTCGCCATTGGCAGCTAATATGAGTTTTTTATCATCACTTAACAAAGGCTGTTTACCTGAAGCTGGATCTACAATAGCCAAACGTTCATGAGCCATAATCACTTTATCATCGCTATAAATCCCACTCCAATCTGGACCTCTATGACGAATGGTTTTGGCCATTTCTAATATTTGAGGTCTTAAATCTTCAGCTTTTCTTTTTAAATCGAATGCACATACAATGCCACACATAACTCTAATTTTTTATTTATTCTTATTCTAATAGTTAAGCAAAAATGAGATTATTATAACAACTATGAAACATAAAACAAAGAAATAGTTACATATTACAAATATAATCTTTGTTTTTACGCATAAATGAAACTAATAACTTCTGAATAAACATATTTTTCATTGAAATTGTAAATTTTAACATATCCTTTCGACAATTATTAAGACGTTTCTAATATTTTTAAACTTTAACAAAAACAAAATTCCATAATCCTGAAACTATTTCAGATTAATTTATGGTTTTAAAAAACACATTCTATGAAAAAATCAACTTTAATTTCAGCTTTAGCATTTTCACTTGTCATGCTATTTTCAACAAATTTGTCTGCGCAAGATTTTAGTGGACTTGACAAAAGTCCGATGGATGCAGCATCATTCCCTAGCGACTACAAAGTATCAGACAAACAAGTAAAAGTGGTTTACAGCAGACCACAATTAAAAGGAAGAGATGTTAGCACTCTAGCAAAAAACGGAGAAGTATGGAGAACTGGCGCTAACGAAGCTGTTGAAATAACTTTTTATCAAGACAAAATGTTTGGCGATAAAAAAGTGGCAGCAGGAACTTACACCATGTATACCATACCTGGAGAAAAAGAGTGGACGGTTATTTTAAGCTCAGATTTAAATGTTTGGGGGTCTTACTTTTACAAAGAAGAAAATGATGTTGCTAGAGTAACAGCACCTGTTACAGAAGGTAAAGAATCTTTAGAAGCGTTTTCTATTGCTTTTGATGACGATGGAACCATGCATATGGGTTGGGACACTTTACGTGTTTCAGTTCCAGTTAAGTAAAAAACAATTCATCATAAAAAAAACACCTTGAAATTCAAGGTGTTTTTTTTATGGAATATTTAAATATTTATGTGTTTGTAGAGATACTTTCCACTTAGGGTTAGCCATCACATAGTCCACAATTTCAGGAACCACTTTATCGCGTTTACTCCACTCTGGCTGCAAATACAATATACAATCTTCATTTACTTTAGCAGCTTGTTCTTCTGCAAATTTAAAATCGCTTTTATTATAAATGATGCATTTTAATTCATGTGCCTTATTATAAATTTCTTCGGTAGGTAATTTGAGTTTTTTGGGAGAGAGACAAATCCAATCCCAAGTACCTGTAAGCTTATAAGCCCCAGAGGTTTCTATATGTGTTTGAAGACCTTTTGCTTTCAACTGTGTAGTTAATGGTCCCATGTCCCATGTTAATGGTTCTCCTCCAGTAACCACAATAGTGTTGCTATACTTCACTGCGTTATCAACAATTTTTTCTGTTTCCGTTGGTGGATGCAATTCTGCCAACCAGCTTTCTTTAACATCACACCAATGGCAACCAACATCGCAACCACCTATTCGAACAAAATAAGCAGCTGTTCCTTTATAGAAACCTTCACCTTGAATGGTATAAAACTCCTCCATTAAAGGCAACAATAATCCTTTATCTATTAGCTCTTGTCTTTCACTTCTTGTCATAGCTTGCAAAGATAGGAAACAGGAAACAGTTTTTTAGAAATGATTAACATTAGTTTTTCATTCTAAGGAACTTCTTCAAAATGTAATAGAGTTATAATAACAACTTCTACTTTTTTGTTGAAAACATTTTCCTTCAGATTGGTTCAAGATTAGTATTTTTATACAAAATTTCAAAAAACATGAGTAAACAAGAAGCATTCTTTAATCATATCACTGAAGGAAACACTAACAAAGGCGAATTTATTACTTTAGGATCTGCCATGTTAGATGGTAAAACCGTTAAAAATGCTTTTGTTAATGTGCCTTTAAAAACCATGAACAGACATGGACTAATTGCAGGAGCTACTGGAACTGGAAAAACAAAAACCTTACAGGTGCTTGCTGAAAACCTTTCTGAAAAAGGTGTTCCTGTTATCATGATGGATATTAAAGGAGATTTAAGTGGTTTGGCCCAACCAAGTCCTGGGCATGTAAAAATTGACGAACGTCATGAAGCTATTGGCTTGCCATTCGAACCTAAGGCTTTTCCTGTTGAAATTTTAACGCTTTCAGCTCAAAATGGTGTGAGGCTTCGTGCAACAATAAGCGAATTCGGACCTGTTTTAATCTCTAGAATTCTAGATGTTTCCGAGACTCAAGCTGGCATTATCTCTGTCATTTTTAAATATTGTGATGACAATAAGTTACCACTACTCGACTTAAAAGATTTTAAAAAAATACTTCAGTTCGCAACAAATGAAGGAAAAGAAGAATTTGAAGAAGCTTATGGACGTATTTCAACAGCTTCTACTGGGGCTATTTTAAGAAAAATCGTAGAAATCGAACAACAAGGAGGTGATTTGTTTTTTGGCGAGAAATCGTTTGACCCTCAGGATTTATTAAGAATAGATGAAAATGGTAAAGGCTATATCAATATTATTCGATTAACAGATATTCAAGACAAGCCAAAATTATTTTCAACGTTTATGTTGAGCCTTTTAGCTGAAATATATTCTACATTTCCGGAACAAGGAGATACTGGAAGGCCAGAACTTATCATGTTTATTGATGAGGCTCATTTAATATTTAACGAAGCTTCTAAAGCCTTATTAAATCAAATTGAAAGCATTGTCAAACTGATAAGAAGTAAAGGAGTTGGCCTGTATTTTGTCACCCAAAATCCAACGGATGTTCCTGAAGCTGTTTTAAGTCAGTTAGGTTTAAAAGTACAACATGCTTTAAGAGCTTTTACAGCAAAAGATAGAAAAGCGATTAAACTAACAGCACAAAATTATCCAGACACAGAATATTATGATACAACCAGCGTTCTTACTTCTTTAGGAACTGGTGAAGCTCTAGTATCTGCTCTAAATGAAAAAGGCAGACCAACACCTTTAGCTGCAACAATGATGCGTGCTCCAATGAGCCGTATGGATATTCTAACAGATTCTGAATTGAAAGAATTATTAAACAATTCGAAATTAGTAAAGAAATACAACGAAGAAGTTGATAGAGAAAGTGCATACGAAATGCTCAATGAAAAAATTGAACAAGCCGAAGCCCAAGAATTAAAAGAAAAAGCAAAAAAAGAAAAAGCTGCATTAGAAAAAGCTGAATCTAAAAGCAGAAGTACATCAACAAGAAAGAGCACCAGAATGAACCCAATAGTAAAAGTACTTACAAGTGCCACTTTTATTAGAAGTGTTTTTGGTATTTTAACCAAAGTCATGAAAAAATAAAATCTTACTTAACTTTAAAATAATTTAATATTTACCCTTAATTTATATGAAAAAAACTATTTTCAGCTTAGCCCTTGCAACCCTTTTATTTGTTGGTTGTAAAAAAGAACAAAATCCCTTCCAAATTAGCAAACAAAATATTGGATTGCTAACAGATTCAACCCAGGTAAAAGACTTAAAAGCTGTTTTTGTAAACGACTCTGTTGTGGAAAGACTTCTAGACAATGAATTTACTTTTAATCGAACAGATATTGATGTTTTTGATAAATCAGGCAACAAGTTACTTACGTTAACACCTAGTAAAATTCAAGATCCAACTTCAACTATAGAAACTATTAAAATATTGGATTCTAGATTTAAAACAGACAAAGGTCTAAATACAAAAAGTACTTTTGGAGATATAAAAAACAATTATAAGATTTCTAGCATTCAAAATACCTTAAAAAATGTCGTAGTTTTTGTAAACGAAATCAATGCCTTTTTTACCATTGCTAAAAGCGAGCTGCCTGCGGAATTACAATTCGATATGAATGCGAAAATTGAGGCCATTCAAATACCTGAAAAAGCTAAAATTAAATATTTCATGATTGGCTGGAATTAAGCATACAACCGTAATAAGCAATTAAAAAATGCAAAAAAATAAAAAATACACCGTTCAAAACAACCCTCTTGTTGTTCCTACGTCAGATGGTAAAATAATAACCGAACATTTTGGGAATGCCACAAACAAGGATTCCAATATTAGCATAGCACATATGATAGCTCCTGCTGGTTGGAGTGAACCGTATCAAACTCCAGAATTCGACGAATACACGTTCATCATAAAGGGAAAAAAACAATTTATTATTGATGGTGAAGAAATTATTTTGGAAGCAGGTCAATCTATCAAAATAGAAAAAAACACAAGAGTACAATATTCAAATCCGTTTACTGAACCTTGTACCTATCTTGCCATATGTTTACCTGCTTTTTCAATGGATTTAGTAAATAGAGAAGGTTTATGATGACCTTGCTGCAAAAAATAATTGGCCTTTTAATAAACCTGATTAGCTTGTTTTCTCCAAGATTAGCTGGCAGAATCGCTTTGTTTTTATTTTCGAAACCCTTTAAAGGAAAAGTTAATGAGAAACAATCAGATTTTTTAGACACTGCCTTTAGAGAAGAATTAAAATTCAACGATACGCCGTTTATGACTTATAGATGGCTTGGGAAAAAAGAAACCATATTATTAGCTCATGGTTGGGAAAGCAATTCGGCTAGATGGCAAGATTTAATTACTCATTTAAGAAAAAGAGGGTTTGGTATTGTTGCCATAGATGCTCCTGCTCACGGTCGTTCTGGAAGCAATAGATTTAACGCCATTCTGTATGCTGAATTTATTAAAGTAGCTTCAGAACGCTTTGAGCCTAAAATTATTATTGGCCATTCGGTTGGTGGTATGGCGTCAGTTTTATTTCAATCTAAGTATCAAAAAGAACATGTACTAAAAATGATTTTGCTTGGTGCACCTTCAGAATATGCAGATGTTATAAACCGTTATGCTAATATGATGAGTTATTCGAATCGCGTTACTAATCATATTAATTTGCTTATTAAAGAGCGTTTTGGAGATTTCCCTAAGGCATATTCTACAGCTAATTTTTCAGAACATATTTCTTCAGCAGGATTAATAATACATGATAAAAAAGATCGTATCATACCTTATAACGATGCGGTTCAAATTAAAGCCAAATACAAAAACAGTCAGTTAGTTTCTACAGAAGGTTTTGGTCATTCTCTGGTTTCAGACGAAGTTTCAAATTACATTTTTGACTTTATAGACAACTAAAGTTGCTATCTTTGCATTATGGAAGAAAATTTAAAACGAATCAATAAATTTTTAAGTGAAGTTGGTTATTGTTCGCGTCGAGAAGCAGACAAGCTTATTGATGCAGGACGAGTGACGATTAATGATGAAGTTCCAGAAATGGGAACAAAAATAGGTCCAAATGATGTGGTACATGTTGACGGAAAATTGATTAAAAACACCAAAGAGAAATTTGTTTATTTAGCTTTTAATAAACCTATAGGGATTGTCTGCACAACAGACACACGTGTTGAAAAGGACAACATCATCGATTTTATAAATTATCCGAAACGTATTTTTCCTATTGGCCGTTTAGATAAACCAAGTGAAGGGTTAATTTTATTAACTGATGATGGAGACATTGTAAACAAGATACTTCGTGCCAGTAATAACCATGAAAAAGAATATATTGTAACGGTAGACAAACCTATTTCACAAACGTTTATTCAACGAATGTCTAGTGGCATTCCTTTAGAAGAATTAGGAAAAACGACTAAACCATGTGTTGTTGAAAAACTGGGCACTTTCGAATTTAAAATTATTTTAACTCAAGGTCTGAATAGACAAATTCGTCGCATGTGCGAATATTTAACCTATGAAGTTGAAACATTGAAACGTATTCGAATAATGAATATCAAATTAGATATTCCTTTGGGAGAATACAGAGAATTAACAGCATTAGAATTTTCAGAATTAAACCATTTGTTAGAAGATTCAGATAAAGTGTTTCATTCAAAAAAGAAACTTCAAACGGACGAAGACTAATTTCAAATTCTGTTAAAAAAGTATTAAAAGTCACTCAAACTAAATAACCGATTGGTAACTTTAAAATAAAGTTATCTTATGAAACCTTTAACCAACCTCCTATTTTTAGTTTCACTTACTGTGTTTTCTCAGTATAATTACGACGCATCTGAAGCATTTCCATTCGGGCAAGCCAATCCAGAAGCACCAAAACAAATTACAGATTACGAAGCCATGATTGGTCGTTGCAATTGCACCTCAACAAGAATAAACCAAGATGGCACTTGGACAGAACCAGAATCCATGACATGGACTTGGAAATACATTTTGAACGGTATGGCAGTTCAAGATGAAACCTTAAAATCTGATGGCTCACATTCTGGAAGCATCCGTCAATATATAGCAGATAGTAGCCGATGGTACGTACATTGGTATTCATCAAAAACACCTACTACTGCATTACCTACTTGGGAAGGAAACAAAAAGGATAATGGAAATATTGTTCATTATAAAGAACAAAAAGCTCCAAATGGAACGGATGGTTTTTTTAGATTAACTTTTTATGATATAAGTCAAGCTGGTTATAAATGGGTAGGCGAATGGGTTGATAAAACTGAATCTGTCGTTTTTCCTACTTGGAAGATAGATTGTATAAGAGAAGAAAATTAATTATATATTTAAAGATGACAACAATTTCTCCATTTCACATTGCCATCCCTGTTCATAATTTAGACACTTGTAGAACCTTCTATCGAGATATTCTTAATTGCGAAGAAGGTAGAAGTAGCGACCACTGGGTTGATTTCAACTTTTTCGGACATCAATTGGTTATTCATTACAAACCAAAATCTAAAGAGGAATCGCAAACCAATTCGGTGGATGGAAAAGCAGTTCCAATTCCACATTATGGAGTGGTTTTACCATGGGACACGTTTCAAACTTTTGCTGTAGATTTAAAACAAAAAGGTATTGACTTTATCATAGAACCTTACATCCGTTTTGAAGGTTTCGTTGGAGAGCAAGCTACTATGTTTTTTTTGGACCCAGCTGGAAATGCTTTAGAGTTTAAAGCCTTTAAAGATATGAGTCAATTGTTTGCGAAATAACTTTGATTAAAGCAACTCCTTAATGACGTAATTCCCTTGCCAATAACGTATTTTTAAGCAACATAGCGATTGTCATTGGTCCAACACCTCCAGGAACAGGAGTGATAAAACTAGCTTTTTTGCTGACGTTTTCAAAATCAACATCACCAGTAATCACATATCCTTTAGGTGATGTTTCATCAACAACACGTGTAATTCCAACATCGATAATAACGACATCGTCTTTCACCATTTCAGCTTTTAGAAAATTAGGAACCCCCAATGCCGAAATTATAATATCTGCTTGAGACGTTATTTGTGTGATGTTTTTTGTGTGACTATGGGTAATGGTTACCGTAGAATTTCCAGGAAACCCTTTTCTTCCCATCAAGATACTCATAGGTCTCCCAACAATATGAGAACGACCAATAACTACAGTATGCTTTCCTTTGGTTTCCACGTTATATCTATCTAATAATTCCAGAATACCAAATGGTGTTGCTGGAATAAATGTAGACATATCTAAGGCCATTTTTCCAAAATTCATTGGATGAAAACCATCTACATCCTTATCAGGATCGACTGCCATTAATACTTTTTGGGTATCTATTTGCTTTGGAAGTGGTAATTGAATAATAAAACCATCTATTTCAGGGTTCTTATTCAATTCTTCAATTTTATCTAACAATTCAATTTCACTAGTTGTGTTCGACATCCTAACCATTGTGGACTCAAAACCTACACGTTCGCAAGCCTTTACTTTGCTTGCAACATACGTTAAACTTGCTCCATCGTTACCAACAATAATAGCCGCTAAATGAGGTACTTTTTCTCCTAGAGCTTTCATTTTTTTAACTTCTTCAGCAATTTCATTTTTAATGTCGTTGCTTACTTTTCTTCCGTCTAGAATTGTCATGTTAGTATTATGTTATTTTTTGAATTAAATATAAATTGGGAATTCGTTACTTCATCCCTTTCATAGCCTGCATCATAGCTTTTCCTTTACCGCCTTGCATCATTTTCATCATTTTGCTCATTTGGTCGAACTGCTTTAATAATTGATTCACTTCTTGAACAGAAGTCCCTGAACCTTTACCAATTCGTTTTTTTCTACTCGCATTTATAACCGATGGATTTGTACGCTCCAAAGGTGTCATTGAATGGATAATGGCTTCAATACCTTTAAAAGCATCGTCGTCTACATCAATATCTTTCATCATTTTTCCAGCCCCAGGAATCATTCCAATAAGGTCTTTCATGTTCCCCATTTTCTTAATTTGCTGAATCTGCTTTAAGAAATCGTCAAAACCAAATTGATTTTTAGCAATTTTCTTTTGAATTTTCCTAGCTTCTTCTTCATCGTATTGCTCTTGAGCTCTTTCTACAAGAGATACCACATCTCCCATTCCAAGAATTCTTTCTGCCATACGAGAAGGATAGAAAATATCAATCGCTTCCATTTTTTCACCTGTACCAATAAACTTAATCGGTTTATTAACGACAGATTTAATAGAAATAGCAGCACCACCACGAGTATCCCCATCTAATTTAGTAAGAATAACACCATCAAAATTTAAGACATCATTAAAGGCTTTTGCTGTGTTTACAGCATCCTGCCCAGTCATAGAATCCACGACAAATAACGTTTCCTGTGGTTCAATGGCTTTATGGATGTTAGAAATTTCGGTCATCATAGCTTCATCTACAGCTAAACGACCAGCAGTATCTATAATTACTACGTTAAACCCATTTGCTTTGGCATGTGCTACACCAGCTTTTGCAATGGCAACTGGATCTGTATTGCCTTTATCGCTAAAAACCTCCACGTTAATTTGTTCTCCAACAACATGTAATTGGTCTATTGCAGCAGGACGATACACATCACAAGCTACTAATAATGGTTTTTTTGTTTTCTTGTTTTTAAGAAAATTTGCCAGCTTTCCAGAAAAGGTTGTTTTACCTGAACCTTGTAAACCAGACATTAAAATAATGCTTGGATTTGCAGATAAATTAAGTCCTTCGGCATCTCCTCCCATTAATTCGGTTAATTCGTCTTTAACGATTTTAACCATTAACTGTCCAGGCTGAAGGGTTGTTAATACGTTTTGTCCTAGTGCTTTTTCTTTTACTCGAACGGTAAATTCTTTAGCTATTTTAAAGTTAACATCGGCATCTAAAAGCGCTCTACGAACTTCTTTTAAGGTTTCGGCAACGTTTACTTCTGTAATACTTCCGTGACCTTTTAATACGTGTAAGGCTTTATCTAACTTTTCGCTTAAATTATTAAACATAATCTTCTTTGAATTTTAAAGATGCAAATTTAAGGATTTGATTGTTATTATTAAAGAGATGACCTTATTTTAATTGCATAAAAAAGAGCTGCCTTTATTGGCAACTCTTTCTAACCTAAACTAAAACCAAATTCTAAATCTTAAAGGCATTGATAACAATCTGCTTCAAGATTATATAAATCATTTATATCATTAGTACTCAATGTTCTTTTATAAACTCTCAAATCATCTAAATGTCCTTGAAAGCCTTCACCTAAAATATATTCATTAGCAGGTTGTGTTCCAACACTAAAATTAGAGTTTTCAATAACATTCCTAAGGACACCATCTCTAAACAATCTAACAGTGTTATTTGAATCTAATGTTACAACTAAATGATGCCAATCTGTATTATCCCAACTAACATCTACTTCTTGATTCCAATCGTTATCCCAAATAGACGTGTTTAAATTATCAAAAAACAATGGGGTATTCAAATCATATACTCCTAATTGAAAACCTTGAGTTGCATTACCAGGTGACCTAAAGAAAATTTCTAAATTTGATAAATCATCATTTTGCATTTTAAACCAAAGACTTATAGAGAAACTATCTCCTTGCACCAATTGGTTTTGAGTTGTAACTGGAATTGAGAAACTTTCAGTTCCATTAAATGATACTGCACAAGTTGCGTTACCTGAACGATCTTCTACTAAGTTTAAATCGTTAATAACTGTTCCACCAATTAAATCTCGAACCTCATTACCAAAAGGCATGTAGATTATTAAATCGTTAGTTAGCGTTCCAGGATTATTACAATTATTTGTGCAATCTTGCTCCATTACCATGATGTAGGCATCATTAATGGAATTCAAGACTAATCGATCTTCAGCACATTCAACAACCAACCAATTTCCTGTAATGATTTGTATTAAGCCGCCATTAACATTACTGAATTCCACGATAGTACCAGAGCCTGATTGTGAAGTTGACCAATTTGCATTTATAACTTCACCGTTACCAGTTATAACCACTGTTGAATTTGATATAAAGTCAAAATCATAAATTATTAACTCATTATTTCCGTCAATATCGACAACATTCCATACACAAGTTTGCAAAAAATTATCGATCTCTGTCTCTGAGCAATTTGCACTACAATCTTCAAGAACTAATGTTATTTCGAAAACTTGAGAATTTCCATTTACAGCTTCAATTCTTAAATATATCGTTTGTGGATTTGTGGTATTTGTAAATGCATTTGGCTGAGCAATAGCATTTACATTATTTTCAGCATCCATTAGAGTTTCGTGGAAAGAAGGGGTATAATCAATGTTACAAATAATATTGCCCAAAACTAAAGCTTCTAGTTCAAAAACGCCAAAACCATCATTGTCAAAATCACAAGTAGTAACTGTAACATCATCAAAACAATTAAACGGATTCTGTCCACAATCTTGCTCTAAAACCAATTCAATCGTTTCAGAATTTACTTGTTGTGTTAAAACAAATCTACCATCATTACAATTCACTACTAACCAATCCCCTTCTAAATCATTAAAGCCGGTTAGCTCACTTATAGTAATTATTGTATCATCATTTAATTCTGAAACCATCCAATTTCCACCAACAGTTAGACCTCCAGTTCCAAAAATTATTTGTAAATAATTATTTTCGTTAAAATAAATATCAAATCCTATATATTCATTATTTACATTATAATCCGCAATTGTCCATTTACACTCTTTTAAATCTTCTATAACATCATTGATTTCACATTCTGCATCACAATTTTCGTTAGCTGCATTGATTGCCTCTTCCAATTCCTGATTGTTTGTCACTTCAATAGTTTCTCCATTAGTGTATTCTAAAATAACTGGAAAGTTTAAACTAGCTAAAACCACACCATTATTACCATCATCCAAGCCTTCTAGGAAGATATATAATTCGTAATCATTATCAACAATAACTGTTTCGATAACTTGAAAATCTGTATTATAAATTGAAAACGAAATTGGGTATACAAAATCAACGCATTCTATTACATCCTCATTAGCTATGCAGGAATCAATAAAATCGTTTAATGCATCAATGGAGTCGATATTTACTTCTGTATAATCATTTAAAATAATAGTAACTGGGAATAAAAATTCCACATTGTCATCATCTGTGTTACTCGCATCAAAAATAGCTTCTAACAAACTTAAATCATCTATAGTTTCTATAGTTAATGTAATGCCATTTGCGATAATAGTCACTGGTAAATTTACTGTAAAACAATCGCTGTTATCCAAGATATCGTCTACACTTCCATCATTAGCAGATGTATTACGCATTAAATTAGCCAGATTGGAATTTGACTGAATAACTTCTTGTTCATTTGGTGGAGTTTCTTCAATAACTTCATCTTGACAAGATGTAAAAGTTATAAGCATTATACTTACAAATAGAAATATAAATTTGATTGTTGTTTTCATGATATGTCCTTTAATTTAACTCATTTCTTATAGAACAGTTTAAATTTAAAAACTCCTACCATGCCATAAGTTTTTTTATACATTTACAGTCAGAAAATCAAAAATGTCTAAAGATTTAAACAACCATATTTGTAACGAACAGCTTTTTTCTAAGCTATTTAAAGCGCATGCCAAAAACTTGCATGACTTTTTATATTACAAATTTGGAAATCATTTAAATCCGCAAGATCAGGTTCAGGAAGCTTTTATAAAGTTATGGCAAAATTGTATGAACGTCGAACCTTCTAAAGCAAAATCTTATTTGTTTACAGTCGCTAATAATTTAATGCTAAATGCTGTTGCGCATCACAAAGTCGTGTTGAATTTTCAAAAAAACAAACCCAAATCATCCACAAATGAGAACCCACAATTTCTTTTAGAAGAAAGTGAATACATGCACAAACTTCAAAAGGCAATTGCAAACTTAACAGAAGCGCAACGCGTGGCGTTTTTACTAAACCGAATTGAAGGAAAAAAACACAAAGAAATTGCTAATATGTTAGACATTTCAACTAAGGCTGTTGAAAAACGGATCTATGGTGCTTTAAAACAATTACGAAAAGACATAGAAGGAATTTAAAAAAGTAGGTAGGAAAAACAACATCCAACTTGTTTTATATATGAAGAGCTAAATTATGACAAAAGACGAACTCATACAAAAATGGTTATCCAACAACCTGAATCCTCAAGAACATGAGGCTTTCAAGGCATTGGATGATTATGAGGCACTCATGAAATTATCTGAAGGTTTAAAACATTTTAAAGCTTCAGAATTTGATGAACAGCTTGCTTTAGCAAATATTTCCAAGGCTATTTCAAAAAAATCTGCTGTAAAAACAACTTGGTTAAAACCTGTGCTACGCATTGCTGCTTTATTAGCCATACTTTTTAGTGTGTATTATTACACAACAAATTTAGACACAAACATTTCAACCTTAACAGCTGAAAAAACAGCTATTAGTTTACCAGATCAATCGCATGTGACATTAAATGCACTATCAAAAATCACATACAACAAAAAGAAATGGAAAGACAGTCGTACTTTAACCTTAGATGGTGAAGCCTATTTTAAAGTTGAAAAAGGTTCCCAATTTAGAGTCCAAACCCAATCTGGAACAGTTACTGTTTTAGGCACTCAATTTTTAGTTAAAAATCGCGACCATATTTTTGAGGTTGTTTGTTATGAAGGCTCTGTAAAAGTTTCCATAGAAGACGCAAACACCATCTTAAAACCTGGAGATCAATTTTTAATTCTTGATGGGAAATTAATTGTTAAAGAAAAAGAAGACGCCACAGAGCCTGCTTGGTTACAAAACAAAAGCACCTTTAAAAGCATGCCTTATAAATTTGTTTTAAATGAATTTAAACGTCAATATAAAGTAACTATTGATGCTAAAAATATTGACACAAACATTTTATTTACTGGGCATTTTGTTCACAACAACAAAGACATGGCCTTAAAAGCCATTACGCTACCATTAAATATTAGTTATACGTCTAAAAATGATATGATAGTATTACATGAAAAGTAAACACATTCTTTTCTTTTATTGCTGCTTTTTTAGTGTCTTTGGTGTTCTTCAAGCACAGAAAAATACTAACACAAAACAGTATTTAACTAATATTTTAAAAACTGTCGAAAAGGAATATAACCTATCGTTTTCTTATGCAGATGAAACCATAACAGACAAGCAAATTTATCCTCCAGCAAAAAATTTATCACAAGCCAAACTCATAGACTATTTAGAAACTGAAACTCATTTAGTTTTTGAAGCATTATCTGAAAATGCTTTTGTTATAAGATCTATTCTGTTTTCTGATATTACCAAAACTCAATATCTAAACGAAATATTACTTACCAACTACCTAACCGAAGGCATCTCGTTACAAGCCGATGGGACATCGCGTATTCACTTAAAGGCTTTTGGTATTTTACCTGGTTTGATTGAACCTGATGTTTTACAAACCGTTCAGGCATTACCAGGTATTACAAGTGTTGATGAAAGGGTTTCTAATTTAAACATTCGTGGAGGTACAAACGATCAAAACTTAATTCTATGGGATGGCGTAAAAATGTATCAATCTGGACATTTTTTCGGACTTATTTCTGCTTTTAATCCTTCTCTAATCGATCAAGTATCAATTTCAAAAAATGGGTCAAGCACCCAATTTGGAGATGGGGTTTCAGGTATTATTGATATGAGAAGTAGCAATACTATTTCTACAAAATTCAATGGAGGTATTGGAGCAAATATGCTAGCTGCAGATGCGTTTGCCATCATTCCTATTTCTGAAAATATTGGATTACAAATTGCCGGAAGACGCTCTCTTACAGATGGTATTGACACACCAACGTACAAACAATATTTTAAGCGCATTTTTCAGGATTCCGATTTAACAAATCCTACAGAAACCGTTTTAACCAATAATGAGAATTTTTATTTTTATGATGTATCAGCTAAACTGATTTATGACATTTCTAAAAACGACAAACTAGAAGTTAGTTTTTTAACCATTGACAATGCGTTGGATTATGAAGAAACTGCTACTATAAACAATTCCAATACCATTTCAAACAGTCAGCTTTCACAAGGCAGTTTGTCTATTAATGCCAAATACACACGTAATTGGAATCCTAAATTACAAACTAGCTTTCAAGGATATTTTTCAAATTATGACCTTAATGCCAATCAAGTTGATGTAAGTAATAATCAAAAACTTATTCAAGAAAACAAGGTTTCAGAAGGCAACTTCAAAGCACATATACTTTATAATGTGGACGATCAATTAAACTATTTTGGTGGTTATCAATATTCTGAAACTGGCATTGGAAACCTAGAAGATGTATCCAATCCAGATTACAGACGTTATATTAAAGAGGTCTTGCGTACTCATGGATTTTTTAACGAGCTAACATTTAAATCGAAATCAGGAAACACACGTGCTCGTTTTGGGTTTCGTACAAATTACATTGAGAAATTTTCTGATTTCTATTTTGAACCTCGTTTAAGTTTCAATCAAATAATTGCTAAGAATTTTCGTGTTGAAGTTTTAGCCGAGCTAAAAAGTCAGACTACCTCACAAATTATAGATTTGCAAAATGATTTTTTAGGTATTGAAAAAAAACGTTGGATTTTAGCAAATGACGAAGATATTCCAATCATTAAAAGTCAACAAGTATCAACTGGCATTCATTATAATAAAAAACAGTTGTTAATTAGTTTAGAAGGGTACATTAAACATGTTGATGGGATAACTTCTAGAAGTCAAGGATTCCAAAATCAGTTTCAATATACCAACACCATTGGTGATTATTTTGTTACTGGTTTAGACTTTTTAATCAATAAACAATTTAAAGATTTTAGCACCTGGATGAGTTATTCTTACAGTAAAAACGATTATACCTTTGCTGAATTACAAAATGGCAACTCTTTTCCCAACAATGTAGATATTAGACATCAATTAAACCTATCTGGAACCTATACTCTTAACCGTTTAAAATTAGCGTTAGGTATGAATTGGCATTCTGGAAGACCTACAACTTTAATAAATAGCACAGAATCTAAAGCTACAAACACCTTAGTTTATGGAGAACCCAATGCCAATAGTTTACCCGATTATTGGCGAACAGACTTTTCTGCAATTTACGATTTTGAATTTTCAAAACATATTAAAGCACAAGTATGTGCTTCGGTTTGGAATATTTTTGATACAGAAAACATTATCAATAGTTACTACTTAATGGATGCAAATAACGACATTCTTGAAGTAAAAAATGTGGCTCTAGGCATCACACCAAATGTATCGTTTCGGGTGTCCTTTTAAAAAATCAATCCTTATTTTTATGATGTTTATTCTTCTGATGTATTTTACCAGCAAAATAACCTAAAGCAAAAGGCAAAAATAATAAGAGTGCAAACAATAATACAAAGTAAAATAAAAGTGTTCCCGTTAACTCCTTGACATGAATCATGGCTTCATCTACAACACGCACAGAAATATCACCAGCTTCTGCTGCAACAGCTTTTCTTTCTCGTAAAATAATACTGTCTAGGGCAATTCGCTCTCTTCTAATAATGGTATCGATGGCTTGACGTTCTAATGCCATTCGATCACTAACAAATGCTATTTCTTCGTTGAGACTATAAAACAAATAACGCATATCGTTTGAAAATGATTTTAAGGCATCATTTAATTTATCTGGTGTATTTTCAGCAATATCACTTAACCGGTCTACTTTTATCTCAATAGTCGTCATCATATCTTTAACTTGAACAGAGTCAAAACCTTTTTCTTTTAGCATTAATTCGGTATTCCATTTAAACTGTTTGCCAGCCGCATCGGTGGAATAGGAAAGTTTGTCTGAAAAATTTGACATCACTTCAGATAAAGAACCAACTGTTGTAAAAGCCAAACTATCTGGCACTTCTAAGAATTCAACATAGCTGCTTCTTATAGAATTATGTTTTAAATTACTACTGGAAAGTGGATGTTCTTTAGCATATTGATTGGCAAAACTTTGATGCTTTTTAAAGTTATCTGATGTAAAAAATTGTTGGGCTTTTTTCTCGATATCGTTTACATTGTCTTGAGCTACTTGCGCAACATAAGATCTGTAAACACCAAAATAATCTAGGGCTTCGTCTGTTTCCATAAAATTACGGACTTGCAACATATACGTCCACGTATCCATTAAGGATAATTTAGGCGAACTTTGAAAAGCGGTGCTTTTAAACGTATTTAAGGTCTCTATTTTCCAACGATAAGCATGTTTCTGCAAATTAGTATTTGTGGAATTTGTTATAATACTATCTGCAGCAAATTCAACACGATTGGTTGCTTCGTTGACCAAAGATTGCGTTAACAAACGCATATTTAAATCTTGTTTTGACAGAGGTTCTTGTGCACTTTCTATTTTCAACAAGGAACAACTATGAAGAAAGATTCCCAAAACAGAAACAAAAAGTGCATTTTTAAGAAATGGAAAAGAATTGGTTCTAAACACAAGAAAATTTTATGTTATAAATATAATAACTAATTGCGAAAAGATTTCATATCAATCAAAAAAACTAAGTAGTATGCATCAATAAAACATACTATTAACAACAAATATTATTTAAAGTTTGATGAAACTTTATTTTAAATAAGTGATTTTATATTTGCATAAGAATTTTCTAGAGCTTTTTCTACTTGCTCTTTATCCAACCAAGCCACCTTGGTTATGCCTTCATTTTCTTGAGGTTCCAACTTACCATTATAGTTGGTTTTCATTTCAAACCAATAAGTTATTTTGATTTTATTCCTGCCGTTTCGCTTAAAAATATGATAGGTTGTTTCAAGTGGTTTAACAATTTCAAGACCATTAACACCTGTTTCCTCTTCAACTTCTCTTATTGCAGTTTCTTCAATAGCTTCTTTTTTTTCTGTTTTCCCTTTAGGTAAATCCCATTTATTATTTCTAAAAATAAATAGAATCTCTCCTTTATCATTATAGGCTTTACCTCCACCTGCAATCACATTAGGCAGCTTCTTTAGGAATTTTTTTAAAAGTTTTTCTTCGTTTTTATGAATTAACCGAACTTCTTTTAACGACGTAGAGTTAAGCTCTCTTATAATCTTTTTAAGATTGACTGTTTTTAAGGGGAAATTCTTAAATCCTTTTTCTTTTTCAACTTTGGTTGTTAAAACAATTGGTTTATCATTAACAAAAACTTTATGCATAATGTGTTTTAAAGTTGTTTTGTTCTGTAAAAATATCAATTTTTATTTCATAACAATAGTTTTCATAAGTAATTATAAATACATTTTCAAATTAAAATTTTAATTAAAAAAGTGTAATTTTGCGCTTATGATTTTCAATAAACATACAGCAAGAAAAACGGCAGAAGTTTTATTACAAATAAATGCTATAAAATTAAGCCCTAAAGATCCTTTTACCTGGGCCTCAGGATGGAAGTCTCCCATTTATTGTGATAATAGAATTATATTATCTTATCCAACCATTCGAAATTATATTCGCGAAACCATGGCGAAACAAATTGAGAAACAATATGGGAAGCCAGATGTTATAGCGGGAGTTGCTACTGGAGCTATAGGAATTGGCATGTTGGTTGCCGAATATTTAGGTGTACCTTTTATTTATGTAAGACCTGAAGCAAAATCTCATGGTAGAAAAAACCAAATTGAAGGTCATGTAGAAAGCGGTCAAAACATTGTTGTAGTTGAAGATTTAATAAGCACAGGAAATAGCAGCTTAAACGCTGTAAAAGCATTAAAAGAAGCCAATCTAAATGTAAAAGGAATGATCGCTATTTTTTCTTATGGCTTTGAAATAGCAAATGCTAATTTTGAGAAAGAAAACATTTCGTTTCATACTTTAAGTAATTATCAAAGTCTATTAGATCAAGCTTTAGAAACAAATTATATTACACAAAAAGAATTAGGAACTTTATCCAAGTGGAATGCAAATCCAAGCGAATGGAATAATAATTGATAATAAAACACGAAGAGGCAAAGTATTAATTTAAGATCTATTTTATTAAAGCTTAAAACAACAGAACAACTTTCAACTAAACAAGAATAACATGAATTTAGAATCACCAACAGTAACAGTAGATAAATCACCTGAAGAAGTGTTTAATTTTCTATCTGAAATAAAAAACTTTGAAAAATTAATGCCAGAAAACATTAGTAAATTTGAGGTGTTAAATGAGGATAAATTCTTATTTGCTTTAAAAGGTATGCCTGAAATTATTTTAAAGAAAAAAGAATTAATTTCTCCTAATAAAGTTGTTTTAGGAGCTGCTGGTGGGAAAATAGATTTTTCTTTAACAGGACATATTACAGAACTAGAATCTCATAAAAGTGAAGTACAATTAGTTTTTGATGGTAAATTTAATGCCATGATGGCTATGATGATTAAAGGCCCAATTACTAAATTTATTGAGACCTTAGCAAGCAATATACCTAGTGCTATTTAATAGAGCAAGCTTATTTCCTTTAAATCGAATTCTTTAATAACTTGGTCTTCAAGCATGATTTGAAGATTGCCGGAATTTGATACAGATTTTATAAAACCAGAAAACAAAGAACCTTCAGCATTTTTAAAAGTTGAAGGTTTATCTTTTCTAAACAAATAACTTTCATAACTATCTTTTATTTGTTGGTGCTTTCCTGCATTTAATAAGTTAAAATAAATTTCAGTGTTTTTTGTAATCGCAAATAACACTTCTTCTAAATTAAAAACAACACCAGTTAACAGATACATTGAGGAGGCTTTCGGTAATTCTTCAAAATTGGTTTGATTGACATTTAGACCAACTCCTATGATGCTTGCTTTCAAAGAATTTTGTTTTATGACATTTTCAATTAAAATCCCGCATATTTTTTGGCTTTCTGACAAAATGTCGTTAGGCCATTTAATGTGTAATTTCGGGATTAAAAATTGTTCAAGAGACTTGATAATAGATAGTGAAACCGCCATACTTATAAAGAAGTTTTGTTCTATTGGAAGATACGAAACATCTTTAAACACACTAAACATAAGGTTTTTAGAATCTGCAGAAACCCAAGTGGTTCCCATTTGCCCTCTACCCTGAGTTTGATAATTTGCTACAACAATCGTGTTATCTTCAACAAGTTCATCCATACTTAGTTGCTTTAAATAGCTGTTAGTGGAATCGATGGCATTAAGTTTGATTATACGCATAATAAATAGTTATATTCGTACTATAAAATCTTATGAAAATTTTAGAGTATAAAGAACTTAAAAAATAATAACTTTGCACAAATTAAAAATAATTAATGGCGAAAAAAGAATCTAACGCAGACTTACTAATAACAACCATAATAAGTGGTATTGAAGATGTTAAAGGAAAAGACATCAATATTCTAGATTTACGAGACATAGAAAACACGGTTTGCGACTACTTTATTATTTGCGAAGGAACTTCGAATACGCAAGTGAATGCCATTGTAAATTCCATTCAGAAAAAAGTAAGTAAGGAATTAAAAGACAAGCCTTGGCATATTGAAGGTGAAGATAATGCTGAGTGGATTTTAATGGATTATGTAAATATTGTTGTTCATGTGTTTCAAAAACATATTAGAGAATATTATGATATTGAGAGCCTTTGGGGAGACGCAAAAACAACCGTAGTTGAAACAAATTATTAAGAGAATTAATGACAAATAAGAAAAAAATTAATCCTAAAAAACCTAAATTCAGTCCTTACTGGATTTACGGTATTATTATAGTTATATTTTTAACCATGCAATTGTTCAGTGGTAGTAATTTTCAGGATGCAAGTCCTACTACACCATCACAATTCATGACCTATTTAAGGAATGGGGATGTTGAAAAAGTAGAAATAGTAAACAGACGTGAAGCAAAAGTATATTTAACTGCTGAAGCTGAACAAAAGGAAATACATAAAAAATCGAAACCATCTTCTTTATTGCCTTCTGCAACAAAGCTTCCAAATTATAAATTTGAATTTGGAGATCTTCAGAATTTTGAAGATGACATATCTAAAGTTATCAATGAAGAACATTTAGATCCACAGCCAAAAGTAGAGTATAAAACCGAACAAAATCTATGGGGAGATTTCCTAATAGGGTTACTGCCTTTTATCTTATTAATTGGTGTTTGGATTTTTATCATGCGTCGTATGTCTGGTGGTGGAGCTGGAGGTGGTGGTAGCCAAATATTTAATATTGGTAAATCTAAAGCTAAGCTTTTTGATGAAAACACAGAGGTAAAAACGACTTTTAAAGATGTTGCTGGATTAGAAGGCGCGAAAGAAGAAGTTCAAGAAATTGTAGATTTCCTTAAAAACCCAGAAAAATACACCTCATTAGGAGGTAAAATACCAAAAGGAGCATTATTAGTTGGTTCTCCTGGTACAGGTAAAACCTTATTAGCAAAAGCTGTAGCCGGAGAAGCCAAAGTCCCTTTCTTCTCTTTATCTGGTTCAGATTTTGTTGAAATGTTTGTAGGTGTAGGTGCTTCTAGAGTTAGAGACCTCTTTAAACAAGCTAAAGAAAAATCTCCAGCCATTATATTTATTGATGAGATTGATGCTATTGGTCGAGCAAGAGGTAAAAATGCCATGTCTGGAAGTAACGATGAGCGAGAAAACACCTTAAACCAACTATTAACAGAAATGGATGGTTTTGGTACCAATACAAATGTTATTGTGCTTGCTGCAACTAACAGAGCCGATATTTTAGATAAAGCTTTAATGCGTGCTGGTCGTTTTGACAGACAAATTTTTGTAGATCTACCAGATGTAAGAGAGCGTAAAGAGATCTTCGAAGTTCATTTAAGACCTCTTAAAAAAGCTGAAGGATTAGATATTGATTTCCTTGCAAAACAAACCCCTGGATTCTCTGGTGCAGATATAGCCAATGTTTGTAACGAAGCAGCATTAATAGCTGCCAGACAAGGTAAAAAAGCTGTTGATAAACAAGACTTTTTAGATGCTGTAGATAGAATTGTTGGTGGTTTAGAAAAGAAAAATAAAATCATGACGGTTGCTGAAAAGAAAGCCATTGCTTTTCATGAAGCTGGTCATGCTACAGTAAGTTGGATGTTAGAACATGCTGCGCCACTAGTAAAAGTAACCATTGTACCTCGTGGACGCTCTTTAGGTGCTGCCTGGTACTTACCTGAAGAAAGGCTTATTGTTCATCCAGAACAAATGCTGGACGAAATGTGTGCTGCTCTTGGTGGTCGTGCTGCTGAAAAAGTGATTTTTAATAGAATCTCTACAGGTGCTTTAAGTGATTTAGAGAAAGTAACCAAACAAGCTAGAGCTATGGTGACCATTTATGGCCTAAGCGAAAAAGTTGGAAACTTAACGTATTACGATTCTTCTGGACAAAACGAATATGGCTTTACGAAACCTTATAGCGAGAAAACAGCCGAATTAATTGATAAAGAAATCTCAGATATCATAGAAGAGCAATACGAAAGAGCCGTAAAACTCCTAGAAGAAAACAGAGATAAATTAACCTTACTTGCCGAAGTATTACTTGAAAAAGAAGTTATTTTTAAAGATAATTTAGAAAAAATATTTGGTAAGCGCCCTTTTGAAAAACAAGAACTTGTTGCTGAAAAGGTAGAAATTAAAGACCAGAAAGAAGAACTTGACAAATCTGAAGAAGAATAAATTACTTAAATATATTTGTTAAGGTTTAGCAAAAATCTTAAATTAACCCATTGGTTAGTTTAAGATTTTTTATATTTGAAAAAAAGCCTACTATACTTAGATTAATAGCAATAACTTAAATGAGTCTTTTTAGAAAACTTTTTGGTTCCAAATCTGAAAAATCAGAAGAAGAATTAAAATCAAATGAGAGAGGCAAATACATGCCAGAAATTAAACTGCCAGTAGATGAAAGGTTTACAATAAACTTTAAAGCTAATGGTGGAAAATTTCTGTATTGCGAAAATTTAGATGAAATTTTTAACTCTCTAAATAACATTATTGAAGAGAATAGTTGGCAAGAAAAAAAAGTCTTATTTCTTGACAGTAATATGGAAGACAGATTTAACGACTTTAATTTACCCAAATCAAAAACAGCAGAAAATGCTACTTTTTTTCTTACAACTTGCGAAAATCTAATTGCAGATGATGGTTCTTTACTTATTTCATCTAGACAAATTGCAGAAAAAAAACTAAAAGAGCTTCCAGATAACTTTATAGTATTTGCAACTACTAGTCAAATAGTTGAGAATATAGGCGAAGGACTAAGAGTGATAAAATCAAGAAACAAAAAACAGATTCCAACAAACATTACAACCATAAAGCATTTTAAATCTTTAGAAGAAAAAGACTTTATGACATACGGTAGTAGTTCAAAAAATTTATATTTACTACTATTAGAAGACCTATAGTATGAAAGAAACTCTAGTAAGATCCTTTTCTGGCCTTTTGTATGTAGCATTACTACTTCTTTCATTAACCAATGAACATGCCTTTTTAATCTTATTTTTTGTGTTCGGAATTATCTGTTTAGCTGAATTTAAAAAACTTATTCAATACAAATCATTTATTCCGTTTATAGTCTTCACTATTTTATATGCAATTTTTGGCTATTGGCAATTTGTTGTCGACTCAACCGATGGTTTAAATGAAATCACGCAAATACTACAAGTTATTACCATATTTGTTCAATTGTTTTTAATTAAGGACTTATTTACAGAAAAAAATATACCTCTCTTTATTTCAAAAAAAATAATTACAACAACATTTTACCTTTCAAGTGGGTTTATATTCTTAGTTTTAATTGCAAGTCACAACCACACCTTTAATCCTATAATTTTATTTGGGTCGTTTATTTTAGTATGGACGAATGATACTTTTGCTTACCTTGTTGGTAAGAATTTTGGAAAACAAAAATTATTTCCAAGCATTTCACCAAAGAAAACGGTTGAAGGATTTTTAGGAGGTTTATTTTTTGCTTCCGTTGCAAGTTATTTTATTGCTACCTTTACAGAAACTAATTTAAGTTTTTCAAATTGGTTAATTTTAAGTATCATTATTAGTGTTTTTGGGACACTTGGCGATTTAATAGAATCGAAGTTTAAACGCCAAGCCAATGTTAAAGATAGTGGTATTATTATGCCAGGACATGGTGGATTGTTAGACAGGTTTGACAGCATTATATTTGCTGCACCTTTTATTTATTTGTTTTTACGTATTTTGAATTATGTTTCATAAAGAAGGCCATAAAATTATTTTTGTAACTCTTATTATAGTCGTTGCATTATTTCTGCTAACTGATAACTTTGTTACAATTGCTTGGTTAAGCAAAATATTAATGATTTCGTATTTAATTTTCTTAATCTTAATATTACAGTTTTTCCGAAACCCAAAACGATTTACTCACAGAAATATAGATACCGTTGTTTCTCCTGTCGATGGAAAAGTGGTGGTTATAGAAGAGGTTTTTGAAAAAGAATACTTTAACGAAAAACGGCTACAAGTAAGCATCTTTATGTCTCCAATAAATGTGCATGTAACAAGACATCCCATTGGTGGGCAGGTGCTTTTTAGCAAATACCATAAGGGGAAATATTTAGTTGCATGGCATCCAAAAGCTAGCGAAGAGAATGAACGAACGACAGTGGTCGTTGAAAATGAAACTTACGGCAAAGTACTTTACAGACAAATTGCTGGAGCATTAGCAAAACGTATTGTAAACTATGCAAAAGTAGACCAGACTGTGTTACAAGGCGAAGATTCTGGATTTATTAAATTTGGCTCGAGAGTAGATTTGTTTCTACCTTTAGATACCAAAATTAAAGTTGAACTCAATCAAAAAGTACGAGGTGGTGAAACTGTTATTGCTGAAAAATAATGACTTCTGAAGAATTAGATATCGCATTTAAAGAAGCTGTAGATCGAATAAACGATTACACAGAGCCATTCCCAGCAGATTTCTTATTGCGTTTGTATGCCTATTACAAAAAAGCAACAAACGATTACAATAGACCTAGCAGTAGTAAGCCTTTAATTACTGCATTTAAAACAAATGCGTTGTTCCAAATTCAGAATATTACACAAGACGAAGCTAAAGAAACCTATATTAATCTTGTTAACAATTATTTTCTGTATCGAAAGTAACTTAAGTATCAAGTGTTAAAATTCAGCATTAAACACCAATTAAATTAAGAGCTTTTTTATTTAATCTATTCTCAATTTATTCCTCTAACACAAACTCTAATGGCGTACCAATAGATCCATTAGGGAAACTAATACCTAATAAGGCTGATATTGTAGGTGCAATGTCCACAATCTCTGTTCTTTTTAACGTAGAGCCATTTTCAATCCCTTTTCCAAAAAATAATAAGGGTACATGTGTATCATAATTAAACCCTGTATGATGATCGGTTCCTGTCCTATTCCAAGGTGTATCTTTAAAAACAGCTGGTTTGTAAACAAATAAAACCTCACCAGATCTTTTTTGGTTATGCCCATTAGCCAACATGTTTTCTACATAACCATGAGTGTTTTCTAAAATATTTATCTCTGAAGTAATAAACACCTTATCTATTAAATCATATTTCAACAACCCATTTGCAGCAGTTTGTTTTATCTGCTGAAGGTTTAAGTTGTTTTTCTCAATTAACGCATGGTCAAAAAACAATTGATTATTAATTCTGCTTAACAACAAACCTGTTATGCCATATGTGTCATTCAATAGCATGTTAATATCATCAAACATAGCACTTTCGTTAAAAAGACCTGCTGGAATTTGTTCAGAGTACAAATATGCTGGAACATCTGGTGCACCATGATCTGAAGTTAAAAAAACAGTGTACTCACCTATTCCTACTTTTTTATCCAATACCTTGAATAATCTTTCTAAATCCAAATCTAAACGCAAATAGGTGTCTTCTGTTTCTTTAGCATTGACACCATAATCATGACCTATTTTATCTGTACTCGAATAACTTATGGTTAATACATCAGTATATTCATCTTGACCTAATTGCTCACCATCAACTGCTGCTATAGCAAAATCTGTAGTTAAACTGTTCCCATAAGGAGATTCAGCAATTATTTTAAAATTCCCGTTTAAAGTTCTTAATTCCTCTAAATCATATGGAAATGTTGCCGTTTCTCGCCCTTTAAGTATTCTCTCAAACGTGTTTAAATCGCTTCCACTTTCAGTATACGATTCTATTGGATAAAGTGTATTCCATTCTTTAAAATAAGACTCTGTAATGTTGGACGTATTAAAATCTTCTACCCATTTTGGTAAACGATTCATATAAAACGAACTTGTAATCCAATTTCCGGTTCCATCATGTTCGTAATCTAACCAAAAAGCGGCATTAGCAGTATGTCCTGCTGGTAAAATAGCTCCACGGTGTTTTAGTGAAACTCCAATAGTTTTACCACGTAATTGAGTAAACAATCTATTTTCATCTGCAAATGTTGTAGTTAGCATTCTTTGAGGAGATTTTATGCCATCTTTACTATTTGTGCCAATGGGTTGAACAGAATTATCTTCAACACAATTTACTTTATCGTTTATTTTTTTGTCAAACCAATCGTTTCCAATTATACCATGATATTTAGGAGTAGTTCCTGTAAAAATAGATGCATGGCCAGGTCCTGTTTTGGTTGGTATGTAATTATAATGATTGTTTTTACAGTTAAACCCTTCATTCATCATACGTTTAAAGCCACCTTCACTATATTTATTATAAAATCTCGATAAATAATCATATCGCATCTGGTCCACTACAATACCTACAACTAGTTTTGGATTATTTTGAGGGGTAAACACTTTTGGATTAGCATTAACTGTTTCGTTTTGAGACTTACAAGAAACACTTAATATTAAAAGACTTAAGACTAGAACAAGTTTTTTCATTTTCAGAATTAAATTTAAACTCCAAAAATAGACATTTTAAAACATCATAATTTAAAATTAAGGTTAAAAAAGGCTTAGTTTTTTATACTTTAGCAGTAACAAATTATTTTATGACATACCTTCATAATATTGGTGCTTATTTTATAATGATTAAAGATATGTTTCGCAAACCTACTAAATGGTCTGTGATGCGAATTCTAATCTTTAAAGACATAGACGATTTAATAATAGGCTCGCTTGGCATTGTAGCTTTTATCTCTTTTTTCGTTGGTGGTGTTGTAACCATACAAACGGCATTAAACATTACCAGCCCTTTAATTCCTAAATATTTGGTTGGTTTTGCTACAAGACAGTCAATTATTCTGGAGTTTGCTCCTACTTTTATTTCCATAGTTATGGCTGGAAAAGTAGGCTCTTTTATTACTTCAAGCATAGGAACCATGCGTGTTACCGAACAAATTGATGCGCTTGAGGTTATGGGAATTAATGCCATTAATTACTTAGTATTTCCAAAATTTATAGCCTTAATGCTCTACCCTTTTGTTATTTCTATAGCGATGTTTTTAGGAATTATGGGAGGCATGGCAGCTTGTATTTATGGCGGATTTAGTACGCTTGACGATTATATTATTGGAATTCAAATGGATTTTATTCCATTTCATATTACGTATGCCTTTATAAAAACATTTGTATTTGCTTTTGTTTTAGCGACCATTCCATCCTTTCATGGTTATTTTATGAAAGGTGGTGCCTTAGAAGTTGGTAAAGCTAGTACAACCTCCTTTGTTTGGACTAGTGTAACCATTATACTTTTAAACTACATTCTAACTCAACTCCTACTAAGCTAATGATAGACGTAAAAAATATACATAAATCTTTTGGAGACGCGCATATTTTAAAAGGCATATCTACGACGTTCGAAAAAGGCAAAACGAGTTTGGTAATTGGACAAAGTGGTTCCGGAAAAACTGTTTTTTTAAAATGCTTACTAGGTTTATTTCATCCAGAAGAAGGATCCATATCTTACGATGGTAAAATTTATTCTGAATTAAATAGTGACCAAAAAAGAAACCTTCGCTCCGAAATGGGCATGGTATTTCAAGGCAGTGCCTTATTTGATTCTATGACTATAATGGAAAACGTTATGTTTCCATTGCGCATGTTTACAAAACAAAGTAAAAGTGAAATGGAAGACCGAGCTGACTTTGTTTTAAAGCGTGTAAAGCTTGAAGATGCTCATAACAAAATGCCTAGTGAAGCTTCTGGAGGTATGCAGAAAAGAGTTGCCATTGCTCGAGCTATTGTTAACAAACCCAAATACTTATTTTGCGATGAACCTAATTCTGGTCTAGACCCTAAAACGGCTATTGTTATCGACGATTTAATTCATGAAATTACAGACGAGTATAATATTACAACTATTATTAATTCGCACGACATGAATTCGGTTATGCAAATAGGTGAAAAAATTGTATTCTTAAAAGATGGTTTAAAAGCTTGGGAAGGTTCTAAAGAAACTATTTTTAAAACCGATAACGAGGTGGTTACCGATTTTGTTTACTCGTCTGAGTTGTTCAAGAAAGTACGCCAAATGTACTTGGAAGAAAGGCAATAAATTAATTTTTGCCAGTCTAATCTGTTTCTAATTCATTTTCTATAAATGTTATCAGACTTACAATTTGCTTCTCAATACCTTTAACTCGAAATTGAACAAACCAGCTTTCAAATGAAGCAGCATTTACTACTTTCAAGAAATCACCATTTTCTTTTAATTCAGTAAAATCTTTCAGAGTTGTATTCATATTCGAAAAGTAAGCACAATCTTCATTTTGTAACCATGTATAATACTTTAACAACATGGACTGAATATGAGTTGCCTCGAAATGAATACGCTCTTTTTCATATTTCTCATAGTAAGGGTAAGACGACTATAGCAGCACGTAAACTATCTTTTCTAATCAATTCCATCCCTTTAGAAACATATAATTCGTAACCGCTTTTGTTTGGATTAAAATGTGACACCACTTTAAGCTTAGATGCATTATAATTAAAATCGGCTGATGGTTCGTTATTGGTATTAATATATGTAATGACCAATTTACATGCCAAACCAATAGAATCTATGACTCCAATATCTTCACGGATTTCACTTAAATCTAAATGAAGGTTAGCACCTATCTCTTTTAATATCTTGACTTCTAACTCCTGTTTCTGCTGTTCATTATTCCAGGTATTAATTTACAACGCAATTAGAATTCCAATAACCAACAAAACAATTTCACCTATAGCATACAAAAGGTATTTATTGAACTAATTTTCGGTTATCAGTTTTTGACGGATTTTTCTAAATAATGATACCATTAATTCTGGCGTCTTACAACCAAAGTATCTAACTTCAATTTTACTTTTAACCAACGTTCTAATTTGTCTTGTTCTTTGGAAATATCCTGTTCCTTCACCTTTGCCTTATCCCAAGTCACTAGAAATTCGGGTATTGTATCAATCGTTTTAAAATTAGTTTTAATAAGATTGGCATAACTAAAAGCCGATAAATTTTCATAATTAATTTGAACTTCTTTAACCACATCATCAAAAGGAATGGTGTTTTTTTCTAAAGCTGTAAGCGATTTTACACGATTTTCCAAAAATTCAATTTTTTGGGTTTGAGATATGAGATCTACAGAGTCTCTAAAGCGTAATTGCTCCATATATTTCATGTTATCGTATTGTTCTGCTCTACTTTGATTAAAGATAATCCTTGTATCTTTTAAAGCAGGATAAGCGTTTTTTTTCTGTTTTAAAACATCTATTGTGGACTGTGGTACTTCGCCTAATCCATACGTATTGAATTCTATATAAGATCCTGCTTCGTCATACTTATAAATAACATTCTTTTTTATGTATTCAAATTGAGGCAAACCATTCAATTCTCTATCCACATAACTTCTTGCATCTGCATGAAAATTACTTTCTTTTAATACTTCTATAAATGTCCAGACAGCAGGAATCATAACAATTATAGCCAACAACGAAGCTATTCTAGCTATTAATTTTCGTTTTTTAGAGTTCGCATATTTAAGCATTGGAAAACGCAACACTTTTAAAACAATAAATCCAGCTAAGGCAATAAATATGGTGTTAATGGTGAACAAATACATGGCACCAAAAAAATAGGGCCAATTGGCTTTTGCTAATCCGTATCCAGCAGTACATAAAGGTGGCATTAATGCTGTTGCAATGGCTACACCGAAAATAACTGAGGCTATGGTCCCTTTTTTGGTACGTGCAATCATTAATGCCGAGCCACCAAAAAAGGCAATTAAAACATCTCTAATATCTGGTTTCACTCTTCCTAAAAGTTCCGAGGTATCTTCACTTAATGGAAATAACCAGAAAAACAGAAAGGCTGTTAATAAACTTAGCACAATCATGGTTGCTAAATTAATTAACGATCTCTTCATGGTATCAATATCATTAACAGCTACCGATAATCCAATCCCTAAAATTGGCCCCATTAAGGGAGAAATTAACATGGCTCCTATAACAACAGCTGTAGAGTTGGCATTCAACCCAATGGAAGCTACAAAAATGGAACAAACTAAAATCCAGGCTGTAGCTCCTTTAAAAGAAATATCTTTTTTTATCGCTTCAATTGTTTCGTCTCTATCAGTATCTTCTCTAAAATCTAGCAGCTCTTGTAAAAACTTTTTTATGTTTTGAAACAAGCCTTTAGCATCTTTCGTTACGGCATTTTTAGATTCTTCAACAGCTTGATCTTTCTTAGCGTCTTGGGCTGCTTGATCTTTTTTAGCTTCCTCTTCAGAAAAATTGAATTTACTTTCTTCCATGTAATTTTAGTTTTATAACAACAAGCGAATATATATAAAAATCCGATTCATTATTTTATTGTAATAGTAACTTATAGAATATCTTTTAGTTCTTAGCCCAAATTATTGCCAAAGGCATCTTTTACTTTATTAAGCACCATTTTAATATCCTGCTCTTTCGCTTTTGGATAGATTAATAAAACGTCGTCTTTATCAACAATAATAAAGTCTTTCAGCCCATCCACAACCACAACTTTATCTGTTTGAGTACGAATCATATTCCCTGTAGCATCTTCAAGTAACGTTCTCGCGTTTACTACTGCATTTTTATTCTGGTCTTTATCTAGCTTATCGTATAAGCTGCCCCAAGTTCCTAGGTCGTTCCAATCGAATGTTGCTGGAATAACATACACATTTCTTGAAGATTCCATAATGGCATAATCCACTGAAATGTTTTCGGCTAATCCATAGTTTTCATTTATAAAATCGCTTTCTCCATCTGTATTATAAACCGGAATTCCTTTTTCAAAAAGTTGAAATAATTGTTTTTGATTCTTTTTAAAAGCTGCAACAACATGCTTTACATGCCACATAAAAATCCCTGCATTCCACAAAAAATTTCCTTGATCTAAAAACTGTTTTGCAGTTTGATAATCTGGTTTCTCTCTAAACTGTTCGACTTGTTTGATATCTGTTTCAAAAGAGGTGTTGTATTCAATATAGCCATAACCCGTATTTGGGAAAGTAGGCTTGATACCTAAAGTCATTAAGGCATCATTTTCCGAACAATAATCAAAAGCTTGCTGAACATTATCTGTAAAAGCGTCTTCATCTTCAATCCAATGATCACTTGGAGCAACTATCATCACAGCATCTGGGTTTTCCTTCTGAATTTTTAAAGAAGCATATAAAATACAAGGTGCTGTATTACGCATAGCAGGCTCAAGAACCACCTGACGATTAGTAATTTCGGGCAATTGCTCGAAAACCAAATCGTTATAACGCTCGTTGGTTAAAATAAAAATATTCTCTTTTGGAATAAGCTTAGAAAGTCTTTGAAACGTTTTTTGGATTAACGTATCTCCAGTCCCTAGCATGTCGTGAAACTGTTTAGGAAAATCTTGGGTACTTACTGGCCAAAATCTAGACCCTACGCCTCCAGCCATTAGTATGGCATAATAATTTTTATTCATTAAAAATGTTATTTTCATTTCACCAAAGTGAAAGCTTATAATATATTTTGAATTAGTCTTCTATCAACTCTACTTCTGCATTTGGGTTGAAAAGATACAATTTTCCTGACCTTATTTCAACACATTCTATCCGTTTTGTACGAGTTTGTCCTTTTTTAAAAACTTTTCCATTATAAAGTTTAAATGATGCTCCAACAGGAATTTGAAAAACATATGTTTTATTATTAGGTTCATCAAACTGCTTTAAGGCCAAAGCCAAAGCAATATCTGTATCACTACTTGCTTTTGGGTTTTTAAAATGTTTTGCTAAAAGAGGCAATAAGTTATTTGGAAAAATATCTGGATTTAAAAATGGCAACATAAGTCTTTGAAAGGTATATTTCCACTCTTTCCCATGAGGTTTTATAAACCTTCCATAGCTTTTATAAGCTTCAAAATGAGCAATTTCGTGAATTAAAGTAATTAAAAACCGATAGACATTTAAGTTAGAATTTACTGTAATTTGATGTGTGCCGTCTGGTAATTGTTTATAATCTCCATGTCTTGTTTTTCTTTCTTTTTTTACTTTAACCGACAAGTTATCGTCTTGTAAAAGTGCTAGTACTTGAAGATATGCTTTGTCTGTGAGAAAAGGTTGTAGGGTGTTCGGCATAAAGCAAAAATAAGATTTTATTTAATTAAAAAACGCTAATATTTTGGTCTTGTTTATATGTTTAAAAATTAAATAAAGGCATCTAAAATGAAGCTTATAAAGTATAAATCAGATTTTTATCGAAATTTTTATCGATGATAAAACATTTTTATTACTTTCACTTTTCCAAATATCAAATCTTACAATGAAAAATTTAATCTATTCGATAGCTCTTTGCTTCCTTTTTATTTCCTGCTCAGAAGATGCAGACGACACGTATTATTCGCCTATTCCACCAGAACCAACACCTGAAGTAGTTCCTGAGTTTTTGCCAAACCTATCTGAACTCAATTTGTTTACAGAGAATTTAACCGATTTAACACCAAGTGATCGTGCTTTTATTTACGACTTAAACACGCCTCTTTTTACAGATTACGCACACAAACAACGTCTTATAGCATTACCTGAAGGCACATCTATGGAATATGTTGATGATGGCTTTCCTAATTTTCCTGATAATACCGTAATCGCTAAAACCTTTTATTATTTTAATAATGAAAGAGACGAATCTGAAGGAAAAATATTAGTTGAAACCAGAATCTTAATTAAACAAAATGGTGTTTGGGAACTAGGAAACTATAAATGGAATGCCGAACAAACAGATGCAGTATTAGATAACACAACCAGTACTGTTCCATTAAGTTACTTAAACACAAATGGAGAAACTGTCAATTTAGATTATGTAATACCTTCTGCTCAACAATGTATCGATTGCCACAATAGCAATAATATAATAAAACCTATTGGACCAAAACTAAGATCAATTAACAGCAACCACCAATTAGAAGATTGGATTTCTAATAACTATTTAACAAATCTAACAGATGCCTCTCAAGTTGGCGTGTTGCCAAATTGGGAAGATGCAGTAAATTATTCTTTAGAAGAACGTGCTAGAGCTTATTTCGATATGAATTGTGCACATTGTCATTCTGATGGTGGATTCTGTCAAGATCAATCTTACTTAAGGTTAACTTATGAAACACCTTTAGCTGATTCTTATATTTTTGAAGATAGGATAAATATTGATGCCAGAATGTCTTTTTATTACCAAGGATTTACCATGCCTTTAATTGGAACTACCATATTACACCCAGAAGGTTATGATTTAGTTAGTCAGTACTTAGATTCTCTGTAAGCACTCATTTTAAACCTTTTGCCATTTATTAGGTCTTATAGTTATAATTCTAAAAAAATACAAGATGAAAAAAGTAATGGCAATCGCATTCATTTCGCTAAGTTTTTTAGCGAATGCTCAACAAAAAAAAGAAATAGCTAATAAAATGCAGGATTACACACCTGAAGAAATAGCTCAAGTTCAAACAAAACAAATGACTTTAGATTTAGATCTAACAGAAGCACAACAAAAACAAGTGCTGCAATTAAATCTAGAAAATGCTAAAGAACGTAAAGCTAAATATGAATCTAAAAAAAGTGCTACAGAAGCTTCACAAAAAGTAAAACCTTCAAAAGAAGACCGTCTTAATATGAAAAATGAACAATTAGACCGTCAGATTGAAATGAAGAAAAGAATGAAAAGCATTTTAAATGATCAGCAATACGACAAGTGGGAAAAAATAAGTAGTGAAAGAAGAGACAGTAAAAAAACTAGAGTGCATCAAAAAAAGCAAATGAAACACAAAGAATAATAGCAAAATTAAAAAGCTGTTTAAGAATGACATCTTAAACAGCTTTTTTTTTTTATAATGAACTACAAACTTTATCACAGGCCGCAATGGTTCTGTCTAAATCTTTATAACTTAAAGCATCTGTAATAAACCAAGTTTCAAAGGCACTTGGGGCTATGTAAACACCTTCGTTTAACAAGCCGTGGAAAAAAGATTTAAATCTATCATTATTTCCATTAGCAGCAGATTCAAAATCTACCACATCTGTATCTGAAAAATGAATTGAAATCATCGACCCAATTCTGTTTATTGTATGTGCAATTTTATGTTTATTTAATACCTCTTCACATCCTTTATGCAAATAAGCCGTTTTTTCAGCTAATCGATTATAAATGGCTTTGTCTTCATTCAATTCTGTCAACATTGCTAATCCTGCAGCCATTGCTAATGGATTACCACTCAATGTTCCTGCTTGATAAACAGGTCCAAGAGGTGCTAAATGGTTCATGATTTCTGCTCTTCCTGCAAATGCACCTACTGGCAAGCCACCACCTATAACTTTTCCAAAACAAACTAAATCTGCTGCAACACCAAATAGTTCTTGAGCACCTCCTTTAGCCAATCTAAAGCCCGTCATAACCTCATCGAAAATCAATAAAATATCATTGGCAGTACATAAGTTTCTTAACTTTTGCAAAAACATTTCGCCTGGAGGAATACAACCCATATTACCTGCAACAGGCTCTAAGATAATACAAGCAATTTCACCTTTATTAGATTCAACAATAGATTCTACATGTTTATAATCGTTAAATCTTGCCAACAAAGTATCTTGTGCCGTTCCTTTTGTAACTCCAGGGCTATTAGGGCTTCCAAAAGTTACTGCGCCACTTCCTGCCTGAATTAAGAACGAATCGCTATGGCCATGGTAGCAACCTGCAAATTTTATAATCTTATCTTTTCCTGTGTATCCTCTAGCTAGTCTAACAGCACTCATACAAGCTTCGGTACCCGAATTCACAAACCTAATTTTATCAATATTTGGAACCATAGAAACTGCCAATTGAGCTATTTTTGTTTCAATTTCAGTAGGTGTACCAAATGAGGTCCCTAATTTTGTTTTTTCAATAACAGCATCAACCACAGGTTTATGTGCATGTCCAAGTATCATAGGTCCCCAAGAATTAATATAATCAATGTATTGATTATCATCTTCATCTATTAAATAAGCGCCTTTGGCTTTTTTAATAAAAATAGGAGTTCCTCCAACAGCTTTAAATGCTCTTACTGGCGAATTAACACCACCAGGAATAACCGTCTCTGCCTCTGCAAACAAAGCACTACTTCTTTTGTATAACATGAAAATTCTTTGATATTAATTCGATTTAACTATTAGCACATTTCCTATAGTTAAATCATTAGTACGTAAATTATTTATTTTTTTTAACTCCTCAACTGTCGTATTATATCTTTTAGACAATGAATACAAAGTATCTCCTTTATTGATCAAGTGAGTGTTTTCAGCTTTTACAGTTGTTCTATTTGTTTTCTTATCTCCTAAAACAGCATCATCATAGGTATATAATTGATATCGTTCTATCAAACTAATTAATTTATCAGGATATTTTCTATCTGTAGCATAACCTGCAGCTCGTAATTCTTTTGCCCAAGATTTATAATCGTCAATATCTAATTGAAATAGTTTTTGATAACGAGATCGTCCTGTTAAAAATAAAGAATGATCTCTATAAGAGTATTTAGCATCATTGTATTTCCTGAAACACTCCTGAGAAGCATCATCATCATGATAAATTTTAGCACCAGTCCATCCGTGACATTTTATCCCAAAATGATTATTAGCTTCAACTGCCAAACGGCCTTTACCTGAAGCTGATTCTAAAATACCTTGGGCTAAGGTTATACTTGCTGGAATTTTATATAAGCGCATTTCTTCTTGAGCAATATCACTAAACAAAGCGATATATTCATTCGTAGAATTAGGAATTTTTACAGGAGTTTCCTCAACCACAATAACAGGTTCTGTTTCTTTTGAAACAGTGGGCTGCGTTCTAGTATCTTTTACTACACGTTCGGTCTTTGTTTTGCTTTTTGAACGTTTTGAACTTGTTTTTTTGCTGGTACCACAACTAAAAGCAAAAACACTTAACACAAAAATAAGGATGAGTTTTCTCATTAATCTAAATTAATTATTGGTGAATTTTTACGTCTCAATATTTTATTCATTCCTTCAATTCCTTGCAATCCACCTGTATGAATAGCAAGAATTTTAGAACCCTTTGGAAAATAACCTTGTTTCAATAAATCAAAAATTCCAAACATCATCTTTCCAGTATATATTGGATCTAATGGAATATGATAGGTGGCTTTAAACCAATTAATAAAACTAATTAAATCGGTATTTATTTTAGCATAACCCCCCAAATGATAATCTTGGATTAAATCCCAATGTTTATTCTGTGCAAATTTACCAATTTCTTCTCGTAAAAAGTCACCTTTTAACGATGGAAAACCTAGAATTTTTTGCGAATTGTTGCTTGAATTAATTAAGCCGCTAATCGTACCACCAGTGCCTACTGGACAACATATATAATCGAAGGAATTATCGTCACGTGTTAAAATCTCTTCACAGCCTTTTACTGCTAAGTTATTAGTACCTCCTTCTGGTATTAAATAGAAATCTCCAAACTTAATTTTCAACGCATCTATAAAAGTTTCAGTCGTCTTTTCTTTATAAGTCTCTCTAGAAATAAAGTAAAATTCCATGCCTTGATTTTTCGCAAAAGTTAAAGTTGGATTTTCTGAAATTTTAGCCGATAACTCATCTCCTCTAATAACACCAATGGTTTTAAAACCAAATTCATGCCCTGCAGCTGCAACTGCTGCAATATGATTGGAATAAGCGCCTCCAAAAGTTAGCAATACAGAATAATTTAATTGTTTAGCAATAAGAAGGTTATATTTTAATTTTCGAAATTTATTTCCAGAAACAAAAGGATGGTTTAAGTAATCTGGTTTTATAGTAAGAGTTTCATTTAAAAAAATATTCGATTGATTTTTTATACTAATCATAACTTTTCACATCTGCATCACAAAGATAGTCATAGCTAATTGCAACTTACCAAATAGAAAAAGAAAATATTGAAACTTCATTCTTACATATTAACTTGATTACTATACCGTTTATCGAAAAATTTAATAGCATAAATAACTAGTCGAAAAAAAAGCTCATTTTTATGTTAACAAATGTTTAATAAAATTACAGATTAATCGACATATCATTTAAAAGAAGTGTTAAATTCATGCATTATTATCTGTTTATAAATTAAAAATTTTATATTTTTTTTCAAGATTCCCCCAAAATCTACAGAAGCTCATCTATTAGTTATAAATAGCGACCGTAATTGTTGCTGAATTTTTCCTAAAAATTATTACAAACAAGATCAACCTTGTTAATAAACTAATAGAATAGCATATGAAAAAAAAATACTTCAGTCTAAAAACAAACACATTACATGTCTTTACCCTATTATGTTTTTTAATTTCCTTTAGTGGATTTGGGCAAGGAGACATTTGCAGTGGGTCTACAACACTAACAATAGAAACAAGTTGTACAACAACACCTTATAATATTACCGGGCTTTCAAACTCTATGGCTAGCCCTTCTTGCGCTACTTCTTATAGAGATGGCTGGTTTTCTTTTACTACTGGCACTTCAACAACAAATATTACAATAAATTGTGTTGGAAACAGAAGAATTTCTATTGCTTTATATAGTGGTGTTTGTACTGGATTAACTGAAGAGTATTGCGCTCAAGATACAGTTACTGCAGGAGAGCCTTCATTAGTAAATATTGCGGTTACTCCAAGTACAACCTATTACCTCCGAATAATGAGAAGTAATAACGCAGGAACGAATAGCACAACTGGAACCATATGCGTTTACGATTCTACAGTATCTTGCGCAGGAACAACTACTAACTTCTACGACACTGGTGGCCCAGGTAACAATTATAGCAATAATGAACTGGAAACATGGACATTTTACCCAGATGGAGGACCAGTTACAGCAACGTTTACTGCTTTTAATTTAGAAAATGGCTGGGATTTTTTATATGTTTATGATGGGCCAAATGCTGGATCCCCTCAAGTAGCAGGATCGCCATTTTCAGGTAATTTAGGATCTATAGGACCATTTACATCAACTCATGCTACGCAAACCTTAACATTTGAATTTGATAGTGATGGCTCCAACACCCGTCCCGGATGGGAGGCTTCTGTTTGTGGTATTCCAGCACCTTGTAATGAACCTACATTAACAGCTGCAACAAATGTATTAACCTCGACTGCAACTATTAACTGGAATGCAGCAGTTCCTGCACCATCTACAGGATATCAATACGCTGTTTCTCTGGATAATTCTGGTACAACTCCAGGCAATGATATTATTGGAACAACTGGAGCTGGAATAACAACTGCAAATATTGTAGGATTAACACCAAATACTACCTATTATGTATTTATAAGAAGTATTTGTAATTCAGGTAATTTCAGCACTATCAATGGTCCTATAATATTTACAACAGATCCAATAACAGTACCAGGAAACGACGAGCCTTGTAATGCCATCCCATTAACAGTAGGTAGCTCATGCTCATTTGCAACTTACACCAATGAATATGCTACAGCTACAGCTGGCGTTCCAGCTCCTACTTGTAGTTTTTATTCGGGTGGCGATGTGTGGTTTACAGCTGTTGTTCCAGCTAACGGAACACTAATTATCGATACTGATACTGGTGTTATTACGGATTCCGGAATGGAAATCTATTCTGCAACTGGATCTTGTCCTGGTAGTTTAACTCTTAATTCTATTGAGTGTGATGATGATGGAAGTACTAATGGTGCTATGTCTTATATAAACAGATCTGGACTAAATCCAGGAGATACTATTTATATTAGAGTCTGGGAATATGGAAATGACAATAATGGGACCTTCGATATTTGTGTATACACACCTCCACCATGTACTATGCCTAATTCTCCAACAAACCTAACAATAGGCACTGTAACAGACAACTCTATTGCAGGAACCTTTACAGGATCTGGAGCAAACAACTATCTAGTATTAATGAACACAACTGGCACGCCACCATCAGCTCCTGTTGATGGTACAGTATATGGAATTGGAAACACCGCTTTAGGTGCTACTGTAATAGATACAGATGGAAACACAAACTTTATAGCTAATGGATTAAACTCTAATACACAATATTACTTTTGGGTGTATTCTTTTAATAACACGGCAGCATGTGCAGGTCCTGCTTATGGTAATTCTACCCCAACTACAACTGCAACCACAACAACATGCTCTCCTACTTCAACTTATAATTCAGAATACATTAATAATTTCACTGCTACTGGCGATGGAGCATCAAATATAAATAATCTAGGTACAGGTGGAGGAATCACAGCTTCAGGGTATAGTAACTATTCTCAAGCTCCAGGTGGCCCATTAACAGTCAGTCAATCTGAAGGAGGTATAGTCAATTTTACTGTAAATATGGCTCCAACAATTTGGACTTATGGCTTTAATATTTGGGTAGATTGGGATGATGATTCAAACTTTTCAGCAGCAGAACTCGTTTATGCTAGTGGCGCATATGTTACAGCTGCTACGGGTAGTTTTACAATTCCTGGAGGAACTGCAGGTACTCATGTTATGCGCATAAGGTCAAGTGAATTCGATACAAGCCCCCCAGCTTGTGGCAATATATCCTATGGAGAAGCTGAAGATTATCTAATTACCATCACTCCTTTAAATTGTACTGCAAACCCACAAACATTAACAGCTGTCTCAAGCACAACAACCACAGCTACCATTAGTTGGACACACGCTTCACCTTTACCTGGTAATGGTTATGAATATATTATTTCAACTGACAATTCTACTTCTACTCCAGCAGGAGATATTACTGGTACTACTGCAGGAAACAGTGTAAATTTAACAGGATTACTAGCCGGAACCACTTATTATGTATTTGTAAGAGGTGTCTGTAATGCTGTAGATAATGGCGTCTGGATTACAACAACCTTCACAACAGGCTGTTCAGATACTGTTAACACTCCAACAGTATGCCCTATTATTGTAGGCGAAGTTGGGGTCGATCCATTTACTGCAGATCCGTTTAATCCTGATCCAAGCTTTGGTCTAGACTGCTCGAACCCTACAATTACATTAGAGGCTCACTCTAACTTAAAACAAACAACCAGTTATATAGTAGAAAAAATAACCTATCCGAATCCAGTACCAGAATATGATTTTCCGATTTTCGGTAATGGTGTCCCTCAGGTAATTACTACAGATGACGTATGGGCAGATGCTGCAACCCCTATCCCATTTAATTTTAACTTTTATAACCAATGCTACGATGAAACTTTAGTTGGTGCCAATGGGTTGATTACATTCGATTTTGACAACAATATAGGAACAGCTCTTCCATCTCCAGGGCAAGGTTCTGGATGGCAATATAGTAACAACTTACCTAGTACAGTAAATAGTCTATTCGAACACACAATCTATGGAGTTTATCATGATATCGACCCAACGGGCATGACAGGCACACCAATTAAAAGTAGAGTTATTGGTACAGAACCATGTAGACAGCTTCAAGTATCTTGGAATAACATACCTATGTTTGGTGATAGTTCTACTTTTTACACGGGCATGATAATTCTACATGAAACAACAAATATTATAGAGGTCTTTATTGAAGAAAAACGTCTTGAAAATAACGGCACTTCAATATGGAATGATGGTAATGCTACAGTAGGGATTCAAGGGAACAACGTGGATAATAACCCAGGCAATCCAGCGAATGAATTTGCAGTTGCACCTTGCAGAAATGGTATAGACCCTAACTGGGAAACTTTTAATGAAGCTTGGCGTTTTACACCAGATGGAGCTGTAATTAATCATAATAGTATTACTTGGTATTCTGACAGCAACGGAGGTGTTGGAGGAACATCTATAGGCACAGGCCCAACATTAACCGTTACAACCCCAGACACCTATACAGCTGTTGCAACTTATACTATTTGTGGCGCTCCTGTAACATTAACCGACGATGTTGTTGTTACCCAATCAAGTAAAACATGGATGGGCTATATTGATAACAACTGGTATGTGGATGGCAACTGGGAACCAAACGGAATTCCAACAGCTAGTGACTGCGTATTAATACCAGATATAGCCGTTTCAAATGTAGATTTTCCAATAGTAGATGAAGCTGTTGGTTTAACTACAATTCCTCTTCCACCTTCCATTATTGGATTCGCTCTAAACTTAACTGTGGCACCAACTGCAAGACTAGAAATAGCTTCAGATACAGAACTAGTAGTAACCGATTGGATCCATCTAGATGGAACTATTGATATTAGAGATTCTGGCAGCTTAATTCAAGTTACGAATGGGGCTCCAAACGTGAATAACAATACTGGTAATGGTGTTATTAATATGCAACGAACCGTTCCAGGTGGTGTAAATGGTTACGATTACATCTATTGGTCGTCACCAACAGATAACGACTTTAGTGTGACAGATATTTCAGATGCAACAGGCGAACTTATTTACGTGTGGAATCCCACATTAAATGGTATCACCCATGGCGATTGGATTCCTGCTTCTGGTTTAATGGAAAATGGTAAAGGATATATCGTTAGAGGACTCCAGTCTACAAGTCCTATCCCTGCAAACACCACTCAGTTTTCTGGAAAACCTCAAAATGGTGCTATAACTACTCCCATTACTAGAGGCACACATATTACTGGACCTTATACAGCTCCTGGTGATGTTCAGGCGACTAACGAAGACGACAACTGGAATCTAATTGGTAATCCGTATCCTTCAGCAATTTCATATACTGACTTTATGAGTGCTAATATTCATATTGATGGAACTATTTACTTTTGGACACATCAATCTGCTCCAGTCAATCCTAATAGTCCATTCTATTACGATTTCCTATATAATTATAGTGATGATTATATCGATAACAATTACACAGGATCTAATCCTCCAGGGTTTAATGGAGATATTGCAGCTGGACAAGCCTTTTTTGTTCTCATGTTAGATGACGTAAACGGTACTGGAGTTTCTGAAGATGTTATTTTTAACAACACCATGCGTCATCCAACTTACGACAATGGTCAGTTTTATAGAACAAATAACTCTAATAGTAGTTCTACAAACATGGAACGACATAGAATTTGGTTAGACCTCATAGATCCTAATGAAATAGGAACATCAATCTTGGTTGGTTATGTGGAAGGTGCTACAAATGAAAACGACCGACTTTATGATGGCTATGAGTTTGCAGGTTCCGCAATTAGCTTTTATTCATTAATCAATGAAGAAAAAATGTCTATTCAAGGAAGAGCACTTCCTTTTGAAGAAACAGATATGGTACCTCTTGGTCTTGTTGTTCCTCAAAGTGAAAATTATACCATAGCTATTAATTCGTTGGATGGTTTATTTGAGACAGATGCTCAAGATATTTATTTAGAAGACACCTATCTTGGAATCATTCACGATTTAAGAATAGCACCTTATAGCTTCAATACAGAAGAAGGCACCTTTAACGATCGCTTTATTTTACGCTATACCAATAATTATTTAAATATTGAGGAAGTAAGCATATTAAATGGCTTAGTTATTTCTGCACCTAATAATAATTATATCAAAGTAACATCTGGAACAGAAACTATTAAATCTGTCACTATATACGATGTCTCAGGCAAACTTTTATACAACAACCACAACATAAATAAAATGGAATTAACAATAAACAATATAAATCATTCCGATGGTGTTCTGTTTGTAAAAGCTACATTAAATAATGGCTTACAGAAAACACAAAAAGTCGTCATGAAACAGTAAAGAATTTTAATATCATAAAACATCAAAGCCCAATAATTAAAAATTATTGGGCTTTTTTTACGCTTATTTTTGAAATTTTATTATTTAGACAGAATACAAATAAGGTATTTTATCGATAAAGTGTTCGATTTGTTAGTTTAAATGCATTTTTTATTTATATTTGTCTATTAATTAACAATATAAAACCTAACAATAAGTGTCGTTAATTAAACATTAAGTCATTTATAAGACCCCAAATATTATGAAACAATCCTACATTTCCTCAGTATTGACACGTGTTTTATGTGTGAAATTTAGATTATTTTTCTTGTTTTTCTCGCTCCTCTTTATATCTTTTAGTTTTGGGCAAGATTTTAATGTACAACATATCCAAAATGATATTGCAATAGCTGGAGGTACAAGCATGAGTTTCACTCCTGTATCCAATACTAATAGCGCATTTGTTTTACCTAATAACAATAGAAAAACGCATGCTGGTAGAACTGATGAAATTGAAACTAGTTTAGATAATGACGATTTATCGGGTGCTGTAAGGCTAACTGCAAACAATACTTTAACATATTATAGAAATTCTAGTTCATTAAATACTAATATGAAATTTAGTTCGTCTATCTGGGAATATACTGGTACACCTGGAGGAAATAACGAGTTTATTGTTAGAGGCAGATATAGTGTAGCATTAAATGGTGCTAATGGTAGTGTTACACATGCTGTTAGTGGACTTACAAATGCTAATAAATGTATTCCTTTTATAACTGGAATAGTTACAAATGCAACTGTTGATGATGCAGATTCTGGTACCGCGATTGCTTATTTAGAAAATGCAACAACATTAAGAGTACAAAAAGGTTCTAACGCGAATAATGTAACCGTCTACATAACTCTAGTAGAATTTACGGGTAGTAATTGGACTATTTTACATGGTGATTCTGGGGGAGTAAGCGCAGATACAGGATCTGTAACCTTAAGAGCAAATTCCGATGGTACAGGTACAGTATCAAGTGTTACCAATTGGGCAAATTCTATGATTTTTACTCACCACAGAGGTAATATGGCTGATGACAATGTTGATAATGCCATTGCCGACAATTGGCCTCTAATGAGTCCTGGAAGCAATAACCAAACTGTTGATTGGAAATTTGATGGGCAGCATGATGCGCAGACTTCTGGGAACAGACATTTTGTTCATGTTGCAAATAACCCTGAAATTTCTGTAACTCGTTTTGATGGCAATAATAACAATAGTTCTGGAGAACATACATTTGATATTACTTCTTCTGGATTAACATCTGTAAATCAAGCTTTAATAATCGGAAATTCTATATCTAGTGGTGGTGGTACTGCTTATGGTAGAGGTTGGCGTAATTATCAAATAAACTCCACTGTACAAGCTGCACATTGGTCACATAGAAGTGGTAACACAATGGAACATGAAATACAAATTGTAAAATTGTATGAAGATTATTGCACACCAGCCCCTTCAAGTGTAGATAATTTAGGAATTACCAATGTAACCTTTAGCACAGTTAATAATACAACTGGCACAGAAGCTGGTAATTATGGTAATTATTCTCATCTAGTTGGTACAGCGATGCAAAATACAACTCTTAATGTGGCTATAACTTATCAAACTTCATATACCTATGACACGTCTATTTGGGTCGATTGGAATGACAATGGTATTTTTGCTGCAACAGAAAGAGTCTATATTGGAGTATCAACTGCAGCCAGCCCAACAACACTTAATGCATCATTTTTAATCCCTCTTACAGCGCCTATTGGAAATCATAGAATGCGAATTGGTGGAGTAGACAGTGGTCCACTTACCAACCCTTGTTATACAGGTTCGTGGGGGTCTTTTGAAGATTACACATTAAATATTACCAGTACGACACCTTGCATAACTCCAATAACACAACCAACAAACTTAACATTCAATAGTATTACTGCAAATAGCATTTCTGGTAATTTCTCAGCTGCAGGGGCACCAGGAGCAGACAGCTATTTGGTATTAATGAATACAACTGGAACTACCCCAACGGCTCCTAGCAATGGAACATCTTACACCATAGGCAACACTAGTTTAGGTGCAACAGTTATAGATAACGATGGTAACACCAACTTTAATGCGACTGGTCTTGCTGCATCAACCACTTATTATTTCTTTATTTATAGTTTTAATAGTGCCTGTTCTGGCGGACCAGATTATTTAACATCATCGCCTTTAACAGGAAACCAAGCAACAAGCGCAGTAACTTATTGCACACCTTCTGTTGGTAGTGGCAATCAAAGTAATTCATATTTACAGGAAGTCAGCTTTGTGGGTACATTAAACAACACCTCAAATACATCTACTTATTCTAACTCTCCTAGAGGCTATCAAGATTTTACAGGATTAACAGGTGTTAGTCAACAAGCACAAGGAGAGGGTGTCAATATATATGTAGAATTTGAAGGAGCTACTAACATGCATATTAAAGCATGGGTAGACTGGGATAGAGATGGTGTTTTTGGAAACACAGCTGCCGAAGAGGTTTACAACCCAGGTAGTAATGCTGTAATAAATACAACCTTTGGTTTTATTATCCCATCTGGACAAGCTCTAGGAAATTACAGAGTGCGCATACGTGGAAGCGCCTATGGAGGAACATCTACTTTTGGGCCATGCGGTAATTTAAATTATAATGGAGAAACCGAAGATTATTTATTCGAAGTAGTCTCTAATTGCTCGAATATCATTACAGATATTGCCAATGGCGAGGCTTGTGGTAATAACCAAACAGTAGATTTAGAATTTGAAGGCTCTGCTGGCGTTACGTCTTTTAGGGTATATGATAATAAAACAGGAGGAACTCCATTAACTCCTGCTCCTACGTTTTCGAGTCCTGGCGGCACGCCAACAGGTAATTGGACAACACCAAGCATCAGTGCCACTACCAGTTATTGGGTCACTGCTGTTAATGGTTGCGAATCTTTAGCACGTAAAGAAATTGTGGCTAAAATAAATCCCGTAGCCACCTTAACGTTTACACCAAATACACCAACCCTATGTGGTGAAGATACTATTGTTGAAATAGCGGCTTCCGGAGATAAAGAAAGTGTCATACTATTAGATGAAGATTTTGAAGGTACTGGCTTAAGTACATTTACACAGGCACAGCCAAATGTAACGGATGCCAGAACACAATGGACGCAACGTGCAAACACGCATATTCCTGGAGGATTAACTTGGTATCCAGCCATTGCCTCTGGATTAGGTGTCAACCACTTTGTCATGTCTAATTCAGATTATAATTCCGGAGTAGGTATCAATCTAGATAACGATTTAAGATCTCCTACGGTAACAACCACAGATTTTTTAAATTTATTTTTAGAATTTGACATGTATTATTCTGATTATTATGAGGTAACTAATGGAGACGGAAATGTAAATGATGATTATGTTCAAATTAGAGTATCTGTTGATGGAGGTACTAATTGGATTCAAGTAGAGCAATATAACGATGCTGATATTGGTGTAGGAACAGATTTTGAAACAAAAACGGTTGATTTATCGACTCATGTGGGTCCTACATTTAATACCATACGTGTATCATTTTATTACCATTCCGAAGGATGGACAGATGGTGTTGCCATCGATAATATCAAAATATATGGTGAAAAACCGTTAAATTCAGCTTTCGATTGGACGACTACAGCTGATGCTTATACTGATGCAGCTGCAACTATTCCTTATATTTCTGGAACAAGTGCACCACTAGCAACTATTTATGTAAAACCAACCCCAGCACAGTTAGAGAATCAAAACTTCTCCTTTACGGCTTCTGCTATTTTAAATAACGGATGTTCGGTTTCTACAGTAGTCCCTATTAACAACAAAACAAAATATTTTAAAGGCACGAATAACAACTGGAACGACCCTAACAACTGGTTCCCAAATGGTGTCCCAAGCTCTGATAATTGTGTCATTATACCTGACACCTACAGAAGTATTATTAATGGTACAACAGATGGTGATGCTCTTAACGTGACAGTTAAAAATGGCGGAGAATTGTTTATCCAACCAAATGGTACCTTAACCATTGTTAATTTTTCCGATATTAGAACGGGTGGTCTTTTTGAAATCGAAAGCGGTGGTAGTTTAATCCAAATAGACCCGGTAACAAATACAGGTATTGGAGACGTAAAAAGAAATTCAGCCAATGTTCGAGATACAGATTATATATACTGGACCTCACCTGTAGATGCGTTTGATCTTTCGGGAATTTCTTCTGGAACTCCTTCTTATTATAGATGGCAATGGATCCCTACAGTTGGAAGTAATACAAATGGCTTTGGAGATTGGACCTATGCTTCTGGAAACATGACTCTTGGTAAAGGTTATATTGTTCGTGCTGGAACAAATAATAGCGATAACACAGCAGATACACCTGTAAATACAACGTTTAGAGGGGTCTTTAACAATGGTAATATTAATACACCTATTGCTAGCGGCACCTACAATGGTGGTGACTATACAGGACCTTCAGCTACTTTGGTTACAAGAAACGATGACAACTGGAACCTTATTGGAAACCCTTATCCATCAGCCATAGATGCTATAGCCTTTTTAAGTGCTAATACAAATATTGAGGGAGCAGTCCATATTTGGACGCATGGTACACAAATCAACACAACAAATTTACCACCGTTCTATGAGGATTATGAATATAATTATAATGTGAATGATTACGTCACATATAACTCTTCTGGTTCCTCATCGGGAGCTGGCACCTATGGTGGAAATATTGCTTCTGGACAAGGGTTTTTCGTCATGATGAATCATGGTGCTGCAGATGCAGATGTGAATTTCAACAATACCATGAGACATAAATCTTATGACAATGGCGAGTTTTACAGAACCACTCAGACAAGAACTGATAATGAGATAGAAAGACATAGAATTTGGTTAAGTATCATTTCACCAACCAACCAAACGGCTACTAGTCTAATTGGTTACATTGAAGGCGCTACACTTGCCAAAGATCGTATGTTTGATGCTTATGGATTAGAAAACAATGCTATGAATCTGTTTTCTTTAATTGATGAAGACCGTATGCTTATTCAAGGACGTCCTTTACCATTTAATACAGAAGACCAAGTGCCTATTGGTGCAGTAATTCCAGTAGCTGGAAACTACACCATAGCAATCCATAGTGTAGATGGTTTATTTGAAGATGAATCTCAAGATGTTTTTCTTGAAGACTTAGAATTAAATATCATACATAATTTACGTAACCAACCGTACAGCTTTAATGCTGAAACTGGTGTATTAGATAACCGCTTTGTATTACGTTATAATAATAGTATTCTAAGTACAGAGGAATTTAATGATATTAAAGATTTAAGCATCACTGCACCTAAAAACAATTACATTAAAATAACCTCTGCTAAAGATGTTATAAAAGATGTTGTTGTGTATGATGTATTAGGAAGGGTGATTATTGACAATAAAAACATTCTTAAATCTGAAATGATCTTTAACGAGATTAAAAATCCTTCAGGAGCTTATATTGTTAAAGTGACACTAGCAAATGGGCTTCAGAAAACTCAAAAAATCATTTTAAAATAACAATTAAAAATAGCTTATAAAATTCCAAAAAGACCTTGACTTTAAATAGTTAAGGTCTTTTTCATTGGTATAAGCTTCTCGTTCAAAAGAAATCTGTTTATAGGCAGCCTGCCAAGATTTAAATTGAAATAATCGAATAACAAACTCAATACCATAAATTAAAAAAAAGGGTAGAATTAATAATTCTAATTGCTGTCTTAGATGTATGCGTTCATGGTTCATTAAAACAGCATCACATTTTAAAGTCGCAGTCTTTAAAATCACAAAGGGAAAAATAGTAATTCCCAAATACCCCTTTGGAACCAAATATTTTGAAATGACAATCATAATTACAAGCTCTCAATAATCAATCCAATTAATTTATTTCAAAATTTGAAATTAAAATTAATAATGAAATCTACAAGCATTAAGTTTTAAAAATTTAGCAAGTTGAAGTCTTTCTTTATTAAAAAATGTATAGTTATTTTAGTGTGTGTTACACAAACAGAATACCGTATCGGCTGGCTATTGATATCTTATAGATACCCTATGGATGCAAGAGTATTTTCCTACATATTAAAAGAGGCACTGTTACGGTAATAAACAGAAACCAATTAAATAGACTGGCCGTCCAAAAATCTATTTTCATATCTTTGTTTTATGAAAAAACTAGTTCCCATAGAAGAAGGCGATTTCTATCTTACACCAGAAGGTTATCGCTGTTTCACTGAACAATATCTTATTAAAAGAGGCTATTGCTGCGAAAGTGGATGCAGACACTGTCCTTATGGGTTCGACAATAAAAAACAATACTGAGTTTATGACATTTCAAGAGCAAATATTAGAAGGCATTCCATCTAACTTACCACAAGTAAAAACATACGACGCATCAATCAATCATGCACCTAAACGAAAGGATATTTTAACCGTTGAAGAAAAGAAATTAGCTATCCAAAATGCTCTTCGCTATTTCGATGCAAAGCATCATAAAACGTTACTCCCAGAATTTAAAAGTGAATTAGAAACTTATGGAAGAATCTATATGTATCGCTTTCGTCCAGATTATAAAATATATGCAAGACCTATAGAAGCATATCCTGCAAAATCTAAACAAGCTGCTGCCATCATGCTCATGATTCAAAATAACTTAGATCATGCAGTAGCGCAACATCCTCACGAATTGATTACTTATGGTGGCAATGGTGCTGTGTTTTCAAATTGGGCGCAATATAGATTAACCATGAAGTATCTTGCCGAAATGAACGATGAACAGACATTAGCCATCTACTCTGGACATCCAATGGGCTTATTTCCTTCTCACAAAGATGCACCTCGTGTTGTAGTTACAAACGGTATGATGATTCCTAACTACTCCAAACCAGACGATTGGGAAAAATTCAATGCATTAGGAGTCACACAGTATGGGCAAATGACAGCAGGAAGCTATATGTATATTGGACCTCAAGGTATTGTTCATGGCACCACCATCACGGTTTTAAATGGTTTCAGAAAAATAAAAAAAACACCTAAAGGCAATCTATTTGTAACATCAGGCTTAGGTGGTATGAGTGGTGCACAACCAAAAGCCGGAAATATTGCTGGTTGTATTACGGTTTGTGCCGAAGTAAATCCGAAGATTACTCAAGTAAGATTAGATCAAGGTTGGATTGACGAAAAAATATCTGATTTAGATGCATTAGTCGCTAGAGTTAATAAAGCCAAAATTGAAAAAGAAACAGTTTCTATCGCTTATTTAGGAAATATAGTTGACGTCTGGGAAAAATTCGATCAAGAAAATCTCTTTATCGATTTAGGAAGCGACCAAACATCTCTTCACAACCCTTGGGCTGGTGGTTATTATCCTGTTGGTATTTCTTTTGAAGAAGCCAACGACATGATGGCCAATAATCCAACACTTTTTAAAGAGAAAGTGCAGGAAACTCTACGTCGTCATGCAAAAGCTATTAATAAACATACGGCAAGAGGCACCTATTTTTTCGATTATGGCAATGCGTTTTTATTAGAAGCTTCAAGAGCTGGGGCAGATGTCATGTCTGAAAACCCAAGTATAGGCAGAGAATTTAAATACCCAAGTTATGTACAGGACATTATGGGACCAATGTGTTTCGATTATGGCTTTGGTCCTTTCCGTTGGGTTTGTACTTCTGGAAAACCAGAAGACCTAGCTAAAACAGATGCGATTGCCTGCGCCGTTTTAGAAAATATTAAAAAACATTCGCCACAAGAAATCCAACAGCAAATGTCTGATAATATCCAGTGGATAAAAGGTGCTCAAGAAAACAAATTAGTGGTAGGTTCTCAGGCTAGGATTCTATATGCTGATGCTGAAGGTCGAATGAAAATTGCCGAAGCATTTAATAATGCTATTGCAAAAGGAGACATTGGTTACGTTGTGTTAGGCCGTGATCATCATGATGTTTCTGGTACAGATTCACCCTATAGAGAAACAAGTAATATTTATGATGGTTCACGTTTTACTGCAGATATGGCTATTCAAAATGTCATTGGAGATAGCTTTAGAGGAGCCACTTGGGTAAGCATCCATAACGGTGGTGGCGTTGGCTGGGGAGAAGTTGTAAATGGTGGATTTGGTATGGTTCTTGATGGTAGTAAAGATGCGGAAAGACGCTTAAAATCGATGCTCTTCTGGGATGTAAACAATGGCATCTCTAGACGAAGTTGGGCTAGAAATAATGAAGCTATTTTTGCCATTAAAAGAGCTATGGAAGTAGAACCAAACTTAAAAGTAACACTCCCTAACTTAGTTGATGAAAGTTTACTAAACTCGTTTTAACTTAAAAAATGTTACTATGAAAAAAATAAAAAAACCTCGCAATCAAGTATATAATCTATTTATTGCGAATTTTAAAAACATGCCTAAATACGCAGTACTAATAATATTTACTGTAAGCTTATTTTCCTGTGTTTCAGTAAATGTGGCTTCAGATTATGACAGACAAGCAAATTTTTCTGAATTCAAAACCTTTGCTTTTTATAAAACTGGCATAGACAAAGCCGAAATAAACGATCTTGATAAACGTCGAATTTTAAGAGCTATCGAATCTGAAATGCTCGCAAAAGGCTTTACTAAATCTGAAACTCCAGATTTGTTGGTGAGCATCTTTACCAAATCAAGAGAAAAAGTGAATGTTCAAAATTCTGGCTTTTATCCTTATGGTTATGGTTGGGGTTGGAGTCCTTATTATTGGGGAAATTACAACACTGTAACCACTTCAACGGAAGGCATCTTATATGTAGACTTAATTGATGCTAATAAAAAAGAATTGGTGTGGCAAGGTGTTGGTACAGGTTATTTAAGTAAGAACATCAATAAAAAAGAAGAGCGTATAAAGGAATTTGTTGCTGCAATTATGGCGAAATATCCTCCAGGTTCTGAGGATAAATAAATAAAAAAAGCGACTCATAGAGTCGCTTTTTTTTAATATAAAGTATAATTACTTTTTATCTTTCACTAAAGATGATTGATATGTTCTAAATTGTTCTGGAGTTAAAATCTTTTTAAAACTCTCCTCTACTCTTTCATTAACAGTTCTATTACCTTCCTGTCTAAGTTTATCTGCGTCTGGCCTTTTGTTTAATTCTTGTCTATTTTGTTGAGCATCTACTAATACTTTAAAAATAGCACTTTGTTGCTCTCCTGTTAAACTAACAAGTTCGTGTAATTGGTAAGTTTGCTGTTTTGCAATAGCTTCAGGACTTTGTTGTTTTTCTGCAGATTGTGCTGAAGAGAATTGTGTCCCAATAAAAAATAAAGCTAAAATGCTTAAAAATGAAATGTATTTTTTCATGATAATGTTCGTTATGTTAGTTATTAAAAAAATAAATATACAAAAATTATCAATATACACTTATTCATTTAATGATATCTCTCTTAAAATTTTTAGCCCTTCAATAATATTTTTTTACTCTATTTATAAACTAAAAGTAAAAAAGCTTTAAAAATCAGAATATTAAGTTACCTTTGCAACTTAATTAAATAAATTATTATTATGAGTACTGGTACAGTAAAATTTTTTAATGACTCTAAAGGTTTTGGATTCATAACAGAAGAAGGAAACAACAAAGAGCATTTCGTGCACATTTCAGGTCTAATCGATGAGGTTAGAGAAGGTGACACAGTTGAATTCGATTTAACAGAAGGTAAAAAAGGCCTAAACGCAATAAACGTAAAAGTAATCTAAGAAGATTTACTTTTAAACTTTTAAAAAGAGCCTATCATAAATATGATAGGCTCTTTGCTTTTATTACTATTAAAAATAAATAGTTTTTTAATTATTCCATTTCAGAATCGGCGTCTTCTTTGACTTTTATTTTTGTATCGCCATCATCACCTTCTTTAATTTTCACCTTTTTATCTTCAGTTTCCATTTTTATTTTGGTATCATTGACGCGATCTTTTACTTCAATATCTGCATCGTTAGCTTGCATTTCTTCTATTAATTCTTCCTTTTGAGTTTTATTTTCATCTCTACAAGATGTAAATGCAACAGTTATAAGTAATAGAAAGATTATTCTATAAAATAAAGTTTTCATGATTTAATGTTTTTAAATTAATAATACTCAAAATTATAAAAACCTATAAATCATATTAACTCTAAATCAAATAATACTAACTGATATGCTAAACCTAAGTACAAAACCCTCTATTCCTTCACTTTTAATACTTTAGAACCATTTCAATCTTTGATTTTACTTTTTCAGTTGAAGGTATCATCGTTTGTTCTAAAGTGGCATTTAATGGAATTGCTGGCATATTTTCACTACCAATTGTCGTTACTGGGGCATCCAAATATTTAAAGCATACTTCTTGAATTTTTCCTGCCAAAGCTCTAGCAAAACTATTGTTGCTTGGCTCTTCTGTTACCACTAAACATTTTCCAGTTTTCTTAACCGATTTCATAATCGTTTCTTCATCTAAAGGACATAAGGTTCGTAAATCAATCACTTCAATTTGATCTTTCATTCCGAGTTCTTCTGAAGCATTCATAGCCCAATGCACTCCCATTCCATAAGAAATTATAGTAATGGTCTCAACATCTTCTTGTTTCCAAATCTCTTGTAACACCCATGCTTTACCAAAAGGCAATACATAATCTTCTCCTGGTTCAACCGAAGTTGCTCCTTGCGTTCCAGGAACTTTAGACCAATAAAGACCTTTATGTTCTAAAATAACAACTGGGTTTGGATCGTAATAAGCAGCTTTCAACAGGCCTTTTAAATCGGCTCCATTACTTGGATACGCTATTTTAATACCTCGAATATTGGTAATCACACTTTCTACAGACGACGAATGATAAGGCCCTCCACTTCCGTAAGCTCCGATTGGAACACGAAGTATCATACTAACTGGCCACTTTCCATTACTTAAATAACAACTTCTACTAACTTCAGTAAACAATTGATTTAATCCAGGCCATATATAATCTGCAAACTGAACCTCAACAATGGGTTTTAATCCAACAGCACTCATACCAACGGTAGAGCCAACAATAAATGCTTCCTGGATGGGTGTATTAAACACTCTGTCGTCTCCAAACTTTTGTGCTAAAGTGGCCGCTTCTCTAAACACGCCTCCAAGTCTTCCTCCTACATCTTGTCCGTAAAGCAAACACTCTTTGTGCTTTTTCATGAGCTCTTCAACAGCAAACAAGGCACAATCTACCATGACTACTTTTTCTGCTCCTTCCGGAGAACGAACTCCTAGCTCTTCTGTGATAGGTGTTGGAACAAAATCGTTTGTAAATAAATCTTCAGGTTTTGGATCTTCAGCTTTTAGAGCCTTTTCAAAATCTGATTTCACTTTAGCTCTTGCGGATTTTTCTATATTTTCAACTTCTTTTTCAGTAAACCCATAATCTAATAACTGTTTCTTTAAAACTGGGTAAGGATCTCTTGATTTAGCTTCTTCTAAATCGTCACGATACCACTCCATTCTAACTCCAGAAGTGTGGTGATTTAATAAGGGTACTTTAGCGTGTACTAAAAATGGACGACGTTCTTTTCTTATGGTTTCTATTACTTTTTGAACAGCTTCATAACTTTCAGTAAAGTTGGCACCATCTATAGAAATCGCTTCTAAACCATTGAATCCTCTAGCATACTCAAAAGCATCTTGTGCTCTGGTTTCAGCTGCATTAGCAGAAATATCCCAACCATTATCCTGTACCAAGAATATAATTGGCATTTGCTTTAAAGCTGCCATTTGGAAAGCTTCGGAGACCTCACCTTCAGTGACAGAAGCATCCCCTAAGGAACAAACCACTAAAGGTAAATCCTTTAATGTTTTATCATCTAAACCTTGTAGTTCTTTGTATTGCATGCCCATCGCAACACCTGTAGCAGGAATGGCTTGCATACCGGTTGCAGATGATTGATGTGGAATTTTTGGCTTATCGGCATCCTTCAAACTTGGATGACAATAATAAGTTCTACCACCAGAAAACGGATCATTTTTTTTGGCTAATAATTGCAACATTAAATCATAAGGCTCTAAACCAAATGAAAGTAACATAGCATCGTCTCGATAATATGGAAACGCATAATCCTGAGGTAATAATTGCATCCCTAATGCAATCTGAATAGCCTCATGACCTCTTGAAGTGGCATGCACATATTTTGAAACCTGCTTAAAATTAGCTTCGTATAATTCTGCCATTGCTTTCGCTGTACAGAGTTTTAAAAATCCTTTTTCTAATATATCTTTTTTCATTAAACTAACTCTTTTTTAACCTTAGTCATCCAATTGAATGTGTCCTCAACTCTACCTGTTTTAATATCATTTAAAGTATTATTCACTTCTAATCCAACAGGACTTTCATCAGATACATGAATGGTTTCTCCTTCTAATCCAATATTTTGAATATAAGCAATCCCAACAGCCGTTCCAGTTCCAAAGGCTTCTTCTAAAGTGTTGTTTTTTGAAGCTTCAATAACCTCATCGATTGTGATGGCACGTTCAATAACTTCATATCCTTTATCTTTTAAAATATCAATAACACTCATTCGTGTGATACCATCTAAAATAGAACCATCGCGTTTTGGTGTGATAAATTTACCATCTATTTTAAAGAAAATATTCATAGTTCCAACTTCTTGGATATACTTATGTTCTACAGCATCTAACCATAAAACCTGATCATAACCTTTAGCTTTTGCTAATTCAGTAGGACGAATTGCTGCTGCATAATTTCCAGCTGCTTTTGCTTCTCCTGTACCTCCATTAGCTGCTCGTATATATTGCTTTTCTGCCCAAAGCTTGATACGTTTACTAAAAAAAGGACCAGCTGGCGATGCCATAATAATAAACTTATAATGGGTTGCTGCTCGCATCCCAATAAAAGGTTCATCTGCATACATAAAAGGTCTTAAATACAATGCGCTTCCATCTGTTGGAGGAATCCAACTTCGTTCTAAATCTACTAACTGCTTCAAACCTACTACAAATAAATCTTCAGGAAAATGAGGCATTCCCATTCTATCTGCACTGAAATTTAATCGTGCTGCATTTTTATTTGCTCTAAATAACATCGGGTTCCCATTGGCATCTACAGTCGCTTTCATCCCTTCAAAAATGGCTTGTCCATAATGTAAAGCCATAGCTGCTGGATGTGTAGGAATGAATGCTAATGGTTCTATTCTTGGATTTGTCCATTGACCATGTTCATAATCGCAAATAAACATGTGGTCTGTAAATGTGGTTCCTAATGGAATGTTGTTGAAATCGATGTTTTCAACTTTTGATTTTTCTACTTTGGTAATTAAAATGTTTTGCTTCATAATTTTATCTTTACGTCAGTTCGTGTGAATTTGCTTTTTACAATTTTGTATCGAGAACTTTTGAAACTTCTCGATACAATTTGCTCGTGCTTCACATATTACTCGAAGTGACGTTATATTTTTCTATTGATATCGAACTGCTCGAAATAATCAGCTACACGTCTCACAAAACTTCCTCCTAAAAAGCCATCAACCACTCGGTGGTCAAAGGACAAGGATAAATACATCATACTTCTAATAGCAATTTCATCTCCTTTTTCAGTTGTAATTACTTCAGGTCTTTTTTTAATAATTCCCAAAGCTAAAATGGCTACTTCTGGTTGATTGATGATGGGTGTTCCCATAACGCTTCCAAAGGTTCCTACATTTGATATTGTGAAGGTGCTTCCTTTTATATCGTCACCTCCCAGTTTATTCTCTCTAGCTTTATTAGCTAATTCATTAACATTTGCAGCTAAAGATTTCAAATCTTTGGCATCTGCATTTCTCACAACAGGAACGATTAAGTTACCACTAGGTAAAGCTGTTGCCATACCTATATTTATATCTTCTTTTACAATAATGTTATTACCATCAACAGAGGCATTGATATTAGGAAAATCCTTAACGGCTTTTGCAACCGCTTCTACAAATAAAGGTGTGAATGTTAAACGCTCTCCATGTTTTTCCTGAAAGGCTTTTTTATTGGCATTTCGCCAGTTTACCATATTTGTAAGATCAGCTTCCACATAGGCAGTCACATGAGGTGATGTGTGTTTTGAATACACCATATGATCAGCAATCATTTGACGCATTCTGTCCATCTCAATCACCTTCCCCTTGCCTTTATCGAAACTTAATTGTGGAATTCTATAAGCTGTTGGATCTTGTGTTACTGGTTGTGCGAATTTAAACGGTCTGCCTTCTTCAATATAATTAAACACATCACTTTTACGTAATCGGCCTTCATTACCTGTTGCAGGAATTCGGGCTAATTCTTCAAAACTAATATGGTACTCTTTTGCTATTTTGATGATTAATGGTGAAAAGAAAGTGTTGGAATTTGAAACCGAAAATGAATTCGAGGTTAAAGATTCTGAGGCTGGTTTCAATCTTTTTGATACCTTCTTCTTTCGTTGAGATTCTTCGCTTTCGCTCTGAATGACAGTGTCTTTTTTTGAAGATTTTAATTCTTCTGAAATCTCAAGTACTGCAATTACTTCACCTACAGGTACAACATCTTTAGCCTGGAACATGGTTTTTACCAATGTTCCTGAAGCTGGTGCAGGAACTTCATTATCTACTTTATCGGTTGCGACTTCTAGGATGATATCTCCTTCTTCAAAAGAATCTCCTTCAGAAATCAACCAATTGATAATTGTTCCCTCTGTAATACTTTCACCCATTTTGGGCATTCTTAATTCGAATTTCGACATTTTTATATTTCAATTTCGTCGGTTCGAGTGAAATTGCATTTTGCAATTTTGTATCGAGAACTTTTTTACTTCTCGATACAATCTCGAAAAAAATCGAGATCACTCGAAGTGACGTTAAAATTATTTTTTCATAAAATCACGAAGTGTTTTATAAACATCTTCTTGTATTTTCATATTCTCTGGAACCTCTCTTAAAGGTTCAACTTCTTTTAAACTCTCATGACAATCAGCTGGTAATTGTTGGTACAATTGTGTGCCTTTTGTTTTCCATGCAATCATGTCATCACTTACTTCTTTAATAATCTTTGCCGGATTCCCAACGACTAAACTTCTTTTAGGAATTTTAGTTTCTGCTTTCACAAATGCCATGGCTCCTACAATACTTTCATCACCAATTTCAGCATCGTCCATGATAACTGTATTCATTCCAATCAGGCAATTTCTACCCAGATTTGCACCATGAATAATCGCTCCATGGCCAACATGAGCGCTTTCTTTAAGCGTGATGGATTTTCCTGGAAACATATGTACCGTACAATTTTCTTGGACATTAACGCCATCTTCTAAAATGATTTGTCCCCAATCGCCACGAATAGCAGCACCTGGGCCAATGTAACAGTTTTTGCCTATGATGACATTTCCTGTTACTGCTGCCAAGGGGTGCACAAAACTAGACTCGTGAACCACTGGTGTGTAGCTTTTAAAACGGTAAATCATTATTTAAAACCCTTTAATTTTTCCTTTGTAAACTCACTTAACACCAAGCGACCACTTATAGCTGCACGTTCGGCTAGTAATGAGCCCCAGTCTTCTGTTCCTTGCCAAAAAATGGCTTTCATTTCTTTCATGGCTTCAACATTATATGAGCATAAGTTTTCAGCAAACTCTTTTACTGCTTCATCTAATGCTTCAGTTGTGTCGTAAACTTGTGTAAACAACCCTTTTTGTTTTGCCCATTCTGCTGAATAAAACGTATTCGCATCGATAGCTATTTGTGACATACCTGTCAATCCAATTTTACGTTCTATGGCAGGGCCAACTACAAAAGGTCCAATTCCAACATTTAATTCGCTTAACTTGATGGCAGCAAATTTTGTTGCCATACAATAATCGGTTGAAGCAGCTAAACCAACACCTCCTCCAACGGTCTTTCCTTGAATGCGTCCAATAATGAATTTCGGACATTTACGCATGGCATTAATAACATTTGCAAAACCAGAAAAGAACACTTTTCCAGTAGCTTCATCATTAATATTAATCAATTCTTTAAAACTGGCTCCAGCACAAAACGTTCTGTCTTTACCACTTTTAAGAACAATGACTTTAATAGCATTGTTTTTTCCAGCATCTGTAATAGTTTGCGCTAATTTTGCTAATAAATCTCCAGGCAAGGAATTATGAGCAGGATGAAAAAACTCAATATATCCCACTTCATTATTTATTTTCAACTTAACATATGGGTCACTCATATTCTATTTAATTTCTTAATTATTTATATTAATCCGAATTGCTCAAAATGATGATTTAGATGTTTTCTTTCCAATAAATAGGACTCATACCTATTTAATTCTCCAAAAACGAGATTCTTCAATTTTGCATCAGGGTGTTCTGTAAAATATTCTAAATATGTTTCTCTTTGAGCTTTAAACTTTTCAATAGCTGTTGCTAAATCTGAATGCTTCAAAGCATCTAATGTGTTTTTCTCTAATTGAGGAAATTGAGAGTTTTTAGGAAACTTATCATAATTCCATAAACTATTATGCACTTTCTCTAAAATCTTTTCTGGCGTTGCAATTTCAAAATCCTGAATCTCTCCTGAAGCAATTTTATAAGTATATTCTAGATGCTCAATCATGTGCTGAGGCGTCATAATTCCCCATTTTGGTTTTATATCTTCAGTTAATTTTGAAAGACATTCATTGATTTTATCTTCAGTCATTTCAATAAAAACCTCTTGCTTTTTCTGTACCATTGTTAAGATGGTTGCAAAAGCCACTAGTTCGTCATTTAAAGCATCAAACACCTCAACATACCATTTCACAATCCCACTTGGATGTTCTGCAGAAGCGACATCACGATCGACTTTTTGTTTACAAGTGAGTCTTACATAAACGGTGTCATTATGATATAAGGGACGAAGGAAACGACATTCTTCCAACCCGTAATTCGCTGCTACAGGTCCTTTATTTGGGTACACAAATAATCCTGCTGCTGCCGAAATAATGAAATATCCATGAGCTGTCCTTTTTTCAAAAATACTTCCGTCTAACGACGTGATATCTGTATGTGCATAAAAATGATCCCAGGTCAGATTGGCAAAGTTGATGATGTCTGTATCAGTAAAAGTTCGGTTATGCGTTTTAAGCGACATACCTGGCTGAATGTCTTCCCAATGGTATTTAAAAGGATGTTGTTCAGCTTCTTTATACTCAGCATTTTGCTGATAAATTCCTGTAATTTCAGTTAAAGTTGTAGGCGAACCTTGAATGGCAGTACGCTGTAAATAATGCTTAATGCCACGCATACCTCCCATTTCTTCTCCACCTCCAGCACGTCCGGGACCACCATGGACTAAGTTTGGCAATGGCGAACCATGACCCGTACTTTCCTTAGCCATATCACGATTAATCACTAAAATTCGTCCATGATGACTGGCAGCATTAATAACATAATCTTTAGCAATCTTATCATCATTTGTTGCAATGGAAGACACTAAAGACCCTTTACCCATTTGAGCTAAGGTAATTGCTTCGTCTAAATTTTTATAAGGCATGATAGTACTTACTGGACCAAAAGCTTCCGTCTCATGAACGGCTAAATTTGTAAATGGATGATCTTCACGAAGTAATATTGGTGCTAAAAAAGCACCTTTTTTAGCATCGGCTCCAAGGGTTTCAATTTTATCTAAATCGCCATAAACAATACTTGCTGTTTTTGCTAATTCCTGAACACGATCTCTTACTTCTGTTACTTGGTCTTTGCTTACTAAAGCTCCCATTCTTACTTCTTTAAGACGAGGGTCTCCAATAGTGATTTTATCTAATGCTTTTCCTAAAGCTATTTGAACATCTTCAACACGATCTTGGGGCACAATAATTCTACGAATCGCTGTACATTTTTGACCACATTTTACAGTCATTTCATTTCTGACTTCTTTGATAAACAAGTCAAATTCTGGTGTTCCAGGAACGGCATCTTCACCCAAAACGGATGCATTTAAGGAATCTGCTTCCATATTAAATGGCACAGATTCTTCAATGATACGTTTATGAGATTTTAATAATCTACCTGTTGTTGCCGAACCTGTAAAGGTTACGACATCCTGTGATTCTACTGTATCTAAAATACTTCTTGCTGAGCCTGTAATTAATTGTAATGCGCCTTCAGGCAAAATACCTGAGGCAATAATTTCTCGAACCACTGCTTCTGTTAAAAACGACGTGTTAGTTGCAGGTTTGACAACAGCAGGAACACCTGCCATCCAATTCGTAGCACATTTTTCTAACATGCCCCAAACAGGGAAATTAAACGCGTTGATATGAATAGCAACTCCTCGTTTTGGCACCATAATATGATGAGCCATAAAACGACCACCACGAGACAAGTCGATAGCATCTCCTTCTACATGATAAGACTGATTAGGAAACAACTTTCTTAAAGATGCATTCGCAAACAAATTTCCAAAACCTCCTTCAATATCAATCCAACTATCTATTTTAGTTGCTCCAGTTCTATAACTTAATTCGTAAAAAGCTGCTTTCCTTTTAGTCAAATATAAAGCCAGACTCTTCAGCATGTTACCACGTTCCTGAAAAGTCATTTTACGCAGTTTGTCTCCTCCTTTAGTTCTTCCATATTGAAGGATTTCTCCAAAGTCTAATCCTTCTGTATCAGAAAGCCCTACAATTTCTCCGGTAATGGCATCGAACATAGGAACGCCTTCTCCTTGCCCCTCTAACCAATGTCCTGTAACGTAATTTTGTAATTTATTCATAATTAAACTCTTTCAATTATTGCAGCATAACCTTGACCGACTCCAATACACATGGTAACCAAAGCATAACGTTTATTTTGTTCTTTCAGTTCTAAAGCTGCAGAATATGTAGTTCTAGCACCTGTAACGCCAAGTGGATGACCAATAGCGATGGCACCTCCATTAGGGTTTAATCTCGGGTCGTTATCTTCCAAACCCCAAGCTCTTGTGCAAGCCAAAGCTTGTGCCGCAAAAGCTTCATTTAATTCGATAACATCCATATCGTCCATGGTCAAACCTGCTTTTTCTAAAGCTTTATTTGAGGCTTCTACAGGACCAATCCCCATAATTCTTGGCTCGACACCAACAACAGCTGAACTTACTATTCTAGCTAAGGGTTTTAGATTGTATTTTTTTACAGCATCTTCAGAAGCAATAATGGTTACTGCTGCTCCATCGTTTAATCCTGAAGAGTTACCTGCAGTCACGCTTCCACCTTCTGCTTTAAAGGCACCTCTTAATTTAGCAAGAACCTCTAACGATGTTGTAGGTTTTACAAACTCATCTTTTGAAAATTGTATTGGGTCTTTTTTACGTTGGGGAATCTCAACCGTAATAATTTCTTTTGCTAAACGACCATTTTCTTGTGCTTTGGCAGCTTTCATTTGGCTCCAATAGGCAAATTTATCTTGATCTTCACGAGAGATATTGTATTTCTCAACGAGATTTTCAGCTGTTTGTCCCATCCCATCAGTACCATACATTTTTTCCATTTTCGGATTGATAAATCGCCATCCAAAACTTGAATCGTACATTTTAGCATCCGTTCCAAATCCTTTTGAAGGTTTCGCAATTACGTATGGCCCACGTGTCATATTTTCTACACCGCCTGAAATAAACACGTCTCCATCTCCAGCTTTTATAGCTCTATTGGCATGAATAATTGCCGATAATCCCGAGCTACATAAGCGATTAACGGTTTCTCCTGGAACACTAAAAGGCAAACCAGCTAAAAGCGAAGCCATTCTAGCCACGTTCCGATTATCTTCGCCAGCTTGATTGGCACATCCCAAAATTACATCATCGTAAGCATCGCTTGGGATATTTGGATTTCGTTTTACAATTTCTTTAATTACTAAAGCTGCTAAATCATCTGTTCTAACAGCTGACAATGTGCCTTGATAATTTCCTATTGGTGTTCTAACACCATCAATAATATATGCTTCTTTCATGATAACTTGTTCTAATTTAAAATTGCAGAAAACGTATCTCCCTGTCTGATATCTCCTGAGTTATACCCTTTCATAAACCACTCCATACGTTGCTCTGAAGTTCCATGAGTGAAACTGTCAGGTCTAACGTCTCCTTGAACGCGTCTTTGAATGGCATCATCTCCAACAGCATTAGCGGCACTTAAGGCTTCTTCAACGTCACCAGCTTCTAAATACTTCTGATTATGATGTGCCCAAACACCTGCATAAAAATCTGCCTGAAGCTCCTGTGCTACAGAAAGTTTATTGGCTTCTACTTTATTTGTTTGTTGTTGTAATTGCCTCACTTTTTGTGAGGTTCCTAATATGGTTTGAATGTGATGGCCAATCTCGTGTGCTGTTACGTAAGCGATTGCGAAATCGCCACCTTGAGCACCAAAACGTGTTTTTAGCTCTTCAAAAAACGTTAAATCCATATATAATTTTTGATCTCCTGGACAATAAAATGGTCCTGAGGCAGAACTAGCATTTCCACAGGCCGTAGAAACTGCATTTGTAAATAACACCATAGTTGGCTCTTTGTAATTTCCAAGGTTATTTTCACGAAAAACCTGATTCCAAACATCTTCAGTATCTGCTAAAACAGTAGCCACAAAGTCTCCCACTTCTTTTTCTTGATCTGAGAGTTCCCTCTGTTGAACTTGTTGTGTACTCTGACCTTGATTCATTTGCTCAATGATTGGCGCTATTTGTTGTCCAGTTTCACCTCCAAAAAGTTGTAAAAGTATTACTACAACTGCTATTAAGCCTCCACCAGCTACAAGCTTTCCTTTTGAGCCCATACCTCTTCGATCTTCTAAATTATCGCTTTTTCTTCTACCTTGCCATTTCATAATTACACTTTTTATTTATGTTTTTTATTCTAGCCAATCTTTATTTGTTCTATAAACCACGCCTTTAAATAAAGCGACAAGTTCTTCATCTCTTTTAACTTCAATAATATTGAAGCCTAATTTGTTTTTCACATTTTCAATGACTGATTCTGCCACGATATAATCTCCTTCATTTAATGCTTCTATATGATTGATACTAGTTTCAATGGAAACGGCATATTTGCCATGAGTATTAGCAGCAAAACCGAAAGCTGTATCTGCTAAAGAATAGCTAATGCCTCCATGAGCTTTGTTCATACTGTTTAGCATTTCCTTTCTAATGGTCAATCCAACTTTACATCGTCCAATTTCGCATTCAAGAATCTCAATACCTAACCAAGTGCTGTAAGCATCTTGACTTAACATCTTATATGGAATTTGTTCGCCTTTCATTTAAAAAAAGGTTTTATTTTCTCTATTCATTTTACGCAATAATGGACTACAACGATATCTATCTTCATGATATTCATTATATAACTCGTCTAATTTTGAAACACACCAATCAATCCCTTTTTCGTCTGCCCAAGCCAATAATCCTTTTGGATAGTTAACACCTTTAGTCATGGCATTGTCGATATCTTCAGCTGATGCGATGTTTAAAAATAAGGCATCTGCTGCTTCGTTGATGAGCATCACTAAAACACGATCAAATATTTTTTGAGCTAAATCTTTATCTTCCTTTGGTTGTAGTAGTTTTGCTCCTTCAGAATAATCATAATATCCTTTTCCAGATTTACGTCCTAAGTAACCTGCTTCAGCAAAACGTTTCTGAGTAAATGCTGGTTTATATCTTGGATCGAAATAGAAAGCCGTAAACACCGTTTCTGTGACTGTGTAATTGACGTCGTTTCCTATAAAATCCATAAGTTCGAATGGCCCCATTCTGAAACCTCCTAAAGTTTTTAAACTATGATCAATCGTTGCGAAATCGGCAAAACCTTCTTCATAAATTCGTAAAGCTTCTCCGTAAAATGGTCTAGCAACACGATTGACAATAAAGCCAGGAGTATCTTTTGCTACAGCAACCACTTTCTTCCAATCTGAAATTATATTTACTGATTTATCAAGAACTTCTTTTGATGTTTGAATCGCAGGAATAACCTCAACCAGCTTCATTAAAGGAGCTGGATTGAAAAAATGGATTCCGATACAACGTTCTGGTTTTTGTAATGAAGAAGCAATAGAGGCTATTGACAAACTAGAGGTGTTTGATGCAATGACACAATCATCAGCTACATAGCTTTCTAATTCTGAAAATACTTTTTTCTTTATCTCAATATTTTCAATGATGGCTTCGATTGTTAGATTTGAATCTGCTAAATCTTTTAAAGTATCTACATAAGAAATGTTACTTTGAATTCTTGCTTTTTCGACCTCATCAATTCGTCCTTTTTCAACTAGACGTGCTAATATTTTTTCTAAAGTTGTTTTTGCTTTATCCAGTGCTGCTTGATTGGTGTCGTATAGTTTCACTTTGCAACCAGAAGTTGCAGCTACTTGTGCGATGCCACTTCCCATGGTTCCAGAACCGATAATTCCTACGTTCATATTTTAAATCTATTGTTATGAAATCCTGAAACATGTTCAGGATGACGTTTCTATATTATCTTGTTCTCGATACAAAATTGCTAAAAAGCAATTTCACTCGAACTGACGTTTTTAATTCCCTTTAAAATTTGGCTTACGTTTTTCAATAAATGCAGCTACACCTTCGGCATAATCTTCACTTTGTGCTGCTTCTATTTGTAATTTAGATTCTAAAGCTAATTGTGCTTCTAGATCATTTGTCATGGATTGATTAAATAACTCTTTAATCATTCCTAATGCTTTTGTTGGCATGTTTGCCAATTTTATAGCTAGTTTATTGACATCTTCTTCAAAACTTTCTAATGGAATAACCTTATAAATCATTCCCATTTTTTCGGCTTCTTCAGCACCTATTTTATCTCCTAACATGGCTAATGCTAATGCTTTTTGGAATCCGATAAGTCTAGGCAAGAAGAACGTTCCTGCACTATCTGGAACTAAACCTATTAAACTAAAAGCTTGAATGAAGCTCACTTTTTCATGTGCAACTACAATATCGCATGCTAAAGCAATATTAGCTCCTGCTCCTGCAGCAACACCATTAACGGCTCCAATAATTGGTTTTTTAATATTTCTAATTCGTGTGATTATTGGATTATAATGCTCTTCCAATATTTTTTTAAATCCTGGGTTTAATTCTGGATCTGTTACTTCTTTTAAGTCCTGACCAGCACAGAATGCTTTTCCATTTCCTGTTAATACTATGGCTCTAACATCATCATTTTTTTCACATGCATCTAATGTATCGTGAAGTAAAAATGCCATTTCACGATTAAAACTATTAAACACTTCTGGTCTGTTAAGTGTGATATATGCTACTTTATTTTCTATTTTTAGTTCTATTGAACTCATATTATTCTGGTAATTTAAAATAAGGGTTATAAATAATGCCAATGATGTTATTCCAAGGATCGAAGACACTAGCAACCATGAGTTCGCCTCCTACATTATTTGGTTCTTCATGTTTAGTGGCTCCCAAATTTAATAGATGTTCATAGGTTTTTTGAATATCTTCAACTCCCCAATATGATAGTATATTTTCTCCTTTTTGAATTTGCTCTTCCTCAGGAAGCAATCCTAATTCGTAGCCTTGAATATTAAACCCAACATAAAAAGATTCATCAAAATAAGGCTCGATTTTGAATGCTTTTACATACCAAGCTTTTGCTTCTGATAAATTATTGACTTTATATATGGTTGTTCTTAATCCTAACATTATTTAAGACATTTAAAATAATCAAAGGGTTCTTGACAATCATTACACTGAAATTGTGCTTTGCATGCTGTTGAACCAAACTGACTTACTAATCGTGTGTTTGTTGAACCACAATTGGTACATTTCACTAATTTCTTATTCCCTAAAAGTGCCTCTTTATCAGCTTCTGCATCTAAAGGGGCTGCAATACCATAATCTTCCAGAGCTTTTCTACCTCTTGGCGTAATCCAATCGGTTGTCCAAGCTGGAGCTAGAATTAATTCAATTTCTGAACTGTATCCTGCTTCTTTTAAGGCCGCTTTAATATCATCACCAATGACATCCATTGCGGGACAACCACTATATGTTGGTGTAATTTGAACTTTTACATAATTATTTTCAATAACAGCCGAACGTACAACTCCCATATCCATAATAGACAATACTGGAATTTCCGGATCTGAAACTTGCTCCAGAATTGGAATTAGAATTTGATCGATATGTTGTTTTTCTGCTATCATATTTATTTGAAACTGAACTTGAAGATGAAAATGAATTTGAAAGACTTAATATGTATTTTTCAGCTTCGATTTCAAATTCAGGTTCGATTTCATTTTATTTTTACCATTCCATATTTGGATAGGTACGTTGCATGTACTGTAATTCCGTTAATATATAACCCATATGTTCTGTATGAATCCCTAGCTTTCCTCCCTTTTGAAAATATTTAGACTCAGGAATTGTTAAGGTTGACTCTTCAAGAATACTCGTTACAATTTGATGATATTTTTCTTTTAAAGCGGTTACATCTACACCTATTCCTTCTTTAACCATCGCTATATCAGCTTCGGTTTGATGAAATAATTCATCTGTGTATCTCCATAAATCATCAATAGCGTTTTGCATTTTTTGATTGCTTTCCTTGGTACCATCACCTAAACGTTTCATCCAATCTGATGAAAATCGTTGATGATAACTCACCTCTTTCATTGACTTAGCAGCTATTGCTGATAAGGTTAAATCTGTACTTTTTTGTAGTTCCTGTAAATACAACAAATGATACACATCAAACAAAAACTGACGTGTCATTGTGTATGCAAAATCTGTATTTGGCTGCTCTACAAGCAACACATTAACGTACTCGCGTTCTTTACGAAGCATGGCAATATCATCTTCCGTTCTGTTATCTCCAGCTATTTTAGCGGCATATTGATAATAACTACGTACCTGACCGAATAAATCTAATGAAATATTTGTGCAGGCAATATCGGTTTCCAAACTTGGTCCATGACCAGTTAACTCTCCTAATCTTTGTCCAAGAATTAAAGAATTATCTGCGATGCCTAGAATGTAATTATATAAATTTTCGTTTTTCATGTTTAATCTTTGTGTGAAGAAATTCTTCGTTGCACTCTGAATGGCTTTCTTATTATTGATGAGTTCCTGAATAAGCTAAGGATGACAAATCAAAGATGTATCACATATATTTTACTTCGTCAGGTAACTCGTAAAAAGTAGGGTGACGATAGACTTTATCTTGAGCAGGCTCGAACATCTCACCATTGTGCTGAGGGTTTGATGCTGTAATATTTTTAGATTCTACAACCCAAATACTCACACCTTCATTTCTTCTTGTATATACATCACGTGCATTTTCTAAAGCCATGTCTGCATCTGCTGCATGAAGACTTCCAAAATGTCGATGTTCTAATCCGTTTTTACTTCTTACGAAGACTTCCCAAAGTGGCCAGTTTTTTGTTGACATGATATTATTTTATTTATTCATCTTGTTCTCGATACAAAATTGCTTAAAAAACAATTTCACTCGAACTGACAAAAGTTTCTATACTGCTTGTTTTTCTTTTCTTTGTTGTTGTTTTTCGGCATGTGCCATAGCTGCATCACGAACCCATTCTCCTCGTTCCCATGCACCAACTCTGGCATTCATTCGTTCTTTATTACATGGTCCATGACCTTTAACGACTTGCCAAAATTCATCCCAATCGATATCTCCAAAATCGTAACTTCCCTTTTCTTCATTCCATTTTAAATCTGGATCAGGAATGGTTAAACCGATTAAATCTGCTTGTGGCACTGTTTGATCTATAAATTGCTGACGTAAATCGTCGTTAGATTTTCGCTTTAATTTCCATTTCATGGATTGTTCTGTATGAATAGATTCAGCATCTGTAGGACCAAGCATCATTAAACTTGGCCACCACCAACGGTTTAAAGCATCTTGAGCCATTTCTTTTTGCTCTGGAGTTCCGTTTGCTAACTTAATCATGATTTCATAACCTTGACGTTGGTGAAAACTTTCCTCTTTACACACACGAACCATGGCTCTAGCGTAAGGTCCATAGGAGGTGTTACACAAAGGCACTTGATTAATAATAGCTGCTCCATCTACTAACCAACCAATGGCTCCCATATCTGCCCAAGTTACGGTTGGATAGTTAAAAATACTTGAGTACTTCGCCTTACCAGAATGTAATTGTTCATATAGTTCATCACGTGAAATCCCTAAGGTTTCGCATGCAGAATACAGGTATAATCCGTGACCTGCTTCATCTTGAACTTTTGCTAACAGAGCTACTTTTCTTCGTAACGAAGGTGCTCTAGTGATCCAGTTACCTTCTGGAAGCATCCCTACTATTTCAGAATGTGCATGCTGAGACATTTGTCTGATATGTGTCTTACGATACTTTTCAGGCATCCAATCTTTAGCTTCAATTTTTTCGTCACGAGCAATACGTGCTTCAAATTGAGCTTCTAAGTTTTTTATTTGTTCTTCACTCATAATTTTTGAGTTTATTTTATACGTCAAAATCTACTTTAACTACTTTACTCGTTGGTACAGCCTGGCAGCTTAACACATAATTTTGTGCTACTTCTTTTTCTTCGAGTGCATAATTTACTTTCATTTTTACTGACCCCTCAACCACCTGACATTTACAGGTACTACAAACACCACCTTTACACGCAAAAGGCAAATCGGCTCCTGCTGCTAAGGCACCATCTAAGATGTTATCGAAATCGTCGTCCATGATGAAATGAAATTCTTTTCCACCATCGATAATAGTTACTTCTGTTCCATCTGCTTTTTCTTCAAGAACTTCAGCAATGTGTTTATTTTCTTCTTCGGAGCTTCCAGAGAAAAACAATTCGTAATGTATCTTTTCTTTATCTAATCCAGCCGCTTGCAATTCGTCTCGAATTAGAAAAATCATGTCTTGTGGACCGCAAATAAACGCGTGATTTGTATCTGGAATATCGATAAAAGTCTTGGTTAAAACAGCTAATTTTTCTTTATCAAAACGACCATTTAAAAATGGGATATCGCGTTGTTCCTTTGTTAAAAAGTAAAAAACCTGAAAACGCTCAAAAAACTCATTTTTAAGTTGTTCTATCTCTTCTTTAAAGATAATGGATTTAACAGTACGATTCAAGTAAAACAACTTAAACGTACTATTTGGCTCTTGATGTAGGTGTGTTTTAATAATGGACAACATAGGTGTTATACCACTACCAGCTGCAAATGCTATATAATTATTAGTAGATTCTGGATTACATTCCACATAAAATTCACCATGTGGAGGCATAACCTGTAACTCGTCTCCTCTTTTTAATTCGTTAAAAGCATAATTAGAAAACACTCCTTGACGAATGGTCTTAACTGCTACTTTCCATTTATTATCAAAAGGGCTGGAACATAACGAGTAGTTACGACGAATATCTTGTCCGTTTATTTCTTTACGAAGGGTAAGATGTTGCCCTTGTTTAAACTTAAATTTCTCTTTTAAGTTCTCTGGAATATCAAAAGATATAACCACTGTATCTTTAGTTTCCTTATATATATCTGCAACTTTTAAGTTATAAAAATCTGCCATATGAAATTTTAAATATACAACTAACACTTGTTAGTTAGGGTTACAAATTTACAAAATAATTTCTAAACTATTTGTTAATTCCGTTAATGAGAATATCACTTAATTGTTCACTTAGTTTCTTAATATTAATATCCTCTTTACTAGGAATCCAAATATATAAGGAACGTAGCGTAGAAAGCATTGAAAATAATATGACTTCTGTATTTTTATTAGATATTTCTTTATTTAATATTCCTGAACTTAATACACTTCTAAAATTCTCTTCATAATTAATACGCAATTTTAAATAATAATCTAATTGTTCTTCCAGATGCATCCAATCACTATTAAGTGAAGCCATTCCGAAAGTGTTCTGACTTGTAATAGTAATATGCAACTCAACAATTTGTTTTAATTTTTCAATACAAGAATTATTGGATTCTTTAATTAGCTCCATTTCATTGGTAAACTCTTCAGCTAGAGAAATAATGATTTCTTTAAGAATTTCTTGTTTGGAATTTATGTGGTTATACAAACTAGCTGCTTTCATCCCCATTGCAGCCGCAATATCTCTCATGGTGACAGCGCTGTAGCCTTTTTCTTTAAAAAGTTTGGCTGCTGTTTTTATAATTTCGTCTTTTCGTGTTTCGGGTTTCAATAGAAGATTTTAATAATTTATTGTAAATTTAGGCAAAAAGATAGACTATGGGGTTTTTAGATTTTATTTTTGGTGCAAAAAAAAGACAGGTAAAATTTTTTCTTGAAAATGGCGCTGTAATTCTTGACGTGAGGACGAAACGAGAATGGGATAGTGGACATATTGAGGGCTCAAAACATATTCCTTTAGATGATTTAAGAAACCATGTCGATGAGTTAAAAGCAATGAACACCATTTTTGTGGTTTGTTGTCAAAGTGGTGTGCGCTCTGCAAAAGCTGCAAAATTTTTAAACCTTAACAATATTGAGGCAACTAATGGTGGTGGTTGGGTAAGTTTAAGCAAAAAGCTTTAAACCTCTTACAACTATCTTCTTCAAGGAGAACTTTAATCTTTGAAGGTTTCTATGTTTTGAAACTCATTTGTAGAACCAATAATATTCCCATTATATTGTAGTGTCCATCCTAAAGAGTTCGTAAGGATATAAAATTTAGACAATTCGCTTATTAGCCTATTTTGAGCATTGGATTTGATTTCTGAGGCATTTACCTTTTTCATTAATGACTTGTTTACCGTTTCTTTAATGGCATTATAATCTTTAGCTTCAAATGGATTTAGATAATCTGCTTGTACATCATAATATTCAAAATCTGGATTGATTTTAATTTCTTCAGTTGGAATGCTTAAGATGGTTAGTGTTTTTGATGCTTCATCTATTTGATATTCAATTTTACTTAAATCGTAAGCGATGGTTACATTAGCATTAACAACCACCAATGCCTTTTTTTCAGCATTTACCAAATCGGCAAAAACGGCTTTAGAATTATTATAGGTAAACACTTCACTAAAATGCCCTTCGGTAACAATAAGTTTGCCTACGTTTTTAATTTGTTCTTGAATTAAAGCAGAGCTTTCCTTAAGCACCATTTTACCTTCCTGCTTATCTTCACAGTATTTGAAAGTAAAAAGAACAACCAATGTAATAATAACACCAAATAGAATTTTTCGCATATTTAAAAATAGACAAAAAATAATTAATTACTTGAAACGGGTTTGTTTTAAATAAGATTATTCTTCTTGGCCTTTTGAAGGGCTTCAATTTTATTATGCACCTGCAGTTTATTATAAATGTTCTCGATATGTTTTCTAACAGTTCCTGTAGAAAGTATTAAATTGGACGCTATAGCATTGTAGCTTAAACCTTTACTCAAATGCTCTAAAACCTCAATTTCTCTTGTTGTTAATTTAATATCTTCTTGCTCTTGTTGGTTTTCAATATTTAACGGGTTTCGAAGCAATTTTAAGGTTTTTAAAGCTATGGAAGGATTCATAGCTGCTCCACCATTTAATGTTTCAATTATACCGTTATGAAGATCTTCAGCATTAATTTCTTTTAGCAAATACCCATCTGCTCCAGCTTTAATAGATTTAAAAATATTCTCATCGTTATCGAAAACGGTAAGCATGATAATTTTAATGTGTGGATATTTTTGCTTGACAATTTCTGTGGTTTCAATGCCATTTAAAACGGGCATCTCAATATCCATAAGGATTAAATCTATATTATGATTGTCTTCAAGTTTTATTAATAAGTCTGATCCATTTGTTGCCGAAAATTTAAAATTTAAATCCTCAAAAAACGAGAGTTTTTCTTTTACTGCATTAATTAGAAAGGAATTATCGTCTACTATGCCAATTTTAATATTCATGTTATTTAATTTTTTCTAAAATAACCATTTAAGTCATTTGACGTCATACGAAGAATTACGTATTCTTAGTTTTAAAAACTCTTATGATTGTTCCTTTATTAATTACGGATGTCACCTCAAATTCTGCATCTAATTCATGAGCGCGTTTTTTCATATTATTGAGCCCGTTTCCTAATGCAATCTGATTGATGTCGAAACCGATGCCATTATCTGTAATCGTCATTTCATACATCCTATTTTTAAAAGAAAAATCAACATCAATTTGAGAAGCCTTGGCATATTTTAGGGCATTATTGATGGCTTCTTGAATAATTCGATACATATTCATGCCTTGAACAGAGGTAAACATTTTATTGTTTTTCAGTTCCTGGTCCACATTAAAATTAAAAGTGACAGCTTCAGACGATTTGTTTGCTTTTTCAATAAAATTGGAAATCCTAGATTGCAGGTCTTCAAACGAAATTTCACTTTTATTCATAGCCCAAATAGTATCTCTTAACTCATAGATGGTTGAAGTGGTAAACTCGCTAATATATTTTAATTTATCGTTTAAATTGTCTGGTAATTTGAAGCCGTATTTTAAATTATCTAAAGATGAAATGATAAATGTTAATTGTGCACCAATATTATCGTGTAAATCTCTACTAATTCGCAATCGTTGGTCTTGTAGCTTGTTTTGAGTTTCAATGACAACTAAAGCCTCTTTCAATTCGCTCTCTTTTTTAAGTTGTTTGTGTTTTAACTTTTGTTGATTAAATAATAAATAACCCAATAAACTAATTACTATAGCCAGAATAACCAACCCAATAAGTTGTGTGTTTTTGATATTAAGCGACAGTTCTTTTTCGGCTAAGTCTGCACGTTGCGAAAGAATTTCTTTTTCTTTTTTTTCTGTTTGATATTTTACTTCATAGTTAGAAATTTTATCCTGTAAGTTTTTTGAGGACAGCTGTTCTTCAATTTCTTTTTCAAGTTTTAAATAACGGTAGGCCTCTTTATAATTTTGCTCTTTGGCAAAAAGCGCATTTAAACTACTGTATAACTGAGCTTTATCTTTAGGAGCTCCTGTTTTTTCAATAATTTCTTTTGCTTTTACTAGTCTGCGTTTGGCGACATCAAAATGATTTTGGTCAATAGCAATAACGCCTAACTTTAGGTTTGAAACACCCATAATTGGTTGGTTATTTAATGCACTTGCTATGCTATCCATTTTAATGTAAATCTCTTTTGCTTCATCATATTTTTTTTCATTTAAAGCAATTTGGCCAAGACCCTCAAAACCATAAAGTTTCCCATTGCCATACTCGTTTTCTTCAGAAATAGAAAGTGTATTCAAAAAATTGGTTTTTGCTTCTTTTACTAATAAAGAATCCTTCTTGTTTTCTCCTAGCTTGAGTTGCATGTTCGCCATATTATAATAAGCATTAGCAATATCTATTTGTGTGGCTGATGCTTTTTTTACTTGAAATGCTTTTTTATAAAAACCTAGGGCTTCTTCAAATTGATTCATGTTTTCATAAATCAAACCTATATTATTTAAAATTTTACCAATATGGTCTTTATCTCCTTCACTTTCTGCTAATTTTAAAACATCGTAATAAATTTCAATAGCTTCTTCATTTTTTCCTAATTGCGTATAAGCTAAAGCCGTATTATTACTATATCTAATAACTTCTTCGTTATCGTTTTCGGCTTTTGCAATTACTAATGCATTCTGAAAACTTTCAGCTGCTTTGTCAATGTTTCCTTCATAATAATGAAGAATCCCTTTGTCTCCATAAAAAGACGTTTTTAGTTTATAATTTGTTGCTTGATCTAGTAGTTTTTCTGATTTATCAAAATAATAATGTGACGAATCAAATTTCCCTTTAATAATATATGACGTGGCCAAACTACTGTAAGATTCCGTTTTCTTGGCTGTTAAATTATTTTTTTCGGAAAGCGTGACGGCTTTTTTAAAGTAAGTCATTGCAGAATCAACATTAGACCTATTATATATTTTTCCTAGTCCTATTGATGCATCAATTTTAGTTTCAATTTTGATGGCTGTTCTATATACTTGTTTTAGGCTGTCAATGGATTTCTCAAAATCCTGAGCATTAACGAACCCAATATTTAAAAAGAGAAAACAGAAAAAAATATTTTTTTTTATCATATTATCGAAGTGTTACATCTTATTTTAAAGCTATATGCTTTGAAGGTTTTATTAAATACATATCATTAATAATAAAACGCTTCTAATATACTCTTTTTTGTTAAAAGTAATTCTTTAGTAATTTCAAATAGTTTATTAAGTAACAATCCATTATAATTATCTAAATACATATTTTTTTGAACACATAGTTCCTGTTTCTGTTTTTCAATAACTAATTGTTTTTGTAACCTTAAATGGTTTTCCTGAAAAACTTTGACATTCCATTTAGTAACAATAAAGGTTCTAAAACTAAATAATAATAATAGGCCTATAAGCGAGTATAAAACAACTGAAAAAACAAGGTTAAAGTCCATAACTAAATGCTTTATTAAGATTATAAAAGCATGCTATAAGTTCAAATTAAGACATAAAAAAAACACCAAACTCAATCCCTCAAAAGATAGATATTGCTTGATGTTTATTTATAAAATTGATTAATAGCATGATGAAAATACAATTTAATGGCAGATACTAAATAATTTTTCGATAAAACGAGCTTTTAAAAAGATTAAGCGCAATAACCTACCTGTATTACGCTTAATCAGGTTTAATCTCAACAACAAAGGCCCTGAGTTGTCAAGATATTCAATATTTACTGCTTTTTAAGGTTAAAAGCACCTTCTGTGATACTTTTAGTAGAATTGTCGTTACTGTTTTTACCTGTAAAATGAAAGGTTCCCTTTACATGTGTATCTGTTTCCTCAGAGATTTTTATTTCACCAACTATACCAGAATCTTGATATGGTGCAGACCAAGTTTGTGAATTTGTAGGATTACTAACATTGGGCTCCATGTAAGAAGCTGAAATAAAGACATTACTGTCGCTTAGTTCGTAAGTTCCAACACCATCATATCCATTAATAATCATATTAATTGCCTGAGATTGCGTGTTGCCTTGCAAGATTAAAGTTGTTTGACCTCCACCTGTAGTAGAACTTGCAAAAGAAGTCATTTCTAAAGATGTAAAAGAATCTCCATTAATTTGGGCAGTAATGGTTCCAGAAGCAGCACCTTGATCTCCTCCTCCATCTCCTCCATCGTCATCTTTAGAGCAAGAAGAAAATGTTATTAAAGAAACACACATTAATAATAGTGTGACATGTTTTAAAGTTTTCATTTTGAAATATTTTAGGGGTTTATAATAATCCAAAATTGCGATATAATAGAAAGATAATCAATACGATGAATTACGTATATTTAAAAAACCGAAAAGTGATGCAAGAAAAAAGAAGAGACTCTTTAAAAAGAAATATGTGAAAAATGTGATTGTAGTTTTACTTTTCTATCTGAAAGTTTTTGCAGAAACAGTTTATGTGCTTCAGAATTTGGATGGAATGGCTTATGCTGAAACCCTTTTTGTATAGCATCTACCTCTTCCATAGTTTTTGATGCTTCGTTAGACATCCAAACCTCTTGAAACCTTTCCCAAATATAACTAATGGCTGTCTGACTAGGATGTATCATGTCTTCAGCATAAAAACGATAATCGCGAAGTTCATCCATCATAATTTCATAAGAAGGAAAATAATAAAGTCCTTTCGACATTGTTCGAGATGAAAATAACGAATGAATAGCAGAAATTAAATGCGCTTTACTTCTGGTATTTTCTACAAATCCATCTTTTAAATGCCTTACAGGTGAAACTGTAACAATAACAGTGGCTGTATCATTAACACTTTTAATTAGGGCAATAATAGACTGTAAAGATTCTGAAATTGCCTCTATAGAAAGCAGTTCTTTTAAAAACTTCTTTTGAGGTACTTTATGGCAGTTTGCAACAATTGTGTCTGTTTCAATTTGTCTGTAAACCCAAGCAGTTCCTAAAGTAATTATTATGTGAGAAGCAGCTTTTATATGTTTATTTGTTGCTTTAATTTGCTCGTTCAAATGGTGTAATAAATCCTCTTTAGAAAAGGAACTTAACTTTGAATGTGTTTCAAAACTATACCATTGTTCATTAAAATAAAAAACATCTTCCTCTGTATAAACTTTTTTGTTAATTGCATTGGTAATAAGGTTTTCTATAGCTAATGGTTGAAATAAAATACCAAAAGGATTTTGAAGATTTTGAAATTTGAAATACTCTAATTTCTCTCCCATATTCTCAACAAAACAGGACCCAAATAGTAGCAACTTAGAATGATAATCTATTTGATTATAGGGTTGTTTTTTTAGTGGTATGGTAGTTTGTAGTTTCAACTTTCTATTTTAGATATTCTTCGACAGCCTTTAATGCTTCTTCTATACCTTCAGGTTTTTTACCTCCGGCAGTTGCAAAGAAAGGTTGTCCTCCACCTCCACCTTGAATGTGTTTTCCTAACTCTCGAACTATCTGTCCGGCATTAATTCCTTTTTCTGAAACTAATTCTTTAGAAATATAACAAGACAATAAAGCTTTACCATCGTTTTCTGCACCAAATAATAAGAATAGATTATCAAATTGACTTCCTAACTCGAAGCATAAATCTTTAATACCTCCTGCATCTAAATCTATTTTCTTTGCTAAAAATTGAATACCATTTATTTCGGTTAATTCGTTTTTAAGATCCCCTTTTAAATTCTTTGTTTTATCTTTTAACAAAGCTTCCACTTGCTTTTTAAGATTACTATTTTCTTCCTGTAAATTCTGAAGAGCTTTAACTGGCTCGTTATTGTTTAATAAAACTTTCATATCATTAAACGTTCTATTTACATCAACAAAATAGTCCTTTAATGCATCGTTTGTAATAGCTTCAATACGTCTTATTCCTGCTGCAACAGCTCCTTCAGAAACAATTTTAAAGTACCAAATATCACCTGTGTTTTTCACATGGGTTCCCCCACACAATTCGATAGATTGTCCAAAACGAATGGTACGTACTGTATCTCCATATTTTTCACCAAATAAAGCCATAGCACCTTCTTCAACAGCTTTTTCCATAGGAATATTACGCTGCTCTTTAAGTTCTAGTTTTCCTGCAATTCTAGCATTTACAAAACTTTCAACATCTCGTAATTCTTCCATTGATAATTTTGAAAAATGTGAAAAATCGAAACGTAAGTATTTTGAATGCACTGCGCTTCCTTTCTGCTCTACATGATTTCCTAAAACCTCACGCAATGCTTGATGTAATAAATGGGTTGCTGTATGGTTACATTCGGTTCTATAACGTTGCTTAGCATCTACAGTAGCTTTATGCGTTTCGTTTAAATGGTCTGGCAAGTTTTTTGTAAAATGAATCACCACATTATTTTCTCTCTTGGTATCTAAAATATATACCACATCGCCATTTACATCTTCTAAGTAGCCTTTATCACCTACTTGCCCTCCTCCTTCAGCATAAAATGGCGTTAAGTTAAAAACTAGCTGGTACATATCGCCATCTTTTTTGGAAGTTACTTTTCTGTAACGCGTAATCTTGACATTTGTTTCTAAAGTATCGTAACCAATAAATTCTTGTTCGGCATCCTCAATTAAAATGGTCCAATCTTCCGTAGACATTTCGCTAGCTGCTCTAGAACGGTTTTTTTGCTTTTCTAAATGTTCTTTAAAACCTTGCTCATCTAATTTTAAACCTTGTTCCGAAAGAATTAAAGCAGTTAAATCTATTGGAAACCCAAAGGTATCATACAATTCAAAGGCTTTTTCACCAGAAACCGTATCGCCTATTGTATTTTTAACAATCCCATCTAAAAGCACCAAACCTTGATCTAAAGTTCTTAAAAAGGATGCTTCTTCTTCTTTAATGACGTTTTCAATGAGTTGTTTTTGAGATTTCAACTCTGGAAATGCATCTCCCATTTTCTTACATAACACATCTACTAAGCGATAAATAAATGGGTCTTTTTGGTCTAAAAACGTAAAACTATAACGAATAGCACGACGTAAAATTCTTCGAATAACATATCCAGCTCCAGTATTACTAGGTAATTGGCCATCGGCAATTGAGAAAGCCACAGCACGCACATGATCTGAAATAACACGAATAGCAACATCAACTTTATCATTTTTGCCATAATTCTTATCCGTAATGGTTTCTATTTCACGAATAATTGGTGTGAAAACATCTGTATCATAATTACTCTGAACTCCTTGTAAAACCATACACAAACGTTCAAAACCCATTCCTGTATCTATATGTTTATTAGGTAAAGCAATCAAAGAACCGTTGGCTTTACGGTTGTATTGCATGAAAACAAGATTCCAGATTTCAACCACATGAGGATGATCCATATTCACTAAAGACTTTCCATCGACCATTGCTCTTTCTTCAGCTGATCGAATATCTACATGTATTTCACTACAAGGTCCACAAGGGCCTTGATCTCCCATTTCCCAAAAGTTATCTTTTTTATTTCCCATGAGAATTCTGTCTTCAGAAACATACTGTTTCCAAATATCATACGCTTCTTGATCCATAGGAATATTGTCGGCTTCATCTCCTTCAAAAACACTGATATAAAGGATATCCTTATCAATACCATAAACTTCGGTAAGTAATTCCCAAGCCCATGCAATCGCTTCTTGTTTGAAGTAATCTCCAAAACTCCAGTTTCCTAACATTTCGAAAAGTGTATGGTGGTAGGTATCATAACCGACTTCTTCTAAATCGTTATGTTTTCCAGAGACACGTAAACATTTCTGACTATCGGCTATTCGGTTATTTTTTGGTTGGGCATTCCCTAAAAAATATTCTTTAAAGGGTGCCATTCCAGAATTTACAAACATTAACGTAGGATCGTCTTTTAAAACCATAGGAGCCGATGGAACAATACTATGTTCCTTATCCTTAAAAAATTGTAAAAATTTTGAGCGTATATCTTGAGATTTCATAAATGAAAATGGGTTCTAAGCTTTTGTTAAAATTCTATAAAGTGGCAAACTATTTTTTAAATTTACTCTCCAAAAATATTTAAAATTAAGGAAAAACTGACCCTTGTATAAAAATAACAACTTTTAATATTATAATTTTTATTTTGTAGGTTTGTTAGTTAGCCAAACTGAATTAATAATAATTCTATTTTATTAGCTGCAAAAATAGTAAATTTAGCCAATGAGTAAGGTAAAATATTATTACGATTCTGAAACGCTTTCTTATAGAAAGATTGAACGTAAAAAAAGAAGAACTGTCAAATACATTTCAATCTTTTTACTGGCTTCTGCATTATTTGCATTCTTATTTGTGTTTATTGCCAGTCAGTATATAGAATCTCCACGAGAAAAAGGGTTAAAACACGAATTACAAAACGCCCAATTACAACTAGAGCTACTAAACAAAAAAATGGATGAAACAGAAACTGTTTTAGCTAGTATTGCTGAACGAGATAATAATATTTACCGTTTGTATTTTGAAGCTAACCCCATACCTGACGAGCAAAGAAAAGCTGGGTTTGGAGGTATTAACAGATATAAAAACTTAGAAGGATTTGATAATTCTAAATTAATTATAGAAAGCCATAAGCGTATTGATCAATTACAAAAACAGATAGTGGTACAATCTAAATCACTTGATGAAATCACTAAATTAGCGGAAGAAAAAGAAGCTTTATTAACTGCAATTCCAGCTATTCAGCCTGTAAAAAACGAAGATTTAACAAGAATGGCTTCCGGTTATGGTATGCGAACAGACCCTTTTACAAAAGTAAGAAAAATGCATTGGGGAATGGATTTTACAGCACCACGAGGAACGCCTATTTATGCAACTGGAGATGGCACAGTAATAAGAGCAGATAATGGATCGGCTGGCTATGGAAATCATGTTCGTATTGATCATGGATATGGTTATGTGAGTCTGTATGGACATCTTTATAAGTATAATGTTAAAAAAAACCAGAAAGTTAAACGTGGTGACATTATTGGGTTTGTAGGAAGTACAGGAAGATCTGAAGCACCACATTTACATTATGAAATTTTTAAAGACGAACAACGTATCAATCCTCTTAATTTCTATTATGGTAGTTTATCTGCTGAAGAATTTAATAAATTGTTAGAACATGCTTCGTTAGAAAACCAATCTTTAGACTAATGCATATAGAATTGCCCGAAAAACGATATTACGGTATTGGCGAGGTAGCCAAAGCTTTCAATGTGAATACTTCTTTAATTCGATTTTGGGAAAAAGAATTCGATGTCTTAAAACCAAAGAAAAATGCCAAAGGCAATAGAAAATTCACACCCGAAGACATTAAAAACCTTAAGTTTATTTATCATCTAGTCAAAGAACGTGGTTTTACATTAGATGGCGCCAAAACACATTTAAAGGAAGAGAAAAAGAAATCGCTTAATAATTTTGAAATTATAAGCAAATTAGAAGATATTAAAACACAACTTACTAAAATTAAAGAGCAGTTGTAACATTTTTATAATTTTTGCAACTAATAAATAAACACTAACACTTAAAAACAATAACTCATGAAAAATTGGATAATTCCAGTAATTATCATTGCCGTAATTGGTTTTGGTCTTTACAGTTGGGCTGTAGGATTCAATAATACAGCTGTAGAATATCGAGCTGATGCTAAAACAGCTTGGGCAGACGTTGAAAGTTCTTATCAACGTAGAAACGATCTCATTGGCAATTTAGTTAAAACGGTTCAAGGAGCTGCAGATTTTGAAAGAACAACTTTAAGAGAAGTTATAGAAGCACGTGCTAAAGCAACTTCCACAACTATTGATGCTGCTAATTTAACCCCTGAAAACATGGCGCAATTCCAACAGGCACAATCAGGTTTAAGTGGCGCATTGTCTAAATTACTGGTTTCTGTTGAACGCTATCCAGAATTAAAAGCGAACCAGAATTTTCTCGAACTTCAATCTCAATTAGAAGGTACTGAAAACCGTATAAATGTTGCTAGAGATCGTTATAACGAAAAAGTAAATATTTACGATAAACACACTACAAAATTCCCAGGCAAATTACTGGCTGGATTGTTTGGTTTTGAAGAAATGCCACGTTACAAAGCCGATCCAGGGAGCGAAAATGCACCTGATGTCGATTTTGATTTTAATTAAAAACTATGTCTAAAATAGAAGATTTTTTAACAGCTCAAGAAGAACAGGAGATTGTAAACGCTATACGCGTTGCAGAACAAAATACATCTGGAGAAATTAGAGTGCATCTTGAAAAATCTTCTAAAACAGATGTTTTTAATCGTGCCATGGAAGTATTCCATTATTTAAAAATGGACAATACCAAAGAACAAAACGGGGTATTAATTTATGTGGCAGTCGAAGATAAAACCTTTGTTATTTTTGGTGACAAAGGCATTAACGACATTGTTGGAAAAGACTTCTGGAATGACACAAAAGATGTTATTCAAGCACAATTTAAATCTGGAAAATTCAAACAAGGCCTTGTAGATGGTATTTTAAAAGCAGGACAAGCTCTAGAAATACATTTTCCTTGGCAACATAACGATATCAACGAATTACCAAACGACATATCTAAAGGCTAATGAAATTCTTGAAACAAGCTTCATACATTTTTACTTTGTTATTTTGTGTCACATTGGTACAAAATAGTTATGCTCAATATGATATTCCTGAAATACCTAAAGAACAAACCAGTATATATGATTATGCATCATTATTATCTCCTTCAGATAAAAGTCATTTAGAAGAAAAGCTCATACGCTATTCAGATACAACTTCAACACAAATTGTAGTCGTAATTATATCTTCCACAAATGGTGAAAATATAAATTACTTAGGTGCTCAATGGGGACAAAAATGGGGAATTGGTCAAGAAAACGAAGATAATGGTGTATTGATTATCCTGGCAAAAAACGACAGGAGAATTGCTATAAATACGGGCTATGGCGTTGAACACTTATTAACTGATGCTTTGTCTAAACGCATCATTGAACGTGACATTATCCCTTTCTTTAAGCAAAATGATTATCCTGGTGGTTTAAATCGTGGCGTTGATGCCATTTTCGAAGTCTTAACAGGCGAATACCAAGGTTCCAGAGAGTCTTCAAATAATGCTGGACTTCCTATTGGTTTTATGTTTCTTCTATTTATTGTTTTTATCATCATTTTAATATCCATTTCTAAAAACAGACGAGGTGGAAAAGGAGGTCCTGGCAACAACTCTGGTGGAGGCTTTAGCATACTTGATGCCATTATTTTAAGCAATATGGGACGAGGTAGCTATGGAGGTTCTTCAGGTGGCTTTGGAAGCTCATCAGGAGGAGGGTTTTCTGGTGGAGGCTTCAGTGGCGGCTTTGGTGGTGGTGGCTTTGGTGGCGGTGGTGCTTCTGGCGGCTGGTAAAATAACATTATAATAAAATAAAAAAGGTTCTACATGTTGTAGAACCTTTTTATTTATAAATTATAATTTCAAATTATTTTTTACGCATATAAACACTTACTGGAACACCATTAAAATCGAATTGCTCACGCAATTTATTTTCTAAAAAGCGCTTGTAAGGTTCTCTAACATATTGAGGTAAATTACAAAAAAATGCAAATTGAGGTTGTGGTGTTGGCAATTGCATGATGTACTTAATTTTTACAAATTTCCCTTTGTATGCTGGAGGAGGATTGTGTTCTATTATTGGCAATAAAACCTCATTCAGTTTACTTGTTTTAATCTTTTTCGTTCTGTTTTTATAAACTTCTACAGCCGTTTCAATTGCTTTATATATACGCTGCTTATTAAGAACCGAAATAAACACAATAGGCACATCTGTAAAAGGTTCCATCTCACTTCTTATACGTCGTTCATATTCTTTAATTGAATTATTCCCTTTATCTTCAACAAGGTCCCATTTATTTACAAGAATCACAATGCCTTTTCTATTACGTTGGGCTAGCCAAAAAATATTTTGAACTTGTCCGTCGAAACCACGAGTGGCATCCATAACGACCAAACAAACATCGCAATGCTCAATGGCACGCACACTCCGCATGACAGAATAAAACTCTAGATCGTCTTTTACTTTCGCTTTACGTCTTATTCCAGCTGTATCTACTAAATTAAATTCGAATCCAAATCGATTATATCTAGTATCTATAGAATCTCTAGTAGTACCAGCTATATCAGTAACAATATATCTATCTTCTCCAATAAGTGCATTTATAAACGAAGATTTTCCGGCATTTGGTCTTCCAACTACTGCAAATCTTGGTAATTCGTCTTCTTCTACATGTTCTTTTTCTGGTAAAGCTTCTACAAGTGCATCTAACAAATCTCCTGTTCCACTTCCATTAATACTTGCAATAGTAAAATAATCGCCTAAACCTAAAGAATAAAATTCTACAGCATCTTCGGCACGTTTCCCATTATCAACTTTATTGACTACTAAAAAAACAGGCTTTTTAACTTTTCTAAGTAAAGTAGCAACATCTTCGTCCATACCTGTAACGCCAGATTCTACATCTACCATAAAAATAATGGCGTCTGCTTCATCAATCGCTAATTCAACTTGTTTATCGATTTCAGCTTCAAAAATATCGTCACTTCCTTTAACATATCCACCTGTATCAATAAGTGAAAACTCTCTTCCATTCCAATCGCTCTTCCCGTAATGTCTGTCTCTAGTAACACCACTTGTTGCGTCAACAATCGCTTCTCTTCGTTGTATTAAACGATTAAAAAAAGTCGATTTCCCAACATTTGGTCTTCCTACTATAGCAACTATGTTACTCATTTTAAATAAATTTTGGTGCAAATATAATGATATGCTTATGATTTCGTTGTATTTTGTATCACTCAAAAAAAATATTTGTTAAAATGAAAAACAACTTTGCTGCAATAATTTTTTCTTTAGCTATTGTCATTTCAGCATTCTTGCTCGGAAATGCTTTTATGAATAGAAACCAAGACGATGGAACCATATCTGTTACTGGTTTAGGAAAAGCTGACTTTACCTCAGATTTAATTGTTTGGGAAGGCTCGTTTTCCAAAGAAAGTTTTAATCTACAAGAAGCTTATAGCGATCTTGAAAAAGATAAGAAAATAATTTCAGAATACCTTTATTCTAAAGGAATTACCAATAAAGAATTGGTTTTTAATGCAGTTAATAGCAGAAAAAATACGCGTGGAAAATACAACAACGAAGGACAATATATTGGTGAAGAATTTTTAGGATATATTTTAACACAGTCGCTTCAAATAGATTCTAACGATGTTGAAAAAGTAGAATCGCTTTCTAGAGAAATTACAGAACTATTAAACAAAGGCATTCAGTTTTATTCGCAATCGCCAAGATATTACTATACAAAATTGGCTGATTTAAAAATTGAAATGATTTCTAAAGCCACTTCAGATGCACGAATTAGAGCAGAAATGATTGCTGAAAATTCTGGTGGGAATTTAGGCGAATTAATTTCTGCCAAAATGGGTATCTTTCAAATTACGGGTCAAAACTCCGACGAAGATTATTCCTGGGGAGGAACGTTTAATACAGAGTCTAAAGAAAAAACGGCTTCTATTACGATGAAACTTGATTATAAAGTGAAATAACTTATTTATGCTCAACTCCTCAAAAATCAATGATGTTGTATTACGACCACGTTTTAAATTTGAAAAAGATAAAAATAATCAAGATTTATTAAGTCGGTTTGATAGAGCAAAAAAGGAACAAACCAATTTTATAGTCTCCCGAATAGACAATCATGTGTTTATTAAATTCCCAAAAAGCAAACAGCAATTTTGGTCTCCACAACTACATTTAGAAATCGATGAAATAAACGAGAATTCAAGCCTAATCCATGGTTTATTTGGACCAAACCCTACAGTTTGGACCATGTTTATGTTTTTTCATTTTTTAGTTGGTTGCTTATTTTTAGGATTTGGCGCTTGGGCATATTCTAACTGGTCTTTAGATACTTCTTATGCTGTACAAATAAGCTTGATGCTTTTTATGGTAATACTTTGGGTTGTTTTATATGTTGTTGGTCAAATGGGAAAGAAAGTTGGTATGGACGACATGCATCTGCTCCATAGTTTTATGAGAGATGTTTTAAGAAGCTAATTTACATCAGGTTGATCTTCGATTCCAATTTCAGTTACGATTTCAATTTTACTGATTATACCCAAAACGTTTTAATTGTCTTTGGTCATTACGCCAATTTTTATTCACTTTCACATACAATTCTAAGTGCACTTGTTTGCCAAAGAATTTTTCTAAATCTTTTCTAGCTTCGATACCTACACGCTTTAGTGCAGATCCTTTATGACCAATAATAATCCCCTTTTGGGTCTCGCGTTCAACCATAATTACAGAACGCATACGAATAATGGTCTCTTCTTCAAAAAATTCTTCCGTATCAATTTCAACAGCATAAGGGATTTCTTTTTTGTAGTGCATTAATATTTTCTCGCGAATGGTTTCGTTTACAAAAAACCGTTCTGGCTTGTCTGTTAATTGGTCTTTTGGATAAAATGGTGGCGAGTCTGGAAGTAATTCAATAATACGATTAAAAACCTCTTTTACTTGAAAACCCTCTAAAGCCGAAATAGCAAAAATCTCTGCATTTGGCACTTTTACAGCCCAACTTTGCACTTGCTCTTCAAGTTGTTCTTGATCTGATTTATCAATCTTATTAAGCAATAACAAAACAGGAATTTTGGAATTTGTAATTCGATTAAAAAAGGCTTCGTCTTTTAGTTCTTTCTCACCTATTTCAACCATGTAGATTAGCACGTCGGCATCATCGAAAGCCGATTTTACAAAATCCATCATGGATTCTTGTAATTCGTATGCTGGTTTAATAATTCCAGGTGTATCAGATAAAATCATTTGAAAATCTTCTCCATTTACAATACCTAAAATACGATGACGAGTGGTTTGTGCTTTTGAGGTAATAATAGACAATTTTTCACCCACAAAAGCATTCATAAGTGTCGATTTCCCTACGTTTGGATTACCAATAATATTTACAAAACCTGCTTTATGCATACTGTTAATTTTCATGCAAAGATAGGTTTAAAAAAATGAATGATGACATTTTTGATTAAAGGAGATGTGTGGTTAAAAGATAAATATTCATCTTAAAATTTTGTCGCCATGAAAACGTCATATGTATTACAATTAGTTTTAGCAATCAGTCTCTTTTCTTGTGGAGATAATAAAGAAACGCTTCAAGTTTCAGAATTTAACTCCCAAAACACCATTGAAAGTTATTCAGAGAATAACGAGAGTAATCAACAAGAAAGAAATAATCAAAACATTAAATATTATGAAGTTATGAGTAAACAGTTTGGAATACCAGTTGGTTCTGTACCTATTCCAACTACCTGGAAGAAAAGTAATAATACTCAAGAAAATATTCTCTTTGAAGGTTCGAATGGTGTGAAAGTTTATAACGAGCAATTTTCTTCATTTTCTTATCATAATGATCCACAGAGAAATCAAATTATGCAACAGAACGGAAGTGCTGTACAACCTTTAAAAAGTTTAGAGAATGTTATAAACAATGATTTTAAACCATTTTTACTATCAAAAGGCATTCATTTTATTAAACAATATCCACTCCCACAATTAGCACAATTTGACAAACAATTTGACAGCTATCTTTTTAAAGCCACTCCAGAACAAAAACAATATCAGTGTATGGTTACAGAATGGAAAGATCAAAATGGAAACTTATCTGTTGGCGTTATTAGATATTTTATTACCCAATATACAAGTATTGGTGGTTTAGATTGGGGTTACACCATTAATTCTATGGAAGCTCCAGAAGCTGTTTTTGAGGAAGCAAAGTTTGCTTTTATTAACGCATTAATTAACTTTCAAGTTAATCCACAATGGGTTCAAGTAAACAATCAGTATTACGCACAAATGGCACAACAAAACAATGCCAGACACCAACAACGTATGGCAGCAATTAAATCTCAAGGGCAACAAATTTTAGCTAATGGAAGAGCCAGAAGTCAAGCTATGGATGCACAGTATAATAATTGGAGAAACAACCAAGCAGCATCCGACAGAAGTCATGAAAATTATATTGATGGCATTTATGACAGACAAGTAGTTACCAACCAAAATACTGGCCAAGAATACAAAGTAGATGGCTACAACAGTCAAGTTTGGATGAATAATAACAATGAATATATAAGTAATAACAATTCACTTTACAACCCAAATCTTGATAACACAGTAAACAATCAAGAATGGACGCAACTTGAAACCAACGGTTACTAGCATCATATTAAACGGTTTATCGTATTAAAATACATTTTATATGGTTTGATTTGAAAAATCACAACTTTCGCATATATTTAATAACCCTATGCGAAATTTAAAAATAATACATTCCCCAAACAGGGCTATTAATCAACTCATTGAAGCCATAAAAATCAATGACACTCATGTATTAAAGGAACTTTATCAGAATAATTACCGGAAAATTGAAATTCTTGTTTTAAAAAACAGTGGCACTATAGATCATGCAAAGGACATTTATCAGGACGCTTTTTTAGCCGTTTGGCAAAATATAAAGCAAAATAAATTTCAACCACAAAATGAAACTGCTTTAAACGGTTATCTATACACGATTGCTAAAAATAAATGGATGGATTTTTTACGTTCTAAAGAGTATAAAAAAACGGTTGTAACATCTAAGCTTAATAATTTTAGCATCAAAGACACACATTTAGACCTAAAAGATGATGACATATTAAAAGAAAATCGATTACAAAATGTCATGCAAGCATTCAAAGATTTAGGATTGCCTTGCAGATCTTTATTAATGAAGTTTTATTTTGAAAAAAAGTCAATGAACACCATTGCAGAAGAATTACAATTAGATGCTGCATCTACAAGAAACAAAAAATATAGATGCATGCAAAAATTAAGAAAATTAGCCCTGAAAGAACATTAATAGCATGGACCTAGATAAAAACATGACTCAAGAGGAATTAGCACATATTGAACGTTATATTAATAACAATCTGACGTTTGAAGAATTATCTATTTTTGAAGAGAAACTAAAAAACAATCCAGATTTTAAAAATCAGGTAGAAGATATTAAAACCTTGCTTTTTGGCATTGAAAAACAAGCCTTAAAAGAACAATTAGACACGTTTCATAAAGATATTCCAATAGAAGTTATTGAAGACAAAAAACAACCTAAATTTCGCTTTTTAAACTTCAAAAAAACTGCTGTTGCTGCAGCTGTAATTATAGCATTAGGCAGTTTTTGGTATACAAATAGATCGACACCCAAAAGCGTGTTTGCCAAACATTATACTCCAGATCCTGGATTACCAACAACCATGAGCTCATCAGATAACTTTATCTTCTATGATGCAATGGTAAATTACAAAAGAAAAGATTACCTAACAGCTATTTCAAAATGGCAACCTCTACTTCTTACCAAACCTAATAACGACACCTTAAATTATTTTATAGGTTCGGCTTATTTAGCAGATGGCAAAGAAAAAGAAGCCATCCCATATCTAAAAAAAGTAACGTTATTTAAAGAAGAAACGTTTAAAAATGATGCTTTCTATTATTTGGGCTTGGCTTATTTAAAAGTTAACAATGTAGAACTAGCCAAAAAAAACCTTAACTTTAGTACCATTGATAATAGCAAAGACATACTTTCTGAGTTAGAGGATTAAACAGCCTAATACTATGAAATCATTATTAAAGATCATGACCACAGTCTTCGTCATGTTGCTATTATTATTTTCTACACAAACCATTTTATCACAAAACGATACTATTTCTGGTATTGCACTTATTAAAAAACTACTAAAAGAAGATGCTTTAGACGAAGCAAAAACGGAGTTAAACAATCAATTAAATTATTTTCGTGCAGAAAAAACAACAGACAGTTTAATTAAATACATTTCGCTTGTTGGAAGTTTAAAATTAGCTAACGGAAATCACGATTTAGCCATTAAAAATGCTGAAACTTTTGGAGATGAGTTATATAAATACAACAACTTATATGTAAATAAAGAAGTTCTTTTGGAATTATCTTGGATTTATGATGATGCTGGATATACGGAAAGAGCATATAAAACCTCTGAAAAAGCCCTAAAAATTGCAGAACAAATTACAGACCCAAAAAAAGCTGACATTAGTGGTATTTACCATAATTTGGGGTATTTAGCCTCTAATCTAGGAGATATTGTTCTTGCAAAAAAACAATATGCCATTTCCATTAAAATTATGGAAAATGCACCAGAAAAAGATTTTGAATCTCTTCAAAAAACCTACAATTCTTTAGGAGGCATGATGTGGTATTCTGCAAAATTGGATAGCAGTTTGTATTATTTTAATCTTTCCTATAAAATGTTAGAAAAGGCTGAGAAAAATCCTATGAATTTATATTATCGTCCTGCACTAGTTAAAATGAATGTTGCTGTTTTAAATCATTCTCTTGGACATATCGATGAAGCTATAGAATCATCCAAAGAAGTCATTAGTAGTTTTCAAAAATATTTAGACGTTTCAACCGATGAATCTAGAAAATTAAGAGCCCTAAAAAACCAATTAGCTGCAATAGATAATTTAGGGTCATTTTATCATTCACTTGGAGAGTTTGAACGTGCAGATGAGCTTATTACATATTCATATCAAAAAAAATTAAAAACACTTGCTCCAGACGATTTTAATATTACAGTGTCTCAAATTATTTCTGCTCAAGCAAAAATAGGTTTACGCGATTTTGAAGTTGGCAATGAACTAATAGATCAAGCTCTTGAAAGAATTAACACCAGTAAAAACACACAATTATATTGGAAAGCAAGCGCATTATCTACTAAAGCAGAAATTAGCGACAAATTAAACGACCCCAAAAGTGCCGATACCTATTTTAGTGCTGCCTATACCTTATACAAAAAATCTTTAGGTGAAAACGAATACAACAGAGGTTTTTTAGACGAAATGATTGATATGTCGCAGTTTTATGCTAAGATTAAAAATTCAGAAAAAGCCATCTCATTAGCTAAAGAAAGTTATCATTTTATAAAAACAAGCGATTATAAAAACACGATTCAAGGCTTTCATCATATTTTAAATTTATCAGAAGTATATTACAAATTAAAAGATTATAACCAAGCATTAACGTATAGTAATGAAGCACTTAACTTATTAAATAACAAAAACCTTTCAATTACAAAATTTACAGATTCTATTCAAATTCAATACAGAAAACCAAAGGCCTTATTGATTAATGCAAAATCCAAATATTACTTGAATTCTGATAAATCTGAAACCTTTTTGATAAGATTACTAAGTCAGTTAAATAATGGTGTTGAAATTCTCAATCAAAGAAAAGAAATCATTAAATCTTACGACGATTTAAGCTTACTTATTACAGAAAACAACGAGCTTTTCGATTTTTCAAAACAATTGCAATTGGACTTGTATCATCTAACAAAAGACGAATCTTATCTCGTAAAATTATTAACCATTCACGAATCTAGTTTATACAATCGAATAAGATCCCGATTAAATTTAAAAAATAATATGACTTTCGCCAATATTCCAAATCAGGTTTTGGCACGTGAGACAGCTTTAAAAAACAAAATGAATGCCTCGATTGAGAACTCAGTTGATGGAAGTTTTGAAACTTTTTTTAAAGCAAATTACAATTGGGATGTTTTTTTAGATTCTCTAAAACAGGACTATCCAAAATATTACAAAATGCGTTATGCATCTATTGAAGAACCTCTAAATACGATTCTTAAAAACATACCCAAAAATACAACTCTTATTCGTTACTTATTTAGTGATACAAATTTGTATGCTGTGATACTCACAACCAACGAAAAACATATTTTTCAATTAGATTTCAAAAAAGCAAAACAACTTATTGTGAATCTTCAAAAGGAACAATCCAACATCGATCAAACAAGTAAGTACTTAAAAGAGTTATATGCAGATCTTTGGCTACCATTTGAATCGAAAGTAACTACAGAAAAAGTTATAATCTTTCCAGACAAAGAATTATTCAACTTAAGTTTTGAAATGCTTACTCCAAAACAAATAAAATCTTATACAGATCTAACTACAAATAGCTTATTATCAAAACATACCATCTCCTACAATTACAGTTTATTTTTAATTCACGAAGGAGATAAACCCATTGGTTTCGATTCTAATTTTATAGCCTTTGCTCCAGAATTTAACGACAGCATGAAAACAGACTATCAAATGTCAATTACAGATTCTTTAACACTAGACAAAGCCTATTTAAAACTCCTTCCGCAACCCTTTACTAAAGAGCTTGCAGAATCTTCATCTCATCTTTTTGAGGGCGAATCTTTTTTAAATGAAAAATCTACGGAACAGATTTTCAAAAACAACGCAAAAGAACATAAAATCATTCACATTGGTACTCATGCAGAATCGAATAATATTTCCCCCGAATTATCGCGATTGGTTTTTGCAAAATCTTTAGATTCTCTAAATACAGAAGACAACTATTTATATACGTACGAAATATACAACACCAATTTATCTTCTAATCTGGCCATTTTAACAGCTTGCGAAACTGGCAAACCTACCTTCCAACCTGGAGAAGGCATGATTTCTTTAGCACATGCTTTTAACTATGCAGGAAGTGAAAGCATTTTAACAAGTTTATGGGAAATAGACGAACAATCTAGTGCACAAATTGTGGATATGTTTTATAAAAACATTAAAAAAGGGATGTCTAAAGACAAAGCATTGCAACAAGCAAAAATAGCATACATCAATAAGTCCAAGGGTAGAACCATAAATCCAGAGTATTGGGCTGGACTTGTTATTATTGGAGACACTATACCAATTCAGATTCAAAGTAACCCCAACCTAATCTTTTGGTTATTTGGTATTACAATTATTATAATACTAGTAGTATTCGTTAGAAAAAAACGAAGAAAATAAAAAAGTCGTCAATTTATTGACGACTTTTCCCTCCAATAATCAACTTCAAAACTGATTCTCCAAACAATTTAGTTGACTACTTCTAAAATTAATAGCAACCATACATCGCTTAAAATAAAATATGTGAGCAAAACTTAGTTATTAAAATAACAAAGCCATATCAAAGCACATTTGAAGTTTTACATCTTTTTGGCTGATTGAGCGTTTTGTTTGTTTTTTTTAATACTTTAGTACTATAATATTAACTACAATAAAAGAGCCATTTTAAGTGATAAACAAATCCCTTACTGTTATTTTTTTTATCGCATTTTTTTATGCGATGTCTCCAATTTGTTTTGCCCAAGAGACTGTAAAAGACACCATTAAAACAGCTTCGGAAACCCCTTTTAGAAAAGGAAGATGGTTAACAGGATTAACAGGGTTTATAGGTTCTGGTTCTACTGAAAACACAATAACTCATAATAAATCTATCAGTAATAGATATCGAATTGAAATTAATACTGGAAAATTTGTAAGAGATCGAATTAATATTGGGCTTTCTGCCAATATGGAACGTAGTAATTTTGAAGAAAAAAATGTAGCTGAAAGTACTTCAGAAACATTTTTTATTGGTCCAAAAGGTACATATTACGCTTCTAATAGTGAAATAGGCTCTATCTTTTTTAGCTTATCTCCAGGATATGCATTGTATAGAGATCAAGTTGGAGCAATCATTGAAAACGTTTATACAGAAAACACAAATAAAGGAGGCGGGTTTGGTTTTCTATTTACTTTTGGCTTCGCATATGTTATTCACGATCGCGTATCCTTTGACTTAGGTTTAAATTATAATGTGTATTGGTTAGATTTAAATCAAGAAAATTCCATAAACGATAAAACAGACAATGTGTCTTTTGAAGTTAGTAATTTATCCTTTTCTTTTGGATTCAAAATTTTGTTAGATAGCAAACCACTATAATGAAAAAACTATTTTTCTTGATATTATTTTGTCTATTTATGGTGCCAAAAAACTTTGGGCAAAACAAGGACGATGTTATTAAATCTGATACTATAAATAAAAATAAGAAATTTCAGTTTGTAGCTATTCCTATTGTATTTTATACTCCAGAAACAAGTTTTGGTTTTGGAGCTGGAGCACAAATATTCTTATTAAAACAAAAAAACATTTATAACGATCGAGTATCGAATGTTTTTGTAGATTTTATAATGACCTCTAATAAGCAATTTATTATAGACGTTATCCCACAAATATATTTTGGTAAAGGAGATTATTTTTTGGATATGAATTTTAAGTGGAAAATATTTCCAAACAACTTTTGGGGAATTGGCAACACGACTCCAAACAGTAACGAAGAATCGTATGATATGACTTCGCAAATTTTAAAAGTAAGCTTCTTAAAAAGGTTGCCTCCTTCGTTAAATTTTGGTTTTGAGTTTATTTATGAAAATCATGATGTTACAAAAGTAGTAGAAAACGGACTTTTAAGTAGTGGTGATATTGTTGGTAGCGATGGCGCTGTTATTAGTGGTTTTGGCGCTATTTTTAACTTAGACACCAGAGATAATGTTGGATCTCCAATTTCTGGGCATTTACTTAAAATGAATGCACAATTCTCTAGTGAACTTTTTGGAGCTACTCAAACTTATAATAAGTTTATTGCAGATTTGCGTACCTATCAGAAATTAGGAGACAAGAGTATTATTGCTCTTCAATTGTATTATGAAGGAAATTTTGGAGACCCTCCTTTTCAAGGTCTTGCTTGGTATGGTGGAGGTAATCAAGCACGAGGCTACTATCAAGGTCGTTTTATAGACAAGACTTTATATTTAATTCAAGGTGAATATCGTTACAGGTTTAAACCACGTTGGGCAATTGCTGGTTTTGGTCTGTTTGGAAAAGTTGCATACGACCAGAAACAATTATTTAGCTTAAACGATTTAAAGCCTAGTGCAGGTGGTGGTATTCGGTTTAAACTCCTAAAAACCCAAGATACTTGGGTGAGGCTTGATGCTGGTATTGGGATAGATGGTAGTAATGGTATCTATTTTGGTATTAATGAGGCCTTTTAAAACTCAAAATTACAACTACATAATCCCATATTATTTTTCAATCTTATCTAGTTTACTGAAAATCGATTTCACCCTATGTTAACACCTAATTGTTAATATTATACAAACTGGCTTGTGCTAAACTTATTAAAATTCATTAGTTTAGCATAACACTAAAGCATCGATTTTTAATAATCTATGTATCACATTAATTAAAACCACTAACCAATATGAAATCAATTTTACAATATAACATCAAAAAATTATGCTTTGCCTTTGTTTTGTTTTTTTGTTCAGTACAAATAAATGCTCAAATGACCTGTGGCATGCCAGATATTACACCTGATGAAGCTAGAGCCCTAATAGAAGATCTTGAAATTCTAAGACGCGCAGATGTGTCGCCTACAGGTTTAATTACAGTCCCTTTTCAAGCTCATATTGTTAGAACAGATGCTGGTACTGGAGGTCCTAATGCAACAATTGTTATGAATAACATTATTGCTGCAAGAGATAAATACTTGCCTTATGGTATTACTTTAAATATATTACCAATAAACTATATAGACGAGACTGATTTAATGGTTTTAGGAACCAATGGAGTTGGAGGCTCAGGGTATACTGAAGGCGATAATATCCTTCAGTTAAACAATGTACCCAATGTAGTGAATGCATATTTTGTAACAACAGCCTACGGGTCAAGTGGAGGAGCCATTGGAGGTTATGCTAGATTCCCTTGGAATTTACCAAATGATTATTTTGTGGTTGTAAACAATAGTGCTGCCGAAAATGGCGCTACAGTTGCACACGAAATGGGTCATTATTTTGGCTTATTACATACTTTTGAAACAGCTTATGCTGTAGAATTAGTTAATGGATCTAATTGTGATGTCGCAGGCGATTTATTATGTGACACACCAGCAGATGGTTATCATACTTATGGAGATGCAAGTGGCGCTTCCTGTGTTTACTCAACTGGTACGGATACTAATGGCGATCCATATGCTGCAGACGAGACACAAATTATGTCTTACAACCAACCTTTTTCTTGTGTGTCAAACTTTTCCCCTGAAGCAGAAACGCGTATTAGATTTTATATGGGTAAAGAAGATCCAGGAAATACAAGAGCTTATTTATTTCAACCAAACACAATCTGTAACACCTATAATGCAACACTAGGTGCAGGAGGTACAGTAAGTATTTCTGGGGCAGATATAGATGGAGGCACTACAGATCCTAATGGAGATACAGTTACACTAACTGCAAGCCCTTCGTTTTTCACCTGTTCTGATGTTGGCGACCATACAGTTACTCTAACAGCTACTGATCCAAATGGATTTACTAACACTTGTACCACTACAGTTACAGTATCTGATAATGTAGCACTCTCTGCTGTATGTACAAGTCCTACAATTTCATTAGACAACTCAGGAATTGCAACTATTACAGCTTCAAATATAGATGGTGGTTCTGCTGTAGGAAACTGTGGTTTAGATTCTGAATACCTAACAAATGGTATTTCAGATGTTACTTTAACATCGGCTACAGCAATTGATGCGGCTGCATTTGGAAATATGTTTAATATAAAAGCAATAAACCCAATAACAATCAACTCTTTCGATATTCGTGCCAATATTGGAGGCCCAGAATCACATAGCTATGATGTGTATTATAAAACAGGATCTTTTGAAGGTTCTCAATTTGTAATTGGTGATTGGACATTAGTTGCAAGTACCACATTAACAGCAAATGCAATTGGAACATTAACACCTTTAAACCTATCATTAAATATTGCAGTAGCAGCTGGAGAAACAGTTGCATTTTGCATCTTTGCAAGTGACGGATCTACTATGATTTTTGAAAACGGAAATGCTGTAGGAAGTTTATGGACTAGCGATTCTAATATGGAGTTTTACGAAGGTTATTTGTGTTTTGGCCCTTTTACTGGAACAAATGGTCCTCACGTATTTAATGGTAACATCGTTTACAGTACACCAACTGTTTTTGATGGAAATTTTGATTGTACAGATATTGGTGCGCACACCATTACTCTAAATAGAAAAGATAATGCTGGAAATATAGCAAGCTGTGACGCGACTGTTACCGTAGAAGACAATATGGGACCTACGCTTTCTTGTTTAGCAGATTTTACAATAGATAGCTCTGGAAACTTTACACTTCCAGATTATTATGTTGGAGGATCTGTAACTGTTGTAGATAATTGTGGTATTAATACTGTAGTACAAACCCCAGCTTCTGGAACTAGTCTAGCACATGGTGTACATGTCATAAGTTATTTAGCTACAGATGTTAATGGAAACACAAACTCCTGTTCGTTTAATTTAACGGTTAATGACAATACCTTAAGTATTGCTTCTGTTGAATTAAGTGTGAGTGACATTTTATTAGCACCAAATCCAACAACAGCTAAAATTACATTAACTAATAATAGTATGGTTAAATTAAAATCTGCTGAATTATTAGATCTTAATGGACGCTTATTGAAGACCTTTAATTTAGAACACATGCAATTAAAGAAAGATATTGACCTGTCTAATTATGCAGATGGTTTATATTTAATTCGTATTGCTTCAGATAAAGGAAGTATTACTAAACGAGTTGTTAAGTATTAAAAAAACAATGAAAACTAAAAAAAAGCCTTGAAATTACAAGGCTTTTTTTTATAAACTATCTGGATTAAATATAACCATAAACGAAAACTACTTTACCTTATGTTTAAGGTTCAAGTATTATTTGCTTACTATATTTCTTTAGCATCCTTTTTCATCACTATAGTTCTGTATGGGAATGGAATTTCTATACCTTCCTTATCGAAACGTTTTTTAATACTTTCTAACACATCTATTTTAAGCTGAAAACTATCGCTATAGCTTTTCCCCCAAGTCCAAGCTCTAATGGTCATTGAAGAGTCGTTTAGTTGCGTTAATGCCGTTTTTACTACTGGATTACCTTCTTGTATCTCTAAGTCTGTACGATTATCTAAAATAAGTGGATGTCTTTCACATTCTTCTTGCATGATTTTTTTTGCTAAATCAATATCACTATCATACGATATACCAATTTCTATTCGTTCGCAACATTTAAGTTCTCCCATATCATAATTAATAAGTTTTTCTTTATTAATAATAGAATTTGGAATAACAATCATCTTATTTTCAAAATTTCGAATTACTGTATGTCTCAGGGTAATATCTGTTACCCTACCTACCATTGTGTCTGTAACCTTAATGAGATCACCAATTCTAAATGGTTTAAACGTAATAATAAACAAACCTCCTATAACGTTTGCCAAAGCTTCTTGCGCTGCTAGTCCTGCTATAATAGCTAAGACACCTGCACCTCCTAAAGCTGTTTGCGCAACGCCTTTAAGTGAAGGAAACGCTAAAAGGCACAAAAGAATTCCCACAAAATAAATAACAACAAGAACAACGTATCTTAAAAATTTAAAACTCGTTGGATCATGTTCGCTTTCTATCTTTTTTTGAATATCGTGTTTAAACCACATATTAGCAGTTGTGGCTGCAATTACCGTAAGTGATAAAACAACACCAATATAAAGTACTATTTTAAAATCATCGGTTAAGGTATTATGCCTGCTTTCATCTGCAATAAGGTAAGTCAGTGCAATTAAACCTAAAACAACCCACAAAGTATTAAGGATTCGCTTTAATATTTTTAAAGGTCTTGATGGTTCACCAGGGAATTTCCTCTCTTGTTCTTTGGCTAACCAATGGTGTAATTTATTTGTCAACATTCGTAAAACGATAATGACAACAATGATTATTAGCCCATAAATTAAGTCTTGCTTGTATGTCTCTAAAAATTCTGTCATAATTAATTTGATTTTTTTCAATTTTGCAGGAAGCAACTAATCTAGTTTATAACGGATCATTTTTAATATCTTTTATTAAAATACAAATCTAACATGAAAACTGTCATATCTTATTAAAAAAGCAATCCAAAACTTTTGAAAAATATTTTTAACAAAGTCGATGTACTAAGTAAGTTACGAAGAAATTTCGCTAGGACTATATCCAAATTTGTTCTTAAAAGCTATACTAAAGTTCGAAAGGTTGTTGTATCCAAAATCTAAATAAATGTCTGATGCTTTAAATAGGCCTAGCTCTAAAGTGTCTTTAGCTTTTCTAAGTCGCTTATCTTGTAACCATTTTCCTGGTGATTCTTTATATTCGTTTATAAAATGACGCTTAAAAGTAGATAAACTCATATGACATAAAAAGGCGATTTCTTCTAGCTTCAAATTCGAGTAAATATTGCGTTCTATAATTTTTTTAAAAGGTGAAATATCATTTGATATTAAAGACTGTAGATAATCTTCAAATTTAATTCCATATTTATTAATTAGATAGAGCATTAATTCTTCAAATTTTACAGAAAGCAAATTGTCCATAAAAATTGCAGGTGCTTCACTGATAGTAGATAATGAATTTAAATAAGAGGTTATATAACTATCATTTTCAATCACAAAATATGCAATTTCATCTTTATTAGGCTGGTAGTTATCTACATGTTTATCTAAAAACTCTAAGAGTTTGTTCTCTGAAAAAAATAATAGTTTGCAATAATAATTAGTGTCGGTATCTAATAACTCGGTCCAAAGCCAATTTCCTTTTTTAAGAAGTAAAGATTGATTTTTATTTACAATTACAGAAGCATCTGCAAAATGCACTTGCTTTTTTCCTATCTGCAAAAAACTGAACATATTCATACTCAAATTGACTTTACTCTTCACGACATCGTTAGTCATTTTAAAGTCATAAACAAACACATCCTTTGTAGTATTAGGATCCTGAATATAAATTTCTGGTACGTTTTCTATCGACATTTAGCTTGTTTAAGCTTGCAGATAACATTCTATAAACTACACGTTATGTGCAATATTTAATCTTCAAGTCTGCAAAATACTATTCATGGTTTTTATTAAAACTCGGGTTTTATATACCAAAAGGCAACATATTTAAAGAAAATTATCTCAAATACGAATTAAGCATCCAAAGTGTTTTTTCGGTTTCAGAAATGTAATCGCTCATCAAACTTACGGTTCCTTCATCATCTGCATCTGCTGCAAGAGAGAGAATAAGACGTTCTTTGGTTATTAAAGTCGAAAAGTTCTTTACAACAATTTCCACACATTTCTCACCATCTGCAACGCTTTTTGCTTCAGGGATTTCGGTTGTTTTAAGATAATCTGTGTATGTGTGTAAAGGCTCACCTTCTAGAGTTAAAATACGCTCTGCTATTTCATCTATCTTTACAAAAGCATCATTATATAGTTCTTCGAATTTGTTATGTAATTCAAAAAATTCCTTTCCTTTAATATTCCAATGAAATCCTCTTAAATTTTGGTAAAAAATCTCATAATCTGCTAATAAAATATTCAGTTCAACAACTAATTTCTCAGCCTTTTCTCTTTCTATTCCTACTAAATTTTTCATGTCTTAAAATGTATTATTTTTAAATATATTCTTTGAATAATAGCACAAAAAACTTATTCTTTTCATGCTTTATAAATGTATTCAAATATAGCCATATTTTTTCTGATTAAGAAGGATACATGCTAGTTTTATACTGAGAAACAGGCAAATTAAAACTGTAATTGACAACCGTTTTTAATCAATTACTTGTGGGTGTTTCTAATTGTAAGCAATGTCCAAAATTTCGAAAACCCTTTCTTCCTTTTCTAGTTTTAAAATGGCTTTGTCACCAACTTTTTTATGTGTTAAAATTTTAGATATTGGCGATACAAAAGAAATTTTTCCTTTAGAAATATCTGCCTCATCTACACCTACAATCTGATATTTTTGAACGTTTTTTCCAGCTCCTATTTTTAAAGTAACGGTTGCTCCAAAACGGATTTCATTTTGTGGTTGTTTATTTAGGTCTATTATTTTAGCTGTAGAAATTCTATAATTTAGCAATTGTAATTTTGCATTTATGTAGTTCAACGTTATTCGCCTTTCATTTTCATTGGTAATATCTAGATGTTCAATCTCATTTATAAGCTTCTTTTTTTCATATAAGAGTTCATCCATACCAACTTGTGTTACGTAATTGGTTACTCCTCTAGGTAAATCTGCTCTAGGAGGCACTATAGGAATTTCTTCTTGATCGTCTTCTTTTACAAATCCTCTACTCATAATTTACTTGATTTTTAATAACTTTTTTACCGATATTACAAGATCAATTCTTTATTTAATTGATTGTTAGCTTTACTATTTCTAAATAGTATACCATTCATAATTATTGGATAAAAAAAAGAGGATTACTAACAATTAGTAAATCCTCTTTCTTGCTATTAATCAATTATAACTTAAATTGCTTTTGCTCCAGCATCTGCTACTGCATGATCGTTTTCAACTGAACTACCACTAACTCCAATAGCTCCAATAATATCACCTTGTGAATTTTTTATTGGAATTCCTCCTGGAAACGTAATTAATCCGTTATTTGAATGTTCTATATTATATAAAGATCCTCCAGGCTGAGATAATTCACCTACAATTCCTGTGTTCATATCAAAAAAACGTGCTGTTTTAGCTTTTTTAATAGAAATATCTAAAGACCCTAACCATGCGCCATCCATTCTTCCAAAAGCTACTAAGTTTGCTCCAGCATCAACAATGGCAATATTCATTTTAGTATCTATAGCTGTTGCTTTTTGTTTTGCTGCTGTAATTGCTTTTTCTGCTTGTGTTAATGTAATATTCATAATATTTTGTTTTAGTATTGTTATAATTATAATGCAAATATACTACGAGAGTAATGGTATCTATTTACCAAAACAGTTCAACAACTTATGAAAAAGGCTCAAATATTAATAACAAAAGATTAATGTATCATTTTCTGAGAGTTGGGTAACGCAAACACATATACTAACTAGGGTTGGATAACTAATTCATCTCAATCCATGAATAGAACAATCACGTTAAAGATTCTTATTTCGAACGAATCAATTATTAAAAATTAAGCTTGAGCTTTTTTTGAATCCATTCTCAAAATTAGATACCCGATGACTGCAGAAATAAAGGAACCAATAAGAATACCTATTTTAGCTGAATCTATAAATTCTGGTGAAGAAGCAAAGGCTAAACTAGCTATAAAAATGGCCATAGTAAACCCAATACCTGCTAAAAATGAAACTCCTAATATTTGTTTAAAACTTATATCGCTTGGAATTTCAATTAATTTAATTTTTTTAGCAAGCATTACTACCGAAGATATCCCGATACCTTTACCTAATACTAAACAAATTACGATGTTGGTTACCAGGGCTGTGTCTAAATATTCTGAACTATCTATAAGAACACCTGCATTGGCAAGTGCAAATATTGGTATAATAAAATAAGCAACCCAGCCATGTAAATTATGCTCTAACTTTTGTAGTGGGGACTGGAATTGTGCAGCCCAATCTTCTAAATCATCAATATGTCTAATCTGTTCTTTTGATAGAATTGGTTTTTGAAGAACACTAGCATTCTTAATATCTTTATATACATTCTCTAATTGTATTAAAAATGTTGTCGTATCAATTTTTTGTCTAATAGGCACAGAGAATGCCATTAAAATACCTGCTACGGTTGGATGAATTCCAGAATTTAAAAATAAGAACCAAATAACTGTTCCGAAGAAGAAAAACATATATTTTGAGTAAAAGCCTTTAAATGAAAACACATATAAAACAACAAGCATGCCCAAGGCAACCAATAAAAGACTAATATTAATAGTCCCACTATAAAATAAGGCAATCACTAAAACAGCACCAATATCATCCACAATTGCAAAAGCTGTTAAAAATATTTTGAGACTTAGGGGCACACGCTTACCTAAAACATTTAAAACTGCTAAAGAAAAAGCAATATCTGTGGCCATTGGAATCCCCCAACCTTTTGTTGTTTCAGGATTTTGGTTCAACACTAAAAAGAAAATCACTGGAACTAACATTCCTCCTAAAGCACCAACTAAAGGAAAGGCTATTTTTTTCATGGAATTAAGCTCACCGATGAGCAACTCTCTTTTTATTTCTAAGCCAATAAGAAAAAAGAAGATTGCCATTAATCCATCATTAATCCATAGTATTAATGGCTTCTTAAATTCGAAGCTATCGGTTACTATACCTATATCATACTGCCAAAGTTCTCTATACACATTCCCAAAAGACGAGTTTGCCCAAACTAGAGCAATAATTGTTGTTAGTAATAATAAGATACCACTAAAACTCTGAATTTTTACGAATTTTTGAAATGGAGTAAGAAATACTTTTTTTATCATATAAGTTAATTTTGACTATTGTATATGCTATTATTTATTTAAATCGGCATGTTTGAAACCCAAATTTAAATCAATATTACAAAAATGGCGACAATAATCTAACCTATTATTCCCATAAATAAATTTACTATATCCAGACGACCAAATTTACCTATCAAATTGTTCAGTATTTTAAATAGTTATTTTAAAATTCTGGTAAGTTTATTGACCTTTATAAAGTATTAGTATTAGAGACAACTTTAGAAATATAAAGTTAAGGACTGGCTCCCTAAACCATAATACAATTGATAATTTTAAACGATAATTTATTTTCTATTGAAAGTTGGATAAGGAATAAATTCAGTTTCATCTCCTTCAATTTTATCGAAGGATTGCGATATCCATTTCTCTTTTGCTTCAGCTATTAAGTCTTTATCTGAAGACACAAAATTCCAATCAATAAAGCGTTCTTCAGGAAATGGCTCGCCACCAAAAATATAAATGGTACTATTTTCCTGAATAGTAAATTGGCAAAGTGTGCTATCTTTTGCTACTAACAGTTGTTTAGGTTCATAGATATTTCCTTCACTTTCTATAGCGCCTTTAAGGATATACAAACCAGCTTCACCGTATAGCTCATTACCTATATTTACTATTTGTTTTGATTTGCTTTTTATTTCAATCATAAACAGTTTACTAAAAACTGGAACTGGCGATTTTTTACCAAAGGCCTCACCTGCTATTAATTTAAACTGAATATCTCCTTTTGTCCAACTTGGAATGTCGTTTTCTTCAATATGAAAAAACTCCGGTTTCATTTGCTCTAAATCTTTTGGCAATGCTACCCAAATTTGTAAACCGTGCATATATAATTGTGAGTGCCTTAAATACTCAGGGGTTCGCTCGGAATGAACAATTCCTTTCCCTGCTGTCATCCAATTGACTGCTCCGGGTTTTATTTCTACTTCATTACCAAGTGTGTCTCGATGCATGATACTACCTTCAAATAAAAAAGTAAGCGTTGAAAGTCCGATATGTGGATGTGGTAACACATCAAAATTTTCGCGCTCACTTAATTTTACTGGTCCCATGTGGTCTATGTAAATGAAGGGGCCAACCATTCGCTTTTGACGAAATGGCAATAAACGACCTACCATAAACTTGCCAATATTAGCTGCTCTTTCTTCAATAATAAGTTTGATGTTTGACATAATTTAAATGCAGTTAATTTAATGTTTGTGTAATTTTTTAACCAATTTTGGTGAAACAGATGTTGAGTAAGCACTATAAGAATTCACCAACAATCCTTTCATATCGCCTTTTTTTGAAGAAATTGCATACAAAATACTTTCATTATCCACATCGGACATTTCTTGAAAACGAAATACACCATCAACTTCAAATTCATCTATTTATAAAACTTCATCGTGTTTTTTACACTCTATTGTATCATCCTTAGTACTAAAGTTTTGTGTATAACCTTTTAGTGTTAAATCGTTAATAGCTTCTGATAAGCTTGTGTATTTTCCCATTTTATAATCGTTTTATTTGTTTAGTTTTTAATTTTCCAAATTGATCCGTTTTTTGTAGTCAGTTTTTCTAAAGCGTCCTTTTTTGAAAGTTCATTTAAAATAGATTCACTTTCTTTTCTTGGTGTTCCTGAAAGCTCAGAATATTCTTTTGCTGTAAGCGATGAATATATTGAAAATAGTGTTTCCCAGTTTTTACTGTATTCGCTTTTTATAGCATTAGGATTTAATTTTAAGATTGCCATTTCGTAAAATGCATAAGGTCTGGTACCATATACTATTTCTTTATTTCCAACATTGTCTATAAAAAAAATCGTTGGAAACCCTCTTACTCCAAGCTCTCTCCCTAATTTTAAATCGTCTTGAAACAATTCTTTTGCTTTGCCTTCAAAATCGATTTTTAATTGCTCAACATTAAGTTCTACTGTTTTTGCAGCAGTTGCTAAATGCTCCCACTTTGCAATATTCTTCTTTTTCAAGAATACCATCTCTCTTATTTCTCGCATAAACAATTGAGCTTTCTTGTCGTCTTGCATTTGAGCAGCTTTAAATGCAATGGAAGGTGGATAAGATGAATCTAAAGGGTCTTCCAACCACAAATCGCCATCGATAGGCATATCGTAATGCACACTCACCTCGTCCCAATGATCTGCCACATCTGAAGGTTTACCAATGCCACCACTGTTGTAACTCCAATCTGGCAATAACCCTCCCATTCTATATTCTATTTCAACGGTATTGCCATATTCTAATTTCAATTTACGTAATTGTGGTTCAATTCCCCAACAAGATGAGCAAATAGGATCCGTATAATAAATAAGTTTTACAGATTTCTCTGTTGATTGTACTGAACTATGAGACGACGTATTTGTTGTTTCATCTGTGGTTTCGCACATACCAGTTTCTATATCGCATAAAAGCGGATTGTTATTAATTTTTTCGTTATTCATGATTTCTAAATTTACTGCTGTACTTCTTCCGAAGTAGCAAATTCTTCCATTTTTGCAATTAAATTATTTTCAATCGTATATATCTGAACCCAATCTTGTTTTAGTTCTCTTCCAGATCGTTTTACTCTTTGATGTTCTCGACCTAATACCACAACTGTATTATCTTCAACGATATATTGTAGCGGTTCAAAATTGATGATTTCGGTTCTTTCCATAATATTATTATAAAAAGCTCTTACACCTTCCTTCTTTTCAAATCTTCCTTTCGGGATTATTTGAGTGCCATGATAAATCCAAACCGTATCGTCTGAAACAGTTGCTACAAATTTATCTGCATCACCACTGCTAAATGCAGCGAACATGTTTTCTACTACTTTTTTTGCTGAATTTTTCATGTTTATAAAATTTAATTTTTGTGATAAAATCCATTACAAATTCTATTTAAATTTCTTATCCCTTCAATTACTAGGTTTCGGTGCCCATTTGTTAAAAGGCGTCATATCGAAATTGTTTACCTCATCCATTGTTAAAGCTAGTGCTTTTGCAACACCTTGTCCGTATTCTGGATCTGCTTTATAACAGTTTCTAATATGTCGGATCTGAATAAATTTTTCAGCTCCACCTACTTGCGCAGCTGTATTTTTAAATAAAATATCGGCTTTACCATCGGCTTTAATAATGCGAAACAAGTCGCCTGGTTGTGTGAAGTAATCTTCATCATCATCCCTAAAATTATGCGCATAAGCACTACCATCTAATTCTAAAGGTGGTTCTTTTGCATCTGGTTGTTCTTGCCATTCACCATAACTATTTGGCTCGTAATGTAAGGTGCCTCCATGATTTCCGTCGACACGCATGGTGCCATCTCTGTGATTAGAATGATAAGGACAGGTTGGTTTGTTTACAGGAATTTGATAATGATTTACACCCAATCTATAACGTTGCGCATCACCATAAGAGAACAAACGTCCTTGAAGCATTTTATCTGGTGAAAAGCCAATTCCAGGAACAATATTTGTAGGATTAAAAGCAGCTTGCTCTACATCCTGAAAATAGTTTTCTGGGTTTCTGTTTAATTCAAATTCACCTACAGGAATCAACGGGAAATCTTTTTTAGACCACACTTTGGTTAAATCGAAAGGATGAAAACGGTATGCTTTAGCTTCGGCTTCAGTCATTACCTGTACAAATAGTTTCCATTTTGGGAACTCTTTTCTTTCAATAGCATCGAAAAGGTCTTTTTGAGATGATTCTCTATCCATTCCTACTACTTTAGCTGCTTCCTCATCAGATAAGTTTTTGATACCTTGTTGCGTTACAAAATGAAACTTTACCCAATGTCTAACATTGTCTTTATTGATAAAACTAAAGGTATGACTTCCAAAGCCATGCATGTGTCTGTAACCAGTTGGCAAACCACGATCACTCATGGTTATGGTAACTTGGTGTAATGATTCTGGCAGTAATGTCCAAAAATCCCAATTATTATTAGCGCTTCTTAAATTGGTTTTAGGATCGCGTTTTACAGCACGATTCAAATCTGGAAACTTCATTGGATCGCGGAAGAAAAATACTGGTGTATTATTTCCTACTAAATCCCAAATACCTTCTTCGGTATAAAACTTCAATGCAAACCCTCTAATATCTCTTTCGGCATCAGCAGCACCTCTTTCTCCAGCAACAGTAGAAAATCGGCTAAACATTTCAGTTTTTTTACCGACTTCGCTAAAAATTTTGGCTTTTGTGTATTTAGTAATGTCGTGAGTAACTGTAAAGGTTCCAAAAGCTCCCGAACCTTTGGCGTGCATTCTTCTTTCTGGAATGACCTCTCTATCAAAATTTGCCATTTTTTCAAGAAACCAGGCATCTTGCATTAACATTGGACCTCGTGGCCCTGCTGTTTGTACGTTTTGATTATCTCCAACTGGTGCTCCAGTCTGTCTGGTTAGTTTTTGTTTTTTTTCTTCCATTTTAGTTGGTTTTATAATGATTTATATATGAATGTATAACGTAAGGAATCCTAACTTTAAATAAAAAACTAAGGTGATTTTCCTTACAACTAAAGATACTTATTATTAACGACAAATGCTATATTCACAATTTGCTGAACCTACTATTCTGGATTAAATAAAGCTATAACACCTTCATGGTAACTTATGTTTTCAATATCATCGATTGATAAAATATTCTCTAATTTTTGATATTCGAAATGCTATCATGATGTTTTCTAATCATCCCATTCATCACGTATCTCTTTCATAATATCATCGTAACGGACTTTTAATTCTGCTGAAATAGATTTAGAGGATTTATGTATTTGTCGTAATTGCAAACCCAAATAAATACTAAATAATCCAGCAAACAAGAAACTTAATGCTATTAAAATGACCACGCTCATTCCTGCAAATAAGGGATTCCATATTAATATAAATGAAAAAATGGTCCCTATAATTCCAAGTCCTAATAACACTCCCCAATTTTTACTGCCATATTTTTTAACATCTAGTGCAAAACTAATAGCGGCAACCGAACGAAATAGAATAATAAAACCAATGTAAAATGCCAGAACACTTATGGATAAGGCTGGGTGTATTAAAAGTGACGTTCCAACAATAAATGTTAAAATACCAAATGCTAAAGACCAACCCCAATTTTCTAATTGATGTCTATTGATAATGGAAAACACAATTTCTGATAATCCTCCAAATAAAAACGAAAATGCAAAAAGGATAGACAATGTTAATAATGAGCCAGCTGGCGACATAAACACAATAACACTAACGGCAACAAAAAATAATCCCACAAGTAAGGGGATATACCAATGTTTTATAGCTTCTTTAATTGATTTTAAAAATATTGTTTCCATGATTTTATTGTTAATAGTTAGATCTATACTCTATTATTCTTTTTGAATAAATAGAAGCTTATTAAATTACAATTTAAAACTCATTACAGGACGCTTAGAATGGTTTGCTAGATTTTCAGAGATACTTCCCTTAATGAAATGGTTTAAGCCTTTTCTTGCATTCGTTATCACAGCTATAGCATCTGCGTTTATTTCGTCTGCGTACTGTATAACGCCATCTTCGATAGTATATCCAGCAATGAATTTCACTTTATTAGAACCTCCTGCTTTTTCAAATTCCTGCACTTTTAAATTAAATTCTTTCGAGCTTATAAAATTATTATTAGGTCTATTAACATACACAAGATGTGTTTGACTTCCTAAAATTGAAAGCAAATTAGAGGCTTTCTTATATGTGTTAACACTTTCTAAACTCATGTCTGTTGCCAAGACAACATTATTAAGGTTAAAATTTTCAGGGTTTGATTTTACAATTAAAACAGGTGTCGAACTATTACGCACCATTTTTTCTGCATTGGAACCTGCAAAAATACCATCTTGAAGTGTGATACCTTGAGATCCCATAATAATTAAATCTGCATTCAATTCTTTAGCTACAGCATCAACTTCTTTATAAACTTTATGCTTTTTAATTACTGGAACCACATTAACTCCTTCTAAATAATCCTTTTCTAAAAAGGACTCAAATTTCTTTTTTGCAAGAGATAACATAAAAAACATTTCGTTCTTGCTTTCATTATTAGAAAGTGATATTAAAGAATCTGACAATTCTAACATATGTAATACATTTAGAGTTGCATTGTGCTTCTTAGCTAATATAGCACCTGTTTGAAGTGCAAATTCTGATTGTTGAGAAAAATCTACTGGTATAATTATGTTTTTCATGATTTTGTATTTTATTTTTTCTAATTGTTTTTTTTTAATATTAATTACTTCACTAATTCTTAAACTGTTTAAGTCATTTTTTTTATATTATGGATAACGCCTCCATCCACTAAAATATCGGTACTTGTTATAAAACTAGCAGCATCACTAGCTAAAAAACATATAACATTTGCAACATCTTCTGGTTGGCCGTTGCGTTTTAAAGGAGTTGCCTGTTTTATCGTTTCCATGCGTTCTGGGTGTTCTTCTGCTGCTTTTAATGCCATTGGTGTTTCAATAACTCCTGGTGAAACCGATACAATTCTTGCTCCTTTTTGACCCCATTTGTCAGCATGCTTATGCGTTAACAACTGCACACCTCGCTTTGCAAAATTATACATGAGATCTGAATCGTTATTTACAAACCGACTCACAATATTAAATGATTCTGGTGCTTGAGGATTTGCAAGCGCCTCATCATAATCCTTATTTTCAGGAACTGTATGTGCCATCATAGACGATAATAAAATAGCTACTGAATCTTTTTCTGCTAGTTTATAAAATGCATCTACTAAAAGTTCTGTTGCTATTAGGTCTATGGTGTAAACTTTTTTTAAATCTTTAACTGTTCCACTAACGCCTGCAGTATGAATCATGGCTTTTAATGAGCCATGATCGGCAACATATTTTATTAGCTTATCAATATCATTTTTATTTGTGATATCACAGGCAATTCCCTTAACATCAAAACCTTCTTTTATTAATTCTTCTACTGTGTCATCAACCTTTTCCTGGGAGTAATCTGTTAAGATTAATGGGTGATTTTTAAAAGCTCTAGCACAAGCTTGACCGATTCCTCCAGATCCACCAGTAATAACTATAGCTTTTTTTTGAATATTCATTATGGCTTAATTTTTAATTATTTTTATACAATTTTAACTTTAATACTAAAGATAGAATTAATACCTAGTTATAGCACCAAAGCCGTTAAATTTTGATAATTCATTTTTTGGAAGAAACACCACATCGCCTCCAAAGCTCATGTTTACCTCAATCATTTCATCATAAATATCATCTATTACATTTGAATCGTTTCTCTGGAAGTCTGACACAAAAGTCATGTCGTCCGTTCCAATAATTGCTGGCTGATACAAACCTTTCTCTATAAAAAGCGTTTGCACTCTTCCTTTATTTAAAGCTTTCCAAATCTCAAAAGTATCACTCAAAAATTTATTATCGGAAACGGCTTTGAGTAGTTCAGATTTTCTTTCTGCATTTCTTTTTTTATTAAGAACTTCAACCATTTTCCACGCTTCACTTACAATAGCATGGGCTTTTTCTGGAATTCTATTTTTATTTAAAAACGTATCGAAAATACTGTCTTTCTTATCGGCTATTTTTAAATACTCTGGAAAATTTTCTTCAACTGTAGAAATTAAAACTGGTAATGGATTTTGACTTCTAATAGCATTAACTTCTTTATCCACTTGGTTAAAAAATTCTGCAATTAAAATCCTTTGTCTTGATGAAACAACCGGCTCCATTGTGTTTATATTATCGAATTGTGTATTTATAATAGGAAAAGGCTCATTAAATTCTCTTACCACCTTATCGTTTAAAGCTTCTATCAACCGTGCTTTTTCCTGACTTAACACCAATACATAATAATTGGATTCTGAATGCATGGCTCTAATAACATCTCTTGTTGAAAAGGTGTTATCTATAATTACTCGATCTGTTACTTTTATTGGCAATCTGATATACTCAGAAATATCATGATTTACAAATAGAATTAAACTTTCTAGATTATGACTATGATCTATTTGCTCTGCTAGCGATTTTAATTTATCCACTAACGCAATAGTATCTCTTTTTGTTTAATCTTCCAGAAGCCTGTTTTCAGCTTCTTTAATTAAATTTTTTAGAGTTAATTCGTCTTTCAGATAATCTGGTTTTGTTCTGTGTGAAGTCATGATGATAGTAATACAATTTTCAGAACTTATATTTTTGATTTTTTTTAAAGTTGTGTTCATTATTTATCTTTTAAATTGTTAAACTTTTAAATTGATTCACGCTTTCCCTGAGACCAATTTGATTCAATTAATTTACGACTAATCAACACTTACAAGATAAGCTTTTTTTTTATGATAAACAGCTTAAGACCCCACTAATAACAGACGTTTCAGGATATTTAACAATAATATAACAAATTTCATGTATCGCATCTATCAATTCGACACCCTTTAATATTTTGACTTGGTTAATTGCAACATCAAGACACATTTTTAATGTTTATATACAATTTTAAATATGACTCACAAATAACCATATTGAAATTAATTTATTAAGTATTTACAGTTCTAATTTTAAAAAACAAGTTTTATTATTCAAGTTGTATCTTTGCTATTAAACGACTAAAACAGCAATCTCCATTTCAAATTTCATAACAAATAACGTCAAGGAATTATTAGAATTTCTTAGAAGCAGTAACTTTTCAAAAGCTGTATTAATTGGTATTGCCATTACTGTACCTGTTGTTTTGGGCATTGTAACCAATCGTTTTGAAATTGGGCTTGCCATTTGTTTTGGAGCGTTTTGGTGTTCTCCCAGTGATGTAAGCGGTAGTTTAAAACACAAGCAAGTTGGCATCCTGTTTTCATCTTTTTTGGTGGTTATTATCAGTTTTATTGGTGGCTATTTTCATATTTCTAACATTTTTCTTTTCCCTCTTTTAGGTGTGTTAACATTCTGTATAGCCTTTATTTCCATTTACGGATTTAGAGCTTCGCTAATTAGTTTTTCTGGATTATTAGCTTTGGTATTGAGTTTTGCACACACTTCGGAAAACTTAGAAGTTTATCAATACGCTTTATTAATAGGCGTGGGTGGTTTATGGTATTTATTAATATCTACAATATGGTTTTACATAAACCCTAAGGCACAAACCGAAGAAACACTTATGGAAATCATGCTTATTACAGCAGATTTCTTAGACACCAGACGACAGCTAATTGGGAAGCAACCTAACAGAGTTGCTTTAGAAACAAGGCTCATGAGCTTACAAATAGAGCTAACCGAACACCATGAAACTTTACGCGAGATTTTAATTTCGTATCGTAAAAACTCAGGGAAATCGAATTACCACGGTAGACGCTTATTAATATTTATTCAATTGGTTGAATTCCTAGAAACTGCTATTGCTAACCCTGTGAATTACGACAAAATGGATGCCCTTTTTATAATGCATCCTGAATTTAAAACCGATTTTCAGAAGTTAATCTCAGAACTATCTCATCAACTACGTTCAACAGCTAATAATTTCAATACCTCAAAACAGGTCCCCTCCAATAAAGTGCTATCAAATATTTTTGAAACGCTTGAAAATGATATTCTAAAATTCAAAAACGAAAAAAAATCTGAAAACTACGAACACTATTTAATGCTTGAGAATTATTTAGATTATCAGAAAAAGCAATTTGGTAAGCTTAAAAAGATAAAATGGTTATTGGATAATCCTAAATTAACTTCAGACGATGTTATAAAAAAAGACAATTTAAAACGTTTTATACACTCACAAGATTACGACCCAAAATTAATACTTAGAAACCTGAGCTTTAGGTCTACCATTTTTAGGCATTCCTTACGTCTGGCCATTACAGTAATGTTAGGTTATGGCATTGGTTTGTTTTTCGATTTACAAAATCCGTATTGGATAATACTTACGGTAATTGTAATCATGCGACCTAGTTACGGACTTACAAAAACACGATCCAAAGACCGAATTATAGGCACATTAATTGGTGCTGTATTAGCAAGTGGCTTGGTGCTATTAATAAACGATCCATATATCTATGGTGCATTAGGTGTACTCTCTTTAGTTATTGCTTTTTCTATGGTTCAGAAAAATTATAAAGCATCGGCAACCTTTATTACATTGAGTGTTATTTTTATATATGCCATTTTACAGCCAGATATTTTAAAGGTAATACAATTTAGAGTTATTGATACTGTAATTGGAGCAACACTATCTTATATGGCTATGCGTTGGCTAATACCTGCTTGGTCGTTTATGGAAATTGGCGATAATATAAAAGATGGGTTAAAAGCAAATACTGCATTTTTTAAATCTATAAGCAGTTACTATCAACAGAAAGGTAAAGTTCCCATTAGTTTAAATGTCAATCGAAAAGAGGCATTTTTACAAATGTCAAATTTAAGTGCTGCGTTTCAGCGAATGGCTCAAGAACCAAAGTCGAAACAAAATCACATAGATGATATTTATGAACTTGTAGAAATTAACCAAAGTTTTTTATCATCGTTAGCCTCCTTGAGTGCTTATATTCAAAACCATAAAACCACCGAAGCTTCGGAAGAGTTTAAATTTATTTCAGCAAAAATTCAAGAGAACCTTGATACAGTTTGTTCGCAATTAAAATCTATCAATTTTGAAGTTCCTACTCTAAAACCTATACCTTCAGAATTAATATACAAACCTTCAACCTTAAACTTTTCTATTGACAGTCTTACAAACCATGTTATTTCAAAAACCGATAATGTACGCTCTCATAAAGAAGTTCACTTGGTTTGGGAACAATTATCTTGGCTGTTTAGCCAAAGTGAAAAAATGTTGAAACTCACATCTAAGTTTCGGATGGATTGATTTATTTTAGAAAGTGTTAATACTAAAAACCAATTAACAAAATCGAATAGAAACAGTAAATGTTGTTGATTACGGAAAAATTGAGAAAAACGGCATAAAACCAATTGCCTGTATTATGTAAAAATTAATGAACCTTTATTGTATATCGCGATAATTCCTTCAGAATAATCTCAAGCTCGTTTTTGTTTACTAACTTAGTTCTAGTTAACACAACCAATAATACACAATATCGATAACAAACATATAAAATTAAACTAATTTGAAATTTAAAGGTCAAAATAATGAGTATATAGAGATTGTCAATGTAAACAAATCGAACGCCAACATACTTAATGAGTCTAAACAAAGTGAGTTATGTATGATTTGGTTTAAAACCGATAATAATAAAATTAATATAGACGCTATAGATTATGTTTTCAACACAAATGACATTATAAGTCTAACAGAGTTTCATACCGTTAGAGTAGACAATTTAATAGAGGCTACATTAATTAAATGGAATAGGTCATTTTACTGCGTTGTAGATCATGACAGTGAAGTAGGTTGCAAAGGCATCCTGTATTATGGAGCCTCTACTGTTCCTATTATAAAACTTGACGAAAAGCACATTGATGTTTTATCAACTTTATTTAAAATGCTCTATATCGAGATGGAATCCAGAGATAATTTGCAATTAGAGATGTTGCAGATGATGCTAAAAAGACTTCTTATTTTATGTACACGTATTTATAAAGACCAAAATATAGGTTCTAAACTTAGAACACAAAGCATTGACACGATAAGAGAATACAATTATCTGGTAGAACAACACTTTAAAACAAAGCACACAGTAAAGGAATATGCTGCTTTGTTATTTAAATCCCCAAAAACACTTTCCAATCTTTTTAAAAAATATGGCGACACAACACCTCAACAGTTTATTCAAAACAGACTCATGCTTGAAGCCAGAAGACTATTAACTTATACCGAGAGACCTATTTCTGAAATAGGTTTTGAATTAGGCTTTTCAGATATACAAGCCTTCAGTCGATTTTTCAGCAAACAAGAAGGACATTCTCCACAAAAATTTCGAAATAGGGAAATAATGCCAACTAAGTAGGTAGTATTGATTACCTCCTACATCCATTCCTAGCGTACATTTGTACTGTAAATAAATAATGAATCATTAAAAACAGTATAATATGAAAAATGTAACTAAAATTTCAGTACCAAGTAAAAAGGATGTTAATGAAAAAAGTCAGAATCTTTTTGACCAACTAAATTCACAATTAGGAATGGTGCCAAATTTATATGCCACCATTGGATATTCTAGCAACGCCCTAGAAAACTTTTTAACATTTTCAGGAAATGCAGGAAAAGACTCCTTTTCAAACAAAGAAATTGAAGCTATAAAACTTGCTGTATCTCAAGCTAATAATTGTATCTACTGTAAATCTGCACATACAGCAATTGCTAAAATGAACGGGTTTACAGATGCTGAAACAGTTGAATTAAGAAACGCTACAATTAATGACCCAAAACTAAAAGTGTTAACAACTATGGCAAAACAGGTTGCCGTGAAAGCAGGACATATTGATTCTGACGTAAGAGAAGCGTTTTTTAATCAAGGATACGATGCAAAAGCACTAATGGATTTTATTGCAGTTGTAACTGCTATTACATTTACAAACTATGCTCATGCACTTACAAATGTAGATGTTGACTTCCCAATAGTGGAAAAATAAAAAAATAGCAACTCTAATTTTAATAAAATGAAAGCAGGAAACTTAATTATAAGAATAGGTATAGGCCTCCTCTTTGTATGGGGAGGTTTAGAAAAATTTATTGAAGGATTTTTAGGAGGCGTTGGTTTAGATAATATGGCAGCGTTTCTTAAAAGTAATGGATTAGCATTTTTAGGCGATTAAGGAGCATATTTTGCTGGCGCACTATTAGCAGCAGTAGAATTAGCGGCAGGTATATTAGTACTAGCAAACAAGCAGCTGTTTTATGCATATGCTTTTTTAGCGTTTATTATGTTAATAGCCTTGATATTGGTTCACATACCGTCTGGTAATTGGATGAATATTATGATACACATAGCTCTGTTTACCACAATGCTAGGATTAGCATTAGAAAATAAAAAAATTAAATAGTAGTAAACAATAACAATCTATTAAAAAGCCATAGCGGTTCTGGATATCTCCAGAACCGTTTTTGTGTTTAAATAAGTAGCTTGTCTTCAGCATTTAGATTGCATCTGTTTTTTTTTTTAAGTTGAACACAAACATTACTCGTATTTGAAGGTTAAAAAAAAATAAAAAACACATCTTAATATTATCATTGGCAACTACATGTTAGAAAAAATAGCATTCACTTCAACCCTTAAAAAAGGCGAGTTACCAAATGTTAAAAACTTCTAGAGCATCACCATATATCGTTTGCCACAACGCTGGCATGTAGAAAATGAATTAAACAGACACAGAATTGGTAGAGCTTCTAAAGACATGAAAGTGAAAAAATAAAAAAAATCGCTCTTTAACTATACACCTAAAACCTAACAAGTTATAAGCAAGCAAATTAAGTAGTTGGTACCAATACCAGGTGGCCCCTTTTTAGATTGTATTGCGTTGTTATGCTCAGATAAAGACATTTTAGAAGGTTCTTGGCCAGAACCAACATTAGCTCCGACAAAATAATAATTCTATCTGGTTTGTTTGATAATCCATTAAAAGACCAGATTAAAAAATATGTTTATTTTAGAGTAAACTAAAACACGTATTTCAAGATTAGTTTATATTTGTTAATAAACAAACGTATTAAACTTAATCCATTTCATATAAAAACTAAAATCATGATTAGAAGAAACTACATTATAGCTGTTTGCTGTTTCTTAATTAGCACCTTAGGAATTGCCCAAGAAAAAACAGAAGAAAAAACAGATGCGAGCGCGAGTGCTGCACAAGCAAACAATCCATTAGCTAATATGACGGCTTTAAGCTTTCAAAATTACTATATGCCTAAATTAGCAGAATCGCCTTCAGATGCTTTTATGAATACCACATGGATACGATTTGCAAAGCCTGTAGCTAAAGGAAAATTATTATTACGTGCTTCTATGCCATTCTCAACGTTAGGTTTGCCTAATGCTAACGGCGTAGTTAATACAACAAGTGGATTGGGAGATTTTAATGCCTTTTTATCTTATAACTTTGTCTCTAACGCAACCACAACTATGGGTATTGGACCGTCTCTTACAGCTCCAACTGCTTCAGACGATCTTTTAGGTGCCGGTAAATGGCAAGGAGGATTTGCATTTGTTGCCTTTGTTGCTAAATCGCCAATATTTCAATTTGGTGGACTTATAACATGGCAAGCTTCCTTTGCTGGAGATGAAGATAGACAATCTACTAATATGGCTGCACTTCAACCGTTCTATTTTTGGCAGTTAGGAAAAGGTACTTATTTAAGAGGTGCTCCAATTTGGGTTTTAGATTTCAAAAAAGAGGCCTATTCTGTTCCTATTGCACTAGGTATTGGTAAAGTAGTAAAACTGGGAAATACTGTTTTTAACATGTATGTTGAACCTCAATATTCAATTTATGTTGAAGGTGTTCAACCTGTATTTCAATTATTAACAGGTATTAATTTACAATTTGTTAAATAAAACGTTTTTCCTGCAATTTAAATTGAAAGGATGGGGAACACATAAAATGACAAACAACTTATTACTTTTTACCTTTATACTTAATTCGGCAACTCGTGTTTGTCAAGATAATAGTCCAAAATAAATTAGAGAAAGCTAGAGCTTTGGAGAAAATATAAATAAACCAAATTTGCTCACACTGGGTATAATTAATTACAGATATTAAATAAAAAGGTACACGGAAATTCTGTCGAATTCTCTAATCACATCGCATTTTTGTTATCTTAGTTGCTTTCACCATTAACCATAAACAAATTCGTTGCTCATAATATAAGACCACAAATATGAAAAGAATTTTCACCCTGATTTTTTGCTTAATTATGACTGTTGGACTTTCTCAATCAAAAGAAATTCAAATCGAATTTATTGGAAACTGTGGCTTGCATATGACTGATGGAACCACAAATTTCTACATTGATTTCCCTTATAAATCAGGAGCACACGGCTATATGGAATTTAACGATTCTGAATTAGATAGTATTCAAGAAAATTCTATTTTCATATTTACTCATAATCACTCTGACCATTACTCTAAAAAGAATCTCAAAAAAGTAATGAAAAATAAAGGAGGACAGACTTACGGTGTTTCAAACATTTCAGAATTAGAAAAGCTAGGAGAATCTATAGAAAATTTTGAAATACAAGCATTTAAAACTGACCATACTGTATTTGGAATTTCATTTCGTCACTACTCTTATTTGATAACTTGGCACAATAAAAAAATCTATTTATCTGGCGATACAACCGAACCTGAAACCTTAAGTCAAATGGAAGAAATTGACTTAGCTTTTGTTCCTTATTGGATTTTAAAAAACGCTAAAGATCAGAATATCACAATCGACGCAAAAATGTTTGCTATCTATCATCTATATCCAGAACAAATTCCAAGTGCAAAAGAAAATTGGGGTGAAGTTGAAAATATTAGACCAATGGTTGAACAAGGAGAAATAATAACGATCGAATTAGAAACAGATTAAAATACCAACTTAAGACGTGTATAATTAATTGCAAGTCCCAGCCTACTTACTAAAATCTTCGCAGATTTTCTATTCATTATTTATTTGTTAAATTAGATACTTAAACAGGCATTAACCAAAAACAAATCCGTTGTAGCCAATTTAAGAAAACCACAAAATGAATAGATTAACCTTCATATTTGCTATTGTTTTACTGGTTTCCTGCCACAAAGAAACTCCATCAGACCAGACTACCAATTCTTCACATATAAAATATTTCGGATTCACATTGATTGACACCTATTGGGACGACCCAACCGATAACCAACCGATAACCAATTATATTGATGAAGTCTCCGGATTCTCAAATATTGCCGATATTTTAATTGTAAATCCTTCAGATAATATTGTTGCAAGAATGACAGAAATGAACGATTTTCAAGTGAAAAGCATTTTGCATCTATCAGAGATTTTTTTTGAATCGGTAGGCACTTCAAGTCCTTCTGGAGTTGAATATGGTTTACGTACAGATTACCAATCAAGATGGGACGAATTTATAGACACTAATAATCTACAAGTCAATCAGAATTTAATACAATCATTTTACATTGGAGAAGAACCAACTTGGAACGGAATATCTTTTTCGGAATTAAAAGCTGCAACCGATTATGTGAAATCCACAATTCCAACAATTCCAATAATGATAATTGAAGCTTATCCCATAATCGACCAACTTCAAGTGCCAAATTCCGTAGATTGGATTGGTTTTGACCATTATTTTATTAAAGACCCTAAATCAAATGTTGATTTTTTGAGTGAATTACATAATCTAAAATCAAAATTTACAAATGCTGAACAAAAATTGGTAATCATTATGGACACTCATTATATCAGTTCATTACATGGAGATTTAGGAGGAATCTCATTAAATGAAATGGACCGGGTAGCCAACAGTTATTTTGAATTAGCAAAATCTGAACCGAAAACAATTGCAATACTAGGTTATTTTTGGCCGAGTGGCTTTGATAATTCAGAATCTATTGGAGCGAGAAATATGCCTGAAATTATAAAAGAAAATTATATCCGAATAGGAAAAGAAATAACAAATAAGAATTAAAAAAAGCATGACAACACTGTTTATTAAAAATACTTAATTTAGTGTTTAATCAAAGGGAAATGCACGTTTGCTTTCTTCCCATATACTAAACCATTATACCTAATTAGACAAAAATTATGAGAACAACTATAAAAAAAATTAAAACGCTAACATTTTCAATTTTATTTATAGTTGCGTTAATTGCTTGTAACTCAAAAAATAAAGCACCTACAAAAGTCACACAAAAGGAAACATCGCAAAACAACCTTTCCACAGTAATTGATTCCATTAATTCAGAAATAAATAATGGAGATTATGGGTTAATTGATCGCTTTATGGTCATACAGAATGACCAAATATTGGCAGATTTTAAATATGAACAGGACTATGAAACCATTGTTCAAAAATATGACACAACTAATCATCAATACAATTTCAATAGTATAGATTGGCATCCATACTACAAAAAAAGTGAATTACACACCCTTCAATCTGTAACCAAAAGTATTACTTCAATCCTTTTTGGTATTGCGTTGGATTTGAACAAGGAATACAATGTTAGCAACAAAGCAATGCCTTTGTTAAATAATACCAACATTGATCTTAAAGATGAACGAAAACAAAATATAGCCATTGAAGATTTATTGACTATGAGAAGTGGATTACAATGGAATGAAGAGACTGACCATAATGATACTACAAATGACTGTTTTAGACTTGAATCAAGCAACAACTGGATAGAATATGTTTTGAGTAAGCCTATGGATACCATACCAGGAACAAGATTCGTGTATAATGGTGGAGGAACGGTTCTTTTAGGAAAAATTATTAGCACCATTACGGGCAAACGAATTGACCAATGGGCAGAAGAAAAATTATTTGAGCCACTAGGTATTACAGAATATTATTGGAAAGAAACACCTGATGGAGAAATTGATACAGAAGGAGGTTTATATCTTAAGGCTGAAGATTTGGCTAAAATTGGTTCATTGTTTTTAAACAAAGGGAAATGGAATAACACACAAATTGTATCTGAAAGTTGGGTTTTAACATCCACGAGCCCTTTAGTCAAAGATGTAAAACCTGAATGGCGACGTGATATGGGATATGGTTATCAATGGTGGATCCCTGAATATACTGATACTGGTAAATCCAAAATTTATGGTGGCAACGGATATGGCGGACAGTATTTAATGATGGCACCAGAATACAATTTAATAATCGTCTTTAATGGCTGGAATATTAATTATGAGCCTGAAAAGTCAACCTGGAGAGTATTACAAGACAGAATAATCCCGACACTTAAAAATGAATAACTGGATATAAAATTATTTGCATGATCACTGCCGACTTACAAACATTCTCACGAAATATTCTATCTTTAATTTATTTTTTAAATTAGGTGTTTAAAAACACTTACAAACCACGTACAAACACGTTTTGCTTCATTATTACAAACCGTTAACCAATGATAGATTTCTTTAGATTTTCGAAACAAAATTTTGCTTTTGCAAAATCTAATGCCCAATGGGCATTTGGTTACGATAGCCGTTTACGGACTTGAAAAAAACATTAGAAACTATGATAAAATTCTTTAGGGAAATTAGAAAAAACCTCTTAATGGAAAACAAAACTGGAAAGTATTTAAAGTATGCAATCGGAGAAATTGTACTTGTGGTTATTGGCATTTTGATTGCGCTATCAATTAATAACTGGAATGATAACAGAAAAAACAAACTTGCCGAATCTGATTACTACTGCAGAATTTTAGAGGACTTTCAAATAAACGAAAAGTTAGTAAATGAATCACTTGAGGGAATTACTAACAGGATTAAAATCAGTAAAAAAATTATACTAGATTTAAATAAAACACCCAATAATAAAAGTGAAATTCTAAATGATTTTTTACATGCGTTAAGACAAAATGTATTTGTGCCAAGTAATATTACCTTCGAAGAATTAACGTCATCGGGTAATATAAAGTTTATAACAGATATCCAATTAAAAAACAGACTTATTGAATTCAATACTTTTTTGGAGAACACATTGGATTTACTTAAAGAAAATCGTAACGAACTCAATAAAAGAATGATTAATTTTGAGTCAGCAACGGAATTTGGAATGCAAGAATTTGACTATTTAGAGAATGAACTTGGAAAAGAAATTGGCCAATTATTACCAAGTAACGAGTGGACTAACAATAAAAATGACAAAACATTTCTAAAGTTCCAGGACAACCTTGTATTTCTAGTTGCAATGTATGTTAGACAGAAACAACATCTATATAATCTTAAAGTGGAAATGGAAGAGCCAATAAGACTTTTAAAAAATAAAAAATGTGAATAACGAATGCCCAAAGCCATGTATAATTAAAGGCTAGTCTTCGCCTACTTACGAAAATTGCTTGCGTTTGTTCGCTTCGCTCGTGACTCGCGTATTTCCTATTTTGTCTTTATTTGCTAAATTAGTTACTGAAGTACGCAAAAAAGCACATATAACACCATATCAAACATAACGACAAACTATTAACCAATGATAAAATTCTTTAGTAAAATTAGACAAAACCTCTTAATGGAAAACAAAACTGGAAAGTATTTAAAGTATGCAATCGGAGAAATTGTACTTGTGGTTATTGGCATTTTGATTGCGCTACAAATCAATAACTGGAAAGAGCAACAAATAGAAAGCAAAAACGAACAGGCCATTCTAAAAAGGTTATCCAAAGAATTTACATCAAACCGTGAGCAGATTTTAGACAAAATTGACAGCAGAAAAGATATAATAAAAAAATGTGGTCGATTGTTGTCATTTTACAACGAACCAAAAGATGCAGATATTGACAGCATCCTCTTGTTTTTAGGAAGTATTGTTCCTACTACTTTTGACCCCATTCAAAACAACTTAGTCAGCTCTGGTAGAATCGAAATTTTAAAAAACGAAGAGTTAAAACAGTTGCTCATAAATTGGAGTACAGATGTTATTCAACTTCAAGAGGTGGAGCAAATGTTTCTAAGGTATTATGAAACAATCTTTATGTCCTACATTCACGAAATAGGCATACAACGTGATTTGGGATATACTTTCTGGCAAAAGGCATCGTCAAGCTTGTTAGAAGCTAAAAACATTAGCAATCCAATCCCTGGGAAATCAAAAATCAGTAACTATAATAAAAATATATTGCTTGAAGATTCAAAACTAGAAGGCATAATTGCATGGACAATGAATTTAAATACCTTTAACAACCAAGAGGGTACAACCTTGTTGAAAAGGATTGATTATATCCTTGAAGTTATAGAATCTGACATTAAAAAATAATGAAAGCACAACAAAGTGTATAAAAATGCTCAATTAAATGCTCAATCAACAGAACAGTGTGCGTTGGCTGTTATTCTCAAACTTTAATCCAGACGCCATTTTAAAAAACTAGTAAAAATATTATAAATAGTGTGATTTTTATTTAAGGCTTGCGAATAATAAGGAAACTAACTTATTATAATATGGCAACTAGAAAAATTATCGGTATTGTATTTTCATTTATAGGTATTCTATTTAGCGTAATCTTCCTTACACATTCAGATTTAAATATAGATTTAAAAGAATATTTTGATTTTTCTTTTGAAAGTTATTTTAGCCTTTCCTATTTTAATCAAATTTTGCCATTAATTATTTGCCTTATCCTGTTTTATGGTGGCATATTGTTAATAATAAAACCTACAAAATCAAACCCTATTTTAGCTTTATTCGGATTTACAGTACTAGAGGAAATTGTGTTCAGTTGGTTTGGTATAATTTCTATTGATTTCCCAACGTATATTGTCGCAATATTTTTTTCTAGTGCATTACTTGCATTATGGATTGCTTATTCAGACTCTATAAACCAGGAACGTTTATCGTTAAAAGAAGGTGTTTCTAGTTTAATTCTAGGAACTATAATCACTGCTTTTTCTTATTATTTATAATTTTTTTTCTAAAAAAGTGTGATTTTTTATCCTGTACTGCGAATAATATATTAAACAATCAAAATAATGAAAACAGTATTTTTAAGAAACATTTTATTAGCACTTTGTATAACAACAAATGCTATTGTAGCACAAACCGAATCAAAGCAGTTTGAGAAAACTCAAAATGAGATCATAAATCTTATTAATTTACCAAATCCAACGTTTAATCCAGATATCATTCAGAAACCGATGACATCAGAAGCAATTGCAGATTTAGGATTCGATCAGGTTTATAAAAACAGTCCTCAAAAGTTTACTACAAGAGATGGAAAACAACTATTTTCTTATGTATATAAAACTGAAAGTAATACAACAATTATTTTACTTCACGGAATTCTTTCTAGTTCTTATTTAATGAACAAAACAGCTGGATTATTAAAGGAAGCAACTAATAGTGAAGTAGTAGCTTTAGATTTTAGAGGACACGGTCAATCCGAAGGTACACCTGGCGATGTAGATTATATCAATCAATATGCAGATGATTTAGAAGATGTTAGAGCTAGATATTTTACTGGAAGAGCTTTTGATGGAGATATAGAACCCCCTGTTTATAAGGTGGATAATCAAAGTTATATTTCCTACGGAAAGGCACTTACAGTAATGTTAGCCCTAAGAGATTTAATTGGCGAAAAGAAAGTAAATAAAGTAATAAGAACAATCACAGATAGGAATCGTAATACTAATAAGTTAAGCGTTACTACAATTGAATTATTAGATGAAATATATAAAGTAACACCAACAGAGTATCTTATTTTAATTGATGATTGGTTTAAAAAAGTAATTACTTATGATATAGGCATTAAAAATTATTCTTATAAAGTTTTAGCGAATGGAAATTATCAAGTTTCTATACAAGTAAAAGCAAATCGTTATATAACAATGGATAGTGGAGAAACAAATAAGATCTCTATAAATGAACCAATTAAAATAGGGGTTTTCACAAAACACCCTTCGAAGGTAAAAGACGATAATTCTATTTTATATTATAATTCTTCAAACATTGATAAAGAATTTACAGAAATTAAGATTATTGTAAACAAAAAACCTAGCTATGTTTCAATAGATCCTTATGGAACAAGATCAGACAATAATTTGGTTGATAATACAAGGAAGTTACAAAAGTAAAAAATGACAGCTATTATTTATCCCGAAATAACGTTATATAACAACGTACAAACGCAATAACTACTTAATTCCCTATCGGAAATTCAGTGTTTTTAACTAAATTAGTTGTGTCAGTGGAAAATACTAACCTCTTTTCCCTTTACTGACGCTTACACAAACTCGTAATGCTTTTATTATAACCAACCGCTAACAAATGATAAAACTCTTTAGAAAAATACGCTACGAGCTTTTGGAGAAAAACAAAACTGGAAAGTATTTAAAATATGCTATTGGAGAAATTGTACTTGTAGTTATTGGTATTTTGATTGCGCTTCAAATTAATAATTGGAATGAAAGGCGAAAAGATTTTGCTCAAGAACAATTAATTCTAATGCAATTGCAAAGAGAATATATTAGCAATCTCAATCAACTAGACGAGAAAATACTTATGAGAAACGAAGGATTAGTAGCATGTAACATTTTATTAAATCAAATTGATAATCCACAACTAGTCAATGCCGACGAATTTTATAAATCTATTTGGCAAATAGTCAGAGATCCAACATTTGACCCAATTATGAACGACATTATCGGTTCCGAAAAAATGAGGCTTATTCAAAACCAAGAGTTGGTTGGACTACTATCAAATTGGTCTTCTGAAGTATATCAAGTACAAGAATTGGAGTTAGAGTATCAAAAATTTAGAAGTGAAATACTTGTTCCATGTATCATTAGACTAGGTGTTGTAAGAAATGTAAATGATGTTCTCTGGAAAGATGGATACACACCTACTGAAGCATTAGACAAAAAATACAATTATAAATTTAATATTAATCCGACAAAAAAGAAATTAGACTTGAATAAGGTTGTTGCAGATGTTGAGCTCGAAGGTATTGTTAGTATGGTTATAACATTTAATCAAATGACAAATATACAATCTCAATCATTACGAGAAAGGATAAAAAAAATACTTTCGATAATTGAAAACCAAATTGAAAAAAAATAACGAAAGCACAACAACATGTATTATTCATGCTAATACATGAACTTCAATTTTAATTTATATCTTTAAGCAAACGTATGATTACTTGGGAAAATAGAAAGACTCAGCCTTGCTCCTTTTTTCCATCGGATTTTTCGCCACATATGGCTCATCCTAGCGCAAGGCACTTAGGCTGAAAATCTGTACGAAACCATACATAAACACGTCGGCAGTAATTTGAACTCACTCAACTCTGAAAGAAAATGTTACATTTGAATTAATGAATTTTATAACTCAAATATTATTTTTCTTTGGTGCAATAGGAGTTTTCAATAGTTTTATTGTAGCTGTTTATTTCTTGATTAATAAATCGTATTCAAATTTAAGCAATCGACTTTTCGGTTTGTTCTTATTAATATTGAATTTAAGAATTTTAAAGTCGTTATTTTATGCATTTTCTACTGATGACCCAGTTTGGTTTTTACAATCTGGTCCTTCTTTTTTCTTATTAATTGGTCCTTTATTTTTTTGCTACACATTAAGTGTTTGCAAACCAAATTCATTTTGGATAAAGTATTGGAAACATCATATCCTATTTTGGTTAGGTATAGTCATTTTCTTGATGATTTTTGTTCCATTTAAAGAATATAATAACCTTAACAAAACAATTATTTTACCAATTATAAATTTACAATGGCTGTTTTTTATCTTGCTTTCAGGCATTTTTATAAAATCAAATTTTATAACACAAAAGAATAATCAAATCAAAAAGAAATGGTTATTAGTTTTAACCTTAGCTGTTTTAACTCTTTGGTCAAACTATACCTTTATGAGTTTTGATTATTTTATAAGTGGATCTATTGTTTTTTCGATATTGTTTTATTTATTCTTTGTGTATTTTCTTATTAAAAAAAGATACGCATCAAAAATTTTTGAAAAAACAAAAAAGAAAAACATACTTAGTTCTTCTCGAAAAGACCAACATCTAATTAACCAATTAAATGAAGTAATGTTAAATGAAAAGTTATTTTTGAATACGAATTTAAAAATAGCTGAAGTAGCCGAAAAATTAGATATTTCTACACACGAATTATCCAAGTTAATTAATGATAGTGCAGGTAAAAATTTTACAGATTTTATTAATGAGTATCGAATTGAACAGGCAAAACAGTTAATTCAAGATAACTCTTTATACACTATAGAAGCAATTGGAAATCAATCTGGATTTAATTCTAAATCAGCTTTTTACAAAGCTTTTAACAAGTTTACGAAAACAACACCTGCTAAATATAAAGCACAACAAAGTTCTTTTTTATAAATCAGAACATTTAAAAGCGAGTATAATAGTTCTCTATTTTTGTATTTCAATAGATTTGTAGAAATTCAAAAATCGTTTAAATGAAAATCACCCTTTTTAATATTCTTATTTTGTCAATTTTCTGCTTTTCTTCTTGTAAAAGACATGAAGTCGAAAAAGAGAAACTAAACGAATTAGCTCAAAATTATTTAGCAGATTATAATGAACTAATAGATACCTTGACTACCTATCATCCTGCGCTTTATGAATTCACATCAAAAGCTGATTTTAATAATATAGTTGAACAAATAAGAAATGAAATTGATAATACAACAACCAAAGAAAATTTCATTTGGAAGTTGAGCAAGGTCATGGCAATAGTTGATTGTGGTCATACTTCATTAGGATTTTTTAATCAACAAAGAGATTTACTAAAACCTAAAGATTATTTTCCTCTACTAACAAGACTTATTAATAATAAGCTTTATGTTATAGACAATTTAACTAATAAAGATAATGTACAAATCGGCCAAGAAATATCTCAAATTAATGGAAAGCCTATTAATGAAATTATTTCTATTATTTATTCACATATCAACTCTCAAGCAGATATCGAAAGTTCAAAAAGAAGATTGTTTAATGGTTATAATACCTCTATGATTCCTTACGCTTTGAATTTTCCTGATGTTTACAACATAAAAATTGCGGGTGAAAGTGGAATAATTCGTTTAAAATCACTTAATAAAAACCCACCTTACACACCATTATTTAGTGAAAAACACCCTTGCCAGAGTGATTTTTGTTTAACAGAAGTTAATGCAGAAACAGTTTTATTAACCTTACGAAACTTCGCATATTATGGCGATAAAACAAAGATTTTCTTAAATTTCCTAAATGATTCTTTCAACGATATTAAAACCGAAGGCTATAGAAATTTAATAATTGATGTTCGTGAAAATTTAGGAGGACCTGGAGAAGCTTCAATTAACCTCTTAAAATACACACTGCAAGAACCTTTTCAATACTTTGCAAATAGTGATTATGGAAGAAAAGAGGTACAACAACCTTTTGAAAACAATTTTAAAGGAAAAATTATTTTTGTAATGAATGGAAATGGTTATTCTACTGTTGGTCATTTAGCATCTATATACAAAGATAAAAATAGAGTAGTTTTTGTTGGAGAAACTTTAGGTTCAAACCAATTCTGTACTGCAAATCAAAAACAATTTGAATTAACAAACACAAAATTCACTTATACTGTAGCTCGAAACATCTTTATTACAGATGTTCAAGAAAAAGACTCAAAGGCTACTATTGAGCCAGATATTGAAATTGAGCAATCAATTGACGATTTTTTATCAGACAAAGATGTAGTTTTAGAAAAAGCGATAGAATTGACTGAAAAATAAAAAACCAACCAGTTATGAAAATTAAGAAAGTATTTAAAAGAATCCTTTTAGCCATATTATTTTTGGTCGTAGCATTCGTAATCTACAGCCTTATACCAAGAGTTAGTCACTCGTCCAGTTCATTTGCTACCGATTTAAAAAAATCTAACGTTCTATCAAAAAACTTTCAAGAAGATTTAAGGTTATTTACACAAGATACAGCAACAAAGACAGAGGTTGTTATTGCACTAAAGGACAACGAAATAATATTTGAAAAAGGCGAAACAGAAAAATTAATCAATCTTCATTCTGCAAGAAAAAGTATAATGAGCCTTTTAATTGGAATTGCAAAAGAAAAAGGCCTGTTAAAATTAGACGAAAGTTTGGAAAGCTTAGGCATCGACGAAAGTAAAACCCCATTAACCAAACAAGAGAAAACAGCAACCATAAAAGATTTACTAATGGCTCGTTCTGGAGTTTACCTTCAAGCAGAAGCAGAAGTGCAATCTGCTAAAGACAATCGACCACAAAGAGAACAATACAAACCAGGAGAATTTTTCTTTTACAATAATTTCGATTTTAACGTTTTAGGTGTAATCCTTGAACAAAAAACAGGTAAGTCCATTGGCGAATTTATGGAAGAATATTTAGCTAAACCTTTGGGTATGCAAGATTTTTCTTCTTCAAACGTCGTTTATAACAGTCCTTGGCCAATTCCAAACAAATCATTATCTGATTATCCTGCATATTGGATTTTTATGAGTGCAAGAGATTTGGCGAGAGTAGGCTCTCTTGTTGCCCAAAACGGAGAATATTACAATAAACAAATCATTTCGACCGAATGGCTTGAAGAAAGTTTTTACCCATATTCCAGAATGTCCGATTATAATATTGACAAAAACCCGTTGGACGCGTACGGATATTTGTGGTGGCTTGATACGGATGAAAATTTAATTTGGGCTGATGGTTATGGTGGACAATACTTGTTAATCGACCCTGCGACTGACCTCGTATTTGTGCAAAGAAATTTTACTGGAAACTCACTTATGTCTTCTGGACTTTTTTTAATGGACGAAAATAGAGACAGTTCGCATAAGCTCGATTTACAGCACCTTTACGAAAGAACAAAAAAGTATCTTGTAGAATAAAATACGTAACTAAAATACGGCACATAACAATGTATAACCCAATTACGGTAGATTTGACTAGATTCAAATCCACTCAGAATTGCTAATGTTAGTGCTGAATCAAAATAATCGCTAATTTACATGCTACGAGCCATTTACGTATTCCATGGCCGTTGGCAATAATTTTCAAGAACATTTGCGCTTGATTCACAATTGATGTAAATTTTCATCAAAACAAAATATTATGGCAAGGCAAAGTATTTCATTTACAAAACCCAATGATGAATAGCTAAAAAATCAAGTTGAAAACAACGAATACTCAAGTAAAAGTGAATTAGCTAACGATTTAATTAGACAAACAAGAAGCCAACAAGTTCAAATTGACTGGATTAGAACTAAATTAGAAAAAGCTGATAATAGCGGATTTACAACTAATAGTAAAGATCAAATTCTAAAGGAATCAAAGAACTTACTCAATGGCTGAATTTAGAATAAGTAATACTGCAAAAGAAGACTTAATTAAAATTCATCTTTACTGTGTTAAAAAATTCGGAATTACTCAAGCGGATAAATACTTTGAGTTTTTTTTTGAATATTTTAATATAATTGCTTAGAGACCATTTTCATTTGAATCTGTTGATTTTATAAAAAAAGGATATCGACGTTGCGTTTGCTAATCTGATAGTATATTCTTTAAAGTCAATGAAGACATTGTAGATATTATGACTATAGTAGGAAGACAAGATTTGGATAATATTCTTTAAAAATACAGTTGACTACAACGTGTATAATCAATAACTAGACTGTATGTACTCTGAAAATCCTACGGATTTTCCTCTGGTTCGGTTTCTTTTATTAACTTAGTTCCTGCCAATGCAAATAACCATACACAACACGTTGTGCTTCGTTATCAGAAACCGCTAACCAATGATAAAATTCTTTAGAAAAATTAGACAAAATTTACTCTCTGAAAACAAATTTAGGAAGTACCTGCTTTACGCTATTGGAGAAATCATTCTTGTTGTTATTGGAATTTTAATTGCGCTTTCAATTAATAATTGGAATGAAAAGGAGAAATTAAAAACAGAAGAAATAAAGTTTCTAAAAAACTTTAAGCAAAGTCTAATTGCTGATATAGAGTTTAATAATTTCAGATTTAATAAATATGATTTAACCAAAGAATCTATTTCGATTTTATTAAATCATATGGAACAAGATTTACCTTATCAAGATTCTTTGAAATACCACTTTGGAAGAATTACAAACACTTGGACACCTAAAATAAATACAGAAGTATTTGAGGCCTTAAAATCAAAAGACTTAAATCTAATATCTAATGATGTCTTAAGAGATAAATTAATCAGTTATTATTCTTGGTCTCACAACGTATTAGACGCACAAATTAATAAATACGTTCAAAGAATAGAAGATGCAAGTTCAACTATTTTCAATTCACGATTTAACGCTTTATGGAATGGTAACTACCAAAAATATCGAGATACTGAAAACTTTGACGATTTGAAACTTGAAATGATGCCGAACAACTATAATGAACTTAAAAAGGATAAAGTGTTTATGTATTTCCTTGGAAGTCTTAAAAACCAATTTTATTGGGATATAGAAGTTGTTCAAAACAAAATTAATCCGAAGATTAATGATTTGATAAGTTCAATCGACTCTGAATTAAAAACTTTAGAAAAATAACGAAAGCACAACAACGTGTATAATTAATTGCTAGGTCTCGCCTACTTACGAACATTCATGCAGAATTCTCTATCTGTGATTTATTTGCTAACTTTAATACTTAAAACACGCCACTAATCATACACGTTGCATAAACTATTTCCTTTAATGGGTTCTATTATAACCTGGTATTCCAATTGTTTCTATGCAACATATAAGAAGGAAAGAGGACTAGTACATATAATAAGGCATTAACTTAAAAAACCGTTTTAGTTCTCCTCTTTTCTTCTGTTAAATTAATAAATACTAAATAAAGGAAACCGTTGGCAACAACTTAAAAACTAATCAAAATGGGAAAAACTACGAGAAGAAAATTCATCATCGGAACTTTATCCACACTTGGACTTATTGGAATAAGTGCGTGGCTAGGAAAACGTAAAATTTTGACTTGGATTGTCCGTAAAGACAATGACAGTGAACCAAAAATGACTTTAACCCCAAATATTGATGATGAGATTTGTGTGTTATCGTCACCAATTTCTGAAGGACCATATTATATAAAATCACCTTTAAAAAGTGATATACGAGAAAACAAAAAGGGAAAAACTTTAAACCTAAAATTTCAAATTGTTGACTACCCAAGTTGTAATCCAATTGAAAATGCCATCGTGGAAATTTGGCAATGTGATGCTCATGGAAACTATAGTGGATACATTGAGGGAATTGGACATAATATCTGGGAATCTGCAAAACAAATGGAATTTGGAAAGAAGGAACACATTGAACCAAGTAATGAATCTACTTATCTGCGTGGTTATCAAAAAACTGATTTAAATGGAAATGCCGAATTTATCACTATTGTTCCTGGTTGGTATGATCCAAGAGTCCCTCATATACATTACAAAGTAATATTAAATAACAAAGAACACTTAACAAGTGAATTGTATTTCGAAGAAAACTTTTGTAATGAATTATTTACATCTGTTGAACCTTATAATCAATATGGGCAATCACCTTATGATTTTAGAAATGACAAGTCTTTGGCGAATGTGAAAGAAGGAACTGGACTGATATTAAATCCTGAAAAGAAATCAGACAACACAGTTCTTGCAACAGCAAAAATTGGAATTAAATTATCATAAAAAAAGCAGTTGCCAACAACGTGTATAATTAATTGCTAGGTCTCGCCTACTTACGAACATTCCTGCAGAATATTCTATCTGTGATTTATTTGCTAAATTAGTTGCTTAACCACGTAACGAAATCAAACACAAAATCGTTGTATGCCATTATGACCAACCATTAAAAAATGATAAAATTCTTTAGAAAAATACGCTTCGATCTAATGGAAAAAAATAAAACTGGAAAGTATTTTAAATATGCTATTGGAGAAATTTTGCTTGTGGTCATTGGAATTTTAATTGCACTACAGATTAACAATAAAAATGATGAAAGAAAAGCTGAAGAAAGTGTAAATAAATTTTATGAAGCCACTATTCTGGATTTAGATGAGGCTTCTAATGCCACAAGAACACAAATAAACTGGTTTAAAATGTACCAAGACTTAAATTTTTCTCTTTACGAGCAGTCAAGAAAACAAATCCCAGATGATTCAACTTTAAATACAAATTTATTGATTTGGACACATTCATTCAGACCATTAATAACTGATAATTATGAATCAAAATTTGACCAAATAAATAATGACAAAATTCAAGAACTGTTTAGGGATATATTATGGAGAGAACAATTGGTGGTAGAAGCAATTGAAGAATGGAACTTAATGAAAATCGGTACATTAAGACCATTCTTTTTTAAGAAAAACATAAACAATGTGGATGAATCATTCAGTGCCGAACGATATAAATTTATTATGTATGAAGTAGAATTATTAAATAAAGATAAACTAATTGCTCACTATAACACATCGGAATTCGACCAAATACTCTACGAATTAAGACATAAAACATCCTGGGCGATAGAATGTTTTAAGGGACTTGAAGCGTCAAATCAAAATTTAAAATTGGCACTCGAATACTACCTTGAGGGAGATTATATAAATCTTAATAAAATCAAGTCATTAAAATATTATATGAAAGAAGAATAAATAAAAAAAATGTCAAAAAATAACGAAAGCACAACAATGGCTATAAGTAATAACTTGTTCTCGCATACTTCTGAAAATCCTCGCAGATTTTCAGCTTGGTTTGTACTTGCTAAGTTAGGTGCTAAACCACGCAACTAATCTCATACAACAACCTTGGCAATTATTTAAAAAATGAATAGAAAAAAATTATTTGTGTTTTTAATACTGACCTTTTTATGGTCTTGGATACTTTGGATTATTGGATTAAACTACTTATCAGATGGAATTAATCAAGAGTCAATCGGTAAATTTTTAGTTTTCTTTTTTGTTGGGGTATATGGACCAACAATTTCTGGAATAATTACAACTCTATGCTTTGATGGACTCAAAGGATTATTTGAATTAATCAAAAAGCTTTTTATATGGAAAATCCCTTTTAAATATTATTTATACATAATTTTTTTACCTATAATATTTGTTATTATTGGTATGACACTTTACAGCCAATTTATAGGGGAAATTGGAGATTTTGATAAAATGGCATATCTATCGATACCAACAATATTATTAACGGGATTATATGCTGGACCTTTGGGAGAAGAACTAGGGTGGAGAGGTTTTTTATTGCCCGAATTTCAAAAAAAATATTCAAACTTGAAAAGTGCAATCATTATTGGATTTATATGGTTTGTTTGGCATATTCCACTATGGTGGGCACCATTCGGAACCTTGGTTAGTGGAGAACCTATATCTATAATTCCTGTAATTGCATATTTTACTATGCTAATCTGTCTATCCATAATAATTACTTGGTTAGTAATTAATTCACAGGGAAGTGTTCTTATTGCAATTTTATTTCACCTGTCAATTAATGCAGGAATCGCATTGCTTTTTTACCCTGAATTGAATATGGATTTCAAAAAAGTACATTTATTATCCAGCATCGGAATGTTAATATTTACTGGATTTTTAGTAGTAAAGAATAAATTAAAAACAAGTGCCAACACCGTGTAATAATAACTGCTTGGTTCTTACCTACTCGGAAAATCCTACGGATTTTCTATTCGGTTTTTATTTGCTAAATTACGTGCTTAAACACGCCACTAATCATACATAAAACCGATGTGCTTCATTATAACCAATCACTAACCAATGATAAAATTCTTTAGAAAAATTCGCCAAAACTTGCTTATGGAAAACAAAACTGGAAAGTATTTAAAATATGCAATTGGAGAAATAGTGCTTGTGGTTATTGGAATTTTGATAGCACTTCAAGTCAGTAATTGGAATACGAACAGAATTGACAATCAAGAATTACAAAAATCTTTAGAAAATTTACATACGGAGTTTACCATTAATCAGCAAATCATATCTAAAGCTATAAAGGCAAATGATAGTGTCATCAAAACTGGGAAACACCTAATTAATCTAATGAATTTGGAGCGCGAAATTCTTATAAGTGAAAATACAGACAAACTTCTATTTGATATTTTTGAGAATGGAAGCCTTGAGGTTACTGAAAATTCTATTTTAGAGATATTACAATCAAATAAGCTGCAAAAAATTAAGAATGATTCTTTAAAAAGTCTAATTCTAGAATGGACGCAAAAAAGAAGTAGGATTGCCATTACTGAAAAAAGTTTTGCTGAAAAAAGTCAATACTTGGTCAGGTATTTAATGAAACGATATCCTCTAAAGAATTTAGATGCCTATGGCGTACTTCAATGGAAAGAATCGTCCACTATAGAAATTGACAAATATTTGATTTTTTATGACATTGAGTTTGAAAATATAATAGATGATTACCTCTATAATATTGTGAGCTTTAATATTCGTTTGCAGAGCCTTAAAGCAAATGTTGATCAAATCATAAAATACTCTGACAAAAACAATAACTTAAATTAATAAATAACGAAAGCACAACACCGTATATAATTTAGTAATATACGTATGTCTAAAGCTATATAATCCATAATCTGCTCCAAGATTAAACTTATCTTTTACTACACGCTTAAATCGTTTTGAGAAGTAATCACGTTTGTTACTTAATTCAGAT
>QFWS01000020.1 GCA_003144015.1 Flavobacteriaceae bacterium LYZ1037 | reverse complement strand
CTTATCCATCAAGTTTTATACGACAACGCTCGTTTGAAAATGCATTTTCACGGCTTTTATCGCCGAAAACTTGCCAAGCGAATTATCTCCTATAATCCACTTTGATATACCACACTCTAGTTGTCCTCACACTCTAGTTGTCCTTTTTTAGCGCAAACATATTCGAATTAAAAGCTTGTTGAAGTCGCGCTATTGCTCACAACGGCTCCGTATATGAAAAGTACCACTTTGATATACCACACTCTAGTTGTCCTCACACTCTAGTTGTCCTTTTTTAGCGCAAACATATTCGAATTAAAAGCTTGTTGAAGTCGCGCTATTGCTCACAACGGCTCCGTATATGAAAAGTAGCGCTGAAAATAAGCGATGACTTTCGGATGAAACACAAGCCGAATTTTTAAATTTTACTATTTATCTTCTTATATTGAAAATCGTCAAATTTAAAAATTTGGCGACTTTCCAAAAATACCCAAACCTTTGTGTCAGCAATGACTTGCGCTATTTTTTATATACAATGTTGCCCACAGTTATTTTTGCTCAAACAGATTAAAATCTGACGTTTTAAAAATACCAAAATCGTTTACATTTTCCATTAGTTTTTTTATATAATCAGTTTTATTCTTTTCAGAAAGCGTATCAAATAATGAGGGTGATAGACCCCAATTCTCGATATTTGTTGCGAACAATGTAGTTAGTTTTTTCTCCAAATCTAAAGTTTCTAGTCCTTCCCAAGATTTACAGAAATCAATCATTTCATCTGAAGTATGTTCGTTATGAAAGCCTGTTAAAATCAATGTCTCATCACTTAATGGTAAAATATGAATGTAAATATTCTTTAAATCCATTGCTCCATCTTCTCTAGGATAAGTTATATCAGTTGCGCTAAAAACAGCTGAAGCATAGACATCCATTTTTGGGTATTTATAAACGTAATGAGTGTAAGTGTCCTTTTGGGTTTCAATTTCTGCTTCTAAATATTCTTTTAAAGCTTGTAAATCTTTGACCCCTAATTTATTTCCATTGATTATTTGCTCAATTGTATCCTTATTAATTTGTCCAATCAATGATTGAGCATTGAACATTCTTGTATGAAATTCAATATTGACGTTTTTCTTACATATTTCTGCACAAACAGCTCTATAACTAAAAAGTAAAAATGCTAAGTAAGATTCAAAATCCGTATTCGTTTGTTCAATTGGTTGGAATATATTTGTATCGTGTGTATTGCAAAATACTTTATGTGACAATGCTTGCTTAACTCCAATTTGTCTAAATACAATCGGCGCATCTTTACTGTTCCATTTAAATGCATCCATCATTTTTAATTCAATCAGATGTCCATTCTCTGTAATGTTATTTAAAATGCCATTTTGTTGAATTAAATGGGAATTTATGGCAATATCTTCACAACCATCAACTAAACAAACCCAATTTTTCTTTTTGACATTTTGGCTAATTTTCGCAATGATATTTTGGGGTTTAGTCATAATTGTGGGCAACGTTGTTGTATATGGTTTGTTGCGTGGTTTAAGCACCTAATTTAGCAAATAAAAACCGAATAGAAAATCCGCGAGGATTTTCGTAAGTAGGCTAGAACTAGCAATAAATTATATACGGTGTTAGCCATAGTATTTTATTTTCCATTCAGCATATTATAAATCAATGCAGTCACTATAATATCACTTTCGGCATTATGTTCTTTCAAATTCGGTTTAAGTGCTTGCCATTCCTTTTTATTTCCAAATAGTTTGTCAGCTGAATTATATAATGAAATTTTAAATCCATATTTATGTCCAAGTTGTTTTCCTGTCAATTTCATTGTGTCAACTTTGTTCTTTTTCTTTAATGAAAATGGAATTCCAGCTTTTACAAATTCAGCGTGCAATACTTTGTAATCAAACGCAATATTGTGTCCAACAATGTCATCTACTTTTGATGAGGCAACAGTCAAAGCAGATAGAGCTTTTTCTAATTCCACACCTTCTTTTTCACATTTTTCGTTCGTAATTCCGTGAATTTTTATTGCTTCTTTTGGAATATCCTCTTTCTGTTTTATATAAAAAGTCTCTCCGTCGTAATTTCCATTTATATCAACTAACATAAAAGCGAGTTGAACAATTCTTGGAAAGTTGTCTGAATGGTCAATAACATTTTGTTTTGTAACTCTAATCGAATTGTCATTTATTAATCCAGTCGTTTCTGTGTCGAGGATTAATGCAATTGGTTTGAAAGTATTTTTATTCTTTACGGGTTGTAAAGCAACTTCTTTCTTAATTGTCCTTGTTGCGACTTGTTTTTTTCCAGAATTAGTTGTCGAAGTGTTTTTATTCGACTTTTTCATTCTGCTAAATCCGACTATAATTAAGACGATTGCAATTATGATTATTAAAAAGTCCATTCGTTGGTTTTATATTATGGCT
>QFWS01000019.1 GCA_003144015.1 Flavobacteriaceae bacterium LYZ1037 | reverse complement strand
TTCGGCTAAAATTTTCAGTTTAAAAGGTTCACTGTAACGTCTAATTACTTTGTCATTTCTATACATAATGTTTAAAATTATGTAGCCTTTATTCAGGACGGGTCAAGCTTGTTGCCAACGTTATGTATATGAAAAGTAAGGGATTAAAAAATCAATTACCTTCAGATTTTTGTATAAGCCAATTTAGTAAATAAATGTTTAAATTTTGGTGTAATATTAATTTTCTGAATTGGCGACAGTGCTTCTCTCCAGGATCTTCCGTTAAAGCACCGAATCCCTTATTTTTTTATATACAGTGTTGTGAGCTTTATATTTTAAACCACTTTATGGTGCGTCATGTTTAGGGGTTTAAAAGTGCATTTCATTAAATTTTTAGAAGAATGAAATGATATAAATGTCAGTAGGGCTACTTCAGTCCGATTTATGAAATTCGGATATGTTTATAAATTTTATGACTTATACATTGTGGTATGGGTCGTCTAATTTAGGCGCTTCTATTTTATAATGCGTTCAACTAGAGTGTGGTATATCACGTAAAGCATCAAA
>QFWS01000018.1 GCA_003144015.1 Flavobacteriaceae bacterium LYZ1037 | reverse complement strand
ACAACACTGTATATAAAAAATGCGTAGTTTAGTGCTAAACCAAAAGAAAGTGCGTACTTGCTTTCATCCGATTTTCGTTCCGAAAATCCTCTGACACAAGCACGCACTTTTCATATACAAAACCGTTAGCCTTCATTTTGACCAAACTGAAACCTATGAAAAAAAATGTTTACGGAATAATAATTTCGATACTCTGTATCATCAATATTCTATTTATGATTTTCTGTTACTTTGTATATGATATGGGTAAGATTAACAATATTTACATAGTTGGCGGAACGATTATCTCAATAGTTCTTTTAATACTTCTTTTTAAAAATAATGTTTATGGATATATTGGAACTATAATCTTTTACGGAATACAAATGATAGGAACTGTATTAATTTTCGATAATTTTAGATACGGGCTAATTTTTCGCCAAGAATCTAATATGACTATTAATTCAAACTCATTTCTAGGGGATTTGAATTTTACAGCAATTTTGATAGTGATTTTAAGCCTTCTTGGTTACTACCGACATATGAAACTGCAAGAACTAAAAACGGATTCTCAAACTGAATAAAAAAACGAAAGGCTAACACCGTGTATAATTCATTGCTAGTTATAGCCTACTTACGAAAATCCTCGCGGATTTTCTATCTGTGATTTATTTGCTAACTTTAGTGCTGAAACACGCAACGAAATCATACACAAACACGTTGTGCTTCATTATCAGAAACCGCTAACCAATGATAAAATTCTTTAGAAAAATTAGGCAAAGACTACTTTCTGATAACAAATTCAGTAAGTATCTGATTTATGCCGTCGGAGAGATTATCCTTGTTGTTATCGGGATTTTGATTGCTTTGCAGGTCAACAATTTAAATGAAGTTCGAAAATCAAATTTGGAATTGAACAAAATAAACCAAAACTTGATTCAGGAATTTGAATCTAATCAAAAAGCTCTAAATATAGCATTAGGTGGATTGAAATGGACAAAACGTGGAGGTTTAAAAATACTCTCAATGATGGGGAAATCAGAAAGTGAACTGAACCGTACAAATATTGATAGCTTGATAGAAACCTCACTTTTTTGGCCAACTTGGAAACCGACTAATTTTGTCTTAAACGAACTCAAAAGCACAGGTAAATTGTCATTAATTAAAAATAATAAGATAAAGGAACTACTTTTTGAATATGAACGACAATCTGAAAATGTAAATGAATGGAATAGACGTATGGAAAAAAGTTCGCAGGATATTGTTGATTACATCAAAAATTATGGTTCATTGAGGAATGTAAACCATAATCGAATATCAATTAAAAAGTCTGATTTGGATTTTAACAATATTAGTTTCTTTAATGATTTAAAATTTGAAAATCAAGTTGATGAGAAAGTACTTTATTCGCAATTTTTGGAAAATGTTTATGCAGAAACGGATAAATTAATCAGTGAAATTTTAGAAGAAACCAGATAATAACGAAAGCACAACAACGTGTATAATTAATGGCTAGTTCTAGCCTACTTACGAAAATCCTCGCGGATTTTCTATTCGGTTTTTATTTACTAAATTAGGTGCTTAAACACGCCACTAATCATACACAAAACCGTTGGCAGTAATTTTGACCCGTCCTAAAATAAGGCTACATAATTTTAAACATTATGTATAGAAATGACAAAGTGATCAGACGGTATTCAGAACCTTTTAAACTGAAAATTTTAGCCGAACTTACAACCGGAAAACACACAAAGAGCGAACTTTGTAAACTCTATTCCATTGCACCTACAACGGTCAATGAGTGGATTAAAAAGTACAATCGTAAAGACTTAATGAACACCAGAGTAAAAGTGGAAACAAAAGACGAAATATCTAGAATTAAAGCCTTGCAAAAGGAAATAGAACAGCTTAAAAAACTGTTACTTAAAAAGGATCTGGATGCCTTGGTATTAGATTCTTACCTTGAAGTAGCTGCAGAAGATTTAGGCTATAAATCTGTTGCCGAACTAAAAAAAAAGCTAAGTATAAAGCCTTAATTAAAGCTAAAGAGAAATCTAAGGGATTTGCTTCTTTAACAACTATAACTCATTGTTTCGGACTTAAACGTGATGCGTATTATAAATACAAATCCAGAGCTGATAAGCATTTAAAACTAGAACAGCAGATTATATGCATCGTCAGGAAAAGACGCAAATCCCTTCCTAGAGAAGGTGTGAGAAAACTTATAAAATCCTTAGATAAGGATTTTATTAAGGCTAACCTTAAAGTTGGCAGAGATACTTTATTCAACCTTCTTAGAAAACATAAAATGCTAACCCTTAGAAAGAAATATAGGATGAGGACAACCAACTCACACCATCGTTTTTATAAGTACAGTAACATCATAAAGGACATTGAAATCAATAGACCTAATCAAGTTTGGGTATCAGACATCACATACATTAGAACCGTAAAAGGCTTTTGTTACTTGGCTTTAATAACTGATATGCATTCCAGGAAAATTGTTGGATATGACCTGAGTGATAGCTTGGAACTAAATGGATGTGTGAGAGCACTTAATAAGGCGATATACCAAGCTAAAAATATTAAACAGCTTATTCATCATTCGGACAGAGGAATACAATATTGCAGCAATGTGTACACACAAATATTAAAAAGAAAAAAGATAGAGATTAGTATGACCGAAGAAAATCATTGCTATGAAAACGCCATGGCTGAACGTGTAAATGGGATTTTAAAAGATGAGTTTTATCTCGACCAGACCTTTGCAAACGTGGCACACGCGAAAAGAGCAACCAAAAATGCAATCAAATTATATAATTCTAAAAGATTACATTTATCTTTAGACTATAAAACACCAAATATGGTATATAAATTAACAGCGTAAAATCAATTTTAACCTGTAGCCATATTTCAGGACTAGACATTTGAGAAGTCAGTTAACTAATCGAAGTTTAGGCTTCACTCATTACTTCTTTTTTATAAAAACGAATTGAATTAAATTGGAACTGAATTTTAAAAAACCGATTTTGAAAAAATATATACTTCTGATTTTCTTACTCAACTTTGGAATTGGAATTGCCCAAACCAAAGTTCCATTTTTTGAGCAAATTGATTTCGATTTTTATCAGACTGAAATCCTACCCAAAAACCCTGCAAAAAACAAAATTCGAATTTATAAAGAAATCCAACCATACAAATTAACCGAAACACCTTTTTGGTATCCAAGATGTTTAGAAAAAATTGAAATTGAGGAATATGACAATTCAAAACATAATGTTTCCAATAAAACAGAACTAAATCTTGAAAACATTGACAAAGGAGATTTTAAGATAAAAAAATACGGAAAAGGGAATTACCCAAAGCTCTACGTAAGTCAATCTCTCACATTATCTGAAAACAGAATTTTAGTTGTACTTAAAGAAGTTGAAAAATGGAGCGGAATTTATTACTATATTGAACTTGACAAAAAAGGAAAAATAACGAATTGGTGTCAAGGTGGATATATAGAATAAAAAACTACTGCCAACACCGTATATAAAAAATTGCTGGTGTTGTGCTAAAACAAAGGTCGTTGCACGTTTGCTACGTCTGATTTTCCTTCGGAAAATCCTCGCACGCAAACACGCAACTTTCCATATACAAACACGTTGTGTTTCATTGCTGAACGCACTCAAAACGAAAAAAAATCAGTTTGTTTTTCGAAAATTTTTTTGAATTTTAAGAAAGAAAAAACCGAAAAATAGTGTTGCGGATTTTCAAAAATTACGTTGGATTCTCACTCAAATGCGGAATGAAAAGAAACTTCGGAATTGCTCACTCAAAATCTGACTGAATCGCTGTGCGGATTTTGACAAAATTACGGATAATTGGAAACGAAACGAAACCTAGAAATGACGTC
>QFWS01000017.1 GCA_003144015.1 Flavobacteriaceae bacterium LYZ1037 | reverse complement strand
AAACCAAGAACCTTACATAATATATTTAACAAAAAAATCCCGATTCAAAAAAATGAATCGGGATTCTAAAAAGGCGATGACCTACTCTTCCACAAATGCAGTACCATCGGCGCTAATGGGCTTAACTTCTCTGTTCGGAATGGTAAGAGGTGAGCCCCATTGCAATAACCACCTTAAGTTATTGCTGCAGTGATAATTTTTAAGTTTATCACTTTCAGCGTTCCAACATAAAATTGGAACAAATATCTTAACATATTGAAAAAAATAACATGAATTTTAATTGTACTTTATAAAAAGAACGGCTGTACAATAAGCCTATGGGTTATTAGTACTACTCGGCTATGACATTACTGCCTTTACACCTATAGCCTATCAACGTGGTCATCTCCCACGACCCTTTAAAGAAATCTCATCTTGTGGTGGGTTTCGCGCTTATATGCTTTCAGCGCTTATCCCTTCCAAACGTAGCTACCCAGCAATGCTCCTGGCGGAACAACTGGTACACCAGAGGTTTGTCCAACTCGGTCCTCTCGTACTAGAGTCAGATCCACTCAAATTTCTAACGCCCACTGTAGATAGAGACCGAACTGTCTCACGACGTTCTGAACCCAGCTCGCGTGCCACTTTAATGGGCGAACAGCCCAACCCTTGGGACCTTCTCCAGCCCCAGGATGTGACGAGCCGACATCGAGGTGCCAAACCCCCCCGTCGATATGAGCTCTTGGGGGAGATCAGCCTGTTATCCCCGGCGTACCTTTTATCCTTTGAGCGATGGCCCTTCCATGCGGAACCACCGGATCACTATGCTCTACTTTCGTACCTGATCGACCTGTATGTCTCTCAGTCAAGCTCCCTTATGCCATTGCACTCTACGCACGGTTACCAAGCGTGCTGAGGGAACCTTTAGAAGCCTCCGTTACTCTTTTGGAGGCGACCACCCCAGTCAAACTACCCACCAAGCACTGTCCCTTCATAAGAAGGTTAGACTCTAGATAAGCAAAGGGTGGTATTTCAACAATGACTCCACAACACCTGGCGATGCTGCTTCAAAGTCTCCCACCTATCCTACACATTACTTATCCAAAACCAATACTAAGCTATAGTAAAGGTGCACGGGGTCTTTTCGTCCCACAGCGGGTAATCGGCATCTTCACCGATACTACAATTTCACCGAGCTCATGGTTGAGACAGTGTCCAGATCGTTGCACCATTCGTGCAGGTCGGAACTTACCCGACAAGGAATTTCGCTACCTTAGGACCGTTATAGTTACGGCCGCCGTTTACTGGGGCTTCATTTCATTGCTTCGCCGAAGCTAACAACTCCACTTAACCTTCCAGCACCGGGCAGGTGTCAGGCCATATACGTCATCTTTCGATTTAGCATAGCCCTGTGTTTTTGATAAACAGTCGCCTGGACTCTTTCACTGCGGCCCATCCGTAGATGGGCGACGCTTCTCCCGAAGTTACGCGTCTATTTTGCCTAGTTCCTTAACCATGAATCTCTCGAGCTCCTTAGAATTCTCATCCCAACTACCTGTGTCGGTTTAGGGTACGGGCTGCTTCTCTTGCTTTTCTTGGAAGTCGATTCGCTAGATTATCACCGCGACCGTAGTCTTAGTGTACTATCGGGGTGTTACCACTCCCTTCAACGTACTATTCCGTCAGTACGCACTAACTATTCGCCTCCGTCACTTTTATTGAGAGCAGGTACAGGAATATTAACCTGTTGTCCATCCACTACCCCTTTCGGGTTCGCGTTAGGTCCCGACTAACCCTCAGCTGATTAGCATAGCTGAGGAAACCTTAGTCTTTCGGAGTGCGGGTTTCTCGCCCGCATTATCGTTACTTATGCCTACATTTTCTTTTGTAGCTTCTCCAGCAAGCCTCACGACTCACCTTCGACGACACTACAATGCTCCCCTACCACTTTTACAAGTCCATAGCTTCGGTAATATGTTTATGCCCGATTATTATCCATGCCGAACCGCTCGACTAGTGAGCTGTTACGCACTCTTTAAATGAATGGCTGCTTCCAAGCCAACATCCTAGCTGTCTAAGCAGTTCAACCTCGTTTATTCAACTTAACATATATTTGGGGACCTTAGCTGATGGTCTGGGTTCTTTCCCTCTCGGACATGGACCTTAGCACCCATGCCCTCACTGCTGATTAACATTTTATAGCATTCGGAGTTTGTCAGGAATTGGTAGGCGGTGAAGCCCCCGCATCCAATCAGTAGCTCTACCTCTATAAAACTATAAATCAACGCTGCACCTAAATGCATTTCGGGGAGTACGAGCTATTTCCGAGTTTGATTGGCCTTTCACCCCTACCCACAGGTCATCCGAAGACTTTTCAACGTCAACCGGTTCGGTCCTCCACTGTATGTTACTACAGCTTCAACCTGCCCATGGGTAGATCACACGGTTTCGCGTCTACCACTACTAACTAAAGCGCCCTATTCAGACTCGCTTTCGCTACGGATCCGTGACTTAATCACTTAACCTTGCTAGCAACGGTAACTCGTAGGCTCATTATGCAAAAGGCACGCCGTCACCCCAAAGGGCTCCGACCGCTTGTAAGCGTATGGTTTCAGGATCTATTTCACTCCCTTATTCAGGGTTCTTTTCACCTTTCCCTCACGGTACTAGTTCACTATCGGTCTCTCAGGAGTATTTAGCCTTATCGGATGGTCCCGACTGATTCACACAGGATTACTCGTGTCCCGCACTACTCAGGATACCACTATCTTACTGTTCTTTACTTATACGGGACTATCACCCTCTATGGTTCCTCTTTCCAAAGGATTCTAATTCATTACAGCTCAAATATCGTGGTCCTACAACCCCGGTATTGCCTTAACAATACTGGTTTGGGCTAATCCGCGTTCGCTCGCCACTACTTACGGAATCACTTTTGTTTTCTTCTCCTCCGGGTACTTAGATGTTTCAGTTCCCCGGGTTTGCCTCCTTGCGGATACTATATCTTCAATATAGTGGGTTGCCCCATTCGGATATCTACGGATCAATTTGTATGTGCCAATCCCCGTAGCTTTTCGCAGCTTATCACGTCCTTCATCGCCTCTGAGAGCCTAGGCATTCCCCATACGCTCTTATGTAGCTTATTGTACTTTTTGTCTTTTTAATGAGTTTACATGATTAATTAAAAGCTCGTAACCCTAATTAATCATCAATTATTACACATAATTAGACGATTCTAATTATATGTTTCATGTATCTTTTTCAATATGTCAATGAACTTTCTCAATTTTAAACTCAAAATCTTGAGTTTAATACTAATTGTGGAGAATATCGGAGTCGAACCGATGACCTCCTGCGTGCAAGGCAGGCGCTCTAGCCAGCTGAGCTAATCCCCCATTTTCTAGTTGGCAGTCCACAGTCTGCAGTTTGCAGTCGCTTGTGCCGACTTTTGGTGGATTACTACTTCTAGAATTTCCTTTATATAGTAGTTAGTAGTCTCAGGCAGACTCGAACTGCCGACCTCTACATTATCAGTGTAGCGCTCTAACCAGCTGAGCTATGAGACTCTACTATAGTATAAAAATTAAATTAACAGCAAGAGAACAAACTTTTTCTTTCTCAGTTTATTCAAATTAGTCGTCTTTCTCTAGAAAGGAGGTGTTCCAGCCGCACCTTCCGGTACGGCTACCTTGTTACGACTTAGCCCTAGTTACCAATTTTACCCTAGGCCGCTCCTTACGGTGACGGACTTCAGGCACTCCCAGCTTCCATGGCTTGACGGGCGGTGTGTACAAGGCCCGGGAACGTATTCACCGCATCATGGCTGATATGCGATTACTAGCGATTCCAGCTTCACGGAGTCGAGTTGCAGACTCCGATCCGAACTGTGATAGGGTTTATAGATTCGCTCCTGCTCGCGCAGTGGCTGCTCTCTGTCCCTACCATTGTAGCACGTGTGTAGCCCAGGACGTAAGGGCCGTGATGATTTGACGTCATCCCCACCTTCCTCACAGTTTGCACTGGCAGTCTTGTTAGAGTTCCCGACATGACTCGCTGGCAACTAACAACAGGGGTTGCGCTCGTTATAGGACTTAACCTGACACCTCACGGCACGAGCTGACGACAACCATGCAGCACCTTGTAAATTGTCCGAAGAAAAGTCTATCTCTAAACCTGTCAATCTACATTTAAGCCCTGGTAAGGTTCCTCGCGTATCATCGAATTAAACCACATGCTCCACCGCTTGTGCGGGCCCCCGTCAATTCCTTTGAGTTTCATTCTTGCGAACGTACTCCCCAGGTGGGTTACTTATCACTTTCGCTTAGCCACTCAGACCGAAGTCCGAACAGCTAGTAACCATCGTTTACGGCGTGGACTACCAGGGTATCTAATCCTGTTCGCTCCCCACGCTTTCGTCCATCAGTGTCAGTATATTATTAGTAATCTGCCTTCGCAATTGGTATTCTATGTAATATCTATGCATTTCACCGCTACACTACATATTCTAACTACTTCATAATAACTCAAGATAACCAGTATCAAAGGCAATTCTACAGTTGAGCTGCAGGATTTCACCTCTGACTTAATTATCCACCTACGGACCCTTTAAACCCAATGATTCCGGATAACGCTTGGATCCTCCGTATTACCGCGGCTGCTGGCACGGAGTTAGCCGATCCTTATTCTTACAGTACCGTCAAGCCTCTACACGTAGAGGTGTTTCTTCCTGTATAAAAGCAGTTTACAACCCATAGGGCAGTCTTCCTGCACGCGGCATGGCTGGATCAGGCTCTCGCCCATTGTCCAATATTCCTCACTGCTGCCTCCCGTAGGAGTCTGGTCCGTGTCTCAGTACCAGTGTGGGGGATCCCCCTCTCAGGGCCCCTATCTATCGTCGCCATGGTAAGCCGTTACCTTACCATCTAGCTAATAGAACGCATAGTCATCTTATACCGATAAATCTTTAATGTATAAATTATGCAATAAATACATACTATGGAGTATTAGTCAGAATTTCTCCTGGTTATTCTCCAGTATAAGGCAGATTCTATACGCGTTACTCACCCGTGCGCCGGTCGTCAGCAAGTGCAAGCACCTCTGTTACCCCTCGACTTGCATGTGTTAAGCCTGCCGCTAGCGTTCATCCTGAGCCAGGATCAAACTCTTCATCGTTAATTCTTAAATATTATTTAACAACTAATCGAAATAGTTTTAATTACGATACTCAAAATGGTTTATTCTCTTTGTCTTATTTCAACCGTTTCCAGTTGAAATATTACGCTGTCAATTCAATATGTTTATGAACTTTTTGTTTTGCTGCTATGGGCGTTTATCTCCTAAGCGGGTGCAAATATAAAACCCTTTTTTCATTCACACAATGTTTTTTGAAAAAAAATTAAAAAAGTTTTTCTCAACTCCTTTTCTCCCTAATCTTAAAACATCATTTTTATGAACTTTTCCAAAAACTTAATACGCATTGCGTCGTTTTCGGGGTGCAAATATACAACCCTTTTTTTATCCTAAACAAACTTTTTTTAACCTTTTTTGAATCTTTTTCTTAAACACCTTTTAAAACTCTTATTAACTGCATTTTATATAATTG
>QFWS01000016.1 GCA_003144015.1 Flavobacteriaceae bacterium LYZ1037 | reverse complement strand
AATTCAGTCAAATTTTGTCCGATTTCAATTCCGTTAAATTTCAACAAATCAGAGCTGAAATCAGATTCAAAAATTACTTCTGGATTATATGTGAACTCGGTTTTTCTCAAATTGGTTACAACGGTCTTGTATATGAAAAGTAGCGGATTTTAAGCACTAACTTTTCGGATTTGTACTGACCTTTAATTTATTCATTTTCTTTCGGTTAAGCGATTAAACCGCTATTTTTTATATACGTTGTTGTACACAGTACTTTTACTCACTCACTATTACTTTTAAATCTATATTCCCAACTTCTTTGAGATAATTTTCAGTTACTCCGAGTAAGGTCATAATGTTTTCAGATACGTTCTGTTTAGACAAACTCGGTTGAACTATAAAGACCTCAAAGTTCATTGGCTTTTTATTTTTGGCAATTGTAAGTAGCCTCTCCAAATCATCCGAACTTCCTTTTTCAATTCTACTTCTTTCTTCTCCAGTTCTGACTTTAGTTTTTCTTTTTAGCAGATGTTCAAAAAATTCTGTTCCTTTTTTATGTTTCCAATGAATGGATTTTTGTGCTTGACCACAAACTTCATAAAAGTTGTCTATCCTTGTGTTTATGTTACCGTCTTTTGCAAATTTCAGATGATAGAACTGAACATCGATTCTCTTATCAAATTCTTTTATCGTTATTACATCTGCAATTTCTCCTGAATAGTCATCATCATAAACTATATCATAATCTTCTGCAATAAGTTTTTGGATTGTAGCATATTGTATTGAATCGGTTCGCAAAGGAACTACTCCTTGTGCTTCTTTACTTAAATCAACATTTGACCAATCCCAAGCTATTAAATTCTCTGTTGGATACGGTAAAATTATTTGTTTTAATTCAACATATTCATTGCCTTCTAATCTTGAACCATCAGCAAACCAAACTATTGGTGGATTGGCATTTAAATATTCAGTCAAGTCAAACTTCTTGGTTCCGATTATTATTTCTCCGTTATTGACAGAAGTTTTTACAATTCTAAAATTTGCTATTTGATTTTCTTCAATTGTTTCTGTAAATAGCTCTTTTTTAAATTGAATAGAATTTGAAGGTGTTTTAATTTCAAATGTTATTTCTCCATTGGCATTTGCATTCATTAGCCCAATTGAGCAATTTGTCAAACTGAATTCTTGGTTATCGATAACAAACGAAACTCTTGATTCAGAATTATCGTAAAAATTATCATCCCAATCTATGTGAGTAGGATAAATTTTTGGAATTTCACTTATAATTTGGGGAATCAAGGTTTCTTTTAAAACTTGGTTAGGGTCGATTGATTCATCTATTAATTTTTTTCCAAGTTTGTTACACCATTTAATGAAACCTCTTAAATCATTTCTTAAATAACTCCAAATACGACCTTTGTAAGAACAACCTAAAGTTATTTTATCTCCTTCATCGTAACCTGAACCAAATACAAACGCTTTTTGTCCTCTTTGCTGTTCTGCAATTGACAATGCTTCTTCTATATCTGTTCCAACTCTCATAGTAAATCGAATTTTTCGATTTAAAAATTCCTTTAAACCAACATTTTGAAGTGAAACTCTTTTTACATCGTAAAAACTTTTGAAAACATTTAATTGGTTAATCATTAAAGCTTTGTCATACAGAACAGCATTAGCTAAATCTTTATAGAGACTTGATTTATCTGAACTATGAATAAACAATAGATTGCTCTCTGTATCATAATAAAGAACTGTTAATTGCCAATTTAGACCAAATACCTCTTTATAGTTTACCCATTCAACTTCGCTTTTACCTGCTGTAATCAAAACCAAAGTTTTAGCTGTTTCATTATAGTCCGAAAACTTATATTCTAAATCATCATATCCTTTGATTCCTTTTTTAAATTTCTTTAAATCGTAAGTGTCATCTACAACAATATCTTGGTCATCTTTATCGAAATTGTTTTTATAAACTACTGTACTTAATGCAAACCGAATGTTCTGGAAAGGAATTTTTGAGCTTTCTAAATATTGGAATCCATCTATAAATTCATTAAAATCTATCTGCTCTTCAATTTCATCAGAACTCAATGTTGATAATAATGAGTTCCAGTCTGAATCTTGTGCGTAAAGTTCACTTAACTCATTTTCAACGTTTGAATCTGCTAAATTGGCAATAAAAGTAGCATTGCCAAGTTCATCATCGTGCGATGTCCTTGTGAATCTACCAGCAAATTGAAGTGTAATTGGTAAGCTCTTTCTAATATCGTGAAATGCTGCTATTTTGAGTTGTGGTAAATCAAAACCTTCTCCCAGCATATTTACAGCAACAATAATTTTATGTTCACAATTAACAATTGACTCTAAAATTGCTTTTTTGTTCGCAATTGAAGAATGAACCATTATAGGATTTAAATCCTCAAATTCTTCATAAATTTCAAATATTTCTTTTGCTCTGGTTTTGTTTTCACATCGAGCCATTAATATATGATTGTAACCAGAAGCAATATCTTCTCTTAATTTCTTAACTGCTTTTTCTGCGATTATTTTATCTCCTTTTTTGAAGTCATACTCTCTAATTGGTAGAAAACTAATAGGCTTAAAATATCCTTGTTCTTGTGCTTTTTTTAGTGAAAAGTTAAATATTATTTTACCGTCAACTCTTTTTCTATCGTTACGGAAAGGTGTCGCTGTAAATTGTAAAATTTTTGATTCCTTGAAAAATAGCCTTACTCTGTTCCAAGAACGAGCTTCTGAATGATGTGCTTCATCTATAAATAAATGAGAAAAGTTTTCTGAAAGTAATACGAGTAGCTCATTTGAATTTTTTGAGAGAATACTCATTGTAGTAACAACAACGTTACATTCGTTAATAAACTCCAACAATTCATCTGATTCCGTGAAATTTTGCTGTAAAATTCCAACTCTTGGATTTAAGGCATTTTCATTTACGATGCCAAATTTCTTAAGTAATCCTAAAGTATAAAATTTGTTGAATATTTGAGTTCTTAAGGCATCAGAAGGAACTGTGATAATTATCTTTTCGCACCTATTAGCTATTAGGGTTGTAAGCATAGTTTCAGTTTTACCTGTTCCTGTAGGCATAACAACTGTACCTATTTCATCTGAAATTTTTAAGTGGCTTAAAATTGAATACAATGCAGCAATTTGTGGTTCTCTTAAACCATTTATTCCTTCTTGCAAGTCTTCTTCAATAAAAGAGAAATTTCCTTTCCAAGATTCAATTATTTCATCAGTCGTAAATTCTTTAATTTTAGGATGTTTAATCCATTTTTTGAATTTTATCTCATTGTTTTCTAATCTTTCTTCAGTTGCTTTTTTATTAGTTAATAGAACGTAATCAAAACCTTCAGGCATTGTGTCTGGATTGCTACACAAACAATATTGAATTCCATTATTTTCAATTAGCGTATAGCTTCTATGCGAAGAAACAAAGTTGTATTCTAATTTTGTACTCGGTTCTAATAGCTGTTTGGAAATATTTTTTGTCCCAACTTTCTGCCAATATATTTTCTTTAATTCGGGAAGTTTAATGTTTATCATAAAGTTGGTTCAGTATTGTGTACAACGTGATTGTGTATGATTTCGTTGCGTGTTTAAGCACTAAAGTTAGCAAATAAATCACAGATAGAAAGTCCGCGAGGACTTTCGTAAGTAAGCTATAACTAGCAATTAATTATACACGGTGTTGCCAGTAGTATTTATTCACGTTCTGTTTTTTCCTTAATTATCTGTTTAATTTCGTTCGAAACTATCTGACATTCATTCATTGATTTAATTATTATTTGATATAAATTTTCGTATTCAGTCCATTTTTCATTTCCTACAATTTCCTTAAAGTCAATATTTGTAGTTTTTTTCCAATTCTCAAATTTTCTAATGCGTTTTGCTCTTTCGTCAATATCTGAAATTTGTCTTGCATATGGCGATTGTTTTGCAGAACTATAAATCCAATCGAACCAGTTTCTATTTCCTTTTGATTGATTACATTTTCCGCAAGCTGGAACAAGGTTTTGAATTTCTGTAATAAAACCTGTAAATCTCTTATTTTTAATTAATGGTTGTAAATGGTCCCATTCAGTTGATTTGTCTCCACAATAAATACATTCAACTTTGTTTTTCGATAAGTTAAATATTTTAAGGACTTCATCTATTTCATTTTCAGTTGGTTGAATTATTGGAATTACTCCATTAATGAAAGAATTTGTTATTGAAGAAGTTCTTCCCTTTATTGAAACAGCATTTGGGATCTTAAATATCTTTTTATATTCAGAACTTAAAGTGATTTTAGAAATTCCGATGTTTTTTCTTGTCTGCTTTAATGCCAATTCAGAAAGAGTTAATTTATTCTCCGTATTTTTATTATTTACCATTCCAACGTATTGTCGCATCGCAGTTTTATATTTTGAGATAGAGGCAATATTTTTTCCGTTTTTTAAAATTCGGTTTACTATATTTTCAAGGCTTTCCTCGTCATATAAGTTCTTTCTTGAAATATCTTCGTTTATTAATTTTGAAACTGAATTGAGGTAAGAAATATATGATTTTGTGGAAGAAGCAATTTTATCTTTTTTTCCGACACCATTATTAATAATCCATTCTAAATATTCTCTTTCTTCAATTATCATTCGGTTCTGTCGGTTTTTTTATATTACTGGCAACGTTTATGTATATGAGCTGTTGCGTGTTTCGGCACGAACCTCTCCAAATAAAAATTGGCTTTGGGAAATCCGCAGGATTTTCCAAGTGTGGACTGACCAAGCAATAGCTTATATACTGTGTTGGCAACTGGCTTTTTTATAAATCGTCACTATCCCATCCAATTTTTTCAATTTTGTCTTTATAATAATCAATCAAATATTCTCTAGCCTCGGTATCATAATCCAAATAATCCTTTTCTTTCAACCAATATAAAGGCATATTTCCGTCCATTTCACTTACAACCTCGTCATTTAAGTGTTGTATTAAATCTTCTAAATTTTGAATAGTAATGTCAATTCCTGTATAGTCTGGAAATCTTATCTCCTGTTTATCAAAATCCCAATCAGCGGTTTCCATAGTTCTTCTTAACGTATCTTTTGGAATATCAATTTCTGGGTCGTAATAATCAGCCGTTATATTTTCAATAAAGCTTTTCAATTCATCATATAATTGATACTTTTTGAAAAAGAATGAATTAAATTCCAAGTTGTCGGTTATAATATTTCCCAAAACTCCTTTCAATTCTTCATTTATAAAGAAGAATTTAGTTTGAACTGGAATTGAAGAATTTTCTAATTGTTCAACGACGCCTTCAATGATACTTTTGATTCTAACCGTTTCTTGGTCATCATCGAGAATAACAATTACTCCTTTTGTTTGATGGTAAGTTGCGTAAAGGTTTAAAAGAGAAGGTAATTGTCTAATATTATTAACACCTTCAAGAACTACGATTTTATAAGATAGTAAGTTTCCAGCTTCGATTGGTTTTAGAAGTTTTTCAATAGCTGTAACATCACTTCGTCCTTCTACAAATATTAATAAGTCCTCTGATTTTGTTTGCTTTGAATATTTCTTATTGAATGTTGCTAGGTTAAAATACTTAATATCGTCCGATTTAGATATATTTTCAACTTTTGATTTTAGTCTGTAAGGAACATTTAAACTCCCAGTATCTCCTGCTTCTCGAAGCTTAAATTTCAATACCTCAAGAAAGGTAACATCTCCGTTAAATATCATTGAGATATCATTTGTATCGAAAAGTAAAATATTTAAAGACTTTCCAAATTTCAAGGCATCTTCGACGTCATCGCTATATCCATTGACTGCTAAAAACACACCACTACTAGTGTGAAATTTACCATCGAGTTTACCTTTGAAAGCGTAAATACTAGATGCAGGTAGTTTAGATTTTACCCATTTTGCTTCCAGTAAAAATGTTTGTCCTGACCAAAAAAAAGAGCCATCAACTTGTTCGCCTTTCGGTTTATAACTAGCTCTTGGCTCAAGAGATTCATTCTCAAGTACAGCCTCAATTAATTTTTCAAATTCAAAGCCTCTTTGTTGTGGTGAATATATTGACTCATCGAACAAATCATTGTATAGCTTTTTTATTTCACGTTTATTTAATTTTGGGTTACTCACTTATGGTTAATTCGGTTTGTTTTTTTCAGCTGTCTTGTCCTGAAATATGGCTACAGGTTAAAATTGAATTTACGCTGATAATTTATATACCATATTTGGTGTTTTATAGTCTAAAGATAAATGTAATCTTATTTCGTTGTATAAATTAATTGC
>QFWS01000015.1 GCA_003144015.1 Flavobacteriaceae bacterium LYZ1037 | reverse complement strand
GCAACAACGTATATAAAAAATTGCTATTTTGTGCTTAATTCTATGGTCGTTGCGCGTTTGCTACGTCTGAATTTCCTTCGGAAATTCCTCGCACGCAAACCCGCAACTTTCCATATACAAGACCGTTATATGCAATCTGAACAAAAAAACTAATGAGTAGATTTTCAATTATATTTTTTGTCTTTTCTATGTTAATAAACAACACCGAAAAAACAAATTTTTTAAATTATCATATAGAATTTTCTAAAATTGAGAAATTAATTGTGGAAGAAAATTTCATAGATGCCGAAACAAAATTAGAAAACTTATTATCTGAATACAAACCTGATTTTGCCAAAGATTATGTAATTGCTTCTCAACTATCTATTTTGAATAATCATAAATCTAAATCTCTTAATTGGATAAAAAAATCTTTCAAAAAAGGAGTTAAAATTGAGTGTTTAAAAACTATTCCGATATTTGATATAAATTTAGAAAATAGTGACTGGGAACTATTAGAAAATCAATTTACAAAATTAAACGCTGAATATAATTCAAAAATAAACTTAAGATTATCTGAAGAGTTTAATAACAATTATCAAATTGAACAGATTAATAAAAGTAAAAAAACTTATAAAAAAATTGTTTATTCTAATTTCATAAATATTAAAAAACGCTTATTGAATGGAACTTACCCAAGTGAAAAACTAATAGGTATTGATAACACAGATTTTGCTGAAAAAATATCTGAATGTGAACTTGATAATGCAAAAATTACTGTGACTTTGTTACATTACGATTATCCTTTTAGTGAATTAACAGAAAAGAGATTATTTAATGCTATTAAAATGGGAGAATTACATCCAAGAGAATTTGCTATTATATATACATTCGAAAAAAATAAAATTTCAGCATTATATAAATCCAGTACTAAAAGTAAAAACAGATTATCAAATTATAATTTTAATTTTCCATTTGACAAAAAAATTAAAGACTATTCTAAAGTTAATTCTGACAGAGCTAAATTTGGTATTTGTAAATACGAGGTTGATAAACAAAAGAAAAGTATCGAAGAAAAGTTCGGAATGAAATTGAGGTTTGGATACAGATAAAGACTGCATATAACACTGTATATAATTTATTGCTTGGTTCTAGCCTACTTACGAAAATCCTCGCGGATTTTCTATTCGGTTTTTATTTGCTAAATTACGTGCTAAACCACGCAACGAAATCATATACAAACACGTTATCTATAATTACTCCGAAAAACTAATGAATGAAAAATAGTCTGAATATATTCCATTATTCTATATATTTAATGCATTACAAATTGCACTTACTTGCTAATAAAATAAACCCTTTCCGATTACTCCATAAATTACCGTTTCAAAAACGAAAATATCAGCAATTAGGTATTGATATAGATGAAGAAGTTAACAAAGCATTTCGAAATAAAGAATATGGATTAAGCATAAGAGTTTCAGGAGGTTTAACGATTGGAGTTATTTTTATACTATTCTTCAGCTTGTCCAACATTATAATTAAAATACTAAATATTAATGTTGTTTTAAATGTCTATTTTTTTGCTTTTATTTTCCTAATATCATTAGCTATATGTTATTATTTAGTTTTTAAAGAAAATAAGTATTTAGAATATTTTAAAGAATATGGAATTTGGACAAAAAAGGATTTGATAAAAAATGTTTGGATAAGTTTCGGATTCATTATTGGACTAATTTTATTGTTTTTTGCAAGTCTTTTAATGTTTTAATCAAGGAATTTAGACCAAAATTGGAAATCCAATCTTTGCGGAATTAAAAATTGTAACTGAAAAACATTATGTGCTTACTCAAACGTGTCGTAAATATAGATAACACTGTGTATAAAAAATGCTTATTTTAGTGCTTAACCAAAGGGAAAGTGCGTGTTTGCTTTCTTCCGATTTTCGTTCCGAAAATCCTCTGACGCAAACACGCACTTTTCATACACGAACACGTTACCCACCATTTGAAAAAAAATCTAGCTAATCAATGAGTTCAGTACATTATTTCCAAAGATATTCGCAACCAGAAAATGTAGTTACGAATAATACTCTTCTATTACTTTCAAGACTATACAACGAATCACCTATAAAATTCAAGATGTTGCTTAACGAATTGGCAGACGAATTGGACTTAGATGTCGGCGTGAATTTTAGTCAACAAGAAAAAGCTGTTAACTCAATACCTGACGGATTTATTTCTCAAGAAAGTTTTAGAATAGCGATTGAAACTAAATTAGCAGACAACTTTTCTGTAAACCAACTCACTAACCATTTAGGGTCGTTCGGAACTGAAACGACTAAAGTATTATTAGCTCTTGGCCCAATTGATATTAATTCTGGACAACGAAAAAGAATATTAGAAAAAGTAAAAGAATTTAATTCGTCTAAAAATTTCAAAATAGCTTTCATATCTACTACATTCAAAGAAATTGTTTCAATTTTCAGAGATGTAATAGAAGATTATGATTTTGAATTAACTGCAATAATTGATGACTACGAAGAATTTTGTATTAATTCAGAATTAATACGAAAAGACGAGTATCGTATGCTTACAGTAGCCTGTGGTTACACTTTAGAGGATAATTTTAAAAATGATGTTTATTATGACCCAGCGAACAGAGGATTTTCTTATTGTTCACATTTAGGCATTTATGATAATAAATCGGTACGAGGAATTGGAAAAATTGAGAACGTAATTACAGCTAACTTAAACGAGAAGAACGAACTTCGAATCATAGGAACTACTAACGGAATTGCGACTGAAAAACAAATATCGAATATCAAAGATATGATTAAAGATGCTCAACAGAACATAGGTTGGGACATTACTCAAAACAATAAGTTTTTTTGTGTAGAAAAATTTGTGAGAACCGATTTTAGAAAAACCAGTAAAAGAGGTTTATTTGGGAAAAAATATTTTAACTTGAATCAAAAATTAAATAGACGAGAATTTAAAAATACGGAGGAAATAGCTGAATTGCTAAAATCTGTAACGTGGTAAAAACGGTGGGTAACAACGTGTATAGCTCATTGCTAATCCGTTGCTTAATCGAAGTAAAGGCGTATTTGGAAAGTTGCCAAATTTTTAAATTTGACGATTTCCAATAAAAAAGATAAATAGTAAAATTTAAAAATCTGGCTTGTGCTCAACTGAAAAATAATCGCTAATTTGGACGCAACGAGCCATACACAAGACCGTTACCTACAATAGCGTAACGCCATAAAAACTCACCATTCTTACGCAAAACTAAACGGCAAATCTGATCGCACTCAAACGAATAAAACTTTTGATTGAACAAACATTTTACACTTTCGATTTATCACTGTTGCGTTAATCTTTCTGATTTCCGACCTGCCACTGTTACGGAATATTACGCCGATTTTTAGCACCTTTACACTTCGTTTTAAATAGCCATTTATTGCCCAGTTTAAAGTTTCGTTTTTTTCAGAATTTTAAGTCAGAAATATTGAAAAACTACTGTAGGTAACATAGTGTATAAAAAATGCTTACTTTAGTCCCTAATCAAGTGTAAATGTGCGTTTGCCACCTTCCGATTTTCCTGCGGAAAATCCTCGGACGCAAACTCGCCCATTTCATACACTTACCGTTAGGCACAATATGAACAAAACTTTGAGACAAATATTATCAATTGGAATTTTGACATTATTTCTGACCCAAATCGGATTTAGTCAATCAATTGAAAAATTTGTCGACTCGACAATCAAAGTTGATAGTTTAAATGTTCCGACTGATTTAAACCAACCTTACTTTCCGAAAGAAATGTTTCCTGAAGTTAGTACTGATTGGATTAAGAAAAATGACTCAAGTTATACGATTAAAACAAAGACAATAAAGGGGACTTATGACGAATTTGTTGTGGATTGGTATTCAAAACATCTTCACGCAATGAAAGAACCTTTGTTGTTTAATAGAAAAATTGACAAAGAAATTTATCGTTTTACTTGGTTAAGGACATTTGACAAACCAATGACTTTTAGATTTGAAAAAAGAAATGACAGATATATTCTTTATTGGAAAGTGCTAAGTGGTGCTGGTGGATACGAACCTGGAGAAATAGAAATTGAACGACTGAAAATACTAACCGAAAAAGAATGGACTGAATTTATCCAACTTATCGGAAAATCGGATTTTTGGAATATGGATTTAGGTCGTAGCTCAATTGGAACAGATGGTTCTGAATGGATTATGGAAGGTGTAAATCAGACGAATTATAGAGTTATAAGTATTTGGTCACCAAGTAAGGGAAACTTTTATAACGCTTGTAATTATCTAATTTCCTTAACGAATTTGAAAATATCGGAAAAGAAAAAATATTAAAATACTGTGCCTAACACCGTATATAATTTATTGCTAGTTCTAGCCTACTTACGAAAATCCTCGCGGATTTTCTATTCGGTTTTTATTTGCTAATTTAGGTGCTTAAAATACGCAACAAACCATATACAAACACGTTGGGTAACATTATGGGAATACTAACAAACATCTTCGGAAACAACAAAAAATTGCCTTTCAAAAAGACCATTCGATTTGAAAGGAAAGAATCTGAATTTGAAGTTAATATTGGAGATGAAGTAAAAATTTGGAACAAACCAAACACAAAACAACTGAATTTATATGCAAAAGGTTCTGCTGGTGGAAATGGACTTATTGGAATTACATTTAATTCAGCAATTAGTCATCATTTAAGTAAAACAGAAGACTTATTCGTTGAAAACAAAGTTGTCGGACTGACTAAAAATTCAATTGACTTATTTGTCAATATTTACGCTGACAAAAAAGCTGTTCAAGAAATCCAACAGAATCACAAAAAAGAATGGATTGATAACCTGAACAAAAAATATAACCCTAAAACGAGTTGGGAACTTCGCTTCTATTCTGAAAACAAAATTGGAAAGAATGACTTTTTAATAAAAACAATAGATAAAAGTCAAATTGAGGAATTTTATCAAAGAGACAACGAAACAATTTGGTTGACTGACAAAAATGGAGAAAAACTTTCAGCGGAAAATAGTGTGCGTTCTGGTGGAACTGAAAAAACATTAAGAGCAATATTTTCTGGACACGAACTCGAAGTGCAAAATTTCAAAAAGGAACATAATTGGTATTATATAGACATTGGAATAAAAAAATAACGTTACCCAACACCGGCTATAGTTCATTGCTTCTGACTTTCCTTTCGGAAAGTCCTCGCAAATTTGCTATCTTCGGTTTACGGCGGAAAATCCTAGCGGATTTTCACGCAACGAAACCATAGCCAAACACGTTGCCACACATATGAGAAAAAAGATTCCGTCATTAATTTTAACTTTGATTTTAGCCTCTTTTTTTTGGAATTGTAAAGAAGAAAAAAATCTGCCTCAATCGGAATTTGAACAAGCTGTTTTCTATGAAATATTTCCTGCGATTTTGGATTCCATTTACTATGATAAGCGAATGCTTCCACCTCCTCCTCCACCTCCACCTGAATTTTTTGAGAACTACAGCCAAAATGAGTTAGATAAAGCTATTTCAGATTACAAAGAGACCGAAACCTATAAACAAGGAATAAAGAAATGGGAAAAGAAAAAAGATTCTCTAAACCAAGATACTTCTCCAATCTATTTAGCTATTTCTGACTCAATAACTCGTTACGAAAGAGAAGATATGTATGAGTTAGTTCAACATTTTAACAACCAAAACATAATTTTAGACTCAAAAAACATTGAATTAAACAACGGATTCAAAATAGATTTAAGCAAATTAAATTCTAACAACGAAAAAATTAAATTTAAATATCAATCGGAATTCCCAAAAGGACGTGAATTTTGGAGAACTGAATATGATTTTTACATTGCTGCAAAAATTGGGTTTAATCGAATATTATTTGACAACACTAAAACCTATGGTGTCTTGAATGGTGGTTTTGGAATGGGAATTTTAAATGGAAGTGGATTTAGAATTTTTATTAGGAAAAATGAAAATGGTAAATGGATTATTGATAAAGTTGTTGAAACTTGGATTTCGTAGAAAAAATACGTGTGGCAACAACGTGTATAATTAATTGCTTTGGCAAGTGCTTATTTGGAAAATTCCTTCGGAATTTTCTCGCGTTCGTTTTTGTTTACTAAATTAGTTGCTGAAACACGCAACTAACCATACACGTATTCCAAGATCAAATCCTAATAAAAAGTCAATAATTTTATGCTGCATGTTGCTGAAGCACTACATAGGGTGTTCCTCTTTTTACAACCGCAAAAGCTCTTGCTATTAATTTATTTCTAACA
>QFWS01000014.1 GCA_003144015.1 Flavobacteriaceae bacterium LYZ1037 | reverse complement strand
ATGGTTCTTTGCAACTTTATAGAAAGAGAGGACTCGTACGTGTCATGGAACTGTAATTCTAAAACACGTTATAGTTCTCCTCTTTTTCTATATAAAGTTATTTATTACAAACTAAAGAAACACGTTGTAGGCAATTAAAACGAACTGCATTCAAGAAATGAAAATTTGCATTGCACAAACGAAATCTGAAAAAGGAAATGTCCAAAGTAACATAGAAAACCACTTGGAATTTGTTGAACGTGCAATCAAATTAAATGTTGATTTCATAGTGTTTCCTGAACTTTCAATTACAAATTATGAACCTGATTTAGCTAAAGAATTAGCAACCGAGAAAGAAAGCATTATTTTCAATCCATTTCAAGAAATATCCAATAAAAATAAAATAAGTATTGGAATTGGAATGCCGACTAAAGCAGTAGACGGAATTCAAATCAGTATGTTGATTTTTCAACCGACTAAAGAAAAAACTGTCTATTCAAAACAAATGCTACATTCGGACGAGCTACCTTATTTTGTTTGTGGCAAAAACCAAACTTTTTTAACTATTAATGGAGTGAAAATCGCAATTGGAATTTGCTATGAGACATTGCAAAGAGAACATTTCTTGAATGCAAAAAATCAAAATATAGATATTTACATTGCAAGTGTAGCTAAACCAAAAGGCGGAATTGAAAAAGCATACAATCACTTTCCAAAAATTTCAAACGAGTTTAACACACCAATATTGATGTCAAATTGTGTTGGACATTGCGACAACTTTATGAGTGTTGGACAAAGTGCAGTTTGGAATAAAAAAGGTCATTTAATTGAACAACTGGATACCAATAATCAAGGATTACTGATTTACGACACCAAAACAGAACGAACAGAAAAAGAACAGCTAAAAATTGAAAAAGGAACATTATCAGATTTAAACGAACTTTTCCAAATCTACTTGAACGGAAAAAATGAATTAGAGAAAAAAGGAATTTACCAATGGACTGACAATTATCCAACTCGCTCGATAATCGAAAATGATTTAAAAAATGGTGTCCTTTTTGTCTTGAAAAACGGCAATGAAATAATTGGTGCAATTAACATAAGTGAAGAGCAAGAACCTGAATATGAAACCATAAATTGGGAATTTGACGATTCAAAAGTATTGGTCATTCACAGATTAGTGGTTGACCCAAAATATCAAGGGAAAGGCTATGCAAGAAAATTTATGGATTTTGCCGAGAAATATGCAAACGAAAACAACTATACTTCGATAAGATTAGATGCATACAGTCAAAACAAAAGAGTTATTGATTTTTATGAGAAACGAAAATATTTTATTCGTGGAAATGTCAATTTTCCTGAAAGAGTATATCCATTTCACTGTATGGAAAAAGAAATAATAACTGCCTACAACAACGTGTATAACTAATTGCTAGTCTGTGTGTACTCGGAAAATCCTACGGATTTTCCTCTGGTTCGTTTTCTTTTAGTAACTTAGTTCCTACCAACGCAACTAATCATACACAACACGTTGGAAGTAATTGCCTGCGGCACATAGAAACCGCGTTTTGCAAACGCTTCTTTTTCTATTAATTACTTCCAACGTTCCCTGTTAATCACGCCTGAAAGGTTCGTGTATATTTGCAGTTTTCTGTGTGAACTCCACACGAAACTACTAACAACACGGTGTATAGCGAATAAGGCGCGATTATAGCTCTCCGTGAGGCGCGCCTCACTACGCTATACACAGGGAACGTTGGGCACAATGTAAAAAAAAACTTCCTGTAAAATAGGATATTCCATATTTTTGGACGATTTTTGTCCTAAATAATTTGTCGAAAAATATGGTAACAACTTTTGGAGAATATATAAAACAAAAAAGAACGGAATTAGGCTTTCCTTTAAGAAAAGTAGCTTCTCATTTAGATATAGATACTTCAACTCTAGGAAAAATAGAAAGAGAAGAAAGAGTTTTAGCTACAGAGTTGGTTCCTAACCTTGCTAAAATATTAGAAACCGAAGAAAAAGAATTACTTAATCATTACTATTCTTCCAAAGTAATTCAGGACTTAAAAAATTACCCCGAATATAAAGATGTTTTAAATATCGTAAATGAACATTTAGAGCTTGAAATATCAAGTCAAATAAGACTCTCATTTCAAAAACCTTGGACTGAAAAAGAATTTGAATTCCCAAAAAGAACCACTCGTGTTGCAACTTTATTTTCTGGTATTGGTGCGATTGAATATGCTTTTAAAAGATTGAATTTAAATACTGAAATAGTTTTTGCAAGTGATATAGATAAATTTGCAAAAGAAAGCTACTTTGCTAATTACGAAATTGACGAATCAAGATGGTATGATGATGTTAAAGACGTAAAAGGAAAAAAATATAAAGGTCAAGTAGATATTTTAGTTGGAGGAAGTCCTTGTCAATCTTTTTCAATGGTTGGGAAAAGAAAAGGATTTAAAGATACAAGAGGAACATTATTTTATGAATTTGCAAGAATTGTCAAAGAAAGCCAACCAAAAGTATTCATTTTTGAAAACGTAAAAGGTTTAATAAATCACGACAAAGGAAATACTTTCGACACTATTAAAGCAACTTTTGACGAATTAGGATATAAGTATTTCTACCAAGTTATGAATGCTAAAAATTATGGAATGCCTCAACATCGAGAACGTATTTTCGTAATTGGTTTTAAAGATAAGTCTATAGATTTTGAATTTCCCGAACCAATAGATTTGGAACACAAAATGCAAGATTTTCTTGAGGATTATACAGATAGCAAGTATTATCTAAAAGAAAAAGGAGTCAAATTTGTAACAAGTTCAAAAAATAGAAAAAAAAGATATACCCAAATAAATGGAGATATTGCTATTTGCCAAAAGGCAAATCAGCAATTTAATTGGCACGGAGATTTTATTTTTGAAAGTCAAGACACTAAAGAATTTGACGAATTCATTTTCGATGTAAATGAAGTTGAGGAAAAATATTATCTATCTGAAAAAACAACAAAATATGTGCTTTCAGAGGGAACTAAAAATTTTAAGACAAGAATAAAAACTGACCTTGAAGTTGCACGACCACTTCTACAATCAATGCACAAAATGCATAGAGCTGGTGTTGACAATTATGTTACACATAATAAAGGTAGAATAAGAAAACTTACACCTAAAGAATGTTTGAGATTAATGGGCTTTAGAGATGATTTCAAACAAGTTGTAAGTGATACTCAAATGTATAGACAAGCAGGGAACAGTATTGTTGTAGATGTTTTAATTTCAATTTTAAAACAAATGGATATTACAAAATTCGCAAAAGATTAAAAATATGGCAGATCCAATTTGTAGATGGAGAAATCCTTACTTACCAACCGTTATCGAACTAATAAATATTCTTCCAAAAGAAGAAATGTCACAAGTTCAAGCTAGAGAGATTATAAATGCAACTTCACCTAATTATTTTAATGCGCCTTTTTTTAAAACACCATATCAAACTGCGTGTCAATTAGGGTTGTATCACGAAACTAATGGTCACTACTTTCCGAAATTCACGTTTGACCCGACAGAAGAAGAAGTTCTTGCTTATATGACAAATTGGATAGCCCATTATTGTGTGCCAAACCCGTACACAAATGGTTTTGACAATATAGAACCTTTTTCAATACACGCTGAATTATGCAGAAGATTATATGAAACTCAAAATAATATTGATTGGACAACTTTTAGTGAAGAAATATTTGAGGGGGAAATTGGAAATGATGACATTTTAGTTAACTCTATAAATGCGTATTCGACTATTATTTCCATTAATGGAGGTTTAATTCAATTAAAAGGCGGTAAAACTTATGAAGAACTTACACCATTCATAAATATAGATGTGAACATAGATAGAAATAATAAAGAGTATTTTTTCGACCTATTTATAATTCCCGAACAAGACCAAGAAAATGAACAAAACCAAGATGTAGACCTTGTTACAAATATTAGCAGACAGGAGTATCAAATAATAAATCAAGTCCAAAATTTACCTAACCTTACTCAAACAGAAAAAAATCAGATTATTAAGTCAAGAATTGGACAAGGTTATTTCAGAAGAAGTTTAATTCAGAATTGCGGATATTGCCCTATGACTTTAATTGATGACACTAGACTTCTAACTGCAAGTCATATAAAACCTTGGCGAGATTGCACAAATGAAGAAAGACTGAATGTAAATAATGGAATATTATTAACACCAACATATGACCGCCTTTTTGACAAAGGGTATATTTCATTTAGGAATGATAAATCACTAATAATATCTTCTCTTATATCTGAAAACAATATCCAAAAGCTAGGATTAACTCAAAATATGCAGATTGAACATTTACCAATCGTAGGAAGAGAGATATACTTGGAGTATCACCGTGATGTAATACTACAGAATTAAAAAACACTGTGCCCAACAATGGCTATAAGTAATTGCTTGTTCTCGCCTACTTCTGAAAATCCTCGCGGATTTTCAGTTTGGTGTGTACTTGCAGAGTTGAGTGCTAACCCACGCAACTACTCATAGCCGGAGACGTTGTGTTTAATTTCCAAAAATCGGAACTCATTATAAAATAAAGAAAATTATGGCAAGATGTACAGCACCATATAGAGGACATAGAACAGCAAGCGGAAGAGCTAATTGTCCAGCTTGCGGAGGACGAGGAGGATATAGCTCATATTCATCCTACACATCACCTTACTCATCATACCGAAGCAGTTATAGTAGTGGAAGTTCGGGTGGCGGGAGCACGAGAACCAGAAAAGCAAGTTGGTCAAGTCCTACATCAAATGTCTATTATACACCAGCTGAAATTAGGACTTTAACACCAGTTCGTGAAAATGTTGAAAAACGTGCTGTTATTCCAGACCTTCGAAATGTTTTTCTTTGTCACGCTTGGGATGACCGCAAAGATTCGGCAAAGGAACTACACGACTTGCTTGAAGAAAACGGAGTAACAGTTTGGTTTAGTGAAAAAGATGTTTTGTTAGGTTCGTCTTTACTACGAGAAATTGACAAAGGATTAGCGAACTCAAGAATCGGAATTGTTTTAGTAACACCAAATTTTATTGACCGAGTAAGAAACGAAGGAATTGCTGAAAAAGAACTTTCTGCTCTTTTGGCTCGTGATTTACTTGTTCCAATAGTCCATAACACAACATTTGAAAAGCTTCGTGAAGTTAGCCCTTTACTTGGTTCAAGAAGTGGACTTGACACTAATGAGGAATCGATGTATAAAGTTGCGTTGAAATTAGCCGAATTGGTAAAAGTTGGAGAGGAAGAAACTGTATAATTGAATAAAAAACTAAACACAACAATGTATAACCGCAATTACGGCGGATTCGACTACGTCCGAATCCACTCGGAATTGCTAACGTCAGTGCTTAACCGAAAATTATTAACTTTAAAACCGTAACTGACGGTTATACGAGACCGTTGCCATTAATTTGAATGAACTACACGAACGAGAAAATAATTGAACGATTTGAATCAGGCGAAAACCTGAAATTCCTATTATTTTGGGGACACACGAAATCTGATTTAATAACTAAATCTTGTTTCAGTCAATGGTACGAATCCAAATTTGAGGTTAACGGAATTGAATATCAAACAGCCGAACATTTTATGATGGCTGAAAAAGCTTTATTGTTTAATGACAAAGACATTTACGAACAAATAATCAAAAGCTCAAAAGCTGGAAAAGCAAAAGAACTTGGTAGACAAGTAAAGAACTTCAACCAACGAATTTGGGAAGAAAATAGATTTGAAATAGTTGTAAGAGGTAATTTTCACAAGTTTAGTCAAAACCCAAAGCTATCGGATTTTTTAAGAAATACAAATGCCCGAATTTTGGTTGAGGCAAGTCCTGTCGACAATATTTGGGGAATTGGACTCGCTCAAAATAATGAAGACGCTGAAAATCCATACTTTTGGAATGGACTGAATTTACTCGGATACGCTTTAATGGAAACAAGAGACATTCTGAATGAAATTGGAGAATTTAAAACTCTTAATAATCCGATTTTACCACCTTGGTTAGCTTATCCAGAAATTGACAAATATAGTATTGGTTGGAGAATGGGCTATGGAGAAACTCATATAATGGAATTAAGTAAATATTTGGACAGTTTAAGTGCATCTGAAAAGAGAATTTACGAACTGACTTATCCTGCAAATGGAGAATGGAAAGGTTGGTACAATGATAATTACGAATAAAAAACTAATGGCAACACCGTGTATAATTAATGGCTGGTTCTCGCCTACTTACGAAAATCCTCGCGGATTTTCTATTCGGTTTTTATTTGCTAAATTAGTTACTTAAACACGCCACTAATCATACACGTATTCCAAGATCAAATCCTAATAAAAAGTCAATAATTTTATGCTGCATGTTGCTGAAGCACTACATAGGGTGTTCCTCTTTTTACAACCGCAAAAGCTCTTGCTATTAATTTA
>QFWS01000013.1 GCA_003144015.1 Flavobacteriaceae bacterium LYZ1037 | reverse complement strand
TTATTGTATTTTTAAAAATAAAAAACTGGTTACAACACCGTATATAATTTATTGCTGGTTCTAGCCTACTTACGAAAATCCTCGCGGATTTTCTATTCGGTTTTTATTTGCTAAATTAGGTGCTTAACCACGCAACAAACCATATACAAACACGTTGGGCAACATTTGAGAAACCGAGAACTGAATGAAAAAATGGATTTTAATAATAGTCGGAATTGTTCTAATTGGAATTGTGGGAATCGGAATTAAAATCAACTCGGATTTTGATAAAGTTGCAGAAGCTTTTCATTCTGAACATTCTCTAAAAGACGCAAGTTTTGTTCTGATTTCCGACTCAATTTCACCGAATAAAAAACACAAATATTACGAATATCAATTTGACAATGGCGGATTTGGATATTCTCGAGTTTTTTGGTCAGTTATAGAAAATACAGAAAACCAATCTGACCTTAAAAAAGGACTGATTCCAGATGGATTTAAAATAGTTGGTTGGACAAATGACAACGAACTGATTTTAGAGAAATGGGAACCTTATTACGAAATAAATAAAACGGAATTAAAAAACGGAACGGAATTTAACGGAGTGAAAATCACTCTTGCGGAATAAAAAAAAACGTTGCCCAACACCGCCTATAGTTCATTGCTACGGATTTTCCTATCGGAAAATCCTTTCGCTTTTGCTATCTTTGGTTTACGGCGGAAAATCCTCGCGGATTTTCACGCAACGAAACCATAGCCAAACACGTTAGCACCAATTGTAGGACAAAACACGATAATAATATGGATATTGTAAATCATAATAAATCAGCTTGGGACAGCTATGTTGACAAAAAAGACCGTTGGACAATTCCTGTTTCCGAACAAGAGTTAGAAAACGCAAATAATGGAAACTGGAATATTGTTTTGACACCGCAAAGACCTGTTCCTCACGATTGGTTTCCTGACTTGAAATGTTTAAAGATTTTAGGACTTGCATCTGGCGGTGGACAACAAGGACCAATACTTGCAACTTTGGGAGCAGACGTAACAATTTTTGACAACTCTGATAGACAGTTACAACAAGACAAAACAATTAGCGACAAATTTAATCTTGACATTAAAACTATTCAAGGGGATATGAGAGACCTTTCTGTATTTGCCGACAACTCATTTGACTTGATTTTCAATCCTTGTTCAATCCTATTTATTGACAATGTCTTACCAGTTTGGAAAGAATGTTTCCGAGTTTTGAAACCAGACGGAATTTTAATGACTGGGCTAATCAATCCAATTTCATTTCAAATTGAAGAAGAAAGCTTGAAATTAATTTACAAACAACCTTTTTCAGACTTACACTCACTACCGACAGAAAAATTAGATGAGCTAAAAAAGAATAATGAACCATTAGTATTTGGGCATAGCTTGACAGACCAAATTAGCGGACAATTAGAAGCTGGTTTTAACCTGACAAATATGTATGAAGATAATTGGGGTGGAGAAAGTAAAATAGATAACTTTTTTCCAGCTTTCATTGCGACAAGAGCAATAAAAACAAATAAAAAAACTGGTGCTAACAATGGCTATAAGTAATTGCTTGTTCTCGCCTACTTCTGAAAATCCTAGCGGATTTTCAGTTTGGTGTGTATTTACCAAGTTAAGTGCTAACCCGCGCAACTACTCATAGCCGAGACCGTTGTGAGCAATAGCGCGACTTCAACAAGCTTTTAATTCGAATATGTTTGCGCTAAAAAAGGACAACTAGAGTGTGGTATATCAAAGTGGATTATAGGAGATAATTCGCTTGGCAAGTTTTCGGCGATAAAAGCCGTGAAAATGCATTTTCAAACGAGCGTTGTCGTATAAAACTTGATGGATAAGGTATAAGAATTAAATTAAAAAGTCAAGTTTTTACGGACTTAATTTGATGCTTTACGTGATATACCACACTCTAGTTGAACGCATTATAAAATAGAAGCGCCTAAATTAGACGACCCATACCACAATGTATAAGTCATAAAATTTATAAATATATCCGAATTTCATAAATCGGACTGAAGTAGCCCTACTGACATTTATATCATTTCTTTCTTCTAAAAATTTAATGAAATGCACTTTTAAACCCCTAAACATGACGCACCATAAAGTGGTTTAAAATATAAAGCTCACAACACTGTATATAAAAAAATAAGGGATTCGGTGCTTTAACGGAAGATCCTGGAGAGAAGCACTGTCGCCAATTCAGAAAATTAATATTACACCAAAATTTAAACATTTATTTACTAAATTGGCTTATACAAAAATCTGAAGGTAATTGATTTTTTAATCCCTTACTTTTCATATACAAAACCGTTACCCAACATTAGAAAAAAACAAAAATGAACATACAAATATTGCATCTTTCAGATATACATTTTAAAACCAGTGGTAATTCATTATTAGAGAAAAAGGAATCGTTCTTAAATGCACTTAAAAATGAGGTGAAAACCGAAGCAATTTTATTGTTATCTGGGGATAGTGCTTTCTCGGGTAAAACAGAAGAGTTTAATGTTTCCGAAAAATTTATAAAAGAAATTATAGAAGAAATTAAATCTTATTCCGGAAAAAATGTTATTCCAATAGTCGTACCTGGAAATCACGATTGTCAAGATTTAGCAACATCCGACCCAGTGAGAGAAACATTGTTGGAAACACTTCAAAACAAAAATAATCAGCCTAAATACGAATTAATTGAAAATGTTTCTAAAAATTTATCAAACTATTATGTATATGAGAGCAAGCTAAATAAATCACTAGAAAAACTATTTTCCAATAAATTAATTACGATTTATAAATTAATATTAAACGGGAAAAAGATTTTATTCTATTGTTATAATACTGCATTTCAATCAATACTTCACGAACAAGCAGGTAAAATGATTTTACCATTAAACCTAATAAATGATGAATACTTTAATGAAAAAGCCGATCTGAAAATTTCTTGTTTTCATCATCCACTACATTGGTTAAATCCTGAAAATCAAAGATTATTTAGATCTCATATAGAAAAATCAAGTGATTTTTATTTTACAGGTCACGAGCATATTGATACCAAATCGGTGAAAAACAATTTAGACGGGAATTATATATATCACATTGAAGGTGACGTGTTGCAAGATTCAGATTCTAAGCAAATTAGTGGGTTCAATTTAATTAATATTGATATTGAAAATGAAAAGCTTCAAATAAAAAACTATAAATATCGAGGAGATAAATATATTGAAGCGTCAGATAATAATAAATTTCATAGTTTTAAAAGAGGCGCTGTTACAATTAATAATCCATTTAAACTAAAAAAAACTTTCAAAAATGAATTAGACGATGTGGGAGCAAATTTTACTCATCCAAACATCAATAAGATAAATCTATCTGACATTTATGTAAGTCCAAACCTTGAGATTATTACCAATAACGAGGATATTGAGCAAAGTAGTGTCTTAACAATAAATTCAGATAAAATATTGAACGATATTAGTGATGACATAAGAATAATATTCAGTGGGTCAGAAAATATCGGTAAAACTTCACTTCTTAAAAGACTATTTAAAAAATTACATAATTTAAATAAAGTTCCAATACTGCTTGACGGATATAATATTAAATCAACCAATGTTGGTGATTTTGATAAAATATTATCCAAAGCATTTTTTAGCCAATACAATTCAGAGGAGATTGAAGACTTTAATCAATTAGATAAAAAAGAGCTTGTTATTTTAATAGACGATTTTAACAAAATTAAAATCAATTTAAGATACAAGGCTAGGTTATTAAAAAATTTAGTTTCCAATTATAACAACCTAATTATTACTGGTAACGAACTTATGTCACTTGAAGATATTGTTACCGACGAGAAGATAGATGAGGATTTGTATTCATCTTTTGACCTATATTCCTTGAAAGAGTTCGGATATCAATTAAGAAATGAGTTAATTAATAAATGGAATATATTAGGTGTTGAACATATTATAACTGAAGATGAAAGAATAAAAAAACTACAATATTGTGAAACCGTCATTAATACGGTCACTGGAATAAATTTTGTTCCCTGCTATCCATTCTTTTTGCTTACAATTTTACAATCTATTGAGTTAGGTAATCCAACTGATTTATCTGCTAGCACATTTGGTTATTACTATCAATTTTTGATTCAAAAATCATTTAAAAATATATTAACATCTCAAAGAGAAATAACTGAATATGAAAATTATTTGAGTCAATTATCTTTTTTCCTATTCACAAACTCGCTTCGGGATTTCGATATATCGGAACTTAAAAAATTCGACAAAGGATACCGCAATGTTTACCCTATTTCTCATTCACTAGATAAAATATTGAATAACTTAGAAAATGCTAAGATTATAGAAAATATTGAAGGAGTTTTAGAATACAAATATTCTTACATTCATTATTACTTTATTTCTAAATATTTATCCAACACAATAATTGAAGAAAAAACTAAAGAGGAGATAGATAATTTAATTGAAAATTTACACCGCAATGAAAATTCTAACATCCTTATGTTTTTGACCCATCATAGTAATGACAAATATTTATTGGTCAATTTGCTGAATAAATCAAAGTCAATATTTAAAGATTTAGAACCTTGTAAATTAGAAGATGATATTAAAAATATAAATAAATTGGGGAATAAGCTACCTGATTTAGTTTTTGAAAATAGAAGTGTTGATGATTATAGACATAAGGAAAACAAATTAAAAGATGAAAATACGAATGAGATAAATGATCCCGAAGAAAATGATGACTCAGAAAATTTAGACATAGTTGCAAAACTAAATACAGCCTTCAAAGCAATTGAGATTGTCGGCCAAATATTAAAAAACAACTATGGGAAAATTGAAAAAGATAACATTGAGGAACTTATTGAAGAAACTATCTTGTTAGGACTTAGAACTTTAAATGTTTTTTTTAAAATTATTGAAGAAAATTCCGAATTTGTAGTTAATCAAGTTAATGCTATTATTACAGAAATTGAAAAAGCACGAGGTAAGAAAGTTGATAATCCAAAGAAGATTGAAAGCCTATCAAAAAGCACTCTTTTCAGTTTATGTAATCAAATGTCATATAGTTTTATTAAAAAAATAAGTGATTCGATAGGTACAGAGTATTTAGACGAAATTTTGGAGAAGGTTTATGCAAAACAAGACTACAATTCTGTAAAGCTCGTAAAATTAGCTATAAAGCTAGATCATTATAGTTCCTTTCCCGATACAGAAATTAAAAAATTAAAAAAAGAATTTAAGAGCGCATATTTACCAATGAGTGTTATGAAAAGATTGGTGGTAAATCATCTGTATTTATATCCAACTAATCACAAACAAAAAAGTAGATTATTAGAGTTTTTACAAATTCCAATTAAATCACAAATCAAAATCGATCAAACATCGAAACAAAAGAAATAACGTTGGGTAACAACGTATATAGCTCATAGCTAATTAGTTGCTTAATCGAAGTTAAGGCATATTTGCAAGTCCGCCAAATTTTTTAATTTGGCTTATTGAAAAGAAAAGGTAATAAGAAAATTAAAAAATTCGGCTCGTGCTTAACCGAATAGTTATCGCTAATTTGCACGCTACGAGCCATATACAAGACCGTTGGCAACAATGTCCGAAAACCTATGAATAGAGTATTAATCATTTTTCTAATAATCGGATTTTACTCTTGCGGAGAAAAGCAGAAATCGGAAAAGAAATCGGAAAGTGTAGGAATTGAAAAAGCGGTTTCTGAACTTAAAGACTTCGAATTAGTTCAAGACTTCGAGAAAAATAAAGCGGAATTTGAAACTAACACTATTGACCTCTTTGGTCACTCCTCTGAAGGTGGTGAATTGACAATATTCCACGATAAAAAATTCGATTATGTTGTTTATGATTTTTGGCTATATGGAGAACTTGGAAGACTGAATTACACTTATTGGACAGAAAAAAACGGAAAACTGAATTTTAAATTAGTCAAGCAATTGGAATATAATTATAACAAGCCATTCTATCAAGAAGGTTTTAAAACGGATTCTACAATTAGCTATTTATCGTATTCAGACTCAAAAATGAAACTATTTGATATAAACAAAACGGAAATCACAGAATCTGAATTGATTGAAAAAAGTAAATCGGAATTAGAATCATTTTTCAGTGATTTGACTAAAGGAATCGAGATAAAAAAATAAAACACAGTTGCCAACACTGTGTATAAAAAATGCTTATTTTAGTGCTTAACCAATAGAAAGTGCGTGTTTGCTTTCTTCCGATTTTCCTACGGAAAATCCTCTGACGCAAACACGCACTTTTCATACACGTAACCGTTGTGGTGCATTAAAAAGACAGACATGAAGATAATTCTAGTATTGACAGTTGTCGTTACATTTTTCAGTTGTGGACATAAAGAAAAGGGTGCAACAGAAAATAAAACATTAGTTGAAACTAAGGTTGATACAATTTCAATTGACACTTCTTCAATTGCGATTATTCCATTTGACACAACATACCATTGGCTTTTTAAAAGTGCCAAGCAAACAGAGCTGAATACAAGTGAATTGAAAAAAATTGAAAGAATACTGACTGATTCTCTGATAAAATACAATTCTGAACAGCGACTTCAATATGAAGAGATTTCAAAAAAATATCCGAATGAGAATTTCAACTTATCAAACTTCATTATAGAACTTGATAAATACAAAAGACAATATATTCCGGTGATTAATGAACAGGGAGAAAAAGAAGTTTGGATTAATTGTTTTTGTGATAAATGGGGAGAAAATGGAAGAACAGAAATTTTAGAAGTTGAAGATGGTGGCAATTGTTATTTCAATTTGAAAATTAATTTGACAACTGAAACCATTTATGACTTTATGGTCAATGGTGATGCTTAAAAAAAACGACACCACAACACTGTATATAACAAATAGGGCGTTTGGTGATTTACGAAAGTTTAGTGCTATTTACAGACACCGCCAAATTTTCAATTTGGCTTTTAGAAAAACGAAAATTAAAAACAAAATTGAAAATTTGGCTAAGTGCAACCTTTATAGTTTATCTGTATCTTTTGCCCTAAATGCCATATACTAATCGTTGCCAAAAACTAAAAAATCGTCAAAATAAATAACAGAAATTTGTAATTTCAAAACCCTAGAATTGGACAAAAAATGTTGGAAAAGAAAGGAAAAAGGGAAATATTTCGGGTGAAGAATTAGGAAAAAAAGGCAGTTTTATGAAAGAGATAAAAGCTGAAAAAGGAAAAAAAAGTTGGAACGTTAATAACTGAATGGAAAATCAGACTGAAAAAAGGAAAAAGTAGGAATGTTAATAACTGAACGCAGAAAAAATCGGGTTGCATAAAGGAAAAAAAGCATTTGGCAACAACGTGTATAATTCATTGTTTTTTAAGTGTTTTGCCCAAAGTTTTTTTAACTTTAAAAGTTTGGTTTTTAACGGAAAATAAGAGCTAATTTAATCACAACAAATCATACACAAATACGTTGTACGCAAGCTGAGAAACGTACTCAGAAATTTAAAAATTGATGAAATAATGAATAAAAAAGAAATCGCAAGGCAATATATTACTCACCTTGAAAATGGAAATATTGAACAAGTAATCTCTTTATTCAATCAGAATGGAATGGTTGACTCACCACTATACGGAATAAAAAAAGCAGATGAATTTTATCGTGAATTGAATAACGATACTTCAAATTCTGAACTTTATTTAAAAGGAATTTTTGAAGATAATGACTCAAATGATTTAGCTCTTTATTTCACCTATAAATGGACTTTAAAGAATAATCAAAAAGTAGAATTTGATGTAGTTGACATTATTGAATTCGATAATCAAAATAAGATTAGTAAACTGAAAATTATATATGATACTGTTACCGCTAGAAAATTAGTGGAACAGCTATAAAAAAGCCTGCGTACAACAATGTATAAAAATAATTGCGGTTTAGTGTTTAATCAAAGGTCGTTGCGTGTTTGCTACGTCTGATTTTCCTTCGGAAAATCCTCGCACGCAAACACGCAACTATTCTTATACGAAACCGTTGCCAACCATTTGAACTCACTCATAAGCTATGACTAAAGAAGACATTACAAAAAAAACTTTAGCCGAAACACTAATTAAAGTTAATAAATATAGTTTATCTAGACACGAAAAATATTTTTCTTGGTTAAAAAATATACTAACAATAAGTGTTGGTCTTTTAGGTATATTAGTTTCTTTAAATTCCGATAAGATAACTGATTTATATACTTTTATATCTTTCATATCAACGATATTATTTCTCGGACTCGGAATCCTTTTTGGCGCAATCTTGCTATATAACGAAGTATATATTCAATCTCAACTTCTGAATCATTCAAAGAAAAATGGACGTAGACTACTGGACGGAAAGGGTATAAAAGTATTTTCCGTAATTCGTAGACATTGGTTTTTTTCTCTATCCGAAATAATTTGTTTGTCATCATATCTAATATCTTTAATAAGTTTAATTACATATTCAATCTTTAAGGTTTACGACAAAGGAATTTTAATGTAAAAACGGATTTAAAAAACGGTTGGCAACACCGTATAAAATTAATGGCTAGTTCTAGCCTACTTACGAAAATCCTCGCGGATTTTCTATCTGGTTTTTATTTGCTAAATTAGGTGCTTAAACACGCCACTAATCTTATACAAACACGTTGTAAGCAATTTGACGAAACCCCGAAACTGACCTAAAATTAGAAAATGAACGAAAATAAATTTATTGAAAAATTCCAACATAAAACTGACTCGGATTTAGAAAATATTATTGAAAATAAAGGAAG
>QFWS01000012.1 GCA_003144015.1 Flavobacteriaceae bacterium LYZ1037 | reverse complement strand
GCTTTGTGTAACTCCAAATGCTCTTTTCAATTCGATAGTTATTTTGTCCGAAAGATTGTAAGCTTAAAGTTAATAGTAAAATCAGTATAATGTTTTTCATAGATGTTATGTCAAATGTTTGCCAACGGTAAGTGTATGAAATGGGCGAGTTTGCGTCCGAGGATTTTCCGCAGGAAAATCGGAAGGTAGCAAACGCACATTTACACTTGATTAGGGACTAAAGTAAGCATTTTTTATACACTATGTTGGCAACCGTTTATTTTTTAAAAACCAGGCGGTTGGATTGGGTATGAAGCCAGTCGGTAGTTTAAAATCGATTTTTTAGTTTTATTAAAGCGACAGAATTGAGCGCAACAGTGGTAAATCGGAAGTGCGTTATGTTCCGTAACAGTGATAAATCGGAAGAATAGAGTGAGATCTTTTTTTAGAAATTTTTGCGGTACAGCAATGGTTGCCAACGTTCCCTGTGTATAGCGTAGTGAGGCGCGCCTCACGGAGAGCTATAATCGCGCCTTATTCGCTATACACCGTGTTGTTAGTAGTTTCGTGTGGAGTTCACACAGAAAACTGCAAATATACACGAACCTTTCAGGCGTGATTAACAGGGAACGTTGGAAGTAATTAATAGAAAAAGAAGCGTTTGCAAAACGCGGTTTCTATGTGCCGCAGGCAATTACTTCCAACGTTTTTGTGTAAGGATAGTTGCGCGTGCGAGCAACTAACTTACTAAAAATGGAACGAATCAGAGGAAAATCCGCAGGATTTTCCGAGTAGGCTAGAACCGAGCAATTATTTTTACACGGTGTTAGCACACGTTTTTATTCCTCAATCTTATTAAATTTTTGGTTTAGACCGTTTATAAATTTATGTGTTTTTTTGTCAAATCCAATGATTTTCCCTAAACTATCTCGTTTAAAGTGAAACCAAAATTCTGCGTCCGTGTCAAAAAACAAATCTTTTTCGTATGGGTAAATTGGAATTGGGTCACGAATAATATTTCTACGTACAATTTGGAATTTTAAAGTGTCATTTTCAATTATTATATTGTTCCAAAACACTTTACTTTTCTCGAATAAAAAATTCCCTAAATATTCTCTTTGTTCATTGGAGGTGATGTTTTTCGGTCTTAAGAATTTATTTCGTTGAACTCGTCGCTCTTTAAGATTATATTTATCGCCATTTTTTAATACATAAAATTTATTTTTTCCAGTTTCGAGCGTATCAATTTCATTGAAATAGGGCGACCAAAATGTGTTGTCATAAATAGATACGTATTTTTCACCTATAACTTGAAATTCATTGCCTTGAACTAAAATTCCAGTATCCTCATCAATACCAATGCCTAATAATTCTGGTCTAATCTTTAATAGGTCGAACATGTCATACTGCCTGTTTCTGTCAAGATGGTGTTGGTCAAAAGCCGTATTTGTTACAAATCCAAATCCTACTTCTGGATTGCTAATTATTTTGTAATTACCTTCTAATTCTCGTCCACCTCTTGCCAAATAAGAGCCTTGAATAGATGCGCCTGCTGAATGTCCGCCAATAATTCCACCACGCTTTAGAACGTTTTTCAATTCTAAATGAGTTTTGGTATTCAAATATGCATCTGCGGTTCGCCATTGTCTTCCACCTGTTAGCCAAACTGCCGTTGCGGTTTTCAGAGGTTTTACAAATTCATCACTATCTGCGACTAAAGTATCTCGTGTATGCATAAATTGTATGTCATCAAATCCACGAGCAGCAAACTCTCTCTCCAAAATTTTAAATTCTGGGTCGTAGTTTATTGAATTTTCGTCAAAAGCGGTTGGAATTATTACAAGTTTAGCTGACTTTCCACCGGCTAAATCATAAAAGACTTGCCACATTTCATCTGTTATTCCGCCGCCACCTATTAACAACGCCCCGTTTGTTGGTCCGATAGATTGACTTCGAGTTTTATTAGATTTAATTACTTTGTCGTGGCAAGAAGATATTAAAATCAGAAGTGAAAATAGTGATAGGATTTTAAAAATTTTTAATGTCAATTTTCTGATTTTCATATGATTCTGAATGTTTTTTAAATGTGTGCTAACGGTAAAGTGTATGAGTAGTAGCGGATTTCTACTCACTAATTTTTCAGTTTTGCACTGACCATTATTTTATATTTTGTCTTTCGTTTTATCACTTAAACCGCTATTACTTATACACATTGTTGTGTTTTCGTACTTTTTTTCGTTCAGTTTGTAGCGTTGGCAAAGACATACTCTTTTGCAATTTTGGGCTTGTGTGTTGGCTGAAGCGAATTGCAAATGTGTATGGCTTTTAGCGTTGGCTTACACATAATTTTATCAGTTTACAGTCCATTAATTTTGCAGGATTATTTGGATTTTTTATTTGCTTATCCTCAATACTAAATCTTTCATCAGTTATTCCTTCAAGTTTACTTTTACTTTCATTCGGAAAGCTATTATATTTCTCTAATGGAATTATGCAAACTAATTCAAAGTCTTTGTCAGTTGGTTCGTGTAAATAATTGAACACTTTTCTTGGGTTTTCAATTTGCCACATTCCTCTAATTCTCAAGTTTGTTATTCCTAATGGGTCAACTTGATTTACTCTGCCTAATTCTTTTGTATCTGCAAAAACAACGTCAGGAATAGTTTTTATTCCATCTGAAATGGTTGTTTTTATTCTTTGATAAGTTTCGTGTTTTGCTGCATAAGAACTTCCATAAACCATCCATAAAGACTTAATGTTTGTGTCAGATGTGTGTCCAACGCAATAAATTAAATCTTTTACTGTCCATTCTTCACAATCTCTACATTCACTTGTTATCATCGGACTTGTATGTCTTAAATCAGTTTTAGGATAACTACTGTTTAAAGCCAAACTACTGTTTGCACTTTGAGTTTTCTTGACCTCAATTGCATCTCCACCTTTTATCATAATATCTGGCGGATTGTTTTGAGAACCCAACCAAGAAAACTCTTGATTATAAGTTTTTAATCGACTTTGCTCGTCATCAGAATCAAATGTGTCAGCAAAAGCATCTTTAATGTAGTTTTCAAGAGCTTCTCCCATACTATTAGCCCTATTTCTACCTGAATAAAATTCTCGGATAGCAAAATTCTTATGATTTACAATATTGCAAATCGCCTCTAAAATATTTGTCATACTGCAATTGCTTCTTTTACTTTTTGAGTTTGTTTTACTTTTTTGGTTGTGATTTCATTAGCTTTAATTTGTTGCATAATGCTATTTGCTAAAAACTTTGCCAAATTAACTGGAACAGCATTTCCAATCATTTTATAACCTGCTGCGACTTTCTTATAATGGAAAATAAAGTCATTCGGAAAAGTTTGAATTCTTGCACATTCTCTTACACTTAATCTTCTGTACAAATGTTCTTTTCCTGGAACAAAAATTCTCTTATTCTTTTCTATGAATTTCATTTTTGGTGCTTGTGGATGAATTGGTGCGTGTCTTCCACCTGCTTGAATTGTATAAGATTGTTCGTCCCAACTTCTTACACGATTTCTTGACATAAATATTGTCGAAAAACTTCCAATCATATATTCGTGATTTGGAATTGAACAATTTTCTCCATTTGTATTATTGTATTCTAAAGCAGGTAAAACACCTTCTTTTAAATCAGAGATTGCCGATTCAAGCGTGATTTTCGGAAAAGTCTCGGTTGGAAATTGATATTTAAAATTTAAGTCTTTTCTAATTCCAATAAAGAATACTCTTTTTCGGTCTTGTGGTACGTTATAATCAGATGCGTTTAGCATTTGAAAAGAAAGCTCGTAACCAACTCCTGCGTTTCTAAAAAGTTCTTTAATCCCTTCTAAAGCTTCACTATGCTTATTAATTAGCATTCCACTTACGTTTTCTGCTAAAAAGAATTTTGGTTGTTTAGCTTCTAATATTCTTATGAAATCGTAAAATAATTGACCTCTTTTATCTTTAATTCCTCTTGCTGCTCCAGCTTCACTCCAACTTTGACAAGGTGGACCTCCAATAATCCCATCACAATCTGGAACTTCGTCAGCAGGAATATTTACAATACTTCGTTTGTCAAGTATCGTATTTGGATGATTTTTTTCATAGGTTTCCCAAATTTCTTTGTCATATTCATTTGCCCAAATGACATTGAATCCTGCTTTTTGGAAACCTAAATCAAGTCCTCCAGCTCCTGCGAAAAATGATACTATTTTCATATTGCTTTTTCTTTTAATGTTCTTCTGTATTCTGCTTTTTGTTCTGCAACTTGTAAAAGTTGTTTTGTGCAATTTGTTTCATAAATATGTTTTCCAATTTGGTCTGTTACATATTCATTCCGTAATTCTGTAAGATTGAGTTTGAAGATTTTCGCAAGTTTTGGCAAACGTTTTTCGTCAAAATCTCGTTTTCCATTCTCGATTTTACTCAAATTTGCAGAGTCCAAATTCAGTTTGGCGGCAAGTTGAGTTAAGGTCAATTCGTTTTCGTTTCGTAAAAGTCGGATGTATTCTCCAAATGTGGTTTTCATAAGACTTGTCATTTTTTGACAAATCTAAATATTTTAATTGGAATATTCAATTCGAGCGTTGGGAAATTTTAGCTCTTTTGGTTTTTTTAGCGTTGGAATTAAGCGTTGGCAAAAACCAAAAGTGCTAAAATATGTGGCTGGTCAGTATGAAACACAACGGTTATGTGTATGGTTAGTTGCGTGGTTTTAAGCAACTAATTTAACAAAAATGGAACGACCCAGAGGAAATTCCGCAGGAATTTCCACGTAGACTTGAACCAAGCAATTAAATATACACGATGTTGTAAAACGTTTTATTCATTCAGTTTATTAATAATGTCTTTTGTCAGTTTAGGATTTTTTTCGGTTTTCAAATAGATGAATTTCATTCCCCAACCATTATCAATATTTAAAATCCCATAAATTTTATTAAACAGCATTGGTCCATTTCCATCAGTAGGTGAGTCTATTAATTCAAACAGGTCAAATTGTTCTTTTGATAATTCAGATTCCGAGTATTTATTTTTTTCAGTCAGTTCAAATTCTCCAAAAGCAAAAGATAGAATTTTAGAATTTAGGTTGTAACGGACTGTTATATTTTTTTCGTCATCATTCGGATTCAGATATTTGTATTTTACTATACTGTCTTTAGTTTTTATTGTCAATTTGTAGTTTTCAGTTCGTTTGAGAGAATCCAAGTCGAAAACATACAGTGTTCTGTTTTCAGTAATGATTTCTTTTTTAGATTCGAAACAAGAAACTAAAATCAGTAGAATAATTAATATTTGGAATGCTTTTCTCAAATGTTTTACAACGGTTTTGTGTATGATTAGTGGCGTGTTTAAGCACCTAATTTAGCAAATAAAAACCGAATAGAAAATCCGCGAGGATTTTCGTAAGTAGGCGAGAACCAGCCATTAATTATACACGTTGTTGCCAGTAGTTTTTATTCCTTTCCGCTTGAATCTAACACTTTAGTTTCAATTCCATATATTTCAAAAACTACTTTTGCTTTATTTCTTGTTCGTTTGTCATTACATATAAAATAATCACAGTAACTTGAAAAATGACTATGGCTTGAATCCCAAAGTCTAGCGTAATTAGATTTTTCATTGAATTTGTCTTTCCAATAACCAACCATATCTAACATTTCAAAAATTCCTGCGAACCGATTATGTAGTCCCATTTTTTTGCTTTGAGGATGAAGTTCAACTGCTTTCTCAATCATTCCAACAAGAGAAAATCCTCCCATTAAGTCACTTTTCGAGTTGATTTGTTCAATAACTTCTTTAGGCGAATAATTATTAATTCGGATTGGGTCTATATTCAGTTGTTTTCTAAATTCCGCTTTTTGTTCTTCATTTACTGTGCTCATCATTCCTTTCATCATATTTCTTGCGAATGGAACATCATTAATTGTGTTATAAACTACGTTAGGTTTTTCTTTTAATTTATGAACTTTATTTGAAGGTAATTCTTGAAAAAGATAGTTGTTGTTTGTTACAGAACTTATTGTTTGAAAACGCTTTATAAGTCTATTATTCAGTTCGCTTTTTGTTTTAGCAGTCATTTCATTCGCTTCTTGAAGATGCGATGCTGAATAGAAAAAATCAGTTATATTTTGGTCAATATTTTTCAACAAGTTGTTAATCGACAATGAATTCTGTTCAATGTCAACGAAAATATTATTATCTAAATATGCTGTTTTTTTCAAATTCTGCTGTTTTTTCAAATTACTGGCAACGTTCCCTGTGTATAGCGTAGTGAGGCGCGCCTCACGGAGAGCTATAATCGCGCCTTATTCGCTATACACCGTGTTGTTAGTAGTTTCGTGTGGAGTTCACACAGAAAACTGCAAATATACACGAACCTTTCAGGCGTGATTAACAGGGAACGTTGGAAGTAATTAATAGAAAAAGAAGCGTTTGCAAAACGCGGTTTCTATGTGCCGCAGGCAATTACTTCCAACGTGTTTGTGTATGATTTCGTTGCGTGTTTAAGCACTAAAGTTAGCAAATAAATCACAGATAGAAAGTCCGCGAGGACTTTCGTAAGTAAGCTATAACTAGCAATGAATTATACACGGTGTTGGCAAATCGTATTTTTTTTAAAAGCTAAATTCAGCAACTACAATTCGTTTGTGAAAATAGTCATTAAAATCAGGTTTTGAGCTTAAAAGTCCGTCGACAATAATTGTGTTTTGCATTATTCCCATAGCTTCTCTTTTGCTCCAATATTTTTTAATCAGAGAATCGGAATCTTTTATTTTATAAAGTGCTGCCATATAATTTCCAAAATTATTTTCCTTTAGCGAGGTTGTGTCATTGTCATAGATTTCATTTCGCAGTCCGCTGTTATAATATTCAGCGTGAGTTCTTTTGGATTGAAAATCAAATTTTTTCCAGTCAGTTATAGTGTCAGATTTTATATCGATGAGATATTGACGATAACCTTTTTCGATTGTCAAATTCGGATAAATTTTGGTTAAATTTTTTTCAAAGTCAGATACAAGTGAGTCAAAAGCATTTGTTTGTCTTTTTCCGAAAATATTTTCAAATGCCGTAATTCGGCTGTCAGTTTGTTTTTGAGAACAACTAAATATCAAAATCAGAACTAATATTAAATGGAATTTCTGCATTTCGTTTATATGTTTGCCAACGGTCTTGTGTATGATTTCGTTGCGTGTTTAAGCACTAAAGTTAGCAAATAAATCACAGATAGAAAGTCCGCGAGGACTTTCGTAAGTAGGCTATAACCAGCAATGAATTATACACGTTGTTACCACACGTTTTTATATTCTGCCGAATTCAAAATCGACAATGTTGGGCTTTTCTGCTGTTATTTTAATATGTCTGTTTAAAATTCGTCCGTATCTGTTTTTTGAAATTGCGATAATCTCATAGTAACCAATTGGCACATCGACATTATAATTCCCAATTCCGTCGACAGTTAAAATGATTTTGTCAGTATTATTTTTTAAATCGTCAACATAATTTTTATAACTGTCTTTATAAATTTCTAACGAATCTTTTAATTGATTGTATTCTTTTTGGTCTGATTCGGAAGGTTTAACATATTTTCGGATTTGATTTTTAGCATTAATCGAAATTTCAAAGTAGCGATAATTTGAAATAGGACTTTTTAGTGAATCTGATTCTGGAATTTTATTTAAAATTATTGTAGTTCCAGTATCTGCTTTATATCCTAAATTGTCATTAAAAAAGTAAGTAACTACTCCTTTTACGTTTACATTTTTTTGCGAAAAGGAAACTGAAGTCGCAAAGATTAATAATAGTAATATTTTTATTTTCATTTGTCAGTTTGTTTTAATGAATCCGTTTCTATTATTTTTTAGTTTCGTTTATTGGGTTTTCAAGCTGTTCAATTCTATTTTCTAAATTTTTAATTTCTTCGCTATTTTCTTTTTTGTTTTTTGCGATGTTCATTGATAATGCTACATAAGCAATAATTAATGAAGCTACAGGAATAAATAGTTGCACGAAATTCCGCAACCAATTTAGATAAATATCGTGATTTCTATTTATGTATTTTTTTTCGGCGAGTGCTGAAAATCCGTTTTTGTCTATGAAGCAACCTCTTTCTTTAAATTTGTAAAAGTCAATTTCTTTATTTTTTTCTAATTCCGATAGTATTAATTCCCTCTGTTCTAAATTTACGTTTAATAATGAATCTATTTCCTTAAATGAAAGTCCAATAAGGTCTGCTGTCAAATTCTGACTTTTATTGTCGTCTTGTTCTAAAAACTTTTCGGATAGTTTTTTTAACAAGAAATGTCGTTTATGATTTAACTTTATTCTATGGAACTGCATTTTTCTCAAATGTGTGGTAACGGTCTTGTGTATGATTAGTGGCGTGTTTAAGCACCTAATTTAGCAAATAAAAACCGAATAGAAAATCCGCGAGGATTTTCGTAAGTAGGCGAGGACTAGCCATTAATTATACACGTTGTTGTGAGTAGTTATTTTGTTAAGATAAATGTAGAATATCTAGTTTTTGCCATTCTAATACCAAGCACAAGAGACAAGATCCATGGACCAATCATAAAAATTAATCCTTCTAAATTCGTGTCAAATCTATCGGATTTGTATGAAGCAGTTTGATAAATTTCTTCATCAATCCATTTTAATTTGATTAAAATATTTTGGTTAGCTTCGTCATAGAATCTTATTGATGTTGAATCAACTTTTTCAATTTCACTTTTTAATTTTTCCCAGTCTTCGGTATTTAGATTACCGAGGACTGAAGTTTCGTTTTTAATAAATTTGTTATGTTGAATATCATACCATTCTATTAAGTATGAGTATTCATTTTCACTTTCCCATTTATATACCTTGGCTTTTTTTAAACCGTTTTCCGCTTCGACTCTATATCTGTTAAGTTCTGACTGTATGTCTTTATACCAATGAGAAATATATGACATACTTTTTTCATACTTCCATTCGCTTTGATATTTTCTAACACCAGCCGTTGCTGTTATAATCCCTAAGACAAGAGTCGCTTGCCAAATCAAATCAATTTTACCTAATGCTTTTTGTTTTAATCTAGTTTTTTTTATTAAATAATAAGAAATGAGGAATGTGACAATGAATATTGAAAGCGATATGAATATATTTCCTGTGTAATCCATTCTTTTTGATATTAATTATATTCGTTGAAGTGAGTAGTTTTTTTACTTCTGCATTTTCAAAACTTTGGTCAAAACTAGCAAACATCTATAAAGTGTCAGTGCTATAATTATTAAACCAAAAACATTATAAAAAAATACAAATTTCAAATATTCTTTCGGAATTCCGAGTTTTAAGGCAAATCCTATTACTGATATTAGAATAAGAGATTTTATAGAATTCTTTAAAATTCGGACTGTCATAAAATATAAGTCAGATGCAAAAAACAAATCGAATAAGGAATCATCTTCTGTATATTCCTTTTTACTTATTTTAGAACTGCTTTTAAATGTAATTAAGACTGTTAACAAAGTAAGGATAAATCCAGCACTAGTAAGTCCTACATTCGCTAAATCTGATGTCATTGATAAAGAGCGATCATCATTAGGTAAATGAATTAGACCTTTGTAAAAAAGCAAATACAGTAATGAACCAACTATTAGTGAAATCAAATAGTCATAAAGTACAGGTCTTCTGAAATAATTATCTAATATCATTAGTTGAATTTTACCATAAATTCATCAAAATCCTTTTCTATCAGTTCGTACCAATGTCTTTTCTTTTTTAAAGTTGACATTTCCACATCGTAATCTAATTCTTTTTTTTCTCGCAACAAATTGAATAACTCTTCATTTCCTTCTTTGTCTTCATATTTGATTACAAAGTCGTCGAAACAGTCTATATGAAATGGTCTAGCTTTAAATTTACCTAATAAAGTTTTAACCATTGAATTTGCTTCTTTGTTTAGTTCCTTACTAGTAACATTATTTCCAGGTGTTTGAAAATAGGTCTCTACTCTTATGAAATTCGGTTTCAATCTGTTTCCAATAGTGTTAATACCTGTAAAATATTGACCTTTCACATCGTTATCCATTTGTGCTATTTTACTCGGTTGAATTTTAATTTGCATATTTAAAACATTACGAAGATTTTCTAATGTTTTATCTATCGTATTACTCATATATAGATTTACATCAACTGCTTTCGCTAGTTTTAATTTTTCTCGTGATACATTTCTTAAATAATATTCAACGTCTGACATTCTCGGTCCATAGTGATTATATTCAATGCAAACCACTCCATAATTTCTGCTATAATCAATGAAAAAATGTGTCTCTTCTGCAATAGAACCAAGAGTTTTAATAGGAACTAATTTGTATTCATCAACTGGTTTTATTTTTGGAACTCTTCCAGAACGTAGAAGTGCAAGTGTGCATCTTATTCTTCTTTCTTTTGGCATAAAGACAGCACTTGTCATAAACAGTTCTCTCGGACCTTCATTATCTCTGTTTCTATGTTTGTCAATTAAATAACCTTGTCCTTTGTGTAGTTCGTTTGTCAAGAAAGTTATTGCATCTTTTAAAATTGTAGTACTACTGTATTCTTTTTCCAACTTTGAGTAAGCTTTAAACTTTATTGAATAAAAATGGAATTTTAAAATTTCTCTTGACATTTGTTTCTTGGTTAATTATAATTACTCACAACGGTCTTGTATATGGAAAGTTGCGGGTTTGCGTGCGAGGAATTTCCGAAGGAAATTCAGACGTAGCAAACGCGCAACGACCATAGAATTAAGCACAAAATAGCAATTTTTTATATACGTTGTTGC
>QFWS01000011.1 GCA_003144015.1 Flavobacteriaceae bacterium LYZ1037 | reverse complement strand
TTATTGTATTTTTAAAAATAAAAAACTGGTTACAACACCGTATATAATTTATTGCTGGTTCTAGCCTACTTACGAAAATCCTCGCGGATTTTCTATTCGGTTTTTATTTGCTAAATTAGGTGCTTAAACACGCCACTAATCATACACAAAACCGTTAGGCACAATTAAAAACTAATATGGAAGACACTAAATCTGAACACATAATTAATCTTTCAAAAGAGATAATGGATGACATTGAACTTTCAAGATTAGATGCTCAAGCTATTTTACTAAAAACAACTCGTTTATCAAGATATGTAGATAATGAAATTATTCGTAAATGGCTTCGTTTTGAAATGCAAGGTTATAATAGTAAGGATGAAGTTTCTTTAAAATATATGACGAAAACAGGACGTTGGACTGACAAAAAAAATAACAAAGGATATTGGATTCCCTTATCGCAAATTGAAGCAAGTATAGAATCTCAAAAACAAAAACTATCACTGACTAGGATTCCTGATACAAGTGGAGACAAAGCTCTTTTAGTTATAAGTAGTGTTAAAAACTCTATGTCTACTTCTACTGATATGATATCAAAATTAGGAGGTGTTAAAAGTAGAGTTATTTCACTACTTCACGATTTTGCTACAAACGTATATTATGAAAAAACATTTGATAGTTTGGCGGAGAGTATTTTTGACAAATATAAAGAAGATATTGATTTATTAATAGCAGAAAATTCTGGAGATATTATTGAACAAATACCATCAGTAATTAACCGATTATCGGATGGAGATAAAGAATCAATTAGTCAAGCATTAACTACTTGCAGAAGAATTATAGATTCATTTTCAAATCATATTTTCCCAGCTAGTGATGAAACTATTGAAATTGGAGGAAATACACTCTCGCTGAAAAAAGATAAAGTTCAAAACAGATTGAATGCATTTATTCATTTAAACAGTGACAGTGCTTCTAGAAAGAAAAAGTTAAGACAAAATCTTTCGAATTTATATGAAAGAGTGTCTGTTGGTGTCCATTCAGACGTAGACGAACAAGAAGCTAGAAGTCTATTTTTCAATACATATTTATTATTAGGAGAAATTCTTACTTTGAAAAAATAACTGTGCCTAACAACGTGTATAACTAATTGCTATTCTGTGTGTACTCGGAAAATCCTTCGGATTTTCCTCTGGTTCGTTTTCTTTTACTAAATTAGACCTAACCAACGCAACTAGCCATACACAACACGTTGCCCACAATTATGAAAAAAGCATTAATCATACTATTTATATTTTTTCAAATTTTTCACTCTTGCAAAAATTCAGAAACTGATATAACTGAAAGTTTTGAATTTGCTGTTTATGACAATAAACCGATTTTTGTAGATGAATACTTATATGACAAAGAAAATAAAAACGGAATAAAAATACGCTCAAATCAAACAGAATGGTATTTAATAGATTGGAATGGTAATGGAATTTACAACGAAATAGGAATTGATTACTATGGTGTGAAATCACCCTTTAAAAGAAGACCTATATTATCACTTTTAGAACAATCTAATATGCTAAATCATAATGAAGTAACATATTCCATTGAAAACAAAACAGGTTTTAAAGAACTTAATAAAACTGTCTTCGTACCACAAAACGGTATTAGTTATATTTCTGATTTTATTCCTATCGAATTGTCGGATGGAAACACCATAAATTCGGATATTTTTAAAGATTATGATAAAACGGTCATTTATTATTGGGCAACATGGTGTGCGCCTTGTGTTGAGAAACTTGAACAGGTTGAGTTAAATAGAAAAAAACTTGAGTTACAAAAAGTGAATTTCGTTCCAATATATTATGGTTGTTCTTATGGAGATGTAATTAAACTAAATGAAAAAAAAGGATTGAATTTCAACCCAATTGAAGTTTCAAATCGTAGTGCAATTTCTTATCAATTAGCAGGACTGCCTGAAACTTATGTATTTGATAGTAATGGTAAATTGATAGCAGAACATTTTGATGTTGAATAAAAACTGTGGGCAACACCGTGTATAATTAATTGCTTTGGCAAGTGCTTATTTGGAAAATTCCTTCGGAATTTTCTCTGGCAAGTATTTGTTTACTAAATTAGTTGCTACACACGCAACTAACCATACACAACAACGTTAGGCAACATTTAAGAAACGACGTAACCAATGGCTAAATACAATGAACAAACTTTAACAAATTGGACAAAGCCACCAAGTAATTCCGAACAAGATAAACTCGAACGTTCTGAAAGAATGGTGAAGGAAGCAATTAATGAGGATGAGAAACTCAAAACTAAATCTACTGAAACTTTTGGTCAAGGCTCTTACGCAAACAATACAAATGTTAGGCTTAATAGCGATATTGATATTAATGTAAGATACACAGGTGGATTTTATTTTAATTTACCACCAAAAACAACTAGAGAAGATTTTGGACTGAACAATCCGATAAGCTATTCTTATGATGAGTTTAAAGATGATGTGGAAAACGCTCTGGTTGCAAAATTCGGACGTAATGATGTTGTGAGAAAGGATAAATGTATAACCATAGTTGAAAATACAAGCAGAATTGAAACAGATGTAGTTCCGACCTGGAATTATCGTAGATATTCACAAGATGGTGCTTATGTATTAGGTGCTAAATTTTGGTCTGATTCAAATAAAGGAGTTATTAATTACCCAAAACAGCATATAGAAAATGGAATAGGGAAAAACAATAACACTTATCGAAGATTCAAAAGATTGACTCGGTTGCATAGAAAACTTAGATATAAAATGCTCGAAGATGGAGAAGCGGTAAGTGATAATATTACCTCATTTTTGTTAGAATGTTTAGTCTGGAATGTCCCAAATAGGATAATGAATAATTATGAAACTTGGACTGAAAGAATAAAACAATCTATTATCTATCTGCATGAGAATACAAAAGAGGATGATAGTTGTAATGAATGGGGAGAAGTTTCGGAATTGATTTATTTGTTTCGACCAAGTAGAAAATGGTCAAGACAAGATGTTAATGAATATATGGTTCAACTTTGGAATTATTTAGAGTTTTAAAATGGTAAAACACAACATTAGAATATTTGCCTTTACTATAATTGGACTTGTCTTTGGAGTTTATATTATTATTTTTTTAATAACACAAGACCTTGATAGCATAGACTTAAACAAAGCTCTATCACACATTTCTACTACTATTTCAATTAATATTGGTATTTGGACGATTTTCATATTTTGGGCTTGGAAATGGAGAATGTTTTATCCTTGGTTAGTTCAAACACCTAACCTATCTGGTAAATGGAAAGGGAAAATCAAATCAAATTGGGAAGATGGAAAATCTAAACCAATACCAACGGAAATTGATATTAAACAGGACTTTTTCAACATAATTGTCAAAATAAAAACGGAAGAAAGTATTAGTCACAGTATTAGTTCATCTTTCAATATTGATAAGGACAGAGGATATCAGCAATTATTCTATTCTTATCTTAATACACCTAAAGCTGGTATTCGTGAAAGAAGTGCAATTCACTATGGTTCTGTTCTATTAAATTTTGATGGATTTAAAGTTTCAAAAATGTCAGGAGAATACTGGACATCAAGAGAGACGACTGGCGAAATTGAACTAAAAAGGAAAAAGAAGAAATAAAAACGTTGCCTAACACCGTATATAATTTATTGCTAGTTCTAGCCTACTTACGAAAATCCTCGCGGATTTTCTATTCGGTTTTTATTTGCTAAATTAGGTGCTTAAACACGCCACTAATCATACACAAAACCGTTCTACGCAATTTAAAGAAACATTTCGCTAAACAAGAAAAAATAGAAATTTATGAAAGAAAATCTATTAAATATAATTGAGGGAATTCCAAAAGATTCGTATTATGAAAATATGATTGAACAATACAAATCTTATGTAGAATCCTCGCAGAAAATATCTGAAGCAAGAATAAACTTGAATAAATTTTGTCAGACCATTTTAACACCAATTATTGGAATAATAGGATATTTAATAAAAGACAATCTTAGCAATAAATTTCAACACCTAATCATATTAATCTGTCTAGCATCGATAATCATTTGTGTTTATTGGATATTTTCTTTAGAAAATTATAGAAAATTAAACTCTGCGAAATTTGGTGTAATCCATAAAATGGAAACTTTTTTACCATTTAATTCATATTCTTATGAATGGGAATTATTAGGAAAGGGAAATGATACTGATAAGTATTTTAAAGCAAGTAATTTAGAGAAAATTATACCATACTTATTTGTTATATTGTTTGTTGTAATTTTAATATTAAACATAACAGGTGTAATTTGAAAAATAAATTGATTTTAGAAAAGGTCAAAAAATATGTTTTAGCTTTTGAACCACCAAAAAGTATGTCAAAACTTGGTTTTTTTGGCTCGTATGCAAAACAAAATATTGGAGAATCTAATGATATTGACATTCTTGTTTTTGAAAAAAAAGTGTTTAAAAACGAAGATTTAATAATTTCAAAAATACTTCAATCTATTTCTAAAGAAAAAGATTTAGACAGTACAATTTTAAATACATTTAGTGATGATGTACTTTCATATTTGACCGCAATCTCAAAACATCTAAAAATACCTTTAAGAATGTCACTTGGTCCAGTTATAAATGAACCAGAGGAACAATATTTGCACATTAATGCATCTTTTAATGAAAGTCTTTGGAGAAAATTTATTGAACACCTTCCTATTCACGCACATTTGATATCAACAAATTATATTTCAATTTTTGGAGACAAAATTGCTTCAAATAAAATATCCAAACTTGATTATCAAGATTATATTAATTTAATGGATATTAGATTTAAGAATTATAAAATTACAAAAAGCTATTTAAGAAAAACCTTAAAATCTCTTGCTCTATTTCATAATTATAATTCAGTTGATTATTATAACTGTCTCACTTATCTACACAAAATAAAAGTAATTTCTGATGAATTCTTACTTGAAATAAAAGAAGCTCACAATGAAAATGAATTATTAAAAGTTTATAATAAATTAAAACTTTATTTCTATGTCTAACAAGGTTCAAAATAAAACACTTTGCTGGCTAATTACTAATAAATGTAATAGAAGTTGTAGTTTTTGTATATCTAAAAGTTCACCAATTTTTAAAATTGAAAACTACAATAGTCAAATCAAGTTATTAATACAAATTAAAAAAATTGGTGCTAACAAAATTTCAATTTCTGGTGGAGAACCTTTTGTAGTTAAAGACTTAAAAAAAATAATAGAATTTTTAATTGAAATTAATATGGATTATCAAGTTACTACAAATAGTGATTTTTTCATAAAAAAAGGAGTTCCTAATTGGGTATTTGAATATAAAGTTCCAATTATTTTAAGTCTTTATGGTGGAAAAAATGAGCATAATTTAGAAATGGGAATTAATCATTTTAATAATGTTTTAGAAATAGCCAAAAAATTCAAAAGAGAACAGGTAAGTGTAAATATTATTGAAACAGAAGATTCGATTAAATTCATTAATAACAATATTATACTTTTAATGAATACCTTTTCAAGAGTTTTATTAATTAAAAAAATGAATGACACTAAATTTATAAAAGATGATAATTTTATTATATTGAAACGATTATTTGATTCAAATAAAAGTCAATTAAAATTTCAATTTTTATATCATAATTATGAACAAAATGAAATTTTTCCAGTAATTAATGATAGAGGAGATATAACTTTTACTTCAAACAATAAAACAGATAATATAGGCTCTATTTTTTCTTCTGAAATAACTTTCAAGAAAAATAAATATAAGGTATCGGAATTTTTTAAAATGATTTGGGACAAACAATACACAAACCAAAAAATGAAACTTAGTGTTTATGAATAGTGTAATCGATAAAGAAATTATAAGTTGGATTTCTACAAATAGACCAAAAAATAAAGAAGAGATATCTCAATATTTTTTAGACGAAAATAGTTTATACGAAAGTCTGATTTTTTTAGAACCTTGGGTTAGAAATAGGAAAATCCTTTTCCTTGGAGATGGAGACCATATATCAATATTATTAGCTTATTTCTTTAACGTTAAAGCATACATCTATGATATTGATAATGATATAACTAACAGTTTAAAAGAGTTATCCATAAAGTTAGATATTCCAAATCAAGTTAATGTATTCAATTATGATGCTAGGAATGAATGGAATGATAAAGAAAGGTTTGATGCATTTCATATCAACCCACCATTTGCAAAAAACAACAAAAGCAAAGGTGCAATATTATGGCTTCAACGATGTTTGCAAAAAATAAATATAAATGGTTTAGGAATTTGTAATATTCCAACAACTAGACAAAGAGAGTGGAGTTCAAATAATTGGTTCGAAATTCAAAAATTCCTGTCGAAAAATAATTGTGTTATAGATTCAATTTCTAAACCATTTCAATCCTATGAAAATGTAAGTCCTAGAAGGAAAATTCATTCATCAATCGTTTTACTTCATAAGATAGGTGAATTAAAAGATAACATTAAAGTACCTAAAGAATTATATTATTAATGAAAAGGAAAATCGCTTTTTATGGTAACAATTCAAGATTAGGAGAATTCCTTCTTAAAAAGTGGTGTGCCAAAAATTATAAAAAATATGAAATTCATCTAATTTTCGACAATAAAAACGAATCAAATAATTTAAGTAAAATATCAAAGGCGGAATCAATTATTTTATTGAATAGAGATTTAATAAAAATATTAGTTGAAAAAAATATTTCTGATATATTTTTACTAGAACCTTCTAAATTACTATCAAATAGTTATAAGAAAGAAAACTTTGTCGAAAACAATATTTCAATTTATATAGAAAATACTGATTTTTTAAAAACACATCTTGATAAATATTTATCTAATTTGAGTTTAGAAAAAAATAATCTTCCAATACCCAAATTTCAACTTTTATCTGAATTTATTTTAAATCCAAAAATAGATTTTCCAATTATAATAAAACCTAATAGAGGTTATGCATCAAAAAACATTATTTTTTTAAATAATGAGAGAGAACTCTATGAAAAATTAAATAAGCATATCAAACAAGAAAATTTTATTGTCCAAGAAGTTTTAAAAGGCAAAGAATATAGTTGTACAATTGTTAAAAATGTGGATTTAAAATATATGTCAATTGAAAGAAAATCTATCAATGAATATACGGTTAGTTCTGAATTTAAAAACAAATATAATTTTCACTTGAAAAAATGGATACCGAATATAGGTAATCTAGGATTTGAATATGCATTAAACATTCAATATATCCTTACTGAAAATGGTCCTAAAATTTTTGAAATAAACCCAAGACTAGGAACGGCTGAAACTCATAGGTTTGAGTACTCTTTTGATGCAATAGATTTACTATTAACTTCGTCAATAAAATCTACTAAATATAAAGAAGGTTCATACTCAATAAATAATCTAATATGAAAAACGCTTTATTTGAAAATACAATTGAAAAACTTAATTCTGCTATTAGTAAATATCTAATCACAGAAATTAATAATGAAAACATCGAAGAAATAAAAGACCTTTGTGAATCATTAAAAGACTTTCCAGAAACACTTTTCCAGTTCCTCAATAATATCATTTTAAACAATGAAATTCTTACTTCTAAAAATCAACTTTTAATATTGGAATCAATTGATGGAGAGAAGAACTCTCTTAACATTTATTTTAATGAAAAGACATTAATTAAGAAACTTAAACTTTACGAAGACAACAAGCAGTTTGAAAGTATTATTAGTGATATTAAGAAATATAAATTAGATGAAAATATTCTAACATTATCACACAAAGAGGAAATACTAATATTAATTTTAAGAGTATACACTAAAAACCATTTATTTGAAACTATTCTAAATTTGGAATCAAGAACAGAACCAAATATTAAACAATTTAACTTTAACAAAAACCAAGAAAACAGATATTACAACTATTTAGCTAGAGCATTTGCATATATGCATCGAGATGATACAAAAGCAATGACTTACTTAAAGAAAGCAAATAAAATTGATAGTTCATATGAAATGGAAATTAGAAATTATAGATATACAACACTCTGTTATTGGAAAATTGAAGGTAAGAACTGTATTAAAATAGCAAATGAAGGTATTGATTTCATTAACGGACTAGAAGAAAAAGAAGAATATAAAAAGTATTATTCAGACTTACATCGATTGTTAAGTGCTTCACTAATTAATGAAGGAAAACTAGAGGAAGCATTAATAGCAAGTGAATCAGCATTGGAAATTATTTCAAAGGAAAATTATTACTATTATGAAAAATTTTGGATTAATTTTCAACAATGCTCAATTCTACGAAAACAAGGAAAACACACAGAGGCTTTGAAAAAAATTAAACAAATAGAAAAAAATGAAAAATATTTCAAAACATTAAATAAACATCCTGAAGCAAGATATAAGGTGGAAACTGAAAAGCTTAAAATATTAATTGCCAAAAAAGTTGAGCTAAATAAAGTTATTACAAAATTAAATTCTGGCGCATATAAAAGATATATTAAAAATATATGGGAATCATTTTATCGCTATTTAATGCTAGCAGAAGCTGAACATTATCGTGATGGGACACAAAAAAATGCTAAAGATTATATTAGTACCGCAAGAATATTTAACAAAGAAAATAAAAGTGATTATCTGAAAATGGGTAAGTATCTTGAACTATTAAAATTAATTGAAGATGAAAAATAAAGCAACAATTTTCTTTAGTTATGCCAATAAAGACAACAAATATTTAAAACTTTTAAAGATTTTCATAAAAAGCATTGATAAAGACAACCAAATTGAATATTTCGATTATACTGAACGAAATGAGAATACTGCCGAATCAAATTATGGTGAACTATACGAAAATATAGAAAAATGCGATTTCTTCATAGCTATCTTAACTAACAATTATTTAAACTCACCTTTGTGCTGTTGGGAAGCTGGTTTGGCTTATAAAGAAAATCGAAATAGAAAGAGTTTTAATATGGTAGCAATGAAGATGACACAAACAATTAATATTCTAGAACTAGAGCGCACATTCAGCAAACAATTAAATTTTAATAAGCTAGGATTAATTAATTTGGTTAATTTTATTAATGAGTCTGAGAGAAAAATTAATTTTACAAAATTACGAATCGATGAAAATCTTGAAAACCTTCAAAAACAAACTGAAAGTATTTTATTAAAAAACGTTATTTCAAATAATAGTTATTCAGAATCAGAATTAGATAAATTAAAAAAGCTAATGGAATAAAAACTGCGTAGAACAAAGTATATAATTTATTGCTTGGTTCTAGCCTACTTACGAAAATTCTCGCGTATTTTCTATTCGGTTTTTATTTGCTAAATTAGGTGCTTAATAACGCAACAAACCATATACATAACCGTTGGCAACAAGCTGAAGTAACAAACTCTGAAATAAAAAATGAAATATTATAGACTTGAATTTAGTGAAGACCAACAATGGTTGAGAATGGATAATTACAGTCATCCAGAAAACACTAACGGATTTATAACTATCAAATCAAAATGCACAGATATGGAATATAATATCTTTGAAGCATTTTTGACAAGAGCAGATGGAATGATGTTGAAAGAGTCAAAAATCAAATATAGGAATGTTGATGTTATGGAAGCTTTACAAGAATTAGAAACATTTACAAAGTCTCTTAAGGAATATAATTTAGGTATTAAAACAATTTAAAATGCAATCAAAATCAATCGAACAATTAGAAAAAGATGTTTGGAAAAACCCTTCCGAATTTCCGACTGATTTGATTGAAAAATGTTATCGCTATCGGAAAATCAGTCTTGCGGAATTGACAAACGAACAGATAAGACTTCTGATTTCTCAAAAAGTCGGAATTGAATATTTAATCGGAATCGCACTCGAAAAACTCGAACGGAATATTTTGACCGAATGTGATTTTTATGAAGGCGATTTACTTGTTGCAGTTTCGAATTTATCGACTGAATTTTGGAATGAAAATAAAACTGAATTTCTGACTTTTAAAAATATTGTGGAACGGAATTCGGAATTAATAAAAAATGAACTCGGAGAAAATAAATTTGAACTAATAAACGAAAAAATAAAAGCCAGTTGCCAACAACGTATATAAAAAATTGCTGGTTTCTTGCTTAAATAAAGGTCGTTGCACGTTTGCTACGTCTGATTTTCCTTCGGAAAATCCTCGCACGCAAACACGCAACTTTCCATATACAAAACCGTTACAAACAATTAAAACCAAACTTTACGGAATGAAAAAACTAAATTTACTCTTTGGACTTTTTATCGGATTAACAATTTTATCATGCTCATCTGATGATGAAAATAATAATGAAAGTGAAAATCAAATAAAAGGAGGTATCCAAATAGGAGAAGTTTTCTTTGAGACTCCTTATGTGTATATTAATGATGAAAATATTAATGACAATAACCCTAGTGACCTTGCAATTATTATGAGTAATAAGTATTTACTTGTTGATAATATAGAATCTGGAATAAACTATATGTATGTTGACTATTTAGGTGTTGACTTTGAAAGTGGACAAAAAGAACTTTTGGATTATAGAATTACCGAAAATGCTTCAAGAGTAAATAACCTTATAGAAGGAGGAGTTCGTTTATTAGAAGATAACTTTGGATCTGATTTAAACGCTACTGAAATCAGTTTCATAATAAATTCAATTACAACTCAAACTATTGACTTTCAATTTTCATTTACCAGAGAAGATGGAGAGTTAATTAGTGGTTATTATTCAGGAGATTATACTGATGTAAGTGAATAAAAACTGTTTGTAACACTGTATATAATTTATTGCTTGGTTCCAGCTTACTTACGAAAATCCTTTCGGATTTTCTATTCGGTATTTATTTGCTAAATTAGGTGCTTAACCACGCAACAAACCATATACAAACACGTTGGCAACAAGCTGAAAAAACGACAATGAAGTACTTCAATCTTTTCGGAAAACCCAAAGGACAGAGCTCAAATCCTGAATCTGAAAAATCGGAATTTGAAAAAATCAAAGTTTTTAAAAGTTTACCAAAAGAACAATGGAAACCAGCTTACAACGAACTGAATAAAATAATTGGTGCAAACCTCAAAGAATACGGATTTAAAAAGAAAGGCAGAAAACATTATCGACTAACAAATGACCTATTGGAAATTATTGACATTGATAATCGTGGAAGTTGGACTGGAGCAAAAGACAATATGAAAATTCGAGTTGGTTTAGTACCATATTGTTGGGAAGGTCTAACAAATGAATATTATTTAGTTGGCTCAAAAAAGATAGAGGAAATTGACAAATCTATTAGAAAACATTTTAGAATATCTCAAGAATATTTGATTTTAGCCGATTACCTGTCTGAAAGAATAATTAATAATATCCTTCCGTTTTTTAACAAGTACAATTCGACTGAAAAAATAATAAATCAACCTTATAATTTTCCTTATTATTCAAAGCGTGGTGGAGATGATATTCACAAATCACAATTTTTAATATTATTCTCGGAACTTAAACAGCATAAAGTAAAAGAGGCTATCGAAATATTGGAAAATGAAATAGAGTATAACAAAGGATTAGAAAATATAGAAATCGTAAATAAATGGAAAAGACTGAAAGAATTAGTAGAAACCGAAAATTGGACTGAAATTGATGAAATTTTATCAGAAAATGAAAAGAAAGAATTGAACAAACTAAAAATTAAGCCTGTTGCCAACAAGTTAACAAAAACCATACTTTAACGAATGATAGTAGAAATTTTTCCAGATTGGTCTTTTGATTTTGATGAAACCCGAATGGGTTGGTATAATATAAATGCAACTCGAATTACAGGAAATATAATTGGAATTGACGGAACTGATGAATACAGTGGACTTGAAAGAATTATATCAGATATAGTAGACTTTGAATTAACCCAAAACCGAACTTACTCATACTGGAATAATGTGTTTACTGAAATTTTCAAAGCAAATGGAATCATTTTTTATAACAATTTAGAGCTAGAAAAACCAAATGACCATTTCAAAAGTTGGGTAATAAAATTATACAATGTTGAATTATACTTTAAAAGCTCTGAACCTGAAATTAGGTTGATTCAAAATGAGAAACAATTGTACGCAAAAAAATGGTCTGAATTTAGCGGAACTGAATTTTATAAATTATTGAATGAGATAAAAGCCAGTTGCCAACACTGTGTATAAAAAATGCTTATTTTAGTGCTTAACCAATAGAAAGTGCGTGTTTGCTTTCTTCCGATTTTCGTTCCGAAAATCCTCTGACGCAAACACGCACTTTTCATACACGAACACGTTGTGGTGCATTAAAAAAAAATCGTGAATAAATTTAAAATAGTAATTATATTAATATTTATTAGCTCTTTCAACTTAAGTGGTCAAGAACTAAAAGGAGCTTGGTTGTTTAATAATCAAGAGGCATTTATAACGGAAAATAACGGAAATATTGGAAGCGATATTTTTGATTTTTTTAGTGGATACACTATATCAAATGACACATTAAAGGTCAAACATATTTATCCTAAAACGAAATGTACAACTTTGGATGAAAACGGAAAAAGTGTCATTATTCCTTGCCCTGACAATTCAATACCTGACTCTCAATACGAAATAATTAAACTGACTTCTGACAGTCTATTTCTTCGTCCAATTAATCGCTCGGCTATAGCTATCTCTGCTAGATTAAAGGACAGGCATCACGAGCAATCAAAAAAAATTGTTTCCGATACTAATTACAAACCAGATTATTTTAAGACTATCAAATTGTATAATTCTAAAATTCTATTTGAGGAATTAAATTGGTCAAAAATCAGAATATCAAGTAAAAGCAATGACTGGTTTCAAGAACATTATGAATATCTTGAAATAAATAGTGATGGAACGTTTAAAGCATTTAAGAAAGTAAAACCATTTGAAGAAGGTAAACCGAGAAAAGAATATATTTCAAAAGAAATTTTTTACGAAGACACATTGTCTGAAAATCAACTTAATGAATTGAACTCGGACTTGAGCGAAAGTGGTTTTTTTAGTTTTAATATTGACAGTAAAGGATGGTCATCTCACGGCTCTTTAATTAAAATTCAGATATTTGATGACAATGAAACTAAAACTCACATTGGATATGGTCATAAATATCCAAAATTTGCACTACCATTAATTAATAACCTATTAAATATTGTTAACGAAAAAGAAACGAATCAATCGGAAACTCAATTTATTATTCCAACTGATTTTATAAATGATGACGAAAAATAACGCACCACAACACTGTGTATAAAAAATGCTTATTTTAGTACTAAACCAATAGAAAGTGCGTGTTTGCTTTCTTCCGATTTTCGTTCCGAAAATCCTCGCACGCAAACCCGCACTTTTCATACACGTATTCCAAGATCAAATCCAAATAAATAAGTGATAATTTCATGATGCATGTTTTTGAAGTACCACATATGGTGTTCCTCTTTTAACAACTGAAAAAACTCTTGCCAATAATTTATTTCTGACATTGTTCAATGCAATCATTTTTGGCTTTCCCTCTGCTACTTTTCGCTCATAGTAAATCCGTAATTCTGGATCATGTTGAATAGCTGATATACTAGACATGCTTAAGAGACTTTTCATTTTCCTATCTCCCAAATAATGGCACTTTTTACGTCTATGTATACTTGTGCCAGAGCTATATTCATATGGTGCTAGTCCACAATAACTGGAGAATTGACGCCATGTGTCAAAGCGTTCGAAGTTTTGCGTGTGATAAATTAATTGACAAGCTACAACAAATCCTATACCTCTTAATGTCTGTAATAAGTTATAGTTTTTAGATAGTGACTCGTCCTCTCTCAACAATGAATCCATTCTAGATTCCACCCTCTTAATTTGTTTACTTAAGTTTTCTATGCTTCGTCTTAAAACAATACAGCTTGTATCTGTAGATGGACTGTTTAAAAGCTGTTCAATCTCTTTTAAGGTGCTTTTCAGCCCTGTTCTACTTCTACTTCTCACTAATTGATCTCGTAACCCAATTAATCTTCCAAGTTCCTGATAGACAATACTCTTTACTTCGCTCTCTGTTAATTCCTCTCTATAAAGCCAAGCATAACGAGCTATGATTGCAGAATCTACTTTGTCCGTCTTTTCCCTTACCAAACCTGACGAACGTTTAATCTTGATAGGATTCTCCTCTACATAAGCAAGATCTTTTTGGCTTAAATAACTAGCAAGCTTTATTGAATAATTACCTGTGTTTTCAAAACAATAAAAAACAGAAATGTTTTTGGTTTTCTTTTTTACCCAATTAAGCATGGATTGATACCCTTGAAAATCATTAGTAAAGACTCGATGGCATTGCAACAAATGACAACTTACATCTAATGTGTTTTTAGATATATCTATTCCTACTGCTTCTTCATAATTTTTCATATTTTTACAATTAGAGTTATTAAATGTGTCGCATAAACTATTTCCTTTAATGGGTTCTATTATAACCTGGTATTCCAATTGGTTCTATGCAACATATAAGAAGGAAAGAGGACTAGTACGTGTAATAAGGCATTAACTTAAAAACCGTTTTAGTGCTCCTCTTTTCTTCTGTTAAATTAATAAATACTAAATAAAGAAAACCGTTGGCAGTAATTTGAAAATGACGAAATCAGAAACAAAATTATTAGTTGGAATTGGAGTTCTGATTCTATTAATTGACATATTTCTACTAAAAATATGGGTTGCTGATATTGAGCCAAATTTATTTATGTCTAATGGAATTGCATTCCCTAGATTTAAATCTATTGGAATAAACTTACTGATTACAATAGTTCTATACTTTATAAAAAAGAGATATTCAATTTTATTCCTTATAAACGCAATAGTTTGTCCACTACTTTTTACTTTCTTTTGGAATTCTTGGATAGAAAATCATCCTTACTCGGAGACAAACTATCATTTTAAAATTCAAGACAGAAACTTACGATTAAACATTTCCGAAAATCCAAATACTTACGAAATTTATGAATTAGACCCAAATCCGACTGATTCTCTGAAAATCATAGAAATAGGAATGAATAAAAAAATAGGAGATAGTATTTTGTTAGAAGGTTGGAATAAAGGAGAGTTTTTTGATATGTACTTTTATAATAATAATCTAATTGGATTACCAGAAAGTCCGAATCCAATTAAACTGAATAAAAAAAAATAAAAACTACTGCCTACACTGTGTATAAAAAATGCTTATTTTAGTGCTTAATAAAAATAAGACCTGGCTTACTTTTTCGATTTTTTTTTTTTGAATTTTAAACAGCCAAATTCGAAAACAATCAAGTAAAAATTTCAATTTCTATATAAATTTATTTTCAACAATTTTATAAAGATTATAGAAATTTGTGAAGTGATACTTATTACAAAAATTCATTTTACCATATATTTTGTAATACAACAATTTACAGTTTAAAATACAAAGTATACATGCTTTTGGTTACAAAAGCACCCAAAAAGACCTCATTTGAAGTCAAAATCAACGGTCTTGTTTTTTTGTGATATTTTTTTATCACGCTTATATCACAAAAAATATCACAAAATATACTTTTCAAATTTGACTATAAGTCAGCCCTAATTAGTTAGTAGGGTATTTTGATTTTTGATGTATTGACCCTATAAACATATAAAGCTTAAAATTGTTCAACAAAAACTTCTCTACTTTTTCTAAACTGAATGTCCTACTCCCATCTGAAGAATAACTATGGAAAGAATAATATTTATTATACTTATCATCTCTTATTCTATATATATCAAATAAAACCTTATCAAATTCCCTCACTAAATCATTTGGCAAATGACCTTCTATTCTTTTTAAAGTTTTTACATAATTATTCAATTCTTCTTCTCCTTCTGCTTTATCACTATTAATCTTCTTAGAGTAAATCCAAATCATTAATTGCAAGAACTCCCTTGAAAATAAAAACTCATAAATTCTAGATTTGATTACTTCATGATGACAATAATCACCATTATGCACTTTCTCCAATAGTTCTCTTAGATAAGCAGAAGTGGTTACATTTTTCTCCACTGCCTTTTTCTCTATTTCAGCTTTTAACTCTTTTGATATTCTAAAGTTAATAGTTGCATCATCATTTTTGATAGGTTGTTTCTTAGCCATATTTGTAGGATTTGGTAATTTAAAATTTCACATTAAAAACTGTCTCTAAAAGAAACTTTTCTGCTGCTGCTGCTGTGATTAGTATTTTCTTTTCTTTCTTGGTCGTTTTCGGACTATTTTTATTCTCATTTTTTGACTGCAACGGATTAACAACTAAGTCTTGTATTATTTCGAAATCTTTAGCTGTTGAATTCGAATCTGGAATAGTCTGCTTAATTTCGGATGATGGCACAAAATGCTTTTGAAGATATTCCCAATGATTTTCAAATGTTGTTTTTTGTAATTCGAATGATAATAACGTTTCGTTATTTATTTCTGGAATATCTTCTTGAATATGGTCTAACATCCATGTTGATATCCTTTTGTAAAAAGCGACTTCTATACAATATTTCTTTGCTAGAAATTGAAAAGAATCTTCATCTAATTTGCTTCTCATTTCTAATAAAGCATAGGTATTCTTATCTAGTTCGGCTGTTTTACTTAGTAAATAATAATTGGAAGCCCCATTTTGAAGTGCCTTATTACTGCCATCTGTTTTCATAAGAACTACAGTATCAAATAAGGCATCAAATTCTTTATCATTCCATTTTTCACCATCCATTTCCACCCAAAACTTTCTAGGTATATAAAAGATAAGCGGTTTATATAAACGGCTCGATAATTCTTTTTGCTTATTGTTCAAAGATTCTTCCAAATTATATCTCTTATGATTTTATTAATTCTGAATAATCGTCTGGAAACTCTGCATCAATGTCACGTAAATATTTCTCAAGGGCTTTCATGGATGAATGACCTGTAATTTGCATCAATTTACTTTTAGCTTCAAATGGTGACGACCCTTTAACCAATTCCCGATATAATTTAGTAATATACGTATGTCTAAAGCTATATAATCCATAATCTGCTCCAAGATTAAACTTATCTTTTACTACACGCTTAAATCGTTTTGAGAAGTAATCACGTTTGTTACTTAATTCAGAT
>QFWS01000010.1 GCA_003144015.1 Flavobacteriaceae bacterium LYZ1037 | reverse complement strand
ATGGATGGTTTAAAATTACAAGGTTGTTCACCAGGATTTGTTTCAGGTAGAGATGGTATTTTAGCAGCAGATATGGCTTTAACAGGTGGTGAAGACCAATGTTTAATATGGGAAGTATTTGCTAATAGAGGTGTTGGTTATGCAGCAGATCAGGGTTCTACTTTTAGTAGAGTGGATCAGGTTGAAGATTTCACCATGCCTCCAGCAAACGATCCTTCATTGGCTAATTGTACAAGCTTAAGTATTGAAGATTTTAATACAAGTAGTTATAAAGTGTATCCAAACCCAACCAATGGACGTTTATTTATTAAAACGGCTAAGAACTATGGTAAGGTTACTATGACACTTACAGATATTAATGGAAGACAAGTGCTTTCTAAAAAAGTAGAATTATTTAACCAAGTTGAGTTAGATATAAATAAACTACAGTCTGGTATTTATATATTAAGTATCAACGGACAATCATTTAGTGCCAATCATAAGGTTATTAAAAACTAATTGATTTTTAAATAATAATTTAAAGGCAGCTAATGTTAATTAGCTGCCTTTTTTTATTTTTACCAATATGGAAAACATGTTCGACGATATCTATTTTATGAAAAAAGCGCTTCAAGAAGCTGAAGTTGCTTTTGAAAAAGGAGAAATTCCTGTTGGAGCGATCATTGTTGTGGATAATCGGGTTATTGCCAGAGCACATAATTTATCCGAACTTTTAAACGATGTAACGGCTCATGCCGAAATGCAAGCGATTACTGCTGCTTCAAATTTTCTTGGAGGGAAATACCTTAAAAATTGTACACTATATGTAACTTTAGAACCTTGCCAAATGTGTGCAGGTGCTTTGTATTGGAGTCAGATATCTAAAATTGTCTATGGAGCAAGAGATGAAGATCGTGGATGTATAAATATGAAAACAACCCTACATCCTAAGACCATTATTGAAGGAGGTGTTTTAGCAGAGGAAGCTTCTCAGTTGTTAAAGCGATTCTTTATTGAAAAACGAAATTTAAATTAAGCATCTTTTTTTTCTTTATAATCACGCATTTTTTCTAAACTTTCTTTGGTAATCATATAATCTTTAACGTTTCTGTCTTTCCATCTATAATATGAAAATAATGGAAACACAAAAATAAATAGCCCTATAACTCCAAAACCAATGAGTTTTTCAGCATCATCAAAATCAGATACATAACCAATAAAAATACTACCTACAGAAAGAATAAGTAGTATGAGAGTTATTATTTTTAAAACAGTTATTTTCATTAGGTAAAATTAATTAATTCGTGTCTGTAAGCTGTTAATAATTTAGATTTTGAAACAAAACCAAAATATTTGCCATTTTTAATAACAGGTAAATTCCAGGCTCCAGTATCTTGAAATTTTTGCATAACAATCCTCATACTATCTTTATTATAATCAATAAAACCAGGAGGCATATGCATAAATGTTTCAACAGATGTAGAGTGGTATAAAGATTGGTCGAACATGACACTTCTAATATCATCTAAGAGTATAATACCTACAAGAATTTTATCGTCATTAATAACTGGAAATAAATTTCTATTAGATTTAGAAACCCCTTTAAGAAGCATGTCTCCTAAAGACATTTCTGGGTGTAACGTAATAAAGTTTCTCTCTATGACACTGTCAAGATTCATGGTAGTTAACACATTTTGGTCTCTATCATGAGTTAATAAATCGCCTCTTTCGGCCAATTCTTTCGTATAGATGGTATGAACCATATAATTTTTTGTAATCATATAAGAAATGGCAACAGTTATCATTAATGGTAAAAACAACTCATATCCTCCAGTAATTTCAGCAATTAAAAAAATAGCAGTAAGAGGCGCATGAATAACACCAGCTATAAGCCCAGCCATGCCAACTAACGTAAAATTAGATTCAGACACTTGGTGGCCAAATCCTATATTGTTTATTACTTTTGCTACTACATTACCTAAAGCACTTCCCATAACCATAGTTGGAACAATAACGCCACCAACACCACCAGCAGCAAAAGTGGTGGTCATAGCAATGGCTTTAAAAATTGTAAACCCTATTAATAAAACAATTACAACCCAAATATTATCTAAATAGTCATCAAATAAATTGGTGCCTAAAGCGTGAAGGTGATTTCCATCAAATAAATCTTTTGTAAAACTTAACCCTTCCCCATAAAGTGGAGGGATAAAATAAAGCATAATTCCAATAGCCATGCCTCCGACAAGTAATTTAGTGAACCGAGTTTTAAACCTATCAAAAAAGGCATAAATGGCAAAGTAAATCTTAGTAAAATAGATGGATGCAATTCCAGTCCCTATGCCAAGTAGAATATAAAATCCTGTGTCATTTATGGTAAACTTATCGGTAAGTGTAAAGTTAAAAAGCACTTCATCTCCAAGAAAAAAATACGATGTTAAAACAGAAGATATAGATGCAATTAATAATGGTAATAATGAAGCAAAAGTTAAGTCTAAACTAAAGACCTCAACAGCAAAAACAATGGCTGCAATTGGCGATTTAAACATTGAGGCAATAGCACCAGCTGTAGCACAAGCAATAAGTAAGGTTCTGGTTTTCTTATCAATTCGCATCAGTCTACTTAAATTCGAACTTATAGCCGAACCAGATGTAATAGCTGGACCTAATAACCCAACCGAACCACCAAAGCCTACTGTTAAAGGAGCCAGAATTAATGGATGATAAATAAGTTTATAAGATAAAAGTCCTTTTTGCCTTAAAAGAGAGTATAATAATGAAGGAATGGCACGCTTTATAAAAGGAGGTGTTGTTGGTTCTAATGCTTTTGTAAATAAATATTTTTTAATAAGATAAACAATGAGCAATCCTAGAAAAGGTAAAATAAAATACAATTGATTTTGAGAAAAAACAATGCCTTCTTCTAAAGAGTTTTGTATAAAATAGGTAATGTTTTTTAACGTTACAGCAGCTAAACCAGCTAATAATCCAACAAAAATGCTTAATAATAAAACAAAGTTTTTCTGTGAGATATGTTTATATCTCCAAATAATAAATTGCTTTATGAAAGACTTTATGTTCATGAAAAGAATGAATGGTTTATTAAGGTTTCATTGCAAAATAAGCATAAGTGTATAAACCAAACAAAATAATAGTAAAAGTAAGCACTATATATAAGATGATTTTTATTAGTTTCTTTCTCATGAAATAAAACTACTAAAAAATCCTGCAATTGCAGGATTTAATATTTATGATTTTAAATGTAGCTTCAAACTAAGTTCTTCTAGTTGTTTGTCGTCTAATGGAGCAGGAGCATCTATCATAACATCTCGTCCAGCATTGTTTTTTGGAAAGGCTATAAAGTCTCTAATAGTTTCTTGACCACCAAGTATAGCAACCAATCTATCTAGACCAAAAGCTAAGCCACCATGAGGTGGTGCTCCAAATTCGAAAGCATTCATTAAAAAACCAAATTGTGCTTTGGCTTCTTCTTCAGTGAACCCTAAATAATCGAACATTAAGGCTTGTATTTTTTTATCGTGAATTCTAATAGAACCACCACCAATTTCATTTCCGTTTAAAACCAAATCGTATGCATTGGCTTTTACGTCTCCAGGATTTGTAGCTAATAGTTCTAACTGTCCAGGTTTAGGCGAAGTAAATGGATGATGCATCGCGTGATAACGCTCTGTATCTTCATCCCATTCCAATAATGGAAAATCCATGACCCAAAGTGGTGCAAATTCGTTTGGTTTGCGTAAACCTAAACGCTCTGCTAATTCCATCCGTAAGGCACTTAATTGAGCCCTTACTTTATTTTTATCTCCAGAAAGAACACAAACTAAATCGCCAGCTTTAGCACCAGTTTTCTCTGCCCATTTTGCTAAATCGTCTTGATCGTAAAATTTATCTACGGATGATTTATAGGTTCCATCGTCATTACAACGAGAATAAATCATGCCTAAAGCACCAATTTGAGGACGTTTTACCCAATCAATTAGCTTGTCTATTTCTTTTCTTGTGTAAGCATTTCCTCCTGGAACTGCAATGCCAACAACCAATTCGGCAGAGTTAAATACACCAAAATCTTTGTGTTGAGCAACATCGTTTAATTCCCCAAATTTCATCCCAAAACGGATATCTGGTTTGTCGTTTCCATATAAACGCATGGCATCATCGTACAACATACGTGGAAACTCTTTTATATCAATGCCATTTACTTCTTTTAGTAAATGACGTGTTAATCCTTCAAAAGCATTTAATATATCTTCTTGTTCAACAAACGCCATTTCGCAGTCTATTTGTGTAAACTCTGGTTGCCTGTCTGCACGTAAATCTTCGTCTCTAAAACATTTAACAATTTGAAAGTATTTATCCATACCTCCAACCATTAACAATTGTTTGAAGGTTTGTGGACTTTGAGGAAGGGCATAAAACTGCCCTTCGTTCATTCTACTTGGAACCACAAAATCTCTAGCGCCTTCAGGAGTCGATTTGATTAAGTAAGGCGTTTCTACTTCGATAAAACCTTCTTTAGATAAATAGTTTCTAACTTCTTGAGTCACTTTATGACGGAAAATCAAACTATTTTTTACTGGATTTCTTCTAATATCTAAATAGCGATATTTCATTCTAATGTCTTCGCCACCATCGGTTTTGTCTTCAATAGTAAAGGGAGGTAGTAAAGATTCGTTTAAAATAGTCATCTCAGAAACTAAAATTTCGATGTCTCCTGTTAGGATGTTTGGGTTTTTAGAAGCACGTTCAATAACAGTTCCAGTAACTTGAATAACGAATTCACGACCTAATTTTTGAGCCATTTCTATCATGGCTTTAGGGGTACGTTCTTCATCAAAAACTAATTGTGTAATACCATAACGGTCGCGTAAATCTACCCAAACAATAAACCCTTTGTCGCGTGATTTTTGAACCCAACCAGATAATGTAACTTCGTTATTGATATGCGATGCTCTTAATTCACCACAATTATGACTTCTATACATAAATTTAAACTTTAAATTTGCTTGCTTTTACTCCAAGTAATTAAATAGGTTGCAAATTTAAGGAAGTTAAATGATTATCAAATAAAAAAAAGCCTCAACATTTGTCGAGGCTTTTCCGCTATTAATTAGTCCTTTTAACTAAGCGTAAAAAGGAAGGTAATTATATGATATCTGTTGTAGTTCTTTTTCTACGTATCCACATTTTTAATTGCATGGATAAGTAAAATAATACAGGTACAACTATTAGTGTTAAGAAAGTTGCTATTAATAAACCATAAATAACGGTCCATGCTAATGGTCCCCAGAATACCACGTTGTCTCCACCCATATAAATATTGGCATCAAATTCTTTAAACAGGGTAAAGAAATTGATGTTTAATCCGATTGCTAATGGAATTAAACCAAGTATGGTGGTAATAGCTGTTAATAATACAGGGCGTAAACGTGCTTTTCCGGCACGAACAATACTTTCAAATAAATCTTCCTTAGTTAAATAATCATTGTCTTTTAAATTCAATTGTTGTTTTTTCCTGTAAATGAGAAGCTGGGCATAATCGAGCAGAACCACCCCATTATTTACCACAATTCCAGCAAGTGCAATAATTCCAACCATAGTCATCATAATTACGAAAGCACTGCCCGTAAGTACAATTCCTCCAAAGACACCTATTAAACTTAAAAAGATGGCCAACATAATAATGGCTGGTTTGGAAATCGAGTTAAACTGAAATATTAAGATAAAGAATATTAATCCCAACCCAGTAAAAAAGGCACCCATTAGAAAGGTCATTTGCTTGTTTTGTTCTTCAATTTGACCAGTATAATCTATTTTAATATTCTTTGGTAACCCTTTATAAGTCTTCATTTCATTTTGAACTTGAGTTACAATGGCTCCAGCATCTGTAAAACCTGGGGATAATGCAGAATATATAGTTACAACACGCTTCGTGTCTTTGTGTTTAATAGCGCTAAACCCTGAATTGTTTTCGTGTTTGGTGACTGCTGAAACGGGAATGCTTTTTATTTTTCCTGAATTGTCTCTAAATGTGATATTCTGATTAAAAAGAGCACTTGTGTTATAGCGATTTTCTTCATTAAAACGCACGTAAATATCAAAGTCGTCTCCACCTTCTTTATAAATACCAGCTTTGGTTCCAAAAATAGAATTACGTAATTGTTGTCCTACTTGAGAAGCGCTTATGCCTAATTCACCAGCTTTTTCTCTGTCAATGACAACTTTCATAGATGGTTTATCTTTGTTCACATCTATTTTAAGCTCATCAATTCCAGCAATATTTTTATTATTGATAAATTCACGCATGTTTTCGGCTGTATTAATCAGCTCATCATAATCATCTCCTTCAATTTCAATATTAATTGGAGATCCAGCTGGAGGTCCATCGGCATTTTTTTCAACTGAAATAAGAACCCCTGGGAAAATACCAACTAAAGCTTTTTGCACTTTTTGACGTAGGAGCTCACTGTCTTCACCACGACGGTATTTATATTCACGCATGGAAGCCGTAATCTTAGCTTTATGTGGCATTTCGGCAGAAGAACCACTATCTGTTTGTGGATTTCCAGCACCTTCACCTACTTGAGATACAGCACTTTCTACCATAAAGTTATAGTCGCCATCTTTATATTGATTGTTGTTTACAACCTGATAAACAATTTTTTCTACTTCTTTAGTGATAACATTTGTTTTCTCTATAGCTGTTCCTTGTGGATATTCTATATAAACAATAATCTGGTTGGGTTTGTTATCTGGAAAAAACTCCACCTTGGTTCGCTGTGTCATTAAAGAAATACCAAAAGCTACAAAGGCTAGGATTAATAAAACAAATGTCCCAATAGTTAATATAAAAGGTTTCTTGCCAGATAAAGCCCAACGTAATTGACGCTCATACCAACGTTCTAATCTTACAAGTGTTTTTGTTTGAAAGCTATTAGCCCATTTACGTAAAAACAAACGATACACCCAAAGCATGATAGCTGTAAAAATCATTAATGATCCAAGAGCACGATAGTCTCCTCCAAAAATAAGGATGAGAATTCCAATAACGGCAATAATTATGGTGGTACGGATAATTTTATGAAGTGGCATGTTTTTATCTTCGGTATTCATAAACTGCGATACTAACACCGAGTTAAAGAACACTGCGACAAACAAGGAGGATCCTAAAACAACTGAAAGTGTAATAGGCAAGATCATCATAAACTCTCCCATAATGCCAGGCCATAAACCTAATGGAATAAATGCAGCAACAGTTGTAGCTGTCGAAATAATAATTGGAAACGCAATTTCTCCAATTCCTTTTTTGGCAGCTTCAATCCTACTCATGCCTTCTTCATCCATGAGTCGATAGACATTTTCTACCACCACAATACCGTTATCTACCAGCATGCCAAGTCCCATAATTAACCCGAAAAGAACCATGGTGTTTAAACTTTGTCCTAGCATGTTTAATATCATGAGCGACATAAACATGGACATTGGGATTGCAAAACCGACGAAAATGGCGTTTTTAAATCCTAAAAAGAACATTAAAACAGTGACCACTAGTATTACCCCAAAAATAATGTTGTTCACTAAATCGTCTACCTGACCAATGGTTACAGGAGATTGATCGTTAGCAATTGTTACTTTTAAATCTTGTGGGAACACATTGTCTATGGCATCTTGAACAATTACCTGAATTTGTTCTGCAGCAGCCACCATATTTTTTCCTGCACGCTTTTTAACGTCTAGCATAACTACAGGAGCTCCAAACTCTCTAGCAAACGTTGTTTTGTCTTCTTCATGGAACGTTACCGTTGCAACATCTTTTAAATAAATGGCATGGCCATTTTCAGCTTTTACTACAAAATTTTCTAATTCTTTTGGCGATTCTATTTCCCCTAAAATTCTGATGGTTCTTCGTTGTCCACTGGTTTTTAAATTTCCGGCAGACATGGTAACGTTTCCATTATTTATGGCTCCAATGATATCTGAAAAAGTGACTTCAGCAGCCATCATTTTATAGATGTCCACGGCAACTTCAACTTCTTTGTCTTGAGCGCCACGAATATCTACTTTCTTAATTTCTAATAAATCTTCAATTTCATCTTGAAGATACTCGCCATATTCTTTTAGTTTTTCAACCGGATAATCACCAGAAATATTAATGTTTAAAATGGGCATTTCTTCAGACATACTTAATTCAAATACATCTGGTTTTACTTTGGCTCCATTAGACATTGGCCAGTCTTCACCAGCTGTTTTAGTGTCTATTTCATCTTTTACTTTTTGTTTGGCCTGTTCAACGGTAAGATGCTCGTCGAATTCTACGATAATCATTGAGAAATCCTCTTGCGATGTGGATGTTATTTCAACCACATTACTAACCGTTTTTAATTCGTCTTCTAGTGGATCTGTAATGAGTTTTTCGACATCTTCAGCTGTGTTTCCCGGATAAATAGAACTTATGTAAATTTTGGTTTCATTAACTTCTGGAAAGTTTTCTCGTGGCATATCGAAAAAGGCAGAAACGCCTAAATAAAAAATCACAAGAATAAGCACATACATGGTGGTTTTGTTGTTGATTGCCCACGATGATAAACCAAATTCTTTTTCGACTTGTTTTTTCTTTTTTATCATTAGTCTTTAGTTTTGTTCGTTAGTGCTGTTTATTGTTTCGTTAGGCAAGTTTATGACTTTAACGGTTTGCCCATCTTTAACACTTCGAGCTCCTTCTTTTACAATTTCCGCTCCATCTTCAACACCTTCAAGGACTTCAATGACATCGCCTTGCGTTTTTCCAGTTTTTATAATAACACGTTTGGCATCTCCTTCTCCATTAGAGTTTTTATTTGTAATGATGTAAATATATTGTTCGCCATCAGCATTTTCTGAAATAATACTTTGAGGTATAAGTATGGCTTTTTTATTTGTGTAATCGTTTATTTTAAGTCGAGCCGTAAGATTTGGTTTAATGGTTTTATCTTTATTTGGTACACTTACTTCAATTTTAAAAGTTCTATTTGCTGGATTGATTACATCTCCTGCTTGTCGAATTTTTGTTTCGATGATTTTTCCTAAAACGGGAAATTCTACCGTAACATTTTTTCCTCTAGTTACATCTCCAATATAACTTTCAGGAACATCCGTTTCTATATACATATTGTCTAAATTAACCATACGCATAAGTTGAGATTGACCAGCAGCAACAACACTTCCTTGTTGCGTAATTACATCGTCAATGGTTCCAGAAAATGGTGCAGTTACATTTGTTTTAGCCATTTGTTTTTTTAATTGGTTTACGGCTTCTGCTTGAGATTCGTAAGTAGATTTTGCTTGTAAAAACTGGATCTCACTTCCAATGTTTTGATCCCAAAGACGTTTTTGACGCTCAAAAGTGGTTTTAGCTAAACTGGTTTGAATTTCCAGTTGTGCTAATTGTTGACTTAAACCACCATCATCAATTTTAGCTAAAAGCTGCCCTTTTTTTACTTGTTGCCCTTCTTTAACATATACCTTTGTTAAAATGCCGTTGTATTCGGGAGTAATAACAAGTAAGTCTTTAGTTGTAACATTACCTTGAATTTCTAATTGATGATTAAACACTTCTTGATGTGCTTTAAATGTGGTAATTAAAGGGACCTTTTTAACTGTATCTAATTGTGCTATTTTTTCAATAAGCAACTTCATTTGATCGTTAAGTTCTTGTTGTTTTAAGTCTATTTCGTTTCGTTTTTCTTTTAATTCTGTTAAATTACCGGAGGCAAGCACATCATCTATTGATTTTGTTTTTTTATTGCCGCAAGAAGTTGCAATAAGAACAAGGATAATAAGGAGTTTTATATTTTTCATAAGAGTTAGTTGATTCGTTGACTTAATAGTTAACTGTGTTTAATATGGTTTCTAATTCGGCTTTATTAGCAATAACATTGAACATGGATTGTAAATACTCCTGTTGTGCTGTATATAGTTGTGTTTGTGCTTGTCTTAGATCGAAACTAGATGCAATGCCTTCAAAAAATTTGGTTTGATTTTTTTGTTCTATTCGCTCGGCCAAGTTTAGATTTTGTCTTTTGTTTTCGTATTCTTCAATAGCAAATTGGTAGTTGCTTTTTGCATTTGCAATTTGAAATTTTAATTGTTGTTCGGTTTCTGTGAGCTCTTCTTTTGCAATTTCTAAATCAATTTTTGCACGTTGCGTCGCAGAACTTCTCATGCCAGAACTAAAAATAGGAATAGACATACTAACGCCTAATAGAGATGAACCATACCAATCTTGATTGTTGTTAGCAAATGTAAATTTTTCGCTAAAACCACTATAACCAGCATTTACAAAGGCATTTAAACTAGGAAGAAAACTGCTTTTTTCAAGTTTTAAAAGAAGCTCTTTTGATACCTCTTGGTTTTTAGCTATTTGAAAATCTATGCTATTTTCAATATTCTCATCTGCATTAAGTAATTCTAAAGAGATGTTTTGAAGCGTTAAAGTTTCAAGGTTATCTGTTAATGTAATTTGTTTGTTAAGGTCAATACCTAACGTAATATTGAACATTTTATAAGATAAATCTTTTAATCTTTCAACGTTATTTAGATAGCTTTCTAAGCTAGTTAATGTAATTTGTAATTGTTCAACACTTTCTTCTTCAGCTAGTCCATTTTCATAGATTTTAGTAGTTTCGGCAAGATTTTTTTCTAGTACTTCTATGTTTTTGTTTACAATAAGTAGGTTTTCTTCAGCCAATAGTACATTGCCATAAGCATCAATGATTGATTGACGAACTTCTAAATCTGTTTTGGTTTTAGCATTTTCGGAAATTTCAAGATACACCTTAGCAGATTGTAAACCTACAATATAAGAGCCATCAAATAATAATTGATTAAGGGTTGCGGTAGCGTTAACACTTTGTTTCGGGCTAAATGTAACTGGAACAAAGGTTCCTGGATCACCACCTGCAATTTCAGCAGGAAGTAAAGATACTTGTTGTTTTATCCAATTTTGATAATCTATACCACCATTAATTTGTGGCAATCCCGTAGCAGTAGTTTCCCATTTTTGTTTTTCTGCAGCTTCAATATTTCTTATAGCATTTTTTGCAGATCTATTATTTTCTAATGCAAATTCTATGGCTTCTTGAAGTGAAAAACTACTTGGTATTTCTTGTGAAAAAACCCAAGAAGTATAACAAAGAGTTATTAGAATAAATAATTTGTGTTTCATATTTGATGTACTTCTATTTAGTGTTTAATATGTTGTTAAGTTTTGTAATGCCTTTTTCAGTACTGATGCCACGAATGTGATACTCCAAATAATTATCCATAAGCTTTTTCATGGAAATATTATTTAATGGAAATATCTCAGGGTCTTTTAATAGCATCATGCTATTAAAATACAACCTAGATATAAACTCTATGTTAATAGAGTCTCTATAATAACCTTCTTTTACACCTCTAGTTAAGTTATTGGTAACACAGTCTTGCATGATGCAAAATTGATTTGTTTTTAGTTTTTCAAAAATTTTTGGATAATATTTTTGAAGTTGATGTTGTGGAGAAGATTTTTCGTCTTTTAAATGCTCCATGGTGAATTTTTTTATTTCAAAAATCTCATCAATAGGGCTTTTATTTAAAGCACAAATACAATCAATGCCATGTGAAATTACTTCAAACATATAAAGTGTAGTTGCTTCAACTAGCTTTGTTTTGTTGTCAAAATGCTGATATATGGTTTTTTTAGATATGCCAATTTTGTTAGCAATATCATCCATTGTTACGCTTTTAAACCCATAGTTTAAAAACATATCTGATGCGTTAATAAGTATTTTGTCTCTCATAATAAGTGGCAAAAGTACAATAGGAAACTTTAAAAACCTAAAAAGTTTCCAAAGTTTTAACAATTTATTAATATTGATAAAAACTTATTGGATAAGTGTTCTTAATTACACTATTTTTGTTTGATGCAACAAGTACCAATTTATCAGGAAGCATTTGTTTCTTATTTAAAAAACTTTTTAGTTAAGAGAAATCCAGAATCTCTTTATAATCCAATTAATTATATTTTGAAACTAGGAGGTAAGCGTTTGCGTCCGGTTTTAACTTTAATGACAGCAGAAATTTTTGAATGCGATTATAAAACAGCTTTAAATGCTGCATTAAGTATCGAGGTGTTTCATAATTTTTCTTTAGTGCATGACGATATTATGGACGATGCTCCATTAAGAAGAGGCAAAGAAACGGTCCATGAGAAATGGGATTTAAATACAGCTATTCTATCGGGTGATGCAATGTTGATTATGGCTTACCAGTTATTTGAAAATTACGATTGTGAAACATTTCAAGCACTTGCCAAATTATTTAGTAAAACAGCACTTGAAGTTTGCGAAGGACAACAATTTGATGTCGATTTTGAAACAAGAGACGATGTGACCATTCCGGAGTATCTGAAAATGATAAAATATAAAACAGCTGTATTGATTGGAGCTGCCATGCAAATGGGAGCTATTGTAGCTAAAGCATCTCTTGAAGACCAACATTTAATTTACGATTTTGGAATAAATTTAGGAATAGCCTTTCAATTACAAGACGATTATTTAGATGCTTTTGGAGATCCAAAGACCTTTGGTAAACAGGTAGGTGGTGATATTATTGAGAATAAAAAAACCTATTTGTATTTAAAAGCTGTAGAATTTTCGGCTGAAGACAAAAAAACAGAACTTCTACATTTATATAGCTTAGAGACTAAAAATCATTTTGAGAAAATAAAAACAACCAAACAGATATTTGTATCAAGTGGTTCTGCAGAAGCGACTCAAAAAGAAATTCAGAATTATACTACTAAAGCCTTTCTTGTACTGGATAAGTTGCATATTTCAGAAGAAAATAAACAAGCTTTAAGACAGTTTGGTGAAGAATTAATGAATAGGAACGTGTAATGCAATTACCTACCACATTTAATCAGTTAATTGAAGAAGCAACACAATTAAAGTTATACAGGAAATTGGTGCAACAGCTTAATAAAGATTTATTATATGCCAATATTGACCTGAGTTTTAATGAAGACGTCCTGCCAACTAGTTTAAAACTATTGCTCCATGAAACTGTTTTTAAATTAATTCAAGAAAAATTCATGGATTACCTCAATCTATTATACATTATAGATGTGTCCGAAAAGAAGATAAAACAATTAGATGGCACTGATGTGGTATTACTCTCGGATCAAGTAGCTTTTTTAATTTTACAACGAGAATGGCAAAAAGTGTGGTTTAAAAATAAATATTCTTAAAAGTAAATACGTATAAAAGGCATCCAAGGGTCTAAATAGGTGCTTTTAGAACTGTTGTAGAGCACATCAAATCGAATTCCAATGGTCACATTTCTAGTGCTGTAACCAGCGCCTAAAAAGAGGGATGGGTACCAATAATTGTCATCTGCATATCCAGTTCGACTATCCCAATCTACATTCACATTGTTTTCTTCAAATTCTGCAGAAATTTGTAATTCTCTAATAGGATTATAAAGCCCTATAAGACTGCCTCCAATTATGGAAGATTTATAATAATGTTTTTGGGAGTTATAGGTGCCACTAAGTCCAACACCTAATCCAAATTGACTATTAAATCTGTAAATAGCACTTGGCGCTAAGGTTCCGCTAAAATAATTACTACCAAAGCTAAGACCTATTCCACCACCAAACTGTACATGATTCCAAAAATCATTAGATTGTTTATGTGTAATTTCTTGGGCAGACACACCCATAGAAAACAAACATATTAAAAAGAGGTAATAATTCTTTTCCTTAAATAAAATGAATATTTTTTTCATGATTTTAAATTTCGTTGAAAAAGGTACTGGATAAAAATAATAAAACCATATCTAATTTTACTAAATGTTGTACTTTTGTGTAAATTTTGTTTGAACTATTTAGTTTTACATTTTATATGGATAAATTTTCCTTTTTAAATGCAGCACATTCAGCATACTTTGCTGATTTATACGACCAGTATTTACAAAACCCAGATTCTGTAGAACCAAGTTGGAGAGCTTTCTTTCAAGGCTATGATTTTGGTTCCGAAAGTTTTGGATTGGTAGATCAACCAATTGGAGACATTTCTTGCGAACACGTTTCTGAGAGCTTGACAAAAGAATTTCAAGTTATAAAATTGATCGATGGCTATAGATCTAGAGGGCATTTGTTTACTAAAACAAATCCAGTTCGTGCACGTAGAAAATATGCACCAACATTAGAGATTGAAAATTTTGGACTCTCTAAATCAGATCTTAATACCGTTTTTAGTGCAGGAGAAGTTTTAGGAATTGGCTCTCAAACTCTACAACAAATAATAGATCATCTTGAAAAAATCTATTGTAACTCCATTGGTGTTGAGTATATGTACATAAGAAAGCCTGAAGAAATTAAATGGATCCAGGATAAGTTGAATATTAATGATAATCAGCCTAATTTCGATGTAGAACAAAAAAAATATATTCTTAAAAAATTAAATGAAGCTGTTTCATTTGAAAGTTTTCTGCATACGAAATATGTGGGTCAAAAACGTTTTTCTCTAGAAGGAGGAGAATCTTTAATTCCAGCTTTAGACGCATTAATTGAAAAAGCATCTGAGTACGATGTGAAAGAATTTGTAATGGGTATGGCACATCGTGGTCGCTTAAGTACTTTAACAAATATTTTTGGCAAATCGGCTAAAGATATTTTTAGCGAGTTTGATGGAAAAGATTATGAACAAGAAGTGTTTGATGGAGATGTTAAATATCATCTAGGTTGGACGAGCGATAGAATAACCAATTCTGGAAAGAAAATTAATTTAAATATTGCACCAAATCCATCACATTTAGAAACTGTAGGTGCTGTTGTTGAAGGAATTGTTAGGGCAAAACAAGACGATAAATATCCGGATAATCCATCGCAAGTATTGCCAATTATTGTGCATGGAGATGCTGCTATTGCAGGACAAGGTTTGGTTTATGAAATTGTTCAAATGGCACAATTAGATGGTTATAAAACAAATGGTACTATTCATATTGTTGTAAATAATCAAGTTGGATTTACTACTAATTACTTAGATGCACGTTCAAGTACTTATTGTACAGATGTTGGTAAAGTAACGCTTTCTCCAGTGTTGCACGTTAATGCAGATGATGCTGAAGCTGTAGTTCACGCCATACTATTTGCTTTAGATTTTAGAATGACTTTTAAACGCGACGTTTTTATAGATTTATTGGGTTATAGAAAATATGGTCATAACGAAGGGGATGAGCCTCGTTTTACACAACCAAAATTGTATAAAGCTATTGCGAAACATGAGAATCCAAGACAGATTTATGCCGAAAAGCTAATTTCTCAAGGGATTATTGATCAAGATTATGTTACAAAGTTAGAAGAAGATTATAAAGCATCATTAGAAGAGAAATTAGAAGATTCTAGAAAAGAAGACAAAACAGTTATAACACCATTTATGCAAAATGAATGGGAGAATTACATCACTGTTGAAGAAGATAAAATGATGAAACCTGTAGATACCACTTTCCCTAAAGAAGGCTTGGCTAAAATTACTGAGGTTATTTCATCATTGCCAAAAGACAAAAAATTTATTCGTAAAATTTCTCGTTTAGTAGAATCTAGACAAGACATGTTTAACGAAAATAAGTTAGATTGGGCTATGGCCGAACATTTAGCTTACGGGACATTACTTGAAGAAGGATTTGATGTTAGAATCTCTGGGCAAGATGTAGAAAGAGGAACCTTTTCTCATAGACATGCTGTTGTTAAAGTTGAAGATAGCGAAGAGGAAATAATTCTTCATAATAATATAAGCGATAAACAAGGAAAGTTCTTTATTTATAACTCTTTACTTTCTGAATATGGTGTTGTAGGTTTCGATTATGGCTATGCTATGGCAAGCCCTAAAACTCTAACCATTTGGGAAGCACAGTTTGGAGATTTTAGTAATGGTGCTCAAATTATGTTAGATCAATATATTTCTGCAGCTGAAGATAAATGGAAGCTTCAAAACGGATTGGTTATGTTGTTGCCACATGGATATGAAGGTCAAGGAGCAGAACATTCATCTGGACGTATGGAACGTTACTTACAACTTTGTGCTAAAGACAATATGTATGTTGCAGACTGTACAACGCCAGCAAATTTTTATCATTTATTAAGAAAGCAGGTAAAAGCTAAATTTAGAAAACCTTTAATTGTTTTTACACCAAAAAGCTTATTGCGTCATCCTTTAGTCGTTTCAACTGTAGATGAATTTGCAAATGGAAGCTTTCAAATGCTAATAGATGATGAAAGAGCAAAAGCAGATAAGATTAAAACTCTAGTATTCCTAACAGGAAAATTCTACTACGATTTACTTGAAGAGCAAGAGAAGCTAAAGAGGAACGATGTGGCATTAGTAAGGATAGAACAATTGTTCCCTTTACCAGTAAAAGAAATTAAAGACATATTAAAAAAATATAAAAATGCTACAGATATAGTTTGGGCACAAGAAGAACCAAGAAATATGGGAGCATATAGTCATATGCTCATGCATTTAGACGAAGCAAAAACATTCAGAGCTGCAACCAGAAGAGCATATGGAGCACCAGCAGCTGGTAGTTCTGTTCGTTCTAAGAAACGTCATAAGGAAGTTATAGATTATGTTTTCGATAAATCAAAAAATAACCAACGCTAGTTTGAAAAATAAAATATTTATAGTGCTTTTTCTTTTGTCTATAGGTTCTTTTTCGCAAGAAAAAGAAAACTATAACAAAGTGGTATCAGAATTCCAAACATTTTATAATGAAGGGAATTATAATGCTATATTTAATATGTTTAATTACAGCATGAAAAAGGCATTACCATTAAAAAAGACACAAGCATTTTTTTCAGATTTAAAAAGTAAATTAGGTAAAATATCTCAGGTCGAATTTAATAAACTTAAAGACGAAACACATATTTATAAAATAACATTTGCTGCTGAGGTTAGGGATGTTACCTTACATGTTGATGGAAATAATAAAATTGGCGGCTTGTTAGTGACATACCATAAACCAGATAATTTGCCTGTATTAGAAAGAAATACTACAAAAATGATTTTGCCTTTTAAGGAAGAGTGGATGGTGTTTTGGGGAGGAACAAATAAAGAGCAAAATTATCACGTAGCTTATGAAAATCAGCAATTTGCTTACGATATTTTAATGGTTAAAGATGGCGTATCTTTTAATGGAGACCCTAAGAATAATGAAAGTTATTACGTTTTTGGGAAAGATATTATAGCTCCTTGCGATGCTAAAGTTGTAAAGGTTATTACTGGAGTATCAGATAATATTCCAGGAGAATTAAACCCAGAGCAACTTACAGGAAACACCATTATTTTGGAGACAAGTAATAAAGAATATCTTTTGTTTGCACATTTAAAAGAGAATTCTATTACAGTAAGAGAAGGTCAATTCATCAGACAAGGAGGATTACTAGGAAAATGTGGGAATTCTGGGAACACGACCGAACCTCATTTACACTTAAGCCTTCAAAATACTTTGGATATGAATATTGCTACAGGAGCCAAATTATATTTTGACAGAATTTTGGTTAATGGCGAAATAAAACAAGATTATCTTCCTGTTAAAGGAGATGTAATAAAAAATAGAGACTGATAACAACCCGTTTACAATTAAAATTATAAACTATGATTTTAGAAATGAAAGTTCCTTCACCAGGAGAATCAATAACAGAAGTAGAAATAGCAGCTTGGTTAGTTCAAGATGGAGATTATGTAGAAAAAGATCAGGCCATTGCTGAAGTAGATAGCGATAAAGCAACATTAGAACTGCCAGCAGAAGCAAGTGGCACCATTACACTTAAAGCTGAAGAAGGCGATGCTGTTGCTGTTGGAGAAGTCGTTTGTTTAATAGATACAAGTGCTGCAAAACCTGAGGGAAGTTCTTCTCCAGAAAAAGAAGAGGCTCCAAAAAAAGAAGAAGCCCCTAAAAAGGAAGAAAAGCCAGCAGCAGTAGCCGAAACTAAAACGTATGCTACAGGTACTGCAAGTCCAGCAGCTAAAAAGATTTTAGCCGAAAAAGGTATGGATGCTTCAAGTATTTCTGGTACTGGAAAAGATGGACGTATTACTAAAGAAGACGCTGTTCAAGCTGTACCGTCTATGGGAACCCCAACAGGAGGTAACAGAGGCAATACTAGAAGTAGAATGTCTATGTTGCGTCGTAAAGTAGCTGAAAGATTGGTGGAAGCTAAAAACACAACGGCTATGCTTACAACGTTTAACGAAGTAGATATGTCTCCAATCTTTGCTTTGCGTAACGAGTACAAAGAAACCTTTAAAAACAAACACGGTGTAGGGTTAGGCTTTATGTCTTTCTTTACTTTAGCAGTTGTTAGAGCTTTAAAAATGTATCCAGATGTTAATTCAATGATAGATGGAAACGAAATGATTTCTTACGATTTTGTAGATGTCTCAATCGCAGTTTCTGGTCCGAAAGGCTTAATGGTTCCTGTAATTAGAAATGCTGAAAACCTCACATTTAGAGGCGTTGAAGCTGAGGTAAAACGTTTAGCAATAAGAGCACGTGACGGACAAATTACTGTAGATGAAATGACAGGAGGTACCTTTACAATTTCTAACGGTGGGGTTTTTGGTAGTATGTTATCAACGCCTATTATCAATCCACCACAAAGTGCTATTTTAGGAATGCATAATATTGTGGAACGTCCGGTAGCAGTAGATGGTAAAGTGGAAATTAGACCAATTATGTTTGTAGCTTTATCTTACGATCATAGAATTATTGATGGAAAAGAATCTGTAGGATTTTTAGTAGCTGTAAAAGAAGCTTTAGAAAACCCAACAGAATTGTTAATGAATAGTGATGTGAAGAAAGCTTTAGAATTATAATACAGGTTATTATTAGTCATAAAAAAAGCGCAATCTAATTTTTAGGTTGCGCTTTTATCTTGAAAATAACTAACTAAAAAAAATTAACAAGAATATTTATTGATATTACAGTTACAACAACAATAACCAATCCAATAATAAAATATTTGTTTACAGCTTGCTCCTCGTTTTCCATGACTTTAAAAAATTTAGATTTAGGGTGTTTTTTAACTTTTAAAAGGAAATAAAACTCTATGCTTTTTACCACATAGAGTTTTGTAATTTATCCCTTAAAGGTAATTGATTAATAGCACTGTAAATATCTTAAATATCTTAATGCCAAACAATACGTAGTACTACGTATTTTTCATTATAAATTACAAAAAACAAGAATGGTGTAAATGAAGAAAGCTCCAAATAAAATAATTTATTTAGAGCTTTCATAATTCTCCCTAAGAACTAATTAATAGCAAGACAAATATCGGTATAAAGAACATGCCAAACAATACGTAGTACTACGTATTTTTTACTTTAAATGGTTCTTATTTTCTTTAGCCCAGAAAAGTAGGCTGTATTTTGTTGGAGTTAGATTCAATTTTTTATTGATATTGCTTTTGTGTTTCTCTACAGTTCGAAAAGATATAAACATAAGGTCTCCTATATCTTTAGCTGTTTTATCTTCTGAAATGTGTTTTAAAACTTTAATTTCGGTTGGGGTTAAAGTTTCAAATTCTACTGGAGCCTCCTCAACTTCTAAATATGAAAGTAATTCCTGACTAAAATAAGGAATGTCTTTAATAACAGAATCGATACAATGTTCAATTTCTGCAAGAGCAAACTCTTTTAAAACATAACCATAGATCCCCAAGCACTTAGCTTGGTTATAAATTGTTTCATCCTTTTCGAAAGTTATAAGGATTATTTTAGTTTCGTAGTTAAGTTCTTTGCATTTTTTAGCAATGTCTAAACCAGTTAAAAAAGGCATTTGTATATCTAATATCGCAATACCAGGTCTATGCGTTTCAATAAGTTCAAAGGCCTCTTTGCCATTAACGGCACTAGATATTACATTATATTTTTTTTCTAAAAGGAAATCGTTAAGCCCTTTTAAAATTAGAGGATGGTCGTCTGCAATTATTATAGATGTATTCATGTGCTATTAATGTAATCAATATAAAGGTAAAGATATTTATTTTATAAGAAATTTACTACATTTTTAAATATAAATATTTTTTTTCATAGTCAATAATACCTTTTCCTTTCTTTAGAATATCAGCTCCAATAATACCGTCTACAGGTTGGGCATTATGGTTGACTAAAGCTGTATTAACATGTGTTAAGTTGAATAAGATAAGGACAACTTGTTCCTTATTCCATTTGCCAATTTTTAGCTTATTTTTTTTAGAAATTTGTGTGAGCATATCTGTCGCTCCAGCTCCAGCTGCCATTATTTCAGAGTCTTTAACTTTTAAACGAAACCTATCAATAGCTTCAAACCCAACACAAGAACTAGAAGCACCAGTATCTAAAATAAAAAGCCCTTTTACACCATTAATAGTTGCTTTAATTTCAAAATGATTGGTTTTTGTTAGCTTCAATTTAATTTTTGTATAGCCTTTTTCTAAAAGGAAGTCTTTAAGATTTTCCATAACTTCATATTTCTTACAAAGATAGTAATGTAAAAACTTATACTTTTGCAAAATGATAATTACAGACACTCATACACATTTATATAGCGAAGCTTTTGCTGAAGACCAGAAAGACATGATTCAAAGAGCTATTGAGGCAGGAGTTTCCCGTTTCTTTATTCCAGCAATCGATTCGTCTTATACAGAAGCCATGCTTCAATTAGAAAGAGATTTTTCAGAAAATGTTTTTTTAATGATGGGCTTACACCCAACATCTGTAAAAGAAAATTATCAAGACGAATTAGCACTTGTTGAAGACCTGTTAGACAAACGTTCTTTTTATGCCATTGGCGAAATTGGCATCGATTTGTATTGGGATACATCTACTTTAGATATCCAGAAAAAAGCGTTTAGGCGACAAATACAATTGGCAAAAAAATATAAATTGCCAATCGTGATTCATTGTCGGGAAGCTTTCGATGAGATTTTCGATGTTTTAGAAGAAGAGAAAAGCAACGACTTATTCGGAATTTTTCATTGTTTTACTGGAACCTTAGATCAAGCAAAACGTGCTATATCATTTAATATGAAGTTAGGCATTGGAGGTGTTGTTACTTTTAAAAATGGTAAAATAGATCAGTTTATCAATCAAATAGATTTAAAACATATTGTTTTAGAAACCGATTCGCCTTATTTAGCACCAAAACCTTATCGTGGTAAACGAAATGAAAGTAGCTACATTATAAAGGTGTTAGAAAAACTATCAGAGCTTTATAAGCTGCCTCAGGAAAAAATTGCCGAAATTACCACTCAAAATTCAAAAGACATTTTTAATATATAAGTATGGAAGCCATGAAACCCAACATTCTTTTAATATATACTGGTGGTACTATTGGAATGATAAAAAATCCCAATACAGGAGAATTACAAGCCTTCGATTTTAACAATCTCTTGAAGCGTATTCCAGAGTTAAAACTGTTGAGTTGTAATATTTCAACCGTTTCGTTTGAAGAACCTATAGATTCCTCTAATATGAATCCAGAATATTGGTTGCAAATGGCTGAAATTATTGAAAAAAATTATAACGATTTTGATGGCTTTGTAGTTCTGCATGGAAGTGACACCATGAGTTATACTGCTTCAGCATTAAGTTTTATGTTAGAGAACCTAGCAAAACCCGTGATTCTTACAGGGTCACAACTACCCATTGGAGATTTACGTACAGATGCTAAAGAAAATTTAATTACGTCCATACAAATGGCGTCTTTAATAAAAAATAACAAACCAGTTATTAGAGAAGTGGGATTATATTTTGAGTACAAATTATATAGAGGCAATAGAACTACAAAAATTAATGCCGAACATTTTGAAGCTTTCGAATCTTTAAATTACCCACATTTAGCAGAATCTGGAGTTCATATAAAAATAAATAGCGAAGCCTTATTTACTCCAAACGCTAAAAAAAAGCTGAAGGTCCATAAAGTATTAGATACCAATATTGCACTTATTAAATTATTTCCGGGTATTTCTAAGTCTGTTTTAGAATGTATTATTAATAATCCTAGCGTAAAAGGAATTATTTTAGAAACCTATGGAGCAGGAAATGCCACCACTGAATCCTGGTTTATTACTTTAATAGACGAAGTTATTAAAAGAGGTGTTCAAGTAATAAATGTGACACAATGTTCAGGAGGAAGTGTTAATATGGGACAGTATGAAACCAGTTCTGAATTAAAAAAAATAGGGGTTATTACAGGAAAAGACATTACTACAGAGGCTGCAATTGTAAAATTAATGTATTTTCTAGGAGAAAAAATTTCGGCTAACACCTTCAAAACCATATTTGAAACCTCTTTAAGAGGAGAAATGTCTTAAAATTAACTGTCAAAATTTTTAGCTTTCAAAGTTTTTTTTGTTATTTGCCTAACGTATTATAAAATATAATATTGAGAGAGGTGGCCGAGTGGTCGAAGGCGCACGCCTGGAAAGTGTGTATACCTCAAAAGGGTATCGAGGGTTCGAATCCCTTCCTCTCTGCTGTTATTTTTATTTTTTAATCGTATTTTTTTTATATCTTTAACACTTTAACTAATAAAATTAAGAACAAGAACAATGAAAAGATTATTTTCTATTCTAGCCATTACTGGAATTATGGCTTTCGGAACTGTTAATGCAAATACAACTGCAAACATAACAGCATCAATAGCAGCAACTGTTGCTAGTGTATCACAAGACGACGCTGCAACTGATGATGTAGTAACTGAAGATCTTGGATTTCACCAAGAACTAAAAAAACGTTTTATAGAAGGTGGACCAGGTTTTATGGGAATCGTTCTATTATGTTTAATTCTTGGTTTAGCAATTGCTATCGAAAGAATTATCTTTTTAAACCTTTCTACAACAAACACTAAAAAATTAACTCAAGACGTTGAAGACGCATTACAATCTGGTGGTGTTGAAGCTGCAAAAGAAGTTTGTAGAAACACAAAAGGGCCTGTTGCCTCTATTTTCTATCAAGGTTTAGATAGAACAGACGAAGGTATTGAAGCTGCTGAAAAAGCTGTTATTGCTTATGGTGGTGTACAAATGGGACAATTAGAGAAAAACGTTTCTTGGATATCATTATTTATTGCTTTGGCTCCAATGTTAGGATTCATGGGAACAGTAATTGGGATGATTCAAGCATTCGATAAAATTGAAGCAGCAGGAGATATGCAACCTTCTTTAGTTGCAGGTGGTATTAAAGTAGCACTTTTAACTACAGTATTTGGTCTTATTGTTGCTATTATACTTCAAGTATTCTACAATTACATTATTGCAAAAATTGATAGCATTGTAAACGATATGGAAGATGCATCAATCACTTTAATGGATTTATTGATTAGAAACAAGAAGTAATAATAACCTAAAAACACATTAAACAATGAGTTTACATAAAATATTAAAAATTATTGTTGGTGTACTTTCAATAGTCGGTGTCATATTCGCTTTAATGATTATGTCCGGAAATGAAAGTATGATAGACAATATGATGTATGTTACTTATGTAATTCTTGCTCTTATACTAGCTCTAGTTCTAGTGTATGTGATTAAAGGATTATTTGCAGGTAACATTAAAAAGACCTTAATGTCTGTTGGAGCATTTGTAGTTATTCTTGTAATTTCTTATGCCATGTCTTCAGGTAATGATTTAGATTTAACCCCTTTTACAGATAAAGGTGTTGATGTAACAGAAGCAACTTCTAAATATGTTGGAGCAGGATTGTACGCTTTCTATGCTTTAGCAATTATAGCTATTGGTTCTATGGCGTTTTCAGGAATTAAAAATGTAACGAATAAATAATTATGGCAAAGAGATCAGCACCAGAAGTTAATGCAGGCTCTATGGCTGACATTGCTTTCTTACTCCTTATATTTTTCTTGGTAACTACAACTATTGAAACAGATTCTGGATTAAACAGAAAACTGCCTCCAATAGACGATACCGAACAAGAAGACGTTATTATTAAAGAGAAAAATATTTTTCAACTAAATGTAAATAAAAGCAACCAATTGTTTTTAAAAACAGGAGGTGAAGAAAAAATTATCCAGATAAAAGATCTTCGTAAAGCTGCAGTTGCCTTTTTGGACAATGGTGGTGGTACAGGTCCTGATGCTTGTAAGCGTTGTCAAGGAAAGAAAAATCCGAGATCTTCAGATAATTTCGACAAAGCCATTATTTCGTTACAAAATGATAGAGCAACAAAATACGATACGTATATAGCTGTTCAAAACGAAATTATTGCTGCCTATAACGAGTTAAGAGATAGAGAGTTTGAAAAAAGTTTCCCTAATTTAAGAATGAGTTTTGTAGAAGCAGAGAAACGCTATTCAGACCCTAGAACTTCTTCGGAAGAAAAAGCAAAATTAAAAGACAAATTGGAAGAAATTAAAATTTTAATTCCGCAAAAGTTCTCTGAAGCAGAACCTAAAAAGTCTAATTAGATAAATAAAAAATATGTCTAAATTTAATAAGAAAAAAAGTGGCGATATGCCAGCTGTAAATACAGCCTCTTTACCAGATATCGTATTTATGCTATTATTCTTTTTCATGGTAGCAACTGTTATGAGACAGAACACGCTAATGATTGAGAATAAGTTACCACAAGCAGATCAAGTTGAAAAATTAGATAAGAAAGATTTGGTAATGTACATCTATGCTGGAAAACCAAGTAGCAATTATAAATCAACATTTGGTACAGAAGCTAGAATTCAATTAAACGATAAGTTTGCTGAGGTATCTGAAATACCTGCTTTTATAGCTGCTGAGCGTGCTTCTAAAAGAGAAGAGTTAATCCCTTTCTTGACAACTGCTTTAAAAGTAGACAGTGATGCTAATATGGGGTTAGTAACAGACATTAAACAAGAATTGCGTAAAGTAAATGCACTTAAAATTAATTATACAACTAGAAAAGGGAATGCCCTTGATGGATTGAAAAATTAATAACATCTTAATTTTATATTATTAAAAGGCGTTTTGAGAAATCTTAACGCCTTTTGTTTTATATTTATCTAGGAAAAGGACTATTTGTTATGAAGGTTATTCTTACTTTATTTTTGAGCTTTTTTTGTGTAACTACCATTTGGTCTCAAGATGTCGTCATGGATACTACCAAGGCTGTAGACACTAAATATAGAGAAGATCAGTTTTATTTGGCTATTACCTACAACTTGCTTGCACAAAAACCAAATAATGTTAAACAAACCGGGTTTTCTAGTGGTTTCCATTTTGGATATATTAGAGACTTTCCTTTAAACGAGAGAAGAAATTTTGGTCTAGGTTTAGGCTTAGGAGCCTCAATAAACTCTTACAATCATAATATCTTTTTATCTGAAAACACTTCTGGAGAGATAGAGTATATTAATTTAAGTGATGCTGATATAAATTATACCAAAAACAAATTCTCAACCTATCTGTTAGAAATGCCATTAGAAGTTAGATGGCGAACATCTACAGCAGAAGAATATAAGTTTTGGCGTATTTATACAGGATTTAAAGTGGGTTATCTATTGGCAAGTTCCACAAAATTTAAAGGAGATTTAGGGAAAATAAAACATAGTAATATTAAAAGCTTTAACGACTTTCAATATGGCTTAACATTTAGTGCAGGTTATAATACCTGGAATTTCCACCTCTATTATTCTTTAAACTCGATACTTTCTTCAGATGCAAGGTTAGGAGAACAAGCAATTGATATGTATGCAGTTAAATTTGGTCTTATCTTTTATATTTTATAACCAATAATTAACTAAAATAAGCTGAGGTACTAAACCTATAAAAAAACCTATTAGTAACTCTATATTGCTGTGTGCCTTTACATGTAGTCTCGAAGTAGCTATGGCTCCAATCAATATAAACATTAGTGCTAATGTACCATTTACATTAATGCTAAAGTGAATGCTTAAGGCTATATAAAACATAGTTACTCCAGCAATTCCAATCATGTGGATACTTGCTTTAAACTTTAAGATGGCTAGAATAAAACAGGCTAGTGTAGAGATTAAAATCCCAACAAAAAAATAATACAATTCAATAATTTCTGTAGGAGGCAATACACGATTAATAATTAATAGAGTAATACACCCATTTAAAAATAAAGGGATTAATCTTTCTTTTGTTGTATTTAAATAGATTGAATTTACCCTTCCAATATTCTTTAAAAGAAAGTAAAGCAAAATAGGCAGAGCAATGGTTAAAATTAATAAGGAGATGATCTTAGCTTGAATAATTTCTATGGGAATAAATCTAGGTGATTTAGAAAAGTAAAAAAGCACACCTAATAATGGCATGAGAATGGGATGAAATATTAAAGAGACACTTTTTAAAAGCCAGTTCATCATATTTTTTTACGTAATCTAGCCACAGGAATATCTAATTGCTCTCTGTATTTCGCAACGGTTCTTCTGGCAATTGGATACCCTTTTTCTTTTAATATTTTAGCAAGAGCTTCATCTGTTAAAGGTTTTCTTTTGTTCTCTTCTTCAATAACAGTTTCTAAGATTTTTTTAATTTCTCGGGTTGAAACCTCTTCTCCTTGATCGTTTGTCATCGATTCCGAAAAGAACTCTTTTATTAACTTTGTGCCATAAGGTGTATCTACATATTTACTATTGGCAACTCTGGAAACTGTAGAAACATCCATCTCAATTTCGTCTGCAATATCTTTAAGAATCATTGGACGCAATTTGCGTTCATCACCTGTTAAAAAGTATTCTTTTTGATAATGCATAATAGAACTCATGGTTACAAATAAAGTCTGCTGACGCTGTCTAATAGCATCTATAAACCATTTGGCAGCATCCAGTTTTTGTTTGATAAACATTACGGCATCTTTTTGAGATTTCGACTTGTCCTTGGCTTCTTTATAACCTTTAAGCATGTTGCTATATTCTCTGGAAACATGGAGTTCTGGTGCATTTCTTCCGTTTAAGGTAAGTTCAAGTTCACCATCAACAATTTTAATGGCAAAATCTGGAACAACATGTTCTACCATGCGGTTATTTCCAGAATAGGAACCACCAGGTTTCGGATTTAAATGCTCTATTTCGTCGATGGCATCTTTAAGTTGCTGCTCTGTGATATCGAATTTTTGAAGCAGTTTCTTGTAATGCTTTTTAGTGAATTTCTCGAAGGCATTGTCAATAATTTCAATGGCCAATTCAACATCTGGACGTTTTTCTTTTCTATGTAATTGAATGCTTAAACACTCCTGAAGGTTTCTGGCTCCAACACCTGCTGGATCTAATTGGTGGACTATTTTTAAAACCTTCTTAATCTCATCTTCTGTAGTGTAGATGTTTTGTGTAAAAGCCAAATCGTCCATAATATCGCTTAGGGAACGACGGATATAACCACTTTCGTCAATACTACCTACTAGAAATTCGGCAACATCAAACTCATCATCTGTTAATCTAAAAGTGTTTAACTGATTGATTAAATGTTGGGTAAACGACGTTCCAGCAGCATATGGCATGGTTTTTTCTTCATCGTCGCTACTATAATTATTAGCTTGTGTTCTGTAATCTGGTACATCGTCATCGCTTAAATAATCATCCACATTAATATCATCTGCACTTATAGATTCATTGTCATTGTCGTAATCGTCTGTATTATCAAAATCGTCATCAAGCTCCTCTAGTTGCTCTTTTCCACTTTCAAGGGCAGGGTTTTCTTCTAACTCTTGTTTTAAACGTTGCTCAAATGCTTGTGTAGGCAATTGTATCAGCTTCATTAATTGAATTTGCTGAGGCGATAACTTTTGCGATAATTTAAATTGTAAAAATTGTTTAAGCATTGTATGGATTTGGTTTCACCTGTTAATAATTATTGTTTTTCAATGGTCAGATGCAATGTCCTTGTTATTATATCGATTGGTATGTAATTTTTGTTACTGGCATTTCATATAAAAATAAAAAAAACAATCTATATAAACGTAGATATAGATTGTTTTATGATATAATTAGGTCTTTAATTTTAAAAGGAAAATATAAATGATTATAATTCTTTGTTTCGCTCTTAATAACAAGGTTTAGAACTCAGCATTTTGAGGTGTTCTAGGAAACGGAATCACATCGCGAATGTTGCCCATGCCTGTGGCAAACATCACCAAACGCTCAAACCCTAACCCAAAACCAGAATGGACTGCAGTTCCGTATTTACGTAGATCTAAGTACCACCATAATTCTTCTTCGTCTATATCTAAAGCTTTCATTTTTTCTTTTAACACATCAAGACGTTCTTCACGTTGCGAACCTCCTACCATTTCTCCAATACCAGGAAAAAGGATATCCATAGCACGAACCGTTTTACCATCTTCGTTTAAGCGCATGTAAAAAGCTTTAATGTTTGCTGGGTAATCAAATAAAATAACCGGACAGTTAAAGTGTTTTTCAACTAAATAGCGTTCGTGTTCACTTTGTAAATCGGCTCCCCATTCTTCAATAATATATTTGAATTTTTTCTTTTTGTTTGGTTTGCAATTTTTAAGAATATCAATAGCTTCGGTATAACTAACACGTTTAAAGTTGTTATCGACAACGAACTTAATTTTTTCAATCAAGCTCATGTCGCTACGTTCAGCTTGTGGTTTTGTTTTTTCTTCGTCTAATAATCTACTTTCTAGAAATTCTAAATCTTCACGATTGTGCTCCAGAATATAACTTAAAACCGATTTCATAAAATCTTCTGCTAAATCCATATTTCCAGCTAGATCCATAAAAGCAACTTCTGGTTCTATCATCCAGAATTCTGCTAAGTGTCTAGACGTATTTGAGTTTTCAGCTCTAAACGTTGGTCCAAAAGTGTATACTTTCCCTAAAGACATCGCGTATGTTTCAGCTTCTAATTGTCCAGACACGGTTAAGTTGGTTTCTTTTCCAAAGAAATCTTCTTTATAATTTACGTTGCCATTTTCATCTAAAGGAGGGTTTTTAGCATCTAAATTGGTGACACGAAACATTTCGCCTGCACCTTCTGCATCACTTCCTGTAATAATTGGCGTGTGCATGTAGTAGAATCCATTGTCGTTAAAATACTTATGAATAGCAAAAGATAGAGAAGAACGCAAACGCATCACTGCACTAAACGTATTAGTTCTAGTACGTAAATGAGCATTTTCTCTTAAAAACTCGAAAGAGTGTTTTTTAGGCTGAATAGGAAACGTTTCCGGATCTGAATCTCCTAGAATCTCAATAGATGTTACTTGAATTTCTACACTTTGTCCTTTTCCTTGACTTTCGGTAAGAGATCCTTTGATATGAACGGCTGCTCCTGTAGTAATACGTTTTAAAGTAGCTTCGTCTGTGTTCTCGAAATCTACCACACATTGTATGTTGTTTATGGTAGAGCCATCGTTTAAGGCAATAAAACGGTTAGCTCTAAAGGTTCTAACCCAACCTTTTATTTCGATGTCTTGTAAGATATTTTCTTTTGAAAGTAAGTCTGCAATGGTGCTCGATTTCATGGTAATATATATTTTGTACAAAGATAATTCTTCGATTTATTTTATGAATGATTGTTTTTTATGTCGTTATCACTTTCTTCTATGTCATCTTCTTCTGGAATGATATTTATTGAAGGCTTTTTTAAGACTTCTTTATTTGCAATATTTCGTTCTAAGGATAGCAACAACGAAGGAAGCAATAATAAATTCGATAACATAGCAAAAAGCAAGGTAGCAGAAACTAAGGCTCCTAAAGCTACAGTACCTCCAAAGCTAGAGAATGTAAAAACTAGAAACCCGAAGAATAATACTATGGATGTATAAAACATGCTCACACCTGTTTCTCTAAGAGCTCCATAAACCGATTTTCTAATTTTCCAATGGTTCGCTTGTAGTTCTTGCCTGTACTTTGCTAAAAAATGAATGGTGTCGTCCACTGAGATTCCGAAAGCAATACTAAACACTAAAATAGTTGAAGGCTTTATAGGAACCCCTAAATAACCCATTAAACCAGCTGTAATAACTAAAGGTAATAGGTTAGGGACTAGAGACACAATAATCATTCTAAAAGAACGGAACATATAAGCCATAAACAACGAAATAAGTAAAATAGCTAACGATAAAGAAATGGCTAAATTTTTAACCAGATATTTGGTTCCTTTTTGAAATACGAGGGCTTTTCCAGTAATGGTTACATTGTATTTGTCTTCTGGAAAAACCTTGTTAATTTTTGTTTGAAGATTATCTTCAATACGCTCCATCTTGTCAGTTCCTATATCTTTCATGAACGTTGTAATACGTGCATATTGCCCTGTACTATCAACAAAATTGGTTAATAGATTTAGGTTAGACGAAGAGTTTTTAGCATAGCTAAGAATGAAATTATTTTCTTGCGATGTTGGTAATTGATAATATTTCGGGTTGCCATTATAGTAAGCTTGTTTCGAGTATTTAACTAAGCTAACAATAGAAATTGGTCTTGAAAGTTCTGGAGTTTCTAAAATAACTTCTTCCAGTTCGTTCATCCGTTTTAAGGTGGCTAATTTCATGACCCCTTTTTTGCGTTTGGTATCCACCAAAATTTCAACAGGCATGATGCCATTAAACTCCTCTTCAAAAAAGCGAATGTCTTGGAAAAACTCAGCTTCTTTAGACATGTCTTCAATTAAACTACCAGATATTTTTATTTGGTAGATGCCTATCATACTTGCAATTAAAAGCACAATAGAGGTAATGTAAATGGTAATACGTCTTTCTTTTACCATGCGTTCCATCCAATCGACAAAACCACCTATCCAACGTTTATTTAAATGTTCTAAATGCCTGTCTTTAGGATAAGGTAAAAACGTATAGACAATAGGTATGATAAGTAAGCATAAAATAAAAATAGATAGAATGCTTAAGGAAGCAACCATACCAAATTCTTTTAAAAGCGTACTTTCTGTTAAAATAAATGTTGCAAAACCAGAAGCTGTCGTGACATTGGTCATTAAAGTTGCATTACCAACTTTTGTAATAACGCGTTGTAATGATTTTACTTTGTTACCATGAAGCTTGACTTCGTGCTGATATTTATTTATTAAAAAGATACAGTTTGGTATACCAATAACAATAATCAATGGAGGAATTAAAGCCGTTAGAACCGTTATTTCGTAATTTAAAAAACCAATAATTCCAAAGGTCCACATAACACCAATACAAACTACTAAAAGTGATATAAACGTGGCTCTAAAAGACCTAAAGAATAGAAAGAAAATAAGTGAGGTGACACCCAATGCTAAAGCAATAAATTTACCGATTTCATCAACAATGTTTTGCGCATTTAAAGTCCTAACATAAGGCATTCCAGATATTCTAACATCTAGATTTGTTGCTTTCTCAAAGGCTTCTACTTTGGGCAATAATTCGTCAAATACAAAATCTTTTCGTGCAGGAGTGTTTACAATATCTTTTTTTAGATAAATGGCTGTACGAATGGTTTTAGTTTCTTTATTAAACAGAAAATTATCGTAAAATGGATATTTTTCAAATAAATCTTGTTGTAGTGAATCTAATTGATTGATAGAATGAATGGAGTCTTTAATAAATGGTTCCAGCTCAAATCTCTCTTTTTCTGTATTCTTTACAAGTTTTTTTAGGTCTTTAATAGATACAACTGCTTCAACGCCTTTTGAAGTTTTAAATGCTTCGGAGAGTTGGTTCCAGGCGTTTAGTTTTTCGACTGTAAATAGTGTCGAGTCTTTTATTCCTAAAACAACCAGGTTTCCTTCCTCACCAAAAATCTTTAAAAAATCATTATAGACCACATTTACTTCATGGTCGTCTGGTAGTAAATTAGCTTCCGTGTATGTGAAGCGCATGTTTTTCCATTGAGTACTAAAAAGAATAGTAACCAATGCAATAGCTATTAGTATTGCTATTTTATTCCTTAGAATAATACGAGCAATAACATCCCAAAACCCTTTTGTAAATAGTTTAAACATACTGAAATAAAAACAGGCGCAAAGTTAGGAAAAAGCAATGTATTTGCTCTTGATTTTAAGTATAATGTTATGTTTAAATCGCATATCTGCAATTAAAAGGGTAAGAAGCTAAATGATTTGGAATTTTGAAGAAAATATATGAGCCTAAAAAATAGAATTTAGAATAGTTATTTCTATTAATAAACCAAAATGCAGCCCAAAGATGAAGCTGTTAATGACTATTATTTATAAGCATGCTGCTGTCTTCGATGAAAAAATAATAAAGGTGTTTTTAACAATAAAAAAAGCGACCTAAGTCGCTTTTAAATTATACTGTCATGATTTCTTTTTCTTTGAAATCAAATAAGCTATCAATTTTAACAACGTATTTATCTGTTAATTTTTGAATGTCAGATTCAGCATTTTTTTCAAGGTCTTCAGAAACGTCAGCTTTCTTAATGTCATCATTGGCATCTTTTCTAGCAGTACGAATGCTTATTTTAGCATCTTCAGCTTCAGCTTTTGCTTGTTTTGCTAAATTTAACCTGCGTTCTTCGGTTAAAGGTGGTACGTTTATAATAATGGTATCGCCATTATTCATAGGGTTAAAGCCTAAGTTAGCATACATAATGCCTCTTTCAATTTCCTGAAGCATGTTTTTCTCCCAAGGCTGTACTGTAATGGTTCTACCATCGGGAGTGTTTACGTTGGCAACTTGACTTAATGGTGTTTGAGACCCATAATAATCTACCATAACACTTCCTAACATAGCAGGAGTTGCTTTTCCAGCTCTAATATTAAGAAATTGTTTTTCTAGATGCTTAATTGCGGCATCCATAGATTCTTTTGCCGAGTCTAGTATAAATTGAATGTCTTCGTTCATCTTTTAAATTTTAATTTTTTAAAGGCTATTCAAAAAATAAGCCAAAAGTAAATGTAAGAATTATAAATTAACTTTAGTTCCTATATTTTCGCCAGAAACCACTTTTAAGAGGTTTCCTTTTTTATTCATATCAAACACAATTATAGGTAATTCGTTTTCTTGACTTAATGTAAAAGCTGTTGTATCCATAACTTTTAAGCCTTTTTTCAAGACATCGTCGAAAGAAATAAAATCGAATTTTATGGCTTTTGAATCTTTTTCAGGGTCTGTATTATAAATGCCATCCACACGAGTGCCTTTTAAAATAACATCGGCTTCAATTTCAATAGCTCTTAAAACGGCTGCAGAATCTGTTGTGAAATATGGATTTCCAGTGCCTCCTCCAAATATAACGACACGTCCTTTTTCTAAATGTCTCAAGGCTTTACGACGAATAAATGGTTCGGCAACTTCTTCAATATGAATAGCCGTTTGTAACCGTGTAGGAACTCCTGCATCTTCTAAAGCACTTTGTAATGCTAGACCATTAATAACGGTAGCAAGCATGCCCATATGGTCTCCTTGAACTCTGTCCATGCCATTACTAGCTCCAGCAACACCTCTAAATATATTGCCACCACCAATAACAATGGCTACTTCAATACCAAGGTCTTTAATTTCTTTGATGTCTTTAGCGTATTCTGCTAAACGATCTGGGTCAATACCATATTGTCTGTTACCCATTAAGGCTTCACCTGATAATTTTAAGAGAATTCTTTTGTATTTCATGTGTTTATTCTATTGCTTTTTTATCGTCACATGGAACAGCCTAATAATCATTTTCTTAGGTGTTCAACCTTTTAGCATGACTGTTTCATGTATTTTTGGAATGTATCTCATTCCTGCATTTGCTGGAATAAAGCGTTTCGCAAAGCTACATAAAATTTTTATTTTTTAAATTTTTTAAAATCGTGATTTTATAAATAAAATAAACCACTACATTTTTAAAATGATTTTATAAATCACTATTGTTTAAACTTACGTTTTATTCTAAAATGATTCAGAATTAAATTTCAATTACGGAAAAACCGTAATGGATTTTTAACTTTTCGATGAACTGCACAAATTTCTTTAAAATCCTTTTAGAAATAGTTTTTTTTTTTTTTTTAAGTTTGAAAAGCTAAAAGTAAAAGTTTGTTTTTATTCAGTCTAACAAATGGATACGATTAGCCTTGTTGCAACATAAATCAGCGCTGATTTTTAATTCTCTCCCTAACACAATTAACAGCGTAAGATATTAGGTTTTAGACTGACCTTATATTTTAAAAATAAGACTGAATAGACCAATAATTCAACAAAGACTGAAATTTTAATTTAGACTGAAAAGCATTTAGTTTAACTAACTAGTTAATAAAAATACATAACTAGTTTAAAATTTATCAATTATGATAATTTTTAAAACAACAATTTTAGTAACAGTTTTCCTTTTTGGATTAACTGCAATGAGTAATCTAAAACCTTTAAATGACAACCAAAAGAGCAAAGTCTTTGAAGAAAAGGAGGATTGTCCTCAAGTATTTTTAGATTGTGACGCCCAATATCCGGATGATTATGCCGAGTTTTATCATTGTATGAGAAGCGGTGGTTGCTAATTAGTAGTAAATTACGTCTTTGTCAAGTGGTAATCTTGCTGCTTGATAAAGACTTTATTTAAAAAAAAATAGTATGATGTTATATTTAAAACAACTGACCATTTTAGTGTGCTCGCTGCTACTTGCTACAACCTATGCTCAAACCCCAAACGCAATAATTACCTATAAAGGGGAAATAAACCCAAAATATGTGGATAGTTTTGTAACGGCTTTAGAAAATAAAAAAAATGTAGCTATGGGTGTTAAACAGAGGGTTGCAAATCATTATTATAATGCCAGACCGGAGTATTTTGAACTGCACATTAAAGGGGACGAATCCTATTATTACACCTTACCAAGTTTAGATACAGAAGAGGGTTATATTATGGGAAGCAATTCAAGTATTTTTCCGTATTATACAGAAAAATCTTCAGGAAAAATTATCGAATATACTACACATTTTGGAAAAATAGCTATGACTCCTTTAAAATGGCATTTAACAGGGGAGGTAAAAAAAATAGGCAAGTACACTTGTTACCAGGCTAAATCTTCTGAACGCTTGTTTAGTCGTCGGGGCTTTTATTATAATCGACAAGTGATTGCTTGGTTCACGCCAGAAATCCCGTTAAATTTTGGGCCTAAAAATTATATAGGCTTACCAGGTTTAGTATTAGAAATTTATAGAGATAAGTTTAGCTTAAAAGCGATAGAAATTAATTTAAATCCTGAAGAAGAAGTAAAAATAATTAAACCAAAGAAAAACGAAAAGATTATTACCGAAGAAGAGTCTCACGCCATGATTTCCGAAATTGAAGCAGAAAGGAAAAAAGACAGGTAACTATTTTGTGCCAATTCAGGTTTTAGAGTTTAATTTATGATGCGAACCCAAATAGTCTTATTGCTTTTATTGATATGTCATTTTTCTGGTTTTTCACAAGTTACTTTTAGTGGTGTTGTAAAAGATAGTTTACAAAAACCTTTACCCTATGCCAATGTTATAGCCCAACCTCAAGACTCCCTTAAGAGGATGAAATTCTCTATAACAGATGAACAAGGTCGTTATAGATTAGAGTTAGAAAACGTAGCTTATCAAGTTACGGTCAGTTATATGGGTTATGCGTCTTATCATTTTGAAATAGACACTAAAGAGAACACGATTAGAAATATAATATTAAAAGAACAAGATAACAGATTAGACGAGGTTGTTATAGAATTACCTATAACGGTTAAGCAAGACACCATTATTTATCACACAGATAAGTTTGTAACAGGGGACGAACGGAAATTAAAAAATGTCCTTAAAAAACTCCCTGGAGTCGAAGTTGAAAAAAACGGAACCGTTACTGTAAACGGAAAAAAAGTAACCACCATGCTTGTGGAAGGGAAGAAGTTTTTTGGTGGTGGTTCTAAATTGGCAGTAGATAATATCCCTGCAAATGCCATAGATAAAATAGAGGTTTTAGACAACTATAACGAAGTTGCTTTTCTTAAAAACTTGGTTGAAAATGAAGAAATGGCAATGAATGTGTTATTAAAGGAAGATAAAAAAGATTTTGCCTTTGGCGATATTGAAGCAGGAAAGGGAAATCAGGATTTTTATAGAGCACATAACAATCTTTTTTATTATAGTCCGAAAACCAATATTAATTTTATAGGGAATCTCAATAATACAGCCGAAAAAGTATTAACCTATAAAGACTATTTTGAATTTCAAGGTGGTTTAAACGAAGCCTTTAAAAATGGAAGTACTGTTTTTAATACCATAAATAACGATTTTCTACAACTGTTAGAAAACAAAAACGTCATAAAAAGCCAGAATCAATTTGCAGCCATAAATATTAGCCAAGAAATTAATAACAAACTAAATGTTCAAGGCTATGGGATTTTTTCCAATACCAAAGATGAAACTTATAACCAATCTTTAAATCAATACAATACCTTTAATGAATTAAAAGATGAGTTAGGTCAAGCCCAAAGCACCTTTGCCATAGGAAATTTGAATTTTAAATATTTACCTAATTTAAGAGAACAATGGGATTTTAAAACCCAATTTAAAAAGTCGCATGCAGAGAATGAAAACATCATAAACTCCTTAGTAGATACAACCAATAGTAGATATCTAACACTTCAAAATATGGATGTTTCATTTTTTAGCCAGAATATAGAGTGGCATAAAAAAGCATCTAAAAACCACACGTTTTCTTTTGCAGCTGATTTTGTTTTCGATAAAAACAACCCAAACTCCTTTTGGGAAACTCCAGACCCTATTTTAGAAGGTTTAATTCCTGTTGTTGAAGAGCCTATTTATAGGTTAAATCAAATAATGGAAACAAAAAACACCAACTTTAATGTCTATTTTAAGCATTATTGGGTGCTTAATAGATTTAATCATATCTATTCTTCTATTGCGAATACCTATTTAAATCAAAAATTTTACACCAACGATAGTCAAGAACTTTTAGACGGAACAATTAATGATTTTAGTTCCTCAGGTTTTGGAAACGATTTAGTTTTTAATTTAAACGATTTCTTTTTTGGAATTCACTATAAATTCAGGGCAGGAATTTTCACCTTTAATCAAGGTGCTTTTTTACATATTTACCATTGGAAGTTAGATCAGCAAACAAATATTGTTAAGAACAAGGTCGTGCTTTTACCTAGTTTTTTGGCTAAAATTGATATAACTAACTCTAAGAGATTACAATTTAATTACAACTTGAAAACCTCTTTTTCAGATGCATCTACTTTTGCCAATCGGTTTAATCTGCAAAGCTATAACTCTGTTTTTAAAGGGAATGAAAATTTAGAAAACGAATTATACCATGTGTTTAGGTTAGGATATAGAAGGCTGGGCAATTTTAGAGGGATATCGGTATATGCAAATGCCAGTTACACAAAAAAATTACATGGTGCAGAAAATACTGTAAATTATCAAGACACTAATCAATATGTGAGTGTGATGATGTTGGATAACCCTACTGAAAGTTGGCAAGTTAGAGGGCATATTCAAAAGAAGATTAAAAAAATAAATTTTGGTTTAGGATTAAATTATAATGGTTCAAAGTACCTACAACAAATAGACAATACTTTCGAAACTAACGAAAATAATCAAGCATCGATAAACGTCTCGGCCAAAACACTTTATACTAATTTCCCAACCATAGAAGTGGGCTATAAAAGTAGTATTGGAAATTATACGTCAAGTAATATCAAATCGGAATTTGTTACAAACGAACCTTTTTTAAATATTGATTACGATTTTTTAAAAGGATTTATTTTCTCTTTCGATTACTCTATGTATAATTATAAAAACAAGTTCTTTAATCAAAATAACACTTACGATATAGTAAACACCTCTTTATATTACAAGCATGAGAATAGTGCATGGAGTTTTAAATTAGAAGCTAGGAATGTATTTGATGTAGCATTTAGAAGACAAAATAGTTTTTCTTCTTATATAATTTCAGATACTAAAACTTATATTTTACCAAGAATCATCATGTTCTCTGTTGGGTATAATTTGTAATAAAAATTTGTTTTTACAATTTAAAAAAACCACTACATCTTAAAAAGGAGTAGTGGTTTTATATTTATTTTTTGTCTGATACCTTTCAACTGTGCTCAAGGTGACAAAAGGAATTTGTTATCCTAAAGTTACACGTTTAAAACCTGTAATAGCAACATCTCCATAAGAGGCTACATATTTAGAAACGTTTATTTTATCATCTTTAATAAAGTTTTGATCTAATAAACATTTTTCTTGGTCTAAAGTGGTATTATCTGAAATAAAACGTTCCATTTTTCCAGGAAGGATTCTATCCCAAATTTGTTCAGGTTTCCCTTCAGCTTTAAGTTCAGCTTTAGCAGCTTCTTCAGCTTCAGCAATAACTTCAGGAGTTAATTGCGCCATAGAAATGTATTGAGGGACATTTTTTAAGGTCTTACCTAAACGTCCTAATTCGATATTGTCTTTTTCAATAACAGCAATTCTAGCTTCAGTTTCTGCTGCAATAAATGCTGGATCAAAATCTTTGTAAGAAAGTGTTGTTGCTCCCATTGATGCTACTTGCATAGCAACGTCTTTTACTAAAGTTTCAGCGTTATCTACTTTATTAGATAAACCTACTAAAGCAGCAATTTTATTAATGTGAACATATTGTCCAACATAAGGTGCTTCTAATTTCTCAAAAGCAGTGATATCTAATTTTTCACCAATAACGCCAGTTTGTTCTACTAATTTTTCAGCAACTGTCATGCCACCAAAATCAGAAGCTAAAAATTCGTCTTTAGAGTTAAAGTTGATTGCTTTTTCAGCAAGTTGGTTAGCAAGAGCTACAAAGTTTTCGTTTTTACCAACAAAATCAGTTTCGCATCCTAAAACAATAGCAACACCTACAGTATTGTCATCATTTATTTTAGCGATTGCAGCACCTTCAGAAGAATCTCTGTCGGCTCTTTTTTCTGCTACTTTTTGTCCTTTTTTACGTAAAACTTCAATGGCTTTGTCAAAATTTCCTTCAGCTTCCACTAAAGCTTTTTTGCAATCCATCATTCCTGCACCTGTTGCTTGTCTTAATTTATTTACTTCTGCTGCTGTTACTTTTACCATAGCTTCCATATTATTTTAAATTTAAAAAAGTCGTTTAATCTAGTTTCTAAAAGAAAAGAATAAACGACTTAATTAGGGTTGTTTTTAATAATTTATTCTTCCTCGTCTTTTGCTACTGCTTTCTTTTTCGGAGCAGCTTTCTTTTCAGCTTTAGGAGCCGCATCTTTAGAAGTTGCGTCTTTTTCAGCTTTACGTTCAGCTAATCCATTAGCGATAGCGTCGGTTACGTGGGTTAAAATTTTGCTAATTGATTTAGAAGCATCATCGTTTGCTGGTATAACATAATCAACTTGACGTGGGTCTGAGTTGGTATCTACCATAGCAAAAATTGGAATGTTTAATTTTTGAGCTTCTGCAATAGCAATATGTTCGCGTTTAATATCTACAACAAATAATGCTGCTGGTAAACGTGTCATGTCGCTAATAGAACCTAAGTTCTTTTCTAATTTAGCACGTTGACGGTCTACTTGTAAACGTTCTTTCTTAGATAAAGAATTGAAAGTACCATCTTTCTTCATTCTATCGATAGTTGCCATTTTTTTAACGGCTTTTCTAATAGTTACGAAGTTAGTTAACATACCACCTGGCCATCTTTCTGTAATGTAAGGCATGTTGATGTTACCTGCTTTTTCAGCTACAATATCTTTAGCTTGTTTTTTGGTTGCAACAAATAAAATTTTACGTCCAGAAGCTGCAATTTTAGCAAGTGCTGCTCCAGCTTCGTCCATTTTAGCTGCTGTTTTGTATAGATTGATAATATGGATGCCATTACGCTCCATATATACGTAAGGAGCCATGTTTGGATCCCATTTACGTGTAAGGTGTCCAAAGTGTACACCTGCTTCAAGTAAGTCTTTTACTTCTACTGCCATTTTGTAATAGTTTACGTTCTGTTGTATTAGCAATGTTTAAGTGGTCATTTTTCAATTCGCCTTAATCATTTAGATGCTAAACTAAATCCTGACTTTTTATTTTTAAAAGTCATGGACAACAATAACTGAGTTATTTTTTGTTTTGTTTCAACAAGATGGAAATACGTATTATAAAGCATTTCAATCTTGTTGAAGATAAATTAACGTTTAGAGAATTGAAATTTCTTACGAGCTTTCTTCTGACCGAATTTCTTACGTTCAACCATTCTTGGATCTCTTGTTAATAAACCTTCTGGTTTTAGAATTAATCTGTTTTCAGGATCTAACTCGCACATAACGCGAGATAAACCTAAACGGATTGCTTCTGCTTGTCCTGTGATACCTCCTCCAAATACATTTACTGTAATATCAAAGTTGCCATCATTGTTAGTCAAAACTAAAGGTTGATTTACTTTGTACTGCAATGTTGCAGTAGGAAAGTAATTAGTTAAGTCTTTTTTATTAATCGTGATGTTCCCTTTTCCTGGGGCAACATACACACGAGCAACAGCCGTCTTTCTACGACCAATTTTGTGAATTACTTCCATGTTATTTGAATTCTTCTAGGTTAATTGTTTTAGGTTTTTGAGCTTCATGTGTATGAGCTGCACCAACAACAACATTTAAATTACGGAATAATGTAGCACCTAATTTGTTCTTAGGTAACATTCCTTTTACTGATTTTTCTACCAATCTTGCTGGATCTTTTCCAAACAATTCTGTAGCTGTTAAACTTCTTTGACCACCTGGGTAACCTGTGTGACGGATATAAGATTTATCTGTCCATTTGTTTCCAGTTAAGTTGATTTTTTCTGCATTGATAACAATGACGTTATCTCCACAATCAACGTGAGGCGTGAAGTTAGGCTTGTGTTTTCCTCTTAATAGTTTAGCAACTTTAGATGCTAAACGTCCTAGAGTTTGACCATCAGCATCTACCAAAACCCACTGCTTATTTACAGTCGCTTTGTTTGCTGATATCGTTTTGTAGCTTAATGTGTCCACGTTATTAATTAATTTTTTTATTACGCTTAGGCGCAATAGATTAAACATTCCTCTCTTAAAAAGAGTTTGCAAATTTACGATTATATATTTGATTACCAAATAGTGAAGTGAGATATTTTTGATAACTTTGTTTATATCTTTTTTACTCCTCATTTTATATTTAAAATTCGTGATTCTTTATTCAAGAATTCTATCAGTTATTTATACCTCTCATTTGTTTAAGTTAAATTAAAGTGAATAAAATAACGCCATGCATCTTATTTTAAGATTCATTAACACAAGGCGTTAATCTTGGGTTAAACCACCCAAAATACTTGTGTTCACACGATATTAATGCTAATTTAGAGTAAAATAAAAATTAATTAAAAACATATAAAAATGAAAAATTTGAATAAAAAAACTGTTGCTATATTAGCAACTAATGGATTTGAAGAAAGTGAATTAAGAGAACCAAAAAAAGCCTTAGAAGATGCTGGAGCTAATGTTCACATTGTGTCTTTAGAACGTGGAGACATTAAAGGATGGCAAGATGGAAATTGGAGTAACACCTATAAAGTAGATAAAACTTTAGACGAAGTGTCGCAAAAAGATTATCATGCCTTAATGCTTCCAGGAGGTGTTATCAATCCAGATGTATTAAGAAGAAACGAAAACGCAGTTTCTTTTGTGAAATCGTTTTTTGAAAATAAAAAACCCGTTGGAGCTATTTGTCATGGACCATGGTTATTGGCAGAAGCCGATGTTTTAAAAGGACGAAAAGTAACTTCTTATGGCTCTATTAAAACAGACATTAAAAATGCAGGAGCCCATTGGGTAGATGAAGAAGTCGTGGTTGATGAAGGATTAGTAACAAGTCGTTCTCCTAAAGATTTACCAGCATTTAATTCAAAATTCGTTGAAGAAGTTTACGAAGGCAAGCATGACATGCAAACAGCCTAAGTTTTTGAATTAAATTTGAAAAAGCAGGATTTTTATAGAAAATCCTGCTTTTTTGTGTTTTAGAATTTTTTTTTAAAATTTAAAGTTAATAGGTTATCCTATAGAAAGTTTAGCTGCATCTTTCCATAAATAATGTGGCATTGGTTCACTCAGTTCCCAATTTATGCTCATTGGTTTAGAGCCATTTTCTTCTTCAGATATCATAAATTATATAATCAATATTTCGGCTTTTAAGTCACTAATATAATTGGTTTTAACATAAAATATAGTTATATTTATGTGTCAAATTTTACATATAAAAACTTATGCATACATCTATAAGTGAAGAAGAAAAGTTAAGACGTCCATATTATAAAGTAATGGAATTGGGTGAGGAAAAACTTCAAGCTGAATTAAATTCTTGGACTCGTGAAGATTTAATTGGTTGGCTAGTATGGAATGATAGCAATGGAGTTTATAGAGATGAAGATTCTTTAAGAGAATTTGATAATATTTTAGGTAAAACTGAAGCTATTTCAATAATAACTAGACAAATTTTAGAATAAATTATTATATTAAATATGGAAAGCACAATTTATTTTAAATATATTTCGTCTTTAACATAGCTGGCATTTAACCAAAAATAATGATTGGTGTAATTCTTTATGATAGAAATTTGATGATGATTTGTTAATTAGGAATTGTTTTTTGAGTTTGAAAGAGTTGGATTTGTAGTGCATTGAAAACTTTCTAAAATTAATTAGAAAACTTTCTAATAATTAAAAATTCTTCTCTAAATTTGTAACCATTGTGTAATGTTGTGTAATATGGTTATAAAAGATTGTTATTCGCTTTCAGAAGCTGCTGAATTACTTGGTAAAAGTAAAGAAACTTTACGAAGATGGGATAAAGAAGGTAAACTTTCTGCATTAAGGGAGCCTATAAGTGAGTATCGTATTTATAAAAAAGAAGATATAAATAATTTATTAAAACCCTTAATTGATAATCTTGAAGAAGAAATAGATAATTCTGAGAAACCGATAAAAGAGTTTAAAGTTCTAGAGTTATTTGCTGGAGCAGGTGGTTTAGCAATTGGACTTGAAAAAGCTGGAATTAAATGTGCTGCATTAAACGAAATTGATAAATGGGCTTGCCAAACATTAAGAGAAAATCGACCTCATTGGAATGTTTTAGAAGGAGATATTAAATCTTTCAATTTTGAAAAATTTAATGGAGAAGTAGATATTGTTACTGGCGGCTTTCCTTGTCAGGCTTTTAGTTATGCAGGGAAAAAGTTAGGTCTAGAAGATGCAAGAGGAACTTTGTTTTACGAATTTGCTCGTGCAGTTAAAGAAGTGAATCCTCCAATTTGTATTGGTGAAAATGTAAAAGGTTTATTATCACATGAAAAAGGAGAAACATTAAAAGGTATGTTGTCAATTCTTGATGAAATTGGATATAATGTAGTTCCTGTTCAAGTTTTAAAAGCTATAAATTTTAATGTGCCTCAAAAACGAGAACGATTAATTCTAGTTGGAGTAAGAAAAGATATTGATATAAAATATGAATACCCAAAACCGTATCAAACTATTTATAATTTATCTGATGCATTAAAGAAAGGGAAACTGTATGATTCTAATGTCCCAAAATCTGAAGGCTCAAAATATCCTGAACATAAAAAAGTAGTTTTAGATTTAGTTCCGCCAAAAGGTTATTGGAGAGATTTACCTTTAGACTTACAGAAAGAATATATGGGTAAAAGTTTTTATTTAGGTGGAGGAAAAACAGGAATGGCTAGGCGTATTGGTTGGGACGAACCAAGTTTAACTTTAACGTGTAGTCCTGCTCAAAAGCAAACAGAGAGATGTCATCCAGATGAAACACGACCTTTTACAGTTCGTGAATATGCACGAATACAAACGTTTCCAGATGATTGGAAATTTATTGGTTCTGTTTCTCAACAGTATAAACAAATTGGAAATGCAGTCCCTTGTAATTTAGGTAAAGAAATAGGCTATTCTATTGTTAAGTTTTTAAATGATTATTATTCCAGCTTATCAAATCCTAAATAATAGCTATAGTTTTCAAAAGTAATTTCATTTAATATTGTTCTTTTGCTTTTTTTAGAACTTTCAGAAATTTCTTTTAAGGCCGAATTGCCTATTCCAGCTTGTTCTTCTTTTGTTTTAAGAAAATCATTTATTACTTTAGGGAGAATAGAGTACAATTCAAATAACGCTTTTTTATTTCCAGTAATTAATGCATAAAATTGATCACCTGAGATTTTGTAAACTCTACTATGACTATATTCTTTTCCATTAATCTCACTAAACCATTTTTCACAAAAACTTCCTTTTGCTAAAATTTGAACCCAATAACATTTTGCGTTCTTATAAGTGTCAGCATAAGTTGCTAATTTTTGAAAAAGGCTTTCAGCTGAACTACTGTTCATTGTATTATGCTTATTTTTAATATCAGCAAATAAAGTTTCATCAATTGCTTTTATATCAAATCCACTTAGTTTTCCAATTTCATAACCATCAACTCCTCCAAGAATTTCTTCATGAAAAGTGCCAATTGAATTATTTATAGATTTATCAATTTGTCGGTTAATTTCTGTCTTGACTAAAGTTTCTTCATCTAAATCATTAAATTTCGAATCAAAAGTCAACTTGATTGTATCTATTTTGTTTTTATAAAATTTAGACTTACTAATATTTGCTTTAGCTTTTTGATAAGAATTGTATAAGTTTTCAATACAATGTAATAAATGTTCGTCCGAAATATAATTTAAATAATTGTTTGCCATATGATGTTTTATGTTCGTTTACAAGATAGTAAAAGATATTCTAATGCGCCTCCAACCAATTATCACCAATATCCATTTCCACATCTAAAGGCACTTTTAATGTAAAAGCATTTTCCATTTCGGTTTTAATAAGCGTTTTCATGGCTTCCAATTCTGGTTTGTAAACATCAAAAACCAATTCATCATGCACTTGTAAGAGCATTTTGGTTTTATAATCGCCCTCCTGGAGTTTCTTATAAATGTTAATCATGGCAATCTTAATAATGTCGGCAGCACTTCCTTGAATGGGTGCGTTTACGGCATTACGTTCGGCTGCACTTCGAACCACAGCATTTCTAGAATTGATGTCTTTTAAATAACGGCGTCTGCCTAAAACGGTTTGCACATAGCCATGGTCGCGAGCAAAATCTACCAACTCACTCATATAATTACGCAACTTAGGATAGTTTTTATAATAGGTATCAATAAGCTCTTTAGATTCATTACGAGATAAATCGGTTTGGTTGCTCAAACCAAAAGCAGATACCCCATAAATAATTCCAAAATTCACGGTTTTCGCATTGCTACGTTGTTCTCTGGTGACTTCAGCCAATGGCACATTAAAGACTTTAGAAGCCGTGGATGTATGAATGTCTTCGCCATTTTTAAAGGCTTCAATCATGGTTTCTTCTTCACTTAAAGCAGCAATAATACGTAATTCAATTTGAGAATAATCGGCAGCTAATAAGGTGTAATCTTCGTTTCTTGGTACAAAGGCTTTTCTAACCTGTCTGCCACGTTCGGTACGAATGGGAATGTTTTGTAAATTTGGATTATTACTACTTAAACGTCCTGTGGCAGCAACGGTTTGCATGTAATCTGTATGAACGCGTCCTGTGCTTGCTTCAACCTGAAGAGGTAAAGCATCCACATAAGTGCTTTTTAGTTTGGCAAGTCCACGATAATCCAAAATATTCTGAATAATCTCATGGTCTTTTGCTAAATAAGACAAAATATCTTCAGAGGTTGCATACTGTCCTGTTTTGGTTTTTTTAGGCTTATCAACCAACTTTAATTTTTCAAAAAGAATGATACCCAATTGCTTTGGTGAGGCAATGTTGAATGCTTCGCCTGCTGCTTCGTAAATACGCTTTTCAAGATTAGCGATGTCATTATTTAAATCTTCCGAAAGGGATTTTAAAAACGCTGTATCCAAATTAATGCCTTCTAATTCCATATCTGCCAGCACACGAAGTAGTGGGATTTCAATCTCATCGAATAATTTTTGTGTGTTGGCTTCGCCTAATTCTTTTTCAAAATGTTCTTTTAACTGTAATGTTATGTCAGCATCTTCAACAGCATATTCTGTTTGTTTTTCTAACGGAACGTCTCGCATTGATAACTGATTCTTCCCTTTTTTACCAAGAAGTTCTGTTATGGAAATAGGAGTGTAATTCAAATAGGTTTCTGCTAACACATCCATATTATGTCGCATATCTGGATTAATTAAATAATGCGCTAACATGGTGTCGAACAACTTGCCTTTTACTTTGATGTTATATTTTCTAAGGACTTTAATATCGTATTTTAAATTCTGACCAATTTTTTGAATGGTTTCACTTTCGAAAAACGGTCTTAAGATTTCAATGAGTTCTTGAGCTTCGGCTTTATCTTCAGGAAAAGGCACATAAAAGCCTTTGCCAGCTTCCCAAGAAAAAGCAATACCAACCAATTCTGCTGTTAATGGATTTAAGCCTGTTGTTTCAGTATCAAAACAAACAGATGTTTGATTCATGAGGTTTTTTACGAATAATTTGGTTGCCATTCCAGAAGCCACACTTTGGTAAAAATGTGAGGTGTTTTCAGCAGTTTTACGTGCATGCTCAGAAATGGATTCAGTCTCTGTTGAAGGGTTACCTCCAAACAACGAAAACTGTCCAGCGCCTGCTGAAGCTTGTTCTTTAGGTGTTGCTTTTACTGCTGCTTTTTCAGGAGTAGTAGGTGTGTTGTTTGTTGCTGGTTGGGCTTCTGAAGCAAATGTTTTTAAGAAATTATCTATGAGTCTTCTAAACTCTAATTCTTGAAAAATTTCTGTGACTTTAGGAATGTCTGGCTCAGACATTTCAAAATCTTTGGCATCAAATTCCACAGGAACATCTAGCATAATGGTGGCTAGTTGTTTTGAGAGTAAGCCTAATTCGCCATTGGCTTCCACTTTTTCTTTCATCTTGCCTTTAAGCTGATCGGTATTGGCCAATAAGCCTTCCATACTACCAAACTGAGCTATAAATTTTTTCGCTGTTTTTTCGCCAACACCTGGAAGACCTGGAATATTATCACTTGCATCTCCCATCATACCCAAAAAGTCAATGACTTGCAAAGGATCTGTCACTTCAAATTTCTTTTGTACTTCTGGAATGCCCCAAGTTTCATAACCACCTCCAAAGACAGGTCTGTACATGAAAATATTTTCTGAAACCAGTTGTGCAAAATCTTTATCTGGCGTGACCATAAAGGTTTTATAGCCTTGTTTTTCGGCTTTTTTAGCCAAGGTGCCAATCACATCGTCTGCTTCGTATCCATCTTTTACCATAATAGGAATGTGCATGGCTTTTAAAATCTCACAGATATACGGCACAGCCGTTTTAATGCCTTCTGGAGTTTCATCTCTATTAGCTTTATAAGCTTCAAACATTTCTACGCGATCGACACTACCACCTTTATCAAAACAAACAGCCAGATGATCTGGTCGTTCGCGTTTAATGACATCCAAAAGGGAGTTCATAAATCCCATGATTGCTGACGTGTCTTCGCCTTTAGAGTTAATTCTTGGGTTTTTTATAAAAGCGTAATAGCCACGAAAAATAAGGGCGTAAGCATCGACTAGAAAAAGGCGTTTTTGATCTGACATTGGATTGTTTTTGTAAGAATCTCAAAGCTACAAAAACTTATGCTTTTATGAATGACATTTGATTTGCAATTTGTATTTTTCGGGAGTTAAAAAATTACAGATGAATACATTTTCAATTGCCATTCATGGAGGAGCAGGGACTTTAGTAAAAGGGATGATGACTCCAAAACTTGAAACCCAGTATAAACAAGCTTTAAAAGAGGCGCTTGATGCTGGCTATTATTTGCTAGAAAATGGAGGCTCTGCTGTTGATGCTGTAGAAAAAGCAGTAACCGTTTTAGAAGATTCTCCTTTGTTTAATGCAGGAAAAGGCTCTGTTTTTACTGCTACAGAATCTCATGAAATGGATGCTTGTATTATGGAGGGAAAAACCTTAAATGCTGGGGCTGTGTCTTTAATTACGGGAATTAAAAACCCAATTAGTTTGGCTAGAGATGTTATGGAAAAGAGCGAGCATGTATTTTTAGCTGGCGATGGCGCTATGCAGTTTGCAAAAGAGTTAAGCTATAAACTTGAAGATGCCTCTTATTTTTATGATGCGTTTAGACACAACCAATGGTTAGAGATAAAAGATACTGATAGTTTTCAATTAGATCATGCTAAAAAGAAAGATTCCAAATTTGGAACTGTTGGAGCTGTAGCTTGCGACCAAGATGGTAATATTGCTGCAGCAACTTCTACAGGAGGCATGACCAATAAAAAATGGGGACGCGTAGGCGATTCTCCCATGGTTGGAGCAGGAAATTATGCTAATAATAAAACCTGTGCTATTTCTTGTACCGGAAGTGGGGAGTTTTTTATTCGTGGCGTTGTGGCTTACGATGTGGCTTGCTTGATGGAACATAAAAACATGAGTTTAGCTGATGCTTCAAACGAAGTGATAAACAAACGCATATTGGAAATTGGAGGAGATGGTGGTTTAGTTGCTGTTGATTCTCAAGGACATATAGCAATGCCATTTAATACTGAAGGCATGTATCGTGCAAGTAAATCGTCTATGGGAACCGAGGAGATATCTATTTATAAGTAACAAATCCCTTTGAATACAGGGGTCTCATGAATCTGAACTATATCTATTAAATCTATTTCGATTCTCGCGTTAGGGATTGAAGTTCGCCTATCTATCGATAGTCTTAGCCTTTTTAAGTCTGTTCGAGGGTTTTTTGACGCATAAGAAAAACATATCGAGAACAGCTAAAAAAGATATAGTGGAAAACCCGACCTTTAGGTAACGCCCAAAATAATAAACATAAAAATTTATAAAATTCCTGACTTCGTGGGAATACTAAATAAAATCAGCCTCAATTGGTAAGGCGCTTACCCGTCTGTTCTTAATATCATAAAGATCGCCATTTGTTAATATATTGACAATCAAATTTACCATTGTCATTGGCGTTCCTTCTTCTAGTACTTTTTCATTGTTATGCGTGAGTTTATGACCATCAAAAACAATGACCATTCCAGAGCCTATTACTGTACAGTTATTCCCGTTTTTAATAATCATTCCAGTGTCTTCAGCAAGACCAAAACCAACAAGGTTTGGGAATTTAGAAACAGCTTGAGATACACGTCCAAAACGTCCTCTTTGAATAAAATGGGTGTCAATAATTAATTCAGGAATGAGTCCTAAACCGTTATACATAGTCACAGAGCCTTTTACAAAAGCATCTTTAGGGCTTCCTCCAGCAATCATTTCATTGGTCATGGCCATAGCACCTGCACTGGTACCAGCAATTACAAAGCCTTCTTCATTTTTATACCTGTCTAATAAGATTTGATGAATGGTTGTGCCACCAATTCTATTTTTAATTTTAGATTGATCACCTCCAGAAAACATGATACAATCGGCATCTTTTACAAGTTGAATAGATTCAGCTTTTTCAGAATCTTTGACACTTCTAATATTTAAAACAGTCACATTTTTGCATCCTAATGTTGTAAATGCCGTCATATAGTTTTCTCCAACCTCTATTGGAATACTCGATGCTGTTGGAATAACAACAATATTAGCGTCTACACCTCCAGCTTCTCTAACGACATGATATAAAATGCCTTCATCAATAAATTCTAAGGTGTGTTTTTCGTCACTCCCCATACCTTTATCTTCATTGCCACCAATAGGAATAAGTGTTCCTTTTATTTCAGATTGACTCATAATATGCTATTAATTTTCGGGAACAAAAATAAACTTATTTCCTTAAAAAAATATATTTATCCTGTTTAATCTCTGTATTTAAATACGGAATTGATTTTGAATATCGTTCTCTAAATAGTATCCTGTTTTTTTATTATATTTAAACTAATAACAGACTTCATTATCTGTTTTTACTGATTCTGTTGATTGTATTTTATCTATTGGTACAATTTTTAATTAACATAAACCATAAACCTATTAATATGAAAATTCAATCTATCTTATTAGTTCTTATTCTTTCGCTTACAACTGCTTGTAGCTCAAAAAAAGAAAAGGCTAACATTGATCAACTTTATGACACCACTTGGCAATTAGAATACATGTCTGGCCCACGTATTGCATTCGATGGACTTTTTCCAGACAAAAAACCAGAACTAACATTTAACAAAGAAACTTCTGAAGTTAGTGGGAACAATAGTTGTAACGGTTATTCTGCTAAATACACTTTAGAAGGAAATTCCATTTCCTTTGGCGAACCAGGACCAACAACCATGATGTTTTGTGGTGAAGGTGAACCCCAATTTCTTGCAATGATGAAAAAAATAAACGCCTACAGTTTTGATGCTGATGGAAAACTAAACCTCATGATTGACGACGTGCCAATGATGCGTTTTAAAAAAATACAAAAATAATGAGAACTCTATATTGTTTTATTCTTGCAGGCTTTTTTATGTTTTCTGCATGCAACAATTCCAATAAGAAACAGGAAGCTGTACAGAACAACGAGTCAGAAATCACAGAACAATCTGATGCAATTAATTCTGAAATATTTGAAGATACCAACACAGCTTATTTTAGCGCAAGTGGTACAGAACCATTCTGGAATTTAGAGGTTAGCGAGAAACAGATTGTTTTTAAAACACCTATAGATTCTATTAAAATGCCACATGTAGAACCCATTTTGGCACAGGATTCCAATGTGAAACTTTACAAAATTGAAACAGAGTCCACTAAAATGACCATTCAAATTTCGCAAATGGATTGCACCAATGCCATGTCTGGAAAAGTATCCCCTTATTCTGTAACGATCGAATACAAAAAAGGTATTGAAACAGAATTTCAAAAGCTGGAAGGCTGTGGTCGTTATATGACCGATTATAGATTACACGATATTTGGGTGCTAGAAACTCTAAATGGTAAAACTATAACCAAGGAGGATTTCCCAAAAGAATTCCCATCTATGGAAATCCATGCAGCCGATAATAAATTTATGGGTTTTGCAGGTTGCAATAGAATGAACGGCAAAATTTTCTTTGAAAAAGACCTGCTTCGGTTTACCAAAATAGCCACAACAAAAATGCTATGTGAACCAAACAACAAAGAAGCTGAATTTTTAAAAGCGCTTCAAAGTAGTATCAGCTATTCCATTGAAAATAATAGATTAACCCTGTCTAGCCCTTCTGGGATATTGACCGTATTTAAAAAAGTAGATTAACAATTAAACACTATAAATAATGACACATTCAAATTCAAAAAATTCGTATTTTATTTCAGCAAGCAAAAAAATAGTTTTGCTAACTTTCGTAACTGTGGCTTTTTTCAACTGTAAAAACAAGGAAGAAAAACCAGATGAAGTTATTATAGAGGAAGTTGTGGAAGAAGTAGTTGTTACAGCTCCAACACTTGAGAAAGGCTGTTACACATACAATGAAAATGGCAGTATGGTTAATATGGAAATTACAAGTTCAGATAACCCAGTAGAAGGGAATCTAACCTATGAATTCGCCGAAAAGGATAAGAACACAGGAACTTTTAAAGGAGAGTTCAACGATGGGAAACTTATTGGAACGTATACATTTCAATCGGAAGGTGTTGAAAGTGCCAGGCAAGTTGCTTTTATGCTCAAGGACAATCAGTTAGTTGAAGGCTATGGAGAAATGAATGAAGACGGAACAACATTCAAGGATGTCAATTCGGTTAACTATTCGCCCACTATGCCATTGACTAAAACAGATTGTGAGCAGTGAAGAGCACTGTGTTTTTTTTGAAAACGGGAAATCTTTTTCCCAAATCAAACAAACATGTTTGGATTTAACTGATTTAAACATAAAACTGAATCCGTTAAAAGATGGGGCTACAACTGAAGGTGATATAACCTACCTTCTTTTCAGCCAAGATAAAAGTAAAGCAGAGATTTTTCTTCCAAAGAAAGACAAGGGGTTGGTATTGGCCAAAACCAATGAAGGGAATTGGGCAAACAAGGGCTTTATACTTATAAGCTGGAAAGGTTATGTGCTTCAAAAAGATGGAATAGCTGTGTTTGGTGGGCAATAATTTTTTATTTAAAAGACACTTTTTATTAATGTGTTTAATACAAATGCAATGCTTGAAACGAGATTACTATTGATTCAAGTGTTGGATTATTTTTTATCTTCTTTAAAACAATATAAGATGACTTTTTTTTTTCAATCATTTCTGTATATTTACAATAATTCATTTTTAATTAGCAAAATCCTAAAATTTTATGAAAATAAGAGAAATTAATGCCATGAGAGGGCCAAATTATTGGTCAATAAGACGTCATAAATTAATAGTTATGGTTCTCGACTTGGAAGAGATGGAAGCATTGCCATCTAATAAAATTGACGGATTTTACGATAGATTAAAAAACATGTTTCCAACTATGTTCGAACATCGATGTTCGGTTGGAGAGCCTGGAGGATTTTTTCAACGAGTGGAAGAAGGTACCTGGATGGGGCATATAATAGAACATATTGCTTTAGAAATACAGACCCTTGCAGGAATGGATGTTGGTTTTGGAAGAACCCGTGGTTATGGAGAAGAAGGCGTTTACAATGTGGTGTTTGCATATATGGAAGAATCTGTTGGGCGTTATGCAGCTAAAGTTTCTGTGGATATTTGTGAGGCTTTAATTGCTGGTGAAGATTATGATATGACCGATGATATCCAAAAAATGCGTGAACTTCGTGAAGATTCCCGTTTAGGACCAAGTACTGGTTCTATAGTGGAAGAAGCAGAAGCAAGAGGCATACCTTGGATTCGTTTAAATAAATATTCGCTTTGTCAATTAGGTTATGGCGCCAATCAGAAACGTATTCAAGCAACGGTAACTAGTGAAACTAGTAGTATTGGTGTGGAAATAGCTTGCGATAAAGAAGATACTAAATACCTTTTGGAACAAGCTGAAGTTGAAGTTCCGAAAGGAGATATTATTCGTCGTGAACGCAGCTTAGAAGAAGCTTGTAGATATGTTGGTTTTCCGTTGGTTATTAAACCTGTAGATGGAAATCATGGTCGAGGTATAACGGTCGATATTCAAAATTATGAGGAGGCTTTAGAAGCTTTCAATCATGCCAAAGAAAGTTCACGTAGTGGCGCCATCATTGTTGAAAAATTTATTAAAGGTGATGATTATCGTTTATTAGTCATTAATAATAGATTGGTTGCAGCTGCAAAACGTACGCCAGCACATGTTATTGGTGATGGAAAATCGACAGTACAAGAATTAGTAGATGAAGTCAATAAAGATCCAAGACGTGGTTATGGACATGAAAATGTGTTGACCCAAATAACAATAAATGAATTAACCCTTTCTATTATTAAAGAAGCAGGTTACACTTTAGAATCTGTTATCCCTAAAGACGAAATGCTACTTTTAAAGGATACGGCCAACTTAAGTACTGGGGGTACAGCTGAAGATGTAACAGATATTGTGCATCCAGCAAATATCTCTATGGCAGAACGTATTTCTAAAATTATTGATTTAGATATTTGTGGTATTGATATTGCAACAACAGATATTTCGAAACCTTTATCCGAAACAGGAGGCGCCGTTTTAGAGGTAAATGCTGGACCTGGATTTAGAATGCACTTAGCACCAACCAAAGGGTTGCCAAGAAATGTAGCAGGACACGTAATCGATAAGTTATTCCCAAAAGGAAATACGGGTCGTATTCCAATAGTTGCTATTTCTGGAACAAATGGAAAAACCACCACCACCAGACTGATTGCTCACATGGCGAAAATGAATGGCTATCGTGTTGGTTATACCACGAGTGATGGCGTGTATATTCAAAACAGATTATTAATGACTGGCGATTGTACAGGACCAACAAGTGCCGAATTTGTACTTAAAGACCCAACGGTAAATTTTGCTGTTCTTGAGAGTGCCAGAGGGGGACTTCTAAGAGCCGGACTTGGATATAAAAAATGCGATATTGGTATTGTAACCAATGTGGCAGCAGACCATTTGGGTTTAAAAGGCATTCATACGGTGGAACAATTAGCCAAAGTAAAAGGTGTGATCCCAGAAACAGTTTTGCCTGATGGGTATGCTATTTTAAATGCAGACGACGACTTGGTTTACGATATGCGTCGAACGGTAAATTGCAATGTTGCTTTATTTTCAATGGATGAAAACAACCCTAGAATTAAAGCCTTACAACGAATTGGAGGCATTACAGCCGTTTACGAAAACGGTTATGTAACTATTTGTCGTGGCGAATGGAAAATGCGTATCATGAAAGCTGAAGATATTCCGTTAACTTATGGAGGAAAAGCAAAATTCATGATTCAAAATGTGTTACCAGCAATATTAACAGCAAATATTCAAGGTTTTAGTATTGAAGATATGAAAGCTGCTTTAGAAACTTTTATTCCTTCAGCAGCGCAAACTCCAGGACGTTTAAACTTATTCGAATTTAAAGATTTTACAATTCTATTAGATTATGCACACAATCCTGCAGGAATGCTAGCACTTAAAAACTTTACAGATGAATTAGAAGCAACTGTTAAAGTAGGAATTATTGCAGGAGTAGGAGATAGACGAGATGAAGATACGAATCAAGTAGGAAGTATTGCAGCAGATATGTTTGATGAGATTATTATTAGACAAGACAAGCGTTTACGTGGAAGAACCGAAGAAGAGCTTATTAAGCTTTTGAATGATGGGATTCAATCTAAAGATCCAAATAAAAAAACCACCATTATACCTTCAGAGAAAGAAGCGATAACCTACGCCGTGAATAATGCTGTAAAAGGATCGCTTATTATTTTATGTAGCGATGTGATTCCAGATGCGTTAGCACTCGTTCAAAAATTCAAAGAACAAGAAACTAGAGGGGAATTAATGCGTGCAGATTAGAAATACAATGATTGAAAATAATAAGTATTCTGAGTTATTTAATAAACAAAAAGCTAATCAGTTTCATATTGGGAATACCTCATCTAAACAGCGAATTGATAAATTAAATAAACTAAAAAAAGCACTTGAAGTTACCTATAAGCAGGATATTCGGGAAGCTCTTTTTAAAGATTTTAAGAAACCACAGTTAGAAACAGACCTAACCGAAATTTACCCAGTAATTGATGAGATAAATTTTGTAAAACAAAATTTAAAATCTTGGTTAAAAAGAGAGCAAGTTGGAACGCCTTTGGCCATGTTAGGAAGCACGTCCTACATTGTAAACGAGCCGAAAGGAGTTTGCTTAATTATTTCCCCATGGAATTATCCCATCAACCTCACCTTTGGGCCATTGGTTTCTGCCATAGCTGCTGGAAATACAGTTATTTTAAAACCTTCTGAAATGACGCCAAATACATCAAAAGTTATGGCAAGAATGGTGGCAAATCTTTTTGATGAAAACGACATTGCTTTGGTTGAAGGGGAGGTAGAAACATCCCAAGAGTTATTAAAATTACCATTTAATCACATCTTTTTTACAGGATCTCCAGCCGTTGGAAAAATTGTAATGAAAGCAGCTTCCGAACATCTAACGTCAGTTACTTTAGAATTAGGAGGGAAGTCGCCCACCATTATTGATGATTCTGCGCATCTTGAAAAAGCGGTTCAGAAAATAATTTTTGGAAAATTCACCAATGCAGGACAAACTTGTATTGCTCCAGATTACGTTTTAATTAATGAAACCATTAAAGATGAATTTATAACTCGTTTTAAAAACCAAATCATAAAGGACTATTCCGAAAATGCTTCCGATTCTGAATCCTATTGTAGGATTGTAAATAAGAAACATTTTAAAAGGTTGGTAGATGCTTTAGAAGATGCTAAATCCAAAGGAGCCGTTGTGGATTCTGGTGGGAATTTTAATGAATCAGACACGTATATGGAACCTACTTTAGTGAGCAATCTCACCGAAGATTGCACCTTAATGAAAGAGGAGATATTTGGGCCTATTCTACCTATCAAAACGTATAAAACACTAAATGAAGCTGTAGATTATATCAATTCTAACGAAAAACCTTTAGCCCTTTACATTTATAGTAAAAACAAGAAACAGACAAATTTTGTTATTAACAATACTAGAGCAGGAGGCACCTGTGTCAATCATAACTTATTACAATACTTGAATCACAACCTTCCTTTTGGAGGTTCTAATAATAGCGGTATTGGTAAATCTCATGGCCATTTTGGGTTTTTAGAATTCACCAACCAGCGCTCTCTATTAAAACAACATACCATTGGAGCTGTGGATTTATTAAAGCCACCCTATAACAATTGGAAGCAAAAAATGGTAGATCTAACTATTAAGTGGTTTTAAAAAAGGAGAAGCAGCAGCTCTAAAGCCTTTTCTCCTTCTCCTAATTAATAGCTTTTTCAATATTATTATTTGATAAGCAAATTTATAAGCATGGTTGTTTTTGAAAGCTCAATACACCTTAGTTTTAGAAATACTACTATATTAACTAATAGAAGGAGCTGGTGTACTTGTTCCCCAATATGGAAGGATTCTAAAACTAACCACATTATTTACATTTAGAGTAATATATCTGTTATAATCAAAATTATGAGAATATCCTGAAAGATAAAAAGCACCACCTTGTAAGGAACTGCTTTCCCTTATTAGCTCATTGACATAAATTCTAAAGGTTATTACCATTTCTTTACTTACAGAACGTCCGAACCACATTTGTAAATTGGTAGAGATATTATAAACTCCAGTAAATGGAACAGTATATTCGCCTGTGGAATTGTTATAAGCTCCTCCTCCATAATTAAACCAAGTAGAACAAAATATTAAATTATATTATATACCACATGAATATTCTACAATATGTGTATTTGTATAAAATTTAGCTGCAGATGCATTAGCAGAAGCATTTGCATCAACATATTCTTTAGTTACCAAAGCCTTATCTCCAGCATCATTAATAAGGGTATTAGTAAGAGCTGGTGCAATAATACTTCCATTTTGCTCTATCATTAATGCAGGCGCATTATTAACCCCTAGAATTAAGGAATTGCTATTGGTATACATTCTAGTAATCCCAACTCCGCCACCACCTGTAGCAATTCCAATTCGGAAGTTATTGGTAGGATTTCCAATTCTTAAATCCCCTGGGTTCCCTGCATCAAATTCCAATTACCTCCTAAAATATCTAATTTAGCTAGAGGGTCATCTATCCCTATTCCCGTATTATTGTTTAAAGTGTAGATCTTTTCTCCGTTTTTAGACCAATAATTATCACCAGACGATAATGCATATGGTACTGCCATAAATTGTGTGGTGCCCATATCAATCAACCCAGAACCTGTATTGATTTGTACATTTAAATAATGATCATCGCTGCCCCAATTTATAGCTGAAAAATCATCAGATGTCGTGCCTTCACCTATGTTTACAATCATCATTCCATTGGCATTGGTAGTTGGCGACTGAGTTTCTTGATAGACGTTGGTTTGAGCTAAGCCTTTTAGAATTGCAAATTGGACGACTATTAAATCGTTAGCAACCACATTGCCATTAGTATCTTTTATTATGGCTTTATAGTTTATACTATTTTGGGCGAAATTTATTGCTGAAATGAGTAATGCGAGAATTAATGTTACTGTTGGTTTCATTGGTTTGAAGTTTTAATTTGTGTTTCCAGTTGTTTTAAACGTTTATCAAATTGGGATAAGGCTATATCCTTTTCTGTTAATTCTGCGGACAAACCATTGATTTTTGAGTTTTGTTGGTCTATAATTTTTTGCTGCTCCTTAATCGCTTCCAGCAACACAGGAATAAGTTGTACATAGCTTACGCCCAAATGGTCTTTATCATCTATAATGCTTACCATTTCTGGGAATACTTTTTGCACATCTTGGGCGATAACGCCATATTCGCGTTTTTTTGTGACATCGTCTTTCATGTTATAGGTATAGCCTTTTATAATTTGCAGTTGCCCTAAAACATTAGTAATTGGGTTAAGGTTTTCTTTTAGGCGTCTGTCGGACACATCGGTTAAAGTACCTGTATATTCTATATTACCATTGACATCTAATTGTGCATTTGGATTGGTAATACCAATACCAACATTATCGGCAAAAAAATTAGCTGAACCACCAAAACCATAACTAAAATAGGTGCCATTATACCATAAAGCTTCGTCACCTTGAACCCTTAAAGCAACACCTTCGCCTGTGGTATTTTCGTTTAAATTAAGGGTTCCCTTTACTGCAACATTTGCATTAAAACGTAAGAAATCTGTATCAAACCTACCATAGATAAGTGCATTGTTGGCATTGGCAGATGAGTTATCAATATATAATGTATTAGACCCGATTTCATAATACCCCGCGTCATTACCTATGGTTACATTACCACTTCCTTTTATATTATAACCTGATCTATTTCCGACTGCAGTATTATTATTTCCTGTGATGTTTAAACTAAGCGCATAACTCCCGTTGGCAGTATTAAAGCCACCTGTGGTGTTGGAGAAAAGTGCTCGATATCCGTTGCCAATATTAAAATTACCTGCGGTGTTGGAAGAAAGTACATTAACTCCGTTGGCAGTATTAAAGCCACCTGTGGTGTTGGAAGTAAGCGCATAACTTCCGTTGGCAGTATTTAAGCCACCTGTAGTGTTGGAAGAAAGCGCACCAAGTCCGTTGGCGGTATTGGAATTTCCTGTAGTGTTGGAAGAAAGCGCATCATGTCCGTTGGCAGTATTCTGGCTGCCTGTGGTGTTGGAAGCAAGCGCCTGATAACCAATGCCTACATTTCCATTATTACCATCATCATTTAATCCTGCATCCAGACCAAGAAATACGGACGAACCATTTGCATCGGATTTGCCATCTGTTAAGTCGTTAATGCTTGTTAGTTCATTCGCGTCAAAGTACTCTTTAGTAATTAATGCTTTGTTTCCTGCTAAAGTAATAAGCGCATTTGTTAGTGATGGTGCTGTAATAGTGCCATTTTTTAAAACGGTCAATGCGTTTGAAGATGTTAAAAAATCCCCATTTCCTATTTCAAATAATGGGTCTGTTGGTAGCCAGACATCAGCTATTCCTCCACCAATATTAAACTTTCCTATGGCTGTTGAGGCATACGAAGAAGCCTTTGTATCACTTCCCATGGCGGTGGAAGCTATTCCTGATGCTTCCGTAAAATATCCCATGGCGGTGGAATAAATTTCTGTTGCTTTTGAACGAGATCCCATGGCGGTGGAAGCATATTCTGATGCTTCCGTAGAATATCCCATGGCGGTGGAATAACTTTCTGTTGCACCATGGGTTAATGAGGGCGATCCACTGAAACTCAAATCTATGGCTCCATTACCAATATTGCCATAAAGATTAGGAGTACGTCCTTTTAATCGCCAACCTCTCCCGTTCCCTTCATCTATAGCTTCCAAACCTGTAACATTGAGCGCATAAGGAACCGCTTTAAATTCTGTGGTTCCCATGTTCTCAAATCCAGAACCTGTATCTACTTCGACTTTCAAGAAATGGTCCTCGCTTCCCCAATTTATGGTTGCATAATTTCCGTTAACTAAAGTACCCTCTCCAATATTTACTATTACAATACCATTGTTGTCGGTTGTTGGATTGTGCGTTTCTGTGTATTGGTTGTTTTGTTCTGCACCTTTCAATATTGAAAATTGTATGGTTACAGTTTGATTGGCAACTACATTGCCCGAATTATCCTTAATAACTGCTTTATAATTGATGCCTTGTTGGGCGAAACTGATTACTGAAAAAAGTAAAGCGAGTAAAATTAAAAATTTTGTTTTCATGATTTTGTTTTTGGAATTTGTTAATTCAATTAGTAAAACGATTATCCTTCAGTTTTATCAAAAACTAAATTTTCACCAGTATCAGAATTTGAAACTTTAAGTTCGTTTGTAGAAATGGAATTTATTACTGCAGATTGGCTGTCTGGTCCAAATACTAGTGTGAGGTTTACATTACTTGTTAAGGTGTATGCAGCTGTAACTGCTCCTAAAGATTCGCAAGAACCAGAGCCATCATCGAAGGAGTTTAATATAAGATCACCATTGGTCTTAAACTGGATGTAACCTTTTTTTTCACATGATGTATACATGCCAGGTGTTTTAGATTCGAAATACCATTTACCTGAGGTTAATAATTCTATGGTAGTTGGTTGTGGTGGTTGAGAATCTGAATTGTCATCATCACTTGAACAGGAAGTGATAATAAAAAGACATAAAATTATAACTGAGAATACTTGTTTTGGAATTTTCATGATTTTTGGATTTGTATTAATACATTTGAATTAGTTTGTTTTTATTCTTTAGTAAAATGAATACTTTTTATGATCTTTTTTTTGTGAACAATATTTAATTTATAGGTTCCTTTTTTCAATAGATTCACATTTAGAAAAATATTTTTTTCTAAAACACCTTCAAGATTAGCTTCATACTTTGTATGTTTCATACAAATTATTTATTAGTAAAAAACTCTATGATTGTGAAAGTAAAAACTATTGTTAAGTTGAAGTAAAACACATGTAACAAACACTATAACAGATGTAACATCTGATATTTATAGGTTGAATTTGTGGTTTTTAAGATGTTATGGAAGAAGTTAATATTAGTGTTTTAAGGTTATTTTGATGTGTATTCTGAGGGAGAACAACCATAGGCTTCTTTAAAGCATTTGGTGAAGTATGACGGATCGTTAAATCCTACAGAATAACCTATTTCAGATATATTAGCTTCGCTGTTTTGAAGTAAAGTGACAGCTAGTTTTAAACGTTGAGAACGAATAAATTCTGTAGCAGATAAGCCTGTAAGTGCTTTTAATTTTCGGTGAAGCTGCATACGACTCATTTGCAAAGCATTACTAAAATCTTCTACACTAAATGATGATTCGGTCAGGCTTTCATCTAAAACCATTTTTAGTTTCTTAATGAATTTTCCATCAAAATCTGAAACAACCATGTCTTTAGGTTTTAATACTAACTCTTGACTGTAACGTTGTTGGAGTTTTTCTCTTAAATTCATTAGGTTTCTAACCTTAATTTCTAAAAGCTTTAACTTAAAGGGCTTGGTTATATAATCGTCAGCTCCTGTTTCTAAACCAATTGTTTTAGCTGTTTCTTCGGCTTTAGCTGTTAATAATATAATAGGAATGTGACTGGTTCTATCATCTTGTTTTAATTGCGATGTTAATTGAAATCCATCGACCAAAGGCATCATAACATCTGAAATTATAATATCTGGTATAATTTCTATTGCTAGCTCTAAACCTGTTTTCCCATTTTCAGCTTCAAATACTTGAAAATTATCAATAAATGCCGATTTTACAAAGGTTCTAATATCTTGATTGTCTTCAATAATTAACAAAATTGGTAATTCTAATTGATTCCAACTTGCAGTTTTTTGAGTCTTTTTATCATTGAAAGATTCTAATTTTATTTGTGTACTTAAAGCTGTTTCAACTATGTCTTCTTCTTGGAAATGAGTTTTTAACAATGGTAAGGTTACAGTAAAAACGATATTGTTGTTTTGAGTGTTGCTAACTGAAATAGTACCTTTATAAAGTGACACAAGTTCTTTTACCAAGGATAAACCAAGTCCGACACCTTCTGACTGTTCATTAATTTGATAAAACCGATCAAAGATATTTTCTAACTGTACTTCTGTTAGTTGAATGCCATTATTTTCAACAAGGATTTGCAAGTGGTTGTTTACTGCTGATGCTTTAAATAGAATGCAACCTTGTTTTGGTGTATATTTAAAAGCGTTGGAGAGTAAATTGGTAACTATTTTTTCTATAACATCTCTGTCAAACCAAGCATCTTTAAAAGTTTCGATTGTCAAGATGTAGTCTATTTTTTGTTGTGCTGCTTGATATTCGAATGAAGCTCCCAAAGATTTTAAAAATAACCCCAAATTGTCTTGAGCTACTTTTAACTTTAAATATTTGGTTTTAACTTTTGATAGATCCAATAACTGATTGATTAAATTAAGTAATCTATGGGCATTCCGTTGAATCATTCCAAATTCTAATCTATCGGTATCGGAAAGGTCAACAGACTCTAAGCGTTTTTCAATAGGACCAGAAATTAAGGTTAAAGGCGTACGGAATTCGTGAGCAATATTGGTGTAAACTTTCGTTTTAAAATCGCTTAATTCTTTTAATCTTTCGGTTTCTGCATGCTCATTTTGAAGTGTTAATTTCATATTCCAACGCCATTTAAAATATCTATAAATCATGTATATGCTTAAACAGAATAATAGTAAATAGATGCTTTTAGCCCAAGTGTTAAAATACCAAGGTTGTGCAATTGTAAACTTATAACTTACTGGAGTATCACTCCAGATACCATCATAATTTGCAGATTTTACTTGAAATGTGTAGTTGCCAGGAGATAAATTAGCAAAACTAATTGTGTTTCTGGTTCCTGTATCAATCCATGTATCATCATGATTTTTAAGTCTATACTTATACATGTTATGTTCTGGATATGAAAATTGAAGTGCCGAAAACGTAAAAGACAAGTTGTTTTCGGAATATTTAAAGGTACGATTTTGAATAAAAGGTACTTCTTTGTTAAATACTTCTACTTTAGAGATTACTGTAGGGGGTTTGTAAGTGTTTTGACGTATTTGTGAAGGATTAAACCAATTCACACCATTCATACCTCCAAAATATAAAAACCCATTGGCATCTTTATAACATGCACCTTCATTAAATATTAAACTTTGTAAGTTGTTTTGTATGTTATAATTTACAAAATCAGTTATTTTAAAATCTATGGATAGGTCTATTTTAGCCAAACCTCGCTCGCTACTAATCCACATGGTATTTTCAACACCAGGTAAGATGCCTGAAACTGAGTTGCTAGCTAAACCATCTTTCATCGAATAGCTGTACAGTGTATCTGTATTTATGTCTAAAATGCTTAAACCTCCTTGATAACTTCCAATCCAAAGTCTATTCTTTTCTTTGTCGTAGTATAACGATCTAATAGGATTTTTTAAAATATCATTTTTAAAACTTTTAGTTTCTCCTGAATCTGGATTATATTTAAAAATACCATTAGCTTCAGTTCCTATCCACAAATCTCCTTGATTCCCTTCAATAAGAATTCTGCCATTATTAATAAATAGGCTATCTGAATCTTTAAAAACATTTTTATATTGATTTATGGTTCCTAAGTTTCTATCAAATTGAATTAGCCCATTTTCTCTGGTACCTAACCAAACCCTATTTTTATAATCTTTAATTATTGACCAAATAGTAGTAGCATTTAAAGGTGTTTTGCTTGTAGTGTTAAATGTGTTAATGGTATTATCTTTATTTAATATATTCAAACCTCCTTTATTTAAGGCAATCCAAATAGCATTATCGATATAACAAAAATCGGTTACTACATTTGATGATAAGTTAGAGTTTTCTTTATTAATATGTGTCCAGCTTTCAGTATCGAAATTATAAATGTTTATGCCATTTGCTGCTCCAAAGTACAGAGAGTTGTTGTGTTTTTCAATGGCGTAAATTTCACTTAAAAAATCACTGTCACTAGTAGGGTTGCCAGCAAGCTTATTAAACTTTATAAGTTTTTCATCATAATAGCTCAAGCTTCCATCTCCAATACCAAACCAAATGACATGAGATTTATCTTGATAAATCTCATATACACTAGTTAAAATGGTAGTAGAGGTATTAATCTGTTTGTTATTAAAATGTTTTACTGTTTCATTATCAATTAAAAACACGCCATTATAAAACGTAGACATCCATAATCTATCTAAATGATCTACAAATAGTTTTTGTATAGTAACTGTTGGCGTATTTATATTTTTTTTAGGTAATTTATAGGGTTTAAATTCATGTTGTCCTTTAGGCTTATAAAACAAACCATCGTCATAAGAGCCAGCCCAAATAGTTCCTTTTTTTGATATGGACAAACAATTAAAACTGCCCTTATATAGATTCTTATCTGTTATGGGCAAGACTCGATAGTTTAAGGATTTCTTATCCATTTCGATAATACGAGTTCCACTAGTAAAAAGTATGGAATGTCTGTCTTCTGCCTCAATAATGTCATAAATGTCATCTTGAAAATTTTTGTCAATATGAATTGTATCTTTTTTATTTGAACTTATTTTATAAAGACCATCCCCATAAGTCCCTATCCAAGTATCGTTTTCTGAATCTTGATATATTGAACTAGCGTGTTTTATATTTCTAATAGGAATAAAAATTTCTGAAATACGATTGAATTTTTCTAAAATGCCATCTTTTGAAATAATCCAAAGATTATTTTCATGATCGATATACACTTTGCCCAAAGTTTTCATATTGGGTTTTGTAATCGCGTCAAACTGTTTGTAGAATCTTTTAAAACTACTACCATCATAACGCAATAATTCATCTCTTGAAGCAATCCAAAGATAGCCTGTACTATCTTGAGCCACACTAACGACATTGTTTGGTGAAAAATCTTCGTTTACTGTAATTTGTTTGAAATAAAAGTTGTCGTTTTGAGCTGTAATAGAGCTTATTCCGTAAAAAAATATAACAGCAATATAAAATCGTTTCATTTAAATGATACTAGCGATTAGTATCTAAAATTAATCAAATAAAATGACATCAACTTATGAAGGACTATAAAGATAAACTTTCAATGATGTAATTATTTGTTAAGTTTTTGAATGCTTTACACACACACACTTACAAAGCATTTTGAGAATTTGAAGATTTTTACATTTGGTTACAACTTGTATATTTTAATAAAAAGCATAAAAAAAAAGCTCAAACTTTACATTGAGCTTTTTTGGCAATTAAAAGACTAAATAATAATTGTTGTAATTATTCAACAATAATTTTTTTAGTAATTTGTCCGTTGTCTGTAAATATTTTTACAAGATAGATTCCAGCTTGTAAGTGGTTGACATTAATTTTAGGACTGTCTGCAACTTGTTTTACTTTCTTTCCTAAAATATCATAAATTTCTACCTGTTGAATTTTATAAGTTGTTGCAATATGTATATAATCTGACGTTGGATTTGGATACACCGAAATAGATCCATCCTCTAACAATTGACTAGGAACAGAAAGTGTTTCTAAATTAAAGCTTTCCAGTCCTGGAATATTTCCAGT